>NZ_AUBX01000008.1 GCF_000429465.1 Algoriphagus vanfongensis DSM 17529 | reverse complement strand
AATACCAATCCTTCGCTTCGGTACTAGATTTGATGCCCGATTATTATCGACGCCCTGTCGCTCGACCAGTGAGCTGTTACGCACTCTTTAAAGGAATAGCTGCTTCCAAGCTAACCTCCTGGCTGTCTCTGCAACTGGACCACCTTTGTTCAACTTAATCTAGATTTGGGGACCTTAGCGGAAGGTCCGGGTTCTTTCCCTCTCGGACTGGGACCTTAGCACCCCAGCCCTCACTGCCGGTTCTGTATAATGGCATTCGGAGTTCGTCAGGATTTGGTAGGATTTGACTCCCCCTAGTCCTATCGGTAGCTCTACCTCCATCATACAATTCCCGACGCTGTTCCTAAAAACATTTCGGGGAGTACGAGCTATTTCTCAGTTTGATTAGCCTTTCACCCCTACCCACAGCTCATCCGGAAGCTTTTCAACGCTTATCGGTTCGGTCCTCCATTGTGTGTTACCACAACTTCAACCTGGCCATGGGTAGATCACTAAGTTTCGCGTCTACCCCCTCCGACTCAATCGCCCTTTCAGACTCGCTTTCGCTCCGGGTACAGCACTCAATGCCTTACCCTTGCCAGAGAGGAGT
Source organism: Algoriphagus vanfongensis DSM 17529 (assembly GCF_000429465.1). Taxonomy (GTDB): domain Bacteria; phylum Bacteroidota; class Bacteroidia; order Cytophagales; family Cyclobacteriaceae; genus Algoriphagus; species Algoriphagus vanfongensis. The sequence continues at coordinate 468 of NZ_AUBX01000008.1, read as the reverse complement.
AACTCGTAGGCTCATTATGCAAAAGGCACGCCGTCACCCCACTAAAGGGCTCCGACCGCTTGTAAGCGCACGGTTTCAGGTTCTATTTCACCCTCCTATTCGGAGTACTTTTCACCTTTCCCTCACGGTACTGGTTCACTATCGGTCTCTCAGGAGTATTTAGCCTTACCAGATGGTGCTGGCAAATTCAACCGGGATTCCTCCGGTCCCGGCCTACTCAGGATACCCGCCCAATCAACAAAACTTCCCGTACGGGATTCTCACCCTCTTCGATTGGCCTTCCCATGCCATTCCAGTCACTTTGTATCTCTTTATGCAGGTCCTATAACCCCACACATGCCGTAACATATGTGGTTTGGGCTGTTCCGCTTTCGCTCGCCACTACTCACGGAATCACTGTTGTTTTCTCCTCCTATGGGTACTTAGATGTTTCAGTTCCCCACGTTCGCCTATCTTACGATATAATCC
>NZ_AUBX01000007.1 GCF_000429465.1 Algoriphagus vanfongensis DSM 17529 | reverse complement strand
AGAAGATTCACGTCTGCCAAACCTCCCGGAATGCCCAGATCGATCCGTACTGAATCTCCAGCCGCTCCTTGCGTAGGGAAAGACAAGGTCTGATAGATAGAACCTAGCAGTCCTACCGGAACTGTCAATCTGGATGCTGTGGCCGAATTCCCGTCCACTGCCTGCTGCGCATCTGTCGCAAAACATAGCAGACACAACAGCCCGTCAGTACCCACAGTCTGACCGTTGGCTATCGTACAGTCATCGACAGGGTTTGCCGGAATGACGACTACAGTAATCATCTCTCTAACTGCACTTTCACAGCCGGTTATGTCATCTCGTGATGAAACATAATATGTATAGGTGCCAACTGATAAAACCGGAGTAGTATAAGTAGGCCCAGTTGTAAGTTCACTATTGGACTCATTATACCACACCACAGTAGATCCTGAAGGAGCAGAAGCTGATAGCTGGGTGGCAAAGCCTTCTGTAATAGTCACCGAGGTATTTGCTACCATTGGTGCATCAGGCAATGGATTTACCGTCACGGTCAACTCAGCTGCTGTACCCGGAGCGTTTTCGCAGACTCCGTCGCCTTCCACAGTCACATAGTAAGTAGTAGTGGCAGTCGGTGATACGGTCAAGTCCGTGATCTCGGTAGCCAAGGTCTGATCTGTATAGAATCTGAAGATCGGGTTGACTACGGTAGCTGAAGTTGCGGATAGCGTGAAGCTCTCGCCTTCGCAGATCGTGCCGCCAGTTGCGGTGATGTCTGCTGCAGTCGCCGGTGGCACTACCACTACCGCAATGCGTGTTCGTGTCATGCTTTCACAGCCTGATCCACCCATCACTCCCACAAAGTATTCTTGGTCGGCAGTTACAGATTCAAGGATAATCTGATTGCCGGATATCTGAATACCGGTAGTTATCTCATTGCCCCCTGCTGCTGCATCATATACCATGTAGGTCAGGCCTCCTACCGCATTGCTGATCTCAAAGGTCACATCGTCGCCTGAGCCGCACACTTCTATCTCATCTTCAACAAACTCCGGAGCTTCCAGGCTATTGGTGATAGTCACGCTTACTGCTTTCCCGGTCTCATTTTCGCAAACACCATCGCCGGTGACTGTCACATAATAGGTGCTGGTGCTTCCTGCTGCCAAGCCGCTGATCGTCAAGGAACCGTCACCTGTCAAGGCATAGCTGACACCTGACACGGTACCCGTACTGATTACTGAAGTCTTCGCTGCATCAAAATACCAGGTGAAGACGGCATTGCCGACAGAAGAACTCGGTATTAATACCACATCCTCTCCTTCGCATTGGGTCACTGCGTCACTGATATTGATATCCGCATCAGTTGCCACAGGATTTACCGTCACCGTCAACTCAGCCGCTGTACCCGGAGCGTTTTCGCAGACTCCGTCGCCTTCCACAGTTACATAGTAAGTAGTCGTGGCAGTCGGTGATACGGTCAAGTCCGTGATCTCGGTAGCCAAGGTCTGATCTGTATAGAATCG
>NZ_AUBX01000005.1 GCF_000429465.1 Algoriphagus vanfongensis DSM 17529 | reverse complement strand
AGTTGTTCAGTTGGCACACAAGAACAAGTTATACGATTAGAAAAATTAGAACGAATAGAAACCCGATGCGCCACGGCTTTTAGCCCGAACGTTGTAGGTAATTTGATGAACACCACCTATGAAAGTTCAATACTACATGTTCTTAATTCCTTTTTTTTTGATAGGGTGTCAAAAATCTAAAATAAATGTTGCTGAAGAAGAGGACAGTTTTGAAGAATATGTCTTCCCGAAATTTATTATGGATTTTTCAAATAGTGAATGTCAAAGACAATTAAAAGAAGCCAAAAAGGATTATGAAAACGGAAAACTAGTACATCAATTTCACGCATTTGAAAGTGATAGATTTAGTAAAGAATTTGAAGAGCTTTTAAACAAATATAAAATTGAATATGATGATAAAGGGGAATATCATATTGATGTCCAAGAATGTTATGGATGGTACATGGATAGTCTTATCTTCGTGAAATTTGGTGAAGATTTTATTTCTAATTTAAAAGAAAAGGCTGATAGCTTATTTTTGGCAAGATGGGAAACCAAAACATATTATTACTGGCACCTTGACGAAGAACCAAAGTATTCAGAAGGCTATGGCTTTTCAGATATTTTCATAAAAAATCGACTTTCTTTCCCAAAAAGCTGGGACACAATACCTATGCAAGACTGGCGTCAATACTTAAGCGTATGGGTAACAATAAGTAAAGAAGGGGAATTAGAAAAATGGGAACACGAAAACTATAACTTAAAAGGTACTAATATCGAGTTTTATGACCATTTGAAAAATCAAATAGACTCGTTATTAAAAAGAATGAATGTATGGGAGCCTGGGGTGTTAAATGGTAATAAAGTGACTTCCAAATATTTGATTGATATAAATTTAGATAAAAAACGATACTGAAAACTACCTGCAACAAAGACCTAAACTGCATTAAAACGCAGTTTAGCCAAGTCGTTGTGCATAATTATGAAAACAGTACTAAAATTAATCTTTCTGCTAATTATAAGCTTCTCGTGTTTTAGCCAAAACAGCAGAAATGAAAACCTGAATTTAGTATTTTATGATGTCTGTTCTGATAAAATAATTGAACCTAAATTTGAAGTTTTTTCAATGTCGGAACTGAATTATGATTACATAACAGTCTATAAAGAAATCGACGATTGGGTACTTCAATACACAACATCAATAAAAACCAAAAATGACACCATTAGAATTCCAAAAATTCTTTTTGCAGGCGGAAACGAATTGCATTCAAAACGTTGGACTTATTTGAATTGCGAGAAAGTTTGCGATGGAAAAGAAACAGATTTTTATGAAAACGGAAATAAGCGGACTGAAGGAACGTACAAAAATGGTAAACCGATTGAAATCAAAGAATATCGAAAAAATGGAACTTTAAGAGCTCAATACTTTTATGGAAATTTGACTCTTAACTATAAGCGTGTTGATTACTACGATGAAAATGGTGATTTGGAAGAATATCAAATTTATGAGAATAAAAAGAGGAAAACGATAATCAAAACATTTGATAAAAAGGGACAATTAATTGAAACGGAAACCGAAAAAAAATATATTGAACGGAATAAATAACTATGCACAACAATGTATAACCGCAATTACGGCGGATTCGACTACGTCCGAATCCACTCGGAATTGCGAGCGTTAGTGCCAAACTGAAAATTAACGCATATTAACCCGTAACTGACGGTTATACTAGACCGTTAGGGGGCATAAAAACAAGAAGTAATGAATCAAATATCTTGGAGACATCACTATATTCCTCAATTTTATTTAAACGGATTTACTTCATCAAAAGGACATTTTAAAATATATGATGTTCAAAAAAAGAAATTTATAAAAAATGGTAAAGACTTTTATCCTGAGTCATATTTCTTTGAGAAGGATGGGAATTCAATGATAACAGAAATTGGGAAAGCTGACTTCATTGAGGATTCATATAAAACCATGGATAACAAAGCAGCTGAAGTTTTTAATTGAATTAACAATTCTTCATCAAAAGAGAATTACAATATTGACGACAATGATATTGCTTTACTTCAATACTTTATTGGGATTATGTATTGGAGGATTCCAACTAATTATGACGAGATAAAAAATATCGTAGAGAGAAAAAGATTTAAAGAAATTGGATTAAAGATCGTAAATCAAAAAGGAGATGTTATTAATGATCAAGAAATTGAACAAAGACTGAAAAATGATGACAATTTTTTCAAAGCTATGAAATTTCACTTCCCAAGTATTTCATATCCAGATATTTTTAACTGTGAGACTCATTTACATATAGTTTCCCTCCCCAAAGGTCTTCCATCGATTTGTAGTGATAATCCAATAATTTGTAGAAGTCCTGAAACTTTTAGAGTTTATAATGATGATTTTATATTCCCCTTGACACCTACAACACTTTTTATTAGAGGTGAAAATTTAATTGATTTTATGAGCACTGTTAAAGTTGAAATTGATTTATTAACATTTAAACAATCAAAAAAGTATGTTAGTTGTACTGACGAAAATTATATCAGAGAATTGGAGAGAATGTCTCAACAAAATAACTACAATCTAAAAAATTTAAGATCTTCAATTTTTAGACAAATACTAAATTACGCCCCCTAACATTTTATATATTGCATAGCGGTTTCTGTGGTATGCGTAGCTCGGATTCCCGCATGATTGTCTCAGTCCTGTCGGACAGACAATCACCCGCAATCCGCTACGACAACATATAATTTACCGTTGGGTGCAAGCCAATGAAAAATAGATTATCAGAATGAATAAATATTTAGGCTCGTTTTTTCTACTTTTTGGAGTTTTGTTAGTTATTCAAAAC
>NZ_AUBX01000004.1 GCF_000429465.1 Algoriphagus vanfongensis DSM 17529 | reverse complement strand
GTAGAAATGGCAGTTCCGGGTATGAAAAAAGAAGATTTCAAAGTAGAAATCGATAATGGTTCTTTGATCATCCAAGCGGAGAAAAATTTCGAACAAGAGCATGAATCAAATGAAAACTGTATTCGCAGGGAGTTCAGCTATTCAGCGTTCCGCCGATCATTTGATCTTCCCAACACTGTAGAAAGTGAAAAGATCGAGGCAAGCTACCTCGACGGGATACTTAAACTAATCATCCCTAAACGGGAAGAGGCTAGACAGAAACCCGTTCGCACAATCCAGATTTCTTAATCTTCATTGGCCAGTCCAAGCCTGGGCTGGCCGTTTACTTTTCCCCATCTTATTAATTGGATTTGGAATGGAATTAACAATCAATTTCATGGATCCTAGGGGATAGCGGAATGGCCAAGGAGAACAGGCCGTGATGTACAACCCAAAATTATTTAAACCATGGGCAAAACCTCCTATTTAGATTACTATAAAACCATATTGGAAAAAGTCAGCTTTGATAAAAATCTCTTGATGAAAGAGTATCACAAAGCGCTTCAAGTACTTCAAGAATACGAAAAAAAGGAACTGAACAATTGGCTCAACAGTCAAGGCTTTATCCAGCAGCCAATGACAGTGGTTTCTGCTAATACTAGTAGATCTTCAGGCAAGCAAACGCAGATGCTCTCTTGGAGTAATCAAATTGCTAATGGAGACTGGGTGAAGTATGTAACTTCACCCTAATATTCTTGTCAATTTGTAATTGGCTTGATGAGCTCAGTTACTGTCTTCTTCCTGATACTATGCGCTTCCGGTACAGGTTATTCAGGAGAAGGCGGTCTTTTGTGCAATCATCAAAATATTAGTATGGTAAAGTGTTTGGTGACTTCCATACCTAAGCCAACATTAGTTCCCTCCTTCTATGCTATACAGATTCTCCGACAACATGATCGAACACCAATACACAGAATTGGTTCTTCAAGGATTGCCCTTCCTTAAACAGGAGTCAATTATTTCTATTTCAGATGGAAAAATAGCTGGAAAAACTATTTCATTTTATAGACCGACTCCCCTTCCTTAATAGATTTAAGGTCTTGAATAGTAAGCAGATTTTATTTTAACCAAAGGAATCACTGTAAACCACTATAGTTGGATGAATTTCTTCACAAAACACATCATGCTCAGCCTACTCATTCTAGCTATCTTGAATCAAGCGCTTTGGTCATTCTCCTTTCAATTTTTCGAAAACAATCTATACCTACTCCGATCTTAGCGAATTAACAGGGTTAATATGCGCAGTCCAAAGAACACGGGCACTGACTGTAGCCAGGGCTAAGACACCTGCAAGGCAACCTGCTCCTACAAACATCCACCATTGAAGGGAAATTTTATAAGCAAAATCCAGGAGCCAGATATTCATCAAATACCAGGCAATCGGTGAGGCTATCAGTAAGGAAACCAGCACGAGCTTGAGATAGTCTAGAGAAAATAGTTGAACAATACTGAAGCCGGATGCACCCAAAACTTTTCTAACCCCAATTTCCTTCACCCGCTGTTCGGTCGCATGCACTACCAGTCCAAAGACACCTAAACTTGCCAAAAACAACATTAACCCACTAAAAAAGGTAAACAGTTGAGCTTGTCGATGCTCCTTATCATATTGCTTGTTCACCAACTCATCCACCCATTCAAACTTAAACGGCTTCACATCATAAAACTCCTTCCAAATCATCCCGACAGCATCAAGTACCTGCGATTCTGTACCGTCTTGTACTTTTATTAAAACCGAGGCATAGTTAAAATCATTGTTTGCCATGATGACGGTAGGCTTGATCGGATCCCTCAAAGAAATACTATGAAAATCCCCTATGATGCCAACGGGAGTCTCTTCCAAATTAGGTACTGCTCCTCCCAGATCTGTAACTTCCAAAAGCTCTGCTGTACTTTGAGTCATCAGAATTACCGGAGACTTCTTATCACTGACTTCACTATCCTCCAGAGAAAGTAATGTGCTTTGGATGTTGTCCCTTAGTTCAAAACCTCTTCCCTCTTTGATTTCCATTCCCATGACTCTGGGTAGGTCAATATCCCCAATAATGTAATGGACCGGGATGACCTGATCTGGATCTTGCGGATTTTGAATCCTTTTTGTCATAGATCCTGCCCCTTGCGTAGGCACCCAATTGCTGATACTCACGGCTTCTACACCAGCTATCTTTTCGATTTGCTGCTTTAGTTCAGCGGATTTCCCTTCTGTAGCAAAAGACGAAATACTCAGGATTTGGGATGGGTCATAGCCGAGATCCTTATCTTCCATGTATCGCATTTGAGACCAGACAGTCACTGTGCCGATCAAAACCAAGATGGCAAAAACAAATTGGGTAGCAACCAAGCTTTTTCGAATGAAGGAGACTGAGACAGTCCCCTTCTTGTTAAAACTGTTTTTCAAAGCATTTCCTACCGGAAAACCGGCCACCATCCAGGCAGGATATACTCCTGCCAGAGTCCCCATCATTAGGACGCAGATAGCAAAGCCCAACAAAAGGGGCATATTTTCGAAAAGTCTGGTTTCAAGCCGATGACCAAGGAGCGCTTCCACCTGTACCAAGCTCAGAGCATATAAAGTGCTGGCCAATAGGGCTGCTATCAAGAAGAATAGCAGGCTTTCATATAAAAATTGTGTAATCAGTTGCCTCTTACCGGCACCCAATACTTTTCGTACACCAATCTCTCTGAATCTCTTGATGGATCTGGCGGCACTGAGGTTGACAAAATTGATAAAGGCAATCATCAGCAACAGCATGGCAACCCCTGAAAACAAATACACATTGGAAGGATTCCCTTTGACTTCCTGACTGGCAAAGTCTGATTTGAGATAAATGTCCTCGATGGGCTGGAACTCATAAGTATTCACACGCTGCTTGACCTCCTCAGAAGCATCAGTGATATAGTTCTTATACCAGTCATTCACCTTGGCTGTGAAAGCCTGAATAGCTGTGTTTGAGGAGACCAGGATCATTTGTTCATCAAAATAGCCCCAACCTTCTTTGCTTAACGGCATATCCGAAGGCTTGGAAATCTGAATCCCTTCTGCCCTCAAATAGCTGTTGGAGGGAATGTCTGCGATAATACCTGTAATCAAAAAAGGTCTGGATTCAGAGAGATAAGAAGAGACTAGTTGGATCTCTTTCCCTACCGGTGACTCATTTGGAAAGTGGGTATCCACAAATGATTCGGTCACCACCAAATTTCCGGTTCCAGGCCTATACCGCTCAGGAGCTCCTTGTAAAACTTTAAAATCAAGCATCTCCCAAACATTCGTATCTGCCTGAATCAGATTCATCTGAATTGCATCGGTACTGTGCTCATCCAGCCGAAAAGTATAATTACCTTTGGATAGGCTTCCTGATGCTTCGACCTCCGGGAAATTTTCTTGAAGGGTAGCCGCCAAGTTCACAAAAGAAGACTCCGATTTACCCTCCATTCCTTCTGAAGTTTCCACGGTCAGAATACGGTACAAGCGATCCTTTTTCGCCCAGAAACTGTCATAGGAAATTTCATCCAAAACTACCGTTGCTACCAATAAGCAAGACGTCAATCCTATAGTCAATCCAAAAATATTAATGAAAGAATACGTTTTGTCAACAATTAAATTTCGCCATGCGATTTTGAGATAATTTCTCCACATCATAATGTATGTTCTGTTTGAAGCTGGGAAAACCTTTCCCTGATAAATTTCTATTTCTATGCCATTATAAATAGGCTTGGAAATAGCCTAAAGGTTTATTCTCATTGGATAAATGAAAATTAGGCGAACAAAATTGTTCGATTATGGTCGTCCTCTCCAAAAACTTTACGCTTTAGACAGGCTAGATCAGTATTTTTATTCCATCTGAAAGAGAATGTTGGTCCCTGAGGATGGAAACAGGATATAAATTCTAAAAGCTCAAATCAGAAAGCTGAAATGTTGTCCGATGTCGGATGTGGAGTTTTGCCTTAGAGTGCAGCTTCTGGAGAGGCAGCGGACAAATCTTCTTCTTGGTACTTTTGAAGGCCAAAAGTACCCAAAAGCCTTTGCCCGAAATCAGCTTTGAATTGCCTTCGGACAATTCATTTATTGGTTCAAAGTCCGGCTAAAAACAACCGGATCTCCGAGGCAAGCTCGGAGCTAGCTTGTTTTTGACGCCTCCCTTTTTCACCAATAAAACAGCTGCTTCCAAGGGCTTTTAGTCCAAGTAGCGATTGGTGTACTGACCCCAGGGGAATCAAATAGTAAGAGACCTGGGTGAAACGAAATGGAAACCAAGGATAATAAAAGATAATTCCTATACCTCGCCTTGATCCGTGTCTTCACGGATCATTCTGGTGAGGGAGTTCAAAATGCAGCCTCTGGAGAAGCAACACAATGTAGAATCTATTTGAAAAAGCACTTGATGACACGGGCTTGAACGAGCACAAATCCCAAAGATTGGGCTAAAGCCCAGAGTGGAATGAGGCCCAATTTGTTGGAATGGGCTAAAGCGCCATTCCAATTCATACAAAATGACCCAAAAAATGGATCCTCTTGCCTAGGGTTCATTCCGACCTAAGGAACTGTCTCGGTTTATCGGGGAAAAATCTCATTTATTACGGATTGAAAATCCTATGATAAGTGGTTCGACATTGCTCCCGATAAATATCGCGGATGCCGAACAGCGAAGAATGATGAAGTTGGAGCTTCTGGAGAAGCAGCACAACAAAATCCATTCGAATAACGCCCGTGGAGACACGGGCTTGGGCGAAGATTAGACAGATTTCGCCAAGCCCCCTGTTTCCATATATTCTATTGAAATTGATCAAACACATTGCCTTTGCCAACAAAAAACCCGAGTGGAGATCCTCCACCCGGTTTTGATTGATTAGAGCACTGATCTATTGTACGGATGCCAGCAGCTTTTCCTCCAGTTTCTGCTCATCTACGGTCAACTGGCAGATGGAAACCAAAATGGTTCCTGCCGTGATCGCATAGCCTGCATATTCCTGCAGGATCTCGGGCACCAGCCCGGGAGCTGTGAGCACAGCTGTGCCGATAGCTGCGATGAGCAATCCCGCCTTCTTCAAAAATTGAAAGAAAGGGGGCGTGGGCGCCAAGGCCCGTGATTTTACTTCTGAGAGTATGTTCATTATTTTGTTGTTTAGATGTTGTTATTGCCCGATGTCGGGTGTCCGATGTCCGTTGCTAAATGTTCACGGTAGAGGGTCTACAGACTACCGTAGTTTTGCCTCATTAACTAGGGGGACTACGGGTGCGCTGCAGCATAGTCTTCATCAAAGCCTGTTCTGCTTCCAGACGGATAAAGAGCTCCTTCATTTTGGAAAGTTCTTTGTGTAGCTGTCTGAAATCCTGAATAAGGAGCTTCAGGAAGTAAGCAATGATTGAAAGGAGGAGTCCAATGACTCCCCCTAGAATTGCCTGAACCATTAATCCATCCATTCCTCTGAGGAAAAGGCAAGGTTGAGAGCCTTGTCTGGACAGCTCCTTATCTCCAGACGGATGGCTTCTCCAGCCTTGATGGCAACTTCCAATCCTTTCAACAATCTTTGAAAGGCTAAGGATGGTTTGGACCCTTTTCCTTCAGAGTTAATGGAAATCACCGGGATAATGATTTGTGGCAAATGAACCTTGAAAATGGTTTGGCTGCAGATCACCCCAAGAAATTCTCCCTTGTCAGACTTTTTAAGTGTGAGAAGAGGAATTTGATCTTCCTTTGCCAATAGGTATGAACCTTCTGGCAGACAGGAATCTTTGGGGATTCCTGGTACCTTGGGAGGCTCCAGAGTATGGCAGATGAAATCATCATTTATCATGATTCTGCCATGAGTACTCGTAGGCCAGTATTCCCTATCAAGAATAATCTTCATGACTTGATCAGGAAACCACCATTATTTTGGCGGGATTTTGAAGCAAGTCATACATTTGATACTGACTTCCATTTTCCAGCATTTGGAGGTACTCCAAAGCTATTGCGTAGAAATGGTGTGTATCAGGTGTGGCAGGTTTGGGAAGATTCAAAACCAGCTCTGGATTCTCTTCTATTCCAATTGGAATTTCTCCAGAAGAGACAGACTCGGAAGAGTAGGATTTGTCAACGAAATTGATGCTTGCCCTTATCCATGATATATTGAAATGAGTCGTCTTTTCAACGGTTCTCAGGAATGTGGCAGGTACAAACGCAGGTATTGTCAAAGTAACCTGGTCTGTCGATTCAATACTAGCAGGCTGGACATAGAGGGTATTTTCTATCGTTGCTTTATTAGAAAATTGAAAATCCCTTAGCAGCTGCAAGTTTCCAAGTTCGAATTTTCGTTCTCCCCTGTTGCTTACACTATCGGAATAAATGACTTTGGTAGCCATTGAATACAGACGATTGTGCAAGGTGCCATCACTTGATTTGAGCGCAATTTCCCGGAATGAATCTTTTAAGAATTTAGCTGCTGATGCAGCTCTGGAAAATTCCTGAAGATTCTCACGGGTTCTTTTGAACCTTGGGTCATTCTGAATTCTTTTTTTTGAGACCCCGCCTTTCTGACGTGCCTTGAATCCAGTGCGCCCTTTGTAAAAGGTCACATCACCGATTGTGCCTTCTAGTTTAAGAAAGCTTGATTGTCTTGCCATAGCATATTTTTTTAAGGTAAAACATGCCTGAATGTGTGCGTATGTGACTGAATATCAAACTGAACGTAGAATCCATGAATTCTGTGGATTCTACGCAATCGGTGGATAATAAAGATTCTATGGAAAATGTGGATTCTATGGATTTTGTGGACTTGACATGTAATTTATCTCCCTTCTAGACCCAGTCTTAGTGTAGCTTTCGTGTGGTTTTAATCTGGGTTTGATGTAAAGGAGATGTGTGTGAAACCCAATTTTATAAAACAGAATATGTATTCAAACGCAAGACATTACTTGAACAAGTACAACATATACTTTCCACTTTAGGGTACATAGGCAATTCTATTCTTGTGATTGTAATTGATATGAATATGCACCATTGCTAAGGGAATACTTGCCGAAGGCAGGGTAAACGGAAGATAGGAAAGAGAAGCAGATTGGTTCAAATCTCCATGCTTTTTTAAGTTGAAACTTCTTTATTCTAAAACAATACAGTTAGTCATAAAAAGCCATTGAGGTCGACTTAGAAGGGCATTTTTTAGATCCTATTTTGAAGTTGTGATGTTGTCGAAATAGTAGTTTAGAAGTTAAAAAGTAATGTCTATCCCATTCTTTTGAATGGGGGTGAATCTTGAAATAGACTAGGGGAAAAAGCATGAAGTTTTTGTTTCGCGTCCCCCTTTTGGACTTCGACCCCAATTCACTAGAAGAGATCAAATGCAACTGGCCTCAAATCCTTTTAGGGATTCAACACTCTTCTCCTTCTTTGTTTGAAAAAATTAAATCCCAATCATTTCAAAATCTAAGTCTATCCGATCAGAAAAAGGTCTACAAATATATTTTGAGAGGGCGATTCAGATCGACTCCATTTGGCTATTGGGCTGCAGTGGGTGTTGGATTTTTTGGTACTACAGTAAGAAATAAAATTGATCTTTCTAAGATCAGTCTATTGAAAACAGTTCAATTTCCGGAATATCAAAAGCATACTGCCAGGAAACTTGCTGCTGGGGGTCAGGAAAGAATGGGACGAATAGAATATTTAAGTTATGTCTCTAATGAAGAGCGATGGACATTTGTCAGTATTCCCAAAAACCCATTATCTCAACTATTGGCCAACAATTTAAAGGCTGGTCAGCGGATCAATTTTTCAGAATTTCAAGGATGGTTTAAGGATTCAAAACCTGATCTAGTTGAAGGGATATGGGAGCAATTGTGTGGACTTGGTATTCTTTTTAAAGAACCCAGCTCAAAATCAAGCAGCGAGTCAGGTCATGTAGATCTAGTAATAAATGATCCAATATCGCTACCCGGTAAGGTCCTAGATCAGCTAACAAATTTTTTCGAAGAGAGTGGTAATCTATTTTCAAGATCGCCTTCATTCTACATTGAGATGTTTCAAGCCTGGTTTGAACATGAGTTTGATGATCGATTTGTGCCTCTACCCATGCTTCTTAATTTCCAGTCATTTGTAACTAGTAGTTATCTTAAAACTCAATTTCGACGTGTTGATTCTGTCTTAGGTTTAGATGAAAACTATTTCCAAGATCAAGTCAGTATCATTGACCTCAAAAAAGCAATTCCTAAAAAGCCAATTGATGCGGGCATATATGACTTAAGTTTCCTTTTCAGAGCAATTGGATCCGATAAAGTCTTTCTAGAGAATTTGGTTTGCAATAAGCCTTTTTCCTATGTCGGTAGATTTAATAGAGATGAAAGGATCTATTCTTACCAAAAAGAAGTCAAGGAAAAAATATTCAGAAGTGAGGCTGTAATCTATGCTGAATTAATTGTATATGAAACAAATGCCATTCAAGGAATATGTAATACCAGAACGCTATTTGATTATTGCATCAGTCCATTTGAACTGAAAAACTCTATAACGATACTATTAGAAGACCTTGAATTAGGCATTAGAGAAGGAGCTTTTATCCTTTATCATAATAAGACAGGGCGTAGGGTAGTTCCAGTAGTAACGCACCCGTTGAACGGAAAGGAAATCAGCCATCCCTTAATGAGACTTTTATGGGAGGTAGTTCAGCAGGATAATTACAAACTAGACCTATACCAACTTCACCAGAATCAGAGTATAAAACATCTACCAGAGTACCATTGGGGGAATCTAATTATTCAAGGGAGGAAATGGTTTGTGAACAGAGGTGACTTTCAAAGTAGAAAAGATCTCTATGAATGGATGGCAATAAGCAATCTCCCTAGTGCAATCAAAGTAGGTGTTTATGATCGAGAACTAGTATTAGAGACTAAGAAGCACTATGACGGGGATTTGTTATGGGATGAGTTGAATAAGTATGGGAAGATGACAATCAGCGATCCACTATGGCTTGGAAAGAGTGAGTTCAAGTCGACTCAAAAGAAAGAAATCTATCCGGAGTTTGTCACAAACATCAGTAGGGAAAAGAAGGAAATAGAATGGAAGGGATTTATTAACTCCATCAAAATTGAAGATAAAAATAGCCTTTATTTCTTAGTCAGAATTAACCCTGAGGAAGTCTGGGATTTCCTACGTTTCTACTTTTCAGATGACTTAAAAAGCTATTTAGAAACAGAAGGGATTAAATGGTTTTATATAGTTTACCCTGAGGATGATGCTCTTCAAATTAGGATTCGTTTTTTACGAATTGACCAAGAACAAAAGAGGCAACTTTTGTGGCTTACATATGAACTGTTAGCTGCAACATATCAAGCTATCCAATTAAGACCGTACTACCCTGAAACCAAAAAATACGGAGAGCGGGGATATAAATATGCTGAAGATCTCTTTCACCTTGAATCCGAACTCTTGTCAAGATGGATATGTGGGTCAAGTAGTGATGAGGTGGTATTCGGGAAATTAAGGAGCTTAGTATATATGCTATGGAAGGATTTGCTTCCTCTAATATGGCCTGAAAGGGAAGTGTTTGTCATGCTTCAAACTAGAGCAAAGCAAATCAGTCACCGGGAAAAACGCATCGTACCATCTAGTTTTCTGACTAACTCGAATGATATCGAGACCGATTTACCATGGGAATGGTTTGAGAAATATAGAGGAGCAATGTTACGCTTAATAGAGCCAATCAATCACAAGGACGATCAATGGAGGGTAGTTAGGAATATTATTCACATGCAGGTGAATAGGTTTTTCCCATTGGACAGAAGGATGATGGAGGTTTGGATCTATCTAAAGCTTTACAAGGAACTTGGTCAGCAAGTTTATCGCTGTTCGACTGGACTCAATGGAAAAAATTAATCCAAGTTATTATACCACAATCCTAAATTCATTTGGTCTTGTGACTTAAAGATGGGAGAAAGAAAGAATTATTGATTAGGTAAGTGTCTTTGTTTTTAAGAATTGGATAAATTCATTGCGATACTCTTTCCCAATAGGTACCCGAGTATTATGATCGAAATGGCAATAACCTTGATCCAGTGATTTAATTTTAAGATAGTTGACCGCGAAGGATCGATGTATCTTAAAGATGAAGGGTCTATCGAATTTTTCCAATGTAGCATAGAGCCTATTTCTTGTTTTGACATGCTCTCCAGAATCCAGGTAAATCCATGTCATTTCGCCTTTTTGTTCGATATATTGAATTTTTGAGGGCTTTACGGAAACATGTTTATACTCACCGGTCTCCCTTACGAAGATGAAATCATCAGCATCAGGATAAATTGGTTGTTTGGAGCCTTCAATCATCGCTTTTGCTTTTTCTAAGGCATAGGAAACTTCAAAAAAACTAGGTTTTTTTAGTACAAAATATACTGCGTTAACTCTATAGCTTTCTACACCGAAATGGTCATGGGCAGAGCAGATAATTACAGGAATTTGTAAGTGTAGGATTTTTCTGGAAAGTTCTAGGCCAGAAAATCCCCGCATTTCAATATCTGTAATCAAGATATCTGCGGCATTCTCTTGCAGCATCTCAAATGCTTTGAAAGGATCACCTAATGAAAAAGCGATTTCAAAACCTGGGATAGAGTCAATGATTTCTTTTAATAGAATTCTAGGATGCTCTTCGTCATCCAGTAATCCGATTTTCAGAATTTTTTCCATAGCATATACTCAGCAAAATGTTAAACTCAGTGTTTGATTTTTGAACGAAAATTTGAAATTGATCTGAGAAGTAGAAACTTAAAATTCTCCTTACAGCATCAATTCCAAATTGGGATGAATTTTTCGAATGGTCGGAGCCTAAGGGATTGGATATAACGAAGGACAGAAAGACTTCATCATTTTTTTCTGAAAGAACACAATGTAAGATGCAAGGGCAGGAAATGTCAAAACAGTCGCCGTGTTTAAAAACATTTTCGAGAAGAGTCATCAGGGTCCATTTTGGAAGGAACAATTCTCTTGAATTACTATTAACTGTAGGGAAAACTGCGTTGAACTGGAGTTTTTCACCGAAACGATATCTCTGACATGCCAAGTAATTTTCAAGGGCATGGATCTCTTGAGCGAGGGAATTTTCTTGACGTGGGTTTTTATAACTATAGCTTAACACCTCCGTGAAGAGGTTCATTGAATGAAAGAGTGGGCGGGATATTGATAGTAGAGAAGCAGAAAACTGACTGATCATATTGAGCACAAAATGTGGGCTTAATTGGAGTGATTGATGCTCCACTTGAAGTCTGATTAAGTCTATTTCCATTTTCTTATATTCTTCTAGACTCATTGTCAAAATGTAAAATCCCCAAATGGCTGAAGTATTGAGTAAAAACTGAAATGATCTCACCAATTCATTGGATAAGAAGCTTGTATACACAATGTCATAATGTGTTAAACTGACTATCAGCGATAGTTTGATCAAGCTATAGCATAAAAAAGCTGCAATGAGTATGAGCGACTCCAGCTTCCATTTTTTCTTGAAAAGCACATTTGGCAGAAAAACGAAAAACCAAAATTGATTGATCAGTCCCCAGCCAATAAAATTCCATAAGATAATTTTCCATGGAGCAAAGGGAGTAGATCCTAAGAATCTAATAAGGAAATCCAAACAAAGCGTCAGGATCCAAATCAACCAAAGGAAGGATACAGGATGGTCCTTCATCCACTTCAAGATGCCTTCTATAGCAACATTGCGGCTGTTAATGGCTTTTTCTTGATTTAGAAACTGCCTCAAAATACTTTTCACCATCATTTAAAACTCAATGCCCATGCTTACACAAAAGGAAAATCTGGAAAGCCAAAAAGCTTTCCGAAACTATCGAATCAAGCGTTTGATACTACCGAAGAAACGTGGTGAAAAGGTATTTACCACCAGCCTTACGAGCGAGTGCTCGACTACTTTGACTAGTATCTAAAGTTGTGAATCAAAAAACATCGTCTACCAAATCCCTTCTGAGAGCGAAATAGAATGGGATTTCTAGTCGAACCTAAATTACCATCTGCCGAAAAAAGGCCAAATACCGGGTCGTCAATCCGGTGGGGAAATCCCGTTTTGAAAGGATCTGATTTTACAGATCCTTTTTCATTTTAGGGTTTCCCAAATAAAATTTCTTCTATCTCATGGACGGGGATATGATGAAAATCGGCGAATTCCTGAATGGTAATCAGATTATGCTTTGCTTTCCCCGCATTCTCCCTCACTTGTTTTAAAATTTTATAAGCATATGATCTGGACCTTCCAGTGAAGATCATAATATCCTGAGCATAGATGACTATTCTCTTTTTCAGTAAAATAAAAACTTACAATTAAGATCAGGCACTCGAAGTAGAGGACCCACCATGTACAGCATGTTAAACTTGCAAGTGAATCAATATATGCATAAAACTCTAACTATAAAACATTTACCCTAAACTGCCAGCTATAAAACTATAAAAAGCGGAATTCTATATGGGAGTTATTTGGACGTTGGTAGGTATAGAAATGACATTCGTAGGTATTGCGTAAGAGTCTGTATGAATTTATTGATTTTGAGTACAAAAGGTGATGAGATTTGGGGAGATATGACAATATGAAAATCAGGCAGTATACCATCGTCCTGATTTCAGCTATAAGAATTTGAAAAAGAAGGTGGGGTTTGAGAGTAGACAGGAGAAAAGAATCAAGAGTTTTTCGGAAGCTACTTATCAAACTAGTCAATCAAATTCGGATAATCATAGGAAACAAAGTAGAAACTGAAAACAGGCTATGTATGAAACAGCTTCCATCCATTCTATTGCTTGTACTCTGGACTTATACAGGATTTGATAAGATGATCCGCTGGGAAGCAAGTCGAAAGTCCTTCCATAACCAGACCTTTCCGGCTGAACTAGCAGAGGTACTAGCTTATACCATTCCAATAGTTGAGTTGCTGATTGCCTTGCTCCTACTCTTTTCGGTCACCAGATGGTGGGGATACCTCTCAAGTATCCTTCTTCTCACCATCTTCACTACCTATGTGGGGCTGATCTGGGTGGGAGCTTTTCCTAGGGTGCCTTGTAATTGCGCCGGGGTCTTGGAGAGTTTGGGATGGGCGGAGCATTTCGTGTTGAACCTTATTTGTATTGGAATAGCCATTTGGGGATTCCGAATAGAAAGATTGGAAAATTGAAAAATTGAAAAATTGAAAAATTTGTCGAGAAATGGGGAGGTTGGAGGTTTTTGAAAGTCTAAAATTTAAAGTGAAAAAGCTGAAAATGGTTGGATGCTGGATGCCTGGTGTCTGGTGATCGGGGCTGGAGGAATTGAGAATTTAAAATGTTAAGCACTCTGGATTTTGAAGAGCATGCCGTAGGTATGCAAGATGGGTAGCGCCGGGTTTTAACCCGGCGCAAAACGAGATTAAAATCTTTCCCAGCGCTGGCCCTGTGTCTTGATTCGGAGACGGAGGCGATTTGCCAGCAAGATGGAAATGGGATGTTGGAGGTTAGGAGGCAGGGATGCAGGGAAGTTGGATGTCTTTTTAGATCAAAGTGCAGCTTCTGGAGAAGCAGCGGACAAATCTTCTTCTAGGTACTTTTGAAGGCCAAAAGTACCCATCCCGATAACTATGCGGGAGCCTTTTCCCGAAATCAGCTTTGAATTGCCTTCGGACAATTCATTTATTGGTTCAAAGTCCGGCTAAAAACAACCGGATCTCCGAGGCAAGCTCGGAGCTAGCTTGTTTTTGACGCCTCCCTTTTTCACCAATAAAACAGCTGCTTCCAAGGGCTTTTAGTCCAAGTAGCGCTTGGTGTACTGACCCCAGGGGAATCAAATAGTAAGAGACCTTTGTGAAACTAAATGGAAACCAAGGATAATAAAAGATAATTCCTATACCTCGCCTTGATCCTTGTCTTCACGGATCATTGCAAGTGTGGAGTGTTGGATGCTCAAAGTGTAGCTTCTGGAGAAGCGGCTTAACATAAGTCGGTAAGTTCGAATGATGAATACCAAATGTAGAATGATGAAGTTGGAGCAGTCTTGAAAAGTAGCAATCGATAAAACGGGGCAAGGAGGCTGTACTCTCCCCACCCCAAAAAATAAAGTCATTTCTATAGGAATCATATTCTTAGCGATAACTAAGCCATCGAGCTGGTGAGAGTTGTCAGGTATCGGGTTTTGAATCAAAGTTCGGCTTCTGGAGAAGCAGCACAACATAAGTCCGGTAAGTTCGAATGATGAATACCAAATGTAGAATGATGAAGTTGTAGTAGTCTGGAAAAGCAGCACCACAAAAAAGAAGGAGGAAGAAACCTTCGAGGTCTTGAAGAGCTCAAAGGTTAGATAATAAAAGAGACTCATTTCTCTTGATAGCCTGGGGTAAGAGACAGGCTAGTACCCGATGAGCCTCTGAAAGGGAGATGCCGAAAACCCTTTTTAGAGTAGGCAAACAACCAAAAACGGTTTTCCTGTTTTTGATCGGTTAAAAAACAGGGCAATACAATGAATAAACTATCAAAACTGCTTCCAGCACTGGGATTAGTGCTCGGAGCAACCATGGCTATGGCCATGAATGCCCCAACTATGGTGACAGACAAAGATGATCCAAAAGTATGGACTCCGGACTCTGACCCCATGCATGCTGCCACTAATGGCTATAGAGAAATCACCGATGAAAACCTTGGTACAGATTATCTCTGCAACACCACTAGCCAGGTGTGTAAGGTAGAGTTCGAGAACGATGATCCATATGGAGACATCACAGAACTCACCCCGGGAATTTATGTTCCTCTATAAAGTCCGAATCCCCAACACTTCCCGTGTTGGGGATTTTTTTTATCGTGCATTTTGCTTCACGCCGGATAGTACTATTTCTTCATCAGGGATAGGAAAAACATAATTTGAAGAGTTGGGCTCAAGACTTATCAACTGTCCTTCCACTAATCGCTCTACCTTCTTTGCATGCTCAGGATATTGATTTAGTCTTCTCAAATCAGTCCACCTTAGACCTCTTCCTATCAACTCCTTTTTACGTTCCAAAAGAATTTCATTTAGTAAATCCTCTCCATCGGCATCAACGGAAACAAAGCTCTCTGGCTCCATCCTGCGACTAAGCAGCGAGTTTAAATACCCTCTCGCTTTCTCCTCCTCACCTATCCAGGCCAACCCCTCAGCTGCCATCAGCTCAAGTTCCCCGGTACTTAGTCCCCCGAATGAGAGTATATTTCCCGTAAGCCTTCCCCGCTCCTGGTATCGGTTTTCACCCACCTGATCAAAATATGCCTGAAGTCTCAAATCACCTTCTTGGTAGCTTTCAATAAGGGTGGTATCCACAAATACTTCAGATGAGAAAATAAATGTGACTGTCACCAGTTCTGAGTAAAAAACTGTTTCCTCCCCAAAAAGGACAAATGGACGATTGGAGGTTACGTCTATAGTATTAAAATCCAGGCGTTCGGAATAAATCTCCAAGGCTTCTTCTGCCGCGTCGGCAGCGCCCTGATAATCAAACATACATAACTTCAGACGTGCCAACATCCCCAGAGCAGCTGCTTTAGTAGGTCTGCTTTTTGGCACCTGAAAATCTGGAAGTAATGCGGCAGCCTCAGTTAAATCCATCAATACACGGCTATAGCTTTCCTCCAACGTGGAACGTTCAGCTTCTGCGTTCACATCAGGAATGTCTTTCAGTATTATTCCGAGCAACTGTTCATTTCCCCCACCCAACTGATAGGGAGGAGCAAATTCCTGAAGCAAATGGTAGTAAGCATGCCCTCTGTGAAAGAGCGCCTCTCCCCTAAGCGTTTCATAATCAACTCTGTCCTTGTAAGGAACCTCCTCCAGTGCAGCTAGGGCAACATTGGCGTAAAATACCTGCTGGTAAGGTGTAGACCAATCATAGGCTGGGTCTCCCTGAAAAATATCTTCCAACCATAAATATGCGCCCTGCTCTGGCAATCCCAGTGTGAGGAGACCTTCATCACTGACAAAATACTCATCTCCTCCATGGAGGGTAAGGACAGGCTGCTTGTTTAGAACAGTGGTATTATCCAGCAATATTCGAATATCCTCCATTGTAGAGGGAACTACCAGACTCTGGTCTGGCTTAACATCCAGGTAATCATCACAAGCTGTACCTACAGCAAGGACAAGGAAAATGTATACAATTGAATATTTTTTTTTCATGATTTTAGTAATTTGTCCAAAAGGGGCCGCGGAGGCTTTTCCCCCACGGCGAAGCCGGATTTGTACGATTTAGAGGCAACCACTCCTCCCTTTATGAAGAAAGCATCCGGCTGATTCTTTTTTTAGTTTAGAAATTCAGTTGAAGCCCTAAGGCAATGCTTTTTCTAGGAGTAGCCCATCCAAAATCAGGATCCCAATCTGTATCTGTGGATTTCCAGATGATTCCTAAATTATTGCCATATAAGAAAAGCTCCGCCCTACTTACTCCTGATAGATACCCAGATTGGATTTTAGGCAGCATATACCCCAATCGGATATCCTGCAGACGGATATGGTCTCCCTTCTCTATCAATGCTGCACTGTTGCGGTAGAATGTATCCCGGAAAGTGTCCCGGGTATCCGGCATGGACGGAATTTGGGTAAACTCCTCATCTCCTGGCACCTGCCACCTGAGTGCGTAGTCCGAATGGCCACCCCTGCCCATCATAATGCTATTGTATTGAACAGAAGTCCTTCGGAAATAATATCCGAATCTATAACTGATGTTTGCCGAGAGGCTGATTCCCTTATAGCTGAAGGTATTTCTAAGTGCTCCAAAAGTAGTAGGTCTGGCTGGTCCATGGTAAACAATACTTCCCAGACTTGCCTCATTGACTAGGGTACGATAATCCTCGGATGGCTCACCATTGAGCATTCCCATCGGAGCTCCGGTCTCTGGATTCAACCCAGCCCAAGGAAGACTGTAGTATGAAAACAGTGGCCTACCTACTACAGGAAAATTGACACCTCCTCCTGCTCCGCTGGCTCCTCTGTCCAATAAACTACTGACCGGTGACTCTATTTCATATCCCGTGACCTCTTCCTTAAGTCCTGAAAGTAGCAACACGGTATTCCATTGGAATTCCCCTGTCAAATTCCTGGTTTCCAACTGCAGGTCAAATCCCTTGGTACTGGTAGAAGAATTATTTCCATTAAAAACCTGTATTCCAGAGCTCGGAGCATAAGGCGATTGCCCGATTAGATCCAGTCCTTCCTTCAGGTAAAACTCCAGCGTTCCAGAGATCCTGCCGTTTTTGCTTTCCACATCCACTCCTAGGTTGGCTATCTTTATCCTTTCCCATCGCAGATTCCTGTTCGGGGGATTTACAATGGTGGCAAAGGGCAAATCCGTCAGTGCAGCACCCGAACTGATACGGGCGGTAGTATAAGCCGATAGATTTCTGTCCACATTGCCATTGTAGCCATAGGAAAACCTCATTTTTACATAGGGAATATTATCCCAATTGTAAAAGCCTTCTTCACTCAAGGTCCATCCAAGGCCTGCTGACCAAAGTGGTACTGCCCGTTGGTTGGCATCTACCCCAAATAAATTGGAGGCATCCTTTCGGGCGCTTACTGTGAGCAGATATCTGTTTCCATACTCTAAAGACCCGTTGGCAAAAAGTGAGTAGAAACGATCTGCCCCTGCCCCTATGCCATCTGAATTGGGAATCTGGGATGTTAGTCTGGGATTGTGATACTGCGGAAAACGCGTCAGAAAGTCCACTGTCTGAATACTCGCCGTCTCAGGTCTGTAACCATATAAGCCGCGGGAAGAAGTCTCGTAGTTCAGGGATTTCAGCTCTACTCCAGCTAGTGAACTGAACTTCCAACTTTCCTGCCAACTGGTAGAATAATCCAGCATTCCCCTGACCGAGTGGCTGGAGGAAAATCTTTCAGATCTTCTAAGTATTCCACCCATAGGAATGTTTCTGATCAGATTTCCGTTTTCATCAAATTCGCTGAACAGATTGATCTGCTCCCTGGCAAAGTAACTGTCCTGGCTGTAACTGGTTACATCCATATTCATCTGCTGCCAATATTGGTAGAGAACTTTCATTTCCAGTCCTTTCAGGAGCTTATAGTCCAAGCTTAGATTCAGCCTCCAGTCATCCTGAATAGCTTCTGTGGGGCTCCTTCCGATTTCGTCCAAAGGGACATATTGCCAATCCAACAATCCTGCTGATTCTGCCTCCTGCTTAAAACTGTTGCTAAAACGGTTGGTCAGTGCCAGTGGATTTCCACTATCATCGGCCAGCCTTGCGTAAGGGTACATCCCCTGATTTGAGGTAAAGTACAGCTCATTGGCTCCGGCATTTTGATCCACTTGCCTGCTTTTCACCCCATAAAGGCCTAGCTGAATGCCCAGTTTATCCTTTATCAGGCTGAAGTCATTTTTCACATTCAGAGTGAATCTGTTACTGGAATTCCCAACTTCTGACAGGCGCTGCTTATCATAGCCCAGCGCTACTAGGTAACTGTGATGGGAAGATCCTCCAGACAGTCCCAAGCTGTACTGCTGGTTCAACTGGGGTCTATAGAGGTATCGCTGTATATCATCCCGCAGATCATAGCTCCGGTAAGCGGCAATTCTTCGGTCAGCCTCCTCTCCGCTGATCAGCCCTTCTCTTTCCTGATAGAGTGTCTCTACCACCGGGGTAATAGCAGGTCTGGAAGGATTGGAAAAGGTACTGTTATAGTATCCCGTCTCAAAGAGCTGCACTTCGAAGGCAATAAAATCACTGACCGATAGATTTGGACTTAGAAAGGGGTCCGGCTGCTGAATCCAGTTGGTATTTGCCGTCAAGCTGAATTTCATTGCCTGATCCATTTTACCTGTTTTGGTGGTAATGACAATGACCCCATTTCCTGCCCTGGCTCCCCAAATGGAAGCTGCTGCAGCATCTCGCAGTACTGTAATACTTTGCACATCATTCGGGTTGATATCTTCCAGACTTCCGTCAAAAGGAAAATTATCTATGACGATGAGTGGCTGTGAGAAATTACCCAGGGTACTTCTTCCCCTGATGGATATAGGATCCCTAACCTGATCTCCGGCCCTGTTGAATATCAGACCAGAAGTGACATCCTCCAACCTGTCCACCAGATTCGTACTGATTCTTCGGTCTATCAGCTCCTCATCCAAACTGACAAATGATCCTGATGCCCTGCTCTTAGGAATTTCCTGATACCCTGTAGAAATCACTTCCACTTCATCCAGCCCCATCTCTAGTGGTTTTAGCTCAAATATCAATTTTTCAGACATAATGACACTCACTAAAGTATCCAGCGAGGCATAACCTATAAACTGAAGTATAAACCGATACTCTCCCGGCTCCAACGCAAGACTAAACATACCTTCACCATCCGCAATCAGTGACTCTCCAATAGGAAGCACCGTAGCCATTGCCCCGGCAAGGGGCATTTGGGAATCGGCTTCTATTACTTTGCCTGAAACAGTGATTTTCTGGGCTTCTGCAGCCTGAAAAGAAAGGATAAAAATCCCTATTAAAACGAACGCTAGCTTTCTCATAGTGCCAATAGGTTAGGTTTAGCTATTTTTCTCAGTACCAGCACATTGATCTCCTCTTCTCTCAGGATCAGGTCTAGCCCGTTTGCCAGCAAGGCCTGCTTTAGGCTTTCCACATCTGTAAGATTGGCATCCAGCTTCAGGTCAATCGGATAATCAATCCCGGTCAGGTTGACAAATGGATAAGGGCTGTTTCTTTGGAATACCGCATTGAGGTGGTACACAAATCCCTGCAGTGGATAGTTGGTCATTTCCAATCCATTTCGGGTGCTGTAGGATTTCTCTGATCCTGATGCATTCGGATAGCTAGCTCCTTCCTGCTGAACCAGGGCATAGACCATCCACTTTTTTTTCTCCACCTGCGCATTTATATGCGGAAAGTAACGATCCAGATCCTCCCTCATCATGCGGTAAGGATTGGCATGGGCAGGTGCAATCAGTTCATATCCGAATACATGGGTGCCTTCAGCCATCCAATCCACGTAGTCCCTGCCAACTTTATCAGACCAGAGCTCCTCCCGATCAAAACCTATGGTGTCCACCCGGTTTAGGCTGTAGTAGTCATGCCGGCTCTTTTCAGAATAAGCAAGGCTATAATGGTATAACAGAGGTAGATTGATAATCCTGATATGGGACATCTCTTCGAACTGCTGGGTAAGCGAACCGTGGACTTCCGGGATATACCCTGTCATAGCAGATTGGAACCATATATTCTTATTCTGCAACTGAACTGCTCCTGAAATAAGTTTTTCTTCCTTGGCAAGTGAGATTTTGTTGTCTTCCTTTTCCCGAAAGAGCACTTTTCCATTAGCCAATAGCTGCTCCATATTTGTTTCGGTAAGATCCTCTATCCCCGTGATCGCTACCACCACCCCTTCAGGATCCAACACCACCACATGGGGTATCACCGAATGGGGAAAGTAGGATCGCATCTTGCGGGCATCCACCACCATCGGCAACGCTACAGCTTCCAGGCGTTTGTTTCCTGAAATTGTATGGGTGATCTGATCCTCGCCAAAGACAGTGATCGGCAAAATGGCAATCCGCTCGCCATACTTCTTCTGGATGGCATCCAGCTGAGGCAGGGAAGCGATACTGGCTGTACAGGTAGGTGCCCAGAACTCCAGGAACACATACTTGCCCCGGTAATCATCCAGCCGAAGCTTATCCGAATCATAGTGCAATACCTCTGAGAACTCAATGCCAGCAGGAATCTGATCGCCAATTGATAAAGTATCGGAGCGGGAATCCCCGCCCCGATGGGGCATAGACCTATGAAGAAGTAAATCCGCCCCGGGTGGATCAGCAACTTTTGCTGTCAGGGTGCTTATGGGAAGGCATACCCCTCCCAGTAAGCATAGAAGTAGTAATTTTTTCATTAATCTTGAATTTTTAAGCTGGAAGATCCGCCACGGCGGACAGGCGGCCGGTGACCGATGTCCGGAGACGGAAGTGAGTCCACAGTCCACAGACCACGGTCAACAGCAGTCAGTGAGCAGTCGCAGTGATCAGAAGAGAAGTCTGAAAGCTAAAATCAGAACTCTGAAAGTACCCTCACAGACGCTTGGTTCTAAGTTCTAGACTCTTGGCTCTTGACTCTAACTTCTTGATACTTGGTACAGCAAAGACATATCTACGCCACGGCGCACAAGTCTCCCACCCTGCCCTTTTCAGGCAACCAGCAATTGTTTAAGAAATAGTAATGAGATAAGCGTAATCCCTGCAGTGGATGGCTTATTCAGACGACTGTCCACGGACCACAGTCAACAGTCGGACTCGGTAACTCTGATTAGTAAGGATAGTCCCCCCGGAGTGTACAAAGTCCTTAGGAAGCAATCAGAGACAAAAAGTGCCCAAACCCTTAGATCGGATTCTTAGGCTTCAGAGGATAGAGGCGATCTACCGCGGTGATGCCGAGTTCCTCTGGTAATAATCTACAATCAATAGGTAATGAGAAATGTGTCCCAAGGTAAAATGCAGCCCTATCCCTTTTCCAGAAATTCCTTCCCGGGAAGCTTGGTAATCCAGAAAAAATCAAGATCTGTTCCATAATACTTGGGTTATAACAATGTCCAAGTTGAGAACAGACCAAATGAATAGAGGCAGGCTCTCAACTTGCAAGTTGTAAGGTACGTAGGAGAACCTTGGTGAAAACACCATGAAACGCATGCAGAGAGAACCCACCTCTATACCGTAAATATAGAAAGTGGGCTTCTACTCTTTGCCCTGCGTTCTTGAAATTTCCTACGTTTCTACAACTGGACTCAGACTAGACGCCATTAATTGACTTATAGCTGATACCAATATCTCAAATTTGTTTTCAAAAAACAAATTAAAACCCAAAATATGAGGACAAAATTTTATTGGTCTTTGCTTTATGGCAAAGAAGGAAAAACTCAAAATTGATCATCGGATTTTGGCAGATAATTTAAGGTCACTTAGAAAACAGGCTCTGTTAACAATTAATGGCATTGACGCATATACTAATCAATCCAGCGATCATATTCGTCAATTGGAAAATAAAGGCAATAAAGTCACTCCAAACGTAAATACCTTATTACCATACAGCACGCTCTACGATGTTACAGTCAATGACCTTTTGACGAAACCAGATCTAAAACTAGGTTCAAACTTAAAAGTTTTAGAAACCTTCAGAAGGAAATACAAAGACTTCAAAGACTATTTTATTGACGCATTATCTACACCTGACTTTATCCGGTTAAAAGTTCTTCCTTTACCTCAAATGAAAGCTGGATTGAAAGTTTCAGAAATTATTGATCTATTCCCAGATGATAATATTGAGAGCAAGCCACTTTCTAGAGAATTAGGACGAATGGTTGAAAAAGGTATATTGGTTAAGGAAGATTCAAGTGGCATGAGAGCCGTTTACTTGTATAAGCTTAAATAATCCTGATCGGGTGTAAGTAATTAGTGAGGAGGGGAAGAGGATGGTTTGACAATCAGACAGATTTTTTCGTAAAAAAGCCAATTGAAAAACGATCTCATATGACATCCAAAAATCTGGGGATAGTCAAGTCCTGAGCCTTTTACAGAAAAATATAAGGATCATAAACCATTTTTTAGGGTCTTGAAAAAATTCATACTTGTTAAGTAGATACCATTTATTGTACTGCTCCCCTTTTAGAATCTTCACACCTAAGCATTTAACTTCAGCTCCGATGATGAAAATGCCTATTTATTCTAAAAAGAAAGCCTATTTTAGTAGACTTTCCACTTTTTATATCTCCTAAATTTTTCATCATGAAAACCCTTATTATCCCTACCCACATTGGAACCGAAATCCAGATACCTGATGACTACCCTATTCCTCCAGTGGGAGCTGATTTTTGGATCAATTTCCATAGGTTCACCCCACCAGATGTCTGGGAGCCAGTAAGAAGAGTTTTGGAAGTCAACTCCCTCAGTGTATCGGTGATAGATAGAGACAGAATCTACCTACAGGAAGGATCTATCAACCCTGATATAGAGGATTCCCTTAAAATATTCCGTCGCTACTGGGAGAAAAATCCGGATACCCGACCGCCTGGGTTTTGATAGAAACCGCATTCCTTTAAGACAAAACCGCCCTCCGAAGTGGTCTTTTGAATAAGTGACTTTTCTTGTTTTCGACAAACAAACGTTATTCTTAGGTTAGTCTCGATCAAATTAACTACTTTATGATCAAGTCATTGAAGAGCTATAAAAAGCGAACCATTCAGACAGTTTACAAAAAACAGAAACTAACCTATTCCAAACCATGAACGAATACCAAAGCCCGAAAGACCGAAAATACACGAAGGAATTGCTGGAATCAGCACCAAAGGAATCAGCAGCATTTATGAATCTCAAGCATACCGCAGAGAGAACAGATGGATTGATACCAGTGAAGTACCGGGAATTGATGTCTGTAGCAGTAGCGCTGACTACTCAATGTGCCTATTGCATGGAATCTCATATCCAAAACGCAAAAAATGCAGGTGCCACCAAAGAGGAAATCGCTGAAGCAGTCTTTATCGCTTCGGCTATCCGCGCAGGAGGAGCTGTAGGGAATGGACTACTCGCCATGAAAATTTTTGACGAGGTATAAGTTATTTTATTTTAAAGACCGACTCCCCTTCCTTAATAGATTTAAGATCTTGAATAGTAACCAGATTTTATTGTAACCGAAGGAATCACTGGTTACCTATTAATTCCAGAACTCACCCAACAGTCAACACTTGTGAATTGACCAGTTCCTACCTTTTCATTTTAAAGAGAATCACCCAAGTCATTTTGTGTCCAAATACTCCTGTTACTGCAAATTAATAGATAAAGAAAACCGAGAAGAAACCCCATCTTTGCATCTACTAAGTTTTTATCTATGAAGCGGCTGAGAGTATTGTGTAGTCAAAAAATCACTGGATTAAACCATAAGACTGAAATCACCCAAATTGGTGGAGTCAATGGTTCTGGGGAAAAATGGAAGGTATCCGAAAAAGAAGCCATTGCCGGTATTCAAACTGGACTCTTTGAATTCTATATGGTCGAAAATTTCAAGGATGTCCCCGTCAGCATCAAGGAAGAAATCGTCGAAGGCCAAGCTAAAAAACAACTTGTAGCAACTGGACTAGGATTCCTTCACAACCTATTGGAGGACTTGCCTGATTGTCCTTAGCAAAATAGCAACTAGCGTTTATTGTGGAGTTATTGGTATTTCCAATTTGTCATTACATCCGCGACGTCCTTTCCGACCTCTATCTCTAAGCGAGATAAGAGTTGGTCGTTATTTAATCTCTCCTCTTTACTAAGGTCAGTATTGACTAAAAAATTGAGCATCTTTTCTAAAATCTCTATGCTATTTGCCTCCATTATGTGCCTTGCTGCCCTGTAAA
>NZ_AUBX01000003.1 GCF_000429465.1 Algoriphagus vanfongensis DSM 17529 | reverse complement strand
AACGAAGGCAACGTAAGCTTGACCGGTGTTGTGGTCACCGATCCATTCACAGACGGGGTGACTCCGCTGGTATTGGATAGCGGAGACACGGACAACGACGGCGAGTTGGATCTGGATGAGACCTGGGTTTACTATGCGAGCTATGAAGCGGACCAGGATGACGTGGATGCGGGAGATGACATTGTGAACACCGCGTATGTGAACAGCAACGAGACGGAAGAGGAAGAGGCGAGTGCGACCACGACGATCACGCAAATTGGTAAAATTGCCATCACCAAATCTGCTTCAGTAGATTCAGAAGATGATTGCTACGATACCGGTGATGTAGTGACTTATGCATTCACTGTGTACAATACAGGAAATGTAACCTTGACTGATGTAGTGGTATCAGAATATCACTTCACAGGAACTGGAGAGCTATCTGATATTGATTTTGTAGAGAGCAGCGAAGCCAGTCTAGAGGGTACTTTACTACCAGGTGAGAATGCTACTTACACAGCTACTTATACCATAACTTTGGAAGATACTGATGCTAGGTTTATCAATAATCAGGCTCAGGCAACAGCTATCTTCGGTGAAAATGAAGTAGATGATCTATCTGGTGATACAGTAGATTCAGACAATGAAACTCAAGTAGACCTTTGTCAGCAACCGGATTTGGACATCATTAAGACGGTAGTTTCCAATGAGGATATATTGAATGGTAAATTGACCTTCGAGATAAAAGTTACCAACACGGGTAATACAACTCTTTACAATGTATATGTAGAGGATGAAATGACTGAAGATCAATGGACCATTGATGAATTGGCGCCTGAAGAATTTAAGACATTTACAGTTGAGGTGAATATCTCTCAGGAAATGATCGATGGCGAATGTTATGAAAATACAGCCATTGCAGAATCAAGAGAATTCCTAGAAGATGAGCAGTCACCGGGTCAAGGAGAGGGATCTCAAGAATTGCTCTATAGAGTAGTAGCATTTGATGAAGATGATATAAGCGCTTGCTTTACTCAGACTCCTGGCCTGACTATCGTGAAAGAGATCACAGATGGTGACCCATATAGCTTAGTCGGTGATGCAATTGACTATAAGTACACAGTGACTAACTCTGGAAATGTAACTCTTGATGGACCGTTTACAGTGAATGACGATAAAATAGGGGTAATAGCAGATGCTACCCAAACGTCTACCTTGGCTCCTGGAGAGATGATAGAGTTTACGGCTACTTACATTGTGAAGGAAGCAGACCTTAGTGACGGAAAAGTTACCAATATAGCCACTGGCTTGGGCTACTTTGAAGAGGAAGAAGTCGTGTCTGATCCGGATGATGCTACTGCAGAAGCGAGCTTTAATGACATCCTTGCAGTAGATGATTTTGCTGGAACGTTCGACTATGAGACAAATCTGCAAACATCTTCTGTCAATGCTTTGGCCAATGATGAATTGAATGGAGGACAAGCTACTACTGCCAATGTAAGCTTGACTACAGTCATTGCAGATCCTGAAGGTATATTGTCGGTGGATGCGAATGGTGTGATTACTATTGCAGCAAATGCGCCTGCAGGTGATTATCAATTGACCTATAGAATTACTGAAATCGGCAATCCTTCGAATTATGATGAAGCTGTGATTACTGCTACGGTCAATCCGGTCTTGCTGATAGATGAAATCGAATCTTATTGTGAGCTGGACGCACCATATTTAAGATGGTTGCTAGAGCCTGCAAACTTCAACTTGCAAGATTTGGCTCCTGGCGATCCGAATCCATTGACCATGATCTGGTATGATAAAGATGATAATGAAATCATCCGATTTGACAATATTCCGATGGAAGGTTATATGCTGTTCCCTGGAGCAGATACTTTACCAGGAGGATATGGAAGCCAATGGCCAGGCTGGAGATTTGTGAATGAGCAATGGGAATCTGGAGACTTCAATTATGCAGCAGTAAGAGAAGCAGGGTCATACGTCCTCTTCCAACTGAATCCAGAAGTAAGTTCAGAGATTGCCTATCCAGGCGCATCTTCCGAATGTAATCCAAATCCAAATCCTCCAATTGCAATAGATGATGATATGACTTCTATCCCTGTGGTTTCAGAGGATGGATATGCAAACATTGTCAATGTATTGGACAATGATCAATTAGGAGCAATTGTAGGGTTGAATACTACTCTGGTCGACATTAGTATAGTCGCAGAGAGCACACCTGGAGCAATTACGATTGACTTGAATACTGGACTAGCTTCAGTAGCACCTGGTACACCGAGCGGAATTTATACCATAGAATATAGAATCTGTACTAATCCGAATCCTACAAACTGTGATACAGCAATTGTGACTGTACTGGTGGTGACTCCTAGTATTGAATTATTGAAAGACGGTGTCTTCAATGATGAGAACCAAGATGGATTTGGTAATGTAGGAGAGACTGTCAGCTATACCTTTACAGTCATCAATACTGGAGATGTAGAGTTGAATAACATCACAATTGATGATGATAAAGTGACTGTTATGGGAGGTCCATTGAATGGATTGGCAGCTGGAGCTTCCGATTCCAATACTTTCACAGCGACTTATATTTTGACGCAGGATGATATTGACAATGGATTAGTATTGAACAGTGCACTAGCTAAAGGCGAAGGTCCAAGAGGGTATCCAGTAGAAGATGAGTCTTCTGACCCTACGCCGGTAGAAGAACCAAGTACAGAGTGTGAAACTTGTACAGAGACTGAGATTCCTCAGAACCCAGCTATCGAGTTGCTGAAAGACGGCGAGTTCAACGACGAGAACCAAGACGGCTTCGGTAATGTAGGAGAGACTATTTCTTACACCTTCACGGTAAGCAACACTGGCAATGTGACCTTGAGTAACATCATGGTAACCGATCCAATGGTAACTGTGAACGGAGGACCGATCAGCCTGGCGCCTGGAGCAAGTGACAACACGACCTTCACTGCTACCTATGTATTGACTCAGGATGATATCGATGCAGGCTATGTTGTGAATACAGCTTTAGCACAAGGAACTTCACCAAAAGATGAGGTTGTAGAAGATGAGTCTTCCGATCCTACGCCGGTAGAAGAACCAAGTACAGAGTGTGAAACTTGTACAGAGACTGAGATTCCTCAGAACCCAGCTATCGAGTTGCTGAAAGACGGCGAGTTCAACGACGAGAACCAAGACGGCTTCGGTAATGTAGGAGAGACTATTTCTTACACCTTCACGGTGATCAACACTGGAAATGTAACCTTGAGCAACATCATGGTAACTGATCCAATGGTGACCGTAAGCGGAGGGCCGATCAGCTTGGCACCAGGAGCAAGTGACAATACTACGTTCACGGCCACTTATGTCTTGAGTCAGGATGATATCGATGCGGGCTATGTTGTGAATACAGCTTTGGCACAAGGAACTTCACCAAAAGATGAGGTTGTAGAAGATGAGTCTTCTGATCCTACGCCGGTAGAAGAACCAAATACAGAGTGTGAAACTTGTACAGAGACTGAGATTCCTCAGAATCCAGCTATCGAGTTGCTCAAAGACGGCGAGTTCAACGACGAGAACCAAGACGGCTTCGGTAATGTAGGAGAGACTATTTCTTACACCTTCACGGTGACCAACACTGGAAATGTAACCTTGAGCAACATCAACGTAACTGATCCAATGGTGACCGTAAGCGGAGGGCCGATCAGCTTGTCACCGGGAGCAAGTGACAATACTACGTTCACAGCTACCTATATATTGACTCAGGATGATATCGATGCGGGCTATGTTGTGAATACAGCTTTGGCACAAGGAACTTCACCAAAAGATGAGGTTGTAGAAGATGAGTCTTCTGATCCTACGCCGGTAGAAGAACCAAATACAGAGTGTGAAACTTGTACAGAGACTGAGATTCCTCAGAATCCAGCTATCAATGTGGTTAAAACTGACAATGGAGCAGTTGTAGATGCTGCTGGTGATGTGATCACCTATACTTTGACAGTGAGCAATACAGGTAACGTGACATTGAGTAATGTTATGATCAATGATCCATTGACGGGATTGGATGTGAATGTCGGGACTCTAACTCCTGGTCAATCCATCGCTCAGAACACTGATTACGTGGTGACTCAGCAGGATATGGACAATGGAACGGTGCTGAACACTGTAATCACATCTGGTGAAAGTCCTGATGGAGAAGATCCTACTGATGAGGATGAGATAGAGACTCCGGTAGAGAGACTTCCAAATATCTCATTGACTAAAGAAGTAGATCTCGAGTCAGTGAGTAAGGCTGGAATTGTATTGAACTACACTTTGGTTGTGAAAAATACTGGTAATGTGACTTTGTCCAGTGGTGACTTGAAGGATCCAAAAACTGGATTGTCAGTACCGGGAATTACCTTGGCTCCAAATGAGGAGAAGACATTCACTACTACTTACACTGTGACCTTGGAGGATATATTGAGTGGTCAGCCTATTCTGAATATCGCCAATGTTATTGCAGTAGATCCTCAGTCTGAAGAAACTGTGGAAGCAGAAGCTCAGGCTATTGTGAACATTGACCTGCAGCCTGCAGTATCGATCGAAAAGGTTGCTGATAAAGAGGTGGTCACTGAAGCAGGTGAAGTCATTACATACACCATATCAGTTACAAATACAGGTACGGCTCCTTTGCTAGACGTGGCTGTCGTGGATCCGATGACCGGTTTGGACGAAACAATAGAATTGCTATTGCCAGAAGCAACTCAAGTCTTCACTACTACTTACACAGTGACGGTAGAAGATATTGCTCAGCAAGAACCTATCGTGAATGTGGCTATGGTCACTGCTCCAAACCCAGTCGATCCTGAAAGCCCTCTAGAAGAAGAGGATGATGCAACGGTAATTATTGGCTGTGAGGATAGTACTCTGATCACTGGTATTGCATATAATTCAGAGACGGGTGCTCCATTGAGTGGTGTGCCGGTAACCTTGATTCCGCAGGAGTCTACTCCAGGAGAGATCTTGATCGTAGTCACAGGAGAAGATGGAAGATATACATTCCAAGACTTTGTGCCTGGACAGTACCTAGTGCAGGTGCAGGATGCAAACTTGAATGCTGCAAGAGGTCTTTATCCTACAGAAAGCTCCTTGTTCTTCACCTTTATCGAGGCTTGTCAGTATCAGACTCATGACTTTGGATATGAAACCTATGATGGTATCGTCCTCGGAGATTTTGTGTGGTACGATTTGAATGAAGATGGTATTCAAAACGAATGGTTTGATGCCAATGATGACGGTCAGGTAACTCTGAATGATCCAAATGCGGGTCCTATCGATATCAGAGATTGGGAATGGTTTGACTTGAATGGTGACGGCAGATATGACGGCCCAGAAAATGAAGGAGAATTGAACAAAGCTGGATTCGGTAATGCTCAAAGCTCCAACATCAAAGTGACCGGACCGAATGGATACGAATCTGAGGTAATCGTCGGAATCATCGGGTACTGGAGAGACAGACTGGATAATGGAGCCTTTGGTGAGTACACCGCCACGATGATAGAAGATGAGTTCATTTCTGCACAGGCTTCCTTCATGAGAAGTACAGGCAAAGTAAAAGTGCTTCCTGATGCCAGTGCAAGAATGACAGATATCAATGCAAGCCGAATAGAAGAGCAATGCGGTCTGACCACGGTGAGTGAAATCACTCGCGAGATCACAGCTTCTAATAAGGTTGCCTTGGATATGGACTTTGGCTGGAGTTGTAGAGAAGTAGAAATCGACATCATTGCCAATGACGATGACTTCGGTACTCATTTCTTAAGTTTCGGTGGTAGACTGGGTAATATCCTCGACAATGACATTTTCGAAGGTCAAAGACCAGATCCAGCTGATGTAGACTTCGAGTTTGTAGAGTTGGATGGAGTCATAGGTTTACTAATCGATGAAGATGGAGAATTGAACTTGATCCCTGGTGTCAATGAGGCCAGAGAATACAGGTTGAGATACATCTTGAGAGAAGCAGGATATCCTGAAAATAATGACGACGCATATGTGGTCTTCAGATTGGAAAATGACAATGTGAACTTGAGCATTACCAAAGAAGCCTTGTCTGAGGAAGTTTACGAAGGCGATGAGTTTGAATACGAAATTGTCTTGAGCAACATCGGAGGATTTGATGCTAGAAATGTGGTAGTCACAGACAATCTACCTGGAGGTGTCAACTATCTGAGCAATACTGTCACCAATAATTCTGCTAATGTAGAGGTGTCAGCTTCAATAGATGGCAGCAACCTAGTCTGGACGATTCCATTCTTCCCGGCTGATGCGACCATCACCTTCACGGTGAAAGTGAAAGCTGGAGAAGCAGGTACGGTGACCAATACGGTGATTGTAGGTGCGGATGAAGATGATTCGGATGAATCCGATAATCAGGATAGCGCTGTGACCGAGATCTTGCCATTCCATATTCCGAATGTGATCACGCCGAACAATGATGGTGACAATGATACATTTGAAATCAAAGGTTTAGGTAAGTTTGTTAACAGTGAAATTGTTATCTTGAACCGATTTGGCGATCATGTTCTTGAGAAGACTGGATATCAAAATGATTGGGATGCGCCGGGACAAGTAGCAGGTACTTACTTCTACATCCTCAAGTTGACTGATCAGAGTGGTAGAGTACATGAGTTCCAAGGTTGGATTCAGGTTATTAAGGAAGATTAATCAAGAAGCGATATGAAAAGTACTTTTAAAATCATTGGAATGACCCTCATGGTGGCCTTATTGGCCACCGGAGGGACTTTTGGGCAGCAGCTTCCCCAGTTTAGCCAGTATATATTCAATGGATTGCATATTAATCCCGGGTATGCTGGTTACAAAGGTGAGCCATATATTCAATCCACATACAGGACCCAATGGATCCGGTTCCCAGGCTCCCCTGAGACCTTTACTGTCACTGCAGACTTGAGTGCCAATGAAGGGACAATGGGGTTTGGGGTATCCATTTTGAGTGATAACATCGGTCCTGCCAGAACTAACTCCGGGCTTTTGACCTATGCATATAGGATACAGACTGGAGCCAGAGGCTTTTTGGGATTGGGAGTCAGTGCCGGAGTATCAGAGTATATGATCGATGGGAGTCTTCTTGATCCCAATGATTACCCAGACTCTGAAATCCCTATGGGTAGAATTAATCTCTTTACCCCCAATTTGAATTCCGGTTTGTTTTACCATACAGACAAGTTTTACGCAGGATTTAGTGTCTACAATATGATAGGAAAGAAGTCTCTCGAACGAGAAGATGTAGCTCTGGCTTATCATGATTTTCACTATTATCTGACTGCGGGAGCTTTGTTTGACCTAGGAAACATGGTCAAATTTAAGCCCAGTTTCTTGATCAAAGAGGTAAAAGGTGCACCAACCAATTATGATTTGAACGCTATGTTTTTATTTGGCGAGCGGATTTGGTTAGGTGGTTCTTACAGATCCAATATGAAGATCTGGAATGACAATTTGGAAGACAATCTATCCAATCGAAATGCCTTTGCGGCAATTGTAGAGATTTTTGCCACGGATAGATTGCGAATTGGCTACGCATACGACCATAACCTAAACATCCTTCAGGATTATCGGTCCAATTCCCACGAACTTTCGATCGGGTTCTATATGATTCCGAGAAGAGCAGTAATGAAAAACCAAAGATGGTTCTGATTATGAAAAAGACATTGACGATACTAAGCGTTGCGGCAGGCTTATTTTTTGGTACAGCGGAGGGAGTGTTGGCTCAAAAGTCAAAAGTGAGGTATGCTGATGACCAAATGACCCTGATGAACTATCAGCATGCGATAGATGTATACCAGGAAGCTTACGCCAAGAAGCCTAATTACGAAACTGCGAAAAAAACAGCTCAGGCTTACGATACAGTCAGGGACTATGACAAAAGCTACGAGTGGTGGAAAAATACCGTCAGCTACGATGACGCTACTGAAAGTGATTTTCTAAACTATCTTTCTGCTGCCAGAGTTGCAGATCAATTAGATGAAGTGAAAAGTGAATTGGCTGCTAAAGGCGTCAATGTGGATTCGCTTCAGAATAGTTTGGAACAGTACATCGGGGTGAGCTCAAAGAAGAAGGTTAAGCTGGAAAATCAGGAAGACCTGAACTCTGATGGATCAGATTTCGTGATTGCGCAGGATGCCAATGGAAATAAATATTTTGTTTCGGATCGAGGAGGATCATTTCCTTCTACGATGCCATCCATCAGGATAGATGGCCGTAATAAGATTTTCAGCGAGGAGAAAAACGATTACACCGATCGTAATTATTTCTCAATCTATAAGATGTCTGAGGATGGTGAAGTTTCTCAGGTGATTTCAAATGTACCTCAGACTTACAATTTCTCAGATCCCAGCTACGCCAAAGAAGCAGGCGTGTTGTTTTACTCCGTGACGAGAGGAATCAAAAAGGTCAAAAAGACCCGTGACATCACGGTACAAAATGAG
Organism: Algoriphagus vanfongensis DSM 17529; assembly: GCF_000429465.1. Taxonomy (GTDB): domain Bacteria; phylum Bacteroidota; class Bacteroidia; order Cytophagales; family Cyclobacteriaceae; genus Algoriphagus; species Algoriphagus vanfongensis. The sequence continues at coordinate 40,070 of NZ_AUBX01000003.1, read as the reverse complement.
ATCTATTATAGTGCTGTAGGACCTGATGGAAGCTTAGAAGGATTTATGCCTTTTCCTTTCAATGACTCGATCGGCTATTCTGTGATGAATCCTTTTGTGGATGAAAGTACCAACAGACTATATTTTGCCTCAGATATGCCAGGAGGTATGGGGGGATACGATGTGTATTACTCTGAGTATGATGCTGACATGAACTTCTCTACTCCGGTCAATTTGGGAGCTCCTCTCAATACTGATGGAAACGAAACCCATCCTTATATCAAAGGCAGTCAGATTTACTTTTCCTCAACAGGTCACCCAAGAGTAGGTGGTATGGACGTCTATGTTGCGGATCTAGCAGGGAATGCAGTCAGTAATGTACAGAACATGGGCATCCCGATCAACTCGATTTCTGATGACTTTGGCTATAGAGAATTGGAAAGTGGAGAGATCTATCTTGCCTCCAATAGAAAAGGAGGAATGGGACTCGATGATTTATACTTAATAGAGGAGGTTTACAAGCAGTTTTTGGCCCGAGTGATTGATTGTGAGGGCTTGGTCATCACTGATAGCTATATGGCTACGTTGCGGGACAATACTCAGAATGGAAATGTCCAAACTCAGAGAAATGGTACCGGGGTATTGCTCGCGGAACTGGAGCCGGAGAGTGATTTTTCACTGACCATTTCCAAGCCTGGTTATTTCTCCATTACAGATGAGAGTATTACGACCAAAGGTTTCGAAGGAGATACCGTTAAGCGAGAATATACGCTTTCCCCAATTCCTTATCAGTTGCCTGTATTTGTGGATATTGTGTATTATGATCTGGATAAGTTTGTGATTCGTGAAGATGCCAAACCAGCATTGGACAAGATTGCAGAGATCATGAAGAAGTACACATTCCTTGATTTGCTAGTGGCTTCGCACACAGATTCCAGAGCTTCGGATGAGTATAACATTACCCTATCCAACAATAGGGCTACGGCGGTGACAGAATATCTTGCCCAGTATAGCATTGCTGCTGATAGAGTTAGATTGGAATGGTTTGGAGAGCAAAATTTGGTGAATGATTGCGGAAATGGGGTACCTTGCTCTGAAGCAGATCACCAGTTAAATAGACGCTCGGAATTGGTATTGGAAGCATTCCCAGACCCTACTCAGCAATATGATATTCCTGAAGAATTGAAGGACATGGATTTCTGTAACCCTGAAGATATTTTTGAAATGCTTCAAGATGAGATCAATGATATTCCTACCATTTACTTTGACTTTGACAAGTCAATGCTGAGATCCGTACACAAGCAAGAGTTGGAAAGAACAGCCATCATGCTTCAGCGGATGCCAAACTTGATGCTATTTATAGAGGGCCATACAGATCAGCGAGGAAGTGATGACTATAATCAGTCCTTATCTGAGCGCAGAGCTGAGGTGGTGAAGGATTATCTTTTGAAAAGAGGAGTGACAGGTGACAGAATGGAACATCAATGGTTTGGTGAAAGCCGTCCTATCAATAACTGTAATGATGTCACCTGTACAGAGGCGATGCATCAGCTGAATAGAAGAACTGAACTGAGAGTAGGAAAATCATCCTATTCCTACACGGGTAGACAAAAGAAAGTAAATACTATGTAATGTAGTATGTTGTTTGATTGAAAGTGAAACAGAAAAGGAGACTCCAGTTGGGGTCTCCTTTTTTGCTAGGCCGTTTTGGAGCTGTCTGCGATCAATCTGTTGATTTCCTGGAGTTCTTTGTCCGTTAGATCCCTCCATTTGCCAGTTGGCAAGTCCAAATGGACATTCATGATTCTTACACGGATCAATTGGGTCACAGAATAGCCTAGGTATTCGCACATTCTTCGGATCTGTCTATTGAGTCCTTGAGTCAAAATAATTCTGAATTTCCGTTTGCTTACTCTCGTGACGATGCATTTTTTGGTGACTGTACCCAAAATAGGAATACCGGATGCCATTCTCTGAATAAATCTATCATCAATAGGTTTGTCTACGGTGACGATGTATTCTTTTTCGTGATTGTTGCTGGCACGCAAGATCTTGTTGACAATATCGCCTTCACTAGTCAGGAAAATCAATCCTTCACTGTCCTTGTCCAGTCTTCCGATCGGAAAAATCCTATTGGGGTGCTTGATATAATCTATGATGTTGTGCTTTTCACCCTTGGTATCTGTGGTTGAAACGATACCGACGGGTTTGTTAAAAGCAATGTAAGTGTGGTCTTGAATAGGTTTGCCGACGGGTTTTCCATCCACCTCTACTTGATCCTGTGGGCCTACTTTGGTGCCTAGCTCAGGAGTCTTGCCATTGATGGTAATTCTGCCTTTTTCCAAAAGCTTATCGGCCTCTCTTCTGGAGCAAAACCCGACTTCACTGAGGTATTTATTGATTCGTATGTACTGATCCTGACTCATAAAAAAAGTGGATTAGAGCGGCAAGTTAAACCTTCTAATCCACCTGTGGAAATGATCTGTCAAACAAAGTCTATTCTCCAGATACCCCAGAGCTGCTCGCTGTCTTGGCAAGCAGTTTGGCTTTGTCTACTGTCTGAATAGAGGCCAATGTCTGCAACACGGCTGCTTTTTGAGACTCAAATGCGATTCTGTTTTCTTGGGAAATCGGCTCTGATGGTGGAAGTTTTTCTTTCAACCAATCTTCCTGCTTGCCGTGTTTCCAAAATCTAAAGCATAAATGGGGTCCCGTAGCCAGACCAGTACTGCCTACATAGCCAATGACTTGTCCTTGCTTGACTCTGGTGCCGGCTTTGACTCCTTTGCCAATTTTAGACATGTGTAGATATTGAGTGGTATAGGTGCCGTTGTGCTTGATTTTGACATAATTGCCATTGGCGGAGGTGTATTTGGCATCTGTGACAGTACCGTCACCCACAGCTCTGATTTCTGTCCCAGTAGGAGCGGCATAGTCTGTCCCAAGGTGGGCTTTGTATCTTTTTTGTACAGGGTGAAATCTTCTCAAGCTATACCTTGAACTGATTCTGGAGTACTTCAGCGGATCTCTCAGAAATGCCTTTTTAAGACTGTTTCCTTCTTGATCAAAGAAGTTGACTTCACCGTTTTGTTCAAATGGAATCGCGTGATATTCCTCTCCTTTATGCTGGAAATAAGCAGATTTGATATCCGTGATTCCGACTACCTTTCCATCGATCAATTTCTCTTCAAATTGAACTTTGAATTCATCTCCTTTTTGAAGGCTCTGGAAATCCACCGACCAACCATATAGATCAGCAAACATGTCGATTAAGTCCGGACCGATTCCTTTTTTGGTCATATCGACATAGAGATTGGATTCGATAGTACCTCCTGCTTCTGTGAGTCTATATTCAGCTGGCTTTTCAGCTTTGTAGATATCCATACTGTCGAGGTCAAAGACGACATATTCAGATGGATTGGGTTCGTAGATGAAAAATCTCGCCTGCACACTATCAGCCGGCGTGATGACTGTAAATTTTCGATTAGTAGCAATGCCCCTGACATCAAAGACCTCCTTCGACTTCTTGGCTATTTCATCAATGATCTGGTAAGGGACATTGAATGGACTGAGTATAGTCGCCAGAGTTTGGTTTCTAGAGACTGTTCCTTCTACAATATTTAGTCCAGTGACATTGATACCATAGAGGTACACATCATTGGAAATATCGATAGAGGTGCTGTCAGATTGGATATCATCTTCTGCAATAGTAGCAGGAGAGGTGGATGAAAACTGGAACCAGGCAGCTGTGGCAAGGGTGGCGCAAAGAGCAGCTAAGCCTATCCTTTTTGTTGTCATAATGGGGCAATAAGTGTTACAGGATTCGAATTAACCTTCAAGCAAGCTAAAAAGGCCCTTAATTGCAAATTTCAGAAGGATTTCGACCCTTGTCTCGCTGCAATAACTGTTCCCTTTCTCTTTCTATACGGCCTGTTTTATTTCAAAAGATTTTTGAATATACATACTTAACGCAACAAAGAGGATTTACTTGCCCGATTTCCAGGTTTTTATTCCAATCAAACAAAAGAATGATGGCTAACTCTCGGGCATTTATTTATCTTTGACGCTCTAAAAAATTATTACTCAATTATGCTCAGATCGCATTCCTGTGGTGAATTACGCCTAGAAAACGTCAATCAAGAAGTCAAATTAGCTGGATGGGTTCAGCGTGTCCGCAATAAAGGTGGTTTGATTTGGGTTGATTTGAGAGATAGGTACGGTGTCACCCAATTAATTTTTGAGGAAGGGAGTACTGACAAAGCTCTTTTGGAAAAAGCTGCTCAGCTTGGGCGCGAATTTGTAGTACAGGCTGCTGGCACGGTCATCGAGCGTACTTCCAAAAATGATAAGATTCCGACAGGTAGTATTGAGGTGAAAGTAACCGAACTCACGGTACTCAATGCAGCGAAAGTTCCTCCGTTTATCATCGAAGATGAGACGGATGGAGGAGATGACCTTCGGATGAAATACCGCTACCTTGATTTGAGAAGAGGGGTCGTTCGTGAAAAGCTCCAGCTCAGACATCGGATGATGCAAGAGACGCGCAAGTATATGGATGCGGAGAATTTCATCGAGGTGGAAACACCCGTTTTGATCAAGTCCACTCCAGAAGGGGCGCGGGATTTTGTGGTGCCTAGCCGAACTAATCCTGGTGAATTCTATGCGCTCCCTCAGTCGCCTCAGACATTTAAGCAGCTATTGATGGTTTCCGGCTTTGATAGATATTTTCAGATTGTCAAGTGTTTTAGAGACGAAGATCTGAGAGCCGATCGTCAGCCTGAGTTTACGCAGATAGACTGTGAAATGTCTTTTGTAGATCAGGAGGATATTTTGAGCACTTTCGAAGGCCTTACAAAGCATCTCTTCAGAGAAGTCAAAGGTGTGGAGCTGGAAGAAGTCAAGCGTATGACTTTTGCAGATGCCATGAAATATTATGGAAATGACAAGCCCGATCTTCGTTTTGACATGAAATTCGTCGAATTGAATGAGGTGGCTCAAGGTAAAGGGTTTGGGATTTTTGACAGCGCTGAACTGGTCGTGGGTATCTGTGCCAAAGGTGCTGCTGAATATACCAGAAAACAGCTGGATGCGCTGACTGAATGGGTCAAAAGACCTCAAATCGGTGCTAAGGGGATGGTCTATGCCAAATACAATGCAGATGGATCTATCAAATCTACAGTGGATAAGTTTTATACTGCGGAGGATCTACAGGCCTGGGCTACTGCATTTGATGCTGAGCCGGGTGATTTGATGCTTATTCTGAGTGGCGATGCCAAAACGGTCAGAAAGCAACTTTCTGAGCTACGTTTGAAAATGGGAGAGGATTTGGGACTTCGGGACCGAACTGTTTTCAAACCACTTTGGGTGGTGGATTTTCCACTATTTGAGTGGGATGATGAGACCCAGAGATATCATGCGATGCACCATCCATTTACATCTCCCAAAAAGGAGGATATTGACTTGCTAGAGACAGATCCAGGTTCAGTGAGAGCCAATGCTTATGATTTGGTGATCAATGGAGTGGAGATAGGTGGTGGATCTATCCGAATCCATGACAAGGCTACTCAAAAATTAATGTTCAAGCATCTAGGGTTCAGCGATGAAGAAGCTCAGAAGCAATTTGGATTCTTGATGGAAGCATTTGAATATGGAGCTCCTCCACACGGAGGGATTGCATTTGGGTTTGATCGTTTGTGTGCGATTTTTGGAGGTTCGGACTCGATTCGAGATTATATTGCTTTCCCTAAAAACAATTCGGGAAGAGATGTGATGATAGATTCTCCTAGCTCCATCGCAGCAGATCAGCTCGAAGAACTGTCTATCCAGCTAGCATTGAAAAAATAACCAAAAGCCGCTCTAAAGCGGCTTTTTTATGGATTGATCAGATGTGACCGGATGCCCATGACGATCAATAGCTGGGCGATACAGTAGGTGCCCATGACGATCACGCCTGCTTCTTCGAAATGCTGGTAGAATTTGTTCACAGCAAGGACGCTGTCTGAGATCAGGAAAAAGACTGCCCCGATGAATACTTGCCAAAAAGACGCAGGATTGCACTTTCCATATCGCTCTGTAGCTGTAGTGGCCATACTCGCGATGACGATGATATAGATGATGACAGGGATTTTGAGAGGGCCGAGGCTGGGATTGATCAGATAAAACGTAAGTGCAGCCAGGATGTAGATGGGGAGATTTCTGAAGAAAGTCTTGATAAAGTTGACGTCTGAGATCTTTCCTGGATTTCTTTGGCCGATCTTGAAGGCGATGATGTAGCAGATGTGCGCCATCATAAATGCCCCTAATCCAAAAACAAAAAACCGATCCCATAGCAGGAGTATATCTCCAATCCAGGAGAAAATCAGCGCCCCTAGAGTTGCTTTGGAAAGTAATGTCCAAGCGATGGGCTTGCTAATCTGATAGAAGTAAATGATCAGACTGAGCAGGATGATAGGCTTACTGTAGAAGAGGTAGCTATGCAGTCCTTCCATCAAAAAGGAAAGATGCAGGATGGAAGCCATTAAAAAGACATAGAGCCAAATGATATTTTTATTCTTCAATGCAAACGGGAATGTAGGGTTTGCCCAAATATAAGTCGAAACATCAGTTTATGCTGGAAATCCTGTGCTTTGGCAAAAAGTCAGGGGGTCGATTGCTTATTTCGCTTGTGTTAAATAAACTTATTTTTTATTAGTCAAAACAGCACAATTTCAAAATGGATCTCATTTTATTTTTGGATTTATTGAAATAATGCCCGTAAAAATCGGCTTTCAATATTAATTTTCTGTTAAAAAATGTGAAATTAGGGGATCGAAACTTAACGAAAAGTACCCCAATAACCTGCCGATCAAATTTACCTTTGCATCGAAATTATTTTCAAAACCAACTCTTACAAAAACAAAAAATTATGAGGCAAATTTTACCAAGCATTATTCTAGGTATGTTGTTCCTATTCGTAGGGATTGGCATAGCTGAAGCTCAGGTTACTACCAGTTCCTTGCAAGGGCAGGTAGTGGACGCTCAAGGAGAGGCTTTGCCAGGGGCAAATGTAGTCGCTACTCACGAACCTTCAGGTACCAGATATGGTGCGGTTTCCAATTTGGAGGGACGTTTTAATCTTCCTAATCTTCGTATCGGTGGTCCTTATACCGTACAGGTTAGTTTTATTGGGTTCCAAACTCAATCTTATTCAGGAATCGTCCTTAGACTAGGCGAGCCTTATGGTCTTTCTGTGACACTTTCTGATGACAGCACTGAGCTTTCTGAAGTAGTGATCACTGGATCCAAATCTTCTGAATTTGACTCAAACAGAACAGGTACTTCTACCAACGTCAGCAATGAGCAGTTGGCAAACCTTCCTCAGGTCAATAGAAGTGTGACGGAATTTACCCGTCTTACACCGCAGGCAAGTGGAAACTCTTTTGCCGGTAGAGATGCTCGATATAATAACTTCCAAGTGGATGGTGCTAACTTCAACAATGGATTTGGCTTGAGTAGCAATCCTCTTCCAGGTGGAAATTCCCAGCCGATCTCCTTGGATGCGATTGAAGAAATCTCCGTCAACATCGCTCCTTTTGATGTGACTCAGTCAGGCTTCACCGGTGCTGGTATCAATGCTGTGACTAGATCAGGTACCAATACTTTCCAAGGATCTGCTTACTACTTCATGAAAAATCAAGGTCTCCAAGGAAAGAAAATCGGAGACAATGAGCTGGAAGCTGTAGATGCTGCCACCAATAACTTTGGATTCAGATTGGGCGGACCGATCATTAAAAACAAATTGTTCTTCTTCGCCAACTTCGAAAGAGAAGAAAATACAGGCGGAAATGCTTCTGGAGTGAACCTTTGGAGACCTTCTACTGACGGTGTCGCTGATCCAGAAAACAACATCGCCAGAACTACTGTGTCTGACCTTGAGGCCGTGAGAAATCACTTGATCAACGTATGGGGATATGATCCTGGTAGATACGAAGGGTATGCTAGCGAAGCAAAAGATTACAGCAACAAGATTTTGGCTAGAATTGACTGGAACATCAGCAACAAGCACAAACTAGCTGTGAGATACAATCAAGTGGTGGGTACTTCCAACCAAGTGGCAAATGGAAGCTCTGGCCCTAGACCTAGATCAGGAACAAACCGTGTGTCTCAAAACTCCATTACTTTTGAAAATGGTAACTACGGATTTGAAAACTCTGTAAGATCTATCACTGCTGAATTGAACAGTTACTTTTCGAGCTCTGTTTCCAACCAGTTTTTGGCAACCTACTCCAAAATCCAAGATAGAAGAACTACTCCTAGCAGTCAGCTTTTCCCATTTGTGGATATTTGGGATGGAGATCCTAACGGAAACAACTACATGAGTTTTGGTACTGAATTGTTCTCTTATAACAATGACGTAGTCAATGACAACTTCTCCTTCATCAACAACTTGACCTATGTGCAAGGGAAACACACCTTCACTGCTGGTGCAGCATTCGAAGTGCAGAAGTTTGGTAACTCTTATGTGAGAATGGGTACCTCCTACTACAGATATCTGACTGTAGAAGACTTCTTGACCACAGGTACTCCTGAAGAAGTAGCACCGATTATGTTCGGCTTGACTTATCCTTACGAAGGTCAGGAAACTTATGCGAGAGTGAACTTTGGTTTGGCTTCTTTGTATTTCCAAGATAGATATCAGGCATCTGATAAATTGGCTTTGACCCTAGGTGTGAGAGCTGAGCTGCCAATCTACATGAATGATTTGACTCCAAATCCTTCTATCAATGCGTTGACGTTCCAAGATGTGGATGGAAATCCGAAAAACTATGACTCTGGAGCTTGGCCAAAATCAAGATTGATGGTTTCTCCGAGATTCGGATTCAACTATGACGTAAACGGTGACAGAAGCTTCGTCCTTAGAGGTGGTACCGGTGTGTTCTCAGGTCGTGTTCCATTTGTTTGGTTGACCAACATGCCAACTGGAGCTGGTGTTCTTCAAAACAACGTAGAGCCAGGAAATTACGAGCAAATTGCTGATTGGATCGGAAATGTAACGTTCCAGCCAGAGCAATATTACTATGTAGAAAATCCTCCTGCTGGTGCAGAAGATGTGTTTATCAAAAACCCTGAAGAAGGAGCTCCTGGTTCTTTTGCCTTGGTAGATGATGAGTTCAAAATGCCAATGGTATGGAGAAGTAGTTTGGGCGCTGAATTGGCAATTCCAAATACTCCATTGTTGTTGACTACTGATCTCCTTTATACAAAAGATATCAACGGAGTATTCCAGTTTGGAGCAAACAGAGCGACATCACCAAATACTATGAACGCTGCAGGTGATGATAGAGAAGTGGTTTTGGATTCTGATGACATCACTTACAACCCAGCTTTGGGCGCAAACAATGCTACAGTTTTGACCAATACTAGCTTGAAAGGTAACGCTTTCAGTGCGACCGTAGGACTTTCTGTTTTGGACGTCAAAGGCTTGACAGGTTCAGTTTATTATACTTATTCCACTGCGAAAGAAGTATCTGCCAATGCAGGGTCTAATGCAAGTTCAGCGTGGGGAGCTTCTCCAAATATCAATAATCCAAATGATCAGAGATTGTGGCTTTCCAATTATGCAATCCCTCACAGAGTGATGGCGAACTTGAGCTACAAAATCGAATATGGTAAATTGGCCACAACAGTAGGTGTATATTACAATGGATCTCATCAGGGTAGATTCTCCTATACTTTCAGCAATGATTACAATGGAGATGGTGTCAATGCTGACTTGATCTACTTGCCGGAAAATTCTGCGGAATTGAATTTTGTAGATATCGTATCTGATGGCAATGTCGTATTCACTGCTGAAGAGCAAAGACAAGCGTTTGATACTTTTGTTTCTGAAAATGGACTGGACGAATACAGAGGTGACTACTTGCCTAGAAATGGATTCTTGGAACCATGGTTGAACAGATTCGATGTCAGAGTTCTTCAAGATGTCTTTACTAACATCGGTGAAAACAAAAACACGCTTCAGCTTTCCTTGGATATTGTCAACTTTGGCAACTTGTTGAACAGTGATTGGGGTATCCAAAACAGCATGAACAATGCTCAGAATCTATTGACAAGATCTGGTTCTGTGACTACAGCTCCAAATGTGATCATGAACAGAGTGTCTAATCAATTGCCAACTACTCCATTCCAAAATGCCTCTGGCTTTGGAACTACCTGGAGCATGCAATTTGGTATTCGATACATTTTCAATTGATAATCGATAAAAAACATAGAAAAGCACCTCTTTTAGGGGTGCTTTTTTTATTTTAGCCATATTCCTTTTAAACCGATTTGTTTTATGAAAAAACTCTTACTCTTTTTTATTCTGATAGTGGGGATGGTCACTTTGGCAAAAGCACAGACTGATTCTTTGATTTTTAAAAATAAAGATATCATCGTCGGTGAGATCAAAAGCATGGACAAAGGAGTGATCACTATCGAGACAGACTATTCGGATAGTGATTTCAAAGCCAAGTGGGATGAGCTGGTCTCCATCAAATCCAAAACAAATTATCTGATTACACTCGCCAATAGTCACCGCTATAATGGGAAGATCAAAAGTGTGTCAGATAGCACCATTCAGATCACTTACTATGACCCTGAATCCTTGATTCGACTAAAGAAAAAGGAAATTTCAGAAGATACAGAAGGCTCAGAATCTATCATCGTTCCTTTGAACGAGGTAGTTTATCTCAATGCTTTGGATGAAGGGTTTTGGAGCCGCTTATCAGCCAGTATAGATCTGGGTTGGAGTCTTACCAAGGCGAATAACCTGACTACATTTAATGTGCGAAGTAGCCTAGGATATCTGGCAGACCGCTGGAAATTGAGTTCTTCTTTCAATAGCTTGAGATCGACTCAGGATGAAGTAGAGCCCACCAAAAGAACAGATGCCAACTTGTCCTTTACGTATTTCCTCCCAAGGGACTTTTTCTTGATGTATAACCTCACTTACCTATCTAATACCGAGCAGCTGATCAAAGCGAGGGTTGGTAATCAGGTCGGTGTTGGTAAATACGTCGTCCATACCAATAAGTCTTATTTTGGATTTCAGGTCGGAGCCAACTTAAACAGCGAACAATATTTTGATGATACTCCTTCCAGTCAATCCGGGGAAGCATTTGTCGGGACGGAACTGAGTTTATATGATATTGGAGATCTGACACTTTTGACAAATGTGATGGCTTATCCCAGCTTGACTGACAATGGACGATTCAGAACAGATTTTAAGCTGGACGTGAAGTATGAATTTTTGGATGATTTCTATGTCAACTTGGGTACTACGTTGAACTATGACAATCAGCCAGTAGCAGGGGCGACTACACTCGATTATATCTTCCAGACTACAGTAGGGTGGAGTCTTTAATTGCGTTGCGAGGTGAGTTTGTTTTCCAAAGCGATCTTCCTCACTGCCTTTCTACTTTTGGATGCAGGCCATAGACTAGTTGCTCAATCATCTCCCGATTCCTTGGTATTGGAAGATGGAACAATCTTAGTCGGGAAAATCAACTCTCTGGAAAGAGGAGAGTTGACGATGGATGTATCTTTTTCAAAATCTTCCATTCAGGTGGATTGGAATATGCTGAAATACCTGTCTTCACAGGGTTTGTTTTTGGTGACACTGGAAGATGGGGAGCATTATGAGGCTAGGATCCTGGGTTTTTCAGAAAGTGGCATTGACTTTTTGATTCAAAATCCCAGCAACCGAATAAGCAGAAAAACCCAACTCCAAGCGGGTGATACCCTGAAAGCACAAAAGAGCGATGTTTTATTGTTTTATGATGTCAATCAGACTTTTGTCAGTCGTCTCAGTGGAGGCTTGAGTATGGGGTTTAATTTGGCAAAGTCGAATAGACTTCGTCAGTTTTCGATCAAAGGGAATGCGACTTACAATGCCAATACTTGGTTATTGAATAGTTCATTTAATATGATCCGGTCTGAGCAGAGTGGCACGAGTTTAATTCGGAGATACGATGCTGGTGTCACTGGGCTGGTTTACCTGCCCAAGGAATGGTTTCTATTGGGATGGATCAATTTTTTGAGCAATACGCAGCAGTTGATTCGGCTTCGGGTGGACTCCAAAATTGGGTTTGGGAAATATTTGGTTTTAAAGCCCAAGACGACTTGGATGGTCCATACGGGTCTCAATTTCAATCATGAGGATTTCTCCAATGAGCTGGAGGCCAATCGCTCGGAAGAGTTTGTATTAAGTACCAATTTTTCACTGTATCGTCTCAATGGGTTTGAAGTGGTGGCCTTGATGGTATTGTATCAAAGTCTGTCGCAGTCTGAGCGAACCCGCTCTGATGTCAAAGTGGATGTCAAGTATGATATTTTCAAGGATTTCTTCATTCAAGTGGGGACTGCGATGAACTATGACAGTCAGCCTACAGCGGGCGCTACTAATTTTGACTATGTCATTCAAAGTACCTTAGGTTGGAAGTTTTGATAGATATCATTGTATTTTTCCATTGGTTGAATCCATTTGCCTTCAGTATCTTTTCCTTATATTTTACTTGATTTGCTTGTGTAAATTCGTTAATTGACAGTGCGGTGTGAAGACTTTCAATTCCTCTTTATTTGAATTCTTCTATCTGTAATTGTTTGATTTTCATAAGTATTTATCATCTATCTCCTGCTTTACCTAAAGCCCATTTCTAAACCTAACCAGTACTTTTCTTCATGAAAAAACAGACTAAGGTCCTATTGATCGTCGCTATTATCCTGATCGTTGTAGTCGGGTTTCTCTATCCGAGATTGAGTACCAGAAATGTCAATGAAAATGCCGTGACATCCACCGGCGCTGGTCCAGGTACCCCTCAGGATCTGCCAGTCAATGTGGTCAAACTGCAAAAGGAGACTCTGAGAAATCAGCTGCAGGTGACAGGGACTATTCTTCCAAACGAGTCAGTCAATATTCGCCCAGAGGTATCAGGTTTGGTGACTAGAATAGCTTTTCAGGAAGGACAATATGTGAATAAGGGCACTCCCTTGTTGTATTTGGACGATGATGAGCTACAGGCTCAATATCAGCGGCTCGAATACACTCAGAAATTGTTTGAAACACAGGAGAACAGGCAAAAGCAACTATTGGCCAGAGAGGCGATCAGCCAGGAGGAATATGATATAGTATTGAATCAGTACAATACGACCTTGTCAGATTTAAAATTGGTAGAAGCTCAATTGGAAAAGCGGGTTATTCGTGCTCCGTTCAACGGCAAGTTGGGTTTGAGAATGGTGTCTGAGGGATCAGTCATTGGGACAACAGATGTGATCGCGAGTATTGTCAATATTGATCCGATCAAAATCGAGTTTTCTATCCCGGAGCGCTATGCCAATCAAGTGAAGATCGGAGCTCCGATTTATTTTTCCAATGAATCCTCTCCTGGCGAAGTGAAAGGGGAAGTCTATGCTTTTGAGCCTCAGATAGACGCTGCTACCAGAACATTAAAGCTTCGGGCCCAAAGTCCGAATAAAGAAGGAAGATTTCTTCCAGGAATGTATGTCCGAATCCGATTTGTATTGGAAGTGACTGAAGATGCGCTGATGGTACCTGCCGAGTCCATTATCCCTGAACTACAGGGATACAAGGTCTATGTGGTAGGACCTGACAACAAAGCTCTTGCAAAAGAGGTTGAAATAGGTACCAGAACTGATACGGAAGTTCAAATCCTTGGAGGACTTGAAGAAGGGGAGTTGGTTTTGGCTACTGGAGTACTACAAGTAAGGCCGGGTACGGCATTGAATCCAACCCAAATCAACTAACATGGCGAGTCTTTCTAGTTTAAGCATCAACAGGCCGGTCTTGGCCATCGTGATGTCCCTAGTCATCCTTCTATTTGGAGCTATAGGGATCTCACTGTTGGGTATCCGGGAGTTTCCTAGTGTGGATCCTCCGATTATCAACGTTCGGACGACCTATGTGGGAGCCAATGCGGATGTGATTGAAGCCCAGATTACAGAGCCACTTGAGGAGGCTATCAATGGGATCCAGGGTATCAAGTCTTTGACATCCACCTCCAATGATGGAGCTAGTAGCATCACGGTAGAATTTGATGTAGGAGCTGATTTGGAGGCTGCTGCCAATGATGTAAGAGATAAAGTGTCGGGAGCACAGCGAAATCTCCCCCCTGATGCTGAGCCTCCTGTCGTATCCAAGGCAGATGCAGACTCTCAGCCTATCGTGTTTTTGAATGTAAAAAGTGACGAACGTAGCTTATTGGATCTTTCTGATATTGCTATGAATATCTTCAAGGAAAGACTGCAGACCATTCCTGGAGTGAGCCGGGTTCAGATTTGGGGTGAAAAAGAATATGCCATCAGGCTGAGAATGGACCCACTGAAGATGGCTTCTTATGGGGTCACTCCTCTCGATGTCCTGAGCAAGGTGCAGTCGGAGAATGTGGAATTGCCATCTGGGCGCATCGAAGGAGAGACGATCGAACTGTCTGTGAGAACTAAAAGTAGACTGTCTTCTCCTCAAGAATTCAACCAGCTGATCATCAAAGAAGATCAGAACAATATCGTCAGATTTCAGGATGTGGGTCGAGCAGAGCTTGCAGCATTGAATGAGCGTACGGTTTTGAAAAGAGATGGCGTTCCCATGGTAGGCGTGGTGCTAGTGCCTTTGCCAGGATCCAATAATATCGAAATTGTCGACGAGTTTTACAGACGTTTGGAGTTTATCAAAAAAGATCTGCCAGCAGATGTAGGATTGGAGATCGGTTTTGATTCGACTACCTATATCCGGAGCTCTATCGCGGAGGTGCAAGAGACGATCATCACTGCTTTTATACTGGTAGTTGCTATTATCTTCCTTTTCTTGAGAGATTGGAGAACGACTTTTATTCCAGTGCTGACGATCCCAATATCTTTGATTGGGGTATTCTTTGTGATGTATTTGATGGATTTTTCCATCAATGTATTGACTCTGTTGGGGATCGTGCTGTCCATTGGATTGGTGGTGGATGATGCCATCGTAGTCTTGGAAAATATCTATGCCCGAATCGAAAAAGGAGAGCAGCCACTCGAGGCGGCCAAGCAGGGAGCTGAGGAGATTTTCTTTGCGGTCATAGCGACTACTGTTGCCTTGGCAGCGGTATTCCTTCCTGTGATTTTCTTGACCGGGACCACAGGTCGTCTGTTCCGCGAATTTGGGATCGTCGTAGCGGGAGCTGTAATTATTTCCTCGTTTGTGGCATTGACGATGACGCCTATGCTCAGCTCCAAGCTTCTCAAGAGAAGAGAAAAGCATAACTGGTTTTACAATTTTACAGAACCGGGATTTGTATGGATCAATGATCAATATGATCGGGCGCTTAGCTGGTTTATGAATTTCAGATGGGTAGCTTTTCCACTGATATTGGTGATGGCAGTCGGGATTTACTATTTGTTTTCAAATATTCCTTCCGAACTAGCACCTACAGAAGATAGAGGTGAAATCAGAATTCAGCTTTCTGGCCCGGAAGGTGCCACATTTAGCTATATGGATCGTGTGATCGATCAGATGGTTGCGGATTTTATACAGACCTTCCCTGAGGATGAAGTGACGGGGTTGATTTCGGTGACTTCTCCCGGTTTTGGGACTTCCAGTACCAATTCAGGATTTGTTCGATTTATCCTTTCGGATGCGGAAAACAGGTCCATGACTCAGCATGAGTATTTCAATCAGATCAATCAAAAGCTTAGAAACTATACTTCTGTTAGAGCCTTTGCTTCGGAGCCACAGTCTATTGGTGACAGAAGAGGAGGGCTTCCGGTTCAGTATGTTTTGCAAGCACCTACTTTGGAAAAACTGAAAGAGAAAATCCCTCCATTTATGGAAGCGGTGAATCAGAGTGACGCATTTATTTTTGCGGATATCAATTTGAAGTTTACCAAGCCAGAACTCGAAATCGAGATCGACCGAGAAAAAGCCCGAAATATTGGGGTTTCTGTGCAGGAAATAGCCAGAACCCTTCAACTGTCATATTCTGGACAGCGATTTGCCTATTTCATCATGAATGGCAAGCAATATCAAGTGGTCGGTGAGATGCAGCTGGAAGACAGAAATGAGCCTGTGAACCTTCGAATGCTCTACGTGAGGGCAGAAAATGGACAGCTGGTTCAGTTGGATAACCTCGTCAAAGTAGTGGAGAAGAGTACTCCGCCTCAGCTGTACCGATTCAATAGATTTGTGTCTGCTACGGTTTCCGCTAACTTGGCCGAAGGCTATACCATCGGGGACGGGCTCAATGAAATGGACCGAATAGCCGCTGATGTGCTGGATGATTCGTTTGCAACTGATGTAGCTGGACCATCCAAGGAATTCCGTGAAAGTTCCAATAGTTTGATCTTTGCATTCCTCTTTGCTTTGGTCTTGATTTACCTGGTACTTTCTGCACAGTTTGAAAGTTTCTTGGATCCATTGACTATCATGTTTACCGTGCCATTGGCGATTTTTGGAGCATTATTAACTTTGTGGGCTTTTGATTTTACACTGAATATTTTCAGTCAGATCGGGATCATTATGCTCATTGGTTTGGTGACCAAAAACGGGATTTTGATCGTGGAATTTGCCAATCAGCGAAAAGCCACGGGTATGGATGTCAAAGAGGCCATCTATGGTGCCGCTGTAGCTAGATTTAGACCGATTTTGATGACGTCCCTATCCACTATTCTGGGGATTTTGCCGATCGCTTTGGCCTTGGGAGCTGGAGCAGAGAGCCGTGTGCCAATGGGTGCAGCGGTGATTGGAGGATTGACATTTGCGACGATTTTGACCCTATTTATCATCCCGGCCATTTATACTTATTTGACTTCGAAAGAAGGAAGACTAGCAAGAATTTAATGAAGAAGCTTTGCCTGGGGCTCATCTTGAGCCTAATGACACACTATACTTTTGCCCAAAATGAATCCCTGAATCTGGAATCGGCCATTGAAAAGGGACTTGAAAACAATCTTGACATCAAGATTGCGGTCGAAAATATTAATTTGAGCCAAGGAGATATCAGAATAGGTTGGGGAGCTTTCCTTCCGATTATCGATGCGACCTATGCCAGAAATTATTCTCAGGAGGACGTGACTCAGACATTGGTCAGTGATCCCGAGCCGCGGATCATCGACAATGCAAAGTCGAGAACGGAGAATTTCACAGTTGCGGGGATTTACGGGTTTAGACCTGAGGCGATTGTGGTCTTGAAGAGACTTGGTTTGCTGGAGGAGATTTCCCAGTTGCAGGCAAAAGTGACCGTGGAGAATACGATAGCTGGCATCTCTACAGCTTACTATAGATTAGTGTTGGAGCTGCAGCGATATAAGGTACTTGAACGGACCCTGGAACTGAGCCAGGCTCGCTTGGACATAGCTCAAGCACAATATGAATTGGGAGGAGCTGGAAAACGTGATTTTCTGACGGCAGAAGTGGATTACAATTCTGATTTGAGCCTTCTCAAGACACAAAATCAAATCATCAAAGCAGCCCGAATCAATCTCAATGAATTGATGGCTCTGAATCCCAATGCCGAGTTTGCAATCAATGATACGATTACGGTAGGTGATGAGCTCCGCCTGCTGGACTTGGAGGAAAGTGCCTTTATGGACAACAAGCAATGGCTGGTGATCCAGAGGCAGGAAAATGAAGCCTTTCTTCAGATGAAAGAACTGCAGGTGTCCCGGCTTCCGGCGATCAACCTCAATGCGAATTATGTCAATAATACCTCCAATTCCGATGCGGGGTTTTTGCTGCAAAACCAACGAGAAGGATTCAATTATGGTGGAAATGTGACGATGAATTTATTCTCCGGATTTACCCTCAATCGTAGGATCCAAAATGCGAAGGTGCAGCAGAAGATTCAAGGATTTGCGGTGGACCAGTTTGAGATTCAGCTGAAATCTGATTTGTATAGAGCGTACAATACCTATTTGAATAACCGTGAGTTGTTGGTCATTGAGCAGAGAAACTATGCGGTGGCCAAAGAGAGTTCTGAAATAGCTTTGGAGAGGTTCCGGTTGGGGATCGCTTCTTACTTGGAGTTTCGGGATGCGCAGGAAAACTTGCTAACTGCCGAAAACCGATTGATTACGTCAATTTATAACATTAAAGAGCAAGAAATAGAACTAAAGAGACTGTCTGGAGGGATCTTTTTTGAAAACAGTTTTGAACCACTGGATTTACCTACTGAAGATTAAGTGAAAGGGGAGCTCAGCTCCCCTTTTTCATTTATTAAGATTCTTCAATTATTTTTTGGCATATACTTTGACTATCAGACCTTTCGAAACATCCGGGGCCTAGTCCCAGTGTATGAAAAGAGGAGTCATAATTCTATTTGCTGGTCTGATTATCTTGCTTTTTGGTGTGCAATGCACCTTTTTGGAAAAGCAGTTTCCAAAGACATTCAAAAAGCAAACGTATATCCTGGATCTGGAAGGGATCAAAAATCGAGGCTTTATCCGAGCTGCGGTGGATAATAATTCTACTGGATTTTACATCTATCGAGGTCGAAGAATGGGATACGAGTACGAACTGCTGAGAGATCTAGCCAAGCGCCTGAACGTCCAGCTAAATCTGGTTTTGGTATCTGATATCGACAAGGCTTTTGAGTATCTCAAAGATGGGCGGGTAGACATCATAGCCATGAATCTGGAGATGCATCCTGATCGGGAGATAAGCACTGCATTTACGCTGCCTTTAGGGAAAATATCGACAGTATTAGTGAGTCGAGATGGACCGCATTCGATTAAGGCATGGGATGAGCTGGAAGCTGACACAATCCACGTCCGACAGGGGGCGATATATAAGTCACAGCTTTGCAAGATCAAGGATTCATTACAAGTCAATTTTACCGTATTAGAATCACCCTTGCATGAGGAGACACTAATAGACCAGGTAGCCGAAGGCTCTATTCGCTATACGCTAGCCGATCAAAATATTGCTTTGGCAAATGCTACCTATTATGAAGGGTTGGATATTTCGTGGAAAGTGACTCAGTCTGAGGATGTGGCCTGGGTGGTCAGGGATAATTCACCGAAGTTGCTAAGCACTGTGAACCAATGGATTGAAGATAAACAGCGAGAATTTATCCCGATGTTGTATGCCAAGTATTTTCTCAATACCAAAAACAGTTATTTCCGCTCTACCAGTCCTTTTTCTTCGTTGGCCGGAAATCGCATTTCCGTCTACGATGAGTTGATTCAGGAGGGAGCTGGAGAGCTAGGTTGGGACTGGAGGCTATTGGCTTCATTGGTTTATAAAGAGTCTAGATTTGATACCACGGCGACTTCTTATGCCGGAGCCAAAGGATTGTTGCAACTGATGCCGGTCACGCTGGAGCGGTTTGGGGTAGAAAACCCAAATGATCCCAATCAGTCTTTGATGGGTGGGATTCGATACTTGAGGTATTTGGATAAATTCTGGCTGGAACGCGTACCAGAAACCAATGAACGAATCAAATTCGTACTTGCTTCCTACAATATCGGACACGGCCATGTGGAGGATGCTTGGAGATTGGCTCTGAAGTACGGAGCGAATACTCGATCTTGGAAGGATGTTTCCACTTACTTGGAGTTGAAAAGTGATCCCGACTATTATCGGGACCCCATTGTCAAAAGTGGCTTTGCCAAAGGTCATCTGGCTGTGAACTATGTCAAAGATGTCATGAATATCTTTGAATCGTATAAAGCTCTGGTGACTCCTTGATCCTATTCCTGTAACTCAAACATGGCTTCGATTTCTACTGGAATATTGTCCGGTAAGGTTCCCATACCTACTGCAGATCGAACTCCGATGCCGTGTTCCTCTCCCCATACTTGAGCAAAAAGTTCACTGGCACCATTGATGACATAAGGGTGTCTTTCAAAGCTAGAGACACAGTTGACCATCCCTAGGACTTTGATCACCCGCTTGACGCGGTTGAGAGAGCCCAGATTGGCCTTGATAGTACTCAGCATCGCTAGCCCAACTTGCCTGGCTGCTAGTTTGCCAGCTTCGATGTCCATGTCATCTCCGATGCGCCCTATGATTAAAGAGCCATCGTCTTGGACCGTGCCATGTCCGGATAGATAGAGGTACTTGCCGTCGATCAGGCAGGGTTTGTATACGCCTAGAGGCTTAGGAGCTGGGGGTAGGCTCAATCCTAATTTTTCAAAATTACTTTCTGCTGTTTCCATTTTTATATAAATAAATCCAAAATCAATACACCAATAAGGCCAAATACTGCCACTAAAGTTTCCATGACCGACCAGGTTTTGATCGTGTCTTTGATGCTCACGTTGAAAAACTCCTTGTACATCCAGAATCCGGCATCATTAAAATGCGAAAACATCAAGCTACCTGCACCAATGGAAAGGACAAGGAGGTTTGGGTCTACGTTCATGCTGGCTACCAAAGGAGCGATGATCCCCGCCGTCGTCAACCCGGCGACGGTGGCGGATCCCACACAGACACGTATAATAGCAGTGATGACCCAAGCTAAAATCAGGGGGTGAATGTCCCAAGACTGGAGTCCTTCAGCGATAGTTTGGCTGACTCCTGAGTCGGAAAATATTTGTTTCAATGCACCAGCTCCTGCGACTATCAGTAGAATCATGGCGATATCTTTAGTCGCGTGAGTATATAGGTCCATCAGGGTTTTCATGTCAAACCCTCTTTTTAAGCCCAACGTATAAGTAGCGATCAGTACTGAGATCAGCATTACCATGCCTGGATCAGCTATAAAACTGATAATGGGGGCCAGTGTGCTCTGTGGGGAAATATTGAGGTTTAAAATGGTGGTAGTGACCAATAAAAATACAGGAAGGAGAGCGGTGAAAAAGCTGTTTCCGATTCCGGGAAGATCTTTTTCTTCTTTGACTTCCGCCTGGAAAGTTTTGAGCGGCTCAGCTTTGATGTTTTTTAATTTTGAGGCAAAAAGAGGGCCTGCTATGGCTACCGTAGGAATGGTGATGATCATCCCATATAGCAGGGTCAATCCCATATTGGCATCAAATTGTGCAACTAGGGCGGCTGGAGATGGATGAGGAGGTAAAAATCCATGAGTGACAGATAGCGCCGCCAATAATGGAATCCCGACATAGACTGCTGAGATCCTGTACTGGTACGCTACAGTGAAGGCCAGTGGCACCAAGAGTACAAAGCCTACATTGTAGAATAGCGGAATTCCTACCACCAAACCGGTCAGTGACATGGCCCAAGTGATGTGCTTTTGCCCAAAAAGCTTCATCAAAAAGCCGGCTATTCGCTGAGCAGCGCCACTTTCTGCCACCAATTTGCCCAGCATTGCTCCCATGACAATGACGATGACCAAATCTCCCAGGAGATTGCCCATTCCTTTTTGGATGGAACCGGCTATTTGTTCAGGAGGGATACCCAATAAAAATCCAGCGACTATGGAACTGATTAAAAAAGACAAAAAAGGATTGAGTTTGGCCCAGACAATCAGTAGTACTAAAACAGCAATACTGAGTAAAAGGAATAGAATGGTCATGGCTTGGGTTTAGATGAATTTTCAAGATAGAAAAATCATCTTAAACCATGATTTACTTCTTTAAAAATAGGCTAATGGCGAACCCACTTAATCGTTTGTGTTCCTTCCTTCCATGAAACCAAAATAAAATACAAGCCCGGTTTGAGTGCCGAAAGTTGTTGGTGGAGGCTTTCTGTATTTAGATTGATTGGTTGCCCAGTGTTTCCATTGGGATGGATAATCTGGAAAGTGACTTGGTCAAATTCTTGACTCGTTGGGTATTTAATTTGAATTTTTCCCGAATGGTAGGGGTTGGGATAGAGTTGGAAATGCATGCTGTCCTCCGGCCTGCCATCCAATCTGATCACCCTACTTGAATCAGTTTTTCCATCTGCAGTAGTGAGCTTAAGTTGGTAGTATGTAGGTGCTCCGGGCTGAATAGATTCATCGATAAAGTGGCTTTTTCTGATGTTGTCAATTGTCATTTGAGCTATGGTTTGCCATGATTCTAAGTTTCCCGAGGAGCGAAGTAGCTCTAGTTGGCCGGAGGTCTCAGCCGCAAACTCAAATGATATCAAAGCGTTTTGTTTTTGCCAGTGTGCTCTGAAGTCCAACAATAGTAGGGGTAAGATAGAGAGTGTGCGGTAGCTTCCCACTGTAAATAAGTTACCTGATAGATCATTGAAAGTTAGCTCACGGATTGCCCAGAGGTCGTCGCCGTCTTCCATTCCTGGAATGTGAGTTCCTGGAGCTGCATAGCCTGGTCCTACGATTCTGAGATCGTCTACGTCATCTACGATCAATTGGTGGGCTGAAATGCGGAGTTGGAGAGAATTCGAGCTTGGATTAAAGCCTGAAAATTCAAAGTAGGAAAAGAGACGATACAAGATAGGAGTAGCATCGTTGTCCGAAAAATTGGCATTGAAATCAGCTCCTTGATACTCTGTATAGTTTATTGTTAGATTTCCTCCTGCATGCGTTCCTAGCAATTGCACTTTTCGTATACCGCCTTGATATCTATCTCCAAAGGGAAATGTCCCGTTTACAGGAGTAAAAGTGTTTGGTGAATTATAATAAGTAACGCTTTTGAGATCTTCCCAAGACCCGTTTTGATAGACTAAGCTTCCTGAATTTGAAGAATTAATAGCAAGAGAATTGTCATCGAAATTCAATTTCCCAGTTTGCATAGTCAAGTTTCTCAACACATTCAGGCTTTGCCCCAAAATAACTTCTCCATTACTTTTGTCGACCGTCAGATCCAGTGGAGTAAGGGCAAAGCCAGTGATGCGTTGGTCTTCATTCCCTAAAAAAGTGATATGTGTATTGTTAGTCAAAAATTGTCCTGTACCTGTTTGTGCTAGGCCACCTGTGATGGCGACCGAGCTTGGAAGTTGAAGATTTCTATTTCCTTGGAGTTCTAGGTCATGAAAAGTTAGAATAGAGCCAGCATCCGTAAAAGTAGAGGCAGGTAGAGATTTGGTGGCAGATCCAGCTCTGAAAATCACTTTTCCTTTGATCTGGAAATTTGCGGCTTCAATCCTGGGGTTTGTTCCTTCTAATATCAAAGTACCACCTGTCTGTAAATCAAAAAGGTTGGCACTCTTAGGGCTTGATGAGGTTCCTGATCTGAATAGAATGTTATCATTGCAATGGCTGATAAGTATTCCTCCATTTTCTATAATGAAATCTCCAAAAATTCCTGTTCCGTGCGAGTTATTGGTATTGAATGAAAAAGTGGAGCAGGTATTTACATTCGTAATTTTTTGAATAACAGCTCCAGATCTAATAGTGAATTGCAATGCTTTAAATGGTTCTTCTATTTCTAATTCAATTCCAGGTCCTGCGTCAAAAATGACCGAGTAATTACTGTTTTGGCTATTGCCTGACCAAGCGCCATCTTGGATTATCGTCCTTGTACCTCCCTTAAAGGTTAGGGTGCTTGTCATGGAATTTCCAATCCAATCGGTGCTATTATGACTTCCCGCTGGTGTTCCGGGAGCACTGCCTTCATACCCTTGAAGTGTCCCATAGATGTCCAGATTGTAGCCATTCAAGTTTAACTTTTGTCCTGCTCCTGTGTCACTATTGATAAAAATACTTTTGACTTCTTCATTTTGAGTGAGTGTGACCCGATGTGGCTGTTCTATGTAAATATCATTTCCTATCCCTGGCTTAGCACTTACTGGACCCCAGGTCATCCCGTCATAGATTTCCCAAATGGAGAGGTTGGTGAAGCTGCCAGAAGCGATCGTCCGGTAGGAGTTTGCCTCTTGGGCCAAGAGGCAGAAATGGAATAGACACAGAAACATGATTGCCGACAATAACCTGTATATTCGGCCATATAAAAGTGCCAATAGGGCCATCTTTTTGTCCCTGGTGTCCATAAAAGTAGTTTGAAAAGTAGTTGAAGTTAACGAAATGTCTTTTAAAAAGAAACTGTTTTCCTTGTTAATTGTCTGTGCAATAGCGTGTTGTGGCGTGGCACAGGCTCAGCTGTATCGAGTCAGTCTTTTGACATGTGACCCCGGGGATGAGCTCTACATGGCCTTTGGACATAGCGCGATTCGGGTTTTGGATCCGATTGGAGGTACGGATTATGTTTTCAACTATGGCACGTTCAATTTCAACACGCCTAATTTCTATGGGAAGTTTGCAGCGGGAAAACTGGATTATATGCTTAGCGTCAGTTCCTATGCGGATTTTATTGCTACTTACAATGCGGAAAAGAGATCTGTAAGGGAGCAGGTACTGGATCTTTCAATCGAGCAGCAAAAGTACATGACGGAATTTTTACAGGTGAATTATATGCCGGAGCGCAGGTATTACCGCTACGATTTCTTTTTTGACAACTGTGCCACCCGAATACGGGATGCTATGGACTTGGTGCTTGGAGATAAGCTAGTCTGGCATGATGAGCAAAGGGAGGAGGAAGAAAAGACATTTAGGAACCTGATCGATGAATATGTGCTGCAGATGCCTTGGGCAGATTTGGGAATAGATGTGGCGCTGGGTGCTGTGATCGATCGGGATGCCAATCCCCAAGAAGAGCAGTTTTTGCCTGATTACATGGAGCAGGCTTTTGCCAGAGCTGAAATTCAGGGGGATGGTCCTACCAGGCCTTTGGTCAAGGAGTCTTCTGTAATTTTGGATTTTCCCAGAGCCAATATGTCCATGAACCCATTGAATCCTTATTGGATGTTTTGGCTCATAGCGGTAGTATTTACAGTAATTACATTTTTCGGATTCAAAAAGAAAAAGCTCTTCATAGGCTTTGATATCGCTCTTTTTGGGATTTTGGGCATTTTAGGTATCGTCGTGATGCTGTTGTGGTTTGCGACTGTGCATAGTGCTACTCAGTGGAACTGGAATATTCTTTGGGCTTTCCCAGGGCATTTAGTTTTGGCCATTGCTCTCATGAAAAAGAGCCTGAAACCCTGGGTGAAAAAATACTTGTTGGCTGCTTTGATTTTGGCGGATGCAGCGGTGGTCTTCTGGATTTTGGGATGGCAGTCATTTCATCCGAGTTTGATTCCCATTTTGTTAGTCTTGATTCTCCGAACCAATTATCTCTATTACAATATTGAAAAATACAAGCCCGTAGTGGCTTAATCTCACACTTGCGAAACTTATCGGCCGGGCCTTGACGTTTCCTCTACTGGACTATACTTATGGATTTCAAACTAACATCAGATTTTCAGCCTACAGGGGATCAGCCAGCAGCCATCAAACAACTGGCGGAGGGGGTCAATGCAGGTGAAAAAGCGCAGGTACTACTGGGTGTGACAGGTTCTGGTAAGACTTTCACCGTTGCAAATTTGATTCAGGAGGTACAAAAGCCAACCTTGATACTGAGTCATAATAAGACTCTGGCGGCTCAGCTTTATGGTGAATTCAAGCAGTTTTTTCCTGAAAATGCCGTCGAATATTTCATCTCGTATTACGATTATTATCAGCCTGAGGCATTTATTCCCAGTTCGGGTACCTATATAGAAAAAGATCTTTCGATCAATGAGGAGATAGAAAAACTGAGGTTGAGTGCCACCTCGGCCTTATTGACAGGGAGAAGGGATGTAGTGGTAGTAGCCTCTGTGAGCTGTATTTATGGGATTGGAAATCCAGAGGAATTTGGTAAGAATGTGATCCGTCTTCAGGAAGGAGATCGAATTCCCCGAAACCAGTTGCTTTTCAAACTGGTGGATATCCTTTATTCGAGGACGCAGCAAGAGCTGACCCATGGGACTTTTCGGGTCAAAGGAGATACAGTAGATATTTTTGTGGCTTATGCAGACTGGGGATATAGGATTTTCTTTTGGGGAGATGAGATTGAAGCGATCCAGCGAATCGATCCCAGGAGTGGCAAAAAGCTCAATGATGAGAAAATCATATCTATTTTTCCAGCCAATCTATTCGTCACTGGCAAGGATACCCTTCAGGTAGCTATCAAGGAGATCCAGGATGACATGGTGGCTCAGGTGAATTTCTTCGAAAAAGAAGGGAAATTCATGGAAGCCAAGCGCTTACAGGAGCGGACGGAATTTGATCTAGAGATGATTCGTGAGCTGGGGTACTGCTCTGGTGTGGAAAATTACTCCAGGTATTTCGACAGAAGGCAACCTGGGATGAGACCCTTCTGCTTATTGGATTACTTTCCGGATGACTTCTTGTTGGTGATAGATGAGAGTCACGTCACAGTACCTCAAGTGAGGGCGATGTGGGGAGGCGATAGGTCGAGAAAGGTCAATCTGGTGGATTTTGGGTTTAGACTTCCTTCTGCATTGGACAATAGGCCATTGAAGTTTGATGAATTTGAAGATCTGACTAATCAGGTGGTTTATGTTTCTGCGACGCCAGCTGATTACGAATTGGCTTTGACAGAAGGTGTAGTCGTGGAGCAGATTATCAGGCCAACAGGCTTGCTGGATCCGACCATCGAAGTGAGACCTAGTCAAAATCAAATTGATGATTTGCTGGAAGAAATCGATCAAACTATCAAATCAGAGGCGAGAGTTTTGGTGACTACTTTGACCAAAAGGATGGCTGAGGAGTTGCAGAAATACTTGGAAAGAGCCGGAGTGAAGTCCCGGTATATACACTCGGAAGTGAAGACATTGGACCGGGTTGAGATTCTTAGAGAATTGAGATTGGGAGTTTTTGACGTCTTGGTAGGAGTCAATTTGCTACGGGAAGGATTGGATCTGCCTGAGGTATCTTTGGTTGCGATTTTGGATGCGGATAAAGAAGGTTTTCTTCGGAATGAGCGAAGTCTCGTTCAGACGATTGGTCGGGCTGCCCGAAACTCTGAAGGGCGTGTGATCATGTATGCGGATAAAATCACAGATTCCATGCAGATGGCAATCGATGAGACCAAACGAAGAAGAGCCCTGCAGATGGCCTACAATGAGGAGCATGGTATCACGCCGACTACTGTCATCAAATCCAGAGACAAGATCATGGGGCAGACCAGCGTGGCAGATTCCAAGAAGAATCCAAAAGTCTATGCGGAGCCGATGCCAGGCGAGGCAGTACTTGCTGCAGATCCTGTAGTGCAGTATTTAAGCAAAGACAAATTGGAAAAGCTCATCGTGCAAACCCAAAAGCAAATGGAAAAAGCTGCCAAAGAACTCAACTTCATGGAAGCAGCACGACTTCGCGATGAGTGGCAAGCTCAAAAATCTCGTTTGGAAGAAATGAATAGGGGACTGGGAAACTGATGGCAGATCATGACATTGCGAGAATTGAAGATTTTGGCTTCTCAGGGGGAAGGGCTCCGGCTGGAGTTTAAAAAGAAAGCCGCCTTTCCAGAAAAAATAGTGCGGGAGCTGATAGCTCTGGCCAACACTGCTGGAGGATATTTGTTGATCGGAGTAGATGATGATGGGACTGTCAGCGGGCAGCGTTATATAGAGGAGGAGATTTACGTCATGGAAAAAGCTATCAGCGCGTTGATTTTTCCCCCGCTGGAGTATGATCTTGAAACACTTCAGCTCAATGAGAAAAAGGGAGTTGCCATTTTTCAGATCTCTCGCAGTGATACAGGACCTCATTTTTTATGGGAAGAAAACCGGAAGAAATCCTATGTCAGAGTGGCGGATAGGACAGTCCAAGCCAGCAAGGAGATTTGGGAGATTCTGAAAAAGTCCAGAAATCAAGCTGATGTGGTATTCACTTATGGTCAAAAGGAAGAGGTTT
This sequence comes from Algoriphagus vanfongensis DSM 17529, assembly GCF_000429465.1. Taxonomy (GTDB): domain Bacteria; phylum Bacteroidota; class Bacteroidia; order Cytophagales; family Cyclobacteriaceae; genus Algoriphagus; species Algoriphagus vanfongensis. The sequence continues at coordinate 12,444 of NZ_AUBX01000003.1, read as the reverse complement.
TGATGAAGCTTTTGGCTGAGTGGGGAAAGATCACTGTGAAAAGTTATGCGAAGCAGGCTAAATTACCGCGATTTTTGGCTAGTCGGACATTGATCAGGCTGACGCTTGCTAATGTCTTAGAAATCCATCCGCAGGAATCAGAGGATTTTTTCACCTTGAAAGAGACGAGAGTTTGATTTGGGTTTAGGCTATTCGGGATTACAAGTCCTGAGGAGCCGTAGCAATAACAGGTTACTTACCTGGAAGGAAGTGGGAGACTGATTTGAGTTCTTTCAAAAAAACCTTTGTTTCCTTGAATACCTCCTGTGTGGACAGCAAGGACTTTTGAACCGGGAGGAAAGTAGTCCTGTTGGATCAGTTCCCATAGACCATACATCATTTTTCCGGTATAGATAGGGTCCAATACGATGCCGAATGATCGGTGAAAATCCCAAATAAAATCAATCAAAGCCTGTGTGTATTTGGCATAGCCGCCAAAGTGGTAGTTTGTGAATACGGTCCAGGTAGTGTTTGGGAATTCGCCTGTTTCTTGAAGAATCTGCCGTACCTCATCTATGATGAAATTTCCCTTGAGCGAAGAGATACCAATTGCTTTCTGCTCAGGAGACAAGCTTTGAACCAAGCCAGCAAATGTGCCTCCCGTGCCGATAGGAGCTATAATGTGCGAAAATTTGCTGTCTTCGGCTCCCAAAATTTCAGCAGTCCCTTGGATAGCCCATTCATTTGTGCCTCCTTCTGGGATGATGAAGGTGTTTGGAAATTGGTTCTGAAGATCAGCCAGAAACTGGCTTTCTTTCTTTTTTCGATAATCGCCTCTGCTGAGATAAGCGAGTTTCATTCCATGATTTTGAGCAAAAGCCAAAGTGGGATTGAGTGGAAGAGTTTCCTCACCTCTAATAAGCCCGATAGAATCAAGTCCTAGTAGCCGACAGGCAGCAGCTGTGGCCTGAATGTGGTTGGAATAGGCGCCGCCAAAAGTCAGAACGGTTTTAGAGTCTTGAGCTTTGGCTTGGAGGAGATTGTATTTGAGTTTGTAAAATTTATTACCAGAGACAAGAGGATGGATCAGATCCAGTCTTTTGACTGCGAATTCTATCCCTTTTTGTTCCAAAAGAGGATGGTCCAGCACTTGATTGATGATGGGGGCGGCCTGAATCATGGTGGAAATTTAAGCTTTTGCAAAAACTAATCGCTATCCTCTTATTTTTGTGGCATGAACAGTCAGCCAGAAGAGGAATTCGATGAGGAGGAATTGGAGCTTTATGAGCACCACAAGATCCACGTGGACAAAGGTCAAACTCTGATGCGAATCGATAAGTTTTTGACTGAAAAAGTAGCCAATGCCACTCGCAATAAAGTGCAGCAGGCAATAGACTCCGGCGGAGTGCTAGTCAATGGAAAGGCTACCAAGTCCAACTATAAGATCAAGCCATTTGACGAGATCAAGGTGATGCTGACCAAGCCACCTCGAGAGACAGAGGTACTAGCAGAGGATATTCCTTTAGATATCGTCTACGAAGATTCAGAATTGCTGGTGGTCAACAAGCCTGCGGGTATGGTGGTGCATCCGGCTCATGGTAATTGGTCAGGCACTCTGGTCAATGGCTTGGTGTATCATTTTCAACATCTTCCCGAAATGGCGGGCAATGAAGGAAGGCCTGGTTTGGTCCATCGGATAGACAAGGATACTTCAGGTTTATTAGTAATCGCCAAATCAGAAGATGCAATGACCAAACTTGCGGCCCAGTTTTACCATCACACTATCGAGCGCACCTATTATGCGCTGGTGTGGGGAGAGCCTGAGGAGGATGAGGGTACGATCACTGGACATGTGGGTAGAAGTGCAAAGGATAGAAAAGTGATGGATGTCTATCCGGATGGTTCCTATGGAAAACATGCTGTGACACATTGGAAGGTTTTAAAGAGGCTTCGCTATGTCAGTTTGATTCAGTGCAATCTGGAGACAGGGCGTACTCATCAGATTCGGGCGCATATGAGATTTTTAGGGCATCCACTATTCAATGACTCCATGTATGGAGGGGATAAAATCAGGAAAGGCACCCAGTTTTCGAAGTATAAAACTTTCGTTCAGAATTGTTTTGATTTAATGCCGCGGCAAGGGCTTCATGCCAAATCTTTGGGCTTTATTCATCCCAAAACACAGAATAATCTCTTTTTTGAATCCGAATTGCCCAAGGATTTCCAGTCTGTTTTGGATAAATGGGAAGGATATGTTCAGATAGATTGATTTCTTTTTGTCTAAAAAAACGCGTCAAAATGTGTGGATTTAGTAATTAAACGATTGAATTATTGATAAAAACAAATATTCAATCGGCTTTATTAGCAAATTCGTAAAATCAAGGCTATTTATTTTAATAATTTTGACGATATGTTAGTTCTCAATCGATTTCATTAATTTATCTGTAAAAAAATAATATTTTTTTTGAATTATTTGTAAAAAAGGGAAAAGTGAGCGTATATTTGAAATATCAATTGAAGCTCACAGACGGTTTGCTTCTCAAAATTGAAAACAGTGATACTGTAGGATGTTGAAATTGGCAGACAAGCCCTCCTGTCTCGGGGGTGGGGAATCTGGGATAAAGCATTTTAGCGAGCTCGTAAATTTGCCTAACTACTCCGTGGAGGTTCGAATCCTTCTCCTACAGCAGGTTATTTTGGGTTTATTGTTAATTGACTAAAACCATGAAATTTTGTTTCATGGTTTTTTTTATGCCCAAAATTTACTTGGGCACATGTTCAGGTATTCCAAATTTGATTTTTGGTGATTGCAAAATCCGCAATCATAGGCTTAATTTAGGAAGTTTTGTTTTCTATTTTTTAATCAATTGCCTCATTTTATAAAAAAAATGAAAAAATAGTAGATTTATGTTGTCATAATTTTAATAAATAGCTCGTATTGTTAATTTTGAACCATCGAATTCACAAATGCAGTCGGAAGATGTGATGTGAACTCTCAAACCTATTAAATCCAAGCAGAAGGCTTGGGAAGAATTGAGGCGATGAATTAAGCAATGGAGACATGCGTAGATTTTTGCATGTAAGTTAATTTGTCGCTTTTCTTTTGATTTTAAAAAAGCCCTTTGGCTTTACAGCATATACTGTAGGATGTTGAAATTGGCAGACAAGCCCTCCTGTCTCGGGGGTGGGGTCCCCGATCACGGTCGGGAATTGGGATAAAGCATGGTACAACCGGACTATTGCCTAACTTCTCCGTGGAGGTTCGAATCCTTCTCCTACAGCAATCAAAGCAGTCTTTCTAAGACTGCTTTTTTATTTTTTGCTCACTAATTGATTATTTTAGGGTAAATTCCAACTATGATCAAGCGCTTTCGAGGCAAAATCTCTAAACATCCTTTCAGGAGAAAAATCGTAAGGGTGCTGACGATCCTATTTTTAGCTCTTACATTTTTGGAGTTTTTGATCTATTTCGGTTCCAATTTCTTTTTGCTCAACTGGACTCGTTCCAAAATCAACGATGCCACTGGCGGTGTATACCAAGTAGATTTTAACCGGCTCAATTTTTCGTTGATTCGACGGGGGATATTCCTTAACGGTGTGGTCATGAAGCCTGTAGAAGTGGATTCTACGAATTCAGATCAAGTGTTATTTGATTTTACACTGGATGAGCTTGCAGTCAGCAATCTTTGGTATGACTGGTCAGATCATATCTTCACGATTGGTAAGATTAGCTTGGACAATCCCAATTTGGGAGTGCAGCTCAGCGAAAAGGATATTAATGGCCTTGGGAATGGGCAGCAAGTTTCTGCTGTCAAAAGACTGGAAGAAGAAATCCAAAAATCCATACGCAGAATACCGATAGGAGGAGTGTATATCGAAGAGATCGAGATCAACCATGCTGATTTACTTTTCTTGAATTTCCTCAGTCAGAATTCCATCAATGCGGAAAATTCAAGTCTTAAAATTCGAGGTGTCGATTGGACCAGTGCGGATGATTGGTCTAGCCCTTTCAATGCCAAAGGCTTTGAATTTGACTTGGAATCGGTGCAGTTTGAGCTACCTGATCAGGTACATACTTTATATGCTGATCAAGTTTGGGTTAGCTCACTCGAAAAGCAGATATCGATAGAGGAATTCAGTCTGGTGTCAAACAGGGCGATTCCAAGCAGTACTTATTATGATGTCAATCTTGCCCAGTTGCGAGTGGGCAATGTGGACCTCAATAGGGCTTTCATGGAATCGGAGTTGGAGATAGATGAGATTGTCTTGGACAAGCCTAGATTACAGGTGTTGAAATCCTTAAATCAAACTTCTGAAAGAGGAAAAACGGGGGATTTGAATGAGTTGATTCAGGGGATCTTGAAGTCTTTCCATGTGCAGGAGCTTTCTGTCAATCATGGCAAATTCCTCACGGCTTCCATAGAGGATAGTCTCAAAAACAGGATAGAAGTAGAAGATCTCGGGTTTAAGATGATTGAATTCTATCTTGGCGAGGAAGAAGAGAAGAAAGCCAATCAGTTTTTTTATGGACAAGATGCCTCTATGGAATTGGGAGATGTGTCGCTTTATCTTTCAGATGGTGTACATCTTTTGAAAGGAGAGCGTGTGATGGCTTCGTCATTTCTGGATGAGATCAAAGTTGTCGGTTTTGAGATGTTGCCACGGGATACAGCCATCATATCCCAATCCCCGGATCAGTTGATTCGGATCAAATTGCATGAGCTTGAGTTTACAGAGGCAAATCTCAAAAAGCTTTATAATGAAGGTGAATTGGATGTGCACCGCTTGGCGATCGAGTCTCCCCATGTACAGGTGGTGGAGCTGACAAAGTCTGCAGGAGAAAAAGAAGTTAAAAATGTCACCACTACCTATCTTTTGGGTTATCTCAATGAGGTCACCATTGATGAATTTGAGCTGCAAAATGGGCAGGTCCAATTTACAAATGAAGCAGGGGTGAGATCTGATGACATTGGATTTGAAAGTTTTGGTTTGCTCTTAGAGAATCTTCGGTTTTCTCCAGATTCTACGATGAAAATCAGGGATATTTTATTGGCAGATGAGATGATTCTGAGTTTGGAAAAATATAAACTCAAACTCCGTGACAATCTCCACGTGTTTTCGGCAGATAATATTCTGATAGATTCCAAAAGGTCTTTGATTGCAATTAATCATTTCTCACTGAAACCCGAGGAGGAAAACATTCAGACCGTTTTAGATAGGTATGATAAAACTGTGGCCGTTGATCTTTCGGTCCCAAGTTTTAGAGTAGAAGGGATAGATATCAAGGAGGCTTTGTTGGAAGGAAATTTATGGATTCATTCTATTCTGGTTCCAGAGCCTGAGTTTTCCTATACTCGCTATCGCCCAAAAGTAGGAGCTGTAGGAAGTGCTCAGATAGAATCTACAGAGGGGATCAAATCCATCCTCCAATCTTATTTTCATCAGGTGACTATAGATTCGGTCAATTTTGACCAGGGGAAATTCAATTTTACGGATTATTCGGGAAGGCAGGAAATCAGTTTTTCGGAAGAAAATTTGAGCTTGATTTTAAAGGGGTTTTCTCTCGATGAGTCAGATTCTGCTCAAAGACGAACTTTTTTTTCCGATGAAATCATCCTGAATCTTGCGGACTATTCTTTTTCTCTCGCTAAGGGAGATTATGATGTGACGACCAGTAATCTCCAGTTTAATACCAAAGCAAGGTCCTTGGAAATCGATACACTTCGCCTGAAAGCCGGAGAGAATCTGGATAGCAAGCTGGCTTTAGGTCTGGTCCTACCAAAGGTCAAAATTGAAGGGATTGACTTAGAGGATTTTCTATTTGAAAATATCATAGATCTGGAAAAACTAAGCGTGGAAGGAAGTGATATACGCTTGGACATCAATCCGAAAATGGAAAGGAAGCTACTCCAGAAGAGAAGCGGAAAAAGCAGGTTGAGGACGTTGGACTTTGTGAAGGTAGATGAGATTCATGCGTTGAATTCCGATTTTCAGATGAACTACATACAGGGTGAAAAGGATGTCCAGTCTTTGCAGACATCTTTTGATGTTTCTATCTCTGACTTTTTCATGAACGAACAGGAAGAGGGCGATGTGGAGCTTGCCGGTTTGTTTAGTAAGGTGGCAATTGACATCAATGATTTCACATTTATCTTACCCGATAGCCTCCATTCGGTAAAACTATCGAGTCTGGTCTATGATAATTCTGTGGAAGAAACGATTCTTTCTGATCTGGAAATTAGGCCTTTAAATAGCTTGGAAACTAGCCCGGGAATACTTTTGGAGGGTAAGATTGCGGAGATAGGAATTCGAAATAACAGTCTCGATGAAATAGAATCGACCGGGATATTTGATCTCAATCTGCTGAGAATTAAAAATCCAGAATTAAAAATATATCTGGACAGTGCTGCTCGGCCCAAGCGAAAATTGGCAAAGAATGAAAAGGACTTAAAAGATCCTTTTATTTCGAGTTTGCTTTTGCATAGGGTCCAATTGACGGAGGGGCGTGTGGAGGTGCTTGAAAAGAATAATACTCCGAGGAACGGATTGAATTTTTTGGATTTCGATTTTGCTATTTCAGATTTAGAAATGGATTTGTTGGCTGAAGAGCTGGAGTTGAATACTTCCGAACTTCTGTCTTATCCATTTAATTTCTCACTGAGAGACTATGAGTTTTTTACCAAGGATAGCCTGGAACTAGTAGAAATAGGGGAGGTATCACTAGAAAACTCGAGTGTGGAAATCCGAGACTTGAGTTTTCGCCCCGCTATGGGAAGGTATGCTTATCTGAGGCACAAAGGATATCAGACAGATGCCATAGATATGCGGCTTGGAAGGCTAAAGATTCAAGGTATAGATCTTCAAAAGTATTTTTCAGATCAGCTATTTCAGGCAGAAAAAGTGGAGTTGGAGCAAGTGCACCTGGATGTTTTCCGGGATAAGAGACTTCCTTTGCAGGAAGGAGTATATAAGCCGATGCCGCAGGTCATGATGACGAATTCGAAGTATCAGGTTCGTGTAGATTGTGTGTATGTATCTGATAGTCGGGTGAGGTATCAGGAGTTTGTACCAGGTGCTCAAATGCCAGGAAGAGTTCTCTTTGATGAGATGAATGTGTCAATCACTCCTTTCGAATTGTCGGGGGATGCTGCCGGACATTCAAAAGATACATTAAAAATGGTAGCTGAAACCCGCTTGATGGGAAAGGGGGATGTGAAAGTAGAGGCAGAAATGTATTTTGAGCCGGGTAGCCCTATGAATGTAAAGATGGAACTGGGGCCGATGGAAATGAAAGATGCCAATGATATTTTGAGCAAGGGGGCTTTTGTGAAGGCTACTTCCGGAAAAATAGATACAGCTAGATGGAGTTTTCGATTGGATAATGAGGAGGCAATCGGTGGGATGGAGTTTCTCTATGAAGGTTTGAAAGTAGAACTGCTGGATTCCCTTACATTGGATAAGGGAAAGGGAAAGCTTTCTATAGAGACTTTTTTGGCTAATACCTTAATTAAGAATAACAATCCCCGAAAGCTTCTGGGGAATAAAGTGAGAGCTGATATTTATGTCAAAAGAGATCAGTCCAAATTTATTTTTAATACTTGGTGGAAGGCTACGTTTAGCGGTTTGAAGGCGAGCTTTGGGCTAGGTCAGCCCCAGATGCCTAAACGAAAAGAGGAGGAATAGAAATTCCTCCTCTTTTATTTTCTGATGATTTTGATTTGCTGCTGATGATCACCCCAAAGTAGCTGAACTATAAATAATCCATGGTCTGTGTTTCGTAGATGGAAATTAACTTGCTCGCTAACCTCTTCAGGGCTATGGGCGGTATAAGTTTCCGAAATACCCTTGGCGTCTGAAATTCGAATGTGAATGATTTCATCCTGATAGGCAGATAGATTCAGTAGGCTGAAATTCACATATTCAGTTCTTCCGCTTGGGTTTGGATAAACCAGCCAGTATCCAGAGCCGTCTTTTGGTTCTACTTGAATGGATCTGGTAACGCTGTATTGATAATCTCCATCGAAATCCACTTGTTTCAATCGGTAATATACCAAACCGCCAGAAACAGGGAGATTTTCGTCCAAGAATTCATAGTCCACTGGTTCGTCAGAGTATCCAGCCCCTTCAACTCGTCCGATTTTTTGCCAGGAGGAGACATTGTTGATTGATCTTTCGATTTCAAAATGTGCATTTTCCCATTCTTGAGAAGTGGCCCATTTGAGTTTGGTAGATCGATCTGTGGAAGAATAGGAAGCCTCGAAATAGAGGTATTCGACGGAGAGGATGGACAGATTTTCATACACAATATAAACGACTCCGTCTCCACCTTTACCTCCGCCTGCATAGCCAGCTCCACCGCCAGACCCTGTCTGATTAACCCCTGGATAACCTATGCCACTTGTGTTTTCGGTATCTAAATTTCCATCTCCTCCCAACTTTATTCCACCCGCATATCCTCCTTGACCGTCTTTCTCCGCACCATTGAAGTATTCTCCAATTCCTCCCCCTCCGGCGCCAAAATATTTGATAGAATCACCTAAGTTCAGGGCAATTCCGTTTCCTCCATCCCCACCTTCACCTTGGCCATTACCAGCGGCTTTACCATCTTTTTTGTCACTGGCAGTCCATCCCACGAGTCCACCACCTCCACCGCCGGCAATTGCATCTTGAGAATCATGATAATCTCCTAGTCCGCCAGAGTTACCATTATATACAATTATACCTGATCCTGAATAGGTAATAGATTGGGAGTTTCCACCAGCTCCCCTGACTTTAGATGGTAATAAAGTTGCTCCTCCTCCTCCTCCAGATGCACCAGATCCTCCTGGGGTACTTATCTGAGATCCGCCGCCTCCCCCTCCTGGAACTATTATAGATATTGGCATTCCATCAATTGTGCCAGTGAATGAAGATGGGGCGCCAGGGTCACCAGGTCTATCACCAAAAAATGCGCCCGGTCCACCTTCTCCTACTTCTATTTCGAAATTGGTAGCTGGTGGAAGACCATATGGGTTGGTCGTAGTGAAGTTTTGAACAATTAATGCACCAGAACCTCCCCCTCCAGATCCTTCCCCAGAACCGCCACCCCCTCCAGCGCTTCCTACAAATACAGTGAAATCAATAAGTCCTTCTGGAGCTGTCCAGGTATCATCACAAGAATATTCAATGATTGTATATCCAGATTTAGAACCATCATCAATGATCGTCATACAGTCGGTATCGTCTGGATCGGGGCAGGAGTAGGAAATTATTATAATACCGTCTTGCCCAGTTGCATTTGCATTTCCTCCTTTTCCAAAAACATTTCCTTGAGGTCCTCCGGAATTTCCGCCAAGGCCACTTGCTCCTGAAGCTCCTGAAGCTCCTCCAGAATATCTAGGGTCTGAACTGCCCCCGCTTCCCCCAGACGATCCACTACCAACAGCTCCGCCATGTGCATATAGAATACTTGTATTATAAATATCCCCTAAGCTTGAGTCAAACGTTGCGTATGAATTTCCTCCATTACTTGTTTTTGAACCACTTTTCCCAATGTATACTCCAATAGGCTGGCCTGGAGTTACGGAAACTGTTCTAATAGAATATCCGCCGCCGCCGCCACCTTTACTCCCGGCTCCATTTCCGCCACCACCCCCTGCTCCGTAAATTTCTATTGTTATTTGATAAACATTGCCGGGGACATAAAAAGTGCTATTAGCACTGAAAACAGCAGAACAAACTCCAAAGTAAGTGGTAGGGGGTGTGGGTAATGTTATTGTGCAAACATCACTTGATTTCTTTATACTTAGTATTTGGACGATATAGGTGTCATCAGTGCTATTTATTGGAATAGTATTGAAGGTGCCTTTTCCATTTGTCACAGATACATTTACTGGTCCGACCTGAGTAAAAGATCCATTCCCTTGGGCGATTTGATAAAAAATCTCATAGATTCCATTGACTAAAATTGTTGGATCTCCATATATAGAAATTGAGGCTAATCCTCCAAGGGACGTTGCAGATACTGAAGAAATTGATGTGATTTCATAATTCGGAGTCACATCGATGGTTCCTGTTGCCGTGAGACCATTTGTGCAACTACCTAATAGAGGAATACTATAGGAATAAAGTCCGGTTGTGGCTCCAGTAACATCACCTGAAAATTCGATTTCTCCAGTTGAATTGTTGAAAATTGCTGTTACTCCAGTTGGAAGTCCAGACGGTGTTCCAATCCCGGTAACTCCTGTTGTAGCTTGCGTAAAAGGGGTGAGAGTTGGAGAACTTATACAGACACTTGGGTAAGTAGTTGAGGTTGGTCCTACAGTTGCTAATGCTTGGACTTCGGTGGTTGAAGTTGCGGCGCTTGAGGCTATACAACCTGTAATTCCATCGGTATAGCTTACTTCTACTGTTTTTGATCCAGCACTGAGCCAGATTATGCTTACTGAGGAGTCTGTGTTCCCTGTTCCTCCTGCGGTTATTGTATAGTCTGTATCCTCGACTCCAGGGATATTCCACACATAATTTGCCTGTCCTGACTGGGTAGTATAAGTAATTTCATCTATTTCAGCGCAAACACCTGCTCCAGGGGAACTAGTAAATGTTGGAGAGGGAAGCGGATCTATTGTGATTGTATTGGTAGTAGGAGTAGTAGGCGAGCAACCGTTAAGATCAGTATAGGATACAGAAACGTCTTTTGGACCATCACTTAACCAGGTCACTTCGATGCTATTACTTTCTTCAAGAGTACTACCTGAATAAGTGATATTATAATCATCGCCCTCAGTTCCAGAAATAGTCCAAACATAATCGTATTGCGAAGCGTCGGTAGTGTAAGTCACAGAGCTACCTTCACAAGCCACTGGATCGGCATCAATATTTGAGGTTAATGAAGCTACAGGTAAAGGATTAACAGTGATGGTAACAGCTTCTGGGCTGGCAGCTGTACAACCATTAGGGTCTGTGTAGGATACTGTCACATTCTTGGCACCCTCAGTCAACCATGTAACGACAAAAGTGTCAGAAGTGGCAGTTCCTCCTGATGCTACAGTATAGTCTAAATTCAGGGTCTGACCGGGAATATCCCAAACGTAATTGGATTGTCCAGACTCTGTGGTATAGGTCACCGAATTCCCCTCACATACGAAGGGGTTCCCATCTACATTTGAAGTCAAAGTAGGAACAGGAAGTGGGTTTACAATAAATGCTCCGGAAATAGAGGAAAGGTCATTTGGTCCACAATTACTGGAAATTTTGACGAAATAATAAAGAGGAGGGCCAAGTGTAGTAGGGGGTGTGAAGCTTGCTCCGTTTTCGCCAGATAGCTCGACTACATTCGCTCCAAGTGTATCTGCTACGGCTGTTGTATTGCTATACCATTGGTAAGCAATGGTTCCGGTACCATCAGCAACAATGGAGATTGGGGCAAAACTTTGATCCTCACAAATCTCCTGGGAAGCTAAAGACTCATTTGTTACCACTGTAGGTTGAGTGACTGTGAATGCTCCTGAGATATCAGTTGGAACAGTTCCGCAATTACTCGATGCAACTGCATAATAATAAAATGTGCCTACCTCGTCTGTAAGAGGTGTGTAAGAGTCAGATGTTGCTCCAGAAATTATTGTTCCGCCAGAATTTGAATTTGTAGTGTTTTTATACCATTGGTAAGTTACTGTACCTTCACCACTAGCTAAAACTGATAATGGAGTACCAATGAAAGATCCAAATTCATCAAAACATTGTGGTTGTGGTGATGTAGTGTCAGGGTGAATGTCTATAACTGTTTTTGAAGGATTTACTCTAAATTCTCCTGACATTCCCGAGGTTTCTACACCACAGTTTCCTGTAACAACAACATAATAGTATAGGATCCCTTCAGTTGATGATGGTGGAGTAAATGTTGCTGATGTAGCACCAGACACTATTGTCCCTGGGTTTGAAATAGGATCAGAATTATCTGGTTTTGAATACCATTGAAATTTTAAATCTCCTCCAATTGCTGTTACAGAAATTGGATCAAAACCATCTCCAGCACATTCAACTTGATCAATTGTATTATCTGGTTGAATTTTAATTTCAGTGATTAGATAAACCTCTGTTGAGGATATTCCGGGTGATCCAGTACATCCATTGGTATTGGTATAGTTGACAGAGACGGATTTGGCTCCTGTGGATTTCCATACCAATGTCACAGAATTGTCCGTAGATCCACCACCAGAGGAGATGACATAATCTGTTCCAGCAGTTCCGGGAAAAGACCATGAATAAGCACTCATACCGGATTGAGTGGTATAGGTTATAGACTCATCGATACAGCTTGATGCATTTGCCTGAGCGGTAAAGGTTGGGGTAGGAAGGGCGTTGACGGTAGTTGAGTTGGAAGAAACTGCAGCGGCAGCCGTACACCCGTTGGTATTTGTATAGTTTACAGAGACAGATTTGGCCCCTGTTGATTTCCAGACCAATGTCACAGAATTGTCCGTAGAT
>NZ_AUBX01000002.1 GCF_000429465.1 Algoriphagus vanfongensis DSM 17529 | reverse complement strand
GGCTGGCCGTTTACTTTTCCCCATCTTATTAATTGGATTTGGAATGGAATTAACAATCAATTTCATGAATCCTAGGGGATAGCGGAATGGCCAAGGAGAACAGGCCGTGATGTACAACCCAAAATTATTTAAACCATGGGCAAAACCTCCTATTTAGATTACTATAAAACCATATTGGAAAAAGTCAGCTTTGATAAAAATCTCTTGATGAAAGAGTATCACAAAGCGCTTCAAGTACTTCAAGAATACGAAAAAAAGGAACTGAACAATTGGCTCAACAGTCAAGGCTTTATCCAGCAGCCAATGACAGTGGTTTCTGCTAATACTAGTAGATCTTCAGGAAAGCAGACGCAGATGCTTTCACTGCCCCGATCTTCGCAAACCAGGTCGGCAAGCGCGTAAAATCATTGAATCAAACTAAATTCCAATTCCTTAATGCTCCTACAATCTTATCTCAAACAGGAGCTTAAGGAATATCGGAAGTCAACAAATCTCTTTGGTATCATGACCAAAAAAAGGGGATCTCTCCCCTATTCTTAAAAAGGACATGTACCCAAGATATAATCCACTGCCTTTTGAGCTTTGCCAGCCGCTTCAATCAGTAGCTGTTTGTCATTTTTAAGCTCTGCTAACCAGTTTTGAATATAAGCCGCAGAATTATCCAACAATGTCCTATCCATGATACCTGTCAGATTGTTCAGGTAGCCCGCTCCCATCTCGGCAATCAACTCTTCCTTACTATATTCCTCTGTTCCAAATGCCTGTGGGGATGTTATCCCCAGTCTATTTAAGCGAGAGGAATGTCCACTGCTGTGAATTAGCTCATGATACAACACTCCATAATAAGCCTCAGATGATGAAAACAACTTTCTATCTGGCAATGTGATTTTATCCAGGTCTGATTGATAGTAAGCCAAACTTCCCCCATGTTCTAGCTTTGGCGGTACAGGCATCTCATCATAAACCTTTCGACATCTTTCTATCACCGGCACTTCGATACCAGCTCCTATGGAGGGTAGTTCCCAGTCAATTCCTTCAATCTGTTCTATTGGAAATACCCTGTACTCTTTTAAAAATCCGGATTTACTGACCTGCTCTGGATTGTAGTCTTTCAATTGACTTTGAGGAATCGTATTTCCGGTGACTTTATCCCGAAAGACAAAGTTCCAATAGCAGATCGGAAGCGCTTTCGACCCTTTCTTCACTTTCCCTCCCAGCTCCTGCACCTGCTTAAATGTCAGATAAAAGGGATACTGATGCTCAAAGGACAATAACAACCAGAGGTTTATTCCCTTATAGGGCTTTTTCGAAAGGTAATTGGAAGGCAATCCCAGCTCATGCCAGGGCTGTCTCCATGGGATTACTCCCTCTTCTAATTTCTCAATAATCAGATCGGTGAACTTCTCATAAATAGCCTCCTGTCTTTCCGTTCTGGAACTAACAGATGTTTTGGTTCTTTGCCCTGATTTCCTTCTTACAGTCTTCATAGTCTTTCGTTTTTTGATTTGACAAATACTTATGAAGCTGTACCGGCCTGAGGCAGACACTAAGTGCAAGAGGAAACGGAATAAACCAGAGAAGACAAGTGTATTGGCTTTATGCCGTAGTCTCTTGCCTCGTGTGATCGCATCAGGCTAATTTGGCTGAAGAAGGAATTGAAACAAATTAATCGCAAGCCATTTTTCGCACAATCTGCAAAACATCTCATGATCCTCTTTCACTACCTATGGATGGCAATTATTCTAATCTACCCTTAACTGATATTCAAAACTTACAGGCAAACAATCTAATGTGTCGGCTCCCTTATATATTAATCTTAAAGAAATTGATTGGAGTTTGACAATTCCGCTATCTATTAGTTTTGCGAAGGTCCCGAAAAAGTATTATCCAATCAGATGCATTATACTTGTATTTGTGTTTAAGAGACTCCCTATAGATCGAGAGTATTCCTAAAAACCAACCCATAAACCTTCCGATTACCGATGAGTATTCCTCTTAAATCCAAACTTGAAAAAGAGTTTCTCCTGAAGATATCCCGGATGAAACCTGTCATCAAACCTACGGTTCCCCACCGTCATGCAGGTTATCACGAATTGATCTTTCTTTCCAAGGGAGCTGGATCACATACCATTGGTGATGAGAAATTCGATGTCATTCCAAATACAGGTTATTACCTAGGCCTCAGCGAAGTGCATTGCTGGGACTTCAGCAAAATTCCAGATGGTTACGTGATACTTTTCAAAGAAGAGGTACTATCCCAGTATCCAAATGCATTCAACAGCCTTTTTCAGTTAACTAAAACCTTTGAGATTGGTGATACCAATGAGCACATATTTCCGCTTTTGGAAACTTTCCATAAGGAATACAAAAATGGCAGCTCATTAGAGGTCCTTTCGGCTCACCTGAACCTTTTGATAATAACCACGCTAAATCTTCCATCCTCCGCTCCAAAGCTCGACTCTACGGTGATTGACCAGCTGGCACTTTTCAAGCGATTGATTAATGAGCACTTTACGCATCTAAAAAATGTACAGGACTATGCTGACCTGATGAAAATCCCCGTACGAAAGCTCAACTCCATCTGCAAAGCGACCCTAAACACAAATGCACGGGAAATTATCAAGGAGCGGATTTTGATAGAGGCTAAAAACTCACTCACCCACACAAGCAGTCAAGTATCAGAAATCGCCTACGCTTTGAATTTCACCGATTCGTCGAATTTCGTCAAATTCTTCAAGCAACAGACTAACCTGACTCCACTAGAGTATCGGTCCAAAATAAAAGTCTAATTATACCATTATTGGTATTTTTCTACCGTAAAATAGTCCGGAAGCGCTAGTTATTTGTGGTTAATTAATAACCCTCAAATGAATAGACTAGTACCTCTGATTTTTCTTGCATTTTTTACTGGAAACGCTTTTTCTCAAACTGGAGTTAAGGGAAGACTAATCGACCAATCCGAAAACAATCCACTGGAATACGGAAATGTGGCAATTTACCAAGCCAAGGACAGCTCCCTTGTAGCCGGGGCAGTTACTGATCAAAAAGGACTTTTCTCTTTAGAAAATTTAAAATCAGGTGATTACTATCTTCTTGCTCAATTCCTGGGCTATGAGACAAAAGTCATATCACAAGTCACTGTCTTGAAAAATCAAGTGCAGGATTTAGGCACAATCTTCTTAAGCCCTGACCAGCAGTTACTCTCAGAGGTAGAAGTATCCGGGAAGAAATTCACTACCATGAATCGGGTAGATCGTCAGGTGTATAACTCTGAAAATTTCCTGACAAGCCAAGGAGGTACGGCAACTGATGTGCTTCGAAATCTTCCTTCGGTAAGCATCAATGCCCAGGGTGAATTACTGGTCCGGGGGACAACAGGCTTTGTCGTCATGGTAAATGGCAAGCCGACCCAATCCAGCCCTGAGGCCTTACTTTCTCAGCTACCTGCAAATGCGGTCGAAAGTATTGAATTGGTCACTTCTCCTTCTGCTAAATACGATCCTGAAGGAAAGGCTGGCATCATCAACATCATCACAAAAAAAGGTGTGACTGATGGCTCGTTTGTGCAAATGAATGCAAAAATCGGAATGCCAAGTATCGAACCTTACGATAACAAAGACAGGCCGCAGCGTTATGGTGCTGACTTTACTGTCAACCACAAAAAAGGAAAATGGGATCTTTCTTTAGGGGGAAGTTACCTGAGAAATGACATCAATGGAAGACGTGAAGGGAATGTCTATACCATCAGTGGAGATACCACTACCTATTTCCCTTCAGATGGAGAAAGAAGTACCGATGCAAAAAACTACTCGGGTAGATTCACGCTGGGTTTTTCACCTAATGAATCGAATGATTTCAGCTTAGGATTCTATGCAGGAAAAAAGACCGCTGACCGAACTGCGGATATCCTTTATTACGACAATCATGCAGAAGTAAATGGAGAGCGGCTTTATACGATGCAGTATTACAATGAAAACCTCAGAATTCGAAGGGGTGATTTTGTGCTGGGAAGTATGGATTACAAACATAGCTTTCAAAACAAATCCGAAATTTCTGGTTCCTTCCTATATGAATACACCATGCTAGGTGGGCCTACTACTAACCGGAACTTGGAATACCCCGATACCAGTATCATTTATCAGGATGAGTACAACACGAATGACAATCCATTACACGGAACAAGATTACAAGTGGACTACATAGCTGCTCCTAAACCTTTTGGCACACTGGAATTCGGCTACCAGTATAGATATCTAAACCATACTGGAGACTTTGTCTATGAGCGTAAAAACAATGAAACCGGCGAATTTGAATTGGTTCCTGAGTTTTCGAGTACGGTTGATTTGAATAGAATTCTGCACTCCGCTTATGGACAAGTAACAGGCACGATAGGTAAATGGAGCTATTCGGCTGGAGCAAGGCTAGAAATTATGGATAGGACCCTAGACTTGACAGATAAGGCAGGTACGGTTGATACGACATACTTATATGATTTCGTCAAATTGTATCCTTCGGCAAGTTTGCAATATTCCATCAATGAGGAATTGCAGCTCAAAACATCCTATTCCAAGCGAGTTGAGAGAACGACAACTTTCAAGATGAATCCATTTCCAGAGAGAGAGCATTCCGAAACCTTAGAGCAAGGCGATCCTGCACTTTTGCCTGAGTTCATTGACTTGATTGAAGTGGGTATTGTTAAAAACTTTGGAGACAATTCATTTACGGCTACCTCCTACTATAGGAATGTTCAAAACTTGGTAAACCGCGTCAACACAGTATATAATGACACCATTTTAAACAGGATTTATACTAATGTAGGGACAGGTAAATCGATTGGTTTGGAAGCAGGATTGGAGCTAAACCCGACAAACTGTTGGCAGGTTTTCGCTGGTGCAAATGTGTATCATTATTCCATCAGAGGAGAATTTGACAACCGACCGATCAATTCCGAAAGCTGGATCCATTCGATTAATGCCAACACCAGTTTTATTTTTAAAAATAACTGGGAGCTTCAGTTGGCGGTCAATTACCTATCACCAACCAATACAGCTCAGGGTGAGGACTCCCGTTTTCTATCTCCCAACTTGAACATCAAGAAAACCTTCATAGATGGCAGATTGAGTGCGACCATGCAGTGGCAGAATATCGACATGGGACTACTCCCTACGAATGAGCAAAGAATTACTACCTGGCGGGAGGGAGAATTTTACACCACAACAAATTACGTCTATGAAGTGGACGTGATACAAATTAATCTAAGTTATACTTTGAACAAGTTGAAAAACAATTCCAAATTCATCAAGAGTGAGTTTGGCGAGAAGGAGTTTTAAAGAATGAATAACGATTAAAAAAAACTTCAGATTTGGAGGCTGACTTAACAGATACTAAAATCAGTTCATTAATAGAGGTATTCCCCCCTGCTTTAAATGTCCAAACACGGGAAAGCTTCAATTTCACTGTTATGGATTAAGGAAATTCAATAGTATTTGAACTCAGATAATTTTAATTGAGGAATCGGAATCAACCAAGGAAGGCAAAAGGATTGGCTTAATGCGTTTGTCATTAGTCTGGTGTAATCGAATCCGACAAGCTGAAGGAAGAGGTTGTTGAAACCTCCCCGAATCAACATTCAGGGAGGTTAAAAAAATAATTTTTTCTTTCTCAAAAGCCTCCTTCAAACACTTCCAGTACTTGTTTCCCAGAAAGGATTGTTATTTTAAATGAATAGGCGCCACTTTGGTCTTGAATCTCCGATAAAGGCAATCTTACCACTACTTCTTCATATGCTTTCAACGCTTTAATTGAAGTAGTTTCAGTTGCTAGTACAGCACCATCTTGGATAATTTCCAATTGCAATTTTGACTTGTTGGATGGGGAAAGCCCATAGTTTTCAACCACTACTTCCACAAGGTCTTCATCCCATTTAAACTTAGGCTTTCTTGTAGTAAGAATAGCTGGCGTATAGTCAATTCCGGGTAGTCTTGAATATCCAAATACCAATTCACCATCTTGATTCTTCCCAATTAATTTTCCGGCAAAGTTCTCTTTGGTGAAACCACTTTCAGTCCCATCAAAAATGATTTCCAAACCTTCCTCTACTTCTTTGTGAGCGATTGGAGACGCACCTCTTCCAAAATTAACCTCTTCAGATGCACCAAAGCGCAAACTATTTAAATCCAGCTCAGAAAATGGATCAAAACCTTCCTCGGATCGTACCAATAGTCTGATTTTTGAGCTTTTAGACAATGCTTTCTTGTTCAGCACCTCCAACAATAAACCCTTTCTCAAAGGGATCCCAATATTTTTTGAACTATGGGCATCGCTTGCTTTGTCCTCTGCTTTAAGCGTATCAATCACAGCAAAGTTAGCCTGAACGGCTCTTCCATATTCATCTTGAAATATTTTGATCCGTTCATATTTAAACCAGTCCTCCTTGGTGCCATCCTCATAGACAGTAATCCCCGGTAGATAGGCTTCCCCTGGATCTGTTTTCCAATGAATCCCATCTTTGGACCTTAGATAAAATGCGATTCTTCCTAACCAGTCATTAACAATCAAATGATATTGGACATTATCTTTCCATACGACAGGATCTTCAAACTCTCCTTCTACCGGTGGATACACCCTCCCGTTAGAAACTTGATGGTAACTTGAAAGTCCATCCTGGCTAAACCATACCCCTCCTCCTCTACATACCATCAAATAAGAACCGTCTTCCCGCTGGGCAAAGGTCAAATTTGAAAGACCTTCAATGATCGGCCTATCTCTCGTATCAAATTCAAATTGCTTGTATTCCCACGGCCCATTCAGCGAAGTTGACTTATAAAAACCATCGATTACATAAATAATATAATCTCCATTTTTAGCCTGATATGCTTCAGGGTTATGGCCTTTCCCTATTTCATCCACAAAATTGAATGGACCTTCCGGCTTATCTGATACAGCATGCACTACAATAGAATTAGGCCATTCCCAATGTCCTTTTGGAGAATCTTCGCGCCAACGACATACAAATAAATGGTACTTCCCATCGTCTCCGGCTATTATATTTCCTCCCCAATAGGAGTAGTCATCTTCTTCAATTCCATTGTCACTATACCTAGGGACTACTCCGGCTGTACCCCATGTCGAGGAATTGAGTTTCCCGATAGGTGATATAGGCATAAATAGATCCATGAATCTACCTCCTTCCACCAAATTTGACCATGCAGCTGGCCTATGCCTTTCAGTTACCTGAGCCCAAGTCACATGAACTCCTATTAGGAAAGCTAGTACTAGCATTCCCTTTTTTAATGCTTGTTTCATCATATTTTTTAAACAATGATTCTTGGCTTAAGCAAAAGCATAAGCCAAGAAATCTGATTATCAATAGTTAGGATTTTGTTCCAGCACCCCATTACTTTTATCAATTTCTGATTGAGGGAGAGGCCATTCGTAAAATCTTTCTTCAAAATTGTAAGGTATGACACCATCAGTCACCTGATTCAATACTTCTTCAGCGACTTTCCATCGTTTCAGATCATAGTATCTAAGTCCTTCAAAGGCGAGTTCAATCCGGCGTTCATGGCGAATGGCATCTCTCATTTCATCTTGAGACAATCCATCAGGTAAGTCATCCAAACCAGATCTATTTCGAATTGCATTCACGGCATCATATACTTGTTCACTTACACCGCTCAACTCATTTTCTATCTCAGCTTTTAGCAACACTATTTCCCCGAATCTCAGGACAACCCAATCTTGGTCACTTCGGGTTGAATAACCATATGGAATAAGACTAGGAGTCAAAAATTTCTTTACACCGTATCCGGTTGGACGATTATTGGAAGGGTTATGAATGTTCCCACCCCCCCAGTCTACATAATCATTGAAAATAGTCTGGTCTAAACGCTGATCACCTTCTTCAAACTCATCCACTAGGTTCTGTAGTGGGCTTACCACCAACCAGTCACCATACCACTGATCCATGGAAGTAGAATTATCCGGAGCGAGAAATTTGATTGAAAATATAATCTCTTGGTTTCCCTCTTGCGAACCTGATTGAAATACACTGGTGAAGTCATCAGCTAACATATAGCCGCTTTCCAATAGTTGATCGCAAAGCGTCTTCGCATTTTGTAGAATCGAACTGTTTGGCTCACCGTTGGAATCATATGCATCAAACATATAAGCACGAAGTAAAAGCCCTTGAGCCGAAGATTTGACTGCATGCCCCCCTGCACTGAAGTAGGGTACATCAGGCAATCCTGCAATCGCAGCTTCCAAATCATTGACCACTTGGGCAAAAACTTCTTCTGCAGAAACCTTGGCCTTAAACTGGGTATCAAAATCCAAAGGCTCAGTAACAACAGGAACCGACCCATACGCCTGATACAATTGCAGATAAAAATACCCCCTTACAAATCTTGCTTCCGCTTCCATCTGACTTCTTAAGGTTTCACTGATGTCACTTCCCTCATAGGTCCCGAGCTTATCCAAAAATGTATTAACCCTGGCGATACCTTGATAAGAGGAAGTGTATATGTCAGAAATATAGCCCCCAGATGAAGGGAAGATATTTCCCTGAACGATGGCATTGCTCCCATAATAATTATGCTGTCCATAGCCGTTGTCAGTTAATGCATCCCAATTTGGAGCCCCCGAAGAGTACATATCACGCTGCAAAGAGCCGTATACCGCTGTAAGCGCATTATCAAAATCGCTTTTCGATTGCCAGAATAAACTGGTGGATAATTGATCTGTTGGATTTTTATCCAAAAAGTCACTACACGAGCCCAAGGCCAATGTAGCTCCTACAAGTATATATAGAATTGATTTTTTCATGTTTTGGGTAGATTATTGTTAAAGTTGAACCTGCAATCCAAATGCATAAATTTTATTCTGAGGGTAGTTCACAAAGTTTCCATTCCCACCTCTCTCTGGATCCAAGCCTGGATAATCCGTAAATGTGAATAGGTTGTCTCCTGAAAAATAAACCCGCAGTTTTCTTAGATTGACCCGATCTAGGAATGCTTGTGGGAAGCTGTATCCTACAGATAAATTTTTAACTCTCAAATAAGTAGCATCCTGCAAGAAATAAGTAGATGTTCTGGAAATCTTACCTGAGTCGTTCCATCCCCAATACATTCTAGGCATAGTGGTAGATGGGTTCTCCTCCGTCCATCGATCTCTCCAATCTACTGTAGGAGGTGCTCCTTGAATAAATGGAATCGTTCCCCAGTTATTCACATAAATATCCCGATTGCTTACCCCTTGCATGAAGACAGACAGATCTATTCCTTTGAAAGAAGCTCCGAGATTAAAGGAGTATTCAAATTTCGGATAGGGATTTCCAATCACAATTCTATCATCATCATTGATTACTCCATCGTTATTTTGATCTCTGAATTTAAGATCTCCAGGGACAGTATTGTCATTGAACTGCTTGGGGGAATTACTGACTTCCTCAGCTGTTTGAAAGATTCCAATCTGTTCCAACATGTAGAAACTTCCATAGGCTAGCCCTTCCCTGAAGATCTGATTTCCGCTGATCTCTTCAGCTCCAAATTCGATGAGCTCATTTCTAAACCTATCGATAAAAAATCCCGCTTCGTATCTAAAGCCTTTCAGACTTCCTGTATAAATCTCTTTGCTGTAGTTTGCACTAAACTCGAGACCTGTGTTTTGTAGAACACCATTGTTGATGGTTGGAGGATCAAGCCCTACCACTCCCGTTAACTGGGAATTTCTAAGTATATCAAAAGTGGTCTTCCTGTACCAATCAACAGTAATATTCAATCCATTCAGAATGGCTAGATCCATTCCTATATCTGTAACCTTGGTAGTCTCCCATTTGATATTGGAATTAGCTAAACGTGTCTGGGCAACTCCTGTGGACAGATCAGAATTATCAAACGGGTAAGCTCCAGTGAATACCAAAATATCCTGATACGGGTAATTACCGATATTCTGATTTCCCAATTCCCCATATGAAGCTCGTAACTTCATTTCATTCATCCAGCCCAAATCAGCATCAGCAATGAATGACTCTTCAGACACCCTCCATCCTGCAGAAACTGAAGGGAACGCACCCCAACGATTATCAGGACTCAATCGGCTAGTCCCGTCGTATCTCATATTTACTTCCAGCAGGTATTTTTCTCTATAATTGTAGCCTACTCTACCAAATAAAGACTGGATTGCCCAAGAATTGGAGGAGCCGGTAGCATTCTGAACTGCAGGGCTTCCTGCATTGATTTCTTGAAGGACATTGGTGGAATACCTCTCTCTATATCCATTGAGAAATTCAAATTGGTTATTCTCTTGACTGTACCCGACTTGAAGATTGAGGTTATGATCTTCATTCAACGTTTTCTGATAATTCAGATAGGAGAATAGATTGGAATAAATATTTTGAGAAGTATAGACATTCAATCCTCGTCCACCGACATCAAGGTCTGTCATAAACTCCCCTGTGTGATAATTATAAAGTGGGACCTCAGGTCGCCAATCTTTGTTTCTGTCAAACTCAGCCCTAATTGCACCTTTGGTGTACCATTTCAATCCTTCTGCCAACTCAAATTCGGCCCAGAGTTGAGCATTGATTGTATGGTCAATCACTTTACTGAGAACGCCATTTTCAACAATTGCTACCGGATTCTTATTGTTGGATTCAAAATCAAAGGACTTGAAAGTATATCGTCCAGATCCGTCAGGCAACCAAGGACGATAAGTAGGAGCTTGTGAGAGTGTAGCCAAGAAGGTATCTGTCGCTCCCTGCCGCGGATTTTCACGTTCTCCCCTGATCAATGACAAATTGGTCCCAAAGCGAATCCTATCATTTAACCCTGAGCTGAGGTTTACTCTCAAGTTATAGCGATTGTAGTTAAATCCTTTCATCACACCTTCCTGATTGACATACCCCAATGAGATATTATACGTGGTCAAGTTTTCTCCTCCATTAAAAGACAGGTAGTGATTTTGTGTAGGTGCTGGATTAAACATGATATCCACCCAATCAGTATTTGGATAAAGCATCCGATCAGTTGCATTCCTATACTGATCTATTTGCTCCTGTGAATAGAGTCCCGTATTGATTCCGCTGTTCATTTTTGCCTCGTTCCAAAGCTCCATATACTCTGCAGAATTGGTAATAAACTCAGGCATTCTGGAAGGGGTATAGATTCCAATATTTCCAGAATAATCAATCTTCAAACCACCTGAGGTTCCTTTTTTGGTCGTCACCAAAATAATTCCATTTGCTGCTCTTGAACCATAAATGGACGCGGACGCCGCATCTTTCAAAACAGAAACACTCTCAATATTATTCGGGTCCACTTCTGAGAGATTCCCTTCTACACCATCTATCAATACCAAGGGGTTAGATCCCGCACCACTGAATGTGCCTTGTCCTCTAACTCGAATTGATAGGCCTTCATCACCTGGTTGACCTGAGTTCTGAACAATTCTAACTCCCGGCATTCTACCCTGTAACATAGATGTTGCATTGGTCACGGGCCTGCTTGTCAATACCTCACCGCCTACTTCAGACACAGCTCCGGTAACATTGATTTTCTTTTGAGTACCATAGCCAACCACAACTACCTCATCCAAACCCTGAGTATCCTCACTCAAGGAAACGTCTATTTCAGATTGGTTGAAAACAGCTACTTCCTGACTAGTATATCCTATAAATGAAAAGACCAATACAGCACCTTGGTCAGGAACTTCAATGCTATACTTGCCATCGACATCAGTAGTTGTACCCTTCGTAGTTCCTTTTAGGATAATCGTAACCCCTGGCAAGGGTAAATTATCTGAAGATGAAATGACAGTTCCTTCAATAGTCCTTTCAGGAATAGGTTCATTCGTAAGTGCAAATGTAAATTGGCTATGCATCAGTAGCATTGCCGTGAGTAGCCACATAATTAATGGTGGCCTTGACCAAGTATCGGTCATCACTCTTTTTAATGAATCGAATTGTTTCATGGTATTATGGGTTTTGAGTTTAAAATCTATTGTGTCTAAAAATCTATCATTGCCTTGATCACCTGATTTTGGGGATCAATGAGAGAATCAAAATCAGTCCCGACTTGATCAAATCTTATTCTGTGGGTGATGAATTTTTCAGCCTGAATTCTTCCTTCCAAAAGAGTTTCCATGACCTCATGAAAGTCTTCTCTGGTCGCGTTTCTGCTACTCATTAGAGTTGTTTCCCTTTTATGAAAATCAGGATGTTTGAAAGAAAAGTTTTCTTTTTGAAGCCCCACAAGGATATACTCCCCTCCGTGAGAAACATAGTTGAGACTTCCGTTGATAGCCTTTAGGTTACCAGTCGCATCAAAGACTGTGGTACAAAAATCCCCTCTTGTCAATTCAGCTATTTTCTCTGATGGCTCCTCAAGCGCATTGACTAAAAATTCTGCCCCAAACCTTTCTTTACACGCCTGGAGTCTACTTTCATTGACATCCATCATGATTACCTTAGCTCCTCTCACTCGGGCGAATTCCATGATCCCCATGCCAATTGGACCTGCACCAACCACCAAGACCCAATCCCCGTGCTGAATTTTACTTCGCTTCACTGCGTGTAAACCTATAGCCAGAGGTTCAGACAAGGCAAGCTGATCGAGGTTCAAGCCTTCTTTCTTTACGATAGAGCTGACAGGTACTTGAATATACTCTTGCATTCCTCCATTCTCATGCACTCCAAACACACTGATTTTTTCACAGCAATTACTTTTTCCTCGTCTGCACGCTATGCATGCTTTACAATTGAAATATGGGATCACCGCTATCAGATCACCTTCTTTTATTTCTGATTGATCTGCGATCTTGACGACTTCGCCGGCTATTTCATGGCCCAAAACTCTTGGGTAGGAGAAATATGGCTGAGTCCCATCAAAGGCGTGCAAATCTGTTCCACAGATTCCTACTTGAAGCACTTTTATCAAAGCAAAACCTTCCTTTAAGCCGGGTGTATCTACCTGCTGATATTCAAAAGCCCCAGGTTTGCTGCATCGTAATTGTTTCATGCTTGGATTTTATTCTGAATGCGCTGTACAATATTTTCTTGAATTAATTTTTCGTCGATCAACCTCTCCCAAAAAGCTAGGGGTAGGTATTGATTACAGAAGTGAGCATTTTGTCTGATCTTTTCAGGAGAGGAAGAATTCAATGCCACTGCATGAACTCCGGGAGTCAATAAGCCAAACTGGATGCATGCGTGGGCAGGAAGTACATTCGTATCTGCACAGATTTTAAAAAACTTATCTCTCCAAAGGATTTTCTCTTTTGTGGATTTATCATTTGGATTTAAAAGTTGATAATCAAAATAATCTCCACCGACCAAAAAACCTGATTGGAAGACAGCTGAATTGATGATCCCAATCCCTTCTAGACTAAGTCGCTTGAGAAAATCCATCAATTCAATCGGATGATGATATAAAGTCATACTGTTGGCTATCATCACCCAGTCCAACTTCACATGGCCTGCAATTTTTCGAATGATTTTCCAGTCTTTGGAGCCTACACCGATGGCTTTGATCTTCCTTTGATCTTTCAGATCCTGAAGTGCGGAATATCCTTCCAGAATTTGATTAAAACGAATCTCATAATCACGTTTGGAATCAGACTGATTCAAATATTCATCTGGATCATGGACTGACGCAAACTGTGTATCATAGCCATCCAGAAGCACCTGACCTTCTTCGTAGCAATCCATGATACCTTCATAGCTGATCTTTTGGATTGCGTCATAGGATAAATCCTTCCATACCTCTCTCTCAAAAGTAGGTTTACCATTTTTCAGAGCAGTTCTTTTCCATCCCAGCTTATTACTGATGAGAACTTGTTTTTTGTCTATGCCCAAATGTTTTAATGAATTACCGAGGCTCTCTAGTGACAAGCCTGCGCCATATTTACCCGCAGTATCAAAAAACGGTAGAGTATCAGAGGACTGAATGGCTGCTTGAACAACTTCTACTTTCTCCCGGATACTGGTCGATTGGTATAGGTTACCCAATGAACTGGTACCAATTACCATCTGCGGTATTTCAAAACCGGTATTACCGAGTTTTACAAAATTCATATTTTGGGATTATTGATTATTTATCAGGGCTAATAACTAAAAACTAGATTGTCCTCACCCATATCTTAACCAGCTCAAATAGAGAATATTCCGATTAAAAAGTAGAATCAAACGTTTGCACGATCCACGCAAACGTTTGCCTCAGCATCTCATTATTTGCATCTTTAATTACTTTTATTTTACAATCTGAGAAACATGAAAAGTAAAAGAGTCAGCATTACCGATATTGCCAAAGAGCTTCAAATAAGCCCTTCTACTGTTTCCCGTGCATTGAATGATACTGGTAAAATAAGTGAGCCTCGAAAAAAGGAGATTTTGGACCTGGCTAAGAAAATGGGGTACAGACCTAATCCTTTCGCAAAGGGTCTTGTGCAAAACAAGACAAAGACTATTGGTCTCCTTATTCCTGAATTTACCCATCATTTCTACAGCAGAATGTTGGAGGGAATAGAAAGCGTAACCTCAAAGGCTGGTTATCAATTAATCATTTGTACATCCAATGAAAAACAAAAGCAGGAAATTAAAGCCTGTCAGACATTTTTAAATTCAAGAGTAGATGGAGTCCTGGCCACAGTGTGTAAAAAAAATGAGAAGGTAGATCACTTACAGGAAATCATCAATTCAGATATACAGCTGGTTTTTATGGATCGCCAATGTGAAGAGTTAGAGGCCTCACATGTGATCAGTAATGATTTTGACGGGGCATTCCAGGCGGTTGAGTATCTTATAAAAAACAGGTATAAACGTACTGCGCATATTAAAGGCCCAAAGAACCTCTCTACTACTTTTAACAGATTGATGGGGTATAAAGAATCCTTAAAAAAAGCTAATCTCAGTGTAGAAAGTGAGCTAATTTTGGAAAGTGATGATCCATATTTATTAAAAGAGAACCTCAAGAATCTTCTAATGGAAAAGTCAATAGATAGTCTATTTGCCTATAGCGATTACCTCGCATACGACGCCTATCAGGTTGCCTTTGAAATAGGCTTAAAAATACCTCAAGATCTCGCAATTATCGGTTTTGCCGATGAACCAATTTCTCAATACATCTCACCATCACTCAGCACAGTAAATCAAAAACCATTTGAAATGGGAGCTCAAGCAGCTCAAATTTTATTGAACCAAATAAAAAACTCGGAAACACCTTGTGAATATATTAGTCTTCAAACAGAATTGATGATACGTGACTCAATCTAATTCGGATTTAGAATTTTCAATTGCTGAGTTAATCTAACTTTTAAAACAGTTAGTCTTTACTTTTTATTAATAAATCACAATCGGACTTATTAGCAAAGGAATAGTATCCTTCTCCAATAGTGCTTATTGACCAAAACAAAAAGACCTAGTATTTTATGAAAATAATTATTTCTAGCTATCAATCGTTCGTCAGGCTCAGAAGGAATAAACTTTCCATATAAATCATTATGGGTTAATATTAAAAATTGGTATTAGATTTAAATCCTCCCACCAACTCAAATCAACTTTCAAAGACTTTGTAGATCCATTCGGCTAATTAAGCAATTTCTATATTGAAAACTATTACTGAAAAATATCCATTAAATCATTCGTTTGGCCTCAAATTGGGATAAGCTTTAATGAGCCTATTCCTTGCCTCTAAAGATGTGGTAATTGATGCCAAGTGAAAACTCCTGCCCCCTCTTCCCAAATTCAGTCTCAAAGTCGTATTCACCTTCATAATGTTTATTCTTTCTACCATAGAACCTACCAGGAGAATAATATGTCTCAACTTCTAATCTGGGGACAACCAAAAAATTGACACCCACATGAAACTCGGTCGAAAAATAGGTTGTAGTCAACGAAAAGGATTCACCTGAGTAGGAAACAACATCACCTTCTTCACTATAAAAGTTACTGCTAACCCCAAAAAAAGGTGAGAACCTATCTGTCAGAGAATAATACTTTCTAAATAATACACCCGCTCCAATTCTATCAGATTGAGAATTTGCAGCTCCGATCAATTCATGGTCATCATTATAAAATTGACTTTCAAATTCAGATTTTCCTACAATTGCCTGAACGCCCAGGTAATATCCTCTGCCCATATATTTGCCAAAACCCGGGGTCAAATAATAAGTAAACTCCTTTTGACTCAATAAATCCAAGTCTTCAGGAAAAATACTGGAGCCTAAGCCAAATGTCATGTCCTCTGAATAACCATGAAAGGTAAAGCCAGTTCTAAAAACAAAGTCCTTACTATCTGTTTGAGCAACACTTTCAAAAAATATTACAAAATATAGTAGAAGGATTACATGAATCCTTAGTATGCATTTCACCATCATAACTAAAAAAGGATATTTTAATTAGTAAGAAATAGCTCAAACATTAAAAGAGAGAAGTCAAGGACTTCTCTATAAAATCACAGCTTTTCCAAATCACTCCACTTTGTTAAAATCCATTGTAGTAGCATTACACATCGTGAGCAAATCATCACAATTATAGTTTAAAGTAAACGTATCTCTCGTCTCACCAAAAACCAGAGTTCCTTCCAAAACAACTGGATCATCCCCAGTAACATTAACAAGCTCTTCTCTAGGTATACAGCCCACACTGTAAAGAGCCGTTGGGTCAGGACCGTAAAAGGCTGGCAAAGTAACCGAAAATTCCTCCCCATTTAAAGTATACGTTCCACTTCCGTAATTAGTCAGACACCAGCCTATCTCCTCACCATAATTTCTAAAATATTCAACCAGTACTGTCCCTCCATTTCCAAAGGTCATTACTGTTTTTGAAACATATGCTGTTTCAATACTATGTTCATAGCTCCCTTCTAGGATGCTGACAGGGTTCCCCTCCTCCTCACATGATGTAATCACAAACAAGAGTAGGATCAATAAGAAAAATTGATTTTTCATGGTTAACAGATTTTTGTTATGGTTATATCCTCAAACACGAATATAATCATCAAAACGATACAGTTAAAAAAATAAAGTTTTACAATCCACATTAAAAAGTCATACTATTTTATCTGTTTGGGGAGTCAAATCTTACCTACAAAATAGACGTGCCATAAATCATTTTTATATAAGCATAATAAATTACTCAATATCTATTATCATTGCAATACATTAACATTTGCTTAACCCCTATTTATAATGAAAGATTTAATTAAAGAATCACTTTTGGATCTAAAAAGAACAGAAGGATTTATTTACATCACCACAGAAGGAAAAAAAATTGACTTACAGGAAGCAGCTGCAAGAGGAATTTCCGTTACCCCTGTGAATCCCAAGCATGAAGTAATCAAAAAGCTTGAAGAAGCTGGCTTGTTTCTTACTGACAACAAATTCCTGTCAGATTTAAATGATTTGATAACAGCTCTTAACGATGGGACTGGTAGCAAAAAATCAGGAAAAAGAAGATCCTTCTCCGATGCAGAAAAATCAAAAATCCTTCAAGAATGGAAAAAAGTGGAAGAAGCAGGTACAAAAACGAAAGCTGCATTCGCCAGAGAAATTGGAGTAGGATACCAAACATTCATCAATTGGCTTAGAGGTTAATGATTTAAAATCAGGTTTATTTAAAAGGCAGTCATAAGACTGTCTTTTTTAATACCCCTTATAACAAGTCTTAGCTTTGTTATAGAGCCCTTTTAGTTGAGGAAAACACAAAGAACTAAAATCATTTCTATTTAAATAGTATTAAAAAAAGGGAGATTATAACTCCCCTTCATCTGCAAAGGAATAATATCCTTCAGCTGTAATAATCAGATGGTCTAGGACAGGAATATCCAGAATTCTACCTGCTTCTTTGATTCTTGCCGTCAATCGTTTGTCCGGTTCAGAAGGGATCAAGTTTCCAGAAGGATGATTATGAGCGAGGATCATGGAGCTTGAATTGGATTTCAGAGCAGCTGTCAGTACCAGTTTTACATCCACCACAGTTCCTGCTGTACCGCCAGAGCTGATATTGACTATTCCTATCACTCTATTGGCTCTGGACAGCAGCATGACCTTAAAGTCTTCTACAAACTCCAGCCTATCTTCTTCCCAAACTTGAGTAAACACTTCGAATACTTGTCTGGAAGAATCTACTTTTGGTCTTTGACTGGCCTTAACTTTTCCTGAATAGCTTAGTTTAATTTCAGCTACTTCATACAAATCAATTTTTCTTACTAGCGTCTCCATAATTTTTTTCGTTTTTGTGGAACAATGAATTATGAAGCACCCCCAGTCCTGGAGCGACTAAAACCAGAAGGAAAAGGAATAAAAAGCGCAGCAAAGCAAGCGGCTTTATGCCGGAAGCTTCTGGTTGCCCGAAGCACCAGAGACTACCTTGGCGAGAAATTCAAGATCCGAAAGGCTTAGGCTAACGGCAATTGGAAGGCTTAAAGTAATAAATTGACAGTAAAAATCATTAAGGTCAAGAAATCAGCCCTTTGAAAAAATTTATGAATAGCTCAAAAATTAGCAAAAAAAAGCATGCAGGTAAATAAGCACATAAAGATCTTTAATCCTGACACCCTAAGAAGCTAATCGTTGAGGCTTTTCAAATTGCTCAATTTGGCAGGACTTATTTCCCAATGCCAACCACACCGTGTGGTTATAGTTTTATTCTTATTTCTTTTTGATATTAACGGCTAATTTCCTTTTTTTGAAATGATTGTAGAGCTTGTTAGACATCAATAATCAAAATTACATATAGGACCATTCGATAATCAGGAAATCTTCCTTCTATTAGGTTTAGTATTCAAAAATGAGCAGTTTCTCATCAATTTCCTAAGCGAGAGCCATGTTTTCCACTTTAAGAATTTCCTTATATATTTTTTGTCTGACTTTATTGGCACCGCCTGATGGATTCTCAAGGCAACAGCAAACCGAAGACAGCTTTCAAGATAAACTTTTAGAAGCAGCCAGTTTGCTATCCGTACAAAACTATTTGCAAGCTGCTGAAATCTTTCAACAAATAAAGGATGAACTTTCATCCAGCCATCCCGACCATTTGCTTTATAAAAGCAAATCCCACTTCGCCTCAGGACTTCACTATACCAGCCAGAAAAATTATCAGGAAGCAGTCCTTGAATTTGATCAGGCTTTAGAAGAAGGGCAAAAACTGGTTGATGCTGGACAGGCAGACTATGTGAAAGACCTAAGCATAGAAACGTACCATAACATAGCTAATACGGGCGATTGGACTAATTCATTGAAAACCGCTAAAAATTGGTATGAGGTGCTTGAAGCACACCTAAAGCCTCTCGACCAGGCGGATTATGTATATGACATTGCCTTTCTGCATGATAAGAATAACGAATACCATGAGGCAATAAGAGTATATAAACAGGCCATCAGTCTATATGAAGCACTTCCCGAGAGTGACCTAAACCTCTCAAGTCTCGCACTGGCGTATAATAATTTGGGAACCATGTACGCTGAGACTGGATTTTTTACCCAACGGAAGGAATGCTACTTAAAGGCAAAAGCTCTATGGGAATCCGATCCAGAAGTAGATAAAAGTAATCTGATCTCTATTTACGGTAACTTGATGCGACTTTATCGGACATACGGAGATAAAGCCGGAGCCAAAGAATTAACCCTTGCAATTAACTCTAAATTTGATCAGTGGGTAAGTGAAGACTCATTTGGCAAATCTGCATTCATAGTAGATCAGAAACCAGCACTCATGTATCAGGTGGATAGGCACAGAATAAATATTCTCTATTATGACCTAACTGATGACGCACCTTCTGCACTGGCCCATTTAGACAGTCTGAGAAATGACTACAGGAAGTTATCAAGAAAACACCAAATCCAATACTCTGACTACTTGATCAGTAGTATACTTAATACTGCGGCTATTCTGGATGATTATGAGGATAGCAAAGAAACCCAAGAGAAAATCCGTCTACTGGATTTGGCCATGAAAGAAAGTATAGATAAAGATAATTACTACTTTGAAATGCTTTCCAATGCGGACTATTGTAAGTTTTGGCTATTTAGTTCCAATGACTTGCATCAAGCACTGAGCTACCTGAACAATGCCCTGCAAATCGGGAAAAACCATGATATCCGTGAAGTAAACCTCCTCAATCTGTCTTTGAAAAAAGCAGATATTTTACAACAGATGGGAGATTTCTCCCAAGCCGAACAACTTGTGAAACGTGCATTTTCTCTCCTGCTTTCTGAAGAAGTGGAGAATTTGATGCAGATCCAGGAAGATGATTTCACAGAACGAAACAGTGTTTATTATATCAATGCCGTAAAGGAAGCTGCCAATGTCTATCGAAACCAATATGGACAAAGTGGGAAAAAGGATTTGGGGCAAATTAGCTATCATCTATACGACTTAGCTGCAATTATTTTTCAGAAATACTACCAAAAGGGCGCATATAATCCCAGCCTGAACATGACCTCTGGAATAATCCACGAGGGTTTAATGTCACTTCATCTGCAGCTGAACAAACCTCTGGTGGACAGCTTACTGATTCGAGTGGAAAACAACACCTCTCAACTGCTATGGAGGGAATTTGAGGCTAAACACCACCAATTTTTGGCTGTACCGGACAGCTTATTGCTGATGCACAATCACCTGCGGTCAAGCTTGGCCATGCTTGCGCAAGAAGATTCGAGCTCAGACTTAGAAGAAATCCAGAAAATTCAAGCTGAGCTTGAGGAAAACGAAGCTAAAATCTCCACTTACGATTCCTCCTATTTTGGTTTTTTCGATGGAAATATTGACATCGAAACTATCCAAAACCAGCTCTCCGGTGAAAGAGCTATAATCAGATATATAGTTACTGATACCAAAATTTTTGCCTTTGTGGTAAATGCCAGAAAAATCCAATTGCGTGATTTAGGGGATAAAAAACCAATCTTCGAGCTATTGGATAATTATCATCGCCAGATCCAGCGCATCCAACCGAAAGTAGCGCTACTTTCCAGACAACTTTACCAATTGTTAATCACCCCATTAAAACTTGAGGACCAAAATCTCAGGAACCTTGTCATCATCCCAGACAGCAAACTTAATTTCCTTTCTTTTGAGAGCCTGGAAAGGCCCGATCAGACCGGATTCTTAGTACAGAATTATACGATCAGTTATTCCAATTCATTTAAGCTTTGGACATTACAGCAGTTTACCGGGTACGGAGGAAAAAGTACTGGCACAGTAGCGGCATTTGTTCCAGAGTATCCAAAATCCTATCTCAGCACCCTAGAAACCCAAGCGGTTACACGTAGCCGTTTAACTTATTTGGAAGGTGCGCTAGATGAGGCAAACTACATAGTAGATCGATTTGGGGGAGAGCTGTTTCATAGAGAAAAAGCCAACAAAAACAGCTTGTTAGAAGCCATTGGCACCTTTCAGATTTATCATTTTGCAACCCATGCAGTGATGGACAAGGACAATCACGAAAATTCAGGCATCTACTTTCAGGATGGAGAGCGTATGTCCTATTCAGAATTGTATCAGCTACGATTTCCGGCCGAATTGGTAGTTCTCAGTGCATGCAATACAGGTATAGGAACATTACAGCCAGGAGAGGGAATGTTGAGTTTGTCCAGAGCACTTACTTATGCGGGTGTGAAATCCGCTGTTTATAGCCTATGGCAGGTACCCGATGAGGAAACAG
Organism: Algoriphagus vanfongensis DSM 17529; assembly: GCF_000429465.1. GTDB lineage: Bacteria > Bacteroidota > Bacteroidia > Cytophagales > Cyclobacteriaceae > Algoriphagus > Algoriphagus vanfongensis. The sequence goes on along the minus strand of NZ_AUBX01000002.1, from coordinate 73,719 downwards.
CCATACTGATGCGTTTATTTTATGATTTTTTGGATGAGGGAAACTCAAAAGAAACAGCTCTCGCCAAGGCCAAAAAGAAATTTCTGGAAGAAAACCCCATGAAGCAACATCCCTATTATTGGGCTGGTTTTGTGCTCAACGGGAACACAAAAGAGCTTTCCGCAAAGGGCAAATGGACTTATTTTATCCAGTACGGACTGTATGTCATTCCTGTATTGCTGATACTACTCGGCGCGCTTTTGCTATATCAAAAAAGAAAATCAACCTAGGTATCACTTAGTATTGTCCAGTTCATTCAACAAGTCAATGGCTTGGGAGGATAGAAAACCATCAGCGTCCCTAACCCTTTCCAGGCAGGATCTAGCCTGGGATTCCTGACCTTCTTTTAAGTATGCCAAAGCGAGATACCATTGTGCCGCTTCATAAAATGAGTCCTCCTCCTTCTGCTGCTTGAGCATTGGAATAGCCTCGGCACTGCGGTCCAAAGCCATCAGAGAAATTGCCTGATAGAACAGATCAGCTGCTGCTTGGTGTTCCTCATGCAAGGTCGCGAAAGCTTCGCTTGCTTTTTCATACTCCCCTTTTTCATACCATTCAAAAGCCTGAGCAGAAAGCCCACTTTGTTCAGCATCACTTCGTACTATAGGTTCTACTATATTTGGATAAGGCTCAAAATAGGAATAATATAGATTTTCGGGATTTAGCGAGAATTGAGTAAGGCCCCACCAGCCCATTATGCCCAAAACAAGCATAGCAGCCGCCGCATACCACCACGTTTTTCGGTTATTTGATGGTTGTTCCAGTATATTGAATCTGGCTTTCAATTTTTCCCTTTCTTCTAGACGTATAGCTAGTTTCATTTTTTCGTAGAAGGCCACCTCCTCAGCAAATTGCCGATCTTCGGACATAAGTTTATCAAACTCCTGTTTTTGCAAGGCAGTGAGGGTATTGCTTAGATACCCATCAATTAATACTTCTTGATCACTTTTCATATGCCCCGACTAATTTTTTTAGTTGTCTAATACACCTGGATTTCTGACTTTTCACAGTATCCTTTGATTCGTAGCCTAGTTGCCCCTGGATTTCTTCTAGTTTTTTGCCTTCGTAATAAAACAACCGTAATACCTCTTGGCATTTTGCTCCAAGCTCCTTTATAGCCGTTCTTACTAAGGCCGTTTTTACACCCAGGTCATCTTCAGGTATTTCCTGCATGGATAGTTTATTAAGCAGGTCTTCTTCCTCAAATGGAAAGGCATCATATTTCTCCTCCTTTCTCAGGTATTGAATCAGTTTGTATTTCCCTATGGCAAATAGGTATGTTTTGATACTGCTCTGTAGGGTAACCAGCTTGCCATCCAATATATTTTCATAGAAAACGATGATGCTCTCCTGATAAATATCCTTGATTTGCTCATCATGAAGCTGATACTTTCGTGCAAAATTGAGAAAATGGTCTCTATTATCTGAATAGATTTTTTCCAGCTTTCCTTTATCCCCTTTCAGGATATCCTGTACGAAACGTTCCTCCTTGTTCATTAATTGCTAATTAAGGTAAAAGTAAACCCTAAGCGGGCAAAACTACATTTTTTTTCAAGGGGGTGTTTACTTTTTCCAACTTTTCACATGAAGTGATTAGAGACTCCAGATAAGCTCAAAATCAGAGTAAAAGGAAGCTAATTCTGGTATAAACTAAACCTTATTTCAATTTTAACTAAATCAATTCAAAATGAAAAAATTATTGATTATCGGCGCATTTTTAACCGCCCTCACCCATTTCTCCTTTGCCCAAGAAGGAAATCTCCGGATAAACCCAGCAATTAAGGTGGGTGTACCTATTGGCGATCTCTCAGAGGTATATGGAATGGGAATAGGGATAGGAGTGAAAGGCCTATATAGCCTAAACTCTGATGGCGAGCTGACCTTTTCTACCGGTTATACCCGATTCGGCCTTAAAAACAGTTACGCTGATGGGTTAAAGGGGTCCCTAGGTATAATTCCACTTTTGGCCGGGTACAGACATCATTTGGAAAGAATATACATAGAACCACAGCTGGGATTATCCATTAACAGCACTTCCCTCAAAGGCTCCTTTATGGGAATGGACAGCTTTGGAGGAAGTGTCTCCTCTACCTCTTTGGGTTATGCTGCCACGGTCGGCTACCTATTGGGGGACATTGATCTTTCTCTAAGCTATCAGGGCTTTTCCCTTTCCAGTCAAGGGCTTGGATTCATTGGGTTCCGAGTCGGGTATCAATTTAAACTTAACTAAACCGTATTATGATGAAAATGCAGTATTTATCGAAGCCAAAAATTATTTGCGCCCTTGTGATGGGTTTGTTTTTAGTCCTGACCGCTTGTAGTGACAGCGAGGATGAACAACCTCAGGAGGAAATTCTACCCCCCATTGTACTGGCCTGTGATTATTTTAATGAAGACCGGGTCTTGGTAAATGATCCTCGAAGACCAGTTGATTATGTCATTGAATGCTGGGCTAACGTTCAGGGAGCCCTTAGAATTAACCCAGGGGTAGTGGTTGCTTTTGAAAAGGACGCAGGGCTATATGTAAACCTTGACAATAATTTGTTCGAAGTAGTGGGGAGACAGGAAGAGCCGGTGGTTTTCACGGGTACGGTCCAACAGAAAGGGCATTGGAGAGGCCTGTTTTTTACCGAAGCCCACAATCTTAACAATACCATAGAGCACACCGTGATCGAATACGCTGGATCACAAAACCTCACGTCCTCTTCTCCGGTTTACGAAGGTTCCCTGGCCTTAAGGGGCGTTTCAGGAACCCCTCCGCAAGCCCTTTCCTTAAGCCATGTAGAAATCCGAAATGGGGGAAGCGTTGGTTTGGACTTTCACGGTGTCAAGACAAATGCCACTGTTTCAGCTTCCAATCTTGTCATTACTGGAAATGAGGGCGTACCCGTAAAGGTGTCCGCAGAGATGGCGCATATATTTGATAATACGTCGTCCTATGCAGGAAATGCATCAGACTTCCTGAACATTACCTCATCCAATTACGAGATTGAAGAAAAGACAGTCACTTGGCAACGATTGGATGTGCCGTACTTGGTGGACAGCAGGGTACAAATTACTACCAATGGCCACTTGACCATAGAGGCAGGAACAGAAATGCAGTTTAGAAGTGTGGCATACCTACAGGTTTCATCTGGATGGGCAACCGACGCTCCTAGTCTGAAAATCCAGGGTACGGCTAGCGATCCTGTTCATTTGAAGGCCCATAATGGTACCGACTGGGGAGGGATTTACTATGGCTTTACCGAGGAGGATAATGTAATCGAACATGCCGTTATCGAACATGCCAAAGGAGACTTCCCTGTGGGCAATATCCAGAATACTGGAGCGGTCTATATGCATGCCGATCCCATGCTTACCGTTACCAATACCACATTTCAGGACTTGCCCAACTATGCTTTTTTTGCTTATACGGGAGCAAGTTCCTCGCAACCGGAGCTTCCTAACCTTAACAGATCCAGTAACACTTATATCAACGTGGCCAAAGGAGAAGCTGGTTTAGGTTACTTGGGATGGAACAATAAACCATAATAATTCCAGAAAAAAAGGACAAGATTTCTGCCCAATACGATATCTCAAGTATTGGGCAGATCTGTGGTTGCCAGGGATGAAAATATATTCTTCAATATTGATTTAAGTAGTTATGAAGTACATGAAACAAAATTATGTAACAGTCATTTTCCTGCTTGGACTGGGGTTGGCAATGGCCTGTTCAAATGATGATGTCGAGCCTGAAAAGCAAAATGCTTTGGAGGTGGGTGGTTCGATCAGTGGAGTGGTAAATGGAAAAGAGGTGAATTATCATGAGGTAAAAGTGGTGCTCTATGGTGGCTCCAACACAGTAGGAATCATTGGGAGCGATCAGGTTCACGAAGATACTACCAATCAGGTACGGGTGGTTGTGCCCTTGGAGCCAACTACAGGAACATTTGACCACAGTGATAATGGATTTGATGTGAATTATGAAGTGATCACATTCAATAATGAAAACGGGTATGGATTTAACAGGGAGAAGACCTCCCAAATAAGTGTCATCGATTATAAAGAAATAGGGACCAAACTGGATACCACTTTTTATAGGGTAAAAGGTACTTTTGAGCGTTATGGCATACGCAATATGAACAGCGAAACCATCAATATCCAAAATGGTGAATTTGACTTCGTCTATGGAATTTGGTTTTAATGACTCATTTAAAATTGCATGGAAAGAACTTGTTAACCATAACAAAAATGATAAAAACGAAACAACTTATATTATGCCTGATGCTATTGGCCCTTTCCCCGCTGCACTTACTTGCTAGTGGTTATAGTAAGGAGCGGAACAAAACCGATAGCTTGGATACAGAGGAAGAAATGATGGAGGGTTTATCGAGGATGGAGGATTTTGAACCCTCGAAAATTACCGATATCGAAACCGAAGCACTGGCGCAGGGTATCGATATTGGCATTAAGTCCATTACGATACCCGAGTACCCACGTGGCGATTATATTCCCTTCTCCAATTGCCCACAAGATCAGGTTACGAAATTTGAATTTCGTGTGGAAAACAGGGGGGCAGATTTCGACAAAAAGGGCAAGGGCATCTTCGGAGCCGTCCAGGTCAAAAGACTGGAGGATGGAGCGGTTTTGCTCCAAGAAGAAGCAGTACTTGAATTCAGGGCTTTCACCCCCGGTTGGATACGTTTTCGCTTTGACCCGATAGACCTGTCCCAACCAGGACTGTATGAAGTCACCGTCGAGTCTTACCTCATTGATCTGCCAGCTTATATCAAAGACAAGTCTTTGAAACCATTGGACACGGACGTGTCGGATAATAAAGTGGTGTACCTGAGCAAGGTCATTGCCCCCGCATCATTGTCGGAAAATTCCTTGCAGGTGTTTGATTTTGAAGGGGCGCAAAGCGAGGTGGATTTGGCAGCACAGGGCTGGAACTACAGCTATTTGCCTGATTCACTGCTAATTTCAAACAAAGGCCTCGGAGGTTCCAAAGCAATTGAAATGCATCTACATCAAGGCGACAAAAACAAGCGAAAACTATTTACGCCCTCGATGGCGATGCCCGAAGCTACGTACCTGGACTTTCAGTTTAAGCTACTGGATGCCCAGTCAGGAAAAAACGTGACTGAAGAATTAATATCCTCGGAAGCCTTTCAGGCGGAGATTTCACTCCAGAAAATCTGTGCAACAGGAGTAGAGGTGACCGTTAAACACAAGGTCTCCGATGCCCTAGCCACCGCAGACGGCTTTTTTAAATTCCCCAAAGTGCCTGTTCATCGGGACCCGGGAAATTACAGGGAGCAAATAGCCTTCACGAACCTATCCGATTATCCGGAAATTCTATTGGTCATCGACGAGGTGCGCGTACAGCAATGAAAATAAAATGTAGGGATCATGCCTTGTACTTCCCTAAGTAGAAACAAAGACAAAGGATAGAAAAGCGAGATTCCCTACGGACTTTAAAAAAACAATTTAAACATATGAAAAAGACAATGATTCAAACCCTTATTGGCATGATGGCTCTATGCCTGATGTCCGCCTGCTCGGGCAATGATGAGGACGGTGTCGACCCCATCAATAGCAATGGCGCGCACACTTATGACATTACCTTGGAAGGTGGGGGCAAATTCTCCGGAGAAGTACCCAAGGAAGTGATGGGGACTTATAATGCGGTGATGTTTGTCGAATATAATGAAGAGATAGATGGCGAGCTGCTGACAGGATTGTTGTTTGAGACTGGGAAATTTCAGTTCGGGGTAGGCCTTTCCCTGGATGATAACGACCAGCCCAGTATAGTAGGAAATGGTCCGGGCCTTGTATTTGGCGAATGGGGGACCGAAGATAAATATCGCCCTGCTGGGCCGGTAAGCATGACCCTGGAAAACTACAAAGAGCATAATATCTCCATGTACGGAGAGGAGGCAACGGCTGCTTCGTACACTTTGACATTTCAGGGGGATTTTAAACTCGGAGATGAGGGAGAAGAAGTAGCTGTTACTGGAGAAATTGTTATAGCGGCACCTTAGATCAAACTGTCGAAATGAAAAAGCTAATCGCAAATACATTATTGCTTACGGTTGTCTGGTTTTGTTCGTGTTCTGAAGAGCAGAAGCCGGCTCCGCCAGTAGAGGAGGAAGAGCTGACCTTGCAGCTTACTGCCAGTGAAACAACGGTCATGGCATCATCGACCGTCACTTTTGAGGTGATTGCCGAGGAAACGCAGGAAGTGGTCACGGATGCCGATATTTATATCGATGGAAACAAGTTAGATGGATACCAGCATGTTTTTGATGAAGTGGGTACCCAATCAGTTGTCGCAAAGAAGCAGGGCTATAAGGATAGTGAGCCGGTGACCGTCACGGTTCTGGATCAAGTGGCCGAGGTGGATGTCTATGTGCTCGGGAGTGGGTATGACGAAACTTCAGGTGGCAGTCGGCCCTTGTATTGGAAAAACGGCGAATCCGTTTTGTACGATCATGAATCACTTGAAAATATGATTTATAACAATATGGTGGTGGCGGATAATCAAGTGTATATCGCAGGTGAAAGACAATTTACAAGTGCTATTGCTTCAGCTTTCTATTGGGAAAATGATACACATGTGGAGTTGTCAGATCCAAATGATTCCGATGATTATGCCACGGCTTACGATATCTGTGTCTCAGAAGGGGATGTGTATGTGGCGGGAATAAAAACTAAGACAAACTATATGATGGATATCGTGTATTGGAAAAATGGTGGAGAGTCGCCTGTTCATGTAGCGAGCGGTACTTTAGGTCAAACAGGAAATAGTGTCATCACGGTATCTGGCGATGATGTGTACGTGGCAGGTTTATTGAATGCTGAACCCACCTACTGGAAAAACGGTGAAGCTGTTTCGCTGGAAGGGTCGGGAACGGTGACCGGTATTGTGGTGTCTGACCAAGGTGATGTGTATGTTTCAGGTCATGGTTCGAACGGAAATGTAACCGTTGCCAAATATTGGAAAAATGGACAAGAGATTATTTTGGGGACAGGTGAGAGGGAGTCGGAAGCCCGTTCGGTTTTTGTGGAAAACGGTGATGTGTATGTGGCGGGATATGAAAAGGTAGTGCATAAATCGGGTACGGGTACCGTAAATGTGGCGAGGTACTGGAAAAATGGTGAAGCGGTGGATCTGACGGATCGTTCATACCGTGCGGAAGCCAATGCCATCTTTGTACTGGATGGAGATGTATATGTTGCCGGCATAGATTTTCGGAGTTCCGGAAAACCAGTCGCTGCGATGTATTGGAAAAATGGCGAAGCAATGCAGTTGTCGCAAGATGACCACCGAGGGCATGCAGCGGATATCTTTGTAGTAAAGAGAACACAGAATTGATGATGACTTGATAAACAAATAATAAGCATATGAAAACGAACTATCATAGTTTGCTAGGGGTATTGTACTTCATGATAGTTGTTTCCTCCTGTATAGAAAGTGAGCCTGGACCGGAAGGGCCGCAGTGAACTGTACGGCCCGAAAACCGCTTCCGGTTGGGGTGATCCCACGGGGTTGCAGGGAGAGCCAGGGAAGAATGGTGAGGATGGCTCCAGGATTTATAGTGGTTCCATGTCACCTTCTCTGAACATCGGGGAATTGGGAGATTTTTACTTCCAAACCACAATAGGTGTACTTTATGGTCCCAAAAGAGGTACAGGATGGGGAAGTGGGGTCAGTCTGAAGGAGCCGCAGGGTGAGCCTGGAACTGCGAATATGATAGCTTCCAATTGGACGGCCTATAATGTCGACCGCTTATCACCTACTAAGGCGGTGGTGTATGCGTACCTGCCCTCAGCGACCAGAAACCATTTGATAAGCGTCACCGGAGCGGGTTCTTTGTATGACTTTGTTAACAATGAGAATGGTACATTGCTTGTATATCATCGAAATCCAGTGGACGGTCTTTTCTCGTTGCCAAGTTTTCGCCCTATTGGGACATGGGATATAAAATCCAGTCTTTACTGGACCCTAGATGGAACTCAAGGTTGGCAAAACCGCATAATAATTGAGGTCGATAATATGTCCGAAGGGGCATATACCTTCGCCAGCAAAAGCTTGGTTTTTGGTACCGATAAACCGGAATTCCGATTTATAATGATTCCCAAAGGGGCAGTAAGCACAGCAATACGTGACAGAAATGTTAGTGATCTGTCCGAGCTTCCCTATAAAGAGGTTAGAAAGCTATTTGGTTTGGGTGATTAATCCTTAAAGGGGATTGTTAGCCTGCTGTGATACCGCCCGTATCATGATTGACTTTTCTGCCTTTGCAATAGCTACACTCATTTCACCCACATTCGTGGAGTAAAAGACATAAAATCCAGCGAAAATCTGTGACATCTGTGGTACTTGTCCTCTGCATGCAATTACAATCATATTCATTAACTCCCCCAACTTTTCTGCTTGCCCCTCTATTTTTCACACTATACTGTGAAAATCACTAGCGCGCACCTTCATGAGAATAGGATAACCAACGATTTTCATACTATAATGTGATTTATATTGATTTACAATTTACTTTTTGTTATTTTTATCAAAAATCACATTATAATGACAATTCAGGAGATAGGATCTGCAATCAAAGAGCGAAGACAAGTACTTGGAATCATTCAACCGGATCTGGCTGAAATGGCCCAAGTAAGCATCAATACACTCTATAAGATTGAAAGAGGTGAAGCTAATCCCTCAGTCAAAGTCCTCAATAAACTTGCAGAAGTTCTTGGGATGGAATTGTCTCTTTCCATTAAAAAACTGGGGTGATAAATGAAATCAGCAAGGGTGTTACGCAACGGAGAATTGGTAGGAATACTATCTAAGTCAGACTCAGGAAAGTATTCTTTTGTCTATGAAGATGCTTGGTTTTTAAATCCGGAAAAGCCTTCAGTGAGCCTGACTCTTCCTAAATCCAAGAAAGAGTACCATTCCGAACACCTTTTCCCCTTCTTCTTCAACATGCTCTCTGAGGGAGTAAATCTCCAGCTTCAGGCCAGGCAATTTCAGATAGATGAAAATGATTTCTTCTCACTCTTATTAAAAACTGCTCAATCGGATACCATCGGAGCTATAACCGTAGTCCCAAATGAATAAGTTAACGATCCATACTTGTCCCGGCACCTTGGCAGAAGGCTTTGAGACTTATAGCCCGTTGTGCTTGAAACATCTTTTTTCTGGTAGAAAGACTTCTCATATTTTACCCTATGAGAGTCATCAACCCAGTAACGGAGAAGAGATGACCCGCTTGATGGAAAACAGAAAGAGAATTTCCATTTCAGGTGTTCAGGAAAAGCTTTCTCTGGTTTGGGAAAAAGGACAATTGCGCTTAACAGAAGATGGGGAGCAAGGGACCTTTATATTAAAACCAATCCCGAGAGACTTGAATCATGTGGATCAGGTGCCTGCCAACGAGCATCTGACCATGCAGTTGGCCAAGCAGGTTTTCAAATTGAATGTAGCTGAAAACGCATTGATTTTTTTTGAAAATGGAGAACCTGCCTACATCACCAAAAGATTTGATGTAGATCAGAAATCGCACAAAAAGCTGGGGAAAGAAGATTTTTCAACTTTGGCACAAAAGACCAAGGAAACTGATGGAAACGAATACAAATACAATTTCAGCTACGAAGGAATTGCACATTTGATCAAACAGCATGTTGCTGCTTATCCCATTGCCTTGGAGGAGTTTTTCAAATTGGTCCTATTCAACTTTCTTTTCTCCAACGGAGATGCTCATTTAAAAAACTTCGCGCTACTGGAGACTCCTCAAGGGGACTATCAATTGAGCCCCGCATATGATATGGTCAATACAAGACTTCATGTCAAAGATGCAGAACTTGCGCTCAAGGATGGTCTATTTGCCAACGACTATTACACCCAAAGCTATGAAGCGATGGGTTTGTTGGCGTATGATGATTTCTATGAGTTTGGGGTGAAAATCGGAATCCTAGAAAACAGAGTGAAGCGGATCATTCGAGAATTCTCTAAACCTATTGAAGAAGCCGAGCCTTTAATTAACCGAAGCTATTTGGCCAAAGAGATGAAGGACCGGTATAAAAAATCCTACGAAGAACGCTTAAGCTTTTTGAAAAGGTCCTATTTAAAGAGGGAGCCCCAGAAGTAACCTTAATATATCAAACTCAGATTTGGGTTAGCTAAAAAGGAAGAAAATCCGTACTTCCCGAGGCCAACCTGTTTATGAAAATCCAAGACATTTCACCCCAAGAACCCTACTTATGATCCAAAGTGTCTATTCAGGTTTCTGAAAACCAACAGGAAATCTTAATGGATCAAAACCCCAAACTAATTCCAATAAATAATAACAGGAAATAGTAATAATCAGAACAGAAATCAGATTCAACCACAATCCTGCACGCATCATATCTTTTATTTTCAGATAGCCTGAGCCCATCACTACAGCATTAGGGGGAGTAGCAACAGGAAGCATAAATGCACAAGAGGCAGCCATAGCAACTGGCACCATCAGTAAATAAGGGTGTACGTCCAATGTAAACGCCATAGGTGCCAATACCGGCAAAAACATTGCGGTTGTTGCTAAATTAGAAGTGATCTCCGTCAAAAAATTTATACCCAAAACTGGACTATGACTATTTTTACTTGAAAATGAAAGGCCGGTATCTAGATTCAGGTAGCCTGGCTTCTTTCTTAGCCAAACAAAACCTGAGTAAATCATAGATTTGTAACTTTTTTTGCAAATACAGTCTTTCTAATCTTTTTTTCTGGTACAATGAATTATGAAGCAGTCCTAGTCCTGGGGTGAGTAAAACCAGAAGGAAAAGGAATAAAAAGCGCAGCAAAGCAAGCGGCTTTATGCCGGAAGCTTCTGGTTGCCCGAAGCACCAGAGACTACCTTGGCGAGAAATTCAGAGGACAGAATTCTCTAACAAGACCTATTTTAAATATAACAATGCATTTGTTAGACCTTGAATAAACACCTTTGAAGGCAAAATAAAAAATCAAAATATCAGCCCTAATCGTTCCGAGTTTCGCTGTATTATGTTCAGGAATTCAGCTTTAGCATCCTCAGTCAAAAAGCTTCTACCAATCAATTCAGGCCAACCCTGTATTCCACTTTCAATTCGATTCCAGAGATTTTCAATTGATTTGGCAGGGATACTAGATTTTGACATTGCGACATTAAAATCTTCCCTCGTCAATTTTCTCTTTTTCCCGTTCAAATTCAACGCTAATTCCTCTGGATCGTCTTTTATCAACAAGTTCACAGCAACCATATCATAAGCTGGAGATAATTGATACGCGCCATTTTTAAAGGCTATCAACGAAAAGTTTTTAAAGTGCATGTCATTATTTCCAATCAAAAATGAGAGGATTACCTGTTGGTAGAATTTCACAACCTCCAATAAAGGGTTCTGACTATACGTGAGAATACCCTTTGCAATCTGCTCATAGGAGCCCCGGTATTTATGTTCCGTAAGTCGTCCTGTAAATTGACAGGCATCTTCCATTGCGAACTTTTTATTGGCCGAACTTCGATCTATCCTCTTTGTGAGATAGGCCAATTCTCCACTTTGCAGGCGTATCAGCAAAAAAGGAACTGTTTCTACCCTTGCCTCTCTTGTCAAAAGCATAGACAAAGCTTCGATTTCGGGCATTTGAGGATAGAGATCAAATGGAGGCTTCAAAATATATTTCCCATTTAAAGCCCCAACAATAGTCAATCTCTTCTCTCTAGTTTTCCCTATAAAGCCAAGAGACAATTTGGGCTGTACTCCTGTCACAATTATTCGTTGAGAAATGTTCTCTCTTGCCAGCTCATCAATATTCGCCAGATCCAAGTCCAAACTCAAAACCGGTTCATCTTCTTTCCAAAAATCCTTCAGGCATTTTTGATGATATAGCTCTTCTCCATCCAAGATTCCGCTACACGCAAGACAATAGTTCATAGTTCTATCACACTTATATTCCCAATGCAATCCCTACATGTTTTCAATAACAGTCCCATCCTATCTCTTGGATTGAGTTTCCAATTTTGATGCGCAACCTCCAAAAGCCAGCCTTCAGGTATCAAGCCATCAAAAAAAGGGAATAAGGTTTCTGAAAGAAAGGGCTCTTGTTGTAACGGCAACGTCAAGGACACTGGCAAAGCATTCTTTGCCCCTAAGTATTTTTTCTTGTAGGTAAATACATACCCTTCTTCTTCTTCAGAGAGTATTCCTGCCAACTGATCAGCTACCCAAATTTCTCCTTGTCTCATCGCTTATCGGGCTAGGTGATAATACATGACCAAAAAACAAAAGCACTTGATTGATTTTATCCGCCATCAGATTCGGTTTCCCTTGTTCTAATTCCCGAATAAACCTCACACCAACTCCTGATATATTTGCGAGTTCCAATTGTGTCAGGTTAGCTTCTTTTCGCCTTTTTCGAACAAACTCTGATATGCTGCTATTTCTATTCCACTCCATATAAGTATACCCTTATGGGTACAATTTAAAGAAAAAAATCCAACATTATACCTAAACGGGTATAATACTACCAATTCAAACAATAATACACCCGTACGGGTATACAAACAATCTACTATTCCAACTAGTATCCTTCTCTGAATATAGTAAATACGTCAATTTTCCTTTACCAGGATCTTGATAAACTTTTTTTTGGTAGCTACCACAACAGTGTAAAAAACAAGGGATTACAGCATACAATTTTGCTTCTGTCAAGGGAATACAAATCCCGATTACCAAAACAGAAAACCCATGTTGGAAGCACTTACCTGGAACCATTACTTCAGCGCCCTAGCATTCGGGCTCACAGCCTACTACCTAGGGATCGCTATCCTATACTACCCTCAAGAAATCCGTAGCCTGATTTCCGGCAAAACAATGCGGTTCAATCTCATTTCCCAGTCGGAAAAAGTACAGCCCCCACACCAGACTGAATCAGATGAACTTGATCCCTTTGAAGAACTGGAGATCACGGTTGCGGAACTCCAAGGCATACTCGGAAAGGCGGGAAACATGACAGGTAAACAAGACCTGCATCAACAGCTCAGCCATATCCTGTCCAACCACCCCGGGCTTCGGGAGCCCGCCTACCGGGTTGCCATTCTCAACTTCCTTACCGAAAACATCCCCAAGAATACACATTTCGACTTCAACGAATCGGAACTGCAATCTCTATGGGGACAGGAATGACTACAAACCAACATCCCTCCTACGCATTATTCTAAACCTCCAAACTCTTATCCCATGAAAAAGCCAACGCTAACATTTAGCCAAAACCAAAAAACATCTGTTCTAGCAGCCCTTCTCCTTTACTTTTCAAGTCTCTCGGCTCAAGCACAAGACGGACTCGCAGGTATTGCCGAAGCTGACAGGCAGGTCCGAAGCTACTTTGCCGCAGGTACCAGTTTGATGTATGCAATCGGGGCCATTCTGGGCCTGATCGGTGCAGTAAAAGTCTATCAAAAATGGAATGCCGGAGACCCGGACACCGGGAAGGTTGCAGCAGCATGGTTTGGCAGCTGTGTGTTTTTGGTAGTGGTCGCCACAGTTATCCAATCATTTTTTGGAGTCTAAAAACATCTGGGAGTCTTTCTTACAAAACCCATTTTCTTATGGCGATCAGCATCTACAAAATCAATAAGGGTATCAACAAGCCCATAGAATTCAAAGGATTAAAAGCCCAGTACATCTGGTACCTAGGAGCCGGTGTGCTGGCACTACTTATCCTTTTTATTCTAATGTATATCACGGGAATTCACCCCGTCGCTTGCCTGGCATTAGTCGGTAGCGTAGGAAGTACTCTTGTCATCCAGATCTATCGACTCAGTCATGCTTATGGAGAGCATGGTCTGAGTAAAAAAATGGCCTACCGACAAGTGCCTCATGCCATCCGAATCAAATCCAGAGCGGTCTTTCGAAAAGTAAAGACTCAAAAAAAGTAAAACACCGCAACGAACCATTCATATCAATAAAACCGAACATGGAAAGACAATTAGAAAAGCATTTCCCTATTCTGAGTATTGAGCAGGACTGTATTCTCTCAAAAATGGGAGATATCACAGTAGCCTATCAAATCCAGCTGCCAGAGATATTCACACTCAGTGATCGGGATTACGAGGCATTTCATCAGGTCTGGATCAAAGCCATCAAGACCCTCCCTGTTCACAGTGTTTTACACAAACAGGATTGGTTTATTGAAAAGAACTTTCAGGCTGATTTCAGCAAAGAGAAACCCAGTTTCCTAAACAGAAGCAGCGATCGGTTTTTCAATGAAAGGCCTTATCTGGATCATTTCTGCTACCTCTATCTCAGTCTTAAACCCAAAAACAGAAAGACCTCCAGTAGTTTATTTTCCTCCCTACTCCGTAGCCACCTTATTCCTGAGGAGCTGAATCTCTCCCATACCCTTCCACACTTTCTGGATGCCTGCGGACAGTTTGAAAGAATTCTGACTGACAGCGGATTTGTGAAAATCACCAGACTCACAGAGGAATCCATCTACAGCAATTCCCAAAAAAAAGGAATTCTGGAGCAATACTGCAGTCTTTCAGAAGACAGGATGCCGACCTGGGTTGGAGACATAGCTTTCAAACCAAGATTTCAGATCGGAGATAAGATCTGCAAAATCTTCAGTTTAAGCGAAGCTGAAAACCTTCCGGCATTTTGTGGCAGCAGAATCAATTACGACAAATACAGCACGGACACCAGTAAGTTCAGTATCGGGTTTGCCTCTTCTTTAGGCCAGCTCCTTCCCTGCAACCACATCTATAATCAATATTTCTTTCTCGGTGATGTCCAACAAAGCTTAAAAGACTTGGAATCGAAACGTCTCAGACTGCAATCACTGGCCAACTACAGTCGCGAAAACACCCTTGCTCGGGATGCCACGCATGATTTCCTTAATGAAGCAATAGGACAACAACGGCTTCCCATCAAAGCACATTTCAACCTGATGGTCTGGTCAGAAAACACTGAGCAGATCCAAGAAATCAAAAAGCAGGTTGGAGCAGCCTTTTCCCAAATGGAAGCCACTATAAAAGAAGAAACCGTAGGTGCCCCGCAATTATTCTGGGCCGGGATTCCCGGAAACAGTGCAGACTTTCCCATGAATGATACCTTTGACACATTTTTGGAACAGGCTACCTGCTTTCTCAATCTGGAGACTGGCTACCAAAGCTCTCCCAGCCCATTTGGAATCAGATTGGGAGATCGTCAAACCGGTAAACCCATCCATGTGGATCTATCAGATGAGCCTGTCAAACTTGGCATTTGTACTAACCGGAACAAGTTTATCTTAGGCCCAAGCGGATCAGGAAAATCCTTTTTCACCAATCATCTGATTCGAAGCTATTACGAACAGGGAACTCATGTG
The DNA here is from genome assembly GCF_000429465.1 of Algoriphagus vanfongensis DSM 17529. Taxonomy (GTDB): domain Bacteria; phylum Bacteroidota; class Bacteroidia; order Cytophagales; family Cyclobacteriaceae; genus Algoriphagus; species Algoriphagus vanfongensis. The sequence continues at coordinate 58,313 of NZ_AUBX01000002.1, read as the reverse complement.
ATCCTGGTCGACGTCGGCCATTCTTACAAGGGACTTTGTGATCTGGTCGAAGGATATTATTTCACCTATGATGAAAGAAATCCCATTCGATTCAATCCATTCTTCATAGCCGAAGGGGATCAATTGGACACAGAAAAGAAGGAAAGCATCAAAACCCTTCTTCTGGCCCTCTGGAAAAAGGACAATGAAACTTATCGCCGAAGCGAATACGTAGCCCTGTCCAATGCACTGAAAGGCTATTATGAAAAGCTGCAAAACAACCCAAACCTCTTCCCCTGCTTCAATACCTTTTATGAATTCCTCCAATCAGAATTCCAGCAAACCCTAAACTCAGATCAGGTCAAGGAAAAGGATTTTGACATCTCCAATTTCCTCTATGTGCTCCGGCCTTATTATCAAGGGGGAGAGTTTGACTACTTGCTCAACGCCACAGAAAACTTAAACCTTCTACAGGAGCGCTTCATCGTCTTTGAACTGGACAATATCAAGGATCACCCTATTCTCTTCCCGGTGGTGACCATCATCATCATGGAAGTATTTATCAACAAAATGCGCAAGCTGAAAGGCATTCGCAAATTGATCCTGATCGAAGAAGCCTGGAAAGCCATTGCCAAAGAAGGCATGGCCGAATACATCAAATACCTCTTCAAGACTGTGCGGAAATTCTATGGAGAAGCCATTGTGGTCACCCAGGAAGTAGAAGACATCATCAGCTCCCCGGTCGTCAAGCAGGCCATTATCAACAATAGCGATTGTAAGATCCTGCTCGATCAGTCCAAGTATCAGAACAAGTTTGATCAGATCCAGCAACTGCTTGGACTTACAGACAAAGAAAGAGCCCTGGTGCTCTCTGTCAATAAGGCCAATGATCCCAACCGAAAATACAAAGAGGTATTTATCAGCTTGGGAGGCACCCATTCCAAAGTCTATCGCACAGAGGTTTCCCTCCAGGAATACCTCGCTTATACCACTGAGGAAAGTGAAAAAGTCAAGGTCCTGGAATATGCCAAACGCTATGGCTCCATTCAAAATGGAATTACTGCTCTATATGCCGAAACCAGTAACTAACGATCCAGCTCATGAAAGAACATCAGAAAACACTTCAAAAGGGATTCCTTCTCACCCTGCTCTGCATGACTCTGACTCTAAGTCCCCAACCTTCAGAAGCAGCCATCCCGGTAGCCATTTTAGAGATCATCAAAGCAGGTGTCACCAAAGTCATCGTGGCTATGGATCTCAAGATCCAACGAGAGCAGAACAAGGTGCTATGGCTCCAAAACGCTCAAAAGGTGCTAGAAAACACCCTTTCCAAGCTCAAGTTGGAAGAAATAGCCAATTGGTCAGCAAAGCAAAAGGAACTCTATGAAACCTATTTCAATGAACTGCAAACCGTCAAATCGGCGATTTCAGGATATCAGCGCATCAAAGAAATTTCTCAGAAACAAGCCCGGATAGTTACAGAATACAAAAAGGTATGGGCCCTTATTCAGCAGGACGAACATTTCACTTCCCGAGAAAAGGAATACATGGCTCAAGTCTATTCCGGCATTTTAGCCACTACGGTAGATAATCTGGATCAGATGGCTCTTTTGGTCAAATCATTCACCCTACAGATGAGCGAGGGAGAAAGACTCGAACTCATCCATCAAACTGCCAATCGGGTGGATCAAAACTATCAGGACTTGCTCGCCTTCAACCAAAGCAATGGATTGCTTAGTCTGCAACGGGCTTCCGGAAGCCAAGAAATCCAACAAATCAAAAGCCTCTACGGCATCACACACCAATCATTCTGATCATGAAAAAGCTACTTCCCATCTGCTATCTGGCTTTTCTGTCACTCCCCTCCTATTCTCAGACATTTGAAGAATGGTGGAATCAAAAAGAAACCCAGAAAAAATACCTCGCAGAACAATTGGCAGCACTTGAAGCCTATGGAGCTGTACTCAAAGAAGGCTATGAAACAGTTTCCCAAGGCTTAGGTCTGATGCGCACCATTCAACATGAAGACTTCTCCCAGCATCAAAGTTTCTATGGTTCTTTTAGCAGAATCAATCCAGCCATAAGCTCCCATCCCGAGACTGAAAAATGCATTCAGATCTACGAGCTGACAAAGCAACTCACTACCCATATCCCCAACTCACTTCTCCAAATAGCATTGTTGTCCGAGGCTGAAAAAAGAGTGATACTTCATATCTGTCAGGCAATCCAAAAGGACAGTGATCAGATTCTACTAGACTTAGAAAGCTTCCTTCAGGAAGAAAAAATCCAACTGAATGATTCGGAAAGGTTAGAGAGAATTCATCAAACCCAAAACGTCTTGCAAGAAGTCCTTGGCTTTGGCCTTCGCTTTTACCAAGAATGTGAAAACCTCATGCTTTCCAGAAAGCAAGAACTACAATCCATCACTGCCAGCAAGTCACTCCATGCAATCCACCAAAACTAAGCCCGCTATGAAGACGGCCACATCTATACTCATCTCCTTCCTGATTGTATTGGGAACACAACAAAGCAAAGCCCAATCAGATGAAGCTGCTCAATTGCTAATCAACGTCACCAAACTGAGTCAACTCAAGGAAATCTTGAGTGATCTGGAAAAAGGGTATAGCACCTTAAGAACCGGATACTCCCAAATCGAAACCCTTGCATCAGGAAACTTCAGCTTGCATGAAACTTTCTTGAACAAGCTCTTACAGGTAAGTCCAGCTGTCAAAAACTACCACAAAGTCGCCGAGATCATCCGCTATCAAATCAAACTGGTCCAAGATTACCAAAGAGCCTTTTCCAGTTTCAAGGCCTCTGAGCAGTTCTCTCTAGACGAGGTTTCCTATCTCTCTCAAGTGTATGGAAACCTGCTGGAAAAAAGCCTGCAACAGCTCGATGAATTGACACTGGTACTGACTGCCGGCAAACTGAGAATGTCAGATGAGGAAAGACTGGAAGCCATTGATCGCATTCACCTGGACATGCAGGATAAGTTTCACTTTTTGACTGCATTCAATCAACAAGCCCAGTTTCTGGCCCAGAGTCGCTATAAGGCTATGCAGGAAATCAACGGAATCAGAAGCTATTACTCCCAGAAACTCTCTTAAGCAAATCCCCATGATCAAGCGATACAAACAAATAGCTCTAATGGGAATACTTTTCCTTTTCCCTCTGCTCTCAAGTGCTCAATCCGGCATCAATCAGGGATTGCATGGAGTATTGGATGAACTCTATACGGAGATGATGCCACTCTGTAACCAACTGATCAGTGTTGCACAGGGAATTGCTGCTTTTGCAGCCTTATGGTACATCGGAAGTAGGGTTTGGCGTTCCATTGCCCAAGCCGAACCAATAGATCTCTATCCCCTCTTCCGCCCCTTTGCAATCGGGTTTTGCATTTTGCTTTTCCCTTCGGTTTTGGGGCTGATCAATGGAGTCATGAATCCGACGGTCACTGCCACTGCTGCCATGGTGGAGCGTTCCAATTCCTCCATCGAAGCATTGCTTCTTCACAAGGAACAAGTAGCCAAAGGAACTACAAAAGGTCAAATGCTTGGAACAGAAATCCAAGAGCATGATTACGAAAAGTGGCTGAAGTACTCTGAAGGATTGGATGAAGACAGTCCGACTCCCGAGCGGGGATTTTGGGAATCCATCAGTGACAGATGGGCCTTTGCCGCATCCAAATCCATGTTCAACTTCAAACATTGGATCAAACAGGCACTTTCTGAATTACTTCAGGTTCTCTTTCAAGCCGCTTCTCTTTGCATCAATACACTGAGAACCTTCCAGCTTATTGTCCTTTCCATTTTGGGCCCCTTGGTGTTTGGCCTTTCCGTATTTGATGGATTTCATCACACATTGACCGTATGGATTGCCCGCTATATCAATATCTATCTCTGGCTCCCAGTTGCCAATATTTTCGGGGCTGTTATCGCTACCATCCAGGAAAAAATGCTGGTGCTGGATATCGGACAAATTGAAGACTATGGAGACACCTTTTTCTCCGCCACAGACACCGGCTACCTGATCTTCCTGGTAATTGGCATTATCGGTTACTTCTCAGTCCCATCGGTTGCCAATTACATCATACATGCTGCTTCAGGTGGAGCTCTTCCCCATAAAGTATCCAGTTTCTTTACCCGGACTGCTACTGGAACTGTGGGTATGGCCGGAAGAGCAGCAGGAGCATCCTATCGAGGAGCATCTATGGTTGCTGATTATTTGGGTGATCAGGCAAGTAAGATTTACCAATCCATGTCCGCCCATGGCACTTCCTCTGGATATTTTAATGAGGGGGATACTTATCAGAAAGACAAACTAAAAGGCAATTCCTAAACCCTACCACCATGTTCGAAAAACCAAAAAATATCGACACCGCCTTTAGACAAATCCGTCTTTTCACGCTGATCATCATTATGGGTTCATTCCTCTTTGCAGGATACACCCTTTTCCAAAGCCAACGACTTACGACATCCTTGCAGCAAAAGGTCTATGTGCTGGCAAACGGTAAAGTCTTGGAAGCTTTGCTGACTGACCGAAGAGAAAATCTTCAGGTAGAAGCCAAGAATCACATTTCTGTTTTTCACCAGCATTTCTTCACGCTGGATCCCGATGAAAAAGTCATTCAAGCCAATACAACAAAGGCGCTTTATCTGGCAGACCTCTCTGCCAAAAGACAATACGACAATTTCAAAGAGAGCAATTATTACTCAAACATTATTTCCGGAAACATCAGTCAGGAGATCCAAACAGACAGCGTACAAGTGGATCTGAGCAAAGAGCCATATTACTTCAGGTACTATGGCCGACAGATTCTGACCCGTACAGGCTCCATTGTCACCCGTCTATTGATTACTGAAGGAAACTTGCGGTCAGTATCCCGCAGTGAACACAATCCCCATGGCTTTTTGATAGAAAACTGGAAGACCCTGGAAAATCAAGACATCCACATTCAAACCAGATAAACATGCAAACGAATCAAAACTCCAAGTTTCAGCAAAAAAGGAAGTTTCTTATTATGCTCCCCCTATTGACCTTGCCTTTCCTGACCCTGACATTTTGGGCATTGGGAGGCGGTACGCAGTCAGGCAGTCCCATCCTGGAAAAACCTAAGCAAGGATTCAATTTAGAACTTCCGGGAATCAGTGATACCGATGAAAAATCGCTGGATAAACTGGGGCATTACCAACGATCCAGTGCAGATTCCACTCGCTTTCTTCAGGAGGTTAAGAATGACCCCTATTATAAAATGGCTTACCAACAAGGAAGGGATCTTGACTCACAGGCGAAAGCAGAGACTGCAGACCTGTATTATATATCTCCTGGTCAAAACACTATCCCGCTTTACAGTCATCCTCAAGAAGAGCAAATCCTTCTAAGACTGGAAGCACTCAATCAAACACTCACAGAAAAACCAAATCCCACCCCCGCTCTGACAAGCACGCTTTCCTCAATTCCTTCTCTATCCTCTCCATTTCAATCTACTCCCAACTTAAGTACTGACTTGGACAGGTTGGATCAGATGATGCAGCAAATGCAAAACACCCAAACTGGCCCAGATCCGGAATTTGAGCAGATGGCTGAGCTTTTGGATAAAATATTGGACATCCAACATCCAGAGCGGGTGCAGGAGCGATTGCACAGCCAAAAGGAAAAGCAAGAATCTTCTATTACCCCTCAAGTCACAGGTACATCAGAATCTGTTGCTACAAGTTTAGATGCAAACCTCAGCCATGAGTCGCAGCCTACTCAGGTTGGCAATGGATTTTATGGCTTGGAGGATTCACCAACCATGCCTATCTCTTCCCCCTCTATTCGGGCAGTCATTCACGAAGATCAAAGCCTGGTATCCGGTGCCACGGTCAAACTAAGGCTACTTGAGAATATACAGGTTCAGGGGATCACTATCCCCAAAGACCAATTGATATATGGGATCGCTTCTCTAAATGGTGAGCGACTCAAAATAGCCATTCAGCATATCCGATTGCAAGACCAAATCCTTTCCGTTGACCTTCGGACCCATGATGCGGATGGGCTGGAAGGCATCCGGATTCCCGGAACCATCAGCCAGGAAGTCAGCAGTCACCAAGGCAGCCGAACCATCCAGAGCTTGGGGCTCAGCACATTTGACAATTCTTTAGAATCCCAAGCCGCCACTGCCGGAATTGAAACAGCAAAGAGCTTTTTGGGCAAAAAAATCAAACAAGTCAAAGTTAATCTAAAAGCCGGCTATCAAGTATGGCTGATTGAGAACAACTAACACTCACATCTACTCCTCCAATCTCATGAAACATCTTTCTCGATATCTCGCCATTCTCCTATTCACCAGTTCCCCATTCTTGCTCAAAGGACAAGGAGGCAATCAAATCAAGATTCAAACCATTCCATCCTCATCCCTTCAGCTGAGTGACCAGATGACAACCAACCTGATATTTCCCCATGCCATCAAAAGTGTGGACAGAGGTAACCGGGACATCTTGGTGCAAAAAGCAAAGGAGGTCGAAAATATCCTACAGCTAAAGGCTGAAAACAGGGACTTATCCAGTAGCAACCTGACGGTTATTACTGCAGACGGAAGTTTCTATTCCTTCAAGGTAGAATATGAACAAAAGCCGCAGAATCTCAATCTTAAAATCCAACCTACCCTTCCCAATCGTCAAGCAGAATTTGAAAAGCCTATTCAACCTGAATCAGAGTTGATCAAAACTGCACAAAGAGTATCCAATAAGAACCAAACCATGTCAGCAATCCGCCAAAGAAAGTTCTCAACTGGTCTGGAGTTGACGGGAATATACATTGACAATGATCTACTTTATTTCCAGATAAAGCTCGAGAATCACACCAATATTCCATACGACATTGAGCAGTTTCGACTCTTTATCCGGGACAATAAACAGAGTAAGCGAAGTGCTTCTCAAGAACTCGAACAGCTTCCTGTGTTGACATATGGGAACATCCATAGAATCCCTTCCCAATCCACACAAATACTGGTGTTTGCCTTACCCAAATTTACCATCCCTGACCAGAAACATCTGGGAATAGAATTGAAAGAGGAAAACGGCGGCAGGCATTTACAGATCAAAGTCAAAAACAGGCATTTGATGAAAGCACAGGTATTAGACTAAAGCAACAGCAGTCACACATGAATCAAGGAATTTCTTTAACCCAAACTATATAAAACCATGAATGAACAAAACTTCGATTACCTCAAAAACCAAGTCAAGTACAGTGGGTTCGGTGAAACACTGGAAGGGCAACTCAAAGAACAGATCCAAAAAGGGGAACCGGATTTCTCCTTAAAACATCAGGCTGATTTTGGAGGCGATACTGTGAATGCCAACCTCCACTTTCGAAAGTCTGGAATGACAGACATGTATTTCTTCAACAAATACGATCTGAGTCTGACCAAGTCCGGTCAGGAGGACCCCTCGATCAGCCAGACTTTTTATGTCAACAAGGACAATAACATCACCCTAAAAGAGGGATACAATCTCCTGGATGGACGTGCTGTGAATAAAAACCTTGTAAACAAGGAGCAGGAAAAATACAATGCCTGGGTTCAACTGGACTTTAAGGATACAGACAATCAGGGAAATTTCAAGCTAAAGCAATTCCATGAAAACTATGGATTTAACCTCAGCAAAGCCTTGGAAAAACACCCGATCAAAGAGTTGCAAAATCCGGAAGATCAAAGTCGCTTGATGGATTCGCTTAAAAAGGGAAATCGTCAATCTGTTACGTTTCAACTGGAAGGCGGTGATCAAAAACGCTTTATCGAAGCCAGTCCTCAGTTTAAAAACCTCAACATCTATGATTCCAATCAAATGAGAACTACTGAGAGCCAAAAAGAAAGCCAGAGCGAATCAAAAAGTAAAATGCAGAAGCAGGATATTCAGGAAGAGTCTGATGAGAGTCCCTCGAAAAAACGTCGCAAGCGTAAAGCTGCCGGCATAGCGTAAGTTCAAACGATCATGGCCAAAATCAAAAAAGCACTGGGGAACTTCATGAATGGGATAGATAAAGATCCGAGGATCTGTCTTTCCCACATCGGTTTGTTCTCCGTGCTTTTACATCTCAGGGAAAAGCATGAAGGAAAAGAGCCCTTCCCCATCAAACGGGAACAACTGATGAAATCCGCCAAAATCTCAAGCACAGCGACTTACTTCAAGATTCTCAGACAACTGCATGAATATGGATACATCCACTATTATCCCACTTTCAACAGAATGAGTCAGAGTAAAGTACAAATTCCCTTGAACCAGTAATTACTATCCCACTCTAATCTAAACCTGAAATTCATGGAGCCTATCACCAAACTAGACTTGGAACACCTAAGACATCAGCTATTTGCTGATTTGAAGGAACTGCTGGAAAAACCCGCTCAGCCCGAACCAAAACCTAAAGAATGGCTTAGAAGCAGAGATGTCAAAAAAATGCTCAGCATATCAGATGCCTCTCTCCAAAATCTTCGGATCAGAGGCGTGGTCAACCCTGTCAAGATTTCAGGCTTGTATTATTATAAAACAGAAGAACTCAATTCTCTTTTCAAGCAATAAGCAAACAATCATGAAGCTAAAAAAATTGGAAAACTATGTCTCACGATTAATTCAGGAGAAAGGGTTGCAACCCAGTAGGGTATCCGTGTTTATGGCAATCCTGCACTTATGGAGAGAACAAAAGCATCAAAATCCATTCAACATCACCCGAAAAAAAGTAATGAAACACTCCGGTATTAAAAGCATTGTTACCTACCACAAGTGTATCTCCGAATTAAGTGACAGGGGCATGTTAGAATACCAGCCTTCGTATCATCCCAAGAAAGGCAGTAGAGTAAGACTGAAGTGAATAAAGATATCTTCCTGTAAAGTATGTAAGTGTTAGGAAAAGTTATTCTGGAATTTTCTGGCCACTTCCAAGGCCTGAGAAAATTACGGAAATAACTTTTTCACCAGAACAGCTGTCTTCTATGAGATAAGCACAGGGAAAGACAAACATAAAACTTCGTCTTTCCCATTGCCAAACTATTCCATTTCTATCTTCATTCTAAGCCTTTAAAGCCAAAACACGTTGAAGTGTATTTAATTAACTAATCTAATTTTAGCAAACACAGGTAAATGATCGGATGCATAGTGTTCTTGAATCACTTCATGAAAGATAGTTTGTATTCCGAATCCTTCAGAATACATAATAAAGTCAATTGTTTTTCTTGGGTTTACAACCGGAATTGTATTTGGACAACCCTGCTCACATGTTCTGTTAAAAGTTTTATCCAAATGCCCCATTGTTTGACTTGATTCTTCGACATTAAAGTCTCCAACTAAAATAACCGGCAACTTCTCTCTCTCAAAATAACCGGTTATCCTCTTTGCCTGTGCTAATGCATTCGAATCACTCGTGAAGTCCAAATGAGTATTTGCAAACCTAAGTTTATGGCCACTTTCGAAGCTTACAGTCAATACTGAGAGAGTTCTTTGTTCAGTACCTGATTCTTGGGGAAGTAGAATTGTTTCCATTTCGGAAATTGGATATCTTGAAAGAATCGCTGTTCCGTAGGCTCCTCCTTTATAATCAATTCCTTTCGAGAAATAGAAATTCATACCAGTCAACTCTGCCAATTTAGCTGCTTGGTCCAGGTTCACTCCAGACCGCTCATTATTTACATCGATCTCCTGTAAACCTATGAGATCTGCTTTTGAATCAATTATTACTCTGGCAATTCCGGCTACATCTATGAGAGCCGGGTTACTAGGAGGACTACAATGATGTACGTTGTATGAGAGAATTTTTATTTCCAGTCCTTCTTGTAAATCCAAATTTTCGGAAACATCCTGTTCCCTTTCCGAATCTTGTCCTATTGCACAGGAACAAAAGAGAAAAAACAATAACAAAACCGAACAGAAGGTGCTAATTTTCAGATGTGTACTTAAAAATCTATTCATGTGACCCCTTAGTTGAAATTAAAAATTCTGTTTGAAGACTTTCTTCAGGTGCCACTAGTATGTTCTCAACTATAGCATCTAATTTAGTTTCCTGAGGATAACTCCATACTGCTCTTAAAATGACCTGAGTAGTATCATGAGGAGCAATTTTTACTTTCCCCAAAGGATACCCTTCAATGTCATATTCACTTTTCATCCTTGTTTCAAAGGGAATATCAGAGTTATTCACAAATTTCACAACCAGTAAGGGTTCCGACTTTCTAAGTTTCCGCTCTACAGAAACAGAAACAGCTGATTTGAACAAAGCCTCTGCCTCGGCTTGCCTAGCTACAATATAGTCACCAAAATACAATGCGGTACGTTTGGCAAATAGTGCTTCCTCCACTCCTTCTGCTGTTTTTTCCTTCGCAAAAACCAGCGTCATGGGACGATGCGTATCCTTATACCTAGGATGATTGTCATAATGTTCATCCGTATTGCAAAGCATGGTCAACCCATGCTCCATCGCTATCCTATGTGCGATCACATTATAGTTGCCGGAATTGACCACCTCAACACCTTTGAGAATATCCAGGTCTAGCAATTCCTGATGAAAGGAAGTAAACAAAACCGTGTCTTTTTTGTCCCACCAACCCCAACTCGGATGATTGTATGATACGAACGCATTTTGCTTCTTCACCGCTAAAAACGGCCCCATCAACTGATCATGGGTAATGCTGTCTTTCATCACAAATTGAGCCTTGCCACTTTTCATGTATTCTGTCGGCAACACATTTGCATCCTCCAAAAACAGGGCATTATGATGGTAAGGAGCAACCCTAGGTGAAATCTCCACACCTCTGATGATAATCAAGCCCTTGTTTGCAGCTGCTTTGGTGGCGATTTCATAGGACTTGTTATAATCTTTCTCAATGATATCCGGAAATCCTTCGTAGTCAATATGCTCAGTAAGGGAAATAACGTCTAGATCATCCCGAATAGCTTCATTTACCCTGAATGTAGGCCATACATGTCCGTCCGAAAAGACGGTATGCATGTGAAAATCACCTTTGAGGGTATAATATCCCGGAATATCAGGAACAGAAACCTTACTGTTTTGGGCAAGGGAAATACTGCTGATGGCAAAAACCATCAGCAGTATTAATGCAAGTTTATTTCTCATAACTAATCCTGATAAGCCAATCAATCCCAACCTGGGTTTTGTTCCAGATTCGGATTCAACACGATGTCCGTATTGGAAATAGGATGTAGGTATTTTTTATCCGGAAACTCCCGGTTCTCATCGTCTCTCCAAATCAGATGCCCTTTAGTACCTTCGGAGAGCTGAGAAGCGTTTCCGTCTATTACAAAATAGATCACTCCAGGTTCTTTGGTGGCTGGTACAGTTTGTACAAATGACACATCCGGAGTTCCGTTTCCGTCCAGATCCATCGGAGTATCCAAGGCAGGCACATAGATTCCTTTCCATGACATTTCAACCAATTCACCCTTCCTCCACCGCATTAAATCATCATATCTTAGTCCTTCGTAACATAACTCTATTCCACGTTCTCTTCTAATCTCCAACAAATATCTGTCAGAGAGTTCAGGGAAATAAACTTCTTGTAAATAAGTATCTGCCTCCATTGGGATAGAAGAATCAACCCCAGCTCTTTCACGCAATGGAGCAATTGTCTCCATCCATACTGATTCATCAAACTCTCCTAATTCCGCTTTAGCTTCTGCATAGTTCAACAAAACTTCTGCATACCTGATCAGGGAGATGGAATTGTAAGCTTCGCTGATCCCATCATATCGCTTATCATCTAAGCTGAATTTCAAAATATGATAGCCTGTATAGGTATATCCAAAATTCGGAGGTGCAGCACTCCCATCGCTCCTAGTGTAACCCAAGGAACGAACTGTCTGGGCTAATCTAGGATCTCTGTCGGCCATCTCTTCCACAAATACTTTCTCATCAAATCCTGGCTGATCGGTAAATCTAGACCCGTCCGTCATCAAGTAAGTATTGATAAACTGCTTATTCAATCCCCATCTCGCCCCATAGGTTGCAGAGTTGAATTTCCAGGTGATGTTATGCCATCTTCTCAATGCATTGTTGTAGACTACGGCAAGCATCACTTCCTGACTAATCGGATTTTCTGAGATAAATAAGGTACGGTAATCAGACTCCGGAGCACCCGTGTTGTATAAGCTATATTGATTGGCATCCATTACGATTCTTGCCGCACTTGCCGCTTCTCTCAATAACTCTGAAGAGCCAGAAAGTCCCAATTCAGTATGATACTTTCTATAAGTACCCTCAAAAAGTGCTACCCGAGACTTGAATGCCAGTGCCACCTGTCTGGTGATCATAGATGCACTGTTATCCTTCCGGTCACGGATATTCTCTACCGCAAAATTCAGATCGGCCATCACATTGTCCATTACCATTTCTCTTGGATCCCTGGCTTTATACAAGTCCTCATCGTCTGTTGCAAGCGTCTTATCATACCAAGGAACATCTCCGTAACGCTTTACTTTTTCAAAATAAAACCAAGCCCGGAAAAAACGGGCTATTCCCGCATAGTGGTTTCGGGCTTCTTCCGGAATTACTTCATTGTCATAATTTTCAAGGAAGTAATTGATATTTCGCAAATCAGTCCAGCTCCAAGCCCCTTCATTCACAGAAGAGTAATTTCCAGCGATAAAAGTTGGGCTCTGATTTTTGGAGGTAAATTCTCCCAATTCATCACTTTGAACCACTTCCAGTCCTCCTGGGATCATTCGTTGGTAGAAGGAATTGGTATAGAGTTCCAAATCCTTTTCAGTTTGAAAAAAGGTATTTGGAACCAACTTGTCCATAGGTTCTGTCTCTAGAAAATCATCACAGGACGTAAAGGTGATGGCTACGAGAATTTGGATTAATATGATTAGAATAGAATTTTTCATGATCATTGATTTCAATGGTTTAGAAAGAAAGGTTGAGCCCTACAGTGTAAGTTTTCAACATTGGGTATGCATCACCTTGACCATGGCTGTTGGTCATTCCACCCGTCGGATTTTCGATGATTTCAGGATCAAAATTGTCCGTGTATTTATACAGACCAGAGAAAGTCAGGATATTTTGTCCACTCACATAGACCATCGCATTTTTAATACCTGCTTTTTCTACCCATGGGGTTGGAAAAGAGTAATCCAAGGTGATGTTTTTCAACCTTAGATAACTCGCATCTTGCAGATACCCTGTTTGAGGTGTCCCCAAAGATCTATTGGTTCCCAAAGCTGTATATCCTCGTAATCTTGGCCAATAAGCATCTGGGTTTTCTTCCGTCCAGTAATCATCCATCATGATTTTTGGCTGGAAGCCATATGGTCTGTTATATGGGCCATAGAAGAGATCCGCTTCAGGAGCAAAATACCAGTCTCTTTTTGCAATCCCCTGGAAAAATGCACTGAGTCCGAAGCCTTTCCAGTTGGCTGAAAAATTGAAACCAAACTGATATCGAGGAGCATTATTCCCGATGACCCTGCGATCTCCAGGATTTTCTACCGTGTTTTCTCCCTGATTGATTACGCCATCTCCATTTAGGTCAGCGTATTTCAAATCACCGGGTAACCATTGCCTGTTGTTGGAATTCAGCAAAAAAGACTGGTCGGCGTGATTGGCAACATCTTCTTCTGAGGTGAAAAAGCCCATGGTCTCGTAGCCCCAGATTTCACCGATCTTACTTCCAACATAATAGGTACTGCTAATGATTTTCTCAGGGTTGTTGAACTTGGTGATTTCAGATTGATTATCCCAAAGTGAACCCGTGAAACTTACATTTAGCGGGCTTCCACCGGCACTGAACTGATCTCTCCAAGTGGCTGAAAACTCCCAGCCTTTGGTAGTCAGGTCAGCATAGTTACCGTAGGGTTCTGTCGCTCCAAATACATTAGGCAAAGGAGGTCCATAGGTAAACATATCCGTGGTGACGCGGCTGTACCAGTCATAGGTCAGGTTCAACTTGCCCTGAAAGAAAGCTGCATCCAAGCCAAGATCCAAAGTCGTGGCTTTTTCCCAAGTCAACCCTGTTGGAATAACTCCCGGCAGAGAAGTATAGCCTTTTTGTACTCCTTCCAATATCACACTGGTTTTGCCCACAGACATAGTTTCCATATAGCGATATGGAGCCACATTCCCATTACCTAGGGAACCGTAAGAACCTCTGATTTTCAGGTTATCCAACCAGGAGCGGGTATTTTCCATAAATCCTTCTTCGGAAATATTCCAGCCTGCAGACATCGATGGAAAGAACCCAAATCGCTGATCATTCGGGAACTTGGAAGAACCGTCGTATCGACCATTGAACTCCAATAAATATTTATCCTTGAACGCATAGTTCAGTCTATAGAATACACCGACATACTTCCATTCATTTCCACCGCCTGAAATGTTGTAATTCAACCCATCTAGCAAATTGAAGTCTGGTTTTGAAGGAACCAGTAAACCGTCCCGTTGAGAATCAGTATTCAAGAAACGGTTGCTTTCCACGTTATAACCGAGCAAAAGAGTAAAATTGTGAGCATTGCTGTAGGTCTTTTTAAACTCCGTTGTGATATTGGACCCCCAATAAGTCGTTTCATCTGAAAGTTCTCTTAGAAGACTTTGACCATATCTTGCTGAATGTCCAGGCGCATTACTATAGTTGATAAAATTATTGAAGCGCTTATCGGTATTAAAAGTCTTAGCGAAAGTAAAATTTGCCTTCAAAGTCATCAAGTCTCCGAACGGTTTTGCTGTGATGCTTGGGGTATTTCTCACATAGAATTTCGATTGATTTGATTTACTGCTTCCTTCCACAAATGAAGCTCCCGTCTGAACTCCCTGCTGGGTAAATGTCCCATCAGGATTAGTCATCACTGCCATTGGAAAGCCCCCTACTGCCATGTACCTCCAGATTCCTGCGTCGCCATTTGCAAGCAAAGGATATTCATACTTGTAAGTACTTAGATCAAAATTATTTTCCAGCGTAAGCCAAGGTTTTAAATCCACCTCTCCTTTAGCTCGAATATTGTACTTGTCAAATTTGTCAGGAGAATATCTGAAAATCCCATCCTGATGGTAGTAAAGACCAGAAATAAAATATCTCGCCTTGTCATTTCCTCCCGAAGCTGATAGGGACGCTTCCAATGCAGGCATTTTATCTCTATGAATCAACTGGAACCAATCCGTATTCCCATAGTATTCATACCTGTTTAGCTCCTCATTAAATTCAGTTTTGGGTAGTGATGGATCCTCATCACGAGCTTTTAAACGATCCAAATACTCTAATGAGAATGGAAAATTCGCATTGACAGAAATAGGATGTGTTTTGTAATCGTACCAAGCAAAAAATGCTTCATCAAAGTTTTTTGCCCACTCATATCCATTGGTGACCAGATTTGGCACAACAGTACGTTGGTTCACAGATCTACTGATCTTCAAATCTAAATTTGTCTTGCCTGCAGTTGGGTTTTTAGTAGTAATAAGCACCACACCAAATGCCGCTCTGGAACCATATACAGCCGCTGAAGAAGCGTCTTTTAGGACAGTTACACTTTCCACATCATTAGGATTGACCAAATTAGCATCCCCTTCAACACCATCAATAAGAACTAATGCATCTCCACCAGCACCGATGGATGTCGTCCCCCTGATATTAAAAGCAGCTGATCGAGTCGGACTACCATCTACCATTTTGATGTTCAAGTTGGGAAGAGTACCCTGAAGCATTCTAGTCAAATTTGGAGAAGGTCTATTTTCTATGGCTTCAGAACCAATTTGAGATACCGCTCCAGTGAGATTGATTTTCTTCTGGGTTCCATATCCTACTACCACTACTTCAGCAAGTTCCTGCGGCAAGAGAGAAAAAATAACATCTCCGTTACCAATGATCTTAACCATGGGATTATATCCCAGTGCTGATGCTTTTATTTCCTTCCCAACAAGGGCTTCATCAATCTCTAAGGACCAGTTCCCATCCATATCCACCAGGGTGCCTTGACTGGTTTCAGCTATAAAAACACTTGCTCCTAAAATTGGCTCTCCTGTCTCAGCATCGACCACTTTACCTTCGATTTTAATTTTCACCTCAATTCTTTCTTGAGATTTCATCACACCGGGCTTAACAGCGATAGATTCATTTATTTGTTTAAACCCAAGGTTTGCCTGTGCTGCTACTTCATAAAGCAAGGTCTCCAGATCAGAATTTCCTGATAAGACAATTCGCTTATTCTCTACAGCATCCGGATTAAAGTGAAACCTGAATTCTGATTGTTTTTCAACAAGTCGAAAAAACTCCAGAACCGAAGTTTTCTTCTCCTCAACTGAGATTTGAGTCAAATTTAAATGTTGCCCGTAAGAGCTATTTGCAACAGCAAGGCCGCTGAAACAATAACTCAATAAGAAGACTACCATGAGGCACTTGGATGTATCCCACATGAGTTGTAGTAATTTTTTTTTCATAATTTTGATAAATAAAAGGTTGAGACTTGGAGGTGCCGCATCGCCAAATTTGTACACCATCAAGTCATTTAATTCATTCGATCTTTGAGCCGGTGGTTGATTCAATCATCGGCTTTTTTTTTAGCAGGGGTTTGCATGAATAGTTACATGATCTTCATTGATTTTATATGTGAGATTAAGTGAATAGCTCAGTGTTTGTAGAATATGCTCTAGACTGGATTGCGTAAACTCACCACTGTAATGACAGTCGTGCCCCTTTCCTATTAGGGAGATTTCAACATTATACCATCTCTCCAGGGTAGACTTGATGGATTCCAAATCAGCATGATCGAATGAAATCCTCCCTGACCTCCAATCAGGAAGTTGATTTAAATCAAACTGCTCAATTTCAGAAAGTCCTTTTCCGGTTTCCCAGCTAATACGCTCTCCTTTTAAAAGGACAGCTGAATCAATATTGACTTGCTGATCACTAAAACTGACTCTCCCAGAGTACACAGATAGCTCTACAGTTTTTTGATCGTATGATTTAAGGTTAAAGGATGTGCCAAGTACTTTTGTATTAACATGTCCTGTTGCTACTATAAAAGGGAACTCGGGATCATGAAACACATCAAAAAATGCTTCACCTAACAGTGTCACTTTACGGTTCCTTGGAAAGTCTTCAGCATACTCAACAGTTGAGCCAGTGCTTAACCAAACTTTACTACCATCAGGTAATACAAAACTGGAAATCTTTCCAATATCATTTGTGAATGAACCTGATGCTATCACTGGTTGGTCTGGTTGATCATCCAGTAGGGAAAACATTCCATATACAGAACCACAAAAGATCAACAGGATAGCAGCTCTCCATATCCACTGTCTAAAAACTGGAAGACTCTTCTTGCCATGCGTGCTTGAACTTTCAGCTTTCGAAAGTTCAATTTCATTCTGTATTCCCCTCCATGACTCCGCACGGAGTCGATTCATTTCATGCGGCTCTTCAGTAGTTTCATTCATTGAATTGTACCAATGATTCAACTCTTCGATGTTCGGAAGATCTCCCGGCTTTTTTAGAAAAAGACCTCTTATCTGGGCTTTGATTTTTTGTGGATTCATAGACTATCTCTTCCCACTGAAGAGATCTTATCCACTACTTTTGTCTAGTTCAAATCGATTATTGAATCATGAATAAAAAAATAACTTGTTAACAAAAAAGTAACAGGGTCAATTTACAATTGAAGCCAATATCGCCAATGCCATAAGATTGTTTTCAAGCTGGGTTTGAAGTTTCGCATTAGCTTGACTTAGATGATTTCTAACAGTTGATTCCGCTATACTATACGTTTCAGCAAGCTCCTTCACCGTTTTATTTTCAAACCTACTCTGAAGATATATCTGTTTACTTCTTACGGGCAACTCATTTATTTTTTCCATCAAAAAAGTATACAGCTCATTAAATTCCATGATTTTAAAACCATCCACCTGATCCACACATAAAGAATTAGGCATTGCAGAATTTAGCTCATCAAATACAATTTTTTCCTGATCGATCCATTTAAAAAATTGGTATTTCATCATAGTGACCAGATAACTTTTAAGGTTCTGAACCTCACCTATACTCTTCCTATACTTCCAAAAATTAATAAAAGTCTCCTGAGCCAAATCCTGAGCAAGATCCTTTGACTTTGTCTTTTTCAGTGCATGAAGAAAAAGTACCTCCCAATATCCATCAAATAGAAGCTTGAAGGAAACTTCATCATCCTCTTGCTGAATCTTAAGGAGAAGTAAATCTTCGTTGTGGATTGGGTTCATGCACTTTGTTTTGTAGTAAAGTTACCTGTAACCATATCCTGGAATGAAATAATGGTGTTAAGAATTGGTTATGATTCAAGCAAATTCAAGGTTCCAAAAAGTCATGCTTTATCAAAAACTCCTCTGTATCAGCCATCATCTGATCGTAATAGGGAGAATAGCCTTTTCTGTAATAAAAGATAGGATGACCTGCTCCAGGGTATAGCTTTAATTCACACGCTACTCCTAATTCTTTTAACAACTGTTGGTATTTCTCAGCGGTAGCCACAGGGAGAGACTTATCCTCTGTCCCGACTAAAATCAAGGTAGGAGGAACAGCTACCCTGAGGTTGTGGATCGGGGAAATGTCTTTATAATTGGATTTTAAGTCACCAGCCCCATAGCCTTTTGGGCCATTATCAATCACTGGATAGTAAAGTATATTGAGGTTGGGCCTTGAACTGATTGTTAAGTCTTCGTCCACTTCATCCAGCCCGTCAAGCGTAGCTGTAGCTGCAGCCAAATGCCCTCCAGCGGATGCTCCTGCCGCTGCTATCCGATTTGGATCTATCCCTAGTTCTTGTGCATGCGCTCTTATCCATCGGATGGCTGATTTGGCATCACTGACACTCTCAAAAGCAGTGGAACCGTTTTCAAATTCAGTCCTGTAATCAGCTGAAATTGCGACGATCCCTCTTGAGGCCAAGTAACTCGCTTCCCTGTAAAATTGTAAAGGAGTTCCGATCTTCCACCCACCACCAAAAAAGAAAACAACACAGGGCTTTTCCCGATTTTTCAAACCATTTTGAGGGCTGAACACATGCAATTTTAACTCTTCAGTAGAAGTGCTTTTGTAGGTATACATAGTAGGAGAAAAGGTAATGGGAGGTTCTTCCAAAATAGTCTGCAATTCCTCAAACCAAACATTCGCCATCTTTTGGGCACCTGATGGATTCGGATGTACGTTATCTTTTATTGCATCTGAAGGCCACTCAAACTCCGCTGACTGGTCCACCAAGTACACTCCTTCATACTGGGCATCTAGTTTTTCATACAATCTCTCCATTGCATCGTTTAGCTCAGGGATATAGGCATATTTGGGCAGCTTGCCACTTTCTATGACCTTTGAGAGAACTATAATCGCATTGGGATTAATGGCTTTGATTTGCTGCACGATAGACTCCTGCGCATTAATAATACCAGCTACGGGCTGCTCCTCTTGAAAGTGATTGTGACCTGCATGTAACAAGACGATATCAGCTGGATACGCAGAATAAATACTATCAATGGAAGAATCAAGAAACTCAGCGGTCCTTCCACTGAACCCGGCATGAGCTATACCTCCGATACTTGTGGCCGCATTTCTTGGTCCAATAAATTCAACACTAAATCCCGCAGCAAACAATTTCTCCCATAGCGGATACAAATAGGAGGTGAAATTTGGCCCTCCCTCGGTAATCGAATCACCCAATCCTATCAAGGTATAGTGACGTTGTTCTGAATAGGAAACATCCTGAGCTGAAATAGTAAGAGAAGTAAGCATGGTCAGCATGGTGGCTAAAGCAAATCCCTGGACTTTTGATGTTAACCTGTTCTTACACTTGGAATTCATTTGATCAAAACGGCTTAGAAACTTTACAAAACAGGAAGTCATTTTTTGAGTGTCAGGTGGGCTGCTTTTTTCATAAATCCATATCCGTAAGAAACCCATAGCTCGTCCTCTGCTTCTAATGGAAGAAATTGACTTCCTGCCAGAACGCGGTCATTTTTAATATCCAATTGGGACACAAAAATTTCATCGTACGGGCTCTGCTCGGTCAACTTGATCGGAATTTCATGACCAGCTTTATTTCGAAGCATTACCTGGACTGTCTCCTCTGATGTCTGATCAAAGTTTAGAGGGGCCTGAAGAACGATTTGCAACTTTTCTCCCTGCCGCTCCATTTTGATGTAGCTATACTGGTTTGCCATATAGGCCATACTCAGATTAAAAGCGGTATTAAACTGAACCCAGCCTTCGGTCCATCCCAGATTCCCCACCTCAGGATGATTTGGATAATGGAAGGATTTTGGAGATCCATCAAACACAAATCTCACCTCATCTAAGAGGCCGTAACCACCCTTATGATAGCTATACCAACCTAAATCTACCCCTTCGATTTCCTTTGGCCCGCGGTAGGAAAAATGCCTTCCGGTAGGATTTCTTCCAAAGGCATTATCCAAATGTGCCCAGGCAATTATTTCCAATTTGTTCTTAATCTGTTCATCATCTATTACTGAAATAGCGGCGAATGCAGCAGCAGGAAAACCAAGTACATTCCCCGTTTCATTCCAACTAGGAGGAGTCCATTCCTCTTCGCTGAATTTTCTAAAATCCCAATAATTGGCTGATCTTGAAACCATCACTTCTGCCCATTGTGACACTTTTTCCTGCAATCCTTTGGGAGCTTTATCAGGATATTGAGATTGAAAAAAAGCAAAGGCCCGCATGGTGATATGCTCGGACATCCGCTGCCCTTTGGTAGTCATCGGATCTTCCCAATCTAAATTGGCAATCATCCAGGCCATCTGACGGTAGGCAGCCTGAAAGTAACGATCTGCATCTGGATCTCCTTCCCGTAAAGCCACCTCATACATCATTAGATTGGGAACCACAGAATGTCCAGGAGGAAGTTCTCCCTTGGTCGTACCCATTTGGGTTTTCAGTGCCAATAAATTATGACTGGGACTTAAGTCATATTTCGTGGTCGAGTATTCCCCTACTGTCTCCTTCGTCCAAATCCCCTTTACATAATCATACACCTGATCAAAATTCGACCTAGGCAGCCATTGTTTTAAGTAAGGCCAAGCATACAGAAAATAGGCCAGTTCTGCCTTTTGCATTTCGTGTTCCAGACCTTGAGACAATTTCACATCAGCATCCCAATGAATCAACTGTACGATATCAGGTGTACTAGGCGCAAAGGGCTCTAGTGCTCCCCATTTCCCCTTATATGCTTCTGGAAAATCAGCATTGGGCACATAGTGAATAGTTTGCTCCATCCTATCAAAAGCATGGGGATTGGACAAGTAGAGGGAGACTAAACTTTGTTGTGCCCAATTAAAAAAATCCCCATCTCTCCACTCCCAGGACAGGGGTCTTATTTCCTGAGTTGTTCCGATGTAATGGCGGGCTCCAATCATGAAATCAATCATATTTCTATAAGTCACCCGCTCCAGCCAATTGACTCCTATCCGAAATGGAAAGGATTCCTCTCCCTCTACCACCACAATATATTCATTGGTTGATTGGGGATTAAAGGCTGAAAAATCACCAATATGATTAGTTAGTTCACCTTGATAAACCACCTCGCCGCTAGTTACATTTCTTACTTCAAATGCAGCGGAAGCTTCTAAACTAGGCGCTGAAAATCTCTTGGGGCGATTCAGATTGTATCCACTCTGGTTGACCAATACTTTTCTGACATCCATCGCCGAACTGTCTACATATTCCTGTCCATAAATTGCTAATTCAGCAAGGACGATTTCCTGGGGTGTCCGTGCAAAAAATCGAATCCTGTCAGTTAATACTGCATTTTTAAGGTCTAGGATCACCCGAGATTGGTCATTTGCTTTGACCTGCTGAATATTCTGCCACATTCCATTATGCATCTTTTGCAATTGGAAATCTTGAGGAGGAGTTGTCCCAGTTCCAAAATCCAGTTCCAATTTCAAGATTTCGGTCGCTCCCGGCAACCTGACCATCAGCCATTTCTCTTCACCCTCTACCCCACTCTTCCAAGTACTGGGTTTTCCATCTATGGCATTTTCAGGGGTATGTTCCTCCCTAAAAAAACTAGCATCTGCGGTGCCAGTAAGAGAAAGGTTGTTTTGCTGCGCAAAACCCTCCATCGCAACCAGCTGTAGAGCCACAAGAAAAGTGATTTTGAAAATTTTTCTCATCATTAGATTTTAGTGATTTGGAAGGATTTCATAATTGAGTCCTGGCTTTATCTCGAAGAAAAAACCTCCGATTTTCTCATCAAATGACAAAGGGATAAGTTCTCCATTTGATGACTGATAGCTGTAGGATTCTCCCTTGTTACTTGGAGTTTTAATTATGGATCTAGAAACCCCATCAGGGTAAACAAAGTCTAAATCACCTCCACTGAAGTTCAATGGGAAGTAATACAGATACAGTTTACCCTCTTTTCGAAGAACAATACAATCCTTTCCCCCTATGAATAAGGGAATTTTGGCATCGGGGAATCTATATGCTGGATACGTTTTCTCACCTTCCAAAACTTCACCCGATTCCCAGTCCATCCAGCGTCCCTGAGGAAGATACAGATCACGGGATTGAGCCGTAGCATAATCATTGCCGAAAATAGGTGTGGCCAATAAAGACTCCCCGATCATCCAGCTGTACTGTCTCTTAATAGAATCTGCGAGGAAATAGGTGTTTTCATCCTCAGGAAATGCCAAAGGCAGAGGCGTCATGGCATTTGGAAATCCTGTTTCGAATCCCTTTACCACTTCGCTATAGATAAAGGGAACAAGCTTGTGATGCACATCGACCGCCTTTTCAACAACCTCTTCATAAGTACTATTCTTCATATGCCATGGACCATAACCCAAAGACATGACAGGCATGACTGCAGCCAACATGGCGTTTCTGACAAAGTACCTTTTCTGATCCTCTGTCAATGGATTGGTCAGGTACTTGCCCGCTACGATATCCGGATAAATATTCCCTGCTCCACTATAGGCATAAGCCAACGCGTTGATTGGGGTCCGGTCCTGATCGAACCCATACTTGGTATCTTCCATCCGTAAGATATCACCCGGAACTCCATAAGCGGAATTCCTCACCATGACCATTTTTCCCTGATCCATAAAGGCGGCATTGACGGGATTCTGTTTACCATCATTATTGAGCAGCACGCCATCCTGAAGCATTAGATCTTCTTTGATTCCATCCACTCCCCATTTACCAAAGTTGGATACAAACCAATTCACCGCTTCTGGCATCTGGGTATTGAGAAGATAGGTTTTCCCGGTAGGAAAATTCACGTCAAAGACCTGTGGACTTCCCGACTCATTTTTTATGAAGTACCCCATGTCAATGGCCTCATACACAAATTTTCCATCATTGAGAGAATCATAATTTCCTCCATCTTCCGGAAGCGCTTTAAAATTGATCCGGCTACCCAATAGCAAATCAATGCCTCTTTGTTTGAAAAAATCCCTCATCCCCTGTACATCGGGATATCTCGGATTGGGGAGACCATCCTCCCTTTTTGGACCGGGTACACTGTCCCATATCCCAAAAGAAGTGGTCGCTCCCTCTGTGGGTTTTCTTCGTTCTCCCTTCCAAAAACCACTTCCGACTACCGCCCATTTCAATGGATATCCTTTTTGAAGATAGGTGTCTATATCTTCCTCAACAGAGGTTTGAAAAGTATTCCATCCCAGTGAACCAAAGGCTTCATAGCCCAATTCAAAAAAACGAATCTTGGGCTTTTTACTGACATAGCCCTCTGATTCCCTAACGACATTATAAGCTTGGTATATTTCCCTGGGACTTCCAAAAAAATAATAGGCATTCAGCTTTTCACCGTGTACACCCATTTTGTTTTCCTGTGAATCTATGGCAATCCTCTTTTCCCCTTTTGCAAATAGTACCTGAGCCAGGTTCTTGGAAGGAAAGATGGCGAAGGTTGAAATAAACCGGTAATGATTCCAATTGTGGGAGCTGGTTCTGTCATTGATAAAATGGTCATTCCTAAAGCCAAAAAGGTTCGTCTTTCCTTCATAACTGCCATGGTCTCCCAAACCATAGACCGGGGACACAGCGGCTGTCCTAACCTCAAAAACCATCTCAGTAGTATCATCAGACCAAACTTCAACATGAAGGTGATCTTCTTCTACGGTTAGTCGAAAGAGGGCTGTCTCTCCATTTTCGTTAAGAAGACTGCCTTCTACTTGATTGCTTCTTGTTTCAAAGCTTCGAATGGAAGCAGGCAAAGGAGTACTCTTTTTTCCAACTGAAAATAAAATACCGGATTCCTGATGGGCAGCCATTTCCTCATTCCCACTTAAATCAAAAACAGCAAAAGAAGTAGTGCTTTTATCGAGTTGCAGAATGAGAGATTTTCCCCGGACCGTAATATCCCCTTTGGATTTTTTTCCCTGCATAGTACTGCAGGCAACTATCCAGAACATTAAAAACACAAAAATCCACTGACTATATCTTTGTATCATCTTTTTCACTCAAAAACTATTTTCAAGACCGCAAGTCCATATTTCTCAATTCCCACTTCCCATGAATCCCTGCTGGTTAATTCACTGAGTTTGAATCCTTCCTTATTTAAAATCGAGGTGGATTTTATCCTACCAGACAAACCGGATTCCCCGAGATCAAGACTCACAACACCCTGCTGAAATTCACTATTTTGATTGAGCAGTGCGATATAAAGCGTTTTGGTATCCTCAGTCTCCATGACGACATGTTCAAATGAAGGATTGTCTACACTTAAACCACTGGTCAGTATTTTTAAGTTAGCCTCTTCCCCAAACACTTTTCCTGATTTAAAGCCATAGGTTTGATGCGGACCAACTTTTGGTGTAATGAATCCCCGTGGAAAGATAATCTCACGATCAGACCTTAATTCCACCTCAGCCATCAGGTAATCGGTGATCCACCCTATCTGCCACCAAGCATGATGCGGGAACGGACCTGAGCCAGCATCCATTGCCCTCCAATAATAAGAAGCCACACTGGTTTCCTTATTTACAAAGGCATCTCTTCCTATTGCCGCCGAACGGGCCATATCTCTAAAAATCTTCTCGCCGGTAAGCTCATACATCCGGACAAACATTCCCGCATGACTTGCCAGCAAAATAGGGCCATTTCCATTCGCTGAACCAAGAGCTCCACCATGCTCAAAGCTCAATCCGGTCTGTGCTATTTCCCAATCCAATATATCATTCCCATTCTGGGATTTGGTGGCTTCAGTAGTTACCGGATGCGTGTATATATGAGTCGTATAGATTTCAGCAGCTTTCACAGCAGCCTTTTTATACACTTCGTTTTTAGTGATATCATATAAATCCAACAGGGCCTGGGCACTTTGACCGGTAGCAAAATCAGGAACATATCTGACATCGCCACAAACCCCTAAAAAGCTTCCTGTCTCCACACCGTTGGCGATGAACCAATCGGCACCTTTTTTGGCAGCTTCTAGGTATTTCTGATCGCCTAAAATCTTGTAGGCTACCAACAATCCATAAAATGTAGGTCTAAAATCCGTAACCTCGGTAAAGATTTCTTTTCCATTCCGGTCATAGGCCACAGCCCAACTTCCATCATTTTTCTGCCAGTCCAACAAAAGATCTCCGCCTAGCCTGAGTCGCTCTTTCAATTCGTCGTTCTCCGGTTCAAAAAGTAGAATATTCCCTACATCCAGCATGATATAATACATCAGAGCTATTGGTTCTACCATTTCTCCCCACTCCTCCACAAACTTTTTGGACTTGTACAGGTAATATTGCCCGATGGCAGCCCCTTGAAAAAAACCCTCTGATGTCTGTTGTTGCTTTAGCTTGAAGTTTAATGCATAGGGCAGAATCTGCTCATTGATTTTCGGGTTTCCAGTACTCTTTGCAAGCATCCACATTGCTCCGTAATCGGCATTTTTCATGGCATCCTTATCAGAACCTACCACCCCTCCCAAATAAGACTGAGCCCCAATTTCTTTCCCTTCGAATTCCTCTATTCGCCACAGAGAAGTAACCGGATCCATCAAATAATCGTGCATCAATTCCACTCTGTTGCTCAGCGATTGTTTATTAGAACGCTGATGCAATCCCGTTTCAAAATCATAGATATTGTAAACAGCATGATTCAGCATGGCAAACCAATCCACATGCTGGATACTCATCCGAAACTGAAATTCAATTGCCTCTCCGGATTCCATCGCACTGTTTTCTCCTCCAAGCACGGGATAGTAGATAGTCGGGGACAATTGCGAGTTTCTATTCATATGGGATATCCCCAGCCTCCATTTGGAGTGCGTATTTTCATCAGATTCCCAAGGATTCCTGGCCAATCCAGGATCCGGTATTGCAGCTATGGTGAACCCGGAAGTCGAGGTGATCATGGGACTTAGAGTACTTGCTGTGATTTCACTGAAAACAATAGGCTTTGCCGGAATTCCGTTGCCGTAACCATAGGAAAGAGGAAGGTTTTCCTCCAGTTGGTTCCCGTGGAAATAACCTGGCACAGTGGCCCATTTCAATTCTTTTTCCGGAACAGTCACCAGTGTGGGACTTGTAAGCGAATAATATCCAACTCTGGCAGCAGCAAAGCGCTGTTTGATTGAAATGTCCGAAGTTTCTTCACTGTCCAACGACCAGCAAGTTGTTACCTTTCCATAATCCGTATCAGAAGTAAACTCGATACGTGTTGGACTTAACTTTTTTATTGTTTTAGGATAAAAATTCAGTGCTTTTCCCGCTGTGTTCAAGGGTACTGGGGCTGTCCTTTTTTCCCAGGTGGGTACAATATATTTATAGCTTTCTCCGGGAAAGGGTTTTCCTGTTATGGTAGGAAATCCCTTCAACGGATCTTCTGATGGACTTTGATCGGAAGCCAAGAGTGTATATTCGCCTGACAGGTGATCTAGTTTTTGCCACTCCTTACCATTGTAAATAGCCAGCTTGGACAATTTCCACCCGTGTTCAGATTCCGTCCATTCAATCTGAATTTTTTGATTGGAAATACTTACAACCTCTTGAGCAATGCCCCGAAAAGGAAGAATCAGAAACAAGCAATAAAATATAAATTTTGGGTTCATAGTTAATGGGTTTAATCGCCTTCCAGATTAATAGCAAAGAAGGCCAAAGAGTGCGGCTGGAATGGATTTTCCCGGGTGGTCCAATTCAATTACGAGTTCTTGAACAGAAACAGCAGGTTCAAAAATCACTCGATTGATCGTCTGGTGATTGGAATCCTCCGCAAATAAAATAGCTCCTTTTCCATCCCTGATTCTGTAAGACCTGACACAAAAAGGAATCTCGGATTCCGGATGCCCCATGAGTGTGGATTCCATGGGATGGTCGAAATCAGTATCGAAAAACAATCTTATTTCACTGATAGTTTTTGCTTCGCCCCAAGTTAGTTTCAGCTGGGGCTGCTTATCGGAAAGGGAAGCTACCCATGCATTGGGCATGACCGTAGGTCTGAACATCCCATTTGAAAGATTTGACTTAGTGAACGCCTTCAATGAATGTTTTAAACTTAAGCCCAAATTATGACCCTCAGGTCTTCTCTCAGGAACCCAAAATTCAAATTCATCAATCCCGATTCCGGAAGGGGGTGACTGTATACTACTGGTTGCTACAGATTTATTGAATTTATTAAAAATGGACACAATACCGGTAACTCTGAAATCCGAACATTTTACTTCAATTCTATCGTTTTGAAGCATGCACAAGGCAACATACTGTTGAGAACTACTTTCAAAATCGAAGTCGATATCATACCTGTGATCTCCTTTTTTAATTGGCAATTCTAAAGTTTCCAACAGGTTGTCCAAGGTGAAATTTCCTGATTTTTGACTGTTTCTGAGTTCCAATTTCAGCAAGCAATCCACCTTTGCCCGAATCATAACTTGAGCAGAAACCCCTTCCCCTTTCCTAACAGGTAAAAGCTGTGCCATGGAAAATTCCAGACTCTTCCAAGGACCGTCAAATGGGAGTTCCAAAAGTTCAAACTCGCTGGAAACTTTAATTTCCGCATCTCCGACTAAGTTGCTTTTCACATCGAATGGATGCTTAGGAATATACTGTCCGTTTTGGACCAACAAAGCTTGCAGTTCTTTCATACACTTTTGATCTGTCAAGTCTGCAGGCAATAATCCTCTCTCTTTGCAAAGTTTTGCCGCCATTGCAATAGCCTGCCCATTGTGGGCACAGGTAGCCATCACTCGTGTAGATCCAAAGGCTACGTGACTGGCACTTAACAGACGACCGCCCAAAAATAGATTTTGTATGTTCCGGCTATACATCGTGCGATAAGGGATCTGATATACCCCTTTTGAGTGCCACTGGGTACAACCCGGTCTATCGCTATATACTCCATCTGCAGGATGCAGATCAAGTGCCCATCCCCCAAACGAAACAGCATCGAAATGCTCGCGCTGCTCTACCACATCTTTCTGATGCATCATGTACTCTCCCTCAAACCGCCGACTTTCCCGTTTGCCTGGTATGGTTCCTACCCACTCCAGCGTTAGGTTTTCTACATTGGAATATTCGCCGGAATTTTTCACATGATCCCATATCCCATAGATTATCCTCCAAAGCTCCCATTTTATATCTTCACTGTTTAAAATAGTATCTGTACGACCTCCATACTCTACCCACCATAGTCTACAACCATCCTCTCGTAGATTAAATGTTTTAAATCGGGGGAGCTGGGAAATATCTTTATTGGCATATGCAGGGGGAATAAACCGAACGGGCCTCCCTATGTCTTTACTATAGAAATACAAAGAATGTCCCAATAGCTCTCCGTATTTCTCATCCGGTGCAAACTGCTCATCAAATTCCTCCTTACACTCTGCCCCCATTCGAAAAGCAGCACCCCCCAAAAAACCTAATATACCATCTCCGGACGCATCCATAAACAACGGGGAAGACAACTCATATTCAGTGGAATTTTGACTGCAGAAAGCTTTAACATGCGCAATCTGATTTGCACCTTTTTTCTCTAAATCATATACACTGGTATTTAACAGTAACTTGATATTTTTCTCCAAACTCACTTTTTCCATCAAGATGGTATCAAGTATTATAGGATTACCCTCTGGGTTTCTATAGAGGTTCTCAACTAATAATTCATCAATCACACCACCTTCCCGCGCCCAGCGATTGTTATTTCCCATATGTGAAGTGGCACCCAAAATCCAAAGACGGATTTCTGAAGATGCATTTCCTCCCAAAAGTGGTCTATCCTGAACCAAGCACACAGACAAACCTTCCCTGGCGGCTGTAATAGCTGCACAAGTTCCAGCCATACCGCCCCCTACAATCACTAAATCTGAATTGATAGTTATTTGATGAGATTTTCGCTTTTCAGTAGTAAAACCTTCTAGTATCATAGTTTGCATTTATCAATAAGTTCTCTTCAAAAGTTTAGAAGTATTCGTGGCGTACCGATAGAGGAATCCCCCCAATATGGCAATTGCCAATCCCAGTATCAGCAAGTAAATGGCCGCTTGCGCCGCCCAAAGCATCAAAATCAAAAACAACACACCAATTGTGACCATAGCCAATGAAAGGATTTTTATCCCATACAAATTCTGTATCTGACCTACTTTGGCACTATCATTTTCAGAATTGGTTCGGACTCCAGAGTAAGTGTTCTCATTAGAGCGTTTTTCTCCAATAATTTCGTATCCCAGCAAAAGCAGGAAAGGCAAACCCACTCCTACAATCATCTCTTCGCTTCTGCTTAGGGAAAAGTCAAAAAGTAGTGGAGAAAGAAATTTAAAAAACAGGTTGACTGAAAGACTGACAAGAGTAACTCCCAAAATTGATCTGCCTGTTTGCTTCTTAGAAAATAAGGCCCATATCGCTGGTCCATACAAAGCTCCTCCTGTGACAGCACCGATACTCAAAACCACCTCCACAATCCCCCCTGCCAAGGGAACCAGAAATGCTACGCCGATTGTGAGTACTCCAAATATCAGAGTCGCCATTCGTGCAAAAAACATAAGATCCTTATCCGTTGCCGAAGGTTTCAATGGCTTATAGACATCGTTCGTCAGAACAGCGGCAGCAAGATTCAACGAGGTATTTACCGAACTTGCCGTGGCAAAGATCATCCCTCCGATCATCAACCCCAGCATCCCTACAGGCAAAACCTCTTTACAGATCATTAAATAAGCTCCCTCAGCCTGCAGGCCATCCAAGGCCGGGTTTAGCACCTGATATATCATCGGAGGAAGCATCCAGATAATAGGACTAATCAGATACAACACTCCAAAAAGATAGACTACTTTACTGGCTGATTTTTTATCCTTGGTACTTGTGTATCGCTGAACGTATGCCCAGTTCCCTCCGATAAACACTAGGTTGTAAGCACAAAATGCCACAATAAAAAGCGGGGTATATTCCCCATTGAACACATTAAAAAATGTTTCGGGAGCTGATTCTACAAAATTACCTATGCCCCCGACTTGCTCAATTGAAAGGGGCAATACAATCAAAACCGCAGCAGTAAGAATCACAAACTGTAACACATCGGTCACCACTACGGCCCATAATCCCCCAACAGCTGTATAAACCATGATTATTCCCCCCAGAAGAAGAATGGAATAGTAGATATCAAAACCCGTGGAGACATTTACGATTTTGGCTACGGGGTACAGAAAAGACCCGGTATATCCCAAAGACAGAAACAAAAAGATGTAGGTATAGTACTTCTGGACTCTTTCCCCAAAGCGTCTGGTCAGGTATTCTGCCACAGTCAATGCGTTGGTGCCCCTCCATTTTGGTGCGATAAAATAGCCGATCAGAAATCCACTGAGACACATGGCCATTTGTATTGTAATGGCCACAAGTCCATACTGGTACGCAATAGACCCCCACACTACGAATGTCCCCGCGGAGAAGAAACTCATAAATAAGGACAGTCCATTGATCCCCCAGGGCACAGCACCTCCGGCCGCAAAAAAGGATTTCATATCCCCTCCCTGTTTACCAAAGGAGAGACCGACGATCATGATGATCAGGGTGAAAAGAATGATGGTAGTATAGTCCAGGTATCCCATGAATGAATGGTAGAAACCGTAGTTCCTGCTAAGAAAGGTTGGTTTGAAATTTGATCAATTGTAAGTCAGCCAGGTGGTTGCAGTACAGGCGTCTGATGATTTAAATCTAACCCATCGAGATTGAAAAGACTCAGGAAACGTAAAGTGGACCGTCTCCCCTGCTGGAACTGTAATTTCTTTATATCCCATCCATGGACCATGTCCAATAGGTTCCACCTCCAGGTAAAAGGTGACTGCCTTGTTGGAATCATGGGAGATCTCCAATGATTTGTTGTCATAAAACCCGATGAGATAAGGATCTGAAGGGACATCACGCTGAACAGCGCTTTCTTTCCATGGCCCTCCCTGTCCTACAGGTTTCCCCAACTTCCATAAGTCATCTATTGTACCTGCCCAAACGGCCGCCTTTCCATCCTCTGACTTTATGACGTGTTCTCCAGCAGACACAGTTTTCTCTAGACCTGACAGCACCAGCAGACCTCTATAAGACGCATAATCGTGAATTTTGAAATTGTGAGAAGCAATAGGACGGATTTTGGCAAACCCATCAGCATTTTCCGCAGGTAATTCATAAAAGGTCCCGTGGACATTAAAAAGATCTCTCTCAGTAGCAACTTCCCGCGCAACCCTCATGGTACCATTAGTGGCAAGAGAATCAAATGCTCCACTACCCAATGGCAATCTCCACCTTCTACCAGAATCATCTATTACTAATACAGAAGACTCCTCCACTGAAACTACAGACTTGGGAATTTCAAATTTCTCTCTGATAAAATTTGCTGTTTCCGGATCATCCTTCTTGGTCAAGTGCATGGCTGAATCAAGCTCATAATATCCCTCTTCCTCAAACTGACCCTTTGAAAAATTGCCAGATAGCACACCCAGCGCCCTCCGGTTTTTTCCCAAACCATATAACAGGCCTCCGGTATATTCGTCTGAATTCAGATTCGCCAGCCCTTCAAAAACCCTCTCATCGAGACCCGTGTACCTACTTTGGTCTGTATAGGTAAAGTGGATGGTTCCCGTGGTAGTTTCATTGGACGTCACTCTTATCCATTCACCGACTTGAGAGTTACTGAATTCAACAGCTTGCGACTCTCCCGATGCTAGAGTGATTTCTTTTAATGATTCCCAGTTGCCATCCCCATTCTTATCTACTTCAAATTCAAAGGAAGTTGGTATCCTTCCTTCATTTTGAACCCATGCCATCCTTTGACTCCATCCAGCAAATAAGAACGGATCTGATGGAGTATCTTTTTTGATTTCCTCCGATATGTACAACGCTCCTTCAGCCGTAGATGGACCCAATTGATCCGGCTTTTCCAATGAGGTAAACCAGAGATTGGAATTGGACTGTCCTGGCCCTTCAATTCCTCCTTTAGCTTTTCTCTTATTCAGAAATTCACGCTGGGCTGAATCATCGCAGCCGAAGACCAATTGATCATTCCACCTGGTAAAATCCCCGATTACTTTTAAGTAGGCAGATCGAGGGCGTATTCCCGCAGTATTGTGTGAAGAAAAACTCCCGGGAAAATCCCAAAACATGCCATGCATCGTCATCAGATAGTCTGCTTCTTCCTCCGTTCCGACATTTCTAATCCGAGGCCATTCTGTATTCCATCCATGTGCCCCGTCATAGCTGTGACTGGCCTTGGGCAACCTATAAAAACTCCAACTCCCTTGATCTCTAGTGGCTAAAATGATCGATCGATGATCCCATCCTGTAGCCCAAATAGGATCTTCTTCAGGATCTGAATTTCCGTAGATTCCTCCCGGACCAGTAACTTCCACAAATTGATTCCGCCGGACAACTTTCCAAGTTACCCCATCCCACTCTGCAAGTACTCCGGCTTCTATATCAAACTGTTTCAAGGCTTCTGGGACATCCTCACCATTATTGGAATACACCAGGACCCCTTGCCCCGAATAAAGTCCCTTGCCATGAGCACCAACCAATAAAGGACTAAACTGGGCAGCATTTCCTTCTTTCCTAACTACATTTCCATCTACATATAATTGGTTGATTTCCAAAGTGTGAACGTCAACTTCGTAAAATCCTTCCTCCATCGTCCCATAATAGATTTTATTCTCCGGGTCGGTAAGGTGACGCGCATTTCCGGTATGTCTACCGGGCATCTTCTCATAAGGAATGGCAGTGACGTGACGATCTTTATCTATGACATAGGGACCAATGAATAGCTGATCACTTTCTCTGTGAATCATTCTATTTGCAGGAGTTCCACCAATACTTTCTCCTCTTACCACCTCATCTAAGTCAGAATTTATTTCATAAAGTTTATCCGATGACCCAAATGGAAAATGAGGACCATAGGTGACTACCCATAACTTATCAGCCCATGGAACTACCGCTCCTGTCCCACATTCTCCTTCTTCATTATAAAATGCCAAATGAGGATAGATTCCACTGATTGATCGATATTTCGATAGGGTTTGAGTCGTTTCATCAGGAATCCCGCAGGACTGTATCAGCAAAATTAGGCTAATGCAGAATAGAAGTTTAAGTTGTTTCATAGACTGATTGAAGGTATTAGTATGGAATCTGACTTAATAGCGGGAAAAATGCTCCTTCGCATTTCAACTCATGAATGGAAGGAGCTTTCTTTAATTTATCAATAACCAGGATTTTGATTCAAGTTGTCGTTGATCAAAATCTCCTTCGTAGGAATTGGCCATAAATACTGTTTTGACCCGTCAAATGACCGAATTGCGAGTCTCTTGACCAAGCCGGCTTCGTACATAGGAGAAAGGTCAGCAATTCCATTTTCATCGACTTCAGGTGTCATGGGGAAAAACCACAAGCCCTGATCAACTACTTTTTCCTTTAAGTCAACAGGATCCAATAAACCATAAATACTTTGATTTAAAGCTTTTTCAGCTATTCCCCAGCGAATGATATCCCGGTATCTGTTTCCTTCAAATGCAAACTCCATTCTTCGCTCAAAGCGAATCACTTCTCTTAACTCAGCTTGGTTCATGGATATAACTGCAGGGTAAGAGGAAGTATCCGAATAGTCCACTTTATATGCTCTAGCCCTTACCATATTAATAGCATCCAACACAGTCTGATCTATTTGTCCAGATTCGATACTGGCCTCTGCATACATCAGCAACACATCGGCATAGCGCATCAATATTCTATCATTTTCAGCATTAAAATTGGGAAGCCAATCCTCATCTACTCCCTTCTGAAGAAGCAACCCATTGAAGGATGCAAAGGGCGCAACAGATCGAGTGTCATTATTGGCTTGTCTGCTTCCCGTATTAAAGTTCATCACGGTGACAGAGTCAGGGTGAGGCTCATAGGTAAAATTCAAATGAGTGGATTGAAATTCTACAATAGTGGAACTGCATCTCGGATCCCTATTTTCAAAAGGATTATGAGGATCATAGAGTGGGGATTCATCTATAGGCAAACCATCGGTGCAAAGGAATGCACTAAATAGGTCCCATGAAGGGGCTTGAGCTCCTCCCCATCCACCTGCGTTTCTAGGCAAAAAATCACGTACATACCAGGTAGCATTCAAGGCCCTTGATCTCGGAATAGCAAAAATCACTTCTTCAGGATTTCTGGTCTGAGTCAAGAAAAGATTATCAAAATCAGAATGTAAGGAATATACACCCAGATCCATACAAGCTTTTGCTGCAGCTCTTGCTACATCCCAATCTCCCATTTCCATGGCATAGCGGGCTTTCATCGCCAAGGCAGCTCCCTTTGTGCCCCTCTTGTTTTCCGAAGAACCGTAAGATTCAGGAAGCAACTGAGCTGCGAGATCAAAATCCCTATAAACCGCTTCCTTGATGGTGTTCTTATCAGTCCTTGAAAGTGAAAAAGCATCATCGAGAGACAAGATGTCTTCTGAGTAGATTACATCCCCGAACAAGAAAGTCATCTCAGCATATTTCTGTGCCCTGACAAAAAGTGCGTTCCCCTGAAAGTCATCAATAGTAGCCTGTGGAACTTTCCCTTCTACTTTGTCCAGGTTCAACAAAATAGTGTTGCACCTTGCAATGACCTTGTAGGTATTTGCCCAAAGCGAATTTATCGTTCCCCACTCCCCATTGATAGTGGCATTGGTAATGGGAGTAAGCGCTTCCCGATTGGTATAATCGTCTGTCCAACTATCGCTCAGATCCGGCCAGAACACATCCCTGAACAGGTCATTGACGGACATGTCTATTTCTGTTTCATTGGAATACCAAGATTCACTTGATCCCTGAGAAAGCGGGTTGAGATCAAGGTCCGCACAAGATACCAGTCCAACAAAAGCGAGTATATATATGTATTTTACAGTTTTCATTTTTCTATCCTTTAGAATTGAATATTAGCTCCTAGCACAAAAGATGAAGTGATCGGATATCCTGATAATGCCACCTCGGGGTCCCACCCTTTTGGATAACTATTGATGGTAAAAATATCAGAAGCGTTTCCGTAAACTCTGATACTCCGGATACCGATATTTTGTAATGCTGCTGGAGGTATTGTATAGCCCAAGGAGATGTTTTTCAACCGGAAATACCCTCCGTCTATCATCCAGTAATCGGACATAGCCATATTGTTGGCATCGCTCGTTCTTGAAAGTCTTGGATACCTGACGTTTCTGTTTTCTTCGGCGGTATTGTAAGTACTCCAGTAGTTACCGTCAATGATTTTAGGAACATGCCCCCAGTTTTCAGGAAGTGGCTGAACCATCAGGCCTCCCATTCTGTAATTCTGTTTGCCTACACCCTGGATCATCAATCCAAAATCAAAGTTCTTGTAGTTTAAGCGAATATTCCCCCCATACAGATACCTAGGCATACTCCCCCCTAGGAGGACGCGGTCATACTCAGGTGATATTTTACCGTCAGGTTCCCCATTCGGTCCACTGATATCCTTGTATTTTACATCGCCCGGCTTTACAGAAGAATTCAAAACTGGTGAATTATCCACTTCTTCCTGAGTCTGAAACAATCCATCCGACACATAACCATACCACTCGTCGAATTCACTTCCTTCCATTCTTACTTGGCTCCCCAAGAACTGAATGCCTCCAAGGTCTCCCATTTTTGATTTGAAATCAGACAAGTTAAACCCAACTGAATACCCTAATTCTCCGATATCATCCGCCCAGCTCAATTCAAATTCCCATCCATTGGTATACATCTTTCCGGTATTCTGATCTGGATTGTCGAATCCTATATAATCCGGGATTTCAAGCGGAAGCAGCATATCGCTAGTCGTCTTTTTGAAATATTCACCGGAAAGCATCAAGCGGTAATTGAAGAAATTGGCATCCACCCCAATATTGTAAGAGGCTGTTTTTTCCCAACTGATATCTTCGATCGCATATTGCCATTGAGCAGCAGATTGAGATGAGACGACATTTGAACCCTGATGGAACAGAACATTAGCGAATCCAATGGAAGACTGATAAGGATAGTTGCCGATTCTTTCATTTCCCAACGTACCATAAGACCCACGAAGCTTCAAGAATGAAATCACTTCATTTCCCTTCAAAAAGCCTTCTTCAGTTAGTACCCATCCTAGTGAAAATGATGGAAAAGAGCCCCATCTATATTCCGGAGCAAATCTTGAAGAACCATCGTATCGAAGATTTGCCTGAACAAAATATTTCTCGGCATAATTATAAGTTACTCTTCCAAAAAATGAGTTATAGGCATTTTCATAAGCACTACCGCTGTTGCCTCTAAACTCCAAAGGTCCCAAATCCAAATAAGGGAAATTGTCCAACAAATACTGATCTCTGGAAGCCCCAAGACTTTCGTAAAAAGCACTGTAATTTTCATTTCCAACCAAAAAATTCACAGAGTGATCTCCGAACTTTTTATCGTAAGTAGCCAAAAACTGAGTGGTGACCTGATGGTTATCGTTTCTGGATTCAGAAAGGCTTGTTGCGTTTGCCCACTGAAGTGTTCCCATATAGACAGTAGGGTCATCATAGGCATAGTATGGAATTCTCTTTTGGAAATTCTTCCCTTTATTGAAGTTAAAATTGGGGGACAATACAGCGGAGAGCTTGAGACCATCTAAGACTTCATAGTTAACAGCCATTCTACCTCCAAGCTGATTTGCCCAGCTAGTCCTGTATCCTCCATATTTAATTTGACCATAGACATTGTGTCCAGTCTTTCCTTCAGCCACTCGTCCATCCGACCATTCTGCGGCATAAATGGGAGCTGAAATAAATGTGCTATAAATAGGATCTATACTTGGTCGGTTGTTTACTTCCCGTCTGAAAAACATATCCATTGTCACACTCAACCTTTTGGTGATGTTCCCATCGGTATTGATGCGCGTAGTTATCCTTTCAAAATCTTGTCCCATATACAACCCATCAAACTTGTCATAGACTATGGATGCTTTAGTCCGAATCGCATCCCCACCTCCGGAAATATCAATGGCATGTCTCTGTCTGGGGGCGCTTTTTTTCAACACCAAACCCACCCAATCCGTAATTGGGTATAAATCAGGATTTTGAGCATTTAAATCCAAATAATTCTCTACTAGATCTTGAGGATATTGGGGATACTCGTTTTCATTATTACCATTATCATTCCACCGCAGTTCGTTGGCTATCTCCATGTACCGCTGCACATCCACATATTCAGGCAAGGTAGTTGGCACTTCCATGCCATACTCGAAATTGTAGTTTAGACTCAACTCACCCTTTTTAGCACGCTTAGTAGTAACCACAATAACACCTGCAGCAGCTCTTGCGCCGTAAATAGATGCCGAGGCAGCATCCTTTAGTACAGATATGCTTTCGATGTCATTGGAATTGATGTTATCCAAGCTACTGATAGGTACTCCATCCATGATAATCAAAGGATTACTGTCTCCAATAGTGGTAATTCCACGGATCCGAATACTCGCCGAAGCCCCAGGAGCATTATTGTTTCTTGTCACCATGACGCCAGGAACAGTCCCTTGTAGCGCTTGGGAAACTTGAGAGGTTTTACGCTCCGCTAAATCTCTTCCTGAAATAGTAGAAACCGCTCCAGTAAGATCACTTTTTTTCTGAGTCCCGTAGCCAACGACGACGACTTCGTCGAGAGCAGACAAGTTTTCACTCATTTGAATATTTATCTCAGTTTGATTACCTACTACAATCT
Organism: Algoriphagus vanfongensis DSM 17529; assembly: GCF_000429465.1. Classification (GTDB taxonomy): domain Bacteria; phylum Bacteroidota; class Bacteroidia; order Cytophagales; family Cyclobacteriaceae; genus Algoriphagus; species Algoriphagus vanfongensis. The sequence goes on along the minus strand of NZ_AUBX01000002.1, from coordinate 20,196 downwards.
CCTGATTATCAAAACCAATGAAAGAAACCACCAAGACTGGCCCTGATATTTCATCAGGTATGGTCAACTGAAACTTCCCATCCATATCGGAGATAACTCCGATGGTCGTACCTTTTACTAGTATACTGGCACCAGGTAATGCCTCACCACTAGAATCTGTTACCTTCCCTGTAATTTCTTTTTCTACGATTGCTTCACTCGTATGAGGGTAATCGGTAGACGCAATTGCATCGGAAAATGAATAATGACATGTAAGCACAACCAGCACTACAAGCATCGAACGTAATTTTCTCTTCATACTTCTCGGTTATTTTGTTAAAAAACATGGGCATAATTACAATTATCTATAATCAATAATTTCATGTCAATTTAACATTAAATAAACCATATAATAAACCACATATAAATAACTTTAAAAATTTACACCGACAACGATAACGATAACGTTTACATTTTTAAATTTCATAAAATTAATGCCAATAAATTAAAAATATATAATCAGATTATTTCAGAAACAACGAGCAATGAAGTAGAGCAAAAGAACTAAATAACAAAACAGAAAATAGAAATAAAAATCGGTTACAAAAAATCAATTCTTACTCGTTCAAAAGGCTATTAATTTTCTCAGTCAAATCTCTAATCAAATCCTCAGGTTCCCCATAGAAACCCAAATCCTTGAACATGATTTCTCCTGACTTATTTAAAATTAGTTTATACGGAAGCGTTTTCACTCCTAACTTATCACTAAGTGAAGAAGTCGTATCAAAATAAACAGTGGTGTCAATCCCCTTATTCTTTAGAAAATTTAGAATATACACTGAATCTCTACTCGAAGACTCTAACGTATTGACATATAAAAATTTAACATCCTCATTTTTACTAAAACTTTCATCAACTTCCATCAAAGCCGGAAACGATTTTATGCAAGGAGCACACCATGTTGCCCAAAAATCAAGTACTACTACCTTACCCCTTATATCCTTATTTGTGATAACTTCACCATTTGAACCGGTCAACTTAAATTCAGGTATTTCCATGAAAACATCTCCATTTTTCTGAGCATATACATTCGCTGAAAACAACCCAATTATTGTAAATACAAAAATAAAATATACAACATTCTTTGCAATCATATTAAAACCAATTTTATCATTAATTTATCAAATCATACTCATCAATGATATAACCATATTTAAATCCATCATTACTTCTTGCATTAGAAATATTTCTCAACGCTTCATCAGTAACCTCATTCCTCTTTGCTAATTCTAAAAACTGTTTTACTTGATTTTTATTCATATCCATTATAGCAACTGAAATATATTCTAATGAAACAGCAGAAATCTCATTTAGAGCTTCCATCTTCTTTAATAAATACGTCTTTGTATTCACATCAAAAAATTGAAACAATCCACAGACTTTATCTTGAACACTGACCGTACTCCAAAGGGGATCGGGTAAATTTGCCAAGATGAATTTTCTTGTCATTGGAATATCTTCACGAAGTGACTTCAACCAAAAGTTCTCATACAATTTAAAATCACCCTCTCTGAAATTTTGAAATGCAAACAGTCGGTACCCTGCTCTATTAGAGTTCAATAAATAGTATTTTAACTCATTGTCTACAAATTGCACGGTATGATTAGTCAGCATATTTTGGATCGTTCCGCTGTAAGCCAGATGCCATAATGTGTATGATGAATACAAAGCACCCTCTACCACCTCCTCCTTGATTTCTAAGGCTGTAGCTCCAGTTGTGCCGTCTACTACATCCGAAGCCTTCAATTTTTCCTTATCAATCAACTCATCCTTTACCTTGAACTTTAAAATTGAACCGTCATTTTTCAACAATTCATGAAGTTTATGATAGTCCTGGGTAGTGAATGGCTCATGATCAAATTTTGTAAGCTGGTGACCTGGAAGGGTATCATACCCCACATACTCCCCGACAAGATCCCAATACAATTTGACATACAAGATCTCGCAAATCTCATCATCACATACCGCAGTACGAATGGTTGACTCATAGAAAATCGGTTTCTCCGCACCCTGCACCAACTGTAATGAGATTGGCTCAATAAACCCTTCCTCCATTACTTCCCCAACCACTGATTTTCTTAACAAAGGTTCCTCAGGAAGAATAAGATCAAAGAATAAAGGTTTTATACTCTCCTCCTCAAATACTGGAAAAAGGCTAAATAGAAATATATAGAATGATGTTAGATAGTTCACATTTTCGGAGCGATAGCCCTATAACTTTTTTGAGTCTCTATCAATTCCATATATTCTTTCAAATGTTCCGTGTAGACTTCTCGTGGATTGACCCCATATTTATCACAGATTACAGCTGCAAGACCCACAGCAGCTCCCATTTGACCAGTCGTCCTCATCACTCTTGGTCCTCCCAGCCCGATATGAGAGCAACTAAAGTTCCTCCCGGCCATAAATAAATTTTCGATGTTTTTCGAATATAAAGCTCTATAAGGGATGTAGTATTTTGGAGTTTTGTAAAAAATGGCCTCGGAGAGGAAGTCAGGCTTATTTTCATCCCTCAAATTCTGCTGATAGTGAACATCCACTTCGCGGGTTTCCATAACCACTGAATCTTCAAATTTCCTTTGCTCTGTTACATCATTAAATGTAAAAATGTAATCCCCTTCTAATCTTCTAGATTCCCTTTTACCTACCAAATATGAAATCCATTCAAATGTCAACTTTTCATTATTTGGTTGCTTTTTCGCATTGGCGAAGGATCCGTAAATAGCTTTCAGCATATGATCCCTTATTTCTTCTGCATCATCTATCTGATGAAGATCCAGACGTGAGAGCTCCCATTTCCATGTTCCTTCTGTTGCCTCATGCTTCTGAGCTACTTCCATAGCCCATGGCACATCAGGAAAATCGGTTTCTTGATCAGTATTTACCGTTCGCCAGAGAACAGACGAACCCATCACAAAATCATCTGCTTCCTCAGGAGACCAAAGTTCCCCCCATTCTTCAAAAGCTTCCCCATAAGTATCCACTGATTCTCTTCCGTACATAAAGTCTGCTCCTGCCCAATACCCTATCCATCCATCTCCAGTAGAATCTACATATCTTGGAGCCACAAATCGTATCCTTTTACCTTCCGCAGTATGCCTTGCATCCACAGACGTAATTTTATTGCCTTCAGTGTTGGCATCGTAAGCTCTCCAGTTGGTATACAAATGAATATTGGCATATTTCTCAACATTCATATGTCTCTTTTCCTCATCTTTTAAAGCTTCTGGAGAACCATTTGGATAATGCTCAGTATCCAACATTTTTAATATTCTTTCAAAGTGGCCATAAATCCCAAGTGTATGAACTCTTATTTCACTACTTGCATTTCCTCCCAATACTGGACGATCGTGAATTAAAGCCACTTTCAAACCTTGCTCTGCTGCAGCAATAGCACTTGCACAACCTGCAATACCACCCCCTACTACTACTAAATCAAATGTTAAGATTTCTTCGGGTATTGATGCCTCATTCAATTCTTTAGAGCGCCATTTCGCTAACCCTGAAGAATCCCGGGGAGGAGCATTTTTTTCAGTGGTAAAATAGATAGCATCACATCTGCCGTTGAAGCCAGTTAGATCTATTAAATCTATCGTCGTTTCCCCAGATTTCAACTCCATTTTACCAGCATATTCCCAGGACCATCCGGGACTTACACCCAGTGTTTCGGGAAGCTTTTGTCCATTCACAGCAACATGGAATCTACCTGGAGCATCCCAATCGCCTGGAGCCCAATTCTTAGACCTTACCCAAATATGATATTCCGCTGATTCTTTTAGGTTGAATTTGGTTTTGGCATTGGATACTGGAGTTCCCATTCCATGAGCCATTAAGTATGGAGATCCCATCTGCTCAACAAATTGAGGGTCTACCACCCACCCTCCTAGATCATCGAAACTTTCTGCTTCGATCAGCACGGATTGTGCAAGCGCAGAAGGTAAAAAAAACTGGCAGAAAAGCGCAAAAGCAAGAATTCTTTTAAACATGGGTCTATTGTAAAATTTGACCCAAATTATTCAATATCACCGATATAAAACACTGTCAATAAAACCAAAATCAAAACTTTATACCGTAAACGCTATCGATATCGTTTACAATTTCCTTCTTTTCAATAAAATGGCAGGAGAATTACCAAATTCACAATTCAAGTTCCCTCGAAATAGAGTTACTTGTAGGATTATAGGAGTAGATGAAAAATTGACCTACTAACTTGTTTACTTATATTGGAAAAGATTAACAGCACCCATAAGTAATCCATGAGTAAAAAAGTAACAACCATTAAGGACATTGCTGAAAGACTTGATATTTCTATAGCAACAGTTTCAAGAGCACTACGGGGTTCCACTGACATCAAAAGGGAGACTAAGCTAGCCGTTATGAAGATGGCTAAGGAGATGGATTATCACCCCAATCTACTAGCGAGCAGTTTAAGCAGTAAAAAGACCAAAATACTGGGAGTTGTAGTCCCAACTATCAACCGTCAGTTTTGGTCCAATTCGATATCAGGAATCGAAAATTCAGCCTACGAACACGGTTATAAAGTCATGATTTTTCAATCTGCTGAGTCTTTCCAAAAAGAAATAGAAATAGTCGAAACACTTGCAAACAGTAGAGTAGATGGGATTCTTTTGGCACTTTCACAAGAGACTAAGACTTATGACCACATTCAAAGTATTATAGACAGGGGCATTCCAGTACTTTTATTCGAAAGAGTCTGCACAGAAATCAACACTTCAAAAGTCATCACTGATGACCGAAATGGTGCGAAGGAAATAGTAGCACATTTGATAAACAAAGGCAAGAAGAAAATAGCCTACCTTAGCGGCCCTATTTCTCTAGGAGTATGCGAAGATAGACTAGCTGGATATAAAGAGGCTCTTAGAGAAGGAGGTTTAAACATTGACCCTAACTTGGTCTTAGAAATTGACGAATTCTCCTATTCCGCAGCAGAAAAGGCAATACTTACACTTTGGGAAAACGGGGTTCGTCCAGATGCAATTTTTTGTTTTGCCGATATACTTGCAATTGGAGTATTACAAGCTTGTAAAAAGTTAGGAGTCAACGTACCCAAAGAACTTGCTATCGCCGGTTTCGGGAATGATGACCTCAGTAAATTCGTCTCTCCTTCCCTGACAACCATGGCTCAACCTTCATTTGAGATGGGACATATGGCCGCAGACTTAATTCTTGAAGAAATTAACGCAGAAGAAAGAACTCTCAAATTCTACAACAAAACTATTAAGCCTCAATTGATCATCAGAGAAAGCACTGAGTAAGTTAAAAAAAGACTTTCTTATAAGAATAAAATATGTTTGCTCACATTCTCAAAGAGCGTTCATAATGCTAAAACTGGAATTTTCTGGCCAGTTCCAAGGCCTGAGAAAATTACGGAAATACTTTTTATTGAAGTAATTGTAAAAGCTCAAAAGCATCCAAAACGAACACTTTAGAGTCCTTATTGTAACACTCCCCTAAAACCAGACCACTGGCTCAATTAAAAACAACAGATTAAATTGAGCATTGGTATAAGACAAAAAGGAAGAAAATTCACATCACAGTTTAAGTCAGCGGTTGCCATTGAAGCCATTAATGAGCGGGAAACGCTTCAAGAATTATCCAATCGTTTTGTGGTGAGCCCGATCATGATTTCCCATAGTCCCTCCAAAAGGTATTAGAAAGGCTAGAACATTAAAACTCTTTTTGAAAAAATACCGAATCTTCTGACAGGTATTACTTTTTAAACCATTAGGACACCTCGTTTCGTTCATAAAATCCTGACTCAATCCCCATAAGAACCTCATCGATTCTCCCGATACGCTTCGCTATCGCGACAGGCTGGGCAGCATCGGTTTATCGTTCGTGCTACGCACGCGACGAAAACCTAGTTGTTGTGCAACGTATTTATTTTTCATTCTCTGTTTTATGGAAAAAATTAATCAATTTCTCAAATGTTAAACGCTGTTGTTCAGCTAAATCAATTTCGGAAGTATTGTCTGTTAATAGTTTTCCTAAATACCCAAACTGAGAATGATTTCCACCCTTTATTTCAACCAAGTCAGTATTTTTTGGAAGCTTGTCTCTATTTTCCATTACTTCTGAAACGCTTGCCAATCCGTCTAATTCTCCATAAAGTTTGATAGTCGGCAAAATTCTGGTCGATAAATCAAAATCTCTCGGGTGAGAAGTTCCTAATAAGAAAAGTCCTTTCATTAAACCCGGATTTTCATACACGAATTGGGATGCCATTTTCGCTCCTTGTGAATGTCCGCCAATTATGTACTTTCCGTTTTTCAGGTCGAACATAGTCTCAATTTTTTTATAATCCCATTGAGGCACTCTCCAATCCATTTTGATGAGATGACAGGTAAATCCATTTTCAGCAATCATTCGACAAAGAGGTGCGTAAGCTTTTGGGTCTGTCAATCCACCTTGGAAGAAAATAATTTCGTTTTGATAGTTTGAACTTTTTGACAAAAATGTAATTACATCACCAGTTGTTTTGACCGAAACTGTACTATCGCTTTTAAACGTGTTTTCTGGTAAATCCCGAGATTGATAGGTTGTCCATTGCCAAATGAAAAATATCGCAACAAGGCTAAACCAAATTAGTCTAAATAATTTACGTTTCTTAATTTTCATAAATTCACATTAGCAAAGCCATTCCTGATCCGATCAGCAATAAAGATGCGATTAGCAACGTTTCTGTTTTTCTTTTTTTGAAAGCCAAATTCCTCACATAATTTCTATTCTTTAATTCATATTCTGTTTTCTTATATGTGACACAACGCTGCGGCTAAGCCTTCGGGCGGAGTTTACTGGCGTGTTCTATTCGGCCGAGACCGAAGATAGCAAATAAGCAAACACCTAGCGGATTGCCGTCAAGCCGCCTGAAGCTTAGCCATTGTTGTGCCTTCGGTGCTTTTCTATTTTTCAAGTATGCGCATTAATTTTTGGTTCAGATATAACTTTTCTTTTCCGACTCTTACCGATTTAAGAAATCCTTCTTCTTCTAATGCTATAAGATAGTTTCCTACTGTTTTTGGTGTACCTAGTTCAATATCAATTAGGTTTTGTCTTTTAGTGTATGGAAGCTTAAAGATGACTTCGACTAAGTCTTTAGAATATACCTTTGGAAGCCTTTCTTTTATTTCTTGGCCAGTAGTTTCCATGAGCTGAATGATTGATTCTAATCTGTCTAATCCTTTGATAGAGGTGGTTTCAACCATATCAAGCATATAGAGTATGAATTTAGACCAATCGTTTTTTTCCGTAATGGCCCTTAATCCTTTGTAATAGTTGTCTTTATGGTGAATAATGTATTCGCTTAAGAATAGAGCCGGTATGTCAAGAAGTTTTTCAAGTTTTAATTGAAGTAATAGAAGAATACGGCCAGTTCTACCATTACCATCTGAAAAAGGGTGTATTGCCTCAAATTGGTAATGAGATATAGCCATTTTTATTAAAGGATCTAACGATTCATTTTCATTGATGAATGTTTCAAGATTAGCCATTTTTTCTCGAATGACTTGTTCACCTGAAGGTGGAGTGTAGATTACTTCACCTTTTGTGTTGGATAGGGTAGTACCAGGAGTTGTTCTAATTCCAGCAGTATTCTGTTTTATGCACTGTACAAGTTCAATACATAGGTTAGTTGTTATGAATGGTTTTTTCTCAAGATGCTTAAAACCAAGCCATATAGCTTCTTTGTAGCTAATGACTTCTTTTGTAGCAGAATTGTCAAATTTTTTATCAGCAACAACAGCTTGATATAAGTCGTCATTGGTTGTTATAATGTTCTCTATTTCAGAGCTTGCCTTTGCTTCCTGTAGATGAATTGTGTCAAGAAATAGGCTTGGGTTAGGAAGGTTTCTGATTGCTCCATTTAGTTGAGCTAGGGCTCTACTAGCCGTAATAGTCTTAGTTAGAATTTCTTTCGTTTCTAAATCTGCTTTAGGTGGAAGTAGAGGTAAGTCATTATATGGTTTGGCTTTATCGAAGAAGTTCATAACTAGAGTAAATTTTACATTTGATTGTTGATCGGGTGTAAAAATAACAATTATTTACCCTTGTTTAATACTGAGAGGTAAATGTTACTCTCGTTTTTGGCATGAGTCACAACGTTTAGTGTATGGTGTCGTAAGGAATTGCGGGCTTCAAACCTATCAAGTTACCACCCAAAATTGAAGCGGGTGATACTGCTCGAAAACCGCTGAAACCCTTATGCACTATAGTTCCCATGATATAATCTGGTTCGTTTTAAGGATAGAACCAAAAAGAATATATCATGGACACCGAAGTTTCTCCTAAGTTATTCATTGGTATTGATGTGCACAAGCGCCAGTGGAGCGTTTGCATATTTACAGCCAATTGCCATCATAAAACCTTCAGTCAGGCACCTGATCCCAAAGCCTTGAAGTCTTACTTGGATAAGTTTTTTCCAAAATATCATATCATATGCTGTTATGAAGCCTGTAAGTTTGGGTTTTGGATCTATCGGGATCTAAAATCTTTTGGTTACGAATGCGTGGAAATCAATCCGGCTGATCTTCCCACGACCAATAAAGAATCCAGTGAGAAGACTGATCCTGTGGACAGTCGGAAAATGGCCAAAACACTCCGGGCTGGACTGCTGCGAGGAATCCACGTTCCAACTCAGGAAACAGAAGGTGATCGACAACTCTTCAGATACCGAAAGAGACTCTGGGCAGACTTGGTCCGGGTGAAAAACAGGATCAAGGACAAACTACTTCAAAACGGGATAGAAATACCTCCTAAATACGATAATCCTTATTGGACAAAGGACTTTCTGGATTGGCTGGCCATCGTAGAGCTCCCTTCGGATAGCAGCAGACTGGTAATGGATTTATTGCTCGACCAATTTGAATTTACCTACCGTCACTTTTTGAAGGTCTCCATTTCTGTCCGTGCGCTGCAGCGAAAGGCAAAATACAAGGCAAACTCCAAGCTGCTGAGACAGATTCCTGGGATAGGCCCCTTAACAACAGTCCAGTTACTCACTGAGATTGAGGATATCCATCGCTTCAGGAGTTTCAAACACTTCAATAGTTATATCGGGCTCAAACCGATGGTCCATTCCAGCGGTGAATCAGACCGAAAAGGATACATGACTTATCGCCATCATCAGGGACTGAGAAGCTCACTGATCGAATGTGCCTGGACCACCGTCCAACGAGATCCGGTGATGCTGAGTCGATACGAGGAACTATTGCAAAGACATACCGGCAAACGCGCCATAGTAATCATAGCAAGAAAACTCTTGTCAAGAATATATCATGTCTTAAAAACGGGTGAACCTTACCAGGTAGGATATTCAACTTAGTCCGTGGTAAAGACCATTGGATCAAGCCCATCAATAAGCTCCAGACCTCTCAATCCCGATATTTATCGGGATGAGAGTCCAATAATCAGGAACTCTATTATAGTATGGGGCTGGAGCACTTACTAAACTAACCGGAAACTGAGACCATAAATAGCATGGATCTCTGATAGCCTGTCCCGAAACTATCGGGAGAAGCATGGCTTGTATTTGATGATCGCAAGGTATGGACTGATACTTCAGAAGTAAAGAACAAGGCGAGTGGACATTCCACTCGCAGGGCAGCGCTTTGTCCATTCTTGACTTCTTCCAATCAGTCCAAAAAAACAGGCAATCAAGTCAAAAACAGCCAAAACAAAGAAAAAATGTTAGAAAATGAACTTTTGATTATTCATGGAATACATTGTTATGCACTGGCATTCCTAATTATACTTCGGTCGTTAGGATATTTATTTGCGATATTTCAATTCATATAAGGCTTTATATTTTCTGCTCTGATTGTTGAATTATTAATAATGACTTGTGTTAACACGCCCTAATTAATCGACTGCCTAAATTTTAAAGGCGTTAAATTAGTTTTGGTCTTGAACAGTTTGCTGAACGATTGCGGATACTCAAACCCCAATTCGTAAGCAATTTCACTAACAGAAAGCTCGGTGGTAGATAATTTCTCTTTGGCTTTTTCGATTAAATGGTTGTGGATATGCTGTTGCGTATTTTGTCCTGTAAGATTGCGAAGCATATCGCTTAAATAATCTGCCGAAATGTTCAATTGACTTGAAACATACTGAACCGTAGGAAGTCCCGATTCCTGTATTTGTTCGCTATTGAAATAATCGGTTAACAGACATTCCAATTTTACCAACAAATCATTGCTTGCCGTTCTTCGGGTAATGAATTGTCTGTTGTAAAAACGGTTGCAATAATTGAGCAATAATTCTATGTGGGAAACGATAACATCTTGACTAAAATGGTCTATTACAGAACGGTATTCATTTTCTATGTTCTGCATTATGGTGGTTATTGCTTTATCTTCATCTTCCGAAAGGTGTAAGGCTTCATTGACTGAATAAGAAAAATAGCCGTAGTTTTTTATTGTTTTTCCCAATGTATAATTTCTGATGAAATCGGGATGAACCACCAACCAATATCCTGACAATTTTAACCCTTCAACAATGTCGGTGGTTACTACCTGCATAGGTGAAAAGAATGTCATCACACCTTCATCAAAATCGTAGTACTGTTGTCCGTATTTCATTTTTCCCTCAAAATTCTTTTTGATGGCAATACAGTAGAAATTATAGGACACGCTACGCAGACTCTCATCATCAAAGCATTTTGTTTCTTCAAAATTGATGACGCTTACCAATGGGTGTTTGGGTTTTGGCAAAGCCAATGCTCTGTGCAATTCGGATATCGAATTAAAAATATGCGGTTTTTTTCCTGTCCGTTTCATTGATATAAAAATACGAAATCAATCAAAATTGGTCGATAGCGTCAAATGTTTCCAAGTTTCAAACTCTTGCATTTCTTTTTCCCGATGCTCTTTTATCAAGTCATAAGTGTCCATACCCAATAGCAATCGTAACGGTGGATTCTCCAACTCGACAATTTCGGCAAGTATTTTTACAAATTTTTCAGGGTCACCTATCTGTTGTCCGCTGTAATTTGTCCAAAGTTCCTCTGCTTTGTCCAAACCGTAAACTGAAATTCTGTTTTTAGCAAACTGCATAGAACCTTTTTCCATAAAACTGGTTCTGAACTGTCCTGGTGCAACTACGGTAACTTTTATACCAAAGTCATTTACTTCCTGTGCCAATGCTTCAGAAATACCCACCACCGCAAATTTTGAAGCGTTGTAACTTGTGGCATTGGCAAAACCAACATAACCTGCATTGGAAGCAATATTGATGATATGTCCCAACTGTTGTTTTCGTAAATGAGGCATTACATTTCGCAAAATATTGACTGTTCCGAACAAGTTAACGTTCACGGTTTGACGAAATTCCTTGTCTGTTATTTCCTCTATGCTACCTACCAATGAATAGCCTGCATTATTGACCACTACATCTATTCTTCCAAATTTTTCAATGCCTTGTTGAACAGCATTTTTAACTTCTTTGTCGGAAGTAATATCCACTTTCAAAGGCAAGAAATTGTCTTGCTTTTCTGTAATCGAATTTTTTAACTCTTCGATATTTCTTGATGTAGCGATAACTTGATGACCTTGAGACAATGCCAGTTTTGTCAATGCCAATCCAAATCCTTTTGATGTTCCTGTGATAAACCACACTTTCTTATTGCTCATAATCATTCGTTTAAATTATGGTACAAAAGTGAGCAGGTTGACACATAAAAAAGTGTTCAAATCCTATGATGTTGTGTTCAAAATGGATAAAATCAGGTGGTGGGTGGGCTTGGTTCTTTTTTGGTCGTAGCGTTTTTCACGCTTGTGCATAACCGCCCTGGTTATGGCAAGTGCGGGGTTTTAAACCCGAAATTTTGTCTGCCAGACCGAATTTTATTTAGTTGTAAAATCTTCATTTATAAGCAGTCAGCCCGCATTTGCTATTGTAAGCTTCCCCAAAAGTAGGACAGTTTAAAAGACGACAAAGTCTTTAACTTTAAACTGTATGAAGAAGTCAAGATTTACTGAAAGCCAGATCGTCAAGGCTGTGAAAGAACATGAATCCGGTCGGGATGTTAATGAGCTTTGCCGGGAGTTGGGAATCCACCGTGGTACTTTTTACACTTGGAAAAAGAAATACGGAGGCATGGAAGTCCAGGAACTCAAACGGCTCAAAGAGCTGGAGGAAGAAAACCGGAAACTCAAGCAGATGTACGCGGAGCTGGCCCTGGACAACAAGATTCTCAAGGATGTCCTGGGAAAAATGTTCTGAGCCCTGCTGATAGAAGACAGCGGGTAGAGTACATACTAGGCAGCTATCCCGTCGCCATCATCAGGGCCTGTGACTTGGTTGACTACTCCCGATCGGCATTTTATTACAAGCCGGTCAAAAATGATTTAGAAGTAGTGGATACAGTACGAGAATATGCAGATCGCTTTGGGCAATATGGCTTCTGGCTGTTGTACAAGCGGATGCGTAAAGAAGGAATCACCTGGAATCACAAACGCGTATATAGGGTCTATAAACTGCTCCAACTGAGCATGCGCAGAAAAGGAAAGCGAAGAGTCCCCGCAAGAGTCAAGGAACCCCTGATTCAGCCGGAATTGGTCAATTCCAGCTGGTCGATGGATTTTATGTCTGATAGCCTGATGTCAGGTCAGCGCTTCAGAACGCTCAACATTTTGGATGACTTCAACCGGGAAGCCCTCCATATCGAGATCGGTGCCAGCCTGCCCTCACTCCGTGTGGTCAGGGTATTGGAAGAATTGAAAGAATGGAGAGGCCTGCCCAGTCAGATCAGAGTGGACAATGGACCGGAATTCATCGCCGAACCACTCAGGACTTGGGCAGAAACAAACCAAGTAAAAATCTTATTTATCCAACCAGGGAAACCCATGCAAAATGCTTTTGTGGAACGGTTCAACAAAACCTACAGAACAGAAGTATTGAATTATTATTCCTTTATTTCACTCGAAGAGGTCAGAGAGATTACCAGGGAATGGTTGGAGGACTACAACCATCACCGACCACATGGAAGCCTGAATAACTGCTCTCCAGTAGAGTTTGCACAGCAACGGGCGTTAACAGTGGATAACTTCTCCGAAGTTACCCACAATTAACACCTTTAATAGTAACAATAGCCATCATCAAAAACCGATTTTGTCTATTTTAGAGTTGTCCAAAAAAGGGGGAGCCTTCAGTTTTCCATGCATATTTTACCCAAAGGGCTGGTTCGGATCCGCCACTTTGGAATACTCGGCAGCTCGGCTAAGCAACTCATCATTCCGCTTATTCATCGGGAACTTGAAATTCCGATTCCAGAAAAGGAGCCCCGCATTCTTGAAACCTATAACCCACGATACTGCCACTGCTGCCAGAAGGAAAGCATGGTAAGCATTCAGCGCCTACCCAAGCGTGGCCCTCCAAAGGCCGTCTTTTCTGCTGTCACAACCCAATTTTAATTCCTGATTTTGATCGGGCTGGCGAAGCTATGCCCATGCAATAAAAAACCCTTCCAAAAGGCATTGGAAAGACCTAAAACAACAATGGTTTTTTGAATTGATACAGGATCTACTCTTACGATTTATTTTTTTAATCTAATCAGTCACCTAGTTTCGTTCAAAAAATACTGATTCAATCTCCATAGAGACCTCGTCGGTTCCGTGCAACACCGGTTTCATTGATTCGTGCTACGCACGCAACGAAAACCTAGTTGTTGGCTGTAGTGTTTTTTCAATCCCATATTTTTGGTCTATCAATTTTCATTGCTCTTAAATACGACAAAAATTGTCCTGCGTGAACTGATTCGTGATATCCAATGCGCAATAAATATTTTCCAAGTATTTTCTTTTCTCCGTTCCCTGGATGAATGATTTTGGTTTCGTTTAATTGCGTATCCGAAAATTTCCTAACACTTTCTATAAATGCTTTTCTATGAGGTTCGGCAAATTCAAGTTCGTCTGTAACGTTAATGAATGGTCGGTTTTCCCAAGGTGTTCTATAATTTTTCATATCACCTTGATTAATAATAATATTCCATCCATAATCAGCCTCCAAAATGTGTCTTATCATTTCTGAGGCACTCATAGCTTTTTCGTCAGGTTTCCAATTATAATATTTCTCAGGTAGCCCATTCCAAAGTTTTATACTTCTTCTCCTTATTTCTGTAAAATTTAAAGTTATAAGTTCAGATTGGGTCATTTTCTTTGTTTTTGGGAATGTCGTTTTACATTACAGCCAACGACCCGGCTATGCGTAGTGCGGGATTTGAAAGCGGAAAGTTTCAAATTTGCACTGAGCCAATAGTTTATATTTTGTTTTTATTTTATTCACTTTAAATACCAAATTAAAGTATTGGCGGACTTCTTAAAATGCACTAACCTTTCGTTTAGCAGAAAACCCGCATTACGTATAGCCATTGTTGTAAGTAGTGCTTTTTTATTCACTTACTTAATTTCAAAATTCGAAACGCTCCTTGAATTACCAAAACAAAAACGATTGTTCCGATAATCAAATCAGGTTTGCTCGAACTCAACCAATTTACCAAAATTCCAGCAATTATTACTCCTAAATTGATAATCACGTCATTTGATGTGAAAATCATACTCGCTTTCATATGAGCCTCTTCTTTGCTTTTTGACTTTTGCAAAATGTAAAGACAAATACCGTTTGCAATAAGTGCAAAAATCGAAACGATAATCATTGTCGAAAAATCGGGAAGTTTCTCGTTTCCAAAAAATCTTCTTAAAACTTCCACAAATCCAATAATCGCAAGTGTTATTTGAAAATATCCAGCAAGTTTTGCAATCCGCTTTTTCTTAATCAACGTTCCGCCAACCGCAAACAAGCTAATTCCGTATACGAAACTGTCGGCAAGCATATCCAAACTATCGGCAACAAGACCTATTGATTTTGAGATTATTCCTGTTGTCATTTCGATAATAAAAAAGGCAAAATTGATTGCAAGTACAGACCAAAGTAGCTTTTTTTGGTTTGCATTTTCATTAAATTCTGTTTGGTCGGTCTGTTCGGTCGAGATTTTCTTTCCGCCTAAATTTAGTTCAATAACGGACTTTTCGATTTGGTCGGATTCTCCGCTGTGAAAAACAGTCAGTTTTCGGTTCGGAATATCAAAGTCCAAATTCGCAATACTTGAAATTCCGTCCAATTTCATTCGGATTAGATTTTCCTCTGAAGGACAGTCCATTTTGGTAATTTCGAATATTGTTTTTTTCATTCGGTTTCTGGGTTTTTCGGCATTACTTACAACGGTTTGCAGCTAAGAAACGTGGGGCTTTCGAAGCTCTTTCCTGTCCGCCCGTGACTAATATAGCCACGAAGAACGAGCCTGGCGTTTACCACTGACCACCCCATGTTTTCTTAGGTGCTGTTATGCATTGTTATTTTCTTTTGTAAGTTCTAATCTTGTCCTTGCATTCTCAAGCAACTCAGAGTACGTCATAATCTTAATATTTTTTAATGAGTGCTGTAACTCCTTATATGCTTGTAAACAATCCTGGTCATATTCTTCTTTTGTCACCTTGCTTTTAGTAGTTGTACTTAAACTGTCATAATCTTTTGCGAGTTTTTCCCAAGAACCAATAATTATTAGAGCTTTTGGTCTAATGGATTCTACGAACATAGTATTACCAATCTCATCATTTATAAAATCCCTGATTTTCTTGCCATCAATTAAATATTCATCATCATGGTCTTTGGTTACTGCCGTTATGTATCTTTCAGTTTGGGATATTGCTATTGCTAAGTCTTTTGAAGGATAAAACTTTCCTCTACCATTCCCATAATCAAAAAGATATTGATCTGGTCTTTTCAATTCAACCAACTCAATATCTCCTAAGTGATTTATTAGGATAAGATCAAACTGAGACCTTGAGCTACCCTCATGAATCACATATTTATCCGTATTCAGTAGTGCTGGTACTCCAAAAAGTGAATATTGTCCATAGTCTGTCAAAATTTTTTCCATTAAGTGCTCTGGACCTGTTATGCTGACTTTGGAATATTTAAAATGTAGACTTCCAAAATCTTTAGCTTTTGGTTTAGTTAGCCTATCAATTTCCAATAAGCTTTCAATGGTTGATATAAGCCACTCGGTTTGCTTGTTAATCTGTTTTTCAATCACAACTTTAGCTGATTCTCCTTCTTCTAATTTTTCAGTGAAAGACTCTATGTCTTGTTGTGAAAATTCTCCACTTGAAAGTATCTCTTTTAGTAGCAAAGAATAATTTCTATCGACTTCCATTTCAGAAATGTCGATACCAAACTCTGAGTTAAAGAATGGGATAATCCTGTTAAACACCCTAACTCTTTTGTCCTTACCTTCTTCTCTGTCTATTTCATTTATTGTAGTGTAAAGATCTTTTGCTACATACAAGTCATTACCATTCAGTGAATTTTCAGCAGTTCCAATATGAATACGTTGAATATTAACTCCCTCTATATTTTTAAAAACATCAAAAACTTTTTTTGAGCCTTTTGGTGGGTTTATAGGGTTTGAATTTACTAAGCTTAAGTTCTCATGACTTAAATGTAAGGTAACAGCAAAATTATCATCCCATAGAGGGTCAGTTGAGGTTGGTGAATATCTCTTTATGCCGTAGGTCATTTCAGTGTCTGAAACTTCCAAAAGCACATCTTCTCCTACACTAAAAACATGTCCATTTCTTATAACATCAGAATGTTGAGAAAGAGAATTAAATTTGGTCTCTAATTTTTCTTGGACTGTTTTCTTAAATGCCATTGAGTTGGTTGTTTTTTAATAATGCATAACGTTTTACAGCTACCCGAAGGGCGGGACTTTTACCACAAAGCTCGATTTGAAAAACTAAACTTCCTTTAAGCACAAAACTGTCTTTGGAACACAAAACCCCGCCTTTTGGGTAGCTGCTGTTATAGGGCGTTTTTTCTTGCTCCACCATAGTCCATTATGTTTTTTGTCAAGCTGCCTTTTATATCTTTGTAGTTGTCTAAGAAGAATTCCGATAAAATTATTTTTGTGTCATTTTTGGCTGAAATTACCGTTTCTTCATAGTTTCCAAGTCTAGTTACTTCAATTTGTGTTTTAAAACCAATTAAGTCATTCAGAGCTATATTTCTTTTTGCTAAATAGATATTTTGAATAAAAACTTGTTTGTTTGTAATTTCTATAAAAATCATTTTTCTTAAGGCCTCAAATTTAATAAGCCAAACAAGAGTCACAGAAAATAAGATTATCATAAAATAGTCTATCCACCGGAGTTTTAAAAAGTCAATAGGGTAGTTGTCCAAAATAATTTTAGCTGAAACAATAATTAAAGAAATTGCTAAAAATGGAAATAGAAACGCTTTATCTGTCAGCTTTGATTTCATTTCTTTTCAATTTGAAATCCATACATAAAGTTGTTCAAGTGTCCGCCTGAACTTTCAAGTCCTACAATGTCAATAAGCTCTTCAAAGTAACTACAAACTCTTTCTCTGTCTTCTGTGTCAAGTTGTAAGTAAAGGTCAGCAAATCTCTCAAGTCCCACTTTTATTGCGTTTTGATATTCTTTGTCTGTTGCATTTCCTTTGTCAGCAAGTTTTTTAAAGTCGTCAGCTGCAAGATTGATTTTTTCTGTCAAAACAGGTTTTAGGTTGGGGTCGCCTATTCCTGGATAAAATAGTTTGTCGTCTTGTAGAAATTTTTCTTTGATTTTGAACTCGTCAAATTTTGTCATTGCGTTTTCAGGTGTTTTTATTTGTCCTTGTCCACAAGCAGTGAAAAGAATTAAAGTCAGTCCGATTATTATGTTTATTGTCTGTTTCACGGTCGTCTTTTAAAATACCCTATACCTTTTGTTGTAGGGCGTTTTTATTTATTTTTCCAATTTGGATTTCGTTCATATTTCTTCTTCGTTGGTTGTTTGGTGTGAGGAATCAATCTCTTTTCAACAGCACCAAATTTTTCAAAGTTTTTCTGTCCCTGAATTAACGAAACCTTATTAGCTCCACCTTCATAGTTCCAATCGTCAAATTGGATTGGGTCGTCTTCCCAAAAACAGATTTCACAGATTTGATAAGTTCCTGTCGGCTCTTCATCCAATGAGTTGTATCCACAGCACGGACAGTAATATTTTGTTTTCGTTGCTGTCATTTCATTTCAGGAATTCTCACCTTTAGAAAGTTCTTCTTTATCAACTCTGTTTGTGAAATCTCAATTGTTTGTTCTTCTCGTTCTTCAGCTTTCCAAATTGTCACAGAGTTGACTGTAAATTCAATAGTATCATTCATTCTTGTTGGCGAAAATGCTGAGTCGAAGTCTGTCCAAATTGTTGTTTCTAATTTCTCCAATTTGGTCAAGTCACAGTTGTGATTTGAAAAGTGTTCTGGCAGCCAATCCAAATAATCATTTAGCAACTGTTTACTCTCCTTTGATTCAGTTTTGCCCGGTTGTATGGTTTTGTTGACAAAGTCAAATGTTGTCTTAGTTTCAAGTCCGAGGTTATACAAGTCAATCAAAACATTTACGGCTAGACGTCCACTTTTCATATAGTCTATGCTAATGAAAGAGTGAGTGAAATTGTGAATTGCCGATTTATAATTCTTGTACTTCATTGTCTTTCTTCAAATGCCCTACAACGGTTTAGCTATGATGAGTGGGGATTAGATAGCACTAACCTTTCCTATGCAACATAGCCACGCCTTGATTTAAATTTAAAACTTGTGGCGTACTTTCCAATTCCCACCAAACTTTCCTGACCGAAAAAACCCCATTCATTCATAGCATTTGTTGTGGGGTCGTTTTTTCAGTCCTAATTAGTTCTCCGTTGTTATAATACTCTATCGACTCTAGAGAATGGTCAGGGTTAAAATTCTTCCATTTTCCAATTCTTTTTTGTTGAGTAATTGTCTTTTTACCAGTTGTTGTTATTTCCTTGATTGTTGTTTTAATGCCTGGTTTTCTTTGCTCTAAGTAATAGTTTGTGTGTGGATCATTTAAAGGCGCGTAAATTGGTTTAATAGAAACAGTATCCTTTTTGCCAAAATTGGGACCATAAATGTTCCAGCATGATAATTCCATTTTAACTCCCGCTATTGAGTTGTTTAAATAGTGCTCTTCGTCCAATGGAAATTGCTCTATTGACCGATCAATTTCAATATAAAATACTGTTGTGTCATTGTTGGTATAGTACCAGTGATTTGATGCACCAGTAACCGACCATTTAAAACTAGGAAAATCAGAAAGCATTTGTTTGACTGTATAAGTACTCAGGTTAATGGATTTTCCTAAAAAGCTGCCGTTAAATCCTTCTAACAACCAAACAGAACTTATTAATTCTGAATCACTATAAGTTCCTACTAAAATTTGTTCATCGTTATCTAAATAGAAGTTCTCACCTTGTCTTTTATACTCCATGATCAATGAATCTGATTGATTCCGAGTTGTTGGAACAAAAGCATAGCCGCTGTTTTTGAGATCTGTTAAGGTGGTATAACATAGATTAATATTTTCGAGATTAACACTTCTTAAAAAAGTAGTATCAACTACATTTTCCTTTTGTTCAAATACCTGAAAGATTTTTGTCCCTTTTTCCTTATTGCAAGAAAAAAGAAGTATTGAAATTAAAAGTATGGCTAAGTATTTCTTCATTCTGATATGCCTCACAACGTTCGGGCTAAAAGCCGTGGCGCATCGGGTTTCTATTCGTTCTAATTTTTCTAATCGTATAACTTGTTCTTGTGTGCCAACTGAACAACTTTCTCGCCATGGATTTTAGCTATTGTTGGGTGCTGGCCTTCTTTTCTTAATAAATGATGTTCCAACCACAATAGATAAAATTGCTAAGCCTAAGATGAAAAGGTCATTAATAGTACTTATTGACTCATTTGGAAAGATATACCTTCCAGGGTATTTCTCACTGTAATAAAAAACTTGTGTGTTTCCAACTTCAAAAATCCAACAATCACTATCAAATTCCATCTCAATTAGCTTCTTAGAAGATGTTTCGAATGTAACAAATCCAGTATTTTCACAATCATTTGATTTAACAACAGATTCTACCTTAACTCCATTTAACTTAATATCACGAATTTGATTCCTATCTATTAACAACTTGATGTTTTGAATAACTAACAAAACTCCAAAAAGTAGAAAAAACGAGCCTAAATATTTATTCATTCTGATAATCTATTTTTCATTGGCTTGCACCCAAC
>NZ_AUBX01000001.1 GCF_000429465.1 Algoriphagus vanfongensis DSM 17529 | reverse complement strand
TTTACAGGGCAGCAAGGCACATAATGGAGGCAAATAGCATAGAGATTTTAGAAAAGATGCTCAATTTTTTAGTCAATACTGACCTTAGTAAAGAGGAGAGATTAAATAACGACCAACTCTTATCTCGGTTAGAGATAGAGGTCGGAAAGGACGTCGCGGATGTAATGACAAATTGGAAATACCAATAACTCCACAATAAACGCTAGTTCCTATTTTGCTAAGGACAATCAGGCAAGTCCTCCAATAGGTTGTGAAGGAATCCTAGTCCAGTTGCTACAAGTTGTTTTTTAGCTTGGCCTTCGACGATTTCTTCCTTGATGCTGACTGGGACATCCTTGAAATTTTCGACTATATAGAATTCAAAGAGCCCAGTCTGTATTCCGGCTATGGCTTCTTTTTCGGATACCTTCCATTTTTCCCCAGAACCATTGACTCCACCAATTTGGGTGATTTCAGTCTTATGGTTTAATCCAGTGATTTTTTGACTACACAATACTCTCAGCCGCTTCATTGATAAAAACTTAGTAGGTGCAAAGATGGCGTTTCATCCTGAATTTCCATAGCCGTGGAAACTTAAATGATAGCAGTATTTGGGTCATAAATTGACACAAATTACTGCTATTTAATTCAATGAAAACAGAAAGCTCGGAACCTGCCGTGCGTGTTGGCTGCTTAAGGAGTTTTTGGATTTTTTTACTAGGCCAGCTAAAATCGCTGTGTTTACCTGGATTATCTAAAGTTGAATAGCTCTTGATTGATCAGGGTGTTGATTTAGCCAAAGCCATAGGCTTTGTCGCTTTCAAGATGGCATTCAATAGAGAATAGTATCTCATGGATTTGTCCCAAAGCACAGCGGTAGGCATCAGTTGAATTAAAGTTGATTTCTCTGATTAAAGAAATCACATATTCATGACAGGTTTCTTGACCTTCTGATATCAGTTGAAGGTAGAGTCCCTCCATGATTTTTGTTGAATGGTGGGCAGATGGACCGCCGTATATTAACCAGAATCAAAGAATGGTGATTCTTAGGATTAAAAAGTAACCAATTTTTCCTCTGATCATATTAAAAGACGGTAGCACTCCACTTCCCTAAGATTCCTTTTTCTGAGGGGCAGTGAAGGAGTCTGGATGTATTAGTCAATCAATTTCTCCAGTTTTTTCTAAATGAAGGAAATGAGAATAATTCTGCATTTTTCTTAGAAATTCGATTTTGGCTTTTGTAGATGTTTTTACTTGGTTAAATCACTTATCAGAGAATGTAAATGAACCAATTTCTGGGAAGAGAGAGGTTTGTTGAAATAATAGACAACGCGTCTAAAGCTGGCTGCCTTGTTCAGATCGGATTCCCCTACGGATGAACTGTGCATAAACACTTTAATTTTCTCGTGAGGATCAATTTTATCGAGTTCTTCTAAAAATACCCAGCCATCTATAACTGGCATGCTAATATCTAAAAGGATAAATAGGGTTTCAATCAAAGAATTTTCACTTGAGCTATGGAGAAAGGTTTTGACGAAGTCTAAGCCCTCTTGTGGATCTTCAAATAATTCTATGGTATAATTCTTTGTGAGTGGA
Source organism: Algoriphagus vanfongensis DSM 17529 (assembly GCF_000429465.1). Classification (GTDB taxonomy): domain Bacteria; phylum Bacteroidota; class Bacteroidia; order Cytophagales; family Cyclobacteriaceae; genus Algoriphagus; species Algoriphagus vanfongensis. The sequence goes on along the minus strand of NZ_AUBX01000001.1, from coordinate 106,148 downwards.
TGAGCTTGTAGTAATTTGCTAGCTATTAAAAGACACAATTTATCATCATCCACAATCATCAATCTAATCGTTTGCATCGGGTAATTCTATAAAAAAGGTAGTTCCTTCATTGAGTTTTGATTCCGCAGAAATAGTGCCTCCAAGCGCACTGACTTTTACACGCACCATGTAGAGACCAATGCCTCTGTGTTGTTGAGAATATGTTAAGGTGTCATAGAGTTTGAATAGTCTATCCTTGTATAGCTCCATGTTAATACCTCGGCCGTTATCACGAACTATTAATATGCTCGATTTTTCTTTCTTTTTTGCTTCTATTGAAATAGTAAGCTTGGCATTGTGTTTTTTGAATTTTATTGCATTTCTTATAAGTTCTTCTAAAATCTCATAAAGATATTTTTCCACCGTCCTTACAGAAAAGCCAGTAGGGATTTGTAAATCGATAGCAATGGGTAATGATATAAGGTCTCTCCAAAAGTTAGAGATAATCGTATCGCACAGTTTTTCGATATTCACATCTTCTAAGGCAAGTTGGGTCTTATTTTGATAGTAAAGTACAGATGAGACTATATCAGTTATTTCGAGAAGGTTTTTGGCAGTTGTCTTCAGATGAGAAAAATACTCCATTTTTTCTGTGGGTGAATTCATTAATTCCATCAATTGCAAAAGTCCCTGAAAGTTAGCTACTTGTGATCTGACGTGATGATTGATAATATTGGCGAATTCGAGTGACCGTTCGTTTTGCAAAGTGACTTTGTCAACTAATTTTAAGAGATTGACCTTGTTTTCCTCAATCTGAGTGATATCCATCCCTATCAAAAGAATATCAGGAACCTCACTGAATGTATTGCCTATTGTACAGCAATCCCAAGTAGTTATAGAATTTTTGCCCGAGGTATGGGGGAGTTCTATCGTTAAAGGAAAAGATTTTCCAGGGCTTTGCAAGCACTGTGAAATTACTTCCCTGATTTTAGACAGGTTGTCATTTGGGTGCTTTTCTTCTTTATCATTCCTAAATAAAGTGGAGACTTCTTTACTCTCACCAAAGTAAATTTTAAAAGGTTCATTTGAATAGAGTAATTCCCCCTTATTATTTAATTGAAATATTAAGATATTATTGTTGTTCACCAAGGTTTTATAAAAATCAACCTGCTTTTCGGTGGAAGTTTTAACTATTGAAAGTAGATCAAGTTTAGCTTTGTCTTCGGTAACATCTTGAATAGTGCCGACAATTCGTTGTAAATGGTTGTTTTCAAATATCGGCTTACACTTAATTCTTAGTGTTTTTCCTGCATTTATGGGCCCATTATAATAGCTATGATCTCCCACATATTCTTCTGCGCTTTGAATCGTTGTCCAGATTCTGTTTTTAAGTACACTGAAATTTGGAATTCTGGCCTTTAAGGGTAGAGAATCTATTGGGCTTTGGGCAGCGGGAATATTTAAAATTCGAATAGCGTTAACTGAAAACTGCACTCTCTTGGTTGAAACCTCAAATTCCCATCCACCAACTTTTGAAATCGACTCAATTTCCTGTAAGAAAGTTTTCTTTATACTATCCTTTTTGGCAAGATCTAAAAATCGGCTTTCATTTTTAAATACTACGTAGATATCATTTCCATTTCTGTGATAGATCATATTGATATGCATGATCATGGGTAGGCCAAAATTCAAAGTGTATAAATGTGAGTATTGACTGATATCCTGATTACTAATAAGCACCTGAATGTCTTTAAAAATATTATACACTCCGTCATTTGCTCTCAAATGCTTGGTAAAATCGGGATTGACTATATCATTAAACTGAGGAACCCAATCAGGCTTAAGATTGAAGATTCTATTGTTAAGAATATTCCAATCAAGTTTGTTTTCTTTTGTGTCTACATGAAACCCTCCGAAATCCCCTACATTGGAAGTCATTTTAATGATGTTTGATTCTTTGGTTTGAGGAGAGGTATGAAGCGATCGTAAAATATTTTTTCCAGTTTGGAAAAAGGTTGAGGCCAGATTTGCATACTGCTCTAATAGATAGATCTTGTCGGGTGTGATTTTTTTTGGAGAGAAATCAAACACACATATCGCTCCAATTCGTGTATGATTTTCGAGCAGGATAGGAACAGCTGCAAAAAATTCATAGGACAGGATAGTATGGTAATAATGTAAACGATATCTATCGTCTCTACTGAAATTTTCTACAATAAGATGGGGTCGTTGGCTAAATACAAGTTCTCGAGCCAAAGACTGATGGATGCTTTCTTCATCTGACAATAGTCCATACCTTGATTTGAACCACACCCTTTTAGAGGTGACAATCGCAATAGCTGATGCCCTACATCCCGTCTTTTCTGCAATTTGCTGTGTAATCTGATCAAATTTAACTTCGTTAGGAGTGTCCAGCAGGTTGTATTTTTCAATCAACTCCTGGTTTAGTTGGGCATTTGACATGGCCTAATTTATGTTTTAGTGGCAACTGAATTGGAGGATATTTCTGCTTTTATAGGAGCTAATAGTCCCTATTTTAGCTTGTGAGCTATATCTAATTTTCGAATTGCCCTATTTGTGTTTAATGGAAATTGAAATTTTTGATACAAATAAATTTCAATTCTATCTCGCGTATCTCCTTCTTGATTTTTGCTAATTTAATTCAAATAAAATAGAATAAAATCGATAATATAAATATACGTGGCGCCACTTATATGATGTGAAAAGGTGAAGTGCAATAATATGTATTACATGATGATTAAAATGTATTTTGCGATTTCTGTTTATTTTTTTTTACTCCCAAAAAGTCAATTTATAAGCTTTAACCTTGCATATTCTTGAATTTATTAATATTTCTTTTATTGTCGATTTCTAGGTGAAGGTGGCATCTGACTTCGGGTTGTTTGGAAGAAATACCTATGAAATGAAAGGGTTTTCTATTTGTTTGTTTACCGTCCAATTGATCTAATTATAAAAGTGGAACTTTTAAATTTTTTTCAATAAGGCAATATGGTAAAAGACTGTTTAGTCCTATGTGATTTTTACTTCTACTTCTTAAAAAAGGCGTAAATGATTTTATGAATTTCAAACGCTACCAATGTCGATAAAAGTAGGGCAAATGTCGTATGTTTTAGAGAATAGTGGATGAATATTTTTGGAATCTATTAGGTCCTGTCCTTATAGGTTAACTCAAAAAATATAGTACTATGAAACGACATCTTTTAGTGAGCTTTATTTTGACGCTGTTATTTTTAAGTTCATGTGGGGATGACCCAGGTTCTCAACAGCCGATTGAGGATTTCGAAACCGATTTGAAGGGTGAAATCAACAGCAAGAACTTGAATATTAATTCAAATTCAATTCTTCCGATTTTTTTTCAGGATGAAGGAGATGACACAGGGTCATTGGAAGTCAGTTCCCAGCTCCCCAATAGTGAAAAACTGGTCTTCTTTATTGATGAAGTAAAACAAGGGACAGTTAATCTTACTCAGGTTTTTCCTGCTGTGATGGGGTATTCTTCTGATGGACTTAGATTGGAGGCAAAAGAATCCAGTGGGTCAGAAAACAAAAAAACAAGTGCCAGTATTCCAAGTTTTGTCAAGTATTCCAGCGGATCAAATACATTTTTTGCTGTTGCAGGATCACTTGAAATTAAAGTCGATGGAGCTAATATAACTGTGAGTTGGAATTTGGTTTTCAAAGGAACAGATGGGAACAATTTCACCTCAAAGGGTACATTCAATGTAGCTGATTATAAGAAGAATACTAAGTCTAGATCGCAGATCAATAATCCTACTTCTACGCTGTCTATAGCAAGTATTTCTCCTAATTATGGTAGAGCTGGTACAGAAGTAGTACTCAAGGGAACAGGCTTCAGCGGTCTTAAGACTGAGAATTCAGTGAAATTAAATGACTTGGGTATAGAAGTTCTTTCATCCACAGCAACTGAGATCAAAATCAGCATGCCGGAAGGCGGGGAGCATGGTAAATTATTATTGACTGTCTTGGGCTCAACTGCTGAAAGTGACATATACTATTACGAGCCTATCATTAGTGCCATCAGCAAAGAATCGGCAAGAGTCGGAGAGGAGCTAGTTCTTACGGGCAATCATTTTGATTTAAATAAGGACTTGTTGGAGGTGAAAATTGGAGATCAACTCATGGAAATTCTTTCCGCTACGTTGACTTCACTTACTGTAAAAGTTCCAGAAGGAGCTAAGACCTCGAAAATAAATGTGGCTCGAAAAGGGAAAGCACCTGTTGAAGGTCCTGAATTGAAGATAGTGGAAACACCACCCTCGCAAGGGCTTCCAGTGGATCAGATTTTTGAGGTAGTCAGTGGTAATCTGGTCTTTGAAGAAGTATTGAGCAATGGCAACGACTATGGTGCTATTTGGAATATTCAAATTGATCCGGATAAAAATGTCCTCTATGCAGTCACTGCAAGTGCACTTTTAAAGATAGATCTTTCTACAAATGCAGTTACCAAGCTTGCAGGTCAAGAAAGTGATATTTATAAAAATGATTTGAACATGTATAATTTTTTGACCCTTCCGATGGCCTTGTACCCTAAGGGAGATGTCTTGTATGGATTGAAAAACCCAACCTTTATGATCAGCGAGGTGAAAAATGGTTTTAGATTGAATCTTTCTACCAATACTCCAGAAATGCTTGGTGACCATAAAATAAGTAATGGTGCAGATCCCTATGGAATGTTTGTTGGCGATAACAATAGGATTTATTTACCAGAATTCATTTCTCCAGGCCCAGGCTATACTCTAGTTAGCTATGATCTGAATTTCACCGACAGAAAAATCCTTCATGAAGATGCGGGGAATTTTACTTTCTTATTGGGAATGGGAGGGAACAAATACCGCTATGTAACCAAAAGAACAATACATGATTCGAAATATATCGATGGGGATGGTGAGACCATCAGTGACTTTATCAGCTGGACGGACCAGCTCAAACCCATCCAGTTTGATACCTACACCAGGCTGATTGGAATGGATTATCGCAATTCTAATTTCTATGTACTGGCTGCAACTGCTAAAGATGGTGCTAATGTTGGAGCCACAAGCTATCCCAAGCTTCACTATAATCTTGGAATGCAAAGCAATGGAAACGGTAATTTTCAAAAAATGGGAGAGTTTTCAATCAAGCAAACTTTTCAATTTAACGGGAATACCTATTATATCAGATCACAGGAGAGTGCTTACAAGAGCTTTGCGGTAGACAAACATGGGGATGTTTACATCTTGCTACAATCTCCGATTCATCCAAGCACAGGTGAGGAATTGTCTCCTGGTGCTGGAGGGATCTATCGAGTTAAATTTTGATTGAAAATCAAGAGATTATCAGAGGGCTGTCTTTCCGAGTACGACAGCCCTTTTTTTAATGGAATACGTTGAATTATAGAGTAAATCCTTTAGTTTATGATGAATAGAGCAACTTCTTGACTGCTCCTTTGAGGCAGTAGATAAATTGGCTAGAGTATGCTTTTGTTTGGTCAACTTGCGAATCGTTTCTTTGGAAGAAAGCTTACTTCCCCAATTTGAATCTCATTTTATACGTAGCATGGAGATACCAAGGCATGGCGTTATTTGCTCCATATGCTGAAAGACTCACTGCGTTTCTCATGTTTGGATTTTTTGATTTCCATTCCGCTTCCAATTCCAAGTGTAGACCTATTCGTTGATATTTATTGGTGGCATATGCCTGGGTTTCTGGCAATGTCCCGTCATAGTAAGGATTGAAAAGAAAAGTCTCGCCTCCAAGCTGCAAAGATGGGCCGGCTGCAATTGACAAGATAAAGCCAGATGGTCTTTGGATCAGGTCATATTTCAAGGAGGGAGTAATAAACAATCCTGATGATTGTTCCTGATTTTTTTGTCCTAGTTCGAGCTTCGATTCCTCATAGCTACCCAGAGATTGGTAATAGGAAATGCCGGCATTGAAAGATGTCCTTTTGCCTAGCCTCCAATTGAATTCATTTGAGATATTAATGCCATACAAATGATTCATTGCATCTATGGAGCTACCTACTCCCAGTGTGTAGGTTTTTTTGGGTTGTCTTGCCCTTGACTTACAAGAGGAACAGTAAGAAAGAATAGCAGAGATAGAGAGATTAGAAAAGCTTTCATAATGAGTGTTTTAAAGTTTGAATTTCTCAAACCTAGGAATGCTTTCTATAGCGGGAAATAGGGCTTAGTTCTTTTTAACTAAAGGATTGTTAATAGGCTTTCAGTTTTAACTTAATAATTGTGAATTAGTCCTCAAATTCAATTATTTATATCACCAAATGGTAGCAAAATTTCATGATGGTCCCACTTGGGGAGATTTTGTTTTACATATTTGCGTCGAGGGGTGACGACACACCTTGTCCTTCAACCTCTGATCTTGTCTCATGACTATACTAAATGTGTCCCAATTATGAAAAGTTACTTATTTACCTCTATCACGATAGTGGCTTTGTTTTTCTCCCATTTGAGTTTGGCTCAAATCCAATGGGGAGTGAGAGCAGGAATGAATATGACCAATTCTGAATTTTTACAGGCTGATGGATCATCAAGGAATACTGATCCAGTTGCCCGTATTCAACTTGGTGTAACTATGGATGTACCTGTTTCCCATCAAGTTTATATCCAACCCTCTCTAATGTACCAAGGCAAGGGATTCAAAGGAACAGAAGTATGGCCAGTAGTTACAGGGGATGACAGTGAACTGAATGTTAATTTGTCTTATTTGGTGATACCTGTACAGCTAGTTTTTAAACCTCAACTTAGTGAAAATGGGAGGCTTTTGGTAGGAGTAGGGCCTTATCTAGGTTATGGATTAGGTGGGAAGTGGCAAAGTGAATCAGATTTGCTCTACGATGATATGATGCTTGCGCAACAAGAGGGAGATGTGAGTTTTACTTCTGATGGATCTGTGGGAGATATGGGTGTGTATAATTATGGCAAACCTTGGGACTATGGTGTAGGTTTTCTGTTAGGGTATGAATTTAAACAACAATACAGCTTACAAGTCAATTCTGATTTCGGACTTGCAAATCTTCAATATGAATACGGAGACTTTGATACTGGAGAGAAGCTAAAAAACTCTGCAATAGGTTTTTCACTAGGGTATAAATTTTAATACCAAATAGCTCTAAGTTATTTGAATTTTCGTTTTAGGTAGACTTTCTTGTAAACACACCTTTAAGTAGTTTTCTGCTGAAAATTAGGAATATGCTGAATATTAGCACAGATATTTAAATGTCGTATCAGCTATATTAACCTTTGATGAGGCAGGGAATTGGATGGAGGAAAATGCGCTCGTGACTATGTCACCCTATACTACCATCTCTTAACGGGGAATATCATAAAGCTCTCTACCACGGTTTGCAAAGCTATAAATACAGCTTGAGTAGTATTCATTCTTTTTTCTTCCGATACAGGATACTCAAAAGGGAATCACAAGATTTTTGATAGAACTAGTTATTATTGCCCTTAGTACTACTAGATTGATTACTGTTGATATGATTGCTGATTCTCTTTTACGACAATTTTTGTTTTCTAAAAAGCACTTAATTCGAATTTCTGTATTGGGACAGGAATTAGGGATTACCGGAAAAAGTATTGAGCATTGGATAAAGGGGAAGAGGCCTCTTCCTTCAAATTGGGAAGAACCTTTGAGAAATTTACTCTATCCTATGGTAAATGAGGATAGTGAAGAGCACAACAAACTCTATCAATTTGACCGCGTTGTAGTCTTGGAGAATGATCAAGTTTTTGAGCAGTATAAATCATTGCCCAATGTGTTGTTAGATAGAACCCATTTTCCACTACATCTCACGAATGGCGCCGAGGTGGTATATTATAAATTCATTAGTAGAAATAGGAAGGTTTCGTATGGTCTATTTTTTCTGCTTACCAGAATTAGGGGATTTAACGAAATGGATATATAATTATTCGGGATTTTTTTGACTTTACATATTTTTCGTTTGATAGTTGTGTTGATTTATAACTAATTACAATGATTTGAAGGGTGTGGAAAACCATCAAAGGAATTAACATAATTCCCCCACTTGTGCTTCCCTGGAACATTATATTAAAAAATACGGTCCCATGAACCAAGGATTTTTTTGTTCCACAAAACTGAGCCGTTATTTGATCTTCCCTGTTGAATTTGAACCACCTAGACATTGTTTCAATAAGTGAAAAGACGATATAGAATAAGATCAAAACAACAACAATAATCAAAAGTATATCCTTCCAAGACATATCTTCGAATAGATTTGTAGCAAAAGAGTGAGAAAAAGAATTGTAGATGATCAGCGTGATAATACTTTTATCAAATAGTGCCAATTGCTTACTGAATCGTAATGCATACTTTCCTAGCCAACGTTGCAGTACCATTCCTAGGATAACTGGCGAAATAATTTCAAATGCCAATTGAATATATAATCCTGAAAGATCGAATCTCCCTAACTTGTTGTTGAAAGCTAAATTCAGCAAAAGAGGAGTGATGAAAACACCAATTAGTCCGGAGATACTTGCATTGAAAATTGCGGCAGGAATATTTCCCTTGGCTATTGATACCATTACAACTGACGATGAGACGGTTGAAGGCAAAGCTGCAAAGAAGAATATACCCATCCACATGAGCTCTTGCTGTTGATTTTGTATCAATGGAAAGAATGCCAATGATAGCAATGGAAATAGAATGAAAGTGCTTAATTGAATTAAGCTATGTAGCTTCCAGTTTTGGATGCTTGCTTTTAGTTTTTGCGGACTGAGTTTTAGTCCGTAAAAGAAAAAGATCATGGAGATTCCTCAGGCTAGCATACGGTCTAACGGAAGTTTCTTTAATACAGACTGTTCGAAAGGGAAGAGATAGCCTGCCATAATTGCTAGCACTATTCCCATTAGAAATGGGTCTGGTCTGAAATTCGTTATGCTATTTTTTTTGTTCATTGATTTCCATTATATGTTTTTCGATAGGCATAGTGTACGATTTGAGGGAGTACAGTGAGAGATAGGATCATGCAGAATATTAATCCACCCACGATCATGATTGCAAGTGGTTTTTGGATTTCTGACCCCATTCCTGTTGAAAGTGCTGCAGGTAACAAGCCCATAGAGCCCATCAAAGCGATCATTAGGACAGGTCTAATCCTGTTGTAAACACCATTGGAAATTGCCTTGTGTAGCGGGATTCGGTCGGCCATATTTTGCTTGATATTCCCGATCAATACGATGCCATCAATGGTCGCCACACCAAAAAGGATGATAAATCCTATACCGGCTGAAATACCGAAAGTTGTACCGGTGATCCAAAGTGAGAAGAAGCCTCCGATAAATGCAAAGGGGATTACGATCAGAGAAATTAGCGTGTCTTTGAGGTTTCCTTCAAAATTCAACCAAAGAAGGAATGTGATCAGCAACAGTGACACTGGGATAATGTACATTAATTGCTTAGTGGCCCTTTCCTTACTTTCAAATTCTCCAGCCCACGTTACCTTGGTGTTTTCTGGTATAATCACATGCTCATTTACTTTAGCTTTGGCTTCAGCGATGGTACTTCCCAGATCACGACCTTCTATGCTAAATCCTACAGCTATGTATCTGCTACTACCTTCGCGATAGATGAAAGTAGGACTGGTATGAAAGTCGATGGTAGCAATCTCCCGAAGTGGTACTTTCTTACCATCTTTAGTTGGGATCAGGATTTCGCCAATCTTCTCCTCATCATCCCGGTAGTTTTTCATGAAACGAATACGGACATCGAACATTCGTTCATTTTCAAAGAAAGTAGTGGCGGCTCGTCCACCAATTGCCATTTCGATTACTGCCTGGGCTTCACTCATGTCTACCGCATAGCGGGCCATTTTATGATCGTGGAGTTGGATTCTAAGCTCAGGAAGGCCTATGTTTCTATAGACATTTAGATCCTGAATTCCTTCCACGTCTTTGATACTTGCCGCCACCTGATCTGCATATTCTTCCAGTTCGAAAAGGTCCTCTCCGAAAATTTTGATTACCAGTGAGCTTTTTACTCCGGCCACATACTCTTCCACATTGTCTTGTATTGGTTGGCTAAATCCAAACACTATCCCTGGATAAGTTTGGAGAGAGTTACGCATTTGATCGATCAGCTCATCTTTTTTGATGTCTCTACTCCATTCATTTTCAGGATGGAGTTCTATATGGAATTCTATGTTAAAGAACCCAGTGGGATCCGTGCCGTCATTTGGTCTTCCCACCTGGGCAAGCACAAATTTGACCTCATCAAATTCCCGTAGTGAGGCTTTCATTTCCTTACTCAGACGGTTGGATTCTTCCAGATTCACACTGTTAGGTAATGTAGCACGTACATAGACCGCACCCTCATTAAGTTTAGGAAGAAACTCTGTACCGATATTCATGAACCCGATCATACTGATAGCAATCAACCCTAGGAAAATAGCTATAGTCGCTTTTCTATATTTGGTACTCAAGAGGTAAAGTTTGAACAGTCCATCTCTAAAGGAACGGGTAATCAAATTGTCCTTTTCCTTGATGTTTTTGGTCAGCAAAACCTTGCACATCGCAGGTACATAGGTCAGGCTAAGGATCAAAGATCCCAGTAAGGCAAAACCTAGAGTAAAGGCAAGAGGACTAAACATTTTTCCTTCGACTTTCTGGAAAGAGAAAATAGGTAGCAGTGCCACGATAAGGATGAGCAAGGCAAAAAGAATGTATGACGCCACGCTTCCTGCACTTCTTTTGATAATCCCTGATTTGGAAATTTTGTTGAATCGTTCAAAACCTAACTCATGTGCTCGCTTCTCTAGGCCTACAAATGTCCGCTCTGCTATTACAAGTGCTCCTTCTAATAGCAATCCAAAATCAAGAGAGCCCATAGATATCAAATTGGCAGGCATGTCCAGCATCCTCAAAGCAGTAATGGCAAACAGGAATGAAAGAGGAATTACAGAAGCCACAATAAGTGTCAATCTCCAGTTGTATAAAAAAATAAAGACAATGATGGAGACCAGTACTATTCCCTCGATCAGGTTTTTGGTGACGGTGCTGACAGTAATATCAACTAATTTGGTGCGGTCAATGAAGGGTTCGATTTTCACGTCAGCCGGTAAAATACGATTGTTGAGTTCATCGATTTTATCCTTGAGTCTCTCAATAACCTCACTGGGATTTTCCCCTCGAAGCATTATGACGATCCCTTCTACTAAATCTTCTTCGTTTTGCAGGCTGGCAATTCCCAATCTTGGCTTGGCAGATACCTGAACTTCCGCCACATGCTTCACCAAAATTGGATTAGTTCCTTTTACCTCGATGAGAATGTTTTCGATGTCCTCGATACTTTCCAATAATCCTACTCCACGAACGACATAGGCCTGGCTTCCACTCTCAATGATGTCTCCACCTACGTTGATATTGCTCTTGGCTACGGCCTCATATACTTCCAGTGGAGAAAGATCATAGTTGGCGAGTTCTGTTGGGTTGATTTTGATCTCGTAAGTTTTCTCTTCTCCTCCAAAACTGACCACATCTGCCACACCGGGAACAGCGACCAGTTCTCTCTCTATCACCCAATCGTGGATCGCGGACAGTTCACCAATTGGCTTTTTACTTTTGAGTACGTACCGGAAAATTTCACCAGTTGCTCCATAGGGAGGCTCTATTTCTGCATCAGCTCCTTCGGGGAGATTGGCGCTTTGAAGCCTGTTTGAAGTGTATTGTTGGGCATAAAAGTCATCGATTTCATCTTCGAAAATGACAGTGACAACAGATAATCCAAAAAGCGAGATAGAGCGGACCTCGGACTTTTTGGGAATGGTGTTCATCTCCTTCATCAGAGGAAGAGTGATGAATTTTTCTACTTCTTCTGCACTTCTTCCCGGCCATTGCGTAATGATTCGTGCTCGCGTATTGGTTACATCCGGAAAGGCTTCAATCGGCGTATTAAGGTAACTGATCACACCTGCTACAAATAGCAGGGCTGTCATAAAAAATACGATTGTTGAGTTTCTAAGGGCAAATCCAACGATTCCCTGTACTAATTTTTGCATGTTCTTAGTTTTGGAAATTTTTCACTTGCTCATAGATCAATAATGCGTTTGTGGACAGGATCTTTTCCCCTGCAATCAAGCCGCTATTGAGATAAACCATGCCCTCATTCTTACTTTGGATATCTATTTTTCTGATTTCTATGCTGCAATCATTTCGATAGACCAATGCGAAATACTGATTTGAATCGAAAATCAGGTTTTCGATAGGAACACCAATTGCAGATCCAGAAGCATCTTTTGCTACGTAAACATCCACCAGCATACCAGGCTTTAGTTTGAGATCTGGATTTTTTAGGACGATTCTGGCTTTGAGTACTTTGGACTCTGAGTCAAGTACTTGGGAAATCACTGATACGGTACCTTTTAAGGTCATATCTTGGTAGGATAGGGTTTTGATTTCTGCTTCCATTCCTTTGGAAATATGATCCACATTTGAAGCATAGACATTGGCCATCACCCAGATTTCATCTAGGTTTGCAATGGTGAAAAGGGGGGAATCATCCGAAGATATTTGGGTGCCTCCAGAGATCCTCTTTTCGGTGATGATACCAGTGACTGGTGATTTGATCTGAAAAATTCCCTCCTCTTCACTAGGTGAAAAGAGGTTAAGATTAGTTGTTACCCGCTCCAGTTCGGTTTTTAAAATGTCAAGTTCACTCTGAGCTTCCAATAAATCCTTTTCCGAAGAAATCCCACTTTCATACATAGACTGTGCGGATTCAAGTCTTTTGTTGACTACTTTCAATTGGGAGTTCAGAGCTTTCTGCTCGGATTGCATGGAGGTAAGCTCTGTACTCTTCAACTCAGCAAGTACCTGTCCTTTTTTTACTTCATCGCCGATGGAGAAATAGGTATTGGTAATGATTCCGCTCACTAAAGACATGAAGCTTAGAACACGATCCGGATTAGGCTCAATGGATCCTGTGAGATGATATTTCTCGATGACAGATTGTTCAGCTACCTCATAGAAGCCCACTTTGCCTTTAAAATCATCAGTGAGGCAGAAGTTTTTTGGTTTATTTTTTTCTTGCTCAGTGGTGCTGGTGCATGCGATGGTAAGGACGCTAAAAGACATCGTGGCCAATAGCGTTTTGTAGAAGTATTCTTTCATTTTAGTTGAATAAGTCAGTTCCCAGTGTGTAGTTGAATTCTTCTGTCTTTTTCTGGATGTCCAGTTTATTTTCCAGAATGATTGTTTTATTTTCCAGATATGCCTCCATAAAGTCTAAGAAGGCTAGCATATCGATATCTCGCTTTTTGAAATTGCTGACATAGTTTTCCAATAGTTTGTCCAGTGTATGTTCATAGTCTGGGTCAATTTTCTGATATAGTGCGATGCTGTTTTGAAGCTCCTGCCAGGATAGGATCAGTTCATTTCCAATTTCTTCTGCTTTGTATTGAGAAAGGATTTCTGAAGTTTTCAAAGCATATTCAGCATGTTTAATCGCTCCCTGATTTCGATTGAAAACTGGTAAATCCATCGAAAGACCAAGACCAAAAAAGTTGTAGAGAAAGTTGCCTCCTCTGTCGTAGCCAGCTTTGAATGTGATATCTGGAACTCGTTGCGCCTTTTCGTAGAGGTAGTTTTTCTGGGCATATTCCTGCCCTAAGACTTCAAGTTTATAATCCGGTCGTGATTCTAAAGCTTTCTCTGAAAGTTCACCTAGGCTAAGCTGTTTAAACCGACTGATATCCAATTCAAAATTTTCCTCAGTCAATTCCAGGACAGCATTTGGCGGTAGATTTAAGAGGAGTTTGAGGTCTTTCTGTTTGCTGATGATTTCATCATCAAGATCATTGATGGATTTTGCAATTTCCAGCTCAGCAGCTTTTAGCCTGATGTATTCCCCTTGAGATACATTTCCTTGCTGCACTTGTTTCAGGTAAGCAGTGGAAAGCTGTTCGATAGATTTCAGCTGAGCCAGGTGGAGATTTTTGGAATACTGCAGGTATTGCAGGTCGCTAAGACTGTTTCGAAATTCCAGTTTCAAGCTCCGAAGTAATTCTTGAAAATATGCTTCGGCCATTGATTCGTTGACCTCTTCCAAGGCTATGAGTTTTTTGCGCTTGCCCGCTGTAAGCACCAATTGTTCGATGGAAGCTGAGATTTGTTGGTTTTTGCCGAAATTCCCTGCAATTGGGGGAAGTCCTTCGCCAAAATAGCCAGTGCCATTCAGTCCATTGGCTGTGGTCCCGATGTTGATTTCATCAATTTCCAGTGTAGGATTAGGCCAAAGTTTGGCCTGCAATGTCAGCGCTTCTGCCTGAGGTATTTTCAACTTTTCAGCTAAAAGCAACAGATTTTTGGATAAAAACCTGACTTCGCTTTCCTGTCTACTCAGTCGGATGGTGTCTTGGGCCTGTGTGGTTGAGAGGGAGAAATAAAGTAATAATAGACCTGCAAATAGGCACTTTGTGATGTCCATGTCGTAATGAATTGATGGACAAAAGTGACTTGGATGAGCTTAAAAAGACCTTAAAATGGATAAAGTTTACCTTAAAGGTAGTTGAATGGAAAAGGTGTTTTTATTGTCCATGCTACTCTCATACTGGATAGTCCCACCGGCTAATTGAATAATTTTTTTTGTCAGTACCAGCCCTAGACCAAAACCTAGCTTTCCATGACTGTTTTTACCTCTAAAAAAGTGCTCAAATAGAAGAGGTTTTTCATCGTCTAAGACTGGAGATCCGGAATTGGAAATTGATACCTTAAGATCTTTGTCAGATGTACTGTTGACTGAGATGGTAGCAGATTTACTATCACTATAAGCGATGCAGTTGGATAATAGGTTTTGAAAGGCTTGCTTCAGTAAAACAGCATTACTCATTACTTCCAGTTGATTCTCCTGCATTTCTTCTCCTTCATAAACTAATTGGAAATCAAATGAAAATTCAGGTCTAATCGTTTGGAGATCAGCTATCAGATCAAACAGTAATTCATCTACGCGTATGGGGCTAATATCAAGTTGCTGACCAGCTTCAATCTTTGAAATTTGTAGTAGGCTTTGGATGATTTCCCCTAAAAACTTGGCTTTGTATGCTAGCTGGGACAGCTGATCGGCCAATTGATCATTCTGCACCTGCACTTTCAGTCGTTCCAGCTCCGATACCAAAACTGAGATTGGGGTTTTGAGTTCATGGGAAATGTGCTGCACTGCATGTTTTTGGAAAGCCATCGATTCATTTGTTCTGCGAAGCAATTGGTTGAACCGTTCGTAGAGTTGGTCTATTTCCAATGAGCCTGAGTCTGTGTGTACCAACAACTGGTTTTGGTTGGCATTGAAGTTAAAATGATTGATGTCTTCGGAAAGTTGATCTATAGGTTTTGCCAGTTTATTGGATAAAAAGAAGGATATCAAAACTATGGTAAGGAGAATCCCGACGAAGATGAGGGCAAGTGTGTTTTTTAGGAAGTCCAATTTCGTGAGCCCATATTCATCATAGGCTTTGGAAATGGCATAGAAGCTTTTGCCGTCTTTGTCGTAATAAGTCCCGATGACATCATAATCCCCCTCTTTCGTCTCTATCCAGATGGATTCCGGTGAGAGCGCATTAAGAATTGATTCAGGGTCTTCAATAGAGAGATCATCTATACTGGAGAAAATCAGTGATTTTTCTCCGTCAAAAATCATCAGTTTTTCATCAAAGAAATCATTGATGGTCAGTTCATCCATGGACTTGGAGAGGTTCTCACTTTTTTCTTTGTATTGGGAGATCAGGTTGATTGTTAGGATGATTTTGGCCTTTTGCCTTTGCTGGAATTCTTCCTCTCGATATTCAGAAAACAAGATGAAAACCACTGTCAAAGAAACGGCGGCCAATAGCGTAACCGCAGTTACAAAATAGATCAATATGCGGTTCCTGATTCTCATGTCACATCTAGGTAATAGCCATAACCCACTTTGGTTTTGATACTTTGGGTTTCAAAAGGCTTATCGATTTTTTTGCGGAGAAAATTGATGTAGACTTCAATTGTATTGGTGTTGGCATCCATGGATGTGCCCCAGATCTCTTGGATCAGCTCTCGTTTTGGGACAATTTCACCAGGGGCATGCGCTAATTTTTTTAGAATTTGAAACTCTCTCGGAGTAAGTTCTATGTCAATTCCACGCTTGGTTACCTTGTTTTTTCCCAGATCAATGGTCAGATCATCGATGACCGTTTGTTGATTTAATTCAGCCTTGGTTCCAGCTCTTTTTAGAAGTGAATTCACGCGAAGGATCAGTTCCCGCATGAAAAATGGCTTGCTCAAATAATCATCCGCACCGGAGTTGTAGCCTTTTATTTTGTCTTCCAACTCACTAAAAGCGGTTAAAATGATCACAGGAGTGCCTGTGTTATGCGTTCTGAAGTCCTGTAGAACCTCAAATCCATTCTTTCCTGGAAGACTTATATCCAAGATTATACAATCATACGAGTTCTGCCTCATGTTCTTTTCTGCAAGCAGCCCATCGTAATAGGAAGAAACTTGGAACCCTTCAGCTTTCAGCGCTTCGGAAATATTAGTGCTAAGAATTGGGTCGTCTTCGATCAGTAGGATTTCCATAGTTATGAAGGTAATCCACGTTTTAATTTTGGGAAAGTTTTATCATATACAAATTTCACCGGTATACAAGACGACTCTATTCATATTGACTTACATGATAAGGCTGAATTGTCTAGATATGAAAATCAAATCGTTGTGGATTCTAATGCTAAGTTGGTAGATCCACGGTAGTTCCCATAATCGAGTTAAACTAGTCATATGACTCAAACAGTTTCTATGGTAACTGAAACTCTTTCAGAAAAGAGGAAATGGGGATAGCATAAAGCTCCTCTCCGTCCAGAAGAAAAATGATGTCTTTTGTTTTACCAATGAGCAGACCATTTTTAGTTTCATTATCGGCAAATGTGATTTCTATAGGTTTACTTTCTAGTACCTGTTTCTTGTAATAGGATCCATATGATTGGGCGGACAATATCAAATACAAAATGAACAGGAAAAAGAAGGAAATGATTCTATATTGGCTAAACCAGGACTTTTTGTCAATCCCTAAATTGAACCGGGAATAAGCAGTTGGGAATCTATTTTTGAAAAACATATCTCCAATGATCAAAAGGATGATAAGTGCGGTGGAACCAATGATAAACCATAGAATAGCAAAGTCTGAGAATGGAGCAATCAAGAAATCCAGGATATCCGCATAGTCGAAAATGTTGATGTTAAACTCTTTATACTTATGATAGGTGAAGAGCATACCAATTGCCACTGAAAATATGTAAGCAATCGTCAAAATGGTCTGCAATTCCTTGATCAGCGCTTCGTATGCGTCTTTAATCAGTCCTTCCTTCATGGTGTGTAATTTTGGTTTTCGCTTATCCCGGAGTAGGGATAGTACTACTCTTCTGCTTGGTGTTTTTTTAACACCTAAAATTACTGTGAAAAAATCATTGAAAAGGTTAGAAGGAACCTGACCTTTTCACTTTTCCAAGTACATGCGAAATAGTTTATACCTCGTCAAAGATTTTCATGGCGAGTAGTCCATTTCCTACAGCACCTCCCGCGCGGATAGCCGAAGCGATAAAGACTGCTTCAGCGATTTCCTCTTTGGTGGCACCTGCATTTTTTGCGTTTTGGATATGAGATTCCATGCAATAGGCACATTGAGTAGTCAGCGCTACCGCTACAGACATCAATTCCCTGTACTTCACAGGTATCAATCCATCTGTTCTCTCTGCGGTATGCTTGAGATTCATAAATGCTGCCGATTCCTTTGGTGCAGATTCCAGCAATTCCTCCGTGTATTTTCGGTCTTTCGGGCTTTGGTATTCGTTCATGGTTTGGAATAGGTTAGTTTCTATTTTTCGTTAACTGTCTGATTGGTTCGCTTTTTTTTAGCAATTTATTGGCTTTAGCAGAATGGAGCTAATTCCTTTCCTTAGAGTTTAATTGAAATTTAATTTATTGAAATTCAATAGGTAACTGAAATTATTTAGACGAAGTCGAATATTGTAAGAGAGGTAAATTGGTCTGGTAATTCAAGTAGTTAAAGAAGAATTTTTATGATTAAACTGATTCTTGCCTTACTGATAATAGTTTGCTTTGAGCATGTCAAAAAAATCTGATTTGTTTCATAATATGGGTGGGGTCCTAGCGTTTTGCATTCCAATTATAGGTATGTTAAGCAAAATTCTTAGTTCTCCTTAGAATGAACATTTTGTCGTTTTTTAAAGAGTTTTCAAATGAAGACGCATCTTGGTTTGGGGGTGTATTTAGAGGCTTATTTCGTCGTAAAAAATCAAATGTTACCCCTTTTTACAACATTAGGTTTTCTGGTTGAAACTCATACTAAAGTGTTAACAATGAGAGACTAACTATGAAACTTAAAAGTTCTTAATTGATTTCAGTAGCTTAGAATTATTTGGCTCTACATTCTATATTAGTGTAGTTCTTTTGTCATATTTTTCATTTCAATTATTCAACTATGAGGAAGTTATTGGTTTGTTTCGTTTTCCTTGCTTTAGCTTTTCAGAGTCATCTAGGTTTGGCCCAGAACAAATTCAGTTTAGAATTTTTCGGGGGACCTCAGATGAACTATAATCAGATGACCTTTACCCCTGAGCAGCCTGGTATAGAAGTTAGAACTCCTTGGAATTATAACTTTGGAATAAATTTTTTAACTCGGATAAAGTCAAATTTGCAATTGTCTTTTCAGGCAGAATATGCAAGAAACAGTCAAAAGACGATTAATTATCCAGATTATCCAGATTTGGAGTCAAGTTTTGAAAGACAATTATTTGCGGAAAGCCTTGGGAATTATAGTGTCGGGCTTCGATATAATTGGGAAAAGGAAAGTTATGGTTTTTATCTACAGCCCTCATTAGGTATTACTGTAAATAACTATTACGACATAATTCCTGTAGATTCTACTTCTCCGGGTCACTATTACGGTGAGACTAAAGCCAAGATTATACCTAATCTTAGATTAGAAGCTGGGTATAAATATTACACAAATAGAAGGAATTATTTCTTGGTCGGGTTACGACATCAGCAAGGCCTTCAGAAACTGAATCCCCTCTCTTATTCTAGAGGGCAATCTGGATATTCAACAGAAATTTCACGTAGTGGCTCCTATACCAGTTTGTTTATAGGCTACGGAATTAATTTTGACAATTGGTCGAAAAGCAAACGACAGGAATACAAGAACAAAGTGAAGGAGAGCAAAGAGATCAAGAGAGATCGCACATGGAGTAGCGGAGCCTATTTAATTGTAAGCGGCTTCCTGCGATTTAGACCGAAATCCGAAAGAGAAGCCAATCTCGAATTTTCGCATATCACTAGTGGGAATTTAGTTGGGCTTGGATACCGATTAAATTCTTTGAGCATCGAATCCGGCTTCGCCACCTTTAATTTTGCAAATTCAATTCCTATTCCGGAACATAATACTCGTGTTGTACTTAATTCTTTTAGTCTTCACGCAGTTCCTTTGACTTTGAAATATGACTTTTTGATAGGTGATAAAAATCGTCTGAGAATAGGACCATCATTCTCTACCTATATTATCACAGGCAACGGTGAGGACTTTACTAAAAAAGGCGGGTTTGGAGGTTCAGATTTTAATTTTACCTATGTAGCCCAATCTTCAGGTTTGAATGGTAAGGTTTTTTACAATCTAGGGGTATATGCTGAATTGCCCATTTTCAATACAAGTTTGATCAACTTTAAAGTATCCCAAAATTTCGGTAGTCCAAAAGTTGGTACAGTTGATTTGACTGGTCAAGTGAATGGAGATCCTGTGGATTTTGAATCATCTGGCTCTCTCAATGGCTTTATGCTTGAAATGGGATACAAATTGCCATTGAATTTGATATTTAAGAGGGGGCAACAATGATATTAGTGATTTTAAGTAAATCTTTAGGGCATTCGTAAATTTATTAGTGGTGACTTATATTCCCTATTTAGAAGTGAAATTCAGGCATTCAATATTCTTCTTACTAATAGCAGTTCTTACAAGTTGTGGGGAAGGAGCGTTTCTCGACTTCAATAAAAAGAGTAAAGAAGATGCTACAATCCATTATTTTTTTACAGTTTCCGAAGAGGCTACTTTTGACCATATTTCCTTTTCGTTTGCTTTAGCTCGTGCTCATAGAAAGTAGTTAAATCAAGTTCGAACTGTATACCTTGACCAAACTCAACTTAATTTTGATTTAACAACTCCAGAAAAAATTTACTTGGGTTCGTCAACCATAGAACCTGAAAGTATTTCTGGGTATGATCTAAGTTTAGGGAATTTCAAACTAGGGGGTGGAAGTGAGGTTACTGATTTGAGTCTAATTGGGATAAGTAGTTATAGTGATTTTCAGTTTAAGCCTGAAGAAGGTGATGAATTAGACATTATATTCATTTTGGATGTATCCAAATCAGTTATATTAGACTCTGCCGGTAAAAACTGGATTAATCCTAAATTTGAAATTCAAAAGTAAATTCCAGTTCAATGATTATTGAAAATAAGGTTGACGTCTGATTTTTTTAGTTTCTTTTGTTTAAAGTGCGGAATATGTGGTCAATCAATTCCTAATAATCTAATATGTATTGTTACTCACTATTTCTAGTTAGGATTCCAGTTAATATATATTCAGAATATTCATGGATTTAATCTAATTTAATTTTGATTGTTTCTTCTTCGTTGTATAATCCTAGTACAGCGTCATATTTTTTTTAAACTAAACACCTATTCATTAACATGATTTCAAGGGCAAAAAAGATTGAAATGGATAAGATTTTGTTTTTAAATGATTGGTCCAATTATTACCATGATAGAGAGTTTCCATACCTGGGACTTACTTTGTGGGATTCGAGCAGGGGATTATCTTTGCACTATATAGTCCCTTTTTCGAAAGTTTAGGAATGATTTTGAGGTTAAGTATCGAACCGAACAAAAATGACCGGTTTTGTACGGTGATTATTTTTGACGAATCAGCTGACCTCGAGTTGATTCATTCTTACCGGGTATTATGACTTGATTAGTTTTTTTAAATCCACATTGTGCCAGAATGGATTATTTTAATTTTCGTATTGTATCCAAAACTTTTTAATGATAGTGTGAGATGGTTTAATCAGCATTTTTTGAATGTTGTACATCTTTTTGATTTCTATTGGTGAATTATTAAATGATTCGACTTCATTTGAGATTTTCTTCTAAATAGATCTGCTTGGATGTAAAGTTGGACAATTGGTCTGGAAATTGAATTATTGGTTCTTTCAAATCAATAGTTTCAGGAATTTATGCCAGCATTTTATCAAAGAGTGCCACCTGTAGATTCATTAAAGCATTTGATCAGCCATTATTGGATAGCAAGTTGGGATGCTGAAGTTTCAGCACCGATTTCTACATATTACACTGTAGCCAATACGTTAACTGAGATCACTTTCGCTTTTTCAAATGCAGGTTTAAATCCTCAATTGCTTTTTACAGCTGTACAGGGACATACGGGTAGAGCAGATCAAATCCCTGTTTCTGGATTCAACCATTTGCTAGGGGTTTCCTTGTATTCTCATGCTTTACCAAATCTGGTAGGGTGTTCCCCGCTTGAGTTGAATGGGCAATTTATTTCATTAAAAGACCTTCTGTGGAATGAAGCAGATTGGTTAACTGAAAAAATAATCGCTGAACCCTTTATTTCTCGACAAATTCAGATCCTAAACCAATTTTTTATCGGGCGCCTGAACAATACTTTGGTGTTAGACCAACGTATGGACTATGCAGTAGGAATCATTCGGTCTAATCAGGGACAGGATAGAATTCCGGAGTTGGCAGATACATGTTGTCTTTCACTGAAACAGTTTGAGCGAAGATTTAAAGCATACACTGGATCTAACCCCAAACTATTTTCCAGAATCGTAAGGTTTGAGAGTGTAGTGAAATCCGGTAGAATTTGGAATACCTATACCGAAGCGGCACATGAGCTGGGGTACCACGATCAGGCGCATTTTATTAGAGAGTTTAAGTCTTTTTCAGGATTGAGCCCCAAGGATTTTTGGAAATTGAGCAATGTCTGAACTTATGTCCATTTTATACAATTTTGAGTCCCTGCTATAGGATACTATTGTAGGATTACTCTTAGCATCTATATACTCACCATCAATTAATTTTATTGTCCACTTTCCCTTTGGTACATTCTTAAAATCCTTTTTCCAAGTTGAATTTACAATCCACCTCAGTTCAAGATCGCATCCCTAGTTTGGATTTCCTCAGGGGAATAGCCGTATTGGGTATACTTTTGATCAATATTGAATCTTTTGCCTATCCAAATCCCTGGAGTTCCTGGAAATATGGCTATCCAACTCCTCAGGACCATCATGTCCGATTCTGGGTGTATTTTCTGACCCAAGGAAAGTTTTACACCATGTTCGCACTTTTATTCGGAGTGGGCTTTAATTTGTTTTTGGATAGAGCACAAAGAAAAGTGGATGGGTTAAGGGTTTTGGACCTATATGCAAGACGGATATTTTGGCTTTTCATTTTTGGGGTTATTCATGCCTATTTTATCTGGGATGGAGATATCCTGTTTCACTATGCCATTTGCGGCCTATTACTACTCCCATTTCGCTCCATGAAAGGCAGAAGTATTGTTATTTCCATCTTTATCTTAGCAGCTATCCCACTTTTTAAATCCTATGAAAATGTAAGCAGCCGCCAACAATCATTTGAAAGCTACAGAGTGGCAGTGGAGAAGAGCGAGAAAGAAAGGTCTTCCGAAGAACAAAGAAAAGTAACGAATTGGGAAAATCGGTATTCTGAAAAGATGTTTGAATATACCGATGAAGAGGCTCCCAAGCAGTCCTATTGGCAGGGAGTAAAACATTCCTTAAAAGAAGGGCAAGTTTTTGATGGGCTTTTTTATTATGATTCCATTTTATTTTCCTCTTTGATGGTCATGTTGATAGGTGTATTACTGTTTCGATCTGGTATTTTTTCAGACTATAAGGTCTGGGATTACTATTGGTTCATTGCTATAGGCGTATTGCTTTTCGGTTTGATAATAAATGCATACCGTTTTTATCACTGGACTTTTCTGGATCATGAACCGATACTGGAATTCTGGCAGGGATGGATCTTTTCCTTTCCAAAGGAGATGTTAGGAATTGGGTATGTCTTGATTTTAAACGGGATATATCAAAAATACCTAAAGTCAAGGAAACTGGGTTGGTTAACAGGTGTTGGCAGAACAGCCCTTTCAAATTACATCTTCCAAAGTATTGTCTTGGGGCTTCTTTTTTATGGATATGGATTGGGGTGGCATAATCAATTTTCCCGGATCGAACTCTTGGTACCTGTAGTTGGAATCTGGATTCTTCAAATCTTACTGACCCAGATCTGGCTGAGATATTACAAGCAAGGTCCATTGGAGATACTATGGAGGATTCTCACCTATGGTTTTTTAAAGAAAGAGGACGCTTGAATCTTTATCAGGAAAGTGGTTTTGGGTGGGTTTTAACGAAATATAAAATTACAATATCCAAAAATTTAGATGAATATTAGGGGAAAAGACATGGGAAGTTTTAGGATGAAGAACAGGACACTGTTCACCGATTGTCTCAGGGTAGGAATTTGCTTGGGACTGTTGGTATTCCTGGCTACAAACGGAAATTATACACTTGCTCAGGATAGCTTTAAATATTACTCTCAAAAGGCTCCAGGTCTAACTCCTGAAATTTTTTCTCCCGGTACAATTTCTAGTAAAGACCGATCTGAATTCGGCTCAGTATTTAATACTGAAGCAAGTGAATTTTACTTTGGGGTAGATGTACACGGTGTTGCAGAGGTGTGGTGGACTAGCATGGATTCGTTAGGAAATTGGACTACTCCTAGCTTGCTGGTTGGAGGAAAGGGGTACAGCTGCAATGATCCTTTCCTTTCACAGGATGAGTCCCGGCTTTATTTTATATCCAATAGAGGGTTAGACAGTGAAAGCAAAAAGCCAGACTATGATATTTGGTATATCCAGCGGGGATCTAACGGTTGGAATCCAGAAATGATTGCCCTGGATACTGCCGTGAACTCTCTAGCTAACGAATATTACATGTCCTTTACAGCCAATGAAACCATCTATTTTTCTTCCAATCGGAGTCTGGATCAAAAAATGCCCCGTGACTTTAACATCTATAAATCCACAAGAGTAAATGAAGGGTATCTGTTTGCCCAAATTCTGCCTCCGCAGATTAATAGCGCTGCCTATGAAGCAGATATCTTTATTTCTCCGGATGAATCCTATATGATATTTTGCTCCATTAGACCCGGGGGATTAGGTGAAGGTGACCTGTATATCAGTTTTCAGGACCAAAATGGGAATTGGAGCCAAGCAAAAAATATGGGAGATAAGATCAATACATCTGGACATGAACTATGTCCCTTTGTAAGCCGGGACGGAAAGTATTTCTTCTATACAAGCAAGCAGGACATTTATTGGGTAAACGCACATATTATTGAAAGTTTTAAGGAATAGACAATTTGTATGTATAGGCTAGTTTTATTGACAGTTTTTGGTTTGCTGTGCATCGGAGCCAAGGGACAGCAAAAAACGATTTCCATTACAATCGATGATGTACCTAATACTCAAAAATATCGCGACGATGGGTTTCGATCAATCTTTTTGGACAGATTGGATTCCCTTGACGTTCCGTTTACCGTTTTCTTCAATGAGAGTAAGGTGTTCCAAAATGAAAGTATAAAGAAAAATATAGAACTGTTGGAGCGTTGGATTACCCATCAGAATTCCAATTTGGGGAACCACAGTTTTTCACATTTACGCTATTCGGAGGTCGGGTATGCCCGCTTTATTGATGATATCCAAAAGGGGGAGAAACTATCTGATTCTTTAGCAATTCTTCATAAGAAGTCTATTGATTCCTTTCGCTTTCCTTTCAATGATCTAGGAAAAGACTCTTTACAACATGTGCATATCAAAGCCTATTTATCAGATAGAGGGGATGAGATTGCACCATTTACTATTGAAAGTTCAGACTGGATGTATGATGCAGTTTATCGCTATTATTTGGAAATTGGAGAGCATGATAAAGCAAAGAAAATCGGTCAGCTTTATGTAATTAAAACGATGGAGTTGTTGGGTTTCTTCGAAAGGATGGCTGTAGAAATCTATGGTAGGCCTATTAGTCACATCTATCTTTGCCATGATAATTCCATCAATGCGGATTACATCCATCATCTGGTTTCGGCGCTGAGAATAGATGGCTATCAGATTGTTAGTTATGATGAGTCTCTACTTGATCAAGTTTATAGACAAGAGGATAACTACTTTCAAAAATGGGGTGTGAGTTGGCTATTTCGTTGGATGGCCACTCAAAACGAACGGGTCCACTGGATGAAGCAAGAACCTGATTTGACAGAGATTCAGCAGTTATTTGATCAACTGCAACAGAATAGATAACGGTTTATAAAGACCGGAGAGATTGACTATTTTTTACAATTTTTCGCCTTTTAACCGAACTACTTTTGAGGAGTTGTTGCTGGGAATGAACTGATTGGAGTTGAGGGGTCGGTTTGCATCCAGCTGTTTATTCTATTAATACAATTTCCTACATGATTTATTCTACCAAAGATTCCAGGCTCATCGGATGGATGATTTTTGGCTCATTTGTAGCAGGATTGCTCAGCGTGGCTCCTGCTGTTGACTCAAATGAGTATATTTACCTTATTGCAGAAAACGCCAACCAGTCGGTCTGGGCAGCTCTTTTCCAGTTTTTAATGAGCTGCTTTTACGCAGGCATCATGATTTTATTTTATCCCAAAATCAAAACTAAGGCTCCTAAGTTAGCACTGGCTGCATTTGGGTTTAGATTCTTAGCCATTGGATTGAATTTGTTGGGAATTGTTTTACTGGGGACGTTATTGATCTGGTCTCAACAATACCTTGCCTTTAATATGCCTTCAGGCGCGATTTGGTTAGGGGTGGGTGAGACACTGAAGCAAACCCGTGACTTGATCAATCACGGGTGGATGATCTTGGCGCTAGGGGCGGGGAATTTTGCACTGTTCACCGCCTTATTAAGAAACAAACTATTGCCTGCCTGGTTAATCTGGATTGGGATTGTTGGAACAGGCTTTTCCTGTTTGGCTAGTGTGCTTATCCTGTTTCAACTATTAAAAGTTATTTCAGCAACCTACATATTGATGAATCTACCGACTGCGGTTTTTGAATTAGTTTTGGCTACTTGGTTAATATTCAGAGGTTTCAAATTTCGGTGATCATAGGTAAGTGTAATTACAATTATATCTAGGTTAATTTTAATAGTGTCTGCTTTGCAACCAATTGTTTTCAGGTTGTCAGATTTAACTTGAAGGTTGAAGCATAATTTTTATCTGTTTTGATTTTAAAAAGGCGGTAAAATTAGGCGTGTTGACTTTCTAAAATTTCTACTCAGATAGTAGACTTACCGATTATTTGATTCCTTTCTTTTGTAATACAATTGAACTAAACCCGTTTCATATGTTTTTGCACTGACCAATTCCAATACTCGCATTGGTATACCTTCTTTGAACAAATTGGTGCCAGTGCCAAGGAGAATGGGTACAATAGAAATGGTTAATTCATCAATAAGATCATTTTTAAGAAGTTCGTTGATCACTTCAGCTCCGCCATCACAATAAATATCTTTTCCCTTTTCATTTTTAAGCTTGTTTACTAGATCTTTCAAACTACCTGTATAAAATTTTATTCGGCCTTTACTAGCACGTTTTGTTCTTGTTATTACATAGACATCTCTATTTCCATTATCATAATGTGAAGCACCAATTTCTTTTTCTACATAATCATAGGTTTTACGGCCAATTATAATCGTGTCAATTGTTCTGGTAAATTGATCGTAGCCATAATCTTCACCTTCTTTTTCAACAAGTTTCAAGAAACTGAGGTCGTCATTTGGTTGCGAGATATAGCCGTCTAAACTGGTTGCGATAAATAGTTTTATACTTCTCATCTTGATATTTTATTAAATTCTCAGCAATAATAGGGGTTAGACGAATGATTTGCTTTGGAAAAAAACGACATTTTAAATTTCTGAAGGTAAGTAGCCTGTTTGTTTTTTTATGACATTGGTGAGATGCGAATGGTCGTAATAGCCACATTCAAGAGCAATATCTAATAGAGACTTATCCTTAGTCTTGGAAGTTATTTGGTCAAATGCATTTTGAAATCGAATTATGTCGGAGAATTCTTTTGGTGTCAATCCTACGAATTTTTTAAAAATTCTTTCCAATTGCCTTGTCGAAATTCCATTTTGTTTTGATATGTTTTCAATAGTTGATTGGCCTTTGGAGGCCCAAATGATATCTGCTATAGTGCATAGCTGATGATTGGTATAGCCTTTTTTGTAGTTAAAAAACTTGTCTAAATAATTGAAGTTGTTTTTTAAAAACTCGTCTCTGTTAAAAGATATATTCTGATCAAACTGCACAGTTTTATTTTTAATTTCACTTAATGCTACATAAGAGAAAAAGGTTGAAAACGCAGCAGGTTTAAAACAAACTCCAATAAGATGAGTATTTTCTTCTATTAAGCTTTCTTTGAAAGATGTCATAGCTCCAACTGCATAGGTTTTACCGTGTTCCATTGTTACTGAGCCGTTATCAGTCAGGCACTCTTTTCCTAAATTCATTACTAAGCCAAGGCATCCATCTGGAAAAATGCGTTCCCACCCATAGTCTAATGGTCCAGCCTTCAATTCCCAATAATTATGAATTGTATCCTGTAAATTACAATCTGGAGTTATTTCTCTGTACACTATCTATAAGTTTACCAATTCTACTTTTAACAAAATCTAATAATCAAGATAGTTATAGCTCTTGATTTTAATTTTATTTCCTATTGATTTTTATCCTTTGAAGCACCTGTGAAATTAGCTACAGTATGCTTTTGTTTGGTCATCTTGCGATCGTTTCTTTGGAAGAAAGCTTACTTCCCTAATTTGAACCTCATTTTATACGTAGCATGGAGATACCAAGGCATGGCGTTATTTGCTCCATATGCTGAAAGACTCACTGCGTTTCTCCTGTTTGGATTTTTTGATTTCCATTCCGCTTCCAATTCCAGGTGTAGACCTATTCGTTGATATTTATTGGTGGCATATGTCTGGGTTTCTGGCAATGTCCCGTCATAGTAAGGATTGAAAAGAAAAGTCTCGCCTCCAAGCTGCAAAGATGGGCCGGCTGCAATTGACAAGATAAAGCCAGATGGTCTTTGGATCAGGTCATATTTCAAGGAGGGAGTAATAAACAATCCTGATGATTGTTCCTGATTTTTTTGTCCTAGTTCGAGTTTCGATTCCTCATAGCTACCCAGAGATTGGTAGTAGGAAATGCCGGCATTGAATGATGTCCTTTTGCCAAGCCTCCAGTTGAATTCATTGGAGATATTAATGCCATACAAATGATTCATTGCATCTATGGAGGTACCTACTCCCAGTGTGTAGGTTTTTTTTGGCTTGTCTTGCCCCTGACTTACAAGAGGAACATTAGCAAAGAATAGCAGAGATAGAGAGATTAGAAAAGCTTTCATAATGAGTGTTTTAAAGTTTGAATTTCTCAAACCTAGGAATGCTTTCTATAGCGGGAAATAGGGCTTATTTCTTTTTAACTAAAGGATTGTTAATAGGCTTTCAGTTTTAACTTAATAATTGTGAATTAGTCATTTAATATTCTTTTTGCCTGTCAATCGAGCATTGATAGGCTTGACTTCTTTTTAGGGCTACACCATCTGTTAAATGACAATAGTTTTTTCTTTTCATAGTGATGAACTAAGGAGCATCTCTGCTTCATCCATTCTTATTTATATTTTAGCAATTAAGACGAGGATGGATAGGGAGGACATTGAGAAAATGTAGAATGTACAGCTTGCTCTACTATATTGTTTCCTCTATGTATTACGTGTTTTATTCAAAGAAAGCCTCTCATTTGAGAGGCTTTAATAATTATTTACGTTGAGGCAATCTTGCTTTGGTTTCTTCCAGCCAATTATCTAACTTTTGATCTAATTCTTTAACTAAACTTGAATTTTGGAGATATAAATTAATGGTTTCTCCAAGATCTTCTTTCAAATTATACAATTCACCATTCCTTTCATCAAAATAACGGATGTACTTGAAATCACCAGATCGGATAATAGCATAGGGTACCACATCTTCTCCTCGATAATGAGGAAAATACCAATACAAGTCTCGTTCCATTGGAACTGTTGGTTTTTGTATAAATGTGGAATAGTCCATACCATCCCACTTCGATTCATCTACAGAACCGTCAACTAAACTCAGAATGGTCGGTAACATATCCATAGTAATCAACGGAGATTCAGTCACAACCCCCGCTGGAATTTTCCCTGGCCATCGCATAATAGTTGGAACCCGAATTCCCCCTTCATAAGGATATCCTTTTTGGGACCTGAGGGGAGTATTATTTGTTACCGGATTTTCGGGATTATTGATTAATCCGCCATTATCGGAAGTGAAAATCACGAGAGTTTTATCCGCTATTCCTAATTCATCTAGAGCTTCAATCAATTTTCCAATATTGTCATCTAAACTTTCGACCATTGCCCCATAGGTGGGATTGGTTTGATTTCCAGGAGTCTTATTTTTATACTTTTCAACCAGGACTTCTTTTCCCATCAGCGGAGTATGGACAGTGTATGTAGCCCAGTGGATAAAGAACGGTTCCTTCTGATGCTTTCGAATAAATTCAACTGCTTCATCTCCCTCCCGGTCAGTTAAATATTCTCCCTCTTTCCTTGGTTCGAGATTAGGCATGACATATTCGGGATTTCCATTAAATGGAAGATATGGGTCAAAATAACTCGGTGGTTGTCCCAAATCACAACCTCCAATGTTGATGTCGAAACCTTGATGTTCCGGAAAATAGTCGTCGGGACCAAGGTGCCATTTGCCTATATGAGCTGTCTTATATCCTCTTTCTTTTAGAAGTTCCGCAATCGTCACTTCTTCTAAAGGCATGTATAGATAATTTTGAGGCGTTCGTAAGGGCTTATCTTCATTTTCATCATACCCACTTGGGTTTTGACCATCCTCGGGAATAATCCCTCCTTGGAACCTTGCCCTAATCCAGTCAGTAATTCCAGTCCTTGCCGGATATTTACCGGTTAATAGAGCCGCCCTTGTAGGTGAGCAGATGGCTGCTGCTGCATAGGAGTTGGTAAATCTTAATCCTTGCTCTGCTAATTTATCAATATATGGAGTTTCATAAAAGTCACTTCCAAATACCCCTAAATCTGTCCATCCTAGATCATCAACATGGATTAAAACAATGTTGAGGTCTTCACTTGATTTAATTGTTTTCGATCCATCCTGAGCATTTCCCTTTAAAGAGAGACCTACAAATACAAATACTACTAGTCTTTTCAGAATCCAGTGCAGGTTTGCTTTTACTTTATCTTTATTCATGAAATAGTTGAGTAAAAAAAGCCCGGGTAATCAACCGGGCTTCTCTGATTAATACCCTGGATTCTGTGCTAGATTTGGATTGGTGTCCAATTGTTGAAGTGGGATTGGGTATAATACCTGATAATCCATAGCATTGTGTCCTCTTGATTGGGCACTCGAAATGAATTTACCATGTCTGATCAGATCTTCTCTTCTCAATCCTTCTGTATAAAACTCTCTTCCTCTTTCCTCTAAAATGAAGTCACGTAGACTCTCTTTTGTAGGATAGTCTGTTAATGTGACTTCATCTATACCTGCTCTAGACCTTACTTGATTTAACAGCTCAATACTTTCAGAATTAGGTCCGTTGATTTCGTTCAATGCTTCT
Source organism: Algoriphagus vanfongensis DSM 17529 (assembly GCF_000429465.1). GTDB lineage: Bacteria > Bacteroidota > Bacteroidia > Cytophagales > Cyclobacteriaceae > Algoriphagus > Algoriphagus vanfongensis. Next base: position 75,299 of record NZ_AUBX01000001.1, on the reverse strand, counting down.
GCCTTTGTCAATAAGACGTCCGCGTATCTGATATATACAATATCGTTTCCATGGTTTTCTCCAATTCCGTTGGGGTCAGGCCAATACTTGAAGCTTCTTACATTATCAGCAGGACTTCCGTCCTCTTTATAAATAAGCTTGATTTCTTTACCTGTCAAGTCTATGTAGTCAGTGACAAACAGTTCCCTTCTTTTATCATTCTCTTCAAAAGTTTCATAGAATGCAGTGTAAGTTCTGAATTGCGCTCCATAGTTAGCCCAGGTATCCAATATCGGGTAACCTGGGGGAAATGCATGTGCCATGTAATTATTCTGATATCCTGCCTGAGGAAGGCAAGGTGCTCTGAAGATAAATTCATTGTTTTGTTCTCCATTGACTGAGAATAATGCTGAATAATCTTCATATAGACTATAATGCCCCAAGTCCATTATTTTTTGAGCAGTCGCAGAAGCCATTTCCCAGTTCTTATCATTGAGATATAATTTCATCAGATAGCCTAAGGCTGCTCCCTTGGTAGCTCTTCCAATCAATGTCTCCTCAGTGGGTAAATTTTCGGCTGCAAATTCTAAATCCCCAATCACATAATTGAAGAACTCTTCTTTACTGGCTCGAGGTGTCTCCTGTCCAATTGATTCTATTTCGTCTGGAGTTGCTCCTTCAGGAATTTCAATAATTGGTGTTGGTCCGAATAAATTGTAGAGGTAATAGTAAGAGGATGCTCTTATAAATCTGGCTTCACCTCTAATCGCATTCAATTCTGATTCAGAAAGACCGTCCAATTGTGCTGCAACAATTAAAACTGTATTTGCACTTGCTATCGCACTATACATTTTGTTCCATTGACCATTCAAAATCCCATTATTCACGGGCCACGTAAATTGGATGAAAGGTGCAGCTACAGCTTCCAAACCTCCTCCGGTTTCAAATGAAACATCTGTACAAAACTCATTTAGTAAATAAGTGTAGTTCCTGTGATCGTAAGAAATTATTCTTGATCTAGAATATGCTCCGGTCAATAAAGCATCGACTCCTGATTTGTCCTTTAGAAATTCATTAGGGTCGTATTCAGTATAGACAGCTTCTTCTAAGAAATCTGTACAACTACTCAAACCCGACATCAACGTCAAAGCTATTAACCCTATTTTTATTGATTTAGATAGTATTTTCATTTTTTGCTCAATTAAAAGGTGACTGATAAACCAAATCTGAAAGTCCTACTCAAGGGGTAGCTGTTATAGTTCACTTTGGCTACATTATCCAAGTCATTGGTGGCGCTGGCATTTGCATCAGGATCAAATCCTTTAAAATCAGTGATGGTGAAGAGGTTATCTACCGCTGCAAAAACATTGGCGCTCTGTAGTACTCTTTTGTTCTGTATTGGGAAGTTGTACCCTAGGGTTATTGTCTTCATTCGCAAGAAAGAAGCATCAGTCACGGTAAGGGAATTAATGATGTAATCTCCTCCGTAAGCTGTTGGATTTACTCCACTTGGATATTTATTGGATGGGTTTTCAGGAGTCCATCTATTTAATAAATACTCTGAAATCCTATTTCTATATTCATTAGTAGGGTAGAGTGATTCTGTTACGTTAGCGTCCAAGGTTTCTATTCCTTTTACCCATTGTAGAAATAGGTCAAGTGAGAAGTTTTTATAGCTAAAGCTGTTATTGAAACCTAAGGTGAAATCAGGAAAAGGATCTCCCAAGATGACCCTGTCATTTAAGTCTATGACACCATCATTGTTTTGATCTTTGAATTTGATATGGCCTGGTTCAGCGTTAGGTTGCGCTGAGTTAGAGATATCTTCCCCGATTTGAAATATCCCTTCTGTTTCATACCCATAAAAAGAGCGCATCGGAATTCCTTCCCTAATCAATAAGTAATTATTTATAAAGGTGCCCACTCCACCTGTGACGATTTCGGGAATGAAATCTGGTAATTGAGTTACTTCATTTTTGAGAATTGAGAAGTTTAGTGCAGATGACCATCTGAATTGGCTTTGATTTACATTGACAGAGTTGATCAAGAACTCGAGTCCACTATTTCTAGCTTCACCGAAATTGACCAAGATATTTGTGAATCCAACCACACTAGGAATCGGCTTACTGAAAATTTGATCTTTGGTGTTTCTGATAAAGTAATCTACAGAGCCATTGATTCTGTCACCGGCAATACCGAAATCTAATCCAAAGTTGATTTCCTCAGTAGTTTCCCATTTCAAATTTGGGTTAGGTAGTCTAGCAGGAACAACACCCTGATAAATAGCATCTCCAAATGCTGCACTACCGCCAGCTACCAAAGTCTGAATCGTGCTGAAATTAGGGACACCTTGATTGCCTAACTGTCCATATCCCAATCGGATTTTTACAGTGCTAAATACTTTTGTGGCAGGTTGAAAAAAGGATTCATCTGATAGTCTCCAGGCAAAAGCTCCAGAAGGAAAAAAAGCATATTTATTGTTATCTGAGAATCTTGAAGTACCATCTGCTCTCATAGACAGTGTCAATAAATATCTGTCTTTGAAATCATAATTCACTCTGCCCAAAAAGCCATTGAGTCTGTTTCTATTTCTGGAAGAACTAACATTGTCTCCTTCATCGCCGTCTCCACTTTGTAAAAGGTTTGGTCCAGTGACATCTGATAAGAAATTTCGCGAATTAGCACCTACTCCTACAGTTTGGAATTCTTCAAAAGTGGTTCCAATAAAGGCATTCAGCTTACTGTTTTCACTAAAATCCTTCTGGTAACGAATCAAGAACTCCGCCAACCATTGTACATAATCTGAACTACTTCTAGAGCCAATCCCGCCATTGCTTCTTCCGTTCAATGTAGATCGATCTCTATAGGATGAATTCATACTGCTGTTGGTCGTTCCACCTAGTCGGATCGAGCCAACCAATCCTTTTACTGGTTCAATCTCTGTGGTAAACGTCCCATAAAATCTATTTCTAAGGGTCTGTTCAGAAACACCATTGATCAAAGCCTCTGGGTTATCCAAAGCAATAAAATCATTAAGGTAATATTGTCCATTTGCATTTAGACCAGATGGCAATGTCGGGTCAAACTGGATTGCAGAATTAATAGGGCCAGCATTTTCATTTGCCGCATTGGAAAACAAAATTTCATTTTGAACAGACCTCGTATAATTCATATTGAACTTAAATCGAAGGAATTCTTTAGGCTTAAAATCAATATTAGTTCTAAGGTTGAGTTTATTAAAATCAGAGTTTTTTACTAATCCTTGTTGATTGAAATAATTCAAGCCGGCATAATAGGTACTTTTGTCTGAACCTCCAGACATGGTGATTTGATGGTTTTGTACCGGTGCACTCTGGTTGAATATCACGTCTTGCCAATTAGTACCTATACCCACTTGATTGATTTGTTCTTGGGTGTAGATAGGATCTCCTCCTCCTTCAGTACGAATAGCATTAAGAGTCTCCATGTATTCCTGTCCATTCAATACATCAATCCTCTTCGCTACAGATTGTGACCCGAAATACATGTTGTATTTTAAAACAGGTTCATTCTTTTTTCCGCTTTTTGTAGTGATCAAAACCACTCCATTTGCTGCTCTTGTACCATAAATAGCAGCTGAAGAAGCATCTTTTAGAATCTCAATTGATTCAATGTCATCAGGACTGATGTCAGTTGGGTTGACCCCAGGTAGCCCATCTACTACTACTAAAGCATTGTTGTCTCCATTAATGGATCCAGCTCCACGAATCTGGATTTTCGTAGAAGCTCCAGGTGCTGAACTAGGTTGACTGATCGTGACTCCAGGCGCTCTTCCGTTTAATAGTTGTAATGCATTGGTATTTGCACCTTGAGTGAAATCGTCTTGTGTTAAAGAAACCACTGAACCTGTCAAGTCACTTTTTTTGGTTACACCATATCCTACCACAACCACTTCTTCCAAGCCGCTTATGATTTCAGATAGATTTACATTTATTACCGTTCGATTATTGATAGCTTCTCTTACTGTTTGATAACCGATGAATGAAAACTCCAGCTCAGCATTTTCATCTGGTACCTCAATTTCATACATCCCATCCAAATCAGTTACAGTTCCTATCTGTGTTCCCACTAGTCGAACATTGACTCCCGGCATTCCTTCCGGATCAGTGTCAGTTGTCACTTTTCCAGTAATTCTGATGGCTTGATCTTCTATTTGTGTTACGGAAATTGTTTCAGTCTCTTTCTTTTGGTGCTTGGGAGTGATTACAATGCTCTCTCCTAATTTTTCATATTGCAGATCCGTGTTTGCTAATATTAAATCCAATGTTTGCTTGATTGATCGCTCAGCCCTTTTTAGAGAGATATTTTTATAGGGGCTCACATGACTTAATTTGTACGAAAACTTATAGGGAGAACTGACTTCAATCTTTCTAAAGGCATTGATCAAAGATTCTCCAGATAGACCTACTGTGATCTTCACATCTTCCAACCCGGGATCTTGGGATGTCGCATGGACGGATGCAAGACTTAAGAAGCTCAGCAAAACCAGCAAAAAAGTAAAGCTGGAAAGCCTAGTCGATTTTTCAATGGGAATGACAAATCCCTGAAGCATTTTTAACAGGATTCTGGGTATCCTGAATAAATATAATTTCATAGTTTTGAATTAGTTTAGGTTTATTCTTAATTGAATGGATCTTGCCCTTTTGGGCGGGCTGTTTCGGGCGCAACCGGAACAGCTTTTTTAATTTTTTGATGCTTATTTCATAGGCGGTTGTTTAGGTTACAAACATGTTGATCCAATAAAAAGGATCTTATTTTTATCTTGCTTCCAGCTTATCCCATTGACTTTTGAAAGCACTTCCAGTACGTGATCAAGACTTTCATTTTTATCAAACTTTGAGGTAAATCGACAAGAGGAAATGGTTTGATTTTGAAATTGAAATTGGATTCCAAAGTGTTTTTCTAGAGTAATTGCAGCTTCTTTGAAAGTGGTGTTTTCAAAAACTAGATACCCATCTTTCCAGGAGCTTAGTGAGGATGCATCCACCTCTGAAAAAGAGAACTCTCCTTCGGATTTTTTATAAGTCAATTGTTGATTGGGGATAATCGTGTTAGTGCTCTGATTTAGTTTTCCTACTCCCACTTTTCCAGTTGCTACTGTTACATTGATTGATGCATCTTCCTGATAGGATCTTACATTGAAAGATGTACCGAGAACTTTTACAAAAATCTCTTCGGATTTCACCAAAAACGGTCTCAAAGTGTCTCTTTTTACATCAAAAAAAGCCTCGCCTACAATAATGACGGATCTCTCCCTGAATTCAGAATCATAACTAATTGTAGAGCCGGAATTCAACCATACTTCACTGCTATCAGGAAGAAGAAAGTGGTTGATTTCACCCGTGTCGGAAAACACTGTGATGCGTTTAGTACTTGTTGGAGGTTCCTGAAGACTGGAAAAGTAAATAAAGGATGCTAGTAGAGAAATTATAATGCCTGCGGCAGCGGACCACTTCCAGAGATTGTTACCTGAGACAGTCTTGTGTACCGTGAGGTGTGCAGCTTTTTTTCGATTGATTTTATCAAATAACGCCTGACTTTTTTCATTTGATAAAGGCTCTTCCTGAATGTTCTGCTCCCAAAGTAATTCTAGATTTTCCTTGAATCTTTCTTCTGTATCTTCAGATTCAAGCAAGTCCAAGAATTCTGACAGCTCTTCATCCGAGATTGTGTTTTTGAGATATTTATCCAGAAGGATAGAGAATCGGCTACTGTTTTTCAAGGGTGTAAGTGATTACATTCATTAGAATGTCGCACCCGAATCAGAAACAGGACTAGTTAAAGTCAAAAAAAAGTAAAAAAAGATTTGCCCAGCAATTCTCGAATATGCTTTAAGGCTTCTACCATATGATTACGAACAGTATTTTTTGAAATATCCAATTCTTTCGAAATCATTTGATAAGTCATTCCTTTCTCTCGACTCAATTCAAAGACAGATAATTGCTGAGGGCTTAATTTGCTTTTTAGTTTCTCAAGATATCTGGAGTTTTCCAGATCTTGAATAGGGGAGTAGGATGTCTTAATTTCCTCTTTCAGCTGATTGAGTAGTTGGGTGTCTCGCCTACATTTTCTTAGATGGTCTATGCATCTTCTTTTTACCATTAAGAAAAGGAACCCTTCACAGTTTTCAATTCTTTTCAGCTTTGATTTTTCTTGCCATAGCTTGATGAAAATTTCCTGCGTAATATCTTCTGCAAGTTGCTGGTTCTTTACAAACTTGAGACAAAAAGCATATACTCTCTGATGATACTTATCAAACAGAAATCGAAAAGCACCCTCATTTCCTTCTGATATTTCAGAAATAAGAACTAGTTCGCTATTGAAAGAAATCTCATTCAAAAAAAGTGATTTGATAAGTTAATTATTTGGATAATTGTCCAATTCTACAAATTATTTGCAAATAATCTATTCTGAGGCGTTGATGAATTTTGGAATTCTATATTCAGAACAGTGTTGGATATATCAATGGAGTGACTTTATTGGTATTGGGTGATGATTGCTTGTGACCTATTGTATATTAGAAAATGCAAGGCATCTATTCTAGTTTTAGCCTTGTCTTCAGTTCTTATTTAGCTTCCAAAGCACTCGACTTTTAACGCCGAATTCTCAACTAAGAAGAGTATATCCTGATACCTAAGATCCAGAGTCCAAACAATGATGTTTCCACCATGCCCCCTTCAATGCTCGTACGATCAGAGATCGGATGAGCATCCTAGTTGGATCGATGGTATAAATGCTGAATTGGTTATGCAGGTAGGGAAGTGCCAGTTCAGAAGACCGATGCAAAATCTTTTAATGCGATTTGGAAAAATGGGCACTTCAAAACTTGGAAAGTCTAATAGGGTAGAGTTTAAAATTCCATTCACTTACACCGACGTAACTGTCACTACTTTAGGATTCCTGTCGTTTTCACTTTTCCAAGTACATGCGAAATAGTTTATACCTCGTCAAAGATTTTCATGGCGAGTAGTCCATTTCCTACAGCACCTCCCGCGCGGATAGCCGAAGCGATAAAGACTGCTTCAGCGATTTCCTCTTTGGTGGCACCTGCATTTTTTGCGTTTTGGATATGAGATTCCATGCAATAGGCACATTGAGTAGTCAGCGCTACCGCTACAGACATCAATTCCCGGTACTTCACAGGTATCAATCCATTTGTTCTCTCTGCGGTATGCTTGAGATTCATAAATGCTGCCGATTCCTTTGGTGCTGATTCCAACAATTCCTTCGTGTATTTTCGGTCTTTTGGGCTTTGGTATTCCTTCATGGTTTGGGATAGGTTAGCTTCTGTTTTTTGTAAACTGTCTGATTGGTTCGCTTTTTTATTGCTTTTCAATGACTTGAGCATAAAGTAGTTAATTTGATCGAAACTAACCTAAGAATAACGTTTGTTTGTCGAAAACAAGAAAAGTCACTTGTTCCAAAAACCACTTCGGAGGGCGATATAGTCTTAAAGGAATGCTGTTTCTATCAAAACCCAGGTGGTCGGGTATCCGGGTTTTTCTGGAATTTAAATTGGTTGTTTTCAACGAATTGGGTGAAAGAACCAATTCCTTAAATGCCGGCGAGGACTTTTCGATAGGCTTAGACCTTATCAATCATACTGAGGACACCCTGTATTTTTCACGGAGTGATTATGTACGGCTCTTTACACAGTTTTACGAAAGAGAAGATTTTCTTTTGGTATATAAAATAGAATCGGAGACTATGAGTCCAATCGGGAAACCTTACGATCTGAAAAACCAGCTCAATTTTGCGACAATTAATCTTCCGCCAACTAAAATGCCACCCCACGGAAAGCGGGAGATGATATTTGGTTTTTTTTGGTCCTACCGACAGGAAAATCAACCTATGGATAAAGGGAAGTATTTCTCGTCTTTTACTGATTTCGCAGCTATTGAGGAATTTGAAGTTCCTATTGATACATCTATCGAATTTGAGATGAACTAACTATTTTGATTTTATTATGAAATTTCTGGGTATATATGGGGAAAAATGTAACCGCATATTGTTTTTTATAGCAAGGTATGTGGAAGAATTATTAAAATTTGTAATTATCATAGGGTTTATGATTTTGTCTGGTGCTTGTTCTGATGACTCAATTCCCGATTGTGGTTGTGAGTCAGAAGGAGTCTATTCAATACCAAATCAGGAGTTTGAGGATGTGTATGGAATCACGATCAAAGAACAGATGACAGGTGAGCTGTTTTATAAGCATCCAGAATTAGTGGATGAATTTTTTGATTATGACGAATACAACAACAGATTTTGGATAGTTCAATTGACTCCAAACTGTGGCAACTGTAGGAGGGTATTTATTGTATGCAATGAAAGCGAAATTGGGGAAGAGTATGAACGTCTGAAGAAAAAAGGTGTATATGACTCTGTGCGGGTACAGTTTTCAGGAGAAGTAAAACGCCCCTGTAGAATCGGGCACTTACCGGCCGATATGGCATATGGAAGAATTCAATTGAACTACTTAAAAAATCAATAAAGGAATTTAGTTATATCTGTATATACGATTTTCTACAAGTAAACGAATATTCATTGACATTTGGGCTGGAAGACCGAAGACCGATGTATCGTTTTCGACATGGTTTCCAGCTCCGAATACTAGTTTTAGCTTATTACTGGCAAAGTAGCGTATATCCAAAATGTTTAACAAAATCATACCGCTATGAAAAGTTTACTGTATTTATTCCCCCTGTGCTGTTTATGGATTGTTGCAGGCTGTGTGCAAGAGGAAAGCCATTCCCAATGCGGGATAGCCTGTGGTGAAGGAGAATCGGTGATTGAAATCCTTGAAAACAGACAAGGGAAAATCGTACATATTCAAAATTTAGAACAAAATTTAGATTATTGGTTTATAGATATTGATCAAAATTATTTTGATAAAGAGGGGTATTCTAAATCAAATGAAACGACATTGATTCCATGTAATCCAAACCAAAATTTCACTAATGGAAGTCGTGTGGTTGTTTCGGGAAAGAGATTAAACTGCTGTAATCTAATAACCTGGCCACAACTCAGGTATTCCTGGGGTTGCAAATTCGAAATCACTTCCATAGAATCTATAAATGATTAAACTAAGCGTTCCCCAATAGTTAGGACAGATTTAATAAAACTTCAAGAATATGCAGGCCGGATTAGGTTTCCATATTTTCAGCAAGATCCGGACATATCGCTCAGATTTCCAGAGTGATGGCCAAGCAGTATTCCAATGAGGTGGGGCCTTGGACTGAATACCTTAGTATTTTGAAAAAATAACTTTTTTGATTTTATGAGCATTCAAGCAAGCCTACTAGGGAAAGAGGCTGTCATATTCGATATGGACGGTGTCATCATTGATACGGAGAAGATCTGGAAGCAAGCAGAAAGGGAGGTCTTTTCTGCTTTAGGGGTGGAGGTGACACTGGAAAATTCCAGAGTTACCGAATCCATGACCACTTCTGAGGTCGCTCACTTTTGGTTTGAAAGATTTCCATGGAAAGGAACAATCTTGAGAGAAACAGAGCAACAGGTAATCCGCAGGGTTTCTGAGTTAATTGAATGCGAAGACTGTCTGATACCAGGAGTTAAAGATTTTCTGGAAGATCTGAGAAGTCAAAAATTCAAAATTGGGTTGGCTACGAATTCTCCCCTGGTCATTATTCCTACTGTATTGGAAAGATTGCAGATCACTCATTTGTTTGATACAGTTTCTTCTGCAGAAACGGAAGAGAAGGGGAAGCCTCACCCGGCAGTATATCTTACCACAGCCAAGAAACTCAATGTAGCACCAGCGAACTGCTTGGTCATTGAAGATTCGTATTCGGGAATGTTAGCTGCTAAGAATGCAGGGATGGCAGTAGTTGCTTTTACCAATGGAGATACAGAATTATCCTTTGAAATAGCTGATTACCATATTTCTAGCTATTGCTAGCACTTTTCCAACTGGCGGGATACTTGGAATCCCTATAATATTCTTGGTCATTTGATATTAGGTGAAAAACGAGACTGAAAGATTCGTGTTAAATGAACGCAGTTTCTATCAAAACCCAGGCGGTCGGGTATCCGGATTTTTCTCCCAGTAGCGACGGAATATTTTAAGGGAATCCTCTACATCAGGATTGATAGATCCTTCCTGCAGATAGATTCTGTCTCTATCTATCACCGATACACTGAGGGAGTTGACTTCCAAAACTCTTCTTACTGGCTCCCATTCATCCGGCGGGGTGAACCGATGGAAATTGATCCAAAAAAAAGCTCCCACTGGAGGAATAGGATAGTCATCAGGTATCTGAATTTCTGTTCCAATGTGGGTAGGGATAATAAGGGTTTTCATAATGAAAAATTTAGGATACATAAAAAGTGGAAAGTCTACTAAAATAGGCTTTCTTTTTTAGAAAAAATACGTGTTTGCATCACCAGAACTGAAGTTAAATGCTCAAGTGTGATGATTCTAAAAGAGTAGCTGTAGAATAAAAGGTTTCTCCTTTTCAAGGACGGATTTAGTCAAGGACCTATAAAATGGCTTATGATCCTTATTTTTTCTCTTTTCCTACAATAAATACCCAGTACTGGGTATTTTTTTGTATCTAAAATTCCTTTTCTTGCATATGTCTTATAGTTATTGAATACGAAAATCCCGAGAGCTTAATCAAGAAGTGAAGATTCGAAGACATGCGATTCGGGAACGACTAACTAACTCAATTCTTATCCTCCATGTGGAGCAGTGCCGATCGCTCTCTCCTGAAAGAGAGGGAGGGGTGAGGTAAACCATGCTGGCTTAAACCCGGGAACCATAAAACATCAATTTATGCTGACATCTTGATGAAAGAACTAAACAAATATGTTCTCTTTTAAATGAGTATGGAATACCTGACTAAAAAATACACGCCATTATATATAGGGGGTTGTGGCACTTAACCACCTAATTTCAGGAGATAAATGCCATAAAATGCAGTAAATAAAGAAGTTAGTAATAAGCAAAAATGTCAAATCGTAGATTATATATATGATTTTAATACGAAGATATATAGTTGATTCTTTAGCAATCTTAGGTGCATTTTGGCTATTTATAGAAATATTTGACTACTTCTTTTCAGGATATTCAAAATATGTGCAAAATCAAACAACATTTGTAATAGCTATTGCAGCTGTGTTGATAATTTCATTAATTAAGAATTTCCCACGAAAAACTTTTGTGACCAAGATTTCTGGAGTTGATTCTAAAATATCAATAAGAAAAGGAGATATTCTAAAATGTAAGAATGATATTGTATTTTCATCAAGCAACTATTTTAATACAGACTTAGATATTATTTCTGAGAGAAGTCTCTTAGGGCAGTTCTTAATAAAAAATAGTGTTGAAAGTGTGGATATTCAAATAACTCAATCATTACAACAAACTAGAAAAACTAAAACCACACCTAAAACAGGAAATACAATTTCATACCCAATAGGTTCAGTTGCTAATTTCAATACTTCAGATAGAAACGTTTTTTTGTTAGCCATTACCAAGATTGTTGATGATGGAAAAATTGTAAAACCTTACTCTGAGCATTCATTTGTCGAGAAGTCCTTTGATAATTTATGGCTAAAATCAAGAGATTGTTTAGACAATAGAGTGCTTTCAATGCCATTGATAGGGACAGGCATAGGGAAATCATATCAGCAAACACTAGAAAGTTTGGTATTTATTTGCCTTTCATATATTAAAGAGTCAAAGAAAAGAAAAATTAATAATGGGATTGAAATATACGTTAAGAATGACACATTCTCGTTAACAGAATTTGAGCATATTAAACTGATAATTAAAAATATAGCGAATTAATAAATAATGCCAATTGCTAACAATAAATATATGTAATTCGTGGTGATTTGGAATATTTGAACATTAGAGCATTTATTAAACAAGTTAGCGGTTTGATGATGAAGTACCTTGAAAGCCCGCACTACGCATATTCAAAACGTTAGTGGTAAGGCAATGAAAGCAGCAACTAACCAAATAAAAAGAATTAATAATTTATGGCATCAACGGTAAACAATGCGTTCAATACTTTTATGAAAGACAACGTTCGTTTAGATAGTGGTCGCAATAGCTTAGCAAAAAGTAGTAAAAATAATTTAATTATCGAGATAGGAAAATTTCCTGATGACGGAAAATTCCTTGACTATTATCCTGAATATACGAATATCGATTATGGATCATTTTCACGTAAGACTAAAATAAGGCCATTGGATGATATTGACCTAATGATTGTGTTACATGCTCAAGGTAATTGGAGGGAACCTATTGACGGAGGGTTTAGGATTCGAGTACGACCTGAAGCAAGTAAGCAAATGGCCCTTTGCAATACTGGAACGGACGTACTCAATTCAATAAAAGTTATAAATAAGTTCAAAGAGTACCTTGCAAAAGTTCCCTCTTACAAGAAAGCTGACATTAAAAGAAATCAAGAAGCTGCGACTTTAGAACTCAACTCATATGAGTGGGTTTATGATATTGTACCTTGTTTCGAGACAGCTCCCGACAACTTTGGAAAAACGTTTTTTCTAATTCCTGATGGAAGTGGTAATTGGAAACCGACTGATCCAAGAATTGATAAAAACAGGACAACCACTATAAACGGAAAACAACAGATTTCTGTATTAGATATGATTCGAATAATGAAATACTGGACAAAGCGAAGAACTGCAGCTACAATGGGTTCATATTTTCTTGAGTGTCTGATTTTACAGTACTATGATTCTACTACAGTCAACAGCAGTACATATATTGATTTGGAACTACCAAATTTATTCGCATATGTGTATCATCAAATTCATCAGAGTTTAAATGACCCAAAGGGATTTCAAGGAGATTTAAATAAACTTACATGGGACGAAAGAAATTCGATACAAGAAAGAGCAAAATTAGATTATCATCGTTCGGTAGCAGCTCGAGAATTTGAAACTAATGGCAAACAAAAGGAATCTATAGAAAAATGGGGGGAAATATTTGGTCCCGAATTTCCAAACTTTTCAGCATAGTGATGAACAACATTAAATTAAATCAGGAACTACCTCAAAATATGAAGTTCCTAAAGGCACAGAGGGTTATTTATGCAAATGCCAAGAAAATTTATAGGTTGCAGCTTACTATAACAATTGTTGTTGTTGTGATACTTAATGTTGTAAAGCTTACACAGAAAAGCTTCACGAGCATGGACTTAACACCCTACATAGCTTTAGTTTCCGTATCAATCACCTTATTTGACTTACTTTTTCTATCGGGCTATTTATCAAAATTTAAAACTAATGGAGCTAAAGTGCAAGAATTGTTTGATTGTAATGTATATAATTTGGAATGGAATGAAACAAACAGTGGAGAAAAACCAGAAAACTGGGTTATTGAGGATGCTGAGAATAAGTACGTTCACAACCCCAAAGCTCCACTATCTAATTGGTATCATATCGAACTAGATGGTTTAAATCAACAAGAGGCAATACTTCGATGTCAAGAAACAAACTTAGAATATGATCGAAAGTTAAGATATCATTTTAAAAATGATTGTTTGATTGTTTGTTTGTCTATTGTGGTACTATCTTTTGCCGCAGCAACAATAATAAACGCTTCATTACAAGGTTATTTGATAAATTTTATTGCGCCCACCTTGCCTCTAATAGTAATTTTAATAAAGTTGGTAATAGACAATAATAAAGCTGTTAAATCATTAGAAGAAGTTAGAAAAGCTGCAAGGAAACTTCGTAACTCCGGTGGAATTCCCTCAATGACACAACTGAGACAAGTGCAAGACAAACTCTATTGCAGTAGAAAAGATAGTAGTTTGATTCCTGAAAACTATTATCAATGCAGAAGGTCAAAATTGGAAAATTCTACGAAGAGTAATGTCGCAAATCCTCTATAAAAAACAATGTGTTAGATAGGAGTAAAAATGCCCGAACCGCTAACAAGGTATTGCCAAATCGGGGCTGAATGGCTTCGTTTGGACATTTGTAGAAGGTTCAACATCGGTAATTCTATTGAACTTTTGTGCTAAAAATCCCCGCCTTCGGCAATACCCGTACCGTTAGCGGTCAGTGTAAAACCCCAAACAACAAACAGAACGATAGAATGAATTTAAGTTATCTACATACGCCTTCACAGATTATAGTTGACCCACCTATTGATACGACAATTCAAGAGCTTCCATTAGAAAAATTATCGTGGGAGGACTTTGAAAAACTATGTTTAGTTATTGTATTTTGACAGTCCAACAATTAGCAATTAGATTTAAAGGGAGGCTGAGCATGGACGTAGAATAAAAATTAATAATTCAGTTCCCTTCCCGAGGGGTATCCCTCGGGAAGGGAAGGACAGAGTTTAGCTAACACTCCCATTTAATTCAATACATTTTCCATAGCTTCAAGTGCTTTAAATCTTATTGAAGGAATGCCAAGAAGTTTATCGAAACAGTCTAATGCGGTCTTTTGCTCGCCGCGGTATTTAAAAGGTTCAAGCCTCAGTCTGGAATATATTGCTAATACAAGAACTAATGGTTCATCCCCAAGATAGGCTTTCTGACTGATATCAACCTTCTCCGGGATATTCATTTTCTCCAATAAATCCAAACATTGTTTTGGATAAAGAGATGAACACTCCGTCAAAAACTCTAGCAGATATCTAGGGTCTTTACTAAACTGTTCGGTAGCAATGTATTTTTCTATGAAGCTGTAAAGCTCTCCAAAGTTTTCAATTTTAAACACCCTAAGTACTAGCCCTGAAAATTCGTGAGAAAGATCGAATTCGGTATGTGACAAACATCTTTCCAAAACTTGCATTGATCTCTTATCGACAACGCCATCTCTTATCAAAAGACTTTCAGCGACATCAATTGCACATTTTATTGCTTTTTGGCCAAGTTCCATAAAATGGTCATACATTTTATAATCATCAATATGCTCAAAAATCCAACTAGTTACAAAGAAGTAGCATTTATCAAATAATTCTTCGTGCAACAACATTTCCGTAAAGTAAAAACCCATCCTATCATGGAACTTATTGTTAAAATACTGTGCAGGATTGATGGAGTATTTTAGAATATGTGAATCCTTCAGGGCGATAAGTTGCTGGAAAATGGCAAAAGAACGTTCGATATCAAAGTGGTTCAAGTATGCAAGCTGAGACATTACCCCTGCCAAAATCGTAGTTGATGGGCTGTTTTTTGGATCAATGACGAATTCAATCGTGGAAAGAACATCCTCCTTGTACTTTGGATAATCGAAAAGGTAAAATAAATTGTAAATAGCTGACCCTCTTGGTGTATTGATAAAATCTAATTTTGGATCATTAGGGTTCAGCACATCATCTCTATACCCTTCCGATCTAGCGATGGAAATCAAAAAATCTTTGATATCCTCAGTGACCTGCTTCGTATCGATTAGGTATTTGATGTGCCAGGTGGTATACAAAGTAAATTCTTTGTTTAAGGGTAGCTTTATTTCCCTCCTAACAAGATCTGCGACCTTCTCAGGATCATATTTTGCCTTGATCAATGCAGATATACCATGAGAGATGTAACTATAAGATATACCTTCCTCATTAAACAACTGCCGAATAAAACCACGGAAATGTTCGGGGCGCCTTTCCACCACACTTTCAAAAGATCTCGAATGCTCAAGTAAACCTCCCTTGAAAAAATCTTCAGAAATAAAACTTTCATTAATCTTCCGCATACTTTTCAGCCAGGCATCGAAACTGAATTTGTTAAAATTCGCATTCGATAATGGGGAACCTACACCCCCAAACCTACCTTTGTTCTTATCCAAAGCTTTATTATGATCAATTTGTCCAAAACGCCTTTCCAACACAAGATATAATTGCTTCAACTCACGATCATTTTCCAGAACTTTTTCCGGAAGTGCTTTTAAAAACAAGTATTTTTTTCGGCCGATGTTCAGACTAAATTTCTTCTTGCCTTTTTCTTCATATTTCCATATCTCATATGGATGGGAGATATTGAGTAGTAGATTTTTAACCCTTTGATATTGTGCTGGATCAAAAAAGGATATGGCTTTTGCAATCATTCTACGAATGTTTAGCTGAAAAAAATCATCTAACCCCATCAAACCATTCTTTGATTCGATGATCAATAGTAGTTGGAAGATTTCCTCAACAAATTCACTAGCCCTATCCCTCATCAATTTTGCTATAAGAGTGAGCAAAAGAACGTAGTTCGTCGTAGAATATTTTTGGAAAACCTCTTTAAGTTCACTTCTTTCGGACGTGCTATAATACTTAAGCAGGTAAAAATCTATCGATTTTTCATCTTCGCTGTCTTTATAAAACAGGCCATTATCAAGTTGATAGGAACCTAGCAATTCGGAGGTAATTCCTAAATACTCAGAATAATAGGCGTGTTTTGTTTCTTCCAGAATTTCTAATTGCACCGACAATAAAAATTCAGCGGTACTTTGAGGGTTTTGTTGATACAGTTTATCAATAATTCTTTCAAAGCGATAGTCGAACCGAAAACGTTCAGTACGACTTTTTGTTTCCAATATTACTGGCTTTAGCTTTCCAAATACATATCCCAGATCAAAAGGTGCTATTTTTTTTAGGGTCTCGAAATACCAAAGTCCTGTGTTTTCATCGTATGAAAAGTAGTTATCAAAAAAGGGTAAAAGGTTTACTTCCCAGTTTTTGACACTCGGTATAATATATGAGATTAACTTCTCTTTTTCCTCAAAATTGCTATTCTTCAGATATTCTATAAGTAGGTTTGGGTTATGATTTATGTTACGGTGAAGAATTCTGTAAATATCATCGTGATTGCCGTTGAGCAGATCATTCGAAATAAAAAATTCGATCCAACCTTTTGAATTAAATAAGTCAAGAAACAATTTTCCATATTCATTCGCTAGCATATCGCATACGAACTCTTTCTCCTTTTGGGATGGAATTTCTACAAGTCCAAGTTCCAGTACAAATAGGTATTTGATATGATACCTTATCTGATTTTGACCGATTATGTTTTTATAGAGCTCTATATATTTATGATGGTCAGCCTCCCTAAGGTACTCGATAACGGTCTTGATCAAAGACCTAATATACAAGTTCTGGCCTTCCTCAAAAATATAATCGACTAGATTTTTCTCGGAGATTACGAACCATCGAGCCAGATAATACTCATAAAATGATTGATGAAAAAAAGAAAGTTTATTTCCGTTCTGTACCAAAATTTCATGAGAAACTAGATAACTTATTTCAGCTTTGAATTCTTCAAGATATGTCAACTCTATCAGATTTGGATGCTGTTCGTACATCCTTTTCACAATTGTATTTAGGCATTCAGTGAGTAAAAGTTCCCTCGGTGTCATCACTTGACCCCACAATTCGGAATAGAGTTTAGTTAATGAGATTCTGGACTGTTTCTGCAACAGTTGCTCCAAATTTGGAATCTTAGTGAAAAGTTCAAGATTATAAGGTATGGTAAGCAGTTCGATCAACAATTTACTTTTCGCTTCAATTTTAAGCAGTTTTAAAATATCTGTTACTTCCTTCTCAGACAACTTACCAACCTCAATCTGCTTGATAACTTTTGTATTATTAAATTTTCTCAGATCGGCATCATACTCAAGGTCGAAACTCCTAGTCGAGATAATTATTCTTGAATTTGGCAGCTTCAGAAGTTCCTGAATAAGCTTGATATATGTCAGCAACCATCTCCTGTCTGTTGACAAGGTCTGAGACAATGCGTCAAGCTGGTCAAGTACTACAACAAACTTTTCGCCTTTGTCTCGAAATACGTTAAAAAGATCATTGAATGATGTTACATCTGTGAACAACTGCTGGGAAAGTCCGTTCAAGTTGACATCATAAAACTGGTCACATTTGAGTGCGAGAACAACATACTCTTGTTCATTTGTCAAATGACAGTAGACATCATGTAGAACTGTTGTTTTACCAACACCTTTTTTGCCTTTGACAACGAGCACTTTTTCTAAAACATCCCTGCCAGGAAGATCCCTTTTTACCCAAGCTACAATTTCCTGAACTGCTGGTCTCTCAATATGGGCTAGTTTCTCCTTTGAAAAGTAATTTTTGAGATTCTTAATGTAGTTTGAAGCAGACAAAACTTCCTGATTCAGGTCAAACTTTTTTCCGACGACAGTGCTGTGAATCTCCCGCACTGCGTTTTTGATTTCTATTTCAAAGACTTCATCATACAGACCGGAAGTTTTTAATTCATCGATAAGATCGGCCCCATCCATAAGTTCGATGCAATCATTTGGCAACCCAAAGGTCTTCATTTGCTTGTTTTTCCAACTTGCCCACCATTTGTGCTCTTGGATGCTCAACTTTCCTGGGACACAGAGTATCCAATTGCTAACCTGAAAGTCAGCTGAACTTATAGCAGTCTTAAAAGATTTCCTTATTTGTGCTTTTTGGGATCCCTCAATGCCATTAACAAAAAACTTGCACTGGATTACCTTTATCTGCTGATTTTCGATATCACCAATAAACACATCGACTCCACCGTCACCGATGTTAACCCGTACCGATTTCACGAATTCCCCTTTAAATTTATGTTTGAATACCCTGGTACAGATTTCTTCAAATTTACTGCGGGCACCAGCTGTTTTGTATCTATTGACAAGGGATATCCATTCGTCCATCATATATGTGTATAATTGAAATCCCAAAAATGTATTGGAAAGAACCTTCTCAATAGACTTGTAATCACTAATAGGGAGGTTTACTCAAAAATAGTCAATTCAATAAAAAAAGCGTAAAAATGATTTAATCACTGTTCTTTTGTCGTAAAATCAATATTCATCGTCAAGTCAAGCATTTTAAACCTTAGGTTCACGATCGCATGGGAAATACAAAAAATCTGGAAGATTTTCGGTTAAACAAGTATTTGGCACCGCATCTAGCGTGGCTGAAGTATGGACCTGATAAGGCGGTTGAGATGTCATATTCCATTTATGCTATCCACGCTTTTTATAGTACGATGGAAGATATTAAAGATCTGGAACAGCAAGACACCTTTGTCAACAATGGCCGCAGATCTAATGTCTCTATAGCCCTGTGGTTTTTAGCCTTAGAATCTTTTATTAATTGTATTTGTAAAATTATCTGTTTGCGGCAAGATCAAAATTTCACAAAAGAACTGAGTACGAAATCGATTGGTAAACGGCTTGGGTTCTTGTTTGATATTTTTGAGGTTGAGGGTGAAGCAATGCGAAAATCTGGGTTAATCGCCCGTGTGAATGAATTCGTGCGATTTAGAAATGAGATTTTTCATGACAGGAACATTGGCGAGGAGATCCACTTCCATAAGACTAATTTCTCACTACGGCCGTTTTTCAGCAATCAAGTAGACGTATTTCAGTCATTATTAATTTTTATTGAGGTTTCCTATGGGCTGCGTTATGTCATCAATGGGCTGGATCTGATGGCTAATGTATCGATTGGCAAAAGTGAACTGCTGATTTTTGAGAAACTGGATAAACTTTACAATTCGTTCTTGAAAACTTTTTTTAAACGGGTATTAGAAAAACATGAGCTCACTACAAGCCTAAATCTGAATATCGAAGATTATTATCAGCCTTTGCCATATAGTAATACCTTTTTTGAAATTGGAGAAGTGGTTCCGGTGTTTCAGCATCAGCAGCAGTCTGATTTTATACATCCACTCAATAAGGAGAAAACTGCAATCGGTGCCGGTTTATATGCTGGTATAATCGAGGCTTCAGGTAAAACTAATGGCCACTACGATAGCATGAATTTCATCCTTGACTGGCCAAAGATGTATTCTAAGAGTAGGACTAGTTAACCTTAGGCGATTCCAATCCTTAGTCAACTGGACTAAAAAGCTTTAAACAACCCTCTTCCCTTCCTCGATAATCACATGCCTCTGGATTAAAGGCTATTTTGAATTCACCCTCGTAATTTTAAGTATTGCTCAATTGCTTTTTCGTTCGATATTTCATCAAATTCTTTTGCAAATTTTGGAAACGGGATGTCAAGTGCTTCTAAGCACTTTAGTATAGTTGATAGTTTTGCGGAAGTTTTACACTGAATAATATCGGAAATAGTAGCCTTTCTGACTTCGGAATTGTAGGCTAACTCTTTATACTCAAAGTTAAGACCTGTGGGTATAGTTTTCCCTTTCTTTTCTAACTGCTTTTTAATTTCATTTTCTGTCTCAATTTTTGATGAAAGAAAAAGTGAAATTTTCCCTCTGATTATCCTTTCGTCATGTTTTTCCATGACATTAAGGAATAAAATCCATTTTTTTTACAGTTACGCTATTCCGTAATTGAAATATTATGTCTATATTTCGTACAGTTAGAGCTTGAAAAGTAGTTCAAAAGAATAAATTTTCTCTAACGTTTATTTAATCGTATCACGAGCCTCGTAACAAAATCTGACAATTTTCCGAACGAGGGGTAAGTGAGACGAGCCACAGCCTTATATTTGTACATAGGGTGGGCTCTCTCCTTATTTCTAATGTTCGGACCTTTATGAAATTAAAGGTGGCTTGTCAGAGCCATGTTACACTAGGATTTGGAGTTTTGCTCACCCTTACTTTTTTTGTAAGTGTTTGCTGTCCTTTTCTATAAGACTCGTTTTACCATTTTTCATTTCTAATGAAAACGAGCATGAGTAATTTACTTTCTATTCTGTTGCAGACAGTATCCTGTAGGATCCACAGGGTGGGAGGGTATGCTCAGTTGGTAAGCGGGTCATCTTGTTCTCCCCCGATAGCTATCGGGGCTATCACACAATATCTAATCCCAGAGGAACTCGGCATCACCGCGGTAGATCGCCTGTATCCTCTGAAACCAAAACAGCCTGTCTGAGGCTGACTTTTTACTCTGATTGCTTCCTAAGGACTTTGTATACTCCGAGGGGACTATCCTTACTAATCAGAGTTGACGAATCCGATAAGCCATCCACTGCAGGGATTCTGCTTATCTCATTACTTATTTCTTAACCAATTGCTGGTTGCCTGAAAAGGGCAGGGTGGGAAACCTGTGCGCCGTGGCGTAGATATGTCTTTGCTGTACCAAGTATCAAGAAGTTAGATCTAAGAAGCTAGAGTCAAGAGCCTAGAACCAAGCGTCTGTGAGGGTGCTTTCAGGCTTCTGACTTTAGCTTTCAGATTTCTCTTCTGATCACTGCGAATGATCACTGACATACTCTAGTCTCCTGCCTGTCCGCCGTGGCGGATCTTCCAGCTTAAAATTCAAAAGCATGAAAAAATTGATACTCATATGCTTCCTGGGAGGGGTATGCCTTGCCGGAAGTACTTTGACAGCACAAGTTGCTGATCCACCCGGGGCGGATTTACTTCTTCATAGGTCTATGCCCCATCGGGGCGGGGATTCCCGCTCCGATACTTTCTCTAAGGGATTTAGTTTAGTTGATGATTCTATTTCTCTTCGGCAGGAGAGCTTAGCTTCTTCTGCCACTGGGGGAGCTTTGATTTATGGAGAGCTGATCAATCCGGATTCTTTGGGGCCTTTAGCGATAGAGTTTCGGCCCTACTACCTGGATCCTAAGTCATCCTTTATGGTAGAGAAATTGGAGCCGGATCTTTTGCCAGGGGAAACCTTTGACGGGGTCATGAATCCCATGGTCAGAAAGTTTATTTCCCCACTGGATATGGGAGCTCGGCCGGGCTATTTCTCCATAGCATTGGGAGGGAGAACCATCCTGTCAGATTATATGGTCTTGCCGGGTGATAGTCTGAAGGTGGAACTGGATCTGAGAGAGCTGGATGTCTTGTTTGGTGGGGATAATGCCGCTTTTTATGAAGCGCAATATGCCATTGCCAGAGAGGGGAGGCGTGTCGCATTTGATGGTCCCCGGCAGCTGATCGCCAAATCGGATAGCAGGATGCTCAGTGCCCCTGGAAATCAGGAGAAGCTGGAACATTTTCAAGATGAATTCGGCAGCAAGTTGCTGGTCATGGCTCCGGGCAAAGAAAGTCTGGACTATCTCCTGTTGGGTTTGAAACCCGATCATCCACGCTTGCTGGGAATGCTTGCTGTGTTGGAGAACTATCGAAGCAGCTTGGATGAAATGGAATATGAGCTATTGAAAGCAGAGATCCATGGTTCCGTCCTATTCTCGGTGTTGACCACTTTTCGGAAGTTTCATTTTCCTGAGTTTGGGAGGAGATTTAATGAGGCAGAGCGAGCATCCTATCAAAAGTTGATTTTGGATTCCTTCGAGGTTTTTCCTGAATCTGAAATAGGAGAATTGACCCGCTTGGTATCCAAGGAGTACCTCAACTATGCATTGGAAAAATGCATGTTGATGGCCCTCTTTGAAGGTAAATCTCTCTTGCAGGTGGTGGATTCTCTGTATTCCGGAGAGATGGCGCAAAGGCTGAAAACAGCCTACCTGTCCAATTATTTGTCACAGCTTCCCGATCAGCCATATGTGCTGGAAAAATACCTGGCCGAAGTTTCTATTTCTCCCTATCGAGAACGGATAGAAAGTCTGAAGCGATCCCATGTCCCAGGTGGTTTGGTGGAGCCTGTGAATCTGGTCGATATGTCCGGGAAGCAAATGACCGAAAATGATCTCAAAGGGGAGCCCACATTGCTATACTTCTATTTTTCCTCCTGTCCACACAGTGCCTCTTATTTTAAAGATTACCTCTTTCCCCTG
This sequence comes from Algoriphagus vanfongensis DSM 17529, assembly GCF_000429465.1. Taxonomy (GTDB): domain Bacteria; phylum Bacteroidota; class Bacteroidia; order Cytophagales; family Cyclobacteriaceae; genus Algoriphagus; species Algoriphagus vanfongensis. Next base: position 52,627 of record NZ_AUBX01000001.1, on the reverse strand, counting down.
TATCAGAAAGTGAAAGATCAGGGGGTACGTCTGATCGCTGTTTCGGTGGATGAGGATCCTGATTTATGGAAAAGCAGAATTGATACCTATTCGGATGCTTCTCTCTTGAATGTGAATCTAAGAGGGGAATCCAAGAGAAGGTGGAAAGAGATCTATGAAATCCATGGCTATCCCAAGGTCATGTTTCTGGACAGGGATACCCGTATCCTGTCATTTGATATCCGCACCATGGGAGAGGATCAGGAGAGTCTGATCCACGAGTTTAAGACACAGTTCCAATCCGAGTTGGACTGATCCGACTCAATCAACAATGAAAGACATGAACTTGATAAAAATGAAGAAATCTATTGTGTTGCTGTTCTCCTTGCTACTAGTAGTAGGGATGGTGCAGGCACAGAATGCCTCCAGGATTCTGGAAGGTATGGTTATGGATCAACTGGATTCTTATCCTTTGCCAGGAGTGAATCTATTGGTCAAAGGAACGGTTTATGGAACCGTCACAGATGAAGAAGGAAGGTTTTCCTTTCAGGTTCCCCAAGGCGAGGTGGATTTGGTGATCAGTTACATTGGTTACCGATCTTTGGAGCTGAAAGTCCCAGCCGGACAGAGCCGATTGGAAGTGATGCTATCACAGGAGGATCTGAGCCTTCAGGAGGTGACGGTGGTTTCTACTGGATTCAGCGAACTTCCCCTGTCCAGAACCACCGGTTCTTTCTCGGGAATCAATCAGGAGCTGGTGGAACGAAGGGTTTCCACTAATCTGATAGACCGATTGGAAGATGTGACCCCGGGATTGATTTTTAACCGGGATCTTTCAGGTGCAGAACCCGGAGAAAGTATTTCCATTCGTGGTACAGCCACTTTGCTTTCCGATAGTCAACCGCTGATAGTAGTGGACAATCTGGCCTATGATGGTCCGATCTCCGGAATCAACCCCAATGATGTGGAGAGCATTACGGTACTGAAAGATGCAGCTGCTGCCTCTATTTGGGGAGCAAGGGCTGGAAACGGTGTTATTGTGATTACCACCAAGCGAGGTGCGTATGAGCGACCGATGCAGGTGAGTCTGACTGGAAACCTGAGTTTTCAGCCCAAACCTGATCCTTTCCATTATCCCACCATGGCTATTTCATCTTTGGTGGATAAGCAATTGGAATTGTATGAGGAGGGCTATTACAATTCCCTGATCGGAAACCGGAGAAATCCTGTAGTTGCGCCATTGGCAGAACTCCTATATGCGTTTGATCAAGGTGATATCAGTCAGGAGCAATTGGATGCCGGAATTAGTCGTTACAGAACAACTGATCTCAGACTGGACCAAGAAAAGTACCTGCAACGCACTGCCGTACATCAGCAATATGCCTTGCAATTGTCCGGGGGAGCCAAGAGAAACACGTATCAACTGAGTGTGGGGTGGGATAAGAACTTGAATACCGGAATAGCATCAGATCTTAGCAGAATTACCCTTTCCCTGAATCAGGAATGGAAGTTTTTAAAGGAGAAGCTACAGGTGCAGACGGGGATTTACGGAATTAAATCAGAAACCTTTGAGGGCACGCCAAATGTGGCAGGACTATTTCCCTATGAAGGGCTGGCTGATGAATCGGGAAATCCTTTGGAGGTGTACCGGGATTTCTCAGTAAGATTCAAAAATTCGATGGCTGATGTAGTTGCCTTGCCTTGGAGTTATGTCCCTTTGAATGAGATCGGGCTCAGTCATACACAATCCACCCGAAATGAACTCAGATTAAACCTGGGTCTGAATTATGATATAAGTGAGAGTCTAAGCTGGACTGCCAATTATCAATATTGGAATTCTCAGGGAGCAGTCAGGTCCTTGGATCCTCTTTCCTCTTACAATGCCCGAAACCTGATCAATTCCCTGACCCAAGTAGGGGAGGACGGTTCTTTGAGCTTTCCGGTTCCTATGGGAAGTATCCTGGATCAGAGATATTCAACTGCTTACAGCCATAGCTTTAGAACCAGACTAAATTTTAATCGGACCTGGGCTGATCATAGAGTAGATGCATTTATTGGAGGAGAGTTAAAGGATTTTCAGACGGAGAATTATGGGAATACATCCTATGGATATGATGAAGATAACGGTACCTCACTTCCGGTAGATTATCTGACCCGTTTTGTCAATCTGGGTACCCAGCGACTTCAGAATATCCCTTTTACCGAAGAATTCGGGGGAGGAGTCAATCGCTTTGTCTCTGCCTTTGGAAATGTGGGCTATTCCTACAAGGATAAATACCTATTCAATGGAAGTCTTCGGCGTGATGCCTCCAATCTGTTTGGAGTAAACACCAATCAGAAATCCGTCCCGCTTTGGTCAGCCGGATTGGGCTGGATTGCTTCTCAAGAGGAGTTTTTAAAGTCGGAGATAGTCAGTTTTCTAAAGCTCCGCTTGAGTTATGGCTATAACGGAAATACCAATTCCAATGTCACTGCCGTAACTACCGCCACCAGCTATGCCGGTGCACAGAATCTATTGACCCGCTTGCCCTACTTGAGCTTGAGAACTCCACCTAATCCAGAACTAAAATGGGAGCGGATCAAAATAGTTAACACAGGATTAGACTTTGAACTGTGGGAGGGAAGAATCGGTGGATCTCTGGACTACTATCAAAAGCAGGGCTTGGATTTGTTGGCCCCGATCCCGCTGTTTATTTCTTCTGGTTTTTCAGATGCTACCTTAAATTATGCTTCTACCCGTACCAAAGGATGGGATTTTGTGATCAATTCCAGAAACCTGAATGGGGAGTTTCAATGGAATACCAGTTTCTTTTTGAGTTTGCTTCAGGAGGAGGTGACAGAAGTCGAAAATGATCCCTCCGCCACGCAGTTGATCAATTATAGTCCTTCGCTGCCTACCCCGGCGATTGGTAGGCCTCTGTATTCCATTTACAGTTTTCCATTTGCCGGTCTGGATCCGGCTGATGGAGCTCCTTTGGGAATTGTGGATGGAGAACCGAGCCGGGATTATGGTACTATTTACTCTGAGGCAACCCAAGAAACAATCCAATACCATGGCAGCGGCAGACCGACCCGATTTGGAGCTCTAAGAAATAGTTTCAGTTATAAGGGCTGGAATCTTTCAGCCAATATCTCCTATAGACTGGGCTATTATTTCAGAAGGCCATCAGTGAACTATGATGACCTTAACAGGGGGGAAATAACACATGCAGACTATGAGAGCAGATGGAGAGAACCGGGAGATGAACAGTCCACCAATATTCCTTCAGATCCGGGGCAGGTAGATGCCTATCGCTCCCAGTTTTACTTGAGTAGTGCTGCTACCGTGTCCAAAGGGGACCATATCCGTTTTCAGGATTTGAGACTCTCCAAGTCATGGGACAAGGCATTTGGAAAAGCGAATCGGGCAGGTCATGTAGAGACCTATGTATACCTCAATAATCTGGGAATTCTCTGGAAGAGCAGCAAGGAGGTCAAAGATCCTGATTATTTGGTTCAACCTAGTCTGTTCTCCTTTTCTATGGGTTTCCGGGCCAGGTTCTGATGTTGAAGGTGAAAGGAAATTGACTATGAAGGTGAGGTAGTTTTTCCCTCTTGAAATGGCTCAATTTCCTTTCTCACCAATCCTAAATAAGATATGTCTATCCGCTTTCTGTCTTCTTAAGACTATTCGAGGACCGAAGAGCAGTAGTGAGATTTGGATCAAACCTAGTCCTGCTTCGTTTATCGAACCTCGGTATTGATTAGCAAAGCAAATTGGATAAAGAAATACAAGCAGATAAGCAGTTAATAAAAAAACACTTGTAAAATGATACTTAAGAAAAACATAAAACTGTTGGGGCTGGCAATGCTCGTCCTACTTCAGTCCTGTTCAGAATTTCTGGACAGTAAGCCCAATAAGAACTTGGTCATCCTGACCACGCTGGATGATTATCAACAGCTCTTGGATGCCGAAGGGAGCACCATGAATAATTACCTAAACCTGGGTTTGATCAGTTCGGATGATGTGTATTTCGGGGAAAACCTGCTTTCCAGACTTAGTTTCAGTCAGCAGGCCTATTACTTATGGGAAAAGGAAACCTATATGCCTGATGCTTGGGATGCTGGTTTTGCAGGGGCCTATGAAAAGATAATATATGCCAATGTGGTATTGGATGGTCTTAGGGAATATGATCCTGCCAATGAACTTGAAAAATCCCGTATAGCTGAGCTTGAAGCATCAGCCCGTTTCTTTCGTGGCATGGGACATTTTGAAGTACTGATGCATTTCAGTGAAGCCTATGACCCGGCCAGAGAAGATCAATTGGGAGTTCCCATTCGATTGACCTCTGATATCAATGTAAAGGTGGGGAGATCTACTATGAAGGAGTCCTTTTCTCAGATTATCTCTGATTTAGAAATAGGAGCGGAGTTGTTACCTATTCAATCAGAAATACCTACGCGGCCTTCTCAATGGGCAGCTTTGGCGATGTTGGGAAGGGTTTACCTGATGATGCAGGAGTATGAGCTAGCTTTTGAATACAGCGAAAAAGCGCTTGAATTAGGAGGTGAATTGATGGATTTCAAGTCATTGGACTCAGATCTTCCATATTCTTTTGAGGTATTTCATCCAGAGGTGATTTTTTACCAGAAACATTTGAGTAGCCGGTTTACTGGCAATGGGGATTGTTTTGTCAATCCTGATTTGGTATCACTCTATGATAGCACGGACCTTCGAAGAGAGTATTTTTTACTTCCTGCAAATGAAGAAGGGTTATATAATTTCAGAGGAAACTACACAGGAGATTTTTATCACTTTGGAGGTATTGCCGTAGATGAGGTTTGGTTGAATATGGCTGAATCAGCAGCTAGAATAGGGAAGGAAGATCTGGCAAATGATGGGTTGAGGTACCTTTTGGAAAATAGATTGGATGTCAATTTCAGTTGGGGGGAGAATTTAACAGGGAGAAATCTATTGGAAAGGATTTTAGAAGAGAGGAGAAAGGAATTGGTCTATAGAGGACTCCGATGGCTCGATCTGAAAAGGCTGAATCAGGAAGAGGAATTTGCAATGACGCTGGAAAGAAAGTACAACAATCAGAAACCTACCTTACCTCCAGGGGACACAAGATATACCTTTCTGATTCCTCCTGCAGAAATCAATCTGAACCCCATGCAGCAGAATGTGCGATGAATGCTAGTCGGGGAGGCTGCCTTGATCAAGACAAACGGGGTTCCCGAAAAGGGAGCCCCGAATATTAAGCCAATTAACTTACAGCGTTGCCAAAGGAAGTGATCCATTCTTGATGAATTCTCCTTCTTCTACTTCACTGCTAGAGAAATTGGGATCCATGTGGGAGCAGGTTTGATCCACTTCTTCATCACACTGGTAGGTGGATGGCCCAGGGGTGATGTCGGTCAGATCGTACCAGACTTCAGTTCCCGGAGCTGGATCTTCTGCATACCGCTCGGTAGGATTGTCTGCGAAATTCATGGCCATGGCCATAGTTGCGGCCAGCACCATTCCAAGTGCTGGGAGTATTTTAAATAGTTTGTTCATTGTATTGCCCTGTTTTTTAACCGATCAAAAACAGGAAAACCGTTTGTGGTTGTTTGCCTACTCTGTCAAGGGTTTTCGGCTTCTCCCTGTATTCGCCAGATCAGGATAGTGCTCCAAAATCTACTGTCCTGTGGAGCGACGAAATTTGTTGATGTTGCTAATGATGATCTAAAGCATTTTTTAATGTTCATTTTTTGGGGCGGAGTTTTGCCTTTCTCTGCCCCAGTTTTCACATTTTTTCTTCCTGTTTTTTCCTCTTGGTTAATCTGTTAGACTTTTTCAATGAAGTCTCATGGGATTGACTTAAATTTGATTAAAGAAGAATTTGAGAAGCGTTATTTGGTTGATTTATAGACTTTAAAATTCTTTACACACTTTTTAATGCAACTGGTAATTGCAGGATTAAGCAGGTGGGCGGTCTCGTAGAGGGGTACCGCCCCTTTTTTGTTTATTCTGAGATGGGTCTGTCACTATCAAGCCGCCAATTGCTAGGAGAATACATACTGAATTGAGAATGAAATGTGCTGACCAGCCAAGACTTTCCAGGATACCGGCACAGTTACAAGGAACTCTGGGGAAAGCTCCCACCCAAATCAATCCTACATAAGTAGTAAAGACAGTGAGAAGGAGGATGCTTGAGAGAAATCCCCACCATCTAGTGACTGAAAAGAGTAGGAGCAAAGCGATGAATAACTCAGTAATGGGGACAGCATAGGCGAGTGCCTCTGCCAGTTCTGCAGGAAAAGTCTGGTTATGAAATGCCTTTCGGCTCTCTTCGAAATCAATGAGCTTGTCTAAGCCTGTGTAGGCAAATAGTACGATTAGAATTGTTGAAATTACTCGGTCGAGTCCCTGCATATCTCCATCACATTTATCTTAAGCCAATGTCAGGAACAATTGATCTTTTTTCCAAAATTAAATGATCATCGACAGGGTAATTGTGAACAACAGCGGTAGTGATATGAGGACTGTTTTTGAAAAGATTTTTTTGAGGAAATCTACCTTTTTTAGAATTTGATATTTGTCAAATAACTAATGATTGATTAGGTGTAAATCATTGATATACAGTCTTAATTATTATATTAGGTGAGGGTTAATAAAGGCAAAATAGTAACCTGATTTCTAAAAATGGGCAATTGCTGTACAAAGTTAAAGTGCCCTGAATTTAAAGCTGAACATAAAATGAAGCCTAAAAATCGCTTTGTGATTTATGCTCAGGATATCATGGTTTTTACCGGAAGGAGTAGATCGTATGCTTATAGTGTAATTAAGCAAGTGAAGGAGCATTACGGAAAAACAAAGCATCAGCTTGTGACTATCCAAGAGTATGCTGACTTCCACGGGATTCCTGTCAATGAGGTGAAGACTTCTCTGGAAGAAAAATCCTAATCAATCAAAAAGCGGACTTTCTGAGGAGATAAGTCCGCTTCAAATTGGGGTTTTCCCTCCGGAATGTCGATCCGGAATTTAGCTTTAGAATTGCCAGAGTAAGGGCGCTGGAAGATTAATTCCTGCTGAATGGATGCTTCATCAATCTGATCAACACGTCTCTGAAAGTGTAGTGATTGTAGTATAGCATTCCCTGAAAATGCTTGCTGTCTTGTTTTTAGTGTTGTCTTTGGTGGACAACAAGCGCTTCGTTTTTACTTGTTCGGTTTTGAAGCATAAATGCTCAAGATCTTTTTTTTCTATCATGTTCTGAAAGGTTTGATTTTATGAAAGCTATCGGATTAAAGGAAAGGATTCAAAATTCCATTACAAACAACAGTATGAGTTTGTTTAATGGCATGTTGGATAGGATTTTCAAGTATCCAGATAGAGTCTTGTTGACTGTTTGGCTTCTGTATGCGATCCTGGATTTTCTGACAGTCATTATTGCCAGTATTCATTTTGACCTGACATACGCCTTAGTCAATCTGGTCTTAGGATTTGCACTTTCTTACATCATGTATTATTTCCTGCTTCCCAGAATTCTGATGAAGGGGAAGGTGAGAGATGTTTTGTGGATTCTTTTTTTGGTAGCTGGAATCACTCTCATTAAGTTCTTGATCATTTTTTCAGGGGATCTCGGGATGGTTTCTTTTAGAGTGGTTTGGATGGAGCTGTTGAGGGTTTTCCAATTTCAGGGCCTAACCTTGATGATTTGGATACCTATGGCTTACCATATCCTGCTTAGCTATACTAGAAAAATGGAAGTGGATTTGGAGCAAATGAATGTTCTGCATAAATCAATTCAACTAGGGCCGCACTTTGTACTGAATATGATGAATGAAATTTTGTCAAAATCCAAAGTGGGACCCGGTTCACTTTTCAATGAGATCGAACAGTTTTCGATGGTGCTGTCCTATAGCTATAAAGATACCAAACTTGAAAACAGCTTATTGGATGAGTTGCAGGCTATCCGTGCATTCATTTATTGTCAACGATGCAGGTTTGGTGATAAAATGCAATTTCATTTTGGTGAGGATGTATCGGAGAGTAGGATAGCAGAGGTTCCATTTCCAAAAATGCTTTTACTCACCTTGTTGTTTGATGTTTTTAAGCACGGTGACTATGTCAATGACAAATTTCCCTGTCAGGTGAGGTTTGAATTTAAAGAAATAGAAAATGACGGGAGTGAGCTGCTTTGTTTTAGTATCAGTAATCTTAAAGGGTCTCATTTTGAATTGCAAAATTCAGGATTTGGGATAAAGGCAGTCATACGTGTTTTGCATTTCTATTTCGGAGAGGATTTTAGATTGGTTTATACTTCTACAGAAGATGAGTTTTCATTGCTATTAACGATTGAGTATGGATGATAAATTAAAAATTGGTCTTATTGATGATGAGCAGTCTGCATTGAACAAGCTGATTGATTTGATTGCTCAATTCGATGATTTTGAGGTAGGCTATGCTACCAGTGATGCGCATGAGGGGTTGGTACGAGCTATGAACAATGAAGTCAATATTCTGATCACGGATATTATGATGCCCGGTATGGGAGGCTTGGAAATCACAGAGCGATTGAAGCCTACAGGAATACCTATCATATTTTGCTCTGCCTATAATGAGTTCGCGGTTTCTGGGTATGAGCAAGACGCTGCATACTTTATCCTAAAGCCGATTAGGTTTGATCAACTCTCAAAGGGATTGAGGAAGGCCAGTGAAATATTGGGGAAAAGAGAAGGTGCTCGAACTGGACAACGTTGGAATTTTAGAATCATCAATTCGAAAGGTGGCGTCACCGGTGAATTTATAGTTCTTCCTGAAATAGACTATCTCAAACAAGATGGGAACTATACCGAGATACATTTAGGGAAATCAAGAAAAATCATTGTGTCAAGCCTTTCCAGAACTCTGAAAAATCTTGACTTTATAGACTTGGTTCAAATTCATAAGTCCTATGCTGTGAACTTGTCGAAGGTAAAAGAAATTCAGTTTACCGAGTTGGTTCTTTACAGTGGGATAAAGATTCCGATTGGAAGGGTTTATCGTGAAAAACTCAAAAATCTACTTGGAGGTAATCTTCTTTAGCAGAGGCTCTGTTTAAGTTGATTTGAGGAATATCTTCTTGCTTAGTTTTTTATGGGTGAGGTACATGGATATTTGCTCAAAATCATGATTATTCAGAAGAAAGAAACGGTTACACATCATATGAAAGTGATTTAGTAATAATGCTTGTTGTTTTTTGGGATTCTGGAAAAAGGAATGTTTTTGTAACTGATGGAGGTAAGCAATCTCCTGTTGACTGAGTGTTGTTTGTTCGATTGATTCTTCACAGGTTTTTCTTACCTGTTGGATATCTGCAAGACTTAATTCTCTCAGTTTTGATTTGAGTTTATCTAGATATCTTTTGGGATGGCCAGTGGCTTGGAAAATATCAGACCATATCTCACTCACAATCTGAGCTATGAATGGCTGATCTGAACACACAAAGGGTTGGCGGATCTTAAAATCACCGAATAGAACCATTTCAGATTCTTTCTGAAACAGGTTTTCTGAAATGGATAAATCTGATCGACTATACTTTTCAAATTCTGGATAATACGTATCGATCTGATAAGTGATCGTTTTCAGAGAGGATTGAAGTTTCTGGTGGAATCTCTCTAGGATTTGGGATAAAACAAGCTTTTGTGTGGATATGAACCTTAGCCTTACTTCTAAGACCGGGGAGGAGTAAAGAAGAAAGTACCATGTGAAATTTAGGTTTTCTGATTTCAGATCAGAAATAAAGACTGATAGAAAGTTCTTTAAAAATGGAATTAGCAAATTGGGGTTGATGGGCACCCTTAGGTAGAGTGAATTATTACTTTTTTGATCTAGATAGTTGATGAAGTTAGGGTAGTTGAGATTCCTCGATCCATGGTGTTTCTGATAAACAAATTGAGGATACATTTTATTCCCTTTTTGAGACTGAAAGGGCGTTGAAAGTAAGGATTCAGCATCATAAATGTTCAGGGATTGCTTCTTTTGAAGTTCCTGCCAAAGTATCTCATAGTCTGATGAATTCTTCCAGTTCAGAAGGAGTTCTTGGTCCATTCGTCCAGCAAGGATGTTATTCGGAATGTCTAGCTTTTCGCACTGTTTCCTAAGTTCATTTTTGTTTTTTAAATGATCCGCTGTGAGTACCCATTTCTTTTCCTGAAGTATGATGTTGCCCCAGGTAAAACGGGGGAAATAAGTATGACTAATGGAGGAGTCAAATGTATATGGTAGAAATTTGAAAGTATCTTGGTTGCTGATTTCCCATAAAAGTCTCAAAAGAGGATGCGTGATCTGATTGCCATTTAGGGGGTGCTGAAAAACAGATTTGATAAATACTTTTTTCCTTTTCCAATGAATGAAAAGACAATCATCTCGAACGCCCAGATATAACTCATTTAGCGGAATGGAGTCTGGATGTGTGACTCCAAAAGGATTGATTGAGTATCGAAATATACTCTGATGGGATGTGAGGAAATTGATCGTTGGGTTTTCATAGACATCAATATCGCAGTAGATGGTTTTTTCAAGTTGTTCTGAATTATTAAACAATGATTTACAAAGGTTGAAGACCTCCTCATCGGATGTGAATCTTCCTGAGAATGCAAATGGCCTATTACATACCACATTATCTAAAATAAGTTGGTCACTTTTTCCCAAGTGGAAAAGATATTGGATGTCCTGTAGCTTGTTTGGAATGGACCTGGCTTCCATAGATTCTTTCAGGTCTATTGACTTGTTTCCTGTAAATAGATTGAATCCTTGGTTGGAGTGCTGTATTTGAGAGTCATTGACATGTAATGATTCATGGATCAAGTGGTAATCATTCATGATATGTGTGAGCGGGACAAAACGGTCATCATAGCATTGTTGGAAAAGTAATTTAAACCGCTCAAGTATTGCTCTTTTTTGAGGGATAAAAAGGGCTCCTGATTCTGAGGTGAATTGGTCCAGTTGCTTTTTGATTTCTCGGTTGAGCGTGATTGAAAATTGAGATTTGGTATTGAATTGTCTAGAAAATTCAATGTGGGGTGGATTTGGTGAGGTATGCAAGATCCCGGTTTCTTGAACTCTCTGCCAGAGTTTTTTGCGAATGCCGCTGTCTATCTGGTTGAACCATCCTTCGAATTCAGAATAGCTCAACTTTTGATTGGATTTGAAATGAGAGTATAGCTTGTCAAGGAGTTTGTTCCTAGCAACTAAGCAATAGATCCATTTTTCATCTTCTTCATCAAATCGGTAGAAATGATAAACTCCAAATGAGTAGTTTACTGCTGGAGCTAAAGTTGAAGTTTTCTGATCTGAAATGGGTTTTGCAAGTTGAATGAGAATGGTTTTGGTCTGGATCTGTATAAGGTCGTCAGTGGCTGATCCCCACTTTCCTAACCCTACACCTGACCATCCTCCAAATGGTGTCGCACGAAATCTGCCTCTTAGAAGGTACTTGCGAACCTTTTGTTTTAAGACTGGAGTGAGCTCAGGATATTTTTTATCATGAAGCTGTAGAAATAGACTTTCTGAAGAGCCTTTGATTAGGTTCAGAATTTTTCTCCAGTTAAGTACTATTTCATCTTCATTATTGGGGTCAAAATCAAGAAGTGGAATACGGTAAATGAAGTCCATGTTTTTGAAAACAGGATACATTAGATTGATTTTTTGACCAAAGTTTTATGAGAAAGAGCAGTGTGCTTAGGAGCATTTGCTTTCTGCCTAGGATCAATGAAAATTGTTTTACCAATTTTCCAAAAAGTCCATATTTTCCTAAGAATCCTAAGAGTCCATATATTTCACTAAGGTTTTGATTTTTAGACTATTCCTTTCAGCTTAGAGGTGTTCAAATATTTGTATCAGGTCGATTTGAGGGTTATACTCAATCAAGAAAAACATCAAGCTATTTATGAAAGAAAGTCTATAGGGAGTAATGGTAGTTAGCCAATTCCCTACATCTAAACTAAAAAGGATATGAAAGCATTTGCAGAAAAGCTTTTGGAAGAGATGGAACAGTCGCTAAATCAAGTGGCAGAGGGAACTTCCAATGAATTACAAAAAGCAGAACGAAGTGGCAGGGCTGTCAATTCGATTTTACTCAAACTGAAGGAATTTATGCTGAGCTATAAATTTCAGAGTAGGGAGGAAGAGATTAAATTCTTTAAGTATTACAATCCTATGTTTTCAAAGGAGTTGATATACTTCTCTGAACTTACCTACCTCGCTTCCAAAAAACCTGTAGGAGAAAAGAGCAAGGTCAAGCAGTTTTACCATCAGGTAGTGGATCAATACCAGGATTTTTTTGGCAGAAACCATCAGCTCTTCATCTATCATCAATTGGAGCGGGAAGATCTGGATCATCAGTTTTTTCTGAAGGAGTCAAGACCCTTGAGTCTTATTCCGGATTATTCATTGGATTTTGATCCTAGTTTTTCCACTCCCAACAGCAGCAAATTGGCCAAAATCATGGCTTATGAAAATTTGATAGACTATATCCGGAATAAGTTGATCCAGCTGGAATTTGGTACTGATCTGAAAGCTGTGGAAAAGTCCAAGCACAAATGGACTGATACCAAGTCAGCTTTGATTGAGTTGGCTTATGCACTGCAATCCAGAGGGGCTATCAATCATGGGAAAAGCGATGTCAAAATGATTATTTCCATCATGGAATCATCCTTCAATGTAAGGGTAGGTAATTTCTACCGGACATTTCAGAGTATGCGGATCAGAAAGAAAAACAGAACCATATTTCTGGACAGTCTCAAGGATAGCTTAGAGAAGCGGATGGATGATACGGATATGAGGGACTAATCTATTTTCAACTAAAACAAATCTATCATGAATGATTTCTATATACTCGGTGGTGTATTGGTTGGGCTGGGATTATTGCTTCGCTACCATGTGGGGCAGGAACGCTTTAAGAGAAGAGGAGTAGGAGGATTGCAGCATTATTCCAGCTACGGCAAAGGGCTGGCAGTAGGAGCCTTTGAAACTTTTCTGAATTTTATAGGGACTTTGCTGCTGGCTTTCGGGATCTTGATGTTAGTCGTTACTTTTTTTAGTTCGGATGAAGAAAAAGAGGAAGCTGTGCAGATTGAAGAACAGGTTGATGAAGCTGTTGGTCATATCTTCGAAATTGAGGAAAGAGATAGAGCGAGTTTATGCTAGTTTGGAGAAGAAAATCAATAGAAATCTCCTAAGTGTGGAAAATTGATCATACCCACAAAAATCTCTTTGTAGAGATGAGTTAAAGTTCAGGACGATTTAGGCTAATATGTTTAGAAATGTATACGGCGTTGGAATTTGAAATTGAGTTTTAATTATTGACCTCATAAAGTGAGTCTTTAATTAATGATTGAAAAATACTCTGATACAAAAGCAAAAAAAGCCAAAGGTACTTTCTATCTCCTTTGGCTTTTTTTTGAATTATCAGGATGATTTCCACGGGATTTTTTTGGCGCCCACTCTTCTTTCAAGTTTTGGTATCAATACATTGAAATTATCGGGCATGTCAACAGGCAGAGTTGCAAATACTCTGCAAACGAATATAAACTCATTCCTGTCCTTTGAATTTGTGGTCTGAAAAGGCATACTGATGGATTGAGATTCCATTGCAGGAATAGCAATAGTCTTTCTTCCCAAGAACTCATAGTCAGCTACTTTGTCGGGTTCTGGAATAGGTTCTGCAATGCCCGTAAATTCCTCACGATTTGATTTGACTATCAAATCGCCCCTTTGAATAGTACCGCGATGATTTCCTAACAAAAGCCCAACTTCCATGCCTGGAGTAATCAGGGTGAGCGATCGTCTCATGCGTTCAATTTTGGAGACTGTAATATTAAGTATGTTTCCTCTTCCGCTATCTCCTTTGAATACATTAATTCTTTCGCCAGGTTTAAGAGTACCTTGTTCTACTATCCCGGTGACCACTAATCCTCTTCCAGAAATTTTGAAAACATCTTTGACTCTAAATCTAAAGGCAAGTTGATTGAGGGGAGGACTGGAAAGCCCTTCAACTAAAAGTGATCCTGGAAATACCAATGTCTGTGCAAGTGTTTTGCTAAGTCCAACATATAAAGTTACTTTTTGACCTGCAGTTGCCTCTGTACTAGTTTGTGTGGGGCCACTTGGGGGATGGACTACTATTCCATTTACTCTAGCTTGGATTACATGGTCTTCGCAGAGAATTCGAACATGATCCAGAAGCTGAATTGAGCCTTTTTTAATAGTTCCTTTGATGGTAGTCCCCAGGAAATAGCTAGTGCCGGTAATTTCCATTTCCAATTCGTGGGGCTTGAATTTCGGACTTACAAAAAATTCAACATTTGCTAGCGGGACAGCTAAATCCCCATGGTTTTCTACCGTGCACTCAATTTGGTAGGATTGAGAGGGGCCAAGATCATTTACCGGAATATTTGATTTTTTGACTACAACACCTGCCGAATTCAAGGTGTTGGCCCTCAAACGAAGATTTCCTTTGTCATTGGGAAAATGTGGGATCATCAAGAAGCTTTTACCTTCATATAAGTCTAGCCCAAGGTCAAATTCTTTTTGTCCGTATTTTTGTCGAAAGGCGGTGCGCTCTTTTTTGATATTTTCTTTGAAAAAGGCTTCTCGTTCCTTGATGTCTCGAGTGTATTCAGCAATGTCTTTGTTGAGTTCTTCAAGTATTTTTTTCATTGTATTTGAATTCTAAAAATGATCAATCAGTGTAAGATTCGATGATTGGTTTTGATGCGGTGGTACCCATTTCTGGTTGGCAATTCTCTATTTCCCAACTAGGATGAGCCATGCCTCTGTCGCCATCAAGATTTAAGTCTGGTAGCTTTTGTCCACTTTTCACTGCATTCCAATAAAATGCAGTTAGATCCAATGCATTTCCGAGCGTTTCTTGTTTCATTATGTCCGGGTTTGCAGCCATATAGCTGGCATTGCCCAAGTTGGACGCTACAGAGTTGTCCATGTGGATAGGCTTGTTGATGAAATAGTCATGACTCTGATTAGTATATGAGTCAGGGCCCACAGGTACTTGATTGAACTCCGGGTCGGTCACAGGGTAAACCAGATGAGCTTCTTGAGGTGCAAACCGAAAAATACCATCACTCACTTTTAACTTCTGAACAGGATATGGCCAGCTTGGGCTTACCCGGTTATTGTTACTATCACTCAATATTGGGTTTAGCATATGCTGAACTTTATAATCATTGAGGTGACTTTCAAATGGAAATGCAAATCCATTCAGAGCGACAGACAATCTGAAATAATCATAGGCTGTATATAGTGCCTGGTATATCTGGTCGAGGATAAAATGTGCTGTATGCGATGTGATTGTAGCTATTATTTCTTCGGCTACTGAGCCCATAGCTACTGCAGCTGCCACTGCGGCTTTGATAACGCGACCGATTTTTTTGAAGAAGTTGATTACATTTTCCCAGCTGAAGCTGCTTCCTGGATTGCCGGTAAACAAATCTTCTATAGCATTGCCAAGTTCATTCAATGCATTATTTACCCTATCTCTAAATCGGTTCCAGGCTTCCCGTAATTCTTCTGATAGGGGAGGAAGCTCCGGTAGTTGCTTTGGCAGAACCGTTTCAGAAGTAGTACTTTTAAACCAGGCATACCATAGTCTGTAGGCAGAATCTACTTCTTCGGGCTTCATTCCTCCTCCGAACAAATGTTTTCCCGAGGTAGTGTACACTTCTTCAGTTGCCCTTGAGAATAAGGCTGCCAACTCTTCTGGCATACCAATATCTGCAAAGCCAGGGGTCAGGCCGTCAATCAATGATTCTGTTTCTTTTAAAACTTCTCCGGTAAAGACTGATCTTCTCCCGTCCCTGAAAAGAAATTTTTCATGTAAATCTCCTGAGACAAACTCTTTATCTCCCAATCCCAAAGAGCTTTTAAAACGCGCATAAGCAGATACATCCTGAAAATTCTCGACGACTTTGTGTCGCTGGCTATGATTACGATATGGGCCTCTGACCAAGGTGTTGACATAGGGGTGTCCAACTGTATCTGCAGTTAAATGGCTCATATATCCAATCGAATATGCCAAATGACTGGGGTTGCTTTTGCTTTGGTCAATCAGGAATTTAGCAAACTCGCCGCTTTTGCGATAGTGGAGAATATCAAACCACCACCAATCTTCTTTGGGGTCACAATCTTGAATAGGATGCGTCAAAAGACCAAATATGTCAATGTTTGAGGTTACTAAATCTTTCATCCCGTTACTGATGATGGCACTGATCAGCTCCATGATCGCATTGAGATCCCGAAATAGTAATCTAATTGCTGAAAGTGTAGGCGAACTTTCGACGATGTCGTCAACAGCTTCTCCCACTTCCTCTTCAAGCTCTTTTTTTAATTCGTGAATTTCAACAAGAAGAGGGTAGCTTTTTTCGATTTCATGTTCAAGAGAAGCCAGTGTTTTGGCTGCTTTGACCATCAACCTTACGGGGAGATGTTCTCCTCCGGGCCAATCTTTGGTATTGAAGAAAAGGAAATCCGGTCCCAGAGTTCCTACAGATAAATAATCTGGAAACTCTTTTAGAATTGACCTTGTAGACTCATCTAAGTAATAGGATGGGTTAAATCCGGCATACGGCTGATAAACTTTGCTTGAGTTTGACAACAGTTGCCCAATTAAATAATGAACGGCGGGTCCTGGCATATGAAAGAATTTAGGTTAAAAGAAAATCGCATTTAAGCACTGCTTAACACAAAAGCAGTATCTGTCGGATGAAAACGATTCAATTTCTAAGTTCCTTCATCTAATAAAAATGATGAAAGCTTAAAGAGCAGTTCTGACTTAGATTTGAAAGGAATTGCGGGATTCCGGTAAGAGCAGAACTTTGAAAATGATTTTGAAAAATGAATGTCATTTTCTGATCCGGCAAGAAAAGTAACTTTTTTTTTGATCACCTCCAATAGGATTGGAAAATAAGCATAGCCGTAAGGGCCTAGGCATGAAGGTTATATGTTTGTTAGTGTGACGGGGATTTTTGAGAATCCCCCAATTGCTAGGATAGATTTTCTTTAATTTTTAAGAGTATAGGGCTAGCTCAGAATCCATGTCTTCACACTTCAGGAGATGGATGTAAATTCTACTTCATACCACACTTTAACCAAGGATAGTCTGCTAACTGCTCAAAGAGAACTAGTCCATCCTACGGCGGATTGATATTGACCAACCGGTAATCTGCCCCTTGCAAAAATCAATGATCGCTTTCAGGAATATATATCGTTCTTTGTCGGAATGCTGATTAACAATTTAAAAACAACTAGATTTTTAACTTTATACACTGTGTTGATTTTTGGTGTGCTTGCTAAAAATATATAATGTGTTAATTGCACACCTGAACTTTAATTTAGAGTTCTTTCTCTTAGTTATATAAAACTGCTCTTGACTGACTTTTGTCGACATTGATTAAATGCCATTCAAATCTAATCATCCTGTTCAGGAGTGAGTTTAAGAATATTGCATATGGTCTCCTGAAATTCCGATTGATATTTTAGGGTGCCGGACATCAGTGCTAATTCATGTTTCTCTGCTAAAAGTAGGGACTTCCTCATCTGAAAAAATGCAATTTTGTGCATCATCTTGTGAACAATCTCTGATGCCAAATAATATTTTTTATCACTTATAGCAGTTTGATATTCGGTATATTCTTTCTGGAGCTCATCGAGTAAGAGTTTAAAGATTTTTAATTCGAAATTTTTATTGCCACTAGACAATTCTTTTAGATATCTTAATGAAGGAGTCTCCATAATTGAATTTTCAAACAGGAACTATTAGGTCTTTGGGATTATAAATTGGTTTTTTTGAAATGACTAGAGTCAATTCACTTATTGTCTCAATCAAGTTATCCGGTGTGTTTCCCAGCTTTCCTTGGAGTGCACTCTTTAGTATAAGTGCAAAAGTCCAGGATTTTGGATTTTTAATGTGAACTATATGGATCTCTTGATTTGACGCTTTGGGGAAATCGAATATTCGCCTGATGAAATCATGGAAAATTTGCCTGAGCTCCTGTGAATCGCCTTTGATCAAGGGTAGGGTATTGTCAAGTTTAAAATTGGCCTGCCCCTCAAACCCATCAATAATCCCTTTGATCAAATCATAGCTGTCAATTATTTGATCTAGTTCATGAGCCTCATACTTGGTGATGATCAGATCTGTTGGCTTAGGCATACGATGAACTTTTGAGTTGTTGATTTGATGGGGCAAGCCTGGGGTGATTTAACAACTTTCTCTGCTCCTCGCCTCAGTGACTAATGCTTTGTATAGATTGCTTAGTCTGTATTATTACTGCAAACTACCTGGCAAAAAAACTTCAATAATTGACCTTTTGCCTCTACAACCAAATGTCATTTTTAAAAAGGGAAAAAAATTGGTTTTTAAGCTCAGCAGAATTAACCTATAGACGAATGGTAATCATGTGTCGATGAATGGATTCAGGACAAGGTGGAATTTGAAGCTGTTATTAGACAGTTTTACTGATTTGGGCTTTTTGTTTTGGTTACCAAACTGAATTGTTTGATAGATTGGGTGATAGTTTTTAGGATTGAATGCACAGTTTGAGCTTCTGAGCCCTTTTTTCTTTCTTGTGAGACTGAGGAGCTTTGAAGTATAAAAACTGCCATCTCCCCAAAATCTCTTTCATTCATCCGGAAATTTGAGGAAATGTGGCAGTCATGAAAAAATTGTGGTTAGTTGGTTTGTAGTTTCTTAAGTCTTTGATTAAGCTCTGTGAGACCAGCCTTTTCTAAGCTGTCTTGGATAATGGTGCTTAGCTCTTCTGCAGATTCTTTTGAAATTTGGAGAAGTCCGTTTTCCAAATCGGTTTTTTGATTCATTCCTCTGGAGATGACCTCCGCCAATAGAAGGACAGTCTTCCGAGGGATTTTGAAATCAATCTTGACAGGGTCATTCATTCCAGGAACAGCAAGCAGAGTTTCATGAATTAATTGAAGTGTTGAGTTTGCCATGGTCTTGTTATTTTTTGGTTGTTGAAACTTTTGGCTAAACCTAAGCTA
Source organism: Algoriphagus vanfongensis DSM 17529 (assembly GCF_000429465.1). GTDB lineage: Bacteria > Bacteroidota > Bacteroidia > Cytophagales > Cyclobacteriaceae > Algoriphagus > Algoriphagus vanfongensis. Next base: position 33,627 of record NZ_AUBX01000001.1, on the reverse strand, counting down.
TCTCTCCGAAACTGGCCTATTTAGAAAATGAGTTGGATGAAAGTGCTAGCATTGGTTACAAAATTGAAATTCAAACCATATCTCGGGAATCAAAATGAAAGGTGGAAAATCTTAGTCGAATGAGTAACCTTACTTCTTACTTTGAGATGTCGGTCAGGTACTCTTATTATAGTATTGGTCGTTCATGAATTTAATATACGCTTACTTGGAAATTGATTACAACTATAGAATAGAAGATGAAATTATTGATTTCACTTAACTGTACTCTGATCTGGTTTTGGCAGAGATGTTGATTAGTATATTGTTCTAAACCTATTTTGAAAATGGAGAAAATAATATTTGAAAATTGGGAAAGTACATTCCGAACTGTGGTATTAACTGTGTTAGGATACCTAGTAATGGTTTTTTTGCTAAGAATATCCGGTAAGCGCACATTGTCTAAAATGAACGCATTTGACTTCGTTGTTACTATCGCTCTAGGATCATGTTTGGCTTCAATATCATTAAATAAAAACATAACACTTGTGGATGGTGTGGTAGCCTTTTCCCTTTTTATTTTTATGCAGTTTTTATTTACATTTCTTTCGGTAAGAATAAAAGGCTTTAGATCTATTATTGCTGATAAACCTGTAATTGTTTTTTACCGGGGAAAATTTTTGGATCAGGAAATGGATAAGCAAAGGCTTTCTAAAGAGGAGGTTTTTAACGTGTGTAGACTCAAGGGGTTCTCGTCTTTGGACCAGGTGTCCCTTATAGTACTAGAAAGCACAGGTGATCTCTCAATTATTGAAAATTATCGGAAAGGTGAAGTGGATGCTGTAACCACACTTTTGAATTCAAAGGAAAAAACGAACTAGGTTATTTTGTTTATTAATGTAGATATTTTAAACAGTCATAAGATGAAATTACATGAATTCAAAGATATAAGAGCAGTATTCATTAACTGTACATTGAAAAAGTCTCCTCGACTGAGCCATACCTCAACATTAGCTGATCTATCTAAAGGTATCATGAAAAGAGAAGGGGTTGAGGTTGATGAAATTCGCCTAGTAGACCACGATGTGCCTCCAGGTATGTATCCTGACATGACTGATCATGGTTGGGAGAAAGATGAATGGCCAAGTTTGTTTGAACGCATCCTATTAGCGGATATAGTAGTACTTACTTCACCGATATGGCTAGGTGATATTTCTTCAATCGCCAAAAAACTGATTGAACGGCTTGATTCTATGAGTGGTAAAACCAATTCAAAAGGTCAATTTATTTTTTACGGAAAAGTAGGCGGATGCATTATTACCGGTAACGAAGATGGAATCAAACACTGTTCTCGTGGAATTCTATATTCTTTTCAACATCTTGGCTTTACAATTCCTCCTCAAGCAGATTGTGGATGGATTGGTGAAGTGGGGCCTGGTCCAAGCTATGGTGATACGACTTATCAGGGTAAAGCCATAGATCCTCCGATGGGCTATAATTCTGATTTTACAAATAGGAATATTACATTTATGACCTATAATCTATTACATCTAGCCAGTATACTTAAGGTAAATAACGGGTTTCCTAAATATGGTAATTCCGCAACAGATTGGGAGAATGGTATGCGGTGGGAATTTATTAATCCTTAAGCTAATGATTGAGATTGCTTTGTCTGATCGATTTTTTTGAGATGAGAAGTAAGTTTGTTGAATTTACCTCGACGTGACTTGGAATATATCGTTTTCCATTTTCCTGATTTGAGTTGAATATTGATGGCATATAGTTTACCCCACCACAACAAGTGAATGCGTTGCACATTCCAGTCTATAATGTCGGTGTTCAAGTCAATTACTTCTTTCTTCAGTGGGTGCCATAGAGTAAGTTTACTTCCTTTCTTTTCGATATTATGGGTAGTTTTTGATTCGGCAAGAAAGAACAAAAAGAAGAGAGATATAATGCCACATGAGATGAGTACTATAGTAAGCAGGTCCATTTTTTTTGAGTTTAAGATTGTTACAGTACATGGATAAAAATCAACTATAATGCCAGAGAAATGGCCAGAGTTTCTGACTTTTTTGCAGGATATGAGTGCTGTTTTAAAAATAGAAGTGCTTCTTTTAAGAAAAATAGTTTGTGGATTCTTCAGGAAATTATATGCTAGTTTTCTTCAGGATATTTATTGTGTTTTAGTGATAAAATTGACTTTATTTGTTTAATCCAATCACAAAGTGCAAAGGGTTTAGTGATAAAAGATTTTGCTCCCAACTCCATACTTTCTCGGATATCCTTAGGGTCAGATGTTGTAGAAAATATATAAACGGGGATATGTTGAAGAAATTGATTCCCCTTAATTTCTTTAAGGACGGATTTTCCATTTTTTTTTGGCATGTTCAGGTCTAGAAATATAAAATCAGGTAGGTTTAATAATATAGTGTCTAGGAGTTTTAAAGCAATCTCTCCATCCTCCGCTTGCATTATTTTGGTATGCGGACTTGATTCTCCTATGGCTTCTACGAAAAAACTGCGGTCATCTAAATCATCATCTACTACGAGTATGGACTTTATCTCTTTCATGCTATTTGACTAAAATGTACCGGAATATGTGAAGTCAATCTATAAATAGTTCTCTGAAATAAAAACTGATATTTGATAGTAGGTTCAAGGCTTAATCTTGATTCGAGTTTGGATGTAAATTAGTTGGTGACATAAATGGTTTGAAGACTTTACTGCAATAAATCAAGTTCTTTGTTAAATGTCTACGAATGACTTAGTAGCATTGAGATGTGATGAGGAAGGGGGGGGCGCTTCTTTTGTTTGTTGATTTTTTAATCCATAAGAGATTCCAAGTCTACGTTTCTTTCTAAAAAGAAATGATTTTGGCCTGATCTTGAAGCTCATACCACATCTCTGGATTGTCAGTGATAAGTTGAAAAACATTTACACTTACTATTCCAAATACGATATGTGCCAGAAATAGTGCGAAAAAATAGTGCGTATGAGGGGGCACTGGAGGTCTAAAATGGAGGCTGATATATGTTTTCCATACAATTATAGCTACTACTCCACTGATTGCGCCAATTAAAACTGAATCTTCAAAATTGATTCTGAATATCCCCCAGTTCCATAATAGGAAATAGGAGAAGGAAAATATTATCCCTACACCGAAATGAGCTAAAGTCCCCAGTACTAAAGTTTGTTTTTCTGGAGATGTGTAGTTAGCCTCGCCGGATATCATACTTCCTAAAATGTGTATGACTTTGGTTTTTTTTTAAAAAATATATGCATACAAATACATAATCAAAGTCATGGCTAAGGTTCCGGCAACTCCTGAAAGAAGGGTGATAAGAAAGTGTTTGATATCCATGTTTTTTGGTTTTGAAATGTGTATGTCCAACGAATTGTACTATCCCTCTTCTGCAGGTCTTTGTTTTTTTTCCATTTGTTTTGCAAGTACATCGTCGGGCGTCAAGTTTCCCAACGCTATATTTATTTTGTTTTTCAGCCCGGATATGACTTTGTCTTCATTGCTCATAAGGGCTTCGAAACCATCTTTTGCTACTTTTTTTGGATCAGCCATCGCATCTTTATCCTGAAAGATTTTGCTCTTTTCCATATCTGCTTTCCGAATGAAATCTGTGTTTGTAAATCCTGGGAGCAAAGCACTAACTGTAACATTATGATCTTTGACTTCTTGTCGTATACCTTCTGTAAATGAAAGCACAAATGCTTTGGTACCATGATAAACTGATTGCCAGGGCCCTGGTGCTTTGCTCGCCACAGATGCTACATTCAGAATTTTACCATTTTTATTTAAAATCATTTTCTTTATAAAATATTTCGTAAGTATTATCAAGGAGCTGATGTTAAGGTTGACTATGTCCAGCTCTCTTAAGATGTCGGTGTCTTTAAATTCACCATATAAGCCCTGGCCAGCATCATTTATAAGAACTTCGACCGAGATGCCCATTTCCTCAGTATTTTCGCAAACAAAGAAAGCTGACTTTGGATCAAATAAATCTGCCTGAATTGTTCTGACATCTATTCCGAAATCTTTAAATTCCACTGCTTTTTCTTGCATCTCGTCTAAGTCTCTGGAGACGATGATTAGATTATAGTTTTGTTTGGCAAACAGAAGGGCAAGTTCGTAGCCAATACCGCTTGTTGCTCCAGTAATAAGAGCATAATGGGATGGATTCTTCATAACATCTGTTCAGTTTATGGTTTTAGGACCACCTTGACGCAGTCATCTTCTTTCTTGTCAAATATTTCATACCCTCTGGCAGCTTCACTTAGCGGGATAGTGTGGGAAATGATATCATCTAGTTGTACTTTATTTTGCTTGACTAGATCAATGAGCTTATCAATATAATTTAGTACAGGGGTTTGCCCTTGTTTGATGGTAATAGCTTTGTCGAATATTCTATGCAAGGGAAAGTTATCGTAAGTTGAACCATAGACTCCCATTATACTAACTGTGCCGCCCCTTCTAACTGCTTTGAATACTGCATCAAGGACTTTCATACTTCCTTTTTCAATATTGACAGTTGCTTTTAGCCTGTCCATAATATTTCGCTCTGGCTCGAATCCTACGGCATCAACACATACATCTGCACCCCTTCCGTCGGTTATTTCACGAAGGGCCTCTATTACATCCACCTTATGCGGATTGAGAGTCTCTACTTTATTTACTTCTCGAGCTTTAGTTAATCGGTATTCCAAGGGGTCAATAGCAATTACACGGGCAGCTCCATTAATCCATGCTGCTTTTTGGGCCATTAATCCTACGGGACCTGAGCCGAAGATAGCCACCGTTTCTCCTCCTTTCAATTGTGCCCAGTCAATAGAGGACCATCCTGTTGGAAAGATATCCGTAAGAAAAAGTACCTGCTCGTCACTCAGGTCATCAGATATAACTCTTGGACTAACGTCAGCATAGGGAACTCGCACATATTCCGCTTGACCACCGGAATATCCTCCGTATAAGTCTGTATATCCGAAAAGTGCTCCACCTTTTTCATCTAAAAGGTCTCCGTTTGGGCCATAATGCTCATAGTTTGAGTTTTCACAATGAGGCGAAGCTCCGTTGTTGCAAAAAAAACAGTGCCCACATGATATGGGAAAAGGTACTACGACTCTGTCTCCTTTTTTAAGTGTTTTTATAGCAGCACCTACTTCTTCTACTATCCCCATAAATTCATGGCCCATGACCATATTGTTTTTTTGAGGTACTGCTCCGCTGAGGATGTGTAAATCCGACCCGCAGATAGCAGTGGCAGTTACTTTGAGAATTACATCCCTTGGATCAAGAATAGAAGGGTCGTCGACCGTGTCAACTTGGATGAGTCCTGGTTTGTGAAATACTGCTGCTTTCATATTAGATTTCCATTGGTGAGTGCTACTTCATATTTTACAAAGCGGCTGCCATTTCCGGTTTTTATTCAATAATCTGATATGGGATATCCTTTTATGGCAGTTATTTACTCTTTGAAGCTGATAAAATATCTGTTGTTTCAGTCCTGCTCCTTTAATCGTGATAAAAATTTACCAATCTGTAACCTTTTTGTAACGACTAGATATTAAGCTATGAAATAAGTACGCTTGAGATTTAAAAGTTGCTGCAATAGCCCTATCGTAGGAAGGAAATGAACTTTATAAGTAGCGAGCTTGCGGTGCCTTAGTGTAGAGAATCTGATTTCAAGCAAGAGGGTGATGAGACCTATGTATTCCAGAAATAGACTAATTAATAAAGCGGGGCTAAATAAGGTTTAAAATTGGATTTCTAACCACATCGAATTGACTAAATGATTATCATGGATTTGCTGTTTTGTCACCATCCATTCAAGTATTCCGTATTGATGAAGAGATGACCATTAGGTCAGTGAGTGTTAGAGATCTAAGATTAGTAGTAGGGGCTAAGAATCAAGCAGAGAAACAGTCTGAAACAAAAAAGTAACTGCAAAATATAATGGTTTAATCTCCTAGTAGAGATGCTAAAAATGTAATGTCACTTGACGTATGAATCAGCTACGTAGATTTATATGACCATGACGAAATTCTCTCTGCTTTGCTTTGAAACGGTGTAATGGTGGTTTGTAATTATAGCTTTGTATATCAGGGTCTTAAGTTGGTCGAAATCTGTAGGTTTTCTCAAGTAGACGTTTGCGCCACGAGTCAAGCTTTCTTCGATGTCACATTCTAAGGTTGAAGTAGAATAAATGACAACTGCTATATTATGTAAGCGATTGCTTTTTCTAATTTGACCAAGGCATTCAAGTCCTCCCATCACAGGCATATGTAAATCCAGAAAAATAATATCAGGTAGTCTTACTTCAATATTATTAAGATTTGACATCAGTTCTTTTCCGTTTTTGACGATTTTCAGTTCTGTGTTTAAATTAAGTTCAGCGATGGCGTTTTTAAAATTGATGCGGTCATCTTCGTCATCATCAGCCAAGTAAATATAAATTTCTTTCTTGGTGTCCATGGCTAGTTTTAATTATTTAACTCAAACTTTGGTTTAGCTGCAATTCATTTCTCTTTTTAACAATCTTGGCAAAGGAAGTTGATGTAAGCCCAGTTATCTTTTTGAACTGATTGGATAAGTGGCCGACACTACTGTAGTTAAGGGCGAAAGCAATTTCTGTGAGTGTATATTCATTGCTTAGTATTAAGGATTTTACTCTTTCAATCCGTTGTAATATTATATAGTTTTCAAGTGTGTCTAATGTGTGGTTCGAGAATATATTTGATATATGTCCATAACTTAACTTTAGTTTTTCGGAAATAATGTTGGAAGATGTATAGGAGTGATACTTATGGTTATGTATTAATTCGGTAATAATATCTTTAACCTTTTGAATGAATTCATCATTAGGTGTTTCTTTTATCTGAATCCCGTACTTTTCAAAGTTTGATTTTATTTGGTTAAATTTTGAAGATGAGATGTTCCCTATGATTTCAAGGTAAGAGGAGTTATGAAATGAATAACGCACATCTATTTTGTCTAACTCACTTTCTATTAGTTTTTTTACAACGGTGTGGCTATGGAAATCAAGTGCGAATTTCATTTTTTATATTTTGTTATGTGTTTGAAGGCGGGAGAAATAGCGTTTTGTTCTTTTATAAATATTGTTAATCAATGGCAGTTAAGTTGAAGACTAAGATTCTCCTGAATCATGCCATTGGCGAATTCTGTTGCTAGCTGAATCCGCTTTTTTGATGTTTCCGAAGTTATTGGCTTAGTTTTTTAGCTTCTAAGTCATAGGAACATAGATGTTTTTCTATGATTTCTGATGTCTACATGTAATTTCTGGATATATTTCATTTATAGTAAAGTGTTCTTTAATGAGCGATTTGTGTGTTATATGCTTGTGTTTTGTCCTTTGCTCTATGTTAAATAATACATGAAACTGGAAGTCCGCACCGATATTCTGGGTTTGTAGAGAAAAATTAGATTTTTTTTTAAATAATTAGAGTTTATTTTTTTTAAAGACATAATTTTAAGGATTGTATGCTTGGGTTGTTGTGTATTTTATCCACAACTTGTAAAATTTGTTTCCCAAAGTTCTCATGTTGTTAATTTTAATACATGATTTGAGAGATTCAGTATAGTTCTAATAGTGTGTTTCAGTGTGTCGAGCTTTATTATGCTTTTTGTGGTGATCTTAATTTGAGGTGTGCAATATTTTGTACTTTTAGTTACATATTTGTAACACTTTTTTACTATTTATATTGAGATTGTCCATTACGGATAGATTTAGACCTTTGGCAAGATGTTAGAGTTGTATGTGAAGAACCATTCAATTTAACAATTTTAAAAACTAAAACAACTATGGCAACTCAATCAAAAACAGGAATCTCTGAAGAGATGCGTAATTCGGAATTTCATCAATTATTTCTTAAAGAACTGAAAGATATCTTTTGGGCTGAAAAACACTTAGTAAAATCACTTCCCAAAATGTCAAAAGCAGCAACATCTTCAAAACTAGCAGATGCGATCTCTAATCACCTAAATGAAACAAAAGAGCATGTTTCACGGCTGGAACGAGTTTTTGAGTTACTGGACGAAAAACCGCAGGCGATAAAATGTGATGCAATGGAAGGGTTGCTCGAAGAGGCAAAAGATATTCTTGAGGATAGCAAAGTGGAAACTTCAGTAAGAGATGCAGGAATTATTATCGCATGTCAAAAAGTTGAACATTACGAAATTGCCTCTTATGGTTCACTTGTTGAAATGGCCAAGAAAATGAACCATGAGGAATGCGCTGATATTCTCGCTCAGACTCTAGATGAGGAGAAAAATGCGGATAAACATTTAAATAAACTGGCAAAATCCGAAATTAATTATAAAGCTTTAAAAGAATAATTTGATTTGAAGAAGGGTTTTTTTTATTAAAGTAGGTAGGTTTCCTGCCTGCTTTTTTTTGATTGTATGTGTTTACTTCGAAAATTTAATTTTCCATTTTGCTTTTATGATGTTTCTTTATCAAATTTTATATTTAGATTCTCCTTCCTTGAATGACTCTAAGCGTATTCATAGTTTTTCATTATCACCATCAAATAATTAAAAAAGGTGTAGAGTTGCCCATATGAGACTAGGAGATTCTCTGATAAATGTTATATTTTATTTTCTTGATATAAGCATTTTTTTTAGTTGGTATATATTTTCGGACTATGACTTTTTTCGGAATTTTTAATTGTTGAATTGCTCTATAAACTTGTGCTTATATTTCGTCTTCCAATTATCTGGTAACCAGGTTGTGTGGAATTTATTGACTAATGGTATAGGTGTTTAATTAGTGTGTTTTATTGTTAAATTTGGATTGTATTTTGAAATTTGAAGAAATAATGGATATGCAAGCTTCTTTCTTTAATTATTAATCACGCTATTATAATTTTGTGTCATTACATTATGTGGTTCTTGACTTCTTTTATAGTTGTTCTGAATAAGTTGATGTTCAAGGGCAGTGAGTAGTGTTGTGTTGATATGTTTTGGACAACAATGGGTTCTAGAAGAATATCTCACTAGATCTTTCCCCGATACCAACGTATTTTTCATTGTAATGATATGAATTTATTAAACCTTCAAAGAACAGGTTTGTCATACAGTCGTAAATTGATTTTCTGAATTTGATATAATAGCAGATAATATAATGTATTTATTTTTCTTTTTTTCACTGGCAGACAAGTTCTTTGATAGAGTATGCAATTTATTGACTCAAAGAGTAGTGGTAGAAAAATCTCTTCCTGTCCCTCTCTAAATTTATTCTTGCATACTTCCCTGTTTTTTACAACATGTTCTATGCTTGTTTTAAATTTTATAAATGTTGCATTTTTGTAACATTTTGTATATAATAGTTCACTATTTACATTATTTTAGTTTTTTTTTCTTCTGCTGTACAGGAATGTGAAACTAAACAAAGAGTGCTTCAATACTTCATTCTTGTACGTTTGATTATTTTTTGAATTAAGTTTCTATTTTAGGGAATGGAAATTGAATACATGGTAAGTATAAACTCTTAACTATCTTATTATTATGGAAAGCAAACATAAAGAAGGAAAAATTGCTAAATCAATCGAGAAGCAGACTGCTAAAGCACCATCAGATATTTTTCTCTGGTCATCTATTGCTACCATGGGAGTATCATTATGTTTTAAACTCTACAAAAAAGATCGCATGGCTTTGTATATAGGTCAATGGGCAGAATCTATATTGTTATTAGGTGTCTACAATAAGCTTGTAAAAGTTGAAGGTTCTGATAAATCTGAAAAGGACAAATAACTAAACTATGGACTATACACATATGAAACCTCAATCACTTGGCTTAAATGAGCATTTTTCTGACAGATATCATTTAGGATTCTTGTTCGTAGAAATGCTTGGGTTAACTACGGGGCCTCCGGCAAAGGAATTTCCTTTGCCGGAAAAAAGAGAAGAAATCACTCCTAATCCAAAATTACCAGAAGAAGAAGAGTATCTTCCGGATGAAGAGGAAATCGATGAAGAAACTCGTAAAAGGAAAGAAATCGAAGAACGTAATGATCCCCGCCGCAAGCAACAGTTTCCTCCAAAGACAGAGCCTGAGTCTCCACAAGAGAAACCCAATCTTTTATGATAGATAGCTGTATTATTGGATATTCATCTGTTTGAGTTTCATGTAGAGAGTCTTACGATGAATATCCAGTAGTTTAGCTGCTTTTGTTTTATTATACTGAACTTTCTCAAGTACCTCTAAAATTCTTTGTGATTCGGCTTCCATGACTGTTGCTTTTAAAGCAGTATCGTCTTCTTTTGACACAGTGGTTTGTTCAGTCTGAGTTAATGAGAATTTGTTTTTAAGGTCCCGTTCATGAAAAAAGTTTTTTATCCTCTGTGGAAGAGCTGTACACTGTAGGTTGTTATTTTCATCAATGAAAAGACACAATCTTCTAATAACGTTTCTCATTTCTCTAATATTACCAGGCCATTCATACTCCATTAGAAAAGCAGATATTTCCTCGTTTAGAGCAGGCTTATCTATTTTTAATTCAATTGCTGTTTGTTCTAAGAAAAAATCAACAAAATACGGTAAATCTTGTTTTCTGTCTCTTAGGGGGGGGATTTCCAATGTGTATTCACACAATCTGAAATACAGATCTTCTCTGAAAGTAGTTGCTGTGGATTTTTCCTGTAAATCCTCATTTGTAGCAACGATTATTCTAATGTCAATAGGTATTACTTTGGATCCACCGATTTTTCGAATCACTTTTTCCTGTAATGCTCTCAATAGAGCAGTTTGTATATCCAAAGATAGATTGGCAATTTCGTCCAGGAATAGTGTCCCTCCATCCGCTTGCTCAAAAAAACCGGTCTTTTGTGAAATTGCGCCGGTAAATGCCCCCTTTTCGTGGCCAAAAAATTCACTGGCGGCTATTTCTTTGGATAGGCATCCGCAATCGACTGCTACAAATGGCCCTTCTTTTCTATTACTGTGATGATGAATGTGTCTGGCGAAAGACTCTTTTCCCGTCCCAGTTTCTCCATGAATGATCACGGAATAGTCGGTCTGGGCTACACGCTCAGCTTGCCTCATCAAAGCCTTTACTTTAGGACAATGAGCAGACATCAGGTTTGAATTTGAGCCTACCTTATTTTGTTTACGGGAAATAGGACTTGTTTCTGATAGTGAAGCTTCAACCATTGCTTCTAGTAATTCATCCGGATTTAGAGGCTTTGAGATAAAATTATTTGCTCCTCGTCTGATCATAGATACTGCATTTTTTAAATTTACTTCCTTGCCCATGAATATCATTCTAGTTCCAGGAGTACATTTCTGTAGTTCGTCAAACAGTTTTTCACTGGTCATATCGGGTAGATTGTAATCAGCTATAACTAAATCGAACTTAGTCCTCCCGAACATTTCCAGAGCCATTTTGCCTTGAGTTGTAGTTTCGACTTCATAGTGCTTTTTTATCAAAAATTTGGACAATAGATTGCAATTTGAGATCTGATTGTCCACTACAAGTACATTTTTCATAGGGTGTCTTTTTTGTGGTAGTAGTAGTTATTGGATAAAGCTATCTATTTGAAGTACTTGATCTGTTACAAAAAATATACAGTTTGTTACATAATTCTACTGTGATGACCGCCGGCCATCGCATAAAAGTTCGGTTTTAGGTCATTGATCTGGAAGGTTGTTTGCTTCGTATATAAAAGACGCCACCCCACCCAAACAGTTTGGAGGTTGGAGAGTTATAAAGAGATCTAAAAATGTTTCATGTAATCAGCTACTCCTTTAACCATAGCTTTTGCCCAATTACTTCTCAGCTATTGGTATTGCAGGAGTACTTATCATGAAATCGTCTGCATTACGGACATGAAGTTGAAAGAATATTTAGGATTAAATGTTAATAGGGTATGTTGGAAAATAGTAAAGCCAGTTCCTCTTTAATCTATGGTAACAGAATTTTTCAACAAGTAGAGCTTGTTTCTAACATAGGCTGTTCAACTTATGAGTTCAAATCTGGAAAATGGAATTTCTCAGTTAATTTGATTCGAATGTTCGGGTATGAGCCCTCGGAAGTAACTGCCTCAAAAGAATTGTTTTTGTTTCATTTCACTGGAGAAAATAAAGAGGCAGCAAGTAGATTGTTGGATCATACTAACGACAACAATAATTCAGAGGAAGTTAAGCTAGAGGTAAAAATCAGGAAAAATGAGTTGAGATTTATCACCATGAGCAGGAGAGTGATTGAGAAGGGGAGTTGCTTGCTAATAACCTTTCATGACATCACTGATGAAACTAAAATTATCAGAGATCTAGAGAAGAAAACCAAAGACTTATTACAAAAAAACCTCGAATTGGATTCATTCAACCATATAGCAAGTCATGATCTTAGGGAACCTATTAGGAAAATACAGACATTGCTCTCTATGGTGCTTCGGTATCCGGAATTAAATCTTCCAGGTGAGGTTAAGGGTTATTTTACAAGAATTAATCGTACAGCTGACCGGATGAAATCACTGATTTTGGATCTATTGGAGTTTTCAAGGACTTCTAAAGAAAAGAGGGTTTTTAAGAAATGTAACTTAGAGGAAATCATTAGCAATGTGGTGGAAGACTTTGATTTTAATATTAATGACTCAAATACAACTGTTTTAGTAGATGATCTGCCAAGTGCTATGATCATACCAAGTCAATTTGAACAGCTTTTTACCAACTTGCTTGATAATGCGCTAAAATACAGGGATCTGCAAAGGGATTTACTTATTCATATTAGAAAGGAGGATATTACAGAGATGGATCTGACCATGTTTCCGCTTTCTGATAAGACTTCTCTCGTCAAGATTTCTGTAACAGATAATGGAGTTGGTTTTGATGGAGAGTTTAGTGATTCTATTTTTTTGCCATTTAATAGATTGCATGATAAGCAGCGCTTTCCTGGCTCTGGAGTTGGCTTAGCGATTTGCAAAAAAATCATGGAACATCACGGGGGAATGATTTACGCCGAAGGGGCGGTTGGAAAGGGAGCAAGGTTTACTATCCTATTCCCTGTCCTCCAAGAAAAAGTAGTAGATGGATGGGGATTCTAAAATTTTAGAACATCAAAATGAAATTATGTAAGTCTTAGGATGCTAGTGGTTTTTAAATTTGGGTTGTATTTATTATTCGACACCTCATAAAGCATTCAGCTAGTCTTTATGAAAAAAAAGCAAGATTAAGCTTTGTGAATTCTCAACAGGAGAAATAACTGGTTGCTCAATGAAGAGCGGATTGACAAAACCAATAATAGCTATGGCAGAAACAAAAAAAACAGGTTCGCAAAAGAAGGATGATAAGGAAAACCTTAAAGTCACCCCTCTTGGAACAAATCGAAATAGGAAAAACATACCTGATTCAGAGCCCCAGGAAGAGTTCATTCAACAAAAGTCAACAAAGTCAACTACTAAAAATTGATACGCTTTTCTAGGATCTAAATTCAAATGTAGAGATGGAGATTTTTAATGATGAAAATACGCTATATGCTTTGGAAAGAATTTGCGAGCATTGTTTAGAAAATCATTATAAAATAGCAGTAGCCGAAAGTGTGACTTCTGGCTTTGTACAACTGATGCTGAGTACGTGCTCTAATGCTGGGTTGTTTTTTGCGGGGGGGGCCAGTGTTTATTCCTGCGAGCAAAAGTTTAAACAGTTGGGGATTTCATATGACGCTTGTATTGAAACTAACGGAGTTTCTAAGAGTATATCTGAAGAAATGGCTTTCCAAATTTGTAAGAAATTTAGTAGTGATATTGGTCTAAGTATTACGGGATTTGCTTCTCCCATCCCCGAAAAAGGAATAGAAAAACTCTTTGCTTATGCATCTCTTTGCTTTAAGGGGAAAATTATTTTTTCTGAATACTTAATTCCCCAGGCTAATAGTCAATTGGGAATTCAACAGGAGTATGCCTCAAGATTAATTTGCTTATCCGAAAAATCCATCTTACGGTTTTAAACATTAGGAGCTTTTAGCTGCTCCAACATCAACTCTGATAATATTATTGCTAATGGCAATCGAAATGGTGTCCTCCCAATAGCTGTAAGGAGATTCTTATTTTCTATTATTTTTTTTTGAAATGTATCCGACCAACAAAATGAAAACAAGTCCCATTATGATTACTCCAATTATAACTTCAATGCCCATTTTAGTAATTTTTTGATATATAGGTATAAATCCAAATTACATGCCATTCCTTGGTTATCGGTGTGTTGATGTTTATAATAAAAGATTTGAAATACATTGAGGTGGTAAACTAATTTAATGAGCTGTCAAGAAGTTTGTTAATTCTAGGTTTAATAAATTTTTGCGCTAGAAATGATCAAAATGGTATGTTAATCATAAGCTTTTGAGTGTGCATGAAGGCTGTAATTAGAATTTTTATAATGGTGACTATTGCTAGGTGGTTACTTAGTTGTTACATTGCGTTACACGATTGTGACAGGATTTGTTTTGTTTTGTAGGTTTACATGTGCAACTGGCTGGTTTTCATCTTTGGCATGTAGTTGGTAAATACAAATGTAGTATTATACTAAATCACTAAAATTTATTCTTATGTCAATAGTGAAAGTAATTGAGCTTATTTCTATTTCCGAAGAGAGTATTGAAGATGCTATTCATAAGGCAGTTCAAGAGGCTTCAAAAACACTGATGAATATTGATTCTGTCAATGTGAGTAATATCAAAGCTCATGTTAATGATCAGGGTATAACGTCTTATGGGGTAAACTGCAAAGTGTCTTTCAGACTAGAGGGAAAAACTTAATTTAGAAAAAACTACTACAATTTGAAACTGGGGAAGTGACGTTGAGAATGAATTCAAGATTGCTTGAAAATATGCTTGGTTATGAAATTAAGTACAAGTAAAGTGAAATTGATAAGTACTCATTGAATCTTCCCCTTTTATTTTTCTCTTTTCAACAAAACTTTTTATATGTAGAAGGTTTTATCGTTCGATTAAGAGTGTCTTCAATTTTTCAGTTATATTAGTTACGAAGTTCTTTTTAAGAGGCGGGGCAATGTCTATTACATAATCAGTGATTTAAGTTAATTGAGTATATTTTTACCTCAGCGTTCTTCATAGTTTATGGATAATTCTTTGCGTTTTATAACGCTATTGTTGTATGTGAAAATAATTTTGGGATGCTCTATTCGTATTCAATTTAAATATTCCCTCTGATTTTAATCTTTTTCTTTGATGACTTGTTGGATGTCGAAATGGAGGGTATAGACACATTTGTTTAATGAGCTTTGTCTCTTGCAGATTTTATGAATTGTATTGGGTTAGGTATAGACCATTAAAAAAACGAGTTTATTCTGATAACCCTTATGGACTTTGGCATCTATTGTTCTATAGGGAATTTTTTTTCTAATGTTTTTTTACCCTATCCTTTCTAAAGATATTAGAAAATGTTCTGCAGTAAATGATGTGGAGCAGAAGGGGCTTGATCGGGGTCAATTAATACTTCGATAACAGCAGGCCTATTGGTAACAAGTGCTTTTTTTAAAACAGTTCGTAATTCTGATTTATCACGACAACTATAACCTTCTGCTCCACAGGCTTCAGAAACTTTGGCAAAGTCTATAGGAGTTAGATCCCCTCCGTAAATTTCTGTACCTGAAGCCCTTTGTTCATATACATCTTGACTAAGCTCGTTATTTTTGAATATAATTACTTTAATAGCCAGGTTATAGCGAACAGCGGTAACTATCTCTGCCATGAGCATAGAAAATCCGCCGTCACCTACAAAAGCTACAGTTTGTCTGTTTGGGAAAGCAAGTTTGGCTGCAATGACATAGGGCAAGCCTGGAGCCATTGTGGCCAAATTTCCGGAAACTGCCATTTTTTGATTTTCTTTGATGTTCCAGTGTCGCGCTGTGAAAATTGTATGAGCTCCTGTGTCAATCGATACAATTGCATCAGGCTCCAAAAGTCGGCTTACTTCAGCTACCAAGAATTGGGGGCGAATTAAAACACTTTGACCTTCTTCCACTTCTTTCAGCGAGCGATTCCACTTATCCATCTCCTTTTGAAATTTTTCTAGAAAACTCCTGTCTTTTTTTTCAGAAATTGCAGGAAGTAAAATTTTTAGAGTGGACTTAACATCTCCTACTAATCCTAGCGAGGCTGGATATCGTAATCCTATTCTTTTAGGGTTGTGGTCAATCTGGATAGCGCTTGCAGTTTTTGGATAATAGTCAAGGTATGGCATGTTACTGCCCAATATCAACAAAAGCTCA
This sequence comes from Algoriphagus vanfongensis DSM 17529, assembly GCF_000429465.1. GTDB lineage: Bacteria > Bacteroidota > Bacteroidia > Cytophagales > Cyclobacteriaceae > Algoriphagus > Algoriphagus vanfongensis. The sequence goes on along the minus strand of NZ_AUBX01000001.1, from coordinate 17,395 downwards.
CATTCCTGCATCCATTCTTTAGATGGAAGTGTACCTAAATGGCCTATTCCGCCAGTGCAAAATGGAGATTCATCTGGGATCACAGCCTTGCCTAGTAAGGCTTTGGTCACTGGAGCGCCAATTTTGGCTGCAAGCTCTAGAACTTCTTTTCTGGCGTCTAAAGCGCCCATACCCGCCAGGATTCCTATTTTTTCAGAGTTGTTGATTAATAGCGAAGCTTTTTCCAAATCTTTGTCTGAAGGTATTTGCATTGCGGGAGTAAACTCCATGGTTCTATAAGTTTTTTCACCCTGTTCAGTAGCATTTTCATCATCATGTACTTTCTCTTCCTGATTGTCTTTTGCAAAATTAAGATGGGCGACACCACGAGTATTGAGGGCAGATCTTATAGCAAGATCAACCAATGTTTCTGCTTGTTGGGGGCTTGTGACTTCTTGATCATATACCGTTACCTCTTGCATCAGTGAATGGATATTTATTTCTTGGATATAGTCTGTTCCCTCTAATTCAGAAACTGGAGACCCTGTTATTGCTAATACAGGTACATGATCTTTGTAAGCATCGTAAAGCCCATTCATTAAATGAATAGCTCCTGGGCCTGAAGTAGCCATACAGACCCCAAGCTTTCCTGTATATTTCGCATATCCACTGGCCATCAATGATGCAGATTCCTCATGGCGGACAGTTATAAAACGTATTTTATCTTGGTTTTTTCTCAGAGCTTCCACTATTGGATTAATCCGATCCCCGATTATTCCAAAAATGAATTTGACTTTCCAGTCTATTAACTTTTTAATTAGAATGTCTGCTGTAGTTGAAGTTTGGTTATCCATAGCTATATTTTTTTGTTAGAATAAATGGAGCTTGACCATTTTGCTTACTTAGTAAGAACAATGAGGATTCCATATTCAAGAAAATGGAGTGTTACAAAGAAATTTTATAAGAACTCTGGTTGGGGAACAGAATAAGGTCGTTTCTATGACAGGCATAATTTCTTCAAATCATACAAGTACTTTTTTCTATCTAATTGACTGTGATAAAAAAGTAACACTTCGTAATGTGTCCTGAGCTTCTAACTAATAATTGGAGCAAAAGTACAAGTACGATTCACTCTAATATTTCATTTCCAGCTTCTTTGTACTTTTTTTCCTTAGTCATTCCAGCAATGATCATTATAATTACTCCTAAAATTGATTGTATAAATGGAGGATTTTCTGAAAACTCTCCAAGCCAAGGTGTAACTATAAGGAAAATACCCAAAAGTAAATCTAAGATCAAGTGCGTCTGTAAGCTTATAATCCCAAAGTGTTCATTTCTAAACCTAGTAAGAATACTGTAAGTTATATAGAATAGACCTGAAATCATCGGAACCCAGGAGTCCACCTCCTTCAATTCATATCCAAAAATCCAATGGAATAATATCAAGATTGTGGCTATTACATAGTCTAAGTAGGCGTGTATTCTAGGGCTGATTAATTTCATAAATGCATTATTTATTTTTGGAGATCTATTTTAGATGATATTTTACCCTGCTGAATTACAAAGCTTATATAAACTATGAAAAATTAATGCCTTTTGAGTTGGGTTCTCAAAATCTTAAAGAGTACGGGGCTATTTATCATATAGCCCGAGATAGTTTTGATAAGTCGAAATAAAAGTTGCTCATCGGTTTCTTTACATTTGTGAAGGAATCTGTAGAGGTTTCTTGAAATTTAATTTAGCAGAATGAGATGTATTATATTCATTAGTGGCTGCGCGGAAAGAAAATATTGATCCTTCAAGTTTACAATGGAGTAGTTGATTTTTTCTGCATGTTTTAGACAATCGACAGCCTGAGATGAATTCGAATCAATCAAAAATAGGGTTGAAATGAGCATGAAGTTCCTGGGATAATCATAAGACTTTTTCTTATTTTAGGTTTCTGATTTCAATGGTTAACTTTCTAAATTAAATAAAATCATTGGATATGTTTTGTTCCAAATCGTGGCGTTAGGGTTACACATTTTAAATAGCTGTCGGGATATCCAGATTTGCCTCTTTGTCGTAGTATTATTGGACCGGTAAGTCATTGGCTTGATATTATTTTGACTTAAATTGGGTGAGAAAATTGTGACTAGTTGTTTTCCCTTGTTGATTCCATTATGTCAATAAATTATTGATGAATTATTTTTTCTATAAAAAAAGCTAACCTGCGGAGGTTAGCTTCTTAATTTTAGTTGATTATTTTTTTAATATCGGATCTCCACCTGTTCTGAAATCTGATTATCGATTGCTTCTACGATCTTTCTCTAGAAATCCATCTCCATATGAAGCATCCTTTATTCGATTGGCATTTTCGTGAAAAACTTCCTCTTCAGTGTAGAAAGTCCTATTTTGGTCGTCATATCTTCCATAAAGACTTCTAGGTTCTTGGCTATAGTAACTCCTAAGGGTATGAAGAAATTCAGCTTGGGGTCCCGATGGCCAATCGTCTTCGTCGAATCCGGGGGAGTCTTCCAATGTTTCTTTCGATTCTTTCACGATGATTACATCATCTTGATTTGGATGAAAATCAAACGATTCAAAAGGCATGGCCAAGAGTTTAGATCCTAAATTTAGAAAGCCTTCGTCTACTTTGAGAATGACATAATCGATTTTCTTGGATGAAGTATTGATCATAAGATCTTTGATGGATCCTACGTTTTCGTCTCTAGCTGTTTTTACTTTGCAGTCTACTATTTTTGAGACTCTGTTTTGTGGATTTAATGTGGTGTTCATGGTGTTATTGGTTAGTTGTTAGTTTTATATAGAATATTATTCAAATTGTGTTCCATCAACGCTTGAAAGTGGTTGATGTTTAATGAATGTGAGGATTTTCACATCTGATATATCATTTGTGCTTGGTTCATGTGCTAGCGTTTCATCAAAATAATTGTAAGTATTAGTGTCTTTTGATTTTAGGGATTTATTTCTAATTGTACTATCGAGAAGAACGCCTTGTAGTTAATTTAATGAATAATTATATCGAGTGGTATGTGTTGCTCTAGTTGCGTAATAACTAGCTTTTTTAATCTTAGAAATTTCACGATTTAGAAACCCAGTTTATTTTAGTCGGCCTTTACTTGCCAGAGGATATTTCCGCTGTCATCATTTACAAGTAGTGAACCATCGGGCATGACCGTAACATCTACAGGTCTTCCGTAGACATCGGCTTTTTGTTCATCTGCTATAAATCCGGTCATGAAGTCCTCAGGTTTTCCGGCTGGCTTTCCATTGTTAAACGGGACAAACAGAACTTTGTAACCGGACAGTTCTTTTCTGTTCCAAGAGCCATGTTGGCCCACAAAGGCACCGTTTCTATATTTTTGAGGAAAAGTCTCTCCCATATAAAAGGTTAATCCAAGTGAGGCTGTATGACTACCTACTGGAACATCGGGGATAATTGCCTTTTCCACTTTATCCATTCCTTTTCCCTCCATTCTAGGATCTGTTATCTTTCCAAAGTAGGAATAAGGCCAGCCGTAGAATCCGTCTTTTTGTACACTGGTGATATAATCCGGCACCAGATCATTCCCTAGTGCATCTCGCTCGTTTACCGCAGTCCAGAGTTCACCAGTGACGGGGTTCCATGACATTCCAACTGGATTTCTTAAGCCACTGGCATAGATTATCTCACCCGAACCATCCGGATTAATTTCGAGGATTCCCGCCCGGCGGAATTCTTCCTCCATTCCATGCTCTGCATTGTTGCTGGCAGAACCTACTGAAATGTAAATTTTTGAATTGTCCTCATTCGCAATCAGGTTTCTCGTCCAGTGATTGTTATAACCACCTGCTGGCAGCTCAACGATTTTTTCACCTTCTCCCTCTAATTTTACCTGTCCTGCTTTATAGGGATATTTGTATAGCCCGTCGGTATTGGCTATATAAAACGTATTATTGATGATGAGCATTCCATAGGGCTTATTCAACCCCTCTTTGAAAATTTCGCGGACCTCATATTCCCCGTCTTGATTCTTATCCTGAAAAACAGTAATGCGGTCTGCACTCTTGTTACTGTTACTCTCTACTACAAAAATATCGTTATTGGGACCAATGTATGTGGCTCTGGGATTATCCAAGTCCTTGGCAAATGCCGTCACTGTAAAGCCTTCAGGCACAAGTGGCTTTTTATCCTCTGGCCAACCTATTACATTACTGCGGTTGGTAGTTACCTCTGATGAATAAGGTGAGGGGAGGATCAGTTCACCTATAGCCGTTTGAACAGTATCAGCGCTTTGTATTGAAAGTTTCTCCTTTTCTTCCTTGGATACTCTCTCTTTGCATGAGCATAATAGCGTAACAACTATCGCAAGTAATAAATGTGATTTAGATTGAAGATTCATGATGTTATTGCAGTTAAGTTCTTAACATCAAGTTCAATCCTTAAGCCAAATTCAAGAAATAAACTCTGTGGATTTATATGAGTTGTTTTGCAATCAAGATGGGCTTTTAAGTGAAATCATCATTATTGGATGAGAACAAATATTCCCATTACCGTGGTTTAAGCTACCCAACTTTTGTGCGGTTAGTATGTGATTTAGGCCTGGCAATGTGTGGTTTCCCTGTTGAATGGAAGCTAATACTATTCTGTGTGACGCCGTCAGTACCTATCGGAACAATTTTGGTAGAGAATACCTTAAATGATAAATGGTTGATTCCATTGCTAGCCTACATAGCCTATGGAGCCAAAAACCAGGCTCTGCTGTTTCTAGTGACGTGGAAAGCCTAAACCGACAATGTATACGGGGTGTCTTTTACGGTGTCAATGCGTTACAGAAGAGCTCAAATAGCTTCGGCTATGCTCTTTGTTTTGTGCCTTGATCTCCTGCTAACCCCACTGCCGTATAGTCCCTCATTTAAACGTTGACACGACACTAGCAGTCTCTCTTTTCACAACTAAACCTATTATTTATCATGCAAGATTTACTTACCCAGGAATTTTATGGAAATACAGGTAAAGAATACCTGATTATGCTTGGAGTAATTGTCTTGGGACTTTTACTCGTAAAACTTTTCAAACGCCTCATCTTGAAGCGAATCAGTAAGCTGGTTTCCAAATCATCAACTATCATAGACGATTTCATAGTAGAAAGTATAGGGAATTATGTCCTGCCTGTGGTCTATTTTACCATTATATATGCCGGACTGAAGACACTTGCATGGCCGGATAAAATTCTGTCTATATTGGAAGTAGTGTATGTGGTGATCATCACGTACTATGCGATCCGGCTGGTGTCCAGTATCATACTCATGCTGCTGCAGACTTATATAAGAAGGCAGGAGGGAGGAGAAGAGAAAGTAAAACAGATGGGTGGCGTGATCCTGATTATCAATGTATTGATATGGATTACAGGCCTCATCTTTATGCTGGGAAACCTGGGCTATGATGTGTCCGCAATCATAGCTGGAATGGGAATAGGTGGAATCGCCATTGCTCTGGCGGCACAGAATATCATCGGAGATCTGTTTAACTATTTCGTTATCTTTTTTGACAGACCCTTCGAAGTCGGGGACTTCTTGGTGATAGGGGACAAAAATGGGATAGTTGACAAAATCGGGATCAAAACTACCAGAATTAAGACGCTTTCGGGAGAGCAATTGGTGATGGCAAATAGCGATATGACCAGTTCCCGAATCCATAACTACAAGAAAATGCAGCGCCGTAGGATAGTTTTCTCGGTAGGAGTGACCTATGAAACACCGGTGGATCTGGTAAAAAAGATCCCGAAAATTCTTAAAGATATTGTGCAGTCTGAAAAGCGTGTTGACTTTGACCGGGCGCACTTCAAGGCATTTGGGGATTCTAGCCTTGATTTTGAAATAGTCTATATTATCAATGATGCAGATTTTAACACCTACATTGATATACAGCAGGATTTCAACTTTCAGATCTATCAGAAATTTGACGAGCTGGATATATCCATTGCCTTTCCTACACGGACTTTATATCTGAGAAATGAAAATGGGATGAAGCTTAATTTGAATATGGGTGAAAACAGGGAAGAGAAAGCCTTGAAAAGCACAGATGTGAATTAACTATCTAATTGCTCCAATACCTTTTCTATTCTAATTCCCTTACCTAAAATAGGGCTAAAGAGATCCTTGTGTGTTTTTAGCCGCTCGCGAACCGTAAAAATGGTAAAATCGTTTTTATCCAAGTTTCCATTGACTTCTTTCCAAAGCAAGGGAGTGGAGACAGGAGCTCCTGGCTTTGGCCTCACCGAATAAACAGAGGCTAAAGTCTGACCAGGCCTGTTTTGTAAATAATCCAAATAGATTCTCCCTTTTCTGGCTTTGAGAGAACGCTCCATAGTGGTAAGCTTTGGTAGTTTCTCCTGTATGATTGTACATAGGAGTTTACAAAAGTCACGTCCTTCTTGAAAGAGATATTTGGATTCTAGGGGCACGTAAATATGCAACCCACTGGCTCCTGAAGTTTTACAGTAGCCTTCAATTTTCAACTCCTCGAATAGCTCATGAAATGCCTGGGCAACTTCTACGACTTCTTTGAATTCGTTTTTGTCTGAAGGATCCAGGTCTATCACGATGTAATCCGGCTTGTCCAGAGAATCAGTCCTTGCGTTCCAAGGATTGAGCTCTATGCAGCCAAGGTTTGCCATATAGATCAGAGTAGCCTCATTTTGGCAGAGCATATAATCAATATCCCTTTCACTGGATTCCGAGTAAATGGAAGTGGTTTTGATCCAATCCGGGTATCCATCCGGAGTATCTTTTTGATAAAAGCCATCTTGATCTATTCCGTTTGGGTGGCGGTGGAGATTCTGTGGACGATCTTTGAGATAAGGTAAGATGTATGCTGCGATGTTGAGATAGTAATCTATCAGATCATATTTTGTTATGCCCTCCTTGGACCAAAGCGGTTTTTCCAGATTACTGAGCTGCACTTGAATCCCGTCAAGATCCAGGGAGTTTTCAGGATCACTGTTTTTTAATTCCGGATTGGATGGTGAATCCACACTCAGTGATTGGGGAATTTTATCGTATCTTAGTCCTTTAAAGACGGGCTGTCGGAGTCTTTTCTGTTCAGTCCACTCGGCAAAAGAGACTTCAGCGACCATCACTGGTTTTAGCCATTTGGCCTTTCTGCCTCCAAGGTGTATTTTAGATGGAAATGGGGATTTGGACACTGTGATTTTTTTGAACTGTTGCTCCAGTTTTTTTTGCTCGGCAATGGAAAACCCTGTACCGCAATTACCCACATAAGTAAGTTCTCCGTTGACTTGAAGGCCTAAAATCAGTGAGCCGAAAGGTCTGTTTTCCGAATGGGTATATCCACAGATGATGCATTCCAGACTTTCCTGCGTTTTAAATTTTACCCAATCTTCTGAGCGTAAGCCAGGATAATAGAAAGAATCCATTTTTTTACCCATAATGCCTTCCAAGCCTTTTTCACGCACTTTTTCAAAAAATGCCTTTCCGTTTCCGATGACATGTTCACTGAACTTAACGCCAGGTAGATCATGTACCAATTCTTTCAGCAATTCTTTACGTTCCTGTAATTTCAGGTGCAAAATACTGTGGCCATCCAGAAAAAGCAGATCAAAGACCATATAGGTCAGCTCTCCTTTTGGTTCCTCAGCATAATGCTGTAGCCACTGAAACCGGGAAGTACCGTCTTTATCCAAACTGACCACTTCCCCGTCTAAAATTGCACTATGGGGAAGTTGGGAAAGGCTGGTTACCAAAGCCGGATAGGAGGAAGTATAGTCCACGCCACTACGGGAATAAAGGATGGTACTCTTGGAAGAATGATTGCAGATCATTCGATATCCATCCCATTTGATTTCATACAGCCAATTCTTTGAGCTGGGAAATTTCAGTTCCTTACTGGTGGAGGCCAGCATGGGAGAAACTTGGTTTTTTAAAGAAATTGAATGTGGTTTCTTTTCAGGTTTGGTTTTTAGTTCCTCCAGATGGAGGTTTGCATCATAGTCCAGATCAGTGGCAAACTCATCTTTTTTTTTGATCAAAAGCCATTGTGGCTGCTTATCTTTCAGGTTAGTTTTGACCAGGGCAAAATCCCCACGAAGTTTGCTGCCGTAAAAAGTAAGTTTGAGGTTTCCAGACTTGTACATGGAGGAAGCAGTGTTCTTTTTATCTGAAATAGGGGCGTAGGTTCCGTTATCCCAGATAGTCATTTCACCTGCTCCATAGTTTCCTTTGGGTATACTGCCCTGAAAATCCAGATATTTTAGAGGATGATCCTCTGTTTCCACAGCCAGGCGTTTGTCTTTTGCATTCATTGAGGGACCCTTTGGCACAGCCCAGCTTTTCAATACCCCATCCATTTCCAATCTCAGATCAAAGTGTAAATGGCTGGCATCATGGCGCTGCACTACAAAGCGCAGCTTTCCGATTTCTGAGGCTACTTCTCCGTGAGGCTCACTTGTCCGGGAAAAATCCCGCTTTTTATTGTAGTCTTTGAGGGACATCAGGATGCTTTTTTACGTTTTTCCAAACTGGCCTTGAGTTGGGCCATCAAATCCTTAGCTGCTGTGTTTTCCGGTTCAAACTTCTTCACTTTTGCTTTTTTGCCTTTTGATTTTGCCTTAATCACTTTCATCAGCTGTTCATTGTATTGATCTTTGTATTTACCCAGATCAAATGGCTCCGTATATTGTTCGATGAGTGATTCGGCCATCTCCACTTCTTTTTTGGTTACTTTGGAGGTGGATATTTTCAGCTCGCTTGGATTCCTGACTTCATCTGCAAAACGGATCACGTGAAGTACCAAGGCATTTTTATAGACTCCGATTAGGCACAGGTTTTCTTTCTGCCGCATGACAAAAGTGGCCAATCCCAGTTTTTCGGTCTTTTTAAGAGCATCCCGGAGCAGGTTATAAGCTTTGCCTCCTTCTTTTTGGGGTTCGAGGAAATAGGGCTTTTTGAAAAGCATGTCCGCAACATCGACTTCATTTACGAAGGCTTCAATTTCTACTACCTTGCTTTTTTTTGCATTTGCCAGTTCGAAATCCTCTTCCTCCAGCACGACATATTTGTCATCTATCTTAAAGCCCTTTACAATATCTTTCCATTCTACCTCCTTACCTGAGGTTTCATTGACACGCTGGTAGCGAATTCTGGCATGGTCCTTTGAATCCAACATATCCAAATCGATTCTTCGGGACTCTGATGCGGAATACATTTTTATGGGAATATTGACCAATCCAAAACTTAACGTACCATTCCATATTGATTTCATACTTGGTCTGTTTTGTGAAAGCTAATTGAAATAACCAATACAGATGCCAATTGGTCTCTAACTAACGTGTTCTGTTATTGCTTGGGATTATAATAAATTTGATGATGTGATTGGCTCTCATCAATATCTCGAGAGATGAAGTAGTAGTTCCTAAAAAGTTTCAATGATAAGATGGTTAGAAAAATTTTTCAAGAATATCTTGTCTGCTTTTCTCCCTGTTGAAATTTTTTGAAATAATTTAAATCAAAAATATTGCGAATGGGTCAGCATTACCATTTGGTAATTTCCAATTTGTGGAATAAACGTAACGTTTTGTGTATGGAAAGCAATACAGATAGTTCGTTTTGTTCTTAACGTGATATTCTATTGGCCTTTCCGCAGTAATCAAAAGTTGTCTTATTAAGATGGTTGAGGCACTATTCCATAATAAATTTGTGTTCTAAACATAAATTGGAACTTTATAAAAAAGTTAAATTAGTTATGGTCTCTCATTTGGTAGTTAATTTTAATAAACCCAATAAGAACCATGTCATCGTCAACCCCAATAAAAAGCGATTGCTGTAACGCATTAGAGCAATGTATTAAAGACTGTTTTCAATTGGTCGCTTCCATAAAGGATGTTTCAGGAATGGAAAAAACAATTGAGCTAGTTGAGATTTGCATTGGCGCATGCGCTGATTGTCTCGACGCATGTGAATCAGTCAGGTTGGACAGGGGGCGATTGATGTTTACTTGCGTAGAAGCATGTAAGATTTGTGCTGTAGAATGTGAAAAACACAATTCTCCCGAGAGTATCAAGTGTATGGTGTCGTGTCGGAGATGTGTGGAAGAATTATCACATCAAATGGCATAGGAGTGGAGAATTTGCCAATAGCATAAATAATGGTGCCTCCTTACAACTTCTTCATTCTTCATTTCTAAAGAATTCAGACAGTCGATCATAGGAGGCATCATTATTTAGGTCGTTGGTTTAATTCTCTTTATTTGCGTATTCGTCGTATATCACTCTCTAGATTATCTCATTTTGTAAACTGTCATTACTAAATGGATACTTTAGCAGTTTTTGTTTTCAATTCATGTTTCCAATGTTAAACGCCGAGTGGTTCTTATCCATTTTTAAGTCACTAATTCTAAAGAAAGTATAGGTTTCATGAGGATATGTACTACCCCCTCTTCACCATTCAATATCCCCCTTGTTAGATTCATCACTCAACTCCTGTCAAGTTCTTGCTTATTTATTCGCCGCTTGACAGGCCAAAAGAAAGCTCTACTAACATTTCAGTATAACTGATTTCAAATAGATATGGAAACGTTATCTACTAGGACTAGATCAAAAATCAGTCCCATTCAAATTACCTATTGCGTAGAATTTTGTCAAAGAGGTAGAAAAGGATATGTCATTGGATTGATGATTAACTATGCTCTATATGGTAAACGTTATATTAAGCGATTGTTTGCCCTTGTTTGGCTCTATTAAAATTTTTGAAGCTTAAAATTCAGGATACTCGCGCTTCTATTAACATTGAAAGATCATTGCACAAAATGTAACAAAATGACAACAATGTGATACTTTGTGTTACCCACTATAGCATTGAATTTTTGATGAACAACTCGGGCATTAGCCGAATGAAACAATTCAACAAGAAATTGGTAGTGGGAACGAGTTTTGAATTCTTAGTTGAAAACAAAGCTGAAACTTATGACGAATTATCAAAAAATAGATCCTAGTAGATTGAAAAGAATCATCGGAGAGTACCCAGAAGACCAACTGGATCAAACTTCAGGTCCTTTTTTTCTGGTGAGTGGCGCTGTTCATGGAAATGAACCAAGTGGGGTACTAGCAGTTGAGCGAGTTATTTCAAAGCTCATCAAAGAAAAGCCAAAAATGAAAGGTAAAATTTTAGGAGTTGTCGGTAACTTAACTGCACTCGCTCATAACGTCCGTATGATTGATCAGGATCTCAACCGGGTATGCACCCCTGAGTTAGCAGAGGTATTGAAAAAAGAAGAAAATATTGATTTTCAGGAGGGGATAGAGTTTCATGAACTGGTTTTAATCATCGAGAAATTAGAGAAAGATTCCATTCAGAAAGAAATCTTCTTTATGGATCTACATACTACTTCTTCTGTCACAATCCCTTACGTTAGTGTTAATAAAAAAGAAGCGAATTTTGAATTTGCTAAAGAAATTCCCCTTCCACTTGTAAAAGGGATTGAACAATTTATCCCTGGTCATTTTGACCATTTTCTAACACAGAGGGGGCACATAGGCTTTACAATGGAAGCAGGTCAGCATGATGATTCTAAATCTGTGGATTTTCATGAAGCTGCTATATGGATAGCGTTAATACATACTGGAATGCTGAAAAGAACTGACATAGATTACGATTACTACTATCATTTACTGAAAAAATCTTCACCGATACAGGAAGAATTTGAAGTTATCTATCGACTAGATTTGAAGAGCGATCAAGAGTTCACTATGGAACCTGGATTTGAAAATTTTTCACATGTAAAGCCAGGGCAGCTATTGGCAAAGTTAGATGGAGAGAAAATTATTGCAGATGATGAATTTAGGGTGTTTTTGCCCTTATACCAAAAGCAGGGATCCGATGGTTTTTTCATTGTGAAATCCACATGAATCTTTAGCATGAACGTAAGGAATTTTCTATTTGTAATAAGCTATATTCCAATAGCTATTAAATGTCTAAGGTCGATAAAAATGCGTTAGGGAGGGTTCCTTGATAATGTTTTTGGAAATTTACTTTTCGTTCTATTGCAGCAATGATTTCACCGCAGAAATCTACTCCTTCTAACTTATGCATAGCAACTATTCCTCCGGGACTATCCAAGTTTATTTCCATGATTTTATCACCTACGATATCAATGCCTACTAGAAACATTCCGTCCTGAACCAACTTTGGACCAACAATTTCACAAAGTCTCCTTACATCTTCATTAAATTCTGTATGAAGTGCTTGGCCGCCTGTGTGCAAGTTGCTACGGATATCATTTTCATTAACCCGATTTATTGCAGCATGCTTTCCCTTTACTGTAAGTACTTTTCCATTCATTAATATTACTCTTATATCGCCGTTTTTCGCAGCGGGGAGATATTCTTGGGCAATTACAAATCCATTGCGGTTAATTGTTTCAACGATTTGGTTTAGATTTTTATCGTCATCAACTAAAAATACGTCTTTACCTCCTGATCCTTGAAGTGGTTTTAAGATGATTTTCTTTTTCTCTTGTACATAAAACTCCTTTATCTCATTTGCATCTCTACTGATTATGGTTCTTGGTCTTACCTTTTCTGGAAAATGCTGGAAATACATTTTGTTGAATGAAGTCATCAAAGAATATGGGTCGTTTAGTACAAGTACACCATTTGCCACTGCAATCTGCCCAAAGACCATTCCGGCTGTTTGTGCCCATGCGCGATCGCCAATTTCTTCGCAGGGATCGTTTCTCAGGAAAAGTACATCCAAGTCGTCCGATGTGATGAAAACTTTCTCTGCTTCTGCGCTTTTGATGGCCTCAATATATTTCTGCAGACTGCGAAATTTTCTTTCAGGAGCCTTAACTGCTTTAGCGCCCATTTTGCCATCTTTGAGATAGCATAATTGCCCTATGCCTATAATATATGCTTCATGACCTCTATGAATTGCTGTGGAAGACAGGAGGGTTGTACTATACCCCGCAGTTTCTGTTTCTATTTGATTGACAATAAATCCAATTTTCATAAGTTATGTTGGTTTTAGTTCACTAATTGTGGGAGGTCAAGACCATTTTTTAATTTTTCCAGCCTTTCCTGGGCTATACTTGTTTTCAAAAAAGAGGGGACTAGAGGAGAGGGATGGATGATACCTCTGATTTTTAATTCCCGGATCAAGGGGATGTGTTTAAATCCGATTTTTCCCACATAAAGTGGTTCTAATTCTCCACCTCCTTTTAAATAGTCGAGGAGTTTTATTAGACCTCTTAGATAAATAATATCCTTTGTGCACCCTCCTCCCTGATATGTCCTTGCGGTAATCTGAAAGGAAGTTTCAGGAGGGACATTGTACTCAACTGTGAGCACCCTGTAAGTCTCGGAGAAAGTTTGCCCTTCTATCAAAGCCCTACCTGCAATAACTCTTGCTGCTAATATTCTCAATCTGTTATATGTAAGGCCTCCAACTAAATATTCTGACAAAACAGCCAAGCCTTCCTGTAGTTCATCGTAATCGGCGAAACCACTGCTCATCTGACCAAAGGGTTGCATTTTGCCATTATAGAAAGTTAAAATATGGGTGCTAACTTCGTGATGAACCAAGGCTTGAACCCGGCGTTTTGGAACCTTGAAACTCTCTCCGATATATAACTGGCCTTTAGAAACAAGCATGCCTACAATATCATGTTTCACAGAAACCGTCGCGTTAACTCCAGGATAGAGTTCTTTATACTTTCCGATTTCCATTTGACAAATCTTGGCTAAATCATAGCAGTCAAACCATTCCATATCTTCATAATTATCAGCAGGTAATGACTTTAGCAGATATTTAGCTGTTTCATAGAGATTAATTCCTGGTGAACTGTATAAGCGGATACTGCTGTACATGAAGTTTTTACTTCCTCTTTCTTTTAACATGGTAATTTGCTTTTCCAACTCTTCCCGCTTTTCAGTGTATAGGAAAGCCAATGTAGGATCTTCAATCTCGTGAATCTTAACGCTAAAAAGAGCTTCTTTTAATCGGTCTGGATCAACAGGCAGGTGCCGGTACAGAAATTTAGGATTGATTTGATGTTTCTTTTTAATAAATTCTTCCTTTGCCTCTAGGGTATTGATGGGAGAGATAAGAAGCAGGAACTGGAATTTTTTCTCGATATCTGAAAGTTGTTTATCAACTTCCCAGACAGCCTTATCAATGGAAAAACTCCCCAATTTTTGGTAATTTTCTATATCAAAAGACGTCTGAACCCGCAGAAATTCAAATATGGATTTTCTCAGAACTCCAGAAAATGCACGTTTAAACTCTTTGTAGAGGAGGTAATAGAATTCATTTGTGTTTTCATTCCTAAAAAATGGTGGGATTTCTAATCCTATAAGATATATACCGGACTCTTGGCATTGCTTAAGGGTAAGAAAATCATTGATGTCCTCAGGATGCCTTATTTTTGTCTCTTCCAGTTTAACAGAAAGCGAATAGCTGGCGGCAATGTCTTTTAATCCTTTCTTTAGAGATTTTACAGTATTCGGAGCCTTGTCTTTTGGAGCTTTAATAACAAAGTTTTTGCTTTCAGCTTTACCCATCCAGACTTCCATCACCATTACGCTTCGATATTCGGATGATATTTTTTTGGCGAATTCCTTGACCAGAATAGCGGCGTCGCTGTTGTAATCGGTATTTCTGTCGGTGATGAGATAGGAACTCTCGCTAGCTACCAATGTGGTGATAGGGGATGATTCTTTGGCTTTGTACCTATAAACCAATAAAAATGGAAGCCTACGTTCGATTTTGAAGCGGGTTTTTTTTCCCAAACGCATTTTTAGACTTTCCCCTGTCTCCAAGGCCTTCAAGATGGCTTTCTTTGTGGTTTTATTGATCATTTTTCTTTGTCTTCTACTTCTTTAAAATGGCTATCGGTATTATTTTCTCTAACCCAAAGGCCATATTGTCCTGATCATTTTATTCGATTCCTCATATATCCGATTCTTCTTCTCTAAAATCTAGTTTTTCCTTGATGAGTTGAATTTGATCCACATCTTCATTGCTGTTTCTTAGATTAGGCTCATTGGGGCTTATTGAATCAAAATTCTCAATCGACTCTTGCGTATCTACTATCGATTTTCCTATGAGGTCAGCTCGCTTAATTTTTTGAATAGTCATCTTGTTGTGGTTTTTATTTACTATGTGTAGGCAATCTAAATGCCATTGGCACGTGCTATTAATTTTGTTTGACTATTCTTGCTGAAAGGTTTGTTTAAAAAAGATAAGCTATGCGGTTGTTCAATATGTTCTAGGGAAATTTCTTATCAACGACAGAGAGTATTAATATGCATGACTGGAGCAGTGAATGTTAAAGTTTTGAAGCAATCCATAGATGTTCAAATGGCTTAATACATTCAGTTTTTATAAACTGCTAATGATATCATGTTCTCCTACGGAATTGATATATGTGTTCCTACAAGAATTGCAAGCATAATAGGTAGCTTACTACTACCCCTTGATTAGTGTCTGTGTCACGTAAACTAGAAGTTAGAAAGTGAGTGATTTTTCATTTGACCTTTTTAAATGCTTGTTAATGTGGTTGAATTCGTTATCCGTATTTTACTCGACTAGCTAGTTTTTGAGGATTTTGAGTCGTAGTTGAGTAAGACTTATCTTGATCTGATGAGTCACTCCTTTTAACTCCTTGTAATTGTGCAGTGTGTCATCGACATGGAATGGCTGTGATGATTGGATTTTTATGATTTTGGCCTTTACTGTCTTGAAAGGGCTGGGAAAACGTTCTTTTTTTTGATCCTGGAGATATTTTCGCAATTCAGCTTTTTGACTTTTATCCACCAACATTACATCCAAGTATAGATCACTGTGATCTGCATCTGGTGCTAGAATAAGTTTTGGTCCCAAGCGTTTAATATTCAGTATTTCAACCCACAGGTATTTGCCAGATTTATCCTTACCGTCCAATTCTATTTTGTATTCGTTTTCCGCGATTTCATCGGGAAGTTTTATAAGATTGTTTATCCCGAAATCTACTTTGGAAAAGGATTCATCTAGGTTTTTATCATTCCGGGCTTTTTGTAAAAGCAGTTCAGTAAATAATCCCCAACCGATACCTTCTATAAACAAACCTTCTTTGTTGGAGTACTCATATTTTCCAATAGTTAACTTTTGGAAGTTCTGTTGTTTAAAATTTTTGACAAGGCTTTTGTATTCAGAAGTTGTACTAAGACTTCCGGCGATATTATTGGCAGTACCCCAGGGTAAAATTACTATTGGGATGTCAGTGGTTCGAAGTGCAGGGAGAATAGTCTCTACTGTGCCATCTCCTCCTGCGATGATGATCAGATCAAAAATAAGATTTAGTGCCTTTTCAAATCCAGCTTCTTTAATATTCTGTGAGATCACACAAGCGCCCTGCATTTCCAAGGATGTAGTTACTTTTTCTAATGGGAAATCTTCATCGCCCGCCGAAGGATTGTAAAATAAGATAATCTTCATTTTCATATGTAATAAAAGTCCTGCGTGCTATTTGCATACAAAAAGGGTGACTAAACGATAGAACTATGAAGATTTTGATTACTAATGATGACGGGGTTTATAGCCCAGGTATTTTGGAATTGGCAGAAGTAGCGTCAGAATTTGGCGATGTTAGAATTGTGGCTCCAGACGTGGAGCAATCATCCATGGGGCATGCTGTAACTGCAACTCGACCACTTTCCTATAAGAAAACTCATATCGGAGATTTTGATGCATACCGTGTAAATGGCACTCCTGCGGATTGTGTTTCTTTGGGGAGTTTTCACTGGGAAAAAGTTGATGTTGTATTGTCCGGTATCAATCTCGGACCAAACCTTGGGAATTCGATGTGGCACTCTGGAACCTTGGCAGGCGCCAAGCAAGCTGCATTATTGGGAATCAAAGGAATAGCTTTTAGTACGCCGACCCAATCAGGAGAATATGATTTTTCTAAAATGAGACCATATATATGGAAAGCTATAGACTATCTGATCTCTGAGAAGGGACCTAAATTGGTCAATGTAAATTTGCCGTATGAACCCAAAGGTATCGTATGGACAAGGCAGTCTGTCCGGCAATATGACGGCTTGGTCAAGCCTTCCGAAGATCCTATGGGGAGAAAACATTTTTGGTTTACAGTGGTTCCTCTCGAAAATCCGGAAGAGGGAACTGACCGCTATGCGATTAGAAATAATTTGGTATCTATGACACCCCTCAGACTTGATCTGACTGATGAAGAACAATTGAAAAAATTAAAGGGTATGGATCTCTTTAACTGAGATGGAGTTATAATTAATTGGTAGTCTTGTGGATAAGATTCCTCATGTGTGGGGAAGTTTCTACAGGGGTAATTGACAGAAAAGAAGAGAAACATTATGGGGAGATGAAAGCGCGATGAACTTTCATCTCCATTTGGATGGAAGAT
>NZ_AUBX01000018.1 GCF_000429465.1 Algoriphagus vanfongensis DSM 17529 | reverse complement strand
ACAACGTTCGGGCTAAAAGCCGTGGCGCATCGGGTTTCTATTCGTTCTAATTTTTCTAATCGTATAACTTGTTCTTGTGTGCCAACTGAACAACTTTCTCGCCATGGATTTTAGCTATTGTTGGGTGCTGGCCTTCTTTTCTTAATAAATGATGTTCCAACCACAATAGATAAAATTGCTAAGCCTAAGATGAAAAGGTCATTAATAGTACTTATTGACTCATTTGGAAAGATATACCTTCCAGGGTATTTCTCACTGTAATAAAAAACTTGTGTGTTTCCAACTTCAAAAATCCAACAATCACTATCAAATTCCATCTCAATTAGCTTCTTAGAAGATGTTTCGAATGTAACAAATCCAGTATTTTCACAATCATTTGATTTAACAACAGATTCTACCTTAACTCCATTTAACTTAATATCACGAATTTGATTCCTATCTATTAACAACTTGATGTTTTGAATAACTAACAAAACTCCAAAAAGTAGAAAAAACGAGCCTAAATATTTATTCATTCTGATAATCTATTTTTCATTGGCTTGCACCCAACACCTCGATAAACCCAAGTCCTAGCTTCCTATTGCGTTTATATCCGCATTGTCCACAGGTCTTTCAGAGGTGGTTGACACCAAATTAAGAATTTCGTCAATTCCGTCGAGTGGACTTTGAATATTTTTATTCGAAATTGAGAGGACGTGGGTATATACTTCAGTTGTC
Source organism: Algoriphagus vanfongensis DSM 17529 (assembly GCF_000429465.1). Classification (GTDB taxonomy): domain Bacteria; phylum Bacteroidota; class Bacteroidia; order Cytophagales; family Cyclobacteriaceae; genus Algoriphagus; species Algoriphagus vanfongensis. Next base: position 168,478 of record NZ_AUBX01000018.1, on the reverse strand, counting down.
TTACTACTTTCGTGACCCAACAAAACCTGAACAAATCGCAAATTGGTGCCTTTTTGCAGTAAGTGAGTAGCAAAACTATGCCTTAAAGTATGTACCGTTGCCCAGGGATTTGCATTGCTTTTCTCCACCGCCCTTCTGAATACTGCCTGAATACTTGAGGCAGAATACTGTCCTCCCTCCTGTCCTTCAAATAGCCAATAGGATGGTTTATACGCCAAATAGTACTTTCTCAAAAGCGTCAGTACTATCGGAGACAATACCGATTTACGATCTTTTTTCCCTTTCGCTCCTTTAATAAAAATATAGCCTTGGTCAGAGTGAATATCCCTTACTCTCAATTTAATGGCTTCACTTATTCTCAATCCTGCACTATAAATTAACATCAAAACTGTCCTGTGTTTTAAATTTTCAACACTTGTCAATAGTGCCTTGATTTCTTCTTGACTCAAAATATTGGGCAACGTAATGCTCTTTTTGGGCCGCTGAATTTCATATACCGTCCGTTCTCTTCCAAGCACATGCTCGTAATAGGCTTTAATGGCATTGATCAAGGTATTTTGGGCACTTTCAGAAATCTTGTATTTTGAGATTTGATGGTAGACAAATGATTCAATTTCCTCCTTACTGAGTTCATTTATGCTTCTGGATTCAAAAAATGAAAGAAAAGGCTTCAAAGCAGAACAATAGCTTTTAATTGTAGACCTGCTAAATGCCTTTAAGGTAAGTTTCTGTTCTAATTCCACCAAAACCTCACAGGACGCCGCATTTAAGCGTTTTGTGGGAATCTCCAACTTCTTACTTGGTTCCTGAAAAACTACTTTCCCTTTGAATAAGTCCAGAAGAAGCATCCAATTCTGTTTTGAATTTACAATACTCCAAAGCCTTTGTTGAGGATGATAAAAACTAGTATTTAAGCTTTTGAATTGGCCCCTTTCAATTTTCATAGAAAAAGGAATTGAAACTTTGATTCTGGCTGCTTTTGGATGTGGTTTAAAGATGACAATAGAATTTTTCATACCCATTTTCTTTTGAACTCAAGGTTATGATTCAATTCCTCATTTATTCGGTAATTAATCGTTTGTTGTCGTTTGTTACCATTTGTTGTCGTTTGTTGTCGGATTGAAATCCTTTAGAGTTCATTGATTGTCCATCGAGTAATCCATATCATGGTTAACCCTTATTGAATTCTATATCCATTTAAATAGTCCCACTTACAATTGGACAAACAGTTCAGCACCCTGATTTCCAATAAAATTGACGTATTTATTAAGTCAATAAAACTGAATGTTTCATAGAAAAACTCCTTAAAAAAAAGTATCTTTAACTGTTAATATAAGCTCTTTCAAATATTGTATTAAAGCAGGTAAAATTGAACAAAATAAAGAAACGTAATTCGTGTAGTTGACTTTATTTTAAGCTGTATTTAATTGATTTTCAATCGTTTAAACACAGAGTTCATTCCCCCCACTCTCTGCCAAAAAGGCTTAGAAAGCCAAGGGGTTACTGAATCATAAATCAGTAACCCTTTTTATTTTCTAGGAATTTTATTCAGAATGTATTTTTCCTCGAGCGATAGAATTAACGCCCACTATATTTGATCGATGTTTTTCCTATGCTTCCATTAAAGGTGTACGGGGCTTCTTCGAAATAATCCAATGAAACAGGTGAATCACGATCGGTCCCAATATCAAATGTAGCATTGCTGGTAAAGTGTAGAGACATACCGTTAGGAACTCGTCCAGATGCCACTTCTTTTCCATCTACCCGGATAATGATATCCATAGGACCTCCTATTTTGTCTACAAGTTTGGATTCTACTTCGATTTTCCTGTTCCCAGCTGCTATGGCTTCAGATTGAATTTTAGTCCTCCGCACCATAAAAAGATTAAATTCATAATTCAGTTTGTTATCCTTGAAAAAACAAGTCACCCCTCCCCCCATTCCAGCGAGTGCATACAAAACTCCATTGGCATTTTCAGGGACATGAACTTCCATTTCCACCGAACTACTCACCTTGCCCAATTTTGGGGCTGTCGATTCAGGCATATTAGTTATTGGATGATTGAAAATCCACTCAGTACGATCAGGCGCAGGAGCATCTTCGGGATGATATAGTGCCGTCGACCAAAGACCTCCGCCAATCGGCAAATTTTTGTTTTTGGCTGACTCTGTCAGAAACAAGGCTTTCAATTCCTCTAGTTTCTCGGGGTATTCTGCAGACACATCATTGGCTTGCGACCAATCTTCCTCGATATGGTACAACTCCCATTGATCCGTCAAGGGAGACCATTCCCTGATCCCTTTGGGGATCCCTCCTACCCAAGGAGTTCGAGGCCCAGGGGCAGAAGCAAACCAGCCTTCATGATAAATGCCTCTGCTGGCCATGATATCAAAAAATTGGGTACTTCTTTGTCCTTCAGCATCAGAATCATTGAAAGAATAAGCCAAACTGACTCCGTCAATTGCATCCTGAGTGAATCCATTCACTACTTTCGGATATTGAATGTCCAGAAGTTCATAGATAGTAGGAACCAAATCAATACAGTGATGAAATTGGGATCTTGGTATTGGGTCTGCCTTAATTGATTTTGGCCATGACACAGCCATTGGATTTCGGGTACCTCCAAAATATGCTCCCTGCAATTTAGTTCCCTGATACGGTGTGCTTCCTGCCCAAGCCCAACCTGCATGGTACATATTGTCAGTGAGCTCAGAACCCAAAACATCCAGCCCTCCCAACTCATTTAATGCATCGATATGTTCTGAGATCTGAGTGGGAATTCCATTTTGAGCCAATTGTTCACTGATCGTCCCGTATAGACCTTCTGATGAGGAACCATTATCTCCCCAGATATAAAAAATAATGGTATTCTCAAGGTCACCCGCTGCTTCAATTTCATCGACTATCCGACCGACTTGAGTATCTGCGTGCTCGGTAAAGCCAGCAAAAACTTCCATCAAGCGACGTTGAAAAGGTTTTTCACTTTCCGGAATGGATTCCCACGAGGCCATAGTTTCTGCCCTCGGCGTGAGCTTGGCATCTTCCGGGATCCAACCTAATTTCTTCTGATTCTCAAAAACACGCGCTCGATAAGCATCCCAACCGTCGTCAAATTTCCCTTTATATTTATCCGCCCATTCCTTCATCACCTGATGAGGCCCATGAGAAGCACCTGGTGCCCAATAGACAAACCAGGGTTTATCTGGCGCATATGCTTTCTGCTCCCTGAGCCAAGTAATCGCATCATCAGCAATATCTTCGGATAAATGATAATGATCATTACCTCCCGAAGTCTCTGGATGATCCACAAATGTTGTATTGCGAACCATGGTTGGCTCAAACTGTGAAGCTTCTCCTGCAAGAAACCCATAAAAATATTCAAATCCATAGCCGGTAGGCCAATAATCAAAAGGTCCTTTGGAGGTAATCTGATCTTCAGGAGTGTTATGCCATTTTCCAAAGGCCGCCGTATTATAGCCATAGGCCTTTAGAACTTCTGCCATGGTAGCCGAACTCTTGGGAATAATTCCACTAAACCCGTCAAAGTCATTTGCGATGGCAGAAATTTGCCCATTCCCTACTCGGGTATGATTTCGACCGGTCAGAATCGCTGCTCTGGTGGGCGAGCACATGGCAGTCGTGTGAAAACGGTTGTAAGAAATACCGCTACCTGCTACACGGTCCAAGGTAGGAGTATGGATTTCCCCTCCATACGTCGTAGGTAATCCATTCCCCACATCATCTATCAAAATAACCAAAATATTTGGCGCGTCTTCTGGCAACCTACGTGGATCGACACGTTTTTGATATGTCGATGTTTCGATCGTCACACCGGGTTTGGAAGATGATGGCGTTGGAGGAAAGGGTAAAATTTGTTGAGCCGTCCCCACAATGGATGTGAAAAAAGCTAGTATAAGACTTGATACTTGAACAGTTCGTAAAATCACTTTTAGATGTTTTAAATGGACCTGTAACATTTGATATGATTAAATTCTATTAAAAATGAATTTCAATTAAACTACCACCATAACTCCAGCAAAAAACTGGAAGATTATTCATTCCTGATCTGGATCAACATATACCTGAAGAATACAAAATATTGGTTGTTGATCAGTCAAAAATGTTGGTCACCAGCAGTTGATTCCACTGACGAATAATTATTGCCTGAAATAGAATTATCCAATGTTTTTATAACAATAGAAAGATAAAACATTCCTTTTTTAGTAAAAAAAGAAAATCCTATTTTAGCATAAGACTTTTAAAGATTTACACTTTTATACCCATTTTCAATATGAAAAACATACCTACTTATTTCCTTGCTTCTTTAATAGGGGGATTCGCCCTGACCAGTTGTGATGATAGCAAATCAACTGAGAATACTGCGGAAACAGAAAGTCAAGCGATCCCGGTTACCGTTGATAATTTTGTTGAGGCTGAAACTGATCATTACTTCTCAGATTTGATGGAAGAAGTGCCGGTAAATACCTACAACCATCATCGAGAATACTCTGATATCGAGACCCAGGTGGTCATTCGTGAAAACCAGGATTGTTTATACAGCCATGCTGTGGTAGACTGCTCTGAAGGTGCTCTTTTGGTCAATCCCGAGTGGGACAAATACTCAGTCATTCAGGTTTTCGATGAAAACCAGTACACCTTTGCAGTGCTGTACCCAGGGGATAGTCTGTATATCACCCCTGACATGCTTACAAAAGGCAATTATGTTTGGCTAAACATCCGTACAGAGGTTAGGCCTGAAAATGAAGAAGGCTATGCCGATGCCCATGCGCATCAAGATGCCTATGTCATCAAAGCCAATTCTGCAAAGCCCTATCAAGCCAAAGGCTTTGAAAAAGCATCACTGGACAAGACCAGAGATTCCCTTTTATATGAATCACCAAAAGTTAGATCTTGGAGAGCTTTTGGGACTCCAGATGCAGTGACCAGAGAAGATTTTATTATTGCTGCTGCCGGAGGGTGGGCAGGATTACCAAAAGAGCATGCGATCTATTGGCCTAAAATCGTTCCTGAAGGAGAAGCGAAGAAAAGCAGTGTTTGCTCCAAAATCACCTTGCCAAAACCACCGTTGCAATACGATAAAGGAGGCTTTATGTCTGTCACTGCCTATGATGCCAGAGGATGGATAGCTACAGAAAAATACGCTCTCCGAGACCGAAACGCCGAACCCAACCCAGACGGATCGATTACTTTTTATTTCAACTGCCCCGATCAGGCAAATAACATAGAAACTGTGGATAACTGGTCCATGGTTATTCGCCTCTATGTACCGGAAACTCCTGAGCAAGTAATAGAATACGTTGAGAATCTTGATAAAAACGGAGTCAAAATAGAGGTAGTAGAATAAGCCCTAAATTATTTTATACTGATTTATCCATTATCCATTTCACAATGGATGTTTAAATAATTCTTTTAACCAGCATTCTGACTATTCAGACTGCAGAGAAAAATATAGAAATGAAAAAAACACTGATTTTTAGTTCACTTTTAGGTCTTTCAATTGGCGCTTTTGCGCAGCAGGGAGGCCAGGTGCTACAGCCTACAAAACCTTCTGAGGTACAATCTCCCATTCCAGGAGCACCACTCTCCAAAGAATATGTGCAGGCCGTCGGCCAGATGGCTTACATCTGGGGATGGCCCTTGGTCAATATGCATAACAGAGAAGCGGAAATAGGAGGTAAAACCCCCTACCCTGGATATCTGGGAGGGGTCTTGCCAGTAGCGCCAAGCAATCAAAATACAATGTTACACGACTACCTAGCTCCAGAGCAACGCTTCATTACGAGCCCCAATCAGGATGTGGTCTATGGACTTAGCTTTCTGAACTTTACTAAAGATCCAGCAGTCGTTGTACAGATTCCTGATTTTGGAGATCGCTTTTGGGTATACCAGATAGTCGATCAACGTAGCAATTCCTTTGCAACTGTGGGCAGCATGTATGGTACCAAGCCTGGTTTCTACATGTTTGTGGGCCCAGATTGGAAGGGAGAAAAACCAGCTGGAATTGAAGCGGTATACAAATCCCCGACCAATATTGGAGCGATTTTCCCCCGCGTATTCATGGATGATACCGAGGCGGACAAAGCCGCGGTTCAGCCACTCATCAATCAGATCAGAATCTATCCTCTGAGTGAGTTTACAGGAGAAATAAAAACAACAGATTGGAGCCAACTCAAGGACATTCCCAATCCAAATGCAGGAGGTGATGGAGAGACTGCTTGGGTAGTACCAGAAAAGTTTTTCGATCAGCTTCCAGTTGTTTTGGAGGAAGTTCCCGCCCTTCCGGGAGAGGAAGCCATGTATGCTTGGATCAGACAAGTACTCGATGCCGCCAAGGATAGTCCTGAGCTGAAGCAAGCTCTGGTGGATATTGCCGTGGAAACAGAAAAGAGCATTATTCAACCCATGTTTGAGTTCCGAAACAATGGTGTAGAGGCAGGAAACGGTTGGAGAACGCAGAAGAATGCGGCAGAGTTTGGCTATGGATACTTCCAGCGTACTGCTACTGCAAAAGGCAATATGTTCTCGAACATCCCTTTTGAGACCATGTATTTTGGGGCTGATTTTGATATGAACAAGGGTCGTCTGACAGGTGGAAATAAGTATGAAGTCACTTTCAAGAAGGATGAAATCCCTCCAGTCAATGGGTTCTGGTCTTTAACCTTATACAATGAACAGCACTTTTTCCATCCAAATGAAATCGATCGCTATTCCTTGGGTACCAAAAACAAAAGCCTCGTTTACAATGCGGATGGAAGCTTGACGATCTACGTGCAGCCAACTGCTCCCGAAGGTGACTTAAAAAACAACTGGCTTCCATCTCCGAGCGAAGGTGTGTTCTCTCTTTATATTAGAGCCTATGGACCGAAAAAGCCGATTTTCGAAGGAACATGGACTCCTCCTCAGATCAAAAAAGTCAATTAAAATCAGAAATTTCAGTACGGGGAATGAAGGTCATTCCCCGTACTTTTTCTGCTTAATTCTATGGACTGCCAATCACTTTTTACCAACAGGAATATAGGACGAGGGACAATGAATTTCCTTTGCGCATTCCTACTTTTCCTTGCAACAGATCTATTCGCTCAAAGTGACACCACCACGGTGGAAGAGATGGTCAAAAAAAGACAGGATCCAGTCAGTGGCCTACGAAGTGTTTTTTTGCAGGAAGTATTGCTTCCTGTAGCGGATGGTACTGCCAGTTCTTTTTCTATTCAGCCGGTGTGGCCATTTAAACTTGGAGAGAATCTGAAACTGATCACTTATACCATCATTCCCTTTCAGAAAATCCCTCCTTTGGAACCGGGCCTGACCAAGGAGTCCGGAATGGGAAATATTTTATTCAATGGTTATTTTTCTCCGACTCATACTCCTGGAAGATTTAGATGGGGTGTAGGACCTGCTATTCAGATACCCACTCGGACCAACCCCGCCTTGGGAAGTAATAAGGTCGCCATGGGCCCTTCAGCATTGCTTTATTACAGTGGTGATAAACTGAGCGGAGGAGTAGTCCTGCAAAATTATTGGTCTCTGGGTGGAACTGGAGTAAATGAGGTAAACTCCTTTAGCATGCAATACATTGCCTATTATAACCTGCCCAATGGCTGGTTTTTGGAAAGCAATAGCACTATTGTCGCCAATTGGCTACAAGAATCTGACAAATGGCTGATTCCTATCGGGGGTGGTCCAGGTAAAATGTTCAAAATGGGAGGATTATTCTATTGTGCAGCTGTACAGTGGTTTTACAATGCCGCTACCCCTGCCTATGTAGGAGATTGGGAAGGAGTATTTCAATTACAGGTGATATTTTAAGAATTGACTGTTAAATCAGCCTCCCTTTTTAGCAATTATAAAATCATCTCTCTGCATCAGTGTTTTTTTGATCTTGTAGGACCAGATTCCTGAGTTCCACAGGTTGTTTCCTTAATTCAAACATTTTTAAAACCGGATCATCGGAGATTATCATTTGTTTTTTCAATTCCTCTCTCAACAGCTCAATCTCATTTTGAAACTTAGGATCATCGATCAGGTTGTGTAATGCATTTGGATCATTTTCAAAATCATAAAACTCCTCTAAACTTCTATTAAGAAAAAAATCTACCCGACTCTTGATAAATGTATCCTGATCTGCAGATTCCTTCATCGCATTGAATGTAAGACCTTGCATCGATTCGTTGGCGAATTCATTATCACCAAGCACCCAAGGATTAAAAATATACCCGTATTTTCTAGTCTGCACCGCCCGCATTAAAAACCTTTTAAAACCTGAGGTCTCATAAAATTGCGTGAATACCAAACCTCTGTTCGCTTGAGAGTGACCTTTCAATAAGGAAAGAAAACTCTTCCCTGCCATTTTTTGTGAAGTTTCGATTTGGCCAACCTCTAGAAGTGTGGGCAGAAAATCAATCCCTGAGATAAAATGGATGGAATCCATGGATCCAGCTTTGATCTGACCCGGCCATTTGGCAATAAATGGAGTTTTAGTACTCTGGAGATAACAATTCGTTTTGGAATAAGGAAATGCCATGCCGTTATCTGAAACAAACAGGATCAAGGTGTTATTCTCCATATCATTTTCCCGAAGTGACTGCATCAGTTTCCCAATCATATCATCAAAGCGTTTCACCGAACTAAAGTATTGTGCGATTTCAGTTCGAACATCAGGCAGATCTGGCAAAAAGCCAGGAATACTAATTTCCTCTTCGGTATAGGTTTTAGAAGGTGAAGGATACGATTTTCCACTTTCAAAAAAAGCTCTGAATTCACCGGATTTCTCATTCCTGCTTCCTGCAAAAGGACGATGAGGATCCCTGGAATTTACCATAAAAAAGAAAGGTTTTTCTACTTCTTTCACATGCTCAAAAAATTCATTGCTGTATTCGTAATAAAGTTGAGGATCTCTCCCCATTCCTAAATCCTCAAGATCTTTAGCCAGATAAAACTGGCTGAGTTCGGAATCTCTCTTAGGCAAACTATGATTCAGTTTTCCGAGGATAGCTGTTTCATAACCACCATTTCGTAACAATTCAGTCAGTGTGAGTTGTGAGCCCTTGTAATGCTCAAATCCTTCAATTCCACTTTGATGTCCGTATTGCCCAGTCATCAGTGCACCTCGACTAGGCTGGCATACGGCCACGCTCATATGGGCATTGGTAAATCGTATACCTTCATTTGCCAACTGGTCCAGATTGGGAGTGATCTCATTTACGGGAGAACCAAAAGCACCGACAGAGTTGAAATTAAGATCGTCCGCAACAATCAACAGTATGTTGGGCCGACTTTGAGCTATGCTGAAATGAGTAAAAACTAGGAAAAAGAGAAACGAGCAGATAGAACGCTGGATGGAATTTATCATTTATTTAATCATATTTTAGAATAAACATCTAGACCACTAATTAACTGTATATAGCGATCAAATTGACCAAATCAGCAATCTCTTGTTTGATCTAAATGATGATTTTGTCTTGAAAAGCTTTCAAATCCAATTTGCAATCAGAATTATAAGCAACCATCCCGAAAAACCCTCAATCGTCGATTCAAAAAAAGGTTGTCTAGTACTACATTCCAGACAACCTCTTAAAAATATGGTCAAAACCAATTATCTCTAATTTATAACCCTTTCCAATTGAGTTTCCCCAAACACCATATTCGCTTGATGCTCTTCAATTAGCTTGGTAATACTTTCAATAACTTCTGGATTTTTTTCATAAAGATCAAAGCGTTCAGAAGGGTCAACCGCTAAGTTATAAAGTGAAGGTCTTTCAAGAACTTCTAATTTCTCAGGATAGCCCACAGGGTTGTTTTTGTAGAGGTATAATTTAAAATCTCCCTTTCTTACTGCAAACAAGTGATCACCATGATAATAGAACATACTTTGCCTAGGACTCTCTTTAGCATGCACAAATACAGAACTAATATCAAATCCATCATAGACCCTATCGTCTGGGACTGCAGTCCCCGAAAGTCCACAAAAAGTTGGCAGGAGGTCCAACGTACTTCCAATTTCAGTAATTACAGCAGGCTTCACATTTCCAGGCCCCCAGATAACAGTAGGAACCCTAACTCCACCTTCATAACTAGTACCCTTTCCTCCAAATAGACTACCACTACTTCCACCTTGTTCGTTAAAAATCAACCATGGCCCATTGTCAGAAGTAAACACAACATAAGTATTCTCATCTAAACCATTCTTTTTTAAAGCGTTTAGAATTTCTCCCACGCTCCAATCAATCTCCTCAATAATATCACCATAGAGTCCTCGCTCACTTGTACCCAAAAACTCCTCTCCAGCAAATAAGGGTACGTGAGGGAGAGAATGGGCCAAATAAAGAAAGAAAGGATCGTCTTTGTGTGAGTTTATAAACTTAACTGCTTCCTCTGTATATCTTTTGGTAATGGTATTTTGATCAGCTGGCCGTTCAATTATTTCTTCATTCCTCATGAGCGGAACATTGAAATTTTCAGTCTTAGAATCAGCAAAGTATTCCATATATGTTAGATCATTCACTCTATCCATATCATTGCTATAAGGAATGCCGAAGTAGTAATCAAACCCATGGCTAGTTGGTAAATACTGAGGCAAATGTCCCAAATGCCATTTTCCAATGGCCGCCGTCGCATAACCAGACTGCTTTAATAGTCGGGCAATGGTGTTTTCAGTTTGAGGTAATCCTCCATCTGAATCAGGAAACAACACCCGTCTTTTGTTACTATACATGCCTGTTCGAACCGGCAACCTTCCTGTCATTATAGCTGATCTGCTTGGTGTACAAACATTAGCTGCTACATAGAAGTTAGTCCACTTTTGGCCTTCCATTGCCATTTGGTCAATGTGAGGAGTCTTAATTGTAGGGTGTCCATAAACCCCTAGGTCACCATACCCTTGATCATCGGTAAAAATGATTATGAAATTCGGTTTTTGACTTTGGGCATTGAGGTTATTTGAAGCTCCTACTAAACTTATGAAAAGTAGGAAATAGAGGATTCTATTAAATAAATTTCTCATGTCTAATTATTCTTAGGTACCGAAACTGGTCTAGACCAAGGAACATTACTTCTCATTTGGAACAGTTGCATCCAGCCATCATGCAATCCTTAGTCACACAAGATACCTCTGTGCTATTTTGGTTTAAACTACACCAACAAATTAGCATGATCTATCTAAATTTTTCTTTTTTCTTAAAATATAGTCAGATCAATCCGAGACTGGCTTTCTCAAAAACTATCCAGACGATTTTGATCGAACTTGAAATTTAGGGTAAAAGCAATTTATCCTCAGGCAGAAAAAATCAGAGTATAAATTCTATTAACTAGAAGCGCTGAATCATATCAATCTCAACAGGTTTTCTAGGTACCCCCAACTGTTAGGACAAATCCCCTACAATTTCAAGCATGAAGCCAACTTCTGATAAATGGAAATCATGGCATTCAGTTCAGCGTCGAGCGAATTGGAAGTACTGGAGAGAACCCGAGTTTTCAGAGTCAATTGTAAGAGGTTTTTTTAGCTGGATTTCAGTAGGCCTCTTTCATCAATCCTAGCCGACAAGTACTGTTATTTTCTCTTAAACTCTTTCCGACGGAAAACTTCTTGATCAAACTCCTGATAGCTTTGCAAGGATGGCAAAGAAAATGCAAGGAATCAGCTAGCGTTTTCAAGTTATCAGCGATCAAGCTTAATCCATAAAAAAGATCATCAACGTGGCCAAACAGAACCTCAGAGCATTTTTTTCGCTTTTCATACTGCTCTGTGTGAATCAGATTCTTTTTGCCCAGAATGAGAATGACACCACTAAATCCTCCATCACTCAGAAAGCTTTGGAAAAAGGAATGGACCTGATTTCCAGATCAAACAGAGACTCTATTTTAGTGGAAAAAGCTGAAGAAAAATTCCTGCCTTATGAAGGTAAAATCATCCGGAATATAAATGTTGAGAATTTTGGCTTTGAATTTTCAATATATGGGGCAAAAAGCCCCATCATTCAAAAAGTGGGGAAAATAGGAAACAAGCTACATACCAATACCCGAGAAAAAACTATTCGGCAGCATCTTTTTATCAAACCCAATCACCTACTCAATCCATACAAATTGGGGGACAACGAACGATACCTACGAGATCAGTCCTTCATACTTGAAAGTAGAATCATAGTCACTCCTATCGAAGGGACAGACTCGGTAGATTTGACGGTAGTCACAAGAGATGTTTTTAGCTTTGGAGGCTCCATCGGAGGGACAATCCCTACTTCTCCCCTGCTCAAAGTCTATAATGCGAATTTGGACGGAAGAGGTCAGGGTTTTGAATTCAATTTACTCTATGACTTGGATCGCAAGCCAAAAACAGGCATTGCTCTGGCTTATACCAAAAGCAGCTTTTTGGGCAGTTTTGCGGATTTTACTGCCTATTTCACCCAACTAAACTCTGGAATCAGCGCCGGAGAAGAGAAGGAGCATGCTATTGGAATCAGTTTGGACCGGCCACTGGTGTCTCCCTATTCCAAATTTGCCGGTGGTGCTGGATGGAGTCAAAATTGGTCAAAAAATGTAGATTCCAGACCCGACTCCCTATTTCTGGATTATAAATACAATATTATGAATCTATGGACGGGCTACAATTTTGGTTCAAATAAGACCCTACAGGATAGAAGGAGAGAGTTCCTGGCCATCAGGGTATTTGATGGGTATTTCATCAATCAGCCGTCTCAGGAAGATGTAATCGATGAAAGCAGGTACAACGACAGCAAAGGAATACTGGCTGAATTCACAGTATATGAACAAGATTTTTTCAAAACCCAGTACGTCTATGGTTTTGGACGAACAGAAGATATTCCTTCAGGATATAATATCTCTACCACCTGGGGCTATACAACTACAATGGGCTATAGCCGCCCCTATGGAGACATTAACATCAACTATAAGAAAGCCTCCAGGAATGGGAGTTTCTATGAGTTGAATCTAAACGGAGCAAGCTACCTGAGAAAAGGAATCGAAGATGCGGTGCTTCAGGCAGGAGGCACTTATTACACTCAAGCATTTTCTCTGGGAAAGTACAAAATCAGAAATTCTGCAAGCTTGATCTATACCCATCTGTACAATCGTCTCACCAACGAATGGTTGACTATCAGAGGCAATTTAATTCCTGGCTTACGTGTGGAAGAGGTGGACGCAACGAAGAGAACTGCCTTTGGATTTGAATCCAGTCTATTTACTCCCTGGTCTTTACTTGGTTTTAGGATAGCTCCATTTACTTCCTACTATTGGGCCAAACTCAAATGTTTTACATGCGAAAACAAGAACCAGAATTTTCAGGGAATCAGTCTTGGTATGAGGATTAGAAATGAAAACTTAATATTTGGAACCATAGAATTGAAAAGCACTTTCATACCTACCGACGATGAAGGGGATTCCAAATTTGTATTTAGTTTGAGAAAGAACCTAAGGTTTAGAAAATCAGACGTCTTCGTGACCGAACCAAACCTGATCGTTTATAATTAATTGCTGAATGGACAATACTCTCTTAGAATCCTGATTTACCTTCAAAACTATTCCAATCATCAAAGGAGGGATTGATCAACAAAAACACGTACAACAATCTAAGCCGTCCAACTGAAGGTAACTCTCAGCAAATCACATTTTCAAACCACTCCAAAAACCCATTGAGTCGCCTTTTTTTAAAATCATAAGCGTACATATCTATGAATTGGTTGCGTACTCGTATCGACCCGCTTTTTGATCAACTTAGCACCAAGCTTTCCCATGTAACTTTGTTTCATTTTCAATTAGTACAATCTATCTATTGCAAGTGATCGGGAACTACTTCAAAAGTTTTTCGAGTAGAATAGTTTCTCCCCAGCCAGTCTGTAGCTCTTATTTCCAATTCGTGCATACCTAATGGCAAATCAGAAGGCATCCTTGTACTCCAGATATGTGAGGAAATCAAGGGAGTGGAAGGCCTAATACCCCAAGGCAATGTATCTGCATGATCCCATTCGTAATGAAGATCTAAAAGGAATTTATCATAATCAGGCTTGAATTCTAAAAGCTGCCATTCCCCGCCATCTATTCGAAACTCCAGTATATCCCTTGGACTTCCCTGAAAGAAGTTGACCGAGATCTCCCCCCTATACTTTTTGACCTGAGGCACAATTTTAGGGATATGAACACTCATCTTCCAATCATTATCCCCCGAAGGCACATATTCATAACTGTACTGGTTACCCTTAATAGTCAAAAAAGCATAACCCTTGGGAGTACCATCCCTCATGATGCTGGATGGTGTTCCATAGCTATCTTTTGGCCCCACATAAATAGATCCTGAAGTAGCTCCGGGATTGTAATGGTGATGAAATCCTTCATTAGGCCAGCCTTCTTCAGGGGTGAAAAAATGATGATTTTCCGAATGAGTATGACCTGAAAGAGAAAGAGTATAATGATATCCCTCTAGCAAAGCAAAAAGCTTCTCTCGGTCTCCTTCCCGAAACTGGTCTGGTCCGACTTCAAACTCATATATTGGAATATGAAATGCCAAGACAACCAATTTGTCCTTAGGGACATATTTCAAGTCATTTTCTACAAAGGCTAGTATATCCTCCCGGAAACCTCCTACATAACTACTCCTCCCATAAGGATCTGGAGTCACCACATCATCCAAAATGATAAAATGTGCATTTCCATAGTTCAAAGAGTAGCTGGCAGGACCAAAACTCGCCTCATAAGTTTCGTCAGTCAACTCATCCCGATCCCCCTTGTTCATATCATGGTTTCCCAAAAGATTGTACCAAGGGATTCCTATTTTAGCAGTATTGGAAATATAAACTGGATACAAATCCCGAGCGCCCAAGTCTCCTAGACTTAACCCAAAAACTGCCCCGTTACCTCCAATAAGTTCATCTACAATTGCTTTTTCAAAATATCCTGCATTGGTCAAATCATCTGCCTGCGGATCCCCAAAAAGCAATACAGAAAATGAATCAGACTCATCGGTCCGATACAAGGGAAAATTAACAGCAGATGGCAAGTCTCCAGTGGGAGCCACTCCCTTCTCTCCAGTTTCCGGCGAACCATTAGGCTTATGGATATAGTAAAACTCAGGTTGATTTTTCTCATTCAAAGACAAAGAAAAACCACTCGGCTTGATCACTGAGACGATCATATCCTCGCTTGCGGGCAAAGTGTATTTTCCTTCTCTATCAGTTAAAACAACCTGTACACCATTGGTCACTCCTATATCCACCAAGCCTATTTCGTCGCTATCCCTTTTGCCATTTTTATTTAGATCTTCAAATACGTAGCCGGATACAGTTGAAGGCGTTTGAGCGTGTGTAAGATGAGACAACTGCCATATAAAAAGTAGTAACAGGATGACAACTGATCTCTTATTATTTATTTCAAAAAACATGGGAGTGACTCTTAGTTAGTTTTATTGGTATATTTCCCATTGGGGAATCTTAATTCGGATGCTCGATCAAATGGCAGATGTTCCTCAATTCTGTTTACTCCTTCTTTTTGCTTGAACAAGTCAAAAGAATCGTAAAGCTCATCCGTGACAGTGTATGTGCGAAACTTCAGATGATCACCAACAATTGAAATCGTCTGATAAAGTTGGGTATTGACAGCAGCTCTTTCCATCCAGCGCTTTTCTTCATCAATCCCATACATTTTTGGTCCTGCAACCGATACCACGTAGACTGGACCAACTTCACCATTTTCTAAATCTGAGGTACCGGGTTGATTTCCTGATCTCCCATACATGTGGTCATGCCCTGTCAGTACCAAATCCACTTGATACTTTTCAAACAAGGGCTGCCATTGTTCCCGCAATTCGGGATAATCTCCATACCTCCCATCTCGAGCACTAAACAAGGGATGATGGAAGGAAATCACGATCCATTTTTGAGTTGTCGAAGCCAGAACCCCTTCCAACCACTCAGTCTGGGCGATCAGATATTGTTCGGAAGCTAATGCCTCCATACTATTCAGCACGACAAGACGCATGGCAGGGTAATCAAGGAAAAAAGATGTTTCCTCCAAACTAGCCAATCCATTTTTAGGCAAGCTAAATTGTGCTTTCCAATAGACTGATAAAGCTCTTTCTTCAGCGGTATCATTGATTTTTTCATATTCATGATTGCCCACCACAGGAACGACAGGAGTCGTCTCAGCTACTCTTCCCAAAGCATCAAACCATTCCTGCCATTGCTCTTTGTCATTTCCTTTGTCCACACAGTCTCCAGCGAACAATATAAAATCTGCATAAGGCATTTTGCTGTGAGCTGCCCAGACAGCCCGAGTTCCCCAAGAATAGATGTCATTTTGTATATCCCCCAAATACACAAAGTCCAAGGACTTGGATGATTGACCGTCATCTGCGGTTTTGAATTGAGTCCATGCGCTCCAACCACCAGAGTCCGACCCCACCCTGTAGCGATACTTTGTGCCCGGTTCCAATTCAGTCATATCAACAGAATGATAATAGTTTAAGCCGTAAGTATTATTTGAGACTTGTTCTGAATTGGCCGAAACCGTACTTACAGCATCTTCTCCATAAGGAGAGGCGGTAGCTTTGGCAAATTGTAGAAGTTGCTTCCCTGAAGCACCTCCAGTCTGCCAAGTCACAGCTTTGGTAGTAGTAGGATCAGCAAAGTCTGTCAAAATTATACACTTCGGTTTATCATCCTGAGCTTTACATACTAGAGTTGCAAATAGCCCAAAGAACAGCAATGTTCTAAATTTCAAATTCATATGTCGTAAATGAACAAGAGTGGCGATATTGCCACTCTTGATTCTCATTCATTTTTTTCCAAAAGAGTTTTTAAACACGATCAAACGCACCCATCCACAGTCACGTGGAAAGCTTACCTCTTTCCTTGTTTAATACCCCATTTTCGAAAATCAGACTATTGATTGGCACAACATCTTCGAAATTTAAAAGCCACTTTGCCACATTGCATCAGTTTGACACTTCAAGACCAGAAGATACAGTGACCGATCCCACTCAACTTCAGAATAAAACCCATTCTATGGAAGGGTTAGAAAATCGATTTTTGATGATACATTTTTCAAGCTCAGCAGCGACACCTTTCATCTTCTTAAGAATTTTTCCCTGCTGCATCTAGCTTCCTATTGATCTCAGAAATACCAATACCGATTTGCTGCAGTGTCAACGTTTCTTGAGGCAGCTCATCACTCATGAAGTATTCAAACTTCCAGATTTCACGAATCTCCTCAGCCGGCACTTTATATGGACTATAGATGGGATTGAGCGAGCGGAGCAAAAAACTCCTTTCCTCAGCCTGAAAGCTCAGCATCTTAAAACTGATTCCTTCACTTGCCGTCACCACCACACAGGGAGTCTCTTTGGCTAGCCGCCATTCGGTCAGATAGGAACCGATCACATACGATCCATCAGCGATGGGCAGCATACTGTCTCCCTCCGTTTGAAACATTCGATATTTCTTATCCTTCGGCAGATTGGGAAGTGAAAATACCGGAAGTGTACTCAGATATTCCGGATCTCCAAAGCCTCCCAGATATCCAGCCTTCGCCTTGATTGGCACTAGCTCTATGTTTTCCTCATTTTCCGAGCTGACAGTAGTCGCCAGAATCCGAACTTTCGAACCACTCAGAAACACATCATTCCCTGCCTCCAGATCACGGAGTTTGAGCTCACTCAGCTTGGAAAGATCTACCCGCAGCAGCGTATCCACACTCATCCGGAAATAATCCGCGCACAGCAGCAAATCCTCGATAGCCGGGGACTTGCTATGCCCATTTTCATGCGCATTCAGCTTGGCCCGAGTCATGCCAAGATTCTCCGCCAGCATGTCCTGACTCAATTTGCGTCGCTTTCTGAGAAATTTCAGATTGCCTGCCCAGAAAAAGTTTTGACTTCCCATTTTTATTTGATACAATTAATGACAATAAATTGATACTAATACTATCAAATATAGCAAGTAATCTGAGAAATGGAAAGGCATATCGTGCATTTGGATCTGGACACGTTTTTTGTGTCTGTGGAGCGGTTGAAAAACGAAGCGCTAAAAGGAAAACCCGTCATCATCGGTGGGAGCTCCGACCGTGGCGTGGTGGCTTCGTGCAGTTACGAAGCGCGGAAATTTGGCGTGCATTCCGCCATGCCCATGAAGCTGGCGCGGAGACTTTGCCCCTCGGCATTCTACGTCAAAGGAGATCATGACAGCTACAGCCAGCAGTCGCGCATTGTTACTCAAATAATCCAGGAACAGGTTCCCCTCATGGAGAAGGCTTCGATCGATGAGTTTTACATCGATATGACGGGAATGGACCGGTTTTTTGGCTGTGGAAAATTCACCAAAGAATTACGGGATAAGATTACCCGAGAGTCAGGTTTGCCGATTTCCTGTGCTTTGGCAGTGAACAAACTCGTGTCCAAAGTCGCCACGCATGACGCCAAACCCAACGGGCAGACTACGATTCCTTTTGGCACCGAAAAGCCCTATCTCGCTCCGCTTCCCATCCGAAGAATGCCGGGAATAGGTGAGAAAACTTCCGTGCTACTCGAGCGAATGGGCGTCGAAAACATCAAACTTCTCAGTGAAATCCCACCCCGGATGATGCAAAATCTATTGGGAAAATGGGGAATCGACCTTTCCCGAAAAGCCAACGGCATCGACGAATCACCCGTGATTCCCTACACCGAGCAGAAAAGCATCGGCACCGAAAACACCTTCGAGAGCGACACCATCGATATGGCTTTTCTCCATAGCCAGCTCGTACGGATGACGGAGAAAGTTGGCTTTGAACTGCGCCAAAAGCGCAAGCTCTGTGGCTGCATCACGGTGAAGCTCCGCTATGCCAATTTCGACACCGTCAGCCGTCAATGCATTATCTCTTACACCAGTTCGGATGAAGTGCTTTTAGAAAGAGCCAAAGAACTCTTTGCGAAGCTCTATGAAAAGCGAATGCTGGTACGGCTCATCGGGGTAAAAGTCAGTCATCTCGTGCAGGGACATCAGCAAATCGACCTTTTTCAGGACACCGAAGAAGGTGTAAGCCTGTATCAGGCGATTGACTGGATCAAAAACCGCTATGGCGAAAAAAGCCTCACCCGAGCCATCACCCTCACTCCCGCTTAAGATGTTTATCACTTGTAAAACCTGGTTCAGCTATCGATACGGCACCTTCAGCACGGAGGAACTGGTCAATACTGCCGCAGAACTTGGCTTGACTTCCCTTGGCCTCACCAATATCAACAGTACGGCAGATATGTGGGACTTTGTGGATTTCTGTAGGATAAAAAACATCAAACCCATCGCAGGTGCAGAGATTCGAAATAAGGACATTCTCTGCTATACTTTATTGGCAAAAAATGATGCCGGACTACTCGAAATCAACCGTTTTCTCTCCCAACATTTACAGGCCGAACAAACTTTTCCTGAGCGACCCGATTGCTTTTTAGAGGTTTTTATCATCTATCCTTGGGGGAGTTTTGCTGCGCAAAATCTAAAAAAGTACGAATTCATCGGTGTATTGGCCAGCGAGCTGAATCGTCTGAAAAGGCAGGAAGTGGAAGCGTTTCCCCAGAGATACATCATCCGACATCCCGTCACTTTCCAAAACAAGACCTATTTCAATGTGCACAGGCTACTTCGGGCCATTGGTAAGAATACCCTGATCAGCAAGTTGGGAGAGAAGGACTTTGCATCCCCAGATGAAATGTTTGTCCCGGAAGCTGAGCTCATGAGCGCTTTTCGCAATTACCCCGGGTTGATCACTAATACCCTTCAGCTGATTGACTCCTGCCATATCCAGACGGAGCTCCACAGCGACAAGAACAAGAAAAACTACAGTGCGAGCAAGGAAGATGATCGCCATCTGCTGGAAAAACTTGCCCTAGAGGGCTTGGCATATCGCTATGGAAGCAACCCAATAGCCAAAGCCCGGGTAGTCAAAGAACTGAAAATCATCAATGACCTGAATTTCAACGCCTATTTTCTGATCGTATGGGATGTGATCCGCTATGCACAAAGCCGGGGATTCTACTATGTAGGCCGGGGAAGCGGGGCCAATTCCATCGTCGCTTATTGCCTTAAAATAACGGATGTAGATCCGATCAAACTCGATTTGTATTTCGAGCGGTTCCTAAATCCAAACCGAACCTCCCCGCCGGATTTTGACATAGATTTTTCCTGGAAAGACCGAGATGAGGTCATTGATTATGTCTTCAGGCGCTATGGCAAAGAGCATGTCTCCCTGTTGGGAATGTACAGCACCTTTCAGCGGAGAGCGATCATCCGGGAACTGGGAAAAGTCTTTGGCCTACCCAAGGAAGAAATCGACCAGCTCGTGCGAAGTAAAGACCAGCCGATGAATGAGGATAAAATCCAGCGGACGATTCTGAAATACGGACAGCTCCTGGAGAATTTCCCGAATCACCTTTCCATCCACCCCGGTGGAATGCTGATTTCCGAAAAGCCCATCTATCAATACACCGTCAATGAACTGCCTCCGAAAGGATTTTGCACCGCACAAATTGATATGTTTTTGGCAGAAAAAATAGGCCTGTTCAAGCTAGATATCCTCAGCCAGCGCGGCCTTGGCCATATCAAAGAAACTATCGCTCTGGTGAAGCGGAATCGGGGAATAGACATTGACATCCATCAGGTGGAGCAGTTTATGAGCGACCCGAAAGTCGCCGAGCAGATCCGAAAGGCGGACACGATCGGCTGCTTTTACATCGAGAGCCCGGCCATGCGGCAACTCCTCACCAAACTCAAATGCGACGATTACCTGACGCTGGTCGCAGCGAGTTCTATTATCCGACCGGGAGTGGCACAGTCGGGCATGATGAAGCAGTATATTGAGCGATTTCACGATCCGGAAAAAATCGTCTACCTCCATCCCAAAATGAAGGAATTGCTCGAGGAAACCTACGGAGTCATGGTCTATCAGGAAGATGTGATCAAAGTTGCCCATCACTTTGCCGGACTGGATATGGGCGAGGCGGATATTCTGCGCAGGGCCATGTCCGGCAAGTACCGATCCCATAATCGCTTCAATGAGATCCGGGAAAAGTATTTTGCCAACTGTAAGAAACTGGGGCATGAGGACAGCGTCGCAGCGGAGGTTTGGAGGCAAATGGAATCCTTTGGCGGTTATTCCTTTTCGAAGGCTCACTCGGCATCTTTTGCCGTGGAAAGCTACCAGAGCCTGTACCTCAAGACCTATTTCCCCATGGAGTTTATGGTCGCGGTGATCAATAATTTCGGAGGATTCTATGGCACCGAGTTCTATTTCCACGAGCTCAAACGCACCGGAGCGAAGGTGAATCCACCATGTGTCAATCGCAGTGAGTACCTCACCCATATCCAAGGTGATGAGGTTTTCGTAGGACTGATCCATGTGCAGCAACTGGAAGCTAAGCTCTGCTCGCTGATCTTGGAAGAGCGGGAAAAGAACGGAGCTTATCTCAATTTAGAAGATTTCATCGAGCGCACACATGCCGGCCCGGAGCAATTGAACATTCTGATCAGTGTGGGGGCTTTCGGGTTTACGGGTTTGGGGAAAAAGAAACTGCTGTGGAAAGCCAACTTTGCCCAAAAGCATCTCACGTCTATTCCCGATTCTCCGGCACTTTTCAAAGAACCTCCCATGGACTTTACTCTACCAGACTTCCCTGATTACCCACTTGAAGATGCGCTGGACGAGATCAATCTCTTAGGTTTTGCTCTTTCGGACATGTTTCGGCTCTGTGCCCATGATGGCAGAGGCACGGTCATGGCAGACCAACTGGTCCATTTGCTAGGGAAAAATGTGGAAGTTCTCGGCCAGCTGGTTGTGACCAAAGACGTGCGAACCATCCATAAGGAGCACATGGCTTTCGGGACTTTTCTGGATCCCAAAGGCGACTGGCTGGATACGGTGCATTTTCCACCTTCGCTGAAGCGCTTCCCTTTTCAGGGCAAGGGCTTTTATAAAATACGCGGCAAAGTGGTAGAAGACTTCGGCACCTACGCAGTCGATGTCCAAGCTATGTGGAAAGTGGGTCTGAAGGATAAAAAGTCAGTATCTCCAAGTGCTTCCTATTCCAACACATTCGTATAAAACCTTGAAAACCAACACCTATGAATACTTTATGATTATCTCACCAAGTGAGAAAATTTGTGAGCTGATCATACCATACAAAAAGCACTTTGCGAAAAAATATGGCTGTACAATGGCCGATATTTTTTAACCCCACATCAGTATCATGAACTGCTTGCAATCAAATTTCAGGGAGGATCGACTCATCGAAAACCTCAATCGATTCGGGAAAACCGTGAAGCCTTTTACAGTCGAACTGAATGGAATCGGTCAATTTCCCCAAACAGTCTTTGTCGATGTTTTCAATAAAAATCAACTTGTAGAAATCATATGATCACCGCCACCAAAAAAGGGACGTTTTAGTCAAACTCACATTGATTGGAGCTTGATTTCCATACTAGCTTCCAGTCCATTTCTTCAAAATCCATCAAGCCCAGCCCTTGTACCTGCTCCCCTTCACAGTTGAAAAACACAATCTGGTAGTTGCACAACTGACAGCAACTTGCCTTTACAAAAACAGTTTCTCCTTTGTAGCGACTTCTGGAAATATAAAATGTTTCTCTTCCGATATCAGTACTTTCGATTTCATCAATCTCCTGTTTTAGCCAGTCAAGATTTTTGACTGGATTGACAGATCCACATAGTAAAATTGGATTGGTATCTTCACTGCAACCAAAAAACAGCAAACTCAGAAGACTGCAAAAGAGAAAAGATCGATAAAAGTTTTTCATTTTTAGAAGAATTAAAATTTGGAGTTACAATCCCAACGTTCCTGCTTTTCACTTTGCTACTTGTTTAACTAATTATTAAACAAACAAAACTCAACTAGAGCGCACTCCCCCATCAGTGACTAGGCTCTAACTACAAAAAATCAAACCTGTCGTCCTACATCTTCCTTTGCATGACTGGAATCAGAAAAAATATCCAAGCGAGTCCCCCACAAACAAGACAAACCATTTTTCGACGAACCGCACAAAAAAATTAATTTAGGGGGTAATCTATCCCCATAGCAATGCGAAAAATTTTAATCCTATTTGCCCATCCCAAATTTGAGCACTCAGAAGCAAACCAAGCAATGATCCATGCAATCAGTGGGCTGGAAAATGTGGAAATAAGAGATCTGTATGAATTGTACCCAGATTTCAATATTTCAATTCAGCTAGAGCAAGAAGCGCTTTTTCAAGCGGATGTAGTCATCTGGCATCATCCGATTTATTGGTACTCCTGTCCCCCACTACTGAAACAATGGATCGATCTTGTCTTGGAATTTGGCTGGGCATATGGTCCCGGCGGGGTGTACTTAAAGGGCAAATACCTATTAAATGCAATTACATCTGGCGGCTCAGACTTGGCATATTCTTCAGAAGGGAGAAATCAACACCCCATTGGAAACTTTCTTCTTCCTTTTGAGCAAACTGCGAAACTCTGCCTGATGAAATATCTAGCTCCCTTTCACCTGTCGGGTACTTTCAAAATCACTGATTCCGAATTGCAAATTAAGGCCAACGATTACCGGGATTTCATCCTAGAACTCCGAGATTCACAAGTTATTGATAGGCCACTAAGACCCAAAACGTCCCTATCATGAATGGATTCTTAGCAAATGCTGTCGTATATATCATAGCAGCTATCATCTGTGTGCCTCTGGCAAAAAGATTGGGAATGGGATCTGTCCTAGGCTATTTGCTTGCCGGCATCTTGATAGGCCCTTACCTTTTGGGCTTCATTACCAATGAGGGACAAGGTCAAGATATCATGCATGCTACCGAGTTTGGGGTGGTGATGATGTTGTTTTTGATCGGATTGGAACTGGAACCCAAAAATCTCTGGAAAATCCGGGATTTAATCATCCGAATTGGACTCAGTCAGGTATTGGTTTCAGCTGCATTGGTGTTTATCATCGCTATTTTGATTCCCATTCAATGGCAAACCGCACTTGCCATAGCGCTATCCATGGCGCTCTCCTCCACGGCTATCGTTCTCCAATCACTCAAAGAGCGAAATGAGATGAATTCTCTTCTCGGCAAAATGTCATTTGGAGTATTATTGATGCAGGATATCGCAGTGATCCCGATATTGGCAGTATTACCCTTGCTCGTAGTAGCTGTACCAGAGCTGTCTGCCGACCATGCGGATGGCATGCACGGACTCATAGACAGTCTTCCAGCTTGGGCTCAGACCTTGTCTATTTTTGCAGCCATCGGTGCCGTTATTCTGTTGGGAAGATATGGTTTTGGACCGCTATTGAACTTCGTTGCCAAAACCCGACTGAGAGAATTGTTTACAGCTTCAGCATTGTTGATTGTTGTAGGTATTTCCTATTTGATGGAGCTCGTCGGGTTGAGTCCCGCTCTTGGAGCTTTTTTGGCGGGGGTGATTTTAGCCAACTCTCCTTACAGACATGCCTTGGAATCTGACTTAGAACCATTCAAAGGCTTGCTATTGGGTTTGTTTTTTATGGCTGTGGGCTCGACGATCAACTTCTCACTGATTTACAATGAAGCCAGCACTATCCTCACGCTGACACTTGGTATCATCTTGTTGAAAACCTCGGTCTTATTGGTCTTGGGAAAAATCAAAAATCTTCAATTTTCCACTAACCTGAAATTTGCAATCGGACTTTCTCAGGTCGGAGAATTTTCTTTTGTGACTTATGCTTTTGCCCTGCAGCTAGGTATTTTTGAGCAATCACTCGCGGATACGCTGATGGCTGTGACAGCTCTCAGTATGACGATCAGCCCGATACTCATGTTGATATTTGACAAGTGGATCATTCCTGCGCTATCAAAAAACAATGAAAGCAGAGATCAAAAAATGGACAGCTTCCATGAACATAATAAAGTGATTTTAATCGGTTTTGGACACTTTGGATCAACTCTGGGGCGATTTCTAAGAGCAAGTGGTGTAGAGGCCACTATCTTGGACTCCGATCCAGAGAGGATAGAATATTTGAGAAAAATGGGTTTCAAGGTCTATTTTGGAGATGGCACCCGATCAGAACTTCTCCAATCTGCGGGTGCGGAGGAAGCCAGCATCCTCATATCAGCCATAGACAATACGGAGTATAGTCTCAAACTAGTCGAACTATGCAAGCAGGAATTCCCTCACTTGGAAGTCATGATCCGTGCAAAAAACAGATATGACGCATTTGAATTGATGGAAAAGGGTGTGACCAATATCTACAGAGAACATCTCGATACGTCCATCAAAATGGGAGAAGATGTGCTGAAAAAACTAGGGTTCAGAGCTCATACGGTACATCGCATGGCCAAACAATTTCATGACTATGATGAGGAAGCTCTGAAAGTATTGGTCAATTATAAAAACAACAGAGATGAATACATCTCCAAAAACAAGCAACAAATCGAGCTGCAGGAATCTTTGCTTTCAGGAGAACTGATGCGAAAATTCTCTGTCAATGACCACACCTGGGATAGCGACGGCATCAAAGAAGTAGAAAAATCAAATGAAGATGAGCGCTAAAAAAACTTTTGAAAACAATCAAAGTACAGATATGTTCTACGTCAGCTTTTAAACACCTAATGTAAAACCTAAAATAGGCAACTCCTCTAAACCCCTCAAAGAACTTGAAATACAGACACCTAGGGATCTCTACAGTGATTTCAACGGGGCACTATGACTAACTATCAACAGCTAATCTGCTGGCTCAAGCTCAAAAACAAGAAGGAATGACTCCCCAGTTCTTTTTACGTATGGTTATTGACTGCTAAAAAAATGATCCTATATTTCATATTGATCAACAACCCTTAAGATGAGACATCCGATGTGGCTCTTGCGTCCGTTCAGTCTAGCTGGGGTAATTTTTACTAAAATTGTTACCCACCCATTAGACTTCCATTTTTTATGAAGAAGGGTACATTTTGCTTTTTCTATTCTTTCCTGTTCTCCGTTTTTTTGATTTGTTTGACCATGGCACAGGCATTTCCTCAATCATCTCAGGATGTGGGAATTGGCCAAAACTATGTGATGGAAATCTGGGACAATTCCAAAGGGCTGCCTCAAAATGCCGTCTTTGCGATGGAAAAAGACAATTTCGGCTTTTTATGGGCTTCTACTGAGGAAGGCCTGGTGAGATTTGACGGAAAAAAAATCATGATTTTTGATCAGGATCATTTTCCGGAAATGCTGGAGCAAACCTATTTCATTTTTCACAAAACCAAGGGTGGCATCTGGGCAAGCGGAGATCGGAGTATTCTTCTGATAGACAAAAACATCAAAACTGTGATCGATTGCTCGGAGATAACCGACGAGACTTGGATCAGGGCAATAGCTGAAAATGGAAAAGGTGGCTTATTGGTAGGCAATCAAAAAGGTGAAATTTTCTCATGGGACGAAGGAGTCTTCAACCCTCTCTCCTATTGGAATCCAACAGTTCCGTTGGAAATCCTCAATTTTTACCCGATTTCGGACTCTCTAATTTTGGTTGGTACTACTCAAGGAATTTACGAACTCGACCTAGAATCCAACCAAGTAAAATTGGTGACTGAGCAGGATTTCACTGCCTCAAAAATCTTTGGCAACTCAAAATCGACTTTTGTTTATGGCCTTGACCAGGGAATTTTTAGACTAGGCAAAGACTACCATCTCGAGAAGGTATTTTCCTTTGATCAAGCCAGCGACGTCAATATCTCCAGCCTAATTGCTGATTCGGATGATACGATCTGGGCTGGTTCCATTGAAAATGGAATCATCAAATTTTCGGATGGCAATGCCACCAAAGTGACCTTGCCAGAACTCCAATCCTACACTGTACGGAAAATCATCAAGGAAAGAGACAATCTTTATTTGGGTACTTTGGGCAAAGGTCTTGCGATCCTAAGGCCATCCAAAATCAAGCAGCTGGGGATTGGGGCATTGGATCAAAAAAATATCAAACCCATCTACCAAGCCAATGACAGTAGTATCTGGATCGGCACCAAGTCCAATGGCTTGTATAGGATAAAGCATGAAGCGGTGCGCTCATGGAAGGATCATGACGGCTTATTGCAAAACAGGATCAACACGATTGGTTCAGCAAACGGGAAGGTCTATGTAGGAAGCATTGCTGGGATCACAATCATTGATCAGACTAGCGGCCAAATCACCGGATATCTAACTCAAGAAAACGGCCTCAGAAGTAATTATGTCTATGCCATCTTTCAAGATTCCAAAAATTGGCTTTGGATATTGACACGCTACGGAGGCATCCACTATTTTGATGAAAAGGGCATTTTCCATCAGGTAAACTTGCCGGAGAAGTATTCTAATACTGGCTTCATCAGTATTCTGGAGCTCCGCAACAAGCAGATTTTGATCGGATCTATCAGTCAGGGATTTTTTCGGTTTGAAAATGAAGAATTGATCGAAAATCAAACTTTGCCGCTCACACCCGGGGAAGACCTGATCTATAGTATGTACGAAGACGAGGCAGGAGATCTGTGGTTTGCCACGCATGGAGGCATTGCATTACTACATGATGGAAATTTTAAAATCATGCGAAAGCATCAGGGACTGAAGTCCCGAAGTGTCTATTCCATCACCCCAGACGACAATTCTGGCGTTTGGATATCACATAATTTTGGTGTTCAATTTATCCCGGATTCAGAGCTTGAAAAATTCAAGAACACATCCAATGAGGATTTTCACATCGCCAACAGTTTTTACAATGAAAGTCATGGGATGCCCAACTCAGAAGCCAATGGACTGATCTTTCCATCTTCATTAAAAGACAAAACGGGAAGAATTTGGATCCCAACTGTAGAGGGAGTCGGCATCATTCAGGGCACTCCTATCTCAGAAGAAAAGTCCAATGACTTTTTGTTCATTTGGGACAATCTGCAGATTGGTGATCAAAAAAGCGATATCGAAAATGACATCGTCGTTCCGCACGGAGTAGGGATGTTTCAGGTATCCTTTAGTCTCATTGATTTTGAAAACCCGGATCAATATTCCCTTTACTACCGCATCGATCCAAACTCGGAACATTGGCTTCCTATCAAAGAGCAAAGACAGCTGAATTTCACAGGAATCAAACCTGGGAAATATACACTTCAGGTAAAAATCCATCGCCATGGCACACTTGAGCAGATCAATTCCTTGCCGATCCGGGTCAAAGCGGCTTGGTTTGAAACGCTGGTTTTCAAAATTTTAGTTTTACTGATTTTTGGGTTCTTGATTTACTTTTTCGTAAAATACTATTCCCATATTCGGATGAAGCGGAAACTGGAAAGCATGGTCGATCAAAGAACTGCCGACCTGAGTACTGCCAATCAACAACTGAAAAAAGCGATCGGTGAAATTGAGAGCAAAAACAAAGTTCTCATGGATATCACTTGGTTTCAGTCCCACTTGGTACGGGGACCATTGACCAAAGCGATAGGAATAGTGCAGGTATTAAACAGTCAGTCCGATTTTCAGGACATAGGACTCAGTAAGGAAGAATTGGAAAAAGAACTTTTGGAAACACTTGAACAGCTAGATCAGGTGGTGAGGGAGACCCACTCAATGTCTGAAAACATCAAAAACAATGAAGGTTAAACCCGCCCTAGTCTATATCGTCGATGATGACCAGGTGGTCACATTACTTCACACCTTACATATCAAAAGACAAGAATTGGCCGAGGATATCCATGCATTTTTGGACGCCAAAATAGCCTTGCAATCCCTCCACTCTTTAGTTGGAGAAGATCAGAGATTATTGATTTTTTTGGACCTCAATATGCCCGAAATGAACGGCTGGGAATTTTTAACGCAACTACAGCAGCAACAATTTCCCTTGGATATCAAGGTAATTATCGTCACCTCCTCACTCAGCAAATCCGACAAGGAAAAATCAGCAGAATTTGACTTAGTGATTGATTTCTGGGAAAAACCAATGGCCCCAGATCAAATACTACAGCTAAAAGAACGATTGGGAGATTGGATTTCGGGAATTGGGTAAAATGAGTCTTGGCTGACAAAGCCAATCTTTTCAATCACCTTACATAATTGACCTGAAAATCTAAAAACAAAAATGAAGTAAGGAAACTTGTGCTCCCTTACCCTAGGACTTCTTTAGAAATGTCGCTTATACCTCAGCCGCCTTATCTTTGGTAGGAAAGTGCTTTTCAATGATCTCTAGCATCAGATCAGGATGCAATGGCTTGGTATTATAACCTGAAATCTCCGGATTTGATTGTGCTCTTTTAATGTCATCAGGATTGCCTGACGTACTCAGCATGACGACTATCACTTCTGCTTTTTTCTCTTGTGGCAAGAGGTGATACGCATCCATAAACTCCCAACCATCCATCACAGGCATATTGATGTCCAGCAATATCAACTGTGGAGTGACTACTTCTGCATCTTCTGCCTGCGAACCTTCTTGGTTTTCCAAAAACTCAATTGCCTCTTTTCCATTCAGCGCTACATGAATCTGCTGAGCTATATTGAGTCGGCTCAATATTTTCCTATTGATGAAATTGGTAGCATCATCATCATCTACTAATAGGATGGATTTTAACTTGTAACTCATATTTTAATTGATTTCGGCAACTCCAAAAAGAAAGTACTGCCCTTTCCTATTTCAGATTCGACCCATAATTTACCGTGATGCAGTTCTGCTATTTTTTTACAATGGGACAGCCCAATCCCATATCCTTCGTATTCGCTCCTGTTGTGTAACCTTTTGAAAATGAGAAATATCTTATTCATATCCTTTTTTTCAATTCCGATCCCGTTGTCTTTCACCGAAAATAAAATCGACCTGCCTCGATCCACACCGGAAATTTCCACCACAGGCTGCTCGTCTTTGTTAAACTTAATCGCGTTTGCTATCAAGTTTTGAAACAAAATCCGAAGCTCTGTCTCATAGGCTTTTACCTGAGGCAATACACCAACTTTCAACCAGGCATTTTGGCGATTGACGAGATCGGATATATCCGACCAAATATTATTGATGAGTCCTACACAATCGACCGTTCGATATGTTTCTGATTTGCCAAGACGAGAGTACTCCAACAATCCAGAAACCAAGTCTCGCATTCTCTTCGAAGATGTGGAAATAAACTCTGCATACTGGATCAAATCTTCCTTAGAAAAATCGCCGTTTAGCTCTTCTACCAAGTAATCTGTAAATGTATTGATCGTCCGAAGTGGCTCCTGTAGATCATGAGAAGCGAGATAGGTAAACTGCTCTAAGTCTTTATTTTTGCGGATGATATCTTTGATATATATCTCCTTCAGGTCATCTGCCTGCTTTCTTTCGGTCAGGTCTCTGGTCACTTTACTGAAGCCGATCACTTCTCCATTTTCGCCATGCACACAGGTGATCGTGATACTTCCCCAAAACAAGCTCTGATCTTTCCTCACTCTCCACCCTTCGTCTATTGCCTTTCCCTTTTTCAAAGCCTCTTGGATCAACCTATCAGGCTTTTTGAGATCCAGATCCTTTTTGGTATAGAAAATCCTGAAATTCTGACCTATGATTTCTTTTGCCTCGTACCCTTTGATGCGTTTGGCACCTAGATTCCAATCCAGAATAGTCCCACTGGAATCCATAAAAATAATAGCATAGTCTTCGATATCATGGATTGCCCGACTCAGGTAATCCAAACTGGGTTGCGTGGTATTCACTATAAAATCTACTTAGTCCTTATAAAAGATTTTGCTTAGGGTGACAGGTTCATCTTTTAAGGATATGAAAATCAAATGTATCTAATTAATTCTGAGTTTAAAACCAATCTCTCCAAACTCATCCTCATATGTCCGGGTTAATATCAATCATTGTAATTCAAAATCTTAGAGAATTGTTCATCTTTTAGAGAAATTAGTTCAAAATCAAATCACCGATTGCCCCCCTTTCCTCGAAATGATTCATCGTACGACAAAAGCTTAGCGGCAGGCTTCACCTTCAGTAAAGCAGCAAAAACAAGATTCTTTAGGATCACTTAAGGCATTCTAAAACCTTAAAAAATTATAATTAATCTTCGAATTTTAACTCAAGGCCTATATTAGATTTTTTAATTTTTCTATTCGACCATGAGAAACGCTGCTCCGATCAAGCGATTGATCCTATTTTCTTTAGGCATCTATATCCTCTTATATGCCTTCCCTTTCCCATTAAACCACATTCCTTACTCGCATGAGTTATTCTCCAAATATGCCATGGCCTTACAGGAAAAGTACGTACTGTTTTTCGGACATGATATCTTAGGAGTAGGCAGTTTTGAGAAAATCCAGAGAACCGGAAGTGGTGATACTACCTATGACTATGTGCGGATTCCCGCACTACTCAGCCTTTCTTTTTCACTTGCCTTCCCTCTTAGCCTTATCAAAAGATTTCGTTCAAATGCAATGGCCTTCTTTCAATGGATGCTGGTCTATGCCAGGTATTATGTAGGATTGACTTTGATATCTTATGGCATCGCCAAGTTTTTGGAAGGACAGTTTCCAGGTCCCTCTTTCTATGGCATGGAAACACTCGTTGGAAATATCTCTCCTATGGGTTTGGCTTGGCGTTTTTTCGGCTATTCTGACACCTACAAAATCTTCATGGGTTTGTCGGAAGTGGCAGCGGGCATGCTGCTACTCTTTCGTAGAACGTCAATTCTTGGAGCCTTGATTTCCATCAGTGTTTGTTTAAATATCGTCTTGGTAAATTTTTCATTTGATGTCCCCGTCAAGTTATTTTCATCCCATCTCTTGCTCTTTTCCATTTTGATCCTAGCTCCTAAAATCAAGCCTATTTTTGAATTTTTCATCCTACATCGAGAAAGCACCTTGGGTGAAATAAAACCTCGCTTCACACAAACGAGGTATAAACTAATCCGCTTGATAGTCGTGCTGTATTTGGCCGGCTTTATCCCATTGACGATGATTGTCTCGCATCTGCAAAGTCAGAAATTCAGAACAATGGAAAACACTTGGGAGGGGCTATATACCTTCACTGAAATAGACCCAAAGCATCCGTGGAACAAGATGATTTTGGAAAAGAATATGCTGGTTTTACAATCAGAGAATGGCCCAAGGGAATTCTGGAATATCCAGGAAATCAAGGAGGAAGGAGTGCTGGTGATCAAAAATCAACAAGATGAGACCAAGCCATATGAACTCAGAATCAAGGAAAACGCTGGAAATCATTATGAAATCCAACTTCTCATCGACGACGATCAAGTAAAAGCAACTGCAAACAGAAAAATAAAATCCAGTTATGAATTGGTTAAACGAGGCTTTCATTGGATCAATGAATACCCCTACAACAGGTAAATGATCACTTGTTTTTTTGAAAGTCTAAAAATGGATTTTTGACCTTAGGAATAAAGAATAAACAACTGTGATAACCTAAAACTTCCGATGCCAGGCTGAAGCAGACCAAAGCACAAAAAGTAACTGAATCGACCTTCGGGGATAAACAATGGTTTTATGCTAGAGAATTCTGGTTACCCAAAGCATCAGAGACAAAATGGCGAGGAATTCAGAAGCTTGGTAATCACTATCCGAAAGTCTATTATTCATCCTCTAATAGGATACAGCACATATCTGAATACAAGCAGTAATTCCATCCCACTCATTTGGCTATTCATCCCAGTTAGTTGATCAGCGCATGTTTCATGTCTAATCTTGGTCTTACCACATAGCTGATCTCACCATGAAATATCCCCGAATTCTACTTTTCTTTTTCCTTTTCACCTCTCCAATAGCACATGTAGCCCATGCCCAGCTACTGACTCAAGAAGAACTGAAAAATGACCTCAGCTTTTTGGACGATCTACTGCAAAAGCACTCTTCCTATCAAGGACTCAATGGGTATGACTACCAAAAGGATTTTGAAAATTTTCTTGACCAGACCTCTAGCCTGGGTATTGCGCCAGAGGATTTTGGACTGTTTCTGGCCAAAACAATAGGTAAAATAGGCGACAGGCATGCCAGTGTAAGAGGTTACGACCTGCCTGAATCTCTTTATTTCCCATTTACTTTTGCCCCTTTTGGTGAAAAAGTACTTGTTCTTCAATACAACAAAGATTCCAAAATGTATCTTCCATGGGATGAAAGTTACCCATACCTCAAGGCTATCCACCATATCGAGCTGGAAGAACTCTTACCCCAAGTCCTACCTGAGGAAATTCTTGCTCCCAAATCATCTTATCGGCTGCGGGCATTAAGAGAACTTAGAGATATAGAAACAGTCTTTTTCAAAATGGGCCGGAAAGTGCCTAATCCTATTCAGGTAACTGTAGAAAACGAAAACGGACTAGAGAAAACCATCGAAGTCACGCTAGCAGACACCAAAGGAAAGGCATATCTCTGGGATGAGCGATTCGGAGACGGTCACTTTTTCCTCTCAGAAGAAGACTATGCAAACCCAGCTATTGTGCATGACTTTTTCAAACTGGATAGAGACATTGCTTATATTCAATTGACAGAAATGCTCAGCAAAGAAGACAGCCCTCTATTTTTCACTTATCTCAATGATTTTATGAAGAATATCAAAGATAGTAAGGCGCTGATCATCGATGTAAGAAATAACGGAGGCGGTACTCGTGACCTTATTCAGGAATTAGCCGGATACCTGATCCATCCAGACTCTATCTATGTAGTAAATATTGCCAAACAAAGAACAGATGGCGTTTTGAACTCAGAGCAAGTAGAAAGTCTCCATGGTCGGTATCTAGTCTCGAGAGGTGAATTGGACAGTCTGGAGAAAAAAGAAGTGGATAAATTCATGCACACCTTTCGCCCCATGTATCGACTGGATGAAGTTAGGTATAGCGACTATTATTATTACCTCTTCAATGGCTATAAGCTTTCGCAAAACAAGTACTACTATAACCGTCCCGTCTACATTCTAGCCAATGAAAGGACCTTTAGCGCTGCATCCGTACTCGTATCTACGCTAAAAAACCTACCCAATGTGACTATAGTGGGCCAGACTACAGATGGTTCCAGTGGCAATAGCATGCGGTTCGAACTCCCTCATTCCCAACTTCGAATCAAACTCAGCACAATGGTATCCTTCCAAAAAGATGGATCTATTCTGGATGGAATCGGCACCAAGCCCGATTTAGAGATCCCAAGAAGTCTAGACCAGGTATTCGGGACAGAAGACCACCAACTTCAAAAGCTGAAAGAGCTAATCCTCCATTCTCATCCCACCAAGTAATCATCGAGAACAAGAACAATCAAGTCACTAATCTGGGTCAAAAAGACTTCATTCCAACTTTCAAGCAACGGATAAACGCGACATGAAAGCCTACTATAGAGGTATTCCTGCGAAGCAATTCCTTTGCTTGTTCATGGTTTGAATCAAGTATTGCTATTTTAAATTCCACAAGAAGTACTTTAAAACTCAAACCCCGGCCCACCTCATTTATTTGACATTCCTAACCTATGTACTCTGGATAGCCACTTAGCTCGAAACTCATCTGAAGAGCTTTTAATAGGTCCGATATAGCTTACTTTGACAGGGTTGATTCCACAAAATTGTAATGTCCCTTTTCTGAACTGGTTAATTGCTGGACTTCTCATAAAAAGTGTGTCATACCATTTTGGAGTATCAGCTGTCACTATAATTCTCGCTGTTTTTCCTTTCAATAGTTTTTTAGGTAATGACTTTCCTTTTTCAAATTCAAAAAATATCCCTGGAAGAAATGTTCTTTCAACAAACCCCTTCATGAGTGCAGGATAACCATACCACCACATTGGAAACACCCAAACGATATGATTCGCCCTTTTCACCTGTTCTATGGCCGTTACAAGATCAGGTTCCAAATCAGACCTTTTTCTATATCCAAATTCAAGATTTAGATTGAAATCCAAATCCCGTAAGTGGATCACTGATACATTGGCATTTGATTGTTCTGCACCTTGCCTGTAAGCTTCGGAAAGTGCCGCATTATAGCTTTCCTTATCCGGGTGTCCATTGACGATTAAAATTTCAGCTTTGGTCATGTCACTTATTTTGAATGACCCAAAAGTAGAGATGTGCTAAACTTTCAAAAAGGACAAATGTCCTATTCCGTAGTCATTTTACGGAGCCGACTTAAGTGCCGGTCTGTAATCCCCAAGTAGGATGAGATATACTTGAGTGGAATGTTTTGGAGGAATTCTGGGTAATTCGCCATTAGCTTTCTGTATCTGTTTTCGGCAGTTTCCATTTGCAGTGCCAATAAGCGTTCCTCCATCAAGAGGTATGACTGCTCCGAAAAATGCTTGGAAAATCTCAACCAATTTTCGCTTGAATTGACTAATTCAGTAAAGCCCTTTCGACCGATCATCAATACTTCAAGATCAGTAATGGCATGAATATTTTCCATCGTTTCCACTTTTGAAATAAACGAAGAATATGCAGTAATAAACTTGTTTGGGAAAGTCAGGCAGTAAGTCACCTCATCCCATTTGCTGGAAATACAATAGTTTCTCACGATCCCGGAACAAACAAAGGCTATCCAGTCACAGGTTTTTCCAGCTTCTATGAGCAAATCATCTTTTCTAAAGCTTTTATGCTCAAAAAAATCTAAACCCTTGGCAATTTCATCTTTTGAAAAACCCTCAAACTTTCGGAGTTCAGCTTCTAATTTTTCTTTCATGAGTATTCAAGGTTCATTTATTAGGCCTGGTTTCCCTAAAAATGTAATAACAAACACTTTTTTTGCACAAAAAAAGGAGATACGATTTTACCTTTCGCAACTCCTTGTTTATCAAGTCGGGGTGACAGGATTTGAACCTGCGACCACACGCCCCCCAGACGTGTACGCTAACCGGACTGCGCCACACCCCGAAATCCGAAAGCGAATTTACAGTTTTCTTATTTTTTTACTAACGCTCTATTCAATATCATTTTTGGCTTCCCCACCAGTCAGCATTAGGCTGCCAGTTTTTATCCAGCATCTCCCTTCTTTGTTTTTCCAGCCGAGGCAATAGCACTGTCCTGTTTTGCTCCAGCTTCCATGCTAAAGAATCACCATCAAACAATGGGTCTTGTACCGCTTTCGCAGCGCCTGTCTCATCCAACCATGCCTGCAACTGACCCCTCATTTCTTCCACCTGCTTGGGAAATTCTTGTGAAAGATCGTATTTCTCCCCAGGATCTTTAGAAAGATCGTATAGTTCATCTCGCTCATCCTCCCAATAATGAATCAGCTTCATATTTCCTTTCAGCACCATAGAGTTAGGCTCGCCACCTTGGTTGCCATAGTGTGGATAATGCCAAAACAAAGATCTCTCCTGAGATTTTTCTCCTTCCAGTAGTGGCACAAGACTCTGCCCATCCATCCTGCCTTCCTGCTGTGCTTCCACTCCCGCCAGCTCCAAAATTGTAGGAAAAAAATCTACACCAGAGACAGGTATATCTACAGTTTTTCCCATTTGCTTCATCCAGGGCACATAGACCATATAAGGTACTTTGACCCCACCTTCCCATTGATAGCCCTTGCCTCCTCTTAGCGAAAGGCTATTGGTCGAATAATTATCCCCTGAAGCCACACCGCCATTGTCAGAAGTAAATACCACTACGGTATTCTTATTCAGACCTTGATCTTTAAGTGTCTGCATCACTGAGCCCACAGCTTCATCTACTTGCTCTAAGAGTCCTGCATACACCGGATTGTCTTGATATTTGCGAATTGGAAGTATTCGCTCCATCTCAAACCCCTCCTCTTGAATCCCCATTTCTTCTGCCTTATCCCGATACTTTTGCCATTTTTCCTGGGTAGTTTGGATCGGTGCATGTACGGCATAAAATGCCAAATAAGCCAAAAAAGGTTTCTCCTTGTTTTCAACTATAAACTGCTTGGTTTCCTTTGCTAGCTTCATGGAAAGTGACATACCTTTTTCTTCTTCCAAATCTTCTAAGTAAGGATTGTTGAAAGGAGAAAAATACCCCCCTGTATATGGACCTCCTGCGTGAAAACCTCCCTGATTGATGTCAAACCCATGATCCGTTGGGAGTGAAGAGTTTTCCTCGCCTCCCAAATGCCACTTACCCGCAAAAAAAGTTTGATAGCCTTTAGACTTCAAGGCCTCTGGAAAAGTGACAAATTCATGAGGCAAAAAATGAGAATAGCTTGCCGGAAGCAAGGGGGTAAACCTGTTAAACTTCCTCCAATCCTCTCCCTCAGGGGCTCCAATATAGTCTGTGATCTGATGAGATGCTGTAAATTTCCCTGTCAATAAGCTGGCTCGAGAAGGCGAACAGACAGCAGAAGCTGCATACCCTCTCGTGAAATTCACCCCCATTCTAGCCAGTTGATCGATATGAGGGGTTTCATAATAGGTACTGCCATTGACTCCAAGATCTGAGAAACCCAAATCATCCACCACTATGAAAAGGAAATTAGGCGTTTCTACTTTTTCCTCAGGAGAAGCGCAGCGTGCAAAAATGAAACATACCGAAATACTTAAGGCAATTTTTGAGAAATTCATATGAAAAGGATGGTATCGAATCCTTAAAAGTATAAGAATTTCCTTTCTCGATAAAAAGCCAAGTTAAATTCCTTCAGAATTCCTATTTCTGAAATTAATTGGATGAAAAGGAGTATTGCAGCAATCCTCGCAAAGACATGCTTCAGGATTGATGCTGACAGCCTTTCTCATGGCTTCTGGACCATTATTGAAAGGCCCAAGGTAATCACGATCTAAGGATCCCGGGATGGCTCTGCACTCTCTATCGTGGATCTCAAACTTTCCCTCCGGATTGGGAGTAGATGAAAGGTAAAAGAATTTCATAGGCTTAAAAGTTAGGCTTGTTCTTCAAAATTACATGCTTAGTGAATAGAAGAAAATACCCGGAACTGGGTATTTTTCAGTTCACTCAAAAAATTAATAGTTCAAAACTTAGATACCCTTGTATTCCTCCTAGAGCATATAGCGCTGGAACAGCTCTTCCCATTCGTCCTCCAATGAACTAGAGGGTCTACTCTCTCCTGCTCTCCTGTACCAATAATCCGCATTCCAGATATCTCCTTCCTTGCGATGCAAATACGCATGAATTCTAGCTGCCGATTTGCCACCCAATTGATCCACTTGATCATGCGCCTGATCCCAGTCTCCTTTCACATCAAACCACAAAGCCTTTTGCTCCGCAGAGAATGTGTCCAAAGGTGCCTTCAATTTTTTAAAATCTTCTAAATCCATAAATTCCCCAATTAATCAAACATCCCAAATTTACAGTTTTCTGTTAATCCCCTTCTCATGAACATCAAACCATTAGCCCTATCATTTTTTGCTTTTTTAAGCTTCTGCTGGATTATGACCTCTCCCTGCATGGCTCAAAAACAGAATCCCTTACAGGAAAAGATCCAACCGCTATTGGAACAATTCCATGGAAAAGCAGGCCTCTATATTCTCAATTTGAAGTCTGGAGAAGAATTTACCTATCAAGCTGACAGTATTTTTTCGACCGCCAGTATTGTAAAAATCCCAATAATGCTGGGAATTTTTGACAAAATTGAAAAAGGAGATCTTCAATTTCATCAGCCTCTCATCTATCGAGATAGCATCCGATACGGGGGTTCGGGCCTGATGCAGCACTACCAAGACTCGGTACAGACAGATCTGCGAACCCTGCTGGCTTTGATGCTGAGCTATTCGGACAACACGACATCGCTTTGGAACCAATCACTTGCAGGAGGTGGATCTACCATCAATGAACTTCTCAATACACTGGGATATCAGCATACCCGGGTCAATAGCCGTACTCCTGGGAGAGAAAAGGACTGGGAACGATTCGGCTGGGGTCAGACTACTCCCCGTGAAATGGCATCCATCCTTACAAAAATCTACCGCAAGGAATTGGTATCGGAGTCCGCTTCCGAAATGATGTACCGTCTGCTATCGAATACATTTTACAACGACTATGCAGCCAGTCAGATCCCTCCTGGCATCAATGTAGCCAGCAAGCAGGGCATGGTCAATGCATCCCGATCGGAAGTGATGCTTGTAAATGGTCACCATGGGGACTACGTCTTTGCTTTGTTTACTGATGAAAATGAAGACCAAAGCTGGACGTACCAAAATGAAGCATGGGTACTTACCAGAAAGCTATCTTCGTTGGTTTGGAATCATTTCAATTCTGAAGCACCTTACTCCCCTCCTACGGGTATCAAAAAATACTGGGAAGGACTAGGCTACTGATTTTTACACGAATTCACAGAAATACTGATTATTAGTGAATTACAATTTCCACATCAAAAACGCCTCAAAACACTTCTCGACATAAATTATTAGGACAATCATTGAAAATAAACTAGATAACACCGCAACACTTAGGCTTTTACCTAAAATTATTTCGACTTGGCAGGTTTATTAGAAATTATATATTTACTCAATTAATAATTAACCAAAATAACAGCGAAGCAAATTTTATGGAACAAGCGGTGATTTATCTGGTCCCGGCACTCGGGATTTTAGGTTTGGTCGTCATGGCGATCAAATCAGCCTGGGTCAGCAAGCAAGAAACCGGGGACAAAAACATGGTAGAATTGGCAACTCACATAGCCAATGGCGCCATGGCATTTCTCAAGGCGGAATGGAAGGTTTTGATCTATTTTGCGATTATTGCCAGTATCCTATTGGCTTGGTCCGGTACCACAGTGGAGACTTCCAGTCCCATCATTGCCGGATCTTTTTTGATCGGTGCTTTCTTCTCGGCCTTTGCAGGCTATATCGGGATGAATATCGCTACCAAAGCAAACATCAGAACTACCCAAGCGGCGCGAACTAGCCTCAAGCAAGCTCTCAAAGTTTCTTTCACAGGAGGATCTGTCATGGGACTAGGAGTGGCCGGACTTGCGGTACTAGGTCTGGGAGCGCTATTTATTCTATTTTATCAAATGTATGTGGTAAGTGTTGGCGCTGGTGTCAATGGTCTGGAAATGGAGAAAGCGCTGGAGGTTTTGGCGGGCTTTTCGTTGGGAGCTGAGTCCATCGCTCTTTTTGCACGTGTTGGCGGAGGGATCTATACCAAAGCAGCAGATGTGGGAGCCGATCTGGTCGGAAAAGTAGAAGCTGGAATTCCGGAAGATGATGTAAGAAATCCAGCGACCATCGCTGATAATGTAGGAGACAATGTAGGCGATGTCGCAGGCATGGGAGCTGACTTATTCGGATCTTATGTAGCCACAATCCTAGCCACCATGGTACTGGGAAGAGAGATCATCTCCAATGACAACTTTGGAGGTATTGCCCCTATTTTACTTCCCATGGTCTTGGCAGGTCTCGGCATTGTATTCTCAATTATGGGAATGGCATTTGTGCAGGTGAAGGATGAAAGAGGAGATGTTCAAAAAGCCCTGAATATGGGCAACTGGTCTTCGATCATTTTCACAGGTATTGCCTCTTTTTTTGTAGTAAAACACATGCTCCCAGAAAATCTCGAAATCAGAGGATATACTTTTACGAACATGGACGTGTTTTACGCTATTATCTTGGGACTGGTAGTCGGGACGCTCATGTCGATCATCACAGAATATTACACCGCCATGGGCAAGCGTCCTGTTTCGTCCATCGTCAAACAGTCCGCCACAGGTCATGCGACCAACATTATAGGCGGGCTTTCTGTTGGGATGGAATCTACCGTGCTTCCCATTTTGGTATTGGCAGGCGGGATATATGGAGCTTATGAATTTGCCGGGCTCTACGGAGTGGCTATCGCAGCGGCTGGGATGATGGCTACTACCGCCATGCAGCTAGCCATCGATGCTTTTGGTCCTATCGCAGACAATGCCGGTGGAATAGCAGAGATGAGTCAGCTACCTGAAGAAGTTAGAGGAAGAACAGACATCTTGGACGCTGTCGGCAACACTACTGCTGCCACAGGCAAAGGGTTTGCTATAGCTTCTGCAGCCCTCACCTCCTTGGCACTTTTCGCTGCTTTTGTAGGAATAGCCGGAATCGATGCGATCGATATCTATAAAGCTCCCGTTCTAGCCGGATTGTTTGTGGGAGGTATGATTCCGTTTATATTCTCCTCCCTGGCAATTGCCGCAGTAGGAAGAGCAGCAATGGACATGGTGAATGAAGTAAGGAGACAATTCCGAGAAATTCCCGGAATCATGGAATACAAATCCAAGCCAGAGTATGACAAATGCGTCCAAATATCCACCCAAGCTTCTATTAGAGAAATGATTGCTCCCGGAGCGATTGCGCTGATCACACCTTTGCTGGTCGGTTTTGCTTTCGGCCCAGAAGTATTAGGGGGATTGTTGGCAGGTGTGACTGTGTCAGGTGTCCTCATGGGGATGTTTCAGTCCAATGCCGGAGGTGCCTGGGACAATGCAAAAAAATCATTCGAAAAAGGGGTTGATATAGATGGAGAGACTTTTTACAAAAAGTCTGAGCCTCACAAAGCCTCCGTAACAGGGGACACAGTGGGAGATCCATTCAAAGACACCTCTGGCCCCTCGATGAATATCCTGATCAAGCTCATGTCTATCGTAGCCTTGATTATTGCCCCCCACATCAGTGAAAAACCTCATAGCTCCGCAATGGCACAACGCATAGAGGTCAAAAAAGAAATCAAGTATGAAGGCGGAAAGAAAATCGTAACCGAAACCAAAAGGATCACACGGTAATTAAGAAGCCTTTGCTATGAAAGACTGCCTCAAATGGCAGTCTTTCTTTTTTTATACAGATTATCAGCTTATTGCAAAGATCCTAAATAAATTATTGCATAAAACTGCAAATAAGAATATTATTTGGCAGACTTAATTTTTCAGCCTCCTTTTATAAAAAAGATGAGTAAGGACTTGAATTTACTGCATCAATCTTTTTAAATTAAGCTCAAATAGCATTCTGTTTTATAAAAAAAGTCAAACAGAGCTGTATTTATGGTGAGAAATTGAGCACGTTTTCCTGATTACGATCTCAAAAATGCCATTTTCAATTGCATTTAGATGCTGGAAATGTTTTTGAAACTAATTCTATCAGAATCAAAAACAGAAAAAAAATGCAATTGACCTTCGAAGAATTCAAATTTTAGTACCTATAAACTCAACTCTTATGAAAAACAGCTACAAAACAATGCTGCTTTTCCTGATAGGTTTGATGGCATACATCCCACTGTATGCCCAGCAGAATGTATCTGGAAAAGTAACGGCTCAGGAAGACGGATCGGGTCTACCTGGAGTCAGTATCATTATCAAAGGCACGTCAACGGGGACTGTCTCTGATATCGATGGCAACTATTCCATCTCTGTCCCTGGTCCAAATGCAGTTCTGGTCTATTCCTTTATTGGATATTCGACCAAGGAGGTATCAGTCGGCTCATCTACTCAGTTGAATGTCGTCTTGAGTGTCGAAGAATCTGAGCTAGATGAATTTATCGTCACGGCTTTTGGTATTTCCCAAGAGAAAAAAGCGCTTGGCTATGCTGCACAAAGCATCGATGCCAATGAAATCACCAAAACTCGACAACCCAATGTCGTCAATGCGCTACAAGGACAGGTTGCGGGTGTTCAGGTAACCAATTCAGGTGGAGCTCCAGGACAATCAGCCAGAATCATCATCCGAGGGATCAACTCATTGGATCCTTCAGCTGACAACCAGCCGCTATTTGTGGTAGATGGTGTACCCGTTGACAACTCAACAGTGGAAGCTTCAGGAACTCCTCGAGGCATGTCAAATAGAATTGCAGATATCAACCCAAATGATATCGAATCGATGTCCGTATTGAAAGGGGCTGCAGCAACTGCTCTTTATGGTGTAAGAGCTGCAAACGGAGCAGTAATCATCACTACCAAAAAAGGGAAAGCTGGTCAGGTAAGAGTAAACTTCAACTCCTCTGTAGGTCTAGACAATCTTGTGAAAATGCCAGAATTACAGGATAAATATGGTCAAGGATTCAGCGGAGTAAGAGATGATTCAAGCTTTTGGCCTTCTTGGGGAGCAAGTTTTGCTGAGGAAAACGACCCTAATTATGTCTATCAGGACAATTGGAACCGAGCATTCGACACCGGACTACAAGTGGACAACTCCCTGAGTGTATCAGGTGGTAATGAATCAGCTACATTCTATGCTTCATTAGGAAGACTTGACCAAAAAGGAATTATTCCTTTCTCTACCTGGGATAGAACAAGTGCAAAGTTTTCTGGAACGGTCAAAGTAAGTGAGAAATTCAACTTCTCAGGATCCATGAATTACACCAATTCTGGCGGTAACCGTGTTCCTCACGACAGATTCTTGGAAAGAATGATGTATTGGTCAGAATCCACCGATGTCAGAGATTACATCAATCCTGACGGAACTATGAAAACGTACGGAAACACCAATCCAATTTATGACGCAAGATTTGCAACCTATAAAGATGATGTGAATCGTGTAATTGGTAATATGAACTTCAACTACAGTCCAACGGATTGGATGACTTTGTCTTACAGAGTCGGAATTGACAACTACACCGATTCCAGAGAAGAAATCACTCCAGGTCCTACAGGCATCGATGGTGAAGTTGCCCTAAGCTCTACAGGTTTTATTGAGGAAACCAGAATTGTATCTAGAGACCTTACTTCCAACTTCTACGTGACTTTAAAGAAGCAATGGAATTCAGACTGGAACACTACATTGAGACTTGGGAATGATGTTTTTGAAAGAAAGTACGACAGAGTTTCGCTTTCAGGAAGCAACTTCGTAATCCCAGGGTTTTATAATGTAAATAACACCACTCAGGTATTTGCAAGCCAAGGCAAAAGCATCCGTAGACTGGTTGGTTTCTATGGTGATCTGATGGTAGACTACAAAAACTTCTTGTTTCTAAACGTAACAGGTAGAAATGACATTTCCTCCACACTGCCTAAATCAAACAATTCTTTCTTCTATCCTTCTGTAAACTTGGGATATGTCTTCAGCGAAAACTTTGATCTTCCTTCTTGGATTACGTTTGGTAAGTTGAGAGCATCTTGGGCTCAAGTAGGGAAAGATACCAACCCCCACATCTTGGGAGCTACCTTCGTTTCTCCAAGTGTCTTCCCTTTAAATGGACAAGTAGGTTTCTCAAGAAATTCCACTTTCGGAGATCCAGAATTGAAGCCTGAATTGACCACTTCCATCGAAT
This sequence comes from Algoriphagus vanfongensis DSM 17529, assembly GCF_000429465.1. Taxonomy (GTDB): domain Bacteria; phylum Bacteroidota; class Bacteroidia; order Cytophagales; family Cyclobacteriaceae; genus Algoriphagus; species Algoriphagus vanfongensis. Next base: position 124,385 of record NZ_AUBX01000018.1, on the reverse strand, counting down.
TTGGTACCCAGTTGGCCTTCTTCAACAACAAGGCGAATTTGGATGTAACATACTACAAGTCCAATGCTGTGGATCAAATCATCCCTGTTCCTATCTCTGATGCAACAGGATTTTCTTCCTATATCACCAATGCCGGTGAAATCGAAAACAGAGGATGGGAAATCGTATTGGGAGGAACTCCTATTGAAAGCGGTGACTTCCGTTGGGATGTGACAGCAAACTTGACGACCAATAAAAATGAAATCAAAGCTATCCGTGAAGGAATCGATCAAATTGTAGTCGGATCTCAATTCGGATATGTGGGCAGTACAGTAACTATGATCTTGAAAGAAGGTGAAGCCTATGGCAACATCTACGGATCAAGCTATGTAAGACCGGATGCCCCAGAAGGAGCCACTGAGTTGGACCGTGATCTACCGATGTTGATTGGAGCAAACGGATTCCCTGTGAGAACCGGTGATCAATTGATCCTCGGGAATGCAGTTCCAAAATTCTTCGGCGGCTTGAGAAATGAATTTTCTTATAAAGGATTCGAATTCTCCTTCTTGGTTGATTTCAGAGCTGGTCTGCAACAGTATAATCAGTTCGGAAACTTCCTAGCAGCATTTGGTAAACAGAAAGATTCAGAAAGAAGAAACGATACCGTCGTATTTCCTGGTGTCTTGGCAGATGGGTCTGAAAACACCAAAGAAGTTTGGCTGGGCCAAGGAGTTGGACCTGACGGCGTAGATTATGGCGCTGGATATTGGAGAAATGCTTACCGAGCCATTTCTGAAAACTTCGTCAATGACGCTAGCTATATCAAGTTGAGAAATGTAACACTTGCTTACAATCTTCAGCCAAATGTACTGGAAAGAACACCTTTCCGAACTGCAAGACTATCTGTCGCTGCCAACAATATCATCCTTTACACTCCTTGGGATGGATTTGATCCTGAATCATTCTCTGCCGGTGCTGGTGGAAATGCCGTAGGATTTACCGGTCTGGGCTTCCCAGGCGTACAAAGCGTATTCTTCACTTTGAACTTGGGACTGTAAACCTTAAAGCACGAAAACGATGAAATATAGAAATAAATTAACGGCAATATTGGGAGCATCGGTGATGCTGATGACTTCTGCATGCGACTCCTTTTTGGATGTCAATGAAAACCCCAACAACCCGGAAGATGCACCCATTACCGGATTGTTGACCAATAGTACCTATGAAACTTCTCTCAATGTCTATAGAGGAGGGAGTGCTATCAGTAATTACGTTCAATACCTGGCTTCTCCGAATCCAAGTAGTTCTTCTGACATAATGGACCCGACTGATTTCAGTAGCACTTGGTTCAGTCTTTATAATGTAATGACTGATCTGGACGTAATCATCAAGAAAAGTGAAGAGCAGGATGCCAGTCATTACAAAGGTGCGGCGCAAATCCTGATGGCCCTAAACTTGGGAATGACTGTTGATTTCTTTGGGGATGTTCCATTCTCTGAAAGCTTCAACTTTGAGACTGTAACACCTGCATATGATAGCGACGAGGTGCTTTATTCTCAAATATTGACCATGCTTGACGAAGGCATTGCGAACCTTCAAGGAAGCACCGCTATTTCTATGGGAGCTGATGACTTCATATATGGAGGCGACGTAGCTTCATGGATTAAGTTTGGAAATTCTCTTAAAGCAAGGTTCTTACTCCACACGAAAGGGTCAAGTGCTTACAATGCGAGCGAAATTCTTTCTGCAATAGATGCTGGGTTTACTTCCAATGACGATGATGCGCAAGTAGTGTTCTTTGAGCAACGATTCAATCCTTGGGCCCAAGTAGCAATCAACAATGAAAATCTACTCTTAGGAGGTTGGATTTCAGAGCAGTTTGTGCAGGCTTTGGACGGCACTACCTATCCTACTGTCGACCCTAGACTTCCTTTGATGATTGGTACAACTGACGATGGCGAATTTATCGGAACTGTGAATGGAGCTGGACGTGGAGATGCTCCAGAGCAAGGTGCCAGATCTACACTGGTCCCAGGCCAATACTATACTTCTACGCTTTCTCCTTTGTTGATCGCAACCTTCGCAGAATTGAAGTTTATCGAAGCGGAAGCTGCTTTAGACGCAGATAAGGATAGAGCCTATGCTGCATATTTAGCCGGAATTGAGGCTCACATGGATATGTTGGGAGTTTCTGATGAAGATAAAGCCGCCTATCTTGCTGATGCAAGTGTCAGTGTTGGTGCAGACGCTTTGACTCTTGACCTGATCATGAAAGAAAAGTGGGTAGCGATGTTTTTACATCCAGAGACTTGGAATGATGCCAGAAGATTTGACTATGCATACAAAGACATGGATTTGCCTGCAAACTTGAATCCCGATTTGAACAACCAATACATCAGAAGGTTGGCCTACCCTGCCAGTGAAGTCAGCCGAAACGGAAACAACGTGCCTTCCGTGACTCTACTAGACAGAATCTGGTGGGATCAATAAATTCTAACACTACATCAAAGTCTCCTGTATTAGTGCAGGAGACTTTTTTATTTTCACAGTATGAAAAAAGTTTTACTCGCCCTAGCGGTATTGGCCAGCTCCTGTACCGTTCAAAAAATCAATAAGTCTTTCACCAAATCTGATGTCTTCGACAAAGGCCATTTGGGTTTTATGCTTTTGGATCCAGACAAAGACAAAGTCTTGGTGGATATCAATTCGGATAAATATTTCATCCCTGCATCCAATACCAAACTTTTTACTTTTTACACTTCCTACACCGTCTTGGGAGATGAATTGGTCAATGGCCTAAACTATCTCGAGCGAGGTGATTCCTTGATTTTCTGGGGCACAGGCGACCCCAGTTTGCTACATCCAGACCTGAAAAACGATGTGGCCATAGACTTCCTAAAAAAGTCTGACAAACAATTGTATATGCTGGATAATTTTGATCAAGTGGATGCATTTGGTCCCGGTTGGTCTTGGGATTGGTACAATGCCTACTATGCCACAGAAAGATCAGCTTTGCCGATTTATGGAAATATCGTTCGATTCCAGCAAGAAGAAGGTGAAAGTAAATTCCGAGTAATTCCGGAACAATTCATTTCGAAGGTAGAAGGAAAAGCTACTGAAAACTGGAACGGATACCGATTTCGAAGAGAGCATCTTACGAATGATTTCACTTTCCAAATCCCTACAGAAGCTTATACCAAAGAGTTTGAAACAGACATTCCTTTTATCACCTCAGCGGAATTGGCAGCTCAGTTTCTTTCTGAAGAAAGCGGTAAAAAAATCAATTTGATTAATAATTCCTCTTATCTGGAAATGGATCCAAAAAAGCTTCAAACGGCTCCCGCAGACAGCATTTATGCTCAGATGATGAAAATCTCTGACAACTTCCTGGCCGAGCAATTGATGCTTTTGGTGTCTGATCAGCTGAACAATAAACAAAGTACAAGAGACGCAATTGCCTACGCAAAAGAAAACTTGTTGAAAGATCTTCCTGACGAACCGATTTGGTATGATGGCTCGGGTTTATCATCTAGAAATATGTTTACGCCGCGTTCTATCATTGCACTTTTGGGTAAGATCAGAGCGGAGGTTCCATTAGAAAAAATCAAAGCCTATTTTCCGGCAGGTGGAGAATCCGGTACGATCCGAAGTTGGTATCCAGCCGATGAAGGCCAGGAACCCTATATCTATGCAAAAACGGGAACACTAAGCATGACCAATGCATTAAGTGGTTATCTAATCACCAAATCAGGAAAAATCCTTCACTTTTCCTGCATTTTCAACAATTACGTTATTCCATCCAGCGAATTGAAAACCGAATTACAAAAGGCACTTTATCAAATTCATGACAGCTATTAATTGATGAAAAAGCTCAGCTCACTCCTCCTACTCCTCCTATTCTTTTCTATGGCTTCATTGGCTCAACGATTCACCATGGAGCAAGTGGGAAAATTCTCTTTTCCCTCCGAGCTTACCAGTTCTCCAGCCGGTGAAAAAATAGCTTGGGCGATGAATGAACAGGGAAAACGGAATATCTATTTCGCCGAAGGCCCAGATTTCAAGCCCGTCAAAATGACTCAATTCAACGAAGATGATGGGCAGGAAATCAGTAGTTTGCAATTCACCGCGGACGGAAATTGGTTAGTATTTGTAAGAGGTGGAGATCATGGAGGGGGAAATGCTTCCTCAACAGTCAACGCTCAAAACCTACCTACCCTTCCCAAAGTAGAGATCTGGAAAATAGCGATCAATGACCCTCATCCGACTCCGATTTTGGAGGGAGATGATTATACTCTTGGACCTCAAAATCAACTTCTATTTCTCAAAGGAGGGCAAGTTTGGAAAGCTGATCTAGAAGGGATCGAAAAGCCATCCCAACTTTTCCAGGTAAAGGGAAATGTTAATTCATTGGAATTTTCTCCAAATGGGAAAAAACTGGCATTCACAGTCAGCAGAGGAGGCCATCAATTATTGGGAATCTATGAAAATCAAGAGACTCCTATTCATTGGATTGCGCCTTCATTTCACAGGTATTCACAGCCCAAATGGTCTCCAGACGGAAGCAAAATCGCTTTTATCAAAACTCTAGGAGGTCAGGGAGAAGCCTTCCCACTTTTGGAACCGAGACATGTTCCGTGGGAAATCTGGATAGCTGATGTAGCTTCAGGCGAAGGTAAAAAGCTATGGAAATCTCCTGAAACCCTGAGAGGATCTTACCGCTATTTCTTTTTCTCCTATCCCAACGAAAAGGAACTGATTTTCGAATCTTATCAGGATGGCTGGCAACACCTATATTCTTTGAATTTAGACAACTCTGAAGCTAAACTATTGACTGTGGGTGATTACATGGTCGAGCAGATCAAGTTAAGTTCAGACAAGAAAAAAGTCCTTTTCTCAGCAAATACAGGAGCAAGCAAAGAAGACCTAGATAGAAGACACATCGGTAGTATTGATTTGGCGACCAAACAACTTACTTGGGAAACTTCGGGAATCGGAATTGAGGCATACCCAGTCGCGGTTGGAAACAATGGAATTCTTGCTTATTTCTCAGCAGATGCTCAAAGATCTCACTTGGTCACTGTCAAAAGTTCAAATGAAACCCAACTTTTACAAGAAGAAATCATTCCTTCTGATTTCCCTCAAAAGCAATTAGTCACTCCAAAGCAAGTGAGTTTCAAGGCTCCGGATGGCACGACGGTTTATGGACAACTTTTCGAAAAGGAAGGAGGACCAGCCAAGAAACCAGCAGTTGTTTTTGTTCATGGCGGACCGCAGAGACAGATGCTTTTGGGCTGGAGCTATATGGATTATTATTCCAATACTTATTCTCTCAATCAGTATTTGGCGGAATTGGGTTTTGTAGTTCTTTCCGTTAATTACCGTTTGGGAATCGGATATGGCTACGAATTCCACAGACCAGCTTATGGCTATTATCAGGGCGCGGTCGAGTATCAGGACATCAAAGCCGGAGGAGAATTCTTGGCTTCCTTAGCCCAAGTTAATTCAGACAAAATCGGAATCTATGGAGGAAGTTATGGAGGCTATTTGACTGCCTTGGCATTGGCACGTGACTCCCAACTTTTCAAAGTCGGTGTGGATATCCATGGTGTCCATGATTTGGATGGCCGATATGATCTGCCAGAAGGCTATGAGGTGGCTCCTGACTATGAAAAAGCCAAAGAAATAGCTTGGAAATCCTCCCCTATACCTGATCTGAAAATTTGGACATCGCCTGTCCTGTTCATTCATGCAGATGACGATAGAAATGTCACGGTCAGCCAAACCACGGATTTGATTCGAAGATTTGATGAAATGGGAAAACCTTACGAATCCATTTTGATTCCGGGGGATACGCATCATTGGATGAAGTGGGAAAATATGATTCGAGTAGATCAAGCAACAGCAGATTTCCTAAAAAAACACTTGATGGATTAAGATTTTGACGACAGACCACAGTCAACAGACCACTGTTTTTCAACCTGATCTGGAGTTTTTTCCAATAAAAATATGCTACATCTCAATTCTCTTCATCATATCGCGATTATTTGTTCAGATTACCAGCTATCCAAGAAATTCTATACCGAAATTCTAGGTTTGGAAATCATTCAGGAAGTCTATCGAACAGAGCGGGATTCCTTCAAATTGGACCTTGCACTCAATGGCGAATACTTGATCGAGCTATTTTCATTTCCAAATCCTCCTGAAAGAATCTCGCGGCCAGAAGCTTGCGGCCTTCGCCATTTGGCATTTGGTGTGAAAGATATCGAGCAAAGTGTCAAAGATTTGCGTAGCTTGGGCATAGCGGTAGAACACATCCGAATTGATGAGTTTACAGGAAGGAAGTTTACTTTTTTCTCCGATCCGGATGATTTGCCCATAGAACTCTATCAGGAATAATCATGGCTGAAAACAAAACCCAACCAACCGACGCGTCTGTTGATGATTTTATCAATCAAACAGAATCTCCCAAAAAACGGGAAGATGCATTTCGCATCAAACAAATCATGGAAGAAGAGACAGGCGAAAAAGCCGTGATGTGGGGACCATCCATTGTAGGATTCGGTCAATATCATTACAAATATGAATCCGGAAGAGAAGGAGATTTTTTGATCACTGGTTTTGCTCCAAGGAAATCTGCCATATCCCTTTATCTTCTTGGCTGTATGGAAACCAGTTTTGAAGAATTATTTGCTAAACTGGGCAAATACAAAACAGGAGCATCCTGTGTCTATATAAATAAATTAGCTGATATCGATGAGAAGGTTCTTCGTGAATTGATCAGAACAGCTTATATCTACATGAAAGAGAAATATCCGACAAAATGATTTTTCACATCCTAAACGGAGACTCACTTTCAGGCCAATTTCCTGAAGAAATCCCCGGTGAAAAAATCATTTTCCGGGAGTGTTTGGTGGATGGTCCTGTCAAAGCGGATTCGGAAGAGGCCTTTTGGGAAATCAGAAAGGAATTTATCGAATCGGAATTTCAAGAAGCGGATTATGACTCCTATTCCAAAGCTGAAATTCTCAAAATCTCCGAGATTCCTGACAACTCAGAAGTCTATTTCTGGTTTGAGGAAGACCTTTTTTGTCAGGTGAATTTCTGGAAAGCCTGCACGCTTTTACCAGCCTCCGTTCATCAAGCTTTCTTGGTAATGCCCGGAAGTGATTCCCCCTATTCTTTTGCACATGTCACGGGCGAAAGTCTAATTTCTCAATGGGAAAATGCGAATGAATTAAACTTAAAAGACATCCAACTGCTTCAAAGTTTATGGGGTTTTTATCAGAACTCAGAACCTGAAAAAGCGCTCGAATCAGCTCCAAATTTTGAAAGAAAATTCTCCTTCTTGATTCCAGCCATTAACGCCTGGCAGCAAATGATCCCCAATGAGAAATCAGAGGGTTTGCCAAAAGAAGAATTAAAACGAATTCATCAGGAGCTTCAAACTGAGAACTTTGGAACCGTTTTCAGGGAATTCCATAAGCGACTGCCCATTTATGGATTTGGAGACACTCAGGTGCTGAAGCTTTGGAACGAAATCAAAAAAGGGAGCTGATCAACAGACTCCCCCAAATTACTAATCTAATTCCCGAAGAATATCTTCAGATTTCTTAAGTGTTCCTTTGTAGTGACCGATTACCATCCTAGTAAAAAACACAAAAAACAGGAAGCCGAAAAGCACATAAGCCCACCAAAACCAAGGCTCTGTCATTACCGAAGGATTTCCTCCTAGTTCTGCCAAAGGAGGCAAAATTGTAATCAGAAGAATACAAGACAAAAAGAGTCCCGCTTTCTGAACTATCCAGAATCGTTTTTTATCTCTGATAAACTTATTGACCACCTCAGAAGGATGACTGATCCCTAAATCCAGTTGATTCAATTGCCAGATAGATTTCAGACTAAAAACTGGCAAAATAATCACCAATAAGATGTTGAAAATCATCATTACTTGATTGACTGGATTTTTCAAATCTGGAAATTTAACAATCCAATAGATGGCAAAAGCAAAACAGATCACACTTCCTAGAACTTCTGCTAAGGCAATCTTTCCTATTTTTTTCTTATATCTAACTCTCGTCATTTTCATGAGTTCTTCTTTCTTGATTTTTTCCTGATTTTCGACTTTTCCACTGAGTTCGCCCCAGATGGATTTCATTTCTTCGAGTTCCATGATCATGTTGAATTAATAGGTTTGAACTCCTTTTCTAAGCTTTTCCTTAATGCGAGAAATCCGTGTTCCCACATTGCTGACGCTGATCCCGACGATTTCCGCGATTTCCTCATGGTTTTTCCCCTCCAAATAGAGAAAAACAATCCCTCTATCCAGCAAACCCAACTTTCTGATTTCAGAATACATTAGCTTGATCTGCTCTTCTTTTTGAGAATCGACTTCATCCATCAGGTTCAATTCCAACCCATCCATCGGCACTGCAGTCACCTGTTTTTTGGACCGATTGAGATTGGTAATCGCAGTATTCATTCCCACACGGTAAAGCCAAGTGCTCGGCTTAGAGGCATTTCTGAATTGCTCAAAAGACTTCCAGGTCTGATAGACTATCTCCTGACACAGATCCTCCTGCTCCTCACGATCACGAGTATAAATGGTCGCAATTTTGAAGATCAGACCCTGATTTTGCTGAATGAGTTGAATAAATTCGTCCTCTCGCTTCATGAATTAGCTTTTGACATATTAGTCTGAAGGAAAAGCAAAAAATCACACTAGCCTCTCATTTTTCTTAAAAACTAAATAGAAATTTCGATTTGAGCTTCCACAATCCCTTAAATTCACATCATGCAATGGTCACTGGATTTCCCGATTTCTCCTCTTCCTTCTCAGATTACGCATCAAAGCAAAATCCTCAGCATGGGCTCTTGCTTTGCAGATGTGATCGGCGAAAAAATGAAAAATGCCAAGTTTGACACCTTGGTCAATCCGTTTGGGACTATCTTCCATCCTCAGATTTTGGCGGATTTATTGGATCATGCCATTTCCAAAGACAAAATGGATCTGGATGGCATTTTGCAAAGAGACGGACTCTTTTTTCACTATGGGGTTCATTCGGACCTAAAGGGAAAAAGCAAAGAAGACTTGGCTCAGCAATACTCTTCCAAGATGACTCAAACCAAAGAATACTTGGAAAAAGGCAGTCATTTGATTTTGACCTTTGGGACATCTTGGATATACGAATTACCTGGATACGGAAGAGTGGCCAACTGTCACAAACAAGCCCAAAAGCTTTTCGAAAAGAAGCTTTCCTCCCTCGAGGAAATGCAAAACGACTTGGCTCTTGTATTTGAGAATATTTCCGGAGCCTTTCCTCAGCTTAACATCATCTTGACAGTCAGCCCTGTGAGACATATCAAAGATGGAATTTCCGAAAATCAACTCAGCAAAAGCCTCTTGAGAGTGCTCTGCGGCAATCTTGAAAGGCAATTTGATTTTGTGAGCTATTTTCCTGCCTATGAAATCATGATGGATGAATTGCGGGATTATAGATTCTATAAATCCGATTTGATACATCCTACTGAGGAGGCTGAAAATTACATTTGGGAAAAGTGGAAAAAGGCCATTTTTGACACTGAAACTGAAAAAAAAGCAGCAGAAATTTCAAAAATCCAACTTGAGCTAGCGCATCGTCCACTCAATCCAGAATCGGATTCCCACCGAAAGTTTCAGCAAAACTTAGTGGCAAAGCTGGAACGATTGAATGAAGAATTTGATTTTTCAAAAGAGATCAAAGCTCTTAGCAAAGACCTCCAGTCAAAACCGTCTTAGGAAAAAAACACCCTTCGACTCCGCTCAGGGTGACAGAATTTTTCAATTTTCTAATTTTCCAATATTTCAATTCCAGATCATGAACCGCCTCATCAATTCCCAAAGTCCTTACCTCCTACAGCATGCACATAATCCTGTGGATTGGTTTCCTTGGGGACCGGAAGCACTCAAAAAAGCAGAAGTTGAGAACAAGCCGATTTTGGTTTCGATTGGCTACTCTGCCTGCCATTGGTGTCATGTCATGGAGCGGGAAAGTTTTGAGGATGAGATTACCGCTGATTTGATGAATACACATTTTGTCTGCATCAAAATCGATCGGGAAGAAAGGCCAGACTTGGACAATATCTACATGGATGCGGTTCAGGCTATGGGCTTACAAGGTGGCTGGCCTTTGAATGTATTCTTGATGCCTAATCAAAAGCCATTTTATGGAGGTACTTATTTCAAAAATGAGCAATGGAAAGGTTTGCTCGCCAACATTGCCAATGCCTTTGAAAAGCATCATGATCAATTGGCGGAAAGCGCGGAAGGTTTTGGAAACAATCTGAACCGATCTGAAATTGAAAAATATGGAATTCAGGCAGGAAATGTAGATTTTGATCCAGATGACTTGATTGAAATCAGCGCAAAACTAGCCTCTCAATTTGACAAAGAATGGGGTGGAATGAATCGCATTCCCAAGTTCCCCATGCCAGCAATCTGGAATTTTGTCCTGTATTATGGCTTTATTTCCAAAAATCAGGATTTGCTGGATTCAGCCTATTTCACATTGAAGAAAATCGGAATGGGTGGAATCTACGATCAGCTGAGAGGTGGATTTGCTCGCTACTCAGTAGATGGAGAATGGTTTGCTCCCCACTTCGAAAAGATGCTCTATGACAACGGACAGTTGCTGGAGCTCTATTCCAAGGCATTTCAAAGCAGTCAGGATCCACTTTTTTTGGAAAAAATCACTGAAACTATCGAATGGCTCAAAGCAGAAATGCTTACACCGGAAGGTGCTTTTGAGGCAGCTCAAGATGCGGACAGCGAAGGGGTTGAGGGCAAATTTTACACTTGGACTTATGCAGAACTGCAAGAGATCGTAGGAGATGAGATGCCTTGGATTAGCAAACTCTACAATCTGAAAATCCATGGCAACTGGGAAGATGGCGTCAATATCCTTTTTCAAACCCAATCATATCAAGAGGTCGCTACGGAATTCAACATGACTGAATCAGAGCTTCTTGAGAGACTCAACCCACTGAAAGCCAAACTTCTTGAGATCAGAAATCAACGAATATTCCCTGGAAAAGATGATAAAATCCTGGCTGGATGGAACGGCTGGATGAGTTCTGGCTTGATTCAAGCTTTCATAGCAACGCAGGACAAATCCACACTACAACTAGCTGTGGATAACCTTGACTTTATCCAAGAGAAAATGATCCTAGATGGAGTTCTCTTCAGGTCTTATAAAAACAAACAAGCTTATACTCCTGCCTTTTTAGAAGATTATGCTGCAGTCATTAAAGCTTCTTTGATGGCCTATCAGGTAAGTGGGAAGGGGAAATATTTGAAACTGGCACAATCGCTCACTGACTTTTGTTTGCTGCATTTCTTTGATGAAGCCGATGGTTTTTTCTTTTTCAATAATCCAGACGCAGAGAAGTTGATCGCCAACAAAAAGGAGCTTTTTGACAATGTGATTCCCGCCTCCAATTCTGTGATGGCAAGAAACCTTCACCATTTGGCATTATTGACTTATGAGGAGAACTATTTGTCTATTTCAAAAAAGATGATCAGCGGAATGAAGGATTTGATCTTAAAAGATCCTGGATTTCTTAGCAATTGGGCAACTTTACTTCTAGAAAACATCGTCCCAACAGCTGAAATAGCGATTGTAGGAAAAGGAGCAGAAAAATTGGCTTTGGAACTTCTGAAAACACATCCTTCCAACTTGGTGGTGGCTTGGTCCGAAGAAGTGACAGAAACTGCCCCACTTTTGGCTGGAAAGTATGCAGATCAAGATGGAAATGCCTTAATTTATGTTTGCTTTGATCATGCCTGTCAAAAACCTGTCGGCACAGTCAAAGAGGCCATCAGCCAATTACCCTATTTAAGTTAAATCTGTGCACAACCTTTTTGGAGACGAGGAATTTGGAAACCAGGAGTCCGGTAAAAACTTTGCGGACATCATTTTGCCGGTTCCTATTCCCCGGATGTTCACTTACAAAATCCCATCTTCTCTTGCCTCCCAGATTCAAATCGGAGCCCGGGTGATCGTGCAATTTGGAAGAAAAAAGGTCTTGACAGGAATTATTGGTAAGGTTCACAACAAACCTCCACAGGCTTATGATGCCAAGCCGATTTTGGAGGTTTTGGATGATCAGCCGACGGTCAATCCGATTCAAATTCGCTTTTGGGTTTGGATGGCTAGCTACTATTGCTGCCATATCGGTGAAGTCATGCATGCGGCGATTCCTTCGGGTTTGCGCCTGAGCAGTGAATCCAAAATCCAGGCAAATCCGAATTTCGATCGGGAAAATAGCAGCTATCCCATGGATGATCGTGAGGATTTGATTTTAGATGCATTGGAAAACCAAGCAGAAATCAGCTATGAGGACTGCGAAAAAATCCTCGGCATCAAAACAATTCACCCAATTCTGAAAAGTCTGGTTGCCAAAGAAGCGGTATTGATTTTTGAAAAAGTACAGGAAAAGTACAGCCCGAAAGTCGAAACGAGAGTTCGGATTGTGAATGAAATTGCTTCTGACAGGAAAGCTTTGGAAGCTGTATTTGAAGCCATCGCCGGCAAATCCAAGCAGGAGTCTATTCTGCTAAAATATTTGAGAGATGTTCCAATTTTTCAAAATCTCAAACTGAACGAAAAAGGAATAGCCAAGTCATCACTTTTGGAAGAGGGAGACTCTGAAAGTTCTCTCAAAACATTGATCAAAAATGGAGTTTTTGAATCATTCAAACTAGTCATTAACCGTATCGAAGAAGTAGAGCCAGAAAAAGAGCCTGCAGTTCTTTCTGAATCTCAAAATCAAGCTTTAGATGAAATCAAGCAGCATTTCGAGGAGAAACAGACGGTTTTGCTTCATGGGGTTACCGGAAGTGGAAAGACCGAAATCTACATTCAGCTGATTCGGGAAGCGATGGAAAGTGGTTCGCAAGTTCTCCTTTTGCTTCCTGAAATAGCCCTGACCACCCAGATAGTCAGCCGACTCCAACAGGTATTTGGCTCTCAGATGGGAGTTTATCATTCCAAGTACTCTGATAATGAGCGGGTCGAAGTTTGGAATGGAGTTTTAAGCGGAAGATTCTCCTTTGTTGTTGGAGTGAGGTCATCAATTTTCCTTCCATTTGATAGCTTAGGATTGATCATTGTAGATGAGGAGCATGAGGCCAGCTTCAAGCAATTTGACCCAGCACCACGTTTTCAGGCGCGGGATTCAGCCATCATGTTGGCATATTTTCATCAGGCCAAATGCATTTTGGGATCGGCCACTCCGTCTTTCGAAAGTTATTTCAACGCCAGCCAGAGCAAGTATGGCTATGTGGAACTGACCCATCGTTTTGGTGATGCCAGTTTACCGGAGTATCATTTGGCAAATTTGAGTGCGGATCGAAAAAAAAACCTTCTCAAACTGGACTCTACTCGCCTGATGAGGGAAAAAATTCAGGCTGCTCTGGACAAAAACGAGCAAGTGTTGATTTTCCAAAACAGACGCGGCTACTCTCCTTATGTCCAATGCGAGGATTGCGGCTGGACTGGGGAATGCGTGCAATGCGATGTCAGCCTAACCTACCATCAATATGCCGAGGAATTGCGATGTCACTATTGCGGCTACAAGGAAAAAGTCCCTAGCTCTTGTCCAGCTTGCGGCAGCACCCAACTGAGCACCTTGGGAATGGGCACCGAGCGAATTGAAGAATCTTTGAGCCTCCTTTTTCCTGAGGCAAGACTGGGAAGGATGGATCTGGACACCACCCGAAATAAATATGGCTATCAGCGGATTTTGGATGAATTTGGAGCTGGTCAGATCGATATTTTGGTCGGTACACAGATGATCACCAAAGGCTTAGACTTTGGAAGAGTAACTGTAGTTGGGATTTGGGATGGAGATCGGATTTTGAATTTTCCTGACTTCAGAGCCGGAGAACGAGCCTATCAACAAATCACTCAAGTAGCGGGTAGAGCTGGGAGAAGAGCTGAAAAAGGTCAAGTCATCATCCAGTCCAGAAATCCTGACAATGAAGTTTTTGAAAAGGTAATCAAGGGTGACTACTATCAATATTTTCGCCAGGAGATGGCGGAGCGCAAGAATTTCTACTATCCTCCCTATGTCAAACTGGTGAAAATCACGACCCGACATGCTGATTTCAAAGTATGCGAAAAAGCTGCTTTGGCACTGCATCAGGAAATGGCCAAAATCCCGGTAAAAAAGATTGTGCTGGGTCCGGAAAAAGCAATTATCGGCAGGATCAAGAACCAATATCAATTCGAAAGTCTCATCAAACTAGACCGATCAGGCCCTACTCAAACTGATTTCAAAGAGCAGCTCAGCAAGATATTGGAGGAACTGCAAGCGATACCGCAGTTCAGAGCTGTGAGATGGGTGATCGATGTCGATCCAAACTAAAGCTGCTTTTGAAGCAAAAAAGGCAATCCACAAGGATCGCCTTCTCTATTTTCATATTATTTTCAATCATTGACAGCCCCTTTCCGAGTATAGATCCGACTATTACAGAGTTCTGACCACTGCTTCCTAAACCGAAGGTTCCTGCTGACTCAGACAATGGAAACTTCCCAGTCCCCAAATAATGTCTGTGGAATCTATTCCAATTACTTTTCTCTCCGGGAAACAGCCTGAAAGGATATCCAAAGCTTTTTGATCATTTTTATCTCTGAAAACTGGAACCACAACCACCTCATTTCCAATGTAGAAATTGGCATAGGATGCAGGCAATCTCTGGCCTTCCCAAACAACCGGGCTTGGCATCGGCAATTCCACAATATTCAAAGGCTTTCCATCCTGAAGCTTCATCTGCTCCAGCATCTCAAGGTTTTCCTTTAGGATATCGTAGTTCTCATCTCCTTTGTGATCTTCAATGACAGTCACTACTGTGTCCTCATTGACAAAGCGGGTGATATCATCTATATGCCCATCCGTATCATCTCCGACGATCCCATCTCCTACCCAAAGGATATGGCTGACCCCATAATAATCGCAAAGGTATTTTTCAATCTCCGCCTGATTCAGGTGAGGATTTCTATTTTTATTGAGCAAACATGCCTTGGAAGTCAACAAAGTGCCTTTTCCATTGAATTCCACAGATCCACCTTCCATGACAATCCCCGGCTTAAAGCAAGGAATCCCGAGTGCTTTAGCTATGTGAATCGGAATCTGGTTATCCAAGTCATGAGGAGGGTATTTCTCTCCCCAAGCATTGTAATTCCATTTTACCAAAGCCTTTTTTACTTCAGCTTGAGGATTGATCAAAAATGCAGGTCCATGATCTCTGCACCAGGCATCATTGGTGGGAAAGAAATGAAAGGAAGTCTTGCCTAAATCTACTCCTGCTTGATCCAAATGGCCCAAAGCAAACCTCTTCATTGCCTCATCAGCAACATTGATATTTACTTTTTGACCCTTGGAAACTTCCTTGATAAACTGAGAATAAGGCGCGTAAATAGTTTCAATTTTCCCAGGCCAAGACTCCTCTTTATGTGGCCAACTTAGCCACATGGATTCTTGAGGTGCAAATTCCGCAGGGAAATAGTAACCCAATTCAGCTGGAGTTGCAGCTCCAGTTTCAGCAAGTTTGAAAATATCTTTCATCAATTAATCTTCGTCGAGGAAACGCTTGGTGATAGGTTCGTAAGAATCAATTCTTCTGTCACGAAGGAAAGGCCAGTGAGTTCTGTATCGATCCGAACCTGTCAGATCCAGCTCTTCCACATGCACTTCTTCTTCCAAATGAGGCGCCTTGTAAACGACCCTACCAAATGGATTAGCAACAAAAGATCCACCCCAAAACTGCATTTCGGCTTCTTCTCCGGTTCTGTTTACAGACACTACCGGGATACCATTGGCTACAGCATGAGATCGCTGAATAGTCTGCCAAGCGCCATACTGTTCGTCATTGGTCGCCTCATCCTGAGACTTAGCCCATCCGATTGCCGTTGGGTAAACCAAGAAATCCGCTCCTTTCAAAGCAGTGATTCTTGCCGCTTCCGGATACCACTGATCCCAGCAGATCAATACTCCGATTGTAGCGAATTTGGTTTTGAAAACTTTGTAACCCAAGTCTCCAGGTGTGAAGTAGAATTTCTCAAAATATCCTGGATCATCAGGAATGTGCATTTTCCGGTATTTACCCAAATAGCTACCGTCAGCATCCAATACCGCAGTGGTATTGTGATAGAGACCTTCGGCACGCTTTTCAAATAGAGAGGCGACAATAACTACTCCTAGATCTTTGGCAATTTCTCCCAAGGTTTCAGTAGATGGACCTGGAATGGCTTCTGCCAAATTAAAATTGTCATAGTCCTCCACATCACAGAAATAGAGAGATCTGAAAAGCTCCTGCAGTACAACCACTTGCGCACCTTTCTGGGCCGCTTCACGGATACCTGCGATTGTTTTCTTCATATTTTCGGCGACATCCCCAGAGCAACTGAGCTGCACCAGACCTACTTTGACGTTTTTGTTTGCCACGGCTATTGGTTTTGAATGAGCCAGTAAAGTTACAGGAGATTAAGGGATTGACAAATGAGAAATCAGATTGGAAAATGGGAAGATTGAAAAATTTGAAAATTACCTGACTATTTAAGCGATCTTAAAAATATTTCAGAATTGCATAGGGACTTCTCCTTTTCAACTTCCCAAACCACCTCGTCGGAAAGTAAAGTCCAAAACCCAATATCACTGCTAAAGTCCATACCTGCCAGAGATGCTCAAATCCGAAGAGTTTCCCCTGAGTAGGACCAAATATGGAATTGAATAACGTATACAAAACCAGCAAGACATAAAGGTGAAGAATGTAGAAAAACATGGGTGCGTTGCCATAGATCCGTAGCACTTCCATTGGCTTCCATGTGTTCTTTTCAAATCCTGCCAACAGTAAAAAGCCAATTCCCAATGTCAATAGGATAAAATCCAAGGAAGGAGGATATTTGGTGAAATTCAAAAAATCCATCACCGTCAGTGTGATTGATTCTTGCACTTTCCAAGGCAAAGTCTCCCCATAGCTATTCGTGCCCCGAAGGATTGCCAATACCAAAAAAGACCCCAATCCAAAATAAACCAAGGTAGAAATCCTTTTCTGTTGGCTGACTTCTTTGCCAAAAAGCGGTCCCATCCAATACCCACACAGAATCACGCCCATCCAAGGCAAAATCGGATAGGAGGCTTTTATCCTCAGCCAATCAGTATCGATCAAAAAGCCTCTGTCATGAAGAATGGCCCAACTTGTATATCCCCATTCTCCAGGAGAAAACTCAACAAACGATAGTGCATTGTGCCCGAAAACTATCACCAGACCAAAAAGACCAAGCAAATGTCTAGGCATACCACTACAGAAAGCTAAGAAAATCATGCTCAAACCGATCGCCCATATGACTTGAAGGTAAATCGTTTGAAATGACCCAAACCATGAAAAGTTCACCAGTGTGATTTCCAAAAGAACTAAAAACAGTCCACGCTTGAGCAGAAACGACTTTGGCGAACGAGGAGCTTTACCGGAAGGATGAGCATAGAGCCAGGCTCCCAATCCAGTCAAAAACACAAATACCGGAGCACACAAATGCGCCGCCAATCTCGTAAAAAACAAGGATGGGGCAACGTCAGAAAGTACCATGGGATCCGATACCTGATGATGGTAAAAGAATCGCTCCCGTACATGATCCAACAGCATAATCAACATGACTAACCCACGCAAGATATCAATAGAAGCAATTCTTGAGCTTTTACTGTTACTGCTGAAATCGGAGATTATAGTCGTTTGCATGATCTTCCCTTCGACTGACTTTGAGCGGACAAAGGAATATAAAATGCAACTTATTTGCAAACAATGAACTCGATTCTCCCCTTATACTTATTTAAAATTTTATAATAACTTTTTTCCATTTTATAATTTTATAATTTTACTTTTTCACAGTTACAATTAACCCTGTTTATGAAAAACCTTATTGTTTTATTCTGCTTGGCTTTTTTGACTTTATCCTGTCAAAAGAAAGGATCCCAACCTGTAGCACTACAGATTCTCCCGAGTCCAAGTTCCCTCACCCTGACGGGACACTCAGACCTGAGCTTAGCAGCAGTGGAAGCGGCTTATACGAAAGCATATGAATATTTTGTAGCCAACGGAAACTTGGATTCATTTGAAAATCCTGTCATCACCTTTACCTATGACGAAGCGAAACAAATTGCTCCAGAAGGCTACGAACTAGAAATTGATTCTGATGCAGTGTCTGTTTCAGCTAGCAGCCAAGAAGGACTTTGGTATGGCTTGATGACTTTGGGACAGATCTTACAAGACTGTCAAGACCAGAACGCAGATTTACCTCAGCTGAAAATTGAAGATGAACCTGAATTGACATACAGAGCTATCCACTGGGATGTCAAGCACCACCTCGAGAAAAAGGAATACTACTATGACCTTTTGGACCAACTGGCCACTCAGAAAATCAATGCTATCATCGTTGAGATTGAGGATAAATTGGCTTTTCAGCTCCAACCCAAAGTAGGCTCTTCGGACGCTTTTAGCATAGAAGAATGGAAAGCAATCAGCGACTATGCAAAAGCACGAAACATAGAGTTAAGTCCATTGGTCCAAGGATTGGGACATGCTTCTTTTATTTTGAAACATGAAGAATACAAACATCTGAGGGATGACCCGAAGAGTGACTGGGCATTCAATCCATTGGATGAAGAAACCTACAAAGTTCAGTTTGACCTATATGAAGATGCACTGAAAGCATTTCCCTACGCTACCTACCTACACGTAGGTGGAGATGAAGTGCATACGACGGGAAGAAATAGCGGAAAATCAGCTTTGGAACTTCAACTAATCTGGCTAAACCGCGTCAGTGAATACGCAGAGCAAAAAGGCCTAACCCCGATTTTCTGGGACGATATGCCACTAAAAAATGCTGGAGTTTATCAGTCCATGTTCAATGAAAAACTAACCGAATCTCAGGTAGACAGTATCTGGACAAAACAGGAACCAGAACTGAATAAGTATGTGGACATGTTCCCAAAAAACTGCGTCTACATGAGGTGGAATTATAGCCATCCTGAGACTCCCGGTAATGAAAGAGCCATGAAATGGTTTACAGACAATGGCTTCGAAGTCATGGGCGCCACAGCCGGACAGACACGCTGGAACCTGATGCCGCTGAATCAAAGTAATGCGAAAAACATCCGGGATTTCGCCTTGATTTCGATCAGAAATGGAGCCAAGGGACTACTTCTTACACTTTGGGATGATGACTCACCCCATTTCGAACTTTACAGCAGAGGCATCTCCATTTTTGCCGAATACACTTGGGCTGGAGATAAAAGATCTATCGAAGAATTAGAAAAGACATTTAGACAAAGAACCTTCGGCCCCGCGCTTGCTGACGAATCGATGGAATTTATAGATTCTCTGGAATTGGCTGTAGGCTTCTGGAAAAATTCCCTTCTGAAACCGGGCCAAGATCGAAATCGACTAGCCAATCATGGTGAAAATGCCATGCGATCACTGATCGAAATGCCTAATTTGGATTCTGCCGGTACTTGGACTGAAAAATACCAGGACAGACTTGCCAAAGCCGAGGAAAACCAAGCTCGAATCGAAGCAATTTTGGAGCAAATCGCCGAATCCAAAAAATTGGCAAAACGCAACACCTACAAACTGGAAGTCTATGAGCAAGTGGCGCAAGTCGCTCAGTTCACCAACAGAACACTACTGACCTTGGCAGAACTAGACGAGCCAAGTGGTGAATCCAGAAGCCAGGCTGAAGCGAAACTCAAAACCCTCACATCAGAATGGGAAGCTATACAATCTCAGGTGGAAGCAGTCTATGGACAGACTAGACAGCTAGACAAACCTGCCGATTACATCATTGATCAAGATCATCACGTTCACCTGGCTAATCAGGAGCATCAATTTTCAGATTGGCAGTTTAAAGTCGAACAGCTACTGGTCAAAAAAGTACAAGACCGCTAATTCGACCTTGTCCGACTCAAGAGCTCTAGCATTTTGCTAGAGCTTTTTTTGTGTTTTTTCTGCCAAAATTTAGTAGGATTTCCTTTTCGTTTTTTCTATTTTTCCACTATGACACAATAGATCCACGTATTATGACCAAACAAGTACTTTCAGCACTGATCCTTTGCTTTTTGATCAGTAGTTCAGTTCTCGCACAAGAAGCGCTGTTTCGTGCACAGCAGATAATTTCACCGGAAGTTCATCCAGACAAATCAGTCACGTTTAGACTCTTTGCCCCAGAAGCATCTTCCGTACAGATCACAGGAGATTTTCTTCCATCTGTCAAAATGGACACTCCCATGGGGCAAATGGACGGCCCGGGGAAGGCCGACCTGACAAAAGACGAAAATGGAGTTTGGATCTACAAGTCAGCGACTCTCCCTCCCGAACTATACAATTATTCCTTTATCATCGATGGCTTTACGACAACAGATCCCAGCAATCCATTTTTGATTCGCGATGTCGCCTCTGCTACCAATATTTTTATCATAGGCGGAGATCAGGCAGATCTGTATCAAGTGCAGGATGTACCCCATGGCACTGTAGCTCGGAGGTGGTATGATTCGCCGGGGCTAGATATGGACAGAAGGATTACGATTTACACTCCTCCAGGATATGAAAACTCATCTGCTACTTACCCGGTGCTTTACTTGCTTCATGGAGCTGGAGGAGATGAGGAGGCTTGGATCAATCTAGGAAGAACTTCGCAGATTTTGGACAATTTGATCGCAGCGGGGAAAGCTAAGCCGATGATCGTGGTGATGCCAAACGGCAATGTAATCCAGGATGGCGCACCGGGAGAAGGAAGCAAAGGTTTTTACAAACCACAATTTATGGTACCAAAGACCATGGACGGAACTTACGAGGGAGCTTTTCAGGACATTATCAACTTTGTAGAAAGCAACTATCGCGTCAAAGCCGATAAATCAAATAGAGCAATCGCAGGTCTATCCATGGGTGGTTTTCACACCCTCCATATTTCCAGATACTATCCCAATACATTCGACTACATCGGTTTGTTTTCGGCAGCCATCATGCCTCGAGAGGATGCCACCGGCAAAGTTTACAGTGATTTTGACCAGACTCTACAAACTCAAAAAGAAAATGGCTACAAACTCTACTGGATAGCTATTGGTAAAACCGATTTTCTCTACGATGCAAATACAGAATATAGACAAAAGCTTGATGCAATGGACATGCCTTATGACTACGTAGAGTCCGAAGGTGGTCATATCTGGAGAAACTGGCGAGTTTATCTTACCCAGTTTGCACCTCAGCTTTTCCAATAAATTACCTGAACCTATTGTAGCTCCTGTGTGCCTTAAGGCGCACAGGATTTCTCTCAATCAACCCAAAACCATGAAACTCAAACACTCTTTAATCCTCTTTCTTCTCTACGCGGGACTACTCCATTTCCATAGGAGCAATGCGCAGGAAATAAGTGCCATGCAGGCACCTCAAGTAGTGTCTCCAGCTATTGCTCCAGACAGATCAGTCACTTTCCGAGTTTACTCTCCCAAAGCCAATGAAGTCACTATCAATGGAAGCTGGATGGATTTCGGAGAGACCCTTGCCCTATCAAAAACCGAAAATGGTGTGTGGGAAGTGACTATAGATCCCCTCGCATCCACGATGTACCATTACAATTTCTTCATCGACGGAGTAGCGGCTATTGATGTCACCAATCCACATGCACTGCGCGATGGTACCCGCTATGCTAGTTTGTTGATGATCCCAGGCAAAGAAGCCGAGGTGTTTCAGCAAAACCCTGTGCCACACGGTACTCTTTCTAAAGTCTGGTACGATTCACCTTCTCTTGATATGAAGCGCCGAATGTATGTATACACTCCTCCTGGCTACGAATCCAGCAGCGAATCCTATCCGGTATTGTATCTCCTTCATGGAGCTGGCGGGGATGAAGATGCTTGGTCTTCTTTGGGAAGAACCAACCTGATCCTAGACAATCTGATCGCCGCTGGCAAAGCCAAGCCTATGCTTGTAGTGATGACCAATGGGAATGCTTGGCAAAGCTCAACTTTGACCCAAGCACCGGGAGTCAGCCCTCCTACACGTGAAACCTACATGCAGTGGGCGGGGAAATTTGAGAAAAGTCTGGTCGAAGATGTAGTGCCATATATCGAAAAAAACTATCGGGTGAAATCTGATAAATCTTCCCGAGCTATCGCTGGCCTATCTATGGGTGGTGGTCATACAATCACGGCTTCTATCAATTACCCGGGCACTTTTGACTATATCGGAGTCTTCAGTAGCGGCATCTTTGACCCCAATGCCGACATGGCAGAATTGGAACAAAAATTCAATGCATTGAAAGATAGCGGAGTCGCCAAATATTGGGTAGCCTGCGGCAAAACTGATTTTGTCATGGAGTCCAACAAGAGACTCTTGTCCATTTTGGATAAAACAGGCCTAGCACATGAATACCATGAAAGCGAAGGCGGTCATACTTGGGCCAATTGGAGAGATTATTTGGTGCTTTTTGCCCCAATGTTGTTTTGATATTAAGTCCCCAATCTTCCTATTGTCCATTAGCGCGATTCTATATAGAGTCGCGCTTTTTGTTTCAAAAAAACAAAGAAATAGTAACCTCAAATAAACTCAGACTGATACTTTTATAGCTTCAACAAACAAACAAGATGGTGATGAATACTCTGCTCAAACTAGAAGAAATCTGTCTATTTGTCCTTGGATCCTTTGCCTTTCACTTGACTGGACTTTCGTGGTGGTGGATGTTGGGTTTGTTTTTCTTGCCGGACATCGGGATGCTGGGATATTTGATTCATGAAAAAGCCGGAGCCTGGACCTACAACCTGTTGCATCATCGCGGTCTCGCCATCGTCTTGTATTTCTCCGGATATTTCTTGGAGAGCATTCCCTTGACACTAGCGGGAATTATACTCTTTTCACATGCAGCATTTGACAGGATCTTTGGTTATGGCCTGAAATATGAAAAAGGCTTTCACTTCACCCACTTGGGAAACCTTAAAAAACCAGCACAATCTCAATAAGAACTCTTCCGCAGTTTTCTCTTGTGCACAGTGACTCTCGTTTTTTTCAGCACTTTTTGCATGCCAGTGACTGCCAAAACGGAAATGCAAGCCGACAAACCCAGCGCACCACCAAAACCCTCAAACAAACTACTGGACCTGATAAAAAGAAGAGAAAACACAAAACCCGCTATTAATATCGGATAGATAGATTTTACTTTTTTCTTGGCGCTCATGCCCACGAAAGTACCACCTAAAGAGACAAAAGGAATCGCCTCGATAAGTGTGCTTCCACCTCCAGAAACAGACTCACAAAACAATGAAACAAGTAGAGCTATTGCAGCAGAAACCAAAACAGGATTCAGTCTCCACTTCGTATGAATGAAATAAGTCAAACCAGCAGACACGGTAGCCACACACGTCACCAACAAACCCTCCATCATATCCACTTAAAACTATAATGTACCCCATAGGCTAAGATCACACCGATAAAAGCCAACGTCCCCAATTTGCCCCCGACGCCCTGAATCAGCGATCTGCCCATCACAAAAAGAACCAAGGTAAATGTCGATGCCAGCAATAAAAAAACAGGGTCAGACTGGACACTGGTCATCCCTATAAATGCCCCACAATAAACGGGAGCAGAAATTTGCCTGAAATAAGACTGGGCTCTCGGGATCAAAGTAAACGAAGATCCTATCAGACCCATCGTGGCTGCAGCCATGACAACTCCCATCCCCTGCTCTCTTAGCCACCAAGTACCCAAAGATCCAAAAAACACCCAAATAGCCACTCTCCAAGAATCGAAATCGACTGTATACGGTTTCTTCCTGGATTGAAAAAAAGAGGCTATCAAAAAGCAAAACAGTAATACGAAAAGCCAGACCTCCAGCCGATGTGAATGCTCGTAAACTATGGCACCCACGTAGAGGCATTGCATCGCTGCAATCAAAAGCAAAAGACTGTAGAATGTTTTTGTTCTCAAATCAGCCGCAAAGGTAAGCTCTATTTTCTCTCTCAAAAACTTTAAGTCCCACATTCCCCTTCCTACTTAGTCGACGCACAAAAAAAACCTCATACTTCTATTCTTTGATAGATAAAATTCCTTGGCCCCTCATTATGTGTATATTTAGGTGAACCATTTTCTCAAATTACTTTTCGATGAAATATCTCCTTGCCATTTGTTTGATATACTCCCTGTCGATCGCCTCCTATTCCCAGCAGACTGACAGCCTGGCTAGCGACACGACCATAGTTGCCAAAAAAGTAGACTTCAGTATCATGCCCTACATGAGCTACAATCGAAATCTGAAATTCATGATCGGAGTCATCCCCATGGGAATGTACAGGCTCAATCCACAAGACACGATTTCACCCAAATCACTCTCCGGCGTAGCTGCTGTCTACACGACCAACAAGTCCTATTTTGTATCTTTTTTCAATAAGATCTATCTCGACGAGGATAGATGGAGGCTTGTAGCTTTCGGTATGACCGGCGACCACATTTCCCAGTTTTACATGGATGACATTGATGCTCCCGGTTTCTACGATTACGGCACCAAAACCACCTTTGTGATGGTGGGATTTCAACGAAAAATAATCCCGCACTTCTATGCTGGCTTGAATTACTCCTATGCGCATCACTATACCGAATATGAGGACGATGTACAGCCAGCTTCTACTGTGGAAACCAACGGCCTGCAGATCACCACGCTGTTCGACAATAGAGATGATGTGTACTATCCCACCGAAGGTATCAAATCCAATCTCAAATGGATCAGTTTTCCAACTTGGTTTGGCAATGATGTCGAAGCCCAAAAAGTCAATATGGAGTACAACCAATACTTCTCCATGAGAAATGGAGAAGATGTCCTGGCAGCGAGATTTGCAGGCAAATTTGGATTGGGAGACATTGCATTCGAGCAGCAGGTGACTTTGGGAGGAAAAGACATCCGCGGCTACTCTGAGGGGAAATATAGAGGAGATGGTCTGATCGCTGCACAGGCGGAATATCGATACAATCTGAACCCGAAAATGGGTTTGGTTGGATTCTTTGGAATGGGCACAATCTATGGCTCAGACACCGAGTCTTTTGACTGGAAGCTCTACCCCGGAGGAGGAATCGGCTATCGCTATAGAGCCTTTAAATCTGTCAAATTCAATATCGGTCTAGATGCCGCTGTGGGCAAGGACGATTGGGGCTTTTACTTTAGAATCGGCGAGTCTTTCTAATACGTTTTCAAATCAAAATTTTTCTAAAAAATTCTTTCAAGTCGATTTGAATTCAAAAATCTTCATTTACTTTGTATATCAAAGTACTTTTAAAATGAGAAAACCAGAACAAGAATTAGCGGACATCAAGTCCATGATGGAGCGGAGCACACGCTTTCTTTCTCTCAGTGGTTTATCCGGAGTCATGGCAGGCATCTACGCCCTGATCGGCTCTGGCATGGCGTGGTACTGGATAGAAGGTCCCGAAACGCTTGGTTTAGCCAGTGCTTTGGATCATCGAGCCTTGATGAACAGATTGTTGATTTTGGCATTAGTCGTTTTGCTTCTGGCCTTGGTGACGGGTTATATTTTCTCTCAGAAAAAGAGCCAGAAAACAGCCAATAAATTCTGGTCTTCTGCCGGTAAACGATTTATGAGTGCTTTGTTTATTCCTGTATTGGCGGGTGGGTTGTTTTCATTTGCCCTACTTCACGAGAGCTATTTCAATCTGATCCCAGCTACCACCTTGATATTCTATGGATTGGGATTGATCAATGCTTCACACTTTACGATAAGCGAACTAAAAAATCTGGGTCTTATCCAGTTGATGATAGGTTTGATCGCAGGCTTTTTTCCTGAAATCGGGATTTACTGTTGGGCAGCAGGGTTTGGAATGGCACATATCATCTATGGCGCCATGATGTACTACAAATACGATCGGTAAGCGTGAAGGGGAATTACGATAAGGCTTTCGAAAATGTCGTAAGACTGCGTGTCATGTCCATCCTGATGGTCAATGAACAGGTGGATTTCAACACCTTCAAAGAGCTCTTGGACGTGACAGATGGCAATCTGGCCACACATCTTCGGAATCTGGAAAAGCAAGTATATATCCAAGTCGAAAAGAGCTTTGTGGGCAGAAAACCACAAACCAACTATTCGGCCACAAAATCCGGAAAAGACGCATTTCAGGCACATCTGGATTTCCTCGAAAATTTGATCAAAGAAAACAAAACCTAAAAAAATTTATCTATTCACTTTGAATTTCAAAGTACTTTCAAAACTCTAAAACGATGAAAAATCAATTGAAATCTATACTTGGACTAGATCCCAAGTCCCTTCTCCTCCCCGCCCTTCTGGGAGCAATTATCCCAAGCGCTTTGCTGATCTTTCTGATCATTGCCAATAGAGACTCTTACGAACTCTGGATGGCATTGCCACTTGTGATCATCCCTATAGGAGGTGCATTTGGAGGCATTTTCTTTTACATGATGGGCTTCCATTGGTTTCCAAGAGGCAATCAAAAACTCATTGCATTGATTTTCAGCTGCATCATCTACTTCATCTGCCTTTGGCTTTTCTCGGTCCTGGCATTCAGTATCACCGGACATTGGGATTAAAAAACTTTACCTAAACCACTTTAAACATTTTCAAAAACAAAAAATGGAAACACCATCTAACAACTCCGCTTTTAAAAATTTTCAGGATTGGATATCCAATTCCTCAAGCATCAAACTTTTAGTCATTGGGTTCATTGTGCTGATTCTGCTCATTCCACAATCCTACACCACCAATCTCATTGTAGAAAGGCAATTTAGACTGGAAGAAGCTGAACATGAAATCCGTGAAAAATGGTCCAGAGATCAAACTATCACGGGTCCCTACATCAGCTTACCTTATTATGAATTAAGAGAAATTGAAACCAAGGGTGAAAAGAAAATCATCAAGGAACTCAATACCGCCTATTTCCTACCTGATCAATTGGAAATCAATGGAAACCTGGAAACAGAATCTTTACATCGAGGCATTTTTGATGTAGCAGTCTATACGAATAAGATTAATTTTTCGGCAAAATTCCTCCCGCTGACATTAGAGAAACTGAACATTCTACCAGAAAATGTACAATGGGATCAAGCAAGTATCCTGATAGGAATTAGTGATTTAAGAGGAATCAGTGGTGACACAAAGCTGCTCGTGAACAATGAAGAATTATCTCCAGAACCTTTCACTGATTTCAAAACCAGCCAAAAAGGACTGCTTGTCAATTTGGTTCTAAATCCTGAGAATAACTCCGAATTGAATTTCTCTGGAACATTGGATATCAAGGGAAGCAAGGATTTCTTCATTGCTCCATTGGGAAAAACAACCAACCTGAGTCTATCAGGCAATTGGCCAAATCCAAGCTTTCAAGGTGAGTTTTTACCCGAAACCAGAAATATCACAGATAGCGGTTTTGAAAGTAGCTGGAAGGTTCTTCACTTCAACAGGCCTTTTGGACAGGAGTTTATCGGCTCTATCCCCAACTTTGAATCCAGCACATTCGGACTTTCATTGGTCAATCCGGCAGATCAATACCAGCAAAGCATTCGCACGACCAAATATGCTTTATTGATCATTGTCTTGAGTTTTCTGTCACTTTTTATGATGGAAATCCTTACCAAAAAGAGCATTCATCCAGCCCAATACACCTTGATTGGCTTTGCCCTAGTCCTCTATTACACTTTGCTAATTGCCTTGTCTGAGCATATTGGATTTAGCCTTGCCTATTTGACGGCTACGATTGCCACAGTGAGCTTGCTTGGACTTTATGCCAAAACTCTTTTTCCAAAATTCAGGCAAACGGCCATTTTCACTATCATCCTTGCAGTATTCTACACTTTCATATTTGTGATTATCAAGCAACAAGATTTCGCTTTGCTACTTGGAAGTGTGGGTCTTTTTGTTGCCTTGGCGACCACGATGTACATCTCTCGGAAAATCAATTGGAACAACAATTCGCCTGTTTTGAGTGAGGCTTAAAATATTTATATTCATCAAGTACTGATATACTATGAAAGACCTAATCCTTTCCCATCTCAATTCTCCTACTGAACTGGAGAAACTCTATCGAAAAAACAAAAGCAGTTTTAAAACTGCTTTCGCGGAAGCGCTTCCCGAAATACAGGCAGGGCATCCTATCCTCGCTGAAGTCTGGAATGAGCGCCTGAACTATGAATCCGACGGCATATCTTGGGGCACCAAAAAGGAATTTACATTTATCATCATTATTTCTCTATTGGCTGGCTTTATTGCCAAATTCCCTGAAATTTTCACGGTAGATGAGGAATTCTTTTATCCAAGAAACCTTGCATTCTTAGTCTTTCCGGGATTGGCAGCATTCTTTGCATGGAAAAATCAACTCTCGCAACGCAAAGTTTTGGTCCTGGGCATTGCCACAACCATTTCCTGGATCTACATCAATCTTCTACCTTCCAACAAAGAAAGCGACACCTTGATCTTGGCATGCATACATCTTCCCTTGTTACTTTGGGGAGTCCTAGGAGCTGCTTTCTCAGGCAATGATTGGCTCAACATGTCCCGCAGGCTAGCCTTCTTGAGGTTCAACGGCGACGCTATCATCATGGGGGCTGTATTGGGACTATCGGGAATGGCCTTGACAGGCCTGACTATTGGGCTTTTTGAATTGATCGGTTTGAATATCGTAGACTTCTACACCAAGTACATCCTGATCTTCGGAGCAGCTGCCATCCCTCCATTTGCAGCTTTCCTCACTCAGACCAATCCGCAATTAGTCAACAAGGTCTCTCCTGTGATCGCCAAAATTTTCAGTCCTTTGGTTTTGATCATGTTGATCGTATATCTCGGAGCTATTGCGTTCACTGGCAAAGACCCCTACAATGACCGTGAATTCCTATTGATTTTCAATTTACTTCTTGTCGGAGTGAAGGCATTGATCTTCTTTTCGATCGCTGAAAAATCATCCTCAAAAAATGCTGTAGGCAACTGGATTCTACTGGCCTTATCGATTGTCACTATCCTCGTCAATGGGATCGCTCTATCCGCTATTATCTTCAGAATATCAGAATGGGGAATCACCCCAAACAGGCTGGCAGTGCTCGGCGTCAATGTACTGATGCTCATTCACTTGATAATTGTAGGCAAATCACTTTGGGGTTTGGTCACTCGAAAGCTTTCCTTAGAAAAAGTCGGGATTAGCATCGCTGCCTACCTACCGGTTTATTTTACTTGGACAGTGATTATCGTTTTTCTATTCCCCATACTATTTGGGTTTAGATAAAAGCAACTGACTTTCTCCGGTTTTCGCTTTTCATCGGAAACCGGAGCTAATCTTTTTTTTCATCAACCTAAAGAAACAATCCTACTAAAAGTTATTTTCGCAATTCATATACATCATTCTATTCAATGTTAAAGCGTCAAATTGTTTTCGCAACTTTTCTTTTCATAAGTATAATAGGTTTTGCCCAAGCTCAAATCAAGGCTGTAACCGAGCGTGGAGATACTATTTATGTATATAATAATGGAACGTGGAGTTATGAATTATCAGATCAAAACTCCCAAAATGCCCCCATGGCTTTTTTAGACCTCCAATTGCAAATTGAACCTGTTACTACTCCATTTTATACTCCCAACAGTTCATCAAAATCCATTTCTAACCAATGGGAATTCTTTGATATATTTTATGATGAAGCCATTTGGAAACGAGTTCCTGCCGGTGAATTAAACGAAGATGCAGAATTTGCTTTTCAAGCAAGAAAAACTGACATCTGGTCAGTGGTAATTTCTGAAGAAACTCCTATTGCAAAAGAAACCCTTCTCAAAATTGCCAAAAATACTATGGAAGAAAATACCGGTGCTACAGTAGAGGTCATCAAAATTGAATCTCGGATAGTTAATGATAAAGATTTATTAAGAGGTGTTTTAAAAGCAAACTATTCTGGAATCACTTTCATCTTTGATTCATATTATTATTCTGATGATCGAGGATCCGTTCAATTTACTACATGGTCTAGTGAAAATGTTTGGAAAAAGAATGAAACTCTGATTCTAAATCTTCTAAATGGCTTTGATATAAAATAAACCATTCCTTCCCTCACTTCTCAAACACAATCTCCTCTGCATCAGCACCTAGCTCTTCGAGGTTTTGGTTTACAGCTTTGATCATGGGTTCCGGTCCACATACATAGAATTGCTGACTGAAGTCATCCACATGATTCTCAAGAAATTCTTTGTCTACTCGCCCATGAAAATGACCTTCCAAGTCTTCTTTATCAAGAATGGAAAGAAAATCATCCCCAAGAATCTCTCGAAACCAACTTTCCAAAATCACATCCTCAGCCGTTTTATTGGCAAAAATCAGCTTATTACCCGCCAACTCACCGGACTCTTTCAATGATTTGAAAATTGAGATAAAGGGAGTCACTCCCGCACCACCAGCTATAAACACACCTTTCCCCTTGTACTGGATCGCTCCCCAAGCATCGTCGAGAATAAGTTGATCGCCTATTTTCAATCGATCGATACGATCCGTCACACCATCATGGTCATGATAGGATTTGATCACAAATTGCAGGTAATCCTCCTCTGGAAGTGAAGTGAAAGTAAAGGGCCGTTTCTTTTCCTCCCAACCCTGCTTCTTTATAGCTACTTCTGTGGCTTGGCCTGGGACAAATGTAAACCCCTTAGGCTTTTCCACTTTCAGCTGTTTCACATCATGCGTTAGCTTTTCTATTTTCAATATTTCCACGTTCATGGTTGTTGTAGTTTGGTTATTTAAAGTTCTCTCCTATATAATTCCAAAGCCCAAGCCATAAACTACACCTACCTTAGCGAGCTCTAATCACACATTTCCAGACAATTACCGCTTCCACATTCCTCAAATTGAGAAGTACCTACCACACGATTCATCTACAGAACAGCGAAGTATAGAAACATAAAATCAGTATAGCCCTCCATGCTACTCCGACGCTTCATCAAACTATCTGCCCAAAATTGAAAGGAATTAGATATCTTTCCTTTTCAATAAACCAATGATCCAAATGAAAAAAATCACCTTAAACCTATTCTTGATCCTATCTCTGATGATCGGGATCAATGCCTGTGGACCCAAAACCGATAGCACAGTCGAGCTCGTAGAAGAATCCAGCACTGAAGTCAGCAATTTTGGCGGATTGGCACTCTATACCGTTCGAGATTCCATGGCCAGCAATCCCAAAGCTACGCTTCAGGCAGTAGCTGATGCAGGCTATGCCTACGTAGAGGCTGCCAACTATGCCGACGGCAAATTTTATGGCATGACTCCCGCGGAGTTCAAAGACTACTTGGCTTCACTCGGTCTGACTGCCAAAAGTGCGCACATGGGCATGGTCAACATGGAAAATGCAGATCAATTGATCGCTGACGTCAAAGCAGCAGGCATCGAATACTTTGTGATTCCTGTCCCTCCTATGGGCATGTTTACTTTCAACCAAGAGACTCGCTCCATGGGATTGAAAGGTAAGCCTGAAGACCTAGTAAACATCATGGATACTTTGGGAGAGAAGTGTCATGCGGCCGGAATCAAATTGCTTTATCACAACCATGACTTTGAGTTCAAAGCTCTTGAAGACGGAACAGTCATCGAAGATTTGCTTTTGGAAAAATGCAATCCTGAGTTTGTGAACTTCCAGATGGACCTGTTCTGGGTGACCAAAGCTGAAGTAGATCCATTGGCATATTTTGAAAAATATCCAGGTAGATTTATTGCTTGGCATGTCAAAGATATGAATGCTGAAGGCAACTTCGCTCCAGTAGGCACTGGCTCGATTGATTTTGCCAGAATTTTGGCCGAAAAAGAAAAATCAGGAATGGAGTTCTACTTGGTGGAGCAGGACAATACCTTTGACCTAGACCCTATGGAAGCTATCAAGATCTCCCATGAAGGATTGAAAAAAATCGGATTCGAGTAATCGTCTCCTTTTTACAATATTCAAAGCCAGTCTATTTTGACTGGCTTTTTTCGTTCAGTTTCTCAGTACCCAGACCTAATTATTATCCCTAGGAATAATACTTTCCACTCATTATTTAACATCTCATTAGGATTCAACTGATCCGTTTTACTTTTTCTCACAAATCATTGAATCCTATAGAGATTATTTTCTTTCGGAATCTTTTGGTACTCACATGAAAAAACACCCTTTTGTCTCAAAAAAATAGGCAACTTTGGCTCAAGCCTATATCTTTGATGCCTTTAGTAGAAAAATACAATCCTTAATCGGATTATTGGAACACCAAACAAACCCTTCCAGAATATACTACCCATGGAGCAATTTATTTACTCAATCAACGACCTGATTTGGAGCAATGCGCTGATCGTACTCTGTCTTGGCGCCGGAATTTATTTTTCGATTGCGACGAAGCTGGTTCAGCTTAGATATTTTACAGAAATGATCCGACTCCTTTTCTCTGGAAAATCTTCAGAAAAAGGAGTTTCTTCTTTTCAGGCCTTTGCACTGGCCCTTTCTGGAAGAATCGGTACAGGAAACATCGCAGGTGTGGCTACAGCCATCGGCATGGGTGGCCCTGGCTCCATCTTTTGGATGTGGGTGATTGCCTTTTTGGGGTCTGCATCTGCCTATATCGAAGCGACGCTGGGACAGATCTTCAAAGAAGTAAAAGACGGACAATATCGAGGCGGGCCCGCTTACTACATCGAAAAAGGCCTCGGTATCAAATGGTACGCAATGCTTTTTGCCTTTGTGACGATGGGCAGTATGGCTTTTCTACTTCCTGGTGTCCAAAGTAACAGTATCGCTCTCAGCGTCAACAATGCCTTCAATATCCCTGTCGAATACACGGGAGGTTTTGTTTGTCTGCTATTAGCACTGATCATTTTTGGAGGAATCAAACGAATCGGAAAAGTAGCCGAAATTGTCGTTCCCTTCATGGCGGCGGGGTATATCCTGATTGCAGTGGTGATTATCTCCATGAATTTCACAGAAATTCCATCAGTATTCAAACTGATCGTTGGCTCTGCATTCAATGCTGAAGCTGCATTCTCTGGTGTATTTGGCTCCGCAATAGCTTGGGGAATCAAGCGTGGAATCTATTCCAATGAAGCTGGGCAAGGTACTGCCCCTCATGCAGCTGCAGCGGCGGAAGTTAGCCACCCAGCCAAGCAAGGTCTAGTTCAGGCCTTTTCGGTCTATATCGACACGCTCTTTGTCTGCACGGCTACTGCCTTTATGATTTTATTCACCGGTCAGTACAATGTCGTCGATCCAGAAGGTGGATTCATAGTCGAAAATCTACCCGGTATCAGTATCGGACCAGAATATACTCAAAGTGCCATAGCCACCCATTTCCCAACGATTGGAGCTGGATTCGTTGCCATTGCCTTGATGTTTTTCTCCTTTACTACCATCATGGCTTACTACTACATCGCTGAGACCAACTTGAGTTATTTGCAGAAAGACAAAAGCAAAGCATGGCAAGTTCATCTCCTACGTATAGTGATCTTGATCGCTACTTTCTATGGCTCTATACGGACTGCCGAATTAGCCTGGACATTTGGGGATATCGGTGTCGGCTTGATGGCTTGGTTGAATATTATCGCCATCCTTCTTTTGAGAAAACCGGCTCTGGAAGCACTCAAAGATTACCGTGCGAAACGAAAAGCTGGACAAGATCCAGAGTATGATTTTGAAGCAATGAAAAAACACTACACCAAATAAACCACCCACCAAGGCCTAGCAAATCGCTAGGCCTTTTTAAGATCCGCAAACCAGAAATGCTTCTCTCCCTTTTCGCCATTGGAAAGTAAAAAAGAATATGTTTTGCGGCTGCGTTCTTCTAGGTTGACCATTATTTCCTTTTGAAAAATAGGACCAGCATAGCAGTAGGTGTGAAATTCACCATTTTCTCCACAGGGATCTACCTGATCAGGTAGACTCGCGATAAAGTCCCTGTCAAGATCTTGTCCAACCCATTTTTCAGCTATCAAATCTGCATCAGCAGCACAAATTTTGGTACGGAATCCTGCATCTAAAAATTCTCCGATGAGGGCAAAAGTCTTTTGGTTCCAAAGAGGAAAAACTGCATTGAAACTTTTTTCAGCCAACTTCTTTTCCCGATAGCCTTTCAGATCTTCCAAATATATATCCCCATACGCTATATGGCTGATGCCTAAACCCTGCAACTGATTCAAATATGCATGAATGGCTTTTTCATAAGCCTGATTGTCTCCACTGGCAGGATAGTAGAGCTTATCCAATGGCAGTCCAAGAGCCTCTGCCTGCATCTCAATCAAATGCTCAGGAATACCATGCATTCCTACTCTCCTCGTTTCTTCACCAAAAGTAGTATGCAACCTGACTACCTGATAGACAGGATTATGCAGCAGTTTCCACAGTGCCATTGCACTATCTTTACCGCCAGACCAGCTCATGGACAAAGGGATTCTTTCTGTCTTGGTTTTAGCATTCATCCCCAAAGCTATCCAAATCCACTAAAAAAGCCTCCCTGTCACAGGAGGCTTTCCTTTGGAAACCATTATCCTAAGAGCAAGGTCAGATTTCTATGGGTGGAATTGTGACCAATATAGCCGTAGCCATTGGTCGTCCTCGCCCAAGCAGTCAACACAAAACTGTAAGCGCAGGTCTGAGGCGGCCTCCAATTACCGGATGAGGGTACCTGAAGATTGGTAAACCCTTGCCACAAGCCACTCGATGGATTGTAGTTTTCAGAATAAATGGTCGTGGCCAATCCATCTCCATAAGTAGCTCTGAAGCTGACAGCTCGGAGATTTCCTTCTGGATCATGTGCTGTGATTTTGAAATTGACTCCATCTGGAGCAGGACCGATCGTCTCAATCGCACATGCAGAGACTTCACTAGAGCCATGCTTGACACTTTCGATGATCGTAGATGGCACCTGATTGTCTATGTACAATTTCAATACTTGCGATGCCGCTACCGCACTGGAGCTCCCCACATAGAAGGTGACCCGGATAGAGTACAATCCTGGCAGTAGTGCTGTAGTCGGAAACTGAATCAGAAGGTCATCAATCGAATAATCAGTAGCGGGATTGGCCATTTGATAGATCCCGTAATAATTCGGCGCAAATGACTCCAATACATAGTTGCTTCCCGACCATCTATAGTTGGACCAATTGGAAATCAGCTTGGAAAAAGTCCCACCGGGAGGTGCGATCTCGACGATATACCTTTTATTATTAGCGTTCCAGAGAGTCTGTAGCTTGGTCCGGTTTCCGATGAGATTGAGCGTTCCTCCAAAAGCCGCATTGTCTACTTTGACGAAATACCCCGCATCAGTGGTAGCACGGCCTGTGCTTTGATTGATGATATCCTGATTGGAGGAATTTTTCCCAGCGGGTATCAGCCCTACACTTCCTATCAGTTCACCCAGTTGACTGCTAGGAATCGATGGTTTCCGGGAAAGAATCAATTGTCGGAGCTTGCTGAAATCTCGATAGAAATTCCCGGGAAAATCAGTGGTAAACCCAGGACTACTGGATTTGACCCGAAATCCAAAATAGGTATAGGGAGTGCTCAAAGGCCAAGATAAGGCAACATTGATTTCTGACAGTTCTATTTTAAACTTCCAGATTCGATGACTCACGTCACTGTTCATACTTGATCCAAACTCCTGAACAACCTCAGAGTTAGGCGGTACAGCTATGCCAGTCCAGCGACCCGGCCCAAGATATTTTTGAATTCCCAGTTTATTGGGCTGGCCAGGATAGTTTCCATAGTTCACGTCCACGTTCGCTGTGATCCCACGGTCGCGATTGTTGTCGAAACTCAACCAAAAATAGTCTCCAGTGCCGGGGTCATTTCCGGTATCTTGGATGACATCCAGTGCCAGATACAGATATCTGGAGTCATTCTTTGCGAGGACATATCCTCTACTAAATTTCAGAGTCCCGGCATCTTCCCAAGCTCCTGAACTAAGAGGAGCTGCCAGGTCTATGGGAGTGGACGCCCATTCACTCCTCAGTGGCATCGCAAACAAGATGGGAGTGGTGATGGACAAATTTCTAATTTTTGCCAT
Source organism: Algoriphagus vanfongensis DSM 17529 (assembly GCF_000429465.1). Classification (GTDB taxonomy): domain Bacteria; phylum Bacteroidota; class Bacteroidia; order Cytophagales; family Cyclobacteriaceae; genus Algoriphagus; species Algoriphagus vanfongensis. Next base: position 88,325 of record NZ_AUBX01000018.1, on the reverse strand, counting down.
GGTGTTTGATGGGTTATAGGTATAAAAAAAAGATTGGGCTCATTGCGAGCCTTCAAATGCAAATCCCAAAAGAGCTTGGGAACCTGAGTAAATCTAAAAACAGGATCAACTCAACATGTTGAAAATCAACTTGTTTTAAGTTAATCAATTATAAAAAATCTAAAAACAAAAAATAAAAATAGCCCCAAACAATCCTATTTTGGGGCTATGAATTGAATTTTTCCAATGTTATTTGGATGGTAGAACTTTGGATTTCAGCTCTCCAAAACCAACCCGCACTCCTTCTTTTTCGGCAAAGCCTTTCAAGATCACCGTATCTCCATCCTCGATGAATTTCCGCTCTTCTCCAGAATCCAGTCTAATAGGTTTGGTACCTTTCCAGCTCAATTCCAGCATAGATCCAAAGGAATCCTCCGAAGGACCGGAAATAGTCCCCGACGCCATCAAATCCCCCACATTGATATTACAACCATTTACTGTATGATGGGCAAGCTGCTGAGCGACATTCCAATACATATATTTGAAATTGGAAGTAGAAACTTTTGTAGCTTTTTTGACTTGATCGGGCTGTATATAGGCCTCTAGTTGCAAATCGAAACTATGCGCTTTTTCACATTGGAGATAGGGTAAAACCTCTGGGTCTTGACTAGGACCGTCCACCCGGAAATAATCCAGCGCTTCCAACGTGACTACCCACGGAGAGATAGAAGACGCAAAACTTTTGCCCAAAAACGGACCTAATGGTACATATTCCCATGCTTGGATATCTCTCGCAGACCAGTCATTGAATAGGACAAAACCAAAAATATAATCCTCCGCATCTGCTGTGGAGATTGTGTCTCCTAACTTCGTCGACTTGCCAGTGATAAATGCAAGTTCCAGTTCGAAATCCAATCTCCTGGACGGCCCAAAGCCTGGACTATCCATATCAGCGTCTTTGAATTGTCCTTTGGGCCTGAAAATATCCTGACCGGAAGGGATGATAGAAGATGCACGGCCATGATAGCCTACCGGCAAATGCTTCCAATTGGGAAGAAGGGCATTCTCGGGATCCCGAAACATCTTCCCTACATTGGTAGCATGCTCCATCGAGCTATAAAAATCCGTGTAGTCACCAATTTTCACCGGCATGAGCATCTCCGCTTCACGACGATTGACCATGACCTTGCCTCTAATTGAGTGATCCCTTAGTTTTTCATTTTCTGCAAGCAATAGTTCCTGCACTTTTTCTCTGATCTTTCGGGTCTGTACTTTTCCCAAAGCAATCAGTTCATTGAGAGAATCCTGCAAAAATACGCCCTCTGGCAAAAACATATCTGAGAAAAAACCTTCTTGATCCAGGATACTCAAATCCACTATTTTGTCTCCGATAGCTATCCCTATCCGTGCTGACAGTCGCTTGTTTTTGAAAACCCCAAATGGAAGGTTGTAAATGGTAAAGTCTGAATTTTTAGGAACCTCTACCCAAGTCTCAAGACTAGTCATCGATTTATCACTCATGTTTTATAGTTCTGCCCCCAAAGGTAGTCTTTAGCCCGAAAACGGAAAAATCTTGCACATCTTCCCTTGTCAAAGAACGTCTTCAAGCCTTTCATTTTCCAAAAAACAACAAATTTCCTATGGAAAAAAGGCCACCCGACTTATATTAATTCGTCCACTCATCAATTATCCACAACTAAGATTTATTCTTCTTTTTATTTTTCACCGATCAATCATTCCTATCATGAAATTACGCCTCATTCCCGCACTTGTATTTTTCAGTTTCCTATGGGCTTCTTGTGGGCTCTATGCCCAAGAAGTTCCATTGCTAGATCAATTGGAGGAAGTGGCCATCGTGGATCAAAAAATCATGATGCCCATGAGAGATGGAAATCGACTCGCCACGGATATCTACCGTCCAAAAGGAGATGCAAAAGTCCCGATCATTTTCTCCAGAACTCCTTACAACTTCAATACTTATGGAGATGGAGAACTAAGGATCAGAACACTCCAAACTGCACTGGAATGGGTCAAAAAAGGCTATGCCTATGTGGTCCAAAACGAAAGAGGGCGATTCTTTTCCGAAGGAGAATGGGATATTTTAGGCACTCCGCTGACTGATAGTTATGACGCTTTTGACTGGATGGCCAAGCAAGCCTGGAGCAATGGAAAAATAGGAACTCTAGGCTGCTCTTCCACTGCCGAATGGCAAATGGCAGCAGCTTCCCTGAATCATCCGGCCCATGCGGCGATGGCTCCTCAAGGATTCGGAGCAGGTGTAGGTAGAATCGGAGAGTTTTACGAGCAAGGCAACTGGTACCGTGGTGGTGCGGGACAGATGCTTTTCACAGCATGGCTTTATGGTACGCAACATGACCCGTTGGCTCCAAAACTTCCGAAAGGAATTGCTCAGGAGGATCTTTTGAGATTGCAGCGATTCTACGACATGGCACCCGAATATCCGCGAGTGGACTGGAAAGAAGGTCTTTCCCACCTTCCCGTCTCCGATATCATCAACAATGTCAATGGCCCAAATGGTATCTACGAAGAGATGATCACTCGCAAGCCAAATGATCCAAGATGGTATCAGGGAGGATTGTATCATGACAGTATGCCTTTTGACAAGCCAAGTTTTTGGTTCGTCTCCTGGTACGATGTATCCACCAGCCCCAATTTGGCTCTCTACAATCACGTGAGAGAAAACGCAGTTTCCCAAGCTGCACGGGACAATCAATACTTGATCATTGCTCCAGTACTTCACTGTTCTTACACCAGAGCTACTGAAAACACGATCGTAGGCGAAAGAAGCGTAGGAGATGCTCGTTATGAATATGATGAGATCATCACGGCGTGGTTTGACCTTTGGCTGAAAAGTGAAGACAAAGGAGAGATCTCCAAGATGCCAAAAGTGACCTACTACACGATGGGCACCAACCAATGGCAGTCCTCCGATGTATGGCCACCAGCAGCTGCGAAAATGACGACCTTTTACTTAGATTCTGAAGGCAGCGCCAATACCAGAAATGGAGATGGAAAGTTGGTCAGCAAACTTCCAAAAAAACAAAACCAAGACACCTTCACTTATGACCCCATGAATCCGGTGAATTCCTACGGGGGGAATGTCTGCTGTACCGGAAATGCCGTACAAGGCGGCTCATTCGACCAATCGGAGATGGAACTGAGAGATGATATTTTGGTATATACTTCCGAGCCTTTGGATGAAGGTGTTGAAATATCCGGATTTATTGAAAGTTATCTTTATCTCTCCTCCGATGCCAAAGACACCGATGTGACGATCAAGCTCATCGATGTCTATCCTGATGGAAAAGCTTACAATTTGGATGAAACAATCCAGCGAGTTCGCTATCGAGAAGGCTATGACAAGGAAGTTTTCATGGAAGATGGAAAAGTCTATGAAGTCAAAATGACTCCCATGAGTACTTCCAATTACTTCGAAAAAGGTCATCAAATCCGGATTGAGATCACCTCTTCCAACTTCCCGAGATTTGATAGAAACTTGAATACAGGAGGAAATAACTACGATGAAAGCGAAGGAGTGATTGCCACCAACTCCATTCATCATGGAGGGGTTCATCCAAGTAGAATCGTGCTTCCGATGATCAAGTAGTCTGATCAAGAATTATCACTCATGAAACATCCGGCCAAAGTCTTAAAAAACTTTGGCCTTTTTTCTTCCATCTAATCCCCTGAAAAAAACTCGCCTTTCCAAAGTATCTTGCTTTAAAGCCCATGCAATCGATAGAATAAAACTGAGATTTTACAAAACACTAATTTTCAAGCAGTTTCATTATATTTTTCTTAAAATTTCTTTTCATTTTTTACGAACTTTGCGCCAGACACTCCTGTTAGCCCAGAATACCTATCGGAAATTTCAAGCCTTTTGATTTTGGAAAATACTTTTAACAAGCGAACGTACTTTACTATTGTCTTGGTCTTAGGGGCACTGTGTACCATCAGTCCATTTTCCATAGACATGTATCTGCCAGGTTTTCCTGAGATGGCCAGAGATCTGGGCACGCCCATTTCCCAAATCCAATTATCTCTGACTGCCTATCTTGTGGGCATTGCTATTGGACAGCTCTTCTACGGACCGCTTTTGGATAAATATGGCAGGAAAAAACCGCTATATATTGGACTGGGTATTTATGTATTGGCTTCGATAGGTTGCGCATTTTCCCAATCCGTCGAAAACCTCATCATCATGCGTCTATTCCAAGCTTTGGGAGGATGTGTAGGAATGGTCTGCGCCCAAGCCATGGTGAGGGATATCTTTCCTGTTCAAAAAACTGCCCAAGTCTTGGCACTTTTGACCTTGGTGATCGCAGTATCTCCGATGATCGCTCCTACCTTGGGTGGATATGTCACCGCATTTTACAATTGGCATTGGGTCTTTATTATTTTGGCTTTGCTGACTGTGATCATTTGGATAGCGGCCATCTATGTTTTGCCCGATGGAGCTGATCCTGATCCGGCTATTTCTCTCAGACCTCAAAAAGTCTGGATCAATTATCGGGAGGTCATGCAAAACAGGCAATTTCTAGTTTACATGCTAGTTGGCGGACTGGCAGGAGCTGCTCCTTTTGCTTATATCGCGAGTTCGGCTGATGTATTTATGAATATCTATCAGGTAAGTGAGCAGACTTATGGTTGGATATTTGGTCTATTGGCTTTCGCAATGATCGGCTCCACGCAGCTCAATCATTTGCTTTTGAAAAAATTCAAAAGTCAGCAGATCATTAATTTCTCACTGAACTATCAAGTCATCACAGGATTGGTTTTGGTCGTAGGTACTTATTTCCAGCTGTACAATGTCTATGTACTAGTAGCCTTGATGTTTCTTTTCCTGACTGCTCACGGACTCAATGGACCTAATACTGCCGCTCTTTCGATGGAACCTTTTTCTCGAAATGCCGGAAGTGCCTCCGCTCTTTTGGGAAGTTTGAGAATGGCAATCGGCGGAATTGTGACAGCTGTAGTTAGCTTTTTCCATGATGGCACAGCTTTTCCGATGGTCATGGGAATGGCTGCTTGCGCCTTGGCCGGATTTATCATCCTTAAATCTGACCAGCAAATCCCAGGCTCAATCAGTAGAAAATATCCAAGTCCCAGCATGGGAAACTAATAGCAGACGAAACTGGAATAGGACCTAAAATCCAATCTTCATATATAATCAATATCAGGGAGGCTTTTACCTCCCTTTTTTTCGGCCCAAATCCCCAAAAAAACCTAATTTTGCCCCTTCATTAAAAATTACCTGAGCACATGTCTACGATTGCCAGCAAATACGACCCTGCAGCAGCTGAAGCCAAATGGTACGCCTACTGGATGGAGCACAAACTTTTCTCTTCCAAAGTTGACCCTGAAAAGGAACCTTACACGATTGTAATTCCTCCACCAAACGTCACAGGCGTCCTTCACATGGGACACATGCTCAACAATACCATCCAAGATGTATTGGTAAGAAGAGCCAGAATGCAGGGCAAAAATGCTTGCTGGGTACCTGGCACAGACCACGCTTCCATCGCAACTGAAGCGAAAGTCGTCGCTATGCTCAAGGATCAGGGGATCGACAAGAAATCCCTGACTCGTGAAGAATTCCTGAAATATGCTTGGGAGTGGAAAGAAAAATATGGTGGAATCATCCTGGAGCAGCTGAAAAAATTGGGAGCTTCTTGTGATTGGGACAGAACTTCCTTCACCATGGATCCAGGATTGAGCGATGCAGTAATTTCTGTTTTCGTTGACTTGTACAACAAAGGCAAAATCTATCGTGGAGTAAGAATGGTCAACTGGGATCCGAAAGGCAAAACAGCCCTTTCTGATGATGAGGTAATCACCAAAGAGGTGGCTTCCAAGCTTTACTACATCAAATACCAAATCGAAGGAACTGAAGATGAATTCTTGACTATCGCTACCACCCGACCTGAAACAATCATGGCCGATGTTGCGATCTGCGTCAATCCAAATGATCCTCGATTCACACATCTCAAGGGCAAGAAAGCAATTGTTCCATTGATCAATCGTGCTATTCCTATCATCGAAGATGAGTATGTGGATATGGAGTTTGGTACGGGTTGTCTGAAAGTGACTCCAGCTCATGACATCAATGACTACGAACTGGGTATCAAGCATAAACTAGAAGTAATCGACATCTTGAATGATGATGGTACTTTGAATGAAAAAGCTCAGATTCTAGTAGGTGAAGATCGATTCGTAGCTCGTAAGAAAATCGGAAAATTGATTGACGAAATCGGTCAATTGGATAAAATCGAGGACTACAAATCCAATGTGGGCCATTCTGAAAGAACGGATGCGGTAATCGAGCCGAAGCTTTCTTTGCAGTGGTTCTTGAAAATGGAGGACATCACGAAGCCTGCTTTAAGTTCTGTGATGGATGATGTGATCCAATTGCATCCGCCAAAGTTCAAGAACATGTACCGCGCTTGGATGGACAATGTCCGCGATTGGTGTATCTCCCGTCAGCTTTGGTGGGGACATCAGATTCCGGCATTCTACCTTCCGAATGGTGAATTTGTAGTTGCAAAGACCAAAGAAGAGGCCTTGGTGATTGCTAAAGAGAAGCATGATTCTTCTTATACTTTGGAAGACTTGACTCAAGACGAAGATGTATTGGATACATGGTTCAGCTCTTGGTTGTGGCCTATTTCCGTTTTTGATACAGATGTATTCACTACCGGTCAGCCAAACGAAGAATTGAAGTATTACTATCCTACCAATGACTTGGTGACAGCACCGGAGATTCTTTTCTTCTGGGTAGCGAGAATGATCATTGCGGGATATGAGTATATGGGCGAGAAACCTTTTAAAAATGTTTATTTGACAGGTATCGTTCGTGATAAATTGGGAAGAAAAATGTCCAAGTCTTTGGGCAACTCACCTGACCCATTGGATTTGATGGCTCAGTACGGGGCAGATGGCGTGAGAACGGGAATGCTTTTCTCCTCTCCTGCCGGCAATGACTTGCCTTTCGATGAAAAATTGGTGGAGCAAGGACGTAACTTCTCCAACAAAATCTGGAATGCCTTCCGATTGGTAAAAGGTTGGGAAATCGACCCGAGCTTGGATGGATCTGCGAATGCAGCAAGTTTGGAGTGGTTTGAGAACCGATTCCAACAAACCCTTTCAGAGATCAATGATCATTTTGAGAAATTCAGAATTTCTGATGCTTTGATGTCTACTTACAAACTGGTTTGGGATGACTTCTGCTCTTGGTATCTGGAAATGATCAAGCCTGCATATCAGCAGCCGATTGATCAAGCGACTTATAACAAGACAATAGCCTTCTTCGAAGATATCCTGAAGATTTTGCATCCATTTATGCCTTTCCTTTCTGAGGAAATCTGGCATCAGATCAAAGAAAGAAGTGTTGAAGAATCTTTGATTTTGGCTTCTTGGCCTGAATCAAGCTCTTTTGATACTACAATCATCGAAGAAGCCGCTCAAGTATTTGAGGTGGTTTCACAGGTGAGAAACTTGAGAGCATCTAAGGGAATGTCTCCTAAAGAAGCTCTGGAACTGACTATCAATGCCAAGAACCCTGAGCTTTATGGAAGATTCGAAGCTGTTTTGACCAAGTTGGCAAACCTATCCAGCCTTGCTTTCGCAGAGAAAGTAGAAAATGCGATGAGCTTTGTGGTGAAGTCCGACGAATGCTTCGTGCCGATGGGAGACTCCATCGATATCGAAGAGGAAAAGGCCAACATTCAAAAGGAACTCGAATACACCAGAGGCTTCCTGAATTCAGTGATCAAGAAGTTGAGCAACGAGCGATTTGTGGCAGGAGCTCCTGCTCAAGTAGTAGAAAATGAAAAGAAAAAGCAGGCAGATGCTGAAGCTAAAATCAAGGCTTTGGAAGAAAGCCTTTCCAAGCTAGGTTAAGCCTAGTGAGAAGTTAAAACCCTATCAAATCCCTTTCGGTCGAAACTGAAAGGGATTTTTTTTGCCTCTTTCCGAGTTTGTATGTAACTTTTAGTCAATTAGTTGACTAAACTGACTTTTCACATGAATAACCCATTTCTCAAAACTATCAGTACCGTCATCAAACATTGGTATCTTCCCTTGCTGATTGGTGTCTTATTTTTGATCATCGGGCTTTACACAATGTTTTCTCCAGCAGAAGCCTACGTGACCTTAGCTATTCTGTTTAGCCTTTCTTTTATCTTCTCTGGTCTTTCAGATCTCATTTTTGCTATTGCCAATCGAAATGAAATCGACAACTGGGGTTGGACACTTGCCATGGGCATCCTAACTCTTCTAGTCGGAATCATCCTATACATTCATCCAGAAATCTCCATGGTGACATTGCCTTTTATATTGGGTTTTCTATTTCTATTTCGTTCTGTTGCCGGAATTGGCCTTGCTCTAGATATGAAGGCATATGGCGTACAGAGCTGGGGTTATCTGATGCTTTTGGGAGTTTTAGGAATAATTTTATCCTTTTTGATGATCTGGAACCCACTATTTGCCGGTATGACTTTGGTGGCTTTGACAGGCTTGACCTTATTGACTATTGGTATTTTCCACGTGATTTTGGCTTTGAAACTCAAGAAGCTCAAGGGGAAACTTCATTTTTAAGTAACAGGGTAGTAAAGGTCGTTTTGTAAATTGAATCGAGCCAAATTGATCAACTCATGAAAAGACGTCCTTTTCTACAAAAAATCAGCCTCATAGGATCCAGCCTGATGTCTATGCCCTTTATGCTATATGGGAAAATGGATTTCCCGAAAAACACCAAACTCAAGTTTATCACTGCCTCAGATGGACATTGGGGTCAACCAAACACAGATTTTGAGACTTCTCATCGTCAACTCATCGAGGCGATCAATCAAGAATCAGATGTGGATTTTGTGGTAATAAATGGAGATTTGATTCATGATGATCCCGTATTGCTCCCTGAGGTAAAGGGCATTTTTGATCAAATCCAAGCTCCCTACCTGACCTGCCGTGGCAATCATGACAGAGTCAGTCAGGACACTTTTCTAAAGACAATGGGTCATCCAACCAATCATACCCAACTGGTCAAGGAGGATTTTGGCATCGTACTTTTGGACTGTTCCAACGAGCAAGGTGAATACCTCTGTGCCGATATGGATATTGCCAAAGCTTCCCTCGATAGCTTCAAGGATTTGCCGCATGTTTTCGTCTTTGTCCATATTTCCCAAAATGACTGGACCAGACATGGTGTAGACTGCAATCCTTTTTTGGACTTGCTCTGTTCCTATCCGAATGTTCGGGCGACATTTCACGGCCATGATCACGATGTAGACGGCATGATGCTTTTTGGCAAAAAACCCTTTCTGTGGTCTGGCCATTTTGGCGGCTCTTGGGGCAATCCTTTCCCTAGCTATCGAGTAGTCGAAGTCGGCGAAGACGGTAAAGCAGTTTCCTATCTCAAAACCGTCAAGGAAGGCTACATCCTCAATGGCAACAATCTCTGAAACGAAGTATTGGTTTCAGACCGCTTTGAAAACTCTTTCTATTGATTTTTGGTCAAAACAAAGTTAAATTCAGAGTGTTTCATTTTTCAAACTAACTCACTTCTATGGGAAAACTTTACACAGGTCTATTTTCGTATCGGTTCTTTTTGATACTCAGCCTTCTCGCATTTTGGAATCCTCAAGAGCTAGCCGCTCAGCAGGATTTTGAAAGAGAGCTAGCGGAAGCCCGCATGGTATTTCACAGGACTTATTACGAAAAAGCTTCGGTTCTTTTTGAAGAACTCACACATAATCATCAAAACAAAGCTCTGGCACACGCATACATGGCCTTGGTCGAGTTTGTGCTCTTTCGGGACCCCAGCATCCACCTGGAGAAAGCGCTGACCTTGACTCAGGAGACCGATGCCGATCACGCTATTATTTTGGCTCTTTGCAATTTCGCATCTGGGGATTTGTTTGGCTGCGAAAGCAATGTGAAGGACTATTTGAAAGCTGACAGCACGGATATTTTTGGCACTCATCTTCTGGGGATGATTCTAGTAGCCCAAAACAAATCTGATGAGGCCAAGATCATCCTTCAAAAACTGATCGCTCAGCAAGGAGACTATTACCCTGCCTACAATCATCTGGGCTACGCCTACCTGCGTCTCGGACACACATCAGAAGCTCTCAAGACTTTTTATTCTTTTCAGAAAAAAGACTCTCTCAACCCAAGCGCATACGATTCTGTGGCTGAGTGTCTTTTTGAAATGGGTAAAAATGACGAAGCGATATCTTCACTCAGAAAGGCGGTAAGCCTGGAGCCTTACTTTGCCTATGGCTGGGAACACATGGGTGACATGTACCTCCAAATGGGAAAGACTGAAGAAGCAATTGCAGCATTTATAGAAGGACAAAAAGCCGCAAAGTATTACGGAGAGGATTTTGTTTATTCTTTGGAACAAAAAATCCAGGATCTAAAAAACTAACTGCAATCAGAAAAAAAACGGCCCGGGTGACCCGGGCCGTTTTTCAATTATTTTAAAAAGCAGATTAAGCCAAATCAAATCTATCCAGCATCATTACCTTGTCCCAGGCTTTCACAAAGTCCTTGACGAATTTCTCTTTGGAATCCGAACAAGCGTAAACCTCAGCCAAAGCTCTCAGTTCTGGATGTGAACCGAAGATCAAATCTGCACGAGTAGCAGTCCATTTAGTTTCTCCGGACTTTCTGTCTTTCCCTTCAAAATACTCCTTGGACTCGTCTGTAGCATTCCACACAGTACCCATATCCAATAGATTGACAAAGAAATCATTGCTAAGCGCTCCTGCCTGATTGGTCAAAATACCTGAATCTGAATCAGAGAAATTGGCTCCGATAGCTCTCATCCCTCCTACTAGCACAGTCATTTCAGGAGCGGTCAAGGTCAATAGTTGCGCCTTGTCTACCAACAAGCTCTCTGTCGAAGCAGACTGTTTTGCTTTGAGATAATTCCTAAATCCATCCGCTGCTGGCTCCAAAAACCCAAACAGTTCGACATCGGTATCTTCCTGAGATGCATCTACTCTTCCCGGGGTGAAAGGCACCTCCACTGCAACACCGGCATTTTTGGCGGCAGTCTCTACTCCCACTACTCCAGCCAATACAATCAAGTCAGCCAAGGAAACTTTCTTAGCACCTGAGTTGAATTCGGCCTGAATCGCCTCCAGTTTATCCAGCACTTGAGATAGCTGCGTCGGGTTGTTTACTTCCCAAAACTTCTGTGGAGCCAAACGAATTCTAGCGCCATTGGCACCTCCACGCTTATCAGAACCTCTGAAAGTAGATGCAGATGCCCAGGCAGTTTTCACCATTTCAGAAACCGAAAGTCCGCTAGCTGAGATTTTACTTTTCAGCACACTGATATCCGCCGCGTCTATTGCTTCTCCACTTGCTTTCGGTAGTGGATCCTGCCAAACAAAATCTGTCTCTGGTACTTCTGGACCCAAATAACGAGACTTTGGCCCCATATCTCTATGCACCAATTTGTACCATGCTTTCGCAAATGCATCAGCAAACTCATCTGGATTTTCGTAGAATCTTCGGGAGATTTTCTCGTAAGCAGGATCAAATTTTAGCGAAAGATCGGTCGTCAACATCGCAGGAGCATGACGCTTATTAGGATCATGTGCATCCGGTACAGAATTAGCACCCGCATCATGTTTTGGCTTCCACTGATGAGCGCCCGCTGGACTCTTTGTTAATTCCCAATCATAGCCAAACAGATTCCAGAAGAAATTATTGCTCCATTTGGTAGGAGTACTGGTCCAGGTCACTTCCAACCCACTGGTGATCGTATCCGCACCTATACCTGTACCGAATTTACTGACCCAGCCTAATCCCTGCAGTTCCAACTCTTCCGCTACTGGCTCCAATCCTACATTGGATACATCACCGGCTCCATGCGTTTTGCCAAAGGTATGTCCACCAGCAATCAAAGCCACTGTCTCCTCGTCATTCATTCCCATATTGCCAAATGTCTTGCGGATCGCATGAGCTGCCAATATTGGATCTGGATTGTGATCTGGGCCTTCTGGATTCACGTAGATCAATCCCATTTCGGTAGCACCCAAAGGGTTGGCAAGACTTTCGGGACTTCTATGGGAAGCGACCCACTCAGTCTCATCTCCCCAATACACATCCTTATCAGCCTCCCAGACATCGACGCGACCTCCTCCAAAACCAAAGGTTTTGAAACCCATGGATTCAAGAGCCACATTTCCTGTCAAAATCATCAAATCTGCCCAGGATATTTTTTTACCATATTTCTGCTTGATCGGCCACAGTAATCGACGTGCTTTGTCCAAACTCGCATTGTCAGGCCAGCTACTCAGCGGAGCAAAACGCTGCTGTCCTCTACCTCCGCCACCACGACCATCTTGCTGTCTGTAGGTACCGGCACTATGCCAGGCCATTCGGATAAAAAACGGACCATAATGTCCAAAGTCAGCTGGCCACCACTCTTGAGAATCTGTCATTAAATCTGTCAGATCTTTTTTCAAAGCTTCGTAATCCAAGCTTTTAAATTCCTTGGCATAGTCAAACTCTTCCCCCATTGGATCGGTGAGACTTGAGTGCTGACGCAAAATATCTAAGGAAAGCAGTTTTGGCCACCAGTCTTTGTTCTGAGTGCCTTCAGTACTGATTTTCCCATTGCTCATACTGCCATTGTGAAAGGGACATTTGGAGATATCTCCACCGTTGACATCTAAGCTTCCATTTTCTTTGTCTGACATAATTTGTTTTGATTATAGGGTTATGGATTAATTTCTAGGCTCAATTTACTTATTTAAAAATTGATAGTTTAATTTTTTCGATTGATAAAAACTATGACTCTTGTCACTTTTTGAAAGTGATGAAAAAGCTTCAATAAGATACTAAAGACTTCGAAAGTCGTCAAGTGCATAGGTCAAGATTCACAATTCCCTAAACCAAAACTTGAATTTCATCTTCATGTCACTTGTAGGCATCTAATGAAAAATTTGGAGCTTGACGGAATCACCTATTTCATTTTTTTATCAATTAGTTAGCTATCTGATTGAATTCCTGATATTTTAGATCAAAACCCAACCTAACCTACATGCTGATTCTTTTTTTGATCCTGCTCGTGCTGGCCTTGATCCTTGTGGCCATTGTCAAATTTGAAATTCATCCATTTCTTGCCCTTTTAGGCGGCGCACTGCTCTTTGGCTTACTTGCCGGCATGGATTCGGAACTCATTCTTCAGTCCATTTCGGATGGATTCGGCGGAGTACTTGGCTCAGTGGGTTTGTTGATAATCTTGGGAGTGATTTTAGGGACTTTTCTGGAGAAAACAGGAGGAGCTATCGTCATCGCAGAGCGGATTTTAAACTGGACTGGCAAAAAAGCCATCAACCTCACCATGATGCTGGGAGGCTATATTCTTTCCATTCCGGTCTTTGGAGATTCAACGATTATCATGATGAATCCCATCGCTAAAAGTCTAGCGCTAAAAACTTCCAGATCTTACGCCGGCACTATGATCGCTCTTTCATTAGGAGCGATGTGTTCGCATTCATTGGTTCCACCGACGCCTGGACCTATTGCAACCGCAGGGATATTGGGGGCAGATTTGGGCCAATTGATTTTCCTAGGGATTATAGTTTCTCTACTCACCCTGATCCCAGGCTACATTTTTGTCAATGTCTCGGTTTCTAAAATCCCACTCATTGCAAAACTGTCCACTTCCGAGGAAAAACTAAACCGAGTTGAATTTCCATCTGCACTTAAGTCATTTCTTCCCATTATCATTCCACTGATGCTGATCATCCTAGCATCTATTGCCAACTATCCATCCCAACCTTTGGGAACCGGAAAATGGATCAAAGCCCTAGAGTTTTTAGGAGCTCCGGTGATCGCCTTATTTATTGGCGTTTTACTATCCTTCACGCTTCCTAAAAAATTGGATAAAAAAATGCTCTCCGCCACTGGCTGGGTAGGCGAAGCATTACTAATCGCTGCTCCTGTCATATTCATCACGGGAGCGGGGGCTGTTTTTGGGAAAATGCTCCAAAATTCCGGAATAGGCGCTTTAGTTTCTGAAGGAATGAAAGATGCCAATTGGGGGATTTTTCTTCCATTTGTCATTGCTTTTGCTTTGAAAACTGCCCAAGGATCGACCACAGTCGCCATGATCACAGCAGCCTCCATCATTGCTCCTTTGCTTGGACCACTTGGATTGGAATCGGAAACGATGAAAGTCCTTACCGCCCTATCTTGTGGAGCCGGAGCTATGGCTATCTCTCATGCCAATGACAGTGGCTTTTGGGTCGTCACCCAACTCTCCGGTATGAGCATCAAGCAAGGCAACCAATCCCATAGTTTGGGTACTTTGATCATGAGCACGGCTGCCATGCTGATTATTTATGTCCTGAGTTTGATACTGGGCTAGAACAAGAGGAAAGCCAGTTCATATTAAAAGGACAGTTTTATTAAATCATTTCCCTCACATCCCGCATATCTTCCCCAGATAGAATTGTTTTAGATTTTTGGATTTTTTTTGGGAGATTGAGAATAGGAATCTATCAGTGGCTTTAGACCCAAAATCCATTTCGTTAAAGCTTCTTGTCCTTTTATGTCTCTTAAAATTCATGCTTTTGCCTTACTCTTCGCTCTGATGGCACCGATGAGCTTGGCCATGCTTTGGCTGAATTGGGATATTGCTTTGATGCAAAACACAGTTGAAGAACGGATAGAAAAAGAAGAAAATCCAAGAGAACTGGTGACGCTGACTTTCACCATATCAGAAAGCCAAACACTGCTAGATTGGGAGCATGAGCGGGAATTTGAATACCAAGGCCAGATGTATGATGTGGTGGAAATCCATGAAAATGGAAACCAAATCTCCTATGTCGTTTGGCCAGATCATGAAGAGACCAAACTTAAAAGACTATTGGGCGAACTGCTGGATTGGGATCTGGAAGAAAACGAAGAATCCGAATCTATCTCTCAACACTTCCAGCTATTTTCTAGCAAATCCGGTTTAGAAATTCAAATTTCGAAACTAGTAACTCGTCAAGAGAAATTTCCAACTCTTCAAAAAAGCTATTATTCCCTAGCTCTTTGCCCTCCTTCCCCTCCTCCTATTCGGTTTTGATTTGACATAGAATCAGACGAATCGTCTGATAAACAAAATCAAAAACTAAAACCGACAAAAATGAAATATGCATTCGTGTTGGTTGGGTGGCTGTGCCTGCTTGCCAGTGCGATGGGTCAAACTATCACGCTAGTGGATCATAGCACCTCCCAGCCGATCAATTTTGCTACGCTCAGTAGCGAAAAACCTCCTGCCTTTGAGATCAGCAATGCCAAAGGTCAGGTGGACATCAGTGCTTTTGTCGATTCTGACAAAATCACTATCAGTAGCTTTGGCTACCAAACTATAGAAACATCCTATGATAAACTGATACAACAAGGAGCCACCCTCCACTTGGAACTTTCCAAACTCAACCTCAACGAGGTCGTGATTTCCGGAAATCGCTGGGCCAGAGACTTAGACGAAACACCTTCCAAAATCACGACGATTTCTCCCAAATCCATTGAATTCCAAAATCCTCAAACATCGGCGGACCTTTTGGGAATCTCTGGAAAAGTCTATATCCAAAAAAGTCAGCAAGGAGGCGGAAGTCCCATGATCCGTGGTTTCGCAACTAATAGGCTTTTGTACTCCGTGGATGGAGTGAGGATGAACACAGCGATTTTCCGGGGAGGAAACATCCAGAATGTGATCAATTTGGATCCATTCACCATGGAGCATACCGAGGTCTTTTTTGGTCCAGGTTCGGTGATTTACGGAAGCGATGCGATTGGCGGAGTGATGAGTTTCAAAACTTTAACACCAAAGCTATCACTGGATTCTCAGACCTTGGTAAGTGGCAACGCAGTCACTCGCTTCTCCTCAGCCAATCAGGAGAAGACTGGACATTTTGATTTGAATCTAGGCTGGAAAAAATGGGCTTCTGTCACGAGTATCTCCTATTGGGACTATGACGATTTGAGACAGGGCAAAAATGGACCTGATGACTATCTCAAGTCAGTTTATGTCGAAAGAGTCGGAAATGAGGATGTAGTAATCCAGCAGGAAGATCCTTTGCTGCAGATTCCATCAGCCTATTCCCAGCTCAATTTGATGCAAAAAGTCCGCTTCAAGCCTTCTCAAAAATGGGATTTCCAATATGGGTTTCACTATTCGGAAACTTCCGCCTATGGTCGCTACGATAGACATACCAGAATGCGAAATGGTCTTCCCCGCTACGCTGAGTGGGATTACGGCCCTCAAAAATGGATGATGAATTCCTTTCAAATAAACCATTTTGCAGCTTACGGATTCTTTGACCAGATGAGTGTTCGACTGGCTCAGCAGCGGTTTGAGGAAAGTCGAATCGACCGAAGTCTCAATGACCCGATTCGCAACACACAAGAGGAATTGGTCGATGCCTACTCTATCAATGTGGATTTTACCAAAATCTTGGATGCCAAAAACACATTGGTTTATGGAACTGAATATGTACTAAATCAGGTGACTTCAACGGGCTTCACTACTGACATCACCGATGGAAATATGGAAGAAGGTCCCGCCCGATATCCTCAGTCGGATTGGAGTTCTTTTGGTCTTTATATCACCGAGGAGCATAAATTCAATGAGAAAATCAATATTCAAGCTGGGTTGCGTTACAATGTCTTCGGTTTGGATGCGGAGTTTGACACCCGATTTTATGACTTTCCTTTCACGGAAGCCAATAGCACCAATTCTTCTGTGACAGGAAGCGTCGGAGCCGTCTGGCGACCTACAGAAACTTGGGTTTTCAGCGGGAATTTTGGAACGGCTTTTCGTGCTCCGAATGTGGATGACATGGGGAAAGTTTTCGATTCAGAACCCGGAGCGGTCACTATTCCCAACCCAGATTTGGAAGCAGAATATGCTTACAACTTGGATTTAGGAATGGCGAAAAGAATAGGAAACTTTGCGAAATTCGACCTGACAGGTTATTACACGATTCTGAACAATGCACTTGTTCGAAGAGATTACACGCTCAATAGTCAAGATAGCATTTTGTATCAAGGTGAAATGAGTCAGGTGCAGGCCATGCAAAATGCCGCTCAAGCACGAGTCTATGGCCTACAGGCTGGATTGGAAATTCAGTTTTCCAAAAAACTAACCTTCAATTCCGATATCAACTTCCAGCGAGGTGAAGAAGAACTAGATGATGGTAGCACAAGTCCCTCACGACATGCTGCTCCGACTTTTGGGATTTCTCGTCTGACCTATACCCATCAGAAATTGCAAGTGCAGTTTTATGCCCAGTATCAGGGCGAGCGATCCTTTGATGAATTGCCGGAGGAAGAAAGGGCCAAAGATGAAATCTACGCCAAGGATGCGAATGGAAATAATTATGCGCCCGCTTGGCATACACTCAACTTAAAAGCGAGTTATGCTTTGTTTGATTTTCTTCAAGTCAATGCCGGTCTGGAAAACATCAGCGACCAACGCTATCGACCCTACAGTTCAGGGATTTCCGGAGCAGGGAGAAATTGGATCATTTCTCTGAAAGCCAAATTTTAATATTGACAAAGTCCGAAGAAATCCTTCGGACTTTTTCTAACTTCAAAGGGAAAATCACAAACCTACCTATGGCTATTTTCCCTAAGCTACCCGAAGATTTTTCCCAATTTCTCAAAACAGGAATTTCTGAATCTGAAGCTCAAAAAAGGCTCGAACAATTCGGTCCAAACAGCCTGAAAGAAAAAGCCAAAAAACCGGCCTGGCGACTTTTTTTGGATCAATTCCGGGATTTCATGATCGTGGTTTTGTTGATTGCAGCCTTGATTTCAGGCATCGCTGGCGAGTGGACTGACGCCATCATCATCCTGATCATCGTTGTGCTTAATGCCATCTTGGGCTTTGTCCAGGAATATCGTGCAGAAAAGGCCATGGAATCCCTCAAAAAAATGAGCGAAGTCAAGGTGCAGGTCAAACGAGATGGACAACTCAAGAAAATAGAATCTCATCTGTTGGTCCCAGGAGATCTTGTCTTTTTGGAAGCGGGAAGCATGGTTCCTGCCGATCTCCAACTCTTGGAAGAAGTAGCCCTCAAAGTCGATGAAGCTTCTCTGACAGGCGAGTCCGTTCCCGTCGAGAAGACAGCCGAACGTCACCAAATCGTCGAGGACACGTCGATAGAAAACAGTTTTCAAGTATTTAAAGGTACTCTGGTCACCAATGGTCGAGCGACTGCTTTGGTACTCCGAACTGGGATGGAAACCCAACTCGGGAAAATCGCAGATTTACTTCAGGAAGATCGACCTAAAACACCGCTACAAGAGAAAATGGAGCGATTTGGCAAAACCATTTCCTATCTGGTTCTGCTGATTTGTTTGATCATTTTCGGTTTGGGAATTCTCAGAGGAGAAGAGCCCATTCCGTTATTACTATTGTCTGTCAGCCTAGCTGTGGCGGCCATTCCGGAGGCATTACCGGCTTTGATTACCATTGCTTTATCTCTTGGCGCTGCCAGATTGGCAAAAAAGGAATCCCTGATCCGAAAACTCCCGGCTGTAGAAAGTCTAGGCTCTATCACCTACATCTGTACCGACAAGACCGGCACGCTGACTAAAAACAAAATGACGGTGATGCAGGCTGAGGAGAATGATATCCCTGCGTTTAGTCCTAGCCATTCCAATCTACACCTGGCCATGGCTCTAAATCATGATGTCAAAGAAGAAAAAGATGGTGACTTGATCGGTGAAGCGACCGAACTTGCCTTGGTTCACTGGACACTGCAGCAACTCGGGACAGAAACCTACCAACATATCCAAGATGAATTTCCAAGAATCGGCGAAATACCATTTGACTCGGATCGAAAACGGATGAGCACCTTCCACCAGGTTGGGAATCAAGTTTTGATCCTTTGCAAAGGCGCATTTGAAGCGATTGATGATACTTTGGCTAGCAATTCCACTTTTGGAGAAAGTAAAAATCAGAGTTTGGATTGGGCTAAGAATGGGCAGCGCGTTTTGGCTTTCGCAGGAAAAATCATCACCAACTTACCCGCAAAGCAGGACTGGAATTCACTGGAATCCGATCTTGACTTCATCGGAATCTGTGGGATGATCGACCCACCGCGCGAGGAAGCCATCAAGGCAATCCAAGAATGTAAAAATGCCGGAATCACTCCAGTGATGATCACTGGCGACCACCCCGAGACTGCCAGAGCCATTGCCCGAGAAGTCGGGATTTTGGATGAAAGCCGGAAAGTAATCTCAGGAGCTGAGCTCAGAGAAATCACGGAGGAGGATTTTGAAAAACAGGTAGAAACAATCACTGTCTATGCCCGGGTCAGCCCAGACCAAAAGCTCAAGATCGTCAAGGCTCTTCAGAAAAAAGGACATTATGTAGCCATGACTGGAGACGGGGTGAATGATGCGCCTTCTTTGCGAAGCAGCACCATCGGTGTCGCGATGGGCATCACTGGTACAGATGTAAGCAAAGAAGCCGCGGCGATGATTCTTTTGGATGATAATTTTGCCACGATCGTCAAAGCGATCCGTGAAGGCCGTAGGATTTTTGACAACATTCGGAAGTTTGTGAAGTATATCATGACCTGCAACGGTGCTGAAATCTGGACCATTGCGCTTGCTCCGTTTCTGGGTTTGCCAGTCCCATTGCTTCCCATTCATATTCTCTGGATCAATTTAGTCACAGATGGAGTTCCAGCTTTGGCACTGGCTGGCGAAAAAGCCGAAAAAGACATCATGAACCGACCGCCTCGACCGCCTAAGCAAAATCTTTTCGCTGAAGGAGTGGGCTTTCATATTATTTGGGTGGGAATTCTGATGGCAGCTGCAACACTCTTTACCCAATATTGGGCTATCAAGCTTGACTGGCATTGGCAAACGATGGTCTTTACTGTGCTGGCATTTTCCCAGTTGGGTCATGTGATGGGCATCCGAAGTGATCGTCGCTTTTTGTTTCAAATAGGCATCTTCAGTAATCCAGTTCTGATCATCTCCATCGGCATTACCATTGCCCTTCAGCTAGCTGTGATCTATGTCCCGTTTTTCAATCAAATTTTCCATACTGCGCCCCTGACCCTCGTCGAATTAGGTTTCAGTGCAGGTATGGGCTTGGTGGTATTCCACGCTGTGGAAGCTGAAAAATGGATCAAGAACCTACTAAAGAAATAATAGACTTAAGAAAACGCCAAGTGTCATAGGAGACTTAGTAGGTTTCCACTCACCTAGACCTTCATCACTTTTCGATTTAAATCTTAAAGCAATCTGGTTATATTCCCAAAATTGTTTTTTCACCCAAATCGAATTTTGTGTCTCAGGAAGCTCAAGAGAAGTTACCCAGAAATCTAGGCCTTTGGGGTATCTGGATGCTCGTAGTCAATGGATTAATCGGTGCTGGAATTTTTGGCCTTCCCAGTGGAGCTGTGGCCTTGGCCGGAGAATATAGCGTCCTGATGTATGCTTTTTGCGCCATTTTAATTCTACCCGTCATTCTCTGTTTTGCCGAATTGGGAAGTTATTTCCGGGGAACGGGAGGTCCGATCCGCTATGGAACACTTGCTTTTGGATCCTTTGTGGGTTTTCAGGGAGGCTGGCTTTATTACTTGGCCAGATTGATCTCTTTCGCAGCCAATACCGTGTTGCTGACAGATAGCATAGCTTATTTTCTACCTTTTGCTGGAGAGGGAACAGGTCGTTTAATCACGATAGCATTGACCTGCCTTGCATTGAGTGTGATCAATATGATCGGTTCCATGGAATCCATCCGGTCCATGACTCTGTTCACCATTATCAAGTTTGCAGTCCTCTTAGGATTGATTTTCGGAGGCATGGTGATTTTGGGAGATCAAGTCTTACCCAACTTCAATTCACCGCATCCATCAACATCCGATTTGGGTAAAGCCGCTTTGCTCTTGATTTATGCATTTGTGGGATTTGAGGGAGCGGTGGTCCCTGCCGGAGAAGCAAAAAGACCTGAGCGAGACATGCCTTTGGGCCTTTTGCTGGGTTTGGTTGTCGTGGCTATTTTATACATGCTGATTCAATTGGTATCCCAGGCGGCAGTTCCTGATTTGGCTAGTAGCACTACACCACTTTTGGATGCTTCTTCTGCGCTTTTCGGAGAAAGCGGAGCTTGGCTTTTAATGCTTGGTGTAGCTACATCCGTGATAGCAAACTTGATCGGAAGCATGTTTTCTGCTACCAGAGTGACTTATGCCCTTTCTTTGGAAAACAGCCTTCCGGCATGGTTTGGAAATGTTCATCCAAAATACCTGACCCCTTTCAATTCAGTCATCTTCTTTGGAATAGCGGCATTTGCGCTTTCAGCTATGGGCTCCTTTATTTTTCTGGCGGCCATGACCGTTCTGGCAAGGCTTTTCCTATTTGGGATGAGTTGTGCAGCGATTCCAGTTCTAAGACCCAAGTTTCGCGGACCTGGTAGATTTATCCTCAAAGGAGGCTATTTGATCCCTGCTTTGGGGATTTTATCCTGTCTTTGGCTAATGCTTCAGGTGAGCTGGACATCTGTCTGGATGACTGCACTTTTTATCGCTATCGGTTCCCTTTTGTATTGGTTTGGGAGAAAAGAGTTTAAAGAAAAAGCCTGATTTCTTTCGACAATTAGGTCAATTCTATTCGACAGCTTTTTGTAATTTCGGCCTATGCCAGCCGCCAAAATAGCCATCCGAACAGTCATCTTCAGCATGCTGGGCAATGTGGCCTTGGCGCTGATCAAGTTCATCAGTGGTTTTTTAGGCAATTCCTTTGCGCTAATTGCCGATGCCATCGAGTCTGTAGTCGATGTATTTGCCAGCATTTTGGTACTGATTGGTATTCGCTATGCGGCAAGACCGGCGGATGACAATCATCCCTATGGTCATGGTAAGGCGGAACCTCTGATCACTTTCATGATCGTAGGTTTTTTGTTTTTTTCTGCCACACTCATCGCTTATCAGGCAGTCCAACACATCCGCATACCTCACGAAGGTCCACGGCCTTGGACTCTTGTCGTTTTAGCAGGGATTATACTTTGGAAAGAAGCCTCCTTTCAGTTGGTCATGAGCCGAAGTAAGAAGCTGAAGAGTTCTGCGCTCAAAGCAGAAGCTTGGCATCATAGAAGCGACGCCATCACCTCCATTGCGGCTTTTATCGGGATTGTCATTGCCATCTGGGGCGGAGAAGGATACGAAGTTGCTGACGACTATGCTGCACTTATTGCCGTTGCTTTTATTCTTTTCAATTGCTATAAGATCTTTCGTCCTGCTCTCAGTGAAGTCATGGATGAGGATAATCATGAGGATCTGGCCAAAGAAATTCGGGGAATTGCTATCCAAGTAAAAGGAGTCAAAGACACCGAAAAGCTTTTTATCAGAAAAGCTGGAATGAAATACCACGTCGATCTGCATGCCCATGTCATCGGAGACCTCACGGTACGGGAAGGCCATGCCATATCCCATCATCTCAAAGACCGCCTTCAAAAGGAAATCCCTCAACTGGGAAGTATTTTGATTCACATTGAGCCTTTTGACTGATTTTGTGACAGTTACTGAGAAAAGTTTGATCCTAATCCAGAAAAGCAGCAACTTCCAGCTTTCCAATCCATGTAGAAATGAATACTATTTTAACCCAAGACTTCAAAACACCTGTAGGAGAAATCACTTTGGGAGTTTTTGAAGATCAACTCTGTCTATGTGACTGGAAGTATAGAAAAATGAGAAATGCCGTCGATGAGCGCATTAAAAAAGGATTGGATGCTGATTTTGAAATAGGTACTCATCCTCTGATCGAAACAACTAAAACCCAGATTCAAGAGTATTTGGAGGGAGCAAGAAAGGAGTTTGACATCCCTTTGAAGTTAGTTGGATCTGATTTCCAACAGAGAGTTTGGAAGGCATTGATCCAGATTCCTTTTGGAGAAACGAGAAGCTATCTTCAATTATCTCAGGACTTGGGAAATCCAGATGCCATCCGTGCTGTAGCCTCCGCCAACGGGGCAAATGCCATTTCTATATTGATTCCATGTCATCGAATCATCGGTTCGGACGGAAGTTTGGTTGGCTATGCGGGAGGTTTGGAGGCAAAGAAAAAACTCCTAAAACTGGAGAATGCCAAAGCTATGCAACCGAAAGGCCAGACGAGTTTGTTTTGAGATTTCAATCTCCATTGCCTTTTTATTTTCCCACACCCCGATAACTATCGAGGGTCACAGAAAAAATCACAGATTTTCGCAGATTCAGGTTCTGAAAGTCTTCTATTCTTAGGCCCCCATTTGTGTCTTCAGTTATGATTTCTTGTTCGTGGGGACACGAACAAGGGCGGAGCTTATCGGTCGTATTGCAAGATTTCCTTCTTATCCTATTTTACTTTTTTTCTTTGCCTCATATACTCTACAAAGTCCCACCCGGTCATCATCCTGTTTTCTTGTGCTGACCTTTTCGAATTCTTTTCAATGAACTCATTATAATAATAGCCCTCGCACTCAACTGTTTTGTAATATGTCAATAATATATTGGCAAGGTTGTCCATTGAGAAGAAATCATATTGAGGAACTTGATTTGGTATTTTTTCAGACAATAATTTAAAAGAATAGAGATATCCTTTGAGGTCAAACAGTCCCATCCCTAAATCATTCGAGCCAAAAACAAATTTTTCGGTTTCATTATTAGCAAAATAAATTACCATTTCCAGTTCATATCCACCTGTTGAAATGGTTTTTGTCATTTTCCACTTTTGACAATAGCTGAATGAATCTGTCTGCACCAAAAGATTTTCTGGAAGCGAAAAGGTAGTTTTAATAGCCTCTGACTTTTCTTTATCTCTGATTGGATCATCACTAATTCCCAAATCTGAAAGTTCAAATGTTTTTACCCCTTTTGATTTCCATTCTTTAAATACTTCTACTCTTTCTTTTTCAATTGTTATCGAATTTTCAAGTTTCTTTTTGCTGTTATTTTTCAAATAATGTGTGGCAGTAAAATTTCCAGAATCATCTTTCTTATACTCCACTATCAGTAATGGCTTACCTTGTTTTGTCGGTGGCTCGTCAAAACCCTGTGATGTGAAGGCAATTTTATTAATATCCTGTCCAAAGGATTGAATGATTACTAATAGAGAAAGTATGATTAATAGTCTGTACTTCATAAGAAAGCTTGCTAGCAACGGCGAAAGAATAAATCAAATCTCAATTTTTCAATCTTCAAATTTCTCAAAGCATCCCCGCGACCAAAAACCCCAGATAGGTTCCCAAGGCATTCCCAAGACTCCCTACCAACACTCCTGGGATCAACAAGTCAGGTCTTTCCAAGCTTTCAGCAGCTGCCAAAGCTGTAGTATTTCCTCCCACATTGGCCAAAGAAGCGACTGAAACCACATCCCAGTCCATCTTCAGCAGCCCTCCTACCCCAAAAATGAAAATTCCGTGAATCAACACCATTAGGAAAACAAAGAGTATTAAGGTTCCAGCTAAACTTCCAATCCCTGAAATTGCTCCAACGTCACAAAGCGTCCCAATTACCGCCAAAAAGATCAGAATGAAAAAGAACCCGATAGTCTGCTTTCCCTTTAGTTTTTGAACAGCGGGAAACTGAGCCAAAATCAAGGCGATGGTAGTCAAAGTGATGATTTCTGGGATCTGAGGGAGTCGTGAAGCAAGCCATTGACTCAGCATCATAGCCGACAAGCCCATAGCTAAAATCGCAGCTAGTGAAGCAATTGAGATTTGCTCTGAATGTGTCACTTTCTCTTGTTCTGATGTAGCAATCAGCCTCTTTCTTGGAAATGCTTTTTGAAGGTATCGAGGTAAAATCAAAGAAATCACGATCCAAGGCGTCCCGATCAGATTATCCACCACGGTAGTCGCAGCATACAATACTCCATTTTCATTGACTCCATAACTCAGCGCAATGGCGTTGAAATTGATACTTCCTCCTATGTATGTTCCTGCGAACATACCTGCTACGGCAGATGCCAATTCTCCGATTTCAGCGGCTGGTCTCACCAAAAACCAGGAAATAAAAACCCCTATTAGTGTTCCGACCGTCCCCAGACCAAACATCAATAAAATGGGCCCGCCCGCTTTTCGGAGGCTTTTCAAATCCACTTCCAACAAGGCTATAAAAATCCCCAATGGGGCCAAATACCTAAAGACTCCATCATAGACCACATTGCCATCCATAGCACTGGGGATAATTCCAACATTGGAAGCCAAGGCACAAAATAGTATCACCAAAATCGGAGTACCTATAGTTTTCCCCCAAGAAAATCTATTCAACCAAACAGAGAATGTCACAGAGAAGCAAAGCACCCCAGCCACAAATAGAGGATGTTGGAGAAAAGTCATGGGGAAAAATACAAAGAGATGAAGACTATGAAATGTATTCTATCAAAAAAGCAAGATTTAGAAGTCTCTCCATTGGTTTTGAAGCCACCACTAACTAACTTAATTGGAACAAAATTTTAAAAAACATGAAACAGCTTTTTACCCTAGTAGCTATTCTAGGCTTCCTGAGTGCTTGTACCCCTAGTTCGGCTCCTCCGATTTTGACAGAAATAGGAGATGCGGAATACCACCCAGGCAGAGTAGTCTGGTACAATCTTGCCTCGCCCAATCCCGAAGCTTCGAAAAACTTCTATGAGAGTGTTTTTGGATGGAATACCGTTCCATTTGGAGATGACAAAAAGAAGATCTGGGTTTTCCGAGATGGAGAAAAACCTGTGGCCTTGATGGCGCATTACAACAGTGACAATAATTCCGGTGAGTGGATCGGTGCAATTTCCGTATCTGACGTGGCAGCAGCGACTAGTGCAGCAAAAAGCGAAGGAGCCAAAATCATGAGAAAGCCTGATCAAATCGAAAATCAGGGAACTATTTCATTTGTTCAGGACCCTCAGGGTGCGCATTTTTCCTTGATCAAATTGGCAAGCGGAGATCCTGATGTGAAAGTCGCTCCTACCAATCAATTCCTAGGCTTGGAGCTCTGGTCCAATGACCCGGCACAATCAGAAGGATTTTATAAATCTGTCGTGGGCTACGAAACTGCCTCCACAAAACAAGGGTCAATCGATTATACAGTTTTCAAAATGGGTGATATGAACTGTGCCGGTATGCTTCAAAATCCATCCACTGCTGTAAGAAGTCACTGGCTTCCTTATATCCGCGTAGCAGATGTGAATGCGACTTTGGCTAAAGCCAAAACAGCAGGGGCGAAAGTCTTAATCGAACCGAATGCATCCATTAGAAACGGTTCCGTGGCAGTTATCCTTGACCCGACAGGAGCACCATTAGCACTTCAAGTTTACAATCCTTAATTCCGAACTCATGAAAAAGAAAATCATAACTTTTGTTGCCATCGTAGCCGTATCCATGATTCTTCCAGCATGCTCTAACATGCACATGACCGGAGGAGTGGGGCTGAATTTCTATGGAGGTCCCTATGGAATGGGAGTCAGTCCATCAATCAATGTTGGAATGTATGGAGGAGGGTATCGTTGGTAAACCTTCGATTCTAAATTGAATTTCAAATTCAGCATCTATCAAGATTTAAAAGGTTTTGGTAGGTGCTTTTATTGTTGTGACCTAATGTATCTAAAGAGAATTTTACTGATTTTCAATTTCACAGTATTTACAAATTTAATTTACGCTTGTACCTGTTTCCCATTAGATAGTACAACCATTGATGCACTATTAAATGAAGTTGAATTTGTATTAATTGGCCACCCTAAAGAAAATTTAAATTTCAATAGAGAAATAAGAAACAATTGGAACTTAGAAAATGAAGGGATCGAAATAATATTTAAAGTAGACTCAGTTTTGAAAGGGAATGTTCCCCAAAACGAAGTAACCATTAATCAATTTAATGAAGGAAATTGTACTCAGGTATTTCAATTTGGAGAGCAATACTTAGTCTTGGGGAACAGGATTAATAAATTCATAGATGTATCTCCTCCTTCAAGAAAAAGTAGTCACAGAGATATCACAATTTCTCTTCCTCCATTACCACCTAATTTGGAAAATGGAATAATGTATTCACAAACTTACAAAAGGAAGGAAATCAAGTATTGGAATAAACTTGCTAAGAAAAATATTGTAATAAACACCTCCGATTGTTCTAGTTATTTTTTAGCAAGTCAGTCTGCAAACTTGATTGTTAAAAGAATAATATCTTCAAATTAATTCATTCAAAAAACTCCCTCACCAACCCACAAACCTCCATCACTTCCTTCTCCTCCAACCAAGGGTTTAAAGGCAGAGAAAGTCCATTTTGACTGAGTTTTCTGGCATTGGAAAAGTCCCCTTCCTGCTGGTAAACCGGAATATCTGGAACAATAGTCGGATAATGAATCGCTGTCCCAACTCCATTACTTTGAAGAAATTCTTTTAATAAATCCCTCTTTTCGGTTTGGATTACAAAAAGATGAAGATTGGAGTCTTCTGCTTTTGGTGGCAAAGTCAATTCTTTAATTTCTGCTAATTCCTCCCAATAAATTTCAGCCAGCTTTTTTCTCTTCCCCTGAAACTCATCAAATCTCTCCAGCAACACATTCATAAAAGCGGCTTGCAGCGTATCGATTCGACTATTTCTCCCCACTAAAGTATGTTCATCACGTTGTAGTTGCCCATGATTGGAAAGCAATCTGATTTGCTCTGCTAAATCCTTTAGATTCGTCAAACACATTCCTGCCTCTCCCAAAGCCCCCAAGTTTTTGGTTGGGTAAAAACTCAAACAGCCCACGTCTCCCCAAGTTCCGGTAGCTTTTCCATCCTGAAAAGCTCCAAAAGCCTGAGCAGCATCTTCGATTACTGCGATATTGGCCTTTTTGGCTTTAGCCATCAACTTTGCCATTGGGACCATCTTTCCATAAAGATGAACTGGAATTACAGCTTTGGTTTTGGATGTAATTGCTTTTTCCCAATCAGCTCTCAACAGACCCCATCCATCTGTGTCCCAAAAAATAGGTTTTGCCCCAACCATCAAAACAACTTCCGCAGTACTCACCCAAGTCATCGCCGGAACGATCACCTCATCACCAGGCCCGATAGTTAAAGCTCTTAGGGCCAATTCCAAAGCATCGGTCCCATTGGCGCAGGAAATGGCATGAGGGCTTTTCAGCCTATCTCCTACCCTTTTCTCAAAAGTCAACACCTCTTCCCCGAATGAGAATCTCCCCTCCTCCAAGACTTTTGCAAACTTGTCTTTCAATGCAGATTGCAAAGCCTGATCCATCCGACTTAAATCAAGAAAGGGAATTTTCATCCAGAATGCCTCCCAGTTTTATTGCCAAATTCTTTCGTGAATACTCTTCAGGATTTCCTCCACTTTCCCCCTCAAAATCTCCATCCATCAATTTTCTCAAAGCCACTTGGATGCCTACCAAATCTTCATGGGAAATCACCTGATTTTGTCCTGAGCTCTTCAAAATCTGAGCGGAATCCCCTTCAGGATCTCCCAAAGCCAAAATCGGAACCCCAATAGCTAAATATTCAAATAGCTTCCCGGGAATATTTCCTTTGGCATTTTTGGTATCCGTGAGAATCAAAACCAAAGCATCTGCTTTCGCATAGAAATCAAAAACTTCCTGATGGCTGACGTATCCGGGGAAAAAGACATGCTCCTTGAGCCAATTGTCATTTTTCACAAATTCCTGAACCGGCTCGCTTACTTTCCCGACGAAACTCATGCTTGCCTTTTCCTCCGTTCCTTTGAATTCTTCTTGAATAGATTTCAATAAGGGTATCGGGTTTCGTATAGCATCGATGATCCCGGTATAAACCAAATGAAGTTCTCCCTTCTCTTTCTTTTTGGATTGGAAACCTTGGGGCAGGTCAGCCGGATCAAAGCCATTAGTCAACAACTGGATTTTTCGCCTGCCGATTTTCTCCAATTCCCTCTGGAAAGTTGGGGAAATCGTCAAAACCTGATCCGCTTCTTTCAAAACCTCTTTTTCAAGTTTTTGATGCTTTTGACGAACAGAATCCTTCATGGGAAGCGTATCCAAAAACTCCCACTCTGACCAAGGATCACGGAAGTCTGCGATCCACTTGACCCCTGTTTTTCTTTTCAGATCTCTCCCAATCAAATGCATGGAATGGGGTGGCCCGGTTGTGATAACTGCCTCAAACTGGCCATTTGAGAGCAAATCAGTCAAAAATTTAATCGAAGGCTTCACCCAAAAAACTCTAGGGTCCGGGACCAGATAATTAGCTCTGAGCCAAATGGAGGCTTTCTCTATCCATCCTTTTTCTTTTTGCTCCAGCATTCGCGCAGGATGGCTTTTGCCTTTTCCTCTGATTTTGGAAACCAGCGAATAAGGCTCCCAAATCGGAAATTTGATCACCTCTAAAGATTCTGGAATCTCTTGGAGCAAGGACTCATCCTGCAAATCAAAATCTGGATTTTCGGGAGTAAAAATGACTGGTTCCCAGCCTGCCTCAGGAAGGTATTTGGCGAATTTCAACCAACGCTGAACTCCCGATCCGGCACTTGGCGGCCAATAATAGGTAATGATTAATACTCTTTTGGAAAGTTTGTGCTCCATACAAAGCCGAAATTGGAAAAATATAGGACAAAAAGAAAGGGAGAAATTCCTTCCTCCCTTCATCTTTAATTTTATTTCAAATCGAAACTCAATTTAGAATCCTGAATTTCAAATCTTCATTTTTATTCTCCCTGAGCCAAAGAATAACCTCTCACTCCGTCGAAAGAGTACAAGTTAGCTACTTGGACAAACTCCAACCCTAGGTCTCCAACTTGCTTCAATAGATCCAAGATTTGAGCGGGAGAAATTTCTGATTGTTCGGCATTTTGGAATCTACATCTCCAGTGATCTGTGCAGAAAGATTCTTTCATTCCACCCGGGAATACTTTGATCCCACGGTTGGTGATCAAGGTTAGCTGAAGGCCATCTGCATTGGCTTTTCTCAAAGTCTCACCCAATACCTGTGGATCTCTTCCGCTTTCATTCCAATCGACAAATACATCCACACCGATTAGCTTTTTATCTTGCTTTGGTTTATCAGACACAAAGATGTTCATTGGCTCTGTATCTTCAGTATTAAAAGATGCAGGAGTCATTTTCTCTGGCTTTTGACCCATTCTGGCGATCACCGCGTCTGCAAACTCTTGAGTACCTACTTTTTTGGTAGAAAGCTCTTCTTGATAGATATCTCCAGTGTGAATTCCATCTTCCAAGGTTTTCATCCATGCATTGGCAACTTTCTCTGCGACTTCTGGCTGACCGATATGCACCAACATCATGATTGCTCCATTCAACAAACCTGATGGATTGGCGATGCCCATTCCAGCGATATCAGGTGCAGAACCGTGAATCGCTTCGAACATAGCTACCTCTTCTCCTACGTTGGCAGACCCACCTAATCCAACTGATCCAGTGACCTGAGCTGCTACGTCAGAAATGATGTCACCGTATAGGTTCAAAGTCACCACTACGTCAAACATCTCCGGTCTGTCCGCGATCAAGGCTGTCCCGATATCGATGATTTTGTGATCAGCTTTGATATCTGGATATTCTTTTGCGATCTCGTCAAAAGTTTTGTGGAATAATCCATCCGCCAATTTCATGATGTTATCCTTGGTCATACAAGTCACTTTTTGACGACCATTTTTCTTGGCATATTCAAAAGCATATCGGATGATTTTCTCAGATCCCGGTCTGGAGATCAACTTCAAAGACTGATAGACATCCTGTGTAGATCTATGCTCAATTCCGGCATATAGATCTTCTTCATTTTCACGGATGATCACCATGTCTGTCTCAGGAAAATGAGTCTGGATAAAAGGTGAAAATGACTTACACGGTCGTACATTGGCATACAAACCAAATGAAGTACGAGTCGTTACATTCAAAGACTTGAACCCTCCACCTTGCGGAGTGGTGATAGGTGCCTTCAAGAAAACCTTGGTTTCGCGGAGTGAATCAAAAGCACTTGGCTCCATACCGGAAGAAATCCCTTTGAGATAAACCTGCTCGCCGATTTCGATCACATCATATTCCAGCGCTGCTCCGGCAGCTTCCAAAATATTCAATGTGGCTTTCATGATTTCCGGACCAATACCATCACCATAGGCTACGGTGATTTTCTTTTTTGAAGACATATATATTGTGGTTTATATTGAAAATTTTCAGTGGCAAAAGTAATTAAAAATTGCTGGACGGGCCCTTGAAAATGATTAATTTAGATCAAAATAATAGGCCAATTCCAATCAAATCGGGACTTTCCCGCTTAGATTTTCCCAATAGGAAATTTGGGATTGGCTACCCCACTTGTATATTTGTTTGCAACTGAATCTACATTCTATGGAAAATTTTCGAAATATTCTGACTGAAGAAAAAGAAAGCGTTCTCTATCTGACAGTTAACAGGGAGGATAAAATGAATGCATTGAATTTTGAAACTCTGGAGGAATTGAGGGAGATTTTCGATGAAGTCGTGGACAACAAAGATATCAAGGCCGTGATCCTCACCGGATCGGGTGATAAAGCCTTTGTGGCAGGCGCTGACATTCAGGAAATCTCTGAATTAAATGAAGTCAATGCTCGGAAATTCGCAGAAAATGGCCAGGAAATTTTTGCCATGATCGAGAACTGCCATAAGCCTGTGATAGCCGTGACCAATGGCTACACACTGGGTGGAGGCTGTGAGTTGGCAATGGCTTGTCATATCCGTATCGCGACGGCAAACGCAAAATTTGGCCAACCGGAAGTCAATCTGGGAATCATCCCAGGCTACGGGGGCACGCAGCGACTGACCATCCTTGTGGGACGGGGAAAGGCCAATGAATTGATGATGACCGGCGATATGATCGGTGCAGACGAAGCATTGCAGCTCAAGCTCGTCAACTACGTATTACCTACCAAAGCTGACGCTATCGACAAAGCAGAGGAAATCATAGCCAAAATCATGTCCAAAGCTCCTTTGGCGATCGGCATGATCATCGATTGTGTCAACGCAGCATTTTTATCTGACGAAAATGGTTTCCAGACCGAAGCAAATAGCTTTGCCAGATGTGTCAAATCAGGTGACTATGTGGAAGGTACTTCGGCATTTCTGGAAAAAAGAAAACCAATTTTCAAGGGAGAATAAATCCCTTGGTACTTCATGAGTAGTTTAAAAAAACTCGCCGGGCAAACCGCAGTGTATGGACTGAGCAGTATACTGGGCAGGTCCATTAATTTTTTACTCATTATTCTGTACACGGAGTTTCTGAGTACAGAGTCCATGGGCTCCTTTACAAGCATCTATGCGCTGGTCGGCTTTTTAAACATCATTTTTACCTATGGAATGGAAACCAGCTTTTTCCGTTTTTCCACAGGTAAAAATCTCGATCCCAAGCGGGTCTATTCCAACACGCAATCTATCCTCATCCTTTCCACTCTTGGACTAGGTACCGGACTATACTTATTGGCTCCGACATTGTCGGTCTGGATGGACTATCCCGGCCAGGCTTACCTGTTCCGATGGACGGCCTTGATTCTTTCATTCGATGCGATTCTTGCCATTCCTTTTGCCAAATTGAGGCTGGACAATAAGTCATTGACTTTTGCCTCTGCAAAATTGCTCAACATCTTTTTGAACGTCGCTTTCAATATTCTTTTGATAGCAGTATTTCCCAAAATGATCGACTCAGGCATCATCTCAGAAGGATTTTTGGGATATCGATCTGACTGGGGAGTCGAGTATATCTTGCTGGCCAATCTTTTTGCCAACGGGTTGATTATCCCATTTGTCTGGTGGAAAGCTGGATTTTTCAGCTTCCGACTGGAAAAGGAAATCATCAAGCCCATGTGGGATTATTCCATCCCACTTTTATTTATGGGATTGGCAGGAGTGACCAACGAACTGATTTCCAGACTACTCTTTGAATACCTGCTTCCAGAAAACTTCTACTCGGGTATGAACAGCAGAGAAGCTGGAGGAGTTTTCGGGGCCAATTTCAAACTGGCCATTTTGATGAATCTGGTCGTACAAGCATTCAAGTATGCCGCAGAACCTTTTTTCTTCAGTCAATCTACCAACAAAAATAGCCCACAACTCTACGCCAGAGTGATGCATGCTTTTATCATTTTTTGCTCATTCCTAATGGTAGCGATTTCTGTAAATTTGTTTTGGATCGGCCCACTGTTTTTGAGAGATGAAAGCTACTTAACCGGTCTATTTATGGTTCCGATGCTCTTGATGGGCTATTTGCTATTGGGGATCTATTTCAACCTCTCCATCTGGTTTAAGATCACCGATCAAACCAAGTATAGCTTTTGGATCACCTTGGCAGGTGCCGCTGTCACTATTGCAGTCATTTTTCTACTGGTGCCAAAGTTTGGATATTTGGGCGGCTCCTTGAGTACCATCCTTTGCTACTTGGTGATGTGTATTCTTTGCTTTCTCTATGGACAAAAGTATTATCCTATCCCATATCAGACAGGGAGAGACTCATTCTATCTCATTGTTGCTTTTGTGCTGAGCTATGGTGGATTCTATCTAGACCTCGGAAGCACGGTATTGAATTTTATGGGCAAAAATGCACTCTTGATTCCCTTTACGCTTTTGCTGCTTTTACTGGAAAAAGAGGAGTTAAAAAAACTTAGGAGAAAAACTACCTAAAGCAATTGGGATCATTTTTTGCTTTTATGTGTTCTCACCTAGATTCCTCACCTACGAATCTTTCTTCCGCCCTTTCGTCAAAAGGCATTATGTTTGTGATTTGATTCTCAATCCCTGTACTACGTGGTTTTCAAGAAATTTCTATTCCTATACATATTCTTTTCTCTTGTGACTTGGACTGGTTTTGCGCAGCAAAAACTTTCCAAAAAAGAGAGAAAACAACAAGAAACCGAAGCGCTCACGAGCCGCTATTTCATCGAGGGCACCAAACAAATGAGTTTGGGCGATCTGGACAAAGCATTTTTCTACCTCCAAAAATCTCTCGAACTCAGTCCGGAAGAAGCCGCAATCAACTATAAAATCGCCGAACTCTACAGCAGAGCCAACCAATCCGAAAAGGCTCTCCCCTATGCTGAAAAAGCTGTACAACTCGATTCAGAAAACAAGTATTATGCTCTGATGGTAGCCGAGATCTACAATAATCTCAAGCAACCACTCAAAGCTGCTGAAATCCTCGATCAGCTCACTGCTGATGGAGAGAGCAACCAGCAATACAACCTTGACTTGGCTTCCTTGCTGCTCAATGCGGGGGAATTTGACCAAGCCTTGGTAGTATTAGACAGAGCCGAAGAATACTACGGAGTGCTGGAACCGATCACAGTCCAAAAGCAGCGAATCTATCTCCGGAACAACAATCTGGACAAGGCAATAGAAGAAGGTGAAAGACTCATCGAGGCACGTCCCGGCAACCCGACTTATGTACTCAATCTTGTAGAAATCCTCTATAATAACAACCAAATCGATCAAGCCTTGACGCTTGTCAATGAAGAAATCAGCAAATATCCCAATCAACCCGAGTTGCAAATGGCAGCCCATTCCCTGCTCAAAGAAAAGGGACAAATCAAAGCTTCTAACTCTTATTTGATCCAGGCTTTTTCCAGCCCGGACTTGGATCCAGAAGTCAAAGCCAGAGCTTTTGTCTCCTTGCTCAATGAGATCAAGACTCCCGAAAGAGAGGGGATGCTCGACACACTCGCGGGATATATGTCTCAAACAGAACCTCAAAACGCAGCAATCTATGAAGCGTTGGGAGAGCGGAAAATCAAAGAAGGTAATCAGGCAGAAGCTATTGCTTTATTCAAAAAATCACTGACTCTCAATCCTAAAAATGCAAAACTTCTCGAGCAGGTTATTTTGGGGTCATTTGGAGACACTCCAGATTTTGCGGAAGCTGAGAAGTTTACCATTATGGGAGTGGATGAGTTTCCCGAAAATCCAGAATTCTGGTTTTATGACGGCATAGTCAAATCCGCTGTCAAAAAAGACAGTGCGGCAGTGGAATCACTCACTAAGGCACTGGAGCTCAACTCGAGCAAAAACCCGCAATTGGACCAAGTCGCTTACGGTTCCTTAGGAAGTTCGCTGTACAATCTTGGAGAGATCGACTCAGCGTTTCACTACTTTGACAAAGCTCTTGAACTCAACCCAAGAGATGAACAGACGATGAACAATTATGCCTATTTCCTTTCTTTAGAAAAACGGGATTTGGAAAAGGCAAAAAGCATGTCCCAAAAAGTTGTTGAGAGATTTCCAGACAATGGCACTTTTTTGGATACACATGCATGGGTGTTGTTTCAGCTAGGAGATTTTGAGGGAGCCAGAAAATACATGGATTTGGCGATGCAACATGAAAATGAACCTAGCGGAGTCATGCTGGAGCATTATGGCGACATCCTGTATCACCTGGGTGACAAGTCCGAAGCGTTGAGTTATTGGAAAAAAGCTGCCGACAGCACCGAGGCTTCTGAGTTATTGCCTTTAAAAATCAAAGATGGAAAATACCATGAGTAAATTTTTGCCTTTCCTGCTGCTAGTGTCAGGACTGATTTTTTTAAATTCTTGTGCCAAAAAAACGATCCCCTTCGATGCCGATGGAAGGATGGAGGACTTCAGTCCCATTTATGCGGACTTTGACTATCTCAATGCCAAAGCTAAGATCGTGATCGAGGAAGAATCTGGTAAAATCACACGGGGTAGTCTCAATCTACGCGCTAAAAAAGACAGTGTTCTTTGGTTTACCATCTCACCCGGCATGGGCATGGAGGCCGTGAGAGGTCTGATCACTCAGGAGAAAATTCAAATCAAAGATAGGTTGGGTAAAGATGACATCAATTTGACTTTTGCCGAATTTGAAACTCATTATGGATTAAAGCTTTCTCTGGATCTCTTCCAAAATCTCCTTTGGGCCAACCCACCTCACTCTTTTGACTACAAAGATAGACTACTCAAAGTAGGCAAATCGTATGAATTGACACAGGTCAGAGAAAAAGTACGCTATTTCAGCAAGGTGGACGTTTCGTATGCAAAAGTCTCCGAACTCGTCAGCAATTCTCTGGATGATCGAGGCAGTTTACTGGCCAGCTTTGCGACTTTTCAAGATGTGGGAGGAAAGCCTTTTCCTGCGGAAGTCCTTTACAAGCTCGCTTACAAGCTACCAGAAGGTGGTCAAAATACCATCATCAATGTGGAATGGACCAGTATCGATCCGCAATCCGATCCACTTAGTTTTCCATTCAGATTCTAATTCCTAGCATGCGCCACCTATCTTTGATCTTTGTATGTATGTTGGTTTTGACAGGTCTGCTGAGTCAAGACTTGATAGCTCAGACCAGTCGTACACGTGAGCAACTGGAAAAAGACAAAGCTGAAGTCCAAGCCAAACTGAGGGAGTTTGACGCCATTCTCAAGCAAACTGCAGCAACGAAAAAAAATACAATCGGAGAGCTCAACGCTATCACCCGTCAATACGAAACACAAAGCAGACTCGTCAATACACTCTCCCGCGAGGTAAAAGTACTCGATCAGGAAATCTCCGAAAACGAGGACAAAATCGAATCGCTGACTCAGGAACTCAAAGAGCTAAAGGAAGAATACGCCCGCATGGTCTACAATGCTTCCAAAATGAACAGGAATCTCTCAATCGTCTCATTTGTATTCAGTTCTGGCTCTTTCAATCAGCTCTACATGAGACTGAAATACCTCAAGCAGTACACTGACAGCCGTAAGCAGCAAGCAGAGCAAATTGAAATTCTCTCCCTAGAACTGGAAGAAGAAAGAAAACTACTTGATGTCCGCAAAGCAGACAAAGTAAAAGTATTGGCCGAGGAACAGAAAGAAAGAGCCAAGCTGGAAGAGCTCCGGAAAGAACAACAAGGTATGGTCAACGTCCTTTCCCGCAAAGAAAGAGACATCAAAAAACAGATCACAGCTACCAAAAAGCAGCAACAACAGCTCGAATCTATGATCCGAAAAGCGATTGAGGAGGAAATCCGACTCGCTGAAGCAGCTGCGAATAAAGAAAATAGCTCTACTACGAAATCAGCAGGTAGCAGTATGCCTCTGACTCCGGAAGCACGGGCACTTTCCAGTTCTTTTGCCGGAAACAAAGGAAGACTACCTTGGCCTGTGGAAACTGGTTTTATAACCATGAACTATGGAAACAACCCTCACCCATCATTGAGAGGCATTTATGTCCAAAATGACGGCATCAATATTCGGACTCAGCCCAACTCAAGTGTCCGGGCAGTCTTCGATGGCACAGTGGCCAAAGTCGCCTCCATGCCAGGGTATGGAGAGACAGTTTTGATCAAACATGGCGAGTATTATACCTTATACACCAAGCTTAAGTCCGTTTCTGTAAAATCCGGCCAGTCAGTCAAATCAAAAGACGTACTTGGGCAAGTAGCTACGGATGCCAATGGCGAGGCAGAAGTTCACTTTCAAACTTGGAAAGGACTTCAAAAAATGGATCCCGCAACATGGATCACGTCCAAATAGGTTAAAATTTCGTATATTCATTAAAAAGATTTCCCGAGTTGCAAAGCTTCTTTTGTCTAAGCCAATGACAGTTTTATCTTTGTGACCACATTTACCCTAAAACAAAAGTAATCATGACAACATTGGGTTTTATTCAGAACATGGGCGGTGGCTCGATCGTATTGATCGTTTTGGTCATCCTCCTTCTATTCGGAGCTAAAAGAATCCCTGAATTGGCCAGAGGTCTTGGACGAGGAATTAGAGAGTTCAAAGACGCTACCAAGGATATTCAAAATGATCTCGAAGAGGGACTAAAGGATAAAAAAAAGTAATCCCTTAAGCCCATAAGCTTTGGAAAAATTTATTTCATTCGACGAAATAAAAAAATCGCTCGAGAAAAAAGAGACTGATTGTCAAGCGATAGTCAGCTATTATCTACAAAACATCAAGACGAAGGCGCATCTCAACGCCTTCGTCGAAGTTTATGAGCAATCCGCTTTGGAACAGGCCCGATCCATTGACGAACGACTCGCAAATGGCAACGCAGGCAAACTAGCCGGCATGGTCATTGGCATCAAGGACGTCTTGAATTACAAAGGGTTTGAGTCCAACGCAGCCTCCTCAATTCTTAAGGGCTACGAAGCCCAATTCACTACCACGGCAGTTCAAAGACTCATCGATCAAGATGCGATCATCATCGGTCGTCTGAACTGTGATGAATTCGGAATGGGATCATCCAATGAAAACTCCGCACACGGCAAAGTGCTCAATGCAGCAGATGAAAGCCGCGTACCTGGAGGTTCGTCCGGAGGATCAGCGGTAGCTGTTCAGGCCAATCTATGCACTGCATCTCTTGGCACTGATACTGGAGGTTCTGTACGTCAGCCGGCAGCCTTCACAGGGGTCATTGGGATGAAGCCTACCTATTCAAGAGTATCGAGATGGGGCTTGATTGCCTACGCTTCCTCCTTTGACACGATAGGGGTATTTTCTCACACCGTGAAAGACAATGCGAGAATCATGCAGGTCATCGCCGGACATGATGACTTTGACAGCACCTCTTCTCGCAAGCCTGTCCTTCCCTATTCGGAGCTTTTGCACTTTGAGAAAAAAGCAAAAATAGCCTACTTCAAGGAAGCCATTGAATCTCCTGCCTTACAGCCTGAGATCAAAGCGCAGACATTGGCGGTCTTAGAAAAACTAAAGTCAGAAGGCCATGAAGTCGAGGAAGTGGAATTTCCGCTACTTGAATATGTTTTGCCTACCTACTATATCCTGACTACTGCTGAGGCCAGCTCCAACTTATCCAGATTTGACGGAGTCAAGTATGGCCATCGCAGTCCACAGGCTCATAATTTGGAAAGCATGTACAAGCTTTCGAGATCCGAGGGATTTGGCGACGAAGTAAAAAAGAGAATCATGCTGGGTACATTTGTACTCAGTGCCAGTTATTACGATGCCTATTTCACCAAGGCACAGAAAGTCAGAAGACTGATTAAAGATTTCACCGAAGATCTTTTGAATGATTTTGACTATCTTATTATGCCGACAACGCCTTCTACAGCGTTCAAATTTGGAGAGCACAGCGGTGATCCGGTAGCGATGTACCTGGAAGACTTATTTACGGTCCAAGCATCCGTATCCGGTGTCCCGGCTATCTCTATTCCCAACGGGAAAGATGCTGAAGGCATGCCAATTGGCTTGCAGGTGATTTCCAATTCGTTCAAAGAAGCGGAACTCTACGCATTTTCCAATTATTTGACAAATTTGACTTCATAACATAGACCTCATGAAAAAGACTCGATTCAGATCATTCCTACTTGCACTTATTCCCTGTACGATGCTTCTGAGTCCTGCCTTTTCTCAAGATGGGGAATTGGTGGCAGCAGCTACTGATTTTTCAGAAGAAGAAATCCAGCCAAATTATCAATACGAATACATTCCTGACTTCACCTACGATGAGATCGACCGTCGCATCAAGGCAATGAAGACAGATATGCCTTTTGAATTGAATGATCGGATTTTTTCTTTTATCCAATATTTCACTGTACGAAACCGGGACTATACCAAAATGGTATTGGCCCGAAAGGACCATTTTTGGCCCATGTTTGATGAGACTCTCCGCAAGCATGAAATGCCGGAAGAAATCAAATTTCTTTCGATTATAGAATCTGGCCTGGATCCTCAGATCCGTTCCAGAGTTGGGGCCATGGGTCTCTGGCAATTTATGCCAGCCACTGGCAGAATGTATGGGATGAATGTCAATCCCGATGTGGATGATAGAATGGATCCAGAAC
This sequence comes from Algoriphagus vanfongensis DSM 17529, assembly GCF_000429465.1. GTDB lineage: Bacteria > Bacteroidota > Bacteroidia > Cytophagales > Cyclobacteriaceae > Algoriphagus > Algoriphagus vanfongensis. Next base: position 48,588 of record NZ_AUBX01000018.1, on the reverse strand, counting down.
TATCCACTGAATCTGCAGCCAAATATCTAAAATCGCTCTACAGGATGTTTGATGATTGGGAGCTTGCACTAGCTGCATACAACTGCGGCCCAGGCAATGTGCGGAAAGCAATCCGTAGATCCGGAGGCAAAAAGACATTTTGGGGAGTGTATAACTACCTACCTAGAGAGACTCGAGGCTATGTGCCCCAATTTCAGGCCATGCTCTATATTTTGAACCACTTGGATGAGCACAACTTCCACCCAGAAGAGCCCACCTATGCGGTAGCGTATGAGAAAATCAGATTTGATAGAGCTATGAGTCTGGAAAAGCTTGCAGAGCTGACCAATCTTTGTGTAGCTGATTTGGAAAAACTCAACCCGTCTATCAAGCGCAGGAAAGTACCTGAAACTAATCGTAGCATGGCCATCCGCATTCCTCGGTCCAAAGCTCCTTTTGTTCAGGATAATCTCGCTTGGATCTCAGACTCTTTGGGCAATGCACCTTTGACATTATTGGCAAGTGACAAACTGATCGTCCAACCCGTAGAGTCACTAGCGCAAGAAATCCAGCGGGAAGGAATCACCTATCGTGTACGTTCTGGAGATGTACTAGGAAGAATCGCTTCCAGACACGGAGTAAGTGTATCGCAGATCAAATCTTGGAATGGGCTTTCCTCCAATTTGATCCGTGTCGGTCAGAGGCTCACCATCTATTCAGCTAATACACAGGCCATCGCTCAGGTCAGCACCAATTCCAGTGGACAAAAAACTTACACCGTACAGCCAGGCGATTCTTTGTGGATCATATCCAAAAGACACACAGGCCTATCAGTCGAGCAAATCAAGCGCCTGAACAATCTGAACAACAACAATATCAAGCCTGGTCAAAAACTGATTATTGGCTGATCAAAATCGATTTGACAGTCGAAAACGTTAATTTTTTTTAACAAAGCCCAAAAGATGGGCTCCTATTCGGGTATAAGTGGGGAATTACCGTATTTTGAAATACCCAAAGAATCAAACCATATCTGAATGAAAACCCTTTCAAAAATCCTTGGACTTATTGCGATTTGCGCCACCTTTTACGCCTGTGATACAGACGGCAAAGGACTGGATAGCGCCAAACCCAAAGCAAGAGGCTCCATCGGAGAGATCATCCTAGTGATCGATTCTGCCAAATACGCAGGACCGGTAGGCGATGCTCTCAAAGATATATTCGAAGCAGATCTGCCTGGCATGATCCGATCAGAAGCCAAGTTCAAAGTAAATACAGTGGACCCTAGAGCCATGACCCGTATGCTTAAGATGTCCACCAATTTAATCTATGTCACCACTTTTGATGACAAAGCAGCATCCTCTCAGGTGATCAATCAGCAATTTTCTAAGGAATCCAAAGAAAAAGCACTCAATGACCCAACGATCTATTCACTTCGGGTAGAAGATGAATATGCTGTTGGACAGGAAGTCCTGTATCTTTTTGGAAATACTGAGGAGCAGCTCATCAAAAACCTGAAAGCAAACGGGGACAGACTCCAAAATCTATTTGAAGTCAGAGAAAGAGGAAGACTCGAAAAAGCGATCCTAGCAAGGAAAAACACAGCAGCCAATGCTGAGGCGGAAAAGAACCTAGGTATCCAGATCAATGTCCCTGCATCCTATCAAGTAGCGAAGTCAGAACCTGGCTTCTTATGGGTCAGACAGCCAACTCCATCGGGTAACAGAGCGGATATCAGTCTGTTTTTTCATGTCGAAGACTACATATCCGAAGAGCAAACTTTCCCTGAAAACATCCTGAAAATCAGAGACTCAATCACTAACAAGCATATATTCGGCGATCCCGAAGACCCCAATTCATTTGTGATCACTGAAAAACAAATCCCTCCTGCTTTCCGAAACATGGTGATAAATGATAATTTTACTACCGAAATGAGGGCTTCTTGGAAGACCAACAACATCAGCATGGGTGGATCCTATCTCGGGTACCTCATGGTTGACGAGAAAAAAGGAAAACTGTATTACATCGAAGGCTTTGTATACTTCCCTAATGAAGTACATCGAGACGCACTTCGTGAAATTGAAACCATTTTGCTCAATACTGATGTGAGTTGGACTCCCAATACAGGAGCCTAAACCCAAATATTGAGCTTTTTATGGCAATCAAAATTCGTAAAGAAGACGCTCTCAATTATCACCAACAAGGAACACCGGGAAAGATAGAAGTCATGCCTACAAAGCCCCTGTCCAGTCAAATGGACCTGGCTTTGGCATATTCTCCTGGAGTAGCCGAACCTTGTAAAGAGATCGCTTCCAACCCAGAAAACGCCTACAAGTACACCTCCAAGGCAAATCTAGTAGGTGTTATTTCCAACGGTTCTGCCGTCTTAGGATTAGGAGATATAGGTGCGGCAGCTTCCAAACCAGTAATGGAGGGAAAAGGAGTCCTATTCAAAAAATTCGCAGGAATAGATGTCTTTGACATCGAAATAGACGAAAAGGATCCCAAAAAACTGATTCAAACTATCAAGTCCCTTGAGCCGACTTTTGGAGGTATCAACCTTGAAGACATCAAAGCCCCTGAATGCTTTGAAATAGAGCAAACACTTAAAAAAGAAATGAATATCCCTGTCATGCATGATGATCAGCATGGCACAGCTATTATTTCCGGAGCTGCATTATTGAATGCCTTGGAAATAGTCGGCAAGGATATCTCAGAAATAAAACTTGTCGTCAATGGCGCTGGAGCAGCTGCCATCTCATGTACCAGATTCTATATCTCTCTCGGGATAAAAAGAGAAAATATTGTACTGTGTGACAAAGATGGAATCTTGAGACATGACAGAACTGACCTGGACGAAATCAGAAGGGAATTCAGCACTAGCCGAGACCTAAAGTCTCTAGATGATGCCATGAAGGGAGCAGATGTATTTCTGGGACTTTCCGCAGGCAATGTCGTCTCTCAAGATCAGCTCAGACTGATGGCAAATGACCCAATCGTCTTTGCCCTTGCCAATCCAGATCCTGAAATCGCCTATGAACTGGCGATGGATGCCAGAGAAGATATCATCATGGCGACCGGTCGATCAGATCATCCAAACCAAGTTAATAATGTACTGGGATTCCCATACATTTTTAGGGGAGCATTGGACGTAAGAGCCACAGCTATCAATGAAGAGATGAAACTGGCAGCAGCCAAAGCTATTGCCAAACTAGCCAAAGAACCTGTCCCTGATATCGTCAACAAAGCGTATGGGGAAGATAAACTGGGCTTTGGTAGACTTTACCTGATCCCAAAACCATTGGATCCAAGACTGATCACGACTATCGCTCCTGCGGTGGCTAAGGCAGCTATGGAAACAGGTGTTGCTAAAAATCCAGTCATTGACTGGGGAGCATACGAGCTCGAGCTTCAAGAGCGCATAGGTATCGATCAGCGACTGATGTCTGTAGTCATCGCCCGAGCCAAAAAAGATCCGAAGCGTGTGGTCTTTGCTGAAGCTGACAATCGCAAAATCCTGAAAGCAGCTCAAACTGTGCGGGATGAAAAAATTGCAATTCCAATCTTATTGGGGAATAAAGAGCGCATCCTGACTCTAATCGAAGAAAACTCACTCGACCTACAAGGTGTGACGATCATCGACCCGCTAGAAGAGACACAAAGGCTCAGTCAGTTTACAGATATCCTTTTCAAAAAAAGACAGCGAAAAGGCATGACTCCGGCAGATGCAGCTAGACTGGTGACTCAAAGAAATTATTTTGGAGCCATGATGGTCGAAACAGGAATGGCTGATGCTTTTATTTCTGGTTTGACGAGAGACTATCCGAAAACGATCCTCCCTTCACTCCACTCTATCGGAGTCAAAGAAGGTACAAAGCGTGTAGCGGGGATGTATATCATGAATACGGACAAAGGTCCTTATTTCTTTGCCGACGCGACTGTCAATCTAAACCCTACAGCCGAAGAACTGGTGGAAATCATTGGTTTGACTGCTGAGGCTGTAAGATTCTTCAACATGGAGCCTCGCATCGCCATGCTTTCCTATTCCAATTTTGGTTCTGCCAAAGGAGAATTTGCAGAGAAAATGGCAAAAGCCACCGCCCTGGCAAAGGCCAAATATCCGGAACTGATCATCGAAGGCGAAATGCAAGCTAATGTAGCTTTGAATGAAGAAATCCAGCGAGATGTCTATCCATTCTCCAACTTGATAGGCAAGCGAGTAAACACCTTGATTTTCCCAGACCTAGCATCTGGAAATATCGCCTACAAACTGATGGCAGAACTCGGCAATGCTGAGGCCATTGGGCCAATTTTGCTGGGGATGAACAAACCAGTTCACATTCTGCAGCTGGGCAGCTCGATCCGCGAGATTGTCAACATGGTAGCCGTGGCAGTAGTAGATGCACAATCATCTAACTCGCTATGATAGCATACTTACAGGGAAGACTCGTTTTCAAGGATCCTACCTATGTGATCATAGATGTAGCAGGAGTAGGATATCAGGTGAAAATATCCCTTCAGACTTATAGCAAAATCAAAGATGAGGAGCAGATCAAGCTCCTCACCTTTTTGCATATCAAAGAGGACGCTCATACCCTCTACGGGTTCAAAGAAGAGGATGAAAAACGACTTTTTTTACTCCTGATCTCTATCAATGGAGTAGGTCCTAACACTGGGCTGATGATACTTTCCTCCCTCTCTACAGAGGAAATTGAGCAGGCAATTTTGTCCGGAGATGTAGCTACGATCCAGCATGTCAAAGGTATCGGTGCCAAAACTGCTCAGCGTATCATACTCGAGCTCAAAGATAAAGTAGGAAAAACCACAAGCGAAACCAGTCCTAGTCAATTGGGTTTCTTGAAATCAAGTAATAAAATCCGTGAGGAAGCGTTACAAGCCTTGATTACATTAGGTTTTCCCAAAGCTGCCGCTGAGAAAAATATCAGTCAGGTACTCAAAAAAACCAACGGAGAAATTTCCTTAGAAGATTTAATTAAAGCATCTTTAAAGACAACATAATTTGAATTAGGATTGAACTTTTGGACAATACTGACTTTTTGCAGGGGAAGGTCTAGAGGCTATTGGCCTGTTTGCTTCATCCTGTTTGCATTGTTTCTGAGCACTTTGTCATCTCAGGCCCAACAAACAGCCAACGACACCACCAGCCAAGCCCGAATAGACTCCCTCAATGCCCGGAGAATGGCTCCCTCATTTCTGCTTTGGCAGAATATGAGAACTAATCCTCTTTTCCCTTATCGCAACCCATTTTTACAGCCCAGTTCCCCATTTCTACCCAATCCTATTTTAAGGCAAGAAGTTCAAGTCAAAGTAGACTCAACGCTCCGCTACAATATCGTCGATGAAATCGACACAACTCGATACGGCAATGAACAAGAGTATGACTTTGAGCAATTTTCGAAAATTCAGGAATATAAAGTCCGTCAGGAATATTGGAGAAATAGGTCCCGAGGCTCAGATGGAGAAAGCGCTGTAGAAGGCCGTGGACTCATCCCTCCCCTGACAGTCAGCCCGAGCTTTGACAGGATTTTTGGTGGGAGTGACATCAATATCACCCCGACCGGCTATGTGAATTTAGATTTCGGAGCGATTTTCAGGAGGATAGATAATCCTACTCTGCCGATTCGTCAGCAACGAAACGGAGGGTTCAATTTTGACCAGCAGATCCAAATGGCCGTCAATGGATCACTGGGAGAAAAAATGAAAATTGCTGCAAATTTCGACTCCAACAACTCCTTTGATTTTCAGAACCAACTCAAATTGGAATACGATGGATTTGAGGAAGACATCATTCAGTCCATCGAAATAGGAAATGTATCTATGCCCGTTCAGAATAGTCTGATTCAAGGGGCACAAAATCTATTTGGTCTCAAAACCCAGTTACAGTTCGGGAAATTAAATGTGACTGCAGTGGCATCTACGCAGCGCGGGAGAAGGGATAATTTGGTCATCGATGCCAATGGTCAGGGCAGAAGTTTTGAAATCCAAGCATCGGACTATGATGAAAACAGGCACTTCTTTCTGTCCCATTTCTTTAGGGACAATTACGAAAGGTGGTTGAGGGGACTTCCCCAAGTATTATCCGGAGTCAATGTAACCAGAATAGAAGTCTACATCATGAACCGCGCCGCCAATACTGAAACTTTGCGAAACTTTGCGGCTTTCATGGATATGGGTGAAGGAAGAGTATTACTCAATCCGACCAACCCTAACATCGGACCTGGAGACCCCAATGCACCTGCCGGAAATGGAGCAAATAACCTATATTCCAATATTGCCAACAACCCTTCGTTTAGACCCTTTGACACAGGATCAAGAGCTATTGAATCCGCTTTGGGGCTCCGCAAAGGGGTGGATTTTGAGCAGATCAACGGCGCTCGAAAGCTTGAATCCACAGAATACTTTTTCAATGCGCAACTCGGGTATTTATCCCTTTTCCGCAGACTGCAAAATGACGAAGTCCTCGCAGTCTCCTATGAATATACCTACAACGGACAGGTGTATAAAGTCGGGGAACTCACAGAGGATTACCAAAGTCGACAAGAAGATGAATTGATATTTTTGAAGCTATTGCGTCCAGCTAGGATCAGCACGCAAGTACCTACTTGGGATCTGATGATGAAAAACGTCTACAGTCTCAATGCAAGTCAGGTAATGCGGGACGGCTTCCAGTTGCAGCTGATCTATCGGGATGACCGCACAGGTCTGGACAATCCTTCCCTCTTGGAAGGTCAAAATGTAAAAGACATTCCGCTGATTAGATTGACAGGACTGGACAATCTCAACCCTCAAAATGACCCCGCTCCAGATGGGAATTTTGACTTCGTCGAGGGGCTCACGATGATTTCAAATAGAGGGCTACTTGTCTTCCCCGTATTGGAACCGTTTGGATCTAATCTTGACTCAAAGTTTCTCCCTACAGAAAGTGTCCTTCGGGAAAAATACGTCTATGACACACTCTACGGCACGACTCAGGCGGATGCCAAATTAGTCACTCGCCTTAATAAATATTTTATAAAAGGCCGATTGACTGCTGGATCGGCTAGCGAAATCCAGCTTCCTGGATTGAATATTTCTCCGGGCTCGGTCATCGTCATGGCTGGCAATATTCCTCTGACCGAAGGAGTTGATTTCACCATTGACTACAATGTAGGTCGACTGGTGATCATCAATGATGCCATTTTGCAATCAGGAAAACAGCTCAATATCAGTTTTGAAAAAGCGGATTTGGTCTCATTTCAAACCAGAAGTTTGCTGGGGACACGTCTGGACTACCTCTTTAATGACAAGTTTAATCTAGGAGGTACATTCCTTTATCTCAATGAGCGCCCCAATGTGACACGAATTGCCACAGGAAGTGAAACCCTGAGAAATAGTCTTTGGGGACTGGATGCCAACTATGCCGACGAATCCAGATGGCTCACCAAACTAGCGGACGCATTGCCATTTACAGACACCAAAGAGACCTCTATGGTGCAGGTCAATGCTGAATTTGCCCACTTAATCCCAGGCACCTCCAATACAGTCAATGGAGAAGCAGCTTCTTACATTGATGACTTTGAAGCTGCCATCACTCCTTTCAATCTTGGTGGTGCAGCCAACCAAAACTGGAAACTTTCATCAACGCCTGCCACACCTGACAATCGTTTTGATCTGAGCATGCAGACGGAGGACAACTTAGGCGCTGCCTATCGGAGAGCTCGACTGGCTTGGTACAATATTGACAATATCTTTTATAGGGAGAGTGGTGTGGGAGTACCTACCAATATTACCCGGGAAGATCGAAGAAATCACTATGTGAGAAGAGTCGTACCTCAGGAGATTTTCCCTCAGCAGGACCGAGAAGTTATCATTACGCCTGAGCCTTTGTTTGAACTTGCCTACTTCCCAAGTGAAAGAGGGATGTACAACTACAACCCCAACCTCACTCAAAACGGACTTCTCCCTGAGCCAAGACAAAACTTTGGGGGGATCACCAGAGCGATCACTACGGAAGTAGATTTTGACCGAACCAATATTGAATATCTAGAATTCTGGCTGTTGGATCCTTTTATTGAAGGGGAAAATGGCCGGGTACTGGACGGGGTTTTCAACACCAACAACACTACAGGAGGAAAGTTATATTTCAACTTGGGAGACATTTCTGAGGATGTAATGAAAGATGGTAGCCATGCTTTTGAAAATGGATTGCCAACAGACGGAGATCCTTCAGAAACCAGAGCTAATGAATGGGGAAGAATCACCCGAGAGCAGTTCCTTTTACCAGCTTTTGACAATTCTGAAACTTCGAGACAAAATCAGGATGTAGGCTTGGATGGACTGAAAAATGAAGATGAGGCAGAGTTTTTCCAATCCCGGTTTTTGGATAGATTAAATGTATCCCAGCAAGCCCTTTCCACCATCAGACAAGATGTTTCGGGTGATTTGTTTCAATATTATCTCGATGAAAACTTCGATCAGCAAGACATCAAAATCCTAGAGCGATACAAAAAATATAACGGGATGGAAGGCAATTCGCCAGTCACTGCCAATGAAAACCTCCCTTATACTCCGTCCGGATCAAATAACCCTGACAATGAAGACCTTAATACAGATAACACAATCAACGAGCTCGAAAACTACTATGAGTATGAGATCGACTTAAAGCCCGATAATCTTGTGGTGGGTCAAAACTACATCGTCGATCAGGTCACGCACAACGAAAACGGCGAGGAAGTGAATTGGTATCTATTCAGGATTCCTGTCCGACAACCCGACCGTACACAAGGTGATATCACCGGCTTCAAATCAATTCGGTGGATCAGAACATACTTGACAGATTTCAGCCAGCCGGTTGTTTTGAGGATGGCCAATTTCCGGATGGTGGGTAGTCAGTGGCGAGTATTTCAGGAGTCTCTGTATGAAAGAGGATTCTTTGAAATCCCAGAGCCTGATATTTCCAATGTGACTGTCGATGTAGTCAGTATAGAAGAAAATTCGCAGGGAAGTGCTACGGAGAGCCCCTACGTATTGCCTCCTGGAATCACCCGAGATAGAGACAATACCTCCACGGTAGAGCGAAGGCTCAACGAGCAATCATTGAGAATCTGTGTCGAAGACCTTGCTGATCGGGATGCAAGAGCGGTGTTTAAAAACGTCACCCTAGATCTAGTTCAGTTTGAGCGAATCAAGATGTTTTTCCATGCAGAAAGTGAAAATGCCCAGGATGGAGAGTTGACTGCATTTTTGAGATTGGGTACGGACTACACAGACAATTACTACGAAATTGAAGTCCCGCTACTCATCACTCCTAATGGCACCAATGACCCCAGACAAATCTGGCCTTTGGAAAATGAAATAGACATCGCTATTCAGGACATTGTCGATGTGAAAATAGAACGGGACAACATGGGAGTACCCCAAAACCTCCCCTACTCTAAAGAAGTCGGAATCTACACAGTCACAGTCATAGGGAGACCTGAGCTAAACCAATCTCAGGGAAGTATGATCGGTGTCAGAAATCCAGGTGGTGGATTGGGTGGCAGCCGCAGTGTCTGCATCTGGGCAAATGAACTCCGGGTAACCGGCTTTACCAAATCAAATGGATGGGCAGCTAATGCCTATCTCAATGCTAAAATAGCAGATTTGGGTGTTGTATCAGCTTCAGTGCGGCATAGCTCGATCGGATTTGGGGGACTGGAAACTCGACTCTCAGAGAGATCTCGAAATGCCACCACTCAGTATGACATCTCTACGAACCTCAATATTGACAAACTTCTTCCCGAGCAGCTGGGAGTAAGTATTCCTATGTACTTCAGTGTGGAAAACTCCACCACCAAGCCTGAATATGACCCTCTCAATCCGGATGTACCTTTTGAACTGGCGCTGGCCAAATTTGAAACTGACGCAGAAAGAGACGCTTACAGGGAAATCGCACTGGATCAATTAAACCGCAAAAATGTCAGTTTCAATAATGTCCGAAAGCTAAAATCCAATCCAGAAGCGCCTTCTCGGTTCTATGATTTCAGCAATTTATCCTTCTCCTACGCTATGGGGACGGTTACCCAAACCAACGCTCAGATTCAGGAATATTCCTACAAAACCAACAAGGGAAATATTACTTACAGTTTTCAGCCTAAACCGATGAGTTTCGAGCCTTTCAAAAATTCAGAATGGCTGAATTCACCGTATTTGCAATTGATCAAAGACTTTAACCTCAATCTTTCACCTACACTTGTTTTGGCACGGGTAGATATAGATCGGAGATTTTTAAGATCCCAGTATAGAAATGACCAACTCAGTACCACTGGTGTTGATCCATTATTCCAGAAGTCATTCTTTATGAATCGATTCTATACGTTGAATTGGGATTTGACAAAGAACCTGCGAGTTGACTACACCGGCACGGTCATGGCTGTGATCGATGAGCCTGAAGGGGATCTGGATACTGAGGAAAAAATAGATTCTGTACGCACCAACTTCTGGAATTTTGGAAGGAGAACCAATTACAATCACGCCGTCAATCTGAATTACACTATACCATTTGACAAAGTGCCGGCGCTCAACTGGATCAGGTCAGATTATCGCTACAACACGACTTATACTTGGCTGACTGGCGCCATTGGCCAAAAGGACACCTTGGGTAATACGATTCAAAATACCCGAGAACAGACGTTGACTGGCAAATTTGACCTAGTCAGATTGTATAATAAAAACAAAAAACTGGAAGCGCTGAATGCTCCCAAACGTCCGAGTATTCCAGGTAGGAACTCGGTCGCAGCGGAAGATACTATTGGTACGCCTTTTACCAATAAGCTCTTGAAAATGCTGATGATGGTGAAGGAGGTCACCTTTAATTATGGCGTGATAGAAGGCACATTCTTACCGGGCTATTTACCTAATTCCGGATTATTGGGAATGGATCGAGCATTTAACAATCCCGGTTGGGCCTTTGTCTTTGGCAGTCAAAATCCAGCCATCAGAAATGAACTGGCCATGCAGGGGCTGATGGCCCCAAGCTCCGAGCTGACACAAACATTCCGGCAAAACAAAGCCGTCAATATGCGATTTGGGGCAGTGGTAAGGCCAGTGCAGGATTTCACGATCACACTCAATGCCGAAAAACGGGAAGTCGGCGAATACAATGAGATTTTCAGGAATTCGGCAGACGATCCCGGTGACTATGTCTCGGTGAGTCCCACGCGACTGATGAGTGCATATTCGATCTCGACGATCATGCTTGGAACTAGCTTTGCAAAAGATGACAGTGATAATAACTCACCGCTATTTCAAGACTTCGAAAACAACCGGGCAATTATCAAGAGTAGATTAGATGCTCAAAATAGCAACGCAGGTGAATATAGCCTCAATGGTCAGGATGTACTGATCCCTTCTTTCTTGGCTGCCTACAAGGGAAAAGATGCCAATTCATTTAACCTAAATCCATTCCCCAAAACACCTCTTCCCAATTGGACCGTCAATTACACGGGGCTTTCTAGACTAAAAGGGCTGAGCGATATTTTCACCAATATCAATATCAAGCATGGCTATACGTCCAATTACAATGTGAGTAACTTCTCCAATTCACTGCAGTACCAAGAAGGATTGGAACTTTACAACACACTTCAAGAGACGAGGCTACCTACCGAAATCAATGACGATGGACAATTCATTCCGATTTTTGTACTGAATCAAGTAGTACTATCAGAGCGATTTTCACCGCTTATCGGTGTCGATTTGTTGACTAAAGACCGACTAAACATCGCAGTAGTGTACAACAAAGAGCGAAACTTGGGTCTCAACTTTTCCAACTCTCAAGTCACTGAGCAGCGTAGCAATGATTTTGGTGTCAATATCGGCTACATCAAATCTGGGATGAAAATCCCATTCAAAATCCAAGGGAGAGAAACAATCCTGAAAAATGACGTCACTTTCCGAATCGATATGAAAGTGACCGACACGCGACAAGTACAACGCAAAATCGAAGAAGGTAGCACAATCACCAATGGCAATCTCAATTTACAATTCCGTCCTACAGTCGGATATGTGATCAATCAAAACCTCAATTTGACCTTGTATTTTGACCGAACGATCAATGACCCGAGAGTGACGACCTCCTACAAGCGAGCCTCGACTTCTTTTGGAGGGCAACTCAGATTTAATTTATCTCAATAGATTTTTTATAGCTAGGAATCATCTTATTTTTGGGCTTCCTTTTAAAATAACAGTAACTATGAATTTTCCACAGGAATTAAAGTACACCAAAGATCACGAGTGGGTAAAAATCGAAGGCGACGTAGCGACTATCGGCATCACTGAATTTGCGCAAGCTGAATTGGGTGATATCGTCTATGTAGAAGTAGAGACCGTGGGAGAGACTATCGAAACAGGAGAGGTTTTCGGAACAGTTGAGGCTGTAAAAACCGTTTCTGACCTTTTTATGCCACTTACAGGTGAAATTCTTGAGTTCAATGAAGAATTGGAGGGCTCTCCTGAACTAGTCAATGAGTCTCCTTATGAAGATGGATGGATGGTCAAAGTGAAAATCGAAGGAGATCTTCCTAGTGATCTATTGAGTAGTGATGCGTATGCAGAGCTAGTCGGAAAAGACTAAGAAGGATTGAGACTTGCGTTGAGTATTTCCTGGATGATTGTACTGGCTTTTGCCATGCTGACACCAGGAGATCGCTTTCCGGAAATCGATGCATTTGACTTTCAAGACAAAGTGATTCATTTGCTTTGCTTCTCACAACTCTCCTACTTATGGATAGGTGTGGGACGTAAAAGCAAACTAGAACCTTGGACTCTCAAAAATTTAATCCTCAGTATCCTCTTTATCGGGATACCCTCAGTAGGATTTGAATTTGCTCAGCTTTACATCCCCAATCGCTCCTTTGACATCTATGACCTGATAGTCAATCAACTAGGCGTTTTAGTAGGAATATTAGCATATTTTAAGACTCCAACCATCCCTTTGCGCTTGCATTAATGCGTCATTATCCTTACAATTGTTAGACTGAATAAGAAATAAGTTAACCTGTATAAACCAAATTCGCCATGGAAGCAAAAAAGACTCCTAGTGCTGATCTAACCAAAAAGACAGGAATGTTCCTGAACTTGGGTTTGGCAGTGGCTGTAGGTGTTACTCTTGCTGCCTTCGAATGGAAGTCATTTGATGACGGAGCCCTCAAGGATCTAGGCATGACAGATGACAACTTTGAAGAGCTGCTCGATATTCCTATTACCGAACAACCGCCACCGCCACCACCGCCGCCGGTAGAGCAGCCTATCATTCAGGAAATCCCTGATGAAGTAGAAATCGAAGAAAAAATCGAAGTAAACTTTGACGTCGATGTCAAAGAAGAGACTGTGATCAAAGAAGTAGTGATCGCTGAAGCTCCTGTAGAGGAGAAAGCTGATCAAATCTTTGACGTGGTAGAAAATCAACCTGAACCACCGGGTGGTATGTCAGGATGGAATCAATACCTTTCCAAAAACTTGAAATACCCTACTCAAGCAAGACGTATGGGTATCGAAGGTACAGTAATCGTGGTTTTCGTCATCAACACTGACGGATCTATCCAAGATGTAGAAGTACTGAGAGGTATTGGCGGAGGTTGCGATGAGGAAGCAGTGAAGGTTGTTCAAGAAGCACCTAACTGGACTCCTGGTAAGCAAAGAGGTCGTCCAGTACGTACTCGTATGAGACTTCCAATCCGATTCAAATTGAGCTAATTTACACCTAGCATAAATAGAAAGCCCTGATTTACATCAGGGCTTTTTTTATTCCTCCCCACCAATTCAGTAAGTAATTTTAACATAGTTAACATCCGTTAATTAACAGATTTTCAGAACATTACTTGGTAATTTCTATGGTATTAATTTTAAACCTAATCCACAAATACCATGGAAACAAAAAAATACCCCACAGCTGATCTGAGAAAATGGTCTGGAACATTACTTCATTTGGGACTTGCGACAAGTATTGGATTTTCACTTTTGGCTTTCGAATGGAAAAGCTATCCAGATGGACCATTAAAACAAATTCACAGTAATCAGGAAAATTGGGATGACCTTGACATCCCCATATCTATCCAAGCTCCTCCTACACCACCTCCACAAGTCGCTCCAGTCATCATCGCCAAACCGGATGATATTCAAATTGATGATCTAGACCTTCAGATCGATATCAATACAGACGAAAAAACAGCAATCCCAGATGTAATTCTAGATGAAGTCCCTCCTAAGGTAGAAATAGCAGATGAAATTGTGGATTTCACCGAAGTACAGGCCTCTTTCAAAGGCGGAATGGATGCCTGGTATGAATACCTCCGAAAAAATCTCCACTATCCCACCACCGCTAGAAGAATAGGAATAGAAGGTACAGTCATTGTCAGGTTCGTGATCAATAAGGATGGATCTGTCCAAGATGTCCAAGTCATGAGATCCATAGGAGGAGGATGTGATGAGGAGGCAATACAAGTGATCGAAAACTCGCCTAACTGGAACCCCGGCAAAATGGGAGGTCTACCCGTGAGATCCCGAATGGCCATGCCGATCAAGTTCAAACTCAATTAACTAGGGGGCTTCGGCCCCTTTTTAATTATAAGAATATGCAATGAGAGAAACACTTCGCTGTCAAAGCTGTATTTTTAAAACTCTCAACATACATCTCATGAAAAAAATCTTAGCTTTTTTAATATTCAGTTGCTTGATTTCATGCACCAATGATTCATACGATATACTTATCCTCAATGGCCAGGTTTATGATGGGACAGGATCAGAAGCACGGCTAACTGACATCGGAATTATAGGTGACCGAATAGTCAAGATAGGCTCGTTAAAGCACGCTAAAGCCGCCAAGACTTTCGACGCCAAAGGCAAGGCGGTAAGTCCAGGATTCATCGACATGCATACCCATCTCGAACCCATTTTGGAAATGCCAGAAGCAGAAAGCTTGGTTAGACAAGGGGCTACATTAGCACTTGGAGGGCCAGATGGAGGCAGTCCTTGGCCATTCGAGAAATTCTTAGATACCTTGGAAAATCTCGGAACCGGCCCAAACGTGGCTTATCTAGTTGGGCATAACACCATTCGCAGGGAAGTGATGGGAAATGAAGATCGACAGCCTTCTGAGGAAGAAATGGATCTCATGAAAACCTATGTAGAAGAAGCAATGGCTGCTGGAGCTTTTGGCATATCAACAGGATTGAAATACCTTCCGGGCACTTTTGCCAAAAGAGATGAAATAGTGACGCTCTCTCAAATGGCGACTAAATCAGGCGGTATCTACACATCTCATCTCCGTGAAGAAGGTCTCGGCCTCCTCGATGCTGTCAAAGAAGCAATTCTAATCTCCAAAGAAGCCGACATCCCGGTAGTTTTAACTCACCACAAAGCAATGGGCGTCAAAATGTGGGGGGCGAGTAATCAAACATTGGCTCTGGTGGACTCCGCAAGGAATAAAGGATTGGACATCATGATGGATCAGTACCCATATACAGCCAGCCACACTGGAATCAGTGTCTTGATACCTAGCTGGGCATTGGAAGGGACAGAATTTGAGCAGCGAGTCAGTGATCCTATTCTAAAAGACAGCATCAAAGCAGCCATTATTTTCAACATACTCAATGATCGTGGCGGTGAAGATTTGAGAAGAATCCAATTCTCCAGAGTCGCTTGGAGAAAAGAACTTGAAGGTAAAACCCTCCACGATTGGGCTATTCTAGAAGGCTTCGAACCTACCGTAGAAAATGGAGCTGAACTTGTGATTCAAGCCCAACTGAATGGCGGAACAGGAACAATCTATCACGCCATCGATGCTGAAGATGTTAAAAAAATCATGCAGCACCCCATGACAATGATAGGTTCTGATGGCCGTCTATCGCAGCCAGGATTGGGACACCCACACCCAAGAGCGTATGGCACTTTCCCAAGAGTATTGGGATATTATGTCAGGGAATTGGGGGTATTAGAGCTATCAACTGCCATCTACAAAATGACCGGTCTACCTGCCAAAAGGCTTGGGATTACGGATCGAGGAATACTGAAGGAAGGAGCATTCGCTGATATTACCATTTTTGACCCGGCCACGATAAGAGACCAAGCCACTTTCACAGACCCGCATCAATATCCTGTGGGAATTGACGCTGTCATCATCAATGGGGAATTGGCAGTAGAACACGGAGAATTCAAAAATATCAGAGCTGGAAAAGTGCTCAGAAAAGGGAAATAAAAAAAGGGCAAAAGCCCTTTTAAATTACATTCATCGATTGCTCTTTGATTTTTTCAAGTTCATCTTTCATCAGAATCACATGACGCTGTATCCCTGCATCGTTGGCTTTGGAACCAATCGTATTGATCTCTCTTCCGATTTCCTGGCTGATGAAACCAAGTTTTTTTCCTTGATTGCTATCCTCTTTCAGAGTTTTTGCAAAGTATTTCAAATGGGTATCCAATCGAACTAGTTCTTCTGTGATATCCAGCTTTTCAAAGTAATAGATCAGCTCTTGCTCAAATCGATTGGCATCAAATGAATTTTCATCGAGCCATTCCTGAAAATGATTCTTGATTCTTTTCTGAATCTTTTCTTTCCGAGCTCCTTCTTCTGCCTTGACACTAGCAAGTCCCGAAGCTATCGCTTCAATATTCTCCGAAAGCTTTTGCTCCAGCACCCTTCCTTCATCCTTTCTGAATTCATCACAGTTAGCCACTGCATCTACGATGACTTTTTTGACGATTTCCCACTCAGCCTCGGTATCGCGTTGTTCCGCGTTGGTATTGGAAATGACAGATGGTGCCTGCAGAGCAAGCTTAAACAACTCCACGGACTCATTGCCGACAGACTTGGCCAAAGATTCAAACTTGGAATAATAAGTTTTGAACAACTCTTCATTGATGACCACGGGAAGGTCTGAAGATTTTTTTGCCAAAAACTCAATTGAAAGGCTTACTTTTCCCCTTTCTAGTACAGACTGCACCAGATTTCTGATTTCCAGTTCCTTGTCAGAAAATTGTCTTGGGCTTCGAATCGACAAATCCAAAAATTTGGAGTTGAGTGATTTGACTTCCACATGGATCATATATTCCTCATTCTCCCATCCGGCATTCCCAAAGCCGGTCATCGATTTTATCATGCTTGTTGTTTTTAGAAATTGTAGCCCAAAGTTACATAGAACTTCAGATCTTCTGCCTCATAATTTCGGATAGGTCGGGCGACATCGAATTTCACAAAATAATTCAGCAGCACCGTACGCAATCCAGCACCGTAACTTTGCAGCCATGGATTATTGAAATTATTGAGCACAATTGTAAATGGTGATCCTTCTGTATTGATCACTTCGGTATTTTGATCATTGACCCGCTCCCAAGGAGCCGACGCATCCCATGCCGAGCCTATATCATAAAACCCTACCAATTGGAAGTTTCGGATAAAATTGGAGGTAATATTGCCTCTGGTCAAATAGGAAAACACCGGAATCCTAAGCTCCGTCGTGAATGTAATGACTTTGTTTCCCCGGATCTCGTCATAATCATACCCTCTCAAATCCATAAAGTCTGCAAAGAGGATATTGGAATTTTCTACCCCAGTTGGGTTCCGTATCGGAGAGACTTCCGGTCTATTGGAAGGTGGTCTGTAAAATTCATTGAACAACCAGTTATCCATTCCTCCAACGAGATAAGTTTGAGGATTATTCCCAAAAAAGGATCCAGCGTAGAGCTTGGAGGCCAAGACTATGTTTTTGTGTATCTTCTGGTAATTGCGGATGTCCAAATAGAAATTGCTAAAACTTCTATCGCCGTGATTTAATCCCTGATAATGCACAAAGCCAACTTTTCCTTTCAACCCTGTAGAGGAATACAGCCCAATTTGCTTCGTCTTATCAAAAACAAATTCAGCTTTTGCACCCGCATAGTTGACATCAAATCTGTTTTGCTCCGCTACCTGACCATAGATCAAAGAATCTGAATTCAAATTGAAATACTGAGATTTTGCGAGGAATGGGGCGACGGTAATTCGCGAATTAACTGTAAACGGATAGGACACGCCCAATTCCACTTTGGTCAGGACATATTTTTGGAAAGTGATATCTCCTTCTGAAATCCGGATTGTTCTCCTATCAAATCGACCTCTGAAATCAAGTCTGCTTTTGAGGTATTCATATTCGAAGTACAAATCACCCCCAGACCTGAAATCCAATGAAGTAGATACTCCACCTTGGAAGGAGTGATTGTCAAGCAAATCTGTCATTTTCCCCTGAAGACTGATTCCGAATCCTCGTAATGGGTCAACAATAAATCGGGTATTGATGTGATTGGTGAAAAATTGCGGCTCCATCAACCTCGGGCCAGACACTCTTTTTTGAAGACTTTGCTTTCTGAATGTTTCCAACAAATTGATTTTGTTGTCTTGCTCAGAGGCCAGCTGCCCGCTACTCTGAGGGCGAGGGAGTGAGTCAAACGTATAATTCTCAGTATCAATCCCCTTTTTATTCTGGAATTTCAGTCTATCTACATTTATAGAGGTAGTCGTTTTGGTAGAAACCGTATCCAAAGGAACTGGATCGACCTGAGTGGTGGTAGCTTCCTGTGTTTGCTCTTTTGCTGCAGTTCTGTTCTGAGTCTCTTCCAGCAGCCTTCTTGCCGCTATCCGTTCATTGAGACTCTTTGCCTGTTCTAATTGCACCCTTGGTGTACTTGGAGTAAAATAATCAGCTCCACTATAGCTTTGCAAAATCAAAAAACTCTCTTTCCCGTCTCGGACAGAAAAAGCGATCTGATTCATTCTTGAATTGACGTCAAAAGACTCCAAGCTCTTGTTATAACCAGAGATCTGATTGGAAATCTGATTGCCGACATTTAATCGCATCAGGTTATTGATTCCACTCAAATCACTCAAAAAGACCACGTTATTGGAGTTGACCTTTCTTGGTCGGATATTTTTACTGGATGAATTGGTCAGCCTGCTGATCTTCATGGTGTCCCTATCTTCTAGTAAAAAGAGGTTATAGCTATCCTGAAATTTGTCTAATCCCTGCTCTTCCACTGCTACTGAATCGGGTGTTTCTACAAAATTAGAAGCATAGATGATCGTAGAATCATTGAGAAACATCGGAGTCAAATCATCATACTCATCATTGGTAAGCCTACGTCCCTGTCCTCGGACATTCAACGTATAAATATCTGTTTTACCATTGGAGATAGCAGAAAGAACCATATTTCTCCCAGTGCTATTAAAATCCAAACTCAGAATTTGCGTGATATTTCTTAAAAATATTTTATCCTGATTACTTCCATCGATAGACCGCAACCTCAGGGTAGAAAACCCTCTCTTAAATGAAGCTATCGCCAAATTAGCGGAATCCTTCCAGGCGATGACGGGCGTGCGGAAATTTGGAGTCTGATCATCATATACAGCACCACCTTGCATAATGGTACGTTCGTTGCCACTGCCGATTTCTCGGATTTGGACTTTGTATTTCCCGCCGTTGTTGATCACATAAGCCAGATGCAAACCATCCGGACTAAACTTCACATCATTGATCACTCCTATCACCTTATTACTTGTCTCAGCTATCGCCGCTTCTTGATTGATATCGCTGAAGTTTTGAGTGACTTGTTGATTCACATTGACGTAGTATTTTTTCCAATCCTCAGTGAATGTCTTATAATTCAGCCCTACGGTGTTAGCAATACTATTTTCCTCGTTGCGATTGATTCTGGATAGATTGAGAATACTGGAAATATATCTTCTCCCGTAGCGTTCTGCGATATAATTCCAAACTGACTGACCTACCAATGCTGCTTCCAGAGATTTCAGCTTAAGTATTTTGGGGTTTTCATCTTCTTTGAGATAATGTCGGATATAATCATCCATTTCCCGGCTCCAACCTTTAGCCAGATACAGTGAAATCCCATCTACATACCATTCCGGAAAGCCATTCATCAAGTTGGACTGAAATGCATCTGCCACAGAAGCACCGTAAAGCATTTCTTGGATGATGACCTTGGAGGTAGCATAGACCAGATCTTCTTTGAAAAGATCCATTTCCCCTTTGTAGGACACCTCAGCGATCAGCCTGCTGAAATTGGTCTGACCATCCTCGCTATACTCATCTTTATTCAGATTGAGGTTGCTTTGCAATAGCTCCTCCGGAGAATTATAAATGTAAATTTTGGGTTTTGTGTAGGCTACATAGCCTATCATTTGAGTCAGTCTCTGAAACTCGGATTCCAAATATTCGATCGCCATTTTGGCGTTGGCACCTCCACGATCGTAATAGTATACTTCAAAGTTATTGGACGTAAAGAAGTACCATTCGAATTCTTTGTGCTGAATCCTATTTTTGCCGAAGCGCTCCTGATCAAACTGTGCATAAGCACTAAGGGCAAACAGCCAGAGACCTAAAAAAAGAACTAAACGAGTCGACTTTAATTGCATGCTGTCAGGTGATTTTATCTAAATATAGTCAAAATACCTAGCGATGTCCACATCTGACGGGATTGGTGACTGATCTACTAGGTGATGCATCATGATTTTGCTGAAGTATGGGATCAAAGAAACTCCTTTGGCTCCGAAACCGTCGAATAAGTAAACGTTTGGATGATCAGGATGTTTGCCCAAAAATGGTTTTCTATCCTTAGTTGCCGGCCTGATTCCTGTTTTGTGAGACACATATTTCTCCACAGGCAATTTGACCAAAGAGGCTAGCCGCTCTGTCAATTCTTTTTTGGCTCTTTCGGTAGGCCCTTGATCCAGATCATGCCAGGTGTAAGTCGACCCTACTCGATGGAGTCCCTCACTGAGTGGCACTCGAAATACTCCTCGGTTCACTATATAGTCCGGAGTGAAGTCTTGCCTCACCTCCAAAATTTCTCCTTTCACGGGAGCAAATGGCAGCTCAGAAAAAAAACGGGTCTCCATTGCTTTGACACCCGAACAAAAGATCAGGTTTCCAGTCACTATTTCCCCATCTGTCCATTTACCATTTTCCAACCGAAACTGTTCTTCAGTAAATTTCCGCAAGATCAGATCTTCCCCGAAATAGCCTTTCATCGCATCCAAAAAACTGACGATATCTAGCCAACCACTATTTTTCAAATACACTCCTCCATAAGGATCCTGCAAATATTCCGATTGACTTTCCTGGACTATTGCCTTCAAATAAGGCTGAAAAGCCTCATCTGCACTATGGCCCATCCATTCATTTTGCTCTTCCACAGAGAGAAATGGACGGTAAATCGACTGAATAGTAAGAAACTGCTGCTCGGTCAACTGCTCCAACTCTGAATAAAAGGGAATGATCTCTGGAAACAGCAAGTCTGCATTCCAAGTTTTCACCATTTTTCTTCCTGTCACTGGGTTAAACAAGCCTGCAGCTACCCTACTGGACTGGTTGTCTGCAGGAGTATCCATGATCTTGATCGAATACCCTCTTTGCTTAAGTCGGTAGCCGAGCGCTGTCCCTGCCAGCCCCTGTCCAATGAGCAAAAAATCAATTTCCATAGCTCAAATAAAAGGTTTTATTCCTTAATTTGTTTGAATTGGAAAGACAAAAACCATGTTGAAAATTAAGTCCTTCACCTTCAATCCATTTCAAGAAAACACCTACGTAGTGTATGATGCCAATGGATCAGCAGCCATCATCGACCCTGGTTGCTATAAGCAATATGAAAAACAGGAATTGGTAGATTTTATTGAACAGGAAGGCCTCCAGCCAGTACTTCTTCTGAACACCCATTGCCATATCGACCATGTGCTTGGCAATGCCTGGGTCAAAAGAACCTATGGAATTCCTTTTCTGATCCATGATCAAGAAGTTGCTGTGCTCAATTCGGCAGAAGTGATAGCTGGCCCCTATGGATTTCCTGGATTTGAATCAGTAGAACCAGATGGCTACCTCTCTGAAGGCCACGACATCGAAATCGGTAACGAGATACTTCAGGTACTTTTTGTACCGGGGCATGCACCAGGACATGTGGTGTTTTACCATGAATCTACCCAAACTTGCATAGCCGGAGACACCCTTTTTCGCGGAAGCATCGGCAGAACAGATCTACCCGGAGGAAACCATGACTTACTGCTTTCACGTATCAAATCAGAGCTATTCTCCCTTCCAGACAAGACCACAGTCTATCCTGGCCATGGACCCGAGACGACTATAGCATTTGAAAAAGAACATAATCCCTTTGTGGGAAAAAACGCATCCTATTGACTATCAAATCCCAAACCCCCAATAGCCTCACTCTCTTGAATTTACTCTCCGGGGTGATAGGCATTCTATTTGTCCTTCAGGGAAAAGTAGAAAGTGGAGCTTATTTTATTTTCTTGTCAGCTTTCTTTGACTTTTTAGATGGCTTCGCGGCAAGACTCTTGAATGTAGCAGGGGAAATAGGTAAACAACTGGATTCTTTGGCTGACTTAGTATCGTTTGGCGTATTGCCTGGCTTTATCATCTTTAAGATATGCGAGTCGAACACAGAGCTGATCTGGCTCCCCTATCTGACTTTGATCCTTCCTTTGCTTTCAGCTTACCGCTTAGCCAAATTCAACATTGACACACGACAATCGGATCGGTTTATAGGCCTTCCCACCCCGGCCAACGCGCTTTTTTTCAGCACCTTGCTGTTTTTGGGAGATAAATGGGAAGTGATCGATTCATGGATCCAAAACCCATGGGTAATGGTAGTTTTGGCATGGATTTTCTCAATTTTGTTGGTCAGTGAAATCCCGTTGATCGCATTGAAATTCAAAACTTTTTCCTTTTCTTCCAACAGGTTCCGCTATGGTCTGATCGGGCTTGCTCTTTTGATGTTAGCATTCTTCGGGTTGGGAGGCATCCCACTGATCATAGTAGCATACCTAGCTCTTTCCATGGTAGAAAATGCTGCTACTTCCCCATGAAAACCTCATGTTGGATAGGGCTAGTTTTTCTCTTTTGCATGTCATGCTGCTGGATGTCACCTGCCTTGGCTCAGGAGAATTTGTACAAATTTCCAATCCATGAGGAAGGCATCTATCGAATTCATTCTGATCAACTTTCGCAATTAGGATTTCCTGATGTCAATCAGGTCGCAATTTTTGGATACCCTGGACCTCTCCCCCAGCTTTTGGATGAAAGCTCTTTGGAACTAATCGAGATCCCTACTCATATTCAGGATGGCCACCTATGGGTCTTTTTGAGTCCAGCGAATAAGTTCATCCCTGATTCCGCTGCATGCCCAAGCTTCCAAAATCACCCCTATACCGATGTCCAGCGTTACCTAATCGGAAGGAAAGAGCTTCCCAAGCGAGTAGCACCTAAAACCTTAAAACCAGAAACAGGAGCTCCCGCGACGCTCTACCAATGGTCGGCCGCCAATCCTGAGCTTGAAAACATCCTTAACTCAGGACGAACTTGGTATTCCAAACCTATTGCTGCTGGTACTATTCGATCCATCCCCTTTCGTCAAAGAACCGAAAGCAATGCGCCTTGGAAACTCAAAGGAAACCTAATGGGGCAAAGTATCACAGAAGGAAAGGTACAATTGATAGAAAGTGGAACCGAGATTTTCTCCACCACAATTGCGTCGATCCCATCCAGTAGATATGGAGTGAAAGGAATAGAGCAAAACTTCTCTATCACCTATTTACCGGAAGACAAAGCAATCGAAACGATAGAATTGGCTTTTGAAAGCTCCGACCCAAATGGCCAAGGATATTTTGAATACCTGGCCTTAGGAGTCCCGATTGCTTCGGATCAACTAGAACCAGGCATCTACTTCCCTAATTCAGATGCTGGTTTTCCAGTCTCCAATATTCAATGGATGTATTGGGACGTAAGCGACTTTTGGAAGCCCTCTTCTTTGTCACCTTCCGATGGAGGCGAGATTACCAGCAAAAAAATAGCCATCACAGACCCCAATTCTCCTTTGGAGATAAAAGACTTAGAAGTAGCGAATCTCGGTATAAGAAGCAGTCCCTCCACTCCTGAGTTGATTATCATTTGCCCTGATGAGTTTTTACCAGAAGCTGAAACCCTTCGGACGCACAAACTGACGATGGGTATAGAAGCCGAGGTAGTGACTACCACGGAGATTTACGATGGATTTGGCTACGGCAATCCTGATCCCGTGGCGATAAGAAATTTTCTTGCTTGGCATTTTCAAAATGGACAAAATCTAAAAAACGTATTGCTTCTTGGAAAAGGAACTTTCGATTACAAATCCAAAGTTGGTGGCCGTCCAAATCTGATCCCATCCTATAGCAGTAGAAGTAGTCTTGACCCTCTCACCACTTACAGTTCGGATGATTTCTATGGACTGCTTTCACCAGGTCAAGGTATTTGGACTGAAAGCAGAGAAGGTGACGAACTTTTACAAATAGGTGTAGGAAGGATCCCTGTAATCAACCGCCAAGAAGCATCCCTTGTAGTCAATAAAATTATTGCCTACGAAAATAGCCCTTCCCTAGGAAACTGGAAAAGAGATCTCACCTGGATCGCAGATGATGGCGACAATAACATTCATCTCCGCGATGCCGAAAAACTTTCCGCTTTTCTGGCTGAGTCTCATAGCACATTCAAGCAACACAAACAATATTTAGATAGATTCAACCAGGAAAACCAACAATCACCCCAAGCAAAAGAGGCTCTTTTAAAAACCTTAAAGGAAGGCACTTTATTCCTTAATTACATCGGTCATGGGAATGAGTCAACGCTGGCAGTAGAGGAAATTTTTCGAATCGAAGACATCTCCAATTGGCCAGAGATGAGTAGCCTCCCACTTTGGATCACAGCTACCTGTGAATTTGGCAGGCACGATAGCCCCTATTTGAGGTCAGCTGCTGAAGAATTGTTGATTGCCAAGGGAAAAGGCGCAATTGGATTATTGGCTACAGGCCGTCCGGTTTTCAGCTCGGTTAACTTTTCCCTTAACGAAGCATTTATAAAAGCCGTCCTTGCAAAAGAGCCAGATACTTACGAAGATCTGGGAAGTATCTTCAGACAAACCAAAAACAACAGTTTAAATGGCTCCCTCAATAGAAATTTCAGTCTTTTGGGAGATCCAAGTTTGAAACTTGCCCAGCCAGAATATCAAGCAAGGATCACATCTTTCACCGATGCGACAGGAACTCCCCTGACCAACTTCACTCCTTTAGAAGAAATTCACTATTTCGGAGAGATCAATAACCTTCACCAAGCCATTGCTTCAGAATTTCAAGGAGAAGTGGAGGTTGAGTTAATGGGGCCGGCCACAGCAGTAAAGACCTTAGGCGATGAAAGTGCTGCTGCGGAGTTCAAGGAAGAGCAGATTATACTTTTCAAAGGAATAGCAAAAGTCACGAACGGTCAATTTGAAGGCTCTTTGATTCTTCCGCAAGGTTTAGACGTGGACTTGAACACAGCTAATTTTCGACTATTTGCCACAAGCCCAACACTCCAGATCGAAGCCATGGGAGTAGAACACGTAACCATTGGTGGAGAAAGCAATTCTCAAGTGCAAGATTTCGCGGGACCAGAAATCAGGGTCCTTGTGGAAGGACAAGAGGAAAATCCATGGGTGTTCCCAAGTGCTTCCTTGCAAATACGGCTGGACCTAAAGGATTCCAGCGGCATTGACGTTTCAGGCTTGACGCCAAACAAAAACCTTCAAATCAGGGTCAATGAGAGTAAAACTAGTATATTGAATAGCCAGTACAGAAGTCTGAATGCATCCTATAGAGAGGGCTATGTATTGCTGGAGGCATCAGACTTGAATGAAGGAATTAATTATTTCCAGGTACAAGCATATGACTTGGTAGGAAACGGAAGTATTCTCGAATTTGAAGTAGAGGTAAGAGGAAGCACAAGTTTAAAAATTCTAAAACATAAAGTCTATCCCAACCCTGCCTCTACCCAAAGTCAATTTGAGATTCTTCATAATAAACCTGATGAAATGCTTATTTTGTCATTTGAAATTATAAATTCGAGTGGTCAAATACTATTTAGTGATTCTTATCGTTTAATCGAAGCTGATAAAATCATAAAAGATTTAAGCTGGATTTTTTTACAGGACCAAACCAAATATCCAGCAAAAGGAACTTATATTTACAAAATAACGCTTCAATCTGAACAAGACGGAACCCTGGATTCTGTAAGCGGAAAAATACTCATTGAATGAAATTAAAAGCCATCTGTAAGCATTTCGGAGCTCTACTAGGGATAGTTGCCCTAGTGGGATCTTCAGCCTTGGCACAAAATTCAGTCGTCATCTCAGGACAAGATCCGGACCGTAGAGTCATTACTACTGCTGTCCCATTTCTTAATTTTGCTCCCGACTCTCGACACTCCGCAATGGGGGATGTAGGAGTAGCAACTTCTCCAGATGCCAATTCTGCTCATTGGAATAGCGGCAAACTTGCATTCATAGAAGACGATATGGGATTTTCGCTTTCCTATTCTCCTTGGTTGGGAAAACTCGTCAACGACATGTCCCTAAGTTATCTGACAGGCTTTTTCAAGATTGATCAAAACTCCGCATTTGGCTTTGACATGCGTTATTTCAACATGGGAGACATCCAATTGACAGATGGGCAGGGCAATGAATTAGGAGAATTTAACCCGAGAGATATCGCTATTGGGGGCACCTATTCCAGAAAACTTTCCAACTATCTGGGCTTGGGTATTTCAGCACGATTTATCCATTCCAATCTTTCAGGCGCAATCACTTCTGTAGGAGGAAGCGAAAGCAGGCCTGGTGTCAGTGTGGGAGCAGACGTCGGATTGTATTACAGCAAACCTATCTTGGCAGGATCTAAAGAAGGCACTTGGTCTTGGGGGGTCAACATTTCCAATATAGGTCCAAAGATCACCTACAACAGTGCCGATGACCTGGATTATATCCCCACCAATTTTAGAATTGGTACAGCCTATTCCATCGAATTGAATGAACTGAATGAATTGACTTTTGCGTTGGACTTTAACAAACTCCTAGTACCTACTCCACCTGTATACCAGACCAATCCAGACGGAACTTTGGCAACAGATGAAGATGGCAATCTGATCATCGAAAGTGGCAAGGATCCTAATAGAGCCTTAATTTCCGGCATGTTCGGCTCCTTTGCTGACGCACCAGACGGCTTTTCGGAGGAGCTCCAAGAGATCATGATTTCCTTCGGTGCTGAGTATGTCTACAATCAAAAATTCGCTGTCAGAACTGGTTATTTTTACGAAAACGCCAATAAAGGCGGAAGGAAATATTTCACAATGGGGGTAGGACTGGACCTGAACAGACTTGGTTTTGACTTCTCCTATTTAGTACCTCAGACACAAAACAATCCGCTTGCCGAGACATTGCGGTTTACTCTGATGTACACCATCCCAAGCAATTAATGTACAAGTTGGATCGTAGTCATGCACCGGAATTTAGAGTTCCGGAAGATTTCTCTTTGACACAGCCGGAAAAATTCACTCTAGCTAGCGGAGCCTCTCTGTTTTGGATTCCTACTCCAAATCTGGACGCAATCAAAATCGAAATTACCGGCAAAGGCCAACGAACAGCCTTACCTCTTTCCCAGACTTTATTGCCGTCCTTCACGTTGCAGATGCTTTTGGAAGGAACCAAAAGTAAATCCAGCGATGAAATAGCCAGCTTGTTGGATTTCCACGCGAGTGAAATCTCCCCTATTTCTACTTTTTCGCATGAGGGGTTGAGTCTATTGAGTACTCGAATCCAACTATTCCATGTACTTCCTCTTTTGTTGGAAATCATCTTACAACCCACATTTCCTGAGGATATTTTAGCAAAGAAGAAATCACAGCGTAAGCTCAGCATTCAACTGGAAAAAGAGAAAACAGCCTCCTTGGCAGGTCAGCTTTTTCGCCAAAACCTATTTGGCACGCATCATCCATATGGGGTAGATATAGATCTTCAGCATGTCGATGAGATCACTCCTGAGCAGTTGGAGTTTTATGCTAAAAATATGCTTTGGCAGGAAACGGAAATTTTCGTTACAGGAAATTTTTCACCTGCAGAATGGGAGTTGGTAAAAGAAAACCTGGCACAAATCCCTGTCCGTCGATATTCGCAAAGTGTGGCTTTGCCCACAATGACCTCCAACGCTCAAACGCATGTCACTCGGGAAAATGCCGTTCAGAGCAGTTTGAGACTAGGAAAACTCTCCATCCCAAAAAATCATCCCGACTTCATTGCATTGAGTGTCTTCAATACATTGCTAGGAGGTTATTTTGGGTCCAGACTGATTAAAAACATCAGAGAAGACAAGGGACATACGTATGGAATATATTCCACTTTGGCGGAAATAGGTGAATCCAATTATTGGGTAGTCGCTGCCGATGTTCAAAAAGATTTCACTCAAGAAGTCATCCGGGAAATCGGAATTGAGATTGAAAAACTCAGCTCAGAAGAGGTCACTGATGATGAGTTGGAAATTTTGCGGAACTATCAAATCGGGCAGATGTTGGCTCAATTTAGCTCTACATTTGACCTCATGGACAGATTTAGAGCAGTGCATTATGCTGGTTTGGATCTGGACTTTTATCAGCGCAAATTAGATTTCCTCAAAACTTTCACTGCAGAAGATATTCTCCGGATTGGTCAAAAGTATTTTAAAGATCAGGAGTTGATTGAAGTCATTGTAGGCTAAATCACGTCAGAGACTCATAAAGCCAAGACAAATCCACTTTCCATTTCGCCCACAGCTGATAAATGGCAAATTTGGGAGACTTGAGCTTACACCGTTTTCCCAATGCTACGAGGTTTTCTGCCACTTCAAAATTGGCTGACCAGAGCGCATGCTTCAGCTCATAGAGTACCCGCTTGCCCAAAGCCCAATTCTCCCGCTCATTCTCATTCATTTCAAAAGCTTTTTCACAAACCATCACTGTGCTCGGAAGCATTTTGGAATGATAACTCTGATACTGTCCCGAAGACATGGATTTCGGTAATTTTCTCTTCAGCACTCCTACATGATCAGAAAACAAAGCCGGATATTTCCTAGCTAGCCGCAACTGAATATCAAAATCCTCATAAAACAAATTAGGATCATACCCTCCCTCCTGCTTTAGAATCTGAGCATTGAACACCATCGTAGGAGCACAGATCAAGCTCCGCTCCAGAAGTGTCTGATACAAGATCCCCAGCTCGATTCCCTCCATCAACTCCCCGTAGTCATTCCTTTCATAGAAGGTGCGCACCAACCCATTCTTATCCAAAATATAAGCATCAGAAAATACAAAAGCGGCATTCGGATCTTGCGAAAGCAGGGCTACAGATTTGAGAATATGATCGGGATATAACACATCATCTCCAGCTAAATCCACGACATAATCTGCGTCCAAGTTCTCGAGGCTCTCATTGAAAAGTTGGCAATAGGGACGTGTTTGATCAAGAAAAATGGTTCGAACGGGAAACATCCCCGTAAACTGCGCCACCCATTCCTCTATCTGCTCTCGAGTTTGATCCTCGCTGCCATTGTCTATCACGATCAATTCCTTGTGATAATATTCCTGCAGGGCTACGCTTTCCAGCGTCTCCTTGACCCATTCCCCATGATTATAGGCAATACAAATGATCCCTACCTTGGCCCCATTTTCCATTTCAGAGTGATTTTGTCCAGGTTAATTTAGTAGAAATATCATTTGAAAATCGCGACTTGAAAAACATCAGGCTATGATTTGCACCAGTACTCAGTTCGGATGTGCCCAGATCTATGAACTCAACTTTTTCATCCACAGCCAATTGAAACAATCTCATCAGCAACAAGTCTCCCAGATTTTTCAATGTCACTTTGGGATCGATCGCCGACTGATAGTAATATAGACTATCCTGTGTCAGCTTGACAGCCAGTGTATGCGCTATCGCCACACCATCTCTACTCAAAGTGATCAGAAAGTAGCGCTCCGGAAACTCTGAAACCTGATAGATCAATCGGCTTTCTTGGAGATTGACTTCATAGCCTTTGGACCTGTTCCAGTCACGAATCTGCTGGAGAAACGTAAAATTTTGAATCGCTCCACAATACAATTCCAAACTCCCCTGACTCAATTTCTTAGTGAACTTGGCATGATCATGCTGCGAAAGCTTCTTGATTTTCTTTTTACCGATGAAAAACTGATGAGCAGACATATTTTCAGCGACATAGCCATTTTGAAATAGCAAAAAAGAAAAAAGATCATGGCACCTTTGGTAAGGTTTAGGGGCCTGGTGGATGGTCAGAGACTTCACACCTCGAGACTTCAGGAGCTCTTCAACTTGGGAAATAAAAAATTCGGCAGTCTCACTGTTGATCATTTCTTCGGTCCAAAAGCCTCCAAATGGAGCCTGTGGCAAAGATATCGCCTGGGATCCTTTGACTGCTAGTGTCAGAGTAACCTTGATCTTTTCCTTTTTACTCAATACAAAATCCAGGTAGTCTCCCTGATCCACCAACATCTCATTTGAAAGGAGATAATCTTTCTTGATCTTGGTAGAAGGCAAAACCTCCACGCTATAATTATCGGTGATTTCCTTTTTGTAAATTTTCAAAATCTTGGATGTCTCTGATATAATCTTGCTCCGAAAACTCACGATCCGAAAGCCCCAAAAGAACCGCTCCCTCTTCAAATCTAGTTTCTACCCAGTGCAGTGGAGGGACAAATAGTCCTTTTTCTGGATGATCAAGTGTGAACTTCCGCTTTGCTTCGCCAGGCTCATGTACTAGCACTTCCACGCTGCCATGTACTGCTACAAGCACCTGAGACTCCTCCCAGTGAGCGTGATTTCCTCGGGAATTGTCCCCAGACACTTCATTGATCCAAAAACAACGTTGAATTCCAAAGGGAAACAATTCCTTATTTTCCCAATAAAACAAATTTCCATGTGGGCTCTTCTGTCCGCCCAAGGTGATCAGGGTTAATTCTTTTTTAATCAAAGTCGTCATGCGATGTACAATCGAGTTAAAAATAAGACAAATCCAAAGTAATCTAGGTTACGCTTCCGTTAATTTTCTAATTTCGATTTTGATTCAGCAAACAATAAATCAGATTGGAAGAACCACTCCCATCCGACAGCTATTTGACCCTGGCAAAAGATTCCAGTGGACTTTACAAAGATCGTAACAGCAAGTTTTTCTATTTCGCCTTTCCGGTCAGCAATGAAGAGGAAGTCAAAGAACGTCTGGCAGAATTGAAGAAAAAGTATTACGATGCAAGGCACCATTGTTATGGATTCGTCATCGGTCGTGATGGGGATTTTTTCAGGGCTTCTGATGATGGAGAGCCTAATCATACTGCCGGAGACCCGATTTTGGGGCAGATCAGATCCCATCAACTGACCAACACATTAGTCGTGGTAGTTCGCTATTTCGGTGGTACCAAACTCGGAGTAGGAGGACTCATTCAGGCCTATAAAAGCTCAGCATCTTTGGCTATCGAAGCCAATGAAATCATCGTCGAGCAGGTCAAAGAAAAGGTGACTATCCATTTCCCCTATCCTGTGATGAATGATGTGATGAAACTGGTAAAAAACCATGACCTTCAGATCATCGCACAAGAGATGACACTGGATTGTAAAATGACTCTGGAATATCGAGAGATCCTCAAAGAAGAACTACTTGGTCAATTGGATGAAATCCAAGATTTGAAGTTTATTTAAGAGTCACCAGCGTGACTCCACTCCCTCCACGATCTGCATGCTCATCTTCTACTTTCTGAATCGAATTCATAGTTCGAAGTAGATTTCTAGTGATCTCACGTAGAATCCCATCTCCTTTACCATGAACGATTCGAAGGTCTTTGATGCCCAGCATATAGCCTTCATCGATGAAGTTTTGAATCAAGGACAAAACCTCCTCTCCTCTTTTTCCTCTCAAATCCAAATTGGGTGAAAAATCCATCAACTTCTGATTGGCATTGAAGCTTCCGGAAGTAGCCTTGGTTTTCTTTTCTTTTTTTACCTGAGTTTGGCTGATCTTTTCCAATCGTGCCAGCTTTACCGTAGACTTGAGGTCACCGATTGAGAGATCTACTTCCTTATTTCTTACATGAAGTACCTGAGCGATGGTGCCGGTATCTTTAAGACGAACCCAATCTCCTTCTCCGATCTTGCCAGAAAGCACTTTGACCCCTGGCTCTTTCACCGCTTGCTTCTCCGGCTTGACTTGCTCCTTGAACTCCTCCAGCACCTGTCTTGCCTTTTTGGTTGCTTCCTTTTCAGCTTTCCCCTCTTTTATTTCTCGAATGGTAGACTCGATCTTCTTGTTGCTTTCATCAAGTAGACGCTTGGCTTCCTGCTTAGCTTCTTGGATGTAGCGTTTTTTGGTCGATTCGAGTGTCTCTTTTAGCTCATTATATTCTTGGAGTCTGGTCTTGAGCAGCCGTTCTTTTGATTGGACATCTGCCAGCAACCCTGAATATTGATTTTTCTCATTTTCCAACTGTGTCAAAAGTCGGTCATATCGTACTCTTTCATCACCGATCTGGCTTTTGGCATAAGCCAAAATCTCTTTGGATATCCCGATTTTCGACGCGATTTCCAATGCGAACGAAGAGCCTGGCTTACCGATTTCCAACTGATACATGGGCTCCAGCTTTTCTACGTCATAGCGCATAGCTCCATTGACCAGACCTTGATTTTTGTTTGCCAATTGTTTCAGATTACCATAATGTGTGGTCACGACGCCGTATGCTCCTGCTTTATTGAGTGAAAGCAAAATCGACTCAGCTATCGCTCCACCAAACTGCGGCTCTGTCCCCGTCCCAAACTCGTCTATAAATAGAATGGTCTTCTTATTGGCAAATTGAGTAAAGTACTTCATACTCATCAAATGTGAGCTATACGTACTCAGATCATTTTCTAGGTTTTGCTCGTCACCAATATCTATGAAAAAATTATCGAACAAGGAACTCTTGGAATCGGGATGAACCGGTATCAAAATCCCACACTGGAGCATGTATTGGAGAAGTGCTACTGTCTTCAAGGTCACTGATTTCCCCCCGGCATTGGGACCGGAAATCACCAATAGTCTATCTTGGCCTCCTAGATGGATATCAAGAGGAATGATCTTTTTCTGCTGAGATCGCAGGGCTAGTTCCAAAAGAGGATGTCTTGCCTTGGTCCAAGACAAAACTCGCTCTTTGACCAAAACAGGCTTTACGCTTTCTGTTTTTTGGGCAAACTTCGCTTTGGCACGAATGAAATCAATTAATCCTAGATAGTTGGTAGCTTTTCTCAAAGCAGGAATTGATGGTCGGAGTCGATCTGTGAGTTGGGTTAAAATCTTAATGATTTCCCTTCTCTCCATGTATTCTAAGTCCCGGATCTCATTATTGATATCCAATGCTTCCTCAGGCTCCATAAAGACCGTCTGACCTGTTGCAGATTCGTCATGGATAAATCCCCTAAGTTTTCTTTTGTTTTCAGCTGCCACGGGGATGACCATTCTTCCTGAACGAATAGTGATCGCAGAGTCTTCCGGAGTCAGACCTTTGGCACGAGCTTCCTTGAAAACCCGCTCCATCACTTTGCGCAGTCTACCTTCTTCGTAGATGATTTGACTCCGAATGAGCTGGAGTTCACGGCTGGCATTGCTGCGGATGACACCTTTCTCATCGACTACCAGTTCTATAGCTTTGAGCAAGCCCAAATCCAGCTCCAAAACCAAACCGAGCAATTGTCCCAACGCAGGATAGAGCTCTCCAAACTTGGAGAAGAAGGCAATACAGCCTTTTAAAGTTTGGAGGGAAAGCTTGATCTCATGAAATTCATCCTGATCAAGAAAAGCTCCTTCCAGTTTGGCTTTCTCCAAATAGGGATTCAGGTTGGTAAAATTAGAAGCAGGGAAATTTTCACCTGAAATCAATATATCCAAAAACTCCTGAGTCTGATCCAAAAGCTTGTTGACCAAACGAAAATCTGAGGAGAAGGAAACTTTATCAACATATTCTGCTCCAAGACCAGAGCTACACTCTGCCTTGAGCAGTTCCTTGATTTTTTGAAAATTTACTTTCTGTTCGAGATTGGTGGGGTATAGCATCAGAAATTCTCTTCTGTCATGGGGGTGGATTCTTTGACTACGAGCGTATCCACTACTCTGGCATAGATCTCATCCATTGTTTTAGGATACTGGAGATAGTAGCGCATGCTTTGGACAAAAGTGGAATCAGAGATCTCGTGCTCGACAAAAACCTCTCGCTCCAGTAGTCTATAGAGTACCTGAGACGAATCGTATGGAATCGGCAAAGCGCTACTCACTCCTTCGGTCAGATGGATATCCACGAGGACATTGACCATTTGATCTTCCGAGAGCAATCCACTCGGTTTTTCTTCCTTATCACAGGAAATCAAGAAAACCACACAAAATAAAATCGGAATTAATCTTTTCACCTTTCAAAATTAGGTTTTTTTAACGGATATTCTCCTTACCCTTCCTGTAAGTCAAATTTTAAAATTGAACTCAGTAGTATAACTTAGTCGGTTCAAAATATCCCTGCATGAATCAACTCTTCAGCAAGCTTCGAAAGTACGAAATCATGATCCGAAAGGTGGCCAACAATCACCTGCAAGGAGAATACCAGTCCCTCTTTAAAGGTTCCGGGCTGGAATTTGACGATTTGCGTCCCTATCAGTATGGTGACGATGTACGGACGATCGAGTGGAAGGTTTCTGCAAAGGGACATGGCACATTTGTCAAAACTTTCAAGGAAGACAAAGAGCAATCTGTCTATTTCCTTCTGGATATTTCGGGTTCTCAGGACATCGGACAGCCCGGTCATAAAAAAATCGACCAAGGAAAGGTCATCGCCGGAGTATTGACTTTAGCCGCTATTTTCGAAGGAAGTCAGGTGGGGCTGATCAGTTTTTCCGATCAAAAGGAAAAAATCATCTTGCCTTCCAAAGGCGGTAAACAAGGAGTAAAGATGATCCGGGGTATTTTCGAGCATGAAAACAACTCACTCGGCACAGATCTCTCGGCACTGTTCACCTTTACTCTCAATCTGATCAAAAAGCGGAGTATCATCGTAGTGATCTCTGATTTTATAGACGATGGCTACGAGCGTCCCTTCAGAGCTCTGGCAGAGCGGCATGATCTCGTCGCCATCCAGCTGACTGACCCGAGAGAGTCTGCCCTTCCTTCACTGGGGATCATCCCGGTCTATGACAAGGAAAAAGGACGCACTACCTGGGTCAATACTGCTTTTGGTAGCTTTTCGAGAAAAATTTCTGATACCTTCACTTCCGAAAGAGAGAATTTGAAAGATATCTGCAAAAAAAACCAAATCAACTATCTACCCATCGATACTACTCAAGACATCGTGATGCCTTTGATAGAGCTATTTAAGTACAGAAATAAAAGCATGAAGCGTGGCTAAGAAGTTATTGATCCTCATCAGCTTCTTGTGCTCAGTCACCTCTTTTGCCCAAGAAGTAAAAGTAGAAGGCTATTTCATGCAAGATTCCGCCAAACTTGGCGAACGGGTCGGCTATGTGCTAAAAGCCGACTATCCTGCTAGCAAGCAGTTGATATTTCCCGATTCCACGTTTGATTTCGGCTCATTTGTGCTGTTGGAAAAGAAGACCTACATCTCACATACCGAATCTGATATCACTCAGGACAGTGTGGTCTATTATCTATCCAACTTTGAGCTGGACCAGAGCTCATACTTGACTCTGCCTGTCTACGAACTCAACCGCTACGACAGTGTCACGCATTTCCCATTAGAAGCTGAGCTCAAACTCAAACTGACCCTAGACAGCATCCCAGAGCAGTTGGTATTCAAAGAAAACAATGTCTATCAATCCATAGAAAAGAAGTGGAATTGGATGCTCTTTGGTGCAATTGCCCTTGCAGTATTAGTGCTTTTGGGCGCTCTTTATTGGCTGTTTGCCGATCAGATCAAGAAATTTTGGAACGAAAGAGGCGAGAAACGCCGTTGGAGCAAGTTTCAAAAACAATGGCAACAGGCTAGTGCTCAACTAGAGCAAAACCCTACCATGGAAGCTGCAGATGAATTAATCGGACTTTGGAAAGGCTATCTCGAAAGCCTGACTTCCCTCCCGATCCGGGAGTGGACCTCCAGCGAGATCGGAGAAAAACTCGGCGATATGCAAGTCTTCGATTCTCTCAGAGCGATCGAAATCATCATCTATGCAGGAAAGAAGGCTGAAATTCAATCAGCATCTAACTACCTACTCCAAGTAGCTAAAGAAAAACATCTCGAAAAAATAAGCAAAATCAAGCATGCTAGAGCAAGTGTCTGAATTCTTCAGCTGGTCTTGGTTTCTGCCAGAGACCTTTCAAACTTATGAGTGGGAAAAACCTATTCTGCTCAACCTGATCTGGATCATTCCGCTGTTGATGCTTATCAGGAAGTTTATCAAATTTCTCAAAAATCCAGTTCTGGAACTTTCCCTCCCTAAGAAAGTAGCCAGCAACAACCCTTGGACCTATCTTAGACTAGTTCCTACCGGATTTTTCCTATTGGCACTGGCCATGATCATCGTCGCGCTAGCCAGACCGCAGCGAAGCAATGAACGTGTGGAGCAATACACCGAAGGCATTGACATCATGCTCGTGATGGATATTTCAGAATCGATGGACCTGCAGGATTTCACTCCCAATAGACTGGAGGCTGCCAAATCTACCGCTATAGATTTCATCAATGGTCGAGTAGGTGACCGAATCGGCATGGTTATTTTTGCCGGCGAAGCTTTCTCTTTGGCTCCCCTGACCAATGACTACAAGCTTCTCACAGACCTCATTTCAGAGATTTCCTTTGATATGATGGAGGCAAAAGGCACTGCTATCGGTTCGGCAATCGCCGCTGGAACCAACAGAATGAAAGAAGCAGGTTCGGTATCAAAAGTAATGATACTCCTATCCGATGGGGAGAGCAATGCTGGCAATGTCGATCCGATGTTTGCGGCTCAGCTAGCCTCAGCGCTTGGAATCAAAATCTATACTATCGCCGTGGGCAAAGACGGGATGGTCCCTTATGGTACTGACTTCTTTGGCAGACCACAGATGGTCGAGAGCTATCTTGATGAAACTACCCTTCGTGAAATAGCCAAGTTGACGGAGGCAGAGTTTTTC
The DNA here is from genome assembly GCF_000429465.1 of Algoriphagus vanfongensis DSM 17529. GTDB lineage: Bacteria > Bacteroidota > Bacteroidia > Cytophagales > Cyclobacteriaceae > Algoriphagus > Algoriphagus vanfongensis. Next base: position 11,567 of record NZ_AUBX01000018.1, on the reverse strand, counting down.
AGAGCTTCAGATGGCAATGCACTTCAGAATATCTTTGACCAGATCGATACGCTAGAAAAAAGTGAAGTAGAAGAAAACAGATACCGGGAAACAACAGATTATTATCGAGTTTATCTCTTTTGGGGGATTCTGCTATTCTTCTTTTGGATGATGCTGAAAAGCAGCTTTCTCAACAATTTTCTTCTGGACTAACCTGACACTCCCTTCACCCAAAACCTGACAAAGATCAGGTTTTGGGCTTATTTAGATCAAAGCTTTGAGCAAGGAGTCTGACGACCTTTGAAAAAAAAGCTATGAGACTGAATTCTGAGCTGATCAGCAAATACAACACTCCTGCACCCCGCTATACAAGCTATCCCACGGTCCCATTTTGGCAAAATGACCTCACTGGTAGTTCGTGGAGCGACCTTGTCACAAAGGCTTTTGCCCTTTATGGAAAGGAAGAGGGAATCAGTCTCTATATTCATTTGCCTTTTTGCGAAAGCCTATGTACCTACTGTGGCTGCAACAAGAGAATCACCAAAAATCATCAAACCGAGTTTCCCTACATTCTGGCTCTGCTGCGAGAATGGGATATATACTTAAATCTTATTGGGGAGAAGCCAAAACTTGCAGGAATCCACTTAGGAGGCGGCACGCCGACCTTCTTTTCTCCGGACAATCTCTATTTCTTACTCGCAACCATTATGGATGACTGTGATGTACTGGATGATCGGGAATTTAGCTTTGAAGGCCATCCAAACAACACCACTTTCTCACATCTGAAAAATCTAGCTGAACTGGGCTTTGATCGGGTGAGTTATGGCATTCAGGATTTTGACTCTAAAGTTCAGCAGGCCATTCACCGCATTCAGCCGCTGGACGCCGTCAAGAAAGCGGTCTATAATGCTCGCCAAAACGAGTATCAATCCATTAACTTCGATCTGATCTACGGACTTCCTCACCAGTCTATCACCTCCCTGCAAAGCACCTTTGAATCAGTCCAAGACTTGGCACCAGAGCGAATCGCATTCTATTCTTACGCCCACGTTCCGAGTGCTTTCCCTGCTCAAAAAAGCTATGAGAAACACCTTCCAGATGAATTTTTGAAACGACAAATGTATGAGTTTGGCAAGGATCAACTCATAAGAATGGGATATGAGGAAATAGGCATGGATCATTTTGCCAAACCTACCGATCCACTCAATCAAGCAAAAAAAGTGGGGAAACTCCATCGCAATTTCATGGGCTATACCACCTCTCCTTCAAAAATGCTTCTGGGATTGGGAGCCAGTAGCATATCTGACCTCCATATTGGCTATGCGCAAAACACAAAGTCTATCGAAACGTATCAGAATACTCTTTTAGCAGACAAGTGGCCTCTGGTCAAAGGACATGCATTGAGTCAGGAAGATATCGCAGTCAAAGAGTTGATTTTGGATCTGATTTGCAATCAGCAGGCTACTATCGATGACGTCATTTGGGATGCCATGCCTGAAGAAAACAAAGCTAACCTGCTTCAAATGGAAGTCGAGGGTTTGCTTCACATCAATCAAAATCGAGTAAAAATCACTGATGAAGGAATGGCCATCGTCAGAAATATCTGCAAGCAGTTTGATCTGAGAATGGCAAATAAAGCAAGTGAATCACCTGTATTTAGTAAGGCAATTTAATCAGCGGCAAACAGTAATTTCCACTTGTTTTTCTCCATAATGGTAGACTTGAAGATTTGGACTGAAGCCATGAATCCCAAGACCCAATCCGCGAAAAATAAAGATCAGACCAACTAACACTCCTACTAATGGCATGACTTTTTGAATTTTAAGTCTAGACTTGAGAGGGATGAGTTTTCCCGAAAACATCAAAGCCAATAGCAACGGAATCGTGCCAAGACCAAAGAAAAACATATATGCCGCTCCCATCCATGGGTTTTGCAAGCCCAAAGCTGCTACAAGGGCCAAATAGACCATGCCACATGGAAGTAAGCCATTGATCAGGCCAGTGGCAAAAAATGCTATTGCTCCACCTCTTTTTAAGAAAAAGGAAAGTCTTGATTTAATCCATCGGACCGGAGTAGCTAGGAATGAGATGGAAACCCATCTTTCGGAACCTTTGACACTCACTGCGATTAAAATAATCATGAGACCAATAAAGATGGAAAAAGCTTGCTGGATGCCTGCCAATGAAAATGTAAATCCAATCACGCCAACTATGAGGCCCAGAAGTGCATAGGTGATACTTCTTCCGATATTGTAGAGGATTTTATTGGTCAAAAACTTTTGGGAAGAATTACCTACAGCCATGGCTATTGGGCCACACATTCCCACGCAGTGAAATGATCCCATAAACCCTAGCACGACTGCAGTCCAGAATATCATAGGTTGATCTTTTTTTCCTGATAATAAGCTCTTCCATCTTCTTCCCAACTCAGCTGAATCTTCCAATATCCAGCTTTGAGATCTCCCAGATAAACTGTTTTTTCACCAACTTCCTGTATATCAACCGGCAACTCCCTGTCGAGCTCGATATCCGAAGGCCGAAACAAATTCAGCGTTCCTTTGGCACCTACAGGCAAATCCAAAATCAGGGCTTTGGAAGGACCGTCAAACCTAAGCACCTCCCTATTTAGGGCCAAGGTGGACAGCTCTTTGTCTATTTGTTGCTGATATTTGATCTCCTCCTCATAGTAATTTTCTGTCACGAGCTCTATCCCTTCCATCCTCACTGAGATCACTACCATCGTGATCATGATGGCTATAAAACCCAAGAATGTAAATATGATTCCTTTTCCCCAGTTCATAGGCTTATTTTTCGGCTACAGGAGCCATAAAACTTGTATTGATTTCATCTATTTCTTGACCTTCATGCCTCAGGGATAGTTTTACCTTTTGCTGCGGGGTCAGGACTTCCTGTTGATCTTGCACTAGAAAAAACCTCCCTTCCAATTTGGATTGCGGTTCCAGCACCCAGACTTGATCTCCTAAAATTTCAACATCCATCCCGGGTGCCAAAGACTGTAAATCTACCGTTTGAGATTCAAATGTCTTATTGATCAAAATGATCTGATAAAGATTGGACACAGTTCCATTGTCCCTCATCTGATAAGTCATCCCTGGAAATCGTGTGACTGTCGCCGACAATTCATCTCGTGTGGCTATCAAAGCTATGAATCCCACCACCAATAAAACCAAAACCACTGAATAGGCTTTGACTCTTCCAGTAATCAACTTTTGGAACCCTTCTTTGACACTGTTTTCAGAAGCATAGCGAATCAGGCCTTTGGGACGGTCTACCTTGACCATGACTTCATCGCACACATCAATGCAGGCAGTACAATTGACGCATTCCATTTGGATTCCATTCCGGATATCTATACCTGTCGGGCACACCTGCACACAGAGATTACAGTCTACACAATCCCCTTTTGGGTTGGTTTCTATCTGATTTTTACGAATAGGTCCACGTGGCTCGCCCCGAACATAGTCATACATGACATTGATGGAATTATTATCCAAAAAGACCCCCTGAAGTCTCCCGTAAGGGCAGACGACAATGCATGCCTGCTCTCTAAACCATGTGAAAATAAACATGAAAATACCGGAAAAAGCCACCAGCCCCATAAAACCGGCCATATGAGCAGATGGGGGCTGAGTCACAATATCGAGCACTTGTTCCACTCCGATCAAATAAGCCATCACTAGATGCCCGATGGCTAACGATATCAGACCAAACACGGTGATTTTCAAGCCCTTTTTCCAGATCTTTTCACTGTTCCAAGGAGCTTCATTCAGTTTTCTTTGCTGATTTGCATCCCCCTCAATTAAGTACTCGATTTTTCTGAACACCATCTCCATAAAAAGAGTCTGCGGACAAGCCCATCCACACCAGACCCTTCCGAAAACAACCGTAAAGAGGATGATAAAAACAAAAAGAATCAACAACAGAAAAATAAGCAAGTGTGTATCCTGAGGCCAGAATACTGCTCCGAAGATGATAAACTTTCTCTCAAATATATTGAAGAGAAGCCACGGTCTTCCTTCCACAGTAATAAATGGTCCCGCAAATAAAATTGCCAGCAATAACCAAGAAAGGTAGGTTCGGTAGCGATAGAAAATCCCTGAAACCTTTTTAGGATAAACCCAATTTCTCTTCCCATCATCCCGGACAGTTCCAAGAGAATCTCTGAAGGTATTGGGATCTAAATGTGGATTTTTCTTTGCCATAACTTATCGAAGTCAGTCGCTGGAGCTATTCCAGCGACTCGTGTATTTCAAAGCACTGCTACTACTGCTGTACTGTCTGTCTCTGCCGGCGGACTAAGATCAGGAGCAGCCTCAGGACTATACAGCTCTCCTTGAGGTTCCTTGGGGTTGGCAGGGGAGCTTCCTTGCAAACTAAGGATATAGCTGGATACTTGCTGGATCTCCTGCGGTGTCAATAAGTCTTCCCATGGAACCATTCCTTTGGCCACCACTCCGTATTTGACTACGGTAAAGACATCCTTGATATCCCCGCCATGAAGCCAATAGGTATCTGTCAGATTGGGACCGACGCCCCCTCCTCCATCTGCAGCATGACAGGCCGCGCAGTTGGTTTCGAAGATTGACTTGCCAGCTCCTAATCCTCCTGAGGATTCATCTACTGTGACATTCGTCTCGTCTATCGATGCCACCATCGTTGCCATTCTAGCTTCAGCCGCTATGGCCTCTATTCTCAATTCTTCTTCATATTCTTCTACCCCTGTCAGCCCATATCCCAACACAGTATAATTCACAAAATATACTGCTGCTACCACTATGGAGCCTACAAAAACCCATTGAAGCCAAGGCGGCATGAAATTATCTAGTTCCGTGATTCCATCATAAGAGTGATCCGACATCAATTTTTCTTGTTCGGCTTCTCCACCGACTTCGTCCATTTTACCGGTGATAAACCTCTCATTGAATTTGTCCCACCAACTAGGTTCATGCTCTAATTCAGGATTTTCCTTTTTTAAGACTGTCACCATAAATGACATCAGGTAAATCATCAATACCAATAGAATCAGGATCACAAACAGAACTATCCCAATAATTACCAACAGCGTAAACTCACCTGGATCTATATTTTGAAGTGTGGTGAACCAGTGGGCTTCTTCCGATTGTGCCCAAGCGGGACCAGCCAAGGCTAGCATTGCTAAACTCATTAAAAACTTTTTCATGGCTGCTTTTCGGTTAGTTCAGTGTCTTCATCCATCGGGAGGGACTTCATATGATCTACAAAATCCTTCGGCATCTTGATCACCCAGATAAATACGCCCAAAAAGAACAGGACGAAAATCAAGAGGGAAATCACCGGATAGATGTCTATATTTTCAATCGATCTCAATACGTCTTTATACATGATTTTTGGGGGTTAATTTCCTGCAGTTGCTTTGATATCTGTACCCAATCGCTGCAAATAAGCAATCAAGGCTACAATTTCCGTATTCGGTAAAGTCTCGATTCCAGCATCTTTCAAGTTTGCTGTAATCTGGCTTGCCTGCGCATTCAGGTCACTCATAGCCTGCTCATCGTATCCCTCAGGATATGGTACTCCCAATTTTTGCAGCGTGCGGATTTTGGCAGGCAGTGCCGAATAATCCATGGTATTCTCCAGCATCCACGGGTAAGGAGGCATGAGAGACCCCGGAGACATGGAGGTAGGATCCTGCATGTGGAAATAGTGCCAGGAGTCCGGATATTTCCCTCCTACCCGATGTAGGTCTGGGCCTGTTCTTTTGGACCCCCAGAGGAATGGTCTATCATATACAAACTCCCCGGCTTTCGAGTACTCTCCATATCGCTCTGTCTCAAACCTAAACGGCCGAATCATCTGAGAGTGACAGCCTACACAGCCATTTTTGATATATAGGTCCCGACCCTCCAGTTCCAATGGAGTGTAAGGCTTCACTGAAGAAATAGTTGGCACATTAGATTTCACCAGAATAGTAGGAATGATCTCTATCGCTCCACCTATGGCGATCGCTATGGTGGCTAGAATTGTAAAGAAAATCGGTTTTCTTTCCCATGCTCTATGCCAAAATTCTCCTTTTGGATTATAGGCTTTCGCAAGAGCAGGTGCTTGATCCTCTTCATATTCTTGAAAAGAACCCTGTTGGGCAGTTTTGTACATATTGTATACCATGATGATTGCTCCAGACAAGTACAACAAGCCTCCAAAAGCTCTCAGCATATACATGGGCACTAGTTCCACGACGGTCTGGAGGAAATTCCCATACGCCAATCGGCCCATCTCATCAAACTCTCTCAGCATAAAAAACTGAGTCAGCGCTGCCACGTACATCGGCAAAGCATAGAATACAATCCCAAGTGTACCAATCCAAAAATGAACATTAGCGAGTTTCTGGGAGTAAATGGTGGTCTTGAATATTCGTGGCCACATCCAATACAATACTCCAAATGTCAAAAAGCCATTCCAGCCTAGCCCTCCGATATGGACGTGTGCCACGATCCAATCCGTATAGTGAGCAATGGCATTTACATTTTTCAAGGACAGCAAGGGCCCTTCAAAAGTAGCCATGCCATAAGCAGTCACAGCTACTACCATGAATTTCAAAACAGGATCTTGTCTGACCTTGTCCCAAGCACCTCGTAGAGTCAAGAGCCCATTGACCATCCCACCCCAAGAGGGAGCGATCAGCATCACAGAGAACACTGTGCCTAATACTTGGGCCCATTCTGGCAAAGCGGTGTACAGGAGATGGTGAGGCCCTGCCCACATGTAGATAAATATCAGGGACCAAAAGTGTACAATAGAGAGTTTATAGGAATACACTGGTCTATTGGCAGCTTTGGGAAGGTAATAGTACATCAAGCCCAAAAAAGGTGTGGTCAAGAAAAACGCCACGGCATTATGCCCATACCACCATTGCACCAGTGCATCCTGTACGCCTGCATAGGCAGAATAGCTTTTAAAGAGATTAACAGGCAGCTCTAGTGAGTTGAAAATATGGAGAACAGCTACTGTCACAAAGGATCCCAAGTAAAACCAAATCGCCACATACATGTGCCGCTCTCGTCTCTTGATCAGGGTCCCGATCATGTTGGCTCCAAACGCCACCCATACCAAAGCTATCGCAATATCAATAGGCCACTCCAGCTCAGCATATTCTTTGGATGTCGTCAGTCCCAGAGGCAATGTGATCGCGGCTGCCAGGATAATCAGCTGCCAGCCCCAAAAATGAAACCAGCTCAAACTTTTATTCCACATCGGGGTTTTGAGCAATCGGGGCATGGAATAATAAACCCCAGCAAAAATTGCATTTCCCACAAAGGCGAAAATCACCGCATTTGTATGAAGCGGGCGAATTCTACCAAAAGTGGTATAAGGAGTGCCCAAATTAGCTTCAGGTAGGAACAGTTGGGTGGCAGCGAGCACCCCAACCAGCATCCCGACTACTCCCCAGATGATAGTAGCGGCTCCAAAATATTTGACAATTTTATTGTCATAATAGAACCTCTCCAGTGTAGCATCATTCATGTGACTTTGGTTTTGTTGATGGATCTTTAGTTGTTTTTTTTTGAGAATCGAATAGCATTCGGATAGACGGGGTATAGTCGTCATCAAACTGCCCATCTTTCATGGCTTTGAAAAAGAGCCATAAAAAAGTGACGGCCAAGACAAGACTGATTCCTATCAAGAGAAATATTACTTCCATGTCATGTTGTATTTGGTGCTAAAAGCCCTTTTTTCCAGGCGACGAAATTGGTGGCCAGAGTGGTAAACACCACCACTGAGATACTGCTCAAAGGCATCAAAACAGCACAGATTACTGGGCTCAGTATCCCTTGTATAGCTAGACTCAAGCCGATCACATTGTAGAGCAAACTCAGCACAAAACTGGCTTTGATGATCTTCCTGCTACTTTTTGCAAAATCTAAAAATCCAGGCATCTTCCACATAGAATCCGCACTGATGATCGCATCGCTAGCAGGACTGAAATGCGATACCTGGTCCGTCACTGCCACCCCGACAGTACCTTCCCGCAATGCTCCAGCATCATTAAGCCCATCTCCTACCATCAAGGTGCTTTTCCCTTCCTGATTCAACTGCTTCACATAGGCTAGTTTGTCCTTGGGGCTTTGCAGAAAATTATACTTCATTTTTCGGCCCAGACTAGCCTGAAGCGATTCATATTCATGTGGATGATCGCCAGAGATCAAATGCAGATCATACACATCTCCCAATTGTGTGATCAAGTCGGTCGCTTGATCCCGAAGCCCTGACTGAACATGGAACATTCCCACACAGCTTCCCCCAATAGATAGATACACTTGATTTCCTGTAGCAAAAACAGGCATATCTACAGAGCCGGCAAAGTCTTTTGAGCCCAGTAAAATCTCCTGTCCGTGGTACAGAGCTCTTATTCCGGCCCCTTTTATTTCGCGAGCTTCATCCAAAACCAAAGGAGGTCTTTTCCCAAGCCATTGATGAATTCGGTTGCTCAAAGGATGAGTAGAGCGACTTACCATTGCATGAAGTATCTGGAGCGTTTCTTCTGTCAAAGGAATCCCATGATACTCTACTTTGGCCTGGCTGGGATCTGTCAACGTCCCTGTCTTATCAAACACGATGGTATTTACCTCGGCTAATCGCTCGATGACAGCGCCATTTTTAAGATATAATTTACTTCTGCCAAAAATCCGAAGTGTATTTCCCAAAGTAAAAGGGGTCGACATCGCCAAAGCACAGGGGCATGCAACGATAAGGACAGAAGCAAAAACCTTCACTCCCATGGACAAATCTGTCATCGCCCAAATAACAAATGAGCCGAATGCAACAAGCAAGACAGTCCACGTGAAAATGCCTGATATTTTGTTGGATAGAGGCACCAATTGACCAGTTTTCTCCTTTTCGAAACTTTCATTATTCCAGAGATCTGTCAAGTAACCCTGCGAAGGGGACTTGACCACAGCCAATTCTATGGCTTCCCCTATCTGTCTTCCACCTGCATAGATATGCTCCCCTTTTCTCTTAGGAACAGGTACTTCTTCGCCTGTTACGAAACTGTAATCGATCAAAGCAGAAGCACTGAGCAAGACAGAATCAGCCGGAATTAACTCTTCATCCCTGACCAAAATCCTATTGCCAATTTCCAACTTTCGCAAAGGAATTACCTCCTCACTACTTTGTTGGAGCCGCGTAACAGCAATGGGGAAATAGGACCGGTAATCTCTATCAAATTCCAAAGTAGCAAAGGTCTTCTCCTGATACACTTTACCCAGTAACAAGAAAAACAAAAGTCCGCCCAAACTATCCATATAGCCGGCATTCCCAAGTGTCAATACCTCCCATAGAGAATAGAAAAACAAGGCAAAAATCCCGAGGACTATAGGCACGTCCATGTTGATACGTTTTTGTCTGAGAGAGTTCCAAGCAGAAGTATAGTAATCGCTCGCTGCGTAGAAAACCACCGGTAGAGCCAGCAGGATATTTAGATAATTAAAGAGCCCTCTGAAATTTTCGGCTATCAACGCTGTTTCACTGAAATACTCCGGGACACTGAACAGCATCATATTCCCAAAGCAAAAGCCAGCCACCGCAAGTTTTTTGACAGTCTTTCGGTCCACTTTTCTGGACTTAGTTTCATCAAGATTTCCAAGGTGAATAGAAGGCTCATAGCCAATCGTAGCCAGCAAAGTCACCAAAGATTTTAGACTCAGTTCTGAATTCGAGAATCTGATATGTACTTTCTTCTTAATAAAATCTACCCGACTAGAAAGGATCGAAGCATTCAGATGAAATAGATTTTCTAGAAGCCAAATACAGGATGCGCAGTGAATCAGAGGAATAAGAAAAGTCACATGACTCTCTGACTCATTCTTAAAATCCAAAAGGTTTGCCTCAGTCTCTTCATCATCCAAATAGTCAAATTTGTTCGAAAAGGTTGATGTTGATTTTTGACTAGCACCTGGAAAAGATTCCAATTGGTAATAACCAACCATGTCTTTTTCTGCCAATACTTCGTAGACCAGCTGGCAACCATGACAGCAAAAGTCCTTTTGATCGAAGTAATAGACCGCATCATCACATAACTCACCACAGTGGTAGCATTGAGTAGCTGTAGAGTTAGAGATGGATGACATAGTGGTTTTTCATTAAATTTAAGAGATTAAATAGGCGTAAAACATGATAAAAGTCAGTTTTATGGACTAAGTAGCTAAGTAAAACGAAAGTGTACTACTCCAAAGAGACCCTTTATAAAAGTGAAATAGAAGCTTTACCAATTCAAAATGATTGGATTTTGAAGTCACCAAAAGGGTACACCGATGCTGTACTGCATAAGACCAAAAATCACCTATTCTAGAAAAATTGAATTTGATAAAACTTGTTTCTTTGGTCGACTGCGACACCAGGTTGATCAATTCTTGCTCTTCGTGGATTTTCGATTTAGGAATAAAACTTGGCGAAATGATGGTAGCTTTACTCTCTTTGACCAAGTCTTTGAAAAGAACTAAGAAATTTTTTATCAATTCAGCCGAAGCTGGACTACCATCGTAATGAAACAGTAAATGCGTGGTAGAAAATGCAGGGACGTATAGTAAGACGGGTGTCTCACACAATTCTTTTTCGAAAGGCTTGGGCAATTCATCCACATGAAGCCAATCCAAAATCTCCTCCAAGTCAGCTGCAAATAATGTAGGATCATTAGCCAATTTCGGAATTCCTTCATGTACAACTTCACTTCTCAAATCCAAAAAATCAGGCTTCAAAGAAGCGCTATAATAGCTACTAAGGAATCCCTCAGGAAGGTGAAATTTGGCAGCTATTGATAAACGTGTCTCCATGTGCTTGATTATACATCAAAGCTACTTTTAGAGCACGTGATATTATCTGATCAAATCACAGCCTAAGACATGATAAAAATCAGGAAAAATGAAAAAGGCAAGTACTATGTCTAAGAACATCTAGTTGTAAAGGACATCTTAACCGCTGGGAATCAAATCACTCCAGAATCAGGATCATTTCTTAGGGAAATAGGAATACTTAAAATCAGATGTAATTAAAAAACTTCCTTTAATTCTACTAGACAAAAAAAAACATCACGGTGTAAGTTTGTGGGAAAGAACTTTAAACAACAAAAGCCCTCTGGGATCAACCAAGGGGCTTAAAATTATATGGCAGTGATCCCGATGCTCGGGACAGGTTCCCGATATTCGGGACAGGTTTCCGATATTCGGGACAAGTTCTACGCTACTGCTCCGGAATAGGAAAAGCCCTAAAACACAAAAACCCCAGTCGCTAGACTGAGGTTTGAATAATGTGGCGGCGACCTACTCTCCCGGGTGTAACCCCAGTACCATCGGCGCGGCAGGGCTTAACTTCTCTGTTCGGGATGGGAAGAGGTGGGACCCCTGCGCTAGGCCGCCTAAATCTTGATACCTGTTCGGTATGTAATATTTTATTGTTCTTGGTACGTTGTACATCGTACTTGGTACTATCCCGATTCCTATCGGGATAACATATATCGTAGAAACTGTAACACAGCGTAGGTAAGCTTTCGGGCAATTAGTACTGCTCAGCTATGACATTACTGCCTTTACACC
>NZ_AUBX01000017.1 GCF_000429465.1 Algoriphagus vanfongensis DSM 17529 | reverse complement strand
TGGATTTACCGTCACAGTCAACTCAGCCGCTGTACCCGGAGCGTTTTCGCAGACTCCATCGCCTTCCACAGTTACATAGTAAGTAGTCGTGGCAGTCGGTGATACGGTCAAGTCCGTGATCTCGGTAGCCAAGGTCTGATCTGTATAGAATCGGAATACCGGATTCGTGATACTTGCTGCACTGGCGCTCAAGGTGAAGCTCTCCCCTTCGCAGATTGTGCCGCCAGTTGCGGTGATGTCTGCTGCGGTGGCTGCTGGATTCACCGTCACTTCCACTGGAATACGGTCCGGGCTCTCGCAGCCATTGCGAAGTACAGCCAAATAATAGGTGACTGTACCCGGACTGTTCAATGCTGCCGTGGTATAGCTATTTCCTTCCGAAAGCAAGGTGCCTCCCACTGCTGCATCGTACCATCTCAGACTCGTGCCGGCCGCTGGGGTCGCTTCCAACAAGGCTGTTTCCCCTTGACAAACTTCCGCATCCGTAGTCACTGCCGTCGGAGCAGCAAACACCAGTTGCGCCTGATAGATGTCCAGACTGGTCAGCACATTGGCTACACCGGTCAAGCTGATCCGAACTCTGTCGAAAGAACCTGAAACTGGGAAGCTTGCCCGCTGCATACCGCTTCCTCCAAGCAAGGTCAGGTGTACCAAGGATTCATTCAGAGAAAACTCATCCACCACGGTATTGCCATTCAGTACTGTGATGCCTATGCGGGAAAGAAGATTCACGTCTGCCAAACCTCCCGGAATGCCCAGATCGATCCGTACTGAATCTCCAGCCGCTCCTTGCGTAGGGAAAGACAAGGTCTGATAAATAGAACCTAGCAGTCCTACCGGAACTGTCAATCTGGATGCTGTCGCCGAATTCCCGTCCACTGCCTGCTGCGTATCTGTCGCAAAACATAGCAGACACAACAGCCCGTCAGTACCCACAGTCTGACCGTTGGCTATCGTACAGTCGCCAGCGTCATCTATCACAACGGTCACAATGACCTCATCCCTGCCAGCAGAGACACATCCCGTGACTGTATTTCTTGCAGCCGCATAGAAGAAATGTGTCCCTACAGGTAGCACTCCTGTGTCATAGGAAGAACCTACCCCAACTTGCTGATCTAAGTCATTGAACCAAACAATTTCGACAGATGGATCAGCAGGGTCTATTGTTGCAAAGAGGGTCGTTCCAAATCCTTCCGAAATAGTCACATCCGCACTGGCAGTAGGAGTAGGTGGAAGTGGATTTACCACGATTTCTATAGCGGCTGGAGGCTCATTAAAGCAATAACCATCTGCTTCGACGATGACGTAATAAGTAGTAGTCGCAGTTGGGTTGACTACGTAAGTATCTCCCTCGAAAGGAGTTCCTGACAAGGCTGGATTTGTATACCATTTAAATACAGGATCCGGAATACTGATTCCATTCAATGCAGCAGTCAAAGTCACTTCGCCTCCCACACAGACTTCGCTGACTGAAGAATTAAGTGAAATATCATCTGCATCCACTGCCACACAATCTGTAGGCATAGAATGCTGAGCCAGTACCGAAGTCGGGTTATTTGTTTCATCGGGATAAAATGCTTCTGCTTCATTCACGATGGGAGAACCTACAGTCACATTATCCACAGAGACGATAAATTCAACTGTAAGTGTCTGTCCTACTGACAGGCTAGCAAGGCTAAACTCAAGTGTAGAGCCATTCACTGAAGCTCCCCCAGCATCCAATACCGTCAGGCCTGCAGGAATTACATCTTCAATAGTTATTCCTGTGAGCTCTTTGTTACCAGTATTAGTAATAGATAGTGTATAGGTGATTTCGTCACCTAGTTCTGCCTGACCAGTGCTCGTAGCATTATTACTGATGCCTATTTTGCTGAAGTCAACCGAATGAATCGGAGTGACATCCACGACAGTGCCCGGTGGCTGAGTTGAATCTGGTTCGAGTGGATTTTGGTTATCTACAGGCGGATAAGATTCAAAAGTAAGTCCTCCAGTGACCGTACTTACCGCCACATTGCGAATCTCATCGAGTCCTGTGAGGTCTTGATCCACGGTCACTGTAAAGCTGTAGCCTACAGAAGTCTCACCCACAGCCAAGGTAGGAATGGTAAATGTCACCGAATTCCCAGCCATTGTCCCTCCAGAGACATAGCTCGTACCTGCAGGAATAGCGTCGGTGATCACCACATCAGTCAGATCCTGATTTCCTGTGTTTCTTACAAAAATGGTATACACCAAAGTCTCTCCTCCACTGACAGCACTTAAGCTGGCATCTCCATCCACCGTGTAAGCTTTCCAAGATTCTACTTCAAAAATTTGCTCAACAGGGATATCAGTACCTGTATCCCCTGTCTCATCAGGATCATTTGGATTTTCATTGTCCAAAGGCGGATAGGTCTCTACGCCCGGATCTGCAGGATTCGCTTTTACCAAAGCAAGATTGGTGATTTCGGTAATCCCAGTCAGATTTTCATCCACGATCACGGAGAAGCTTTGCGTCAGTGTCTGACCTGGAGCAATATCCAGATCTTCAAAGACAAGCGTATTGCCATTCAGCGTCCCACCACTACCAGGCACATAAGTGGTATTTGCCGGAATCTCATCTTGAATCTGGTAATCCAAAATCGAGATGGTCCCGGTATTTCGGATGTGAATGGTGTATTGCACCGTCTCGCCGCCGGCAACAGAACTGAGACTGGCATCCCCATCAATGATGTAGCTTTTCCAAGTCTGGAAATCGGGAGTTTCACAATCCTGTACAATGTAGAACAAGCGTACGTTTGGCACCAAAGTCGCCGAAACCACAGATTCGATTTTCAAAGCCACTTCATCTACCTCCACCCCTAGAGACAGGCGAAGCTCTGCATCTGCTCCATTGTTGAAAAGATTGACGAGGTTGACTGATCCTAGCACCGCATCTTGAAGCGCTTCGTCGTACACTTCATTTCCATCCAGATAGCCAACAATCGATACTCGATCAAAAATCGATGCATCCAGCACACCGCTTCCCACTCCCAATTTGATTTTGAAAGTACCATTAGCAGGCACCGACTGTCTGAAATGTATACTTTGCTGAATTGAACCCGCTACACTTAGCGTGCCCAGGCTCAATTCGGAATAGTCGTCGTTATTGTTATTATCCAATGCTCGCTCAGGATTGGTCACCCCATAGCCACCAATCGCGCCTGCATCTACAGAAATACCCGTTCCTTCGAAAGAAGTGGTAAACCCAGTGGCACAATCCTCAGTGCCTGTTTCGTAGCAGAGTCCATAGATATTTATGCTATTTTCTTGTCCCAATAGCAATGCACTCGTATGATCTTCGATCCGCACACTGTTATAGGCTGCACTCGGTGTGATCGCCAAATAGGATCTTCCAAGTGCATCTTTGACTACTTTGATTTGATCATTGTATCCAGCAAAGGCATCTGCGCTGCTAGCTGTGAAAAGTGGATTGCCCGCCCCATCATTGACGATAACATCAAAATAATGGTCTCCCAACACCACATTACCTAAGATATCACTCAAGGCAGTGCCTAGACTTCCTCCCAACAAGGTGTTGAGCAGGTCGTCCTCCATATCAATTCTCATGTAGGATGTGGTACCCGCAGGAACTATCACACCATCCCCAAATCCAAGAGTCACATGTCCCGAGTAGGCTCCCAGTCCCAGGGTACCTCCCTCTGAACGAATAGTGGCATAGCTATTAAAGTTGCCATCGAAAAGGTTGGCAAGATTGTCAGCGTTTTCAGCACTGATCAATTCCTCGGCACATACAGGCTCCAGATAAGGAGGCTCTTCAACATCTGGATCAGGACATGCATCAGAAATCCTGCTGATTCCATAAAGCCGTACCGGAGCACTGGTATTAACAGCTACCAAGGATTGTATTCCAAAGGCTACCCGATCATAGACCACGCCAGGCTCGATGAGTAGTTCTTGGATACCACCAGAGTTAAGTAGTCCCAGCAAATCCAGATTATTAACCAGCGCATTCTGAAGTGATTCATTGTAGACTTCGTCCTCACCGTTGTAAAGGATCAGACGATAAGCTCCAGCCAGATCCAAATTGAGAATTCCCGGCTGATCCAGCTGTATCCGCAGTCTAAGAGCATCAGTTGCCTGAGACTTTGTTTTGAAATAGATCTCCTGGAAAATCGATGCCGCAGCTCCCACTACGCCCAGATTGATTGTGGAGTAATTGGAAGAATTCCCATCGATCGCAAATTGAGGGTTGAATACGCCTCCTTGGGTAATATCTATCAAATCCAGAGCGATTCCGGCCCCATCATACGAGGTGAACGTGGCCTGCTCGCAGAGGTCAAACTCTGTCTCTCTACACAGACTGTATACCTTCATCGTGGCGGTATTATTTACCCCAACCAAAGCAGTCAAGAAAAAGTCAATGCGGACAGATTGATAAGCCTCATCCGCAGTGAAAGCGATGTAGAATCTACCTTCCGCATCCTGTACTACTTTGACATTTTGGCTTCCAAAGCCAGTAGCACTGCTCGCCGTGTAGATGTCCGTGCCTCCCGCATTTTTGGGAGTGACTGTGAAATACTGATCTCCAAGAGCCACAGCTCCCAAAAGATTCGCCAAATCATCTCCCAAACTACCGCCCAATAGCGCATTCAAATTATCCTCTTCCAAGCCGATGCGAACATAAGAAGTCTCGCCTGCCGGGACAGGTGCAGCAAATTTCAATTCGATATGACTGCTATATGCTCCCAATCCCAACGCAGTCCCTGCACTGGCCGAAAGGGTCGCATAGGTATCATTGTGTCCATCTATGGCATTCAGAGGGAAATTGGTATGAGACCAATCCACCACTTCGCCTGCACAATCCGACACATTAAATGGCGGATCTGTCTCTGCGGGATCCACTAGCTCGGGATCAGGACAGGCATCACTAAATCGTTCTATGCTATAGACAAGCAGAGGATTGGCGATTACATTGGCACCTACCAAGGACTCTATCCCAATAGCCACTCGGTCAAAAGACAGCCCTGGGCCAAAAGGCAAATTGACTACGGCTCCTGATTGAAGCAGACCCAATAGATCCAAATCCGAAATCAAGCCATCCCGGAGATCCTGAGAAAAAACTTCCGTATCTCCATCAAAAGCCTTGACAACTACACTGCCCAAAACTTCAGCTGTCACAGCGCTTCCGCCAGACATGGCCAGTTTGATTCTGAAGTGATCTTCTGCTGCCGAAGGCGAATGAAATTCAACAAATTGATAGACAGATGCGCCCAATCCAGCAGCTCCGATACTGATCTCAGATGCAGTAGCTACATCTCCATCTATCGCAAAGCCTGCGTCTGTGACTCCAGCCTCACCCAATCCCAAAAGATCAAGAGATATCCCATTTGACTCTGAATAGGTTAGGAAGGCTTGTTCGCATGCTTCAAACCCGGCAGCCGTACATACATGATACACATTCATGCTGCGGGTCTCGCCCAAACCAAGAATAGCTCCCAAGGACTCTGTGATCCGAATGCTATTGTAATCAGCATCTGGAGTGACGGCTACGTAATAATGATTGTTTTTGTCCTGTACTATTCTGACTGGAGCATTGAAAAAGCCGTTATTACTAGAGGAGGTCAAGATTGAGCCGCCATTGTTTTTCACATCTAGGGTGAAATAGTGGCTTCCAAAGAGGACATTGTCCACCACTCCCCCCAGCAACTGTCCGACAGAGCCATCCAACAATCCCAAAAGAACCTCTTCCTCAAAATCAATGCGGATATACGAGGTCGTACCGGCACTGCGTGTAGGGAAGCCTAATTCTATAAATCCTTCATAATCCCCTATTCCTAAAGCTGTACCAGAGCTTGCTTCTAAGGTGGTAAACGTATCATTGTTGCCATCCACTGCATTGAAAGGGAAGTTGGCATTGCCAAAATCCAATACCGTGGCATCACAGGTAGCCATGCTGAGCATGGGATCTGTGGCGGTCGGAAGCGGAATAGGATCCGGATCCGAGCAAAGCACCCCGAAGCGCTGCACATCATACAGACGAATAGGAGAATTGCTAAGCGCACTGAGAGAAACCAAGGAATTGTATCCTACGGTGATTTTATCAAAAGAGCGACCAGGGCCAAAAGCAAGGCTCACTGGATTTCCACCCTGTAGCAGAGCCAACACATCCAGTCCATTGATCAGGCCACTACTCAATTTGTCAATATAGATCAATTGATCTCCATCGTATGCTCTGACTTCTATACCTCCAATCAGGTCGGCCGTCAATACCCCAGGATTCTGAATATCCAATTTGACTTTAAAATAGTCTTCTGGGGCAGATGGGATTTCGAAGTGAATTTCTTGGAACATGGATGCTCCTACTCCCAGCGTACCGATACTGATCGAGGAGAAGGAATTAGGGTCGGCGTCAACTGCATTTCCGGCATTTGTCACACCCGCTCCACCGAGATCCAGAAGATCCAGCGAAATCCCCTCTCCATCAAAGGATGTAAAACGGAAATCACCACAGGTGTCGACCCCTTCTAGGTAAAAGGCATGGTAAACGTCTAAGCTATATTGAGTCCCAAGGCCCAGAATCGAAATGGAGTTATTGATCAGGCGAATTCGATCATAAGGCTGATCAGGCTTAATGGCTAAAAAGTAATTTCCCAGACCATCCTGAACCAAGCGAACCTCATCCGTATCAAACCCCTGCGTGCTTGTCCGTGAAAGCACTATTCCATCGACTGCATTTCTAGCCTGGATTTCTATTCCCTGTCGACCCAAAAGCACCGTCCCAAGCACATCTGCCAATAGCTCTCCCAGACTTCCCCCAAGCAAGGCTCCCAAAAGGTCCTGATCTGCTCCTATCCTTACATATGACCAAGTATTTGCCGGACGTTCTGTGGCAAATTTTAATTCGATCGCCCCTTGAAATGACCCTCCCCCTAGCAAGAGCCCAGGACTGGCAAGTACACGGGCATAACTATTATCATCCACCAATGCATTGGAGGCATTTTCGACCGTTCCTGATCTCGGTATCCATCCTAGTGGTTTTATTCCTGTGGTGTGACTCACTTCTACTGCCAGCTCCTTACTAGCTTGGGAGTGAGCCTCCATTGAAAGCATAAAGAACAGTGAGAAAAGAAAATTAAATAATAGGCTGCCCCTGAGATTTAACCTTTTTTTTGCCACCAAAACAATTTCTAGAGTATTCATTTTAGGCATATTAATATTATATTATAAACTCACTTTCTAAAAAACATTAATCCAAAAAGGACAGCTTTTAAGGAAGTAAATCTTAAATTTTTCAAAAATTGACTTCAGAATTAACAAACCCGGAGCTACTAATGCATTAACAAAAACCTAGAATCATACTTGCAAAAAAACCGCAAGCGAATTTTGATTTCAACAATTTATCGAGTACACCTTCGTTCTATAACAGCGAGTTTAATTCAATTCGTTATTAACAAAGTTAGGTTGTTCGAACCATCAAAAAACATATAGCATCATGCTTGTAAGCGTATGGTTTCATATCGTAATTCAAAAAAAGAATTTTGTCATCTAAATGCATAAAACAGGAATGTAGACATGCTAAAAAAACAGATTGAACTCTTAACAATCCATAAGAGACTTATTCTTTTCACTCCTACTCACTTGCTTTAAGATTAAAAAAGAAATTTGCAACACATTCTATATCAATTAAATACTCCTCAATGAAATATGAGCTCTACCGGACGAGGAAGTTTTCAAAAAATGATAGTCAATTCACTTTAAGCGCTCTAATTGTATGATCACCTATGCTTGAGGTAATTCTTAAAAAATAAGTGCCGGGTATAAGCCCTTCCAAATCATCAAAAACTATTGTAAAATCCGGATTTAAGGAGGCAACATTTCGACGAGTAATCACTTTCCCTTGACTGTTAGTCATAGTGACAACAGATGTTCCAAAATTTTTAAAGACTTTAACCGAAAGTCGGTTATTGAATGAATTTGGAAATACAGAAATCAATCCCTTCATTTCCCGTTCAATATCTATCCTTTTCACTTCACTGAAAGTATTCTGAGATAAAGGTTCCCCAATTAGTTTTAATCTATAATAGCTTCTTCCTGGTAAGGGGCTAATATCTAAATAACTTAATGAGTCTTTAGGATAGTTTTGAGTAAAATTTAAAATGGCAATAGTTTCAAAATCTAGGTTTTGAGAAGCCCTCTGCACTGCAACATGTGATAAGCCGTCAAAACTCGCTAGTTTCCAAGAAAGTTGAACACTTTTATTTTTCAGTAGGTTTGCATTAAAGCTGTGAACTCCGACAGGAAGAATAATATAACTTTCCAGTGGAATTGGCTTTATGACTTCACAACCGGCTGGTGTCTCATACCCAAGATAATACGTTTTGTTTCCGGTATCTGTCACAGGGTTATGGATAGTCAGAACACCATTAATATCTGATAAAATAGACCCGTTCTCATCAGGGTCACCCTCATTTCCAATTTCAAGGATTCCATTAGGGTCTGTATACCATCGAAATTCCCCTCCTACCATACCAACGATTGAAGGCTCCAAAATAATGTTTTCAAGTCCTAATTGGTAAACCACCTTTCCCAAACCACTATCAAAATAACCTCCTATAGGCTCTAGTTGAATCTGGTCATTGGAAGGCTGAGGGTGAATTATCACTTTTACATTGGATTTTAGACTTCTAGATGAGCAGCCAGGGCGGGCAGCTTCTACAAAATATTCATATTCTCCAGGCTCTAAATCAGTAGGAATAGAATATGAATCTGCAGTACCAATTAATGTAGATCCTGCTTCACCTGAATACCAAATTAAATCCATATTTGCCTCATTAGAAGGGGTTAAAACAAGGCTTTCCCCTTCGCATAATTCATATATACCATCTTCATTTTCATCAGCCCATGATGGTTTAGACGGGATAACTGATACCCCACTAAACTTCAAATTATCCAATACATTAAGATCTAGTAACGCTGACACTTTAACACCAATTCTATCAATCGGGTAGTTTACTTTTATTGGAAAACCCTGCAAATCATCATTGTCCAACAAACCCAAAAGATCCAAATCCAGAATAGAAGATGCTTTAAGGGTTTCCACGGCCACTCCTTCAGAATATATCACAAATTCAAAAGACTCAAGTAAGCTTAAAGTTAAAAGAGACCACTGAGTAGCCAAACTGACTACAATATCACTACCTGAAGGAACGGGTCGCGAAAAATGAATCATTTGCTCTGTAGAGCTTCCCACCCCTAATACTCCAAGGGAAATTTCAGAGTATGTAGCAATATTTGAATCTACAGCAAGCTCAATATTTTCAACCAATTCATTGAGTCCTAATAAATCCAAAGTAAGACCATCTCCATCATAACTTGTATAGGTTTTGATTTCATCACATGGATCTTCACTACCTTCAAAACATATATTGTAAACCCTCAATTGATCTTCAGGAGCTATCAAACCTATCACAGAGGATGATTTATCTATAATTTTAATACGGTTGTAAGGTAAACTAGAATGAATTGCCAGGAAAAACCTCCCTTCATGGTCTTGTACGACATTGACCAAGCCTCCTGCAGAGTCAAAGCCATTCGCACTTGACGTAGTGAGAATGGTGTTATTTCCATTTTTGAGTTCGAGTTCAAAATGATGATTTCCCAACAATAAATTATCTACCAAATCTGCCACAACTACCCCTAATGATCCCCCCGCAAGTACATTGAGCACATCCTCATCGTAATCAATTCGCATCAAAACCATTTTTCCCACAGGAACAGGCTGTTCAAATTCAACCTCAAGGTACCCTTCCCTACTGCCAACCCCCAATAGAATCCCCGCGTCAGATCTAATCGTCGCATAACTGTCAAAATCTCCATCTACAGCCATCTGAGCGTCATCGGCATTTTGCACTGCCACTAAATCCGTCCCCGCACAAACAGGAACATACATGGGACTAGGTGTAATGAGATCTGGCGGACAGCTTTCAGAAGTACGGCTCACTTCATACACTCTCACAGAAGCACTAGTGGCCAAACTGACGGTAGAGCTAAGTCCTATATCCACTCGATCAAATGAAACAGGGACAACCAACGGAATAGTTACAATCCCCCCTCCTTCCAGTATCCCTAGCACATCGATCCCTCCAATTAAACCTCCGCTTAAAGGCTGCTCAAACACTTCCACACCTGCATTGTATGCCTTGATATGAAAATCACCCAATATAGAAAGGTTTACTGCTGAAGAAGCGATTTGCATTCGAACATTCAGGGTAGTATTGGGTGTAGAAAGTGATGGGAAATAAAAACGCTGTGTCACAGCCGCTCCTACAGCAAGAGTTCCCAAGCCTATCTCGGAATAGTTGGAGGAATTACCATCTAATACATAGTGAGGGTTTTCGACAGGTGAGCCAGAGACCAAGGCTGTCACTCCAGTACCATCAAAACTGGTAAAATAGGGAAATGATTCGCAAGGATCGGATGCACCTGTCTCATAAAAAGCGTGATAGACATCCAAACTATATTGGCTTCCAAGACCCAGTGCGGAAATGGATCTGTTGATCAGTCTGATCCGATCATAAGGCGCATTGGGTCTGATAGCCAAAAAATACCTACTCACACCATCCTGAACTAAGCGCACGCGATCTATATCGAAACCCTGGGTACTTGTGCGTGACAAAACTTGGGAGGATCCGTTTCTCGCTTGTATCTCTATCTCCTGTCTACCCAAAAGTACCGTGCCCAAAACATCGGCAAGCAAATCACCCAAGCTCCCGCCCAAGAGTGCGCCCAAAAGATCCTGATCTGCCTCTATCCGTACATAAGACCAAGTATTGGCAGGAAGAACAGAATCAAACTTAAGTTCGATCTCACCTTGAAAAGCACCTCCACCTAGTATCAGTCCCGGACTGCTTAGCACGCGCGCGAATGAATTGTCATCCATCAGTGCATTGGGAGGGTTCTCAACGGTTGCAGTTCTTGGAAACCAACCAAAAGGCTTTAAGCCTGTGGTGTGACTGACTTCAACTGCCAAAACTCTGGTGATTTGGGCATACCCACTACTCTCGAATAAAAAGAAAATGCTTAGACAAATCAGTCGTACTCCTATTAAAAATTTCGGACAGCCCTTTATCATTGTTATACAGAAGCCAATATGATAAAGATAGCTTCAATGGAGCAATCAGGTAAGCATCAGGATTTTAGCCAAAAGCATAAAAATCAATCGGCAAAATATTACATTTAAACATCATTTTAAATGGAACAAAATTCACAAAAAAAACTTCAATCAAGCTATTAGGCTAAACATAATCACAAAATACAACCATTAGATGACAAAAAAATACCACATAGTGTGAGTTTATGAAACAACTATCCATATCAATCGAATACTTCATTTTTTAATTGAAATGACAAAGTAAATTTACTCCAACTCCCTAATTCAGAAATTACGTCAATATGCCCACCATGCAATTTTACAAAGTTTTTTACGGCAATCAAGCCCATGCCCGTACCTTCAATATCATTTGCATTGGCAGCTCTGTAAAAGGGAGTGAAAATATAGGGAAGATCTTTCTGAGATATTCCGATTCCAAAATCTTGAACACTCAACTCAAGCCCATTTTCGGTCTTCACCAAACTCACAATTGGCTTTTGTCTCGAAGGACTGAACTTGATTGCATTATTGACCAGGTTGACTAAAGTAGTCTGCATCAAAAACCTGTCCCACTCCACTTTAAAAGTCTCGGGTAATTCTGATTTAAAAAGCACCAAGTCGGTCAAGCCATACTGAACCAAAGATTCCTTAATAAAACGATTAAGGTATAATTCTTCTAGTTTCAACTTTACTTCTTCTTTTACAAAACGATCATAAGTCAGTGAACTTACTACGATTTTATGAAGATTCTCAGCCTCTCTTTTTATTTTCCCTAAATGATGATTGACCTTTTCCAGCTTCTCCTCTCCTTCACTCTGGAGATAGTATTCAGAGAGCTCCAGGCTAGAAAGAATAGTCGATAGAGGGGTCTTAAACTCATGAGCAACGATGTTCATAAAATCGGACAAGAACATCTTGAACTCCCGTTCTTTTCGCAAGGAAGCTCTTAAACTCTGCTCGGATTTGACCTGAACAGACACCTCCCTGATGAAAGCAATTATTTTTTTTCTTCCTTCCTTTTTAAAAATATTGATCGAAGTTTCCAGCCAGCGATGCTCTAGCTCTTTGGTCGTGATGCGCAATCTGGATCTATAGTGCTCATCAGCTTGCCAATACTTCTGGCCGAGCGTTTTGACAATCAAAGCCCTGACTTTTCTTTTGGCCTCTATCTCCGTGACACTTCTTCCAAAGTGCTTCTTGTAGGAAGGGGACAAAAATTTAAACTCATATTCCGCATCCAGAACCGCAATCGTATCAGGAGAGTGATCTCCTACCGTCGAAAGTATCAGCGCTTTATCCGTAGCGTCCTTTTGTAAGGTTTGATTTCGCTCCTCATTGTCCAGCGCATTGAGAATCACTGAATAGGTCGTGGCAAATGGCTTGAGATCTTCGACATCTGCACCATTGAATCCTCCCTGTTTGTTGCCCAAGCCAATCAAGCCGATCACTTGCTCGCCACTCAAAATAGGAATTCCGAGAAAGTTTGAGATGGTCGGATGCCCAGGAATGACTTTATTGCTAGAGTGTGGATTGGTCGGAGGGTTATTTTCGCAGATGACTTGACCCGTTTTGATCGCTGCCCCAAAAAGATTGTCAAAATGACGAAAAAAGAAATTATCGTCCTTGAGCTTATTGATGAGTTTTTTAGCTGCCGGACTATTTTGAGAAAAATCTGTCACAGCATGAATTTTCATCAGTTTGTTTCCATCAGCACTGGTACCTACTTCCCCCACAAATCCATACTGAGCATTGGACACTTCAAGAATAGTATCCAAAAAGAGCTGGTAAGGCATAAACCCAGAAGTCTTGGATAAAAAAGAATTTTGTACAAAGGAGACCTTTGACAAAATCAAGTTTCTTTTTACTTGATTTTCATGAAGACTTCTAAAGTTGTGAATGTCTTTTAAAGTAGTTAAAATAAGTACCCCTCTATCTGTTTTCACTTTTGAAAAATCGATTTCGAACCAATTTCCCTCCGGTCTCACCAACCTCATAATCAATTGACGCCTTAAGGTAATGGAATCTGAATCCCTCCATTCTAACAATTCATAAAAGACTGATTCGTCAACAAAAAAATCTATTAATTGAAATCCTGAACCTAATTTTGATAATGGGAAAAAATTTATTTTATACAAATCTTGGTTTGCATAAACGACGTGATTCAGATCAAAATCAAACAATGCCGCAGGCCGTTGCAACCTATCCATGAATTCAAGTAATTCTTGGAAACTAAGCAAAAACTCACTTTCCCTTTTCAATGGAAATAATAGAACATGAATGGAGTTAGAGAGCTGATTATACCATCCAAGTTCTTCTACTTCAAGAAAACCCGACTTCCACTTCAAATTATGAACAACAGCTATATCCCTTTCGCGAGTGTAATAATGAATCCTTTTACCCAAATTAGAAGGCAATGGAAAAAAAATTTCGAAATGATCCAGCGATGTAATTTGATTCCAATCGATATCGTCAAAAATAATCTTTACACGTTCTGAAGCTTTAATCAAGCATTCATTTTCTAAACAAAATACTAAATCTTCGTTGTCCGGAAAGGTAACTTTTTCAACTATCTCTTGATCCATTAATTAATTATTTCATGAATTATTAACTTCTTTCGAAAAAATATTATCGGCAAAACTATCAGTTTGTAAAGGGGTAGAATAGGCATTTCGGCTTCAAACTAGATCACTCTTGTCTCCCACCTTCTAAGAAAGAGTTATTAATAAAACAGGTGATTTTGAATAGTTAAATATTTAATTGATAGAATTAAAAAACCAAAATTTCTTTAGTTTCCCAAAAAATTCAATTTTTTAATTCATTGCTTTGATTATTTACCAATCAAAAACCGATAAACACTTCTTACTCTTTTAAAACCAATTAAATATGATTTCCATAAACCATGAGTTTTACGGCAAGTTCTAGTGATCAATGATACAAAATTCAAAGTATTTATCAATTCGAAACTTTTGAAAATTGCCAGGAACTTTCACTTCAAAAAAAATTGATTAAATTCTAAAAAAATTAATTTTGAAACGAAAACACTAATTCGAGAGCTGATTTGAAGTAGTTTTTTATTATTTTGACAATTGTTTAATTGAATGACAGATGACTATGGCTGTAGGAAATAATCCGCCAAAAATATTATTAGTAGAGGACAACACCAGCCTATCTGAGAATATCAGCGATCT
Source organism: Algoriphagus vanfongensis DSM 17529 (assembly GCF_000429465.1). Classification (GTDB taxonomy): domain Bacteria; phylum Bacteroidota; class Bacteroidia; order Cytophagales; family Cyclobacteriaceae; genus Algoriphagus; species Algoriphagus vanfongensis. Next base: position 215,774 of record NZ_AUBX01000017.1, on the reverse strand, counting down.
TCTCAAGATCAACAACTATGAAGTGACTGGCATTTTTGAGTCTGCCGAGGACGTGCAGCAAAACATCGTAGAGTCCCGACCAGACCTCGCTTTGATTGATATCAAACTCAAAGGAGAAAAAAACGGAATCGAACTAGCCAAGGAAATCAAACGCGAATTTCAAATTCCAATCGTATTCATCACCTCCGCTTCCGGTAAGGAAATCATCTCCAAAGTCCAGCACATTCATCCAGAAGGCTTCATTGTCAAGCCATTCACCAAAGAATCTCTAATCACGACCATCGAACTGGCTATTGCTAATTTCAAAACCGAAAAGCAGCCTGATACCGAAAGCTCATTGGCCGCTCAGCCAGCCATTCAAGAAGAACTCTTCATCCGGGAAAATGGATGGCTCAAAAAAATACGAGTAGACGAGATTCTCTGGATCAAAGCCGAAGGAGCCTACTCCCACATTTATGTCAATGGAAAGCAATACACTCTTCGGAATACCGCCAAAGAAATCCTCAGCAAACTAAAAGAAGAGCAGTTTTTTAGAGTTCACAAATCGTATATCGTCAATCTGAACAAAATAGATGCTTTTAACTCCAGTCTTATCAAAATCAATGGTTCTGAGATTCCAATTGGTCGGAGCTATTATAAAGAGCTATCGTATATGGTAAACACAATCAACCATTCTTGAAAGAGATGAGAAGAAGAGTTTCAAATAATTTTACTTAAATCTTACAGATTAACTATCAAAAAATAATTTCATTATAAGATCTATTTTATCAAAAGTTAATGGCTTAATTATAAAACTTGCAACTTCTTGGTAGCTATTGGCCAATATTCTATCCTCAGGATCGAGACTACTAGACAACATAACTAAAACTGATTGATCTCTTATAGTTTTATCTAGCTTTCTATATTCCTCCAAAAACTCCCAACCATCCATACCAGGCATATTAATGTCTAAAAATATCAAGTCAGGGAGCGATAATTCAAGCTTAATTCTATCTTTTAAATATAATATCCCATCTTCTGCATCTTCCTTCGAGATCACATCAAAGGCAACTCCTGCCTTTTGTAAAATTTTCCTGTGAACAAAATTTAAAGCGATATCATCATCCACCAAAAGAATATTGAGTCTGTGGCTTTTCATTGCTGATATCTTTTTGGCAAAGCAAAATAAAACTTAGTTCCTTCCCCTACTTTAGAATCTAGCCAAATCTTCCCCCCGTGTAATTCAACAATTTTCTGACAAATCGCCAAGCCCATTCCATAACCATCAAACTTTTGGTTGAGCTTATTGAATAGCAAGAAAATTTTCAAATAATTTTTATCTTCTACCCCAATTCCGTTATCACCTAAGCAAAAGAGGTAATCTTTGTCCCTTTCTTCCCATGAAAAATCTATTTTAGGTGTACTATTTTCATTTCTAAACTTTAAGGAATTACTGATCAGGTTTGTAAGTAGTAATTTTAATTCATTCTTATCTCCATATACTTCTGGTAATTCTTGACAAAATATTTCAGGATTAAGGATTTTATTTGATTCAAGTACTTGACTCCTGATTTGACCCCAAATAGATTGTAATTGGAATTTTTCAGGCATTCTATTTTGTCCTAAAAGACAATAACTCATCAATTCCTTTATCAATAAGCTCAAGTTATCTGCCGCTTCTCTGATATATTCAATACTCTGAATGCCTGCACTATCCACTGAACTTTTATATTCATTCAATAGGAAAAAAGACAATGCACTAATTCGTTTTAAGGGTTCTTGAAGACTATGTGTCGCTGCAAATGATAATTGCTTGATTTCTTTACTTCTAAATTCAAGTAATTGATTAAAAACATCTACTTGATTTGAAGAGGACTCAAATTCTGCTATGTCTTGAACTATTATCGAAAAATAGGTCTCATCGTTTATCCTGACTGGACTAATAGAAATATGCGCAGAAAATGAAGATCTATCTTTTCTTAATGCGATTACTTCCTTTTTCAAAATTTCAATGGATGGATTCCAAGCTTTAGAAAATGAATTCTTATGGTTTGGGGAAAACAATACTTCAACCATCTCTCCTAGTACCTCTTGCTTCGTATATCCAATTTTCTTTTCAAGTTGAGTATTAACAAGTACAATTTGACCTAAACGATTCACTATTATAGTTGGCTTATTCATCACCTCTAAAAGCCCTGTAGCTTTCCCTTCTTCAAAATCCGAACTATTGATTGATCTTAACACACAAGATATCCCAATGATCTGTTGATTGCGATCCTTTATCGGTGAAAATTGAGCGAAATAAGACAGCAATACTCCATTCGTTGTTTTTAAAGTTAAGCGAATCTCAGGAACACTCTCATTGAATAAAATCCTTTCAGTAATTCTAAAAAGACTAAAATCAGGCACTTCTCCAAAAAGTAAATTACCGTTCATTCCAAGTAGTCCACCTGTGGAATACCCTAAATTTACCTCGGCTGAATAATTGGAATAAACTACTTTTCCCTTTAAATCGGTGGCGATTATTGCATTTGTCGCATAATCAACAATCGAATTACCTCCTAGAATCATAAAAATACTCTTGCATAATTTACTAAATTATAACCAATGTAAAACATATCTAAATCACTAATTTTTAAGTTCATAGGATTTGAAAGTTATGTGCAGGACAAGGTTATCATAGTGGTATATTTTGTCACTTACTATTCAAATAGACATCAGAATTCATGTTCAATTTAGGCTTCCAGAAATAGTGAATATCATCTTTTAGAGAGATCAGGATCTAATCTCCTTTTTTTTCATGAAATTATGTGACCTAGTCAATACCTCTGTGTCTAATCAAGAAGGTGACCTACCGAAAGAACACAGACCAACGAAACCCTACCGCATTAGTTAAATTTCATGAATCCCTCCAAAGAACCAGACAATCATGAGCTTCAGAGGGTATCGAAACTTTCGGACGAAGAACTAGTCAAGCGCGTCGTCAGTCTCAAGGATGCAAGTGCCTACGGGATTTTATACGACAGATATGCTGAAAAAATATACAATAGATCGCTGAGATTTATCCCGATTCGTGAGGAAGCTCAGGATTTGACGCATGACTTGTTTATCAAGCTGTACTACAAACTGAAGCTTTTCCAGGGACAGTCAAGCTTCTCTACCTGGCTCTACAGCTTCACATATAACTTTTGTCTCAACTATCTGAACAGAAAGCACAAAGTCAAGCAAGAAAAAGAGCAGGAATTCACAGACCAACTTCATGATGCTCCTGAAGAAATCGATGACACGGAACTCATGGAACTCAAAGCAGAAAAACTGAAGGCTGCTTTATCCCAATTAGAAGTCAACGACAGAGCCATTTTGCTGATGAAATATCAAGATGAGTTTTCAGTAAAAGAAATCGCCCAAACGCTAGAAATCGGCGAATCCGCCGTCAAAATGCGAATCAATCGGGCAAAGAAGAGAGTATTGGAAGAATACAAAAATCTAAGGCAATGAGGAATCCATTTAAAGAACTTCTGGAAAACGAGAAATTGCCTGACTTGATCAAAACCAAGGTCATGAAGGATATCAACCTGATCAATCTATCAATTGATTTGGCTGATCTTTTTTTGGTCAAAAATCCGGATATTATCAAAACTATTCTGGATGATGAACTAGACCTCAGAGACAAAAAAGATATATCACCCACTCAAAAAAACGACCCAAATAGTACAGATAATGAATGATTTAATGGAAAATATGACTGCCAGCTATGATGTAATGGAAAACCTATTCAGAGATACAGTAGCTTTTTTACCCAGTTTGATAGGTTTTTTTCTATTCCTGATTCTAGCATGGCTTTTTTATAAACTATGTGTCTTTTTGACCTCCAAAGTGCTCAAGACAATCCGACTTGATCAATTCGTCCAGAAAAACTTCCCTGGAATTGCCTCTTGGAAATTCCCCATCAATCCAGAAGCCATCATACTTACCTTTTTGAAGTTTGCACTTCTGATCCTTATCGTAGTACTGGGATCCGAAATCCTCGGGCTGTCAGTTTTGTCAGAGGAGTTAAGCAATCTTCTTAATTTCCTACCAAAGCTTCTGATCGCAATTTTCCTCCTATTCATTGGGTTTAATATATCCGCTGCCGCCAAAAATCTGATCTACACTCTATTTGATTCATTTGGAATGGCTGGAGCCAGATTGATTTCCACGATAGCCGGCTATTTGATACTTTTTATCATTCTTTTGATCGCGGTAGAACTGATCGGAATCAACACCAGCATCATTACCAATAACCTTTCCATCATCCTCGGAGCGATCCTCCTGTGCATAGCGATCGCCGTGGGGCTAGGTTCTGTCGAACTCGTAAAACGGATCCTCTTCGGCTTTTATTTCAAAAAGAACTTCAGACTGGGACAGCATATTGCCTTTCAGGAAATCAAGGGAAAGATCATCAAAATCGATAACATTAACGTCGTCATCCAGCTGGAAGAAGGCCTGCTCGTGGTCCCGATCAAAGACTTGGTGGATACGCAGGTCCGTATCCTAAATTGACAGCCAAGCAGTAACTTCCACACTGTGCAGCGCGTCTGTCAGCTGCTCCAAAGTAAAAGGCTTCATCAGCACCTTGCTGATACCAATGACACTTAATTTGTGCTCGGACAGAGCCAACTCCTCCCCGGTCATGAGTATGATTTTCATGGCCGGATATTTTCTTTTGAGATCTTCACTCCAACCAAGCCCATCTATTTCGGATAGATTTTTGTCCAAAAGGATCGCTGAATAGGACGTCGACTCCAAGAGACTGACCGCTTGCTCGTAAGTGGATGTGAGATCAAAATCCACATTCAACTTCCGCAATTGCTTGGCTGTAACCGCCCGAATGATCTCTTGATCATCGAGAACCAAAACCCTCTCGATTGGCTGATTTGTCGGAGATGATGGGTATGTTTTTTGAACTAGTAAATCCAACTCAAAGTAAAAAACTGACCCGACTCCTTCTTCACTTCTAAAGGCAATATCTGACCCCATACTCTGAATCAGCTTGCGTGTGATCATAAGCCCCAGACCGGTACCAGTTTTCCCGGTTTTAGACCTATTTACCTGAGCAAACTCCTGAAACAGCTTTTTCTGATTCTCTGCCGAAATCCCACTTCCGGTATCTTTCATTTCAAATCTAAGCCTAAAACCATCTTCACTTTCAGAGATGACTCTCACGTGCATTTGGATCTGACCAGTCTCTGTATTACTCAGTGCATTGCAAAACAAATTGTTTAATACCTGGGTAACCTTTGTTTTCGAAAGCCTAATTTTCTCAGGAAGATCCGAATCTACATCGAGTTTAAACTGGAGTCCTGACTTCTGACTCAAGAGGGAATATTGAGTAGAGAGCTCTTCCAAAAAGGGATAAAAACGCACCTCTTCCTCCTCAAAAGAGTCTGGGGACTCCTGCACCTTCCGGGCCAATAAATAGGTGTTTAAAAGTCCCTTCAAGTGCATGGAGGAGTTGTAGATCACCTCGATCAACTCAGATTGCTCTTCTTTTTCGGCAGACTTCATCAACTCCGAGCTGCCTATCACAATATTCAATGAATTTCTAATCTCATGGGACATTTCGTCCATGTATTTCGCTCCAAAGGAATTATCCATTCTTGATTTCAGTCATTTATGGGTAAATGGAAACCAAGCCTTTTCAGTCAAAAAATCAACCAAAAAAAGCTCTCGATTTCTCAACTAATCAACTATCAAGAGTACAAGTCTTTTTGAATTGAAATCGCTAGCTAATTTCTCATCGGGCTGAGATGCCCTTTGAAGAAAAGGAGGGGATTAAGCAGATTCTCAAGCAAAAAAGAACTTATTGAAATTTAAAACTTCCAACCTCTGCTTATTTAGAAACCCAACATCATAAAAAGTCACAAGAAAACTGAAAACATTTCCTGCTTTAGCAAAAACGGACCGGATCTAGGTGAATAAGAGACTTTAATCAGCCGGCATTTTAGACATGTCCATAAAAAACACTTCCCAAGTATGCCCATCAAAATCCTCAATGGTTCTTTGTTGCATAAATCCGTAATCTCGTATTTCATGAGGCTCTACTCCCCCGGCCTTCAGGCCTTTTTCCAAGATAGCATTCATCTCCTCTACACTATCGACAGATAAGGAAAAAAGCCCTGCAATGCTTGATTTTGTATCTGCGAGAGGTTTGGTGATAAACGTTGAAAACTTTTCATGATTCAAAAGCATCACATAAATGGCCTCGCTCCAGACCATACATTTCGAACTTTCATCTGAAAACTGAGGATTATTCACAAAGCCCAATGCAGTGTAAAAGTCCATTGACCGGTTTACGTCAGTGACCGGCAAATTGATAAAGATTTGTTTAGGCATTTTATTTCGGGTTTAGTTTAAAGATCAAATTTTGTTTTTATAAAAATAGGACAAAGCTAGTATTGCCAAGAAAGCCAAAGGCATCAGCATATATCCCCCATTTTGATCGACACAAGCGTGACTGATAAAGGCAAAAACAAGTGTAAAGGAAAGCCCAGCGTAGGCCCACTCTCTCACTTTGTCTGGAGTTTTGGGGTTGATGATAGCAATCACACCAAGAACTTTTGCCACAGCCAACGCATATGCGAAATAGTCCGGGTAACCTAAAGCCTGTGTCCCAAAAGTCATATACTCAGGTGCAAAAATCCATGTACTCATCGGCATCACAGCTTCCCAGAGCGCAATAATGATGGTAGATGTCCAAAATATAATTTTGTCCCTTTTCATAGACTTACTTTTTCAAGGTGGAAATAATTTCTGCTAACTCGTTCAGTGTCGCGGTAAAGCCTTCTTTAAAGCCCATCTGAATATGCATCTCGAGATCGGCAAGCTTTTCATGCTCAATAGCAATTTTCACCATTGTAATCCCTGCAGTTTCACTAAAGTCTAAATTCCATTTTGCAGAAGGCATTTCCTTGCTAATTGTTTCCTCCCTATCCGCAAAGGCATCTTTGAATTGAAAATTGTCTATCGGAGAAATAGAGGTAAAATCTTGAATTGACCAATGCTCCTCGCCTTCTGGACTTACCATGGCATAAAACCTACGCCCACCCTCCTCAAAGTTCATGTACTTGGTTTTAGATTTCCAAGGCTTTGGCGCCCACCATTGATCAAGAAGTTCCTGCTTGGTAAAGGCATCCCAGACCAAAATCTGGTCCGCATCAAATTCCCGATTGACAAACACCGTATGGGTGCTTTTATCCACTGTAAAGTCGAATAGTAGGCTACTTTTCATTGCTTTTTGTTTTAAGAGTCGTGAGAAGATTATCTAGTTGATCAAAGCGGCTCTCCCAAATTTTTCTAAACTGCTCCAACCATTGATCGATTTCCTTCATTTTCTCGATTTTTAGCTGGTAGTATATCTCTCTCCCCTGTTGGTCTGCTTCGAGAAGATCACATTCGCTTAAAATCTGAATATGCTTGGAAATGGTGGGTCTTGCTACTTCAAAATTTTCTGCGATTGCCCCTGCAGTCATCGCTTGGGAGGTCAGCAACACCAAGATTGCCCGTCTAGTCGGATCTGAAATGGCCTGGAAAATATCTCTTCGTAATTTCATTATGAAGTCATTTGACTACAAATATATATGAAGCCAAATAACTACGCAAGTTTTCAATCAATTTCTCTTTGTAAAAGAACTACTTACAAAAAGTCAAAAGCTGTACAAATTTCTCGGCTTGAATAATAAGACCCGTAACTACTTCATGGAATGAATTCCAATTTTATTGCCTTCCGTATCCTTGATATGGGCAAAAAATCCAAACTCACCTATATCCGTTTTTGGAAGCAAAACCTCACCTCCAGCGTCGCCGACTCTTGCCAATTCGACTGCCAGATCCTCGGTTGAAAAATAGACCAGACTACCATCCATACTAGGGACGCTTGACTCTGAGTAAACAAGACATCCCCCAGAACCAACCTCTCCCTGATCACCAAACATGTACATCTTACTATCTGGCATCTCGACATATTGAAACTCCAATCCAAATACCGTAGCGTAAAACGTTTTGGCTCTTTCTATGTCTTTTGTGGCTATTTCAAGCCATTGAATAGGATTTCCCATGAAAACTAAATTTAGAATGAAAGCTACTTGTTATCAATTTACTAAATCAGAACAGAAAACCTTCATTTTCAGTAATTAAGAATCCATTTACAGACAGTACTACTATTCCCGAGTATCATCGCTTTTTGATTCACTATCAAATCTAGGTAAACAAAAACCAAGGGGCATAAAGAGTATTCACACATAGTAAGGACTATCCACTAAAAATTCAACTCTATGAAATCCACTCCAGAATTTCGGACACGTGTAAAAAGTATCGTGACCTAAAACAAAAAAGAGTTGCAATCTATTCTTGCAACTCTTTGATGATTAAAACCTTAAATGCAGAGAGGAAGGGATTCGAACCTTTTGATCATAACTGATTAAATGTGGTCAAAAATGATTGATTCCAGCCATTTGGAGCATACTAGAATTCAGATTTGAACAGATATGACCACCTTTGATCAACTTTTTCGCTACTGAATTCGCTACTGACTTTTTCAATCAGTATCTTTCACAACTAATTAGAGGAGGATATGGAAGCTACTGTAAAATTCATTTTAAGACATGATCTAGAGAATAAAAAGGGAGAACAACCTTTAATGCTGGTCATTCACCTAGCTAGTCAAAGAAAAGTGATGTCCACAGGGATTAAGTTGATCCCAGATCTCTGGTCAGCTGACAAACAGGAAATCAAAGATATTACAGCAAAACAAAAAAGCTTACTGGAGAAGCAATTTGGCGACACAGTACCTCAAAAGAACACCTTGCTCCAATACCAAGATGAACTCCTTAGACTTCGTAACCAGGTTCGGCAGATCGAGGAGAGTTTTAGGTTAAATGATACTCCCTATAATCTTGAAATGCTTGTCGACAAGATTAAGGAGTCTAAAAAGCCCATGATCAAAAAGTCCGAACCAACTGATTTGGTATTTGATTTCATCGACAAATACATTGAGGAGAATGAACTTTCTCGGGTCAAAGGGAGTATGGTGGTTTACAAGTCTCTCAAAAAGCACCTAAAGAACTTCCAAGATGAAAGACGTAGTCCTATTCGGTTTGAGGATATGGATTATTCCTTTATGCAGAGCTTCCAGAACTTTTTGATCAAATGGAAAGTAGTAAATCCCGAAACTGGTCATGTCCACACCTTATATAATATATCTATTGCAAAACAGCTGAGTACATTAAAGACATTTCTTGGCTATGCTACTTTCAAAGGAATCAAGGTCAATCCAGGATATAAAACCTTCAAAATTAAGAGAGAGAAATTGGAGGTGATTGCATTAAATCAAAAGGAGTTTGATGCACTATATACTCTAGACCTAAAAAAGAATAAGCGTCTGGATCAGGTCAGGGATATTTTTCTTTTTAGCTGTGTGACTGGATACCGGTATTCTGACTTGAGGCAACTTAGAAGGGAGCATATTAAAAAAGATGAAATCAGACTGACTACCACTAAAACAAAAGAACCCTTGGTGGTACCCTTAACTAGAATTTCAAGGGAAATCCTTGAAAAGTATAAGGAAATGATTTCTCCCATTCCGATGATTTCAAATCAGAAGCTAAATAAATATGTCAAGGAGCTTTGTGAACTAGCCAAAATAAATGACCCAGTGGAAATCATTCGTTTCAAAGGAGCAAAAAGGCATGCCACTTTACATCCTAAGCATGAACTGATTAGTGCGCATACTGGTAGGAAAACATTTGTTACGCTTTCCCTTTCCAAAGGGATTCCTGCAGAAGTCGTGATGAAAATAACTGGACATTCCGATTATAAAAGCTTCAAACGCTACGTTGAAGTAGATGAAGATCGAAAAAGAAACGCCATGAGCTTGGCTTGGGATTAAACCAATTTTTAAATGAAGAATTTTGACACCAAGAATTCCCTTGGTCAATATAAAGTAAAAGAGTTATTCTGGTTTTTTGATGAACTCTCTGAAGAGGAAAGAATTTTAGCCTATAGAACGGGTTGGCAGATTTTTGATCAGAACAAGATGTTTTTTGAGGATTATGCTTCTTTTCACAAGAGAAAAGGAATTATTCTTCAAGCTTTGGGATATACCTTGGCAGCCATTCTTTTTCTTTCTGTTGTTTATATACTCTTGGTTCATCCTTCTGCTTTGAAATATGCCTTGGGAGTTTTCGTGCTGGCAGGATCTGTGATGACTTTTTTGGTAGTAATGGGTAAAGCCAGGAAAAACCTCAGGGAAACTCAACGTTTTTTCACTTTTATAGATCCTAGCAGCAAAAAGGAAAATTTCCAGGCATTTCTCAATCTTGAAACAAATGACCTCACGGAGGCTGAATCCTTTTATGAAAATCTCAGAAAGGGAAATGACTACCAAGAAGACCAATGCAATGTGGTAGAGTATGACAAAACTGTTTCACTCCTTGCCATAGAAATAATGCTAGGGGAACTGGGAACTCTCAATGGTTTGAAGCAAAAACTACTTCAAAGCGACTACACTATTAAAAGCGGATCTTTTGACAAGGTGTTATCAAGTGTAGTTGGTGGTACAGATAGAGGGATCCGAGATTATTTTTCTAAAATCTCACCGGAGATTGCCAATTCCAAAAACCTAAGTGCAAAAAGGAAAGAGCAACTAATCAAAGTCAAAGAAATTTTTATAAATGCAGGCTTAAGGGAAAAGGCAGTGGATATCGATGATTTTATACAGAAACGAACGGATTTGTAAAGCTGTGTACACTTTTGGATATTATCCCCTTACCTATCCAAGCCCTTTTTTGATCAGATTCGGCCAGAAACAAAATTCAAAGCCGATTATGGAAAATCTAATTTTGAGCCCTATAGACAAAGGGCAACTTATCAATGAAATAGCGGATGCTATTGTTAGTAAGCTAGCCGAGGTAAGAAAGCCTTCTGACACAGAAGACGAATTTATCGAAATCACAGAAGTAATGAAACTCCTCGGTAAATCCAGAACCACCATTAATAATTGGAGAAGAGAAGGATTTCTGAAAGAGCATATTATTAATAGTAGTGTCTATTTCAAAAAATCTGAAGTTCTCAATGCTGGCCGTCAGCGAATTCTTAGAAAAAAATAAAGCGAACCCTCTCAGACTCGCTCAATTTCTTTTGTGGATTCAGTATCCAATTTGACGACCTAAAGATACTGTTTCTGCATTCATTTTCAAACTCTTACATGCAGAAAAATGGAAAACAAAGTCCAAAAAACGGGGACAAGTATGTCTCAACCAAATGAATTTCTAACCATAAAATCCGCCAATGAATGGATCGATGAAGCGAAAAGTAAACCTATTCCCAAAAAGATATTTGGTCCATTATGGTATGAAGAAGAGCTATGTATTCTCTTCGCTGATACTAACCAGGGTAAATCACTATTAGCAGTTCAAATCATCGATAGCGTCACCAAAGGTCAATCCACACTTGGTTTGGAAATGGAGCTCAAAGCATCCAAGGTGATCTATTTTGATCTGGAACTGACCTCCAAGCAATTTGAAATGAGGTATGCGCAATATGACAAGAAGAAGGATGTTCTATTCGATCATTTCGACTTTAGTGACCTCTTCCTAAGGGCAGAAATTAACCCTTTTGGTTTTGATGAGGATATTGAGGAGTATGAGACATTCCTTTTTAAAGAAATAGAAAATCGAGCTTCAAAATCCGGAGCGAAAATATTGGTTATTGACAATTTATCCTGTGTGATTTCTGATAATGAAAAAGCCAAGAACACCACACCATTTTTGATTCGGCTGAATAATTTAAAAAAGATGCATGGCTGGTCAATTCTCTTAATTGCCCATACTCCCAAAAGAAACTTGTTTGCTCCCATTAGTCGAAATGATATCCAGGGGAGCAAAAGTTTTATCAATCTGATTGATTCCTGTTTTGCAGTGGGAGAAAGCCAAAAAGACCCATCAATCAAATATTTAAAGCAAATCAAAGTTCGATATGGTGCTTTTCAATTCCCATCCGAGAATGTTCTGGTTTGCAGAATCGGAAAGGAATCCAATTTCAGTTCATTCAAATTTTTAGAGTTCGGAAAAGAATCAGATCACTTAAAGCAACTCAACAACATTAATAAAGCCCAGGCTAAACCGAAGGCTTTTGAACTCAAAAAAGAAGGTTACACCAATGTAAAAATTGCAGAAGAATTAGGTGTATCTGAAGGAGCCGTCAGAAAGTGGCTAAAGCAAGTAGATCTCGAGGATCAGACCGATTCGTAAAATCGAACGGAACGAGAGGTACGAGGTGTACGATTCGTACGAATTCCACTACCTCCTACCTCTCTTTTTCTTTTTGATGTGTCTAAGAGATTTACATCAAAAGAGAAAATAGCACTATCCAAATTAATAGTAAGTGCAATTTTTTGTATAAATAAACATTTATATAAAAGCATAAATATGTTTAAATATAATGAAGTAAAAAGCGAAGCAGAGCGCATCAAACGTGATTTCCCTATAATAAATTACTTCCACGGGCTAGTGAATTCTGGGCTTCTCAAATATGAGGGAATTCAAGGGAAGGAACATTTTTTTGGATTTTTGAGCCAAAGAACTGGATCCATTGCCGTGGATGACCAAGCAAATGTTTGGTATGATCATTCTGCTGGAAGAGGAGGAGATATTATTGAAGCCGTTCAAGTTTTTGAGAATATGACCTTTCCTCAATCAATTCAAAGACTAGCTGGATCCATTCCAACCAATATTATTCCTCCAAAAAAAAAGACTCAAACTGCTCCTAAAATTGAGATTGATGGTATTAATACAATCTCTCATCCCGCCTTGGTGAATTACATTAGGTCTCGAGGTCTTGAACCCAATGAAATTTTAGCTTTTGCAAAAGAGATTCATTGGAAGAACAAGGGCAAAAGCTATTTCGCGGTGGGCTTCCCTAATGAATCTGCCGGTTGGGTGCTGAGATCTTCGATATTCAAAGGAAACATCTTAGGTGGTGGCATTTCAATCCAAATCCTAGGAAAACCAAAAAGAATAAAAGTTTTCGAAGGCTGGTTTGATTTTCTCAGTTACCTGAAACTGTCAGAAGCATCTGATTTTAAGGCTATTATACTGAATAGCACAGCGAATCTCAGCTTTCGCTTAATCCTTGATATTTTGAAAGAAAAAGAAAATATCGACTTATATCTTGATAATGATGTTACCGGTGAGAATTTTACCATTTCATTCATAAAAATAGCTCAGCTGTATCACTATTGCCATGAAAATAAATTGACAACAGATTGGAATTTGAATGCCTTAAAAGGAAATAGGGACAAAATAGGAAAGCTGATAGATAACCTTGGAATCAATCCCTCAGAGGAAAAACAGATTTGGAAGGTTACTACCGACATTTCGGATCAAAGATCTTTTTTTAAAGGCTTTAAAGATGTAAATGATTTTTCACTTAATAATCCAAATATTTGAATTCATTTGAATAGTCCTGATTTTTCAAAATCTTAAATACGAGGGGCACAAGACGGACGAGGTGCATAAATCCCTATGTCCGAAAATGATTAGGTTAGTCCTGTATCCTAACCGCAAGCATTTAAATAAAGCCAAAATAATTCAAATAGGATTGATATCCTGTTTCTAAAACTCATTTTATCCAAATTCACTTTTTATAAACTTAGATCGATTTTATTAACTGATTAATTGTTTAACTTAAATTCACTTGGATAACATCATTTCATATACATAATTGGTTATTATTTAAAACTGGATATAGTAAGTCAATAGTTCTTTAAATCAATTTGAAATTTTAATAAATAATTTAAAATTAAAGAGTGTTTTTGGAATCTCTCAGAAATTGTGAAAAATAGAAAAAACCAACCTTTTCTATTTCTTAGGAAAGTCTGTAGGCATTCGGAACTTAATAATCAGGGATGAAGCAATCGTCAAAATACCTATTGTTATAATTGCATATTCCAAACCAAAAATATCTGCAATGAATCCTGAAATGACAGCTCCAATGGCGTATCCGAGGTCCCTCCAAAGTCTAAATACCCCTATACTTTCTGCACGTTGCTCCGGTTTGGTTGCAAGGGCAATGGTTGATAAAAAAGTAGGATAAACCAAGGCTGTTCCTAAACCCAAAATCGCCGAAAACAGGGCCAATACAGTAAGTTCATCGCTCGTTGGCAGCAGAAGAATTGCCAATCCCTGCAAAAACATACCCCAAAACAACAGCGCCTTTTTGGAATATTTATCAGACAACCTACCAGTAAATGCTTGACCAATCCCCCAAATAGCAGGATAAATTGCCGTGACCAGCCCTATATTTTCCTGGTTATAATTAAAGGATATAAGCAAAATCGGTAATAGTCCCCAAATCATCCCGTCATTGAGATTGTTAACCAGTCCTGCTTGGGTCACAGAACTCAGTGTCTTATTTTTAAAAGTTGTTTCCAGAAACACTTGGTCCAATAAAGCAACATTACTAGTACGGTTCTCCTTATTTACAAATCTCCTAGTATCCTTGACCCAGAAGATCGTTAATATCAAGCCTGTAAAAGAAAGAACTATACCGATATAAAAGGGATAAGGGGTAATACCATATCTGTTGGCAATATATCCAGAGAAAAAGGCCATCACTCCAACAGAGATATAACCGGCAAATTCATTCAAGCCCATAGCCAAACCCCGGTTCTGCTCTCCCACCAAATCAATTTTCATCACAACGGTGCTGCTCCATGTCAATCCCTGACTGATTCCCAACAATAGATTAGCAAAAATCACCCAGTTCCATGAAGGAGCATTTATAAGTATAAAGGGAATAGGAATGGCAATGAGCCAGCCGATAAAAAGTAGATTTTTGGATCCAATTTTCTTGGTAAGTAGACCTGAAAAATAATTTGCCAAGGCTTTGGACACACCAAAAGAGACAATAAAAGAAAGAATAGCTGAAGTGGAAGAAATCCCAAATTCCTGTAAGGCAAACTGAGGAAAAACTGTCCGCTCCATACCGACCATTCCACCCACAAAAAAATTCACAATCACCAACAGTACAAATTGCTTCCAATTTTCTTTCAAACCCAACCTTACTTCATCTTTCATTGCATTTTTTAGTGCAAATCTCGATTTAATCCAATTATTATTCTGTTACAAAAGTTACTTTAAATATTAAAGTTCTAGCAGAATTGGACTTATAGCTTTTAATTCCATAATAAATAACTTTTGGATTGATGAGAATACTGTTGAATTGCATCGCACTAAACCATTTTATGGGTGAGACAAGCAATATTCGATTTAGGCTTAAAATTTATGACAACAATAGGTTCTTTTAAAAATTCCCCAATTAGTTTTTTCCGTAAAATTCACATAAATTAAAATAGCTTTAAAATCAGAGTTTTTCAATTATTCCTTAAATGAAAAAATCATTTTCCATTGTAATGGCATTTTTACTTCTCTTCGCAAACATTGGTTTGGCGAAAAGTAGTCATACATGCATGGGATCTGAAATGCTAAATGCTGTTGGGCTTTCTGCTAAGAATTTGGATTGCGGAATGAATCACCAAAAGTCAACTTCATCTGAAAATGGAGGTTTAACTATTTCAAATGCCTGTTGTCAAAATAGTTTTGAAATTATTCATTCCGATGAGGATCAACTTCTTAAAGACATTCAACTAAATTCAGTTGGGCTAATTTTTATTGCGGCATTTACCCAATCCTTTATTTTTGGAATTGATCCAATAGTTACAGAAGATTTTACTCACCTAATTAAATCCCCTCCCTCGATTGAAAAAAACTATACCGTTCTTTTTCAATCATTCTTGATTTAATACTCACTGGAGAACGGGCAATCGCCCCTTTAATTGCTATTAGTTTTAACAACTTAGCTGATTCACAACCTCTCCAACTTCCAGGCTTTAATCATGTATAACCAAACAACCAAGTATTTTCTTGAGAATCAAAGCGCCTAAGTATTCTTTCTGATCGAAAGATATAAAGGGACGATTTGACTGCATACTTTGCTGAAATGAAGAGTAAAATTCTTCTTCCATTTCCCTCCATATTCGATTTGGAATAATGGTATTATTCAACAGTTTGTTTTCTCCGACTTATTGGCGATTTGCTTGCAAGAAAATATGACTCAAATCACTATATCTACCACTAAAACCCACTAATAATGAAAAGTAAGAACTATTTGAAATTTGCTGCAATGATGGCAGTTTCCTTTGTCATCATGTATGGTGTGATGTTTTTGAATGCGGATTTATTTGAACATGTCATGCTGAGTACTACCCGAACATATATGACCATCTTGATGGTTTCTCCTATGGCCATTTCCATGTTGTTATTTATGTGGGGAATGTATGAGAATAAAAAAATCAACTACATCATCCTCGGATCTTCTCTTATCATTTTTATCGGAACATTGACGATGTTGAGAAATCAAACGATGATTGCCGATGTGCAGTGGATGAAAGCAATGATTCCTCATCACTCCTCTGCGATAATGGTGAGCCAAAAAGCTCATCTAAAGGATCCGGAAGCTCAGAAATTAGCTCAGGATATTATTGAAGCACAAAAAAGGGAAATAGCTCAAATGGAAGCGATGATCAAAAGACTTGAAGCAAAAAAATAAGTCATGAACCTTCAACAAAAATATTTTATTAAAGCAGTTTTGGTAATTCTAGCAATAAGTGGCAGTACCTGCTTTGGAAATTCACTTACGTCTCCAATAGATACGGCAATATATACTTTGTCCATTAAAAAGGATATGGTAAATAATGCAGAAAAACCCGTACCCGCCATGACTGTCAATGGTACAATTCCAGGGCCTACTTTGACTTTTCAAGAAGGTGGATATGCTATTATTTATGTCAAAAATGAAATGGATGTTGAGACTTCTGTGCATTGGCATGGAATCCTTCTGCCAAATTTCTTTGATGGAGTTCCTTATTTGACCACACCTCCCATTCTCCCTGGAGAAACCCAAAAATATGAGTTCCCCTTAAAGCAATCCGGTACTTATTGGTATCATTCTCATACTATGCTTCAGGAACAAAGTGGTGTTTACGGTTCCATAGTCATTGAGCCGAAAGAAAAAAAGCTAGAATATGATTCCGATCTAGTCATTCTTCTTTCTGATTGGACCAATCAAAAAGCTATGAATGTACTGCGAAACCTTAAAAGGGGAAATGAATGGTATAACATCAAAAAAGGAACTGCAACCCCTCTCAATCAAGTGATTGCAAGGGGAGGATTCGGAGCTCAGATGAATTTTTGGAAGCAAAGAATGGAAGGTGCAGACATTGCAGACATCTACTACAATGCTTTCCTAAATAACGGCCTACCTATCACTGAGTATCCCGATTTAAAACCTGGAGAAAAAGTTCGTGTTCGCTTCATCAATGGTTCCGCCTCTTCCCAATATTGGCTGACATTCGGGGTAAAAGATCCTTTACTTGTTTCTGCAGACGGTCTGGATGTAGAACCAGTCATCCACAATAAGACATTTATTGCCATCGCTGAGACATACGATTTTATTATAACTATTCCTGAGTCCGGGAAAATAGAAATCAGAGCTACCGCTCAAGATGGCTCGGGACAAACCTCAGCCTACTTAGGTAATGGCAAAATACTTAGCGCCCCAGATGTACCACGCCCAGATAAAATCGGAATGATGATGCAAATGGCGAAAATGGATATGAAAATGGGTGCTCCTGCGATGAAATTCAACCCTTCTGAAGAAGAGCCTGATGAGATGGAAGAAAAGTGGGGAATGCATATGGAAGAAAAAATGAACATGGATGAAATGGATCATTCAGAGATGGAAAAATTACCAAAACCAAAAGACCATTCCCAGATGGAAATGAATTCTAATATGGAAGCCTCTATGGGCAAAATGCCTGGTATGGATATGTTTGCTGAGTACAATTATAACTACCTCAAATCTCCTGAAAAAACCAGTTTCCCAGCCGATGAACCTGTAAATGAAGTATTGCTGAATCTCACAGGAAATATGTGGCGCTACATCTGGAGTATGAATGGAGTTCCATTAGCGGAAGCCGACAAGATAAAAATCGAGGGCGGGAAAGTGACTCGAATAACTTTAAACAACCTTACCATGATGCATCACCCTATGCATCTCCACGGACACTTCTTCAGAGTAGTTAATGACCAAGGAGAATATTCACCCCTTAAGCACACCGTGAATATTCCCCCTATGCAGAAAATTACGATTGAATTCGAAGGGACAGAAGAAGGGGATTGGTTTTTTCATTGCCACGTGCTCTATCACATGATGGGAGGAATGGCTCGTGTATTTTCTTATGATACTCCAAGAGATCCTAGATTGAAGGAATTCCCTCTGAAAAATCTCATTAAGGAAAGTGATGAATATTTTACCTGGGGAACTGCGAATGTAGCCACCCAAATGATAGGACTAAACTTGATGTCATCCAACATCCGCAATCAGTTTAACTTTGATTTGGAATATGGATTTAACCAGAATTTTGAAGCAGAGGTAAGCTATGAAAGATACCTCTATGATTACTTCAGAGTATTCGCTGGAGTGAACATGGAAAATGAACTGGCGGAAAGCCTTGAAGAGATAAATACCACTGCCATGGTTGGTTTTCGATTCCTTACTCCTTATTTATTTGACCTGGATGTAAGACTGGATAGCAAACTTAGGCCAGAGTTTAGGATCAGCAGGGAGATTATGATTTTCCCACGTACTTCCATTTTCGCTAATTATGAGTATCAAATGGATTTTGGTTGGATTGATTCTCTTGCAGAATCAAGGGAAAATTCCACTTACAAAGGTGAGACTACCTGGTCTGCAGGAGCCAGCTACATATTTTCCCGAAACTTCTCAATTATGGGAAGTTATGACAACCGCTTTGGAGCTGGCGGAGGATTAACAATTAGATTTTAATTTCTTACTCAAAGCCATTAAAACAAATTCAAAATGGAACATTCAAGCCATCAGCATCATCAAACGGAAAAGCATGTAATGAAAAGTCATGATCATAGCATGCATCATATGCATATGATCCAGGATTTCAAAAAGCGATTTTGGATTTCTCTGGTGATCACATTGCCAATAGTAGTCTTAGCACCGATGATCCAAGGACTCTTGGGCTATGAATTTAGATTCGAAGGTGACAGGTATTTGCAATTCACACTTTCATCTGTTGTCTTCTTTTATGGAGGCTGGCCTTTTTTAAAAGGGATGGTCGACGAATTGAAAAAGAAAAAACCGGGCATGATGACATTGATTGCACTTGCGATTTCAGTAGCCTATTTCTATAGCTCCGCAGTGGTCTTTGGTTTGGAAGGAAAAATATTCTTTTGGGAATTAGTCAGTTTGATTGACATCATGCTGTTGGGTCATTGGATTGAAATGAAATCTGTAATGGGGGCTTCAAATGCCCTTCAAGAATTGGCAAAGATGATGCCCTCTGAGGCAAGAAGAATAAAGGAAAATGGAGAATCCGAAGATGTTCCGATTGCAGAGCTAAAATTTGGAGACAAAATTTTGGTAAGACCCGGTGAAAAAATTCCTGCTGACGGTCAAATCCTTGAGGGAAATAGTCATGTGAATGAATCCATGCTGACAGGAGAATCCAAACCAGTGGCAAAACAAAAAGATGATGAGGTAATCGGCGGATCTGTCAATGACAACGGAGCACTTAAAATCATAGTGAAACATACCGGTGAAGAATCTTATTTGTCCAAAGTAATTGGATTGGTCACGGAAGCCCAAAAAACAAAGTCTAACACCCAAAATTTGGCTGACAAAGCTGCTGGCTGGTTATTTTACATCGCATTAGCAGCAGGGATTATTACCTTGGTTGTTTGGTTAAGCCTAGGTAAGGAGTTTAACTATGCGTTGGAAAGAATGGTCACAGTCATGATCATTTCTTGTCCCCATGCTTTGGGACTTGCTGTACCATTGGTAGTTGCGATTTCAACTGCGGTTTCAGCAAAACATGGTTTATTAATCCGCAATAGGACTGCATTTGAAAATTCAAGGAAACTGACTACCGTAATTTTTGACAAGACAGGAACCTTAACCAAAGGTGAATTCGGGGTAACCCGATATAAAAGTGTAAAAGATGACCTAAAGGATCAAGATTTATTAGGCATAGCTGCTACTCTAGAAAACAGTTCTGAACATCCAATTGCGGCAGGTATCGTCAAAAAGTCCAATGAGCTAGACTTGAAGTTAGGCAAGCCCGAAAACTTCCAAAACATCACCGGCATGGGCATAAAAGCCAATCTTGACGGGAAAGAGATAAATATTTTAAGCCCAGGCGGATTAAAACAAAAAGGCATAGAGCAACCTGATGGGGCTTTTAAAACAGAAGATGAAACAGTGGTCTTTGTCCTGATGGACGAAATACTTATTGGTTACATCGCATTGGCAGATGAAATCCGTGAGGAGTCTCAAGAAGCTGTCGACACACTCAAAAAGCAAGGGATAAAAATCTTTATGGCTACTGGTGACAATGAAATAGTGGCCAAAGCTGTGAGTGGTACTCTTGGACTAGATGGCTACTATTCAGAGGTGATGCCGGAAGATAAACAAGCTATAATCAAAAATCTTCAAGCAAAAGATGAATTCGTCGCAATGACCGGAGATGGTGTCAATGATGCTCCAGCATTGGCACAGGCAAATGTAGGAATAGCAGTGGGATCAGGAACAGACGTTGCTGCCGAAACGGCAGATATTATTTTGGTCAATAGTAATCCAAATGATATCGCCAACCTAATCCTATTCGGTACAGCAACTTATAAGAAAATGATGCAGAATATCTGGTGGGCAGCAGGTTACAACATTGTAGCGGTTCCGCTCGCCGCAGGAGTATTAGCAGGTGCAGGAATTATCCTAAGCCCAGCTATTGGTGCAGCGCTAATGAGTCTAAGCACAGTCATTGTTGCATTTAATGCTCAATTATTAAAACGACAGATCAAATCTTAACTAAAGCTCCCCCAATGAAAAACACAATAATACCCATCGAGAGTTGGAACAGAAATGTTTCCCTTAAATTATTAATTGCGATTAATTAATAACTCATAAAATCTATCCTTAAAATTCAAAATCATATAAAAATGAAAGCAAATCTTATTGTACTCGCCTTCGCTGCCATAGTAGCGTGCAATCCAAAGGAAAAAGAAAGCAATGAAATTGATCACATGGAACATCAAATGGAATCAGAATCACATGAAATTCATGAGGCGAAGCCCGCGGAAGTACCCAAAAGCCCCCGAACTTCAGCTATGGCCATGACAGGTGGTAATCATATTCATATTGATTACAGTGCCCCAAGTGTAAGAGGGAGACAGATTTTTGGCGGGCTTGTGGCTTATAATGAAGTCTGGGTGACAGGTGCCCACAAAGCTACCAATATCAAATTTGACAAAGATGTGATCATAAACGGCGAAACGATAAAGGCTGGCCAATATGGGCTTTTTACCATCCCAGGAAAAGAGGAATGGACAATAATACTGAATCAGGATTGGGACATGCATTTGGCAGATGACTATAATGCTTCCAATGATCTGATCAGGATCAATGTAAAACCAGAAAAATTAAATGAAACTGTGGAAGCGCTGACTTTCGAAGTCAAAGAAAAAGATGCCAAAACAACTACAGTCGCAATTTCATGGGACAAGACTAAGGTCTCGTTTGAAGCAGTGAACGCTGAATAATGAGAAAAAACAATCAATATTATGCACGGAGAATCCATAGATTTCTAGGTGTATTTATAGGAATCCAATTTATCTTTTGGACTATTTCCGGGCTATACTTCAGTTGGACAGATATCGATGAAATACATGGAGATCATTTTCGTAATGATCATATGATGCATGAAAATGCTAGCGAACTAATCGACATCAATCAGCTCGATTCCACCCTAAAGATCTCAACCCTAGAACTTAGATTTGTAAATCATGAACCCTACTATTGGGTGAATGAAAGCAAGCTATTTGATGCTAAATCAGGAAAGCTTCATTCAGAGATTTCTGAGGCTGAAGCACGAGAAATCGCTCAAATTTATATCAAAGAAAATCTCCAAATCAGGGAAGTTAATTACCTGACTGATGCTGGGGCTCATCACGAATACCGAGGTACATCGCTTCCTGCATGGGCAATACATTTCGATACCTCTGAAAATCTGGTAGCATATGTAGATGCTAAGAGTGGCCAGTTTACCAAAGTCAGGCACCGAGCTTGGCGTTGGTTTGACTTTCTTTGGATGTTCCACACTATGGACTATGCGGGGAGAGACAACTTCAACAACCTCCTCTTAAGGATATTTTCTCTTGCTGGGTTAGCGGCTGTAGGGTCAGGTTTCACTTTATTCATCATGACTCTTAAGAAAAAAAGGCACTCTAAAAAATAGAATTCTCCATGTTGAGTAAAGTTTATTAAAATTATATAACTCCCTATTTGCTCAATTTCAAAATTCTGAATGCACCCTGGACCACCAAAACAAAAACTACTCCTCCAATGATCAAATCTGGAAGACTGGAATTCAACCAGTTGACCAAAAGAGCAGCTACTATAACGCCTAAGTTTATGATTACATCATTGGAGGTGAAAATCATACTTGCCTTCATGTGAGCATCTTCTTTACTTTTTGACCTTTGTAAAAGGTAAAGACAAAGAGCATTAGCGAGTAGTGCAAAAATTGAAACTATAAACATCGTTGAAAAGTTGGGAACTTCTTCCATCCCGAAAAACCTACTTAACACTTCTGAAAAACCTATTAGAGCAAGTACAATTTGAAAATACCCCGCAAGTTTTGAAATTCGTTTTTTCTTCCGAATAGTCCCTCCCACCGCAAATATACTAATGCCATACACTAAGCTATCTGCAAGCATATCTAAACTGTCCGCAACCAACCCCATGGATTTGGAAAATATTCCTGTAGCCATTTCGATAAGAAAAAAAACGAAGTTGATTGCAAGTACATACCAGAGGAGCCTTTTCTGGTTGGAATCCTCAAGGAAATCAGTCTGGTTAGTAAGTTCTGTGGATAGTTTCCTACTTCCCAAATTCAATTCATAAATTGACTTTTCAATCTGTTCTATTTCCCCCATATGAAAGACAATCAATCTTCTGTTGGGTATATCAAACTCCAGGTTTTTAACAGAAGTAATTCCATCCAACTTTATCCGAATCAGATTTTCCTCGGAAGGACAATCCATCTGTTTTATTTCAAATAGTGACTTCTCCATTTAGTAAAATAAGTAAACGGCTGCTCATTCATTCAATACTATCAATTCCTTTCGTAGCCAAGCAGTCTCAATGCATTTACTACAACTACAATGGTAGAACCTTCATGAATCAATACAGCAACTCCAATAGATGCGAATCCAAAAATTGTAGCAGGTATTAAAAGTCCCACTACACCTAAACTGATCCACAGATTTTGTTTGATAATCCCTTTAGCCTTTCTACTCAGTCCAATTGCAAAAGGTAATATTTCCAACTTATCAGCCATTAAAGCTATATCGGCAGTCTCCAGAGCTACATCAGACCCTGCTGCCCCCATTGCAATACCAACAGTACTAGCTGCCATAGCCGGAGCATCATTCACCCCATCACCTACCATAGCTATCTTGGATTCTGACTGCTTTAATTGCTTGATAGCCTCAACCTTTTCTTCAGGCAACAGACTTCCTTTTGCCCCCGTCAGTCCAACCTCTTGGGCTATTGCATCTGCTACTTTCTGATTGTCCCCGCTGAGCATAATCATCTTTTTAATCCCAATTTCCTTGAGCGCCGCAAGGGTGGACTTTGCCGCAGCTCTTGGAGTATCCATTAACCCGATGATACCAATATAAGTATCGTTTTTCCTCACCAGTATGGTTGTGTTCCCATTGGATTCCAAAGATTCTATTTTCTCGATAATTTCTTGTGAGGGTTTGTTATCATCCAGCGCTTCGTACAAATCCAGATTGCCAATATAAATTTTATCTGCTCCCACATTTGCCTTTATGCCCTTGCCAAGTACGGCTTCCAATGAATCCGCCTCTGGGATTTCCTTTCCTTCCATCCTTTCTTTACCGTCTCTCACCACGGCTTTGGCCAAGGGGTGATCACTTAGCCCTTCCACCGCAACTGCGGTTCCCAGCAACTCGTCTTCTGAAATACTATTCCATGCGATTACCTCTGTGATTTTTGGTTTTCCCTCTGTCAAAGTTCCCGTTTTATCAAATGCAATTGCGGTTAGAACACCCAAATCTTCCAGTGGTCTTCCTCCCTTAATCAAAACTCCTTTTTTTGCTGCCCGGGCAACGCCACTCAATACCGCACTAGGTGTTGCAATTGCTAGCGCACACGGACTTGCTGCCACCAAAACTGCCATTGCGCGATAAAAACTATCACTAAAAGGCTCATCCAACACCAAAAAGGCAAAGCACAGTAGTACTACCAATACCAGAACCGATGGGACAAAATACTTCTCAAATTTATCGGTCAGCAGCTGAGTGGGTGATTTCTGCGCTTTGGCTTCATTGACTAAGGTAATTAACCTGGCAACAGTAGAGTCTTCTGCAATTTTCAACACCTTAATTTCCAAGGTGCCGTTTCCGTTGATCGTTCCTGAATATGCCCTGTTTTCCTGAGGCACATTATCTAGGGAAATATGCTGTTCATCCTGTTCTTTTATAGCTTCCTTGTCCACAGGTATACTTTCTCCAGTAATAGGAGATTGATCCACAGCACTACTTCCCTTTACAATAACCCCATCTGCCGCAATTCTGGAATTAGGCTTAACAATGATGATATCATCGACCTCCAACTCTTCAATTCCCACTTGCACCGAACTGCCTTCAGTTTTCTTTAAGGCGGTTTTTGGTGCAAGAGTTGCAAGTGATTCAATGGACTTATGCGCTTTTCCCATAGCGTAATGTTCCAATGAATGCCCAAGACTAAATAGAAACAGCAACAATGCACCTTCTGCCCATTCTCCCAGGATCGCAGCACCTATGGCTGCGACCAACATGAGAAAATCAATTTCAAAACCTCCCTTTAATATGGTTTCTATCGCCTCTTTCGCGGTATAGAAGCCCCCAAAAAAATAGGCTCCTATATACATGGCAAGACTTACCCATTGAGGCACATCTTCTAAAAAACTCAGGCCAAACCCAATTCCCAAAAGAGCTCCACAGCAAATGGAGAAAATCAATTCACTATTCTTTCCGAATATCCCAGAGTGTTCCACTTTTTCCTGTTCCATAGGTTTTCTATTTAAGTTTCATGTTAGTAGTGTTTTTCACAAAATGATTAATGGTGCCCGCCTTCTTCTTCACTATTCTTTGCCTTTGAAAGTAAGGTAAATGCTCCCTTTGTCACCAGTTTAATATCCTGATAGACAAGACTGGAATCCAAAAGGGTCACCTGCGTAAATCCGTCCTCCTTATTACCCATTTCTACTTCTATCATTTCATAGTCATATGCGGGCTCTCCATTCTCGTCCCGTTGCCCCAAGTAAGAAAAAATGAAATGCTTCTCCCCAAATCTTACCACCGCATCATCTGGTGCTACCAAGACTTCTTCGCTTGCAGTTTCTATTTTTGCTGTCACATACATCCCTGGGAGCAAATCGGTGTTTTTACTGTCAAAATGCCCATGAACAGTCACCGACCTATCTTTTCGAACTCCCTTACCAACCAAAAACACATGGGCTTCTCTCCATTCATCATTCGTATTGGCGAGATTGAATTTGATGCGCTGATCTTTCTTGATTTTTGGGATGTCATTTTCATAGACAGAAAGCTCCACATGGAGATCATCTGAATTCGTTAAATCCATGATTACATCCTGTGGGTTTACATATTTGCCAATATTGGTATATACATCCAGCACAGCTCCAGCCACAGGAGAGTAAATATTCACGACAGATTTGATTTCCCCGGACTCCACTTTCTCCGGATCAAAGCCAATCATGGTCAACTTGGCTTTGGAGGTTCTGATTCTAGCTTCATTGGCCAGAAAATTACTTTTGGATTCTTCAAATGTCTTTCCGGATGCCACTTGCTCACTGTACAATTTCTCCTGGCGTTCATATTCAGACTTCAGAAAGGAACTGTTTGCCAGGCTTTCCAAATAATCCTGTTGAAACTGAATGAATTCAGGATTTTCTATTGTCACGAGTAGTTGGCCTTTTTTCACTTCATCCCCAGGAAGGAGTGTAGTATTCTTCACAAATCCCCCATAAGGCATTGTGATGGAAATATTATTTTGAGGCGGAACGTCTATCACCCCGTTGACCATCAGTTCGCTGCCAATTTCCCTAAATTCCAGCTTGCCTAGCTCAATCCCGGTGACATCAAATTGTGCCTGACTCAGTTCGACCCTGGATTCATTTTCCTCATGATCCCCCTGAATTTCAATGCTTTCAACCTTAGACCCACAGGACGTGGCAATTCCAAGAACAAGTAATGTGAAGAGACTATTTATGATATATTTTTTCATCTGTTTATAGTTTGATTTGCTATGGTTATATGAATCTCGCATTCCTTAATCACCTTAGAATCTGACTTTTTATTCATGCTTGATTTCATATTATTTCCGTTTGATCGGTTTTAGTTGATACCCGATAAGAATTCGATTTGAATAAGTGTTTGATTGGATTTGTCCAGTAAATCCAGATAGTTGAAGTACACATTCAAGCTTCTATTGAGTCCTTGTGTGTATTCCACATAGCCAATTTCACCACTTTGGAAACCTCTCTGGGATTGTTTTAGGATAAGCTCTGCTTGAGGAAGAGCACTATCTTCATAAAAATCCAAACTGGTCTGGAATTTTTGGTACTCGAGAAGTAAAGAGGTGAATCGGTTTTCGAGCTCATTGGTGAATGCTGTTTCTTGTTCCTCTGCTTCAGCAATCCGAATTGATTTTGATTTAATAATCGCTGATTGTGACTTCAAACTGAAAATAGGAATGGCTAAACCCACCTGAAATCCATCAAAGCGGTCTTTTGAGCTGTAAACTACAGGGTCTCCAGACATGGTTTGACCTGGCCCATTGAAGGACTGATTAAAATACCCTAGTTTGATGTCCGGCATCAACCGAGATTTTTCGACTGACTTTTCCTTTTCTGCAATGGCAATTTGCTGCTGAACCCAGGCTAATGTAGGGTTGTCGGCGATACTATTCTGGTCCAGAGAAAGCTGAGGTGAATTTTCCTTCAATTCTCCCATTTCAGGCTCAATCGTAACTTCAGCATTGATAAGCATCCTCAACCGTTTGGTATTGATCTCCACATCGGCATTGTTCTGAGCTATCATAGCCTGGATCTCAGCCACCTGGGTCTCTGCGGTTGCCTTTTCCAAAAGATTGGTTTCACCAGACTCAAACCTCAAGGAAGCTGCAGATGCAAACCGGTCATAAATACTGTCTTGCCTGGCAAGTAATTTCCCTTTTTCCCTTGCAGTCCACAACGCATACCAAGTGGATTTCACGGATCTGATCAATTCATTTTTACTCATCTCCACTGCCAACTCACCAGAAACTATTTTAGATTCAGCCAATCCATTTTGTCGGCTATAGGTGGTCGGAAACTCAAAAGTCTGGGAAACCGAAAACCGGCTGTCGTTGGTGAAGGCACTGTTTGTCTGGCCATATTCCATGTCCACAGCTGTTTTCCCAATATTCCAGCTTGCCCCTTTTAATGCCCGCTGTTGTTCCAATCTAAGTCCTTCAGCTTTGACACTTGGATTGTTTTCCAAAGCAAGTTCTATTGCCTGATCCAGGGAGGTAACATGCATTGGAGTTTGTGCATAGGAAGATAAATTTCCTAAGGCCAAGAATCCAATCACCAGTAACCCTACAGTGCCTTTGGGTCTTCTCAAACCTCTTTCGAAATAATAGTATAATATAGGTAAGACAACCAAAGTCAGGATGGTGGCCGTGATCAGTCCACCGATCACTACGGTAGCCAGTGGTTTTTGAACTTCCGCTCCACTTGAAGATGAAAGTGCCATTGGCAAAAAGCCCAAAGATGCCACGGAAGCAGTCATAATTACGGGTCTTAACCGGGTTCTAGTTCCCGAATAGATCCTTTCAAATATGTCGGTGACCCCTTCCTTTTTCAGGTGGTTAAATTCAGCAATCAGAACTATACCATTAAGTACAGCTACGCCAAACAGTGCAATAAACCCAATTCCTGCAGATATACTAAAAGGCATTCCCCGTAAGGTCAAAGCGAAAATCCCTCCGATGGCGGAAAGAGGGATAGCCGTAAAGATCAAAATACTCTGTTTGATAGAACCGAATGTGAAGAACAGCAAGACAAAAATCAATAACAAGGCCAGCGGAACTGCAATCCCCAGTCTGGCTTTAGCTTCAACCAAATTTTCGAATTGGCCTCCGAATGTCACAAAATAACCCGTTTCAAATGTTACAGCATTTTCAATTTTGGTCTCTATTTCATTAACTATGCTTTCTACATCCCGATTTCTCACATTGAATGCGACTACAATTCTCCGCTGGGTATCATCCCGCTGGATTTGATAGGGGCCTTCTTTTACTGAAACTTCAGCTACTTGGTATAGCGGGATCTGCTCTCCGTTAGCCCGGGCGATAAAAAGATTCTGAACATCCTCAATATCATTTCTTTTAGTCTGATCGAGTCTTATTACCAGATCAAACCGTTTTTCCCCCTCATAAACCTTCCCGGCTGAAGCACCTGCAAATGCTGCCTGTATAGACCGATTCACTTCTTTTATACTTAGTCCATATTTAGCCAGTTGAGCCCTTTTGTAATCAATGACTATCTGTGGCACTCCCGTCACTTCCTCTATATAAATATCTTCCGCTCCTTCTACACCTCGTGCTATCTGTCCTATCTGGTTGGCGTATTCAGATAGTTTTTCAAGGTCTTCTCCATAAATTTTGACAGCCACATCCTGACGCACCCCAGACATTAATTCATTGAAGCGCATTTGTATGGGTTGTTGAAATCCAAAGTTGACCCCTGGCAAAACTTCCAAAGCTTCAGACATCTTATTTGCCAAATCTTCCCTGTTGGTAGCTGAAGTCCACTCACTTTTATCCTTTAAGACAATCATCATATCCGCAGCTTCAACTGGCATGGGATCCGTTGGAATTTCACCTGCCCCGATTTTAGATACAACTTCCACTACCTCTGGAAATTGGTCCAAAAGAATCTTCTCTGCCTGGGTTGTAGCCTTCATGGTATTCTGAAGGGAAGAACCAGTGACCACCCGCGTTTCCACAGCAAAATCCCCCTCTTCCAGAGTAGGTATAAATTCTCCACCCATACGGGAAAAAACCCAACCTGAAACAATCAATAAAACCAAGGCTACACTAATGACTATTCCCCTATGATGCATAGCCCATCGAATGGAAGGGTCGTAGAAGCGATGGAAAAATCCCATGATTTTATCAGAAATATTAGGCTTGTCACTGATCTTCTTGCTTAGAAAAAGTGCAGAGATCATGGGCACGTAAGTAAGCGAGAGTATAAATGCACCAAGAATAGCAAAAGCCACTGTTTGCGCCATTGGTCTGAACATCTTACCCTCAGTTCCAACCAATGCTAAAATTGGTAGATATACGATAAGAATTATAATCTCCCCAAACGCAGCTGAATTTCGGATTTTACTTGCAGAAAGAAACACCTCTTCGTCCATCTCCAGCTGTGTCAGCTTTGTTTTCCTTTTCACCAAACCTAAATGATGCATGGTTGCCTCAACTATAATGACGGCTCCATCTACAATTAATCCAAAATCAATTGCCCCTAAACTCATCAGGTTACCAGACACCCCGAATAGATTCATGAGTGAGAAAGCAAAAAGCAGGGCAAGTGGAATTACCGAAGCCACTATCAGCCCTGCTCTCAAATTGCCAAGCAAAAGCAGCAAAACAAAAATGACAATCAAGGCGCCCTCAATCAGATTTTTACTAACTGTGCCAATGGCATTGTCCACAAGTTTGGATCGATCCAAAAAAGGCTCTAAAGTCACCCCTTCGGGCAATGTTTCTTTAATTTCTTCGATTTTTGATTTGACGTTATCAATAACCTCTGCCGAATTTTCACCTTTCAGCATCATTACAATCGCACTGACTACTTCACCTTCACCATTCCTGGTGGTAGACCCATAGCGCACAGCATTACCAAGCTGTACTTTTGCGACATCTTTAATGAGAACTGGAATCCCATTTTCATTTACCCGTACGGGGATATTATTGATATCCTCAAAAGAACCTACCAAGCCTTCACTTCGAATAAATAAAGCCGTTAGATCCTTCTCAATATAGGCTCCACCGGTATTTTCATTATTATCTTCAAGCGCCTGGAAAATATCAGCAATTGATACATTCAAAGATTTGAGCCGATCAGGCTCTATGGCGATTTCATATTGTTTGAGATACCCTCCAAAGCTGCTCACATCAGCTACCCCTGGCGTACCAAGTAGCTGCCTTCTGACTATCCAATCCTGAATAGTTCTAAGTTCACGTGCATCATATTTGTCTTCATAGCCAGGTTCTACACCAACTACATATTGGTAAATTTCCCCTAACCCTGTGGTAATCGGAGCCATCCCCGGAGCTCCTATCCCCGGAGGTATTTGTTCTTTGACTTCGGACATGCGTTCATTTACCTGTTGTCTGGCCCAATAGACATCCACATTCTCCTTAAACACAATGGTAACAACTGACAACCCGAAACGCGAAAAGCTTCTGATTTCTTCAATGTCAGGAATAGTGGCCATCGTGATTTCGATGGGAAATGTGATTAAACGCTCTACTTCTTCAGCCGCCAATGACGGGGAAGTAGTGATTACTTGTACTTGATTATTGGTAATATCAGGAACTGCATCAATGGGAAGTTGGGTAAGTGAATACCCGCCCACAATGACTAATCCTATGGTAAGTAGCCCGATTATCAGTTTATTTTTAACTGAGAACCGGATTATATTATCCAGCATAAGGAATTAAGTTTTATGAATTAAAATGGAAGTGGGCAGATTTGCCCAAAGAAAAAAGCACTCACAGCAATCCTAAACAGGAATATCAAGTATTCTGATCAGGATAAATTGCTACGAAATGAAATGAGGGAATTAGCCCCGAGGAGGCTGAAAAAGTTCACCTAAAACCGGTGAGGTAAAAAGGAAATTATAATAGCTTTCTGCTTGTACCTTCTCAGTAAAAGACTGAGGTACTACAAATTCAGCAATGGAGGAGAAATAGATTGAAGGGTGGGAACAGGTATGATTTCCGTGAAATGGTAAATTCTCATGATTTTCTTCGTCATGACCTGTATTATCATTCCCGTGATCTATGTAATCTTCAACGACGAAGTCTAATACTGAATCACCATGCTCCTTCTGATGCTCTCCAAAATGTGAAAACAAGAAGGGAAGCTTTTGTATCTGACAGCATAAATCCAAATTCATCGACAACATCCCCAAAAGGAGTAGCACAATAAATGAATTACTTCCAAGCCGTTTCATATTTACAAAGCTATAAAATAAAGTTGTGCAAGGCTATTGCAGGAAAATATTAAGCCTTTATAGCACTGCTAATTTGAAGATAGAGTTACGTGCTATTTGGAAGATATAGATTTGTCCTATTATAGCCCAATACGAATATTACTCACCTATTTTGATGACAAATAGCAAATTAGTATATTAGTTATTCACAAAACCATTTGCTTATGTGGTCAGTAATCAAATTTTTAGGAACCGTTTTCATTAGCTTTTTTGCCATGATCGGGGCATTAGGCGCGGAAAATCCCTTTCC
The DNA here is from genome assembly GCF_000429465.1 of Algoriphagus vanfongensis DSM 17529. GTDB lineage: Bacteria > Bacteroidota > Bacteroidia > Cytophagales > Cyclobacteriaceae > Algoriphagus > Algoriphagus vanfongensis. The sequence continues at coordinate 184,001 of NZ_AUBX01000017.1, read as the reverse complement.
TCCTTTTGCTGTTGCTTGGGGAATTTGGATAATCTATATAGTCAGCTTGCGGTCGAAAAGAAAAAAAGAGCTAGACAAAGAGCAACTAATTCGGGAAATTCTGGATAAGCTCTAGTTTCCAAAAAGGAACTTCAGTGAAGCAAAAGATCCGAGTAGGAATAAGCAGAATGAAGCAAAACTGACCAACCGAAATCCCTTTTTAGAAAGAAAAGGCTTTTTCAAATGTGCTTCCTGAACCAAGGATAGCAAGAACCCTAGTCCAAGTAATAAAGTAACAATTAGTACGGATTCCATCATTTCAGATCTAACGGTTTTAAATAACCACAGTTCAAACTACAAAAATACTTTTTGACAAAAAAAGGGAAGATTACTCCTCCCCTTGTATTTCAATTCCCAGAATATAATTTGCAGCTTGATGAGCTTTTTGGGCTGCATAGATGAGAATTTTTGGATCATCTTGTAACGGCTTCATCCAACCTTTCAGGTAAGCCAGGGAATTTTTGAAGTTGGCATCTTTGATTCCAGTATAAGCATTTAAGAAACTAGCTCCCATTTCCGCAATCAACTCTTCTTTTGAATATTCAACAGAGCCAAATCCTACCAAAGCAGGTCTTTCGTCAAACCTGCCCAATCTGCTTGTATGGCCGGTTGAGTGAACTGCCTCATGAAATAAAACAGAATAGTATTGTTCATCCCCTTTAAATGATTCCTTGTTCGGCATATTGATATAATCAGCTGAAGGACTGTAAAAGGCTTCATCGCCAGAATGAACAATTTTGGGACAATCTGAAAATCCTGAAATAATCTGCTCACAAGATTCAATTGGAGTGAATAACCTCTCAGAAGCTTCATTAATGGCAAATTCAATTCCTTCAATTTGGTCGATGTTGAAAACTGTCCAGATAAATGGAGTAAACTTTCTTCCATATAGATCTTCCTCTTCTCCAGCTTCATTTCTGGTTTGGCCTTTTACGTATTTGGAGATCTTCCAGAATACCACTTTAGTCCCTTTTTGGCCCTTTCTGATAGTTCCTCCAAGCTGTTTCGCTTGTTTGAAAGTCAGAAAGTAGGGATAGTTGAATTTCTTGGATATAGTCACCCAAGCTAACCAAAGCGCATTGAACCCCAAATAAGGACGATTTGAAGCATAGTTTTTTGGGGCATTTTTTGGATCCCAAACTTGTTCCCAAGTGAGATTTTCATTTTGGATTCCTTCGATGATTTCATTCGTTACCGTTTCCGCTAGTTTGTTGAAGTTTTCCCAAGCTGTCATATTGATTTTGTTTTATTGTTAAAAAGAGCCAGCTAGAGCCAAAGAATCGCCTATCATATCCAAGGATGTTAGGAACATCGACCCGACAAATACAGAGCTTTTCCCTGGAGTCAGGGGAGTTTGGTTTTTCTGGGAGAGTGGGGATATTTGGCTGAGTAGTGACATTTTTTTTAATCCACTGGTGTTGAGGTACCGACCGACAAGCGTTTTCTGGAAAAGCTGAAGATGGATAAGTCAAAAACCTGAAGAAAAATGTCGGAGGCTTCCGTAGGAGACCGTCATTTTGCGGAAGGGCGAAGCGGATTTTTGACGATTCCAGAATCAGGTTTTCACCTTTGCTTAGTTGGACGGTGTAACACCAGTTAAAAACCGGAACGTATCAGGCAACCCACTCGGAAGAAAAACGCTCCCTGACGGAAAGACCGGAAAAGCGAAAAATGGCTTGCCCCCCTAATGGAGGAATGGGCCACTTATTCGAGGAGCGGCTTTCCTTATTCCAGGCTCGACGGAACAAGGAAAGTAAAGCGGATTGAATGTGAGGCCGTGGGGAGTAGGAAACCTTTCCAAGACTGAAGCAAAGTGAGCAGTCATTTGAAAAATGGTGCGAACGGTGGGCAAGGAATGGAGTGGTTTACACGGAGGAATGGCTTAAGGATAGAAGCGGAAATCCTTTCTCATCAAAATAGAAAGATTGGGAGTGAATAGCCTGTCCGAAGGAAAGCCCCAAATTCAAATATCCTCTTAAATTTCTCACCTTTATAGCCTTTACCATTTCGCCATGTCAACAGCCATTTACGTCAGCAAAAAGCTGGAAAAACTAATCAAAAAGTACATCACCCTTACCAGTTCGACTGAAAATACAGCAATCTTGGGAAAGTGGAATGCTACAGTTTTTTATATCGAGCGAAGAAAAAATTGGTTGCTTTACAATCCAAAAACCCACTATTCCCTGATTTTGGAAAACCTCACAGCCAAAGACTTGCCGAATATCCGAGAGAAAATTAACGAGGAATTGCAAATTCAGCTGGCATCTGAGGGGATGCATCCTACTCAGGAACAAATTGACTGGCTCATGAACGAAATTCACTTCCTCCCAACAGATGGAGATCGAAGCACTACCGGGTATATGAACCAGATTTTGTTAGCGATTGACTGGCTTTACGGTAGCGATCTTTATCCTACTCTTGCACAAATTAATGCTCATTTAAATGATAGTGTTTTCAGTTTGGACGGTGCATCCAAACACTCTAACCTTACCAAACCAAGAGTGGAAATGGAAAAAATCCTCAATCAATACTTCGCTTCCAATATAGACAAAACTATAGATCCGAGTATGCTTAATTGATTTCTAAAAATTAAAAACACTTTTACAATTTTATATAAAACCATAATTCATCAATTACTTTTCTTTTGCTGAGAGTATTTTTCCAGCATCAAACTTATTTCCAACTGATCCTCAAATCATTTTACTAGAAAAAATCCAGTTGGACCAATTGCAAAAAAAGGAAGCCTAAAGCTTCCCTTCATCAGCGAAAGAGAAATATCCTTCACTAGTTACGATGATATGATCCAGAACTGGTAGATCTAAAAATTTACCAGCTTCAACCAAGCGTTTGGTCAATCTTTGATCTTGGACACTCGGAACCAGATTACCACTCGGATGATTATGTCCGAGAATTACAGACTGGCAGTTACTTTTTAATGCTGCTGCAAAAACTAACTTTGGATCCACCACGGTTCCAGCGGTTCCTCCGGTTGATATTTCAACAACTCCTAGAACTCTATTTCCTCTGTTTAGCAAAATGATTTTAAAAGATTCAATAAACTGGATTTTATCCTCTCCCCATACTTCCTTGAAAATCTGATATGCACAGTTAGAACTACTCACTTTTCGAGCTTTTTGAACATCAATTTTTGGTCTGTAAACTAGCTCGATTTCTGCGACTTGGGATGTGGTTTTGATCGTTTCCATAATAATAACGGTTAGGAGTTAGAAATTAATTATGGTGCTACTCCCAGCTTTTGAGCGATCAAGGCCAATTGGAAACTGAATAAATGAAAGGTTGTGGGAAGGCCGTGTTTATGCGGTAGTCTATTGGCCGCTTCAGAAGCGAAAAAGGTAAATTGGTTCCATAAATATTTAAAACCGACAACTATTCTCCTATCATAAAAACCTTGATTTTTTTCTAAATAAAAAAAGAAAAGGATGTTTAATGAGAAAATTGAATATTAATTTTCCCTCAAATCATTTAGACAAGATATTTTAGACAACCAAATAAATCCTAAAATGAGAATTGTATCCTGGAATTGTAATGGAGCATTTCGGAAGAAGTTTCAATTTATTACCAAACTAAATGCTGACATTTATATCATTCAAGAATGTGAAAACCCCGAAGAGACCAGCCATAAAGAATACAAAGAATGGGCAAGTAACTATCTTTGGATTGGGAATAACAAAAACAAAGGACTAGCAATTTTTGCCAAGAAGGAAATAACAATTGAAAAACTTTATTGGTCAAATGAATATTTAGACCATTCAGTAAAACACTTTTTACCCTGCAGAATAAACCAAAAATTCAACCTTTTAGGGGTTTGGACTCATTATAATAATTCGCCCAATTTTGGATATATGGGTCAGTTTTGGAAATATTTACAAATAAATAAATCCCAATTTTCTAATATAATCATAGCAGGAGATTTTAATAGCAATAAGATTTGGGATCAATGGGATCGTTGGTGGAACCACTCTGATGTTATAAGAGAGCTCGAAGAAATAGGGATTGAAAGTTTATATCACATTTTTTTTGGCGAACCCCAAGGTGAAGAAAAAACACCAACCCTCTACCTTCAAAGGAGGTTAGAAAAACCTTATCATATCGACTATATTTTCGGGTCTAAAAATTTTCAAAAAATAAATCACTTAGAAATTGGTCATCAAGAAGTTTGGCTTGAAATAAGTGATCACATGCCTGTAATTTGTAAGTTTCATTTCTAATTAATTTCTAGCCCCTCCATTTTAAATGATACATATTATTTAATTCAATCCTCATGATATATTCATCCTCTCCAATGTGGTCATTCAAAATCATAGAAGAAAAACCCCATCCCCCATCATTCTTTGCTTTATTTAAAACATCTACAATAGGATAAAATGAATATCTAAATCCACCAGGCTCACCATATTTCTCATCAAATTTTAAGGTTTCTTTCGTATCGCAGATTAATAATGACCCTCTTCCATTACTAAACCGTTTAGCACACTCAATTCGGCCTGTAAAACTTGAAATTCTCCCATTTATAAGCTTTCCTTTGAAAGATCTAAATAAAATAGGTCTTGATGAAGGCAAATAATTTTTTAACACAATTTCCCAAACATCAAAAAAAGCTTTTCTCTTTTCGTTTGGGGGAGTAAGAATCCAATCGCTAATAAACCTTTTAGTCTCAGAAGTAATGGCTTCATCTTTTTCTAAAATATTTATTAGATTTTGAGCAATTTGATGCTTCTTATTTGCCGACAATCTGTATTGGTAGCTGTTATCCATTTAACTATTACTCTATTTTATCCGCTCTTTTAAATATGTCGCTAATTCAGGGTCTTGAACATACACAAAGCATCCCTTCATCCCTCTTGACATCAAGGTTCTATAGGTATTTTTTATAATTTCTTTGAGCATCTTCTTTGTTTCCTGAGGGGTAACTTTCATTAAACTTTTGTAGCCTTTAATTGATTGGTCCATTCTTGATCTTTTTCTAGGATCAACTAAAATTTGCCCCTCTCTACAAACCATATCTTCCCCTATTATCACTCCTATATAATCTACCTCAAGGCCTTGACAAGTATGAATACAGCCTATTTCTGTCACCGACTCAGGCTTGACAATCCAAAGCATGCCATCTGAGCCCAGATTCCATTGAGCTTGAAAATCATGTTCTGGAATTACGATATCCATCGCTTCAGCATCTTTTTTACTGTTCCAATCCCAACAATACCCAGCTACCATCCTGGCCGAGTTATTCACCTTATTGAGTCTGTAAATCTCTTCTCGCATTTCCCGAGGATCCTCGTAAATTCGGAAATCGTATTCTGACTTCTCCAAGACCACATTGGCGGTATCTTTAATCTGAAGGGTATTATCCAACCATGCCAAATATCCATCTGAACCTGCACATCTAAACTGGGAAGTGAGTTCCATTTCCTGAACCAAGGCCCCCTCTCCTTCTGCCCAAGCCTTTATTTCAGCTTTAGTCCCTATATCTTTGATATGTACTTTTTGAGCTTCATCGATAAAGAAAATACTGCATAATGCAGATTGTATGATCTCCTTTACCTGATTTTCTCCTAAGTTGGAAAAGAGTCCTGATTTCTCATTCAGTCGATGTGCTTCATCAACTATCAGGGCATCATATGAATTCTTTTTGGTGTTTAAGAAAGAGCCAGAACCCGTAAAGAAATTGGAAAACTGAGTTTTCTTGATGGTACCGGTTAGTTTGGATTCATAAACTACCCTTGGTGCCGAGTTTTTAGTGACATACTGTGCTATTTGTCCTTTTTTCGTCAATGCCACCAACAGGTTCACTGCAATGACTGATTTACCTGTTCCCGGACCTCCTTCCACAATCAACACATGTTTTTGACCATTCTTGGATCGAACTGCCAGATCCTTTGCTGTCTCAAACACCTCCTTTTGTGTATCAATTAAGGTGAACTCCTGATTCCCTTTGATCAATCCAACCATGGAATCAGCCAGTTTTTTTGAAGGGCGGAGTTCCCCGTTTTCGATTGTAAGAATGAGGTCTTTTTTGTCTCCGTATTTAATGAATTTCTTAATGAATTCCCGAAAATCCCGTTTATCATTTTTACAGAAAATCGGAGCATTGGCAATATGTTCTTTGTAGAATTCATGGGAGATAATACCGTCATCGGTATAATTATGTAAGTAAGCACAAGGTCTTAAATCAATCTCACCTTCATAAACTGCTACATTAAATCCCTTGAGGAGCATGGAATAAGACCAAGCCTGATAACTAGGGTGAACTGTCTCCTCATTCCCACTTTTATAGCGGGTTCTGACCATAGCATCCTTATTAGTCAGTTCAATTTTTGACCACTGCTTCAACTCAATTAAGATGACATTATCCCGACCATTTTCATCCTGGCCTGTAATAATAAAGTCAATTCTATTTTGGGTTCTTGGAATATTGTATTCAATTGCTACACCGGCATCTTCAGGAATATCTTCATCCCGAAGAATCAGTTCCACCTGAGGTAGTGAATTAGACCAAGAAGTAAACTCAGACTCTCCTACCTTCTTAAATAAGTTTCTTTCTACAGATTCAGAAATAATATCTTCTATACAGGCATTGTAGACATCATCCAAAAATTGCTTTTTGGTCGCTTTATAAACGATCATAGGTTATAGGTTAAAAGAAATCACATGCGCTTTTAAAAATTGTTTCATCCCGGGATTAACCGCAAAAACATAACATCCTTTTATTCCCCTTAAGATGCTGGTTTTATAGATATTCAACAAATAATTTAGTAGATGCTCATCACTTTTCACTCCCTTTTTCCCATTTACATCCTTATACTCCTTCTTGTTGATGATAAACTTTTTAGCTCCCCAATCATAATCGATCTCTTTCCCGAATATGATCCCACAATAATTCAAATCATACCCTTGTGTTTTATGGATTGAACCCACTTCAGAATTGGATTCTTTATAGTTTATCCAATCGGGCTTATCGCTGTTCCATTTCAATTGAATCCCATCAATTTCAATATCGAAAGTTTCCGTAGCTCCCTTTTTTTTCGTTTTCCAATTCCATGAAAACCCTGCAATCAACCGCGACAATCCAATTTCATGATCCTTATCGAGGATTCTCTCCCTCATTTCTTTCAAAGAATCAAAATATAAGAATTCAAACCCGCTCCCTTTGGGCAAGATGAATTTCTCATTAAGTCTTAATTGTTTAGAAAACATATTTCCTAAAAATTCAGAAAATGCAGTTCCACCCTCTGAGCGCAACTGTTCCTTTAAATGAAACACTTTAGTTTCAGGCTTGCCTTTTAGGGATATGAAAAGTTCATCATCGATATCAGTTGGTCTGATAGACTGAAATTGATCATAAAAAAACACAGCTTTTTTGGACCGAAGTAAGACCCACTCCATTTCATTGGTGGTAGCAGGATCCAGATTCAATTTCTTTGCAGGTTCATCAAAGTTCTTATGATAAGCCAAATTCTTACGCTGCTTCAATCGATGGGCTTCGTCCACCACTATCAAATCATAGCTTAAATCCCCCAGATTACTCAAAGAAATCACCATTTCTTTGTTTAGACCTGGAACAGTTGAAAACACCTTCCCCATAGTCGTTCGAAAAGAAGTCATAGAAATGGCCAGAGCCTTGGAATTGATGGTTCTTCTTTCCTTCAACCTCCTAACTTTCTCTAAAACATTTACAAACTCCTCCGAAAGATCCTCCTCCTCATATTCAGTTAAATCAGAATTCAACAATTTAAATAAGTAGGATGAAATCACCGATTTTCCTGTACCTGCTCCCCCTTCAATGACCATTACCTTCAAGGAATCATCCAAAAGGAAATCCAGGATTTCAGAAATAGCCTGCAGTTGTGTCTCAGTTAATTCTTTGTATGGAGAATACTTAAACAGATTGCTATTGGTAATCTGATTAATGGTCTTTTTGGCTATTTTTTTTTCCCTGAACTCTTGCCAGATGTCTTCAAAAATCTTTTCATATAATTCCTTCTTTTGAAAGTAATTATGACGGGTCTGACCTGGCAGAGCATTTAACAAAGTGAATTTTCCATCTGCCTGTAAATACCTGATTAATTGGGCTTCCAAATCCAAAGTGGCAGATTTATTAAACCGGTCACTTAGAATAATAGTGATCGCCTTGAGATCCTTTTTCATTACATGGTTCCCATGATTCTTGAGTCGGCTGATCACATTGGCAGTTTCCCCTACATAGCCATTCGTTCTATTTCTTAAAAAGTAAACCACAGGCCAATTCGAATCCAGGAGTGAATACTTTTTCACTACTGATTGCACCTTATCAAAATCTTTAATATCAATCAAAGAGTAAGACTTAGCTTCACTCATAATTCATCATACTTTTTTGCTGTTCCTTTGGCTTTGGAAACAGGATACTTTTCATCGTTTGATTTTATTTTTGCCATCAAAATATCCTCAAAATCAAGTCCATGCTTTTCCATTAGCAATAGTCCATATAAAAAAACATCTGCCAGTTCCTCTTTTAACTTTTCGGGATCAGCCCCTTCCTTGTCTTTCCAAAGAAAAAGCTCCAATAGTTCTGAGGCTTCAATACTCAAAGCCAAGGAAAGATCTTTGGAATTATGAAATTGGCTCCAATCCCTTGCATCTCTGAATTTTTTTAGCTCCACTAACACCCTGTCTACAGGATTGTCCCAAGGGTCAAATCTTTTTATGGTCAAAACAACCCTCCGGGATTCTTGATTTACAAATGGATGAAGTGATAATGAAAGCTCTCCTAAGTCAAGAGGCTCCTGCTCTGAAAGGGATGAAAAATCCACTTTATCGTATCCATTGTCATATAAAAAATCATTGATCTCTTCATAAACGAGCTTCAATTCCCGATTTTCCAAAAAGAACAGTCTCTGAAACTGAAATTCATCAACTAAATACCCCTCGAATTTCTCAGCTTGAAAATCAGGTTTACGAATAATATCTCTTAATTTTTCCAATTGTTTTTCTTAGTGTTTCGATAGGGTTTTGGCCAACCTATATTCTTTATCAAAAGGCATTTGAAGTTGGGAAAGCATTTCAGGAATAGCAATTGCCCAACTAACATAATAATACGCCAAAAGCCTATAACCTGAAAATGATATACCCGGAAGTTTATTTACCCGATACCCTTTTTGTTCCGGGGAAATTCCCGACCTGCCCAACATGGCTATTTCAAAGGCAATATCCCGTACCTCCTCTTTTGGTTTTTTGGACAATTGTTCAAGTGCCCCAATCATATAAAAGGCAACAGCCATATTCAGATCTTTCCCTTCATGGCTTTTTTGAAATTTGGCCATCTCCGCTTCTTCATCTTCAGAAGAATCAGATAATTGAAAAGGATCTTCTTCAATAGCATTTAAAACCTCTTCTGGACTTTTTTCCTTTTTCTTCCTATAACTCTCCTCTGGTTGTAATTTGAAGTATTCATCCAGTTTTAAATCCTCTCCCCAATGTTGGATCAATTCATATTCCTCCCCAGGTTGTCTATCATCCCTATACTCAATGAATTCATCCCAGAATTTATCAATCAGTACTTTTTCTGAAGGACTGATATCGTATTGGGATTCAAAAGATAAACCAAACAATTCATCCGCATGTCTTGCCCCTAAAACATTGAATATTTTACTGTGGCTTAAGATCCTGTTCGGAACCAATTCAACGGCTCTTGGATTTGAAACCGCTTGGTGGGCTTCAGTATTCAGTTTATATAGAGAAAGGAATTGCTGGGCTTTTAATGCAGGGAAATTATTATGGATATAATCCTCGATAAACAAATCAACCGGGGCATTAAAAACCTGTCTCATGATTCCTTCAAACAGTTGTTTCATGAATGATGAAATCTGACCTGCAGGGATTCCGTCTTTTTCTAGTTTTCTGATGTCTTTGGCATAGCCAGAAATGAATTTTTTCTCTGAAGAACCTTCCACAATGAAAAGCTGGTTCTCTTGAATTTCCCTAGCCTGATGGTAATAGAGAACATGGACCAATTCATGAAGAATCAGATGATCAACTCCAGATGAAGGTTTGAATTTCACCAAATGGTACGGTCTATCGTGATTTTCAGCAATTTGAACCGTAGCCGCAGTCGGGATGGAATCATCTTTCTCAATTCTGATTTCTTTCCCGGTCATTGACTCCAATTGATTTATGAAATCAACCAGTTCTTCTTTTCCTGAATCCGAATCAGAAATTTTCTGTGCCGATTTCAACGCCTGATTCAATGCGTTTTTATAGACAGGATGACTTTTATCAGAAGAATCTTTTAGACACTCTAAAGAATATTTAAAAGCGTTCAAAAAATCATTTTCCATCTCGGCCAACAGACCAAGCGCATAAGAAGTATTTGGATATTGCCTATTCGCATGATAAGCCTTCTCAAGGTAAATTTTAGCTAAATCGGGCTTCCCCGCTTGCAAGAATGCCCCTCCGATATTATTGAATGCAATAAAGTTTGTTGGATCTGCCTCTACTACTTGATCGTAATATGTCAATGCAGTTTCAGTATCATCAAAATTCCTAGCATAGATATTACCCATCAGAATCAATGCCCAATGATTTTTAGGATCCCATTTCAAGGCATCAATCAGTAAATCGATTGCTTTTTCATGATTCCCTTCCTCCTCGAAGGTTTGAGCAAGGTTTCTATAATATTCACTGATCCCAGGGTGTTTCTCAATAAGCTTCTCAAAAAGAGGCCTCGCTTCGGAAAACTTTCCTTTAGCACATAAGTTGGTCGCCTTAAAAAATTCTTTTGGATCCTCTGTCAAAAGTTCCTTGGGAAGAGTCACTGAAACAAAATCTTTCTTCAGCTCAACTTTTGGAGAAAACTGCCCATGAGTTAAAGATGCTTTTATTGCATGGATAAGCTGCTCATCATTAGTAATATCTATATCTGGAAATAAGCTTTTAAGAAAATCAGTTCGGGGATAAAGAATGTTCATGACTTAAAAATAAGGCAAAAAAAACATTAAGCCTTGATTCCTTAAAATGTAATCAATATTCAACGGAAGTAGTTCTGAGGCAAATCAAAAAAAAATTGATAAACTGGTTTTATAATAATGCAAATTCACTTCGGTTGACAGATTAAAAGCCCCGAAGGGCTTTTAATTCAAGATTCATCAGTATCCAGTTCTTTGATAGAAACGTAAACAGTGTGTGTCTTGCCATACTGATCTGGTTCTTTCAGTTTGGCAACATTGAACTTGACGTAGGTTTCTCCTTCGTATTCGAAGGTGTGGCTTTGAAGCTCAGCCATATTAAGGCTCACTTCCACGATGTCCATGTTTTCTACTTGCTTTCCTTTACCGATGTACTTTTTTGAGAATGCCATACTATTTTGGTTTTAGTTAAAATTTATGCAGGTCATTTAGGACGGTCTGGAAAGTGATAAAAAATTAGAATTAAAAAACTGGGAGGCAGTCCGTAGGAAACCCTGTTTTTAGAAAATTCTGCTAAAAGCCCCAATTTTTTGAAGCTAACAGGCCGTCCGACCTTTGTGCATACAATTGGACAAAAACCGGAATGTGGCATTGAGTTTATCGGTAAAAAGCCAGATAAACATTAGGCCTTGAAGCTCTTAAAAAAACATTTTCTTCATGCGTAACAGCATTATAAGCAAAAAGCCAGGCACCGGGCTTTTATTTCAAGATAGTGTCGTTAGGTCAACTTTATAATCAGAACGAAAAAACCAACTACCACTATAAGACCAAGAACGATATTCGAAAAACCATGCATGATGAATTCCGATTTCTGGCTTCCTCTTTTTCCGTCCCACATTTCCTTAAAACTTATAACCTCTTTCCCCCTTACTTTGTGAAGTACGGCATATCCAACCCATTTTGTCAAGGCTCCAATAAATTCGAAGAAAACCGAACCGATTATACTATCAATCATCTTTTTGATCTCTATTTTTTTTCTCGATAGCCTTGGCACCTCCAGAGGCTGCCTTTAAAGAGTAATCAACCCTCCTATAATAGACATAATTAAAGTTTTATTTGCCCACCCTCTTTATTTTTACAGACTGACATATCCTTTACTAAACTATTGAAAATTTATCTCCTCAGCAAGTGGCACTGACACCTCTCCTGGAGGCAAAGCCTCATATTTAAATTGTCGATAGACTACCCCATCAGTCAAAATATTGACGCTAGCTGAAAGTGCCTGAAACGAATCATCCGTTTCCCCTCCCAAATGAATAGCATTGAAAACAAAGCCAAGGCTATGGATAGGAACTGAAGACCTTGCCGATAAGGAAGACGACTCAGGCTCTAAAGTCAACGTGTAGGTATTCCCCTGCTCCACCACCTGAGTCCAATCCAAATCACTTGGCTCTCCCAACACCGGAGCGACAAAAGTGGATGTTCCAGCCAGCATACTATGAACAGAAAAAGTCACCAGATAATCAGAATAGTCCCCTCCCATTTCAACTTCTATGGTGACATTTTTCTCCACCAATTTGGGATCTTCATCTTCAGATGAACAGGCGAAAGCTAGACCGGCAAAAACAAAAAGTAGTAGGTTGTTCAGTTTTTTCATTATGGTATTGGTTTGGTTTAGGAATCCTTTTTTAAGATTCGCAAGTCGATAAATATAGCAAAACCATATTATTTGGAACCATCACAAGCCTGTTTATTGACCTGATAAAATGACTCCAAGCCCTTCTGTCTGGGTTTGAATGTCCTTACCTTCTGCAAAATCCCTTGGGATATGCAAAAAGTCCGCAGGGAGAAAGTTGCTATCGGCTCCATTGAAGTCTTTCCTGTTCTTAGGTTCTTCAAATGGACTGATCCGTTTGACAGCCTGTAGGAACAATTTCTTCCATGGATCAAATCCTGAACTCTACAATCCATCACTCGTCCCAGGATCGAGGAACTGAAAATCGTATTTACCTTGGCGTTTTTGGGAATTTCCTCCAATAAATTTTTCAATAGGCACTCATCAAACATCGCTCCTACAACTACAAAACCCGCCTCATCAAATGAAATTCTAGCCCTAAACTGGTTGGCAAAAAAAATCATGGAAGCATAGGAATCCGAGACAAAAACCGAGCGTGTGGTCTCGGAAAAATTTAGACTTGAAATCCCATAGGAAGCTCGTTTATTATGATAAAGACTGAGAACCTCTTGATCGACAAGCGCACCGTTTTGATCAAAAAAATCAAATAGTATCTGCCCATTCTCATCTTGAACAGCATGCTTGGAAAAAAGGCGCTGAATTTCCTTTTCAACGCCCCTATAAGTCAAAATATCAAATGTCCCGTTCCTGGTCATTCTCTTGCTCACCATTTCTCCTTCTTGGATTCCTTCCTTCTTCGGTATCGATACTGTTCAGCCGCTTGATTTTATTGATATCAAAATCATCCCTGATTTCCTTAGATAGATTCGTGTCGGCAGAAATTTTGGAATATTCCTCCTTGATATTATTCAAGTCCTTGACTGCATCTTTATCGTTCGGGTTTCTGGAAATCCTTCGTTCTACCTGCTTTTGAACTTCTTTGACGGCCTGCAAATAACCCTCGCTGTAGGCTTTTTCTTCCTGACTTTTCTTACCCAACATTTTCTCAACACCGGTGATCAATAAGTAGGAAAGACCTCCATCTAACAGCACTGAAAGGACTAATCCCTTACTGTTAGATCGAATTCCTTTGGGAGAGGATGGGGATAGCTGAAATTCTGTTCCATCTTCCAAAGTCACAGTATCTCCCTCCTTATATTTTTTCTTTTGCTGTGGGGAAAGCTCTTCCCCGTTTACCTGTTGGGGAGCTTGGATGTCCCTGGGATTGTAGGATAGAAATTGTTTGGTTCTGTGGTCATACTCTATAATCTCAGATTGTATGTTGCCTTCTTTGTCCACGTAGCTTTTCTTCAAGTTTGCCAATTCCTTTTTGACCAATTGATTTCGTTCTGATTCGCTCAAATCTGGATGGGGGTTCGCTTCTCTATAGACAGGGTCAATTCGTAAAGATGGGTTCCCATCTTCTCCCCTGACAATGGAAAGCCTCGCCGGTAGCCTATCAATCTGAACCTCCTTCCCTTTCAAATCTCGCAGTTCGACGATATCAGTCATTTTGCCATTTTTCAGAGCATGGATCTCTTTTTCTGGAATGGTAAATTTTCCGTCTTTAACGATTCCGAAAATTTCCAGATCCTTCATTGGGAGTACATTTTGGTTTCTCATGGTATTATTGGTTTGATAAAAATTGAATTAGCTCATCCTTAGTGGACAACTTGGATATCATCTGAATGAATATGGCAGGGTTGATATATTCATTACCCTTCTTGATAGTCAAATGGAGGTGGTCCCCTGTTGCCTTGCCTGAACTTCCAGAAATCCCAAGCTCGGAACCCGGTAAAACACTTTCGCCCTCCAATACAGACACGTAGGATAGATGACCGTAAACAGCCTCGAACCTTCCATGTCGCACTTTGACAAAATTTCCCAGAAAGGGATCATACCCAACTCCAATCACCTTCCCGTGCAACATGGAAAGAACTTCGGAACGATTAGCCTTCAAATCAATCCCTCGATGGAATTTTCTTTCTCCCGAAAATGGATCGGATCGGTAGCCATAAGATGAAGTCATTAAAAAATTTTCCAGAGGAAGTGAGGCAAGCAAAACCCGACTTTCCTTCTCTTTGGGATTGGCCACATTTGACAAATATATTTCGCCAATTTCTTCTATTTCGGAATGAACCAAGCTGGATTGGATCACATTCTCGTAGGGAAAATCCTTTTGAAATACAATAGAATTGAACTGAGGGAAGGCCTCCTGACCGACAAAAAGAAAAAAGATGAGCGATGATATTCTAACCATTGTAAAGGAGTCTATTCAACCGGTGCCATTTCTCGATGCTTTTCGATAATCTCCGTCACCTGATTATGGATCTTCTCAAAATGCTTGGTCAGGATCTCTTCCTTCTTCCCCTTGAAATCATAGTATTTAGGAGTAGTCCGATAGGAGCTTTCTTCCTGCTTGATTTCCTTCATATTAAGATTTACTCGGCAATGGATATTGGATGTTTTATATTTCCCATCAAACTGGGTTCCTTCGGTTGCGATGATTCCAGCGATTTCCCCTGTATGCATTGAAGCGATTTTTCCGGCAGGAATAAGCGGCTCATATTTTTCACTGTAAGAAACTGATGTTCTGTGTCGGTCGATGGAAACGCTTTGGCCCAGCTGCTTGCGCTTGCCAAACATCATTTCCAACCAGGACAAAGTATCCTTATGTCGAACCGAACCACAAAGGACATTTCCGATCACCGAAGTCATGGTCGAAGCGGTATCCTTGCCTTGTAGCTGGTTCAATTGTGGCAATTCCTGAAGTCCCAGCAAAACCGCTACTTTATTACTTCTGGCTGTGGAAATCAGATTTTCGATTTTGTGGATATAGAAAGTTGGTGCTTCATCCGCTATTAAAGCCGTTGGCAAATTTCCTTTGGTATTGATCAATCGGGTTAGCCGATTGATGATCACCGAGTAGCAAGTTCCTGTGATGCTCTGCGTTTCGGTGCTGTTTGCCAACACTAGAATGGATGGAGACTTCAGGTCTGAAATCTTAAGATCAAAATCGTCTCCACTGAATACCCAAGCGGTTTCTTTTGTATTCAGCCGAGAGAGGAAAATTTTCAGAGTTCCAACTTGGCCTTCCAGCTGTTTGAACACCTTCTTTTCATAGGCACTGCGAAAAGGAGACACCATGGATCTTAGCTCAGGATGTTTGGTCAGACAATTGAAAATATCCTCATAGTCTCGATTCAAGAAATCCAGTACATGTGCAAAAGTCGAGTACTTCCCGTCTTCATACCTGGACACAAAAAAGATACAGGCCGAGAGAAAATTGATTGCTGATTGTTCGAAGAATCGATCTGCTCCTCCTGAGGAATCAGATTTTTGCAGTGATTGAAAGATTGCTTCTGCGGTTTCGGAAGCATTGGCAACGGTTTTAATATATCTCCTATTGATTGGATTGATCCTTCTGGAGTATTCAACTTCGTCCAGATTGATCACATGGAATTTGAAATTGGAGTTTTTCTTTTTGTCCTGCGCTTTCAAATAGTGGAAATAGGCGATCTGTGCCAAATCAGGAAACTTGAAATCATACAGGCACATTGTAAACCCTTTTCCTATCATTTGGCGAATAAAAGGATTGATCACACCGAAGGATTTACCCGAGCCAGGTGTACCGATCACAAACGTCCCTCTAAATGGATTCACCAAATTGATCCAGCCTTTATGAACTTTTCCTCTGTAATAGAATTTCATTGGGATATTGACCGAAAAGGGATTCTCCAACTTCTTTTTGTCCTGCAGAAATGATTCACCCTCGATATTCCATTCGTCCTTTCCCAAACCAGATTTGATCATTTTGGACACATTATCCAAAGAAGTATGGATGAGTACGGATCCGATCAAAGTGCTCAGAATATAACCTAAGCTCTCCATGGATGTCAAATCGAAAACCAGAAATGAATCCTCTAAAGTGTAGATGTAGACCGATCCAAAAAACAGAATGAAGCCTAATGTAATTGGAAATACAATTTGGCTTCTGGGGTTTAAATCCAGATTTTTCTTGGCAGCAGTACCAATGGCTGAAAGTGCTATTGCTACCAGAATGGCAATTTTCCCAAGCAATACATTTTGATAGATTTTAAAATTTAATAGCTTTTCGAAAAGAGGAAAAAAATACTTTCCGATCCCATCCAAAACCGTCAGCTGTGGAGCATAGACAAACATGAGAATGTCCATAAACACCATCAAATAAACAACGAATTGGAAAGTCCCGTGCAGGCTCTTTAATTCCCTTCTCTCATTCATATCATCTTTTTTAGAGCGTGTCTGCGTTTAGAAGATCCGAGTATTTCACCTGTAGTTTGAGAACTCTCCCACTAATCTGAGACTCTGTCAATTCGATGGTGAATACTTTGGAATTAGGAAAAGTGACTTTTTTGAAAGCGTAGATATTGCGGTATTTTTTATCAAAACTCTCCGTCGAAAACAATTGGTATTCGGGTTTTATCTCGATGGATTGTACATTGGTTGCTTTGAGAATTCTCTTATCCTCAATCTTGAATCTTAGCTGATCCAGGTCAAACTTTAGGTTGGTTTTGTTCTTAAAGGATATATCCAAAAAGATATAATCATCTATCGTGTAGATGTTATTGACTTGTCCAGTCACTCCATATTCAGTGGTTTGGGTGATTTTATCCTTCTTTTTGTCTTTGAAAATCTCAGTAGAAAAATAACGAAGCTCTTGATCACTCATCGGGATTTCTCCTACCTCCAAAGGACTTGTATTGATCGGCAGGATTTCAATTTGAGTCTTCAGCTGGCGTTCATCATGAGCATACCACAAATCATATTGGGCAATGAACTTCTGCCCAATGATCGTCACCACTCCTAGGGATTTATTGTATCCGTTTAAGTTGGAAACACTATCGCGAACAGCCTTTATCCGAAACACATTTTCCAAAGGAATATCCCCAAGCATATTGTTGGTAGAAATATCCACGTACTGGATCGGTTCAGGTGAAAGAAAATGCAGGGAAATATCCTCGTCTATATAAACCTTGGGAAGTTGTGACTTCAACAAAGTCCCATTTTGCTGAGCTAAAGCAGAAAAAGAAATAGACAAGATTAGGAGAATGATTATTCTGAGTTTCATAGGGATTCAATTTTGGTTTTGGATCATTTTTTCATTTGCCTGCAACTCGCTCGGATCGATCAGAAAAACAGAAGTTCCATACTTGATATTGGCCTTATTCTTTTTGATAGTTTTAGAAACAGCCTGGGAAGTTGAGGTAAACATTCTTTGAAGTGCAGACATATATAGCTGGCTCAAATCATCTGAGTTTTGCTGCATAGAAATGTTCATCCCTCCGGTAGTATTGCTTCCGAGTTCCTTGGAGAATTCCCTAAAAGCACTGGCTGGAACATACAATCCTTCCATTCCGTCCACATCATAAATTGAAAGGTTGATTGGGTAGATTTTATCACCCAGCATCACTGAAGTAATGCTCAGCTTTACCCGCTGGGCATCATAGCCAGAAATCAAAGCATAGAGGTAAGTTCCTTTTCTGACCATGGCATCCCCAATCAGAATATCATCCAAAAGTCGGATTCTTAGCCTGGAACCAAGCGTCCCATTTTTAATGTCCTGATCTATAATCGCCTCAATAAAATCCCTCTTCTTTTCTTTGGTGACGGTATTGAAAAGGCTTGCCGCTCCTTCGGACTTTTGAACTCGATAAACCTCTTTTTCGGATTCCTGAATCGGCGTTTCTTTTTCCTTTTGCTGTTGCTCTTGATAGGCAGGATCATTCGCTTTAGAAATGGAATCTATGAGCACCATTTGTGCTTTGAAGAGATCCATTGGATCTTCGTATTTGTTAGCTGGAGCAGACTTCTTATTTCCTTCTAATTGGTTGATTGCCTTCAGTAATTCCTCATCCTCTTTGGAAAAAGCCTGTGTATTTGAATTAGCTTGATTTACCGCTGAAATAGGATTGGAAACTTTCGCATCACCTGAATAAAATCCAGAATTTTTCAGGGCGTTATCAATGGAATCTAGCAGCCTTTTTTCCTCTTCATTATAAAGACTCTTAATCTGACTTGATTCTTCAACTTCCAATTCCAATCCTTTGATGGCCGTGTAGCCATCATTTCCTCGCCTATAGGCTTCCCTAGAAGCTTGCATCTTGGAATCGATCCCTTTGTTTTGAATTTGTTCAGATACCTTACCTATCTGATGCTGAATCCCACTAAGTCCTTCAATTGGGATTGCAGGGCCTTCCTTGCTGAATGATTTATAGCCGTAAAACAGCAAGCACAAAAAGGGAAGCATGATAATCGGCAGAATGTACTTTGGCTGTTTAAAATTAATGTTCATCTTCTTTCGGTTGATTGTTGAAGTATTGCAATTGCTCAATTGCTTTTTCCAGATATGCTGAGTCCTCCTTCGAAATGGAGTCTTGCCCAATGATCCGCTCTATTTCAGTTTTCAACTCTGCCATTTTAATTGCTCTTGAAGACAGATTCTGAAAAGCTGACAATTCCTCACCTAAGCCCTCTGGGATTGTTTTCATTTCGTTTTTCAAACTTTCAGACTGATTACTGGAAGTAGGTTCTATCACAAAAAACGTGAGGACAAACGAGGCCACAATTACCAGGATCATGGAGCAAAAAATCAGTTTCGAATGCCGATCCAGAAAGGCCTTGGTCATGCACTCAAATGCTTTAACCTGTGGGGAGAACTCATTTTTAAATTCACGGAATACGGTCGTGTCTTTTACTTTAGAAGGTATTTTTCGAAACATTGGAGAGGTCTTTATTTTCTATGGTTTTCCAATTGGTGATCAACACCCCATGACTATTATTCTCACTTCTTGGGATATCAATCAATTCTCCTTCAGTGATAATCGAGCGGGTAATGGTGGCACTTCTTCGATCGATCTTTTGCTTGCCATAGTACCTGAATCGGTTTTGATCGATGACAATAGAATCCGTCTGTATAGAAAGCACCGAACTGGAAGAAAGAATGGAATTGAAATAGCCTTTTTCCTTTAAGTTGTTGTACTGGCCAACTCCTGTTTCATCCACGAAGTACATGGCCTTTCCCATCTGATATTCGATATGTTTATCGTCTGGCGTGAGGTTGAAAAAGAGGCTATGAAACAAATCAACAGCTGCTTTGTACTCTGCCGGCCTGTTCATTTGCATATTGGTCTGCTTTGCCAAAATGGGAATGTCATTATCCAGGATATAAATCGACTGTCTTGCATTCGCAACTTGTTGGTAGGCATAAGCCGATACAAATCCGCAAATGATGATGGAAGTCAATAAGCTTCCCATGGAAAGAAAAGTTGCCAACCTGATTTTTGATTCTATGTTTTTGATGATCATGGTTAGATTAGTTTAGCTCTTGAAATAGATTTGGAAGTGGAAGAACTCATCCTTCCAGCGGTAGTTGCTGCCGAGGTGATCCCAGAAGTAGAAATGATCCAAGTGGAAATCGATGGCACAGTTGTAATTGCGATGGCAGTGACAAAAAAGGCAACTATCACAAGCCCGAAACTCAAAAAACCATTGGAGGCCAGCCATGCCATTTTTTCCAATCTATCCGCTCCGCCTCCGGTGGAAAGCAAATATTCGTATTTGTCGATTTCCACTTCTAAGGCATATTGTTGAAGTCTCCCAGTGATGTACAGGATCAAATAGGCAACTCCCACATAGAGATTAACCGAAACAAAACGGGCGATCCAAGTGGTAAAGGCATCCCGAAAAGCCGGGAGAATACTTGCAACAACTGAAAATGGACCAAGGATGACCAAAACAGTCGAATAGATAATCTGAATCATAAAAATGATATAGACACAGATTCTCAAAATCCAGATGGCAACCAATTCAATGATTTGCGTAGCAAGCAGCTGAAGGCTCGTTTGCATTCTGATCCGCATTTGGACAATGGGAGCTAGGATTTGATCAGAGAAAAATCCTTTTACCCCATCCACAACCACAGTCCCAAGATCCTTATCGGATTCCTCTGCCTGTTCGGATGCCATTTCGGTGACGGCTTGATATTCGACCAATTGATCAGCCATTTCCACCATATAGGCTGCTCGATCCAGTCTTAGGTCATTGTTTGTGTCATTCTGAGTTCCAAAAAGTGCTTCCGTTTTGGTAGCAATCAAATCAGTTGGGAATGCTACTATGTGACAGAAAATAGGCCACCACATCAAGAGAATTACCAAAGCGAAGGGCCTTAAAAGAGGCATGATTTCAAGTTTTTTATCCCCTGCCATCATTTCGTAGCATTTGAGGCTAAAGAAGATTAGCATGAAAATGCAGGCTAAGGTTTGGGCATCTTTCATAAATGGACCCGAATGGGCAAATCCATAATCCCTCATTTCCTCAAAAAAAGTCATCACTCCACGGTCGTAGATGCTGTTTCCCTGCAAATAGCTAATCGTTTCCTTGTATTCGTCATGATTGACAGACTGGGCAGAGCTCGTCATAGAAAAGACAAGGAATAGAATCAGTCCGGTGAATAGTTTCTTCATTTCAGGATCTGTGTTTGGTTGGCGATTTTTTTAGCTCTGTCCACCTCATCCTGTGATTCTGAAAAAGTGATTTCACCGCTAATTTTTCGATTGCTCAGTTTTCGAAAGGCCAGCATATTGGCAGACATATCAAGTTTGTATTGCCATTTCTCCAGGATTTCTCTCATTTCAAGCATAATTCTGTGATACATCAGGATTCGCTGACCTCTTTCCATATCCAGACTTTTTGCAAAACCAAAGCGCTCTGAGAGCGAAGCCATATTATTGAGATACCATTGATAAGCACCCTGCTTCGTCATGTACTCCACCACTTCGGAAGAAACTCCCTGAAAAGCTATTTCCTCTGCATTTTCCAATGGCTTGAGTTCCTTTTTGTAGTAGAGCTGAAAAAGGGGATCTGTGGCCGAAATAGCACCAGAAATACGAGCAATTTCTGCATTTGCCAAGTTTTTAATTGTATCCGAATGCTGCTTATAATAATCAGATGAAATCTGCATGGCAGCAGCCAACCCCAGTCTTTGGGTTTGTTCTCCTGCTGGAGAAAGAGGCCTTCTGTCCAAGTCTGGATAATTAGGATGCAAAGCCCAGGTAGAATACCAAAGAGGGTTTGTCGGTATGCCCAGGAATCGCTTTGGCTCTGGATAGAATTTATCCTCATCCCATTGTTTAAAAACCATTCTTTCCTGTTGTGCGACAATGGCCTTATCGTGAATTGGAGTTTGCCCGAAAAGCGAGACATAGAAAAAGCTAAAGATCAAAAATGTGAGTAGTGCTTTCATCGGTTAAGGATTTTCTGTTTGAGGATGATATCGTTGATCAGTGCTAGATCCTTGTTGATGTAGGATTGATAGGGATTAAGTGACCTGATCACACCATTTGACTTTGCCCAATAGATGCTATTCCGGGCAGAGATGACCAATGCAAGAATCACTTGCAGTTCCTTTTGTACGTCATTTAGAAGTTCGTCCCTGACATTGTAATTCATCAGCAGGTTTTCCCCTTCCTTTAAGATTAGGCTTGAGACTTCCGTTACAAGTTGGATGCTTTTGGTCTTTGCCTGAGAAGTATATTCTTCAGTAAAAAGGAATAGAACTGGATTTCCTGAAGCCAATTGAAATGCTTCAGCTGATATCGAAGTGATATCCAAAACCGTTTCTCCTATCATTCTAATCTGAATGGCATCTTTAAATCCCTCATTCACTTGGGTCAAGGAATTGACAATCATGGTCTGCACCATCGCTAAGCCGGAGGAATTGAGAATGATATCATCCGTGTTTTGTTTGATGATATCCAATGTTTTGTGGTAGCCTATTTCGCTGACATTCCTCATGGCAGCGTTTGCATTGACAATCGTAAAATGGTTTCGATCAAAAACTACTGTTTGAGAATTGGCTTGAAATGCACCGAAACACAACAAAAAGAAAAGGAGCTTTTTCATCGGGTTAGGGTTTTGGCGTTTTGAATAATTTCTTCGACCAAAGCCATTTCTGTGGCCACATATCCCAGATAAGGATTGACTCCTAAACTTCTCTCCAAATGGTGCTGCAGAGACTTTGAAGCGGTGTAAGAAATTCCATTGATTTCCCTCAACTCGTCAATAATATGCTGAAAAAGAATCCTCCGCTCGGAGACTTTCATTTGATTGACTACTCCGATACTTGCCGAAAGTCCAATGAGATAATTCATCAGGGAATAGGATCTTTCTACAAAAAGCTTTTCTGTTTCTATCGCAAAAAGTAACAAGCTTGGATCTTGCTGGCAGTAGTAAACAATCTGTTGTTGGTTATCAATGATTGAGTTCACTAAGGGTTCAGCCGTTGTTACAATTCCAAATGCATCGATCACAATGGACAGTTTGGCAAATCGTTCCTGAACAACTCGGTATTTTTCCTTCACCGAATTCACCAGATTCTTGTTTACTTCTTCATTAACAGCATTCTTCCCCTGATTTGCTTTCGCTTCTTTTTGAAGATTGTACTCAGACTTGGATTCGTCGACCAACTGATGTAGCAACGCAACATTCACCTGGGCATGACCCAATTCAATGTTAAAAAAAAGCACCAAAAGAAGAATGTTAAGGAACTTCATCGTTGTAGGATTTTGGTTTTTCTGGCGATATCCTGAGCTACTTGGATATCCAAATTGATATATCCTTGAAAGGGGTTTAAGGCTTTGACGAAACCCTTCATTTGGGCAAAATACATGGCGCGATACATGCCATAGGTATGGGATCTCAGGATCACCATTTCAGTCAAGATCTGATTGATCAGCTTCGATCTTTCCCCTGCATCCATCAGGTTATTTTCTCCCCCTTTAAGGACAAATGAGCTTACCTCCAGAGCCAAAGAGGTTGCTCTCTGCTGGAACATGGTACCGTTTTTTTCAGCAAATAGAAGTAGAGCCGGATTTTCTCCCGCCAATTCCATCACTTCATTCAAATCCCCTGAAATAGCCGTCGCCATCCTTGCAATTTCTTTTACATTGGAAAGATTGGTCAGAATAGAACTGACTTCGGAAAGTCCCTTGTAGATTTTGTCCTGCATCGTATTGACGATGGTAAGATTTCCGGTCACGGCCAATTGTCCTCTTTCGATAAGTGTCAATCGTTCATTGGTAGCCTTCAACTGAGAATTGATGACAGCAGAATGTGCAGCTGTGGCCGATGCAACGGCTGGATCTACATAAACAGCCTGTCCAAAAGCAGACCCTGAAAAAATCAGAAATAGAATGAATTGAAGGTATTTCATAAGGCAATGCGGTAATTGGTAGGCATCATGATTTCTCTAAATGGAATCCCCCTTTTATTTACTTTTTCAAAAAAGCTGTGGAGAGAAACCTTTGATTCTTCGAAGTCTTCAACAAATGCATCCAACCCGTCTTGGTATCCTCCAAAGGCATTTGTATAAATTTCTACAGCAGATTTTTCGGGTTTCTCAGTCGTGTATGTGAGGTATTGGTGCAAGGAAACTTCAACTCCATAAACCTCACCGGTAGAACCTCTTCGGATATAGACTTCCTTGAACCTTCCACGTCCATCTTGATTATCCAATTGGTTGATGGTGAAGATCTTTTTTCGCTCATTTTCATTAATGGAAAGCAAGGAGGCTATCTGGGAATAGTTGTCTTTGAATTTGGTCTGATCCAGAAGGCAAATAGTATCTGAATTATTGATGATGCTGTCTTTGACCACTTCATTGCCGATGATATCACCAAGCTCCTGTGTCACCACAATTGCTTCTCCCCAGAATTTTCGGACTGTTTTATAGAGATAAAGGATGTAGCCTGCCATCAATGGGGAGGCTATTGCCTTCCAAGCCTCTTCAATGATCAGGGCTTTACGGTATTTGAATCGAAATCTCATTTTCTGGATAAATACATCCATGATGATGAGCGTCACAATTGGAAAAAGCACCTTGTGTTCCTTGATGCTATCAATTTCGAATACCACAAAGGATTCAGTAAATAAGGAGCTGTCCACCTCTTCGTTTAGAAGGTTTTCGAATTCACCTCCTTTATAGAACTTTTTAAGAACGAATCGGAACTCATCGATTTCGAAACTGATTCGTTCTCTATCCATTATCTCGGGAATCTTATCCAGCGCGAACTCATAAAAGCTGTTGAAGCAAAGTCTATTGATTTTCCCTGACTCAGAAAAATAGGATGAGTAATACGCTGATATCGTATTTGAAATTACATCTGCCTCAACCTGAGAAACTGTTCCTTCAGCTGTCTTCCAAAGAAGTGAGACAAGCGTCAAGAGGTAGTCCTTTTTCTCAATGTTGTATTCCTCTTCAGAGATGGCAAAAGGATTGGTAGTAATTGGCTTTTCCTCGGTGTAAGTGATGTATTTCCCCTGGTAATACCGGCACAAACCCGAGTAGGAATGTCCAGTATCCACGATTACAACATCCATCAGCCATTTGGGATCTGGTCTATTGTTCCACATGCAATACTGCTCGATGAGTGCATTCATGAAGAATGATTTTCCTGAACCAGAAGGGCCAAGAACAAACTTGTTTCGGTTGTTGATCCGATTGAACTGCATCGGCAAATCAGCTGGATCGATTTTCAAGGGAATTCCTTGACGATCAGTGAAACGAATCTGAAAACCGCTTTCCTCATCCTTATTCAGTGATTCTTTTAGGAAAAAACACAAGGCAGCATCTGACGTGGTCAAAAAGTAATCGTACACCTTCAGCTCTGCCGTATTGCAGGGAAGGATCGTCCTGAACAGTTCCAGTTGATTGTACGAGTTCTTGTTAGCGACAATTCCTTGTTGGAACAAAGAGGACTCGACATAATTACAAGCCGATTGGATATGCTCCTTTTTAGCGGAAACAACCACGTTGAAATGGCAATTGACTAGAAGTTGGTTATGCCTTGCCACATCTTCCAAAAGCCTATCAATATCTTCAACACATAAATTATTGGCTGGATCGGGTATTCCTGAATGCCGTTTACGCTTGAGTTCAAGCTTGGTCTGGATTGGCCTCTGCTCAATAATTTCAATGACCTGATTGTAAACCACTGTTTCGAAATTTGGGATATCGAACAGGAAACCCATATTGTCAATTGGGAACCCTTTGAGGCTATCCTTGTCATTTCGCTCCAGGTGAGTCTTAACCTGTTCAGGAAGCTCGACTTTGTCAGTATCTACTAAGGAAATCGACCGAAAG
This sequence comes from Algoriphagus vanfongensis DSM 17529, assembly GCF_000429465.1. Taxonomy (GTDB): domain Bacteria; phylum Bacteroidota; class Bacteroidia; order Cytophagales; family Cyclobacteriaceae; genus Algoriphagus; species Algoriphagus vanfongensis. The sequence continues at coordinate 158,209 of NZ_AUBX01000017.1, read as the reverse complement.
GCTCTATCCCCACTTTCTACTTGAGTTTCCTCAGAAAGCAGATTATCCAGTACAATCCCTTCTTGATGAAAATTCATACTGAGGATTCGCTTGACATAGCGATCCGTTTCCGCTCGATTGAGAGTTTCAGCTTTGATACCTGTCCTTCCAAATAGGTCTGTGATCTTTCCAAGTGTTTGAATAAAATCATTAACCGACTTCTCGCTATATCTGCCTTTTGATCTTTTGGTGATTACCAAAAAGGTCTTCAGGTCTGTATATTCCCGCCCTTGGAAATGCTCGTCATACTTTTTCTGTAAGTACTCCTTTGAGCTATTTTCACAGTAAAGTTTCCTTGAAAAAATATCCTGCTTTTGAATCAAATGCCCCTCACCAAGGATTTTGATCACATTGGTATAAAGCTGATGGAAAGTATCATACTTTGATGAATCAGCCGAATATTGAATGACAGGGTTATCCAATTTTAGAGTGACTCCAAAATCACCCTTCAGATTGAATAGAAAATGGAATCCATTGATCTCATTTTCAATCCCTAAATAGGGTAACTTAAATTCATTCTTTTTCTTCTTGAACATCATTTGATTGATTTTAAAGAGGTCGAGATTTGAAAAACCCCGAGGTACCTTGTTTTGCTGTGAAGTCCTTTTTTCTGTTGCTGGGAAGTGATGAAAAGACCAGAAACGACTACTGAAATGGTGATTGCACCTCCTAAAACCATGCTGGTCAAACTGCCAATTAGTCCTCCCAACACGACTCCAATCACCAGTGAGGCGATGCCCCATCCGATAAACTTTCCTTGGAATCCACGATAAATAAGGGGTTTTTGAAGCCCCTTATATATCGGAAATTGCTTGGCCATTAGACTCCGAAAAATGCTTTAATGATCACGCTGACCAACACTAAAAACAGACAGGAACCGCCCCAGCCCATCAATTCTTTATTGATATCCTGATCTCCGGAATTCCATTTGATGTAGACCCTAATGCCTCCAATAAGTCCGACAACTGCTCCGATCACCAGACAAAGGCTTGCCACAGGATCTACATAAGCTAGAAGTGAGGATTCTGCTGCTGTAATTCCCTGCACTCCTTGAGCTTGAGCAGAAATTGAAACAATGGCCATTGCTAAGGCACTTGAGATCTTTTTTGTGGTTCTGTTGAACATGATTTTTGTGGTTTTAGTAAGAAAATATTTCATGGACTATATTGAATTGGTTGTATAGTTTTAGGAAAGTGGAACTCCGTAAAGTCCGCTCAGAAAAAACCCAATGGTTGCTAGAAACAAGCATGCTCCAAACCAGCTGATCACCTGAACATCTATATGATGCCGACCCATCTGCCAATTGTTGTAGACTCGAAGACCTCCGAGCAATCCAGAAACCGCTCCGACTACAAAGGCCAATCTTGAGAGTGCGACGTAGAATTTCTCCATATCATCCCCTACCCTATTGAATTCTGACACTCCAGGAGGAGACTGAGCGATGCTTTCTGAACACGACAAAAGCAGAAATAGAAAACCGCTGACTAGAAAATATTGACCTATTCTCATGAGTACACGATGCTTTTTTTCATTTCAATTGTACCTTCTTTCGCTAGTGCAAACAAGGAATCGATATTGGTCACTCCTCCAGATGACTTGCCTGGATTCACGGCTTTGATTTCTATTCCATCAACTTCTTCCGTTTCCTTGATCGGATTATTTGCAATGGAATTAGCTGGATTCGGAACTATTGGTTCATCATCCTCAATGACTGTAGGTTTCTCGTCAAACTCTGTTAGATCTGACTCGAATGTGTAAGCATCGCCTTCTTGGATTCCTACAACTCGAGGCTTGCGCAATACATCGATTATGACATTTGCGGCATAATACACTACATAGAATAGGGCTAGGTATAGAAAGAAGTCTGTCCAGGTCATCGTTAAATCTTATTTAGTGACTGTTTTATTTCATTGATCAGTTCAGGGTTTTCCTTGAAAAACTCCCAGCATAAAAAATTCACAAAGGAGGTCACATCCACTCGAAAAGTGGGATTCAGAAGCTTCAAGACTTCTTCAGTTCTAGCATCTATTCGAATCAATCGTTTTGATTCCCCTTTCACTTCAAATTTTCTCATGCTTTCCAAAAGCTTATTGATATCTGATGCTTCCTTGTCGACATTATCATTTTCTTCAGCTACTGATGGCAAAACGTCATGATTTTCACCGATAGTTATCTCAGCTCGGACACCTTGCACCAACTTATTTATATAGTCTCCGCTTCCCATGTAGATTCCGTTTCTATGTGGTCATCAAAAATTTTATTGAAAATTGGATCCAGGATAGGAACCAAAGTTTCAGGCGTATAGGAAGTGGTCAGACGCTGAAAATCTATTCTGTCAGATACTGGGGAGCTGAGTTCTCCAAATTGCCCCAAAGCTTGGTTGACAGATTCCAGCGTTTCGTACTTGACGGAGGATTTGACCCGATTGGGAATCAAGATGATTTTGCTTGATGGGTTCACCTTTTTGACCACGTAGCAAAACTCAAAAGTGCTGGTCACGCTATATTCGTCATAGCAGAAAGGGCAAATGATCAATTCAGACTCTTTGAAAACTTGGATCAGATTATCGTCATCCATTTTCCCAGCCAAGTCAATGACTGTTAGCTGAGCTGGATATAGGCTTACTTTCTTTTTGATGGACTTAAATCCAGGAATATTAGCAAGCTCAACTTCATACAGCTTTTCATTCTCCAGCAGATCCGAATTGAGGTATTTGTTGTACAAAGACTGCTGAAAGTCCATGTCAAAAACCTTCACTTTTCGATTCCTTTTTTGGACTGCGAAATTGGAAAACAGCACCGCCAGTGTACTTTTTCCAACTCCTCCTTTTTGGTTCGCAAACAGTATGATCATGCTAAAATTTTTATCTCGTGATTTCATTGTCTCCTTTGCGTTTCTTGTTCCTTCTCCTGCCATGGACAGCCTCATCATCCACGTCATTAGCGATATTGAGCATTGGGATCAAGTCGAATTCCTCCTGAGTTTGAGTTCTTGATTGATCGCCTGACTCACTGAAATATTTAGCTAATGCCAGCTGTTGATCTGGCGATAAAATGTCTTTGGTTGGAACATCACCTTGGGAGGTTTTCAGATAGGAATTCCCATCTCGATTCTCAAATTGAAGTGAATGGTACTCCATTCCTTTTCGAACTGTTGGAAAATCGTTTAGCGCGGATTGAAGCTTTACTTTTCCACCAATCTTGTCAACCAACAGCTCTTTTATCTTATCCTTGGATTGGTAGGACTTTCTCTCTCCCTCTTGCTCCATCAAGCTTTTCAATGGAAATACTTCACTCCCTTTGAAAATGATCCGGCTGGAATTATCGATGATGGAATAGCCATAAGGAGTCTTACCTTCTTTCCCATGAAATTTCAGTTCTACGCCAAACTTGTCTTTAAGGAAATCTCCTAGATCCGAGCGATAGCCAATTGGTTTTTGGTTCTTTCCATCATGTGTTGGCTCAAAAAGTGGGATCGGCTTAGTTTGATAAACCTTGGAGTATTTGTCGAGAATTGCTTTCAGCTGAAAAGCCCTGGACTTATTCAATTCATAAGATTGGATTTTCTGATTGATCTCTGATAAGGACATTGTCCCTTGAACTGAGCCATACTTGATCAACTCCAACTGTTCATTTTTTTCTCTCAGCTTGAATCCCAGGTTCTCCAAAATCATCATTCCTTGAGCCTTTGTACTGAAATGAAACTCTTTTAGCTTTTCGATAGCCTTTCCAGCTTCATGCTTTGGATTCAGTCTCATGATTTCATTGATCACTTCTTGAGCTCTCAGTTTTTCAAAGGAATCGTTGATCTTCTTTCCTTCTTTATCAATTCTGGAGGAGACGATATGAACATGATTGTTTGCGGTGTCCTTGTGAAAAACAATCAGGAAAGGATTACTGCCATATCCCATTTTATCTACCCACTCATGAGCGATATCGGTTAGCTGCTCCTTGGAATACTCTCTCCCTTTACAACTGATCATGGCATGGAATTGCTTGTCTTTGACAATGGAATTCCTGTTAGAATGAGCCATCAAATAGTTTTTGACTTCATGAGGACCTACCTCCTTTGTATCTTGGAGATATCCGAAATTTCGAAGTCTGGTCAGCTCCCCTTTTTCATTCTGGGTTTTGTTGGTGTTGTATGTCACACCATTGAATGAACTTGTACTGGAAAGAATCTTAACTCTCATTTGATTATCTGATAGATCTGCTTTAAAACCTTATTCATGAAATCCCGATATTCTAGATGTTTCATCATCAATTCGGTATGATCCCTAAATACCTGAGGTGAAATCTTATCCCTGTAGGTATTGGCATGTTTTGCCAATTGATTGATGTTATTGTTCACTCTAGCTTGCTCTGAAACAATTTTCTCAATAGCATTTAAGATTCCGTTAGTGTCAATGATCCTTGCTTCTGAACCCTTGAGTTTCCTTCTGACCAGTTCGCTTTTCGAGATATTGAGACGTTTTGATTCGGCTATTATCTGTGCTTCTTGGCTCGGATGAATCCTAAATGCCACCAATTTCAAATTGGAAGCATTGTCTTTCATCGATCTGAATTTTGAGCAAGTAATGGGATCCGCTAGGTGAAAAAAAATACCTAGAACTGCGCAAAAATGATAAATAGGCATATATGCGTATCTGTATATCTATATACGCATATATGCCTACTTGATGGGTTTACACCCTTATTTTTGAATTATGAATAAGAGTTTAATGAGTTGATCAACTCTACTCTGTTTTTGCTTTCAGACTTCTTGTAAATCGCCTGAAGGTGTTTATTTACTGTTCTTTCTGAAATAAAAAGTATATCTGCGATTTCTTTGCTAGTCAAACCCAGTGCTGCTTGTTCAGCAACTTCGCATTCTCTTTTGGTCAACCCAAGTTCCGTGCATCTTTGGTTGAAAAAAGCAGTTTGATCGATTTGGGTTTTCTGATCAAACCCATTCAATTTTTCGAAAGCCTTTCTGTTTTCGTAAATGACATTTCGGATAAACAAAAAGGTGATGATGATAAATCCAATATTGGTACACAATACTTCGAAAAGTTGAGAGGCATCTATGTAGCTAAAAACAGGAAGCAATACCCAGGGACACATCGCTGCATAAGTCAAAATCGCTTCCACTGGATTTTGTGTACCCTTGAACTTCCTCCTGATGCATAGAAAGATTTTCACATCTAAATAAATGGCATAGGCCAATGGAATTGCCAAACCATACCAAATGGTGAAAGGAAGATCATCCAGCAAAGGAAGTCCTATCAAAAAGAACAAAACAAAAGGAGCGATAAGGAAAATCCAGATGCCTACTTTGGAATCCCATTTCAATTCATCCAATCCAAAAACCCGATAAAAATAGTATGGAAAAAAAGCTCCCATTACAAAGCCTGAACCATAGGCCAGGTTCAATTGTACCTTTTCAGAAAATGGCAAATTAGGATCAGGATACAATCCTCCAGTGACATTGTAAATGATCAATAAACCCAACAAAATCAGGTAATACTTCCGATTTTTATCAGATGGATTTTGTAGGTAAAAAACTAACTGAGATACGAAAAATAATACCTCGCATACGACGAAGATAAACGTCACAAGGTGCATATCTGTGCCGAATACTGTCATACCAAATCCTTTCTATAGAAGTTAAACAAGAAGCCAAATTGGCTGGAAGAGGAATAAACTGAGAATCCTAAATTCTCATACCACTTAAAATTGCGTTCAGTAGATGTCTCCAAACAGACAGGTAAATTCCTTTCTCTGGCCATGTCTAGAATTGACTTCATGAGATTGGATCCCTCCCCTTTTCCCTGGCTTTCTGGATCTACACCAATAAACCAAACATAGAGAAATGGTTCTTTGGGCTGAGTTTCTTCGATGCTTGATTCCCGTTTGAGAACTTGGGGAATTTTGGGAATCCCAATTCCTTGAAGAGCCAGTTTCAAATCCCAAACCCATAATTTAAAAGGCTTACTCTTTTGATCTGAATATTTAATCAACGCGCAAGAATTACCGGAATCAGAAACAAATACTTCCCCATTCTCCAAACAGTTTTCCAAACTGTACTCCATGAGAACTTTCCTTCCTTTTTCGGTTTTCCCAACCACAAAGTCCACGGATTTATTCCCCTTGAATGACTCTACTAAAATGTTGATGATTTTTTTTCGATCCTGTTCGATGAATTTTCTCATGAATAAGTCTTTTAAAATTTAACCGAGTTGCGAGGTTGAATAATCCTTTTGGGGAGGATTCTGCCAAGAATCCCACAAAAGGCAAGTCGGTGTTTGGAAAAGAAATTCGGTAGAATTTGTTATACAAATACACAACTTGCATGGAACACGCAAAAGGTTCCTCAACCCTCATTTTGGGATATGATACATCCAAACCTTCAACGCTCGCAAATCTTTGCCCGTATCCAAAATCCCCAAAAATTGACTAAATACCCAGGTAAGCATTCAAAAAAACGCAGGATTACAAGTAAATACGAAGTCTATATCCATATATATAGATATAAACATATGTAGATATATAGAAATCACATTAAACCTGTTTTAAAATACATTTATAGACATATATTTGTCTTAAATTATTCATTGAAAAGCTGCAAAAGGAAAATAGGGAGCAGAAATCATTCACCCACATCCGATAATGCTTTCCTTCAAATTCTATTTCAGCAGATTTAAGAGCTTATAAATCGGAGCTTATTCCGATCCTAGGTTTCCTCCCAAATTGGATGATTTATAAAAGGGCTATGGACTATTCCGTTTGAATATATCTATATATACAAATATATGGTTTTGCGATATTTTCTACGGCATTTAGACCAACTGAATCTTGACACATAGTATTAATGACTGAAAATCAGCGGTTAAAAATTGTTAGAAAATTTTTAAAAAGAACCCAGGTGGACTTTGCTTCCTCTATTGGGTTGACTCAAGCTGGCTATTCAGATATTGAAAGGGGCAAGAACAATGTCTCTGGAAAAATTAAGATTCTCCTCAAAAGAGAACATTATGTCAATATAAGTTGGCTGGAATCTGGTGATGGGGAAATGTTCTTGCCGATAGGTGAAAGCCAGGATGTAAAAGAACAACAACTAATATTGAGCCTTCGATCAGAAATTGAAAAGCTTCAAAAGGAAGTCAATCAACTAGCATCCGAGAATAGCCAGTATCGTGAACAAGCCGATTCCATGAACCAAATCATCGAAAAACTCAAGGCAGAACTGAATAAAAAATAATTACATTTTTATATAAAAACATCTTTGCCTAAATACTTTTTTGTATCTTGGATTAAACTCCAAGCCAATGAAAACTATATCCATCATGAACCACAAAGGGGGAACAGGTAAAACTACTTCCTCCATCAATATCGGAGCTGGTCTGGCAAAAAAAGGACTGAAAGTCCTCTTGCTGGATATCGACTCTCAAGCAAATCTTACAGAGGGATTGGGAGTTGCAGATCCTGAAGAATCGGTCTATGACTCTATCCGGGAAAATAAAAAATTACCGGTCCTGAACATTTCTGACAACCTGGACTTGGTTCCTTCTTCCATTGATCTTTTAGGAGCAGAAATGGAAATTGTATCCAAAATAGGAAGAGAGCAAATTCTCAACAAACTGCTTAAACCACTCAAGCAAAACTACGATTACATCTTAATTGATTGCCCCCCTTCGGTAGGACTCTTGACAGTGAATGCAATGGTAGCTTCCGACACCATTCTTCTCCCGCTCCAAGGAGAATATTTCGCATACAAAGGAGTAGACCGGCTATTGGGAATCGTCCAGGAAGTGAAAGAAAACCTCAACGAAAAACTGGACATTGGTGGTGTCTTTATCACCCAAATCAATACACAAAGAATCCTCACCAAAACCATTGTCGACAAGCTAACAGAAGATCTCCAGGATAAAGTATTCAAAAGCAAAATCCGAATCAATGTGGCTTTGGCTGAAGCTCAGCTGCAAGGGCAAAGCATCTTCGATTATGCTCCGGAATCCAACGGAGCCAAAGATTACGAAATGCTAGTCGAGGAAATTATCACCAAACTAAACTGAAATCAAAATGGCTAAGAAGCTAAACGATCCAAGCAAGGGAAATAAGAACCTTGGAACTCCAAAAAGAGGCCTTGGGATGCTGATCAACTCAGAACCTGAATCACAACAAAAAGAAAAAACTTCCAGCAAAGAGTTTGATACTGAAGATGTGAAAATCTACTCTCTCCGAATCCCAACCCCCATGTTTGACAAACTAAAATATGAGATTGGCAGAGAAACAAAATTATCAATGCGAGATATGATTTTAAAGGCAGTTGCGGAGCATTATGGGATCTAGCCACGATCTAACTGCTCGTTTTTCGAACTTTGTGAATAGCGAGCGTTAATTTCAGCCATTTTAATATAAGCAAGTAACATAAGACTAACGGCTAATAAAATATGACCAAATTTAACTGCCAAAAAACCTTAATCCATTCTTTTTCCATAAATGAAATAAATATACTAATCACGAAGATTATCCAAAAAAGAATTCGAGTCTATTAGAAAACAGATGAAATTAAATATAAGTCAACTTTTTAAACTATTTTATTAACTTGTTTTCAATCACTAAACCCAAAAAAAACAATCTAATGAAAATTGCACTTTCGCTTAGCGCTATTTTTTTAACATTCTCGCTTTCGGCGCAGGAATATACCTTCAAAAAAGTAAAAGAATTCCGTGTAGAGAGTTTAGCTGGAGTAGGTATAAGGGATTACAATCCGAAACTTAATCATTTTGTTGGATTCATTGATAAACGGTCAGAAGGCATAGAGCTGGCTATTTTTGATTCAAATGGTAAAATATTAAATAGTCACAAAAGGGAGGGAGAGGGGCCTGAAGATTATCAGTCATCCGCTTTAGCAATGGGGTTTTCTCCTGAAGGAGACGTGTTTGTTCAGACTTCACTAGAGCTTGTGAAATATGATACTGAGTTCAAAATGATAAGCAAAGTAAAATTTGAGCCGAAGTCATCAACTGTTATTTATTCTGGACCAAGGTCTAAGTTTGTTCCATTGACGAGAGGGGAGCAAATTTCATTTATTGTAAACGGGACTAACCTTAATAATAGGGGTGTTAATGATATCCCTAAAAAGATGGATATGATTGAATACTATGATGCTGGTAGTCAAATAATAAAAACAATAATTCCATTGTCAAGCAGAAAAGTTTTTCAGGGAATAGAAGATGAGGTATTTCCAGTGAATATTAACCCAATTTTCACCATTGATTCACGGAATAGCAATTTGTATTTTACAACTTCAATTGATAATGAAATCACTGTTTATAATGCCATCAACTGGAATGTAATTAAAAGAATCCCAGTCAAACATGAGTTTTTTAAAGCTTTGGATGATATACCGCTAAGTGAGTCAAATTTGGGACCTACGAATAAACCACCGCTTTTTTCTCGGAACCGAGAACTATTAAAGTTTGACTCCGATTTATTGGGACTTATCTATATAAAGGAGATCTCTGAAGCGGCGAACGAATTGAGGAAAAGTGAAGAAAAATCTTTTTGGATGAACGACCCGGAGTTTCAAAGAGTAATACTTTTTAAAAACGGAATTCAGCTATCTGGTGAGCTTACCATTCCTTCAGGATTGATTCAATTGACGTTACCTAATAACAGAGTTTTGGTAAAAGTGGTAAATGAAGAGGAAGAGCTCGATTATTATCTATTTGAGATATGGGAACTGGTGGAGAATTGACCCAAGCAAGGGAAATAAGAATCTAGGAACTTCAAAAAGACCCCCTGGGATGCTGATCACCTCAGAACCTGAATCACAACAAAAAGAAAAAGCATCCAGTAAGGAGTTCGGCACCGAAGATGTAAAAATCTTCCGCAATTTTCTCTGGCCTTAGAAGGGGCCAGAAAATCCCAGAATAACTTTTCCTATCACTTACACACTTTGCGGGATGCTACCCAGGAGGGATTTTATTTTAAAAATTCCCAAAGTCAGGTTAAGCCATCCTTCAAAAATGCACCTGCTAATCCGGCTATCAACCACCCCCACTTTGCAGATCTTATATCCAACTCAGCTCTTTTGATTTCCAGATCGAAAAACTTTTTCTTTTTCTCATTTTCTATAGAGTGATACTTTACTGCATCTTCGATTGTGGCAAAAGACATTCCGTGCATGGTGATGGTTGCATTGATTTCATTTCTATTTTGATGTCTCAAACGAATCAATCCCATCTCTTCCATAAAATAATACAGGTGAATATGCTTTTCTGGATAGGGAAGTATCTGGCCATGTTTTTTGGATATCCAAGCATCCAAATGAACGATAGCATGTGATTTTGAGTCTTTGAGCTTATCTAGTAAGATTCCCATATACTTCAATTCTGAATCTAAAATGTCATCCATTTTTCATTTTTTAAATTTCGTTGGTATAGGAATAAAGCTAACTTAAAAACCAATCCATGTCAAAATTGACGTTTTGGAATTATTCAAGTCTTCGGACCATCTTTTTATTCTAAAATCAGTAAGTGGATTTATGGAATATTTTACCTGCTGATATTTTTTTGACCGCCTGTATAATTTTGGATTTTTAATGACATAATGAGACGTGCCCTTCATTTTTTGTGTTTTGAAAGACTATTTTGTCGCTGTGAATAATTAGTGATTTTTACTTAAACCCCTCTGGGTGTAGTCAAAACACCGTGGTGACTGGGTGAAGTTTGCAACTTCACCCTAATATCATAACCAATTTGCAATTGACTTAGAAACCTTAACTACCAATAATCTATTTCTATCAAACCCACCCTTCAAACCAGAATAATTCCTAGCACTCGAGTATAAATATTCTTCCTCGTTTTAGACAATTCCTGCCCTAACTGCATTCTCTTGAATGTAGGTCATACTACTCTCAATTATTTCTGACCGATACAATTCTATCGCATGATTGTCATAGGTCCTAAATTGTAAATCTTCTGATTGCCTATTAAACTCAGCATGGTACTCAAAAAATCATCTTCATCCATTCTCGCCTGCTTTCTGTGGATTCTCAGGGATCATTTTCAACAACTTCTTACTTGTGAACTTCTTGAAATCCCGGATCCAGTCCGACAACTTGCCAGCTATTTGCTGTCCTACCAAATGAATATGATTGCATATGATTACATAGCCATATAAATACAACCCTTTCTCACTCCGGCAATAAGTAAGGTTTTCCAAAACAAAGTCCCAGTAAACTTTCCTGTTGAATACATCTGCCCACCCTACTACCTGAAAAGTAAGAAAATAAAGCATTTCTTGATCACTTACCTGGTAGGGCTCTACCATAAAAGGATGTTTTCGACAAGTAGCAAAATACATCCCGACTATTCGAGGATTGTATTGATAGTAAGATGTAGTTACTCCCGACATATCGAGGACTACACCTAGTCAACGGCATTTCATAAATCCACCCTACTCTAATCCAAAAGGGTTTTTTATCACTTAAATCAATACCCAAAGGATTCTCACCAAAACCATCATGGATAAGCTAAACGACCCAAGCAAGGGCAATAAGAACCTAGGCAATAAGTAAAGAGGCCTAGGCATGCTGATCAACACAGAACCTGAATCACAGCATTAAGAAAAAGCACCAAACAAAGAGTTCGACACTGAAGTTATAAAGATCTACTCGCTCCGAATCCTTACTCCCATGTTTGACAAACTCAAATATGAAATCAACAGAGAAACGAAATTATCTATTCGGGATATGATTTTGAAGGCCGTGGCTACCAGCTAAATGGGATTTGATAAACTTGATCAATTTTCTAAACCTATGAAAAAGTTTTTTTTTATTCCTGTCGGAATTTTAGACGAGGTATCTGAACCGAATCCACCACAATAGAAATATCCTTCAACCCCGGCAAAGGGACCTTTAGAGATTCGGCACCTGAGGTTGAAAGTAATATTCTGTATTCTTTCTGATATTTAAAAAAAGCATCTTTATGAAACAATGTTAAATCACCATCAAAATGGTTATGTTCATAGTATTCCACGCTTCTTCTACTAAAAGCAACTTCCATTTCTTCTAAAGACTTATCTAAAGTCTGAAAAAATTTATGACAATTATAAATTATAAGCGCTTTAGGACTTTCACAAAACATTCTTTCATCTACATCAAACGATACGCCTAATTTATCGGAATCCAAATTGTATAATGAACAAATATTGAATGGAATTGGATCTTGATATTCTTGATATTGAACATGAAAGTTGTCGAAAATCTCGTGAAATGGTACTTCAACCCCGTCGATAATTACAGTAAATTTTTTCCCTTGCTTTATTCTATGATTGCCCTCCCTTGGATCATACCGACCGAATTGATCTTTTTTACATGATCTAAATGACCTGAGAGGACTAAAATAGAGGTATTCCTTTTCATATGAATCATTTATATTACCCTCCGCACCAAATTTAACAAACCCTAATAGCATAGTCATAAATATACTAAATGACCAACATATAAAATTTGAATCATGCTGCAACTAGTAAATTTGATATTATTTATTTGCAAATGTTTTTGAAAGGTCCTTAAAACATTCCGTACTTTTCTAAAGAAACAGAAAAGTTTTAGTTGCTTCAAACATTAAAAGCATTGGAATTTACTTTTTTTATTGGATATTTTAATCCCATTCTCAAATCCCACCCATTTTAAGTCCGTTTTTCAAGACTTAAAAGACACGGCCACAAAGAACTACCTTTCCCTCTCCGTAAAGCCTTCCAGCAAGCTTAAAAAGCCTTAATGAATGAATTCGTACGAATCGTACAGCTCGTACCCCTCGTACCGTACGAAAGTACGAGTTGGAAAAAGGCTATCTTCTGGAAAATTTATTCTGAAGCTCTTTTTTGATCAAAAAACGGATGAATTCGCTACTGATTTCGCTACTGATTTAAAAAATAAAACCCTAACTATCACTTTTTCAGATAATTAGGGTTTTTACTTGCAGAGAGGAAGGGATTCGAACCCTCGATACCCTTTAGGGGTATACACGCTTTCCAGGCGTGCTCCTTCAACCACTCGGACACCTCTCTGTGTTTGATCTACCGACCCTCGTACCGAATCGGAGTGCAAAGGAAGTAAATATTCCCTCTTTTGACAAACTATACCGAGAAAATTATTGAGGTCTGACAGGTTTTTAAATGCTTACAATCCCTTCCTGAAAGATGAATTCACCTCAGATCACTTATTCGAAAAAGTAACTAGCTGATAACCTGTGGACTCAATTTGAATTTGAGATTCTGAAAAGTCCGGTGTAATAGCTACCTCCGCCAGATCAAATTCCATATTGAACCAAGAATCGTATTGAATTATTTCACATGGCTCAGACTCCAGCTCTTTCAGCAAGAACCCTGACGCGTTTGACAGACTGAGTTTTGAGATCAAATAATTACCTGAGTCGTTTTTGGCATTATACACCATGACCAATAGCTTTTTGGTCTCAGAATTATATAATGCAAAATAGGGCCTGCTAACTCCCTGACTTTCTGTTCCGAAATTTCGAAATACCAGACCCCAACCTTTTTCGACCAAAACCGGCGGCTCAGCCACACTCAATGCATTTCCCTGAGTAAACCACGGCAGGGTAATTTGTCCACTGACCACCTTCCCTTCTTGATTCAAAATATGTACAGGTAAATACGGAGAAGATGATTTCCAATCCCAAGCCAATTCAGAGTTAGAAGTTTGATGAGCTATACCAAAAGAGAACAACTCCTCCACAAACACCAATTCTTCCTCTTCGATAGCCGGTTCATCAGATTGATCGACACTGCATCCCAAGAAGATGCTTACAAGCGAAACAAAAATTATTTTTTTCCAAAAATCCATCTTAAAAATTAGGTTAGAGTTTTGACCTAAATATAAAACTAGAAAGATCTCCTTTGGGAGATCTTTCGAAAGTTTTTTTTATAGAATGAAATTCAACACTTTAACCCTTATACTAAGCAGTCATTTCCCCAGCTATAGGAATAGTCAGTTTTCGCCGAATTTCTTCGGTAGTTTTCTCCTGACCAAGCAAAAACATCAGCTTGGTGACTGCCGCTTCTGTTGTCATATCAGCACCACTGACCACTCCTACGTTGAGCAGCTCTCGGGAAGTCTCGTAGCGTCCTTGGATCACACGGCCGCCATTGCATTGGGATACATTGAGAATGATCAATCCTTTCTTCACGGCCCTTTCGAGTGACTTCATAAACCACGCTTCGCTTGGACTATTTCCTGACCCATAGGTCTCCAACACTACCCCTTTGAGACCTTCTATGGCAAAGCAGGCATCCATCACTTTCTCAGTGATACCCGGAAAAAGCTTCAATACCATCACACGATTATCCAGATCATTCAGATTTACTAATTTTCGGTGTGACTCGTAAGGGCGGATTGCAGCTGTATTGTAATCAATGACGATTCCTGACTCAGCTAGATTAGGATAGTTTTCTGACTCGAAAGCATCGAAGTGCACGCTCTGCACTTTTTTGGCACGATTGCCCCGAAGAAGCATGTGATTGAAAAAAACACAAACCTCTGGCACAATAGGGTAATCATCGATTTTGGCCGTTGCGATTTCAAGACTGGTCATTAGGTTTTCCCTGGCATCTGATCTCATTGCTGAGATCGGCAACTGAGCCCCTGTGAAAATCACCGGCTTGTTCAAGCCATGAAGCATATAGCTGAGCATGGAAGCTGAATATGCCATTGTATCCGTGCCATGTAGCACTACAAAACCATCATAACTATCGTAGTTTTCATAGATGATATAGGCCATATCCTTCCAGTGGTGCATGGATACATTGGACGAATCGATAGGCTCCGGAAAAGAGATCACCGTGATCGCAATATCCATATTGGACAGGATGGGGATTTTTTCCAAAATCTGACCAAAGTTAAATGGCACCAAAGAGCCTCCTTCATCATAGGCCATCCCTAGAGTACCCCCAGTATAAATAATCAATACGGACGAAGTTCTGCTGGACTTGATCTGGGTATTGAGTCTAATGATCTTATAATTCATAGCTTAAACTCTTTGAAAAGGTTCAAAGCATTTTCTTTTGTCTGCTTGGCTACATCCTCCTTGCTCAGGTGCACCAAGTCTCCTACTCTTTCGGCAATATAAGGAAGATAGGCGGGAGTATTTCTTTTCCCACGAAAGGGAACAGGTGACAAGTATGGGGCATCCGTTTCCAAAACCATATTCTCTATCCCGATATGGGGAAGCACCTGATCCAAACCTCCATTTTTGTAGGTACTGACTCCCCCGATCCCCAGGAGAAATCCCATTTCAATAATTTGATTAGCTTGAAGCAGATTCCCATTGAAACAGTGAAAAATCCCTCTCAGCTTTCCATCATGTTCCTCACGAATGATCTCAATGGTTTCATCCATCGATTCCCGACAGTGTAGCACTATGGGAAGTTGCTTTTCTTTCGCCCAGGAAATTTGAGTCCTAAGAGCACTTTTTTGCTGCTCAAAAAAAGTCTTGTCCCAATACAAATCCAACCCAATCTCTCCCACTGCCGCAAATGGCCTCTGGTCGAGCCAGTTTCTCATCACTTCCAGCTGCTTTTCAAAATCCTCTTTTACATCACAGGGATGCAGTCCCATCATCGGGATGCAAAGATCTGGGTAGCGTTTTTCGCAATCCAACATCGCCTCTATCGTAGAGACATCCACATTGGGCATGAAAATTTTCTCTATTCCTGCGGCCCGGATCTCAGCGATCACTTGATCTCGATCCGCATCAAACTTACTGGAATAGATATGAGCGTGTGTATCTAGTAGGTTCATGGGTATATTCTGGACTTCCATTGTATTGGAGAGGGCCAAAAGTAATAAAGAATTGTCAGGGAGGTGGTAGGAAAAAAGTAAAAATCAAAAGCCAGCAGTCTGGTAAAGGATAATTTAACCCCCGCTTTACCCGCAAATAGCCTAAGAAAACATGCCTGTAATGCAGATTTAACAAGTGCTAAAAATAGGATCCCAGGCCCAAGCTGATAAATCATCCACCCGACAAACGGAAAATAAAGAAACTGAATCGCCAAGACAAGCTTCCAATAGAATGGAAGAGTCATGACTCCAGCCATCCATCGCTTCCTCTGCTTGAGAAGTCTGGCTAAACCGAGCTCAGCTTTGGTTTGTACTTTCGTTTCCGATCTCACTTCCCACCTAATTTCATAGCCTAGGGATTGAATCACCTTCGTGATTTCCAGATCTTCGGTCATGCTAAAAGGCAAACTATGAAATCCTCCACACTCAATATAAGCACTACGACTAATAGCCATATTATTTCCCATCCCACTGGATAGAATCCCTAAGTCAGAGGACACTTTGAGAAAACCCTCCGTATGCCACCAATCCAATTCCTGAAACTTCTGTAATAAACCAGACCCACACACTTGAGTGACCCCAACGACCATTCCGGTTTTTTCACTAAAACCAGCCAACACCCCTTGAATCCAATCTGAATTCACAACGCAGTCTGCATCTGTAAAAAGAAAATAGTCTCCATCGGCCAAGTCGGATAATTCAGCCAATGCCTTCGCTTTATAGTTAGTTGGCAAATCAGAATGAGATGTTTGAGAAATAATGACCCTAGCGTTTTTTCTTTTCTTGCACCACTCCTTCAAAATATCTAACGTACTGTCCGTACTTTGATCATCCACAAAGAGAAACTGAATTTTACTGGACGGGTACTTAAGCCGTGCAAAAGAATCCAACAATCGAGGCAAATGTTCTTCTTCATTCCGGGCCGCCACAAGAATAGAAACAGAAGGAGGGTCAACAAAATGATTGATAGCTTGGCTTTTCCAGCCAATACTGATCCACCCTATCAAGACTAGGTACTGAACTAGCAGCAAGGCACAGCATATTAGCAACCAAGCTCCCATCTATAGGACGTTAGTTTCCCAACCCTGATCCCCAATAAAATCTAAAACGTCCGGTAACAGCAGAGGCAATAGGGATCTGGTTTTTTCCTGATCATGAAAGAGTACAATAGAACCCAGCCTCGCATATTTTTTACAAACCCCTGCGATATGCTCCGCACTGAGATCGGGATCATAATCGCCAGTCAGCAAAGACCACATGATGACATCATGGGTTTTGGCAATTTCTCGCGCCTGAGTACTCTTCATCCATCCATAAGGAGGTCGAAATAAAGTAGGCCGACACCCTACTGTGTCTTGGATGACCTGATCACATTTTCTGACATTTGCCAGGTAGGCAGCAATTGGAGTTTTTATCCCCAAAAGATGATTGTAGGTATGATTCCCTATGGCATGCCCTTCATCCTGAATATCCCGAGCCAAGTCCGGATATTTGCGCACATTGTCTCCTACGACAAAAAAACTGGCTTTCATTTTCCTTTTCGCCAGTTCATTGAGCACATAATCCGTAGCTCCCGGCACAGGTCCATCATCAAATGTCAAGTATAGTTTCTTTTCACCTCCCTCCCAGATCCGCTGAGGGAAAAGCCATTTGGCAAGGGCTGGAGTTTTGTGAAAAAGAGGCATAAATTAAAAAAACCTAATACTAAACAGAGTCAGATCATCTCGCAGCGGTACTTCTCCCGAAAAAGTCTTCAATTCATCCAAAAACTCACTGTGGAATTGCTCTGGCACCAGCTCCATATTCTTCTGGACAAATTCAGCCAATCTCTCCTCTCCGTACTCATTTTCGCTTTCATCCATCGTCTCAGTCAGACCATCTGTATAGAGCTGAATACTGAAAGACTCTGGTATCTCTCTATGGCCGATTTCCATAAAAGGCAGCTCTTCAAAAGCTCCCAAGATCGTCGTACCCGCTTCCAACAGTTCAATACGATTCTCCTTTTCTTTGCAGAGTACAGGAGGGTTGTGTCCAGCATTGATGTACTCCAGTCGCCTGGTGACTCTGTCAAATTTCCCCAAGAAGAACGTAATAAACCGCTCACCTTTGGTGTTTTCAAAAAGTGTATAATTCAGCTGACGTACAATCGTCTGAAGGTCCGCATCACTTCGCAGCAATGTCCTCAGCGCCGCCTGAAAATTGGACATTAGAAGTGCAGCGGCAATTCCTTTGCCTGACACATCAGCCACACAAAAGTAGACTTCTTGATCCGTGGACTGGACAAAATCGTAATAGTCTCCTCCTACTTTGCTATGGGGAAAATAGGTCACTTTGGCCTGAATATCTTCTCCGTCTGGCAACTGATCCGGAAGGAGCATTTTCTGAACTTGCGAAGCGATCGCCACTTCTCTATTGAGTACTTCCTGTTGCAGTTGTTTTCTTGCAAATCGTTTATTTTCCAAAGCCACCACCAGAATATTGGTCAATGCCTGAGTAAAATCCAGATCCAATTCATCTTCCTCGTTTTTCCTTTTTAGAAAAAGAATTGCCAACATCTTCTCTTTGTGATAAACTGGCAAATACGTCTCCAACTCTTCAAAAGTATAGGCATCCTCTAGCTCCAACAGCAACTGCCCGCTTTCCTTTTCGTCTTTGATCTGGCTGTTTGTAATCAGGTCCGGCACATTTCCGCGCACTCCATGAGATATTTTCTTTTCAAACCCTGACTCCTGCTGCAAATACAATATCAGAGATTTGATATTGAGATGGACTAGGCAGGTAAATTTGAAAATATTAAGCAGTACTGCCTCAGACTGATTCTCATTGATCGCCTGAGTGATTTCCAGTAGAGCTTTGAGCTCTAATTCTTTCCGTTGGTATTTGTCGTTTTCTGAAATCAACTTATTGGGTATTATGTGCCAGCAATCCTTCTTTGGTTGCCAAAAACAGCAAGCTCTCTCCTTCTTTCAAGATATCCACCTGATCAAACCTCTCCTCATCTGGACCTTGCAGACATTTGATGAAACCTTTGGCATAGAGACTGGCCAAAGTCGTGAGTATACGTGCGGACTCCCACTCTAGAGTATCCTGTAGATAGGTGTATGGCTGTACAAAATACAACTCATCCAATAAATCAAATTCGTCTTCGCTCATAGTCTCTCAACTTTCACTTTAGGTGTCTCGATCAGCCTCCCCTTCCATCGGATCCGGGGGCTGAAACTCCAGATGCCGACTGCTAAAATATACCATGGATGCACCAAGCTCGTCATCACATAGTGAAACCAGGGAACAGGGATTTCAAAACTACGCAGTACTTTGCCCAAAGCCAGTCTTTCTGCCAATAATTTCACAGTCCAAATACTAAAAAAGCACACAACTCCTTCCCAGCCTAGCCCTAAAAGTCCCCAGCTAGCAATCCAAAATAGCTGTATCACAAATGGAATCACCGCCTGAAAGGCATGTAAAACAGAATTGTGAAGGTTCCATTTGGATGCCCATCGGGCACGCTGATTGAGAAAATCTCGCCAGGCATTCTCAGCCTGTGTGAGAACTAAATTATGAGAAGAAAAATCAGCTACACAACTATCGTTTCCAAAGCGATCGGCGATTTTTTTCAGCAGAAATTCATCGTCTCCAGAGAGATAGTTTTTGTTTCCCTCATATCCATTGACAGCTTCAAATGCAGATTTCCGAAAGGCTAGGTTAGCCGCACTACACATCAATGGACGGTCAAAATCCATCGCAACTTGACTTACGAGAGCGATGCTTGCCCAGTCCAACCGTTGAAATACTGTCAAAAACCCCTCTTTTCCATTCACTTGTACTGCACCTGCTATGAGTTGGGCAGCGTCTTTTTCAAAATAAGGTTGGAGTCGGGCTACCCAGTCCGGTGAAAACTGACAGTCCGCATCCGAGGTGAGGATCCATTCGGAATCAGCTTGGAGCACGCCATAGCTGATCGCATCCTTCTTTCCTTCACCGGGAGAGCTCAGCAGGCTGATTCTGGAATCTTGCTGCATACACTTAAAGGCTACTTCCCAAGAGGCATCTGTACTCTGATCATCTATCAGGAAAATCTTAAGTTCGGGACTCACGATTTTTCGTAGTGAATCTACGAGAATCGGGATATTCTTCTCCTCATTTCGAAAGGGGATCAACAAGGTCACTGGCCATGTGGGAGTAGAAAAATCTACGGGGATGCTTCTCTCCTTTCTCCAAAAAAAACTCAACAATCCAAGTAGGGCGAAATAGACGATCGAGCAAAGCAAATAAAAACTTAACATCTTTTGGGCTAACTTGCGAGAGTGAGTAAAGCAAGCGAAAAACAAGCAAAGGAAAAAATCATATTAGGGATCGATCCGGGCACCACTGTCATGGGGTATGGACTCATCCTCACCGAAGGCAAAAGCTACAAGCTACTCCAATACGGAGTCATCCACCTCAGAAAATATGAAACACATGAGCTTAAGCTAAAAAAGATTTTTGAGCGGATCACCGGCATAATAGATGAATATCTACCCGACTCAGTGGCGCTAGAAGCCCCATTTTATGGAGCAAATGTACAATCCATGCTCAAACTGGGGCGAGCCCAAGGTGTAGCCATGGCTGCAGCGCTGGCTCGAGAGATTCCCATCACTGAGTATTCCCCCAAGAAAGTCAAGCAATCTGTCACCGGAAATGGAAATGCTTCCAAAGAACAAGTCGCTGCCATGCTACAGACGCTTTTCAAACTCACCGAAATCCCCAAACTATTAGATGCCACAGATGCCTTGGCAGTGGCTCTCTGCCATCACTTCCACGAAGGCCGCGTGCAGACACGGGGGAGAAGTGCCGGATGGAAGTCATTTATCGAAGAAAACCCAGATAGGGTCAAAAAATAGGCCCGGAAAAACCGGGCTTTAAGTAGTTAAAAGTCATACCCTAAGGAGACTTTAAATATTCGATTTTTGACATCCACATCGTAATAATTCAAGCTTGATAGCCCCAAATCATAGCTGCCCTGAATATTGAAACCGGCAGGTAGATTCACTCCTATCCCTACGACAGCACCTATATCGTAGCCCTTGATAGGCTCAGTCGATGTCTGGGTATCGCCACCTTCTTCTCGCTTGCGAGAGACCAAAAGACTGGCCTGTGGTCCAGCAAACACATTGATCGCAGGCAGGAAATTCAACCTCACCAAAACTGGCACATCGATGTAATTCATCGTCTCGGTAATCTCCCCTCCCATACTCGCAGCCTCTGTCTCATAGCCTTTTTGGGCATACTGAATACCCGGTTCAATTGACAAAAAAGCCGCATCGATTCGATAATAGAGACCTCCATGAAACCCCATATTGGAATTAAAATCGGTATCGGAAAAATTAGCTGAAGACAAGCCTGCCCTCACGCCAAACTGTGCTTGTGCAGCTGTACTCATCAACCCCAAAGCGAAGAATAGGACCAAAATCTTTCTCATGTGTTCTTTATGTTTTAAATTTCAGATAAAACTAGCAGTCTTCGATCACTTGTAACCAAAGCTTCTGATTTTTTTAATTGACAAACATGAAACAATCTTCGGGCCTATTTGAAAATATCACTACCGTCAGCGAAGCAGCACGCTTGGACTTCATATCCAGAATGGAAGAAATTCACGCCGAAAAAGGCTTCAAACTGATGGAATTGGGACAAGTCAGCAACTACCTTTATTTTATCTCGGAAGGCTCAGCCAGAAGTTTCTATTTCAGAGAAAACCGCGAAATCACAGTTTCCTTTTCACTCGAAGGTGAATTTGTGACCGCCATGCACTCATTCATTACCAGAAGCCCGAGCTACGAAACGATAGAAACACTGGAAAAATCCTTGCTCTACCGCATTTCTTATGAAAGCTTGCAGGAATGTTTTGCCAGCTATCATGATATGGAAAGGGCATACCGGATTATTTTGGAGAAATATTACATTGCACTGGAAGAGCAGGTCATCTTCGCCAAATTCAAATCTGCAAAGGACAGGTATTTGGAACTGATGGAAAAGAAACCCAAGGTCATCCAAAAAGCTTCTGTAGGTCAGATTGCTTCATTTTTAGACATGACTATCGAAACTCTCAGCCGAATCAGAGCTAAAATTTGAGTTTTTGACAATTGTCAAGGTTTGATTTGGCTCGAAAAACTAATTTTGAAATGTTGTTCTACCCAAATCTACCTAGACATGTTTTTCAAGAAGAAACTCAGTTGGCTTCCCATTCTAGCACTTTTCATTTTCGCCTGTGGAGAAAGTAGCGATGAACAACTTTTTGACTCATCCCTCTTGGAAAAACGAAGTCAAGAAGAAACAGAAAAGGTAATTGAGGCATTTATGCTGGCCGAGGACAACTCGACCATTGAGATCCCTGAGGGATTTTTCGAAATCAACACCCAGCTTATTCTGGACAGCAAAACCAATGTCCAAATCAAAGGTGCTGGCATGAAAAAGACAGTTCTTTCATTTCGCAATCTCAAGACTGGCGGCGAAGGGGTGAAAATAGTCGGAAACAATATCTCGATAGAGGACCTGACAATCGAGGATGCACCCGGTGACGGCATCAAGGCACAGCATAGTGACGGGATCGTATTTCGCCAGATCAATGTCACCTGGACTCATGGAGACAAGTCCAAAAACGGCACCTACGCCATCTATCCGGTTCAGTGCAAAAATGTCTTGATCGATGGATGCGTGGCTTCACACTCCAAGGACGCGGGTATATATGTCGGTCAATCTGAAAATATCATCGTAAAAAACTCTCTAGCCTTCGGAAATGTAGCGGGGATCGAGATCGAAAACTGTGACAATGCCGAAGTTTTTGACAACGTCACACGGAATAATGCAGGAGGTATACTGGTTTTCAACTTGCCTGGACTACCTAAATCAGATGGTCGCAAGACCAAAATCTACAACAATCAAATCATCGAAAACAACCATGAAAACTTTGCCACTCCACTAGGTGAAGACCCCAATGGCAATACTGTGACGATGATCCCTCCAGGCTCAGGCATCATCCTCTTGGCTGCAAAAGAAGTCGAAATCTACGGGAATGAAATCTTGCGGAACAAGACTGTGGGAGTTGCCATCGCCAGCTATCAGATCACCGGCTTTCCATCAGAGGCTCCCAATTGGTCTCCTTTCACAAGCAATATTTATATCCACGACAATAGCTATGACCGCAGCAAAGGTTTTCCAGATCTGAGTCGCGAGCTAGGCCAGTTGATCAGCGTGTACAATGCCCACGGCAAAGCAAAAACACAAGACATAGTTTATGATGGCATCTGGGATGAAAGTATCTCCGAAGACATTGGCTCCAATCCTATGAACATTTGCATAGCGGAAGCTTCGGGAGATGATTTCCACTTCACACGCTTTCATCTGATGGATGGAGAAGATAACATCGAAGCCTTCTCTGATTTGAGCACATTCAGCAATTGTAGCTACCCTATAGCCACAGATATTACCTCAGTACCAAACTAACTTGACATGAACCAGTCAAAATCTCATTTGGCGGCATTTCTGTCAGTGATTTTCTGTATTCTTTTTAGTATTTCCTGTAAGAAAAATCAGGATCAAACCACTACCCCACCTCAAAGTATCACAGAGGAAGCAGATGGCTCATATCCTTACAAATTGCTTTCTACTTATGCATTTTTTGAAGGGAAAATTTCGCAGCTTTCTCCCGCCGGCTCTCTCACGTATTATGAGCCAGCATCCTCCCTCTTTACGGATTATGCCTCCAAGAGCCGCTTTATTCAGGTTCCTTCAGGTAAGAAAATCCAAATGCAAAAAGGCAATCTTACTTTCCCTATTGGTACCATCCTCATCAAAAACTTTTTTTATCCTAAACAGAAAGAAGATCCCAATGGTGAGAAACAAATCATAGAAACACGCCTTTTGATATTTGGAGAAAAGGGCTGGGAGGCCTGGCCCTATATCTGGAATGAGGAGCAAACTGAAGCTTACCTCAAAGTAGTAGGAGGTCAGCAGGAAATCACCATTACCAATCCACAAGGAAAAGAACAAGTCATCAACTATATCATCCCCAATAAAAACCAGTGTAAAACCTGCCACAATCAAGATGAAGTCTTGAGCCCCATTGGGGTCCAGGTCAAGCACCTGAATCATGACAGCCAGGGAAAGAACCAATTGATCTCATGGTCAGAAAAGGGAATTCTTGAAGGCTTTGCATCCCCGACGGACTATCCAGCCCTGATCAACTATGAAGATGAAAATCAGGGGCTGGAACTCAGAGCCATGGCCTATCTGGACATCAACTGTTCTCATTGCCATCGGGCTGAAGGACCTGCAAGTACTTCCGGGCTATTTTTGACTTATGATGAGCGAGATCCAATGAAACTGGGCATCAATAAAACTCCCGTCGCAGCAGGGGTCGGAGCAGGAAGTCACACTTTTGACGTAGTGCCGGGCAAGCCAGATGAATCCATTTTAATTCACAGGATGAATTCTACTGCAGTGGGAGTAGCTATGCCTGAATTGGGAAGAACGACCATCCACCATGAAGGAGTAGAACTGATCCGAGAGTGGGTGAGATCGCTTCGTTAAAAACATGAATTGATCTGCGAGAAAGACCACCTCTCATTGATTTTTCAAATCAGTCATTTACACTATCGATCAAAAAATTCACAACTCATTGTTTTTCAAGCTATTATATTTTTTGAAAAATTCTCTACGTGACAATAAATAGTTTTAATCTATCACTTCATAAAAACAATCAATTGGATTTATATCTGTAGCAGCTAGCTGCCAAGCTAATATTGCAGGAGAAATAAAACACCCATTTGATGAACAAGTTATTTACTTTTATCTCAGCCGCAATCCTAGTAGCCACGGTGAGCGCCTGTGATCGAAATGAGTCAAGTCTAGTGACAGATGCGACTTCCGGAGCCACCACCAAAAGTGCTTCCAACCACAATGCTACCAGCAACAGTGAGTGGTGGCCCAATCAATTAAACCTTTCCATCCTCCGTCAGAATTCTAACCTTTCCGACCCGATGGAAGAAAACTTTGACTACATCAAAGCTTTCAACTCACTGGATTACGATGCACTCAAAGGCGATATCCGCGAAGTTCTGACCACTTCGCAAGAGTGGTGGCCAGCGGATTTTGGACACTATGGAGGTCTTTTCATCCGTATGGCCTGGCATTCCGCAGGGACCTATCGGACTGGAGACGGTAGAGGTGGTTCCAGAGCTGGACAGCAGCGTTTTGCGCCACTCAATAGCTGGCCGGATAATGCCAACCTGGACAAAGCCAGAAGATTGCTTTGGCCAATCAAACAAAAATATGGCAACCAAATTTCCTGGGCTGACTTGATGGTTTTGACAGGAAATGTAGCGCTAGAAGACATGGGCTTTCAGACCTTCGGATTTGCCGGAGGTAGAGTAGACACCTGGGAGCCAGAGATCGACGTGTATTGGGGACCTGAGAAAGAGTGGCTTGCAGACGAGCGCTATTCTGAAGGACGCAAATTAGAAAATCCACTGGCGGCTGTTCAGATGGGCCTCATCTATGTCAACCCAGAAGGACCAAACGGTGTACCTGATCCACTTTTGGCAGCCAAAGACATCAAAGAGACTTTTGGTAGAATGGGCATGAACCTGGAGGAAACTGTTGCCCTGATCGCGGGGGGACACACCCTAGGCAAAGCTCACGGTGCCGGACCAGCATCTCACGTAGGAGCAGATCCTGAGTCTGCGGCTATCGAGGAGCAAGGATTTGGATGGAAAAGTGACTACAAATCCGGAAAAGGCGCAGATGCCATCACTTCTGGTTTGGAGGTCACCTGGACTCCTACACCTGCCAATTGGAGCCATATGTTTTTTGTGAGTTTGTTTGAAAACGAATGGGAACTGACTAAAAGCCCAGCAGGTGCACATCAGTGGATAGCCAAAGACTCTGACATGACTGTTCCGGATGCTTACGATGAAAACAAAAGACATGCACCGGGGATGTTTACCACCGATCTTTCATTGAGATTTGATCCTGAGTTTGAAAAGATCTCAAGAAGATTCTACGAAGACCCCACGCTTTTCAATGAAGCATTTGCAAGAGCTTGGTTCAAATTGACCCATAGAGACATGGGACCAAAAACGACCTATTTGGGGCCAGAAGCTCCAAAAGAAGATTTGATCTGGCAAGATCCAATTCCTGCGGTCAACCATCCTCTGATCAATAAAACTGATATCGCAAATCTGAAAACTCAGATTTTGAATTCCGGACTGAGCATCAGAGAACTAGTATCGACTGCCTGGGCTTCAGCATCTACGTACCGGGGATCTGATAGAAGAGGCGGTGCGAATGGTTCCAGAATCAGACTTGCCCCGCAAAAAGACTGGGAAGTCAATAATCCTGCTCAATTGGCTAAAGTATTGGCAACATTGGAAAAAATCCAAGAGGACTTCAACACCAAGTCTGGATCCAAAAAAGTTTCATTGGCAGACTTGATCGTGCTAGGCGGAGCGGCAGCAGTAGAAAAAGCTGCTTCCAATGCGGGCTATTCTGTGAATGTCCCATTTGTCCCGGGTAGAATGGATGCACTTGCTGAGCAAACAGACGTACAATCTTTCGCAGTGCTAGAACCTATGGCAGATGGATTTAGAAACTACTTGAAAACGCAATACACGCTTTCTACTGAAGAACTGCTCATTGACAAAGCTCAACTATTGACATTGACAGCTCCCGAAATGACTGTGCTGGTAGGAGGTATGAGAGCGCTGAATGCTAACTATGACGGATCCAGCAAGGGAATCTTCACAGACAAAAAAGAGCAATTGACCAATGAATTTTTTGTCAATCTACTGGATATGAGCACCGAATGGAGCCCTGCTGATGAGACCAAAGAACTCTTTGAAGGAAAAGACCGATCCACCGGTAAATTAAAATACACAGCTTCCAGAGCAGATTTGATCTTCGGTTCCAATTCAGAGCTGAGAGCTTTGGCAGAAGTCTACGCCAGCAATGATGCCAAAGAGAAATTCGTCCATGACTTTGTCGCTGCTTGGGATAAGGTGATGAAACTGGACAGATTTGACTTGATCTATCCTCAGAACTAAGTCAAGTTTTAATTAATCAAAAAGGGCGCATAAAGCGCCCTTTTTTGGTTGGTTGTTGGTTGGTCGGTTATTTTTTTGCTTAGAATGTATATCCTAGCGAGACTTTAAAGCCACGGTTGTAGACATCTGCATCGCTGTCTTTGAATACTGTAGTGAATCCGTAGTCATAAGATCCCTGAATATTAAATCCTTGCGGTAGATTATATCCGAGCCCAAAGACGACCGCGGCATCTGTATCCCGAACGCTGTCGGTATCTAAACTCACGGTAGAGCCTCCAAAATCTCCCTCAAACTTAGAGTTGGCCAAAAAAGAAACTTGTGGCCCGGCAAAGAAATTGAAAGCTTCCCCGGCTTTAAGTCTAAATAGCAAAGGAACGTCTACATAACTTAAGACTGCTCGGGAATTGATCGCATCGTCTGTCTGAGAACCTTTGACTGAATAATACACCCCAGGCTCAATCACAAATGCGCTTTCTCCATTGATGCTGGCATATAGTCCAGCGTGAAAACCAGCCCGATTGGTATAGTCATTTTCGCGAGCATCCTCTCCTCCGAAATTGAAGAAACTAGCTCCTCCCCGGATTCCCAGGCTACTTTGAGCTTGAGCTCCCAATGTGACAAGTGACAGCAAAACGAGTGATAAAAGTGTTTTTCTCATGGTAATTACTTGTTGGTTTGGCCCACTAAGGCCAAAAGCAATGCCAATAAAAAAAACCTTTAATCCTTGCCCGAAATCACTGTTTTATCGATGTAATTGGAGTTTAATAGGGACAAAGCGCCCATATATTTGAGGTCAAAAGTCAACACATCCCCCACTTTGTAGTCATTAGGGTTTTTTCCCAAATTCATAATGAGCATATCCGAGCTAGCTCCCAGCACCTCGATACTTTCATCTGTCGGTGCCAAATATTTTGGATCTACATCAAGCAAACCCACATCTACGATGGCTCGATAAGAAGTCTGACCATAAAGACTCTCATCGATCTCAGCCACTTCTCCCTGAGGATTTGCGGCTAAGTTACCCACAGGCAATAATGGTTTCTCCTGCATCTCGATGATCTCGGTGTGGAGCTCAAATACATCTCCGTGCATGCCATCGATGACTTTCTCTTCGAAAAGATCTACTCCAAAGTAAAGTGTCTCTCCCACTCTGAAGTGATTGATGCCTTTGGGAAGCTGATGAGTCAACATCAACGGAATCGTGACTGAAGTTCCTGCTGAAACCCAGGGTATCTTTTTGTTGAATTTCAACTCAATGATCTGCTTGTATAGCGAGAGCTGAATCAACTTATCCGTGGAAGGCATGACACCATTCAGGCAGTTGAGGTTAGTTCCCAAGCCGATAATTTCAATATTGGGTAGCTTGAATACATCCGAATAAAAATCGAGCAAGTGCTCACCCATGACTCCCTCACGGAGATCACCGGTCTCGACCATGATGATGATTTTGTGTTTTTTATTCTGACGAACTGCCTCCTCGCTGATCCAGTGAATCGTCTCCAGCTCACTATTCAAACTCACATCGGCAAACTCAATCATCTTTCCGACATTCCTTTTGGAGACAGGCTTGATGTAAACCGTCTGCACATCCGGATTGAGTTTTTTGACCATAGCGAGATTGGAGATTCTGCTATCATGAATCTCATCTACACCCAGATTGATCAGTTCCTGTAGAAAAAGTCTATTGCCACAAAGCAACTTGGAAACCACTCCCCAGGCCACTCCTGAGTCTTTGAAAGTCTTTTTCAAAAACTCAAAATTATCCTTGAGCTTGGTATTGTTTAATGTCAGGTAAGCCATTTTATTTGGTCAATCTCATTTCGAGATATTTGTTGGTAAAGCCCAGTCTTTCGTACAATTTTCTAGCAGGATTGTCCGGCTCGACATGGAGTGCTACCGCACCATTGGCCATTTTGATAGCCAAGTCCATGATTTTACCGCCAATTCCTTTGCCTCTTTGCGAAGCATCCACTGCGATGTAGACCAAGATGTTTTCTGGAATATATCCAGACATTCCGGTCTTATTCATGATCAGGGCTCCGACGATTTTTCCTTTCTCTCGTGCCAAAACAACGAATCCTCCCGCCTGAAGACCTTGATCCAAAGCATAGTCCAGGCACTTCATGATGTCATCTTTGGGGTCTCCGTATTTTCCCAAGTGCTCAAAAAGGAAATCGGCGATTTCATTTTTCTGAAGAAAGGTAGCGTTGTCTATTGCTGAAAGTGATTCTAATTGTATCATATACTATTCTTACTAGGGGTGAATTTTTTATCAAATTGATATACTGAAATATAAGTCAGAAGGGATGCCGTCAGTCCAAACAAATTAGCGTCTAGACCATAAGGCAAACTCACTTCTAAAAAGGTCAAAGTAGCCGTGAGAGTTCCCCCGACAATCATCGAGCTCACTGCCGCCTTAGAGTTGTCCTTCCCAAAAAACAAGCCAGCCACCACAGGTACCAGCAATCCCGACACCATAAATGCATAGGAATAAAGCATGAGGCTAAGTACCTCTGTCATTTGCCAGGCTATGATTATTGCCACTATTCCGATACAAAGTGTCAGAATCTGAGAAATACGCATTTCTGATTGATGCGATTTCCCCTTGAGCAATTTACCCAATAAATCCGTGGTAAGGTTACCTGAGGCAGCCATTAAACATGAATCAGCTGTAGAAAGTACCGCTGAGAAATAGGCAGACATCATCAGGCCCAATATACCAGCCGGCAAAATCTGGCTGAGAAGCACCGGAAGTCCCATTTCAGGATCCATAGCAGCCGTGAATCCATCTAGTGCTCCCTGCTCTACCGCTACTCTGGAGAGCAAACCAAGCGATACACCCATCAAAGCCATAATTGGCCATTCGAACAAGCCTGCGATAAACCACGCCCTTTTGGCTGTCTTCACATCTCTGGCTGCAAAAATCCGCTGATATAGCGTCATCCCCACAAACCAAATCGGAATGATAGTAATCCCCCAGTTAAACACATCTTGCCAACTAAGGTTTGAAAAAGAAAAGAATTCGTCAGGAAGCGTACTCTGAATCCCTTCCCATCCACCCACGTACTTGAAAGACATCGGAATCCCGATAAACATCAGGCCCAACATCAAAATGATCCATTGGATGGTATCAGTGTAAATCACAGCCTTCAGTCCTCCCATGACGGTATAGATGACTGCTATGGCCCCCATGATCAATAGGGCTGTTTGTAAGTCTAAAGCTTCAAATGTACCAGAAGCCAATTTGGCTCCAGCCAGAAGTTGTGAAGAGGTAAATCCCAAATAACCTAGAAAACAGATGATGGCAGCTACTCGGGCAGTGATGGAATTATAGAGGTAGCCTACGATTTGGGGGAATGTGAAGAACTTCGCAAAAGCTGGATCAGACTTGACCCTTGGTATCAAAAGTACAGCGGCTATCCAAGCACCCAAAAGTCCGGTAAAGAGCATCCAAGAGCCTGAAAGCCCCATCGCAAAACCTAACCCTCCCAAACCAATGGAGAATCCTCCTCCCACATCTGTAGCCACTACCGAGAGGCCAATGTGAAGACTACCTATGCTCCTGCCTCCAACATAATAGTCCTCCTGCCCTGTGTTTTTTTTCATGAAAAAATAGCCCACACCAAGCATGGCCAACATGTATATCAGGAAGATCAACAGATCTATGGAATGCATTATGTTTTTGGATTTGTATCAAATTATTCTAAAATATAATTTTTCAAAGGTAAGCAAACAGGCTCAAATTTGAAATTTTATTGGGTTTTAATCTGAAATTTAGTATTTCAGTGCAATTTTCATTTAGAATAGTACAAAAATAAAAAAAGCCGGATCACTCCGGCTTTCTATCTAATCTATCTTAAACTTAAACATTCTCGCTACTCAATACCGCAGAAAAATACTCTCGGTTCATTCTCGCAATATTCGTCAAAGAGATTCCCTTTGGACATTCGGCTGAGCAAGCACCTGTATTGGTACAGGCTCCGAAACCTTCCGCATCCATCTGGGCAATCATCTTTTCTGCTCTTTCCTTTCTCTCTACCTGACCCTGTGGCAGCATCGCCAACTGGGAGATCTTAGCAGAAGTAAAGAGCATAGCAGAGGCGTTTTTACAGGCAGCCACACAAGCTCCACAACCGATACAAGTCGCCGCATCGAAAGCTTCGTCAGCAATAGTCTTCGGAATAGGAATCTCGTTGGCATCCGGCACACCACCCGTATTCACAGACACATATCCTCCCGCTTGGATAATACGATCAAATGATGCACGATCTACCACCAAATCTTTCACCACTGGAAAAGCTGCCGCTCTCCATGGCTCGATCGTAATGGTATCACCGTCTTTGAAAGATCTCATGTGTAGCTGACAAGTAGTGGTCTGCTGAGGGCCATGAGGCTTTCCATTGATATATAGAGAACACATGCCACAGATCCCTTCTCTACAGTCGTGATCAAAGTGAACTGGGTCTTCTCCTTTTTCTGTCAATTCTTCGTTGAGAACATCCAGCATCTCCAAAAAGGACATGTCTGTGGAAATCCCATCTAGTGGATAGGAGACAAACCCACCTTTGTCAGCGTTGTTTTTCTGTCTCCAAACTTTTAATGTCAATTTCATAGTACTATGAATTTTTGTCTTGATTATTTGTACGAACGCTGGGTCAATTTCACATTTTCGAATACCAAAGGCTCTTTCTCAAGAAGTTCTTCCTGCTCATCTCCCTGGTATTTCCAAGCCGCTACATAGGCGAAGTTTTCATCATCTCTCAATGCCTCTCCTTCCGGAGTTTGATATTCCTCTCTGAAGTGTCCTCCACAAGATTCATTTCTGTTCAAAGCATCATCCACCATCAACTCTCCCAATTCTAGGAAGTCAGCTACGCGATGCGCTTTTTCCAGAGATTGGTTCAACTCTTCATTCTCGCCCAAGACTTTGACATCTTTCCAAAACTCAGCTCTCAAGGCCTTGATCTCACCTTTAGCTCTGGTCAAGCCTTCAGCAGTTCTCGCCATACCACAGTCATTCCACATGATCTTCCCAAGTTTCTTATGGAAATAATCTACTGACTTGGTCCCTTTGATTCCTAGCAATTTAGAAATCTTAGCTTTCACTTCCTGTACTGACTTCTCAAACTCAGGGTGATTGGTATCCACTGGCTTGGTACCCAAACCTGCTAAATAATCTCCCAAAGTGTAAGGAATCACGAAGTACCCATCGGCAAGTCCCTGCATCAAAGCAGAAGCTCCCAATCTGTTTGCACCGTGATCTGAGAAGTTTGCCTCTCCTAAAGCATAAAGCCCAGGGACGGAAGTCATCAAGTTATAATCTACCCAAAGTCCACCCATAGTGTAGTGAACAGCAGGATAAATTTTCATTGGAGTTTGATATGGGTTTTCGCCTGTAATCTGCTGATACATATCAAACAGGTTTCCATATCTAGCTCGGATCGTATCTTCGCTATCTCTATTGATCGCATCTCTGAAATCCAAGAAAACAGCCTCACCGGTTTCATTGACACCGCGTCCCTCATCACACACATATTTAGCGTTTCGGGATGCCACGTCTCGAGGCACCAAGTTACCGAAGGAAGGATACTTTCTTTCCAAATAGTAATCTCTGTCCTCTTCTTGGATATCTCTTGGTCTGATCTCGCCTTTTCTCAGCTTCTCAGCTATTTCCACCGTTTTTGGCACCCAAACTCTCCCGTCATTTCTCAAAGATTCAGACATCAAAGTCAACTTGGACTGATGATCACCTGAAACAGGAATACAAGTAGGGTGAATCTGCGTATAGCAAGGGTTTGCAAAGTGAGCTCCTTTTTTATGTGCTCTCCAAGCTGCAGTCACATTGGATCCCATCGCATTGGTAGAAAGGAAGAATACGTTTCCATAGCCACCTGTACACAAAAGAACCGCATGCGCTGCGTGAGTTTCGATAGCTCCTGTGATCAAGTTTCTGGTCACAATACCTCTCGCATGTCCGTCCACAGTCACTACGTCCATCATCTCAGTACGTGGGAAAAGCTTTACTTTACCATTCGCCACCTGACGGCTCAATGCTGAATAAGCACCCAATAGCAACTGCTGTCCCGTTTGGCCCCTCGCGTAGAAAGTTCGGGATACCTGAGCTCCACCAAAAGAACGGTTAGCTAGCAATCCACCATATTCACGTGCAAAAGGAACTCCTTGAGCCACACATTGGTCAATGATATTGACAGACACCTCAGCTAGGCGGTAGACATTTGCCTCACGGGCTCTGTAGTCACCTCCTTTGATGGTATCGTAGAAAAGTCGATAAACGGAGTCACCGTCATTTTGATAATTTTTAGCGGCATTGATACCACCTTGGGCAGCAATGGAGTGAGCACGACGCGGGCTGTCCTGAAAACAGAAAGCCTTCACATTATAGCCCAACTCTGCCAAAGAAGCTGCAGCAGATGCTCCTGCCAAGCCGGTTCCCACTACGATGACTGTGTATTTTCTTTTGTTGGCTGGGTTGACCAGCTTGCTTGTAAATTTATGCTTGGTCCACTTTTCGGCTAATGGACCTGCAGGTAATTTAGAATCTAGTATCATACGGGTGTTCGATTAGCTGGTGAAATAGATATAAAGAGGCATCAGAGCAAAAAGAATCGGCACGATCACAGCATACAGCTTACCGAGTGTCGCGATAGCTGGAGTATATTTTTTGTGATTCAAGCCCAAGGTCTGAAATGCACTTGCAAATCCATGAGACAGGTGAAAACCCAAGAATATCATGGCAATGACATAGCCTGCCACCATCAGTTCATTCTGGAATGCAAAAGTCACGATGGAAAACAAATCCTTGTATTCTTCACCATCATAGGTCACAAATGGAAGATCTCCCCAGTGCATTTGATACCAAAAGCTCTGCAAGTGAACTACCAAAAAGATCAAAATGATTGTTCCCAAGATCCCCATATTACGGGATGCCATGGTAGAATTGGTAGAAGCTCCTGACTCAGCATAGCCGATTGGTCTGGCTGATTTGTTTTTTCTACCCAAAAGAATGGCGTAAATCACGTGACCGATCACAGAGATATAGGTCAGGTAAGAAAGGATTTTTACTGCAGGATTGGTGGTCATGAATTTGGCATAAATATTAAATGCCTGCCCTCCGTCTCCCTTGAAAAGCAACAAGTTGCCCGATACGTGACCTGTCAAAAACAGGATCAGAAACAAGCCAGTCAATGCCATGATCAGCTTCCTTCCCAGTGTGCTACTTAAGGTTTTGGTAACCCAGCTCATACAATTTAAGGATTGGTTTTAAACGAATTTCATCTAATTACTGCTGCCAAATTTACATGCGGAACGGCTAGCAAACAATCCATTCTCGACCTACAATCTTATTTTAAAAGGTTCTAAATAAATTCGGCAAGATTCTCAGGAAACTTCCCCTTCAAATCCATCATTCAACCCAAAGATTTATTTTATTGTTTGATTTTGCGGGGATTTTCCACTTACTTCCGTTTATTTCGTATAGGTTAATCAAAAAGATTTGTTAACACCCCGACCCAACATTTCGTCTTAGGGGAAAGTTGCTATCAGTATAGATCAATTGGGAACAATATGAAGCTCAAACTTTCAATTGCATTTTTTTTCATTTTCTGCGCTTTGGGATTATCCAGAGCCTGGGCTACCCACATTCGGGCAGGCGAGATCATAGCAGAGCGGGTCAATGTTCAAACGCTGGAATATAAAATCACTGTAGTAGGCTATACGGATACGCGTTCGCAAGTCATTTTTGGCCCCGGCTTGATCAACTTTGGAGATGGCAGAGAGACTCAGCTCAATACCGAAAACGATTATTCCGAGGTAGTCGCTTTGGGAAATCAAATCGAAATGCACCGATTTGTCATTTCTCATACCTTTCAGGGTCCAGGCACCTATACCATTAGATTCCAGGAATTCAACCGTAATGACCTGACGCTCAACATGGATAATTCGGTGGACACCCCTTTTTATGTAGAGACTCAAATCACCATAGACCCTTTTTATGGAGTCAATAATTCCCCCGTCCTGACTATCCCTCCAGTGGACAATGGAGCTGTCAATTCCCGCTATATTCACAATCCGGGAGCCTATGATCCAGATGGAGACAGCTTGGCTTATGAAATGGATATTCCAAAGCAGCAATTTCAAAGACCAGTAAATAACTATAGAAGTCCTGCATCCCCAGAGTTTTCATTTAACCAACAAAGTGGAGCCACTCCAGCTTTTTTAGAGCTTGACCCTATTTATGGTGATCTGATATGGGATGCTCCGGGCACAGCGGGGCAATTTAATGTTGCTTTTCGTATCAAAGAATATCGAAAAATCAATGGTGAATGGATCCAGATCGGCTATGTCGTGCGGGACATGCAGATCATCATCGAAAACTCCAACAACCGAAGGCCTGAGCTCATCCTGCCACCGGATATTTGTGTAGAGGCGGGCACTCAAATACAAGAAATCATTCAAGGCTCCGACCCAGATGGAGACCCTATCAAAATTGAAGTTTTTGGTGAGCCAATGGAAATCACCACTTCATCGGCTTCCTATAGCCCGGAAGAGACATTCCAACCTACTCCTGGGATCGTCAATTTTGATTGGCAGACGGTATGTCAGCATGTAAGAGCGAGAGAATATGATGTCAGAGTACGGATCACTGATCAACCTCGATCTGGGCCAGCACTGGTAGATATCAAAACTTGGAGAATCAAAGTCGTAGGCCCTCCTCCTGTCTGGTCTGACATCGAGCAGCTCCCCGGTAGGACCGTAGAGCTCAATTGGGACCCGTATGCCTGCGCCAACTCAGCCGAGGAAATGCAAATCTGGAGAAGAATCAATTCAGATCCCTATGTCCCTGATAGCTGCGAGACAGGCATCCGTCCTGGCTATGAACTAGTCGGCACAACCAATATGTCTACATTCTCATTCACCGATCTCAATGGAGGTGAAGGTTTGGCTCCGGGAAACACGTATTGCTATCGGCTTGTAGCGGCCTATCCTGCTCCAAGACTAGGAGAAAGTATTGTATCCGAAGAAATCTGTATCACCATCGACGTAGATGTGCCGATCATTACCAATGTCAGCGTAGAAGAGACTGCTACAGAGGATGGAGAGATTTTTGTAAAATGGACGCCTCCTTACGACATCGACAAGACTCTATATCCAGGTCCTTACACCTATGAACTCCTTCGAAACACTGGCTTTACCGGAGACACGGATAGGATCTCTCTTGGGGTAACTGCCGACACATTGTTTACTGATACTGGACTAAACACCGAAAGTCTGGTCTATAACTATCGTGTCGTATTGCTGGATCGAGGCACCAAAATTGACACTTCCTCATCAGCATCCTCTGTCTGGCTCGAGCCCACCATCATCAATGAAGCGATTGAGCTCAACTGGGACTTTACAGTTCCATGGAACAACTCTATCGCATCCTATAAACACGAAGTCTACAGAAATAGAACTGATGCAGATGCTCAGGATGCAGACACCTTTGTGATGATCGCCGAAGTAGACGTCACCCAAAGCGGATTTACCTTCTTAGATGATGGCAGCTTCAATGGAGTTCCATTGGAAAAAGAAACCGAATACTGCTATTACGTCATCACAAAAGGAGCCTACAATGTGGAAGGGCTGGTGTATCCTCTCGAAAACAAATCCCAGATAGTCTGTGCAAAGCCAGACGACAATAGGTTGCCTTGTCCTCCTGTCTTGACTTTTGAAGGCCCAGAATGTGCTGCATATCTAGCCGAGCAGCCATGCAATGTGAACACTTATTTCCATGACCTGAGCTGGACTCCGGATTTCTCTGGTGATTGTGATGATGAGTTGGCTGGATACAAACTCTACTACACCTCAGATGGAGAGGATAGTCAATTCGAATTGATTGCCGAGCTTTCTTCCTTAGAACTGTCAACACGCATTACTGAGTTGACCACCTACCGAGGTTGCTATTACATCACCGCAGTCGACAGGTCTGGCAACGAAAGTGAACCAAGTAACATCGTCTGTGTGGAAAATTGTCCAAACTATGAATTGCCAAATGCTTTCACACCAAATGGTGACGGCGTCAATGATACCTTCATGGCATTTGACAATCCTTTTGCGCAGTGCCCTAGGTTTGTGACTGGCGTAGAACTAATTGTGGTCAATAGATGGGGTGTCGAAGTTTTCAGCTATAATAGCCTGGAATCTCCCGAAAACGACATCTTTATCAATTGGAATGGCCGTGATAAAAACGGGAATGACCTACCAGCTGGTACATACTTCTATTCCGGCAAAGCTTATTTTGACGTCTTAGATCCATCTCAACAGGAGCAAAGCCTAAAAGGCACCATTCAGGTACTCCGATGAGTACGATGAAATCCCTTATATTCTTCGATGGAGTCTGCACCCTGTGCAACAACTCCATCGATTTTATTATCCGAAAAGACAAGAAAGGAAGATTTCTGGTCGGGTCACTCCAAGACGAATACAGCAAAAAAATACTCTCCAAATACGATGTCCAAGAAGACTATTTAGACTCCTTGGTATTGCTGGAGAAAGACGAAGTCTACTATCGAAGCACGGCTGCTCTGAAGATTGCCAGGCATTTATCAGGTCTTTGGCCTATTTTTTATCCCTTGATTTTACTCCCTAGATTTCTTCGTGATCCTGTCTACGACTGGATAGGCCAAAACAGATATCGTTGGTTTGGCAAAAAAGACAGTTGCAGGATCCCTACTCCAGAAGAAAAGGAAAAATTCATCTCTCCGGAAACCTACCCGCTTTCTACTTAAGAAAGACAACAAAAGAGTGAAACAACCCAGAATTTGGGCAAACCTTCCCTCCAACTGGAAAAGCTGTATATTTGCCGCTCAACCAAACATTTACTCATGAAGGCATATGTTTTCCCGGGCCAAGGGGCCCAGTTTCCCGGTATGGGAAAAGCTCTTTACGAAGAAAACCCAGAAGCAAAAGCGCTATTTGAAAAAGCAAATGAAATCCTGGGATTTCGCATCACTGACATCATGTTTGATGGGACAGATGAGGAGCTGAAACAAACCAAAGTAACGCAGCCCGCGGTTTTTCTTCACTCCGTGATTTTGGCAAAAACTACTCCTGATTTTAAACCGGACATGGTTGCCGGCCATTCCTTGGGAGAATTCTCTGCTTTGGTAGCCAATGGTACGCTGGCATTCGAAGACGGATTGAAGCTAGTTTCGCAAAGAGCTTTGGCCATGCAAGAAGCCTGTGAAATCAACCCTTCCACTATGGCAGCTATTTTGGGCCTTCCTGATGAAAAGGTAGAAGAGATCTGCTCACAAGTAGAAGAAGTCGTCGTAGCTGCTAATTACAACTGCCCGGGACAATTAGTTATCTCTGGAAGCAATGAAGGTATCCAAGTTGCCTGCGAAAAAATGAAAGAAGCCGGTGCCAAAAGAGCCTTACCTCTTCCAGTGGGTGGTGCATTTCATTCCCCACTCATGGAGCCTGCTCGGGAGAAACTTCAAAAGGCAATTGAAGAAACCACCTTCAATACACCTCTATGTCCAGTGTACCAAAACGTAAGTACCACAGCTGTCTCGGATGTGAATGAAATCAAGGCAAATCTGATTGCCCAACTAACGGCTCCAGTGAAATGGACCCAATCTGTCCAAAACATGGTAGCTGATGGTGCCACTGAATTTGTCGAATGCGGACCGGGTAAGGTTTTGCAAGGACTTGTGAAAAAAATACATTCAGAAGCTCAGGTCTCTGGACTTTAATCAAAATCCATTAACCCGCCTCGAGCGGGTTATTTTTTTTGATAGGGTACTACCTGACATGGATCCGGACATTTGGCCAGAAGTTGTTCATTGGTCAGGTGAAGCTGCGGATGCATAAAATCAGGGAGAATTTCTGCCAAAGGCACTAAAACAAACTTCCGCATTGGCAAAAATAGATGGGGCACTTTCAGATCTGGCAAGTCGATAATCTCGCTATCCCAATACAAGATATCGATATCTATCGTTCGATTTCCCCAGTTCTTTTTGCGTATTCTGCCAAGCTCCATCTCCACTTTTTGCATCGCTACCAAAAACTTCAGCGGATCCTTTTCAGTCTCTACAACAAGCACCTGATTCAAAAAATCCTGATCTGCCACATCTCCCCAAGCTTCTGTTTGATAGATGCGAGATTCTGTGACAATTTCCCCTTCAGTTTGGATCATTTTTTTGGCAGACTCCAGCAGGGACTCTCTATCCCCCTGATTTCCACCCAAAATCAAAACCGCCCTTTTTACCATTTTATAAAAGAAAATTATTTTCAATCAATCATCAATTTAGCCTATTTTAGCCAGTCTAATAGCATTTAATATGAAATTCCTAGGAAACGTACTCGCAGTCATAGTCGGACTTTTTGTTTTTAGTATACTGAGTTTTCTTCTGTTCTTTGGGCTGATCGGCATTTTGGCAGCTTCCGGAGAGAAGGAAGTCAAAGTCAGCGAAAACTCACTTTTGCATCTGAATCTCAACGGGAGAACTCTGGTAGAAAGGACACAGGAAGATGATTTTTCATTTGGTCAATTTGGGAATCCATTTGGTCAGGACTTCAATGCCGGGCTGGTCAATCTCAAGAAAGCTATCCGCGAAGCAAAAACCAATGAGCAGGTAAAAGGAATCTACCTCAATGCTGGTTTGATCATGGCAGGACAAGCGAGTTTATTGGAATTGAGAGAGGAATTGGAGACTTTCAAAGAATCAGGCAAGTTTATCATTGCCTATGATGAGGTATACACTGAGGGCGGTTATTTTCTAGCTTCCGTGGCTGACGAGGTCTACCTCAATCCACTAGGAGGAATAGACTTCAATGGCTTGGCTTCTGAAGGGATCTTCTTCAAGGGATTGTTTGAAAAAATAGGAGTCAAACCTGAAATCTTTCGAGTGGGCGAATTCAAAAGTGCTGTGGAACCTTTCATTCTGGAAAAAATGAGTGATGCCAACAGACTTCAAACTCAATTTTTCTTGGATGACATCAATACCGAGATGCTCAAGGCTGTAGCTGAGTCCCGAGGAATCGCCATCGACAGCATGACCAAAATCAACCAAAAGATGTTGGTACGAGAGCCTGAAGATGCGGTCAGCTATGGTCTGGCAACAGCCCTCAAATATGAAGATGAAATCCATGCTTTGCTTCGAGAAAAATTGGGATTGGAAGAAGACGATGATATCCCTACCATCAACGCCACTGATCTAGGAGCTGTCTCCAAATCAAAAAACATCACCTCCAAAAACCGAATCGCAGTCATTTTAGCCGAAGGAGAGATCGTAGATGGCAATGCAAATGGGGTCATCAGCTCAGAAAAATATGCAAAAGAAATCCGCAAGGCACGCAAAGACGATGATATCAAAGCCATCGTTTTGAGAGTGAATTCTCCAGGAGGATCTATTCTGGCTTCGGAAGTGATCTGGAGAGAAATGAAAAAGGCACAGGAAACTAAACCTGTCATCGTTTCGATGGGAGAAGTGGCTGCTTCCGGAGGCTATTATATTTCCTCTCCAGCAGAGACAATCGTGGCCCAGCCAAACACCATTACAGGCTCGATCGGAATTTTTGGTATGTGGTTTAATGTACAAGAACTGATCAATGAAAAACTTGGGGTCACCACGGATGTGGTTACTACAGGAGAATTATCAGACTTCATGAACCCAACCCGTGAACTGACAGAGGTGGAACGGAACATCATTCAAAAATCCATCGAGCAAGGTTACGAAACATTCATCAGCAGAGTAGCCGAAGGCAGAAAAATGACTCCAGAAGAAGTCAAAGAAGTAGCTTCCGGGAGAGTTTGGACAGGAAATCAGGCATTGGAAAGAGGTCTGGTAGACGAGCTAGGAGGACTAGATCGCGCGATAGAGATCGCTGCCGAAAGAGTAGAAGCTGGTGAAGACTACAGAGTCATCTATTACCCGAGTCAAAAGCCGTGGTTTGAAGATCTTATGTCTGAACTTGAAAACAATGTTCAGCTTAGAATCCTCAAAGCTCAATTGGGGGAACAGTTTGGACTTTATCAGCAAATCGAACAAGTCAAAAAATATCAGGGTATCCAAGTGAGACTACCTCAAGACATCCGAATCAAATAAACCTCTGACAGAAATTTTAATTCTGAAATGAAGAAAAAATGGCCTCAAGTTTTGAGGCCATTTTTTCTTCATTCCATTTGACATGGAATTAGTTATTTCTTGAGAAGACGTCCTTTGGGAGAGTGGCTGTCTGTTGACTTACTTCTAAATCTATCGGCAACAATTGTCAGAAAGAGACCTCTTTCTACAATGATTGCAGAAATTCAAAAGATCCCTTTAGCCTTTTACTCCTGCCAATAAATACAGTACAGCCATCCGGACTGCTACTCCATTTTGGACCTGCTCTAGGATAATGGAATGATCAGAATCAGCCACGTCAGAAGAGAGTTCCACCCCTCGATTGATCGGTCCTGGATGCATCACGACGATCTCCTTGTCGAGTTGGTCCAGAAGTTTCTTATTGATCCCATAGTAAAGAGAGTACTCTCTCAGGCTTGGGAAGTATTTGATCTGCTGTCGCTCAAGCTGAATTCTCAGAACATTGGCTACGTCACACCATTCCAGCGCTTTTTTGACATCCAACTCGACCTTGACACCCAAACTGGCAATATGCTTGGGCAAGAGCGTAATCGGTCCGCAGACCATGACTTCAGCGCCCATTTTCTGCAAACAGAATATATTCGACAGCGCCACTCGGGAATGAAGAATATCTCCGATGATAGCGACTTTTTTCCCGGCCAGGTCTCCCAGCTTTTCTCGGATAGAAAAGGAATCCAATAATGCCTGAGTCGGATGCTCATGAGTACCATCTCCTGCATTGACGATGTTTGCCTTGACATTGCGGGAAAGGAAGTGCGGAGCACCAGGACTACTGTGGCGCATGACTACCATGTCCACTTTCATGGATAAGATATTATTGACCGTATCCACCAGCGTTTCTCCTTTCTTGACAGAACTATTGGCTGAGGAAAAATTGATCACATCCGCCGAAAGCCTCTTTTCTGCCAGTTCGAATGACAGACGGGTCCGAGTGGAGTTTTCAAAAAACACATTGGCAATGGTAATATCTCTCAAAGAGGGCACTTTTTTGATCGGTCGATTGATGACCTCCTTGAAGTTGGCAGCGGTATCGAGGATCAATTGGATATCCTCAGGAGTGAGGTCTTTGATCCCTAGTAGATGACGTGTGCTGAGTTGTGACATGCTTAGCTTTTAACTTTCTCTGTGATCCATACTGCGTCTTGTTCTTGGCCTTGTCCAGCCCACTCGACTACTACATACTGGCTATCCAGGGTATTGACTCGAATACCGAGATAGTCTGGCATAATCGGGTAATCACGGGTGAGTTTGCGATCGACCAATACGAGTAATTCTACTTTCTGAGGTCTGCCAAAAGCGATCATGGCATCCATAGCAGCTCTGACAGAGCGTCCTTTGTAAAGCACATCATCTACCAGAATCACTTTTTTACCTTCTACTAAAAAATCTATCTTGGTCTCATTGGCCTTGAGAGGAAAATCTCTCCTCCGAAAATCATCTCGATGGAATGTTGCATCCAGATAGCCTGTGGGCACCTTGTAGCCGGATATCTCCTCTAAGATTGGAGCCAACTGATCCAAAAGAATCGTTCCTCTTGGCTGCAATCCCAAAAGAACTGTATTTTCAAAATTATCGTGATTTTCGATCAACTGATGACAAAACCTCCTGAGGATGATCTCTATCTGTTTCTGATCTAAGACTAGCCTTTTTTGCATGGATCTGATTTGCGGGTAAATATAAAAAGAATTTCTACTCGGGCCCCTCCACAGGCTCGTACAAATCTCCTACTACCATCACTTTGGCCAAAAAATACACCTCTCGGGTAGCTCCTATTCCATCTTCTTTTTGATACCTAATCCGCTGAGTACCACTCAGCAGATAGTAGCGATCATACCAGTGCACCATACTGAGAGTTTCGAGATTATTTTCTGCTATGCGTTCATTTTCATTGATTAGCTCAATATCAAACTGCATGTCATCGAAGACCTTCTCCCCATTTTTGAAGTAAGCCAAGCGAATCTTGTCATTCCTGACATAGGCATGATAAAATTCATCATCCACAATCGCCACATCTCCAAATGGAGTCCCCACCGAGGTATTGAGATTGTCAAGTGAGGCAGAATTATCCCAAATGACCTGCCCTTCAGTACCAATCTTGACAAAATGCGCAGAGATATAGCTGTACTCCGTGAGGATCGTGTAAGAGGTGGGCCCATTATATCTATTGGTAGAAAAAGGGTCTCCAGCCTGGGATGCGTTCATTCTTTCCCACCGATCATAGCGATAAAGGCTCGTCGGAGAATAGGGGCTATTCATCCTGCCTCTATTATTGACTATATTGAAATGGTCGAAATAAACATAGTATCCATCATCCGTTTCAATAGCCTTGCGAATCGAATAGACATTTTGAATACTGGGCACGCGATCTCGTTCTATTTCTTTGAGAATGGCTTGATCCTTTTTCTCTTTGGATCTCTCATTGAGATAGTTGAAAAAGTTAGGAAAATCCTCGAGCGTATACAACTTACTTTGATACTCCCCAAACTCATTGATATCCATCAGATACATGCCTTGATAGGCATCCCGTCTCTCCAATCCAAATGAGCCCACCACAGTCTGACCATATCCTCTCATGGGTAAAATCAAGGCCTCCATGATCTCCTGATCTGGATTTCCAAACTCATCAATCTTTACTTCCCGCAGCAGGTTCCCTGTCAAGTCATAGGTATTGATCAGGATTTCTCTTTCACGATATTGCCCTTTCCTGCTCAAAATCACTTCAAATGCTTCCAGCTCAGGCAGTTTTTGGATCTGAAGGATTTGGGTATTATTGCCATAGATCCCCTGCACCGTATGTAGACTTTTAGACTCCAAATCATAAACCTGCACAGCAGGTCTGGTGTCTGCTGCTCCCATAACGATCACACTATTCCCTTGAACCAGAAACTCAGCCAGCTCCATGGACAGCAAATTTTCTATCCCATATTCAAAGCCCTTCCTGGTATCAAGATTGATTTTGAGGATGTATTTATCAGCATTAAGTGCCGTTCCTTTTTGAAATAAAACATAGAGAAAACGACCATCTTGATCATAGCCAATCATATCAAAGCCCGACTTGACAGGAAGCTCCACGATCCCCTCAGTTTGCAGATTTTGATCACTGATGAAGTATTGAAAAACCCGATCTCCACTAAAAGCTCTTTGTGGAAGCGAGCGGAAGGATACAAGGCCCTCATCCAAACGGACTATTTCAAAAAGTGGGTCAAAATAATCTGACTCCACCTCAAACCGCTCTTCAAATTGGACCTGAGCAGATAGTGAATAAGCTCCAAAAGAGAATAAAAAAACTAATAGTAATCTTTTCATTGCGCCATTTTTTTGATCCAGTCAAATTCGCCTTTGCTCATCGGCAAGACAGAAAGCCTGCTTTGCTTTAGCATAGGCAAGTCAGCCAATTGGTCTTCCGCTTTGATCTGAGTCAGCGTCACTGGGTTGGCCAACTTTTCGGCAACACGCAGATTGACC
This sequence comes from Algoriphagus vanfongensis DSM 17529, assembly GCF_000429465.1. Taxonomy (GTDB): domain Bacteria; phylum Bacteroidota; class Bacteroidia; order Cytophagales; family Cyclobacteriaceae; genus Algoriphagus; species Algoriphagus vanfongensis. The sequence goes on along the minus strand of NZ_AUBX01000017.1, from coordinate 113,631 downwards.
GCCACCCAAGCTTCATCCTTTGGGTCGGCAAAGGCTGCAGCAGTTACTTGAGCGATGCCGACCACCGCTTTTTCTTTTCCACTATGATAAAACATCACCAAATCTCCGACTTCCATGGCTTTCAGGTAGTTTCTAGCCTGATAGTTTCTCACACCATCCCAGACATCTTCCCCAGCTTTTTCAAAATCCTCCCAAGAGTAGGAGTTCGGTTCACTTTTTACCATCCAATAGTTCATAGCGTATCAATTATGATTCTGAGAGTTTTGCTCTCCTCCTTTGATTATACTTGTGGCTTTTGCCATAAGTTACCTGTTGGTTCTTTAAATTGAAACTTTAATTCCCCACATTTGTCTTAAGGCTAACACGAAAAAGTAACTATTTTGGACCATAAAACCATCCTGAAAAAACTCAAACTGTGCATCCAGCTGATGGAGCTGCATGATGAGAATTCTTTCAAAATAAGAAGCTATCAATCGGCACTCAACTCTCTAGAAAGAGGGGAAGATAATCTTATGGATTTGTCGGATAGTGACTTATCCAAAATCAACGGAGTCGGAAAAAGTATCCAAGAGGCGATCATTTCTCTGAAGGAGACAGACACTTTCCCCTTATTGGATGATTTATTGAGCCGAACACCTGAGGGGATTTTAGAGGTTTTGCAGATCAAAGGCCTTGGTCCAAAAAAAGTAAAAACTCTCTGGCAGGAGGTAGGAATCACCTCTACGCACGAATTGATGGAAGCTTGCCAAAGTGGGAAAGTAGCCAAAATCAAAGGTTTCGGAGAGAAAACCCAAGAAAGTATCATTGCCAATCTGGAATTTAAAGCTTCAAATGCCGGCAAATGGCTTTACGCAGACATTGAAGAAAATCTGCTTGCCTGGACGGCTCAACTACAATCCGACTTACCTGCAGTGAAAATCGCTTTAGTTGGGGATTTTGCCAGGAAAATGGAAATCATTTCCAAAGCTGAATGGCTGATCAATTCTCAATCTTCTGAGACCAAGCAACAGCTCCAAAAAGTAGACTTTTTAGAACTTGATCAATCCCAATCCAGCCCTTATTCTTGGAGTGGAAAAATTCGTGATTTTGATCTGAATTTCTCGATCTATTTTTCAGAGGAGGCTAGCTTCACCGCCAAAAAGTATGCATTCTCAGCCTCTCCCCTCCATTTACAGAGTTTTGTTGACGATCAGAAGACAGTAGGAAGTCTTCTACAAAAGACTTCATTTGAGAGGGAGGAAGAGTTTTTTGAAAATAACCAGCTCCAATACATTCCTATTGAAATGCGGGAGGGAACTGACGAAATCCTATTGGCTAAGGAAAACAAAATCCCTGTGCTTTTAGAAGAAAGCGACCTGAAGGGAATCCTCCACAATCACTCTACATACAGTGACGGCAAGCATTCTCTACGCCAGATGGCTGAGGCATGCAGGGATATGGGCTATGAATACCTCGGCATCTCTGATCACTCCAGGACGGCCTCGTATGCCGGAGGACTGGATATCGAAACAGTAGAGAAACAACATCAAGAGATCGACCTTCTCAATCAAGAGTTGGCTCCATTCAAGATTTTCAAAGGAATAGAATCGGATATCTTGGGCGATGGCAGCTTGGACTATCCTGAAGAAGTGTTGCAGAAATTTGATTTTATCGTGTCTTCTGTTCACTCAATTTTGAATATGGACATCAAGCGAGCTACAAGCAGACTCGTGACAGCGATAGAAAACCCCTACACAACTATTTTGGGACACCCTACCGGCAGATTGCTACTTCGGAGAGAAGGCTACCCTATAGATCACAAGACTGTCATCGACGCTTGCGCAAAGCACGGAGTTGTCATCGAGATCAATGCAAATCCCTGGAGACTGGATCTTGACTGGAGATGGGCTCGCTATGCCATGGACCAGGGAGTGAGACTTTCTATCAACCCTGATGCACATGAAATAGATGGGTATGCAGATATGAACTATGGGGTTTTGACTGGAAGAAAAGGAGGATTGACTAAAGAAATGACGCTAAATGCGATGAACCTTTCTGAGCTGGAAGCTTATTTCAACAGTAGAAAGAAATAACTTCCGGCTTTCCCTTGCCTACCTGATTCCTGAAATATCGAATCCAAAAAGCTAACTTTACCAAAATTGCTAATTCATGAAATGGACTGACAAGCCAAATGGCGTACTCTTGCAACGATCCTTTCTCTTTGGGATCACAGGAATCATCTTGGGTACACTCTCCATTTTAAACACTAATTTGCGACTACTCGAAGCCCCAATGGGACCTCTGAATGGAGTCTCTATCTTTCTCCAATTTTTCGGAATTGGGCTTTCGATCATGGTCTTGAGGAAAAGAAAAGTTCCGAAAGAAGAACAAGAAAAGGCAAAGGTGATGACGATGGTACTAGTGGTCTCTTTACTGTTTTTTATCCTTACGATATAAGCTCTTTTTTTTTCGAACATTTTCTAAAAGTGGGCCGTAAGACTCTAAAAACTAAACCCACTATGAAAAAAACACTCTTGATTTTTGGACTCTGCGTCCTTACTTCTTTGGCAGTATTTGCTCAAGATTCAGAAAGCCAAGCTGCCTATCCAGGTGAATTTAAAATCGTCACTATCGTCGAATCCATCGTTCCTATGGGGCTAGGTAGATCTCGCATCATTGACTCTAAAACAGAGGTAGACGCAAGCCTTTTTGCCACAGATAGAACAGACGGCAAGAAAAGTGATCAAAACGAAATAAGCCGTAAAGACATCAAAGTAGATGAATTGGAAGAGACGAAGTTGCTTAACTTTTTCAGTGCCACTGGTATCAATTTCCAAAATATCGCTTCCAATGACGCTGTGATTTCATCAAAAATCAATGCAATGCTGGCACAGGGATGGAAGCTCTCCTATGTGACTTCTGGAGTAGAGAGCAACTCTGGCTCGGAGGATGGACAGGGGATTTTCATCACCCGACTGTTCTTTTCCAAATAAAAAGCCCAACAAAAAAACCCGAGGAAATATCCTCGGGTTAATTTTTAGTATTCTCAGAAGAATTTACTCTTCAGCCTTTTCTTTTTTCTTGACAGTGATGATAAGTTCCGTACCATTTTCTTCATAGTCGGCCTTGATGACATCACCCTCCGAAAGATCTCCCTTGAGTATCTCCTCTGCGACTGCATCTTCCAGATATTTCTGGATGGCCCGGTTGAGAGGTCTAGCTCCATATTGCTGATCATAACCTTTCTCAGACAAGAATTCCTTGGCTTTCTCGGTCAATTCGATCTTGTATCCCAAATCAGTGATTCGGTGGAAAAGCTTGGCCAAAGAGATATCGATGATCTTGAAGATGTCTTTTTTCTCTAGAGAATTGAAAACTACCACATCATCCAATCGGTTCAAGAACTCAGGACTGAAAGCTTTTTTCAATGCGGACTGGATGGTGCCTTTCATGATCTCATCCATATTTTCCTTCTTCGCCTTGTTGGCAAAACCAATTCCCGCTCCGAAGTCCTTCAAGTCTCGAACACCAATATTGGAAGTCATAATAATGATCGTATTTCTGAAATCTACCCGACGACCGAGGCCATCAGTCAAAATCCCATCATCCAAGACCTGTAAGAGGATATTGAACACATCAGGGTGAGCCTTTTCAATCTCATCCAACAATACAACTGAATACGGTTTTCTACGAACCTTCTCAGTCAATTGTCCTCCTTCTTCATACCCCACATAGCCTGGAGGCGCTCCTACCAATCTAGACACGGAGAATTTTTCCATGTACTCGGACATGTCAATCCGAATCAACGAATCTTCTTTGTCAAAGAGATAGGTAGCCAGCATTTTTGCCAGTTCAGTCTTCCCTACCCCTGTTGGGCCTAGGAAAATAAATGAACCAATTGGCTTTTTAGGATCTTTCAATCCCACTCGGGTTCGCTGGATAGCCTTGGTCAATTTTTTGATGGCTTCCTCCTGACCGATCACCTTTCCTGAGAGCTCTTCGTTCATATTCAGAAGTTTGGCTCCTTCATTCTGGGCGATTCTTTTGGCAGGTATGCCAGTCATCATGGCTATGACCTCAGCGACGTTATCTTCTTCCACTGTAAAACGCTTGGATTTGCTTTCCTCTTCCCAGCGGGTTTTGGCAAGCTCCAATTGTTCGAGAAGTTTCTTTTCCTTATCTCTCAACTGAGCAGCTTCCTCATACTTTTGAGATTTGACTACTCTATTTTTCTCAGTCTTGATATCCTCCACTTCTGCTTCAAGCTTCAGAATATCTTCTGGTACATGAATGTTATTAATGTGGACACGAGCTCCCGCCTCGTCCAAGATATCAATCGCCTTGTCTGGCAAGAATCGATCTGAAATATATCTGTCCGACAGCTTCACACAAGCCTCTATCGCTTCTTCTGTATAGTTGACATTGTGATGGTCCTCGTATTTATCCTTGATATTGTGAAGGATCTGAATGGTTTCTTCCGGCGAAGTCGCATCGACCATGACCATCTGAAATCTTCTTGCCAAAGCTCCATCTTTTTCGATGTATTGACGGTACTCATCCAGCGTGGTCGCGCCGATACATTGGATTTCTCCACGGGCAAGTGCCGGCTTAAACATATTAGACGCATCCAGAGATCCAGATGCTCCGCCAGCTCCTACGATCGTATGCAGCTCATCGATGAACAAGATGACATTCGGAGATTTTTCCAGCTCATTCATTACAGCTTTCATTCTCTCTTCAAATTGTCCTCTATACTTGGTGCCTGCGACCAGAGATGCCAGATCCAAGGTAACCACACGTTTATTAAACAAAACACGGGATACTTTCTTCTGAACAATTCTCAAGGCGAGACCTTCGGCGATGGCTGTCTTACCTACTCCGGGTTCACCGATGAGGATAGGGTTATTTTTCTTTCTTCGGGAAAGAATCTGAGCCACTCGCTCGATTTCTTTTTCTCTCCCTATGATCGGATCAAGCTTGTCATCTTCAGCCATCTTGGTCAGGTCACGACCAAAATTATCCAAGACAGGAGTTCTTGACTTCTCTGCTCCAGGTTTGGAAGAGCCTGATCCTCCACTCGATGAACCAAACAATTTAGACCCGTCTTCATCCGAATCTTCAGCCTCAGCTTTTGACTTGGGACTAGCGCCTGGATCAGACTGCATTTCTAGCATGTCTTTGACAGACTCATAGTTGATATCAAATTTATTCAGAATCTGCGTGGCGATGTTTTCTTCATCTCTTAAAATCGAAAGCAGCAAGTGCTCCGTACCTATCAGTTGACTTTTGAAAATTTTAGCTTCTAGGTATGTAATCTTCAACACCTTCTCAGACTGTCTTGTCAGAGGAATGTTGGCCATATTTTTCACATTGTGATTGGCAGTGCCTTTCACAGCTCGCTCGATAGCGTTTCTCAGCTCATCTAGCGGAACTCCCAATTTCTTTAGAATGGAAACAGCCACACCTTCTCCTTCGCGAATCATTCCGAGTAAGAGGTGCTCCGTACCTATGTAATCATGTCCCAGTCGAAGCGCTTCCTCGCGACTGAGAGAGATCACCTCTTTGACTCTGTTCGAAAATTTTGCTTCCATTTAATTCCTTTCTGGTTGTTAATATATCTGTATGTTATTTACCGATTTTGTTTTAAAAACACAATTGTTTTAACGATTGTTCAATGTTTTTTTAATGACTCTTGGAGAATGTTTTTGGCCATCGGCCCCTCGCAAAACAATAAATCGATAATCGACAGGTTAGGCTCAAAGTCTAAGCCAAAAAGCTGGGTGTAGGCATGTGCCTGATAGTAATTTCGACCCGAAAAGTGCTCTGAGGGCTTAATCTGCCCCCTTATATCTTTATCAAACTGCTGATCCATCTGATTTTCACAGATACTCATTTTGACAGGTTGTTGCAATAATCTCAGACATAATGTCACCAACTCAAGGCTCAACTCCCAGAGAAAATCAGTTTTCCGCATAAATACAGCCTCAAACTCAGGAAAAAAATACTCAAAAAAAGGAGCTTTGCCATATGCGCTTTGTATGCTCTTCAGATGTTTGGAATGCCATTTTTGCCCATAATCAATCCGAATATCCCGCTGAGGAATCCGCGGTCTCCGTCCTACAATTGGCACTGAAAGCGTCTCTACTTTATTGCTCAGTAGAATCTGACTCCGGTTGAAAAAGGATTTCCGCTCGTAGGTGTCATTTGGGAAAAACGCAACCTCATCTGCCGCCCAGATGGCGGCAAAAAATTCCAGATTGGGCAGGTAAAATAAATCTGCAGCTATGGTAGTCAATCGTCGTATTATTTTTAGTCAGAAACAGAACAAATCGATCCCGTGGGTGATATGAGACAGAGCACAAAATTAGAAATTTGGAAGAGACTGCTGCTTAAAGCAAAGAATCGAAATCTCCTAAGCCTTCCCTCAATAGCACTACCTCATCGCCGGTACAATCCAAAATAGTCGAGGCGACATTTTGCCCATAGCCTCCATCGATCACCACGTCTACGAGATGCTGGTATTTTTCAAAAATCAACTCGGGATCTGTGCTATATTCGATCACCTCATCTTCATCATGGATCGATGTCGTCAATATTGGCTGACCAAGCTCCATCACCAGCATTCGAGGCACATTGTGATTGGGTACCCGAATACCTACTGTCTTTTTGTTCATCTGCATGATCTTGGGCACCTGAGAGCTCGCCTCCAAAATAAATGTAAAGGGTCCGGGAAAAGCCTTTTTCATCATCTTAAATACAGTCTTGCTGATCACGCGAGTATAGTTTGCGATATCACTGAGGTCGGCACAGATGAATGAGAAGTTGTGTTTTTTGGGATTGATCCCTTTTATTTTGGCGATTCTTTCGACTGCTCGCTGATTGGTAATATCGCATCCTATCCCATAGACTGTATCGGTGGGGTAGATAATGACTCCCCCATCCCGGAGGATTTCAGCCACTTGCCTGATCTTTTTGGGATCGGGATTTTCCTCATATAATTTTATAAACTCAGCAGGCATAAGCTATCTATTCAAAATGCGACTAATTCAGACCAATTATCGTGCAAAAACTGCACAATGGGAACGTCTGCTGCTGCCCAATTTAACTGAAAAAGTTCTTTTGCCCCTAGCCATCTGACTTCCTCATGCTCTACCAAGTGAACTTCACCCGCTGAGATCTCTGCCAAAAAAGGAATCAATTGAATCAGTTTCCCTTCAGTATAGGAATGCTTAGAGTGAGGCAGTTCTTTCTTGATCTGAATAGTCACTTGGAGCTCTTCCTGGATCTCGCGGACCAGTGACTCGGGTGGACTTTCGCCCTTTTCCACCTTTCCTCCCGGAAATTCCCAAAAACCAGCCAAAGGCATAGATTCTGATCTTTTGACAGCCAGTATGTGATGATCCCGAAGGATAATAGCACAAGAAACAGGAATAGTCTGCATGGAAGAACCTGAAAGCATCCCGAAAAATCCGGGTTCAAAATTTAAGAAACAAAGAATTTGGTCTTCATTTCTTATTTTTGGCCCCACTATGCTAGAAGACAAAAAGAAAAAGCTCCTCCTGATCCTGATTATTACATTTTCAGTGTTGGGGATTTCCCTGACCTTTTATTTTTATCAGGTTTTCTTCAGTCCGAATGTACTGCTGGAATCCGAGCAATCCGTCACATTGAAAATCCCGAGCAATGCAAACTACGCATACGTCTCCAATGAACTTTATGAAAGAAAGATCATCACAGACGCAGTGAGTTTCGGTTTTGTAGCAAAGACACTTGGCTATCAAGACTTAGTCAAGCCTGGACTGTATACGATTCCTCCCAAAATGACCAATCTTGAACTGGTCAGACTGCTTCGATCCGGGAAGCAAACTCCCGTCAAATTGACGTTCAATAATGTACGTACCAAAGAAGATCTAGCAGAAAAAATCACCGCCAATCTTGAGATAGACTCCACGCAATTTCTCACCTTGCTCACAGACTCCGTCTACATCCGCAAGTTTGATTTTGACGAGGAAACTATCATGAGCATGTTTATCCCCAATACCTACGAGGTATGGTGGAACACCACCCCAGAGGCTCTCTTTGACCGGATGTATAGAGAATATGGGGATTTTTGGACTGCAGAAAGAACTCAAAAAGCCAAAGATTTGGGTCTCCAACCCAAAGAAGTAGCTACCCTTGCCAGTATTGTACAGGCCGAAAGTCAAAAATCTGATGAAAGACCCCGAATCGCTGGAGTCTATCTCAATAGACTCCGTCTCAATATGCCCTTGCAGGCTGACCCAACCCTAGTTTTTGCCTTGGGTGATTTCTCACTCAAAAGAGTATTAAATATCCATAAGGAGACCGAAAGTCCATACAATACCTACAAATATGCGGGATTGCCTCCTGGACCGATCAATCTACCGGATATCAATTCGTTGGATGCCGTTTTGAATGCCGAGGATCACAAGTACCTGTACTTCTGCGCCAAGGAGGATTTTTCAGGCTATCATGCATTTGCAACCAGTCTAGCTCAGCACAACGCCAATGCAAGAAGATATCAAGCTGCTCTCAACAAAGCCAGAATCTACTGACATGTACCAAGCTGAAACGCAAATCCGGGTCAGATACGCAGAGACTGATCAGATGAGTTATGTCTACTATGGCAACTACGCCATGTACTTCGAAGTCGCCCGAGTAGAAGCCATGCGAAGCATCGGTTTTTCCTACAAACAGATGGAAGATGAGGGCGTCATGATGCCTGTATTGGAAAGCCACTTTCGCTATATCAAACCCGGAAAATACGATGAGCTGCTCCGAATCAAAACTAGCATCCCTACTTTACCGGGCGTGCGAATCCGGTTTGAATACGAGGTTTATAATGAAGAAAATGAGCTGATTACGGAGGGATGGACCACCTTGGCGTTCCTCAAAAAAGAAAGTCACCAGCCGACGAGACCTCCCCAAAATTTAGTAGCTTTATTGAAACCATACTTTTAGTAATCCCTTTTCCTGTGCTCAAAGAGAGGATCAATAAAATCCAAGATGAAGTAGAGAACCGCCTCAAAGGACTTCGCAAAGTTCATATCGGAGAGCCGGACAAAAATCTATATGATCTGGGACATCTTTTTATTCAGCAGCTCAAAAAAGATGACATCAATGAGCGAGCTGGATCCATGGCTTTCAGTTTTACGATTGCCCTATTTCCCCTGTTGCTTTTCCTGCTCAATACGGTACCATATCTCCAAAATTTCATTCCTTATGTGACTACGGACAATATTCTACTCTTTGTCCAGGAAATATTGCCTGGAGAGATCTACCAGCAGCTAGAGGGGACAGTGATGGATATCGTATCCAAACCACGACAAAGCCTCTTATCCCTGGGTTTTTTCTTCGCCTTATTTGCTTCCACCCAAGGGGTGATTTCGATGATGAATTCCTTCAATTCGGTTTACCAAACCAAGGAAAATCGGGGATTTATCCTAAGCCGAATCATCGCTGTAGCGATCGTAGTTGCGCTGGTAGTGGCCGTATTCTCAGCAAGTACGATCATGATTTTCGGCACTATCGTCATTAATAGAATTGAAGAAATGCAACTCTTCAACTCCGACTTTCTGATTTTTCTATTTCACACCTTAAAATTTTTGGTGCTGCTGATGGTATTCTATTTTGCCAGTGCTTTCATCTTCCGTTTTGCGCCTGTAGTCCATGACAAATGGCACTTTTTCTCCATTGGAGCCAATTTTGCAGGTTTGCTGATTACTCTGGCTTTTTATGGGTTTACTTTCTACCTGAACAATTTCGCCAGCTACAACAAACTTTATGGTTCCATCGGTACACTGATCGCTCTGATGCTGTGGCTTTACATCACATCCATGATCATATTGATTTCTTTTGAGGTCAACGTCACACTCGATCTGATAGATGAGGAGAAAAACAAAAACGAAGATGCAGCCAAGGCTTTTCAAGCCAGCAATGTGGACTAAGGCCTCGTGAAAAGATGGGAGAATTTGTAGCGGAAGGAGAATTGGATTTTCGTAGCCTCACTGCTAAATCCATCTGAAAAATTCTTTCTATTGATATAAATAATCTCTGCTCCGGCTGTCACATTGGGAAATGGATGATATAAGAGATTAGTCGAATAATAATTACCCTCCTCATAGGCACTCGGATGAGACTGATCAGAAAGATGCGCCTGAGAACGCGACCAGCCTATGACGGAAGTAAACTCATCCGACCACTTAAAATCATAGTAAAAAACCAAGCCCAAATGTGGAATCGCCTCTCCCTGATAAGGATTGGAAGTCCCGCCTTCCGGATTGCTAGCTATCCCAATATCTGCCGTCGCATCGTCTAAATAACTCTGAAAACCTTTGCCCAAAGCGATCTGGCCACGAAAAACACCGAAATCTCCGGTCAATAAATTGGTAGAAAGATTGATCCCCCAGCCCCAGGTCTTGCCATCCAGAGCCAAGCCATCATCCAGAACATCATCCCAGACAATCCTTCGCACAATACCAGCTACTTCAGCATGCCCCCAGTCTCGATTGATCCGAAACTCACCCGAAATATCCGGCATAGGAAATCGAAACCTAACTCCCTCTAGCTCCTGTCGATCTGAAAAGACTCCTTCGTCTCCACTTGCTCCGGGTCTTTCAAGCGCAAAAGTCATTTGATTTCTGCCTTGCATCGGCATGTATCGAATCTGGGCATTTCGAAATGCAACCGCACCAGACGGCCCCCAATATTCCACTGTATTTGGAAAGACATCTGGATTGCCAAAAGGAGAATCGTACTGTCCAATCCCGAATTTGCCTAACTCCATGTAGGCATAGCGAAGGTGAAACGCGAACTCACCTGCCTGCTGACCGACTCCAAAAATATCAAATTCAAACATCGTCTTAAGCAATCCTAGCTTAGTCGGGTTGAGTACTTTGAAGCCCAGTTTCGTTTGTCTCACCGAAAAATACACACTCCCGTCTCCACCAAACTCATGAGGATAAGAAGGAAGTTTGCTAGGCCTCATCACATCAAACCATTGCGGATCTAGTTGCCCGAAATTGTAACCGATATCGGTCATCATCTGACCGTAAATCTCCAAACTGGCTTTTTCCTCCTCTTGGGCAAAAGTCAAAAAAGGCATAAAAAACAAAAGAAATCCAAGTTTCCAATTCTTCATTTTCTAAAAATAAGCTACTGGAAATTAGACATTTCATCGAATTAATAAAAGTCAGTCATACGCATTCCATTTCCAGAGTCAATTATTCAATCTTTTTGGAGAGTCCCAAGCGGATTTACTCAAAAATCTGACGGATTTTAAGAGCATAGGCATCTGCATATTTTTTCATACCTCCATCAGTGGGATGCGTACCATCCACAAAATCCCCCTCGTTCATTCCTATTTCATCCATGGTCAACAGATAGATTTCTTGGACCTCCTGAGCGAGTAGTGACTCGTATTCTTGCTGTAAGAGTTGGTTTTTGAAAATAGTGCCTTCATTTCGTTCCGAATCCACCAAACCATCTCCCAATCCTGCATGATAAGTCAGCAAAATCGGTGTATCTGGATGCTTCTCTTTGAGATATTTGACTGAGCTCTGAATTCTATCTCGCATTTCTTCTTCCGACATATTTTTGCCAGGCTGCATATTGGGCAGACAATCGAGGATAAAGAGTCGAGCATCTTGACTACCGATAAACTCTATCAGTTCCTTTTCCAACAATCCATTTCCAGAAAAGCCCAAATTGACCACTGGCTGATTCAAATCACGCATTAAAATCGATGTCCAGGCTAACGCGGGCCTTGAAGCACAAGCTCCCTGTGCAATAGAAGTCCCATAAACGATGATAGGAGGCTCATCACTTACTGGCAGAAAACCAAATTCACTCTGCTGATCCACACCTATCCGCAACTCATCGACCCCGTTGTACAATGGAAGAAAAAGCCGAAAATTCTGATTACTCACTTCAGCTTGCTTTAGTCTGAATATATACCTGATGGTATCCCCAAAAGAATAGGCTCCTCTCACCCAATCCAAATCACCTTGAGCATTTTCCACATAGAGATCCAGTCCACTTACTCCTGTCGCCGGCATATGGGGCAGCTGGACACGAACATTCCCTTTATATTCTACGGTGATCTCGGTGGCGTCCGTCTGAAAATCTAGGTACAGACCCGCTGATTGCTTGGAAAGATTCCATACCGGCTCCCTCACTGCGGCCTGCATGGCCTCTGGCAGACGATGATAGTTTTTCTCATTCATCAGTCTTCCACGGATCAGATTTTCTTCTTGCTCTAAAGGATTATACCAGCGAGTTTGGGAGTAGGCAAGCTGCCCTAGCATCACACTGACAAAAAAGAAAACGAAACTGATGGGATGGAATGGAAAACGCATAATGATTGGATTAAAAAAGAATCAAACCAAAGAAAGTGAAAAAAAGCTACTAGGCCAATCCCTCAGGTTTTTTATCCCCTCGTCTACAAAACACCTCTCCCATCGCGAGGAATCGATGACTTATACATAAAAATCGAGTATTTATCACTTTGGACATACTGTCTTCCTCGTTGAAAACCATTGGTCTCACTTGCATTTTTTAAATCCATCGTACACTTTGTAGTTCCAAGGAAATCTCGAACCCAACCTGACCATGAAAAAGTATTTTTCTTTATTACTTCTATTTTTTATATGCTCCCATTTTGCTCACTCCCAGTCCCCATCTGCAGATTCCAATGCCAAACCTTGGACCCGCTGGTGGTGGCTCGGAAGTATCGTGACGGAGGAAGGGATCACGCATAGTCTGGAGGATCTCAGCAAGTCAGGCTTTGGAGGAGTGGAAATCGTTCCGATCTATGGAGTGGATGGTGAAGAAGGGCAAGAGGTCCCCTATCTTTCTGACAGATGGCTGGAGCTTTTGGACCACACCATTCAGGAAGCTACTCGCCTAGACATGGGCGTGGATATCTCCATCGGCTCCGGATGGCCCATAGGTGGTCCCAATGTGAGTCCAGAGATGGCTGCCAAGAAGTTTGAGATAGAAACTTACCAAGTAAAGGTCGCACCCGATTTGGACAAAATTAAATCCAGTGACGGCAGTATCGCTTGGGCAAAAGCCATAGCCGATCCCAAAACTCAATCTTGGGACATCTTCCTGATCAAAAGCACTTTGACAGGACAAAAGGTCAAACGTGCAGGCCCAGGAGGCGCAGGACTTGTAATGGACCATTTGAACAAAGATGCATTGCAAAAATTGCTGACTCGCTTCGATTCCGCTTTGAATGAAAGCAATTATAGACCTCGTTCCTTTTTCAACGACAGCTATGAAGTCTATGGAGCCAACTGGACCTCTGATTTTTTGGAAGAATTTAAAAAGCGTCGGGGCTATGACTTTGCGGAGCACTTCCACGTATTGGTGCAGTCCCCAGAATCCCTAGATGCAAAACTCATTTATATAGATTATCAGCAGACGATTGCCGACCTGCTTTTGGAGGAATTCACCATTCCACTTCGACAATGGACCGAAAGCAAAGGAATTGCATTCAGCAATCAGGCCCATGGCTCTCCTGGCAACTTGCTTGATTTATATGCCGCAGCTGACCTCCCTCAGACAGAAGCTTTCGGTACCAGCCGATTTGATATTCCTTTGGTCAGAAATGACCCGGATTTTGATGAAAGTCGCTTTGGGAAACCAGAACCATTGACCTACAAATTTGCTTCTTCAGCCGCCAACTTGACGGGAAAAAAGCGAGCTGGCTCAGAAAGTTTTACCTGGCTGGCCGATCATTTCAAAATCGCACTGTCCATGATCAAACCTCAGGTGGACGAACTTCTTTTGAATGGCATCAACCATATTTTTTATCACGGCTTGCCCTACTCTCCCTATGAAGAGGGCTTTCCGGGATGGCAGTTTTATGCTGCGGTCAATTTTGGTCCTCAAGCTGGATTTTGGAATGAAATACCTCTGCTGAACCGCTACATAGCCAATAGTCAGCACCTCCTTCAAAACAGCCTTCCTGATCAGGATGTTCTGCTTTATTTCCCCATCCATGATATCTGGGCGAATTCCAATATTCGAACCGGGATCGTTCAGCTAGATGTCCACCATGCAGAAAGATGGCTTTTGGACACATCGGTGGGTTATTTAGCTAAAGAACTGATGGAGCATGGCTATCAATTTGATTATATCTCTGATAGATTGCTGGAGCAGCTCACCGTAGAAGCCGGAAAAATCCAATCCGGCCAAAGCGAATACAAGGCCATTCTGATTCCTGAAGTGGAGTATATCCCACTAGCGACGCTTCGAAAACTAAAAAAACTTGCAAATCAGGGAGCGCCTATTTTCTTCAATAACAACCTACCCAAATCCGTCGCAGGATGGAAGAATTTTGAAGAAAATCAGCAGGAAATTCTTCAAATCAATGAAGACTTACAAAAGCTAAACGAAGTAAAAATAAGCTCAGATGTCAGGAGAGTTTTGGCTGAATGGTCCATCTCCGCAGAAGAATTTTCAACCAAAGGCTTAAGCTTTTTGAGAAAAAGGCAGAGCAATGGTGACCGGATTTACTTTGTGAGCAATCTTAAGAATGTCTTTCATAGCGACTCTATCGAGCTACCCTTTTCTGCCAAATCCATTCAATTTTATGACCCTAATTCAGGAGAAAAAGGACTGGCCCGATTAAGTCCTAGCAGTGGCCAAACTACCCAGTTTTACCTTCAGCTTGCGCCCGGCCAATCCATTTTCATCCAGGCCTCCACCGCTACCATTGAAAAAGGAGAAAACTGGAACTACGTCATACCCACAGGAGCCCCTCTTCAATTGAATGGAGGTTGGAATTTGAGTTTCCTCCCCAGATATAGCCCACTACCGGAATCGACTACCCTTTCCGAGCTCACCTCATGGACTGAATTAGGCGACGAGAAAGCCACTTTTTTCGGAGGTACGGGTGTCTATGCGACGACATTTGATCTCCCTGCTGACTGGAATGAAAAAGAAGCTCATCTGCTGAAACTCGGTGATGTGAGAGAGTCTGCTGCAGTCTATATCAATGATCAGCTGATCGGAAAAGCTTGGTCCGTTCCTTTTGATTTGAAAATCCCAGATGGGATCCTTCAACCAACCGGAAACAAACTGAGGATAGAAGTGACTAATTTGGCCATCAACCAAATCATTGCCATCGACGGAAAAGGAGAGAAAAATTGGAAAAAATTCAAGGATGCAAATATTGTCAATATCAACTATCAGCCATTCGATGCGTCTGATTACAGCCCAGCGCTGTCTGGTCTATTGGGACCTGTAGAGATCTACCGGCTTCAGCAAGAAGAATAGATTCTTCTCTTTTTCTTAACATGGATGTGTGCTTTTCAGCTAGCCAAGCTTCTGCTTTTTAAAATCTGAAAATCGGGGTCTCAAAAGACTAAAACATTTCTTAATATCTGCCTTCATTTTTTAATCTAAAGGTAATTGTAACTGAACGCCCAACAGTGTCCTATGGACTAAAATTGCGGTCAAATTAACCCCAACACAATTACCACCCACAAAACTTAGTACAATTCGGGCCCTTTTGGAGTGCACTGATTATCTCCTATTCCGAGCAGAAAATCAATACCGAGAACTTGAAGCTTGAAGTCATTTGAGACCCAAGTTCTACAGGCTACTCCGATCCCGACTTCTATTAAAAACTCTCAAAACCAATCACACAGTATGATGAAATTTTTACTTCAAAAAACTATGGCAGTGGTCATCCTTCTTGGATTTTCCTGTCAATTGGCCATTTCGGCTCCCGGAACTCCGGCGAAGCTGGAAGAAATGGTTGAAAATTCCCGAGAAGCTATTGTCAAAGGAATCGT
Organism: Algoriphagus vanfongensis DSM 17529; assembly: GCF_000429465.1. Taxonomy (GTDB): domain Bacteria; phylum Bacteroidota; class Bacteroidia; order Cytophagales; family Cyclobacteriaceae; genus Algoriphagus; species Algoriphagus vanfongensis. The sequence goes on along the minus strand of NZ_AUBX01000017.1, from coordinate 97,828 downwards.
CACGGACGAAACCGGAGAAGCTTTGATCGGCGCTTCTGTGAGTATCAAAGGCACCGTGACAGGAACCATCACAGACATCGATGGCAGCTTTAGTATCAATGCCAGTGAGGGTGACATTTTGGTATTTTCCTACATCGGATATATCTCCAAAGAAATCACTCTAGGCAACCAAACGAATCTCACAGTAGAGCTCGCTGCTGATATCACACAGCTTGACGACGTGGTCGTGGTGGCTTACGGTGTACAGAAAAAATCAGATGTGACCGGAGCGATCAGTTCTACCAAGTCTGAGGATTTCAACAAAGGTGTGGTAGTCAACCCAGGGCAACTTCTTCAAGGTAAAGTAGCCGGTGTCAATGTGACCAATACAAGTGGTGAACCAGGAGCGGCTCAGGATGTAATCATCCGAGGTATCGGCAGTTTGAGATCCGGTACTACTCCTCTTTATGTGGTTGATGGATTTGTATTGGACAATACGACTACCGGTCTCGCCAGTAATCCATTGAACTTCATCAATCCGCAGGATATCGAAAGTATGGATGTCCTAAAGGATGCTTCTGCAGCAGCCATCTACGGTGCCAGAGCCGCTAACGGGGTCATCGTGATCACCACCAAAAGAGGTAAAGAAGGTAAGACAGAGATGAATCTGAATGTATCCACTGCTTGGTCCAATATGGCCAATAAAATCGATGTGTTTTCTGCAGATGAATTCAGGTCTCAAGTCGTTGCCGTCGGAGGAACCCTTTATGATGGAGGCGGAAATACAGATTGGCAGGATGCCCTGACTCAAACTGGTAGATCCAACAATGTCAACTTCTCCATGAGCGGAGCGGCTAGTGAAAAGTTTTCATACTATGCCTCTGCGGGCGTAGAAGATCTAGAAGGCGTACTGGTTAATTCAGAATTGAAGCGCTACTCCGGCAGACTAAATATGTCTCAAAAGGCGCTGAATGGAAGACTGACCATGGACTACAATCTGACCGGGGCACGCACTGAAAATTACCGACCAGACAATGGTTCGCTTGTGACAAGCATGCTTCAATTGAACCCAACCATTCCTGCATATACCAATGGAGAACCTACTCTTTTGGATGATATGATGAATCCATTGGTTCGCAATGAACTCTACTCGGATGTCGCGATCAACAATAGAATTTTGGCGAATATTTCACCTACCATCGAATTATTCAAAGGCTTCACTTACAAGCTCAACTTGGGTGTGGACTTCTCTACCACTAACAGAGATATCCAGATGAAACCCTATGCCTTGCTAGAAGGCAGTGAACTAGGATCTTTGAATTCCTCTACGACCCGAAATTCCAATCAACTGGTAGAAAATATCCTGACATACAAGTTTGAGTCTGGCCTACATGAAGGGACCATTTTGGGAGGGCATTCCTACCAAAAAACTTTCGTTCAGCAGCAAGCCTTCAATTTGACAGGTTTTGCAGACAATGATGTAGATCCGATCTACCAAGACCAAACTAGTACTCAGGAGCAGCCAACAACTGTTTCATCTTATGCTATCGAAAACGAATTGCAGTCTTTCTTCGGAAGACTAAACTATGGCTACGATGGTAGATATCTAGCTACTGCAACTCTTCGTGCAGACGGTTCTTCCAAGTTTGGAGAAAACAACAAATACGGAATCTTCCCTTCTTTTGCTTTGGGCTGGAATATCTCCAGAGAAGGGTTTATGCAAAATAGCTTCTTTGATAATTTGAAGTTGAGAGCGAGCTGGGGACAGACAGGTAACCAAGAAATCCCTTCCAAAATCACCCAATTGAGCTTCACCGAAAGCAAATCTGGAAATGACACTTATCCGCTGGTACCAGGCGCAACTACCTTGGATGGCTATCCATACGGAACCATTTTCACCCGATTGGCCAATCCGGACATTCAGTGGGAAGTTTCTTCACAGACTAACATCGGGATCGACTTTAGCATTTTCGACTTCCGCTTGACTGGTACGGTTGATTACTTCAACAAAGTTTCTGAAAATATCCTTTTAGAAGTGGTACCTGCTGACCCTATTCAGCCGACTGCTACCTACTGGACTAATGTACCCGATATGGAGATCCAAAACCAAGGGATTGAAATCGGTTTAGACTACAACAATGATCCTCAACGTGCATTGCAGTTTAACTTGGGTGGAAATGCCACTTTCATCAAAAACCAAGTGGTCAATTCTCCATTCGCAGTCTTGACAACAGGTGCTGCATCAGGAGCAGGTCAGACTGGAGCTACCATCAATGGCTATATCAATGGAGAGCCTATCGGCGCATTTTATATGAAAGACTTCATCGGAATCGGCGAGGATGGATTGAATGAATTCCGGGATGTCAATGGTGACGGACAGGTGTTGGAAAATGACAGAACTGTAGTTGGCACGGCTCTTCCTGATCTCTTGTATGCTTTCCATACTAACTTGAGATACAATGGATTTGACTTTGGGTTGAACTTCAACGGTGCAGCTGGCAACAAGATTTTCAACCACACTACGATGTCCTTGTTCCAAAAAGGAAGCCTTGCTTCTTCTTTCAACACAACGGATTTCGCAGTACAATATCCTGAGGAAGCGATCACCAATGCCAATGAAGTATCCACCAGGTACTTGGAAAACGGCAGCTTCTTGAGACTTAACAATGCCACGATTGCTTATACACTTCAGCCAGAAGTACTGGGATTGGGCAATGCAGTGCGCAGCATTCGAGTTTCGCTGACTGGACAAAACCTATTTGTGATCACAGATTACTCCGGGTTTGATCCGGAAGTAAACACAGGAAGCTCTTCAGGTGGAGTGCAGACTTTCGGAATAGACCGATTCACGTATCCTACAGCCAGAACATTCCTATTGGGCCTCAATGTCTCCTTTTAAGCATCATTGAAGCCAGAGTTTTTTGGACAAAAAAAATTGAAAAAAATGAAAAAATATATTCAGAACATAGCTTTCACAAGTGCTCTTATGCTTGCAGGAACAGCCTGTACAGATCTAGAAGAGCCTATTTTGGATGAATCACTTACGGGTGCCGGACAGGCAGAAGCCATCAGTGGAGCGATCGCTCCTGCCTACGGACAGATGTCCCAGGTTTGGTACCATACCAACTACTACGGACTTCAGCTTATTGCATCAGATGAAGCCATCCTTCCATACCGAGGAGGTACAGACTGGTTTGATGGTGGTAAATTCCTTGCCACTCACCAGCATTTGATGACTCCGGGAAATGACCTAGTGGGAAGCTCCTGGAATGAACTGACCAAAAATATTTCCCGTGCGATATCCGCCATCGAGGTACTTCGCCCATTGGCAGAGGAAGGCAATCAGCAGGCAACTTCGGCACTCTATGAAATGATCGCCTTGAGAGCTTATCTCAACATGTTGGTGTTGGAAAGCTGGGGAATTGCTTTCGAAAAAGAAGTTTCCAGTGACATCTCCGTCATCCTGAGAGGTGAAGAAGCGATCTCATACATCGAAGAGGAGCTTTCGTCCGTAGCCAGTCTGATCAGCCCTGATTTGGGTCCAGGTCGCCTCAATCAAGCAGCGGTTTATGGATTTTTGGCTAGACTCCACCTGAATGCAGCTGTCTATAGAGATCCATACGGCACGCCAAATTTCAGTACAGAAGACATGAACAAGGTGATCGAATACACTAACCAAATCATCAATTCTGGCAAATACAGCTTCTCTGAAGAATACTTCGAACTCTTCAATGACAGCAACGACAGCAATGCTGAGATCATTTTCTCACTGGATCAAAGAGGCGTTTTAAGCAACGAGCATAGCCGTTGGGCATATTGGTCCATCGCAGGCTCTATGTTCCCAAGACCTGAGTATCCGAGTGCCGATGGTACAGATGGACCAGCATTTACTTCTGATTTTATCCAAACTTGGATGGACGCTTACGAAGTAGATCCAGCGGAAGTGGATGCGAGATTTTATCAGCAAAACAATTTCATCCCGGAAGATATCCAAGATCTCACTGGTCTAAATGCACTCAATGACGAGGACAACTACTACTGCATCACAGACACGGATTTCGAAATGGATCGTGGAGTCTTGAGAGGTGTACAATGGGGACCGAGAAAAGGATCTGACGGAGCATTTTTCCGATGTGGAGATGGCACCGTGAGAATCTACCCCGTAGTACAGACCAAAGGAAATGCCGCGGACAAAGACATAGGCTATGTCAATCACACCATGGAGGTCAATTTCACCAACGAAGGAAGACTTCACAATACAGGCTACAGATGCTCCAAATATCAGTTTAGTCATACTTCTCCAAATGGTAACAACTACAGCAGTGTGGACTTGGTCTTGATGAGATTGGCAGAAATCTACCTGATGAGAGCCGAGGCAAAACTTAGAACAGGCGATCAAGCCGGAGCATTGGCAGATATCAATGCTGTCAGAACTTCCAGAACTGCCCGTCCTGCTCAAACTCCAGCCGCACTGACTGAAGTAGATCTGGACATCCTTTTCCGTGAGAGAGGATTTGAATTGTACTGGGAAGGATTCAGAAGAGGCGATCAGATCCGATTCGGAAAATATGAAGACTCTTGGACTGAAAAGACGGATTCTGATGTGAACAAGCGATTGTTCCCAATCCCTCAAAGTGCGATCGATGGTGCTTCCAACATTGAAGGATTCTTGGTTCAAAACCCAGGCTATTAATCAATAGCTCAGTTTAATTTTTATGAGGCTGTTTCAATTGGTATGCTAAATACTAGTTGAAGCAGCCTCATTTTTTTGATTCATTTTTATCCAAAAACATAATAATTTCAGACTTTCAATTTCCTGATATCAATTGAGTTCTGAAATGTCCCTGCGCTTCTTTCTTTGTCTATCCCTGATCGGGATTTTCCGGCCTGGCCATGCTCAAACTTCAAGCGAAACAATTCTCAAGGGAAAAACTCTAGCTAAAACCTATTGCGCTGCTTGCCATGCTTACCCTGATCCTGAGCTTTTACCCAAAGAAATCTGGAAAAAGCAGGTCTTGCCTCAAATGGCTGCTTTCATGGGAGATGCCGCAGCACAAGACTCACTCAAGATCTGGGAAAATAAAAGTGAAAAAGAGATAGCCCAAGTCAAAAAGCTGGGAGTTTACCCATCTCAAGCTATGCTAAGCGGGGAAGACTTTCAGGCCATCATCGACTTTTACACTGCCTCCGCTCCCGAAAAACTACCTGCGCAAAACTCAAAAGAAACCACAATGCCTCTGGCAGGTTTTGAGAGCAAAAAACTATTCATAGACGGCATCAAAGGTCCTCAAACCAGCATGGTTGCGATCAATGAAGAGCGATCTGAGCTTTTCATCGGAGAAGCTTCAGGTCAGCAACTGTATGTCAAAGTCCCGACTGACGAACTTTTCACCCTCCCCCAAACCAGCAGCCCTGTCGTCCATTTTGCACCAAAAGCCCCTAATGAGTACAGTTTCATCAGCGTTGGTTCCATCGCGCCCAGTGACCTTTCAGAAGGGGCTATGTATGAAATGAACTTGTCCACCAATGCCTGGCAAGAATCTCTTACCCAGTTGTCTAGACCTGTTTTTGCGATTTGGTCCGATTTGGAGAATGATGGCAAAGCAGATTTCATTCTATGCAATTATGGAAATCACGGTGGTAATGTATCAATCTATAGAGATGGAGACTTCCAGACACCTCCGCTGATTTTGGGAGGAGCTGGAGCGAGAAAAGTGGAAGTCCACGACCTCAATCAAGACGGAAAGCTGGACATCGTGGCTCTATTTTGTCAGGGAAATGAGCGGCTATCAGTCTTTTACAATCAAGGAAATGGAAGCTTTGGTCCCGAGGAGATTTTACTAAGGTTTTCGCCAGTAATGGGCTCCAGCTATTTTGAAATGCGAGATCTTGATGGAGATGGAGCTTTGGAAATTTTGCTGAGCAATGGAGACAATTGGGATTATTCATCGACCCTAAAGCCGTACCATGGCTTCAGAATCTATAAAAATCAAAACGGCTCGTATGAAGAGGCTTGGTTTTATCCACAATACGGCGCTGCCAAAGCGATGTGCTTGGATTTTGACCAAGATGGCGACTTGGACTTCGCTACGATTGCTTTTTACGACGAACTGGAAAACCCAAGTGAACAGTTTTTACTATTTGAAAACTTGGGAAACATGACTTTTTCACCCAAATATCTATCTGAATCTGCCTTGGGCAAATGGCTCACCATGGATGTCGGTGATCTCGACGGAGATGGAGACCCGGACATCGTACTGGGAGCCTATTCGCACAACACACTGGAATACACCAAATTACTCCTCAGAGGAATCGAAGAAATCCCGAGCGTGTTGATATTGGAAAATCAACTACGTCAACCTTAAAGGATCATTGATCAAATCTATCTGGATGGATCTTATTGTATTCGGCACCTTCTGAAAGTCCCATAAAAATCGGATCCATCAGAGTTGACTCCCACTCTTTGACGATTCTTCGAAGTTTCTCTACCCTGCTGAGTTGCTCAGATGCTAGATTGACTTTCTCAGAGATGTCCTTTTGGATGTCAAAAAGCTCCACCTTTTCACCGACTGTAATCTGCTTGCTATCAGCTGTTCTCACAGCGAATTTCGCATTGTTATAGTTTCTCCAAAACAATTCCTCGTGTGGAACATCCTGGATAGCTCCCGTAAGATAGGGCACCAGATTGACTCCGTCCAGAGAGTTTTTTGGAGTCGCTTTGGAAACGGCAGCGGCTGTGGAGAATATATCCAGTGAAATCACAGGGTGATCGTATTTGATCCCAGCGGGAATCACTCCTTTCCACTGCACTGCAAAAGGAACCCGGATTCCCCCTTCATAAAAATCTCCTTTGAATCCACGAAGAGGTGCATTATCTGATGAATTATGAGGGCTTGGGCCGCCATTATCCGAGAGAAAGAAAACAAGTGTGTTCTCATCGATCTCCAGCTCTTCCAGCTTGTCCAGCAAAGCTCCCACTCCATCATCTACTGCGCTCACCATAGCCGCATAAGTACGGCGCTTTTTATCTTCTATGTGTGAAAACCTTTTGAGATACTTCTCGGTAGCTTGAAGCGGAGTGTGAGGTGCATTGTATGAAAGATAGATAAAAAACGGCTCTTCATGATGTCTCTCCACAAAGTCCACTGCCTCTCTTGATAAAGCATCTGTGAGATATTCAGTTTCCTCTACTCGTGTGGTGTTTCTGAGTAGTTTGGTCCTGTAACCGTCTATTTGGGTTTTGGCCTCAGTAAGATCTTGCAACACATATTCCTCTGGAAAATATCGATGCCCTCCAGAAAGGAATCCGTAAAACTCATCAAATCCTCTTTTATTTGGAATAAGATCTGGGTGAGCTCCCATATGCCACTTCCCAAAGACTCCAGTGGTATATCCTACATTTTTCAACAAGTCAGCCATCGTTTCCTCACTAAGTGGCAAGCCCATTTGAGGATCTTTAGGGGCCAAAAGCGGATTTTTGGAAAAGCCGAATCTGTCTTGATACCTTCCGGTCAGCAATCCCGCACGACTGGGACCACAAACAGCATACGATACGTATCCAGAGGTAAACACGACGCCATTGTTGGCGATTCTGTCTATTTCCGGCGTGGGTATTTCGGTACTGCCATTGAAACCTACATCTGCATAGCCCTGATCATCTGTCAGGATGATGATGACATTAGGACGGTCGTTAGCTGGTCGGGTTTGGGACAGAGCCGCAAAAGGCAATATTCCAAGTAAAAAGAAAGAAAGAAACTTCATTAATTCGGTGATCTAAAACTGGGTTTGATAAAGAGCTTTGAATATAAAAACAAAAGTCAACTTATAGTCCAATTGGACCAATTCTATTTGTTTTTCTTCCAAACTAGCCGCTTGGAGTACGTCAATTTTCTCCAAAGCCATTCTAAAGGACCAAATCGAAAATAGCTCAACCAGAGTCTGCTAAAAATTACTTGACCGCCGAAAACAACAAATGCCAACAGCGTCATTTGAAAAGGACTCAAAGTTTCAAACATCCCCAAACCAACCGAAGTAAACACAAGCATACCAATGAGGCTTTGTAACAGGTAATTGGTCAGGGCCATCCGTCCTACAAAGCGGAGAGGACTGATTGTTTTTTGCAAAGAAGAAAAATACCACAACCAAGCTATGAACCAAAGATAGAATAATCCAAAGGCTACATCTGAAATCACCATCAACTTGACAAAAACTACCCTACCCCATTCGGTCCGATAAAGCTCTGTCTCCGGCAATAGAAAAAGAAAGAGCAGCCGATAAGCATTGCTGACCATTAGGACCCAAATCATCGGCTTTCTGATCCGTAAAACCCATTTATCCATAGATGCATATACTTCCTTTCTACCCAAGTAAATCCCCAAAAGAAACATGGCAAATGCCAAAGGCATAAGATATCCAACAAGCAATGGAATATTAGAGACATATTCTCTCCACCTAAATAAAATCATATCTCCATAGCTCCCCTGACGCATCAAACCTCTTATAGATTCCACGGAATAGCTCGCTAAAAAACCATAGGGATCAATGCTCAAAACCCTCAAGACAAAACCTAAAACCTGATCATAAAAGGGGAAAAGCAAGAAGAAGAATATTCCAGTGAGGAGAAAAGAGTCTGACCGTGAGACCATCCAGACACTAAGCAGTCCCAAAATCGCATAGATATGAAGCACATCTCCAGACCATAAGAATGTGATATGCATCCATCCAAACAGAAACAACACAGCCATTCTCCTGCTAAAAAATGTCGATGACTTTTCTCCCAAGTCCCTCAACTTCTTTGCTTGCATGGCAATGCCGACACCGAATAAGAGTGAAAAAATCGGAAAGAATTTGGTATAGAAAAATAATTGGAGAAAGCGCTCTGTCCAATAATCCAAGGAGGATGTCCACTGCCTCGCAAAAGCATCCATGGTAAAATAAGTCGAATTCATAGCTCCGATGTTGACCACAAAGATCCCCAAAATGGCAAATCCTCGAAAGACATCCAGTAGCTCTATTCTATTACTTTCCTAGGTAGGTCTGTGCATTTCGCAATTTAGGGCGTGTCTTGAGGAGCTTTAGGCTTCCCAAGACATGCCTTATTTCATCTTTATTCTTTGAATTTGATCATGAATTAAGTCTTTTAATCAGCTATTTCCCCTCAAAATCTCCATAGGCGGTCGATTGATGATTCTTCGGCCATTCAGCCAGCCTAATACGATGGTCAGTCCAGTGATTGCGAGATACATGATCAGTCCCTCTTTCCAAGCGAGGCTAAAGTTCATCTCAAAGACAAATTCTCCCAAAAGATAGGTGGCCGCAAAAGACAAGAGTATTCCAGAAAGAGAAGCCAAACTGCCCAAAAAGAAGTATTCCAAGGTATTGATCTTGCTGACCGTCCCTGAGTCCGCTCCGAGTGTTCTCAACAATATACTTTCCCGCATCCGCTGATACTTACTGATAATCAGCGAACTGATCAAAACCAAAATCCCTGTAGCGATACTAAAAAAGGCCATAAACTGAATCACAAAGCTGATTTTGCCCATGATATCTTCCAGTGTCTCCACGATGGTTCCGAGATTGATCACAGAAATATTCGGGAACGCCCTTACCACTTCTGACTGCAAATCAGCCGCCTCTCTATCGTTTTTGGTTTTCGTGATCAGGACATGAAACTTGGGAGCCTGATCCAGAACTTTCTCAGGAAATAAAACCAAAAAATTCGTCGAAACCTGATTGAATTTCACATCTCTGAAACTTCCAATATAGGTCATGATCGGCCTTCCCTGCACGTTGAACTCCACCGCATCTCCCAGCTTGAGTCCATTTCCTTCTGCAAATCCTTTCTCAAAACTTACAAAGATCGAGTCTCCACGAGCTCCAACCGGGATCAATTCTCCATCGGTCAAAGTTTCGGAAGAAATCAAAGTATCCCGGTAAGTAACACGAAACTCCCGATTGTAGAGCCATCTACTGTAATCCTCCTCTTCTGGCAATTCTTCATTCGCTTGCTTGTCTATCCCGTTGATCTCATTGAGCTGCATGGTCACGATAGGTACTTCCTGCATGATTGGAAGTTCTCTCCCAGAAATTTTTGCTTTGACATCTTCCAGTTGAGCAGTCTGAATATCAAACATCAGCATATTGGGCTGATCCTCTTTATCTGCAAATCGCGCTTCTTCGAGTAGTTGATTTTGGAGGAAAAACAAGGTAGAAATCATCGCCGTCCCTAGTCCTATTGTCGCTATGAGTGATATTGTTTGATTGTTGGGTCGATAGAGATTAGCAAGAGCCTGTCTCATGGTATAGCGCAGGGAAATAGGTAGAAATTTCCGAACCGCCCACATGATCAATTGGCCAACGCTCCAAAGAATTCCGAAGGCAAAAACCACAAACCCTGTAAAACCTAATGCCAACATCGGAGAATCCAGTAGGTAGAAACTAAATCCCCAGATAAACAGCAAAATCCCCACAATCACCAACCATCTCAATGGATCTTTCAGAAGGGTAGAATCGGCAGTCTCAGGTCTCAATGTAGCCATTGGAGAGACATTCCTAACTTTAAGCAAAGGCAAAAGAGCAAAGAGTACCGAAACAAAAAGTCCTGTGACAATACCAAAGCCTACCGAAAGCCAAGATACTCCTATCGTCACCTCAACTGGCAAAAAGTCGGCAAAAACAACCGGCAATACAAACTGGAGCAATGTACCCAGCGTAGCGCCCAGTATTGCTCCGACCAAGCCCATGATCTTAATTTCGGTCAGGTAAATAAATAAGACATCCCGAGACGAAACTCCCAAACATCTCAAAACCGCCACCGAAGCTAATTTCTCTTTCACAAATACATTGACTGCGGAGGCTACTCCCACACATCCCAATAGCAAAGCAATAAATGCGACCAAGCTGAGGAAACTGGACATATTGCCAAACGAGCGTCCCGTGGATCGCTTTCGGTCCTCCACTGTGTCGGCATCGACCCGGTCCACCTCCCACTGATCTTCAAATGGCTCAATCAAAGCCTCTACATCCGTCCCTTCGGCAAACTGGAAATAGCGATTGTACTCCACACGGCTTCCGTACTGGACCAAGCCTGTTTCTTCCAAATAAGCCATTGGGATATACACCGCCGGAGCAACCGTAGCCGTGATTCCGGTCTGACCTGGGACTTTCTGTAGCTCTCCGACGACTTCAAACTCTACCTCTCCGACTTTGATCTGGTCGCCCACTTCTGCATTGAACTGTGCCATCAAGGTCTTTTCGACCAATGCTTTTTTCCCTCCACTTCGAAAGTCCTCAACTCCAGCCACTGGGATCGTCTCTAAAATACCATAAAATGGGAACCCTCCTTCCAAAGCCCGAACTTGCGTCAATCGACTCGCTCCAGTCTGAGGGAAGGCAACCATACTGGCAAAGTTGACTTCAGAAGCTGTCTGCAAAGCCAAGGAATCGATCGGCTGATCTCCTATAGGATTCCTGTTTTCCAAAACCAAATCAGCCCCCAATAGCTCTTTCGCTTGGTTGTCAATGTCTGCAGTCAGGTTTTCACCAAAAGAACTGATCGCCACCAGAGCGGCAATTCCCACCACGATGGAGGAAACAAAAAGCAAAAGTCTTGAAATGTTTTTTCGGAAATCCCGAAAAGCCATTTTGATGATCCAGGACAAATCAGGCATGGGCTTCCTCCTGTATTTTTCCACCTTTGATATGGATGATTCGCTGGGTTTTGGCAGCTAGTTCGAGATCATGCGTCACGAGTACCAAGGTTGTTCCTTCTTCTTTGTTTAGATCAAAAATCAACTTCTCGATCATTTCACCGGTTTCTGTATCCAAGTTGCCCGTAGGCTCATCAGCAAATAAGATTTTGGGTTCGTTGGCGAAAGCTCTGGCTATAGAAACCCGCTGCTGCTCTCCTCCAGAAAGCTGAGTCGGGTAGTGTGTAGCTCGGTCTCCCAAGCCTACCTTTTCCAACAATTCTTGGGCTTTCTTGCGCGCATCTTTTCTCTTTTTCAGTTCCAAAGGGACCATGACATTTTCCAATGCTGTCAGTGTTGGAAGCAGTTGGAAATTCTGAAAAATAAATCCAACATGTTGATTTCTGACTTTGGCTCGCTGATCCTCATTGAGGCTTTGGAGGTTCTCTCCATTTAGCGTCACTGAACCCGTACTGGCCGAGTCCAAACCAGCACACAGTCCTAGCAAGGTAGTTTTACCGCTTCCCGAAGGCCCTACGATGGAAATGGTTTCTCCTGCTATGATGTCAAAATTGACGGAGTCCAAGACAGTCAGCTTCCTGCTTCCGCTTTGGTAAGTTTTACTGAGATTTTGGATAGAAAGTATATTCATCGAGTGATATTTTGACAAGTATTAGGAAGTACAAACGAGTTGGAAATGTATTGGTTAGAAAACCACATGCATATGTCGAAAATAGAAGGAAAACTTCAGAACATTGATCCATCAGTCAAAAAATCGAGTTTGAGCTAGAATGAAGATTGATTTTCAAGCCTATTCCGAACTTTTTCCTGCGAAATCCATTAATTAGTGGTAGAATCTCAAACTATGAACAAGGCTCGAATATCCATATCCCTCTTATTAGTTCTGATTGGAATCCTCACTTTCTCCTGCTCTGAATCCAAGAAGGAAGAAAGCGCTCAAGTAGAAACCCATTCAGAAGTAGAATCCTCCACAGAGAAAAAGCAAACAATTCTTTTCTTTGGCAACAGTCTGACGGCTGGATACGGGATCGATCAGGAAGTTTCATTTTCTGGATTGATTCAGGACAAGATCGACAGTCTCGGACTTGACTACCGGGTCATCAATGGCGGACTAAGTGGGGAAACTACCGCCGGCGGTTTGAGTCGGCTGGATTGGTTTCTGGAAGAGCAGCCGGAAATTTTTGTTTTGGAACTGGGCGGAAACGACGGTCTTAGAGGAATCCAGCTCAGCGAGACCAAAAGCAACTTGGAGAAAATCATCGATAAGGTCAGAGCGAAATTCCCAGATACCAAAATCATCTTGGCAGGCATGCAGATTCCGCCCAATATGGGGCAGGAATACACCGACGAATTCAAGGAAATTTACCCCAAGGTAGCTCAAGAAAAAGAGGTAACTTTGATTCCTTTTCTGCTGGAAGGAGTGGCCGGAGATCCAGATTTAAATTTGCCAGATGGCATCCATCCTACGGAGGAGGGACATAAAATTGTCTACAAAACAGTTTGGCCTTTTATTGAGTCCAACCTTTGAGTTTCCTTTTTGTTTGCAGAAATCATGGATATACCTTTTAAGGAAACAGTTCCTATTGTAGGACTTAGAAACTCTTTAGGATCAAAATTTTCTTGTTTCAACCACTTAATCATTGCCTTTGGCAAATGAACTCCAGAAAGGTGTGAAAATGGATATCCCCCACTAAACCTTGGATTAAATTCCAACACAAAAATCCCACCTTCATTGACAAAAACATCCGCATCAATCACGAAGGAATGTCGCGTCAATGAAGCTATTCTTCTACCTAATATTCTCAATTGAGGATTATCAACAGTCTCAGCACCTTCTGTCTCCCCTCCTTTTCTTAGGATTTTTCTATTGACTACTGTTGTTTGGTGATTCCCTTCTAAATCGTTGATGATATCCAGCATATATTCTTCGCCGGACAATTTTTCCATGATCAAAATAGCCCCTTCAATATCTTGGCTACTTTCAAACCTTAGAATAGAGCTTTCAACTTCCTTTCTAAGTTTATTATAATAAAAACTGAGTTCTTCCTCATTTTCGGCAACATAGACACCAATAGATCCCATCCCCCATCTGGGTTTTATCACTACTGGAAAATCAATGGAGCCTGCTAATTTTGCCGCATAAAACTGCCCCTGAGATAAAAACAGTGGAACGGTCTGAAATCCAAACTCTTCCAGGAACTGATAAGTTTTGAATTTATCATTGGAAAGAAGAGCTAACTCAAGGCTGGATACAAAAACATAAATACCTAATTCTAAAAACTCCTCTTTTGCTCTAGCCAATACAGGCAACTCTAAATCAAGAAGTGGAACAATTAGCTGAATCTCTCTTTCTAAACAGAACTGTTTCAGGAAAGGAATATAATCCTCAGAAATAATAGGAGGTGCTATATCCATACCATCTGCTACATAAAGAGCAGGTGAATTCGAGTGGCTATTGACAGCATAGACCTTTCCATTATAAGGCAAAACCGCTTCTTTAAAATAGTCCACGAGGTAGTTTCTTCTACCTACACTTGTTAATAGAACATTCATCCTAATGAAAAATCAGGTTCAAGTACTACTCCATTCCATCTTTCATTCTCACGAATAACTTTACAGGGGTTTCCATAGGCGATTACTCCATCTGGAATATCCCTAGTAACTACGCTTCCAGCCCCAATTAGGCATCTTTTCCCGACACTGACATTATTTGATATAGTTACCCCTGTCCCTATTTCTGTCCCCATTCCAATATTCACAAAACCTGACAAAACAGCTCCTGGATTGATATTTACAAAATCACCAAGAACTGCATGGTGACCAACAGAAGCCGATCTTTTAATTGTAACCCCAAACCCTATTTGGCACATCGATGATACTAGAGCCATGGGTTCTATCAAAATTCCCCCTGCATGGACAGAACTTGGACCAAAATAGGTAGTACTGGAATGAATTATATCCGCGTACCTAGTATTGCCAATGCCATGTGTTTTTCTAAAAAAATGATAAAGTAAATACTTGACATTTGAATGATGAACTCCAAACTGTACAGGTAAAATCAGATTTTGGGAAAACATATATTCCTTTTCAAAAAAATGAGAGGCGGAATATCTGCTTGAAATGACGCAGTCAGGTCTATCAACATTCTTCACAATATCATATTGATTGATACCCAAAAGCTCAGAGGCTAAATCCATGACCACTGCAACTCCGCCGTCACTATGGCCCAAAAGTATCATTTTGTCTTCTTTCATAGGTGAGATAACTGCTATCGAAAATCTTATTTTAAGAGAAAATTAGCGTAAAATCTTTTCAAGGAATAGACAACAGACCGCGTGAAAAGAACAGGATCATGATGAATGTACCGAAACAAAAACCAATTGTTCCTAAGTTGTGCCTGATGGTTCTTTTTCTTAGACTTACTTAAGTATAAGCCATTTGGATTATAGCGATAAAAGCTTGTGGTATCAGGCAAATAAATGAGGTTTCCTTTCTTTTTGTAAAAAGAAAAAAGTACCTGATCCAAGGGGATTGGCTTTTGGACTATTGGATTTTTCAATAATTCATCCATTCTATTTCGAATCATCCAACTGGAGATATGCCCCATGTAAAAAGATTTTTTCAAATCTCCTTTGTTGAAAATTTTGAAACCTTCTGGAACTCCAGGTGGTTTTTTTCCGGGTTGTTGATCGAGAACTGTATTGGTAATACAAATAGAGCAATCGCCATTTTCCTCCAATAGTTCTACCTGCTTTTGAAGTTTATAAGGATCTAACCAATAATCATCTCCATCACATATACAGATATATTTACCCAGGGCATCTTTATAGAGACCTAAATGATTGAATCTGCCCGCCCTACGTCCATACATGATTGCCTTCTCTTCTTCCTTCCTTAAAAAGAGTCGGATTTTCATGGGGTATTTTTCAGCAAACTCAGTAACAATTTCCCGAGTTTTATCAGTACTGGCATCCTCACCTACAAGGATTTCGAATGGAAAATCCGTTTTCTGGGAAATAATACTTTCAAGACATTCAGCGATAAAATCTTCATGTTGGAAAGTGGGTACACAGACACTGACAAGAGGTGTATTTGAGCCCGGAGGCTGTTGTCCTTGCTGGGAATTCATTGCCTGAATTTAATTGGACTGTAAGACCTGCGATTTTGCTGCAAGTCTGTTTGAATTATAGAACCCCAATTCCCCCATTTCTTTAGGTTTCAGAAATTCTTTCCCATTCATTTCAATTAAATCATGAATTCGTTTTACCAATTCTACATTGGAACAAAGTCTTGATTTTTTTGAATCCCAATAAATATTATCCTCCAACCCTATTCTCACACCATAACCCATTGCAATGGCTATTGAATTAACTTGCAATTGATACTCTCCCAGACCAGCAAGAGTGATCCAATTGTCTTGAGATATTTCTTGAATGGCTTGACCAATATGAGCTAGGCTTGCCTGGTATCCAGCGATATTACCAAACAGCAAATTCCAATAAATAGGCCCTTGGATCACCTTCTTTTTTATTAAGTAGTTCCCATAGTTTATCATTCCTAAATCAAAGGCTTCTAATTCTGGAACTACTCCATAGGAATTCATTTTTTCCGCGAGAGAAATAATCATCTCAGGGGCATTGACAGACGCCTGTCTCAAAAAGTTAAGTGAAGAAAGAGTCAGTGAACACATATCAGGTTTTAACTCAATTACTTCTGACCTTTTTTCAAATTCCGGAAAATTTCTACCAGAGGTACTCCCACAAATGATCAAATCCGGGCAGTATTTCCTTACCCCTTCAAAAATCTCTTGGTAAATAGATTTTTTATACGTGGGTACACCATTCTTTTCTCTTGCATGAAGATGGGCAATGGTAATTCCCAATTCATAGGCCTCATGGGTTTGTTCAATAATTTCTTGAGGTGAAATAGGAACAAAAGGAGTTTGACCCTTTTGAGGGATCATCCCTGTTGGACAAAAATTCACCAAAACCTTATTATTCATGGTATATCTAGAGTGTTAAAAATTTTTGAATCATTGGTATATAAATACCAAATTTAATGATGAAATTCAATTTTTAATATTCAAAAGTGATTTTAGCTAAATTTTGGCCACTATAAAACTTTCTAAAAATGTCACTCAAAAACTTGGTCAGAAAATTACTGGTCTCTTGGAACCGGCATAAGCATTACAAGAATTGGCATCGCTATGATCATTACACAGGATTAAAAAGTAAAAACGAAAAACTGCTTATTGAAAATGGGTTTTACCCCAGTGATTCCATTATTTACGATTTCGATAGATTTGGATTTGATGCATTTCTGAATCAAAGGGATTATAAAATTCTTAATCATCTAAATGGAGTAACTTCCCAACTGATAGACAATAAAGCATTCTTGCCAATTATTCTCCAAGGGATGCCCGAATTCCTACCTGATTTTTTTGCTTTTGTTTCTAAGGGAGTCCCAAAATTTACCAGAGGAGGAAACACCTTACAAAGCAATTCGGAAGACCTTTTGAAGAACGCTCTTGAAGTACATGATAAAATCATTATCAAACCTGCTTCCGATTATGGCGGCAAAAACATCTTAATAGTCGGAAGAGAAAATTTGCTCGAAGGGATTCAAAAAATTAAAAAAGGAGACCATGTAATCAATAATTATTTGGAAAATGAAGCCTATATCAAGGCTATTCATTCAGGCTCACTGAACACTTTCAGGGTGGTTTTTTTTAAAAATAAAACAGGAAAAAATGAGATTCTGATGATCGCTCATAGGTTTGGGAACTCACTCACCAAATCCGTGGATAATATTTCCAGGGGAGGCCTTGCATGTAGCATAGATTTAAAATCAGGAAGATTTTCAAAGGCTTGTTCTTATGTCAATCCTTCCCATATTGGATGGTATGACAGACATATGGAATCAGAAGCATTAATTGAAGGTATAACTGTCCCAAACTGGGATAAAACGAAAGCAGATATCCAAAAAATAGTGGATGCTTTAGACTTTATAGAATTTGCAGGCTTGGATCTAGCATTCACTACAAATGGGCTTAAGGTTATTGAAATAAACTCTAAACCTCAGGCTCAATTAATGCAGGTTGGGGGTCCTGCTTTTAATAATCAAGGCTTTAAAGAATTCATGTTTTCGAAAGGTTATAATCCCAAAGGGAAGAGTTGATTCTTCCCAATTTTGGTACTGAAACTCATTCTATCTAAGTAAAATTCACCTTATAATTTTTAATGATTTTAAATTAGCTCAATTCCACTCCATTCGCCATGATTTTTTGCTTTTGGACACTTTTATTTTCTTTCAACTTTTTTTTTGTTTTAAATTTTGAACTTCATTAAAAAATTTTGGAAATGAGTTTTCAGATCAAAGAAACTCCTGACAATTACGATGTGATCATCGTAGGATCTGGAGCAGGTGGAGGAATGGCCTCCAAGATCCTTTCCGAAGCTGGCCTTTCTGTAGCTGTAGTTGAGGCGGGCGGAGACTTCGACCCAGCAAAGGACGAGGACAGGACGCAATTGAGGCCACCATGGGAATCTCCAAGAAGAGGCGCCGGCACCAGAATCAGACCTTTTGGCGATTTTGACCAGGCTATCGGCGGCTGGGATATCGAAGGAGAACCCTATACCCATAAAGACGGAACCAAATTCGACTGGTTCCGATCCAGAATGGTCGGCGGCCGTACCAATCACTGGGGAAGAATTTCCCTGAGATTCGGTCCCAATGACTTCAAAAGAGCAAGTATAGACGGTTTGGGAACTGACTGGCCTATCGGCTACGAGGATCTGAAGCCGTATTACGATAAAGTGGATAAACTGATCGGGGTGTTTGGTTCCAAAGAAGGAATCTACAATGAGCCGGATGGATTTTTCCTTCCTCCTCCCAAGCCTCGACTGCATGAGCTTTTCCTCAAAAAAGGAGCTGACAAGGCTGGTATGCCGATGATCCCAGGTCGTCTTTCTATGCTGACCAGACCGATCAACAATGAGCGTGGATCTTGTTTCTTCTGTGCCCAATGTAACAGAGCATGTATGGCCTATGCGGATTTCTCCGCTGGAACCTGTCTCGTACACCCAGCGATGAAAAAAGGCAAGGTGGATCTTTTCACTCATTCAATGGTAAGAAAAGTCACCACTGACGCAGCTGGGAAAGCAACTGGTGTTTCTTTCGTATCCAAAATCGATATGAAAGAATACAAGCTGAGATCCCGAGTCGTGGTCTTAGGTGCTTCTGCCTGTGAGTCTGCCCGTATCATGATGAACTCAAAGTCCACCACCCATCCAAATGGAATCGGTGCGGACTCAGGAGCCTTGGGGAGATATCTACATGACTCCACCGGTGCGGATCGTATGGGAATCATTCCTGATCTTTTCGAGCGTGAGCGCTACAATGAAGACGGTGTAGGCGGCATGCACATGTACACTCCGTGGTGGCTAGACAATAAGAAACTAGACTTTGCCAGAGGATACCACATCGAGTATTGGGGTGGTATGGGCCAGCCATCTTATGGCGCTGGCGGCGGCATGGACACCATGAGAAAATACCTCAAGGATGAGTTTGGCAACCCAAGTCCAAATGGTGGCTATGGGGAAGGTTTGAAAAAAGACATCAAACGTATCTATGGATCGACCTTGGGTATGTCAGGTCGTGGAGAAAGCGTACCTCGCTACGAAAACTACTGTGAGATCGATCCTAATGGAACGGTCGATAAATATGGTATTCCTGTTTTGAGATTCAACTACAACTGGACTGACCAGGAACTCAAGCAAGCCAAGCACATGCATGATACCTTTGAGGAAATCTTGACCAATGCAGGGGCTATCCTTTTGGGATCTAAGCCAGGTCCTGAATCAAATTATGGATTGCATGCACCGGGTCGAATTATTCACGAAGTAGGTACCACCCGTATGGGGAGCAGTCCAAAAGGATCTGTCCTGAACTCCAACTGTCAGGCACATGACTGTAAAAATCTATTTGTAGTGGATGCAGGTTCATTTGTCTCTCAAGCAGATAAAAACCCAACTTGGACCATTTTGGCCTTGTCCTGGAGAACCTCAGATTACATAGTCGAGCAATTGAAACAAAAAAACATCTAAGCCATGAACAGAAGAGAAAATCTCAAACTACTCTTTACAGGCTCTATTGGAGCGGGCTTGTTGATGACCGGATGCGAGCCTGAGCAGACTCAGATCGCTCAGACTCCCATTGCCTCAGGCGGCACGATCGGCGGCAGGACTGAAGAGGAGAAAATCCGGGATGCCAAGTTGCTTTCTGAGAAATTTTTCACAGAAGAAGAACGAAAAAAACTGGATACACTGGCAGATATCATTTGTCCTGCTGACAGCGAGTCTCCGGCAGCTACCGAGCTGAAAGTGACAGATTTCATCGACTTCATGATGGTGGATCAGCCGGGCAATCAAACTCGTATGAGAGGAGGATTGATGTGGCTGGATTTTGAAGCTGACGAGAAATTCGGCAAGCTTTTCAATGATCTATCCAAAGATCAAGTCATGGAAATCGTGGATTTGGTAGCCTGGCCTGACAAGGCTGCACCTGAATATGAAGGTGGTGTGCGTTGGTTTAACTTGGTAAGAAACATGGTTTGCTCGGGATATTTTTCTACCGAAGCAGGCTGGAAATACTTGGACTACCGTGGCAACACCCCCAATCAGTGGGATGGCGTACCGCAGGAAGTTTTGGATAAGCACGGACTCGCAAATCCAGAAAAATACAAGGATCTCTATCCGACGGCCGAAAACCGCTCCAAAATCGCAGAGTGGGACGAAGACGGCAATCTGCTAGGATAAACATCAAAAACTCAGTCATTTCGGCTGAGTTTTTTTTTATTGTTTCAGTTGGATCACTATATTTCTTCTTCCAACTATTGCCTTCTTGTATGAAAACTACTTTTTCCTGCTTTGCTATTCTCCTTCTATTTTTTTGCGCCTGTAGTGCTCCGGAAGAAAAACAGGAAACTACTCCCTCCATCATCCAGTTTGAGCTCCGCGATTCACTGGATCTTGATTTCTTGGGGTCGCCAATTTTAGCATCTGTCAATCCAAATGGAAACCGCTTGGCCTTTTTCGATTATCCTTCCCGAAAAATTATCATCTCAAATGGTACCGGAGAAATTCTTGACACCCTCTCCAAACAAGGTGATACCCCAGATTCTTACGGCTTTATGATCGACCTTCCTGTGATTTATGAAAATGACAAACTCATTCAGGTTGGGATGAATGGAGTTTTCATCTACACTCAGCAAGGCGAAATGCTCAAAAAAATCAAGCATCCTGAAGATATGGGCGGAGCCGCTTTTATGTCAATGACTGGAAAGACCTCTAAACTTGTTCAGTTTGACGGAACTCCTTATCTGCTGATGGGCTCTATCCGAACTCGCGACACCTATGCCGGGGAGCAGAAATTCTACGACACCCACAAAGCTGTGGAACTGGTCAACTTGGAGACAGGCGAGGCCCAGGACTTCGGTCCTTTTGAGGAAGGAAGTATGTTTCTCAATGGAAAAGGCTACATCCAAAGTGACTATCTCCCAGCCTTTGCAGAAAATAATGGGAAGCTTTACCTCTCCCATGGCGGGGAACCCAAGGTGTGGATTTATGATTTTTCACCGACTGAGGCAGTACTAGACACCGCGATTTCACTGGATATCCCCAATTTATTTCCGATCGAGGGAGTGGATCGGCAAGAGCTTTCGAAGGGAAGCTATTCTATCAATGGAGGCAAAGCTGCAATCCGAAACATATTCGTTCTAGAGAACAAACTGCTTGTTTTGTACAATCCAGGTATAGACCCTATAAAAATGGAAGAAGCGGAAAAGCTATGGATGGCAGGAGAAGAAGAAGAAGCGGAAGCTTTTTATGAAAGGCTCGAAAAGGAAACACCTCCGGGTATCTTGATCTATGATATCCAAACCCTCGAATACCTAGGAAAAATAAATTTCCCAGAACCCACCCAAACAGGTGGATTTACAGCAGATGAGCAATACCTCTATTTTCAAAAAAAGCCCAATCCAGAAGTTGAAGAGGACTTTTTGAGAGTTTACAAATACAAACTGACACAAGAATGAAACAAAGCTACTTTTTAGCAATCGGGATTATACTGACATTTTTATCCTGCTCCTCTCCCAATTCCGACTCTTCAAAAAGCAACTCAAACGAATGGGAGTTGGTAATAGTGGATTCGATCCAAGTTGATCATTTGGGAAGTGTAGATGGTGGTGAGTTCCGAAATGGTAAGGGGGCAATTTTTGACTTTAAAATAAATAGTATAGTTGAGTTTGATGAAACTGGAAAAATCCTAAATCAGCAATCATATCCGCATGAAGGTCCAGGAGCGGTAGTATATCCCACAACCCTTCGATATGACGAATCGGGAAAATTATTTGGGATGAGCTTCTTAAGCTGGCTTTATGAATTCAATTCTGACCTTACGCTTAAAAAACAAATAGACATGCCTTTTTTATCTATATCAAATGATGGTATGTCATTCGGCCGAAACTTTGAACCGTGGAACAACCACATCATCGCATGGTACCCTGGGCGTGATGGAGCAAATCAATATGACCCTTTTTTCTTTAGAGATCATTTTCTATTAGAAAAACTAAACCTCACGACAGGCGAAGCAGAACCAATCGTAAAGCTGCCCAATACTTCTCGATATTCCACTGACACCTATTATGAAAGAGCTCATTTGCGATTTGGTATAGAAGACAATATTCTCTATCTGGTATTGAATAATGAGCCATTAATTCATAGCTACGATTTGTCAGACGGAGTCAGGTACATCAAAACTATTACTTTTTCTCCTTCAGTTTTCTATGACAACGGAGAGCATACGAAGGCTTATGAGTACATTTCCATGAATCGCATGCTCGATGCTCGGATTTCAGGATTCTATCCTCGCCATGACGGAATTTTTGTCACATACACCGAAGGAATTAGCGAAGAGATTTTTACTCAGAATGAATTAAAATTCCCCAAAAACTTCCCCAAATATGGTGAATTCCAAAGGCATATTTTGAAGTTCATGAATACCGATTCTATTTGGTCCAATGAAATAATCATTCCAAATACAATTGACCAGATTCTGAATATTGAATCATTAGCTAAACCATTTTATGCCCTCCGAAACGATGAATACATCGGCGAAGAGCAGGATTATCTCACTTTTTACAAACTAAAACTGGTACAGAAATGAAAAACTACCTTGGACTAATACTTTGCAGTCTCACACTTTTCTCCTGCGGAAAATCAGATTCGGAACAGGCAAAATCCAGCACTCCCCTTTCAGAGCAAAATCTCAAATTTGAAATCTACGATTCCTTGGTTGTAGATTATCTGGGAAATCTGGTCTTGATGGATATCAGTCCAAATCTGGAGTCTTTTCTGCTGTACGATCAAAGTTCCGATTCAATCTTCGTCACTGATAAATCTGGAAGCATTCTCTATCAATTTCAAAAGTCAGGCGAAGGGCCAGGAAATTACAACGATGGACGGTACGGAAAAGCGGTTTTTATGGATAACTCCAATTTTCTGATTCCCGCCACATCCGGGATTTTCCAATATTCTCTGGATGGAACTTTCGAAAGACAAATCAATCCTGAATTCAAGTACCTTCCAAGTTTAATCATTTCATCTGGGAATAGCCTTACCCTAAAAGATGGCCAAGGATATACTAATTATGGAGGGAGATATTCGGATGAGTACGGACGACAGGGAATAGAATACCAGCAAAACGCCACCCTGCTGGAGAGGGTGGATCTGGAAACAGGAGAGTTCACACCAGTCCTGCCTATACCCAAAGAGTCAAAATTCTCAAGCTCAGAACTCGCGTATAATAATTTCTTCTTTTATCCGCTGTGGCAAATTCAGGATGACTCCCTTCATCTGACTTTCAAAAATGAGCCTAAAGTTTTCAGCTATTCATTGGAAGATCTTTCAGCTCCTAAAAACGTAAAAACCATCCCTCTGCCCACTTTTTTGGAATCAACACCAACAGGTAACACAGTAGAAAACAGTTTCAATCTTGAAGATCTATTTCTAGGAACTATCAATAGTCTAAATTTGACAGAAGACAATGAGTTTCTAATTGATTACCTCTCCGGTCTAAGCAAGGAGGAGTATAATCAATCTATGGAGGCAGTTGGAGGAGACATCAATAAGATCTGGGGAGAAGCAGAAAAACTAAATACCGGTGGCTACATCGTTTTTGATGGCAGATACATCAGCCCCATCATAGAAAAACCTGAGCTTTTGGGTCAGTTGAGTAAGTTTGTCTCAAAAGATGAAATCTGGTTTTCGTTGGACTTTGAATCAGCCGAAAACGACTACTCTGTCATCTACAAAACCCGGATAGTTCCAGTCGATTAAACCATTCTTCTATACTTGCATCCTCCCAGCGGGCATTTCCATCCAGATTTGCCCGCTATTGGTTATATTCCACTTCTCATCAATCCATCACTTATGAACAAACGCTCTACTTACCTGATTTTGGCTGCGGCAGGTCTTTTTTCCTTAGGAAATCTGCAAGCCCAAAGCATCAAAGCCACTTCCGAAAAAGCACTGCTAGAATCTGTCGAAAAACACAATCAACTACTTGCCTCAAGCCCTTTGGTAGATTTCAAAGCCAAAAACGTGGGACCTACCAATATGTCGGGCAGGATCGTGGATATAGAAGTAGCCCAAAATCCAAATACCTTTTATATCGCTGCTGCCTCTGGGGGTGTCTGGAAAACTGAGGACAACGGTCAATCCTTCACTCCGATTTTTGATGGGCAAAGCGCTCTGGGGATCGGTGACATGGCTCTTTCTCCATCTGACAATTCTATTCTTTGGGTAGGAACCGGCGAAAACAACTCCAGCCGATCCACCTACGCAGGGTCGGGGGTTTACAAATCCACCGATGCCGGCAAGACCTGGGAATTTATGGGCCTTCCCAACACACATCACATTGGACAGATTCAGATTCACCCAACCAATCCGGATATCGTGTGGGTTGGAGCTATGGGCGGACTTTATTCAAAAAACAAAGAGCGCGGGCTTTTCATGACGACTGACGGAGGAAAATCCTGGAAAAAAGTCCTCTACGTGGATGATAATACCGGGGTCATTGACATCAAAGTTCATCCGGAAAATCCGGACATTCTCTTGGCGTCTACCTGGGAGAGATTTAGACAGGCTCATGATTTCATCGGAAATGGAAAAGGTTCCGCCATCTGGAGATCTGAGGATGGAGGGAAGAACTGGAAAAAAGCCGTAAGTGGATTTCCGCAAGATGAATTTGTAGGAAGAATCGGGTTTGATTTCGCACAGAGCAATCCCGATGTAGTATACGCCCTACACGATAGTCAAAAACCAAGCGAGGGAAGCTCTTCTTCTGGGTTCCGACGCAGAGGCCAGCAAGAGGAAAATCCTTTAAAATTTGAAGATTTCAAAGATCTCTCAGTAGCAGATGCAATGGGGCTGGAAGACGACCGCTTGAATTCCTTCCTAAGAAGAAATCAATTTGCCAGCAAATACACAGCTGCTGAAATCAAAAGGCAGCTCAAAACTGGCAAGATCAACACCACTCAAATCGCCAACTACAACGGGGATTTGGAAAATGCCAACGAAGCCCTTTTCAATGGATCGGTAGTCGGAGCAGAAGTCTATCGCTCAGAAGACGCTGGTAAGTCTTGGACGAAAGTCTCCGAATCAGATATCAGCAGACTTTACAATACCTACGGCTACTACTTTGGTGAGATCCGGGTAAACACACAAAATGAAGATGAAATTTTCGTATTGGGTGTACCGCTTTTGGTTTCTAGAGACGGTGGTAAAAACTTTTCAAGAACAGACTCCATCGGCCGTCCACACTCTGATCACCAATCCATGTGGATCAATCCAAATGATGGCAAACATATCCTTTTGGGTAATGATGGGGGTCTCTATAGAAGTTATGGAGGGGGTTCTCGCTGGGACCATTTGAACACCCAAATGCCTATTTCCCAGTTTTACTCCATCATCACCGATAATGCTGCTCCATACAATATCTATGGTGGCATGCAGGATAATGGGGTTTGGTTTGGCAGCTCAGCCAATGATCCGGCAGATCCTTGGGAGTCCCTGATGGGAGGCGATGGCATGGTCGTAGCGGTGGATACACGAGACAACAATATCGTCTACACTGGATTTCAGTTTGGAAACTATTTCAGAATCAACAAGGAAACCGGAGATCGCAAGGGCATAACACCTGGGCATGACATCGGCAAAGAGCCTAATAGATGGAATTGGAGAACACCGGCTCGTCTCAGCCATCACAATCAGGACATCATTTACATGGGTTCCCAATACGTGTATCAAAGTTTGGATCAGGGAAGCACATGGACAACGATCTCACCTGACCTGACCAAGAATGAAAAGAGTGGAAATGTACCTTTCGCTACACTTACAGTGGTAGAAGAATCACCTTTTGAGTTTGGGACTATCTATGCTGGCTCGGACGACGGCAATGTCTGGATTACAAGAAACAATGGTGGAAGCTGGGAATCATTGAACGCAGGACTCCCGGAAGATCGTTGGGTAAGCTCCATTGCGCCATCCAAACATGTAGAGGGAGAGGTTTACATCACTTTGAATGGATATCGCTATGATGAGTTCAACACCTATGTTTACAAAAGCTCTGATTATGGAAAAACCTGGACATCGATCAAAGGAAATCTTCCTGATGAATCTACCAACATCATTTTAGAAGATGCCACAAACGCAAATATCTTGTATCTGGGCACAGATCATGGACTCTATGTGACTATCGATGGAGGCAGCCACTGGAATCTATTCCAGGGAGAAATCCCCAATGTAGCCATCTACGATATGGTGATTCAAAAGCAGGAAAACGACTTGGTAATCGGCACCCATGGCAGGAGCGTCTATGTGGTCGAGCTGGAGCAAATTCATCAATGGGCAAATCCAGAACTAAAAGTAATGGAGAAATAAAACAAGGTGACTATCCGCATCTGCACCCCCCAGCTTTCTTCCTGTGATAGTGAGTTTGGATGTCCGATGACTGAAGTTTCCATGACCGGATCTTCTAAGCTTATTCAGAAGTCATTTTATTCTGTTGGACTTGCAGGTATATTAAACAAAAAGGGCTGTCATTAGTGACAGCCATTTTTGTTTAGAATAGTCTGAACCCTACCGAAAGCACCCATTGGTTAAGCCGGTTGTCTGTATTGTAGGAGCCAATATTATCTGTCACTTTACTCAAGCCTCCTTCGTATTTTCCCTCCACAGACAGATTTCCGATGTCGACACCCAATCCTGCTTGGTAGCCAAAAGTAGCTCCTTTGAAATCAGCCTCATCCACTGTATCCACAGCATCCTCGAGCTTGGAATTGATATTCACACTGGCTATCGGTCCTGCCATTAGTCTGAGAACTTTGAAAAAGCGAAAACCTACCATGACCGGAATATCTAAACGGTTGAATGTCGCTTCGTAGTTTTCAGGCGCAGAGCCACCGGATACATCTCCCGGTACATAGGCAAACTCTCCTTTTGTCTGGGTGAAAAGCATCTCGGGCTGGACAAAGAACCCAGCACCTCCAAATCGTCCAAAAAGACCGATATGATACCCCGTTTGGGCGTCGGAAGGCACAAAATCCTCGTTGTCAAAATCGATTTTGGTACTGCTGAGGCCAGCTTTGATCCCGATGCCATTCTGGGAAAAGACAGGAATACTCAGACACAAGGCGAGAATAATCAGCGACAGTTTTTTCATAGTGTTGTTATAGTTGGTTAGAATTTAGTAACGAAGCGATTTCGAAAAAATTAGCAAAACTCCTGCCACCTATTCACACTCAATTCATCAGAGCGATCGCCTTTCTCTTAGCCAGCTCATGCAAATCCCAAAAATCTAGTGGCTTAGGCACCAAGGAGTCAAATGGGATTTGAGTCTTTTTCCTGTAAAATTCCACATCGCCGGAAGTAAAGCCAATCACCGGAATTCTCATAGTTCGCAAGCTGGTCTTCACTTTGAGCAGTAGCTCTACTCCATCCATCTCCGGCATCATGATATCTGTCAAGATGATCTGAAATGAAGTATCACGCTCCAAGAGCTCCAATGCCTCTACCCCATTATGTGCTAATACGACTTCGTCCTCAGACTTTTCAAAAATTTTCTTGAGGATCAACAGATGAACTGCGTCATCATCTACTACCAAAACTTTCATAAGTAAAAATATTACCTTTTAATATAGGAACTTTGGCAAAAAATCCACGCATCAAAAAAATCAAATCAACAAAAAAGGGAGTATTTCTACTCCCTTTTTTTGTTTTTCACGGTTGTTTTTATGCAGCTTGTGGCGCTCCAAACAATCCGATCATATTCAAAATCAACAAAATGATCACCACTGGACAGACCCATTTGATGAAAAACATCCAACCACTGCGGTAGACACCTGTGAAGCCAGGTGCTCCAAACTTCAGCTCATCCGCATAGTCCGAAATCTTCTGAGCCCATCCTGTGTATAGCGACAGCATCAAACAGATGACAATCACCGCAAACGTACCGAAGATAAAGTCCATTGCCCCGAAAAAGCCCTGGATAGGATTGCTAAGGAAATTGAAACTCAACTCAGCAAAGAAATTACCCTTGATATTGGACAAAGCAGATGGGATAGAAAGCAACATTGCAGCGATCCCAACGATCCAAGTTGCCTTTTTTCTACTCCATTTTCTATCATCAATTAAGTAAGCTACCGGCACCTCAAGCATTGAAATCGTAGATGTCAAAGCAGCTACCATCAATAGCAAGAAGAACAATCCTCCGATGATATTGCCGCCTGGCATAGCGTCAAATACTTTCGGTAATACGTCAAAAACTAAAGCTGGGCCTGCTGCAGGATCTTTACCCGGCAAAAGCGCAAACAAAGCTGGAAACACCATCAAACCACCCAATAGGGCTACCATGGTATCCATCCCTGCAATCCAAGCTGATGATTGGATGATATTGGATTCCTTAGGAAGATAAGACCCAAACGTAATCATCAATCCCCATCCCACTGACATGGAAAAGAAAGCCTGCCCCAATGCCTGTAATACTACAGTGGCATTGATTTTAGAGAAGTCCGGATTTAGATAATACTGAATACCTGCTTCTGCTCCCTCCAAGGTCACGGAGCGACCTGCTATGAAGATAATGATGATGAATAAGACAGGCATCAAAAACTTGGCAGCTTTCTCAATACCCCCAGAAACACCTCCTAATACAATCAATACTGTAAACAGAATAAAGATGAATGTAAGTGGAATTACATATTCTGGTGTCTGTACAAAGACTTCAAAGTCTACGGGAAGATTAATGATTTCTGTAAAAATATACCCGACGGTCCACCCTGCGATGACCGAATAGTAGCTAAACACAAAAAAGCAAACGACGACGCAAAGTACGCCAGCCAATTGCCAAAACTTGTTTCCGCCTGTTTCACGGATGGCCCCGATTGGGTTTTTCCCAGACCTTCTACCTAGCGCTATCTCATTGAATAGCAAAGGAATACCGATAAATAAGACACATATAATGTAGACGAACACAAAGGCTCCTCCACCATTTTCACCGGTTAGGTATGGAAATCTCCAAATATTCCCAAGTCCAACTGCAGAACCTGCCGCGGCCATAATAAAACCGAGACTGGATCCCCATTGTCCTCTACCTTCGGGGGTTGCACTAGCTGCCATAAATTGATGCTAAAGTTAAATTAAAGGGTATAAACTGCTTTTCACGAACGGGCTAAGATAATTTGTTTTGATAAAATACCAATTGCCGTTCGAAAAGTTTTAGGTTCAAAACCAAGGTCTTTTCTCGCTTTTTCGATGACAAATCCCGTCTTCAGGGGTCTTTTTGCAGGCTGAGTAAAGCGCGTAGAGTCAGTTTGCTTGATCAGTGCTTTATTCAATGCAAAAAAGTCAGCAACCTCCAGAGCCATTTCATAGGGAGTCATCATCTCAGCACCTGAAATGTGATAGATTCCAGTAGCAGTCTGCTCTGCTATCAGGATGCATCCTTTGGCGAGATCCTCAGCAAGCGTAGGAGTTCGATATTGATCGTCTACCACTTGAATTTCTTTTCCCGCCTCCAGGTTTTCTTTCACCCAAAGTACAATATTGGATCTGCTTAAGTCATGTGCTATTCCAAAAACCAGCACTGTTCGGGCTATAGACCAGAGACCTTTCATCCCTCTCACTATGGCCTCGGCCTCTAGCTTTGTCTCCCCGTAGTAGTTGACAGGATCAGCCTCCGCTTCCTCTGCCAGTGGGCCTTCCTCTCCTGAAAAAATAAAATCAGTAGAAACAAAAATGAAATGGCTTCCGGTATTCTCGGCGGCTTCGACCAAAGTTTTTGTAGCTAGAACATTGGCTCGGTAGCATGCCTCCTGATTGAGTTCGCACTGATCGACATGCGTCATGGCTGCACCATGGATAATCACATCAGGGGAGATATTCCGAATCTTCGCATCGACCTCTTCGGTATTTTCCAGATCCAAAGAGACATAAGTAAATCCATCTCCTGGCAACCTGCACTCTCCTCTTCCAGATGCAATCACCTCAAACTTCCCTTCTTCCACCAGCTGCTGGACCAGTTTCTGGCCCAATAGCCCATTTGCTCCTGTGAGGAAGAGTTTTTTCTTATTGCTCATCGCTGTATTGGTATCCGAACTCAGACTCTACTTTTTTTCTGGACATCTTTTCCACGCTGACTTTCATGTAGATCGGATCGAGCGGCTTATCTCTAGAGCCGGTTTGTGCCTCTGAGATTTTCTCAGCCACTTCCAAGCCAGAAATCACCTCTCCAAAAACCGTATACTCCCCATCTAGATGAGGGGTGCCCCCCACAGTAGTATAGGCCTCTTTTTCCGCCTCTGTGATCTCTTTGGTAAGGTTCAGCTTCAAAGCATCCTCGATTTCTATTCTCTTAGAGTACATCAGAGCCGTCAATGAGTCATACTCCCCCGCTTCGTACAGACGAATGTATTCGTCCCTGAGTGCTTCCTGACTCTTCAACTGCACATATTGCATAAAAGCCCTCTGAAGCTGCTCCATCTCTGTCACCAGCATCTCTTCGGTATAGACTTCGCCTAATACAATGTAAAACTGCGAACCGCTGGATCTCTTTTCAGGATTGATCCCGTTCCCTTGTCTAGCGGCTGCAATCATCCCTTTCTTGTGAAAATGATGAGGCAAAATCTCCGCTGGCAAGGTAGGCCATTCTTCAGCTGGCATTTCTTCTTTAGAGAAAACGTCTCCGCCCTGAACCATAAAATTACGGATCACTCTATGAAACTCCGTGCTATCAAATCTACCCTCCTCGGCCAGTTCGATAAAATTACTTTTGTGAGCGGGTGTATCATCGAAAAGCAACGCGACTATCTCGCCATAGCGCGTATCAATTCGGATCACCTGTTCTTTTTGACCGGCGCAAGAGCCCAACAAGAGCAAGCCAACCATTAAAAAGGAGAACAATCTTACTTTCATTTGTTCAATGTCAATTTAATCTGATCTAATATTTCTTTTCCTCCCGCAGCAAATACCTGAGAAGCTAATTCTTTCCCCAATTCCTCAGGATTTTCCGCACTTCCTTTGATCTCAAAAGAAATCCGCTTTTTACCATCCAGCGACACGATTCCTCCTTTGAGAGTCAACAACTGCTCATCCAGTGTCGCCAGAGCAAAAACCGGAATACTGCATCCTCCCTCCAGCACTCGCAGGTAGGCTCGCTCAGCCCGTAGTTTTAGAGATGTAGCTAGATGATTGCATGCCTCGATGATCTGATCTTTGATCTGAATGTCGAGTTTTTTAGCCACCTCAATCGCCACTGATCCCTGACCTACTGCCGGAGTAAACTCATCCAAAGATAGTTTCTCGACGATCTGATCATCATAACCCATCCGGTGTACGCCCGCATAGGCCAAAAGAAGCGCATCACAAAGCCCCTCTTCCATCTTTCGGATACGAGTTTGCAGGTTCCCTCTCACTTCTACTGTTTTCACATGAGGATAAAAATGCTTCAAGGTAGCCACCCTTCTAGTAGAAGAAGTCCCTAAAAGTAATGGTCTCGTAGCGTCAGCGATAGAAATATCTTTTCTAGATGAGAGCAAAACGTCATTTTCCATCTCTCTTTCTGTAAATGCAATGATTTCAAAATCCTCTGGCAGATTGGATTGCATGTCTTTGGCTGAGTGCACTGCGATGTCTATCCTGCCATCCAGCAGCTGATCTTCCAATTCCTGGGTAAAAACCCCCTTGCTCCCTATCTTGGAAATAGAGACATCCAGAATCTGGTCTCCCTTGGTATCAATGATCACGATCTCTGATTCCAGCCCAGCTTTTTGAAGCAATTCCTCTACATGATAGGCTTGCCAAAGTGCCAGCTTACTCCCTCTCGTACCGATTTTTATCTTTCTCATTGTTCATTGACCCTCCTGCTCGGGTTCTTTTTGGCTTTTTCTTCGATAAACCGAATGATCTCTCCGGCTATATTGATTCCTGTGGCTTTTTCTATTCCTTCTAGGCCTGGAGAGCTGTTCACCTCCAAAATCAAAGGCCCTCTATCCGACTGTAGCATATCGACGCCGGCCACTTCCAGCCCCAATGCTTTCGCGGCTCCGAGTGCCGCCAGCCTCTCTGCACGACTCAATTTGATCACAGTAGCCTTGCCTCCCCGATGGAGATTGGAGCGAAACTCTCCCTCCGCGCCTTGTCTCTTCATCGCTCCCACCACTTTGCCATTGACGATGAAAGCACGGATATCTGCCCCTTTGGCTTCTTTGATGAATTCCTGAACAATTATCCTTGCTTTCAATCCATGGAAAGCCTCGATGACAGACTGTCCTGCTTTTTTGGTCTCTGCCAGTACTACACCCAGACCCTGGGTTCCCTCGAGCAGTTTGATGATCAATGGAGCACCCCCTACGTGTTCGATGAGCTGCTTTTCACCACCTTTTGAAAAATTAGTAAAAGCCGTTTTAGGCATACCAAGTCCGGCTTTGGAGAGAATCTGCAAAGATCGAAGCTTGTCACGACTCCTGACGATCGCCTGGGAGCTCACAGAGGACACTGCCCCCATCAACTCAAACTGACGAACCACGGCAGTCCCATAAAAAGTGACCGAAGCTCCAATACGGGGAATGATCGCGTCGATCCCCGCCAGCTTGGTCCCTTTGTAAATAATCGACGGCCCATCTTGCTCGATGATCAGGTCACAGATACTGTGATCCACAATGATCGCCTCATGACCGGCTTCTTTGATCGCCTCCAATAGTCTCTTGGTCGAGTAGAGTTGGGGATTCCTGGATAGGATGGCAATTTTCATAAGAGTTACTTTCTGTAAGCTTTTGCAAGATTGATACCTGTCACATCCACCAAAAACCGTTTTCGGAGGATTTTTCTACCCAGTAAGATCGCATTTTTCATACTGGACCGATCCGTCAATGTCACTTCAGCCAAAAATCGCTCCCCAGCAAGTTCCATAGGAGTCTCTATCAGATAGCGGACTTCCCCCTGACCAAAGGAATTTTTGACTTTTTTTTCTCTATACCGGTCAAAAACCAGTTCATCTCCCGTATAGGCTTTGTGTCCGGGCAGCAGTAGTTGAAAAACCAAAACCGTCTTCCCATCACGAACCTCCGTACGGATATTTTCAGCATGGACAGAGCTCGTATAAGCTCCGGTATCCACTTTGGCCCAAACCAAGTGAAGCCCCAGTTCCGGCAAAGTGATTTTCTCTTTTCTTCCGATGATTTTCTTTTCCATCTCAGTCGATTTTGGCCATGAGCAGCACGATCTCCATGGAGAGGTCCGTAAAGATCAACTTGGCATTTCCATTTCTTTCCAGATGATAGTGAGCCTTGTTGAATAGCTCAAACAAGCCCGGAATATGATCCTCTGTAAGGACATTTCCACTGATTTTA
Organism: Algoriphagus vanfongensis DSM 17529; assembly: GCF_000429465.1. Classification (GTDB taxonomy): domain Bacteria; phylum Bacteroidota; class Bacteroidia; order Cytophagales; family Cyclobacteriaceae; genus Algoriphagus; species Algoriphagus vanfongensis. The sequence continues at coordinate 64,177 of NZ_AUBX01000017.1, read as the reverse complement.
TTGATAAACTGACGATCATCTCCTTTCGTACGCAAGAGGGATTCTACCTCCACATTCTTGAGCATGATCTCTCTAAGAACATTGACACCTGTCTGCAAGATGGATTTTTGAGCCTCCTTGTCAAACTTGTGAAAGGCATCCGAGAGGGCAAAGATATCCTTGAATTGCTTCCCGTGGCAAAGTCTAAACCAATTTCTGATCCATACGACTTGCTGATCTTCTACTTGGTTGACCAGCCTGAGTGCCTCCCGTAGATTGCCATCCGCAATCATGGAGATCTGTGCAGCAGTCTGCTCATCCGCCAACCCTGCTTCCACCAAATAGTCGTGAATCTCCTGATCAGAAAAACCGCGAACCATGACCTTTTGAGTACGTGACAGGATCGTCGTCAGCAGTTGTTCTGCCTGAGTTGTGACAAGAATAAAAATGGTTTTCGGCTGAGGCTCTTCCAAGATTTTCAGCAAAGCATTGGCAGCCTGCTGATTGAGAAATTCCGCCCCCCAGATCATCATGATTTTATACCCTCCTTCAAAGGAAACCAAAGATAATGTCTGAATGATCTGCCGAGCAGCCCCCACAGAGATGTTCAACTGCTTCTTCTCAAATCCATTGAAATAGATATAATCATGAACGTTGCCATAGGGCTGTTCCAAAGCAAACTTTCTCCAATTGGCCAGATGATCGACTTTCTGATCCTTGTCATCCCCCTTATCGGACTCTTTGGCTTTCGCTATGACGGGAAATGCAAAATTCAAATCCGGCATCACCAGCTTAGCCATCCGCTGGCAGGCAGCACAAGTACCACAGGAATCCGTCTCACCGGGATTTTGACAGTAGAGATAGGTGGCCAAAGCCAGTGAGAGAGTCAAATTAGCAGAACCCTCCGGCCCATGAAATAGGAGTGCATGCGCCAAATGATTGTTTTTGACAGCATTGATCAGATGGGCTTTGGTCTCAGGCAAGCCTGGAATATCGGCAAATTGCATAACTCAGATCAGGTGTTTTTTTCCCAAATTCTATAGTTTTTGGAAGATTCAAAGAGCCGTTGATACAATTCCTCTTCCAGCTCTGTCCATTCCAGTTTGCGACGGGCCATGACAGCCTGGGCAGTTTCTTTGAATTTTGGGAATTGAAAGGTAGAAAATCCAGCCGCACCTCCCCAAGCAAAGGAAGGAATAAAATTGCGAGGATAGCCATCTCCGAAAATATTGGCTCCCACCCCCACTACCGTTCCGGTATTAAACATCGTGTTGATTCCACATTTAGAATGATCCCCCATCATCAGTCCGCAAAACTGCAAGCCTGTATTGGAAAATCCTCCCTTGATATAATCCCAGACTTTGACTGGGGCATAGTTATTTTTCAAATTTGACGTATTGGTATCAGCCCCGAGATTACACCACTCACCGAGGACCGAATTACCCAAAAAGCCTTCATGGCCTTTGTTGCTATACCCAAAAATCACTGAGTTAGACACCTCCCCCCCCACTTTGGAATGCGGGCCGACAGTGGTATCCCCTCGGAGCTTTGCTCCCATATTGACGGTACTGCCTTCGCAGAGAGCAAATGGTCCACGGATCAAGGCTCCTTCTTGGATTTCTGTGTTTTTGCCGATGTAGATCGGACCGGATTCCGCATTGAGCACGGCGGCACGTATGACAGCCCCTTCTTCCACAAAGATATTGTCGGGAGCGTAGATTTTGGTGTGAGGATCACCGATTGGCGCAGACTCCCGCTGAGCAGTAAGGAGTTCAAAATCCTCCCTGATCTGAGCGCCGTTGTATTGGAAAATATTCCAGCTTTTCTGCAAAAGCACAGGCTCAAATGAAATCTGAACCACCTCTTTTTCAGCCGCTTTGGATAGATTTTTTTCAGTCTCACCTATGTAGCTCGCCAATAAGACTTTGCCATAAAACAGAGACTGATTAGGCTGAAGTTTCGCTACACTTTCCCAAGATGCCGCATCTGGCAGCCAAGCTCCATTGATGGCGATATGCTCTCCTTTGGCACGGGGAAATTTTGCTTGGAGATAGTCTTGTGTCAAAAAAGAAACCGACCCTTGACTTCGTTTTGCCCATTTTTCCGAAATCTTCAGGATACCTACCCGGATATCCGCCACTGGACGTGTAAAAGTGAAAGGCAACAAGGATCCCCTGAAGGAAGGATCATCAAACAAAAGAATATTTTCCATGTGGCAAAAATAAAAAAGTCTCCCGGAATCCATGCTCCGGGAGACTTTTTAGCTGAAGAGCTGCAAGAATTACTTCTTCGCGTATCTTCTGTTGAATTTCTCCACTCGACCAGCAGTATCGAGCAACATTTTCTTACCAGTGTAGAACGGATGAGATTCAGAGCTCACCTCGATTTTGTACACAGGATATTCTTTGCCATCTTCCCACACGATAGTCTCGTCTGTTTCGATAGTAGATTTTGTCAAGAATTTAAACTCAGAAGAAGTGTCATAAAACACAACGTCTCTGTAGTTTGGATGAATATCAGCTTTCATATCACTAAGTATTTTTGGAGTAGCTTTTTCAAATGAGGCACAAAGTTACCCTTTTTCACAAAACTCACCAAATGTTTGTAAAAAATTATATTCCGATTTGGCAGGATCCTCATCGAGCACAAAGATAAGGTTTTCAATTATTTAATTTTTCTTTGGACAGAGATTCACTTTCAAATAGGGAAAATCCCCGCTACAAGCTATTTTCATGCATCAAATGCACGATTGTCACCTTCCGTCTGTGAGTATGCCCACTACCCAAAAACTATCGCTTTGTCTTCTTCTTTTGATTTTCGCTCCATTGATTGGATACTCACAAGGAAGCTATATTCCTTTTGACAGAGATTACTATCATCGATTTGAGCGCTACGAAATCCTTCAAGGCCAAAACAATCCCTTTTTCCAGTCTGCTTACAAGCCGCAGCGAAGAGACCTACTCGCCAAGTATCTGGACTCTTTGGCACAGGACTCTGTCATCAGCACCGCAGTGGATCGGTTCAACCTAGCCTATCTTGCGCAAGACAACTGGGAGTTTGTAGAGCAGGAGACTCCCGACTCTAACAAACCATTTCTCAAAAAACTCTATCGAAAGCCGGGTGATTTTGCCCACCATCATAGCGAGGATTTTGACATTCACTTAAGCCCTGTGATTTATCTGGCAGGAGGGCTGGAAACCGATAATGAACAAAATCCCGCTCAATTGAGTCGCGGGATTGTTCTTCGGGGAGCAATTGACAAAAAAGTCAGCTTCTTCACCTATATGACTACCACTGAGCTTTTCTTCCCTACTTGGGTCAAAGACTATGCAGCATACAATGGTGCAGTACCCGGCGAGGGGTTTTGGAAAGAATACAACACGGACGGTTATAGCTTTTTTTCTGCCAGGGGCCATGTAAACTTCAATCTGACCAAAAGCATACAGGCCCAAGTAGGTCATGACCGCAACTTCATCGGGGAAGGCTATCGCTCCTTTTTGCTCTCTGACTTTTCCAATCCTTATATGTTTGTCAAGCTCAACACCAAAGTTTGGAAATTTCAACTGACCAATCTCTGGACCCAGATGACAGCAGATGTGTTTTATGACAGAGGTCGGCCTACAGATGGACGATATCCGCAGAAGTATTTTTCCATGCATCGCTTGGGATTCAATATTGGAAAAAACATCAACTTGGGCTTTTTTGAGTCAGTCATGACAGACAAGGTCAACTTCAATTACTTCAACCCAATTGTGTTTTTCAGATGGGTGGAGCAATCTTTGGGCACTCCTGACAAAGTCATGCTGGGAATAGACGGAAAATGGATTTTCTACCCGGGCATGGAAGTATATGGACAGTTTGCCTTAGATGAATTTGTATTCAATGAATTCTTCGGAATAGACGGCAAAGGCTCTAAGAGAAATAAATTCGGTGCGCAGGCAGGCTATAAATACATCAATGCTTTTGGACTTTCCAATCTAGATCTTCAGCTGGAATTCAATGCCGCAAGACCTTATACCTTTCAGGAAAAGTTTGAACATCAATCCTATTCCAACTGGCGCAATCCGCTTACTCATCCGCGAGGAGCAAACTTCCGAGAATTCATCAGCATCATTCGCTATCAACCTATTCCCAAATTAAACATCAGCCTGCAGGGCATGTATCAGTTGTACGGAACTGACCCGGATGCCGAGACCAACTACGGCGGTGATGTCCTCAAAAACCGGTTGGAAGGAAGTCCAACAGGGCTCTTTGGCAACTACATCGGGCAAGGGATAGAAAATAAGGTCGTTCAGACCAATCTGGTGGCGAGCTACATGCTCAAGCACAATCTGTTTATCGATGCCAACCACACCTTCAGAAGAAGAACTGCGCAAGATCTAGATGCTCCGGAAAGCAGCCAATTTGTTCAAGTGGGTGTGAGATGGAACTTTATTCGTCCGGATTACAATTTCTAGCCTAAGATCAATTTTCTGTAACTTGCCGGGCGGAATTCCGAATACCAACACATGAAAACCTACTTGCGGATACTTTCCTACGCCAAACCCTTTGGCAGGTTTGTCCCTACCTATATCGTTTACACCCTCTTTTCCATCATTTTTGGGTTGGTCAATTTCACCTTGCTCAAACCGCTTTTTGATGTGATTTTTGAGCAGGTGGACCCTCAGTCTCTGGAGCAGTACCGTAGTCTGCCGGAGTTTTCTCTGAGTATCGAATATTTTTCCGGCTTGTTCAACCACTATTTTCTTCAGGTCACTGACAGCTATGGCAAAGTCGGCACCTTGGTATTTGTCTGTATCATCATCGTCTGTTCGGTATTTCTTTCCAATCTCTTCACCTACCTATCCGGGGTGGTTTTGGCGCAGGTCAGAGCGGTGGTAATCAAAAAAATGCGCGCAGATATCTTTGGCAAAGTGACTCAGTTTCACATCGGCTACTTCTCCAATGAGCGCAAGGGAGACCTGATGTCCAAGATGACCAATGATGTGCAGGAAGTAGAAAACACCATCGTGCAGTCACTGAGGGTCGTTTTTCGGGAACCGGCGACTATTATCTTGTATTTCGCGGTACTCTTTTTTATGTCTGTCAAGCTGACTCTTTTCACGATTTTGATCATCCCGATTTCGGGGGCCATTATCGGTGGGATCACCAGAAGGCTCAAGAAAAAAGCAATTCAAAGCCAGCAATCCTTAGGCCGCATCGTCAACATCTTGGATGAAACATTGGGCGGTATGCGGGTCATCAAAGCCTTCAATGCCGAGAAGTTTATGTTTGGCAAATTTGACCGCGAGACAGACCACTACGCTTCTGTCAATGTCAATATGGCCCGCAAAAATGAATTGGCTTCTCCGATTTCGCAGTTTCTCGGAGTCAGCGTGGTAGCGGGAATCCTTGTCTATGGCGGCAGCTTGGTACTGAGTGGCAACTCGGATCTGAGCGCTTCGGATTTCATTACATACATTATTATTTTCACACAGGTGCTCAATCCTGCCAAGGAAATCTCCCGAGCAGTCAGCAGTATTCAGCGAGGAATCGCCTCGGCCGAGCGGGTATTTGAAGTAGTCGATACCCCAACTCAGATACAGAGTCCGGCAAATGCCATTTCCCCAACCGATTTTCAGGACGCCATTGAGTTCAAGCAGGTCAATTTCGCCTATCAGGACAAGGCTGTTTTGCAAAACATTGACTTTAGGCTTTCGAGGGGAAAAACAATCGCGCTGGTAGGTCCTTCCGGGGGAGGCAAATCTACATTGGCAGATTTGGTGCCGAGATTTTACGATCCTACTCAGGGAAAGATCCTCATGGATGGCAAAGACCTCAGACAACTGGATTTGGGTGCAATGCGAAGACTAATGGGAATTGTCACCCAGGAATCTATCCTTTTCAATGACACTGTTTTCAACAACATCGCCTTCGGCATGGAAGATGTCACAGAGGAGCAAGTGATCGAAGCTGCCAAAATCGCCAATGCGCATGAGTTTATCATCAAAATGGAAAATGGCTATCAGAGCAGCATCGGAGAGCGCGGCTCTTTGCTATCCGGCGGACAAAGGCAAAGACTGAGTATAGCCCGTGCTGTGCTGAAAAACCCTCCGATCTTGATTCTGGATGAGGCAACAAGTGCCTTGGACTCCGAATCAGAATTACTGGTACAGGAAGCACTCACCAAACTGATGCACAACCGTACTACCCTAGTGATCGCGCATCGCCTGAGTACGATTCAGCATGCAGACCAAATCCTCGTTATCGAACATGGTCGGATCGTTCAGAGCGGGACGCATCAGGAACTGATTCAAGCAGAAGGTCTCTATCAAAAGCTTTCCAGTATTCAGTCCGTTTAGTATATTCGAAAAACTTAATTGATTTTAAATATGAAAAAGTTTCATGACATCATGCAAATAGTCCTGTTGGTCTATTTCGTGGCTTATCTGATTTTTTTTATCACTTTTGACACCTTGGGAAATCTATTTGGAATGGATGAAGTCACTTCCCAATCCATGGTAACGATCTTCTTGGTAGGCCTGGGGATTTTCTTGGTAGCTTGGCTGACTGGCAAAGGAGCTTTTTCCTCACTCAACTCCAAGATCACCAAAATGGACAATGAGATGAACAGACTCAAAGCCAAAATCTATGACTTTGAGCATCCGCAGACTCCTGCAAGCTCTAAGCCAAGTGCACCAAAACAAACCCCTCCCAAAACACCGGAAAGTGATGGTGGCAACTTGCCTCCACGTCAAAATTTCACGGACTGATGAAGACAAAAAGTCAAACTAACAGTATATTGAGGAAGCCAAACGGTTTCCTTTTTTATTGATATGGTAGCAAAAACTTTTGGAAGCGCTGTCTCAGGGGTAGATGCCAACCTGATCACAATCGAAGTCAACGTAGGACAAGGCACTAGTTTCTTTATGGTAGGTCTTCCCGATTCTGCTGTCAAAGAATCTCAACAGCGGGTAGAATCTGCTTTGAAATATTTTGGCTTCCGCATGCCGAGACAAAAAGTAGTGATCAACCTCGCACCTGCTGATATTCGCAAAGAAGGCTCAGCCTATGACTTACCCATTGCCATGGGAATCCTGCAAGCTTCCGAGCAGGTGGATTTTCCCGAGCTGGATCGCTATGTGATCATGGGAGAGCTTTCGCTTGATGGAAATCTCCGCCCGATCAAAGGCGTTTTGCCCATTGCCATAGAAGCCAGAAAAAAGGGATTTAAGGGTTTTATCCTTCCTGTAGAAAATGCCAAAGAGGCTTCCATCGTCAACAATCTGGACATCATCCCGGTAGAGACACTCCAGCAAGCCGCCAATTTCCTGATGGGCGAATTGGACATTGAGCCTCTGGTCACAGACACCAGGGAGATTTTTTATCATTCATTGGATGATATCGAGTTTGACTTTGCAGATGTGCAAGGCCAGGAAAACATCAAACGAGCCATGGAAATCGCCGCTGCCGGTGGACACAATGTGATCATGATAGGTCCTCCCGGAGCAGGTAAAACTATGCTTGCCAAAAGGCTCCCTTCGATTTTGCCACCGCTTTCTCTTCAGGAAGCGCTGGAAGCCACCAAGATCCATTCGGTCGCTGGAAAGCTTGGAAAAAACGCTTCTCTTCTAGCCAATCGCCCTTTTCGCAGTCCACATCACACCATTTCTGATGTGGCTTTGGTAGGCGGCGGAGGCAATCCCCAACCGGGAGAAATTTCATTGGCGCATAACGGAGTGCTTTTTCTGGACGAACTCCCAGAGTTCAAACGCACCGTCTTGGAAGTCATGCGTCAGCCATTGGAAGAAAGAAAAGTCACGATCTCAAGGGCCAAAGTTTCGGTGGACTATCCTGCCAACTTTATGCTGATCGCGAGCATGAACCCTTGCCCCTGTGGCTACTACAATCATCCTGAGAAGGAATGCGTCTGTGGGCCCGGTATCGTACAGCGATATCTCAATAAGGTCAGCGGACCCTTGCTTGACCGAATAGACCTGCATGTGGAAGTCACGCCTGTGAAATTTGACGAGATGACCTCGACCCGCAAAAGCGAATCCAGCAAATCCATCCGGGAGCGTGTGATCCAAGGGAGAGAAAGACAAAAAGATCGCTTCCAAAACAATCCTGAAGTCTATTGCAATGCGATGATGCCTTCCCATATGGTCAAGGAAGTCTGTCAAATCAATGATGCCGGAAAAATCCTACTCAAAACTGCGATGGAGCGACTGGGCCTTTCAGCAAGAGCCTATGACCGCATCCTGAAAGTCGCCCGAACGATCGCCGATATCGCCGACTCGGAAGAGATCAAAGTCGAGCATCTGGCAGAAGCGATCCAATATCGAAGCTTGGATAGAGAAGGCTGGGCGGGATAGCGAATTGAGAATGATGAATTAAAAAATTTAAAACCCGTGACTATCTCACCTTTTCTTGGACAGCTAGTCACTAGAAACAGGTAACTATAAAGAAGTTATCAACAAGCTGAAAAAACGAGAAAACCGAGAATGAACAACGAAAAATGGAATGAGGTCTGCTTTTTATTATCCGACAATATCCAGACTGATATCAGTGAAAGGGATTTTGAGCAAAATGTAATTCAAGCATTGAGAGTGTTGGACTGGAAAGAATTTTTGGGAGACCTACAAATTCGACCTTCATTTCAAATTGGAGCCTCTAATAGAATAACGCCTGATTTTGTGGTCAACTCAACAGAAAAGAAAAATCTCTTTGTCATTGAAATAAAACAACCGAGCATTCCATTAAGAATTAATTTCCAGCAACAACTTTTTTCTTATATGCGCCAGTTAAGACTTCAATACGGAGTTTTAATTGGACAAGCAGTCCAGATTTTCTACGATGGGGATTTGACTGACCATGACGACCCTGTTTTAATTGAAACTATTGAGTTTGAGCGAGACTCTGCGAAAGGATTGAAATTTGTAGAATTGTTTTCGAAACAAAGTTTTAGTTATGAAGCGCTAAAAACATTTACTTTAAACTCGCTCAAAAAAATCAATCGAAAAGCTGACCAAAAAAAATTGCAACAGAAAATCTTATCTGACGAATACCGAACAGAACTTTTGGAATTGATTAAACAAGATTTTCTAAACAACTACGATGCGGATCTGATTGACAATGTTCTTAAAGAGATCTCAATCAATATTCAGCTAAAGGCTCAACCAACAACCGAAAAACCAGCAATTCAAGCCTACGTTTCGACCCAATCCGAAAATAAAAACACAAGAGACAAAACCAAATACATAATAAACGGAACAAGTGCGAGACTTCCGAAAAACAGGTTTGTTTTGGAATTTGTAAAAGCATATTTGCAAAAGTATCCGACCGGCTTTTCATCACTAAAACGCTTTTTTAAAGATGACTATCAAGGTTCGACTGGTGTAATCAACAAATTGGACTTTGTAGAAACAAAATATGCAAACAAATCAAACAAAAGACACTTTACTGGAAACGATGAGATTCTGACAAGCGCTGACAATATTCAATTTGTAGTTTCAACCGAATGGGGAAAGGACAATATTAAAAACATTGTGGACTTGGCAAGAGAAAACGGATTTGAAATTCAAGAAGTATAATGGAAAAAGCTAGTTGCGAACAATGGCTACAAATACCTTATATTATTGATTTAAAGTATTTTGAAAAATTTAAAGACTAACCCATGAAACCCTTATTCGCATTTATTTTGATTTGCCTGACTAGCTTTGTAAAGGCTCAAGATTTGATCCCGGCAAAAAGTGGAGATGTCAAAATCACTCCTATTCATCATGGTTCGCTTGTTTTGGATTATAAAGATATGACCGTTTACGTGGATCCCTATGGAGGAGCCAGTCGCTATTCGGCACAGAATATCGCTGACATCGTATTGATCACGGACATCCATGGCGATCATCACAATCAGGAGACTTTGGACGGATTGGATCTGTCTCAAGCCATAATCGTGGCGCCTAAAGCTGTGGCCGACAAACTGCCTGCTGAAAAGTACAAAAGCATTATCATCCTTAACAATGGGGATTCTGAAAATATTTTAGGCAGCCTCGTCGAAGCCATTCCCATGTACAATCTTCCAGAAACAGACGACAGCCGCCATCCAAAGGGAAGAGGAAACGGCTATGTGATGGAACTCGGTGGCAAAAGCTTTTATTTCTCCGGAGATACGGAAGACATTCAAGAGATGAGAGAGCTGAAAAATATTGATGTCGCCTTTGTCTGCATGAATCTGCCTTTTACCATGGATGTGGAGCAGGCTGCGTCGGCAGTTTCGGAATTTCAGCCTACTGTCGTCTATCCCTATCACTACAGAGGTCCAGATGGGCTGAGTGATGTGGAAAAATTCAAAAAACTCGTCAATGAAAACGCTCCGGATGTAGAGGTCAGGCTTAAAAACTGGTACGCGGACTAAAATTCATAGACTGAGCCTTCCTTGCACATTTCGATTTCGAAACCAAAAGTTTTTCCTTCTACATTTCGCCGAAGTATCTCATCCAGCTGCTCATCGGTATTGGTGGGTTCGTGATGAAAAATGGATAGCTTTTTCACCTGACAAAGTTGAGCAAACTGAATCGTATCCCGGACGGCACTATGTCCCCAACCTACTTTTTGCTCATACTGACTGAAAGAATAGGCTCCGTCATGAAACAGTAAATCAGCCTTTACTGCGATTTCGAATCCGGATGTCCATTCCGGATCCAATGGAAAATTGGCCGAGCCCAACTGCAATTCATGATCAGGCATATAGGCCAAAACGTTTGCTCCATGTTGAATTCTATAACCAAGAGTCGGACCGGGATGACAGATGAATTCTGATTTGATTCGAAATGGACCAATTTCAAACTCACTCTGATCGAGTTCGTGGATTACAGGATGATTGGGAAGATCTGCCAATCTTACAGGAAACAAAGGCGCTGAAAAATACTTTCTGATTCTGTTCAACAAAGATTCCGAACTGGAACTAGGCCCGTATAGATGCACTTCCACATCAGGATTGTACAAGGGTGCAAAAAAGCCCAAGCCCATCGTATGGTCTATATGCAAATGGGTCAGCAATATGTGAATGACCTTAACTTTTTTGTCCAAAAATCTACCTAGTCGCTGAATCCCAGAACCTGCGTCTAGAACCAAAAGCGTGTCTCCGTCCCGGATTTCGAGGCAAGAAGTATTCCCTCCATAGCTTATATTTTCTGGGCCAGGTGCCGGCAGCGAGCCTCTACATCCCCAAACTTTGACTTTCATGGCAATTCACTTTTCCAAAACATGGCCATGGCTCCCAAATATCGATCCGGCCTACCGATGATAGGAAATGCCGTGACTGTAATGCGGATTCTTTCCCTGTTGAGATTATTGATATACATGGAGCCATGCGCTGGTATTTTGGATTGAAGTGTCTGTACCAAAGGCAATGACTCGGGAGGCAGAAGTTTTCCCTGAGCATCCATCGGTGTGAAAATGGTAGCCCACTCCTCTACTCTCATACCACCGGTCTCACCAAATTTCAAACCGAAAACCTCTTCCGCAGACTCATTGTAAAACAACAAGTTGCCTTCCGTATCCACCAAAAATCCGGGAATACTCAGACTGTCCATAAACTGTCTACCCAAGATGAGTTCGAGAGATTGTGCAGGCATAGCGCAGGGTCTTTAATGAAAAGTTTAAGTAATTTACAAAAAATCGATTAGAAATCGTCTTTTGATCAAATTATCCAAATTTTATTCCTAGCAAGACTGCATTTATTCAGTTTTGTTTTAAAATCAATCCAAATATTCCCCTTCTTATTCCTAGGAGGTGTTTGTGATCTCAGTCACGAAGCATTTCTATCCGAATCCCTATTTTTATCAAATGAAAAAATCTATCCTTCTTTTCTTTCTTTTGGCAGGCCTCTACTCCTGTGGCGAGCCCAAGCAGCAGACATCTCAAGAGATCGACTCTTCCCAGGAAATCGCTCCAATTCAAGTCTTAACTGCAGCTGAATTTAAATCCCAAGTAGATCATAAAGCAGGAATCTTAATCGATGTGCGCACTCCCGGAGAAGTAGCACAAGGAAAGATCGCAGGAGCAACAAACTTGGACATCAACAGCCCGGAATTTGAACAAGAAATCCTTCAACTCCCAAAAAATCAGGACATCTACCTCTACTGCAGCGCGGGCATCCGAAGCCAAAAAGCTGCTGATCTCTTGCTCAAAAATGGATACAAGCAGGTTTTTCACTTAGACGGCGGGCTTGCTTCTTGGATCGAGGCCGGCTATCTGACGGATTAAAGCTGCGCAAAAGCCTGATCCAAATCTTCCAATAAATCATCTGTATGCTCGAGTCCTACAGAAACCCGGATGAGATTGGGTGGCGTGGTCGTATCAGGCCCTTCGACCGCAGCTCTTCGCTCGATGATACTTTCTACCCCTCCCAAGCTGGTCGCATTGACAAAAAGCTTCAACATAGAGATCAGCAGATCAGCTTCTTTGGCCCCTCCGTTCACTTCAAATGAAACCACCCCGCCAAAGCCAGTCATTTGACTTGCAGCGATCTCATGCCCTGGATGAGACTTGAGACCGGGATAGTGCACCCGGTCAACTTTTGGATGCGAGTAAAGGTATTCTGCAAGAATCATCGCATGAGCCGCATGGCCTTTCATCCGATAGGCCAAGGTCCGCAGACTCCTGCATAGCAGATAGCAATCCATCGCAGCTGGGACAGCTCCTCCGACCTTTTGAACAGTCAAGATTTTTTCCCAGAACTCATTTTTCAGCTTGCTGACCAAAATCCCCCCGAGAATATCACTATGCCCTCCAAAATACTTGGTACTGCTATGCATCACCATATCTGCTCCCAAGAGAAGTGGATTTTGGAATACGGGAGTTGCAAAGGTATTATCACAGACCAAAAGCGCATTTGCCTGATGAGCAATCTCGGCGACTTTCCTGATATCGGTGACTTTTAGCAGAGGATTGCTGGGCGTCTCTATCCAAATGATTCTAGTAGAAGGTCTGACAGCCTTTTGCACAGCTTCCAAATCACTCATATCCACAAAAGTCACTTCATGAATTCCTTTGAAAAGTGTGACCATGGATTGATGCAAACCATGATACATGTCATGAGGTGCAATGATATGAGAGCCCGCTTCCAATGCCTGAAAAACCGCAGTTCCCGCAGCGTTTCCTGATGAAAAAGCAGCCGCACATTCTCCCTGCTCTAGTGCCGCAACCAATTCCTCCAACGAATTTCTATTCGGGTTGGACGCTCGAGTATAAAGACTTCCGCCATCATTGCCATGGGTAAAAGTCGTACTCAAAGTGATAGGCTGCACCACAGGCTGATGTGCATCTGTGATCCTATTCCCTTTATGTATTGCTAGCGTTTCAAATTTCATAACATCCAAGATTTTGGGGAAATTAAGAAAGTAATACCGAAGTGGGAAGAACTGACTGGACTTGAGCTTTTAAAAATTAGCATCTTCATTCCAACCTTTTTAGCTTGAGACTGCTCTTTAGATCAGAAAGACTTCTACATGAACCAAATCCAACTAGACAGTGAATTGATCGAGCGAGTCATCGCTCAGGATCGAAAAGCCCAGTTTCAGCTTTTCGAACAGACCAAGCGGATGGTCTATTCACTGGCCTTTCGGATGCTCGATGACGAAGACTTGGCGCATGATGTATTGCAGGACACTTATGTTCAGGTTTTCCAACAAATCAGAAACCTGAAGCATCCTGAGGCACTCTTGTCGTGGATGCGAACGATAGCAGCTCGCAATGCTATCAGAAAGGGTAAAAAGCAGTTTCAATTTGAAAAATTGGACCAAGTTGCTGAGGTCGGAGAAGACCAATTTGAAGCTTGGTTTGATGGAGAGCTACTGGACCAAGCGATCAGAAGCCTTCCTGCAGGAGCAAGAGCTGTCTTCATGCTGGTGGCGGTGGAAGGACATCCGCACCAAGAAGCTGCCAAGCTGCTGGGAGTGAGTGAAAGTACCTCCAAGTCTCAACTGAGCTATGCTAAGAAATTACTAAAAACAAGAATCAAAACTCTGCTGCAAGCATGAAAAGTCTTCCATCACATAGCCCAAAAAGCGAGAGCTGGGAAAAAATTTTGCAACAGCAGGATTTCGAATCGCAGCTCAACAAAGCAAGCGATGACCTTCCGCTTTTTGAGCCCAAGACCAATGCTTGGGAGGCTATCACCGCTCAACTTGAAACAGAGAAGCCGATTATTCCTATTTGGCAAAAATTGGCAGCTGCCATGGTTTTGGCACTGGCGATAGCCTGCGCCTGGTTGCTTTTGGGCCAAAAGCATACGACGACACTTGACACTGATCTAGTCACGGAGATAAAGAATGTTTCTATTCCATTGGAGGTAGAAAAACCAATCATCGAGAAAAAAGGCGGTACTGTCGACACTGCACCTCATGCTCCACCTGCCAAGGATCCCACCCCTGTGCAAATCAACTTGGGCATAGCAGAGGTAGATGCCCCAAGCATTGCCCTGCCTGATATTGAAATACCTAGACAGGATTTTGGGAAGATATCCAATCCAAATCAAGTCACTGCTTCTACTCAAATCAAAAGCAGACATGAAGTGGACATTTCTTGGGGATTGGACAGGAGTAAACTAAAATTCAAAACCAATTTTGGAAAGCCGAGTCCAGACTTAGAAGCAGTCCCAAAGTCTCATACAGCCTCTTCCAAAACCATTCAAATCAGATTTAAAAACTAATTCCATCACATCTTAAAACCTCTACAAAATGAAAAGATATTTTCTTCTCACAGGAATTACTATGCTTTTTTCGATCTCCCTTTTTGCTCAGGAGGTAGAAAACCAGCTAAGCAAAATAAACCAAAGTATCATCAATGAACGATCTCCCATCACGGATACACTTATATTCAATCTTCCAAATGAAGGCACATTTTTACTCTATTTTAATAATCAAGAACACAGTGTAGAATCGCTCCAGGAGATTTTTCAGCCTCTAATGGAAAGCGCTACAAAATTCCCGGAATTTGAATCGCAAGGCTATAGAATTGCAGAAAGTTTCTCAGCCACTAAACTAGAGGCTGTAAAATATGAAGTGGAAAACAGGTACGTCCAGCACTTGGATAGTCTGGAATTCTCATTTCCGGTCGGCTTGGATTTTACGGGAGGTGATTTCACTCCAGTAGTAGGGTTTAGAACCCATCTAAACCTTAGAAATTTCAGTTTTGGAGGATCAATCACCAATCACATTTATTTCCCCCCAAGAATTGAGAATAACATCAAAGTCAATAGCAGTTGGTTTGTCAATGCAGAGTTTGGCTGGGAAAAATACTCCAGAGACAACAAGAAAAACACAGTGGGAATTGGACTACTACTAAATGACTCTCAAAGTGATTTGTTTTCTGGAACAACCATTCGAGCTTTCTACAAACACCAGCTCAATAAAAATCTAGCAATTGAGGTCGGAGTAGTAGGTACCGAAAATCTAAAAACCTTTTACCCTACTATCGGAATTCGATTTTGGTAACCAAAACAAAAAACGCCAGCACCTTGCTGGCGTTTTTTGTTTTGATCACTAGACATTCTGCCTAGATTCTATCTGATTCTATCTACCGACCTTACCAAAGCCTCATCTTTTTTGATGAAGCGGTTGGCCAGCATATTGAAGACCATCGCTGCCAAGACCACCCAAAAACCGATTTGGTATGTTCCAGATGTGGTAGCGTTGAGAGCAGAATTGATTCCATTGGTGGTCAAAAATACCGCCACGACCAGACCTACCATCACGAGGCTATTAATCATATTGAACATCATCTGACGCGTTCTATTTTTATATTGGAAGATCGCAATCAAAGCCAGCAAGCCAGCAAACGATGCCAATGCGGCCAGATACCATTTGGAAGAAGATTGAACCACTTCTCCAGATGCGTCTAGATTGGTCAGCATAAATGCCGACAACTCCCAAGAGTCTCCTGAGCCAGAACCGGTCTGAGTTTGCACCCAAAGAGTCGAGCCGATGGTCACCCCCATACAGATCACCACTAGCAATAGAAATATCGTTTGAACTCGCTGAATCATTTTTTTATAAATTTTTGGCAAATAAAGGCCCAATTAGCCGCTTTCACAAGGATTGTCAAAAACTCTCCCATGGATTTGACGGGGAATTGTATCTTTGCGGGATATGAGCGGAACTCAGCGATATTTTCTGGAATTGAGCTACCATGGAGGCCCATTTCACGGTTGGCAAAAACAGAAAAACTCCCACACCGTCCAGCAAGAGATCGAATCGGCCCTTTCGATTTACCTCCAAGAAGAAGTCACCATCATGGGAAGCGGGAGAACCGACACGGGAGTTCACGCTGCCATGCAAGTGTGCCATTTTGACTATGGAGGTGATTTTGACAAAGAAAAGCTCCTGAGGGGCCTCAATGGAATATTGCCCAAGCAAGTCGCCATCCACCGGATCAGACAAGTTTATCCAGACGCACATGCCAGATTTGATGCCGAAGAGCGCTCCTATTTCTATCGGATTTTGCTTCGCAAAGACCCTTTCCAGGATGATTTGGCCTGGATTTCATTTTTCAATCCTGACTTGCAAAAAATGAATCTGGCCGCCCAAAGCCTGTTGAGACATGAAGATTTCGAATGCTTCAGCAAGGTGAAAACCGAAGTGAACCATTTTCGCTGTCAAATTAAATCCGCCTATTGGGAACAAAATGGAGATGAATTGTTATTCCATATAACTGCCAACCGTTTTTTACGTGGAATGGTACGTGCCATTGTGGGAACACTGGTGGAAATCGGCCTGTCAAAAAAAACGGTTTCGTCCATGGATCAGATCATCGAGTCCAGAGATAGAGCTTCTGCCGGAAAATCAGCACCAGCCAAGGGCTTGTTTTTATCCAAAATCGTCTATCCCGCAAAAATTTATTTAGATTAGTAGGCTTTGAGTTTAGAAAAAGAAAAAGGATCCTCCGGCGAAATCGTCGACACCAAAGTATTGAAGCAGCTGTATCGCTATGTACAGCCTTACAAGTTCCAATTTTACTTTTTGGTGTTTTTGACCATTGCCTTGGCCGTATTGGCCCCGACGCGGCCCTATTTCATCCAAGTAGCCATCGATGACCATATCGCTATCGGCGACAGCGAGGGACTGATCAAGACGATCTATATTCTCGTCGGGTTGATGATTTTACAGGCTGTGGTGCAGTGGGCTCACACCTATTATTCGGGCTGGATAGGACAGGTGATCATCCGGGACATTCGTGTTCGACTTTATGATCATTTGCTAAAACTAAAGCTGAAATTCTTTGACAACACCCCGATCGGAAGACTGGTCACCCGAAATATATCGGATATAGAAACTCTCGCGGATGTATTCAGTGAGGGACTTGCTGCTATCATTGGTGATTTGCTCCAATTGGTGACGATTTTGGGAGTGATGTTTTATATAGACTGGAAGCTCACGCTGGTCAGTTTGAGTACGCTGCCACTGATGATTATTTCCACTTATATCTTCAAGGAAAAAATCAAAGTCACCTTCAATGATGTCCGCAATGCCGTCTCGAACCTCAACACTTTCCTTCAGGAGCACATCACCGGAATGAACATTGTGCAGATTTTCAATCGGGAAAAAAGGGAGTTTGACAAGTTTAAAGAAATCAACAAAGAACATCGCTCGGCCCACATTCGGTCTGTACTGTACTACTCGATCTACTTCCCAGTAGCAGAGATCATCCAGGCCATCGGAATCGGCCTTGTCGTATGGTATGGGGCAGTGGGAGTCTTGGGAATGGAGCTGCAAGTCGGTGTCCTGATCTCATTTATCATGTATCTGCAGCTGTTTTTCAGACCTATCCGAATGATCGCCGACCGCTTCAATACACTACAAATGGGCGTAGTTAGTTCTTCTAGAATCTTCAAATTGCTAGACAGCACAGAGCACATTGCCAATGAGGGTGATTTTAAGCCAGAAAAAGTAAAAGGACATATAGAAATTAAAGATTTGTGGTTTGCGTATGTCGACGAGGAGTATGTGTTGAAAAACATCAATTTCGAAGTCAAACCAGGTCAAACCGTAGCGCTCGTCGGCGCCACTGGAGCGGGAAAATCCTCTACCATCAATCTCCTTTCCAGATTCTACGAAATCAATCAAGGGTCCATCTCTATCGATGGCACGGATATCAGAGATTTTGAGCTGAGTGTTTTGAGAAAGCACATTGGCGTAGTCTTGCAGGATGTCTTCCTTTTCAGTAATACGATCTATTACAATATCACGCTCGGCAACCCATCTATCAGTCGTGAGCAAGTGCTGGAAGCAGCCGAAATGGTAGGAGCTCGTAAGTTCATCGAGAAACTACCGGGAGGTCTGGATTACAATGTGATGGAGCGAGGAGCCACACTTTCGGTGGGACAAAGACAGCTCATCTCCTTTGTAAGAGCAATGGTATATAACCCTGAAATCATCATCCTAGATGAAGCGACTTCCTCCGTAGATACGGAGACAGAAGAGCTGATCCAAGAATCGATCGAAAAAATGATGAAAGGCAGAACCTCAATCGTGATCGCTCACAGGCTATCCACTATCCAAAAAGCCGATCAGATCATTGTCCTACACAAAGGAGAAATCGTCGAAACCGGCACTCATGACTCACTGCTCGAGCAGGATGGATATTATTCCCAATTGCATCAAATGCAACTCAAGACCATGGCAATCTAGCCTGGAATTTGCTACAAGCATCGTACTAACTAAAATTAAACCAACGTGAAATTCAGATTATTTGCGCTCGTATTCCTATTCCCTTTGATGACCATTGCACAAGAAAGAGGAGTAGGGATCCGAATCGGAGAACCATTTAGCATTACTTACAAAGACTTTTTTGACGACTACTTTTCCTGGGAAGTGATGCTGGGAAGCGGTGGCGTCAATGGAGGGAACTACTATCAGCGAGATTTTGAAAACAATCCTCCTGCCTCCAATGCATTCTACGTGAGCAATAGTGCAAAAAAAGGAGTTTCAATTCATGGACGAGTTGCCTATCATGACGATTTCACGGACATGTTTGATATATCGCAAGGCTACCTTTTGGGCTATGTGGGAGCGGGAGTGCAACTGCGATCTACCCGAGTCACCTACACCTACACGCAAGGACAAGTAGGAAGCGGCGCCACGATGTCCGAAGAGCGAAATAATATTGACTTTGGTCCGGAAATCTACGGCGGAGGGGAATACTACTTCGATGAGGTACCGATCTCCGTATTTGCCGAAATTGGCTTTTTTCTCGAGCTACTCGATCGTGTAGGGCATATCAAAGGACAGGGAGGTATTGGCGTCAGGTATCTTTTCTAAAAAAATGAAAAACAAATTAGGAATCATATTGGTGGCGGTAGTGGTACTCACTACTGCAGCCTATATTCTCTTCAATAAATTGGGAGGTGAAAAACCCATAGAGCTTTCTTTGGAGACCTCTAGACCAGAGCCGCTCTCAGGCCTCTACTACGTCGGCACTCCTCAAGACGATAAACTTGGCGCTGTATTTCAGCAAATCGAAGCTCAGAAAAACCTGCACCCGGGGACCTTTCTACATACCATCTACGAAGTGGAGCCGGCAGGTAAGCTAGACACCATGAAGGTGTTTGTGGGAATCAATCAATCATTGGGGGGAGAATTTGAAGCTCGTATATTTTCGGAATCTCGCTACATACTGGCAAAAATCAAATCCAACCGTTGGGTGATGCCCGGACCTGAAAAGGTAAAAGAGAGCATTCAGTCCTTTGCTGATTCAGAGCAGATTCAATTGTCCGGAATATTTATAGACAAAATAATCTCTGAAAATGAGGTACATGTGATCGCTCCGGTGCAAGATTAATCTCAAATTAAGATTTTTTAAATAACCCAACTTTATCTTTTTCCGTGTAAGAAATTATCTCATTCACCAAATATTATTTTATGAAAAGATTTACAGCAATACTTGGTTTGATCGGCATCATGGCATTTCAAGCCTGCGAAGGACCTGCAGGACCTCCGGGAATCGACGGGGAAGATGGAATTACGATCGTAGGAGAAGCTTTTGAAGTGGAAGTAGACTTTACCGCTGCCAACGACTTTAAAGAAGTATTTCAGTTTGATCCTGAAATCCTTGACAGCGATGTAGTCCTTGTCTATCTCCAATGGGAGCAGGATAATGGCACGCCAATCTGGAGACCATTACCTCAAACTGTATTTTTTGAGGAAGGCGTCTTGATGTACAATTATGATTTCACTCGATTTGACTTCAGTGTATTTCTAGATGGCCCTCTTGATTATTCCCTATTGGGCAGTGACTGGACTCAAAACCAGCTATATCGTGTCGTCATCGTCCCTGCTGACTTTGCCAGTGCGAGAATCGATTATTCTGACTACGAGGCAGTCACCAAAATGCTGGGATTGGATGAGGATGACTTTATCAGACTAGAGCCAAAAAGCAATTAAAAAACTATACTAAACCAACTTCTACTGCAAACAGGATTGAGGCAATGCTACGATCCTGTTTTTTTATGTCATGAATTTTCCTGCCATACAAAATTTGGCTCTTATCTTTGCAACATGCAGTTAAAAAACGACCTTCTTCTCCGCGCAGCCAAAGGCGAATCTGTCGAACGAACGCCAGTATGGCTGATGCGACAGGCAGGGAGAATCCTCCCCGAATATAGAAAAGTACGTGAAAGTGTCAGTGGATTTATCGAACTGGCCCAGACGCCAGACTTGGCCGCTGAGGTGACCATCCAGCCAGTAGACCTTTTGGGAGTGGATGCTGCCATTATTTTCTCTGATATCTTGGTGATCCCCGAAGCTATGGGACTGCCTTACGAAATGGTAGAAAAAAGAGGCCCATTGTTCCCTGAGACAGTTCGCTCAGAGGCTGATTTGAAAAAACTTCATGTATCAGACGGGTCTGAACTTCGCTATGTGACTGATGCAATCCATATCACCAAAAAAGCACTAAATGGCCGGGTTCCATTGATCGGTTTTGCAGGTGCTCCGTGGACGATTTTTGCATATATGGTAGAAGGACATGGAAGCAAGACTTTTTCCAAAGCCCGGGAAATGCTCTATACACAGCCTGTGTTTTCGCACAAACTGCTTCAGATGATCACGGACAGTACGATCAACTATCTTAAAGCACAAATCGAATCCGGAGCACAGCTGATTCAGCTATTTGACAGCTGGGCTGGAATCCTAGGTCCAGATCAATACGAAGAATTTTCACTTCGCTACATCTCTCAGATATGCGATGCCATCGATACAGTTCCAAAGACTGTTTTTGCAAAAGGAGCCTTTTTTGCCAGAGAAGCAATGAGCTCTTTGTCCTGTGAAACTATCGGACTCGACTGGAACATGGGGATCGCAGAGTCAAGAAGGCTTATCGGCGACTCCAAAACTTTGCAGGGCAACCTGGATCCAGCAGCTCTATATGGCACGCCAGAGCAAGTAGCTGTCGCCGCCACTCGAATGATGGACGAGTTCAAGGGATCTCGACACATCGCCAATCTCGGACACGGAGTCTATCCGGATATAGATCCGGAAAAGGTGAAGGTCTTCATAGAGACCGTAAAAAACTATCGCTAAGAATACGAAAAGGAGCTCTACGCTCCTTTTTTGTTTGAATCAAATGTCACCTCATCCCCTACTTTGATTTTTCCCAAAGTAAGAGCCACCACATTTTGACCGAATAATATTTTATTTCCACGCTGCCTGTAGGTTGCCAAGGTTTTGAGAGGCTCTTTCCCTTTGGCACCTGTTTCCTGATCCACAGTAGTCATTACACACCTTGCACATAATTTTATTCCTTGAAAATCCACCTTACCTATGCTGAACCTTCCGACTTCATCCTCCTGAAATGGCTCCATCCCGGCAAAAACCAAATTGGGACGAAATCGATTCATTGGTATTTTTTCATCCAATTTCGCATTAAGGTCATCCAATGAAGCCTGACTGATCAATAAGTATGGCATCCCGTCTGCAAAACTGACAGATTCCTCATTAACAGCATAGTTCGGATCTACCTTTCTTTGGGTAGTTTCAGGCATTTTCACCAACCGAACATCAAAATCCAAAAAGTCTGAAAACCAGTCATCCAATTCAGTAGAAAGATGCAAGGCGTCAAACTGGTCATCCCAGACCGACACCGAAATCCCCCCGACACCCTTCATCTTATAAGGGATAATAATGCGCATATCTGCTTTTTGAGTGTTGACCACCTCAAGACCATCCTGCTGCAAATGAACATGTAGGAGAGCTAGCTGAGGATATTTCCTTTGCGAAACAAATGTACCATTCTGATCTACCAGCATCCATCTTCGGTCATACCGGAGACCTTTCTCCTCCACTTGCGACTCATTCAGCCTGATACCTCCGAGCGATTTGATAGGGTAGATATAGATATCTTGTAAAAAGATAGATGGACTCATGACTTTTGGGATTAGATCCCAAGTTAAGATTCGTCGATCAAAAAATCTCCTAGGCGATCAAATATGTGAGATTGGGAACCATAGAGTAAAAAAAACACCAAAAAGAAGGCAATACTTCAAACTGCTCAATGCCATAGATCAGCGCCTCTCCGAGGAGGAGTACTGCAAGCCATCGCAGTTTTTCCTTTTTATTTCTGTGAAAAAATCCCTTCATACTACAGTTAAGATGAGTCTCTTTGGAAAAAGGTTGCAAACACCGTCAAAAAAACTTGCTAAACCTGTCAGGAATTCAGCCCGAAATGAAAGACGCTGTGTCAAAAACTGAAAAATCGGAAAAATCCTGAAGCCAATTTCTGCCAATCTGACACAAAACCGCTGAAAACATGGGCTGGCATACGCATTGAAGAATGGGACTTGTATTCAAAAAAAGCAACTCAAATAAAAATTTATAATCATGGGAAAAATTATAGGCATTGACTTAGGTACCACCAACTCCTGCGTAGCCGTAATGGAGGGAAATGAGCCCGTAGTCATCCAAAATAGCGAAGGTAGAAGAACGACTCCTTCCATTGTGGCTTTTCTCGACAATGGAAACGGAGAGCGCAAAGTAGGTGATCCAGCCAAACGTCAGGCAATCACCAACCCTGCCAATACAATTTCTTCTGTCAAAAGATTTATGGGCAAGAAATTCTCTGAAGTTTCTGCAGAGAAAAAACATGCCTCTTATAAAGTAGAGCAAGGATCCAATGACACCGTAGCAATCAAAATCGGTGACAGATCTTATACTCCTCAGGAGCTTTCTGCTATGATTCTTCAGAAAATGAAGAGTACAGCTGAAGACTTCTTGGGTCAAGAAGTGACTGAAGCAGTCATCACTGTGCCTGCTTACTTCAATGATGCAGAGCGCCAAGCGACCAAGGAAGCTGGACAAATCGCCGGTCTGGAAGTGAAGCGTATCATCAACGAGCCAACCGCAGCGGCTTTGGCTTATGGAATGGACAAGAAAAATCAGGACATGAAAATCGCAGTGTATGACCTTGGTGGTGGTACATTCGATATCTCTATTCTTGAATTGGGAGATGGTGTCTTCGAAGTAAAATCTACCAATGGTGACGTGCATTTGGGCGGTGACGACTTTGACCAAGTGATCATCAACTGGCTAGCTGAAGAATTCCAAGCTGAAGAGCAAATCGACTTAAGACAAGACCCGATGGCACTTCAAAGATTGAAAGAGGCAGCTGAAAAAGCGAAAATCGAACTTTCTAGCTCTTCATCCACTGAAATCAATCTTCCATACATCACTGCTACTCAGTCAGGTCCTAAGCACTTGGTGAGAAACTTGAGCAGATCTAAGTTTGAGCAGCTATCTGAGGATTTGGTAAGAAGATCTATGGAACCATGTAAGAAAGCTTTGGCTGATGCAGGCATGAGTCCATCTGATATTGACGAAGTAATCTTGGTCGGTGGATCTACCAGAATCCCAAGAATTCAGGAAGAAGTTGAGAAATTCTTTGGCAAGAAACCTTCTAAAGGTGTCAACCCGGATGAGGTAGTAGCCATTGGTGCTGCGATACAGGGTGGCGTATTGACAGGAGAAGTGAAAGACGTGCTATTGCTTGACGTGACTCCACTTTCTTTGGGTATTGAGACGATGGGCGGCGTATTTACCAAGCTGATCGAATCCAACACGACCATCCCTACCAAGAAGTCTGAAGTATTCTCTACTGCGGCAGACAATCAGCCGGCTGTGGACATCCACGTACTTCAAGGCGAGAGATCCATGGCCAAAGACAATAAGACTATCGGTAGATTCCAACTTTCTGACATTCCACCTGCACAACGAGGTGTACCTCAGATCGAAGTGACATTTGACATCGATGCCAATGGTATCCTGAATGTATCTGCAAAGGATAAAGGAACCGGCAAAGAGCAAAAGATCAAAATCGAAGCTTCCTCTGGTCTATCTCAGGAAGAAATCGACCGCATGAAAAAAGAAGCTGAAGCAAACGCTGCTTCTGACAAAGCGGAAAAAGAGAAAATCGACAAGCTCAACCAAGCGGACAGCCTAGTGTTCCAGACAGAGAAGCAATTGAAAGAGTATGGAGACAAGCTTTCCGAAGGAAATAAAACTGCCATCTCTTCAGCTTTAGAAACTCTGAAAGCTGCTCATCAATCCCAAAATATGGAGGGAATCGATGCAGCAATGGAAGGACTCAACAAAGCATGGGAAGCTGCTTCACAGGAGATGTACAATGCAACTCAGGGAGCTGGAGCTCAGCCAGGTGCTGAAGCTGGAGCTGCCGAAGGTGCAGAAGCATCTGGTGACGGTGTATCCGATGTAGACTACGAAGAAGTCAACGAAGACAAAAAATAAGTCACACTAGACCAACAATGCGGCATCTGAAATCAATCAGATGCCGTTCTATTTCTAAAGCCAAGAACCGAGAATCGCATCAAGGGGCTTGGCTTTTGTCTATCGCACCAAAACCTAGCGATTATGCAACTGACATCTGACAATAAATTAAAAAAACTCATCATCGTAGGAGATCGCGTACTCGTACGACTCAAAAAGCCAAACGAAAAAACCAGCTCTGGACTTTATCTACCTCCTGGAGTACAGGAAAAAGAAAGGGTACAACAGGGATACATCATCAAAATTGGTCCAGGATATCCCATTCCTATGCCGACGGAAGACCATGAACCGTGGATGGATCAGGATGAAAAAGTAAAATATGTCCCACTCCAAGCCAAAGAAGGGGATCTTGCTATATTCCTTCTTTCAGGTGCTCATGAGGTGATCTATGAAGGAGAAAAATACTACATCGTCTCCCAGAATTCGATTTTGATGTTGGAGAGAGAGCAGGAGTTATAAAAAAAAGCTCGGAAATTCCGAGCTTTTATACTTTTTAGAAAGTTAGATTAATGCCACCAAAACCTTCTCTTTTTCATTGATTTAGGCATGATGTAAGATGCATTACTATTTACTTTCATTCGGGAAGACTCTTCCCATACTTTTCTATTTTTAGCATCCAACCCTTTCGGATTATCAATTTCTCTCCTAGTCTGGATGAGCAATTTAGATGATTCAGAATTCCAAGTTTTAAATTGCTTAGCCTCAGCGCCAGTCACGGTCTCAGGGCTAGACTGGAATGCTACTGGAACCGTCTTCTTATTCGAATTCCAGACTTTGGCATTCTTTGCTTTAGGACCAGTTTCAAAGGTCTGAGCTTGGGTGACACCGAGTGCCAACACTGCCGTAATCATTAAAAGGGACTTTTTCATATCTCTCAAGTAAGGGTACACAAAGATATACAGTTCCCAAAGTAAAAGGTTACAAGAAATCAGTCTTTTTTACATGCTTTTTGATAAATGATAAAATTATATTTTAAATAAATTCTAAAAACTTATTATTTATCGGTTTTAAAAACACCCATTTTAGACAAAAACATGCATCAACTTTCATCAAATCACCTTCAAACCAAACATCATTTGGATGATTTTACCCTACAAAATAAAAAACCGAGGTGAAAATCACCCCGGCTTTCCTTACAACAATAGACCCTGTTTATTATCTTAAAATGCGAATACCGCTGCCAATAAAAATGATGAAAGGTTTTTGGTAGCCGCCAAATCTTTATTCATAAAGTAATCATTTCCCATCGTATCGAGTCGTAGTTCTGGAATGATGGTTAAGTTATTTCCGATTTTGGCATTTCCAGAAAGCGTCACCGCAAACACATTCCCATCACCGTTATCATCCAAACCTACTACTCCATCCAGCCCGTCATTGAAGACATTAAAATACTCTCCCCTCAGTCCCACTGCAAATTTTTCAGAAGCAGTAGCCTGAAGATAGCCAGCAAATCCGTAAAATCCATAACCATCTCCATCCAAATCTTGAATATCAGTACCACTAAATTCCTCTCCGGATGAAGTGGTGTTATATGTAGTATTGACTCCAAGATAAAGAGCATCGCTCACATTAAAGCCGGTAGTCAAATCCACTTGAAAAGTATTTCCCCCTGAAGTTTGCCCAGGAACCAAGCCGCCATCATTGGACAACTTACCATCCTGATCACCATAGATAAAGTTAAGGTAAGTACTTCCTGCATCTGTCGAATACCCTAACTGAGCCCCCATTGTGTAGGTCCCCATTAGATTGAATTCCGTCATATCTGTAGGGTTCATCACTGCGGCCATGAAGGAAAACTTATCAGACAAGGCTATATCAGCTTTCAAACCGGTGTGAGAAAATGGTCCATAGGAAAACATATAGGACGTGGAGTAATTAAAATTACCAGTTGGAGAGATCACCTCATAGCCCAAAAAAGTATTGAAATTTCCAATCGTGAATATCACCTTATCCGAAGCATTCCAGTACACATAAAGTTGATTTAGGATTTGGGAGCTACCGGCCATTCCTCCTGCATATAAAGGAGAGCCAAATACAGCATCCTCTCCTCTCGGACCAAAAACCAAGTCAACTACAGCTCCGACTTTATCCCCTTCATAGGTAGCAATGATATTCGCCATACCTAGCGAAAATCCCGGAAGATTGCCAAATGAAGTAGCAGGCGCCATAGCATTCTCTCCTTTGTTGGGAGCATTGAAGTTGGTTCTAAAATAGGCATCCACAGAACCTGAGAGTGTCAAAGCAGAGACTTTCTCTTCAGCTTCTTCTTGTGCCAGTACTACACTACCTGTAGCTATAGTTATACCAATAAATAGTAGAATTACTTTTTTCATTTTAATTTTGAGTGTTGGTGAATGTAAGAGTTGACCAATAGGCCCCGTCCCTTGAAAGAGAGTCGCATTTTTTTCGAAGGGAGGGGCTTCCTTTTTTTATTCGTCGTATACGATAGTATAACCTCGGATTCCATGCTCATGCGAATCCAAACCAGTTCTTTCGTGCTCTTCCGAAACTCTGATTCCCACAGTAGCTTTCAGTGCAAAAAAGATTACAAAAGCAGATATAAAAGCTGTAGCGCCACAAATGGCCACACCGATCAGCTGCGTGAAAAAGGAGTGATCTGGATTGGTAGAAAACAAGCCAACCGCCAAAGTACCCCATACGCCACAAGTAAGGTGAACCGAAACTGCACCTACCACATCATCCAGTTTTAACTTATCCAAGACAATAGCGGAAATCACTACGAGAATTCCTCCAATAAACCCGACTAAAACTGCCGTACCAGGATTGATAACATCAGCGCCAGCAGTGATGGACACGAGGCCTGCAAGTATTCCATTTAGCACCATTCCTAGATCCAGTCTTTTGAAAGCAAAGTAAGCCGCCAAGAAACCACCCAAACCACCAGCACATGCTGCAAGTGAAGTAGTCACCAAGACAAAAGACACCAATCCCGGATCAGCAGAAAGCACAGAGCCGCCATTGAATCCAAACCAACCTAACCACAACAAGAAAACACCGATAACAGCCAAAGGAACACTGGATCCAGGCTTTTCAACAGTCTTTCCATTGACATACTTACCCAATCGAGGTCCTACCAAAATCACTCCTGCCAAAGCTCCCCATCCACCTACTGAGTGAACCAAAGTACTTCCAGCAAAATCATAAAAGCCCATATCATCCAAAGCTCCCCCTCCCCATTTCCAACTTCCGATAATCGGATACACAATACCAACAAAGAACAAAGTGAAAATCAGATATGCTCCCAACTTAACCCTCTCGGCAATAGCCCCAGACACAATAGTAGCCGCTGTGGCTGCAAACATAGCCTGAAACAAAAAGTCCGTCCAATAAGTATACCCCCCATCTGCATACCCAGCAGTCACATCCGCATCCGCTGGAGAAAACCAAAACATACTCCAACCAGCACCATCAAATCCAAACCATCCTGGCACATCAAAACCAGGATACATCAAATAGAAGCCCACCACGGCATAGGTCATCACACCGAGAATAGGCGTAATGGTGTTTTTAAACAAAATGTTTACGGTGTTTTTGGCCTGACCAAAACCAGCCTCCACTCCAGCAAACCCTAAGTGCATAATAAACACCAAGGCCGTCGAGAGCATCATCCATACATTATTTGTAGTGAGGAGGTTGTTTGCGACCTCTGCAGAGAGATCTACCGCCGCCATATCATTAGCCAACGGAAACACGAAATACTTCATAGGTTTTCTTTTAAAATTTTAATTTTTTCAAAATTTACTATAGGTATAAAAGCAATTACTTTCGTCTAATGTAATTTAATTTAAGGCTAAAAAACAAATCACTTTTTCATCAAAAAGCATATTTTTAACTCCATTATGCATTTTTTCCAGCCAAAAATTACGAATTCTACAATTTATTCAGAATTTCAAGTGCTTTTAGGACAGATCCATTAGAAAAAATAAAATTCTGATTCCCTCTATAAAATTCTTTGAAATGGATTCCGAAAATCACCAATCAAAACTTCTTGAATAAAAAATAAATCAATTCCAAATATAATTCCGAAAATAGACTATTTTATTAAAATTTAATCAAAAGCTTGAAATTATAAATACTATAAAAATTCGGGTAAAACAGATTTTTTTTAGAGCATAACAGAAAAAGAATACACATTCTTTTAAAAAAGGACTTAAAAAACACACCACATATAACAAAAAAAGCCCGATTACTCGGGCATTAACTTATAATTAGCACCACTTATCGAGAAAGTAGCGCAAACTCCTTTGCAAAATATGTCAGAATAATCTTTGCCCCAGACCTCTTAATACTAAGCAATGACTCTAGCATTGCCCGATCATTGTCCAGCCAACCTTTTTGGGCCGATGCTTTGATCATGGAATATTCTCCAGACACATTATATGCCGCTATCGGCAGAGGATAGTTTTCATTCAAAAGCTTAATAATATCCAAATAAGCCAAAGCAGGCTTCACCATTAAAAAATCTGCGCCTTCCTCTATATCAAGATCCGCCTCTATTAAGGCTTCTTGTGAATTGGCTGGGTTCATTTGATAGGTTTTCTTATCACCGAACTTAGGAGCTGAGTCTAGCGCATCTCTAAACGGACCATAGAATGCACTTGCATATTTGGCTGTATAGGACATGATCGATGTTTCGGTGAACCCATTCTCATCCAACTCATCCCTCAAATACCCCACTCGTCCATCCATCATATCTGAAGGCCCTAATATATCTACTCCGGCATCCGCCTGAGCTAAGGCCATTTTGCTAAGAATGGCTAACGTCTCATCATTTAAAATTTTACCGTTTTGGACGAGCCCATCGTGTCCATCGCTGCTATATGGATCCATTGCCACATCTGACATCAGACATAGTTCCGGAAAATTCTTTTTGATCTCTCGAAGACCTTTGAGGTAAAATGTTTCGGGATTGTAACTCTCAGATGCCACAGAATCTTTCAACTCCTCAGGATAAGCCGGAAAAACGTCAAAGGATTTGACACCAAGCTTCATACAAGACTCAATTTCCTCTAGCATTTTATCAATCGAAAAACGATAAATACCAGGCATAGAATCCACTTCGACTTTTTTCTTTTCTCCAGGAATCAAAAACAAAGGGAAAATTAAGTCATTGACCGAGAGGGTTGTTTCTTCTACCAAGTTTCTCACTACTTCGGACTTCCTATTTCTTCTGGGTCTTCTGTTCATAGATATTAGATTTGATTACAAAGTTACTCTTCAAAACTTCCCTGTGAAACAACAACAGATATTATCCATTTTTTACTCCAAAAATGAACCCCAAAAACGTAACTTAAGAATTAAATAGCCCTTCATGAATTCAAGCAAATACACTTATTCAATTTTTGACTTCTGGGACAAACCACAAAAAATCCTAGACACCAGAGCTATCGAAAGCAAATCGAACTCCCCAATTCCATTTGCAGAAAAAATTCTTTCTTATACCTCCCGTGATCTTAAAAAGATCAAATCCAAAGGTTTCCCCTGCTCAGAAGGCATAGAACTAATGCACCAAGTCCAGCAATATCAGAAGTTTTTTGACACGAATGAAACGATAATATTGATAGATGAAGCTCCCTATTTGATTTCTCTGGCTGTTTGGCAACACTACCGCCCCACCTCCAATGTCCTTATATACCAAGGTGGCACTAAAAGACTAAATCAAGAGTCTATTGACTTTATGAAAAGACCATTTTCTTTTGTCACACTATTCGGAAAGACTGGAGCGGGAAAAACGGAGCTTTTGAGAATACTGGAATCCAAAGGAGCACAGACACTTGATCTTGAAAGTATTGCCCGACATAAGGGTTCCGTTTTTGGTAATCTCGAAGAAAAAGAACAACTCTCTCAGGACTCATTTATTTGGTCGCTAGCTCACAAACTTGCCTCGATGGATCTCAATAAAGTGATTTTCGTAGAAGCTGAAAAATTCAATTTGGGGAAAAACATGATTCCTTTGCCTCTTTTGGATCATATGGAAAACGCTAAGAAAATCAAACTCAATCTACCAAAACCAGCCCGAATACATCGGATTATTCAGCAGTATGCAAAGGTCAACGATCCAAAACTCGCGTCTGGAATAGAAAAACTAAAATTCAAACTAGGCAAATCAATTGCAGATCAGGCGCTACAATATCTAAGAGAAAAAAACTACGAAGAACTGATGGGAATTCTTGTGGACTATTTTGACCAATCCGAGTCCTACAATACCTTAGATACTATTAATTTTGATTGCGAATTGGACAATCAAGACATGGATCAAGCAGCTGACTTATTGATCAGAAAATTCTACTAAGGACATAAAAAAAGCGTCAACCGTAGGAGACGCCACTGTGCTGCAGAAAGTCATTGTATTACTCTTCGTTATACTGTTACTCAAGATTCAATTCCCTGTTTTTCTTCCTTACTTGCTCAGATTCCGACACCGAAGTGCGATATTTTTAGTGTTTTTAAGTCATATATTGATGAATTCAATTTAGGTAATTATCGTTTATTTTCCAATACCAAATCAAATCTAAGTCCGCTACTTCCTTCCCCTCTACCGGTTCGTTTCCTCCTGCCATACCAAGACACAATCTTCCCATTGTACCAGCGAGTTCTCTGATAAGTCCCTGTCAATTTAACTCCGGCTCGGGGTATCTCCTCCTCATTGATATAAAGCGGAGTATTCTGCTTATCATCTTCATCTATTCCCTCTCTTAGTAGCGGAGTTCTTGGCCTGATCGCATGTGCATCAAACAAGTCCATGATTCTGGGCATAGACGCTCTTTGAAAGTGAATTTCTCTATTTGAGCCATTTTGATGAACTGCTATAAAAGGAATCCAGTTTTCACTCACGCTATTTCCCAGTTGATATTTCAACTGTGGCTTATACGTAGAAGCCTTACTTTCCACTGCCTGAGGATTAGTAGCAGGCAGCACCAAGTTCAAAGGAGCACTTTCTTCCTGGATCAGCCGGTCAAATTCTTCTTTTAGATTTTTAGCAGCCTCATAACCATCCAGTCCGCCTCCCAACCCATCTGGTATTCGTGTTTCGATCCCCCAGACCATATTTGCCATCTCATCTCTGATGAATTTAACTTCCTCAATCGCCTCACTCTCGATTGTTTTCACAGTAGATGGAGGCAATAACACTCTTTTATCAAAGGAGTCTTGAGCAAACTCTCCAGTATCCACAGACAAGGCATACATATTCCATTCATTCCAACTCTCTCCCTCGTGATGTGCTGCGTTGACAAAAAAGTTTTGACCAAATGTATCCCTGACCAGAATCCCTTCTACCTCCACAAAGCTCCCTGTAGAAATATCATAGGGAATCGCCAGCCAGTCATTGCTATATTGTAACGCATACTGGGTCACCAAAATTTTTGCAATATCCGTATCCGAGGCCTTTAGATTCCCCAGATCGATTGATCCATCTTCCATCTCCCACCATCGAGAATTAGGCATTCCGGCAAAACTCGCTTCGGCTGGAATCACGGTCAACACCTCTCTTTTTTTGATATTGGCATCTATAGCCCCAGCCCCATTTTGCTTTTCTTTGGCGACATCAAACGAATACCAATCCAAATGCCCTTGAAAATATTCAGTAGCTTGAAGCTCAGTTTCTGATGAATCACCTTCATCGATGCTGGTTTTGAAAGCATACTCCAGCCTTTCTGACAACCATGAATCATCCTGATCATTTTCGGGCAAATTCAATTCATTTTTAACATACTCAACCCAACGATTCGCTGCATTTTGAACGGCAGTTTTATGCTTGGATTGAATAAACTTTTCCGCTGTAGCTGATTGGTTTGCTGCCAAAACAATTGCTCCAATAGCTGAAGTATCACTGTTTAGAATCTCCCAAAGGAGTCTTC
Organism: Algoriphagus vanfongensis DSM 17529; assembly: GCF_000429465.1. Classification (GTDB taxonomy): domain Bacteria; phylum Bacteroidota; class Bacteroidia; order Cytophagales; family Cyclobacteriaceae; genus Algoriphagus; species Algoriphagus vanfongensis. The sequence goes on along the minus strand of NZ_AUBX01000017.1, from coordinate 31,503 downwards.
CATTAACCGCTCTGCCTGCCATAGTTCTCAAAAATGAAGAGGCTTGTTGCAAACTCAGGGCTCTTGCCTTTGAAGCAGAAAGCTGTGCGGTATCACTATCGCTAATTTCCGGCACTTCAAAAGGGAACCTACGAACCAACAATTCCTGATACATTCCTACGCTATAACCTTGACTAGCCGGCAAGCCACCCCCTTCTTCATCTAGAAGTTTTGAAAACTTCTTCCCAAACCTCACCGCCTGCTTCAAATCAATAGATGGAATCAAGCGCTCTACTCTCGCCTCCATCGGAATATCTTCCGAATAGGGGATTTTTTGCCCATTTGCTCCAGTGAAGGAGCTCATTCTTACGGTATTGATAGCCGCTTTGGCAAAAATAGCAGAGCCCGCATCCTCTCCTTTCAATTCTCCAAATTGGAACTGACGCGAAATCATCCATAAAGGATCGTGAATTTTCGCTGCTAAAGAATCATCCAGTTCTTCTTCTCTAGGCCTACCTTCTATCCTATTATAGGCTCGAAATGGCTCACATGGATCATATAATTTTATCATGTTAGTTCATCTGGTTCAAATCCCTCATTCACTCCTGTATAATCTATAAAATATCCCAACTTTTGCTCATCGCCTGGTTGCGCGTCATTCGTATCATCCTCATCGATTCCTGCCAAGATCTGAGCAAATTTAGTATCTCCAAATGCCAGAGTGGCTGTCGCCGGCAATAGCTGAGCAAACATGGAAGAATCAATCTGATCCGGTTCGACAGCTCTTAGCTTAGCCAAATTGAAAGCTTCTTCCACACAAAGTCCCAGCTCTTCGAAATCCCAGGTTCCTCTTTTCTCAGGAGGTACTGCCAATAGCAAACTTTGAGGAGCTCTGGAGTCTGGCTGATTGAAATGAAAAGCTATTCCCGTCGTTTCTTTGGCATCAGGGATGATCTCCATCCACTCGTCCAAAATCAGTCCGCAACTCTGCGATTGAAGATGCTCTTGGCCAAAAATCAATAATGACAGCTTGTCTCCATCAGGATTGTGATCTGAAGGAAACTCCGCTCCCAGCCAATAGTCACGCTCGCTGAGAGGAGGCAGATTATTCATATCCCACGGCAATTGTACTGGCTTCAGCCCAATGGCATTACCGTGCAATACTTCCCCTACCATAGATACTGTTTCGAGATAGCTCAGCCTATTTCTTACCAAAGAAATACTGGACCACCAATCTTCCATCAAACTTTCCGGATGATGTCTCAAGGGGCTTTCCGCCCATGAAATACCCAATTGCCCTGATATATCTGTTTCATTACTGATGCTGGTTTTGGGAATCATTTTGAAGCCACTTCCAAAAAATTTTGAAGAAAAATCTGTGAGAAAGCTGAGCCATTTACCCTGATCAATTTCCAACTCTAGTTCAGCAAACTTCGCTTGTGCAAAACCAATATTTTCTACCATCCTTGCTTTTGCTGAAATGATTCGCTGAGCCATCGCCAGTACATCTTCCTCAAGATTAATTGGATAAAAGCCTGCAAACCCAACTTGAGTCAAAGCCACTAATGAATCTACCGCCAGCTTTTTCTCTCCCACTGAGTAGGACGTTTTAGCCCCTTCAAAGGGAGACAAGCTATCCAACAATGCCTGATAATCAGCCACTGCAGCTGACATTCGGCTCATGAGCTCTTCAGTATCAATTCCTGGAGCGGTCGGACCAAAATTGGCTTCATCTTCCGCAATCCTATAATCTCTGGCGTCTGCTGGTCTAGAAGAGCCAATCACTTTTCCTAAATGTTGTATCAAGGAAACGATTTCACCAAAACTTAAATCCTCAGCCCCTGCCGCCTCATTAAATTTGATTTGAATATCATCATTCGGTAGCGCACCATTGGCATGCAAATGCGTAATACATCTAGCTTGTAGTTCACTTTGACTTTCATCACCTCCAGTAGTAATCAGCATGACCAAATCCAATGGCTGCATACCCAAATCCAAAAGGTTCATACTGGATTCCGTCTCCCCAAACTGCACTTTCCAAGCTACTTTTTCGGGGTCTCCGATCTGGGCCGCAATCCAGTGATTCAAAGATGGCTCTGCTTTACTTTTAGGACTTACTGCGACTCCAGACCAAGGTGAATTAGAGTTTGCCACCACAGGAACCTGAAGAATTGCCCTTTGTGTAACCATCACACCCTGCCTCATACTTCGGATTATTTCCGGATCCAATGGCACTTTCCCCTCCGAGATCGCATTCAAAACTGCCGTTGCGCGGACATGATTTCCTCTGACCAGTTGGTATACTCCTTCTGCAGTGACCAAATCACCAAGTGAATCGATCGCATCAGCCATATTATCTAGTTCATGGACTATAGCCCTGATTTTCTTTTCTTCAAGAGATTTGGATGAGCCGGTTGGAGGAATGAGAGGATTGGGCAATTGACTCTGAAGCCCCCAAGGAAAACCCCTGAAGGTAAATTGCCCTCCGCTTTTCTGGATAATGTTATCCACGTAAGTTTTTTCGTCATTCCAGAGTTTTTTAGTCTCCATATCCTCTTTGATATGGTCTAGCAATGCCAGCCCATCCACCACATTGGCAGCTTTGATGGCCTCCAGTTGATTGGTATTTGTCGGATCGATCGAGGTATCTGAATAGGTAGGAAATTTCCTTCTCAGCCGATAAATGTGTACATCCATCTCCAAAGGCGCCCCTAAACCATTGTCATATTTTTCATGTAGAGCTCTTTCAAACATATAACCAAGCAAAGCTCCAGTCTCTTGTCCATTCCCTACTCCTTCTAAGAGGTGAAGTGCCATCCTAACTCTCCTAGATGTCAAATTGATAGAGAGGGCATTACTAGCACCTTCTTTGGCTTTGATAGAGTTATAACCAGCCCGCAGGACTGCGGCAGTCACCGCATGATTCATACTAGGTCCATGAATAAATCCCTGACTGTCTGGCAACACCTTCACATCCTGCCCATTGGAAGATTCTAGCCCCTCTGGCAACGAGGATACGGAATCAATAGGATCTGGAGCCCTACGCAGATCATGCACAAACCCATAGGCCCCGAGATAAGTCCCTGCTTTTTTATTTTTTCGAAGTTCCTTGAGTCTAAAATCTGATAATCCTGTCAGCCATGCATCAAGCCTATAGCTGACCAAATCAATATGTGAAGACAATAATCTCTCAAGAGTACTGACGTCCAAGTCTTTTAGTTTGTTGACAGCCCTTTTGGCGTAGATCCCATGATCATATACTAAAGAGCCTCTGAGCATTGCCATCAACACGGAATATTGCGTCTGATTTTCACCTTCGACAGAGACTTTAGGTAGATCTGAATATTTTAACTCAGTAAGACCGGTAAGACTATTCAATCCATGGAGCCATTCAATATAATTTGTCCCCTTGTCTGTAATTGCCAATGCATCTTTGCCTAATGCGGGATCTTGTACCAAATTCCCCAAAATGAAATTTCCTTCCGTGAATCGGTTTTTGTAAATATTGGACTTGGAAATAGCATTGGTCTGAGTGGATGTAGATGTATGTCCCAGCCCTTTTAGCAGCAGGTTGTAATTATAGGCGACCTCACTCGGGCTGAATTTCTCAGTTATATGATCCCAATTGACATTAAAACCAAGCCCTTCCCCATCAGGATCTTGCCAGCGATTGGCGGCATTGACTCCAAATCTGAAGAAAAACTCTTTTGAAAAAGGCTCAAGACCCAAAATCTTCAGAAACTCAGACTGCGGGTTAGAAGTATAAGCTGCACTGTTGATATGTATCGGATTTGCATTGATTTGATCAAACGCTGCCTTAGTCTGCTTCAGGAATAAAGTCAGATTCTTGATATAGCTTGATTCAGTGCCTTTTTTAGCTGATCCTTGCGACTTAAACAATTTGACCGGCGAAACAGGCAAAACTCCATATGGCTGATTATCCACTCTGAAGACAGGTAAATTCCCCGTACCGGAAACATGGTGAAGCATGAAAAGCATGGTCTGATCGATATCAAAATCCCCCAATAGATTCTTGAGCATGACTTTGAAATAATACTTCAAGGTGGCATTGAATAAAGACCTGTTCATTGCCCTGCCGTGAGCTATCTCCATTTTCTCCCGATATCGGATATTATCAGCTAAGTCTTTGGGTATCCCAAGGGCCTCTTTGAAAAACTGTCCATCAGAGATCTCCAGCTCATGGGCATCCGCATAGCTATCCAGGTATTGCGGTGATTCCTCTGCAAAAAACAAATCAAAAGCACCATCCAGATCATTGTCCAGACTACGATAGGGAGACTTGACGTTTTCAGTATTATTCGTAGCAGTGGCTGTAGGGAGATATTCCAAGCCCCCATCGCTATATAAGTGATTGGTGAATAGTTTATCGACGAGTTTCTGGCTTTCCTGAGCATCTTTATTCTGCACCCCATAGGCCATGACCAACTCAAAACCTTTGTCCCAATCATCATTATCCAGCGGTATTTTCACTCCCAACCCCGCCTCCACAGCAGCGTCAAAATCAAACATCCAAGATAATTCCTCCGGGACCTGAAGATCTCCGTTTGGCAGATGGGTGAAATGCTCAGATTGATCAGCACTGGGATCCAAACTCACCGGCAATGGGTTTTGAACAGTCTTTCCTGTGACGACATGCTGATAATCGCCTCTTTTGGTCACGACCACAAATCTATTTGGCATAGCTTCAGTATATCCCGCTCTATCCCAGCTTTTGGATTTCTTTTCGACATTTGGGAAAGTCAATTCCGGACGAAAAGGCAAATTCAACTGCTCAATATTAGTTTTGTAATATTCGTAAACCAGCTTACCGCTTTCATTAATCAAGCTAGCCAACTTCTCAATTTGTGCCTTTTGATCAGCAGAAGTGCGATTGGTCACCCAGCTAGATAGTAAATCTATCAATTGTCGAAAATCAGAAATCGCCTTATCCAAAGTCCCCTTAGTCTCGACGCAGGCGGTAAAATTGGATTTACTCAGCATCTTTTTGATGGTGACGGGAGCTTCTGCAAAAGCCTGCAAAAGCTTTTCTATCCTCGCATCACTTTTGGTTTTGCCAATACCTCTCCCCTCAAAACCCAAGTTTTTGCGAAGGTATTCCTCTAGGGAATTTTGTATGGTTGTGATTTTACCATTAGTAAGCTCTTTGGGAGAAAGTATCTTAATGGCGTATGCAGCTCTTCGCACACCCAGACTGGCAGCTGCCGCTCTCCAAGCCCCCAATTTGGCAGCTTGTCTATCTTTTTCAATTTTGCTGTAGACCTCATAGTAAAAATCCTTGGCTATGGTCTCCTCCTCATCTGTCAGCCTTTCATCATGATTATCAATTGCGATATCGTCAGGAAAAATACGTACCCAGAGTTCTTTGACTTCCACAGATTGCACTGTGAAAACCACCCTCCCTTTCATCTCCTCATAAAAACGATCTCGGGGATCATTGACATCGGTCAGTTGATCTAAAATTTGGTTTTCTATAGCGACGAGTACCTTATCTGTTTCTTCTCTGGTCGCATTGGCCTCAGGGAGTGGATTTGCCGCCAAGACATTGTTTACCTGATCTCGCAGACTGAAATAGGCACTTTTAAGATTATTATATTCACTTCGCGGCAATAGAATTGTACTGGAAGCGGTCGCTTTGATTTTTTGCTGAAGCTCGGTCAGTTGCTTAGTCAGCTCAGTCAGCGTTTGCTGAGGAGTCTTCACGGTACTTACGCGAATGGCATCTCGGGCAGTCAAGATACTACCTCGTGTAGCCACGGCCGATAGAGTACTGGTTTTGATCTTATTTTCAGCTAGGATTTGGTTTTCGACTTTTTTAAAACCGGGCTCCAACTCTTTTACCGCATCCATAAATTGCCCCAGCTGTGTGCCAAGACGAGTAATTCCTGATTTTTCAATCGAAGTGGTAGGCCTGATTTTTTTGGAATTTGTCAAGAACGAATCCAGCAACTTCTTCAGGTTGGCATAGCTTGACTTAAGCTGATTGATGTCCGCAAGTTCTCCATCTAGCGGTAGCTGAGCATTGCTTTGAATTTCTTTGAGCTGTACCAGCAGTTCCTTCTGAGTTGCTGCCAGCGTTTTATAATTCTTGATACCAATCCTCAGTCTAGAGGTAAGAAAAGAGGAAGCCTTTACAATTTGACTATTAAGTTGCTTGATCGGAAAGGTCTGAATCGTCTCCCGAAATCGAACCACCGGCACGGTTTCGGCATCTATTTTTTTCTTTAGTTCATTGATCTTGCCACGCAGATCATATTCTTCTTTTTTGAGATCTTTTTGCCCAGTATAGCCGATTTTGAAATTGGTCAGCCGGACATTTCCACTTTTATGCTGACGTTTGATATAGGAAATTTTACTCTGGATCTGCTGGATCATTTCTTCCGTAGCGCGAAAATCAGGCGCATCCGCCAACTCATCCAGTTCTGCCAATTGTTTATCAATCGCCGCAAGTTCTTTTTCGAGCGACGCTGCATTTATTTTTTCCGAGACAAAAATCGCATCGATACTTTTGTTCAGCTTCTCGAGACCCTCCAGGTATAGCTTCCCTTTTTGATAGATATCCAGTGAAGGAGTTTTGATCCGCTCCACAGCATTCTTCAGTTCATCTATGCTTGTGAGCAATTCTCCCTTATATTTCGCCACTGAAGCAGCTACCTGAATCGGAGACATCACCGTCAATATATCTCCTGCAGCATCTCTCAATACCAACTTATCTGCTCTGGGAGCTTCGGTGATTTTATTGACAAGATCGGCAAGCTTGTCTACTCCCGCGCGATATCCTTCGAGCGCTTTCCCTATTTCAGCGACTTTCGCACTTTTGATATTTTCAGGCGCAAAAAATATCTGAATTTGAGAAATCAACTTATAAGCGTTTTGAACAATCGTATTGACTCCGCCACGGGAAGATGTGGATGGTTTTACCAATCGTGAGTAGTTCATAAACTTTGTTTCCAGCCTGACTGGAAGCATCAATACAGGAAAATCGTCACTCCTTTGATTAAAAGCGATTTTTATTTGGTGAAAATTCGGGTCATTATACTTACCTACAAGGTGTGGAATAGTCATAACATCAGTCGTTTAGCATGGTGGAAGCATGACGTGCAAAAAGAATAGGAGACTGGTAAAGAATATAAGCCATATCACTGCTGCTTGCTCCCCATTGAGCAGCTCTTGGACCTGTGCCATTAGGACTGAGGCTGAAATTCACCCCATTAACTTTCAAATAAGGTGGTTGGCTGGATGCATTGCCCGTGAGATGCTCCCACGTGACTTGGTTCCAGTTATCAGGAGTCATATCCAAAGCTCCATCTAAGTCATCCAATCCGAAGCTGACTTGACCAGGTCTTTCGCGAAGGACAAAAAACCATCCTGGATTATTGGTTCTGTTTCCATTCGCTTCCTCCTGAGAGAGCTCAAAGCCAAAGAAATATACATCCGGTTCAATACTACCACTTACGATAGGCCACTTGACATTACCTGGACTATCATAATCATCCATTTGTCTGGGAGCAGTTTTATTGCCCGGTTGAAATTTCGCCTTTTGAGCATAGACGAGCGTATTCGGGTATTTTCTGAGTAGGTCACCCTTGATCAGAAGCACCAGATCCGGCCCTGGTTTTTCTTCATTTGCTCCCAAAGCTTTATTCCACTTGTGGATCTCCTTGATATCTGCTCTGGCATTTTGATTGGCAAGCATCTCTTGGACATACACATCGTAATCATCACCAAGTTCCACCTGATTCATGGGATCATTATCATATTCCCAAAAGTGCCTGAAGTAGCTTCCCCTCATGTCGGTAGGAAATTCTCTCCACAGCAGCTCTCTGGAGAATTCATGGTTCATCCCCATCAAAAAGGATTCGATAAATTCTCTATTCGTCTCCATCAAGGTGATGGTATTAGGTTCGATTTCGGAAATATTGGGGATGATGTAATCAGGAGAAATCTCTTTGAGATAGTCATACATCGGAATAGGAAACCGTGGATAAGCCATGATAGGCTTGTTGACATTGGTGTAGTTTGCCCGAAAAAAGGACGACAATTTCCTCTTGAAATTAAAAACCGGGTTTAGCTTGGCAATAATTTTCTCCTGCAAATCCGTCTGAAGGAGAGCCTTCACAGGTCTTTGATAAGCTGTAAACTTATTAGCACCTCCTACTTTTGTCACAAATTTGGTAGAGAAACTTGTCAGATAATTGGCTCTATTTTCAATAATCTTCGCATGATCGAATTGTACGGGGATGATTGGGTTGTTTTCTCCTTTGACAAACTTCACTTTCGCCGCTGTTCCATACAGACCCTGATCAAAAGAATGACTGATCTTATCTTCAAATACTTTTTTGTCTATTGTGAAAACCCTGACTCCATCTTCCACTTTCCTACCATCAATCCCATCCAAAATTGTTTTCGCTCTGGCTTTTTGAGACTCTTTATCATTCCCTACAAAAACTGTCTCCAGCTTTGACATCACCTGGTTTGTAGTGAAAGTCGTACTGGGAAAACTCAAAATCGCCTGAGTCAAATGCTCCATAAATGAAATGGGAGGATTTTCCACGACGCTTGATATCATGGAGTAGGCTGAGGCAGCCTTCAAAAGCATCAACGGTTCTTCTTTGGGAGGGGCAGCAGACAGTTTCCCATCTGCATTTTTTGCTTTATTCAGATTATTGAAAAAAGTCTTGTTCAGAATCTTCAGAGCGCCATCCTCTCCATTATTCATCAATGCAGTCGGAGTGAAATTATTGGCAACTTTGAGAAATGTCCCGGATCTAATGGCTGTTGGCACAACTGATTTTTTGATGGCATGTTTGATTGTAGCTCCAGGTTCCAGCTTCATCATTTCAAAGGCTTTCCCCGTTGCGTTGACCAGATCGAATTTATCCAGTTTAAACACCTTCTTTTGCGCCAATGAAAGTGTAGCCCTTTTCATCAATTCATTTTCCCTGATCTTTTGGTTGGCCTCGTTGATCTCTCCAATCTGCTCCCAAGCCATTTCCATAAATTTCTCCTGATTCTTTTGCACGACTTGTACTCCCAATCCTGCCGCTGACCGATTGCTGGGGTGAAGGTTCATACGGTGAATCCAATCAGTGGAATTGGCAGTCAACTTTGTAAGTCCCTTATGCCATTTGCCATAAGTGGGCGGAGTGATGATCGGATCATCCTCCACTGCAGGTGAATAGAAAAAACTCTCATTGATAGTAGGTACGGTGTCCTGTAGATCAAAAGAAAGGTTCAAAACTTTCAGGAGTTCTGCTTTGAGCTGCAAGTCACTGAGTGGCCATGGTGCAGTCTGATAGTCAGGGTGTCGCATGGCTCCTTCTACAAAACCCACAGCATCATCCCCTACAGGCTGAATGCCAAACCCCATATCACTCATATCCATCTCCCGCTTCCCTATATTATCCGGAAGCTCACGAGCTTCCAATAGCTGCGCAAGACTTTCGAAATCTCCTCCCTCATCTACCTTGAATGACCAGGTGAAATAATAGGGATAGCTGGATGGATTTGTCCCTCCGTTGAGATCTGCTCGTGTCCAGGAACTCTTTTGTGCAGGAACGCCATCTGTCTCCAATCCAAGACCTGCCAGTCTTCCTGTCTCAAATGCAGGAATCAGAAAGGCATGGTACACATTGGGATCATAATCCATCGCAGGAGATGGAGCTGTATATTCAAGCTTCCTTGGGCACAAGACTCTTGACAGTGCCAAATCAGGATTCTTGTCTAGCTTGGAAGACAATAACCCGGCGGATTCACTTGCATTGTCCCCCAAATCCTCCAATACATGTACATGGGCCAATGCATAAGTATCTTTCTCATTGCAGAAAACCTTGGAAAGAGCTGCATTGTCAATAGTGATAAATGGTGTAGGTGTACCTCCTGTACTTTTTTCAAATTCATTTTCCCTCAAAACAATCAGTGCCAACCACGGTCTCAACTTATTCCCAACTGGACGTGCCGGAGTAAATCTCCAAGGAAGATCTTCTTCATAAAACTCTACATAGCAGAGGTTGTTGGTTTCGAAATTGTGCACACCTTTTTTGGGATGCACTCTGATGATGGACTTTGAATTGATACCCAACACATCGCCAGGACCTTGCACCTTCACTATCTTGGTTACATTGTGGCTTTGGCTAAGTTCCTCTTTGGTGGCCTTGACTTTGGCGGTCACAGAGATCTCCGGCCTTTCCACAGTGGCATTATTGGGCAGGGCATTTCCTAAAAAATCCGACTCTATGATCTCATTCCCCAAACCTTGTCTGACCCAAGGTAAAAATGAATATCTGGCTAAAACTGAATCTGACATATCTTAAAGAGCTAAAACATCACTTGCTACTACTTGTACACTTTGCTTTCCGATGATGGATGATTTTTTGGCGATCTGCACGGCCTCCATATAGCTGAGTTTTTGTGCTTCACCGACTACTGCCAAATCATCCGTCCCCACGACTGCATACTCTGGCTTTTTGAGTTGGACTTTGGAAGGGTTGACTACTCTGTTTTGGTACGCTGAAAGTGCCGATCTACCGACAGCTCCGGTTTTACTGAAGAAGGAGCTTTCTTTTTGCTGGAACACTGCTCTGACCAAAGGCCTTGAGATGTGTTCTTCATCCATGATCAGCTGCTCATACTCAACCTCCCGATCGACCACGCCTCCAGACTCGAGGGCATCGGTGCCACTGAGTTTCACTCCGGAGTTTTGCTCTTGGAATGATGGCAAACTCAGCTTTTCATTGTCTTTGACAACTAAAAAGTTAGCTGGCGCAAAAGCTTCCTGGATATAGGTATAAGTCGCACCCGAATCTCCAATCAATACTTCTTCTATCTCAAATTCGGTAAAATCAGATGGTTTAAACTGACCAAACTTGGAGATTTCTACTTTGAGTGGTACTATTTTCTGACTGATCTCTATCGAGCCATTTGGAGTCAAAATCAACTCATCTTCTGTGGCAAGATTTTTCATCCGCAATCCCGGAGAATTTGGATTGGAAAGCACACTTCTCCAATTTTGGACATCCTCCATAGCCTCGGTGAGGAGCGGGAATACTGCAATATCCGGAAGACTCGTATCTCTTTTGTCCCCCCACGTGACGTCAAATTTGACTTTGACAGAGAAGAACAGGATTTTGAATTTCGCAGTACCCTTGGCTCTCCATGGAGTAGGCCCTTCCAAACTAAACTCCAAGGAAAGACTGAGTAGCGTAGCACTTCCAGCCTTGACCGCCAATCTTGCTCTGGCATCCGCAATAAAGCGGAATGGCGAAAATTGGAAAAGTACGTCAAAGCCAAACTCTCCTACGACTTTGAATCCTGCAACTCCAAAATAAAAGTCTATCCCTGCCCCAAATTGTACCGTATTGGAAGTAACCGCAAAGTAGCAGGTCAAGGTCAATCGAGGGTTTCCGGAGAGAATTTTTAAAGTTAACCGCTTCATCGGAGGAATCTGCAAGTGGGTAGGTGGATCAAACCGTGGATGAAACCCTCCGACAGACAAGACAAAATCCGGTTTGGCTCCCCAACTGATCCGCAACACCATATCCCCTTCCAACCCAAAAGTCAAAACTTTGGAATCGAAAAGACTGGCATCAAAGCTCAGCATGCCTTTTTCAAAATCAATCATCCCCAAGAAGGCGACCTGAATTTTGATCAATGCGGCATTTTCATCTGGCAAAATCACCCTCAAAACTCCCAAAATCCCAAATCTTACCGGGTTGGCAAACTCAATGGCAACTCCCAAATCCACTCTCAGGATGGTAGGTACCCCCCAAGTAATAGCAGCCATTGGGCCCAAGACAAACTGGTCTCGCTTAACAGGGAATACCTCTTTGATGTCAGTCAATATCTTATTGATATTGGCAATGATATCTTTTGGAAAAAGAATATTTTGGATCGTGCCGGTTCGAACTCCGTCCCGAAGCCTTTCTACCTGAATCGTCCTGTGTATTCCCAAAATCCCCCCCAAGCCTGAGATAAAGAATCCAAAACCCAAGGCGATTCCTGTTCCAAATTCCACAGAAACAATGAAAAGCACAGAAGTTCCCGTTTTCCCATCAGGCATTTTGCTGTTGATAATACCGATAGCGGATACGGCAAAAAGATTCATAAATGAAAGCTCCACCGCACCGGCATACTCACCTTTATCCTTATCAAAGAACAAATAACCACCTCCACTAAATACAGGCGTATCGAGAGAAACACCCAGCCCTGTAGGCGGCTTAAATTTGATATCGATATTGACTATCCCAAAATTGGAATTTCCTTGCGGCAAACCATTACTGAAGCTAGCCTTAGTCAATGTTGCCTCTATTCCTAGACCTTCTACTGAGGCTGCCACCGGACCTAGAGTGATACTTGCTCCCGAAAAGGAGATTCCCAAGTCTACTCCTCCACTTCCTTTATCTTTATAGGTGATTTTCAGTGCATCCAGACTCACAGCATTTCCGAACTTGCCATTCACTGGGATCAAAGCCTCACTTTGGGCACCTCCAAAAGAAATACTCAAGCCTGAAGGCCATCGCACATCTAGGTCAATATCGAATGTGTTCCCAAACTTTAAATCTTTAAGGTTGATCTGACTTGGAAGCAAGTCGTCCATGCCTGGGATCACTATTTGGTTTTCAATCAATCCGCCCAGACTAAAATCCCACTGATTGGACTGAGAGCGGCTCAGTCCGATTTTGCTGAGGTAAATTCTGATGACACTAGGGACATCTAGTACTTTCACCGCTGGACTGGCCTCACCTAAGACGCTGAAAGCGCCCTGATTATCCACCATGATATCCACGCTGATAGCTGTACTACCTTCGGAATCACCCAGGCCATCGATCTCCAGTGTACCAGCTAATTCTACTGTGATTTCATCGCCATTTTTAGAAACTGAAATTTCTGAAATGGTGATCTTGATAGCTCCAAGGTGAAAAACCGCAGTACTACCGATGGATGCGGAAAAATTACCAGCAGAAGGAATCGTGAAACTAACATCCACTTTTGCCTGCTGGTCGGATTCATCTTTTAGGCCAGGAATTTCCAACTCTCCTACAAAGGAAAAAGGATAGGTCAATTGACTCGGAGTGAAGGAAAGCTGCAGTTCGTTGATCGTAAAAGCAAATCCTCCAACCTTGATTTTTTGGTTTTGTGAAAGACCAATAGAATATTTTTGTTCCGCTTTGGCGTAGCTGAAATCAATTCCTATCTCAGCAGGGTCAGAGCTGTTTTCCTCTTCAAATCCCGAAAAGCCTAGCGCTGCTCCCGCAGTGATGCTTTCCAAATCTCCGTTGAGAATTTCTAAGTCAAACTGCTCTATAAAAAGGCTGACATCACCCAGCTTCAGTTCGGTTCTTCCACCTCCTGGATTCGCCTGGATTGTATAGTTATTGCCATCAGTAAGGCTAAAATTAAAGCCCAAAGAATTATGGGTATCATCACATGCAGGGATCGTCAATTCTCCTGCAAAATTTGCGTCTGTCAAATTGCCATTTTGGATCGCAAACCCAAACTGAGAAAAATCAAAAGTCAAGCCGCCAATAGAAAAGGATGGCAAATCATTGGCTGAAAAACTCAATTTATTTTGTGGTGAATTGTAGGAAACTGCCACATCCACAAATTCATCTCCTCCGGGAAGCTTAAATTTGCTAGCTCCCGAGATGGACTGAAAGCTGCCATTACTGACCACCAGAGACAAATTAATATCCTTTACCTCCAGACCACTCCCTTCCAGAGTACCGGTGGAAGTAATAAGTACGGTGTAGCTATTCCCACCATTAGCGACAGAGAAAGAAAAATTCAAACCACCTCCATCAGTGAAAAAAGGCATAGTCAGAGAGCCATCCAGATTTCCGGATTCAAAGGCTCCATTTCTGATCAAAAATGAAAGCTGACTGATGGTTAAGGTGAAAATTGCCAACTCAACGGCCGGAAGATTTTGAGCGGTCAGTTCAAAATCCTCAGCTCCATTTTTGGAGTAGTTTACTGCCACTCCGAATGGGTTATTTGCCTCAGTTAATTCTGGAATATGAAATCCCGCTGATCCATTTGCTTGGGTGACAGCCCCATTTTCCACATCCAAACTGAATACTACATTGCTGAGGACAAACATCCCAAAATTGGAGCTCTGCCCGGTACCGTCAATTTGGATGGAATAATTATTCCCAGTCCCTACAGACACGTCAAAACCTATGGGATTCCCATCAAATAAAGGAAGAGTCACCTCGCCATTGACATCAGCCTGAAAGGAAACATCTTTTTGACTCTCTATCCTGATCTGATCAAAATGCAGGCTGAAACTATCCAAATCAGCGTTGACATCATTGATCTGAATGATATATAAAGGAGTGGCGCCTGAATTGTCCACCGTGATACCAAAAGTAAAGGGCTGACTAAGACCAGGAAACTGTAAGGAACCTGCTCCAGAGAGGGATTGCAAATCTCCGTTTTGAACGGTCATCAAAAAGCTCTGAAACTGTAAAACCACAGGTCCAAACTCAAGGGTATTTTGATCCGGATTTCCTGTAAGATTCAGAGAATAGTCATTACCTGAATTTCCGACTGTAAGTTCATACTGGATTCCAGCACCTCCAGTAGAATCTGGAAGCTTAAATGTCCCAGTAGCTTCACCACTTTCAAAGGATCCATTTCGAATCTCAAAGTCTAGAGAAGCCATTGTCAGCTGTCCTCCAAACAACTCCACATCCAAGGGATTCTGAAGATTGATCAGGTATTGATCCTGAACTTGGGTATAATTGATAGAAACAGACGAAGGGGTACCAAATCCAGGGATCTGAAGGTTTGCTGAACCGCTGAAATTTTGGACGATTCCTGCCTCCACCTCAATTGCAAACTGAACCTGATTCAGCTCAAAGTCTCCAAACCGGACAAATTGAGACCCGCTATTTACCGCTATTTCATAATCATCTCCTGTCCCAAACGTAAACTCAAAGTCCAGACTTCCTTCGTCATCAAAAACCGGCAAAGTCAAACTCCCGTTGGCTCCGGCAGTATAGGGCCCAGATTTCTGACATGAAAAATTGATTTGAGTAAAGGTCAGATTAAACCCGCCTATTTCAGCGACTACGTTGGCTATTTGAAAGGCATACGTGGTATTTTCCCCATTGACTGTCACATCAAAGCTGAACACAAAAGCCTCACTCAAACCCGGAATCTGGAGGGTACCGCTCCCTTCAACTGATTGAAGCTGCGTATTGGCAACTATCAATTCAAAGTCATCCACTTGCAATGCCAAAGGACCAAATTCCAGCGTGTTGTTTTGAGGAGCTCCTGTTAGTTGAATTGTGTAATCATCACCTTGATTGGAAAAATTCAAGTCGAAAGAAATCCCTGCTCCATCCGTGGCATCAGGCAGTTTTATCTTTCCCTTAATCAAACTTGTCGAAAAGCTCCCATTCAAAAACTGAAATTGAAGCTGAGAAAATTCAAGCTGACATCCTGCCAATTCGGGTGTTCCAAAATCAGAAGCAGACAGAATCAGATTTTCATTGCTATTGACTTTGTTATACTGAATGCCCAACTGGATCGGAGTGCCGGTAGTCACCACCGGAATTGTCAATGCGCCATTGCCGGTAATATCCTGCAGGCTGCCATTTTCGTAGAGCATCTCATATTGCTGCAGATCAAGTACAAACCCTCCATGCGCAAGTGGATGACTTGTGGACAGTTCGAGTTTCAATCGGTCAGTTTGCTCATCTTCAAACACAACCTCGAATTCGATCTGACCGTCCGAAAATAGTGGAATGCCGAGATCTCCTACCCAAGTACTCTCCACCAGACTCCCGTCTTTGTGGATTCTTAGAAAAACAGAATCAAAAGTAGCTGTACCAAACCCAACGGGTATCGGAATAAAATCCGTTCCGGTAAATTCAAAGTGAGGGTCAGCATAGCTAAAGGAGAAAGTTGTTTTGGCTGGCTGCTGGGTAGAAGAATCCACTACTCCAGCCATCTCTGCCCAGCCATTAATAGCTATGTCTGTGGGAGCTGCAGAATGGGTTGTGATCTCTATTTGTTCAAAAAATATAGAAATACTTCCTTTTTTGAGCTCTTGGCCTTCTGGATTTTGAGCTTGATATTGCACATCTCCATCATTGAGAAGAGATATTGAAAATTCGATTTTCCCCGGACCACTCGCTCCATCATCTAAAAAATCAAATACAAGCTCTCCACTGATCGCTGTCCCAGACTGAAAATCCCCATTCTCTATGACCAATGTCAACTCATCAATGGTAGCCTGAAATCCCTGCAATCTAGCAGCGGGTATATTTCCAGCTGTACCCGTGAAAACTCCGTTGCCATATTCTATATCAAGCGTTAGCTCATGCGGTCCAGATCCATCCTCATTTTGCAATTCAGGCAGGAGTACTTTTACAGAAATCTGCAATGCAGTCAGCTCGGAAGCCGTGAACGATAAAGAGGAACTGAGCAGCTCAAGTTCCACTCCATGCAATTTTGACTCTATAGGTCCTGTTTGGGTAATAAAAAACTCCTTGGCCCCATTGGCATCCCGGATACCGACCGTGTACGGTATTTTGGAAAGCTCATCAGTTACGCGGTCTTTTAAAGACTGCAACTGCGTCTCCCCTTCCATCAAGACATTTTCTACTTGGGTCGCAGTATCATTGAGTACGATTTGAAAACTATTCAAGACCGACTCCAGTTCGTGGAGAAAAAAGTCCTGACTGTTATTAAGCAAATTTTCTTTTGCTTCTATAATGTATTGATCTAATTCATTTTTGGAAACAGTCACAGGAAGCTCCAGCGGAGCGTCTAGGTGATCCTTGAGATGCTCAAAAACCATCTCGGCCGTATCAGCAGGATTTGCCAGCAATTGATCCAGCTGATCTTTCAACTGTCCTAGTCCTGTATCAGAAAGTAACGATTCAAAAGGTAATCCTACATTAGCCATAAAAAATCTGGATCTAAAAATTAACTAAACAACAACAGTCTGAATGTAAGCATTTTACATAAAAAATAAAAAAGATTCATTGAGCACCTTTCAACAAAAAAATTAGTCAATCTTTCAAAAAATCACATCAAAAAGCAAAATTCTACAATTTCACTATTCCAAAAATTCTATGAATCTAAAATGAGTTTAACACCATTTTTTATTCCTTATAAAACAAAAAAAGCAGAACCAAAAGATTCTGCTTTCTACTAAAATTCTATTTTTTTAAAAATTCACCTGAGCCTGAAGGCGTAGTAGCCTTCCCCTTTGCCTATTATCCGGATTGAGTGAATTCTCGAATGTCCGGTCTGAGAAAGTATACATCGTCACGAGTTCGAAGCTTTTATTGAACTGCCACTCTACACCCAGCTCCAACTCCTTGACACGATGCTTCGTTGCATCCATTTCAAACTTTTTCCCTCCTTTATAATATTGGAATCTGGTAAAAGGAATAAACCTCTTTTCCCCAGAGACAATGTGATAATTGATCATCATATAGCCACCACTCAATGGAGCATCTTTGACATCGTTGGTTTCGGGATCATACTCCGGACCTCTTCCCCAATTGTATTCCGCTTGGAAACCAAATGGCTGAGGATAAACCACTAGCGTAGTGGCGACGCGATACTCCCCAAACTCAGTCTGATCAAAGTCAGTAAGTGGATTTCTGGTGATGACGTATTTCCCGCCATACCCTTGGATGGAAGCCTCTACGATCTGCCCTGACTCAAACAGATATGGATAGGTAAATCTCCCTACCATGTGGAAGCTGTCATTTTTGTCAGGGTTATTGGGTCCCTGTCCATTGAATACTCCGAATCCAAACATCCCATAGTCACCGGATCCTTTCAGTCCAGTAGCTCTCAAATGCCCAAATCTTTCTCTGATTTCAGTAGGCGCATAGTAAAACATCACGCCCAAATCCCGCTCGTTGGGCATACCTGAATTAAGCGCGTCATTTCGATCCAAAGGCAATCGATTGGAACTAGACTGCAGGTTTTCATATCCAAATGGAATTTTGGACTGACCGATCCTCAATCTAAACTCATTCTTGGGATCCAGTCCCACATCAAAATACGCATCTCGTATTTGGCCCATATTAGCACCAAGCGATGCAAAGTCTGGCTGGATATAAAAGAATACCCGTGGGTGAATCTGTCCTGAAAATACCAGACGTATCCTCCTAAAGGTAAATCCAGAATTTCCTCCCCAGGATTTATCACATTGACTACACGACAGATCCGGGTTGGTCTGTAGCCCATTGTATCTCAGCTGAGCATATCCGCGCAGACGGATATTCTCAAACCACCCTTTGGCTTTGGCCACAGGAGGTTCGGTAGATGGCAGTGAATCTGTCTGCTCGCCCCTTGCAAAAGCGGAAGACAAACTCATCCCCACAGTAAGGAGGACTGCCGCGAACAAAATTCGCATGACAAGAAGATGAATAAGGTGTTAATTAATTGTACAGCGGTGCAAAAGTGAGGTTAAAAAATGTCCTTATTGCTTCCCTAATGTTATCAAATTGTTTCCTTCCCTAATGATTTAATAAAAGGAACTGAAGCCCACTATTTTGGAAATATTTAAAAAACAGCAGATTAAATCGACAAAACAGACAAAACCCCATATTATCACTAAATGACGTTCAGCCGATTGTTAAGAATTGTTTTCCTAAATATGAAGCCCATCAGCGCTTTTAACCCAAGAGTTCTTTCACTTTTTCAACGGAAATCTCCCTGTAATCCTGAATGTAATAGTGGCTTTCCGGTAATTCATCCTTGGTATGAGAAGACAAAACAGCCACGACTTTCATGCCTGCATTCAGTCCTGCAGTCACACCCGAAAAAGAATCTTCGAATACCAAGCAGTCCTGAGGTGCTACTTGCAAATTATGCGCGGACTTGAGATACACTTCAGGATCCGGCTTATGTTTGGACACATTTTCGCTGGCCATCACCGAACCAAAATGAGGAAACAAATCCAGTCTACCAGCAATCAGATCCAAATTGGCCCGAGGAGCTGACGTTGCCACTCCTGTCTTGAGCCCAGCTACTTTGAGACTTTTGAAAAACTCCAAAAAACCCGGAATGGGATCGATATGATGCTGATAAATCTCCCGAAACAACCCTTCTTTTTCATCCTCTAAGTCCAGTAATTCCTGCCCCTCTATCTTTCTCTGAAAAAAATGACTCATAATATAAGAGTTACTTTTCCCGTACATATGAGCTGCAAACTCCTCTTCGGAAGGCTGCATATCTCTCTTTGAAAAAAATTCTTTAAATGCTAGTGAATGAAACGGATTGGTGTGACAGATCACCCCGTCCATATCGAAAATTACTGCTTGACTCATGGTGTAGGTTTAAATAAAAAGATCGCTTTCCGCACAAAACAGAAAGCGACCCGAAATCAGTTCATTGAATTTTATTTTTTATCAAATTCGGCTATCACCTTTTCGATGATATCGCAGCACTCGTGAATCTGCTCCTCAGTCATGACCAATGGCGGTGCAAAACGGATGATATTCCCATGGGTAGGTTTTGCCAAAAGCCCAAGCTCAGCTAGTCGCACACAGATATCCCAGGCAGTAGAGCTTTCTTCAGCATCATTGATCACTACGGCATTTAGCAGACCTTTGCCTCTTACCAACTTAGCAATAGGATATTTATCCACTACTTTTTGCATCCGTGTCCTGAAGATGGCTCCAAGATACTCAGCGTTTTCAGCCAATTTCTCATCTTTGATCACATCCAATGCGGCCATAGCCACTTTGGCGCCGAGCGGATTACCTCCAAAAGTAGACCCATGCTGACCTGGCTGGATCACATCCATCACATCCTTATCCGCTAGCACAGCTGACACCGGGTAAAAACCACCAGAAATAGCTTTGCCCAAAATCAACATATCAGGCTTTACATTTTCATGATCTACTGCCAAAAGTTTACCGGTACGTGCAATCCCGGTTTGGATTTCGTCAGCTATAAACAAAACCTGACTATCCTTACACAATTGATTTGCCTTACTCAGATATCCTTCATCTGGCACATAGACTCCTGCCTCTCCCTGAATCGGCTCTACCAAAAAGCCCACAACTCCGGGTAGCTTCAATGCTTCTTCCAATGCATCTACATCATTATAAGGTATCTTTACAAACCCATTGGTATAAGGTCCAAAATTCTTCCGCGCTACCGGATCATTGGAAAATGAAATGATAGTGGTAGTACGCCCGTGAAAATTATTTTCAGCTACGATGATTTTCGCTTCGTTTTCAGCCACGCCTTTTCTTTCATAGCCCCATTTTCTGGCGATCTTAATAGCTGTTTCCACTCCTTCAGCACCGGTGTTCATAGGGAGGACTTTGTCAAACCCGAAATATTCGGTCACATACTTTTCGAAGGGTCCTAAAACATCATTATAAAAGGCTCTTGAGGTCAAAGTCAAGGTGCCAGCTTGCTCGATTAGAGCATTTTTGATTCTTGGATGGCAATGCCCCTGATTGACGGCCGAATAGGCCGAAAGGAAGTCATAGTACTTTTTCCCCTCTACATCCCACAAGAATACTCCTTCCCCACGAGTCAAGACAACGGGCAAAGGGTGATAATTGTGCGCTCCGTACTGGTCTTCGAGGGCGATTGCTTGCTTGCTAGAAGTGATGGTCTCCATGTTTTTTTGTAATTTTGGTTTCTAAAATGATTCCACTGTCACAAATATAAGAATTGCGCTAGCGGCAAAAGAATGAAACCCGAAAAGAAGAGCAGCTTACCGACTTTGGAATCCGGAGACTATTATATCAATGAGCAAGGGCTCATGGTCTTCACTGCCAAATATCACCTTAAAAGGGGCTATTGCTGTGGAAATGGATGCAAACACTGCCCCTATTCCAAGGATTGAAAAAGTATTTCGAATATTTTTAAATCCCTTTGTTGCTAATTCCCAAAAAGTTCCGATATTTGCAGACTCATTACAGAAACGCATTCAAATTACGATAAAGAATCATGGCAAAAGTTTGTGACATTACCGGAAAAAGACCTCGAGTAGGTAACAACGTGTCCCATGCAAACAACAAGACCAAGCGTAGATTTTACCCAAATCTTCATAAGAAGACATTCTACGTTCCTGAAGAAGACGCATGGATCACTTTGAAAGTGTGCTCTAAAGCATTGAAGACGATCAACAAGAAAGGTATCACTGCAGTATTGAAAGATGCTCAGGATAAAGGAATGATTGTAATCAGATAATCAAAGTCACGACGATATAAACGAATAGAAAGATGGCTAAGAAAGGAAATAGAGTACAAGTGATTTTGGAATGCACAGAGCATAAGACCTCTGGCATGCCTGGTACTTCTCGATACATCACTACCAAGAACAGAAAGAACACTACTGAAAGATTGGAGTTGAAAAAATTCAACCCTATCTTGAAAAAAGTTACTGTTCATAAAGAAATCAAGTAATAATTTCGGAGCTAGCCTCCGATAAAACAACAAAGATATGGCTAAGAAAGTAGTAGCAACCCTAAAAAAAGAAGGTGGCGTATCTTACTCCAAAGTGATCAGAGCCGTAAAGTCTGACAAAACTGGCGCATATACCTTCAGAGAAGAGATGGTTCCTTCCACTGCGGTGCAGGATACCTTGAAAAAATAATTTGCCAAAAGCATCGTAATGATTTTCAGTCCCTCTGTCCATCGGTCAGCAGGGACTTTTTCATTATATTCCACTTTTAAAAAACTGTAGTATGGGTATTTTCGGTTTTTTCTCCAAAGACAAAAAAGAAAGTCTGGATCAAGGGCTCCAAAAGTCCAACGAAAACATATTCTCCAAACTGAGCAAAGCCGTAGTCGGCAAATCCAAGGTAGATGAAGAGATTCTCGATGAACTCGAAGAGATCCTGATTACTTCAGACGTGGGCGTCGACACTACGATCAAGATCATCAATAGGATCGAAGAGCGGGTTGCACGGGACAAATACCTCAATACTCAAGAACTGGATCTAGTCCTCAAAGAAGAAATTGCTGCTCTTCTAGAAGAAAACAATTCGCAGGACTTTTTGGATTTTGATATTCCTGAAGGCAAGAAGCCCTATGTCATCATGGTGGTAGGTGTCAATGGAGTTGGAAAAACTACTACCATAGGCAAACTGGCGAATCTCTTCAAAAATGCTGGCAAAAATGTAATCCTGGGCGCCGCAGATACTTTTCGAGCTGCCGCTGTCGATCAGCTGATCCTCTGGGGCAATCGCGTAGGCGTACCAGTCATCTCGCATGGTATGAACACAGACCCCGCTTCCGTAGCCTTCGATGCTGTCAAGCAGGGAGTCGAGCAAAAAGCCGACGTCGTCATCGTGGATACAGCCGGAAGACTGCATACCAAAGTAAACTTGATGAACGAGCTCAGCAAAATCAAACGGGTCATGCAGAAATTCATCCCAGATGCACCGCATGAGATTCTACTGGTACTCGATGGCTCTACAGGACAGAACGCTTTCATTCAGGCAAAAGAATTCACTAAAGCCACCGAAATCACCTCTTTGGCGATCACCAAACTAGATGGCACCGCCAAAGGTGGAGTGGTCATCGGCATCAGTGATCAGTTCAAAATCCCTGTCAAATACATCGGAGTTGGCGAAAAAATGACTGATCTTCAGATATTTAACAGAAAAGAATTTGTAGATTCTTTATTTACAAAGAAGTCCTAACTCGAAATAAATCATTGCAAGCCTCGAACAATTCGGGGCTTTTTTTTTGCATTTTTTTGAACATTCCAATTTTTATAACGTAATTCAATATGATATCATTTTAACATCATAATAAAATGGAAAAAATAATCAAACCCAGTTCTGGCTATGTCATGATATTGATCATCTTGGCCGCGATAGCCTTCGGAATATTCATGCTACTCAATGGAAATCCAATAGTCGGAGCCCCCCTATTGATCATCGCTCTCTTTTGCATTCCAGGATTCTTTATTGTAGAACCCAACAAGGCCATGGTTCTCTTGCTTTTTGGCGATTACAAAGGAACCGTAAAAGCAAATGGTTTCTTTTGGGTAAATCCTTTTATGACCAAAAAGAAAATTTCCCTTCGAGTAAGAAACTTTGAAAACAAACCCCTCAAAGTCAATGACAAAATAGGGAATCCCGTGATGGTCGGAACAATCGTCGTCTGGCAAGTAGAGGACACATTCAAAGCGACATTCGATGTGGATGACTATGAAAACTTTGTTCATCTCCAGTCTGACGCAGCTGTACGAAAAATGGCTGGCTCTTATCCCTATGATAATTTTGAAGATGAGGACGCTGAAGTCACACTCAGATCCGGAGTAGAGGAAGTCAACCACTCTTTAGAAGCAGAAATCGTCGACCGCCTGAATCATGCGGGAATCAAAGTAATCGAAGCTAGAATCTCTCACTTGGCTTATGCGTCTGAAATCGCATCAGCTATGCTTCAGAGACAGCAAGCTACGGCCATCGTGGCAGCCAGACAGAAAATCGTCGAAGGCGCCGTAGGCATGGTAGAGATGGCTCTGGAAGATTTGAAGGGGAAAGAAATCATTGAGTTTGATGAGGAAAAAAAGGCCACGATGATTTCCAACCTGATGGTTGTCCTTTGCTCTGACAAAAGTGCCAGTCCTGTACTCAATGTAGGTACACTACACCAGTAAAGATGGGCTACCAGGTTTTCAACGAAACCCAAAATTACAGGGGGTCTTGGGTCATGTACTTGATTCTCATGACCGAGATCCCTATGCTTATTTTGGTTTTGGTTTTAGTATTGAACTCCGAAGAAGAGGCGAGCAAATCGTATCTACATCTCATAATCGTTCTCGTCATCATGGCAGCAGCCTTTCTGCTGTTGATGAATATTCAGTTAAAGACTAGAATTGATTCTAAAGGGATTCATTTCAAATTTTCCCCCTTTATCAACAAGTGGAGAATCATCGCAAAGAGCCAAATAAAATCCGTAAAGGTCATCAACTACAGCCCGATTAGCGATTATGGGGGTTGGGGCCTCAAGGGAAACCGAACTACCAAAGCTTACAGCATCTTAGGCGATGAAGGCATACTCATCGATGTAGGAGAAAAAAAGAAAATCATGTTGGGAACCAAAAAAGGCAAAGAATTGAAGGCCTTTTTGAGAGACTGGGAGGAGGATTAGATTATGGCAAAGAAGAAAGCTTTTGCACTGAGAATAGACGAAGAAACCATGAAGGCCATCGAAAAATGGGCTTCAGATGAATTTCGCAGCACCAATGGCCAGCTGGAATGGATCATTCGGGAAGCGCTCAAGAAAGCCGGTCGGCTTCCCAAATAATATCAAGACTCTGTATCAGAAAGCTCCGGCACATAAAGCAGCTCTCTGTTTTCGAAATCATATAAGGTCAATGATCTTAGCTCATAGTAAGCCAACCAAAACTCCTGCAAGGCAGTGAAATATGCACGGCGATTGGTATCTTTTTCGGATTGCGCGATATTGAGATCTGTGATGGTGACATTGCCAGTCTGATAGCGTTTGAGTGCAATCTCATATCTTCTCTGAGCTACATCATCGGAAGTTTTGGTCACATGCAGGCGCTCGCGGATCATCAGAAAATTTTTGACTTTGGTGAAAATCTCTTGCTCAAAATTGATCAAATCCTGCTGCACCGTATATTCCACCAATTGCTGATTTGCATTTGCCTGAGCCATTCTGGCTTTATTTCTACCCCAGTCCAAGATCGGTACCGACAATCCCAAACTGACTAATGCCTGCGTATTGGGATTTTGGTAAATATCAGCCCAATTGAATGCTGCATTGTTATAGCCATAGCTAGCGTTCAGCTGCATAGTTAGACGCTCCCCCTTTGCCTGAGCTACTAAAGCTTCAGCCTCCAGTTTTCTCCGATCAAAGCCAAGTGCATCTGCCCGATTTTGGAAGGCCAGTAAAATTGCTTCCTCTACATCGACCTCAAACTCGGGAATATCTTCTGGAGAAAGCAATCTAATCTGGGTATTGGGATCCAAACCGATAAATGAATTCACCGCAAGAGCGGAGCTTTCCAGATCCAATTTGGCCTGGGCCTGATCCTGCTGGGCCTGCAATACCTGTAGCTCTATTTGTAAAAGTTTATCTTCGAAAGTCGTCCCCAACTCATACCTCTTTTTCTCGATTGAAAAAATCTCCTCCGAATTGATCAGGTTTTGCTGGGCTATTTCAAGGTTGACTTGGGAAATCAGGTATGTAAAAAACAATTGCGTCACATTCATGGACACTTCTTCCATTTCCTGCACAAATTCTCTTTTGCTTTCTTCAAAAACAAGCGGTTGGATTTTCTTATCCCACTTGTAAGCATTGTATGCAAAGAGCGGCTGCGAAAGCCTCACATTGATCGGAACGCCGGAATATTGAGTCTGTACGTCATTGGGTCCAGCCAGAAAATCATCAAATCGATTGGTAGAAGTATTGACAGATATCGTACCACCCGTTGGCGAAATCACCTGCTGCAAACCCAACTCTAAGTCCATCAAATTTTGCTGTACTTCCAAAAATTCAATCGAACCATCGGGTTGAGTAATACTATTGAAGGCCTGGGAATAGCTGGGAATAGTCCCATTTAATCGCAATTGAGGGTTATAGTTAGATTTGAAAAGCCTGTATTGCCAATATAAGTTTTCGCGTTTTGTAGCAGCGCGTAAAGCTGCAGGAGAGCGATCTTTTGCCTGCTGTACCATTTCCGCCAGAGAATAAGTCATGGATTCTTGTGCAAAAGAATACTTGCAAAAAAAGGCGGCACCAAAAAACACAATGAGAAAAAAGAACCTTCGAGCGATCATAGAGTCTGCTATTATTTTAAAAGAGTTCAACTAAAATAATGATAGTTACCTCATTTGCAAATCCCTCATCCGAGAGAGTTTCTTAAAAATCCTAAATGAGTCATTTTCCATTTTCTCCTCTGACTCCATCAGGAATCCTTATCTTGCGGCCTGAAAACGCTATGAAAAAAATCATCAGTTTTGTCATCCGATACATCCCTAGACCGATTCTACAGCGAATCAGTCCTTTGGCGATGAAAGTTCTCGCAGTGTCAAATCAAGGCAAGGGAGTGCAATGTTCTGTTTGCCTCAAAGAGTATAAAAAGTTTTTGCCATATGGTCGAGTGGCCAG
This sequence comes from Algoriphagus vanfongensis DSM 17529, assembly GCF_000429465.1. Lineage (GTDB taxonomy): Bacteria > Bacteroidota > Bacteroidia > Cytophagales > Cyclobacteriaceae > Algoriphagus > Algoriphagus vanfongensis. Next base: position 5,422 of record NZ_AUBX01000017.1, on the reverse strand, counting down.
AGAAAATGCCCTTTGTCCCAACTGTCTTTCTCTGGAGAGACATCGCCTGATGTGGCTTTTTCTAAAGGAAAAAACTGAGTTTTTCACAGCGCCTTTGAAGGTTCTTCATGTAGCTCCGGAGCATTGCTTTATTGAAAGATTTGAAGCTTTGCCCAATCTTGACTATATCACAGCAGACATTGAATCCCCTCTGGCAAAAGTCAAAATGGATGTTCATGACATTCCTTTTCCTGACAACTCTTTCGACGTGGTCTTTTGCAATCATGTCTTGGAGCATGTAGAAAGTGATATTAAGGCCTGTCAGGAGTTTAACCGCGTTTTAAAACCCAATGGCTGGGGAATACTCCAATCGCCGGTATATGACCTTCCTGAAACCTTGGAAGACAATACGATCACAGACCCTGCAGAGCGTGAACGGATATTTGGGCAAAGAGACCATGTACGAAAATATGGGAACGACTATGCCGCTAGACTTCGAAAATCTGGAATCGCGATAGAAGAGAATAAATTTGTAAAAGAACTTCCCCAAGAGCAAGTTTCGAAATTCTCACTTCCTCCCAACGAAGTCATCTTTGTTTGTAGCAAAGGAAACTAAGCGTAAAGAGTCTTTCTGACAAGCTCAACAAGAAGTCCCAATCCGTAGCTGCAGAGCTGAATAACAGAACAGAGCAAAGCAAGAAAACCAGTCCATAGCGAGTGAGTTTGAGATATAGCGCTCAGAAGTATCATCCCGCCCCAAAAAGCCAGTAGAAATCTCTGAAATACTAGTGTGCTCGGCAAATAGCCTACTAATGTAAGCAGCAAAAAGATCAGAAATAGACTAGGGAACAAGTGAACCAGCTTGATCGCTCCAGGATGAAATCGGGAAACATTGACCCTGTTTTGGCCAAACGAAAAAGCCTGTTTTGCAAAACTCTGAATTGTGTTTTTCCTTTTGTGGTAGACAAAAGCCTCTTCCACCAATTCAAGCTTATATCCGGTTTTTTTAATACGAATACTCCATTCGATATCTTCACCTCTATTCGGATCGACAAAGCCTCCCAAATCCTCAAATACAGAACGGGATACTCCCATATTAAAACCTCTGGCCTGATATTTTCCTGGGTCTTTCATTTTCCCGCGAATGCCACCAGTCGTCCAAAATGAAGTCATCGCATAGTCCATCGCTTTTTGCAGTGGAGAAAAATCCTCCTTGGCAGCATCCGGACCGCCAAATGCATCCAGGTTTCGATTATTGATGGCTTCATTCAATTTCTCTAAATAAAAGTCCGGCAAAATCACATCCGAATCGATGATGACAAAAAAATCACCTTTGGCCTGCTCCATCCCATGATTTCTCGCAAAGCCCTGCCCCGAATTCTCTTGATAAATGTAGTGCAGGTTCAACCTATCCTGAAAGCTCTCCGCTACAGACTGGGACGATTGTGACGAACCATCTTCGACAATAATGACTTCAAACTGAGAGTAAGTCTGCCCAAGCAAACTCGTCAGCAATTCACGAAGCTCCTCAGGCCGATTGTAAACCGGTATGATAACCGAAAACAGCATCAAAAATCAAAATTCAGCTCTTCATCGATTTTGTACTCCGCTTCTTTGGATTGATTGGAGGTCATCAACTCAGCGATAAATCCGGTTACAAAAAGTTGAACTCCAATAATCAATGCAACCAAAGCAAGGAAAAAGAGTGGCTGATCTACGATTTCACGCACCTTCATACCTTGGCTAAGTCCATATACTTTTTCAAAAATAAGCCAGCAGGTGATCACAAATCCCGTCAAAAATGAGATTGACCCCAATAGCCCAAAGAAGTGCATTGGCTTTTTCTTATATCGATGCACAAAGGAAACCGAGATCAGATCCAAGAAACCATTGAGGAAACGTTCTATCCCAAATTTCGAATCACCGTATTTTCTTGCCTGATGCTGTACTACTTTTTCACCGATCTTCCCAAAGCCATTCCATTTGGCCAGAAGTGGAATATAGCGGTGCATCTCACCATAGACTTGAATATTCTTTACCACCTTCAGACGGTAAGCTTTGAGCCCACAATTAAAATCATGAAGCTTGATACCGGAGATATATCTCGTGACAGCATTGAAAAATTTTGACGGGATGGTCTTGGTTATCGGGTCATGACGCTCCTTTTTCCATCCAGAGATCACATCAAAACCACCTTCAGTGATCATCGCATAGAGTGCTGGGATCTCCTCAGGACTATCCTGAAGATCTGCATCCAGAGTCACGACCACTTTCCCTTGGGCTTTTTGAAAACCAGCATCCAAAGCTGCGGATTTACCATAATTACGGGTAAAATTTACCCCCTTCACATTCCCATTCGTCTTGCTGAGATGCTGTATCACATGCCAGGATTGATCCGTGCTGCCGTCATTGATAAAAATGATCTCATAAGAAAAGCCGTGGTCATGCATGACCCGGCTGATCCATTGAGTTAATTCTGGTAAAGATTCTTCCTCGTTGTAAACAGGAACGACGGCGGAAATTTGAAGCATTTTAATAATCTAGAGACTTGTCTCTTTTTTTGAGTATAGCTCCCAAAATTAAGGCGATAATCGCATAAATGACCAAACCAAAGCCAAAGTTTTTGATTTGACCTACTAATGTAAAGTTACCTTCCGTAGCAGCCTTCATTTCATCCAATTGCTCGGTAGGGATATCATCCGGGTTTGCTCCAAAGCTCTCCATCATTTCCATCGAAGACTTCAGGGCAGCATCTGCCAACACATCCGGTAGAGACGGGTCAATCACATGGAACAATAGAATCTGACCAATCAGTCCTACCAGACCTGAAATAATCATGGTTATGAAACTGAAATTAAAGGCCGTACCAAAGCTCATAAAGCCCCCTAGTTCTGCTCTGTATTGTCTACCAAAGAAAATAATCAAAACAAAAAACACCACAATTGCGATCAATCCAAACCAGCCAGATGCCAGTAGAGAGGAATCAATAAAATAAGCTACATAAGTCAAAGCCATTGAGATCAGACCAATGGTCAACCCAGGCTTGATTGCAGCTTTAAAAGGAGATTGTTGCTCTTCCATAAATAATTTAATTAGGATTTTTTCTTAAAATAATAGAAATAATAATGCTAAAAAACAGACCGGGGATGATTTTCCATAAGCCGTCATTCAATCCGATGTCAAATGGCACCATTGCCTGAACGCTACTGAGGGTATTTTCAAAGGATTCTTCCCCTACTTGAGACACTATAGTGTCTTTGCTGGTAAGCAACACTTCAATTTTTGATGCTTTAATCGCTTCGAAAAATTCGGGAAATAGCAACAAGATGATCCAAATCCCCATACAGGAAATCACCGCTATCAACAAATAGGTCACGAAGCCTACCGACATTCCCTCGGCAAAGGAAAGAAAGCCTTGATTGGTATAATCCTTGAAATATTTCAAAGCTAAAAACAAGGAGACTGGAGTAAGAATGTATCCAAAAATCAAATTGAGATTTGTGGGATCCGGCTGCAACCAAGCTAAAATTCCGAAAGCCATAAGACTCAAGATCCCTCCCAAAGTTCCAAACTGATATGCAGAAGTAAAGTATTTACCCATCGATTCCGATCAATTGACCTTTTTGGATCACATATTTCACTTTGCCTTGCAATTCCTGACCAAACCATGGGTGATTTGAAGCCAAGGATTTATTGGCGCTGGAGTCATACTTCCACTTTTCACTTGGATCAAATATCGTCCAGGTTTCTGGTCCTTTCAATTGCAAAACATCTGCAGGACCTTTCGTGATTTTCTCCAGAAGCAACTCCCAGCCCAGCTCTGATTCCAATTGAACAAGTCCAGGCAAAAAAGCCTGCAAGCCTGCCATTCCAAAGCTTGCCAAATCAAATTCCATAAATTTGGCATCAAAGTCTTGAGGCTGGTGATTGGAAACAATAGCGTCGATAGTCCCATCCTGAAGTCCTGCCAATAACGCAAGTCTATCTTCCTCACCTCTGAATGGCGGCTTCACCTTGTAGTTCGGGTCAAAATCAGCCAAATCTGAATCTGTAAACAAAAGTTGGTAAAGAGACACATCGGAAGTGACGGAAAGCCCTTCAGCTTTCGCTTGTCGAATCAGTTCCACGCCCTTTATAGTACTGAGGGTTTGAAAATGTACTCTTCCCCCTGCGTATCGGATCAATTCAAGATTTTTATGAATAGCGACTTCTTCAGCCATGCTAGGGATCCCCTTCATGCCAAGATGAGTGGATATTTCCCCCTCATGCATTTGACCAAAAATAGCTAATAGAGGATCATAAGAATGATCAAATAAAATCCCATCAAATTTCTGAAGGTATTGGATTGCTTTAAGAAATCTATCACTATTAGAAAGTGGGACGATACCATCGCCAAACACCTTTACACCAGACTGATAGTGCATATCTAAGATCTCAGTGAAGTCTTCTCCATGTGTATCCTTGGTGACAGCTCCTTGGACAATAAGTTCAGGCGTAAACCGAGCACTTTTTGATTTCACAAAATCCACATCAGTTTTGGATTGAATGGTAGGCTCTGTATTAGGCAGCAATACTGCATGTGAAAAGCCTCCATACGCCAATGCCTCCGATAGCGTCTCAAGAGTTTCTTTATACTCAAGCCCTGGCTCACCAGCCATCACCCTAAGATCTATCCAACCACTACTGGCATGCCAGCCATCAGCTTGGATTTCGACTTCTATAGTGTCTTTTAAAGAGTCATGAAAGGGCTTCAAGATGCCTTGATCAAAAACAAAATCCCCTTGTGTGGATTTTCCTGAAGCGTAAAGGTTAAGACCTTTGAAGAGTACAGCCATTATTCTTGATTTGATGCAAAACTGCAACAATATTCTAAAAATGAAAAGTAAACTATTGTCTAGAATTCACTAGAATCCAAAAAAAGAACATCACGGTGCAAGTTTGTGGGAAAGAACTTTAAACAACAAAAGCCCTCTGGGATCAACCAAAGGGCTTAAAATTATACGGCAGTGATCCCGATGCTCGGGACAGGTTCCCGATATTCGGGACAGGTTCCCGATGCTCGGGACAGGTTCCCGATATTCGGGACAAGTTCTACGCTACTGCTCCGGAATGGAAAAAGCCCTAAAACACAAAAACCCCAGTCGCTAGACTGAGGTTTGAATAATGTGGCGGCGACCTACTCTCCCGGGTGTAACCCCAGTACCATCGGCGCGGCAGGGCTTAACTTCTCTGTTCGGGATGGGAAGAGGTGGGACCCCTGCGCTAGGCCGCCTAAATCTTGATACCTGTTCGGTATGTAATATTTTATTGTTCTTGGTACCTTGTACATCGTACTTGGTACTATCCCGATTCCTATCGGGATAACATATATCGTAGAAACTGTAACACAGCGTAGGTAAGCTTTCGGGCAATTAGTACTGCTCAGCTATGACATTACTGCCTT
>NZ_AUBX01000016.1 GCF_000429465.1 Algoriphagus vanfongensis DSM 17529 | reverse complement strand
CGTTTTTCAAATTTTCCCAGCGCCGTTTGCGTCGATTGGGAGTGCAAATATCCGAGAATTATCCGAGTCCACAATACCTACCACCAAAAAAAATCCAACTTTCACATAACTCCCTGATCAACTGATTGAAAAAGTTTGAAATAAAAAACAGGCCCTGAGAGAGCTTCTCTCAGGGCCTGTTTTATGAATTATTTGGTCAGATTATAGCTTCTTCAAAACAATATTTCGCCAGTAAACTTTAATCCCTCCACCATCATGGATTTGAAGGCAAACACCGCCTTTTCCTTCTCCAATTTTGGCATCTGTGAAGTTGACCATCTCATGTCCGTTTAGATAGGAAGTGACGTTATCACCTTTTACCACAATTTTCATTTTATTCCATTCTCCGAATTTCAAGTACTTGTCTTTTTCCGGATCTGGCTTTACCAACCAGCCTCTACCATAGGACTCATAGATTCCTCCAGTATCTTTTCCAGGAGGCGCTACTTCTACTTGCCAGCCTGAAACTTTTGTACCATCTACCGTAGAGCGGATAAAAACACCACTATTTCCATTTGCCTCTTGCTTAAATTCCAAGGTGATTTCGAAATCATCGTACTCTTCTTCGGTACCCAAATATCCGTAACCTTTGTCCGGACCGCTTTCAGATACCAGCAATCCATCTTCCACATACCATTTCTCAGTACCGTAAATCACCCAGCCGTTTAGGTTTTTACCATTGAAAAGTTTTTCTTTTTTCTGTGCAAAAGAAAGCTGGACCGAAGCCAGTAACAGGGTCAAAACGAGTAGTTTTCTCATAGTGTTCTAATTTTAATATTCTTAAACCAAACAGGATCGCCATGATCCTGAAGTGCTATCAGGCCTTTTTTAGCAATTTTATAATCCGGGAACTCTTCCCACTTGCCGGAATTCCTCTTGGCTTCCCAATCTTCAGAGTATGGTACAAATTCCACTGTTTTCTTTCCATTCAACCAGTAGCTCGCACCTTCTTCACTGAATACAATCTTGGAAGTGTTCCACTCACCTGCCTCTTTGACCACTCCCTCGAAATCGGGAACGTACATGGCATAGTCAGCAGCTAATGACTGCCAATCTTCCAAAGGCTGCGGGAAACCCAATTGATCAATTACCTGATATTCGGGACCTGTATAATAAGGAGCCTTGTAATCCGGTCCTTCTACCACATGGTAAAAAACCCCGCTATTTCCGCCCGGAGAGATTTTCCAGGTAAATTCCATTTCAAACTCCTCAAACTCCATTCCTCCAAAAACAATATCTCCGCCAAAATCTTCTCCACCCGTAGCACCGAGTCCTTTCATCACTCCATCTTCGACTATCCAATTGGCAGGCAATGTATCAGCATTGAATGCTCTCCAGCCATCCAAGGATTCTCCATCAAATAGAAGCATCCATCCTTCGGCTTTTTCTTCCTCTGTCAGAGAATTATCCATCACAACTTCTTCTGCTACGACCTCCTCGGCTGTATCCTCAGCGGGTTTTGGACCACAGGCCCAAGCCAAAGCAACCAATGCTACCCAGGCTATTCTCGATTTTTTCATAGTAAATGGTGTTTAAGACTGAAAGTTACCTTAAAATTTTAAAAAAGTCATGGAAGAAAATAAAATTTTTCATGAGCGGAAAATCCAACGTTTTCCCTCTCTCAAACGAGACTTTCGAAATACTTCCTACTTTTCAGTAGTCGGGTTCCATACCAAGAAAACAATTCGCCGTCCACTAGCATGATTCTACTATGTGGTAGTTCCTGTTGAAAAAAAGACAAATGTCGCTCCTTAAATGGAAAAGGTTCCGAGCTTAACAACAGGAATTCGGGGGCCAAGTCTTTCAGTTCTTGAAGTGTCAACACTGGATAGCGACTATCCTTCATCAGGTTTTCAAACCCACTCACAGCCATCATCTCATCTATAAAAGTATCTTTCCCCGCTACCATCACAGGATCATTCCATATCAGATAGACTGCTGTTCCTTTGTTGGGCAAATATTCCCCAAGGTCCTTTTTTACCTTTTCGGCTATTTCAAAGGCCTTTTGCTCCACTCCGAGCAAATCACCCAACATACCAATCATCTGAATGGATTCATCGATAGTAGAGATATCACTCATCCAAACCGGGTAATTTTCCTGTAACCGCTCTATCCCTTCTCGATCATTCTCTTCTTTATTACCGATGATCAAATCAGGCTGAAGCTTTTGGATGATGTCAAAATGATAAGTTTTGGTTCCTCCTACTATTGTTTTCTCCTTTTTGATATGAGATGGATGAATACAAAACTTCGTAACACCCACAATATTTTCTTCCAATCCTAGATCCACCAACAACTCAGTCTGAGAGGGAACGAGAGAGATGATGCGACGCGGCACTTTTTCCAAAAAAACAGAATGGCCTAATTGATCTATAAAAAGCATTTAGGGAATGTCGAAAAGAGCCAACCAATCTGTTTCGCGACTAGTGGCAGGCTCTTTTCTGTGTTATTTATTGGACATATCTGAAATCAAAAGAAGGATCAAATCCGATCAGAAACTCATACATCAACTGAATCACTTGCTCTATATCCTCTTTACTAGCCGTCTCTACGGTAGTATGCATATATTTCAAAGGAAGTGAAATCAAAGCCGAAGGAACTCCTTCGTTGGAGTAAGCAAATGCATCGGTATCGGTTCCAGTAGATCGGGATGCTGTAGATCTCTGAAAAGGAATATCTTTTTCTTTTGCTGTGGCAATAATCAAATCCAGTAGCTTCTTGTGTACCGAAGCCCCAACTGGCAAAACTGGTCCTTTGCCAGCAGAAAGATCTCCACTTACCACCTTATTATATAAAGGAGCGGTAGTATCATGGCAAACATCTGTAATGATGGCTGCATTGGGTTTGATCCGATGCGCGATCATTTCAGCCCCCCTCAGTCCAATCTCCTCCTGCACCGCATTGACCACATATAAGCCAAATGGAAGTTTGACCCCAGATTCTTTGATTTTACGGGCTACCTGAGCTATCATATAGCCACCAATTCTATTGTCCAAGGCACGGCCGGTGTAGAATTTATTATTCAATTCGGTCAGTTCGTCTTTGAAAGTGATCACACAGCCTACGTGGATCCCCATTTCCTCTACCTCTTCTTTGGATCTAGCTCCTACATCGATAAAGATATTGTCCAAAGTAGGAGTATCTTCTTTCCCATCTTTTCTCACATGGATAGCAGGCCAGCCAAACACTCCTGGTAGAACATCTTTATCCGTGTGAATATTGACGCGCATAGATGGCGCGATCATATGATCCGAGCCACCGTTTCTCCGAACGTAGATATAGCCGTCATCTTTGATATAATTGACAAACCAGCTGATCTCATCGGCATGAGCCTCGATCACAAATTTATAATCGGCCTCAGGATTGATCACCCCAACGGCGGTTCCATAATTATCTGTGAAATGAGAATCTACAAATGGCCGGATATAGTCAAGCCAAATTTGCTGGCCCGAAGCTTCAAAGCCTGTCGGGGAGGCGTTGTTGAGGTAGGTGTAGAGGAAGTTAGACGATTCGTCTTTTGTATTTTTGCTCATAATATTGACCACAGTCCACGGACGACAGCCCACAGTTGGTGGTAGTTTAATTAATAGAATTTCTTAATGCTTGTATTTTGGTAATTAATAAATCGTAGGACTCATAGTTTTTTTGAAAATCACTTTCATTGATTATCCCTCTTTTCCTTCCTAAATAAAGGCAACTCACCACCTCAATTCCAGATCGAATCGAATACCCCAAAAATCTCTTGTATTCGGCATTGCATTGCCCAGTAGAACCTTCAGCGATATTTAATGCGACAGAATCAGCCGCTCGTTGGATTTGTTGAGCCAAAACAAATTTCTCCTCTGAAGGAAAACTCTTAATTAGCCTATTGACATCCAAAGTCAGTTCAATCGCAAGTTCCCACACTCTCAGTTTTTCAAACTTAAATGCCATTTTGATTACCTTAGAAATATTTTGACAAAATAAAGTTACAATTAAACTCTTGAATCGGAAGGCAGTGGGCTTTGGGCCGTGGTCTGTCGACAAATTAAAGAGGTATATTCCCATGCTTCTTCCTAGGCAGCTTATCCACCTTGTTTTCAAGCATTTTGAAAGCTTTGATGAGTTTGGTTCTGGTTTCAGATGGGACAATCACCTCATCGATAAATCCGCGATGGGCTGCCCGATAAGGGTTTGCAAATTTGGCGGTGTAATCATCGACTTTCTCCTGAAGTTTCTCCTCCGGATTTTCAGCTTCGGCTATCTCTTTTTTGAAAATGATTTCTGAGGCTCCTTTGGCTCCCATCACTGCAATCTCAGCCGTCGGCCAGGCGAAATTCATATCCGCTCCGATATGCTTGGAGTTCATCACATCATAGGCTCCACCGTATGCTTTTCGGGTGATCACGGTGATTCTAGGCACGGTGGCCTCTGAGAAGGCATACAATAATTTCGCTCCATTGGTGATGATGCCGTTCCATTCCTGATCTGTTCCCGGCAAAAAGCCCGGAACATCTACCAGCACCAACAAAGGGACATTGAAGCTATCGCAAAAACGAACAAATCGAGCGGCTTTGATAGAGGCATGATTATCTAATACTCCTGCCATGGATTGCGGTTGATTTCCGACGATTCCAATACTTCTACCAGCTATCCGAGCAAAACCAACGACTATATTATCTGCATAGTTTTCATGCACTTCCAAAAAGGAATCTGAATCTACGATTCCTGCAACCACTTCTCGGATATCGTATGGATGGTTCGCGTTTTCTGGGATCAAAGCATCAAGGATCTCTCGAGTTTCGTCCTCCAATAATTCATACGGGTAAATCGGAGCTGTTTCTTCGCAGTTTTGGGGCATATAGGACAGCAAACTTTTGATATGTCGAATACACTCCACTTCATTTTTGCAGGAAAAATGAGTCACTCCTGATTTGGTGCTATGGGCAGATGCTCCTCCCAATTCCTCTGCAGTAACATTTTCTTGTGTCACCGTTTTGACGACGTTTGGACCAGTCACAAACATATAGGAGGTATTTTCCACCATTAGAATGAAGTCCGTGATCGCAGGAGAATAAACCGCTCCTCCAGCACATGGACCCATGATCGCTGATAGCTGTGGCACCACGCCGGACGCTAGGGTATTTCGATAAAAGATATCTGCATAGCCTCCTAGAGAGTTCACTCCCTCCTGAATCCTAGCGCCACCAGAGTCGTTCAATCCGATGACTGGCGCACCATTTTTCAAGGCCATATCCATGATTTTGCAGATCTTTTCCGCATGGGTCTCAGATAGCGACCCTCCAAAAACCGTAAAATCCTGAGAAAACACATAGACTAATCGACCATTTACCTCTCCATAACCTGTCACAACTCCGTCACCCAAATAATGCTCCTTATCCAAGCCAAAATCCTTGGCTCGATGCATGACAAACTTATCTATCTCCTGAAATGATCCTTCGTCCATCAAAAGATCGATCCGCTCCCGGGCGGTCAATTTCCCTTTTTTATGTTGAGCTTCTATTCTTTTCTCTCCTCCTCCTAGCAGCGCCTCAGCATTTTTCTTGTGGAGCAGGGCTGTTTTTTCCTCATTGGAAGAAGCGGTATAGATGGGTTTATTCTGATTTTCCATAAAAATTCATTTAGGCTTAGCCAAATATAACAGGCTTTGGTTAGGCTGAAAATTTTCGATCAAGACTTTGAAACATCTGCTTGCAACTCAAAAAAATAACAGGGAATTAAACAAAAGATAAACCTTGCATTATGGAATAACTTTCTATATTCGCCCAACCTAAATTTTGGAGCATATGAGTACCCGAAAGGCGGCGGTGATTGACATGGGAACCAATACATTTCATCTGGTATTGGTAGAGATCAGCAACGGAGATTTTAAGACAATTTACAAGGAAAAAATCCCTGTGAAGCTGGGACAGGGCGGCATCAATCAAGATCAAATCGCACCTGACGCACTTAAACGTGCCCACCATACTCTTCGCCACTTTCGCAATCTCATCGACGGAGAGAAAATCCAGCATATTTTTGCCTTTGCCACTAGCGCAGTCCGCAATGCGAAAAACGGGAGTGAATTTGTCCAAGAAGTAAAAAAATCCTTGGACATCGATATCAATGTCATCTCGGGTAAGCAAGAAGCCCAGCTGATCTATGAAGGAATCAAGCTATCCGGTTCACTCAATGGTCAAACAGAACTCATGATGGACATAGGTGGTGGCTCTGTAGAGTTTATCATCGGCACCTCTCAAGAAGCATTTTGGAAAGAGAGCTTTGAAATCGGCGGGCAGAGATTATTGGAGCTATTTCATCATCATGATCCCATTCTCCCCGAAGAAGTCATCCGACTCTACTCTTATTTGGAAGAGAAACTTCAGCCGCTTTTAGAAGTTATTCAGGAATATCGTCCTACCAGCTTGGTCGGGGCCTCAGGCACCTTTGACACCCTGACTGATATTTACTACGAGTCCATGCTCCAGTGCAAGCTCACCGGGCAGCATGCATTCGAGCTTCCTTCCGAAGAGTTTCACCGTATCCATCAAATGCTTCTGACCATGGATCGAGAAGAGCGTCTGAAAATCCCAGGAATGATCCCGATGCGGGTAGACATGATCGTGGTTGCGTCTACTTTGATCGATTTTATCCTGAGATATATTCCTGTCGAGTCTATCACTTGCTCTCACTACGCTTTGAAAGAAGGAGCGATTTCTTCACTTCTGAAAGAGGTCCCGGCCCCTTAACTCTCCCATTTCTTTCCGATACCTTGTATCTTTGTGACACCCACAAAGACTTTTACTTCTATGAGCACCTTTTCTTACGAACAACTTTATAAGTTTACTCATGACATGCTACTCAAAATCGGTTGTCCCGAAGTACATGCGCAAATCGGCGCCGACGTGCTGCTTTCAGCAGATATGCGCGGCGTGGACAGCCATGGTGTAGCGCGTCTTTCAGGCTATGTCAGACTTTGGGAAAAAGGAAGGATCAACACCAACCCAAACATCAAAGTAGTCCATGAAACCCCTTCGACCGCTGTCGTGGATGGGGACAAAGGTCTCGGACTCGTCGTAGCTCCTTATGCCATGAATGTGGCTATCGAAAAAGCAAGCAAAGCTGGAACTGGATGGGTTTCTGTCAAAAACTCGAATCATTATGGGATTGCAGGCTACCACGCGATGATGGCCCTAGAGCATGATATGATCGGCATCTCTTTGACAAACGCAAGCCCACTAGTCAGCCCTACTTTTTCGAAGGAAAGACTTTTGGGAACCAACCCTATCTCAGTAGCTATCCCTGCCGATCAAGAACCTCCCTTTGTGGCAGACATGGCGACTACGACAGCAGCCAATGGAAAATTGGAAATTTTGCAAAGAAAAGGTGAAGATGCTCCGCAAGGATGGGTTCAGGACAAGGATGGTAATAGCACCACATCCTCCAATGGAGTCAAAGATGGTGGCGCACTTTTACCATTGGGAGGAGACAGAGAGCATGGCTCACACAAAGGCTATGCCTTGGGCTCTATTGTCGACATCTTTTCTGCTGTACTTTCAGGTGCCAACTATGGCCCATGGGTTCCACCTTTTGTAGCGTTTCTGGAGCCAGACCCCAATCCTGTGGGAGAAGGAATCGGCCATTTCTTTGGAGCAATGAGAGTAGATGCCTTCCGTCCCGCCAACGAATTCAAGTCCCATATGGACAACTGGATCAAGCGATTCAGATCTGCTGAGACCACTCCGGGAAATGAAAAAGTATTGATCCCTGGAGACCCAGAGCGGGAGCTGGAGGAGTATAGAAAAACAAATGGGATTCCTTTGCTCGATCCCGTAGTCAAAGATTTATCAGAATTGGGTCAAAGATTCGGCGTAAAACTCTAAACTTCATCACCAAGAACTCAGGCTATTAAGTCTGAGTTTTTTTATGCCTAATTCTTTCCTTCCACCCATCCCAAGGCCGTTTGGGGAATTGAGCTCTTTTTGTATCTTGTTTTTCTCAATCATCTCAAACCCAAAAACCTATGAATCAATTCAACCGACGGGATTTTCTCAAAGGATCCTCCGCACTCATGACTTTGGCCAGTTTTGGACTTCTCGGCATGGATTTCAAGGACCAGGAAGGCCCTATCCGAGTCGCACTCATCGGCACCGGCTGGTATGGAAAATCCGATCTTTTTCGACTGATCCAAGTTGCTGATGTGGAAGTAGTCGGTCTCTGTGATCCGGACCGGAATATTCTTGAAGCTGCCGGCAAGCTAGTCTCCGAACGACAAAAGTCAGGCAAAGTACCTGCCCTCTACGAGGACTACAAAGAGCTTTTGGAAAAAGAAAAACCCGAAGTTGTACTCATTGGCTCTCCTGATCACTGGCATGCCCTGATGGCTATCGATGCACTCAAAGCAGGAGCTCATGTCTACGTGCAAAAACCCATCTCTGTAGATGTCATCGAAGGCGAAGCCATGGTGGCAGCAGCCAGAAAATATAAGAAAAAAGTACAGGTAGGTACGCAGCGAAAATCGACACCACACCTTATCCAAGCCAAAAAAGAAATCATTGACACTGGCAAACTGGGCAAAATCTCTCATGCCGAAGTATGCTGCTATTACCACATGCGCGCTAATGGCAACCCTCCACAAGAGGCTGTCCCTGACTTTTTCAATTACGACCTTTGGACAGGACCCGCGCCTTTGAGACCTTATGATGGACTGCCGCATATTCGCTGGTGGAGAACATTCATCGAGTACGGCAATGGTATCACTGGCGATATGTGTGTACACATGCTGGATACTGTCCGCTGGATGCTAAAACTTGGCTGGCCAACTCAAATCACATCTACTGGCGGGATCTATGTACAGAAAGAAGGCAAGTCCAACATCTCAGATACGCAAACTGCAATTTTCGAATACCCTGAGCTCAACGTAGTCTGGCAACATAGAACATGGGGCAATCCTACCGATCCCGAATATCCATGGGCCTTCAAAATCTATGGTGAAAAAGGAATGCTCGCAGGAAGTACGATGCAAGCGGATTTTTATCCTTACGGAGATGGTGATGAACCCGTGCACTACGATGTGGTCTACGAAAGAGAAGAATATCCGGAAGATGTCAATGAAGATAGAATCGAACTAAATGCAGCTCCTGCCACTCGTCTTCATATGAAAAACTGGCTGGAAGCTATCGACAAAGGCACCTTGCCGATAGCCGATATTGAGGAAGGGCATATTTCTACAGCCTCTTGTATTTTGGCAAATATCTCCATGGATCTGGGAGGCAGAGCTTTGAAGTACGATCCAAAAACCAGAACCATCATCGGAGATCCAGAAGCGACTGCCAAACTCACACGGCCTTACCGAGCTCCTTATGTTCATCCTGACCCTGAAAATGTTTAGAGTTTATTATATATAATAAGTTAAAGACTCTAGGGATTTGAAAAACATCTTAGTCCTGATATTAGCGACAATTTGGTTTACTGATTTAAAGGGGCAACAAATTCTCGTAGATCAACCTTTCAACGGTTTTTCTTATTATGGAAAATATTCCAAAATAATTGAATCTGAAGGTGATCTTCCAAATGAAATTCAAACTGCTTTAGAGGAATACTTAACAGTTATGTTTGGTGACAACGTAAAGAATATCTCTTTTTCACATGGCCAACAAGTAGATCTGAAAGGTTACTTTTCTGAAACCAATAGAAAGTCTTCTAGCTATCATTGGCTGGTACCATACTACGATTTAAACTATGTTTTAAGCGACACAACTATTGGAATTAAAAGGTATTTCTTACAAATGCGACTTGATGAATATGGTCAACTCCTGAGAACAAATTGGCCAAGAAAAGGATACTCTAATTTGTCCCACTTTCCATCACCTAATAAAATTGTAAAAGTTGCATTAAATCAAGCCAACGCGAGAGGCTATTGGACATACAAATTTGAAACTGATCTGAAATTTCGAGACGATTCTAAATCACTCAATTGGGTTTTTAAATTCCCGAGAACTTTGAAATCGGACAAAAAAATGTTTGACGTACTTGAAATTAGTTTGTTAACATTAAAAGTTGTAGATGAATACACAATAAGCACTTCAACAGTAAATTAAACCTGTATTCATCAAACGATTTGAATGATCGCAACTTTATCGATCAGTAAAGATTCCTAGGGATTTGGGAGGTTGGAAAAGCCCATATTCATATAGCATATTAATATCAATACTGAGAACCGACTTTACTTTGGGTCGGTTTCTCTATTTTAGACCAAAAAACAAAATGATAGAGATAGTCCCTGCTCAAAAAGAAGACCTGATCCTAGTTCGGGAAATCGCCCACAAAACTTGGCCAGACACCTTTGGTGAAGTTCTTTCTCCTGAGCAAATTAGCTACATGCTCAACTGGATGTACAGTCTTGAGACTTTGGAAAAGCAAATGGACGAGGGCCATCACTTTTTCCTAGCCAAATCAGAGGAAATCCCATTGGGTTTTACAGGTATCCAGGCGAACTACGAGCCTCATAAAATCAAAATCCATAAAATCTACATCTTGCCTGAGGCTCAAGGAAAGGGAATCGGGAAGCTTCTCTTTGCGCAAATCAAAAAAACCGCACTGGAAAATCAACAAAGCCATCTCCTGCTCAATGTCAATCAATACAATCAGCCTGCAATCAATTTTTACCAGCGCTATGGCTTTTATGAAATTCGCCGCGAAGTCATCAACATAGGACAAGGCTATGTGATGGATGACATCGTGTTTGAGTTTAAGCTATAAGAACGCTACTTGATGGGCACTTGATTGATGACTCCAGTTTGGAGCGATACTGTAGTTCCATTCGGGTCCTTTCCAGACAAAGTAAACTCACCTGAAATAGTATCTCCACTTTTTGTAAGAGTGAGCATCCCGCTTTCCGCTCTGACTCCACCCGATCCGTCTGCTTTGAAATATTCAAAAGTGGCTTCCCCAGAAACTGCACTGGAAGGAACGAAGGAAAAATCTCCTTGGGAGCTCCCATAAAAATCCAACTCAATATTTTCGTAGGCGGTGCCAGAACCATTCTCATAATAAATACGGGTTCTCTGATCATTGATTTCATACCAGACAGCATCTACCTGAATATCCGAGCCATTGAGCTCAAAGCACATCTTTCCAACCGGACAATCTCCCATTTGTGGGTCTTCGTCCTCATTTTTATCACAGGCAGCCAGTCCTAGCATCAGCACAAAACAACCGAGAGGGATCAATTTCTTCATAGCTTTTTCTTTCAAAACTCCATAAACCTTAGGCGAATAGCCATACGACATATGCCCTAAACTTCCTCAATATTATCTTATCATCAACTGGACTATTTTTTTATTAAAACAAGCTTAACGCCTCAAAAGCACCCACTGAAGGGCTTTTACCTAATTTTGAACCCGTACAGCAAATTTTTTAACTCCTTGCATTACATTTTTAGCCCCGGATTATTCCGGGGCACTCTTGCAAGAATATCCCTTCCCAATCCCTTGAAATCTTCCGCTCAAAGTGTACCTTAGAAAAGTAAACCCAAGCACATGGACTCTAGCACTTTATCGACTTTACAATTGAATTTTGACAGAAAAGACCTCAGTGATGAGGTGCTTTTAGACCTGTATCGCAGCCTGGTTTTGCCTCGACGGATAGAAGAAAAAATGCTGATCCTACTCAGACAGGGCAAGATTTCCAAATGGTTTAGCGGCTGGGGACAGGAAGCGATTTCAATTGGAGCTGTTTGTGCACTTCAGCCGGACGAATTCATACTTCCCATGCATAGAAACTTGGGGATTTTCACGGGAAGACATATTCCCTTGGAACGGCTCTTTGCTCAGTTTCAGGGAAAAAAGTCAGGCTTCACCAAAGGTCGCGACAGATCCTTCCATTTCGGATCTATGGAGCATCATATCGTGGGAATGATTTCCCACTTGGGACCGCAGCTTGCAATTGCCGATGGGATTGCTTTGGCACATAAGCTCCAGGAAGAAAAGAAGGTCTCTCTGGTTTTCTCCGGGGACGGCGCCAGTTCGGAGGGTGACTTCCACGAAGGACTCAACGTGGCGGCTGTATGGAAACTCCCTGTGATTTTCGTCATCGAGCACAATGGCTATGGGCTTTCCACGCCCAGTGAGGAGCAGTTTGCTTTCAAAAACTTCACTGACAAAGGTCCAGGATATGGCATAGAGGCCATTCAGGTAGAAGGCAACAATGTCCTAGATGTCTATCAAACCATTTCAAGAGTAGCTGAAGACATTCGAAAAAACCCACGTCCTGTACTCATTGAGGCGATCACCTTCCGGATGCGTGGACATGAGGAAGCCTCAGGCACTAAATATGTCCCCAAAAATCTCATGGAAGACTGGGGGAAATTAGACCCAATCGACACATATGAAAATTACCTGGAAGTGCTAGGCGTTTTAGATCTAGAAACAAAAGAAACCATCAATCAAGCCGCGAGAGATTCCATCAATTCGGCTTTGGAAATTGCCTTTGCAGAGCCCGTAATTAATCCAACCTTAGAAGAAGAGCTTTCCGATGTTTATTTTCCTTTTGAGCAAAAATTAACTTCTCCCAAGAGCACGGCCAAATCAGAGAGACGCTTTGTGGATGCGATTTCAGATGGATTGCGGCAATCCATGGAGCGATTTCCCAAGCTCGTACTTATGGGACAGGATATCGGAGAATATGGCGGCGTATTCAAAGTGACAGAGGGTTTCAAATCTCAGTTTGGAGGAGAAAGAGTCAGAAACACGCCCCTCTGCGAAAGTGCGATTATCGGCGCGGCATTGGGACTTGCTATCCAAGGCCACAAAGCCATGGTAGAGATGCAGTTTGCAGATTTTGTCTCGGTAGGTTTCAATCAGATCGTCAACAACCTGGCTAAAATCCACTATCGCTGGGGTCAAAATGCAGACGTCCTCATCCGCATGCCTACAGGAGCCGGAGTAGCAGCAGGACCGTTTCATTCCCAATCCAATGAGGCTTGGTTTTTCCACACGCCGGGCCTGAAAATCATCTATCCATCCAGTCCTTACGATGCGAAAGGATTACTCAATGCAGCAATTGAAGATCCCAATCCTTACCTCTTTTTTGAGCACAAAGGGCTCTACCGCTCCATTTCCGAAGAAATACCGGATGAGTACTACACCTTGGAAATCGGAAAAGCAAAGCTTGTCCAAGAAGGAAGCCAAGCCTCCATCATCACCTATGGCATGGGAGTTCATTGGGCTAAAGAAATCGTAGGTGAATTAGGAATTTCTGCGGACATACTTGATCTACGCACGCTCTTGCCTTGGGATAGGGATGCAGTGAAAAAAACCGTGGAAAAAACAGGAAAAGTCATTTTCTTGCAAGAAGATACCTTGACTGGGGGAATTGGCGCCGAAATATGTGCTTGGATCTCAGAACATCTCTTTCAGCACTTGGATGCCCCGGTCATGAGAGTAGGCAGTCTGGATACGCCAGTTCCTTTTGCCTCTAGCCTAGAGCAGCAATTTTTACCCAAAAACCGATTCAGGAATAAACTTCACACTTTAGTCGATTTCTAACTCACTACACGTACATCATGCATTTTCTTTTTAAAAAAACAGCTTTAGTGGCTGCTTTCACACTTTTCTCGGCTGTAGCTTTTTCCCAAAGCTTCACGGGAGCGACCATCGATGGACGATCCGGGGTGAATTTCCTCCTAACCAATCCAGCAGGAATAGTGGACTCCAAATTGAAACTGGACATCAACTTAATATCGTCCAGCGGAATTGTTTCCAATGATTATGCTTCGATCAATCTTTCCGATGTGAGCAAGTTGGACGATGGAGTGCAATTTGACGACGACGTGATCATTGACGCACAGGATCAAAACAACTTTGTGGGAAATATGGACATTCTAGGGCCTGCGGTACTTCTCAATATTGGTGATTACAATAGTATCGCCTTGAGTAGCAGATTCAGAGGTTTTTTCAATCTCAACAATATCGGCGGAGAATTCTATCAGGTTCTCAACGATGAAAATTCTGAAATCGATGATTTCTCTCTCTCTATGGAAGACCTCCACGGACTGATCCATGTCTGGGGTGAAATCGGCCTGAGCTATGGGAGAATTCTAATCGACGATAGAGACTATGTACTTAAAGGAGGCTTGACTCTTAAGTATTTAATGGGCGCTGGAGGTGTCTATGGCAGTAGTCAGGTACTGGGTGCTCAATACAGCTCCTCCACCGACCTGATCAATACCAGTGGCCAGTTTCACTATGGATACACATCAGGATTTGATTCGGAAGACATTGGCTTTTCCGATTTACAAGCTGGTTTTGGAGCCGATCTGGGGTTTATTTTCCAACTGAACGAGTCTACACTCGACCCTTATGCTTTGCAAGGGCACAAACTACAAGTAGGCATATCTCTGATGGATCTGGGCTCCATCAACTATAAATCTGGCAACACCTACTCATACGATGCCAATGCAAGTGTCCCAATCGATGAGTTTTTGGAAAAGGATTTGGAAGAAGTTTTGGAAGACAATTACGAAGGCACGGAGCGGATTCAGGATATCAAATTGGCATTGCCAACCTCCTTACAGCTGTTTGCAGACTATCTTGTTGTACAGAGGTTTTATGTCAATCTGCACGGAAGTCTTTCCGTCAAAAAGCATCAAGAAATACCCGTTACCCAGCTTCTCAATCAGTTCACGATCACGCCTCGATTCGAAACTAGATGGATCAGTGTCTATAGCCCGGTAAGTTTCAGAGAGTATGCTAAAGGAGTGTATTGGGGACTTGGTCTGAGAGCAGGCCCTCTTACGATAGGATCGGGCTCCTTGATGACCAATTTGCTATCAAAATCTAGTCAATCTGCGGATTTCTACATCGGCCTGAAAGTACCGATTTACAAAAAGTGACAGGAGGTTTTTTGATCATGTTCGCCGAACTCTTACATCTCATTTTAATAAATTAGAAAAACTGAATCATCGAGTCATTTCCTCCAAAAAGGAATAATAATCCTCTCCAAAAGTAGGACTCATTAAGCCTTGGACTTCACCATCCTTTAGGTTAAACACGATTCCTGTATTGTTACCTTCTATATTTTTCGTCTGAAAATCACCTTTGGGATCAAATATAACAGGGTCTGAAAATTGTTTTTCGACAATCCAAGCCTCTAGTTTTTGTTTGCTTTTACCACCATATACAAAGACCAATTGAACCTGAGGAAACCTACGCTTTACCTCTTCCCAATCAAGATTGAAGGTAGCCAAGTCCCATTCAAGACTCTTTGAATAAATGACAATCTGATATTTTGCAAGAAACCAGCTTGGTTCAAAATTTTTCCCATCGACTCCGGGAACCCAATCACAGCTAGTACAATGATGTATCGTCTTGTGTACAGATTGCGCACTTTCTTTTCGGTTTACGTGCACGAGCAGGAAACAAATCGCGATGAGCAGAACTAGAATCAGGCTATTTCTCCAAGCTCGCATAGATGATCACAGGGTTGGACTCTTCCTTCAATTCCTTCAATTGAGCTTTGACTTCATCACTAGCGGGAAGCTCCTCCAGGACCTCAATCAGTGCCGGAGCATATGCGATAAATAGCAAATGATCCCCTTCCAAAGCTATCGGAGAATAATAATGGGGCTCTTTTTCTTCATCCACTTCATAGATTCGGGCATCTTCTGTCCGCCGATTGATCACCAGCAATTTCCTGCTTCTCTCTCGATCTCTTTGAAAGACAAAATCTCCGACAAAAAAATCTTCATTTTCAAAAAGCTTATTAAGATCTCCAAAACCATTGGAGTTGATCCGCTCAAACCATTGCATGGGATCCTCAATTTCCCATATTTCTGCGGGCAAGGAATAAGACCCAAAGTCAAATTGATAGGCTAGCTCTAGTGTATCTGTTCCAATCTGATTTACTATCGGAAAAAGCGGATCTCGAACCAGCAATCGTTCATCTCCTTCGAAAATAGACTTTTCCATAAATGGAATCAGAGACTCAGAAAAGTCATTGTACATCCACTTCTGGCTGATTTTCCCCTCGGCATCTAGACGCTGAAGTCGATAGTCGCCGACTGCCCTATTCAATCCCGAATAAAACCAAAAAGTCCCATCAGAATTGGGATAAAAAGAAAAACCCGAAGCTTCAGTCTCAACCTTTTTCAATTGCTCATGACCGGAAATGGAAAAATATACCAACTCCTCATGATCTCCCATCCCGACATTGACCAGCAGGGAATCACCGCTCACCCGAAACTCTTCAAATCGCTTTACCTGACCTGGCCCATCGCCCACTTTCACAATGGGCCCCAAATACGTTCCTTTCCGATCAAAATGATGAATAAAGGCCGGACGGTCATAGTTGGAAACAAAAATACCTTCAGGGGTAAGGAGTGTTTTCAATTCAGCTCCTAGGAATTCTTCTCCACTTCCTTCCAACAAAATGACTTTTTCTATCTGTAATTTTTCTGATGAAATCGGAATCTCCTCAATTGCATAGGTTTTGGAAACTTGATTTTCAATAGCTGTGCTACAAGCGAAAAGGCTCAAAAAAGGTAAAACAAAGATTTTTTTCATAAAAATATTTTCACCTAATCTATTCATCTATTAGGCAAAAAACAAGTGCTATCGAGCTAGTCTCTAACCAGTTTCATCACATAAAACAGGTTGTAATCCCGCTCTTCTTCTCCCTCACCAGCCTTGACCAAAACTTTTCCATCTGGAAGCCCGAGATTGATTCTGCCTTCCTCGGGAGTTCCATTGATCACTCCAACTTGCTTCCCTTCTTTAATCAAAATAAATCGTTCCTTTCTATAGGTTTTCACCGCCTGAGAAAACTCCGGATCCCGGTAATATTCCTCGCCAGCTTTGGCTTTGATGCCATTCAAAATATCCTCTGGCACTGCAGTATTGAAGGAAACCAACTGGTATTCCCCCAAATTTCTGACATTATCTAAACTTGGATAAGTCAATCCGTCCTGATCAGGGTTGGGGATAGCATCATCCCGGTCTGGATGTAGCAGTTCGATGCTTTTCTCAAACACCAATCCCTTTTTGCCCAATTTGTAAAAACTTAACTGATTCCCTTTGGAAGGTAGTACAAAGGCCGTCTGAGAGCTGTGATCAAAGGAGATGCTAGGCAAGCTATTGCCGATCCAAGCACCTTCCTTTTTAGCCTTCCAGTCATCCGCAAAAAGAGTAAATCTCTGGAGAGAATCCTGCGACAAGTCTATCAAGAAACCAGTAGTAGCTCGTTCATAAAACTCAGCCCCGATTTTATCCCCCTTGATTTCCCCGCCTTCATAGCCATTGATCTCCTCTCCAAAGAGATAGGGTTTACCTTCCATAGTCAAGTATTCGAAAGTTTGTCGATAATAATCGATCACTAAGGCATTGAGTCCCAAAGCTGCTCCCTGGTGAACTTTTACTTTCTGAAAGTCTGAATCGTACTGATGAAAATCCATAGTAGGAGACAATTCCTTAAAAACAAACCCATCCATTCCTGTAAATGTTCCTTCCATAAATGTCCCGGCTTGATTGGGTCCTTCTCCTCCCAAATCTCTCGACTCCAGAATTTCACCTTTCGAATTGACCACATAAACATTGCCCTCTCGTTGCTCCTTCAGCAAATAGGTATCATTCTCAGGATTATAATCCAAAGCAACCAACACCTCCAATGCATCAACAACCAACGAGTCCACTACTTCAAAGTGAAATTCTTGGTAGAGATTCCCTTCGGTCCCTGTTTCGCTTTCTGAAGAAGTAGAACAAGCAAAAAATGTCAAAGCAAATGCTGGTAAAAAGAGAGTCAAACTGTTTTTCATAAAAAGGTATGTTAAAAGGGTTTTAAGTATTGGTCGTGAAATCTTAAAAATATAGGACAAGCCATCAAAACTATTTTTAGCGGATTGAAAATAAATACTGACTCGAACTAAAACTTTTCTCGCTATTTTAAAAATCCATCTAACATTCATCCTTTTAAAACCTTTAGCCCAAAATATGAATCCATTCCGAGTCCTTATTATTCTCTGCTTCATTGGCTCCATGTCATCACTGACTTTGGCACAAACCCCTTCTATCCGGACTGGGGCCGAGCAAACTGAGCTTTACCTACCGATTCTCAAAGGAAAGCGAGTCGCGATCATGGCCAATCAAACCGCCATCATTGGAAAAACTCACCTGGTCGATAGCTTGCTGACTATGGGAATCCAAGTGGTCAAAGTTTTTGGGCCAGAGCATGGATTCAGAGGCGATGTCAGCGCGGGGGAAAAAGTAAGCGACGAAACAGACTCCAAAACGGGAATTCCGATCATTTCTCTCTATGGCAAGAAAAACAAGCCTTCCAAAGAAGATTTGGCAGATGTGGATATTCTGATTTATGATTTGCAGGATGTGGGAGTGAGATTTTATACCAATATCAATGCGCTGGCCAGATTGATGGAAGCTTGTGCAGCCAACGGAAAGGAACTGATGATCCTCGACCGCCCTAATCCCAACGCTTATCTCATCGACGGACCTATCCTGGACATGAAATATAAATCGGGAATCGGTATGTTTCCTCTTCCGATGTCGCATGGCTTGACTGTAGCGGAATTTGCTCAGATGGCTAATGGAGAAGGCTGGCTGACTGACGGCGTGAAATGCAAACTGCATATCATTCCGGTAGCCAATTATCATCATGACATGGAATACACCCTCCCAGTACCTCCATCTCCCAATCTCAACACCCAGCAGGCAGTGCTTTTGTATCCTTCCACTTGCATGTTTGAAGGCGTATACCTAAATCATGGAAGGGGCACCTACTCTCCTTTTACTGTTTTGGGAAGTCCGGAGCTCAAGGGGATTTACGAGTTTTCTTACACTCCTACGGGGATCAAAGGAATGGCAGAGACTCCGCTATTTATGGACCAAGTTTGCTATGGTTTAGATTTGAGAGAATTTGACACCGATGAATTGCGGAAAAGCGGACAAATCAATTTCAAATGGATCATGGAGCTTTACAAAGCTCATCCACACAAAGAGAAGTTCTTCGATTCCAGCCTGAGCAATCAAATGGGAACCATCGAAAAACTGATCGGAACTGGAGACTTTCGTCAGCAAATCATCTCGGGTGTTTCGGAAGAAGAAATCAGAGCAAGCTGGGAACCTGGCTTGAGTCAATACAAAGAGATGCGGAAAAAATATTTGATTTATCCTTGATTTTGATTCGCCTCTGAGCTCTTCTTTTTTCTCCAAAAGAAGAGTTTTCGCTTTTTCTTTGCTTTGGTTTTGACCTGACTTGATGAAGGCAACTTCACGAGCTCTTTCCTCCACAAAAAGACCGGTAGTACCCAAAACACTCCAACCATACTGAATACCAGTCCGCCAATGGTCCCGATAGCTAGGGAAAACCAAAAAACCTCGTTTTGCCCTTCCATGATGAAGGGAATCAATCCAAAACAAGTGGACAAAATCGTCAACAATATCGGAATGGCTTTGCCTGCTACAGATTTCAGCACATTGCGGTTATAAGCTCCCTGACTACGATTATTCAGATCGTTGATGATGAAAATCCCGGCATTCACCGCCAACCCTCCCAGCATCACGAAGGCCGCATAGCCACCCTGATCAAAGTAGAAATCGAAGAGTGAAAAGATCAAAAACAGACCGATAAAACTGATCGGAATGATGGCAATGATGTAAACTGGCTGTTTGAGGTTTTCGAAGAGAACAGCACAGATCATGAAAATACCCACGATCAGGAAGGCGATCAAAGAATACTGCCTTTTCGCTTTGTCATAGCTAAATGACCAGGTTTGCTTGTCCGCCGTATAGCCGATAGGCATGATGAGCTTCATTTCTTCCAGTACTTCTTCGAGGTATTCATTCCCAAACTTGCCAGACCCCATGTATTCAAAAGCCACAGAGCGGATGTATTGCCGATCCTCTTTATGGAGAGAGTTGGTGGTCGTCTCCTTCTTGAGTTCTCCAAAATCCGAGATCTTATAGATTCTATTATTTCCTCCTACCAGGCCTTTCTGCTCCAAGTCAAATCGACTGAAATTTTGCGAATTGGCCTCTCGGATCACCATGCCATAGTTTTGATCTTCCAAAGTCAAAAGACCGCTCATCCCCTGCGGCTTGCTCAGATCCAGCATGGTCGTGATGATTTCATACTGATTGGTTTTTCCCAGTGCAATTTGATTCTGATCTAGCCGCAAGACAAATTCCTCTGTTTTTGGATCACCCCAACCTAGTCGTTCATTCGTATTGACCTCTTGAATTCGCTTGTGCTTGAGAAGTTTCTCTGCCAAAATATTGGCCTGACGCTCCAATTCATCAAAATTGTAGCCCTTCATCGTCACCCGATAGGACATCAATCCTTCTCCGCCAGACCCTGTATAAAAGCCTTGCCCAACTCCATAGACATTCCATTGGGCTCCGCTCCAGTCTGTGGATTTGACTGACAGTTTGCCTTTGAGCTGGTAAGGAAGAGCGGATTTTTCATAGGCTTCTTCGAACGTAATCACAATACTTCCCCGCTGGCCCGAAGTGACATAAGTTTCAAATTGCTCGATTCCCTCCACATCTTTGAGGTAGGCCTCAAACTCCCGCATGATGAAATCCATCTGATCCAAGGTATTGCCAAACGGCAAGCGGCAATTCACATAAAGCCGCGTCTTGGTCGCTTCCCGGTAAGAGCTTTTTTCGAAAACTCCCCTCACAAACATCCGAAACGAACCGCCCAAAGCCTGATCTACATAGGGACGGATTTCCTCTTGGTAGAAAGTATTTCCCACTGTCTTGTTATACCATTCCTGACCTTCCCAATTCGCGGGAAGATAGAATATCGGTAAGCCAAAGAGCAATACTAAGAAGGTCACAAAGGTTTTGCGATAGCGGGCTGTCCAAGAGATTCCTCGCTCGTAGCGATGAAGATTGATGGCTCTTTTCCTGAGTTGGGGTATGCTCAGTTTTCGACCTTTTTTGACTGACTCTTTAAAAAGGACCTCATAAAATGCCGGGGTAAAAAACAAAGCAATCAGCAAACTGATCCCCAACATCACGGAGACCACGATAGAGAACTCGGTCAGGTTTTTTCTATCCTCTTCGGGAAGGAAAAAGACGATCATCAAGGCAGCAATCGTAGTCAGAGAAGCCGCCAGCAATGCCAAAAACACTCTTCTGTTTTTATGCTTATGCAGGTGATCGATCATGATGATGGCATTGTCCACTATCAGACCGAAACTGATCGTCAATCCCGCCAGAGAATAGAGATGGATGTCAACTTTGAGGAAATAGAGAATAATCGCACAAAGGCTGAGATTGATCACAATTCCCAGAAAGAGAATGCTGAGATACTTCAGATTGCGATTGATCAGGAAAATAAAGACGATCAAAATCAAAACCGATAGGCCGGATCGCTGATAGATTTTATCCAGTTCCTTTTCCAAAAACTCCGTATCGTCATTTTCCAACGTGATCTCAAAACCAGCAGGGAGCAGGGATTTGGAGCTTTCCACAGCAGCTTTCAGATCTTTGGCCAGCAAGACTTTGTTGACACCATCTCTATTGAAGACAGAAATGGTGACAGAGTTATTGCCATTGATCCGGAAGTAAGATTGAGCCTCGGCCTCCTCCAGTGTCAACTTGGCGACGTCTCTAAGCAAGACATCCTGAGAATTGACCTGAGCGACTTTGAGATTCTCGAGCTGACTCATGTCTTCCAGTGATCGATCGACTTGGACAAAAAGCGTTTTGCCCTGACTATCCAAGACAGAACCTGGAAAACTTCTGCCAAATGCCTGAGAGATTCTACTGGAAAGCTCTCCACGGCTCAGCCCAAAAGCCTGAAGCTTTTGGATATCAAAGGTGATAAACAATTGAAGGTCTGTAGCGCCATTGACGGAGACCTCCTCTACTTCTTCGTAGCGTGTCAAAGATGGCTTGATGAAATCCTCCGCTATCTTTTTGATCTCAAAAGCCGCAAATGGCCCATTCATCGAATAGGTCAAAATTGGGGTTTTTCGGTCGTCTCGCTGTTGAGCGGATTGGTACACCAGCGGAAAACTCACCTTGGGATCTAGCTGAGGATGAATCTGGCGGATCAGTGAAGAAACCTCAAATTTCTTCATTTCCATATCTGCCTTTTTATCAAACTGCAGGGTAATATTTCCTGCGTTGTAGTTCGAAACGGAATTGATTTTTTTGAGTTCGGATAGCTGAGAAAAGGCCCCCTCGAGTGGTGAAGTAGCCAATTTTTCGACGATCTCAGGAGAAGATTGCGGGACGGCATACGAAATGGTCAAAACCGGCTCCCGATCTCTCGGATTCAAATCTACCGAAAGCATAGGGATCACCGCTATCCCCATGATAGCCAGCACAACAAATCCAACTAAAACCCGAAATGGTGTCATATCAAGCTTTTTCTAATTTCTTCTTGGACACAAAAAACCAATAGGCCAAAGGCACAAAATACAAGGCAGTCAGAGTCCCGATTGTCAAACCACCAATCACCGAATACACTAAAGGACGCTGCAAATCAGCTCCTAAACCAGCGCTGAAAATAATCGGAATCAATGCCAAAATCGTGGTGATGGAAGTCATCAAGATAGGCTTCAGGCGAATCTGACCTGCTCTATGCAAGGCTAATTCCAAAGCATCCACCGGCGAAACATCCGGGCTTTCCACATATTCTTTTCTCAGTCGATTGATTGTGTCGATCTTTAGAATCGCATCATTCACCATGATTCCCAGCATTACTACCAAGCCAATTGCAGACATCACATTGAGAGAGGAACCCGCAAGAAGAATAACTAAAAACGCTCCGCCTATCCCCAGCGGCAAGGTCAAAACCACAATCAGCGGCTGAATAAAACTCTCAAACTGAGCCGCCAAAATAAAGTACAACAGCAAAACCGAAATCAAGAGAATTCCGACCAATTGCTGGATGTTTTCCTGGTCCTTGAAATACTGTCCCACCATGGAAATCCCAAGGTTTTTATCATTACCCCATTGGAAAAACTGAGACTGCAGGGCATGCGGATCATCAGTAGTCACATAGACCGATTGGTAAATTCCAGTTTTATCGGCCGTCACGTTCTTATAATGCGCATCGTAATGAAAGTCCACAAACTCACCCAGTGTATAATAGGCCGAATCGGATGCGGCTATTTCTGTATTTCGCAG
Source organism: Algoriphagus vanfongensis DSM 17529 (assembly GCF_000429465.1). GTDB lineage: Bacteria > Bacteroidota > Bacteroidia > Cytophagales > Cyclobacteriaceae > Algoriphagus > Algoriphagus vanfongensis. Next base: position 380,831 of record NZ_AUBX01000016.1, on the reverse strand, counting down.
CAAGTCTTCAAATCTATCCTGCGGTTCTTTAAGCCTAACGGGAGTCACCTCGCCAAATCTCCGAATATCTGTGATCAGATAACTTCCAAATAGCTTTTGTAATTGAGACTGGATCTGTTCCACAGAGATTCTATAAGTCGCCAGCTTTTCAGCTTTCAAGGTGAAAATTACCGAAGATTCTTTCTCCAAACCTGGTCCGCGCTCCCAGTCTGAAGTAGGAAACTGGCTGAGCCAAGGTCCCATTTTTTCCTCCGAGACAGGTTCTTTGGCAGCCAAGTCCTTCCATCTGACTTCGTAGTAAGGCAATGAGGAGTTGAACAATTGATCAAAGGCATTCGGAGCATCACCGATCTGGTAATCCGCATTTGGATAGTTGCTATCGAGATAGGCTTTCAGCTTGGCAACTTGCTCTTCTTTTTGGCTTTCGGAGGAAAAAAGAAAATACAAAAGCGATTGTTGAATGGAATTTTCCCCATCAAATAACAAAAACTGACGAACCCCGATATCCGATTCGGCCTGCAAATAGGCGCCCTTCATTTCCCGCATCAGCGCCACGACCCGGTCTTTGTTTTCTATCGCCGAGATAGGCTCATTCCAATTGATATCCAGCGTGCTGTCCAGCTTATCGATTTTTGGAAGACCTTCCGAAGGCAAAATCAAAGAAATCGCCAAACCCAAAGGAATCAGAATCACAAAGAACAAAAGTGCCGCTTTGCGGTTTCCGAAAACCGTTTCGTAGCCTTTTTCATAGATTTTCAATACACCACTAAAAAACTTCCCTTCCTCTCTATCCTCGACTTTTTTGCTTTTGCTGAAAAAGAGAAAATACAGCATCGGTAATAAAATAAATGCTACTGCCAAAGACACCGAAAGAATCGCTGCCACGGCCACCGCCTGATCAAAAAACAAAGCTCCCGAAATCCCACTGAGGAAAACCAGCGGAACAAAAACCGAAAGTGTCGTCAAAACCGAAGAAATCAAGGCAGACATCACTTCATCCACTCCTTGCACACATGACTCGAAAAGACTCAGACCAGCTTCCCGCTTCCGGGTAATGTTATCCAGCACAATGATGGCATTATCGATCAGCATCCCGATCCCGAGCGCAAGCCCGGAGAGAGAAATGATATTGATGGAAATATTGAAAAAGTAGAAAACCAGAAAGCTGATCAGCAAAGAAGATGGCAAACTCACCCCGATAATCAATGGTAAGCGATAGTCTTTCATAAAAAGAAACAACACCCCAAAAGCAAAAATCCCCCCGAAAAGCAAAGAAGTCTGCAAATTGGATATGGCGGCATTGAGGAGATTGGATTGATCCTGTGTCAACTCAAAATCCACTTGGGGATAGTCTTCTTTGAAAAGCTCCAAAGCATCTTTGAGCTCTGGAATCAACTCATTCATTTTTGCCGCAGCTTGTTTGTGTACGGTTATGACTAGCGCTTCTTGAGCTCCAAACAAATGATAGCCCAACATTTCCTTGCTTTGGTAGCTGACAGTAGCCAGTTTGCTGAGTGGTACGATGGCTCCGGAAGGCGCCGAAACAGGGAGGCTCTCGATATCAGTAGGATTGTCCACTCGGGTAGCCAATCTCAAATAGTACCGAAATTGACCGTCTTTAACTGAGACTCCGGGAAGCTCTGTATTTCCCGCCTGAATTGCAGAGATCAGGTTTTCCTGAGTCATCCCCAAAGCGCGAATATCAGCTTCCTTTGGCTCTACCGTGATGATTCTTTCCTTTTTGCCATTGATATCTACCAGCGATACTCCCGGCAACTGCTCAATTCTTTTCTTTAGAACATTTTCTGCCAAAAGACTGACTTCTATCTCATCAATTCCTTCTTTGGGAACGACCTGCACACGGGCCACTGGGATATCCGAAGTATTGATCCGGATTACCTCTGGACGGGCTATCCCTTCCGGAAGTGAATTGGCAATGCGGTCTATTTTTTCATTGACATCGATGTAGGCCAGCTCCATCTGCGTCGAGTAATCAAATGTCAAGCGGATCGTACCTACCTCCGAACCGGCTTTGGAATCCATATCTTCCAGCCCGTTCAGCGTGATCAATCCTTCCCGAATATTGCGAAGGACATTTTGCTCTATAGCTTCTGGGGAAGCATTGGGATAGGATACTTTGACTACGATCTGGGGCACATCGATCGGAGGCAAAAGAGATATCGGCAGCGTTCGGAAGACGATGAAAGAAAAGACCATCAAGGCCAAAAAAGTCATGAAAACTGCAATCGGTCGGGCTAGTAAAAATCGAACCATCGCTTATTCTGTTACGATTTGGACTGGAGCCTGATGTGCCAATTGAAGATTGTTGGTCGTGATGACTGTACTCCCCGCTTCGATTCCTTCCAATATTTCGATTTCTTGTCCATTGTCTTTCCCTACTTCCACATAGTTCCACTTGGACTCGCTGTTTTCGATGGTGAAGACCACCGCTCTACCGGATCGATAGACGACTGCATCTTTGGGCACCACCAGTGAGTTGGATTGTGGGGCGCGGATGATCGCCCGAGCATTCATTCCCGGCAAAAGGTCTTTGGCCGAGGTGAGCCGGATGGCTACTTGCACCAGCCCATTTTCATCCACTTTGGGATTGATACCCAAAACACGTCCCTCCAAAGCTTCCTTGGTATTGGAAATGGGATAGATTTCTGCCTTTTGATTGATGGAAATGAGCGAAATATCGGATTCCAGCACATTTACTTTGAGTTCGAGATTGCCAGTACTGAGGATTTCGCAAAGTTCAGCATTGGTCGCTACCAAGCTTCCTTGCTTGAATTTCAAATCGGCAATTTTTCCGGAAATCGGTGCTTTGACAATGCATCGATCTAGGTTGAGCTGCGCTTCTCGGAGTTCTATTTCAGCCAGAAAAACACCATTTTTTGCTTTTAATTGCTCTTCAAGAAAGGTCTTTCTCTCCTCATCGCCTGATTCGAAATCTCTGGAGAAACCCAATTTGTCATTTTCAAAAGTTGCTTGGGCATTTCGGAGAGCTATTTTAGCTTTTTCCAATCTTATCTGAGCCTCTGTAGGGTCGAGTCTGGCGATGACATCTCCTTTGGAAACCGCTTGACCTTCTCTCACCGGAAGCTCGATCAAGTAGCCCGGCTGCTCGATCACAGCCTTGACCTGCCCTGCTGCCTCTAGCTTACCAGTCGCATTGATGAGATAGTCAAAACTTTTATTTTCAGCTTTGGCTATGTGGACTTCTGTAGCCGCCACTTCATTTCTAAAAGACTCAGCCGGTATTTCTTCCTGCTTTTCGGCATCCGGCTCACATGAAAAAAGGCCCCATGCAAAAAAAGTGAGGCAAATAATACGGTAGTTGTTCATCGAAATAATCGTTAGCATCCTAATAAACTAAGTTTTAGTCCAAACTCAAAGGGAGAATGAAATAAATACTGTTAAAAATAGTGAATGTAAAATTAGATTTGGAGCTACTACCAAACCCTCCTATTCTTCATTGAAAAAAGGCCTCATCTCTTCATGAATCTCTTCTCTGAGCGTTTTGAGTCTCATGGCATATTCTTCAAGTTTGATCTCCTGATCAGTTTGAGGAGTCCAAGGTTTGACTTTCCGGGGATTTCCGTTTTCGTCCACTGCTACAAAAATGATAATGCAATGGGTCTTTTTGTCAAACTTCTGATCAGAAAAGCCTCTCGAATAGACCTCCACCATAATATGGATACTGGAACTGCCGGTATGTATGACTGCCGCATCCACTTTGATCACCTCACCGATATTGATGGGCTTGTAGAAGCGGATACCGCCCACGTAGACCGTCACGCAGTAGCTCTCCGCCCAAGTACGAGCACAGGTATAGGCCGCCTGATCAATCCACTTCATCACGACCCCTCCATGTACTTTGCCACCAAAATTCACATCGGATGGCTCACTGATAAACTGAAAGGAGGTTTTGTGCAAAGATTCCATAGTTCCGGCTTTTGGCATGAATATAAGAAATGCCAGATGGATTGTGTGGAGACTGATATGAAATTAATTCTTTTGCTTCAGGACTTGCTTGGGCATACTTTCTTGCTAACTATCTTTAATCAACACCCCAAACTCCAGCACCAGCTTCTTGGTCTATCACCTGTCAAAATCGGTCTCTCATACCATCTGACACGCAAAGTCCCCGGAGGATCTCCCTCATAGAGCGTGTAAAGCTGATTCATCTCTTCAATGGATGTCACCTCCAATTTCACCTGAGCAATCCCATCTTCCCGCATATGTAGCGTGGTAGCAGCCTTGCGGGAAAGGTCGATGATCCTTCTTGAAGTTCGAGGAAGCCTGTCATTGATCCGTACCCAAACCGAATCCTCAGTATCTACCCGGGTCACTTTCACCCAAGTGTCAAAAGGAAGGTATTTATGTGCGGCGGTCAGGCTATCCATATGAAAAATCTCACCATTTGCAGTTTTTCGCTGATGAAAACGCTTCCCATAAAAACTCGCCCAACCAGTCTGAATCCGTACTGAATCCACCTCTTGAGCCAAAGTCACTGTAGAAAGCATCAAAAATACCGCTATACAAATCATTCCTCGCATTCGCCTCCTCTACTCAACAAAAATGCCAATTGCCGTCAAGCTTGCATTTTCATTTGTAGAAGGATGGGATGCAGAGTATCTTAGTTTCAAATACGGATCACCATTCCGCTTCATTAATCATTTTTCATCGCCACCATGGACCATAGTCTATGAACTGTTGACCTATCAAACATGCTCAAAATCCTTCATACCGCCGATTGGCATTTGGGAAAAAGGCTTCAGGAGTTTTCCAGATTGCCGGAACAAAAACTGGTTTTGGATGAAATCATCCAAATCGCCGATCAGGAAGAAGTCGACCTCGCCCTTTTGGCAGGAGATATTTTTGACTCTTTCAACCCCTCTCACGAAGCGGTGGAACTCCTTTACAAATCGCTCCACCGCCTATCTAGAGGGGGAACCAGACCTATTATCGCGATCTCTGGCAACCATGACAGCAGCCAATTTGTAGAGGCTCCGGATCCCTTGGCCCGTGAGATGGGAATTTTGTTTTATAGCCGCTATGATTCGGTCATCCCATGTGGCAAACTGGAATCTGGACTCGAAATCACCAAATCAGAGCCTGGATTTGTGGAGCTAAAGCTTCCGCAGCATCCCTTTCCTGTGCGAATTATCCTAGCTCCCTATGCGAATGAGGTGAGTCTCAAAACCTACTTGGGTGAAGGGGATAGGGAGGCCGAGTTTCGTCAAGTGCTGGCCGACAAATGGAAACAGCTGGCGGACACATATTGTGATGACTCTGGCATCAATCTGTATCTAGGTCATTTCTTTTTTGTGAAGGAAGGTTCATCGATACCCGCAGACGCCGAACCAGAATCTGAGCGTCCCATTCTTCATGTCGGAGGTACTCAAGCCCTTTTCACCCAAAACATCCCGCCTCAGATACAATATGCCGCCTTGGGACATTTGCACCGATTTCAAAGCATCTCTCATGATCATTGCCCGGTGATTTACTCCAGTTCCCCTCTGGCCTATTCATTTTCGGAAGCAGATCAGGAAAAGAAAATAGTCCTTGCCGAGCTAAATCTTGGCTCCCAAACCATAATCAAACCTATCGGCCTCAAGCAAGGTCGCCCACTCTATCGAAAAACATTTGATGACCTGACCGACACACTGGAGTGGCTGGAGCAAAACCCGTATTGTTTCGTAGAAATCACCTATGTGACAGAGCATTCCATCGATGCAGCGACCAGAAAAGCCATTTTGAAAGCCCACGACGGTATCGTCAATTTAATTCCATTCATCAAAAATCCCGTAGGGAAAGAAGAACTGAGCTTGAAAGCGGAAGATTTGGAAAAAGACATGATGAGTCTATTCAGGCTTTATCATCAAAGTGAACGAGGCCAGGAGCCCAACGAGGAGCTGTTGGAAATTTTCAAAGAAGTAATCAGCCAAGAAAGCCAGCCATGATACCTGTTCAGCTAGATATCGAGGGATTGTACTCCTATCGCGAAAAACAAAGCATTCAATTTAATGCCCTGACCGCAGCAGGCCTGTTTGGGATATTCGGAGCAGTAGGCAGCGGCAAATCTTCCATCTTGGAAGGGATACTTCTCGCACTCTATGGTAGCACCGAGCGGCTTTCGGACCGGGGTGAAAAAAACTCCATGCTCAACCTACAAAGCGATCAGCTGCTGATCAATTTTACCTTTCAGGCAGGCAAAAACAACTCTAAGACGTATTTGGCTCGATATGAAGCCAAACGAAATAAAAAAGATCCGGAAAAAGTAGATCCAGCGAGCCATACCTTCTATGAAAAATCAGGCTCGGACTGGGTTCCTTTAGAGCTGCGTGCCGAGGATATCATTGGGATGAAAAAGGAGCATTTCAAGCAGACCGTGATTATTCCTCAGGGAAAATTCCGGGAATTTATCGATCTGACGCCCGGCCCCAGAGCCGACATGATGAAAGAACTCTTTGGGCTAGAACGTTTTGATCTATCCGGCAAGACTGGCGCTCTCCTGAGGGAGGTAAAGGATGAAAAAATCCGTCTGGACACCAAGCTTCAAGGCTTGGAAGAGTTTACTCCAGAGCTATTGGCTGAAAAAACTGAACTCCTAAATAAACTAACTACTGAATCCTCCCGAGTCGAGTCAGAGGTCAAAGCCCTCGACGAACAAGTGCGGCAACTGGAAAAATTTCAGGAAAAACATGCTAACTGGACTGAGTTTAGAAAAATGCGCAAGGAGCTCCTTGACCAAAAACCTCAGATCGACAAGCAGCGCATCTTGCATCAGGAATTTATCACAGCCAAAAACCACCTACGACCTATCTGGAACCAGCTGCAGGACCTGAAGAAAGACCGGGAAAAGTATCAGATCAGCATCACGGATAGCCTGCGCTTCGAGGCTGAGTTTGAAAAAGAAATCAAACAACTCGAAATCGAAGAACAAGATCTAAAGCAAAAAAACCAAAATCGTCCTCTCCGGGAAGCCAAAATTCGAGATCTCAAAAGAGTCATAGAACTGAAAAAACTCCAAGAAAACCTGGCCCTCAGCCAAGCCCATCTGGAAACACTAAAACCATCAATTGACTCCCTGACAACAAACCAAAACCAGCTGGACAAAAAAGCTCATCAGCTGGATCAAGAACTGGAATCGCTACCTAGCCTAGATGCCGCACAATTATCTGATCTCAAATCTCTACAGCGACAATGGACCGAGCTAGACGAACAAATCAGCCTTCAGAAAAAAGCTTTGGCACAATTAGATAAAGAGGGGAATAGCTTTACCCAAACAATTACACAGCTTCGAAGCAAAATCCCAGGCGAGTTTGTAGATGAAAATGAATGGCAGCTGAATCAAAGGAGCAAAGTCTCTGAAGTCGAAAACATGCGCGAAAACACCCTGCGGAACATGGGGCTTTACGCTCACTCCCATCTTTTGGAGGACGGCAAACCATGTCCTCTCTGTGGATCAGCAGAGCACCCCAATCCTCTAAATGCTGAAAACCAAGAAAAAGAAGCACAACAAATAGATCGGCAATTGACTGAGGAGAAACATGCCTTGGAAGAGATTTCGCAACTGATCCAACTACTCAAAGAGCAGCATTTGCACCTGGAAAACCACCAGAAAAACACCCAAACAAAAGGCAACGAAATAGCACAGCTAGAGAAGAAACTCTCAATGGTTCAGGAAGAAATCAGCCGCTTGGGGATAGAGAATAGCATCAGACTCACTGAGAAAATCAGAGAGCTGGAAAGCAGTCTTCAGCAGCGGGAATCCATTCTCAAAACGCAGCAGGAGCTTCGAAAAAACTGGCAAATCAACCGTGAAAAATTGGAGAAGGAACAGGTTGCTTTTCAGCAAGCCAATTTAAAAAAAGAAAATCTTTCCTCTCAAATCCAATCCAAGGAGAAGGACCTCTACGACCCTACATTTTGCAAATCCTTTTTCTCGAAAGAAATCCAAGAAATCGAGTCTGGCATCGCCAAGGTGGAAAGGGATATCGAAAATGCGCAGAGAGATTGGGAAGGAAAAGTAGCCCATCTACAAGAAGTAAAAACCAAACAAACCACAAATCAGACGGATTTGAAGCATTTCAGATCGCAGCTGGAACAGACTGAATCGAATCTACATTTACGCCAAACTGAATTTGAAAACCTCAAAATCGAGCATGGGTTTCAGGATGAGCCGAGATTGATTCGCTTGTTTGAGCACTCACTGGATGCAGAAAAGATCGCCAGAGACATCCAACAGTTTGATCAAAGATTAGCGCTGGCAGAGAGCAGAATCAGCGAACTGGAGCAAGAAAAAGAAGTCACTGAGTTCCAAGAAGAGCACTTTGTGCAGATGCAGGCCAAATATCACCTACTGAAATCTGCCGCAGAAGAAAGCCGCAATAGAGCCGCTCTCCTACAGGAGCAAATCAAAACCTACCAAGAAAAACTTGCAGAAAAGATTCTCCTCCATGCCACCAAAGAGAAAATAGAAAAACGAGAAAGCTATCTACGAGAGCTGGAGCGACTATTCAAAGGCTCGGGATTTGTCAAATATGTCAGTTCCATCTACCTCAAGGAACTCTGCAATACAGCCAATTTGCGCTTCATGAAGCTGAGCAAAAATAGCCTCAGCTTGGAGATCGATGATGACAATACCTTTTGGGTCATCGACTACCTCAATGGAGGCAAAAGACGTCTACTCAAAACCCTTTCTGGCGGCCAGACTTTTCAGGCTTCTCTTTGTCTTGCTTTGGCTTTGGCAGAAAAAATAAAAGCACTGAATCAGGCTGATCAAAGTTTCTTCTTTTTGGATGAAGGCTTCGGCGCCTTGGATAGAAATGCCCTCCGGGTAGTATTTGAAACGCTGAAATCGCTGAGACATGAAAACCGGATCGTAGGTATCATCAGCCATGTGGAAGAACTCCAACAGGAGATAGGCGTCTTTGCCAAAGTCGAGCTGGATCCAGATAAAGGATCTCAGGTAACTTACTCCTATTAAAAGCAAAAAAGTCCCCCGGCTAGATGCCGAGAGACTTTTTGAACTAAGAAAACCAATTTTCCTTAAGGTAACATATTCTTGTTGACCCAGTCAATCTCATCTTGACGAATGGTATGATCACCGTCTTCAAAGAGCAAAGTTTTGATTTGAGCGCCCATCCCTTCCAACAAGGAGGCTGATTGTAGGATTCTTTCAGCCGGAACATGGAAATCTCTTTTGCTGCTACCGATAAAAATCGGAGTAGACTCAAAGTCGCCCATATACTTCGTTGGCTCGAGCTTTTCTCCAATCAATCCTCCGGTAAATGCGATCACTCCACCCAGCTTTTGAGCATGCAGTGCGGCATATTCCAAACTCAAACACGCACCTTGCGAAAACCCAATGAAATATATCTGCTCAGGCTTGATCTCATGCTTCAGTGCAAGTTGAAAAGCCTCATCTACGATGGAAAGGGAAGTTTTCAGTGATTTTTCATTGCTTTCGTCCGGAGCCATAAAACTATACGGATACCAAGTATTCCCTTCTGCCTGAGGAGCTAGAAGTGCAAAGCCTTCCAAATTGAGGTATTGCCGCAACGACAGAATACTAGAAGCACTGGCACCTCTTCCGTGAAGAAGTATTGCTGCTTTACTTGCTTCTTCGATTGGGATGCCTGCTTGATGGATATTAGACATAGTTCATTGGATTAAGTGTGACGGGAGTTAGGCTGCTTTCTATTTTCTCACGAGAAGGCTCCGCCCAGTCTGGCAACTTAATCAATTCACCAAGACGGGCTTCATCTTCGTCAATTGCGAAACCTGGCTCATCTGTAGCGATTTCAAATAACACACCTCCCGGTTCGCGGAAATAGATCGACTTGAAATAATTTCTGTCTTTCACTTCTGTCACATGATAGCCATGCTGAAGTAAGATTTGCTGAATTTCCAATTGACTCGCTTCATTCTCCGTTCGGAAAGCAATATGATGCACTGTTCCCGCACTTTGCACACCATGAGGTACGGCACTGTCAACCAATATATCCACAATATCTCCAGGCTTTCCCTCAGTACCATAGCGAAACCTGTTTCCTTCCTGAGCTATAAAGCTATAGTTCATATGATTGACAAGCAGCTTTTCGGTCAGTTCTTTGGCTCGAAGATTCAAGGTAGCCCCATAGAATCCGCGAATGCTATGTTCCAAAGGTATCTGTCCGTAGGTCCAACCAGGTCTTTGATCCTCATCTGTAGCTACCAGCTCGATTCCCATTCCGTCATGATCCTCAAAACGAATCAGCTCCGAACCAAATCTGGTCAGGGTATCTGAAATCACAACCCCAAACTTTCGCAACCTCTCTCTCCAAAAACCCAATGAATCTTTGCCAATAGAAAAAGCTGTATAGGTCAACTCACCGACTCCCTTTCGGCCTTTTCTGGCTCCTGTAAATGGAAATGTGGTAAAAACCGTACCCGGCTGCCCCAACTCATCCCCGAAATAGAAGTGATAGACATCAGGCGCATCGAAATTGATCGTCTTTTTGACCAATCTCAAACCAAGGATACCTGTATAGAAATCTATATTCGCTTGGGGGTTGCCTGCGATAGCAGTGATATGATGAATTCCTGTGACGAGCTTTTTCATGATATTGGATTTGAAAAAAAAGCTCTCGAATGAGAGCTTTTAATACTTGTTGATTTGTATTTAAGCTTGTTTGACTAGCTGCACGCTGAGCAAAAGTCTCACTTGATCGCTGACTACGACACTTCCTGCCTCAGTCACTGCTGACCATGCCAGACCGAAGTCCTTCCGGTTGATTTTACCTTCGATTTCAAATCCAGCTTTGGTCTGACCGTAAGGATCACCTGCGACTCCACCAAAGTCCACATCTAAAGTGACCTCTTTGGTAGTCTCACGGATAGTCAAGTTACCGATCAATTTGTAATCTCCGCCGTCATTGCTGATGGCTCCTTCGAAAGAAAGCTTTGGATGATTGGCAGCATCGAAGAAATCAGCAGATTTCAAGTGGTTATCTCTATCTTTTTGATTGGTATCAATGCTATCAATTGCTGCAGAGAAAGACACTTTTGCCCCATCAAAATCATCAGATGATGATTCTGCGGCTCCTTCAAACTCTCTGAAATAACCTGTCACGGTAGAAATCACCAAGTGTTTTACTTTGAAAGAAACTTCAGAGTGTGTTGGGTCGATAATCCATTTTGTACTTGTCATGATGTTGTTGTTTTAAGTTGATTTTATTTTGTATTTACATTAGATGTCTAGACACATATAGGTCCAAATTTTTTTTATCCTCTCAATTTGTCCAATAGATCATTCAGCTGAATAGCCTCATCTTCAGTGAGGTGAACTATTTTCTGATTAAAATCCTCCACGCTTTTCTCTACTAAACAGAGCAGCTCCATTCCTTTTTCCGTAATCAGTATATCCACCTGACGACGATCTTTGGAGCATTCACTGCGCTCTACCAGTCCTTTATTTTTTAGCTTCTCCACTAGTCTAGAAGCATTGGACATTTTATTAAGCATTCGCTCTTGAATGGACGAAACGGTAATAGGAGCACCTTTTTGCCCTCTCAATATGCGCAATACATTGTATTGCTCGGGAGAAATATCATTGGGTTTAAACAGAGTCGCTTGTGCTGCCACAAGGTAGCTATGGGTGTACAAAAGGTTGACCACTAACTTATTGAATGGATCCTTAAATTCCCTTTGCTGTATCGCTTCTTCTATCTTTCCCATTTTAATTTCAAATGTATTTAATGTATATACATGTAAATATAAAAAAAGGTTTCACTTTTGAAAAAATAAATCAGAAAAATCGATTTTAAGACTCTAGAAAATAAAAAAAGAGGCCAAGGCCTCTTTCTCTTTAATAGTTGATAGCTCCTACCAGTCCAATCCTGGCTGAGTGATCGTAGTATTTTCTTCCGCTTTGGCAGCGTCTACGATTTGCTTTACGTCCTCCAGCAACTTTTTAGCATCATAGACGATTCCGTCTTTCACCGTGTATTTCACTCCTCCGACTCGGATCGGCTTGTTATTTTCATCAATTCTAATCGCTCCAGTCCCGTAAAGAACCTTCAGGTTTTGTAGGGGATTTTCTTCCAAAATCACGAAATCAGCCAACTTTCCTACTTCCACAGTTCCGATTGAATTCTCCATTCCCAAAGCCTCCGCTCCATACATCGTCGCAGATCGAATCACTTCCAAAGGATGAAAACCTGCCTCACGGAGAAGTTCTAGCTCACGGATGTAAGCGAAGCCGTACAACTGATAAATAAAACCAGAATCAGATCCAGCTGTCACCCGACCGCCTCTGTTTTTATATTCATTGACAAAAGTCATCCAAAGCCTATAGTTCTCTTTCCACTGCAACTCTTCCTCGGTAGTCCAATCAAACCAATAAGAACCATGAGACTGCCGGCTCGGGGAATAAAATCTCCAAAGAGATGGCAAGGTATAGACATCATGCCACTCTGCTGTGCGAGCTCGCATCAAATCCCGATTTGCCTCATAGATGTTAAAAGTGGGATCCAGCGTAAAGTCAAGTTCCAACAATTCATTCATGACATTATTCCAATGCTCTGAATACGGAGCCGCCGCCTGCTTCCAAAGCTTTCCCGCTTCAGCAAACCTATGTTGCTCGTTTTGATAATTATAGTCCAAGCGGAAATCCTGAACCGTTCGATCCTCAAATAATGCTTCTGGCAGGCCATACCAGTGCTCCATGGATGTCAAACCCACACGAGCTGAATGAAGCACGTTCCATCTGGCCACGTCCATTTGCTGGTGATGCATCGCCGACCTCAACCCGACCTTTTTATTTTCAGAAATAGCAGCCTCCATCACTTCTGGATTGGCCCCGAAAAATTTGATCCCGTCAGCTCCCTTATTCTTGTTTTCATTCACCCAGGCCTTCGCTTGCTCTGCGGTTACGATTGGTTCTTTGGCACCTTGTCCAAAACCTGTATAGGCCAATATTCTCGGAGCTACAATCTCATTGGCAGCAGACCTTTCCTTTTCACTCAGCACCCAATCAAGCCCATTTCCAGCAGAAGGGTCCCGAATGGTAGTGACCCCATGCGCCATCCATAGCTTGTATACATATTCAGCCGGTGTCCCCTGACCTCGTCCGCCAATGTGCGCATGTGCATCTACAAACCCCGGCAGTAGATAATGTCCCTCCAGATCCAATTCCTGTGTATTCTCATCAGCTTTGGGTCTGCGAGCATCATTAATCGGTAAGCCTGGATATCCTACTTGTTGGATTCTTGTGATCTTATCTTTCTCTACTACAATATCCACAGGACCGGTTGGGGGTGCTCCCGTCCCGTCGATCAGAATCACTCCACGAATGATCAATTTAGAATACGGCCCTTCGCCTTCATTTCTGTCTGGCGCCGGCTCTATCTGAGCAAAAGCGTATACCGCAGAAACTGCGAACGCCAGCGTAAAGAGTATTTTTTTTAACATAGGGTATGGTGGTTGGTGTTTAATGGAATAAGATAGGGTAAAAAGAGAAACCAAAAAACTCATTTTGGATGAGGGAAAACAAAAAAGGCCCTGATTTCTCAGAGCCTTTAGATGAAGGTCTATTTTCTTATAAATCCTGGAACTTGTCCATTATATCCTCAGAAATACCGGTAAATGAATACCCCCCGTCATGGAAAAGATTTTGCATGGTGACCATTCTAGTCAAATCGGAGAACATTGTGACGATGTAATCTGCACATGAATCTGCCGAGGCATTCCCTAGGGGAGAAAGAGACTCAGCGAAATTGAAGAAAGAGTCAAATCCACCTATACCGGATCCAGCAGTAGTTTTAGTCGGAGACTGGGAGATGGTGTTTACACGTACTTTTTTCAATTTTCCAAATCTGTATCCATACCCTCTAGCGATGCTTTCCAAAAGCGCTTTGGCATCAGCCATATCCGTATAGAAAGGAAACACTCGCTGAGCGGCAATGTATGAAAGCCCCACGATAGAGCCCCATTCTTTCATGATGTCCATTTTCTCAGCCACATGCATCATCTTGTGAAATGAGATTGCAGACACATCAAATGATTTGCTCATCCAGTCGTAGTTCAGCTCTCCGTAGGATTTGCCTTTTCTGATATTTGGAGACATTCCGATGGAGTGCAGCAAGAAATCGAAATCCGCTCCCAAAAACTCCTTGGCTTCGGTGTACAATTTTTCGATATCTTCTACCACAGTGGCATCCGCAGGGATGACGATGGTATTACATTCTTCAGCAAGTTCTTTGATTGCTCCCATTCTCATGGCGATTGGAGCATTGGTAAGGACAAATTTTGCCCCTTGTTCTTTGGCCTTAAGGGCTGTTTTCCAAGCAATTGAATTTTCATCCAATGCCCCGGTGATGATCCCTACTTTACCTTTTAGCAAATTTTCTGGCATATAGCTTTTGATTGAAGTCAAAAATATGCCGTAAAAATAGGGATTTTCCCCGAATTGGCGACCTATTGAAGCAGGAGCTCTTTGGCGCTCTCTACAGCAGAGGCGGACGGATTGGAGCCAGCGATCATTTTTGCCAACTCAGAGATCCTTTCGTCCTCATTCAAAAGTTTTATTTTACTGATCGTCCTGTCAGTTTGATTATCCTTGAAGACAAAGTAATGTGTATCACCTTTGGCTGCCACCTGAGGCAAATGAGTAATGCAAATGACCTGATGATCCTTGGAAATCTCCTGCATCATCCGCACCATTTGCAACGCAACTTCTCCCGAGATCCCAGTGTCGATCTCATCAAAAATCAAAGTCGGAAGGGCCATTTTGTCGGCCATGAGGTATTTGATTCCAAAAAGCAATCTGGAAAACTCGCCTCCCGAAGCCACTTTTTTCAAAGCTTGAGGAGAGGATCCTTTATTGGCAGAAAAAAGAATTTCGATTTCATCCAAGCCAAGGCTGCTTGGAGCAACTTGTTGATGCTCTACGTGAATTTTGGCGTTTTCCATCCCCAACCCTGACAAAAGCTCCTGAAGTGACTTTTCAAAAACCGCAAAACACGACTTTCTCTTGTCACTCAATAGCTCTCCAGCAGCCAACATCTGTTGCTCAGCTGTTTTCAGCTTTTCGGCGGCTTCCTTCAGATTTTCATCCAAGTTTTGTACTTGAAAAACCTTCTCAGCCAGTTCAGACTCGATTTTCATCAATTCCTCGACAGAATTGACGCCATGCTTTTTCTGCAATTGATAGATCTTGCTTAGTCGATCTCTGATTTCATCCAGTTTTTCAAAGTCGATCTCGACCTTTCCTTCTTCATCTCCAAGCGTATCTGCTATATCTTTCAGTTCTATAAAGGTCTCCTGAAACCGATCCTTCAATCCTTCAAACTTATGCGCAAGTCTCCCTAAATTCTGCAAGCCTTGCTGTACCTGAGACAAGCCCTGAATCAACCCGAACTGCTCATCTTCAAACAGATTCAGCAATTCATTAATTTTTTGCTTGATCTCCTCCGCATTTTCCAACACTTCCTGGCTGGACTCCATTTCCTCCTGCTCTCCCGACTGGAGTGTCAAGGAACTTAATTCATCTAACTGAAACTGATTAAAATCCGCCTCTTTCTGTAGATCAAGCGCATCCTTTTGGAGGATTTCAAAAGATTTTTTGGCTTGTTTGAATCTCGAATATGCTGCTTTGTAAGTTTTGATTTCTTCTTGGCTTTGTGCAAAAGCATCTATCAAACCCAATTGATATTTTCCATCCGCCAGCTGAAGCGTATCGTGCTGCGAATGCACATCCATCAGTCTGGTGCCCAATTCTTTTAATACGTCCAGTCTAACGGGCGTATCATTGACAAAAGATCTGGATTTGCCACTGGGACTGATTTCCCTTCGGATGATGCAGGGTGTTTCGTAGTCGAGTTCTTGAGTCTCAAAAAAATCACGCAATCCATAGGCTCCTATCTCGAACACACCTTCGATGATGCATTTTTTCTCCTCGGTCAACAGTACTTTGGTATCTGCCCGATTTCCCAACAAAAGACCAACAGCTCCCAACATGATGGATTTGCCGGCTCCAGTCTCACCTGTGATCATACTCAGGGCTGGACTTGGCTGCATCTGCAACTCATCGATCAGGGCATAATTGGAAATACTGAGAGTTTTAAGCATGGGAATTTAGATTCTCACAAAGCTAAAAAATCCGTTTTAGCTTTTCAGCAGCTCGTTGTACTTTCTGGCATTATTTGGATCTACTTCCAACAGCAACTCCACTGCTTCCGTTCGGATTTCTAGCGGAGCATTCTTCAGGATTTGGGAGATTTCATCACTTTTCGCATCCATAAACGAAATCGTAAAAATCCCATTTGGCTGTGTCTTATTGGCTTCAGCTACCAAACGGATAGATTCCAAAATATTCTCGTATGCCTTATCCGGCTCTACCTGAAGCAGATCCAATCCCTGGCGATGATAGAGATAATAGGCCTCTCGAATAGAGGAGTAAACAGATGAGGTATAGATATCATTGATCAGCCAATACCGTGATCTTCTGTCGCCGGCATTTTGTACCCATCCGGCTCTTCCGGATTGCTGTGCATTGTTGACGATGTCATTGGCTACCGCAAAAAACTGCTGCCCTCCATTGTCCTCAAATGTATCGTAGTCCAGCCCCAGTGTGATATTGGCATAAAAAGCCAGCAGTGAACTGATGTTGTTAAGGAACGTAAAGCGATTGAACTCTAAAGGCTGAGATTCTATGAATTCGAAATTCCAGTTACGATCTGCAAAATTAAAAACCAAACTCTCATAACCGGTTCCATAGACAGGCCGCACCGTCTGTACTTGTACTGTAGCAGAATAGACGCCCACTTGCGGAACATCATTGATCGTGATAAGCAGATTCCCCTTGATTCTCTCCTCCGGTCTAAACTCATCCGAAGTCCATGATCTACCATTCAGAAACTGTTCAAAGGCTGTTTTCATCTGCTCAAAAATATCCGTATTCTGGATTCTAGCCCGATCACTATTGATAATCACAGTGAAATTGAGTTCCTGAGAAAAAGCTAACAGGGTTGGCAAAAGCAAAAAAAGTGTAAGGCAGAGTTTTTTCATTCCCCTAAAAATAAAAGAAATTATCAGGCTTCTGTCCAGCTGGACATTTTTTTGATTTCATCCAGAATCATGGAAGCGATTTCTGATTTTTGCATCAGGCTAGATTCCACTTGCTTTCCATTTTTGGTGAAAATATGGACCTTATTGGTGTCCCCACGAAATCCGGCTCCCTTTTCCTTCATGGAATTGAGCACGATCATATCAAAGTTTTTCTTCGCGAGTTTAGCCTTTGCGTGAGCTGATTCATTTTCAGTCTCCAAAGCAAACCCGACATGAAGCTGATTCGGATGTTTCTGATTTCCCAGAGTCAATGCTATATCGATATTCTTCTTCAAACGAATCTGCATCGTATCCTCACTCTTTTTGATTTTCTCTGGCGCCACCTCTGCAGGACCATAGTCTGCTACTGCCGCCGCAAAAATCACAACATCCATCTTGGGGTGAATCTCGGCACTAGCATCAAACATCTCCTGGGCAGACATGACGTCCAGCCAGTGAAATTTACTTTTATCAACAGAAATATGGATAGGACCTGCTACTACATACACTTCTGCACCCTGCTCTTTCAATTGCTCCGCGAGAGCCATGCCCATTTTACCGCTTGAATGATTACTGATATAGCGAACCGGATCGATCGCTTCTTGAGTAGGCCCAAGTGTAATCAGAACCTTCTTTCCTTGAAAATCTAACTTTGACGTAAAAAACCTCTTGACTTGCTCCACTATATGCTCTGGCTCCATCATTCGGCCTTTTCCACTGAGGCCGCTTGCCAATTCACCGGATTCTGCATCCAGCAAATGGTTTCCAAAGGATTGAACCGTTTCTAAGTTTTTGCGGACAGAGGGATGCTGATACATATCCAAGTCCATGGCAGGAGCTAGCATGACCGGACATCGGGCCGAGAGGTAAGTGGCCGTCAGCAGATTGTCACAGATTCCATTGGCAAATTTACCCAAGGTATTGGCACTCATTGGTGCCACTAAAAATAGATCTGCCCAAAGGCCTAACTCCACGTGATTGTTCCATTCACCAGTTTCATCTTTTTGAAATTGATGATAGACTGGTCTTTTGGAAAGTGTAGAAAGGGTCAAAGGGGTAATAAAATCAAGAGCAGAAGTGCTCATAATAATTTGCACTTCTGCTCCTTCTTTGACTAATAATCGGGTCAGGTGTGCGGACTTGTAAGCCGCAATACTGCCACTTACTCCTAGTATAATCCGCTTTCCTTGAAGGCTCATGTTATTGGCCTTCTTCTTCCTGCTCCGGATATCTGTGATATACTTTTCCTTCTAGAAACTCTTCCATCGCTAGCGTAGAAGGTTTTGGCATTCTTTCGTAGAACTTGGAGATTTCAATCTGCTCCTTGTTTTCAAATACTTCTTCCAAATTATCTACTGTAGAGGCAAATTCAGAAAGTTTGTTGTTCAATTCTTCCTTCAAATTGCCGGAGATTTGCTTCGCTCTCTGACCCACTACATGTAGAGATTCGTAGATGTTCTCGGTACGAGCAGCAACTTTGTCCAAGTCGCGAGTGATAATAGACGGATTTGTAGCCATACTATATGTTGTTTATTTATTATCTGTTTTGGGTTGCTCTGCCACTTGCGCAGCAGCTTCAGCCTCAGCTTTTGCAGTTCGTTCTGCTATTTGCTGTTTTGTTTTCATATGAGACTCAAGTTCCTCCTTGGTATCAGCCTCATATTCCTTTACTTCTGCCAGAAACTTACTATCTGGATATCTTCTCTGAAAATTCGTAGCAAACTTCAAAGCGTCATTCAAGCGTTCTTCTTTCTTGACGAAAACACTGTTTTCAGCGTACACGTAGCCTACTTCTACTAATTTGTAAGCCAGCTCTTCGTTGTATTTGCTTTCAGGATAGTCTTTTGCAAAATTCTGGAAATTGACAATGCAGGCACGATAGAAATCCCCCGGATAGAGTCCGTCCTTCAATCTGTAGTACATCGCAGCCTCATGGTAGGCCTTTTCTTCAAATCTACTTTCTAAATCCTCGAGCATTTCCATCGCTCTCTCAAAGCTGGCAGATCCAGGAAATCTTGTTACAAAATTTTGGATCGCTGCTACCGCTTCTTGACTACTTTGCTGATCTAGATTGAAATCAGGCGCATCCAAATAGAGAGAATACGCATTCATAAACAATGCTTCCTCAGCCAAAGGACTTCGGCTGTAAGTTCTATAGAAATTACTGAAATAGCCGGCAGCCTCGATATATCGCTTTGTCTTGAAATGACAATTTGCGTAGTTATAATCCGCCAATTCCGCTTTTTCACTTCCCCGGATCACCGGAAGGACTTTATCGTAAAGAATGATGGCTTTATTATACTCTCCTTCTTGGTAGTATTTATTGGCACCCTCATAGAGTTCTTCCCAGTTGGTGCTTTTTTCCAACTTATTGAAAGGTCCACAAGCACCGAAAACCAGCACAAGAAGTAGAATAAATAGGGGTTGTATGCGCATGTTCATTTTCAAGACCGCAAATATACGGGATATTAATTGGTATTCAAATGGATAGAATGAGATGATCGTTTTACTTCTTCACAACGAGTTTTTTGGTCACAATATTTTTATTGTCGACAAAAAGCGTGTAGAAATATACGCCTGGGTTGAAATCACTCACGTTGATCACCAAGGAATTTCTCTCCGGATCAAGTTCATATTCAGCTACGGGATTCCCGATGAAGCTATTGATGGAGATTTTTGCTTTTGCTTGTTGGTCTTTGACCTGATAGTCAAATTGAGCTATTCTATGACTTGGATTGGGATAGACATCAGACAGAGAAATAGATTCATAATCAAAATCATCTGCTCTTTTATCCGGGTTGCGGACATTGTATTCAGCCTCGACGACGAATGCTTCTCGCAAGTTGTCCTGATTGACAAACACCAACTCAAAGCTTCCACGAGACTCAGCGATCCCCATATCAAAGTCCAAATACATATCTGTCAGAATTTCGCCTGGCTTCAATGTCAACTTGACTTTGGCCAAATCTCTCTTGGCATCATAGCACTGCTCCCCTACACAAATTTTCATGCGCTGGGAAGACCCGACATTGCCTGCAATATTCTTGAGAAAGTATGTTTTAGTCTGTTCGGATTCATTCTGGAGAATGACCGTTTTTCTGTGACTGCTACCGATATCTCCGACGAAATCCAAGCCTTCACTCAATACATGGACTTGTTGCGCTTCCGAAAATAAAGGAAACGCAAGCAATAGCCAGGTAAAAAATTTGAGAAAAGTCTTCATGTAAAGTTTTAATCGATACGCCACTCAGTTGTTTAACTGCAATTAATATACGCACAAAAATACGTCTTGGGTAACGGTTTACTGAAAAAATCCTCTTAATACTTGTTAAGCCTTTTAAAATTTTTCAGGCATTTGATCGTTTGGGAGGTTATTGATGCGCTTCAATGGTGACAAACCACTTTTTTCAGTGGACAAACCTTTCTTTTCTAGGGACTTTCGAATCTCCTCATCAGTAGGCATTCGAATCTCCGCATCCGGCTCATTGAACAGATTTTTTTCATTGAGGTCTATTTCCACTACTTTTCTCCAAGCATCAATGTCCTCCATATCAGGTTTCTCCTCTAGCCTCCATTGAAACCCTTCAAGTTTGGAGGTTTCATCATTGACCAACTGGACTGGGATAAATTTCCCATCAGGCTTCACTCCATAATTAACTCGCTGGATCGCCCCCTCTTTAAATCTCATACTGATCGTCGCTGACAGAGTCCTATTGATCCCCTGATTGAGCGAGTCACCTTCTAGCGCATAGTAAAGCGACTCTCCATTACCATCTATATCCAGCCTACTGATTTGCCCTGCATCAAAGAAAGCCATCAATCTCCGACCTTTCATTTGATTGTAATTAAACAAAGTATCCGTCATGACAGCAAACGCATTTTTTGTCATCGTCGCTCTCCTTAGCTCTTCATTTTCTATAAAAAACACCATGGAGTCTGCCGAAATCTGACTCTTTTCATTCCAGATGACAGGGTCTTGAAACAGCTCAATCGTGGAATCATTGTAATTGTAAACCAAAGAATCTGCAATCCCCGAAAGCGATGTTTTGACCAATTGAATCGACCGAAAGGCTGTCAGATAGCGTGCGGTGTCCGACTCATGATCTTGAGAAATCAAGGTATCCGCCGCCAAATAGAGCGTGTCTTGCTCAAAATATCTTCGCACCAGTGCATTTCCGTGAACCCGGCTATAGCCCCTGTTTTCCCAAAACTCACCAGAATCACCAAAAATCTCAACTTCCCGCTCTTTGTTGAACACCCGCACATTTTCGTTCCCCTCATAGTAGGCTTCCAGTTCATCGTAGAGGAGCTCTTCGGCTTTGACCCTACTAGTCTCTGTCTCTACGACTCCATCATAAAATCGAAATTTTTTGTTCTGGGTATCATAAAAACTCCCTTTCTGCGCATCTAGGGTGTTCCCGTCCTTAGATACCAGATTGGTCAAGCCAATCGTTTCGGCCGTTTTAGGAATGGTAAGATAAATGAGATGACCTGTCTTGAGAGTGTAGTCCGGGTTGACCAAAACTACATCCTCTTGAAAAGTGATTTTTTCCAGATTGACATCATATCTCCCCCTCTCACTGGTCAGCACATTGGTCGAGTCCACTACTTTTCCATCATTGAAGTAAGTAGCTACATTGGCCGCCCGGTCATAATTGAGAAAATCCGTATACAGCGTAGTTTCTTCATTTTTGAAGACCACATTATTCCGAAGCTTGGCAAGCTTGGTGGCCCCATCGTACTCCGCGTAAGCGCTGGTAGTCGTGACAGGATCTTCCAAATCCTCAATTTTAACCCTCCCATAGAATTTCGCCATGTTTTGTGATTTGAAAAAATGTGCAGAATCACAATGGATCAGCGTGTTTTGATGGGTCATCACCACATTTCCCAAAAAACGGGTAAAGTCATTTTGCCCAACAAGAGAGTCTGCTTGATTAAAGTTTAAGATCTTCTGATCTTGAGCATTGACAATTTCTACGCTTGCTAGCCAGAAGAAAAGCAAAATAGAAAAGGGATATGATAATTTCATCGGCGATTTCAAGTGGGCAAAATTAGTATAAAAAGCTATTTTTGGTCAATGATCACAGCTTTTCAAGAGCATATACGCCAAAAGTCTCTTCTCGATCCGAAATCCACCTATCTTTTTGCCTGTAGCGGAGGGATAGACAGCATGGTTTTGGGATGCCTACTTATCGAAAGCCACATTCCTTTTGAAGTCGCCCATGTTAATTTTCATCTGAGAGCAGAGGAAAGCGATGGAGACGAAGTTTTTGTCAAAAACTGGTGCGCCTCCCATGACTTGGTCTGCCATATCCATGCAGCAGATGCTTACGAGGTAGCCGAAAACCAAAAAATATCCATCCAAATGGCAGCGCGAGAAATCCGCTACGATTGGTTTGAGCAGGTGAGAAGCTCCAGAAACCTCAAAGGGATCATCCTAGCCCATCAGGAAGATGACCAGATAGAAACTGTTTTTTTAAATCTATTACGAGGAACGGGACTGGACGGTATGATCGGTATGGCTGAAAGGCGCGGCCATTTGATCCGGCCACTGCTTCCATTTTCAAGAACTCAAATCGCAGACTTTGCCTCAGAACACAACATCATCTGGAGAGAAGATTCATCCAATAGCAAAACAGATTATAAAAGGAACAAGCTTAGGCTAGAGTCATTGCCTGCGCTGTTGCAAACCGCTCCAGACTCCCGCAAAAACCTGCTACATAGCTTTTCCCGCATCAAAGATGCTTCGAAAGCATTTTCCTCCCTCATGCAATACTGGCTGTCCAATCAAGTCAGGACGGAAGATGACTTTCAGTTTCTGCCCATTTCAGCTGTCAAGCATACATCAGGAGCCACCTCTCTTTTGTATTTCTGGCTAAAACCTTATGGTTTTAATTCGGATCAAGCAGAAGAAATCCTCCAAACAATCCAACATCCAGAATCAGGGAAGTTTTTTGAAAACAGTCTCTACCGACTGACTGTAGACCGAGAGACACTTATCTTAGCTCCGCAGGCTGAAAAATTCACATCGATCACACTCCAAAAAGATGATATCGAATGCCTGCTGGGAAATACTCGCTATGAACTACTCAAAGTAGCAGGAGATACCCCTCTGGACAAATCCAAAGAAAATGCGATGCTGGATCTGGAAAAAATCAGTTTCCCACTGGAGATCCGGTCATGGGAGCAGGGAGATAAATTTATCCCGCTAGGGATGAAAAACAGCAAAAAGATTTCGGACTTTTTGATAGATTTGAAAGTATCTCTTGCCGAAAAGGAACGCGTCAAAGTATTGATTTCAGAAGGCAAAATCGCTTGGGTGATCGGCTATAGGATTGCTGACTGGGCCAAATGTGACGCCTCCACCCGCAAAACACTTTATCTCAAAAAGAAATAAGCATGCTCAACCCATTTTCTAAAACATACACGGAAGAAGAACAAAGCACCTTCAGCTTTTTGAGAGTGATCAAGTTTTTCGAAAGGCTGAGAAACAAGGAGATGGCACGCTTTATCCCTGCCATGCATCAGAGAAAATACAATCGGGATGAAGTGATCTTTTTCAGCAAAGACCCCAGTCAGGCATTGTATCTGGTAAGAAAAGGTCAAGTCAAATTGACAATCGATGTCAGGGACAATTTTGAAACCATCTTGATCATCAATCAAGGAGAAGCATTTGGAGAGAATTCACTTTTGCAAAACACTAAGCGAACCTACACTGCCATCGTTACATCCGAAGAAGCAGACCTCACGGTGATCCCTCATTTTGCCATTCAGGAGATTTTTGAATCCAACCCCAAAATCAAGGCAAAAATGATGACTTCACTCGCCGAATACTACAATGAAAACAACCAGAGACTCTTCAAATCCTACCGAGAGTCATTTGGATTTTTCAGCCTGAGACAGATGTTTGAATAGACTGGATTTCACCTCCCAAGCCCTTTTCACATTATTTAAAGACCAAACAACAAAGTATTGACTGGAAGGTTTCTATTCCTCTCATTGTTTAATAACTTAGCGCCGCTTTTTAAAGGCTATCTCAATAAAAAAATCATAAAATCATGAGCAAAGTAACCGTAGTAGGAGCTGGAAACGTAGGTGCCACCTGTGCCGACGTCTTGGCTTACCGCGAAATCGCAGAAGAAATTGTTTTGGTAGACATCAAAGAAGGTGTAGCTGAAGGCAAAGCCCTTGACATCTGGCAAAAAGCCCCTATCAACCAGTATGACCCACGTACTGTAGGTAGCACCAATGACTATAGCAAAACTGCCAATTCTGACGTGGTCGTGATCACTTCTGGTCTTCCAAGAAAACCAGGTATGACACGTGACGACTTGATCGAAACCAACGCCGGTATCGTCAAATCTGTGACAGAAAACGTCATCAAGTATTCTCCAAACGCCATCATCATTGTAGTTTCCAATCCTTTGGACGTAATGACTTATCAAGCGCATCTGACTTCCAAGCTTCCTCGCACCAAAGTAATGGGGATGGCTGGCATCTTGGATACGGCTCGATATAGAGCATTTTTGGCAGAAGAACTTAACGTATCTGCCAAAGAAATCCAGGCAATCTTGATGGGTGGACATGGTGACACTATGGTTCCTCTTCCTCGCTATACCACTGTAGCGGGTATCCCTGTGACTGAATTGATCGACGAAGACAAACTGAATGCAATTATTGAGCGCACCAAGTTTGGCGGCGGTGAATTGGTGAAATTGATGGGTACCTCCGCATGGTACGCACCAGGATCAGCTGCTGCACAAATGGTAGAAGCGATCTTGAAAAACCAAAGAAGAGTATTCCCTGTCTGCATCAAGCTAGATGGCGAATATGGAATCGATGACTGCTACCTAGGTGTGCCTGTGATCTTGGGCAAAAACGGTATCGAAAAAGTGATCGAACTGGATCTCAATGAAGATGAAAAAGCATTGCTTGAAACTTCCAGAGGTCATGTCAAAGAAGTAATGAACGTCTTGGACAATCTTTCCAAGTAATTCTTTCTAAATTCTGACCCGGGATACTTCTTCATTTAGACTGTATTCCGGGTCTGATTTTTGTACCAACCACAAGAGATCAAAACCCCTGAAGTGAAAATCTGGAAAAGTCTACTGGTCCTAATTTCTGTTTTTTTGCTAGCTGCTGCAGGCTACTGGACCTATATCACTTACTTTTCTACCTCCAAAGTACACAACCTAGAGCTCATCGGCCAAGATGCAGTATTTGTGCTGGAATCTGACGAATCCGCACTCATCTGGAACGAAATCGTCGAGCACTCCTCTTGGGGTATTCTCAAAAACTTTCCCGCTTTCCAGCGGATTTCTGATCACCTGATCGCTCTGGATAGTCTGACAGGCAATTCAGGTCAAGTCACCAAACTTTTCAACGGAAACACACTCACTATTAGCTACCACCCCACGGGAGCTGAGACATTCGATCTTTTATTTACACTGGAAGCTAGCCAAAGCACCGGCGAAGATCTCAAAGAAGAAATCAGTCAAAAACTACCTGAAGGGAGCAGAATTTCTAGCCGACTTTATTCATCTATGCCCATCACAGAAATCATGGATGCGGCCAATACCAGGACCTGGAGCTTCACCTCTCTCGGATCGGTCATCGTAGCCTCTCAATCTTCTTTTTTGATAGAGGAAGCTATCCGAAACTATCTCAACCCAGAGCTTCAATCATTTGCAGATTTGATCCCAACCGATCCTACTTTAGAGTCGGGACGAGGTATTCTGTGGCTTAGCGGAAAAGGACTTGGAAGCCTCCTAAAAGGCACCCATCAAAACCGCGAATCGCTGGCGGTAGAGAGCCTCCAGTCTCTGGATGCATTAGTAGGGCTTCAGATGTTTTTGGATGAAAACCAAATTCGTTTCGAAGGCAATCTACATCTGGCAGACGATGTAGATTTTACCCCTGCGCTTTCTGCCAATCTTCTAGAGGTAGAAAAAACCATCTCCACCTCCACCCTGGCCGTCACACAATTCAACTTGCCGAGTATCTACGAAACTCAAAAGCTCAAAAACCGAGCGTTCCCATTGAAGTCCACTTTGCAGGCGGAAATCCAAAGAAACCTGACTGACAGGGGCTTTCTGGATAATTTCACCGGTGAATTGTACCTGATCGAGCTCGACGCTTACGGCGGGTCTGATCAAAACTTGGCTTTGATTGCCAGAAATACAGCTGCTGATCGGTCCTTTGCTATGCTGAAAAACTTCCTCGCGTCTCAGGGGAACCAGACTTCAGACTATTATCGAGATCAAGAAATCCTTTTCATTGGAGACGAAGAATTCCCCGGTCATATATTCGAAGGCAAGTTTTTCGGCTTTCCTCAGACCTACGTGACCGCACTGGATGAATTGCTGTTATTTACCAATTCCCAGCAAGCCATGAAGCTGGTATTGGATGATTATACCAATGGAAACAATTGGGCAAATGAAAACCGAGCCCCCAGCGCCAAAATAGCATTGACACCATCTGCAGGATTTAGTAGAGTCTATCTGATCCCTGAGATCTGGAAGACCTGGACACAAAACAGCAATCCGTCCTGGACTACTTTTCTCCAAAAATATGCGGCTGTATTTCAAGCCTTCCCTTACGTCTCTTTTCGGATCAATCAAATTGGAGAAGAAACGAAAGCCAGCCTGGTTTTTCCTTTCAAAGCTGCAGAAATAGAAGAGATCAAGCCTGAATCTACCGTCAGCTTGAATGCAGAAAGTCAAGTGGCATTTCCCAATCCTCTGATTTACGGTCCTAAGGCTATCACCAACTACCAAGATAACACCGAAGACTTGGTCATTCAGGACAGCAATCACATCCTTTATCTGGTCAATTCTGCTGGCGAAACAGTCTACCAACAGCAATTATCCGGTCCGGTGATCTCTGAGGCTTTGCAGGTAGATTATTATAAAAATGGCAAGCTTCAGCTTTTGGTCGCTACTGCTGACAGAATCTACGGCATAGATAGATTGGGCAATCCACTTCCAAACTATCCTTTTAGCTTCGCCGGTAAGACGATGACTCATCTCAATCTGGTAGACTATGACAATAATAAAGAATATCGATACTTTGTCAGTACAGCAGACGGTGAGCTATACCTATTGGACAAAACAGGAGAAAGACTAGAAGGATGGAATCCGCTGAAAATCGGACAAAAAACCATCGCAGCTCCAGCCCACTATCGCGTGCCAGGCCGTGGAGACTATATGGTGGCCATCGGAGAAAATGGAAAGATATTCTTATTCAACCGTCGAGGTGAAGTTCAAAGCGGCTCACCTATCCAGGTGGCCGATGCATTGCGAAGCGGGTTTGTATTCAATCGTAGTTCCAAATCCAGAACATTTCAACTCTCTGGGATCAGTTCAGAAGGAGAGGTGATTCATTTGAATTTCGCAGGAGAGATCAGCTACCGAAATCAATTGATCAAAGAAGACCGGGACAATGAGTTCCTAGTCATCCCAGACCAAAAAGACCTTGATTACCTGATTATTTCTAGACATTTCAATCAAGTGAAAGTCATGGATCGGGATGAAAAAGAATTGTTTTCAGCAAGGGTTTCAGATGGCGACCTGAGTTATCAGTACTTTGACTTTGGGTCCAATAGACAAATTGTCGTCATCACAGACCGGGTACAGGAATTTGCCTACCTCTATGATCTTCAGGGCAATCTCCTCACACAATTGCCTCCAGAAAGCAAAGGGGAAATCGAAATTTCCTACTACCCCAACCAAAACAAATATTTGATCCGGACCATCGCTGGCCAGCACCTGACCACCTATCAATTGAGTGATTGAGGGAGAGATTGTCCCTGGTCTGGGAAATGAGTAAATTGCATCCATTCCAAAAGAATCCATGCTTCAAAAATTCTTCTATTCCGCACTTTTCACGATTGTTTTTACCTCAACTTCTTGGGCTCAGTTGATTACAGACAGCCCGGAGTCAGAGGTCATCAGCAAGGGAGTCAATTTAAGTTCCCCCTATCATACAACACTTACTTTTTTCTACAATCTGGAGGAAGCCGACTACCGACCAGAGAGATCCGCACAAGCACTGGATCTATCAGATGCTACGGATGCAAATGGTGAGAAATTAAGCGTCAAACTCAAGCAGGTATTTGAAGGAAAAGGCATCATCATCCGTACCAGCTCGGTACCCAACTTGCCCAACTACCAAGACTCTACCTCAGGTGCGGCGGAACCCTTGTACTTCTTTGACAAACAAAAGCTACCGGGTGTGTTTCTGGAAAAGAAAGGAAAGCAGTGGAAGTTTTCCTCCTTTACTGTAAGCCAGATCGATGAGCTTCATCGTGAAACCTACCCTTTTGGTACCGCAAAGCTCCTCAACCTCCTTCCGAAAATAGGAAATGACGTCTATTTCGGACTTCATTTCTGGCAATTGGTCGGAATCTTCTTTTTGGTACTGATGGTCTTTTTGGCCCACTTCTTTTTCACCTTTTTGGTGGACAAAGGATTGGTTTACTTTTTCAGAAGATTTGGCTACCAAAAGATCGGTGAAAACTACCTTCTGCCTGTTGCCCGAGTGACCAGTATCTATTTCATTGTGTTGACCTTGGCTTTATTTATGCCAGTCTTGCAGCTTCCTGCCGAAGTATGGGCCTGGATTATCATCATCCTCAATACCCTGAAACCATTCTTGATCACGGTGATTTTTTACAAGTTGGTCAATGTGGTTGCGATCTACTTTGCCCGACTGGCCACCAAAACCGAATCCACTTTGGATGACCAACTAGTGCCCCTATTACGAAAAACGCTGAAAGCTTTTGTAGTGATCATTGGGACACTTTTCATTTTGAGAGATGGGCTCAACTTGGATATTATCCCGTTCCTGACAGGTCTTTCCATTGGTGGTGTTGCCATCGCTTTGGCTGCTCAGGACACCATTAAGAACTTCTTCGGCTCGGTGATGATTTTCATCGACAAGCCATTTCAGGTAGGAGATTGGATCACCTCTGGAGATATAGACGGTACGGTGGAGGAAGTGGGGTTTCGATCAACTCGGATTCGAACTTTCCGCAATTCTGTGATGTATGTGCCAAATGGAAAAATTGCCGATGCTACTTTGGACAATCATGGCTTGCGAAACTACCGGAGATTCTACACGACTTTGACGGTAACTTACGATACGCCGCCTCAATTGATCGAGGAGTTTGTGGTTGGTCTGCGCGAGATCGTACTGCATCACCCGCATACGCGCAAAGATTATTATCATGTCTATTTCAACAATCTCTCCGCATACAGTCAGGATATCATGTTTTATATTTTCTTCAGCGTACCTACTTGGCCTGAAGAATTGAAAGCACGTCATGAGATCCTGATCCAAACCGTCCAACTAGCCAATAAACTGGGAGTACGCTTTGCATTCCCTACTCAGACGCTGCACATGGAATCTTTTCCTGAGAAGCAATCGCTGGTCCCAAACTACCCTGAGGAGTCGGCCCATTATCAAAAGAAGCTGGGAGAATTCCTTCAAAATGAACTTCGGAGCAAAAAGAATTAATCTACTCTGAAATATTCTTTGGTTAGCTTTTTCTGCCCTGAATCATCTGTAGTCAGGATTCTCACCTCATAGAGCCCCTTCATTTTGGAAGTGGAAAAGGTGAAACTGGATCTACTTGGCACTTTATCCCAAAACAATACAGACCTAAAGTCAGGAATGCGCTCGTTTTGAACAGCTGCTTTTGCAAAACCGTGTTGGAAAGTAATAAAGGGATTGACTCCTGAATAGTCCAAATACAAGACCTGATCTGGGACCGGAAATAGACCAAAATTATTCTCATAGGAGGAAAAGCTGATCACCCCGGCATAGTTGCGATCATTGAGATAAAACTCTCTGTTCAGCACTTCCAATTTTTTGAAATATTTGGGATTAAAGCCAGCCAACAAATCAGAATCGAAAACTGGTAGAGCATCCACCATCATAAGGGGATTTTCTTCAAACATGAAATTCTGTGGCTGATTCAGCACCCGAAATTCTTTCTCTTTTTCCTTTCGTCGAATAGCCACACCCGGCACATATTCCTTGACGACAGTCTCCACTGTCTCAAATCGAGTATAGTCATCCATCAGATAGACCTGGTCAGCTACGAATCCAGTCACTACAGGCACTGAGTCATTTCGATATTCCTGATTGTAATATGGCTCCAAAGCAGAAGCGATCTTCAGCTCTCGCAAAAAAGCGGCATCCTCCGGATGTATCTGAAGTTCGGGAATTTGAAACGAAGATTTGAAGGTCGTCTTGGGTGCTGGACTGACCATTTCCAAGTCCGGAATGGTGCTTCCATCTTCCACCTGAATCAATAGGTGATCCCAATGCCTAAATCCTCCTAAATCAAAATAAAGATTGCCCTGCACATCCGGTCTATCTGTGAACAAAGCTGATTTTTCTCCATGAGCCGATAGAAAGTAGGTCCTTGTCGTATCCACTTCCGCCACTTTGGCATGTACTATATGGCCAAAGAGCTCAGGCAGCAAGACGACATCCTTTTTTGAGTCATAGATTTCTTGAGATGTAAACTGCGTTTTCACACCTTCCAAATAGGGATTCCATGCAGCTATACTAAGCTTGGTTTCTCCACTCACATTGAGATTGACCGACACTTCTTCCTCAGTCGTATAGTTATTTTCCAAGATAGAATTTGACTGGCTTGGCAAAGCAAAAACAGGCTTACCTTCTGAGGTCGATCGCGGAGGCAAGCTCGGGTTCAATACGGTAATCAACTGCTGCTGTACCCCATCACCCAACTGTTGATTGGCAGAAATCCTAGTGAAAACCCGCAGCAGATAATTGCCTGAAGGGATTTTCTCTGTGAGCTGGAGAAAATTAAGCGTATGTCCATTTTCCAAGGGCATTTTGGACAGGGCCCACGAGCGGTTTTTCGAATCTAGGAGCTCAGCATAGATCACCTGCGACTCAGAAGCGCCGCCTGCTACCAGAGAACTGGCATTGATCCAGATCTTTTCATCCGTAAAAAACAGACTCTTTGGAATATCAAATGCGATAAGCTCTTGGTCTGATTGCGCAGTAGCTGTCGCAAAAGAGCAGATACTGCATAAAATCAAAATGATTGAGAATTTTACTTTCATATTATTCAATCCAGAAATCTGGTTTTTCACGATTTGCATATAAAGTACAGTCCGCGCACCATCGGGGAGCGGTATAGTATCCGATAGGCCCCATAGGTCCCATCACCACCCTTGCCGGTAGAGTCGAGCCCGAAGCGAAGACTGTGGCATATTGGGACTCTGGGATAGTGTCTGTACCAATGAAGCAGGTATTAAACTCATCCATACTGATCGACCATGGCAAAATATCCGCTCGATCGATAAAAACTCGCTCTTGCTGCACCACACCGATACTGACATATCCGATGGCTTTTTGAGTAGAACTGGCCTCTACTGCGTGTATGTTTCCTCCGATCAGCGAAGGGAGAGGGCTGAATATCGTCCCAATGTCTTCCGTATTTTTTTTGAGAGTCTCCCAAAATTCGACTGCATCCGACGGAATGGCTTTTTGAGATATCAATACGCTATAGCGCTCTTGCATTCGGGGATCTCCTTCTTCAAATTCTTTGATGGTCTGTCTGAAAACAACCTGATCTTCAAACCTAGAACTCGTCTCTAAGAGTACTCCGGAGTTTCTTTCCGATTTATAGCACCGACTGATACGCTCTTCTTCTTTGCGCTCCACCACTCCAACATCTTCTTTGTAAATGAAATTGGTGATAATCCGCGGGAGAAAAACCCACGTTTCCTCATAAGTCCAGAGAAAATCATCTGCATTGTCATTGCCTTGCGTATTCACAAAAACCTCTATCCCTGATTCATCTCTGACATAGCCGGCATCAAGTATCTCTGGAGTCAAAATGGGTTGAATGGGGTCGCTCTTATAGGTCCCTTTGCCCGGCAACTCTATATGCAACTCATAAGTCATCTGCTCCGAAATATCCTCTTGAAAAAGGTAAACTCCCTCTCCTCGCTCTTCCAGAGAGTAGGTAGTCCCTTGCTCTGAAAGCAAATAAACTGTAGCACCTAAAGCAGGAGAAAGCTCATCTCCACTTTCTTTCAGTTCACTCGTCCAGCTCAGTGTCAACTCGCTGGCCAATCCTTCCGAGTCCAAATACCCCTCTACTACCAATATCCCAGAGGCCTCTTCTCCCACTTCTGGATCAAAGATCTCACGACAACCCAATACTCCCAACCCCATCAGAGCCAGTAGTACATAGGAGCCATATGTATTGGCAGCCCGCATCAGAATCTGAAATTGTAGGTAATGAAGGGAATAGGATCAGCGAAAATCGACAATTTATAACCTTGCAGTTTGCCTCCCTCTGGCACAAAATAAACCGAATAAGGGTTGCTGCGTCCCAAAATATTATATACGCCAAAGGACCAGGAGGAATGTGCCAACTTGTTGACCTTATGATTTCCTTCCAGATTCACTGAAAAATCCAATCTGAGATAATCCGGAACTCGCTGCGCATTTCTGTCCGTAAAATACACTCGCTCGCTTCCTCCGTAGACAAATTTGGAAACAGGCAATGTGATTGGTCTTCCTGTACTATAATTCCCGGAAAATGTCGCATTGAAACGCTTGCTTACCTCGTAGTTGAGTATCAAGACAGCATGATGTGGCTGATCATAGTTACTGGAATATTCCGCACCATCGTTGATTTTCTCTTTTTGCTCCTCATTGCTGGTACTGAGCAAGGACCTAGAGTAAGTATACGAAACCGAGCCGTTGAGACGTCCGGTACTTTTCTTCAAAAACAATTCTACCCCATACGCTTTCCCATCTGTGTTGAGCACGTCTTGCTCCACATCATCATTAAGAATAATGGAAGCACCTGAACGGTAATCGAGCAGATTTTTCATGCTTTTATAATACATCTCTGCAGAAAACTCGAGTGTGTTCATGGCCATGTTTCTGAAATAACCCACCGCATATTGGATTCCCGTCTGAGGCCGGATAAATTCGTCACTCAGCTTCCAGGTATCTGTCGGTGATATCACAGACGTATTGCTCAAAAGGTGAATGTTTTGACGCATCGAATTCACACCTGCTTTGAGGGATGATTGATTATTCAAAGTATACCTGGCCGAGATCCTGAATTCAGGCCCGTGATAGGTCTTGATAAACTCGCCCGAAGGATGTGTGGTCTCCCCTGTGACATCTGACTCTCCATGTGATGAACCATCCGGATAGGTAAATGTCGTCTGAGGACCTAGATAATTGTAGAGATTATACCTCAAGCCTCCACTGACCATCCAGAGATCATTGATCTCAAATTCATCTGAGAAATAGAGCGAGGTCTCCAAAGCCTGCTCCTGCTCCACCTCATCCGGAACCACAATGGACTCTTCTCCATAAGGCCTAATTTTACCTGGTCTGAGCTCGATGTAATTAAGATGAATACCATACTGAAAGCGATGACGCTCATCGAAATCCTGCAAGAAATCTACCTTGGCAAAGGTCTGATTCATCCCAAAACCAAACTCATACGAATTCAGCGGATTATCCTCTCCAGTGATATCAAAGTCATAAGCATCTACACCGCCTGAAAAACTTGCTTCCAGCTGCTCGTTGAAATAATGGGTCCATTTGGCAGCAAAATTCTGATTTTGATAACCGTAAACCGTATCCGGGTCAAACTGGAACTGGTCCTTGCTGAAATATCCTGTCAGCTCAAAGACATCATTTTCACCAAAGCGCTGCTTCAGGTTGAGATTGAGGTCATAGAAATTGGCTCGACTGGCGTTGAAATCTGCTCTATCTTCCAGCCAATCCAGTACCCAATTGGAATAGGTAGTCCGGCCAGCTATTAGAAAGGTGGTGTTTTTCCCCAAAGGCCCCTCTAAACTGAGCCTGCTCGTTAAAGGGCCTATCCCTCCACTGCCACCGATTTTCTCTGAATTCCCAAATTTGGGCTGAATCTCCAACACAGAAGAAAGCCTCCCTCCATATCGGGCTGGAATCCCTGCTTTGTGAAGCTCTACTCCTTCGACTGCATCGGCATTGATAGATGAAAAGAAACCAAACAAATGCGATGGATTAAACAGAGTCGAATTTTCATACAATACCAAGTTCTGATCCGCAGCTCCTCCACGTACATTGAATCCGACACTGGCTTCCCCTACGGTATTCACACCCGGCAAAATCAAAATCCCCTTCAGAACATCTACCTCACCAAGTACTGCTGGAAGCTTTTTCATCTCGCTCACAGACAGACTCTGAACTCCCATCTCTGGCCGAGTAATATGACTAATTGCCCCGGAATTGACCACTACTTCACTGAGAGAATAGATGCTTTCGCCTACAGCCATGTCCAGACGACCATCTCCTCTCAGATCGATCAGTCTCTGCTCCACATAGCCACCGAGATTTTGGACATACAGGGTGTGCTTTCCGACAGGGAGGGTGATCGCGTAGTTTCCTTCCACATCAGTCACTGATCGGGTAAAATCTATTTTCTCGAAAACGATAGCTCCTGAAATAAGCTCTCCGCTCTCCAGACTGCTGATGCTTCCACGAAGTGTGGCCGTGTTTTTTCCCGGAGAAAGCTCACCTATGACAAAGCGATTGTTTCGGACAAAGGCTTCATCTACTCCTTCCCCGAGTTCTTCTGCTCCACTGCTGATATTTCTAAAAAATCCATCCGTAAGTTGGGTTTGGAGCTTTTGTCCTCGGGAAACAAATACAGCATACTCCGGACCGAAGGAATATTTCATGTCTGTATTTTGGAAAATTGCATCCAGCAAATCTGATAATTGACTCTGATCTGCTTGGAGATTGACAGTCAAACCGGCAATTTCTTCTGATCTGAAATAAAACTGATACGGAGTATCTTCTTCCACTCTATCTACAAAACGCTGGAAAGATACTCCCGGAAAAAAACCACTGATACGTGGCTCCGTAGATGTCTGCGCAAAAGCTACCGTCCCGCCCATGATCCAAAGCAAGACTAGTAAACAGACTTTATTCGTTGGGTTTATCATTTTGTCTGCCGAGCGGAGATCTCTACCGCCTGAGTTAAATATGTTTCTGGCTGAGACTTAAATCTCAGCCCTCTTTTTTTCAATTCTTTTTTTAGCACCTTATAATTCATATCTGGCACATCTCCTAGTTGCCGGGCCTTTTGGATGGGGTAGAAATGACCAGCCGTCCAGAGAAAATAATCGCTTTTATCCAGAAAGACATCAGTATACTTGCTGACATCATTCTTATCCTTGGTGGATTTATACTCTTTGACCAAAACCAAAACCTCACCGGTATTCAGCACTTTGTACAGTCCATTTAGATGATGGGCATAGTTTCGATTTCCTTCAAAGAAACGAAACCGCTCTCCGTTTGACAGCTCAAACTGATCCACCTTTTCTGGGTTGATCAGTAGCTTCTGCCTATAGATCGGATGAAAAGTCAGTACCTGATCCCGATAGCAATCATACAGCAAAGGCACCTGTGGATAAGTAATCCCATTGATCTGTAAGCTTCCATTTTCAAACTGGCGAGACTCGTAGAATGGATGTCCCTCTATCGTCTTCGCCACTTCCTCATACTGCCCCCCAGTGATCAGCTCCTGAAAGTAGGGAATCTCCTCCTTGTAACTCGCCAAATATTGCAGCGAATCTGAGACTACCTGTGCCTTTGCCCCCAAAGGAATCAGTAACAGCAATACACCAGAAAAGCCAATTTTCCACATGATGTAAAATACAAATCTCCTTTGACTACTTGTGACCATTTACAAAATAATACAGCTATGCTTCATCTTAGTATATGTTCATCGACTTCACTATCAATGCCTTTCATCTCACCGCACTTCCCAAAAGTCCGGCATGACATTCGTACCTCTCAGCCTACAGTCCACACAGATCTCAGTGGAGTAGAGATAACCGATCGGCTCTAGGCCATTTTGATTATAGATCGGATAAGTCGGGTATTTATTGGAAAAGCGAAACTCCTGCTCATAGTCCTGAACAAATACCGTATCTAAACCAGTACTGCACCCAAAATATTCGGGGACATCCGCTTGCCAAGGGTACACCTCTGTGATGTCAATGAAAAGCCTTTTCTGACTGACTTTTCCCAAGCCAACGTGTCCTATCACTGGAGTATCGGGATCTTGGTCATGAACCATATTGCCACGAATCTGTGTCGGCAGTGGGCTGAATATCGTCCCGATATCATCTGTATTTCTCCTCAAAATCTCCCAAAACTCTGCGCCATTGGGGGTCAGTGCTTTTTGGGTCACCAATATACTATAGCGCTCGGTCAGTCGCTCATCTCCCGGAGCGATCTCTCTGATACGTTGCTTGAAAACCAAATTGTCTTCAAATCGCGAAGAAGACTCCAACACCAAATCCGAATTGGGAATAGACAAATAGCAAAGATCCATTTTCTCTTCCGGGCTTCTTTCTACGACATTTTTGCTTTCAATATCATATTTGACATTGTTGGGAAAAGGAGGCTTGAATGCCCAAGTTTCCTCATATGTCCAGAGAAAATTATCCACTTGCTCATTTCCTTGGGTAGTAATAAAAATCTCTACTCCTTCTTCACTTTTTTCAAATCCAATATCCAAAATATCGGTACTTGCCAAAGGCTTGAGCTCTTCAGAGGTATAGCTATACCCATTAATCAGCTGGATCTTGAGATTATACACTTCATTTTCTGGAATATCCTTGGCAAATCCATACTTCCCCTGACCCAACTCACTTAATTCATACCGCTGCCCTGAGGAGCTTTCAAGGTGCACTCTAGCCCCTGTCACAGCCGGAAACGTCTCCACTTCCTCTTGCGTACCCACTGTATAACTCAAGCTCAACTCACTCGGCACTCCATCCGTATCGAGATACCCCTCCACTACCAAAATCCTCTCTTCCGTAGCAGATAACTCCGGATCATATACTTCCTTGCAAGCTCCTACTAGCACTAGACTGCCTAGCAAAGCCCATACTCTCAACTCATTATTCCTGAATACTCGACGCATGCTGATTGGCTACTGATACGAGCTCCTTTAAAAAGAGCTCTTTGTTTTGATTGAAATAAATTTTGTTTTTGGTCAACTTCTCCCGAACCAGTTTTTTGGACACCCTGAGGTGTTTGATAGCCTGTTTTTTTGTTTTAATTGGATGAAATCCCTCGGTATCCACCAGAAAAAAATCCTCAAACTCTTCATAGCTTCCCATCGTCTTTCCGATCTCAGTGGATTTTTTCACCGCTTTATAATGCTTGGAAACCAATGTAAAGCGACCTTCTTCTAGCACTTGGTAAAATCCCTTTTTGTGATGAGAATAAGATTCATTTCCATCCAATTTTTGAAAAACACTCCCATCATTCAGCCTGAATTCATTGATTTTTTCAGGATTGATCAAAAGCTTTTCTGAAAAAACAGGATGGATCGTGAGCACCTGATCATAGCGGATATCATAGAGCAAATAGACCTCTGGGTAGTAAATTTGGTTGATTCGCAGTCCTCCTAGCTCAAATGTTTTACTTAGATAGAAAGGATCCCCATCATAATTGGATGGCGGATCCTGATACTGTCCTCCTGTAATCAGTTCTTGAAAAAAAGGAAGTTCTTCTTTATACTGCTCCAGATTGCCACTAGTACTTGCCAACTGTTGGCCTAGAACGGACCCCATGGATAGCACCAGAAGTCCCAGATAAAAAATGATTTTAACCATGGGTAAAAATACACGCGAATGAACATTTGAAAACGACTTTTTTCGAATTATGTTTAGAAAGGCAAGTTTTCGATTTGAAAGGAAAAAATATCCATCCAACCTAATCCCATCATGACCACCCGTAGAAAAGCTCTCAAAACCCTCGCTCTTTCCTCTGCTCTCGCCGGTTCTCCTTTAGCTTTTGCGCAAGCGAAAGAAAAAGCACCTTCTCAGTTTAAGTTTTCACTCAATACAAGCACCATTCGCGGTCAAAAGCTTTCGCTTTCACAAATGATCGAAGTCGCCGCGCGGGCCGGGTATGACGGAATAGAGCTTTGGATCATGGAACTCAACCAGTATTTGGAATCGGGCAAAAGCTTGAGCAATCTCAAACAGGAGCTACGGGATGCAGGAATTGAAGCTATCAATGCTATTGGCTTTGCCACTTGGATGGCCCAGGATCCTGCGAAAAGCAAACAGGGATTTGAGCAAATCGAGGTAGAAATGAATCAGCTTGCTGAAATTGGCTGCGTTAGAGTAGCAGCTCCGGCCATCGGTGCAGAGGCTCCCGTGGATCTATTTGAGGCGGGAGAAAAATATGCTAGGCTTTTGGAACTGGGAAGAAAGACAGGCTGTATGCCGCAATTGGAGTTTTGGGGAGCCTTTCCGCCTTTTCATCAACTTGGTCAAGCATTGGCCGTAGCTGCCATGGCCAATGATGCGGATGCCAGACTTTTGCCTGACATCTATCATCTCTTTCGTGGAGGGTCAGGCTTTGAAGGACTGAAACTGATCAATGGCAATGCCATCGAGGTATTTCATCTCAATGATTTTGCTGATACACTTCCGAGAGAACAGCAAGAAGATAAGCATCGAATCTATCCTGGAGATGGCGTAGCTCCTATTGGAGAAGTGGTAGAGACACTGACCACTATGGGTGGCGAAAAGTATTTATCCTTGGAGCTATTCAATCCCAGCCTTTACCGCATGGATGCCGATGTAGTCGCTCAAACTGGCTTGGCTAAGATGAAGCAGTTTTTTTGAGATAGGGAGTGTTGGATTTCAATCCTTGCCCACACACAACTAAAGCAGTGGGCATTGAGAATCGCACACTTCCAACAATACTGAACTTATTCACCCAAATAAATCAGAACTCAAATAGCGGTCTCCGCGATCGCAAGTAATGCAGACGATAAGGCCTTCTTTAAGGGTTTTGGAGAGTTCAATTGCTGCAAAGAGCGCACCACCACTACTCATTCCTGCGAGGATTCCCTCCTCCCGAGCCATGCGGCGAGTCATCTCTGTCGCCTGTTCTTGACTCACGTCGATGACCTGATCTACTCGACTTGGATCAAAAATTTTGGGTAAAAAATCTGGCGACCATCTCCTGATTCCTGGAATACTGGAGCCATCCGTTGGCTGCGTGCCTACGATTTGAATATCAGAATTTCTCTCCTTGAGGTATTTGGACACTCCCATGATCGTCCCTGTAGTCCCCATGGCAGACACGAAATGTGTGATATTCCCATCAGTATCTTCCCAGATTTCTGGGCCTGTGGTATGATAATGTGCCATGTAATTGTCAGGATTGGCAAACTGGTCCAGCATAAAGTAGCCTTCTTCATCCCGCATTTGCTCTGCCAAAGTTCTGGAATATTCAATGCTTTGTGCAGCAGGCGTTAGGATCACTTTTGAACCATAGGCCTCCATCGATAGAACTCTTTCACGAGTAGAATTGTCCGGCATGATCAGAGTCATATCCAAACCAAGTACTTTAGCCACCATTGCCAAAGCAATACCTGTATTACCACTTGTCGCTTCGACCAATTTATCTCCGGGATGTATATCGCCACGCTCAAGTCCTGACCGCAACATATTATAAGCAGCTCTATCTTTGACGCTACCGCCTGGATTTTGCCCTTCCATTTTGCAAAAAATCTTTACTCCGGGATTGGTGGGGATATGCTCCAGCTCTACAAGAGGAGTATTCCCTATCAATTCAAATAGCTTCATTTTGGTCGTTTTTAAAGATATATCGGTCCGTCACCTCTGTCCCTGCATGATACATCTGAGATTGGTAATAAACTTTGGACCCAGCTGGCACGGAACGAGTCAGCCAAACATTGCCACCGATAATACTGCCTTTTCCGATCAGTGTCTTTCCACCCAAAATCGTCGCGCCTGAATAAATAATTACCTCATCTTCGATGGTCGGATGGCGTTTGAGATCGGCATCTGCTTTATCCACACTAAGAGCTCCTAGCGTTACTCCCTGATAGACTTTTACATGCTCACCGATCACGCAGGTCTCACCGATTACCACTCCAGTCCCATGATCTATGCAAAAATAGCGACCAATGCTGGCCCCCGGATGGATATCCACACCGGTACGACTATGTGCAAACTCGGTAATCATACGCGGAATCAATTTGATCCCCAATCGATGTAGCTCGTGAGCGATCCGATAAGCTGCGATAGCAAAAAAACCAGGATAGGAGCGGATAACTTCAGTACGCGATTTGGCTGCTGGATCTCCCGCAAACATCGCTTCAACATCGAGCTGAAGCCAATCAAATATTCGCTCCAGCGAGTCAAAAAAGCGATCGGCTAATTCTTTCCCTGTGCCTTCATGCAATTGAGGATTTCTATCCAATATCGCTGTAAAGGTAAATTTCAGTTCCTCCAACCTTCCTTGGATTTCCTCTTTTTCCCGGATTCTCTCAGAATTAAATTCAGGAAAAAGAATACTCACCAATTCCTCGAAAAAACGCTGAATAGCTTGAGGGGATGGGCAATCTGGGCATTGTGTATGTGCTTTGAAAAGTTTATCAATCAGGGAATCCATCTACAATGGGTTTAGGGTCTTTACATCACAAAACCCACACGGATTACATAAGGTTCACCATAGGGTGAGCGAAGATT
This sequence comes from Algoriphagus vanfongensis DSM 17529, assembly GCF_000429465.1. Taxonomy (GTDB): domain Bacteria; phylum Bacteroidota; class Bacteroidia; order Cytophagales; family Cyclobacteriaceae; genus Algoriphagus; species Algoriphagus vanfongensis. The sequence continues at coordinate 340,131 of NZ_AUBX01000016.1, read as the reverse complement.
ATCATGGAGCACATTGTAGAGAAAGGTAAAATTGGCTCCGCCTCGTCCTCCACCAAATGGTGCAAAGTAACCTCCTCCAAGGAATAGTGCATTGGACCAGATTCTTTCAAATTGCTCTGTCCCTAGATTGTAATTATCAAAATTAATAGACTCAAATTCCCCATGAAGGAAGACATTGGGCAAAACATTATAGCGATTGAAGGCACGCCAACCATAAGAGGAAGATTCTCCTCCGTAATAGCGTCTATCTTTGAAATATTGGTAAGTCAGCCCCAAACCTGCTGAGTACTTAGGAGTGATCATCACCCCTGCCAATGGGGAAAAATCTATCAGTGTCACTGTCCCAAACTGCATTCCGAAATTCCCTCCGAAATAAAGTCTATCCTTGAACGAAGTAGAATCGGAATAAAGCTCGCGCTGAGCCTGTACCTCAAAGGTCAGAAGCACGGCCAATCCAAGCGTAAGAGTAAAAAGTTTACTTTTTGACGACCACATACAAATCTTCAGTTTCTTTTTTCATCAAGTATTTTTCACGGGCAAACTTTTCCAAAAGTTCGGGATTGCTCATCAATTCTTGCCTTTCGGCCATGATTTTGACTTTTCGCTCTTGAAAAAACTCTTTTTGATCCTCCAGTTTATTGAGTTTTTGACTCAGTTTGAATTGATTGATGATATTATTGGAATCGATAAACATCATCCAGGCGAGGAAAAACACAGTGGCAAGCCCATAAAAATTTCCACCAAGTTTGAGTAGTTGCTTCATAAGAATCAGGAATAGATATCGAAAATACAAAAATGGTGCAAAAAGTGTCGAGTAAGTATCTTATTCCTTTTTGAAGGTGTCTATTGATTGCATAATTCAAAAAAATCCCCAGCCTGGAATAGGCTAGGGATCCATAGTTTTTCCTATTTCTAAAGAGCTTTTACTTCAAGCTACCTTTGAATACAGCTGACTCACCTAGTTGCTCTTCGATGCGAAGCAATTGGTTGTATTTGGCCATACGGTCAGAGCGAGAAGCAGATCCTGTTTTGATCTGTCCAGTATTCAACGCTACCGCCAAATCAGCGATGGTAGAATCTTCAGTTTCACCAGATCTATGGGACATCACTGCTGTGAAACCAGCCTTGTGAGCCAAGTTTACTGCATTGATGGTTTCTGTCAAGGTACCGATTTGGTTTACTTTAATCAGGATAGAGTTAGCAGACTTCTCTTCGATACCTCTTTGCAAGAATTTCACATTGGTCACGAAAAGATCATCTCCTACTAGCTGGACTTTGTCGCCGATTTTGGCAGTCAGCATTGCCCATCCTTCCCAATCTTCCTCAGCACAACCGTCTTCGATAGAGTCGATTGGATATTTTTCAGTCAAAGAAGCCAAGTAATCAACTTGCTCAGCTCTGCTTCTGATCACGCCAGTATCACCTTCGAATTTCTTGTAATCGTAGTTACCATCAACAAAGAACTCAGAAGAAGCACAATCCAATGCAATAGTCACATCATCACCTGCTTTATATCCAGCCTTCTCAATCGCCTCCAATACACAAGCTAAAGCTTCTTCTGTACCACCAGAGAAATTAGGTGCAAAACCACCTTCATCACCTACTGCAGTACTCAATCCTTTGTCGTGAAGGATCTTCTTCAAGCTATGGAACACTTCAGTTCCCATACGAATTGCCTCAGAGAAGCTAGGTGCACCTACTGGACGGATCATGAATTCCTGGAAAGCAATCGGAGCATCAGAGTGAGATCCACCGTTGATGATATTCATCATAGGGACTGGAAGAGTATTGGCATTTACACCGCCTACGTATCTGTACAATGGTTGGCCAGACTCCATCGCTGCTGCCTTGGCTACTGCCAAAGAAACACCTAAGATGGCATTTGCACCCAATTTGCTTTTAGTAGAGGTCCCATCCAAGTCGATCATGATCTGATCGATTAGGTTTTGCTCAGTTACGTCAAGACCTACCAATTCAGGAGCGATTAGATCATTGACATTGGCTACGGCTTTCAGGACGCCCTTGCCCAAATATTTGCTTTTGTCTCCATCACGGAGTTCTACGGCTTCATTGACACCAGTAGAAGCACCACTAGGTACTGCAGCACGGCCAAAAGCACCGTTTTCAGTTACCACATCTACTTCTACGGTAGGGTTTCCTCTGGAATCGAGGATTTGTCTTGCATGAATTGATTGGATCAACGTCATAGTCTAAAAGGTTTATTAAAATTAGTTTTGGTTTATCAAGGCAATAAAGTCATCAAAAAGGTAGCGCGAGTCATGCGGACCAGGAGAAGACTCAGGGTGATACTGTACGGAAAATGCCGGTTTGTTCCTCAGTTTGATTCCTGCTACGGTGTTGTCATTGAGGTGAACATGCGTGATTTCTACCTCAGGATGACTCTCGGTATCTTCTCTGACGATGTTGAAACCATGGTTTTGAGAGGTAATTTCACTTTTACCAGTGATCATATTTTTGATCGGGTGATTGATCCCTCTGTGACCGTGGTGCATCTTATAGGTGGAGATGCCGACTGCCTCAGCAAGAAGCTGGTGCCCTAGACAAATCCCGAATACTGGCTTACCAGTCTCTAAGATGTCTTTCACAGTAGCGACTGCATAGTCCATCACAGCTGGATCACCAGGTCCATTGGAAAGGAAATAGGCATTGGGAGCCCAAGCTTCCATTTCAGCAAGCTGTGTCTTGGCAGGAAATACTTTGCAGTAAACTCCTCTGGAGGCCAAGTTTCTAAGGATATTCTTTTTGATACCGAAGTCCAGGCAAGCCACTTTGATAGGGGAAGACTCATCTCCTATGTAATAAGGCTCTTGCGTACATACTTGAGAAGAAAGCTCCAGTCCGTTCATATCAGGTAGCTTCTCCAATTCGGCTTTCAATCCATCAAGATCTCCTTCAAATTCGGAACTGATAATGGCATTCATCGCACCTTGCGAGCGGATATGTCTCACGAGTTTCCTTGTATCAATATCAGCGATGCCGGTGATTTGATACTTTTCCAAATACTCCTGTAGGGAACCGTGTCCGTCCAAACGGGAGTAAACTTCAGAAAAACTGTTGACTACAATGCCGCCGATAGTAGGATGATCTGATTCGATTTCCTCATTGTGCACACCATAATTACCAATGTGGGAAGTGGTAGTCACGATGACTTGACCAGTATAGGAAGGATCCGTGTAGATTTCCTGATAGCCAGTCATACCGGTGTTGAAACAAATTTCACCCCCATTGGTACCGGGGTTTCCAATCAATGAACCATAAAAGACGGTTCCGTCTGCTAGAAGTAGGGTTGCTTTTTGTTTGATCATTTTTACGATAATTGTCCCAAAGTTAAATATTTATTGGGAGGAGGAGGAATGTCCGGGTATAAAAAAAGGATTGAACCAAAGCCCAATCCTTTTTAATATTTAAATAGAAGATCAAATTATTTTTCTTCAGTTTCTGCATCTGTAGAATCAGCGGAAGCTTCTGGAGCTTTAGGCTCTTCTGATTTAGCCTCAGCAGCAGGAGCTGCAGGAGCATCTTCAGTTTTAGCAGTGCTTCTTCTGGATCTTCTGGTAGTTTTCTTAGCAGGCTTAGCATCTTTCAACATCAATTCGTTGAAGTCTACCAATTCGATGATACACATCTCTGCATTGTCACCCAATCTGAAACCAGTTTTGATGATACGAGTGTATCCGCCTGGACGAGTAGCAGCTTTTGCGATTACTTCACCAAACAAAGCAACGATTGCTTCTTTGTTTTTCAAGTAAGAGAAAGCCACACGTCTATTGTGAGTAGTATCTTCCTTAGCTCTGGTGATCAGAGGTTCTACGTATTTCTTCAATTCCTTTGCCTTGGCAAGCGTAGTAGAGATACGCTTATGAAGAATCAGCGAAGTAGCCATGTTAGAAAGCATTGCTTTCCTATGAGCAGCCTTTCTCCCAAGGTGGTTAAATTTCTTACCGTGTCTCATTTTATTTATTCTTCATCAAGTTTATACTTTGAAATATCCATTCCAAAGGTCAGGCCTTTTTCTTGAATCAACTGCTCTAGCTCTGCAAGAGACTTTTTACCAAAGTTTCTGAATTTCATCATGTCAGAAATTTCCAACTTGGCTAGGTCTCCCAAGGTCTTCACGTCAGCAGCTTTCAAACAATTGAAAGCACGTACGGAAAGATCAAGATCAGAAAGAGAAGTCTTCAACAATTTTCTCATGTGAAGGAATTCTTCATCGATCGGCTCTGGCTCGGCTACTCCAGTAGAGTCTAGGACCATCGTCTGGTCAGAGAACAACATGAAGTGCTGAATCAAAATCTTAGCTGATTCCTGAAGTGCTTTCTCAGGATGGATAGATCCATCGGTAGTCACTTCCAAGATCAATTTTTCGAAGTCAGTTTTTTGCTCCACACGGGTATTTTCTACGCTATATTTCACATTCTTGATAGGTGTGAAGATGGCGTCGATGGCGATTTGGCCAAATACCTGCTCTTTTGGTTTGGATTCTTCAGCTGGTAAGTATCCTCTTCCTTTTTCCACCACCAATTCGATTTCGAAATTGGTCGCTTCATCGAGGTGACAGATCACAAGATCTGGATTCAAGACCTCAAAGGAAGAAGTGAACTTGGCAATGTCCCCGGCAGTGAATACAGACTGATTTTTGACCTCAACGGTGATTTTTCCATCAAATGCTTCGTGCACTTTCTTGAATCTCACTTGCTTTAGGTTCAAAATAACGTCAGTCACATCCTCCACTACTCCTTCAATGGTAGAAAACTCATGCACTACTCCTGGTATTTTGATAGAAGTAATGGCATAGCCCTCCAAGGATGAAAGCAAAATTCTTCTCAGGGCGTTACCGATAGTAACTCCATAGCCTTTTTCTAGCGGTTTGAAGGTAAACAAGCCATGGAAGTCATCGGCTTTTTCCATTACCACTTTTTCGGGCATTTGAAATGCTAGTATGGACATATATCTTGTTCTTTGTTTAAAAGCTGAAAATAGTAAATATTACTTAGAGTAAAGTTCGACGATGAGCTGCTCCTTGATATTTTCTGGAATATCATCTCTAGAAGGCACACTGACGAATTTGCCGGACAAGGAAGCACCATCCCACTCTAACCAGGAATATTTGTTGGCACCTCTACCAGCTAAGCTATTAGTAATAGCTTCCAAAGATTTGGAACGCTCTCTTACAGAAACCACATCACCTGGCTTCATGATGTAAGAAGGGATGTTCACTACTTCACCGTTTACAAGAATATGCTTGTGAGAAACCAATTGTCTCGCACCTCTTCTAGTTGGGGAGATTCCCATTCTATAGACGGTGTTGTCCAATCTAGCTTCTAGCAACTGAAGAAGGTTTTCACCAGTGATACCTTGCTTTCTGGAAGCGATATCAAACATTTTGGCAAATTGTCTCTCCAATACACCATAGATGTATTTTGCTTTTTGCTTTTCAGCAAGCTGGATTGCATATTCAGATTGCTTCTTTCTTCTACCACGACCGTGCTGTCCTGGAGGGTAGTTTTTCTTTTGAAGCGCTTTGCTATGCCCTTCGATAGCTTCGCCAAATTTACGGGCGATCTTTGCTTTAGGACCTCTATATCTAGCCATTTCTTTACAATTTTAGGATTAAACTCTTCTACGCTTAGGCGGACGGCAACCATTGTGAGGAAGTGGAGTCACGTCTACGATGGTAGTCACATCCAATCCCACATTTTGCAAAGTTCTGATCGCAGATTCACGACCAGCACCTGGACCTTTTACAAATACTTCGATTTTTCTCAAACCTAAGTCGTAAGCAACTTGTCCGCAGTTTTGAGCGGCCATCTGTGCAGCGTAAGGAGTATTTTTCTTAGAACCTCTGAAACCCATTTTACCGGCAGAAGCCCAAGAGATTACTTGTCCCGCATTATTGGTAATAGAGATAATGATATTGTTGAAGGAGGCTTTGATGTGTGCCTGACCTACAGCTTCTACCTTTACTACTCTTTTCTTACCTTTAGCTTTATCGTTTCTTTTCTGAGCCATAATCTAATTCAGGTTTTATTTAGTCGCCTTCTTCTTGTTAGCAACAGTCTTTCTCTTACCCTTCCTTGTTCTGGCGTTGTTCTTGGTATGCTGACCACGAACTGGAAGTCCTTTTCTGTGTCTCAAACCTCTGTAGCAACCAATGTCCATTAGTCGCTTGATGTTCAATTGGATCTCTGACTTCAGGACACCTTCGGTTCTGAATTCTTCGGCAATAATATTACGGATAGCGGTGGACTCATCATCGTCCCACTCACCTGCTTTTTTGTCGAAGGAGATACCGGCTTTGCTCAGGATCGCCTTGGCGGAGCTTCTTCCAATTCCGAAGATATAGGTAAGCCCGATTTCGCCTCGCTTATTGTCTGGTATGTCTACACCTGCAATTCTAGCCATGATTAACCTTGTCTTTGTTTAAACTTAGGATTCTTCTTATTGATGACGTAAAGTTTTCCTTTTCTTCTGATTACTTTACAGTCAGCACTTCTCTTTTTGATAGATGCTCTAACTTTCATATCAGCTTATTTATATCGATATACTATTCTGCCTTTGGTCAAGTCATAGGGAGAAAGCTCTAACTTGACACGATCTCCGGGAAGGATCTTGATGTAATTCATCCTCATTTTACCGGAAATATGAGCGATCAATTGATGTCCATTTTCCAGTTCCACTTTGAACATCGCGTTTGACAACGCCTCTATAATGGTTCCGTCTTGCTCTATTGATGTCTGTTTTGCCATATTAGAATTTAAAATTCTCTTCTATGTACTTGTGTGAGGTCAAGACCTCAGTTCTATCTTCGAAAATTGCAATTGTATGCTCATAATGAGCGGAAGGCTTTCTATCGGACGTCCTGATAGTCCAACCATCCCTTTCTTGGACGATGTTTCTCGATCCAAGATTGATCATAGGCTCAATCGCAATTACCATCCCTGTCTTTAACAGAGGACCACTACCTCTTTTGCCGTAATTGGGTACTTCGGGGGATTCATGTAAGTTTCTACCCAGACCATGTCCTACCAGCTCTCTGACTACAGTGTAACCTTTCGCTTCGACAAATTTCTGGATAGCATGTCCGATGTCTCCAATACGATTGCCAAAAATTGCTTTCTCAATTCCCAAGTAAAGTGAATCTCGGGTGGCTTTAAGTAAATTCAGTACAAGAGTGGAAACTTCACCGACAGGGTAAGTATAAGCGGAATCGCTATGAAAACCTTGGTGAAAGACTCCACAATCTACTGAGATTATATCGCCATCTTTCAATTCATATTCGCTGGGAAATCCATGAACGACAACTTCGTTCACAGAAATACAGAGTGAAGCTGGGAATCCGTTGTATCCTTTAAAGGAAGGTACAGCGCCATGATCCCGTATAAACTCTTCAGCAATTTTATCGAGGTGAGAGGTCTTTACCCCTACCTTGACATGTTTGGCCACTTCCCCATGGGCCTTGGCCAAAATGTCAGCACTTTCTTTTATTTTCTGAACCTCTTCAGAGGTCTTGTAATGAATCATCTTAAGCTACTTGGTAATTAGAAGGGTTATTCTTCATATTACCAGACTTCATCATTCCTTCGTAATGTCTCATCAAAAGATAACTTTCAATTTGACGGAGCGTATCCATGATCACACCTACCATAATCAATAGGGAAGTACCACCATAGAATTGCGCAAATTCACCACCCACTCCTGCAATGATAGCCAAAGCTGGAAGGATTGCCACAGCTGCCAAAAGGACAGAACCAGGCAAAGTGATTCGAGAAATAATTCCATCAATAAAGTCTGCAGTAGGCGCACCAGGCTTGATACCCGGTACAAATCCTCCGTTTCTCTTCATATCCTCAGCGATTTGCTCAGGATTCACAGTGATAGCTGTGTAGAAGAAAGTAAAGATGATGATCATAGCTGCAAACAACAGGTTATACTGCCAAGATGTAAAGTCAGAAAAGGTTGTACCTATATAGTTGGCGATGTCATTGTCACTAGCCCAGATCTGAGCGATCAGTGCAGGGACGAACATCAATGATTGAGCAAAGATAATCGGCATAACACCAGATGCATTCACTTTGATAGGAATGTACTGACGCTGTCCACCGTATACTTTGCCTCCAACTACTTGCTTGGCATACTGAACAGGGATTCTTCTAGTTGCTTCTGTCAATGCTACTACACCGACTACTACAAAGAACAATACCGCTGCTTCAATAAGCAATAGCAATAGTCCACCGGATCCTTTCTCTACCACTTCAGCAATAATAGCTCCTGGAAAGCGGGAGATGATCCCGATCATGATTAGCATAGAGATACCGTTACCGATACCTTTCTCAGTAATCTTCTCTCCCAACCACATACAGAACATGGTACCGGCAGAAAGCAATACGAGAGAACTAAACATGAACAAGGAAGTACTCACCATCACTGCACCAGTAGGCAAGATAGTAGCAGTCACATAACCGATACCCTGCGCGATAGTGATCAAAATAGTAAGTACACGGGTTATCTGATTGATTCTTTTACGACCAGATTCCCCTTCCTTTTGCATTTTTTGAAAGTAGGGTACTCCGACAGTCAACAGCTGCAACACGATGGAAGCAGAAATATAAGGCATGATACCCAAGCCAAAGATGGATGCATTGCTAAATGCACCACCTAGGAAAGTATCGATCAAGCCGAAAATCCCCTCGGGAGCTCCAGTCAACTTGGATGGATCCACTCCGGGAAGCACGATGAAAGAACCTAATCTGAAAATAATCAGAAAACCGACTGTATTCAGGATTCTTACTCGAAGATCTTCGATAGAGAAAATATTCTTAACTGTCGAAATAAACTTTTTCATTTAATTAAATCTTGTTTACCGAACCACCCGCTTTTTCAATGGCAGCTATAGCGCTGGCAGAGAAGTTGTGAGCGGTTACTGCTACTTTGGAACTCAATTCACCTCCGCCCAAAATCTTGATTTTATCATTCTTGGAAGCGATTCCGTGAGCTACGAAAGCATCCAAATCAATGGTCTCAAGATTGTAAGTTGCGGCAAGGTTTTGCAAGGTATCCAAATTTACCGGTTTGAACTCAACTCTGTTCAAGCTTTTGAAGCCAAATTTAGGAACTCTTCTTTGAAGTGGCATCTGACCACCTTCAAATCCCAATTTAGTCTTGTAACCGGATCTTGATTTAGCTCCTTTATGACCTCTGGTAGAAGTACCACCTCTACCGGATCCAGGACCACGACCAATACGCTTACGGTTTTTGGTAGATCCTTCGGCTGGTTGTAATGTATGCAGTTTCATAATTAAGCTTCCTCTACTTTTACAAGGTGATTCACTTTTTTGACCATACCAGCAATCTGAGGAGTTTCTTCCACTTCTACAGATTTGTTGATTTTTCCAAGACCCAAAGCAGTGATAGTGGCTTTTTGATCTTTTGGTCTATCAATTACAGATTTGGTTTGTGTGATTTTGATCTTAGCCATGATGATTATCCATTAAAAACTTTAGACATTTTCACACCTCTCTGCTGAGAAACAGAGATCGCATCTCTCAATTGCATCAATGCATCGATAGTCGCTTTCACTACGTTGTGAGGGTTAGAAGACCCTTTGGACTTAGCCAAAACGTCTGTCACACCTGCAGATTCCAACACAGCACGCATTGCACCACCGGCGATTACACCGGTACCCGCAGCAGCAGGCTTGATCAAAACGAACCCACCACCAAATTTACCAATTTGCTCGTGAGGGATAGTTCCTTTCAATACTGGTACTTTTACCAGGTTCTTTTTAGCATCTTCGATACCTTTGGTGATCGCATCGGTCACTTCATTGGCTTTACCCAATCCGTAGCCTACGACACCATTGCCATCTCCTACTACTACAATCGCAGAAAAAGAGAATCTCCTACCACCTTTGACCACTTTGGCCACGCGGTTGATCGCTACTACTTTTTCTTTCAGTTCAGTATCTGTAGCCCTAATCGGCTTTTTTCTTAGTTGAGACATGTCGATTAAAATTTAAGGCCTCCCTCTCTGGCACCATCTGCCAAAGCTTTCACTTTCCCGTGAAACAAGTAGCCATTTCTGTCAAATACTACCTCGCTAACACCATTGGCAACGGCTCTTTCTGCAAGCTTTTTGCCCACTTCTTTAGAGACAGATACGTTGATGTTTTCTTTCGCTCCCAATTCTTTGGAAGATGCCTGAGCCAATGTATGACCTTTGAGGTCATCCACCAACTGGGCATAGATGCCAGTATTACTTTTGAATACGGACAAACGCGGTCTGGAATCGGTACCAGAGATCTTTCTTCGGATACCCTGCTTGATTCTAAGTCTTCTGGAATTCTTATTAAATGCCATAACCTATTATTTTTTACCGGCAGTTTTACCAGCCTTACGTCTAATTTGTTCACCAACGAAGCGTACACCTTTCCCTTTGTAAGGTTCGATCTTACGAAGAGATTTGATTTTGGCAGCTACTTGTCCAATCAGTTCTTTGTCGATAGCCTCCAAAGTAATGATTGGGTTCTTTCCTTTTGGAGTTTCTGTTTTCACAGCTACTTCATTTGGAAGTGCAAAGAAAATGTTGTGAGAGTAACCTAAGGAAAGCTCAAGCACTTGTCCTTGATTGGCAGCCTTATAACCCACACCCACTAGTTCCAATTCCTTCTTGAATCCTTCAGATACACCAGTCACCATATTGTTGACAAGAGCTCTGTACAATCCGTGCATGGACTTGTGTCTTTTGGAGTCGGTAGGTCTAGATAGGACTACTTCATTATCCTCCACTTTCACCTCAATGTCAGGATGAATATCCTGGCTGAGTGTACCCTTTGGACCTTTAACAGTTACCACACCTTTTGTGGCAACGTCTACAGTAACACCGCTGGGTAGATTTATTGGTTTTTTACCTATTCTTGACATGATAGTAAATTAATATACGTAGCAAAGTACTTCGCCCCCGATGCCTTCGGTGCGGGCTTCTTTGTCAGTCATTACCCCTTTGGAGGTCGAAACGATCGCCACACCTAGGCCATTGATGACTCTTGGTAGCTCGGTATGTTTCACATATTTTCTCAAACCTGGCGTACTGACACGCTGAAGGCTCACGATTGCATTTTGCTTGGTAGTAGGGTTATACTTCAAAGCGATTTTGATAGTACCCTGTGGACCATTTTCCTCAAACTTATAGTTCTGGATGTATCCTTTGTCATGCAATACTTTGGTGATCTCCTTCTTGATGTTAGAAGCAGGTATCTCTACGATTCTATGAGTTGCCTTGATGGCATTTCTCAATCTGGTTAGATAATCAGCTATTGGATCAGTCATGGTATATATAGTCTAGCTCCACCCGTTTTGGGCGTGCAAAGTTACGAATTGATTTTTTAAATAAAAACTACTGTCGTTATTTTACCAGCTGGACTTAGTCACTCCCGGAATTTTGCCTGCAGAGGCCATTTCACGGAAGGTTACCCTGTTGATACCAAACTTTCTCATGTAGCCTTTTGGACGACCGGTTAGCTTACATCTGTTGTGAAGTCTTACCGGAGAAGCGTTCTTAGGCAATTTGTCAAGGGCCTCATAGTCACCTGCAGCTTTCAGCTCGGCTCTTTTTTTGGCATACTTGGCTACCAGACGTTCTCTTTTTCTCTCACGAGCTTTGATGGACTCTCTTGCCATGATTATTCTTGATTATTTTTATTAACGAACGGCATTCCGAAAGCCTTCAACAACGCGAAGCTTTCTTCGTCAGAATTTGCAGTGGTCACAAAAGTGATATCCATACCTGAAATTCTGTTTACTTTTTCGATAGAGATCTCTGGGAAGATGATTTGCTCAGTCACACCCAAAGTGTAGTTTCCTCTTCCGTCAAATCCTTTATCGGAGATTCCTTTGAAGTCACGTACACGTGGTAGAGCTACTGTCATCAATCTATCCAAAAACTCATACATTTTAGATCCTCTTAGGGTCACTTTTGCTCCGATAGGCATTCCTTCTCTCAACTTAAAGTTGGAAACAGAAGTCTTAGCTATGGTAGCGACAGCTCTCTGACCAGTAATCAGCCCTAGTTCTTCTACACCTTGGTCTACCAATTTCTTGTCAGCCACGGCAGCACCGATCCCTTTGTTCAAAACGATTTTGGACAATTTAGGAACCTGCATTACTGAAGAGTATTGGAATTTCTCTTTCAAAGCAGGAACGATATCGTTCACATACTTTTCTTTAATTCTAGGATTAGCCATTGATCACCTCCCCTGTTTTCTTAGAGTATCTTACAAGTTTACCATTGTCACCTGCTTTGCGTCCAGTTCTGGTAGCTTCACCAGATTTAGGATCTACAAGCATCAGGTTACTGATATGTACTGGAGCTTCTTTCTTTTCGATTCCACCTTGAGGCTTCGCTGCAGTAGGCTTCACGTGTTTGGTCACGATGTTGATGCCTTCTACAAAAGCTCTGTTTTTAGCGGTATCTACAGAAAGAACTTTCCCTGTTTTTCCTTTGTCATCACCTGCGATCACCTTCACGGTGTCTCCGGTTTTGATATGCAGCTTTTGCTGCTTGTTGAATTTTCTTTCCATGATTACAATACTTCTGGAGCCAAAGAAACGATTTTCATAAACTGCTTCTCTCTCAATTCTCTAGCTACTGGGCCAAAGATACGAGTGCCACGAGGCTCATCGTTGTTGTTCAACAAGACAGCAGCGTTGTCTTCAAATCGGATGTAAGATCCGTCTTTACGTCTTACTTCTTTTTTGGTACGTACGATTACCGCTCTAGAGACGGTACCTTTTTTCATGTTGCTGGAAGATAGGGCTGACTTAACAGTCACGACTACTTTATCACCGATAGAAGCATATCGCTTTTTAGTTCCTCCCAATACGCGGATGACCAATACCTCTTTGGCACCGGAGTTGTCCGCCACACTTAGTCTGGATTCTTGCTGTATCATGATTACTTAGCCCTTTCAATAATTTCAACTAATCTCCAACGCTTGTTCTTACTCAGCGGACGAGTTTCACTGATTTTGACAATGTCACCAGTGTTGCATTCGTTCTTCTCGTCATGAGCCATAAATTTGGTAGTCTTGGCAACGAATTTACCGTAGATTCCGTGTTTTACTCTTCTTTCCACGGCTACAGTGATGGACTTGTCCATCTTGTTGCTGACGACTTTACCAATTCTTTCTTTACGAAGATTTCTTTCGATCGTAGCCATTTTCTTTTCTGTTAGCTATTATTTCGCAGCCAATGCAGTCTTCAATCTTGCGATCAGACGCTTGGTCTCACGGATTCTGTTAGGATTCTCGATAGGAGAAATTGAGTGAGCAAACTGAAGCTTGCTCAGGTTCGTTTTCTCGGCGCTGATTCTCTCAGCGATTTCACTTGCGGAAAGTGATTGGATCTCTGTATTTTTCATAGTTCCTAATTATTCTGCGTAGTCTCTACGAACAGTAAATTTGGTGCTGACAGGAAGTTTCTGCTGAGCCAATCTCAAAGCCTCTTTGGCAGTCTCGATAGAGACACCGGTCGCTTCGAATAGGATGGTTCCTGGCTTGATCACGGCTACCCAATATTCTGGAGCACCTTTACCTTTACCCATACGTACTTCAGCAGGCTTCTTAGTGATAGGCTTGTCAGGGAAAATTCTGATCCAAACCTGTCCTTCTCTCTTCATCGCTCTAGTCATGGCGATACGAGCTGCCTCGATCTGACGAGAGGTGATCCATCCTGCTTCTAGGGACTTGATGCCAAAGTTGCCAAAAGCGAGCGTATGCCCTCTTTGTGCAATGCCTTTGACACGGCCCTTCTGCATTTTTCTATATTTAGTTCTTTTCGGCTGTAACATGATTTCTCACTTATCGGTGAAAATTAGTTATTTCTTTTTCTGCGTCTTGGTCCACCGTCTCTCTTAGGGCCTGCATTTCTTCCGCCTTTCGGCTCGTTTGCTGCACCTTGGTTAGGAGACAAGTCTCTCTTTCCGTACACTTCACCTTTGAAGATCCATACTTTGATACCGATGATTCCGTATACTGTCAAAGCTTCGGAGATCGCATAATCGATGTCGGCTCTCAATGTGTGAAGAGGAATTCTTCCTTCTTTGTACATTTCAGAACGGGCCATTTCGGCGCCGCCCAATCGACCAGAAAGTTTTACTTTGATTCCTTCTGCGCCCACTCTCATGGATGCTGCGATAGCTTGTTTCATCGCTCTTCTGAAGGAAATTCTAGCCTGTAGCTGCTGAGCGATAGACTCACCTACTAGTTTGGCATCCAATTCAGGTCTCTTGATTTCAAAGATGTTGATTTGAATGTCTTTGCTGGTAAGTTTTTTAAGCTCTTCTTTAAGCTTGTCTACTTCGGCTCCACCTTTACCAATAACTACACCTGGACGAGCGGTATGAATGGTAAGTGTGATTCTCTTAAGCGTACGCTCAATGATCACCTTAGCAATCCCACCCTTAGGAATTCTGGCAAGGACGTACTTACGGATTTTTTGATCCTCGTGAAGTTTTTCGGCAAAGTCTTTCCCACCATACCAGTTGGAATCCCAGCCTTTGACTACACCAAGTCTAAATCCTATTGGGTTGATCTTTTGTCCCATAGTCTCTTCTTAATTTGCCTTTTCGTTTGTTTCTACTACATCAGCGGTAACTTCTACAGAGTTAAATGCATCAACTACGAGTGTTACATGATTGGATCTCTTGCGGATTCTGTGACCACGACCTTGAGGAGCAGGTCTCAATCTCTTGAGAGATCTGCCTTCGTCCACCATGATGGTTTTCACATACAGATCAGCATCTTCAAGCTTTGCATCTGGGTTTTTAGCTTGCCAGTTGGCTACCGCAGAAAGAAGAAGTTTTTCCAATTTCATGGATCCATGATTTGGAGTAAACTTCAATATGCTCAATGCCAATCCCACTCTCTTGCCTCTGACCAAGTCAGCTACAAGACGCATTTTGCGTGGAGAGGTAGGAACGTTGTTTAATCTTGCTACTGCTTCCATGATTATCTCTTTCCTTTATCTTTTTTGGCAATGTGGCCTCTGAAATTCCTGGTAGGAGCAAATTCACCTAGCTTGTGACCTACCATGTTGTCTGTTACAAATACCGGGATAAACTTGTTTCCGTTATGCACAGCGAAGGTATGTCCTACGAAATCTGGAGAAATCATAGATCTTCTTGACCAAGTCTTGATGACAGATTTCTTTCCGGATTCGTTCTGAGCGTCCACTTTCTTTACCAAGTGATGCTCGATATAAGGACCTTTTTTTAATGAACGTGCCATAATTATTTAGATCTTTTGCTAACGATGAACTTGTTTGAATACTTTTTAGGCGATCTGGTTTTCTTACCTTTAGCCAAAAGACCCTTACGGGATCTTGGATGACCTCCAGAAGATCTACCTTCACCACCACCCATTGGGTGATCGACTGGGTTCATAGCTACACCTCTTGTACGAGGTCTCACTCCTAGCCATCTCTTACGACCGGCTTTACCCAATACCACATTCATATGATCTCCATTGGATACAGTACCAATAGTCGCCATACAGTTACCCAAAACGAGTCTCATCTCTCCGGATGGAAGCTTGATGGTCACATACTTACCCTCTCGAGCTACGATCTGTGCATATCCACCAGCACTTCTTACCATTGCAGCACCTTTGCCAGGCTTCATCTCAATACAGTGTACGATTGTACCCATTGGGATGCTAGACATGTGCATTGCGTTACCCACTTCAGGAGCAACTTGCTCGCCGGAAATCACTGTTTGTCCTACTTGCAAACCTTCCGGGGCGATAATGTAGGCTTTAGCTCCGTCAGCGTAATAAAGTAGGGCTAGACGTGCCGTTCTATTTGGATCATACTCGATTGCCTTTACGGTAGCAGGTACTCCAAATTTATTTCTCTTGAAGTCTACGATACGTAGTCTTCTCTTGTGACCACCACCCATATAGCGAGCGGTCATTTTGCCTTCATTATTTCTACCGCCTGATTTCTTGATAGGAGCAAGAAGGGACTTTTCTGGTTTTGACGCTGTAATCTCGTCAAAAGCAGGAGCCACTCTGAATCTTGTTCCTGGAGTTACAGGCTTCAACTTTTTAATTGCCATGATATTGATTCAATTAAATTTCTCCGTAAAAATCAATTACCTCTCCATCAGCTACTTGCACGATCGCTTTTTTGAAAGCGTTGGTGAAGCCTGATACGATTCTTGTCTTGGTGTATCTTGTCTTATGCTTCGCAGCATATCTCATGGTACGTACTGATACCACTTTCACACCGTATGCTTTTTCTACAGCATTTTTGATTTCTGGTTTCTTCGCAGTTTTCTCTACGATGAATCCATAAACGCCTTTTTCGTTCATGGCAGAAATCTTCTCTGTAATCAAAGGCTGCTTTAGAATATCCATTGTCTTATTTCGATAAAATGGTTTCCAACTTACTTACAGATCCTTCGCAAAGCACTAAATGGTCTGCGTGTAGAAGCTGATAAGTATTTACATCATTTACAGTGACAACTTTCGCTTTAGGAAGGTTTCTGCTGGATAGGTAAACGTTTTTGTTGTCTTCGGGAAGAACCAACAGCGTCTTCTTATCGGAAAGCGCCAATCCATTAAGCAATGCCAGATACGCTTTTGTCTTTGGAGAATCAAAAGATACATTTTCCAATACTGACAAGCTGTTATCTTTCACTTTGTAAGAAAGTGCAGATTTTCTAGCAAGTTGTTTTACTTTCTTGTTCAATTTGAAGGAGTAGTTTCTTGGTCTCGGACCGAACACTCTACCTCCGCCTCTGAAAAGTGGAGACTTCAAAGATCCAGCTCTGGCACCACCGGTACCTTTTTGCTTTTTGATCTTTTTAGTAGACCCAGCTATTTCATTTCTTTCTTTAGACTTATGAGTACCTTGTCTCTGATTTGCGAGGTACTGCTTCACATCCAGATAGATGGCATTGTCATTTGGCTCGATCGCAAAGATCTCGTCAGACAATTGCACCTTTCTTCCGGTGTCTTCTCCTTTTTGATTGATTACTGCTAATTCCATGGCTTACTTCTCTAGAATTACATAAGAATTTTTTGGACCTGGTACTGAGCCGGATACTAGCAAGAGATTTTGCTCAGGATAAACCTTCAAAATTCTAAGGTTCAATACTTTCACACGATCACCGCCAGTTCTACCAGCCATTCTCATACCCTTGAATACTCGGGATGGCCAAGAACAAGCACCAATGGAACCTGGGTGTCTTTGTCTGTTGTGCTGACCGTGAGTTTGTCCACCCACACCACCAAAACCATGACGCTTCACTACACCTTGGAAGCCTTTACCTTTAGAAGTACCGATAGCATCCACAAAGTCACCTTCAATAAATACTTCACCGGCCTTCACCGTAGCTCCTAGATCTACCTGGCCTTCAAATTCGACCCGGAAATCACGGAACTCAACAACTTTGTGCTTCGGCGTGGTGCCGGCCTTTTTAAAATGACCGATCAATGGCTTAGGAGTGTTCTTCTCCTTTCGCTCACCATAAGCCAACTGCACTGCGTTGTACCCGTCTGTTTCAACGTTTTTTACTTGCGTCACTACGCAAGGACCAGCTTCTATTAGCGTGCATGCGACGTTACGCCCATCGGCACTGAAAATGCTAGTCATTCCTACTTTTTTACCTATAATACCAGACATCTTTTTTAAGATAATTTGATAATCCACAAGCGTTTATGCGCTTGGGCCCTTTTTAAGGACTGCAAAGTTACTGAAATAAAATTCTACAACAAATCCCAACTCCTATATTTTCAAACATTTAGCAAATATTTCACCGGAAATCGGAGTCAAAAGGACTGTGGTTTGAGTGCAATCGACTCGACTGCTCCCAAAAACAAAAGACCTGCAGTAAAATGCAGGCCTTTTGATATATGAAATTTCAGGTTTTGTCAAACCTTGATCTCTACGTCTACTCCACTTGGAAGCTCGATTTTCATCAATGCATCCACAGTTTTAGAGGAGTTAGAGTAGATATCTACCAATCGCTTGTAAGTACAAAGCTGATACTGGTCTCTAGCTTTCTTGTTTACGTGTGGGGATTTCAACACGGTAAACTTTTCTTTCTTAGTTGGCAATGGAATAGGTCCTACTACCACAGCACCAGTCGCTTTTACAGCTTTCACGATCTTCTCTGATGACTTGTCCACCAGGCTATGATCGTATGATTTTAGTTTTATTCTGATTTTCTGATTCATCGCAAATATTGATTAGTCTTTCTGACCTTTTACGTTAGCAATTACTCCCTCTGCTATGTTGTTAGGCACAGGCTCATAGTGAGAGAATGTCAAAGATGCTGTAGCTCTACCGGAAGAGATGGTTCTCAAATCGGTAATATATCCAAACAACTCAGACAAAGGCACAGCGGCTTTGATTACGGATGAAGTACCTTTGGTATCCATTCCTTTCATCAAACCTCTTCTTCTGTTCAAGTCACCAGTGATAGGACCAGTGTACTCATCAGGAGTCACCACGTCTACAGACATAATCGGCTCTAGCAATTGTGGTTTACACTTCTTAGCAGCTTCTTTGAAACCGATTCTCGCAGCTAATTCGAAAGAAAGTGCATCTGAATCGACATCGTGGAAAGATCCGTGGAACAATCTAACTTTCATAGACTCTACAGGATATCCTGCCAAAGGTCCATTTTTCATAGATTCTGCGAAACCTTTCTGGATAGCAGGGATGAATTCTTTAGGAATCACACCACCCACGATACCATTGACGAAGTCAAGTCCAGGTTTGATTTCACCAGTTTCTGGATCAGCTTCTTTTGGTCCAAGTTCGAATACGATATCCGCAAACTTACCTTTACCACCAGACTGCTTCTTATAAACCTCTTTGTGCTCAACAGAACCAAACAATGCTTCTTTGTAAGCCACCTGAGGTGCACCTTGGTTGATTTCTACTTTGAACTCACGCTTCAATCGATCGATGATGATATCCAAGTGAAGCTCACCCATACCTCTCAAGATAGTCTGACCAGTTTCGTGATCAGTATTTACTTGAAGAGTTGGATCTTCTTCTACCAATTTGGCAATGGCCATACCTAGCTTATCTACGTCAGCCTGAGTTTTAGGCTCGATCGCATATCCGATTACTGGCTCAGGGAAGATCATGGATTCAAGAACTACCTTACGGTTTTCAGCACAAAGAGTATCCCCTGTTTTGATGTCTTTAAATCCAACTACCGCGCCGATATCACCAGCTCTCAAAGCTTCGATTTGGTTCTGCTTATTTGCGTGCATCTGGAATACTCGGGAGATACGCTCCTTATTTCCAGAACGGCTATTGAAGATATAAGAACCAGACTCAAGCACACCTGAGTAAGCTCTTACGAAACACAATCTACCTACGAATGGGTCAGTTGCGATTTTGAATGCCAAACCTGCAAATGGCTCGTCTTCGTTTGGAGCGATCACTACATCTTTCTCCTCGTCGTTCAAGTCATGAGCGATGATATTGTCCTTGTCCATTGGAGAAGGAAGCAATTCCATCACCAAGTCAAGCATGGTTTGTACACCTTTGTTTTTGAAAGAAGAACCACATACCATTGGCACGATTTTCATGTCGATGGTAGCTTGTCTCAACGCAGTCAAGATTTCTTCTTCTGTGATAGAATCTGGATCTTCGAAGTATTTCTCCATCAAAGACTCGTCGTATTCAGCGACAGCTTCAAGCAAATGCTCTCTCCACTGCTCTACTTCTTCTTTCAAGTCTTCAGGAATAGGCACCACCTCGTAGGTCATCCCCATATCCTCTTCGTTCCAAACAATACCTCTGTTGTTGATCAAGTCAACAACTCCCTTGAATTTGTCTTCAGCTCCGATAGGGATCTGCAAAGGCACTGCGTAGCTGCCTAGCATTTCTTTCACTTGCTTACAAACCTCAAGGAAATTAGCACCGGCACGGTCCATCTTGTTGACAAATCCGATACGGGCTACTTTATAGTTATCAGCCAAACGCCAGTTGGTCTCAGACTGCGGCTCTACACCGTCCACAGCACTGAACAGGAAAACCAAGCCATCCAATACTCGAAGGGAACGGTTTACCTCTACGGTAAAGTCAACGTGTCCAGGAGTATCGATGATGTTGATCTGATATTTTTGATCTCTGTAGTTCCAGAATACGGTGGTTGCAGCAGAGGTAATGGTGATACCTCTTTCTTGCTCCTGGGCCATCCAGTCCATGGTAGCTGCACCATCGTGAACCTCACCGATTTTGTGAGATACACCAGAATAAAAAAGAATACGCTCTGTGGTAGTAGTTTTACCGGCATCAATGTGAGCAGCGATACCGATGTTTCTGGTATATTTTAAGTCTCTTTTAGCCATCCTAATTAAAATCTAAAGTGAGAGAATGCTTTGTTGGCTTCTGCCATTCTGTGCGTATCATCTTTCTTTTTCACAGCAGCACCTTCACCTTTGGCTGCAGCGATGATTTCGCCGGCAAGTCTATCCATCATGGTCTTCTCACCTCTTTTACGAGCGTAGGTGATCATCCACTTGATTCCAAGGGCCATCTTTCTCTCTGGTCTGACTTCCATTGGAACTTGGAATGTAGCACCACCAACTCTACGACTCTTCACCTCTACGGATGGAGCAATATTGTTAAGCGCTTTTTTCCAAACCTCAAGACCATTCTCACCCACCTTAGATTCTACTTTCTCGACAGCATCGTAGAAAATGGTGTAAGCAATACTCTTCTTCCCGTCATACATCAGACTGTTTACAAACTTAGTCACCAAGGTATCGTTGAACTTGGGATCAGGAAGAATATATCTCTTCTTTGGTTTCGCTTTTCTCATTTTTTCTTAAATGTTTTTGATTACTTTTTGGCTCCCGCCTTAGGTCTCTTAGCACCGTACTTGGAGCGACCTTGCTTACGGTCTTTTACTCCGGCAGTATCCAATGCACCGCGGATGATGTGATATCTTACACCTGGTAGATCTTTCACACGACCACCTCTGATCAATACGATAGAGTGCTCTTGTAGATTGTGACCTTCACCTGGAATGTAAGCATTCACTTCTTTTCCATTTGTCAATCTCACCCTGGCAACCTTTCTCATAGCTGAGTTAGGTTTCTTAGGGGTAGTAGTGTACACTCTGGTACAAACCCCTCTTCGCTGAGGACATGCGTCCAAAGCTCTTGATTTAGATTTGGTTTCCAGCGTTGTTCTACCTTTTCTTACTAACTGTTGAATAGTAGGCATTAACTGATAAAATTTAGTTTTCCTGTAAACTGTTAAATTTTGGACTGCAAAGGTAATGAAAGTAATAAGAGTAACAAAATTAAGTAGTTATATTTTTGTTACGCTTCTCCTGGCGTCCCAAAGGACATCGGAAACTGAGGACCTTCATTACTCTGATTGATTTTGCCAAAGGCGGCTTCATACTTTTCCACATTATCTTTCAAAGCTGCCAATAGCCTCTTGGCATGCTCTGGCGTAACGATAATTCTGGACTTCACTTTCGCCTTGGGCACTCCTGGCATGAGACGGATAAAATCGATGACAAATTCGGAATTGGAATGGGCTATCATCGCCAAATTGGAATAGACACCTTCTGCCACTTCTTCAGAAAGCTCGACATTGATCTGCTGCTCAGGTTTTTTATTTCCTTGATCGTCATTCATGGTATTTGGGATTAAAAAAGGCCTGTACGGATACAGGCCTTTTCGATATTAATTCACTACTGATTATAGAATAGCTTCGCTTGATTTACGAGCTGACTTTTCCATTGTTTCAGAGAGTTTTTCGTATTCTTCTTGAGATCCTACGATCACATTTTGGAAACTTCTCTGTCCGGTACCGGCAGGGATTAGATGTCCTACGATCACGTTTTCTTTCAATCCGAGTAGTTCATCTCTCTTACCTCTGATCGCTGCTTCGGAAAGCACTTTGGTAGTTTCCTGGAAGGAAGCTGCAGAGATAAAGGATTCGGTACCCAAGGAAGCTGCAGTGATACCTTGAAGAGTTGGCTTAGAAACCGCAGTCTCTGCATCTCTCACCTGTACCAATTTCAGATCCTTACGCTTCAAGCTGGAATTTTCATCTCTCAATCTTCTTGCAGAAATAATCATCCCTGGCTTCAAGGTAGAAGAGTCTCCGGCATCATTGACTACTTTCTTATCCAAGATGTTGTCATTTTCCTCACGGAATGCCCACTTATCTACTACTTGACCTTGCAAGAAGCCTGTATCACCAGCATCCAAGATCTCAACTTTCTGCATCATTTGAGATACGATCACCTCGATGTGCTTATCGTTGATTTTTACACCTTGAAGTCGGTAAACTTCCTGAATTTCATTTACTAGGTATTCCTGAACGGCCGTTGGCCCTTTGATAGACAAGATATCATTTGGAGTGATCGCTCCATCAGAAAGTGGCTCTCCTGCACGGATGAAGTCATTCTCCTGAACCAAGATGTGCTTAGAAAGAGATACCATGTATTTCTTGATCACGCCATCTTTGGATTCGATGATGATTTCTCTGTTACCACGCTTGATACCACCGTAAGTCACCACACCGTCGATTTCAGAAACCACAGCCGGGTTGGATGGGTTACGAGCCTCGAACAATTCAGTAACTCGTGGAAGACCACCAGTAATATCTCGAGTCTTACCTACTGATCTAGGGATTTTCACCAAGATTTGACCAGCTTTTACTTTATCGCCAATCTCAACAGCCAAGTGAGCTCCTACTGGAATGTTATAGCCTTTGGAATCATCTCCATAATCTACAACGATAGCAGGGTTCTTGGTTCTGTCTTTCGTATCAATGATTACTTTCTCACGGAAACCAGTCTGATCATCCGCTACTTCTTTGAATGTGATACCTTCTACGATAGATTCGAAGTCGATCTTTCCATCAAATTCAGACAAGATCACGGCATTGTATGGATCCCACGTACATAGAGAGTCTCCTTTTCCGATTTTCTGTCCGTCTTTGACATTCAACAAAGCTCCGTAAGGCACGTGGTTGGTCACCAAAGTCTTACCGGATTTATCGTTGATTTTGATCTCACCAGATCTACCCATTACGATAGTCACTGGCTCACCATCTTTGTTGGTAGACTCGATGAATCTCAACTCTTCGTCGAACTCAACTGTACCTTCAAATTTGGCATTGATACTAGCCTCTACGGCCATGTTGGATGCTGTACCACCTACGTGGAACGTTCTCAATGTCAACTGAGTACCTGGCTCACCGATGGACTGTGCGGCGATTACACCCACAGATTCACCTGCTTGTACCATTTTACCTGTTGCCAAGTTACGTCCGTAACATTTAGAACAAACACCTCTTCTAGTCTCACAGGTCAATACAGATCTGATTTCGACTTCCTCAACGGCAGAGTCATCTACTCGCTTAGCAATCTCATCATCGATCTCAATTCCTGCTGGCACGATCAATTCATCCGAAACTGGATCATACACATCGTGAACAGAAACTCTACCCAAGATTCTTTCAGAAAGTGGCTCAACGATCTCGTCATTGTCTTTCAATGGCTGTACAACCAAGCCTCTCAATGTACCGCAATCCTCTTCGGTCACGATCATATCCTGAGCTACGTCTACCAGACGACGAGTCAAGTAACCCGCATCGGCAGTTTTCAAGGCTGTATCTGCAAGACCTTTACGAGCACCGTGTGTAGAGATAAAGTATTCCAATACATCCAGACCTTCTTTAAAGTTGGAAAGAATTGGGTTTTCGATAATCTCACCTACGGAACCTTGCAAGTTTTTCTGAGGCTTAGCCATCAGACCTCTCATACCTCCCAACTGACGAATTTGTTCTCTGGAACCACGAGCTCCGGAGTGCATCATCATGTAGATTGCATTGAATCCTTGCTTATCCTCTTCCATCTTCTTCATTAGATTATTAGTCAAATGAGAGTTGGTACGAGTCCAGATGTCGATCACCTGGTTATATCTTTCGTTGTCTGTGATCAGACCCATCAAGTAGTTGTTCCAAACCTGATCTACCTCTTCTTTCGCTTTGGCGATCATTGGTTCTTTCTCTTCTGGGATGATTACGTCATTCAATCCCATAGACAAACCACCTTGGTATGCCATCTGGAATCCTAGATGCTTGATATCATCCAAGAACTGAGCAGTACGTGCAATACCACATACCTTCACTACTTTGGCAATGATCTGCTGCAATTTCTTTTTAGTCAGCAACTCATTCACATATCCTACTTCCTCAGGTACAAACTGGTTGAAGATCAATCTACCAGCTACAGTTTCGATGATTTCTTCTTTGATTTCACCGTCTTCGCCACGTACGTTCACCTTACACTTGATGTTCGCATGCTTAGAAACCTGTCCTTCGTTCATCGCGATGATTACTTCCTCGCGGCTGTAGAATGTCATCCCCTCACCAGCAACTGGCTCTTCAGGAGTAGATTTTTTGCCTTTGGTCACATAGTAAAGACCCAAAACCATGTCTTGAGAAGGAACTGTAATCGGAGCACCGTTCGCAGGGTTAAGGATGTTGTGAGCAGAAAGCATCAAAGTAGAAGCTTCCAAGATCGCCTCATGTCCAAGCGGTACGTGAACCGCCATCTGGTCACCGTCAAAATCGGCGTTGAATGCAGTACAAACCAATGGGTGAAGCTGGATAGCTTTTCCTTCGATCAATTTCGGTTGGAAAGCCTGGATACCCAATCTGTGAAGAGTAGGAGCACGGTTAAGAAGAACAGGGTGTCCTTTCAATACGTTTTCCAAGATATCCCAAACCACTGGATCTTTACGATCCACAATTTTCTTAGCGGATTTTACTGTCTTTACTATACCTCTTTCGATCAGTTTTCTGATGATAAATGGTTTGAAAAGCTCTGCCGCCATATTTTTAGGAAGACCACACTCGTGAAGCTTCAATTCAGGACCTACGACGATCACAGAACGGCCGGAGTAATCCACACGCTTACCGAGCAAGTTTTGACGGAAACGACCTTGCTTCCCTTTCAACATGTCAGAAAGAGATTTCAAGGCACGGTTACCATCTGATCTTACCGCATTTACTTTTCTGGAGTTATCGAAAAGTGAATCTACAGCTTCCTGTAGCATACGCTTCTCGTTTCTCAAAATCACCTCTGGAGCTTTGATATCGATCAATCTCTTCAGACGGTTGTTTCTGATAATTACTCTTCTATAAAGGTCATTCAAATCAGAAGTCGCGAAACGACCTCCATCCAAAGGAACCAATGGACGCAATTCTGGTGGAATCACAGGAACCATACGAACTACCATCCACTCAGGGCGGTTTTCGATTCTGGTTCTTGCGTCACGGAATGCTTCTACTACCTTCAGACGCTTCAAAGCTTCTGCTTTTCTCTGCTGAGAAGTATCAGTTGCAGCTTGGTGACGAAGAGAGTAAGAAAGATCGTCCAAATCCAATCTTGCCAACAACATCTCCAATGCTTCAGCTCCCATTTTGGCGATGAACTTATTAGGATCATCGTCATCGAGCATATGGTTTTCTTTAGGAAGCTTATCCATGATATCCAAGTACTCGTCTTCAGTCAAGAAGTCAAGGTATTGGATGCCATCTTCAGCTTTGATACCAGGCTGAACCACTGCATATCGCTCGTAATAAACGATTTGGTCCAACTTTTTGGTAGGAAGACCCAACAAGTAACCAATCTTGTTAGGAAGAGATTTAAAGTACCAAATATGGGCTACAGGAACCACCAATTCGATGTGCCCCATACGCTCACGACGTACTTTCTTTTCGGTCACCTCTACGCCACAACGGTCGCAGATAATGCCTTTATATCTGATGCGCTTGTATTTACCACAATGACACTCCCAGTCTTTCACTGGACCAAAGATTCTCTCACAGAACAAACCGCCCATTTCAGGCTTGTAAGTTCTATAATTGATAGTCTCTGGCTGGGTCACCTCTCCGTTTGAGCTATCCAGAATAGATTCTGGGGAAGCCAAACTGATGGTAACTCTCGAAAAGTCATTGTTGAGTTTTTTGTTTTTTCTGAACGCCATAGTTTTTTGAAAGATATGTGAAGGGCAGTGTGACCTGCCCTAAAGAGCCAAATTAATCTAGGGTAATTTCAAGAGCCAAACCTCTCAACTCATGAACCAATACATTGAAGGATTCAGGAATGTTAGGTTTAGGAAGGTTTTCTCCCTTCACGATAGACTCATAAGCCTTCGCTCTACCGATTACGTCATCAGATTTCACTGTCAGGATCTCCTGAAGTACATGTGATGCACCGAATGCCTCCAATGCCCACACTTCCATCTCTCCAAATCTCTGACCACCAAACTGAGCTTTACCACCCAAAGGTTGCTGTGTGATCAAGGAGTATGGTCCGATAGATCTTGCGTGCATCTTGTCATCCACCAAGTGACCTAGTTTCAGCATATAAGCGATACCTACAGTCACCGGCTGATCAAATCTCACACCTGACAAGCCATCGTAAAGGTATGTTCTACCGTATGCCGGCAATCCTGCCAATTCCAATTCAGCAGAAACTTCTTCCATAGAAGCACCGTCGAAGATAGGAGTGGCATATTTTTTACCCATTTTGTGACCAGCCCAAGCCAATACAGTTTCGAAGATCTGTCCGATGTTCATTCGGGAAGGTACACCAAGTGGATTCAACACGATATCCATAGGAGTTCCGTCTTCCAAGAATGGCATGTCTTCATCTCTTACGATTCTGGCCACGATACCTTTGTTACCGTGACGACCCGCCATTTTATCACCTACTTTCAACTTACGTTTCTTAGCGATGTAAACTTTGGCTAGCTGTACGATACCGGCTGGCAATTCGTCCCCTACTTCAAGAGTGAAACGATCTCTTTTAAATAGACCGGAGATCTCATTTCTAGAGTTGGTGTAGTTCTTTACCAACTTCACGATCAAATCATTGATGTGTGCATCGTCAGTCCAGTCATCCAAGATGATATCTGAAATCAGATTAGCTTCTTCAGGTACATTGTAGTTAGACTCATCTCTGTAAGGGTTCTTAGCAGGGAAAAGGTTATTCTCAATGTTTTTGTGGTTGAACTTCATTCCTTTGGAGATGATCTCATCACCAAATTTATGCTTCACACCTTGAGAAGTCTTGCCATCAAGCAAAGTCACCAATTTGTTGATCATTCTAGCTCTGATGCCCAATAGATCTTTGGAGTATTTCGCTTTTAGCTTTTCTACTTCAGCTTTCGCTTTAGCTCTGTTTTCTTTGTCCTTTTTTGGTCTGGAGAATAGTTTGGTTTCAATCACCACACCATTCAAGGAAGGAGAAGCTTTCAAAGATGCATCTTTCACATCACCGGCCTTGTCGCCAAAGATGGCTCTCAAGAGCTTTTCTTCAGGAGTCGGATCAGTCTCACCTTTTGGAGTGATTTTACCGATGATGATATCACCTTCTTTTACTTCTGCACCCACTGCGATGATACCGTTTTCGTCTAGATGCTTGACCGCATCTTCGGACACATTCGGGATCTCGGAGGTCAATTCTTCCTCACCACGCTTGGTATCTCTTACTTCCAACTGGAATTCTTCCACGTGAATGGAAGTAAAGATATCTTCACGGACTACTCTTTCGGAGATTACAATCGCATCCTCAAAGTTGTATCCTTGCCATGGCATGTAAGCCACTCGAAGGTTTTTACCCAAAGCAAGTTCTCCATCGTTGGTTGAATAACCTTCTACCAAGACCTGACCTTTGACTACTCTTTGTCCTTTGAGGACGAGTGGTGTCAAATTGATCGTGGTGTCCTGGTTGGTTCTTCTAAACTTGATCAGGTCGTATGTTTTATATTCATCAGTGAAGTTTACCAACAGTTCATCGTCTGTCAAGTCATACTTCACTGTGACCTTCTTCGCATCTACAAAGTCAATCACACCATCTGCTTCCGCAATGATCAAAGAGCGAGAATCGATAGCTGCTTTGCCTTCCAGACCTGTACCTACTATAGGTGCCTCAGCCTTCAACAAAGGAACTGCTTGACGCTGCATGTTGGATCCCATCAATGCACGGTTGGCATCATCATGCTCCAAGAAAGGAATCAAGGATGCTGCTACGGATACAATCTGGTTTGGAGCGACGTCCATGTAGCTGATTTCAGATGGTTCCAACACTGGGAAGTCACCTTCGAATCTTGCTTTTACTTTTTCATTGACAAAACCACCTTTTTCATCCAAAGGAGCATTTGCCTGAGCGATGTTATGGTTATCTTCTTCCTCAGCCGTCAAGAATACGATGTCCTCAGACTTCATTCCCACTTTACCCTCTTCTACTTTTCTATACGGAGTCTCCAAGAATCCCATAGAGTTCACTTTCGCATGAACACATAGAGATGAAATCAAACCAATGTTTGGACCTTCAGGAGTCTCAATAGTACAAAGACGACCATAGTGAGTATAGTGAACGTCACGTACCTCGAAACCTGCTCTTTCTCTGGAAAGACCACCTGGACCCAATGCAGAAAGTCTTCTCTTGTGAGTCAACTCTGCCAATGGATTGGTTTGATCCATAAACTGAGAAAGCTGATTGGTACCAAAGAAGGAGTTGATCACTGAGGAAAGAGTACGAGCGTTGATCAAGTCAACAGGCTTGAAGTCCTCGTTGTCACGTACGTTCATACGCTCACGGATCGTTCTAGCCATTCTGGCCAAACCTACACCGAACTGGCTATATAGCTGCTCACCTACAGTTCTTACCCTTCTATTGGACAAGTGATCGATATCATCGACTACTGCTTTGGAGTTGATCAAACCGATCAAATACTTCACAATAGAGATAATATCTTGCTTAGTCAATACAATCTTTTCAGACTCGATATCAAGACCTAGCTTTTTGTTGATTCTATATCTACCTACTTCTCCTAGGTCATATCTCTTGTCAGAGAAGAAAAGAGAATGAATTACCTCACGAGCAGTCGCTTCATCAGGAGCTTCTGTATTTCTCAATTGACGGTAGATTACTTCTACTGCTTCTTTTTCCGAGTTGGAGTTATCTTTTTGTAGGGTATTGTAGATAATAGAGTAATCGGCCACATTCACATCTTCTCTATGGAGAATGATGGATTTGGAGCCGGAATCCAAGATCATTTCGATATCCTCGTCCGTCAAGACTGTATCACGCTCAAGCAATACTTCATTTCGGTCGATGGATACTACCTCACCAGTATCTTCATCTACAAAGTCTTCTACCCAGGTTCTTAGCACTCTTGCTGCCAGCTTACGGCCAGAAGCTTTTTTGAGTGCAGTTTTGGTAGCCGATACTTCTTCAGAGAGACCAAATAGATCAAGGATATCCTTATCTGATCCATAACCTATCGCTCGAAGCAGTGTAGTTACCGGGAATTTTTTCTTACGATCGATATAGGCATACATCACATTATTAATGTCTGTAGCAAATTCGATCCAAGAACCTTTGAAAGGAATGATACGTGCGGAGTACAGCTTCGTACCATTGGTGTGCTTACTTTGAGCAAAAAATACACCTGGTGATCTGTGCAATTGGGATACAATCACACGCTCTGCACCATTAATGACGAATGAACCTTTTTCGGTCATATAAGGCAAGTTGCCTAGGAAAACCTCTTGTTCGATCGTTTCAAAATCCTCATTGTCCTCATCGTGGCAAAGCAATCTAAGCTTTGCTTTCAAAGGGACAGAGTAGGTCAAACCTCGATCTATGCACTCACCCACACTATATTTCGGTGGATCTACGGCATAGTCGATAAATTCCAAAGTGAAATTTTCTCTGGAATCAGAGATAGGGAAATTTTCGGAGAAAACCTTAAACAGCCCATCTGCCCGGCGCTTCTCTGCAGGAGTATCCAACTGGAAAAAGTCTTTGAAAGACTGGAGCTGAATATCGAGAAAATCCGGATAGTCTTTGACCACCTTAATGGAGGAGAAACTTTTCCTTTCGGTTTGATTCTTGATAGCCAAGGTAGTGTATGTTTATAGTGAAATTAAATAACGAAATG
This sequence comes from Algoriphagus vanfongensis DSM 17529, assembly GCF_000429465.1. GTDB lineage: Bacteria > Bacteroidota > Bacteroidia > Cytophagales > Cyclobacteriaceae > Algoriphagus > Algoriphagus vanfongensis. Next base: position 310,103 of record NZ_AUBX01000016.1, on the reverse strand, counting down.
CGACAAGTTTCGCTTGGAATAATGCAATTTTTTACCTGTGCATAAACAGGAAAAGACCTGACTTTAGTAGTCAGGTCTTAGGGCTAAACCTAAACCATTTGGTTTGGATTTGGCCAAATTATTTGATCTCTACTTCTGCACCAGCTTCTTCTAGAGACTTTTTCAAAGCTTCAGCTTCGTCTTTAGCGATACCTTCTTTCAAAGCTTTAGGAGCTCCGTCAACTAGTTCTTTTGCTTCTTTCAAGCCAAGACCAGTCAATTCTTTAACAAGTTTCACTACTGCAAGCTTCTGTCCACCAGCAGCTTTCAAGATCACGTCAAAAGAAGACTTCTCTTCTTCTGCAGCTCCACCGTCAGCTCCACCAGCAGCAGGACCTGCAACTGCTACTGCAGCAGCAGCTGGTTCGATTCCGTACTGATCCTTAAGGATATCTGTCAATTCTTTAACCTCTTTTACAGTCAAGTTAACCAACTGATCTGCAAGTTGTGTAAGATCTGCCATTGTATTATAAATTTAAATTTTTCTTGATTTTTGATTGAATTGAAGTATTATTTTTCTTCTCTAGCTTCAAGGGCCTTAAGCACACCAGTGATGTTGCTCTGACCACTTTGCAATGCAGAGATAAGGTTCATAGCAGGAGATTGTAGCAATCCGAGTAGGTCACCCAAAAGCTCTTGCTTAGATTTAAGTTTAGATAGCATTTCTAGGTTTGCTTCACCGATGAAGATATCGGAATCAATAGAAGCACCTTTGAATACTGGTCTAGTCTCTTTTTTACCTATTTTTTTTCTGAAATCCAGCAATACTTTAGCTGGAAGGTTACTAGTCTCTTTGGAGAATATAATTCCAGAGAAACCTTTCAAAGTATCATCCAACTGAGCAAAATCTGCATCCAGATTTTCTAGAGCTTTCTTGATCAAGGTGTTTTTGTACACTTTGTACTCCACGCCTTTTTCAAAACAAGTTCTTCTGAAAGCATTTACCTCAGCTACAGAGAATCCTGCTGCATCGGTGATGTAGAAGAAAGGGTTTTCTCTAAATTTCTCGGTAAGACCGTCGATTATCTCTTTCTTTTCGTCTCTAGTCATGATTATATACCTTGAATACTACCCTTGTCTACTGCGATACCAGGAGACATTGTACTGGATATGTGAATACTTTTGAAATATGTTCCTTTAGAGGAAGCTGGCTTCAACTTAGAAATGGTCAAAATCAACTCCTTCACATTTTCCTCAATTTGCTGAGGAGTGAAAGAAGATTTTCCAACACCAGCGTGAATGATTCCAAATTTATCTACTTTGAAATCGATTTTACCGGCTTTCACTTCTTTGACAGCTTTTCCTACTTCTAAAGTAACTGTACCTGCTTTTGGATTTGGCATCAAGCCTCTAGGACCTAATACTCTACCCAATCTACCTACCTTTGCCATGACGTTAGGCATCGTGATGATGACATCAATGTCAGTCCATCCACCCTCGATTTTGGCAATGTAGTCGTCCAATCCAACGTAATCTGCACCTGCTTCTTTAGCTTCGGCTTCTTTGTCAGGAGTACAAAGCACCAATACTTTGGTGTCCTTACCTGTTCCGTGAGGAAGAGCTACGATACCTCTGACCATTTGATCTGCTTTACGAGGGTCTACACCTAGGCGTACATCCACGTCCACAGAAGCGTCAAATTTAGTAGCAGTGATTTCCTTCACGATAGAAGAAGCAGCCTCCAGGGAGTACACTTGGCTTGGGTCGTACTTAGAAAGAGCTTCTTTTTGCTTTTTTGTTAACTTAGCCATTGTTGTATTTTTATTCTTCCCAAGGGGCTTTACCAGATACTGTGATTCCCATGCTTCGAGCGGTACCCGCTACCATTTTCATAGCAGATTCCACTTTAAAGGCATTCAAGTCAGGCATTTTCACTTCCGCGATCTCCTTTACCTGATCCCAGGTAACTGATCCTACCTTCTTACGGTTAGGCTCAGCAGAACCACCCTTCAATTTTGCAGCTTCCAACAGCATGTTTGCAGCTGGAGGAGTTTTCACTACAAAGTCAAAAGACTTATCTGAGTAGATAGTAATCAATACTGGCAACGTCTGACCCATTTTATCCTGGGTACGTGCATTGTATTGCTTACAGAACTCCATGATGTTCAAACCCTTGGAACCAAGAGCTGGACCTACTGGAGGTGACGGATTTGCCTGGCCACCTTTCACTTGCAGTTTTAAATAACCAGTGATTTCCTTAGCCATTGCTTAGTCTTGTTTTTCTACTTGTATAAAGTTTAATTCTACAGGAGTATTTCGGCCGAAGATTTTGACCATTACGTTCAATTTCTTCTTATCCTCAAATATCTCCTCAATTGTCCCGGTAAATCCACTGAAAGGCCCATCCATTACTTTAATGGACTCTCCGACTATATATGGTGTATCCAGCTTCTCGGCAAACTCATCAATCTCCTCAACCTTTCCTAAGATACGGTTGACTTCTGATTGGCGTAACGGTTCAGGGGTTTTGGAAGCTCCCCCCTGGTTTGATCCAAGAAATCCGATTACTCCCGGAATGCTTGTTATTACGTGATTGGCTTCACCATTAGAGAGATCTGCATTGACCAAAACGTATCCTGGAAAGAAGTTTCTTTCACGAACACGTTTTTTGCCATTACGCATCTCATATACCTTCTCGGAAGGTATCAGTACTTCAGGAATAAACTCATCAATCCCTTGTCTTGAAATCTCATTATCCAAGTAGGTTTTTGTCTTTTTTTCCTGCCCAGCTACTACCCTGAGTACGTACCACTTATGTTCAGCCATTCTGTAATGTCAGTTCAATTAGAATAAATCATAAAACCATGTCATGATGTTTTCGAATCCCAAATCCACCACACCAATAAATAGCGCAAAGATCAAGGAGGCTACTAACACCAATACTGCTGAATTTTGAAGAAATGAGAACTTAGGCCAAGTGACCTTGTTCTTCATCTCATCATACGATTCGAGGACAAAGCTTTTAAGATTCATAGTACTATTACTTTCTTGCACGGGCAGAGAGATTCGAACTCCCATCAACGGTTTTGGAGACCGCTATTCTGCCATTGAACTATGCCCGTGTATCAATCGTCCCGCTAATGGGAACGCAAAATTAGATATTACTGGATAAAGAAACAAATGCGATCCCAAAAAACTTCAGGATCGCATTATATTTTCAATTATTCTCAGATGATTAGTCTAGAATTTCAGTTACCTGACCGGCACCTACTGTTCTACCACCCTCACGGATAGCGAATCGAAGACCTTTTTCCAATGCAACTGCATTCAACAAGTTAACTTCGATAGTTACGTTATCACCAGGCATAACCATTTCTACGTTTTCTGGAAGTTTGATCTCACCAGTTACGTCTGTAGTTCTAAGGTAGAACTGAGGTCTGTACTTGTTGAAGAATGGAGTGTGACGTCCACCTTCTTCTTTAGAAAGTACGTAAACTTCAGCTTTGAAGTGAGCGTGAGGCTTCACAGAACCTGGCTTACAGATAATCATACCACGCTTGATTTGCGCTTTTTCGATACCTCTAAGCAATAGACCTACGTTATCACCAGCTTCACCTCTATCTAGGATCTTACGGAACATCTCTACACCAGTCACTGTAGACTTCAAGCCTTCAGCACCCATACCGATGATATCCACAGGATCACCAGAATTGATTACACCTCTCTCGATACGACCAGTAGCTACAGTACCACGTCCAGTGATGGAGAATACGTCCTCTACAGGCATCAAGAAATCTTTATCTACAGCACGCTCTGGAAGAGGAATGTACTCATCTACTGAGCCCATCAATTCCATTACAGTTTCTACCCACTTCTCTTCACCGTTCAATGCACCAAGTGCAGAACCAGCGATTACTGGGATGTTGTCACCGTCGAATTCATAGAAAGAAAGCAATTCTCTGATTTCCATTTCCACAAGCTCAAGAAGCTCAGGATCGTCAACCATATCTACTTTGTTCATGAATACAACTAGTGCAGGTACACCTACCTGACGAGCCAAAAGGATGTGCTCTCTAGTTTGTGGCATTGGTCCGTCAGTAGCAGCTACTACTAGGATAGCACCGTCCATCTGAGCAGCACCAGTTACCATGTTTTTAACGTAGTCAGCGTGACCAGGACAATCCACGTGAGCATAGTGTCTCTTGTCAGTTTGATATTCTACGTGTGAAGTATTGATAGTAATACCTCTTTCTTTTTCTTCCGGAGCGTTGTCAATGGAAGAGAAATCTCTTAATTCAGATAGACCCTTTGAAGCCAATACAGTAGTAATAGCAGCAGTCAAAGTGGTTTTACCATGGTCTACGTGTCCAATCGTACCGATATTAACGTGCGGCTTGGAACGGTCGAATGTTGCTTTTGCCATGCGTGAAAATCCTCAGTTTAAGTTTAAAGATATGTTTAGATTTATTTTAAAGCCGATATGAGCCAACGACGGGATTTGAACCCGTGACCCCTTCCTTACCAAGGAAGTACTCTACCCCTGAGCTACGTCGGCTTTTGCCCGATGCTTTTCAGAGAAAAGCATAGAGCGGGAGACGAGGCTCGAACCCGCGACCTGCAGCTTGGAAGGCTGCCGCTCTACCAACTGAGCTACTCCCGCTTTTATTCTTTTGTCAGATTCAGAATCAATATCCTTCCTACTGACCCGGCAAAGCCGATTTTCTCTTTGCCTTGCAAAACTAAAAAAAAATTTCACATTCAGGCAATCTGTGGGGGAAACAGGATTCGAACCTGTGAAGACATAAGTCAACGGATTTACAGTCCGTCCCAGTTGGCCGCTTTGGTATTCCCCCAACTAGCGCTAAGATTCTGCTTGGTTTCCCTTACTGTCTGTCTTAACGGATGGCAAAATTAGAGGCTTTTCGGAAAGTATCAAAACGTGGAAATAAATTTTACCAATATTTTTATCACAATTCTCTCAAAATATTCAAAATCAACCAATTAATTTTCTACATCAAAGGCCTGCAAGAAATACTCAAAGTAACTTTTTACATTTTCATCTGCTTCCAGCGCAGCAATATCTCTGATTTTGCCCAAGATCTCCTCATCATCTGCATACCCCATCAATCCCTGAAAAGCTCCCAACCGCACATAACTTTGACTACTATGCTCCATCAGATTTAGTAAATATGTCAGCGCCTGTTTTTCTCCCTCTTCGGGATGCTGCACAAAGTATTCAGCATAATAGCCCAAAAAATAGTAGAGCCCCTCTCCACTTAACCTTGTTGCCTTTTGCCTAAACCAATCTCCCTTACCAGACACTCCCTCATTGAGATAATATTCTGCAACTGGAATCACTACCCTAAAATTATTTTCCCCAGCAAACTTTTCTATAAAAGTAGAATCAACCATCCCCTCGCTCTGAGACATCAGGCCCATCAGAGCAGAGCTCACGATCAAATAAGACGAATCCTCAGCGTATCGCTGAAAAGCATTATGATATTTATCAGGATCTATAGCTCCCAAGGCGTCAATAGCTCCTGCTCGCACAGAATTTTTGGCATCAGACTCTGCCAGCTCATAGATCTGATCTTCCAGCTCAGGATTGGTCATCACCCACTCGGGATGACTTTGGACGGCTTGAAGTGCTTTTTCCCTGATAGACCAAAAATCATCATGCAATGCCTGCGGCAAAAGTTCTAGCACATATTCTTCTGCCTCCCATGCCATCAAACTATCCAAAGCCTCATATCTTGCCACCCCAATCTCTGACTCGTTCCACTGCTCACTCATATACGATGGGGTAAGATCCATTTTTTTCACGAACAACAAATCCTGTCCTTCATCGATATAGACTTGTCGAAGTGGAGCTTGATTTTCCAAGGCAAACTGCTGAAAAGCCTGATCAAGTATAAATTCCTTTGATTTTCGCTGCCCGTTTTCATACCAACTCACTTCAAAGGGCAATCGATAAAGTGGGGAACTGCGTACATCTTGCTCCTGCCACGCACTAATTAGGATATTTTCCGGAACGGAATAATCCACTTCAAACCTGACCTGAGGGTGCCCCTTGTCCAAAAACCACTGGTCAAAAAACCAGTTTAGGTCTTCTCCAGAAACCTTTTCAAACGCCAATCTGAGATCGTGTACTTCTACCGCAGACAGCGCATGTTCGGTGAGATAATAATTCAAACTTTCAAAAAACACGGAATCCCCTAAATAACCGCGGAGCATATGCAGTATCAAGCCCCCTTTGGAATAGCTATGGGCATCAAACATTTCCTCAGGGTCATCATAATGGTACCGGATCAAATCAACTTGTTTTGCCTCAGCTTCCTGGAAATAAGTATCTCGCTCAGCTGTCAATTTGAGTTTGGCCTCATCGACTCCATACTTGTACTCGTTCCAGAGATATTCACTATAGTTGGCAAAAGCTTCATTCAATGTCAAATTAGCCCATGACTCAGTAGTCACATAGTCCCCAAACCACTGATGAAATAACTCATGGGCAATGATATAATCCCACTCCGAATCAATCGCCTCCCGCTCTGTCAATCGCAACTCTTCCATGAAAATCGACGCGGTGGTATTTTCCATCGCACCTGAGACAAAGTCTCTGACTACAATCTGATCATACTTTGGCCAAGGAAAACTGACCCCTAATAGCTCTTCGAAATATTCCATCATTTCTGGAGTATGCTGAAAGACTCGCTGTGCCCCTTTCTCATATCCTTTTTCTACATAGTAGCCCAAAGGAATTTCCCTATGCTGATCTTCTATCTTTCCAAAGTCCCCAACCACCACTGCAGCCAAGTAAGGCGCATGGGGAGTGGTCAGCTCCCAAGTGTCTTTGCGGAATCCATTTCCCAAGTCTTCTTGGGCAGTCAAAAGACCATTACTAATCGTCACCAGACTATCTGCCACAGATAGATGAATTTTTTGTGTAAATCTCTCATTGGGTGAATCGATCGTAGGAAACCATTTGGAATTAAATGAAGTCTCTCCCTGAGTCCAAATCATACGCGGCTTGGAAGCAATCGTATCCATAGGATCTATGAAATACAGTCCTTTGGTATCTGTAATAGCGGTCCCTCCTTTTCCTGCATTACGGTCTGGAAATGCAGTGTAGCGAATAGACAAAGAAAGAGTGTCCTCCACCTCGAGTTCCGCTGGCAAATAAATAGTCAATTGCTTTTCATCATAGGCATACCCAGGCTTAAACTCCTCTCCATTCACTTTCCCTTTGATCTCCCCCAATTCAAAATCTTTAGCGTCCAAAACCACTGTTTTCACAGGCTTGACATAGGGTTTTAAGCTAAGCAGCGCTTGCCCCTCAACAGCTGATCGACCATAGTCAAAACTCAAATCAAGCTCGGTATGCAGGATATCCATGTACCTTTTCCTACTAGGCTGATACGCATTTAGGTCTGCTTGTTTCTCACGAAGAAGCTGGAGGTATGCGAGTGAATCACTCGTACTACTTTTTACTGGCGCACTTTGGCTAGGCAACGCTGGAGGAGTCTCCGGTACGGGCACGGCTGATTTGCAGGCTGCAAGTAGTCCCAAGCATCCTAAGAAGAAAAATAACAGGGACTTTTGAGAAAGAGAATTTGGCAGAGTAAGCATTTATTGGATATTTGGAAGGAATATGCTTTCTGGTTGGGTACCAAAAAGAGATTCAAAGGCTCAAAATAGCAGGAATGTTTTCAGTAATCATTAATGAAAAGACTTATTCGGTCGAAAAAACCGAGAAAGAACTTCAAGTAAACGGCAAAAAGCTGGACTGGGATATCCAATGGATTTCCGAACGAAAAATCCATCTGATCTACCAGCATCAGTCACTAGAAGCCGAGCTGGTATCTGTCGATGCGGCTACTAAGTCCCTTCAGATCAAACTCAATCAAAAATTAGTGAATCTGCAGCTCAAAGATAGGTTTGACCTTCTTCTAGAAGAATTGGGAATGACACAAGAAGATTCCGCCCAGCTACAAGACATCAAAGCTCCGATGCCTGGATTGATACTGGACCTTCCTGTCAAGGTAGGTGACGAAGTCAAAAAAGGGGACACGCTGGTCATATTAGAAGCCATGAAAATGGAAAACACCATCAAATCCCCCGGTGAAGGAATCGTCAAAGAAGTCAAAGTCTCCCTCAATCAAAGTGTTGAAAAAAATCAGGTTCTGATCAAATTCTAAAGTCACCTGTCGAAAAATGAACAAAATCCAGATTCGGTTCGATTTTGGCTAGCATTCTGAAAGGAAGAAATTATATTTGTCCGGTTATTTTGATCCGCCTGACCGACGGCATCCTTTTTAAAAGTAAAAACAATGAAATACAAACGTATCCTCCTCAAGCTAAGTGGAGAGGCCTTGATGGGTGAAAAGAATTATGGAATCGATCCAAATCGTCTTCAGCAATACACCCAAGAGATCAAGAAAGTGAAAGAAATGGGGGTGGAAATCGCCATTGTGATCGGAGGAGGAAATATTTTTAGAGGGGTGCAAGCCGAAAAATCCGGCATAGACCGTGTCCAGGGCGACTACATGGGCATGCTCGCTACCTTGATCAATGCCATGGCACTTCAGAGTGCTTTGGAGCAGGCAGGACTTTACACCCGATTGATGTCGGGCATCAAGATCGAGAGCGTCTGTGAGCCATTTATCCGCAGAAGGGCCATTCGCCACCTAGAAAAAGGAAGAATCGTCATCTTTGGAGCCGGTATAGGCAATCCCTATTTCACCACCGACTCTACAGCTAGCTTGAGAGCTATCGAGACAGAGGCAGACGTCGTATTGAAAGGCACTCGAGTAGATGGCGTCTACACCGCAGATCCGGAAAAAGACAAAACAGCAACCAAATACCAGACAATCTCTTTCTCCGAAGTATACGAGAAAAACCTAAATGTCATGGATATGACAGCATTTACCCTTTGTCAGGAAAACAATCTACCTATTATCGTATTTGATATGAACAAAGCCGGCAACTTGAGCAAATTGGTTCAGGGTGAGGAAGTCGGTACTTTGATCACCACATTATAATTGAAGCAACATGGAAGAGATCGAATTATTTCTGGATGAAGCCAAAGAGCTAATGCAAAAAGCGGTAGAGCACACAGCCGCAGAATTGTTGAAAATCCGAGCTGGCAAGGCCATGCCCAATTTGGTAGACGGTATCATGGTGCCTTACTATGGCGCTCCGACACCTATCAATCAGGTTTCATCGGTGACCACTCCGGATGCAAGAACATTGGCAATCAAACCATTTGAGAGAACCCTCATCGGAGAGATCGAAAAAGCCATTATCAATTCAGATTTGGGACTGGCTCCACAAAACAATGGAGAAATCATCATCTTGACCATCCCTACCCTCACAGAAGAGCGTCGTATCAACTTGGTCAAGCAGGCCAAAAATGATTGTGAACACGGCAAAATCTCCGTCAGAAATGTCCGAAAAGACACCAATGACTCCCTGAAAAAACTTCAGAAAGACGGTGCATCTGAGGATGAAATCAAAACAGCTGAAGAGAAAGTCCAAAAATTGACAGACCAGTATACGGTCAAAATGGATGAATTGCTCGCCAAGAAGGAAGCTGAAATCATGAAAGTCTGAGGAAGATTTCAAATCTATCATCATACAAAAGCCAGCCCAGAGAGATTCTGAGCTGGCTTTTGTCTTTAAGAACCCCGTCGAGTTTATTTGACTAGCACCTCAATCAAATCCTGATGGATAACGGATTCGGTACTTCTATCAATCAAAGCAAATCCATATTCCCCCGCAAAACCATTGTCCCAATAAAAAGGTACGATCCCGTTTTCTTTCATCTTGATGCTCAAGTAATCCAAATAATGCTTTCTATTGGAATGATTAGCTGGATCGGAAGGCTTGGATACTGCCCCAAATTCTCCCATGATCACAGGAATACCTTGGTCGATAAATTTACTTTTCAGTCTTCCAAATTGTGTATCCGCATAGTCTTCATTTCCCCAAATCGCTTTTTTATCTGGGTCGATAGCAGCTGAGCCCCACTGAGTGATAAGATCATCATCCCGCAGAGCAAATTCCCAAGGATCATAATAATGGGTCTCAAGCATGAGCCTTCCTTCTATCTCATCTTCGGGAATCAAGAAATGATCAATCGCATAATCCACCACAGTATTGTAAGATTGGACCACAAGATGTCGATAAGCATTCCTCCCCCCAGTAGAGCGCACCGTATTTACAAAAATCTGATTGAAACCGTTTTGGACTGCCAGATTTTCAGCACTTGGGTTTCCATAATTCCCCTCCACCAAGACCTCATTGGATCCTGCAAAAAGCAATCGATCATCATAATCTCTAAATCGCAAAGCCACCTGAATCCATAGCTGCTCCAGTCGCTCATTTGCTTCGTCCTGCTCTTCAAAAGTTGGCTGCATCCATCCGCCATCCCAGTGATTATTGAGCACAACAAAGAGATCCTGATCTAATGCATACTTCACTACTTCCTCTACTCGACTGATCCACGCCGGATCAATTTCGTAGCTTTCCTCATTGACCAATTTGCTCCAGGCCACAGGAATACGAATCGACTGAAAACCTAGGTTTTTAATTTGAGCTATCAGGGACGCCGTCACCACTGGATTACCCCAAGCGGTTTCTCCTCCGATGGCTTCGAGGGAGTTTCCTAGGTTCCAACCCGCTCCCATCATTTGACTGAGTTCCAAGCTGCTCATATCTCTCATTCCTGTCGGATCTGCCGGAATGTAAAAATCCGGCCTAGGCGCTTCAGACCCCGCTTGGGTAATGCTAAGATTTTTCAAAAGTCCCGTAACAGAAATACGGACGGTCGCCTCTCGCGAAGTAGAAGTGGGATTGGGCTCAAGTGTGAACTGCAAACTCCCATCCCCACTCCCTTGAGCTTGATCTAATAGCACCCAATCGGACGTAGTATTTGCCTGCCAAGCTGCATTTGACTGAATAGCAACAGAGAAAGTTTCGCCCAGGCCATCTGCCTGAATGATCTCTGGATCGATTGACAAGTAAATTGGCTCGGGGTCTTCATTTCCTCCACAGGAAAAGAGCACCAGGCACAACAAAAATCTAAGGGTTAGGTTCAATGGGTTTTTCATACCCCAAATCTAACCCAGCTAGAAATCTAGGAGGTATATGAAATGTTAACAAGTAGGGCCTCAAATGTTGCTTTATTGAATTTGGATAAAAGTAGCCACACCAAAACGCGCCCCGCCTCTCAGGTATTCGCCGTTTTCGAAGCCAGCCCCTATCTCCACTCTGAAAATTCTAAACAGATTGTCCAACGAATAGCCGACTTCGACATAATGAGGCGAATTTTCTGTTTTGAGATAGTTTAAGAAAATGTTTTCTCTCACCCCAGAAAAGCGCAACATCGGAAGCTGAGTCAATAAGAATTTCCTGAATTGGTAATGAAAAATCCCGGAAATGTAGGAAGAACTCGTGCTATACTTGTAATAGTCCATAAATCGGTAATTGGAGGCTGGACCAAAATTGGAAAAGATGGTTCGATTACCTCCAAAATGCTGATAATCCGGGAAATACACCTGGTCATTAGTCAGAAACACTCCCCCACTTATATTGAAGTCCAGCTCACCACTAACACCAAAACTAAAATCATGCTCAATCCCCAACTCCAGATGATCAAAGTCTGAAGCATTTTCTTGATTTCTAACCGCCGGGATGGCCTTGGTATATCCTGCTTTGATCAGAGGAGCCCGATCTGAGATAGGGTATTTACGACCATTCCGGATACCATAGCGGATGCCTGGCCTCCAATCCACCCCGATATGCAATTTAGCAATCTGATGATTTTGAAAATCCATGTCAGCAGCCTCTACATTTGTGGGTTGATTTGCGGTATATTCTCTCTCAGGCTTATTATAAAAACTATAATTCGACTCATTGAAAAGCTGTCTGCGGTCTGCCAGAGTCAGATTGGCGCGATAAGTCAGGCCATAGTTGATCCGCTGTGCCCAATACAGCTTCACAAAATCCTGCTCATAAAGCTTCATGTAATTCTGCCTGAAAAACAACGAGTATAGCGCATTGACTTGCTCGTTGATAGGCTCGCCTCCATTGAACTGATAGATATATCGACCCGCTTCCAAGCCCCAAGTTTCCCCGGAAATCGGCAAGGTATGAGACCATCGAAAATCTATTTTTCCATAAAACCGCTTACTCGAAAATCCATAGCGCAACTCAGGTTCTATCTGAAAACTCCTTCGATCCAGACTCACGCTGTCTGCCAGTTTCGTCTCTTGATACTTCCTATAAAAAAGTCCCATCCCCACTTTTGCCCCTTCAACAGTATTAAAGGAAATCTTGGTCCAGTTCTGCCTGAACCCCAGTGAAACACCTTTCCCAAAACTGTAACTTGCACCGTTCAAAAAGTCCAATGGCTTGTACTTTCTTCTTGCCTTCTTGGCTACGGAGTCCACCTCGCTCATTTTTGCGGCCTCCACAGTAGCCACACTGTCATCCCGTTGATACCCTTCTATTTCTTTCCGAGTCAGAGGCACAGGACGGATGCTATCCCAATAGCTCAGATCGCGTTTTTTGGCTAGAGAGTCTACGCTGTAATAGCGTTCTGTCACTACCTCCGGTTGCTTTTGCTCCTGAATCATCTCCTTCTCGTATTCATTCAGCAGCTTTCGATATTCTTTGCGGGTTTTGGGCTCCTCAGAAGCCAACTTTTCAAAGGAAGAAAGATCTGACTTGCTCTCTGCGAGTACTTCCTCGGGAACTTCTTCGACCTTTTCATCTATCAGCGTCGGAGGCTGTACCAGATCTGGATTGAGCGTCACTTCATATTCATTGGTAGAGCCGAGGTAGTTAAACTCCCCTTCAAACCCGAAGAATTTCCCGCCAAACTTATACGTATGAGTGAATGGCATCCAGACATTTTCGGCTACCGGCGCATACTGCTGTGTCGCCTCTATCTGAAACCCGAGCAGGGAGGTTTTCAAGTCCAAACTATGAATCGCCCAGAGATCTTCGATGATGTAAATATATCCTTCAAAAACCCTCTCCCCTCGGGATCTGGGAGTGACCTTGATCTTGTTGACCAGGACACCCTGATCAAAGAAGCTTCCTTCAAATCGAAACTTATAATACGTAAAAGCAGCCCGTGAAAGCGGTGTGATGATATCATTGATTTTCTCCTGATAAAAACTCGTCTGAATGTAGGGTGCGGGAGAAGTTGCCTGATTGTCTCCATTGGTCCGGATGGAGATGACCTTCTCTTCCACTTTGTCTGGCTGGGTAAAGGTAATTCTGGAAACAGACTCAGAAGTATAGGCCTCATTGAGATTCAAGCCATCTTTTTCGAGCGTTTTTCTCAGAAAAAAAGGCGCATCTGTTAATTGCCCAGTCCCTTTGAGATAGACTGTCATCGAGTAAGACTGCAGCTGCAAGCGATGATATTTGGCTTTGGTGATGGCCTTACGCATGATCGTCAGAGCAGGATCTTCAGCCCCAGCTCTCACCTCCACCTCACTCAGGGTGTATACTTGAGGTTCCAACTGCACGTTGAATTCCACCCAATCATTCTCAACCACGATTGTTTCGATGACCGATTTGTATCCCAGATACTGAAATAGCACATCATAAATTCCCTTTTTGAGGCGAAGCTCAAAGTGTCCTTCTTCGTTGGTAGGAGCTCCATCTCCGGTATTCCGGATGTAGACAGAGGCAAAAGGTAAAGCCTCTCCATCTTTGTTGGTGATCTTTCCCCGAATACCCTGAGCCACCGCAGCCTGAATACCCGCAAAATGAAAGAGTAAAAATAGAATTGAAAAAAGCTGTACTGTTCTTACCATACCTTTTTGGAAAACTTAAATATAAGCATCTGAGCAAAGCAATTTTGCAAACGGCCAGTGAGTTAAGAATATTTAGGAGAAATTAGCAATCGGCTTGTCTGAGTAAAAATTGCCTTGTGAAATTGCCCAAATCCTAGCACCTTAGACAGCTAATCCCCTATAAGCCGGAGAAGTTTGGAATGCTTGCCGGGAGGATTTCTTATGAAAAACTGCTGTTTTTATTTATCTCTTTTACTTGGACTCATTGCTTGTCAGACCTCAGATCCGGCAGAGAATGAGCCTACACTTTTTGAAGAAATTTCAGCGGATCATTCCGGAATGGATTTTAGCAACATGCTCAGTCATGACGAAAGCTTCAATATTTTCACGTATCGGAATTTCTATAATGGAGGCGGTGTCGCACTTGGAGATGTGAACAATGATGGACTGCTGGACATCTACCTGACGGCAAATTTGACAGAAAACAAACTCTATATCAATCGGGGTGATTTCCGCTTTGAGGACATTACAGACCAAGCAGGGGTCCAAGGAAGTCAAGCCTGGAGCACAGGAGTAGCTATGGCCGATATCAATGGAGATGGATGGCTAGATATTTATGTCTGCAACTCAGGTGATATTCAAGGGGACAATAAGCAAAACGAACTTTTCATCAATCAGGGAGATGGTACTTTTCTGGAGCAAGCAGAAGCCTATGGGCTTGCCGACCAGGGGCTTTCGACTCACGCAGTTTTTTTTGACTATGACAAAGATGGCGATCTGGATGTCTACCTTCTCAATAATAGCTACCAAGCCATCGGCAGCTTTAACAAAATGCAAAATGAAAGGCCACAGCGCGATGCGGTAGGTGGCGACAAGCTATTTAGAAACGAAGGAAATCGTTTTGTCGACGTCAGCGAGGAAGCAGGAATTTATGGATCTATCATCGGTTTTGGACTGGGAGTGAGTGTGGGTGATGTCAATCATGACACTTGGCCAGACATCTTTATTTCCAATGATTTTTTTGAAAAGGACTATCTCTATCTCAACAACCAGGATGGCACCTTTACCGAATCTTTAGAATCTGCCATGAGATCTATCTCTGCTTCTTCGATGGGAGCCGATATCGCAGATATCAATGGCGACGGTTGGCTGGATATTTTTGTCTCGGATATGCTTCCAGCCAGTCCTCAGCGACTCAAACAAGTGACAAACTTCGACAATTGGGATAGGTTTCAGTTCAACAAAACCCATGGGTATCATTATCAATTTTCGCGAAATATGCTCCATATCAACAATGGGGACGGAACTTTCAGTGAAATGGGCCGGCTGGCAAATGTAGAGGCCACAGACTGGAGCTGGGGAGGATTGATTTTTGACATGGACAATGATGGGCTCAAAGACCTTTTTGTTGCCAATGGCATCTATCAGGATATCACGGATCAGGATTATCTCAATTTCATAGACAATGAAGAGACCAAAATCAAAATTATCACTCAGCAAGGGATCGACTACCAAGCCTTGATCGATCCTATCCCGATCAATCCTGTCGCCAATTTTGCTTTTAAAAACTCAGGAGACCTGAACTTTCAAAACAAAGCTGAGGAGTGGGGATTTGGGAAAAAAGGACATTCCAACGGGGCAGCTTACGGAGATCTCAACAATGACGGTGCACTAGATCTAGTCGTCAACAATGCAAATGCTCTGGCACAGATTTTCAAAAACAACAGCAGAATCTTTTTCCCAGAAAACCATTTTGCCCAGATCAAGTTGATCGGAAAAAATCAAAACACTGCAGCCATAGGGAGCCAAATTTTGCTGGAAGCGGGCGGTCAAACTCTCTACCTTGAGCAGATGCCCAATCGAGGTTTTCAGTCCTCTGTGGATCCCAAACTTACCTTTGGTCTAGGAGCGACAAGCCTTATAGACAAAATCCAGATCACCTGGCCTGATGGATCCGGAAGTATCCTCAATGATGTCCCTGCCGATCAGCTCATCGAGCTCTCTTGGAGCGATTCTGATCCTAATTTCAAAGATTTCTTTCCTGACAAACACGCTACAGAATTCCAATTTGAAAAAGAAAACTCAGGAAGCACACTCATTCGACATCAGGAAAACAATTTTGTAGATTTTGATAGAGACAGATTGACCTACCACATGCTCTCTAGTGAGGGCCCAGCAGTAGCCAAAGGAGACATCAATGGAGATGGTCTCGAAGATTTGTTTCTCGGGGGATCAGCAGGATTTTCATCGCAACTATTTCTGGGAACAAATTCGGACAACTTCCGACCTTTTGCCCAGGCAGAGATAGCCAGTGATTCTTTGTATGAGGATAGTGATGCATTATTGATCGATCTCAATCAGGACGGCGCTTTGGATTTGGTAGTAGCATCTGGAGGTAATGAATACCCCGCAAACTCACCCTTTTATCGGGATAGGGTCTACCTCAATCAAGGCAACGGAGAATTTAAAAAAGCAGACAACTTCCCGAATAAGCGCACTCCCACCTCATCCGTGAAGTCCATTGATCTCAATAAAGATGGCTATTTAGATCTGATCGTTGCTGAAAGGCTGATTCCCGAAGCCAACGGAGCCTTGGCCTCAGTCCAAATCTGGATCAATGACGGAAAAGGAAATCTATCTGAGCAGACGAGTCAAATGGCACCAGACTTCGCCGAGCTGGGCATGATCACCACATTGGCTGTGGTAGACTGGAATGCGGATGGTCTCGAAGATGTAATTGCGACAGGAGACTGGATGGAACCTACATTTTTCAAAAATACTGGAGGAAAACTTCAAAAATCAACTATTTCCACCCATGCAAATCTCAAAGGATGGTATAGATCCATGGCTATAGCGGACTTGGACGGGAATGGTCTTCCAGATATCATTTTGGGAAATCAGGGGCTGAATAGCCGATTCAAGGTTCAGGAAGATGTAAGAATTCAGATGTATTTTCATGATTTTGACCAAAACGGGAGTTTGGAGCAGCTTTTTGTCGAGAACCGGGGTGATGTCAAGATCCCATATACGCTCAAGCATGATTTGGAAAAGCAAATCCCGAGTATTCGCAAGAAGTACATTCGCTATTCCAACTATAACAATCAGACCTTAGATCAAATTTTTGATCCATCAGAGATCGAGCTTGCCTTGGTCAATGAGGTTAACCAATTCGCATCCGGTGTTTTGATGAATCAGGGAAATGATGTGTTTGAGTGGAAAGCATTCCCAAGAATGGCACAGCGCTCCTGGATATTTGCGATCCAGACTTTGGACCTCAACGAGGATGGCATATTGGATCTGATCTTAGGAGGAAATCTCTTGGGTGTCCAACCTGAAATCGGGAAATCCGATGCCAGCTACGGAGATATTTTGCTAGGAAATGGAGATGGGTCTTTTGAGTACGTTCCCAATTCCGCTCATGGATTGCAGCTTCATGGGGACATCCGCAGTTTTAAAATGCTAAATCCTCAGCAACTTTT
Source organism: Algoriphagus vanfongensis DSM 17529 (assembly GCF_000429465.1). Taxonomy (GTDB): domain Bacteria; phylum Bacteroidota; class Bacteroidia; order Cytophagales; family Cyclobacteriaceae; genus Algoriphagus; species Algoriphagus vanfongensis. Next base: position 292,837 of record NZ_AUBX01000016.1, on the reverse strand, counting down.
AGTCATCAAAAACAATGACATAGCGGAAATATGGAGGATAAAGAAACCAGACTAAATTTCTCCGCTTGTTGATTTTCGAAGACCTGGCATCCGAGCTATCTATTTTGTCCGGACTACAGCCTCCCGCTCATTCTTTTGGAAAGGAAGGAATTTCACATATTTTTGACAATCACACGCCACCAATCTCAGACATTACTTGAGTCTCCACGCCTCATTTCCTAAATTCAAGGTTCCAATAAAGTTTTAAACCCAATGTTCCGATTCAATCAGCTGCTTGGCGCAGCTCTAGTTCTACTTGTTTTTGCCTGCCAAAAACCCAAAGATTACAGTCAGGCAATTACCGACGGAAGCTATCTCACGCAAGCCCAAAACAGAATTACTGAAGTCATCATCCATGATATTTTTTCTCCACCAGTAGCTGCACGGATCTATTCTTACGCTTCCTTGGCAGCCTATGAGGTCGCAGCCGCTACCGATCCTGCCTATCAGTCTCTTTTGGGCCAATTGAATGGATCCGAATCGGTCAGCTTTCAGCCATCAGAGAAAGTCTACCCACCTTTGGCCTCTTTGGCGGCCTATTACAAAATGGGAACTGGATTGATATTTTCGGAAGATATGGTCAATGCCCACCGCGATAAGATTTTTGAAGAACTTAGAGAAAAAGGAATTCCTGAGGATGTCTTTGAAGCTTCAGTTGCCTTTGGCGAAGAAGTAGCTGCTGCTGTCAAAGCTTACTCTTCCAAGGATAATTATCACCAAAGCCGGTCTTTTCCGAAATACACAGTGACTGGCCAGCCAGGAACTTGGGAGCCTACTCCCCCTGCCTACATGGAGGGCATCGAGCCTCATTGGAACAAGATCAGAACATTTGCCATCGACTCTGCAGCGCAATTCAAAGTCTCTCCTCCCCCAGCTTTTTCCACGGAGCCAGGTTCGGAATTCTACAAAGAGGCCAAGGCTGTCTACGAAGCAGTCATCCAAGCAGGCAAAGAAGAATTGGACATTGCGATGTTTTGGGACTGCAATCCTTACAAGATGAATGTCAAGGGACATGTCATGTTTGCGGAGAAAAAGATCACCCCAGGAGGCCATTGGATGAGCATTGCATCTATAGCCGCCAAAACTGCCGATGCAGATTGGAAAAAGACGGCGGAAGCCTTTGTCCTAACAGGTATTTCATTGCACGATGCTTTTGTAGCATGTTGGGATGAAAAATACCGAAGCAAGCTTATTCGCCCTGAAACATATATCAATCAGCACATTGATGAAGAGTGGGTTCCGGTTTTGCAAACACCTCCCTTCCCCGAACACACCAGTGGACATAGCGTAGCTTCTACATCAGCTGCCTTTACCTTGACACAGCTATTTGGTGAAGACTTTCATTTTGTGGATAGCTCGGAAGTCAACTATGGCCTTCCTGTCCGGGAGTTTGATTCCTTTTTTGACGCCTCTTCAGAAGCAGCCATTTCTCGCTTTTACGGAGGGATCCACTACATGCCTGCTATCAATGAAGGCGTATGGCAGGGAAGAAAAGTAGGAGAGTTGATTTGGACCAAAGTCAGCACCAAGTCCAAAAACCTAGCAGAAAACAAGTAATTTAAGCAGCCCAAAAGGGCTGTTTTTTTTGAACCAAAATACTTTAAGCATGTCGAATCCCATCTGGATCATGACTTCGGCTTTTGATCAGCTAAGTCTCGATCAAATCCTAGAAAAAGCGAAAGAAATCAATGTGCAAGGACTGGATCTTTGTGTCTTTCGCAAGGATGGAACACGAGATGACTTTGTTGCGACGCACTTGGACTATGAAAACTTTGGTCCGGAACAGGCAAAAGTCCTGATCGAGAAATTCAATGGAGCAGAATTGCGCCTATCTATCGGTGCTTTTGACAATCTCATCGGAGGAGATCCCGCCCAGCGAATCAAAAACCAAAACCATCTCCTCCGCCTAATTCAGATGGCCTATTATCTCGGTGGAGATGAAAATGATGTCAAGGTAGGCACCTTCGTGGGATACAATCATGAGCTGGGCAATGAAGAAGGTGGATTTGAAAAGAACTTACTTGAATATCAGCGGATATTCACTCCGATCATCAACTATGCGGCTGATTTGGGAGTGACCGTACTGTATGAAAACTGCCCGATGGAAGGCTGGAGAAGTTCTGGACACTTCGGCACCTTCAATAATCTACCGGGAGTTTTGGCTGCCAGAAAACTGATGTACCAGCTCATCCCTGCCAAAAATCATGGAGAAATCTATGATCCATCCCACGACATTTGGCAGCACACAGATCCTGTTGAAGTAATAAAAAACACGGATATGGATCGACTCAAGAGAATTCATGTCAAGTCAACCCGAAACAATCCGAACCCTTTTTGGGGAAATATGTATCCCATGCATCAGATCCCGGATTCTTGGGCGAAAGAAGCAGGAATTCCATCAAGTACGAATCCTTGGGACAGACATCACTACGAAGCCACCTTACCGGGTTTCGGATTAGGAGACAGCATGGACTGGAGAGCTTTTGTCAACATTCTGAAAGAAAAGGGATTTTCGGGTGCCTTTGAAATCGAGAATGAAGCCGTCTTATCGAAGCAGACTGGTAAGATGGGAGCCATCGTACAAGGCTGTAAAGCTGCCGTGCAAAACCTTGCTCCTTTGCTTTATGAATTGGGAGAGGAAGGGTGGACTTATCCGGAGTCAGAATACAAGCCACTTTTGGAGGTAAATCGGAAGCCTCTTCCGCTTGTGAAGATGGACGATTTATAAATCTTCCAAAATCTCATCGAGCAAGTAAGACAAGGACAGTTTATAGATATAATTGACGAACTAGCAATCAAACTGATTAGACTATGCCAAGACAAGTAACGCTTTTGATTGTTCTGCTTCTTATTTGTGGTTTTGGCTGCACTCAGCGACATGAGCCAGTTTCACTTCAGCAGATTCAGGTAGAAGCACCTTTTGAAATGCCTCCTATTTCCTATCCTGATTTTTCTAAGACAGAAAAACTGAATATCGTTGATTTCGGAGCCGACCCAAAAGATCAGAAAGCTACGTCCAATGCTATTTCAGAGGCGATTTCAAAAGCCAATTCCCTAGGTGGTGGTACGGTGATCATTCCCCCTGGAGAATGGCCTACTGGTAAAATCCACTTCAAAAGCCATGTCAATTTACATCTTGAAAAAGGGGCTACTTTACTTTTTTCCGGCAATCCAGAAGACTATTTACCTGCCGTTCAGAGCACTTGGGAGGGAATGGAATGTTTCAATTATTCTCCCCTGATATATGCTTTTGAATGCGAAAATATAGCCATCACAGGCGAAGGTGAATTGAAAGCCCAAATGGACATTTGGGAAGTTTGGTTTGCACGTCCAGATGCACATATGCAGGCCCTGAAAAAATTGTATACGATGGCCTCAGAAGGCGTGCCTGTCCAGGAGCGGCAAATGGTAGGGGATGAAGCGAACTTTCGCCCACAATTTATCCAGTTCAACAGAAGCAAAAATATCCTTCTCGAAGGAGTGACCATCACAAATAGCCCCTTTTGGGTGATTCATCCATTTCTTTCCAAAGATATCGTCATCCGAGATGTGAAGGTCTTTGCACATGGGCACAATAATGACGGGGTAGACCCAGAAATGAGTCAAAACATTTTGATCGAAGACTGTGTATTTGATCAAGGAGATGATGCCATCGCAGTCAAATCAGGCAGAAACCAAGATGCCTGGAGGCTGAATACACCCACAAAAAATCTCGTGATCCGAAATTCTCTCGTCAAAAATGGACATCAACTCCTGGCCATAGGAAGTGAGCTATCGGGAGGAGTAGAAAATGTCTTCATGGAAAACTGCACCGTTGAAGAGGGGGCTAAATTGAATCATCTGCTCTTCATCAAAACAAATGAAAGAAGAGGTGGCAACGTGTCTAATATTTACCTGAAAAACATCAAATCCGGCAGAATTGATTTAGGGATTTTAGGAATAGAAACCGACGTGCTTTACCAATGGAGAGACTTGGTGCCAACCTATGAGAGAAGACTGACTCCCATCAAAAACATTTATTTAGAAAATGTAAAAGCGGGAAATGTTGAATTCGTATCCAGAATCTTGGCAGATCCGGAATTACCTGTAGAAAACATTCAGCTCAGCAATGTCCAGTATGATTCTTTGCGAGGAGAAAAATTGATCCATGAGAATGTGGTGAATTTCAAAATGGATTAATGAAAAATTCACTTCGGATAACAGCCTAAACTTTTATTTGCTTCTAAAGTAAACTTCTCACCGATTCTCCTCATACCCCTGATCTTCTTTCAGGTCAAAACCTTCTGCCGCTGCGACTGCCAACTGGTCACAGCGCTCATTTTCTATATTTCCAGCATGGCCTTTCACCCAAACAAATTTGGGTTTGTATTTCAGATGAAGGGGAATATAGCGCAACCAGAGGTCAGGGTTTTTCTTATCCTTGAATCGCTTTTTTTGCCAGCCCCACAGCCAACCTTTTTCGATGGCATCCACCACGTACTTGCTATCAGAATAGATCGTCACCGGAAATTCATCTGTATTCAAAGCTTGCAGTGCACGGATCACAGCGAGCAATTCCATGCGGTTGTTCGTAGTCAGTCGAAAGCCCTCAGAAAGCTCCTTGCGATGCTTGCCAAACTTCAACACAGCTCCATATCCTCCCGGCCCGGGATTGCCTTTGGCGGCTCCATCGGTGTAAATGGTAATCATGGCACAAAGAAAGGGAATATTCTCGGGAGAGCTTTATCCAATCTCAATGGGGAAGGCATTCGTTTTGAAAATTTTCACTGCAATGGAAAGAAGGATGATCCCAAAAATCCTTCTCAATACATCCAAACCTGTCTTCCCGAGTTTGCGCTCCAGCCATGTCGTGCTTTTCAAAACAGCATACACAAATATCAAATTCAAGACGATCCCGATCGCGATATTCACTTGGGCAAATTCAGCTTTCAGTGTCAAAATAGTCGTAAGTGTACCGGCACCAGCGATGAGTGGAAAAGCAATCGGAACAATCGAAGCTCCGGAAGAAGCATCTGGATCTGGCTTGAAAATTTCAATTCCCAAAATCATCTCAGCTCCCAAAGCGAAAATGATCAAAGCACCAGCTATCGCAAAGTCTTCTACGCCGATTCCAAACAGTCCCAAAATGGATTTCCCTGCCAGCAAAAACAAAATCATCAACAAGCCGGCAGCCAAAGTTGCTTTTTCTGATTGGATATGCCCAGCCTTTTTGCGGAGGTTGATAATAATAGGAATAGATCCCAAAATATCGATCACCGAAAATAGGATCAAAGACACTGAAAGGATTTGCTTGAAGTCGATCATGCCACAAAGCTACGCCAAATTATATTTGCTTTCCACACTCTTTGCTTTAGGAAATTGTGAAAACGAAAAGAATTAACTCGTTACCCTTTTCTTACAATCGTTAGCCAGAGGAAAGAAATTATAAAAAGAATCGAGACGAACGTTGATAAATAATTCGCCAGGTTCCATTTCCATATCTGTTTAAGCGATTCTTCTCCTTCGCTTGTTAGTTCAATGAATTTGGAATCAGACACATCTAGATGAATAGGCTCGTAGGTATCTCCACAACTAGGCAGGTTGGGTCGAAGCTCTTTGAATTGGCCATCAATCTCTTTTAAAATTCTAAGTCGATCTGGATATATCCCCTCCATTTCAATCACCAAAGTCCGGTCATCACTTTCGGTGTTTTCTTTCCAGAAAATCAAATAGCCATCAGAAATAACTCTAGCAAGATAAAAAGTCCCAATCGGCCCATTACTTTGGAATGATAGTTCATTCGGGCTGGAGGCAATTGCCCCTGGGGATATTCCCGCCGACTTGACCAACAAACCAGCTCCAAACAATAATAGAAGAACGATATAGCATCCTCTCCTGAAGATCACTTTACGAATTCGACTAGATCCATAGGATAGAGCGATCAGAACCAAATCTAAAAGAATTAAAACTAATGCAGTCCCAATAGGGAGTTGGTAAAGCATGGCAACTACTACTTTTTCACAATTTGATTTTTGCTCCAACCTCCAAAATAGAACAGCAAAACCATTGTAAATCAATAGTTTTGCTGTTCTATTTATTTCAATAGTTTCGCAAAAACTCAATCAATTTATCCAGTTCCGGATCAGTTATCGCCGGGAAATTAGCGATACGGAAAGAGGTCGGTTTCAGTGGCCCGTAGCCACTTCCAAGCTGCATTCCATGCTTTTCTGCTTCTTTTTTCACCGCAGTGATCGTCTCTTCTGTGCCGCTCACCGCCAAGACAGTCGTACTTCTAGCCTCCTCCTTGTCAACCAAAAGACGGAAAGCTTTGGTATTGGCGATGCAAGTCTCCAGCTTGAGCATTCTTTCTCTCAGTCGCTCATCTATAAACTGAATCTCCGGGATATCCTTCAAAACTCGATTCATCAGATAAATCCCGAGGACATTGGGAGTATAGTGTGTCTGATATCCGGCTGCATTTTCAAGGATAAAGCTCAGACTATTGTATCTCCCACTTTCACCTTTGCGATTGGTCTGCTCGATAGCTCTTGGAGAAAGGATCAATATCCCCAAGCCTGCCGGCAAGCCAAAGCATTTCTGCACCGAAGCGTACCAGATATCAGCCAGTTCAAATTTCAAGTCAATCCCAGCCATGGACGAAGTGGTATCAACAGCGATGAGTTTTTCTGGATATTTTTCTCTGATTTCTTCCAAGTATTCCATTCTCACTTGGGAAGCATTGGAAGTTTCATTTTGGGTGATTCCTATCACATCAAACTCTTCCCCGATTTCCAGACTCGGCACATCGACGGTCTCATTGGCAGCAAGCTTCAGTCCGCCAGTTGCCGGATTGATATGAGAAGCAAAGGTGACCCATTTTTTCCCAAATGAACCTGAATAAATATGAAAACTCGCCTTCTCTACGATGGACTGGGTGATGATCTCCCAGTTTTCGGTGGCAGAAGAAGTGAAAAGCAATTTGTAATCCTCCGGCATGTGCAACTTCTCACGCATCAGCTGCTCTGTCTCCTGATAGAGATTCATAAACTTGGCACTGCGGTGGTTGGCACTCAGGATACCTTCTTGATACGCCTCCTGAAGATAAGTAGGCAAGGCATCATAGACCTTGGATGGTCCGGCTGCAAATGTGATCATAGTTGTTTGATTAAAGAAAATAGCGAATTCCCAGTTCGTAGCCTTTCAGCCCCAGGCCTGAAATCATTCCGACACAGGATTTGGAAATGATGCTTTTGTGACGAAACTCCTCCCGCTTGTAAATATTGGAGATGTGTACCTCCAATACAGGCGTGGTCACTCCAGCAATCGCATCAGAAATAGCCACGGAAGTATGGGTATAGCCTCCGGCATTAAGCAAAATGGCGTCAAAAGAAAACCCAACCTCATGAATTTTGTTGATCAGTTCACCTTCGACATTGCTTTGGTAATATTCAATTTCGATCTGAGGGAAGAGTGATTTCAGGGTTTCGAAATACGCTTCAAAAGAAGTATCACCGTACACATCTGGCTCTCTTTTGCCCAAAAGGTTCAAGTTAGGACCATTGATAATTAGAATTTTCAAAATTTTCTTCGGTTTTCGAGCTGGAAAGAATTCTGGTTCAAAGTTAAAAAGTAGGAGCAGATTTTCAGGTTTATTCTGCGCTGAGCTCGGGATTTATTTTTCGGTGCTCTTCGAAACACGTGTTTTTCCTTGGGACTTTGTAGCTTTGCAGCATGGAAGAAGTTCAAAAAAGAGATATCAGAAAACTCAGTTTGAGTGAGTTGGAAGAGTTTTTTCTTTCGCATGGAGAGAAGAAGTTCCGTGCCAAGCAAGTATATGAATGGCTTTGGAATAAATCTCTGAAAAATTTTGACGACATGAGCAATATCTCCCTTTCGACCAGGGAAATGCTCAAAGCCCATTTTTCCATCAACCATATCTTAGTGGATCTCATGCAGCACTCTACGGATGGTACGATCAAAAATGCCGTAAAACTATACGATGACAAAATCGTCGAGTCTGTACTGATCCCTACTTCCAAGCGGATCACAGCTTGTGTTTCTTCTCAGGTAGGCTGTAGCTTGGATTGCAATTTTTGTGCGACCGCGCGTCTGAAGCGTATGCGAAACCTCAATCCAGATGAGATCTATGATCAAGTAGTCGCTATCAAAGAAGAAGCCGACACTTACTTCCAGAGACCTTTGACCAATATTGTCTTTATGGGCATGGGAGAACCTCTCCTCAACTACAATAATGTGATCGAGGCCATCGACAAAATCACTTCTCCCGATGGCTTAGGAATGGCCGCCCGTAGGATCACTCTGTCTACCGTAGGTATTCCCAAAATGATCATCAAGATGGCCGATGATGAAGTCAAGTTCAACTTGGCTATTTCTCTTCACTCCGCCATCAACGAGACTCGCTCTCGCCTCATGCCGATCAATGATAAAAGTCCCCTAGAGGATCTCGGCGAGGCATTGAAATACTGGTATAAAAAAACCAAAAGAAAAGTCACGTATGAATATGTGATTTGGGATGGGGTCAATGACGATGAAAGACATGCGCTGGCTCTAGCCAAATTCTGCAAACTCATCCCTTCTAAGGTCAACATCATCCAATACAACCCTATCGACGAGGGAGAATTTAGACAAGCTAGCCAGGCCTCTGTCGACATGTATGTCCGAGTATTGGAGTCCCAAGGAATCGTCGCCAAAGTCAGAAAATCCCGTGGCCAAGATATTGATGCTGCTTGCGGCCAGTTGGCCAATAAAAATGAAGTTGGAGACTTGTCAAAAGTTTAACCTGGATTTTGCATTTGGATTCGTAGTACGGGATCCAAATGCAAGAAAATCAGCCGCTTTAGAGTTCATAGCATCGCTATCGGGAAAGCGAAAAGTGAAGCACAGCGTCTGATATTGAAGCAATTTGAGTCTGCAGCAGCTTTCTATTGCATAATGTGAGTTTAAGACTAGGGTTTCTGATTTCTTCCCTATTTTTCAAGCAAAGCTTTCTCTGATTTTGGATTAGCACTTGTTTTGTTCGTCAAAGCCTCCTAATTTTTCTATTCAATCAAATTTTTGGAAAATGAAAAAGGCTTTAGCGATTCTTTTAATTGTAGTGGGAATGACGACCGGATTACATGCCCAGTCCTTGGAGCAGGGGAATTCCCGATTTCACGCCCATGGCACTTATGGCCTCCGATGGAAAAATTTTGGATACGGTGGTGGAGTCGAATTTTTCTTTGTTGACAATTTCGCCATCATGCCCAGCTTCACATTTCTTCAGCCGGATGTAGGCAAAGGCAGCAATTTCAGCATGGATCTTCGCTATTATATTTCCGATGGACCTTCCCAACTGTTTTTTCTAGCAGGCTACAGCCAAAGCTGGCAAAACACCCAACCGGGAGATCCGGGAGTGAGACAATCCTATAAGGGGGCAAATATTGGAGTGGGGACGTATATCCGACTGGTGGACTGGGTGGGACTCAATACCGAATTTAGATTTCAGAGTCAGACACCTCGGGAAGCCGGATTCCGATTTGGATTGGCCTTTCCTCTTTGATTATTTTTTACTGAACTCAAACAGCTTTCTCTTTTCGTCCTTGGTCAAAGCCTCATAGCCACGATCTGCTATTTTGTCCAAAATCCGGTCTATTTCTTCCTGACTGGCATCATCACCGATGGTGGTCTTTTTGGTTTCTGCAGATTTGGTGAATGAACTGAAGCCTCCACCTGATTTGGTTTTAGCTTTGCGATAGCTCACTTTGACTTTGGATGGATTTCGTTTGAAAAGATCCTCAAAGAAAATCCCTACTTTCTGGACCGGCACCCCCAAGTCCACTCCTCTGCGTAGCTGAGTGATATAAAAATAACCCAACAAAGCCCCTCCCAAATGTGCTAATTCTCCTCCCGCATTGGCTCCGGCAGAATTGGCAAAGGAAAGAAGCACATAGAATATAGCGATATACTTGATCTTGACCGGCCCGAGAAACATCAGAAAAAAGGTCGTATTCGGAGTCAAAGTAGCTGCTCCGACCACAATCGCAAACACCCCCGCACTGGCTCCAAGCATCATCGAGCTATGGACCGAATCACTAAAATACGGCGCCAAATTATAGATAAGCATATAGAATAGTGCTCCTGCCAAACCTCCCAAAATATAGAGATTGGTCAATTTGCGACTGCCCAGATATTGATGGATCAACTGTCCAAACCAGAACAGAAAGAGCATATTGAAAAGAATATGGAGAAATCCCTCATGCAAAAACATATAGGTGAAAATACTCCAGGGCTGCATGGCCAACTTAGGCAGCGCTGCCGGCATCATCAGATAAGAGATCAAAGAAGAGTATACATCTCCAAATCCCCCGATAGTCATAAAAACTCGCGCCACTAACAATACCAGCCAAACCAAGATATTGATGGCGATCAGCTTATAGAGGCTGTTGTTGGTCTGCGTAAACGCGTTTTTTAGGTTATCCCAAAAATTTCCGTACATATCAATAAAAACTGTTTCGGTCTTTCTTCCACTTATAGACTAGTGCTCCTCCTATGATCAGTCCACTCAAGTGGGCAAAGTGGGCGACATTGTCCAGCGGGTTATTGATCAGAACGTTGTAAATTGTGTAAAGGCCATAAAAAAGCACTAAATATTTTGCTTTCACAGGCATAGGTGGAAAAAGCAAAAACAACTGGGTGTTCGGGAAAAGCATCGCAAAGGCAATCAAAATCCCAAATAAAGCCCCTGATGCTCCTACCATTGGAATATTGGATTGAATCTCCAAGATCGCTTGCAGGGTCTGATTGGCCCGATCAATTTTGGCAGGATCTTGAGGATTTCTACTGAAATCATCCACGAAATCGTAAACTGCGCGCTCAAAGAAACCTCTATTTTCGGTGACGATCTTATTGAAATATTCTGGATCAGGATTGGCCTGGAAAGCCTCCACTTTAGTCTCCAAATTATTCATCCGATAGACATTGTACCCAGAATACAGCACTCCAGATCCTACGCCACAGATCATCCAGAGTGTCAATAATTTCTTTGGCCCCAAAAACTGCTCAAGCAATGGCCCGAATATCAAAAGCCCAAACATATTGCTGAACAAGTGCCAAAAATCTGCATGCATAAACATGTAGGTCAAAAACTGAAATGGCATAAAATACCGGCTATCGATATAGTAAAGCGCAAACAATTGATTGAGCGAAGGAAAAATAAATGCACTCACGATAAACAAGACAACATTTATCAGGAGCAAATTCTGAACAACTGGTGTGATATTTCTAAACATGCGATTTTCCGAAGAATGAGTGGATGCTGGATAAATCCAATTTTACAAAGGTTTTGTTCCCCCCCAAGCCAAAATTTGGGTTTTGGCAGGCAAAAAGCTGCCCTACCAACGTTTCCATTTCTTGGGCATTCAATTTCTGTCCCCTTTTCAACGATGACTTCCTAGCCAGAGAACGGGCTAGATTTTCTCGATTATCCAAAGAAAGCTCGTTTTTGAAGTTTTTGAACTGCTCGATCAGGCCTTCAAAAAGCTCTTTTTCATTTTTCACCTGGATGTCTGCCGGTACTCCCTGCACCAAAATCGAATTATTGCCAAACTCAGCTAGCATAAAACCCAAACTTTGGAGCTCCGTGATCACGCCCATGACCAGTTCGTAGTCACCAGGACTGAGCTGGACAACTGGAGGAAAAAGGCATTGCTGCGAAGGTCCTTGAGCGACTTTCAGCTGTCTCAGATAGCGCTCATACAGGATACGCTCATGAGACGCTTGCTGATCCAGGATCAATAGCCCGGTGGACATCTGTGCGACAATATAGTTTAATTCGACCTGAAAAGTCGTTCCAGTATTTTCTGTCTCTGCAGGCCGGGAAAATACGGTCGAACTATCCTCTGGATTGGCCCGGCTGGAAAAAGTCAGGACCTCAGCTTCTTCCTCGTCGCGATCGACATCAGGAAGTGCAGTTCTTTCTGGCCTGATCCCCGCATCATTCCCTTCAAAAAGCCGCTCCCAACCCGAAGTACTTGCCTTCTTGAATTCCGGAGTATTGAAAGTCTTATAGCTATACTCTCGGTCTACATCTGCTTTTTTACTTTCATCATTAGTCCAGGTCTCTGTGAAATTAACATCCACACTGAAATCCAGCGCCGGCACCACATGATGAGCTCCCAATGCCTGCTTGACTGCAGCACGGATCACCGCATAGACTGTACGCTCATCATCAAATTTGATTTCGGTTTTCGTCGGATGGACGTTGATATCGATATGAGAAGGATCTATTTCCAAAAAGAGCACATAAAAAGGATGCTGATCTGGCTGTATGAGGTTTTCAAAAGCTGTACTTACGGCATGATTGAGATAAGAGCTTTTGATGTAGCGATTATTGACGAAAAAGAACTGTTCGCCCCGGGTCTTCTTAGCCGACTCGGGCTTGCCGATATATCCTTTGACATTGATATGCGGGGTGAGTTCCTCACATGGAACGAGTTGACTTTGGTAGTTTTTGCCAAATAAGCCTACAATCCGCTGACTGAGTTTGCCGGGAAAAAGATTATACACCTCCATGTCATTTTGCATCAGCGTAAATCCGATCTCAGAATAGGCGAGTGCCACACGTTGAAATTCCTCCACGATATGACGCATTTCCACAGGATTGGACTTCAAAAAATTTCTCCGAGCCGGCACATTGAAAAATAGGTTTTTCATGGAAATGGAAGTTCCTGGAGTCGTGGCCACAGGCTCTTGCTTTTTGACCTCCGATCCCTCGATTTGGATCAAGGTGCCGAGCTCTTCGGTACTTTGCCGGGTTTTCATTTCCACTTGAGCGACCGCCGCTATAGAAGCCAGCGCTTCTCCCCGGAAGCCAAAGGTGCGGATAGAGAATAAATCTGCGCTGTTGCGAATTTTGGAAGTAGCGTGTCTTTCGAAGCTCATCCGTGCATCGGTAGCAGACATCCCTTTGCCATTGTCGATGACTTGGATGAGTTGCTTCCCGGATTCTTTGACGACTACTTGGATTTTGGTAGCTCCTGCGTCGATCGCATTTTCGAGGAGTTCTTTGAGAGCTGAGGCAGGTCTTTGTACGACTTCTCCAGCTGCTATTTGATTGGCAATAGCATCTGGTAAAAGCTGGATCAAATCATTCATTGACGGGACTTGGGTTTGAGCTTGAAGAAATAATAAACTGATACGACAAGCAATCCAAGGTAAAGCAAGTATTCAAATATCACTGGACCCAAGTAGATATACCCAGCCAGTCCAGCCACCAAAAACAAGAAAATCAAGGTCCGGATCATCGCCGTGGAAGTCATGATGCTTCCCTCTCTCGCTTTGATACCCTGATGCTGGGCAAACGCCCCTCTGATTCCAGACTCGTAGTGTCTGAGTCTATCCTCTTCACTGACATCTCCCAATTTCCCTTCCGCTTCCAATTCCTTTTGGATCCGGGCAGTTCTCTCCTTGAGCTCCTCCTTGACCGGGTCATAGTATCTGGGCTTGACTTCAAAGCGAGCCGGATTGGAAGTACGGAATATGGATGGAAATTTCATCGATTTAGGTGTCTATTAATGCTGTCGGCCAATTCGGCTCCTTTGGAAGCCCTCAATTCAGATACTGCCGACAATCAAATTTATACCAATTTTAACCCCAAAACAGGTCTAATGTTCCCCTTTCTTTCCTATCTTCAATTTATATAGCTTGGGAAAGTACTATAGATAGGCTAAAGTGGGCAAGTGGACGTTGAATTAGATGGCAATTTGCATGGCCTACAGCACAAATTTATTTTAAAAGTTAAAGATTAAAAATTAACTCGAGCATGAGTCAAAAGCTTACCGGAGTTTTCATCCTCTGCTGCATTGCATTATCCTTCGTTTCTGGAAGAATGGACAATGCTGTTTTGGTCGAAGACCCCTTGGTCTCCAAAGACAAAACCGATCAAAACAACTGGGTAGATTCTGTATTTCAAAATCTCACTTTGGATGAGCGACTGGGACAGCTTTTTATGGTCGCAGCATATTCCAACAAAGACCAGCGCCATATCGACGAGATCAGCACCTTGGTCAAAAACGAAAATCTCGGCGGTCTGATATTTTTCCAGGGAGGCCCAGATAGACAAGCTAGATTGACCAATTACTATCAGGCACTCTCTAAAACCCCGCTTTTTATAGCTATGGATGCCGAATGGGGCATCAGTATGAGACTGGACTCTATTGCTGATTTTCCCAAAGCTATGACTTTGGGAGCCATTCAGAATACGGACCTTATTTATGACATGGGCACGGAGATGGCCCGGCAGTTTAAGGAACTGGGCATGCATATCAACTTTGCGCCAGTCGTGGATGTCAATTCCAATCCTGACAACCCAGTAATCGGCTATCGGGCTTTTGGAGAAAACAAAAAAGCAGTTGCCGCTCATGCTGTCGCCTATATGAAAGGCTTGCAAGATCATGGGGTGATCGCCAATGCCAAACATTTTCCAGGTCATGGTGACACAGAGTCTGACAGTCACTATTCCCTCCCGGTCATCAACCATCCCGAACAGAGAATCTGGGATATTGACTTGTATCCTTACCAAGAACTTTTCAAGGAGGAACTCATGTCGGTCATGGTGGCTCACCTGAACATCCCCAGCCTTGACAACACCGGAAAAACGCCTACGAGTCTCAGCAAAAAGGTAGTTACCGATCTGCTACAAAAACGGATGAATTTCCAAGGACTCATCTTTACCGATGCTTTGAACATGAAAGGCGTCGCCTCTACCAATGCCCCCGGAGAAGTCGATGTCAAAGCTCTATTGGCTGGCAATGACGTGCTCCTCTATTCGCAGGATGTACCCAAAGCTAAGGCGCTGATAAAACAAGCTATCGCTGATGGAAGAATCTCTGAAGAAGAAGTCAGCCGAAGAGTCAAAAAAATACTGAAAGCAAAATACAAAGTAGGCCTCAACCAGTACCGACCCATTAAGACACACGGACTTATTGATCGCCTCAATTCTTCCAAAACTGACGCAATCCGAGAGCAACTCTATGCAGAAGCTATCACCGTCGCCTCCAATAAGGGAGAGCTACTTCCCTTCAAAGATCTTGATCTTAAAAAATTTGCAAGCTTGACCATAGGTGGAGATGGCAAGGAATTCCAGAAAAGCTTAGGAAAATATGCAGGGTTTGATCATTTCGAAATCGACAAAGCCGGTAGTGAATCTTCTCACTACAACTTGATCAAAAAACTGGAAGATTATGATGTAGTGGTTGTAGGATTGATGGGCGTCACCAATAGTCCCCGCAGAGCATTTGGGATAGCCCCAGGAGATATAGACCTCCTCAGAAAGTTGGAAGAAAGACAGAAAGTAGTGACTGTCTTATTTGGCAATGCCTACGCATCCAAATTTCTCGATGGGTTGGGGCATGTGGTTTTTGCCTTTGAAAACAACGATCTCACACAAAACATTGCTCCTCAGGTGCTCTTTGGAGGTAGACCAGGCATGGGCATACTTCCTGTCTCTGTCAGTCAGCAGTATAGATTCGGAGTAGGCGGATATCTCGAAGGCCTCAAAAGATTGTCTTACGGAAGCCCAGAAAGTGTAGGACTGAATGGGGAAATTCTGGATCAAATCGATGCAGTAGCCGAAAAAGCGATCAGAATCCAAGCAACCCCGGGAGCCAATGTCCTTGTGGTAAAAAACGGCAAAGTAGTTTTCGAGAGATCCTACGGTCAGTTAGAATACAAGTCCAGCCCCAAGGTCAATTCTGAAACCGTCTATGATCTCGCATCCATCACCAAAGTATTGGCAACTACCCAAGCAGTCATGTTCTTGGAAAGTCGGGGAGAACTGGATATGAATAAAACATTGGGTGACTACCTCCCTGAGCTACGAGGCACCAACAAGGCCAATCTACAGCTCAAAGACGTCATGGCTCATGAAGCAGGGCTTAAAGCTTACATTCCGCATTATGTAAAGACAGTCCAATCCGGTCAATGGAGAGGAGACTACTACAAACCCTCTTCCGCTCCGGGATTTTCGCGGCCAGTTTCCAATGACATGTACGCCATCGACGGGCTCCGGGACAGCATCTGGAGCTGGACTGTCAAGTCTGATTTGCTCCCCAAAAAAGGAGGGAGAAACTCCTATGTTTACTCAGATCTGACTATGTACTTTATGCAAGGAGTCGTAGAACGCGTGGTCAATCAGCCTCTGAATGAATTTTTGGAACAAAACTTCTATAAACCGCTAGGGTTGGAGACCATGACTTTCAATCCTTTTGAAAAAATGTCCTTGGACAATATCGCTCCTACCGAAAATGACGTCGCCTTCCGCAAAAGACAAGTGCATGGCTATGTGCATGATCCTGGAGCCGCCATGTTTGGAGGAGTGGCGGGCCATGCAGGCCTATTTGGTAAAGCCAATGACTTGGCCGTGATGATGCAGATGATGCTCAATGGAGGCTATTATGGAGATGTCTCCCTTTTGGACCCTGAAACGATCAAGGACTTCACCAAGCGGCAGTCCAATCAGAGTCGCCGCGGATGGGGATGGGACAAGCCCGAACCCGAAAAAGATAAAGGAGGCTCAGCTGGAAAGCTAGCTCCCAAATCCACATTTGGCCATACGGGCTTTACGGGGACATGTGTGTGGGCAGATCCTGAGAATGAGTTGATCTATGTCTTTTTGTCCAATAGAGTATATCCAGAGGCTGAAAACACAAAATTGCTGCGGGAAGGAATCCGTACCGACATCCATGACATCATCTATCAGGCCATGGCCAAAAAGTAAAGTATGATTCATTTGAGTTAATTATTATCTGAAATCAACCCATCTATTCACACTGAAAACCAGTTGATTCCGACCTCTATTTGGATTATTTATCATTTATTTGAACAAATTAAAGGTAGCTGCGTGTTTATAGGCAAATAGCCCAACAGGCCGCCCCAAGACTATGAAAATCGGAATCGTTTGTTATCCTACCTTTGGTGGGAGTGGTGTAGTAGCCACTGAGCTAGGCAAAGGATTGGCGAAAATCGGACATGAAATCCACTTCATTACCTATCGCCAGCCAACGCGTCTAGACTTTTTTAGTGAAAACCTTTTCTATCACGAAGTAGATATCAAAAGCTATCCGCTTTTTGAACACGCCCCCTACGAACTCGCCTTGGCCAGTAAGATGGTTTCTGTAGTGAAATATGAAAAATTGGACCTTTTGCACGTACACTACGCGATTCCCCATGCATCAGCAGCCTACATGGCCCGCCAGATTCTCAAAGAGCAAGGAATCCACATCCCTGTCGTCACCACGCTGCACGGGACAGATATCACACTGGTAGGCAAAGATCCGAGCTACGAGCCGGTAGTCACTTTTTCCATCAATCAGTCAGATGGCGTCACGGCCGTCTCAGAAGATTTGAAAAAAGAAACGTATCGGCATTTTGATATCAAGAGAGAGATTGAAGTCATTCCGAATTTTATTGACCTAGATCGCTTTAAGAAGCAAAAGAAAGAGCATTTCAAATTGGCGATCTGTCCTCAGGGTGAAAAATTGATGGTTCATACATCCAATTTCCGTAAAGTCAAGCGGGTAGAAGATGTGATTCGTGTCTTTGATGAAGTGCGCCGTGAGATCCCAGCCAAGCTACTTCTGGTAGGTGATGGCCCAGAAAGAGACAAAATGGAAAGACTCTGCCGGGAACTGGGCACTTGCGATGATGTGCGTTTCCTCGGAAAACTCGAAGCCGTGGAAGAAGTGCTCTCCGTAGCAGATTTGTTTGTGATGCCCTCCGAAAAAGAATCATTCGGTCTGGCTGCCCTGGAAGCGATGGCATGCGAAGTCCCTATTTTGACCTCCAATGCCGGTGGTATTCCTGAGTTGAACGTGAACGGATCTACGGGATTTGTATGTGAAGTCGGGGATATTCAAGAAATGAAAAACAAGGCGCTGACCATCTTGAATGACGCCAATTTACCGCAATTTAAAGCCAATGCTTTGGCTCGAGCCAAGGAGTTTGACATCTCGCAGATATTGCCTTTGTATGTCAATTATTACCAAAAAACCATAGAAAACGCACTGGCGAAGGTTTAAAAAAATCGAGTTTTATGACGAAAATCAATGCAGAAAAGTATGTTCTGGGTTATTTTTGCATCAACTTTGTGCCCTAGTGCAGGGATAAAATCAGGAATTAGTATGAAAAAGATTGGCAGACTGGATAAACCCGACAATTTTGGTTCGGCCAAAATGTTTGAAAATCCATTATTAGAAAAGATCTCCAGAACACATATTTTGGTTCCTATCATCATGTTTTTGGTGCTTTCAGGAGTTTCATTCTACTACGCGCTGGAGACATCCATCCCTCTTGTTACCGGACTTTTGATCCTATTGGCAGGCTACATTTCTTTTACATTCGTGGAATACATGATGCATAAGCATTTCTTTCACATGGAGCCCAATACTCCTGTCAAAGACAAGCTACAGTACACCGTGCACGGAGTTCACCATGATTATCCGCGAGACAAAGACCGATTGGCGATGCCTCCTTTTGTGAGTGCTGCTTATGCTGCAATATTTTACTTGGTATTCAATCTGATCATGGGGGATTATTGCCTCTACTTCTTGCCAGGTTTTCTGATCGGCTATGCTTCCTATTTGGGAGTCCATTACATTGTGCATGCATTTAATCCTCCTAAAAACATGTTCAAAATTCTTTGGGTCAACCATGCAATCCACCATTACAAGGATCCTGACACCGCTTTTGGAGTAAGTACTCCGCTTTGGGATTTCATTCTAGGCACCTTGCCAAAAAAAGATTAATTCAAACCAACCTCCTCTCAACGGGAGGTTTTTTTATAGCTATATGGAAAAAAAAGCAATCAGCATCGTGGGACTAGGCTGGATAGGACTGCCACTTGGCAAATTACTCTTAGCGAACGGGCATCATGTCAAAGGCAGTTGCACTACAGAAGAAAAGGCTCTTGCTATAAAAAAGGACGGAATTGAAGCTTTTGAATTCTCCTTGGACCCATATCCCAAAGGATCAGGCTTTCAGGCCCTCTTCCAATCCGAAGTTTTGGTCGTCAATATCCCCCCTAGAAGTCGGCACGATGGTGACGAGAAGTATCTCGAGCAATTGAAATTCCTCAAGGATCTCATCAATAATTCACAGATCCAAAAGGTACTCTACATCAGTAGCACCGGTGTCTATCCGGAACGGAGCATCGAGGGAGAATACGATGAAAACCAATTGGTAAATGAAGAAAACTCTGGGAATCTCTCCCTTTGGAAAGCTGAAGAATACCTCAAAAGCAACTTGGAATGCAAGCTGACCGTCCTTCGATTTGGAGGTCTTTTGGGGGATGAGCGCATCCCAGGCAGGTATTTTTCTGGAAAAGAAAATGTCATCGGACATACCCGGGTCAACTTTATCTACCGGCAGGACGCTGCCCGAATGATGCAGTTTATTATTGAAAATGATCTCTGGAACGAGACCTTCAATGGTGTCGCTCCTCATCATCCACAGCGAAAGGAAGTTTATGCTAGGAATTCCGAAGATCTTGGAATCCCTCTTCCGATCAGCTTTGCTCCCGAAAAAGAAAAGGATCAGCGGCTAATTTCTCCCCAAAAAATCTTGAACAAGGGATTTCAATTCGATTATCCCAACCCTTTGGATTTCCCATATTCAGCCAGCTGACAATTTTAAAAATGAGGAGAAATGTCGATATTCTGGGCCAGCAATTTACCCATGAATCGACTTCTCCTCTTTTTTTCCGCCTTCCTCATTTGTTGTTTTTCCTGTCAACCCAACTCCGAAAGCATAGATTATACAGACTGGTCTCACTACGGTGGTCCAGCCGATGCTTCCCGCTATTCCTCGCTAGATCAAATCAACCGATCCAATGTATCCCAACTGCAGGTGGCTTGGACTTATCAAACTGGGGATGCCACCGAGCGCTCCCAGATTCAGTGCCAACCCATCGTCAAAAATGGTCTTCTCTATGCCACTACGCCTGGTTTAGACGTTTTTGCTCTGGATGCAGGAAGCGGCAAAGAAATCTGGAGATTTGACCCCTTTGAGATACTTGGCGGAGAAAACTCCTGGGCAGGTACCAACCGGGGAGTAAGCTATTGGGAAAGAGGAAAAGACAAACGAATTCTTTTCGGAGCAGGAAATTGGATGATGGCGGTAGACGCCTTGACTGGTGAGCCTATCCGGACTTTTGGTGAAAATGGAAAAATTGACCTTCGGAAAGGACTTGATCCCAATAGGGAAGACTTTCTGATAGTTGCCAATGCTCCAGGAGTAGTTTTCGAAGATGTATTGATCATCGGAATGCGCCTTTCCGAAGGACTCGATGCGGCACCCGGTCATATCAGGGCATACAATATTTTGACAGGCGAGCAAGAGTGGATTTTCCATACGATTCCCCATGAGGGTGAATTTGGCTACGAAACGTGGGATCCTGAATTTATCTCTCAAATCGGCGGCGCAAATAACTGGGCTGGCATGACTCTGGACTACGAGCGAGGGATTGTCTATATTCCTACCGGATCAGCCACCTATGATTTTTGGGGAGGCTATCGCAAAGGAGACAATCTTTTTGCCAATTCCCTGATCGCTCTAGATGCGAAGACAGGCCAAAGAATCTGGCATTTTCAGGCTGTTCATCACGATGTCTGGGATCGAGACTTCCCTGCCAACCCCAATCTCATCAGCATTCAAAAAGACGGAAAATGGGTGGATGCAGTCGCTCAAATTTCTAAACAGGGAATGACTTATGTTTTTGATCGGGAGACAGGAGAGCCTATCTGGCCGATTGAAGAAAAACTAGTCAGCCAAAGCACCTTACCCGGTGAATACAGTTCTCCTACCCAACCGATCCCCAGTCTTCCAGAACCATTTATGAACATGGTCTTTGAGGAAAAAGACATCCTCAATCTCAAGCCTGAATGGAAGGAAGACATTCAAAACCAACTTACAGATGTTCTTATTGGCGACAGCTGGCTAGCTCCCAATGCTGAACAACCGATCGTTCTTTTTCCAGGGATGGACGGCGGTGGAGAATGGGGCGGAGCGGCTTTCGACCCTGAGACCCAACTCTTCTATGTCAATGCCAACCAAATCCCTTGGCTGATCGAGATGAAGCCAAATTCAGAATTTGATAATGTAGGTCAGGCAGTTTACACCAATTATTGCGGCAACTGTCATGGGCTGGAGAGAAAAGGAGTGCCGCCAACGATTCCTTCACTATTGGAAATCGGATCCAAATACAATTCAGATTCTTTGGAAAGATTGATCACCAAAGGAAGAGGTGCCATGCCAGCTTTTGATCATATCTCTTCTGAAAATAGAAAGGTGCTGGTAGATTTCTTATTGGGAAAATCCACAGAAGGAGACAAACAGGAAATTGAGGGAGAAAATGCTCCACTCAACCCCCGATACTATATGAATGGGTACAAAAAACTTCTGACCAAAGAAGGGCTGTATGGCTCCAATCCACCTTGGGGCCTATTGACTGCTATAGATATGCAAACAGGCCTCAAGAAATGGCAAATCCCGCTGGGTGAGATTGATTCGCTTTCGGCAATGGGTTTTGCTCCTACGGGAACGGAAAATTACGGAGGGCCAGTCGTCACCGCCGGAGGTTTGCTATTTATCGCTGCGACAAAAGATGAAAAGATTCGAGCATTCGATAAGCTGACCGGTGAAAAACTCTGGGAGGCCTCCCTGCCTGCATCGGGTCACGCAACTCCAGCTATCTATGAAGCCGACGAAAAGCAATATCTCGTCATCGCCTGCGGTGGTGGAAAAGGCACAAAAAGTGGAGATTCCTATGTTGCATTTGCTCTTCCTGGATCCTGATCGCCAGATGACTTCTTCTTTTCTATGAGCTCCATCGCTTCTACTTGAAGCTTGATAATATCGAGCTTTTCCTGAGTATTTCCCCGAATCTCTTGTAGCGAACCATTCCCCTGGTCCATGGCCTGTGATCTTTCCTCTTCTTTTTTCCTAAGATTTTCAAGCTCCACGAGCCACTTTCGATGAATTTTCCGCTGATTGAGATACTCACGAATCACCAATAGATGCATCGCCAATAAGCCTAAGAGGACCAAGGCAGTCAATAGTCCCAAAACAAAATCACTAGTGAAAAGAGCGTGCATAGCTGAGAATTACACCTTTCTGGCATTTTCTCAAAGCTAGCCTTTCCGACTAGTGAATGGAATACGGCAAAAAGCCTATTTATCGGGATTTCAATTCAATAGCAGAATCACTTTTGTGCCCTTTCCCGGAGTCGATTGGATCTTGAGTTCTCCGCCTAATTCTTCCGCTCTTTTCTTCATATTCAAAAGACCATGTCCTGGCACAATTTCCTGTTCGTCAAAGCCAACTCCATCATCTGAAATTTGCAAGGAGAGTTTTGATAGCTGATTTGCAAACAAAACCTCCACATGGTTTGCATTGGAATATTTCACGGCATTCTGCACAGCTTCCTGAATGATCCGAAGTATCTGAATACTTTCGGAAGAAGGCAAAGTCCCCTGCTGATTCAGTTGAGAGGATACGTCTAGCTGGATTTCTATCCCTGAAGATTCCTTGGCCTGACGTAAAAAACCTTGGACACGCTGGATCAAACTCTCCCAAGTCACTGCACCACTATTCATCGCCCAGATTGTATCGCGCAGCTCGGTGATAGTCTGCTTGGTAAATGAGGTAATGCTGTCGTATTTTTTGCTGAGTTGCTCTTGAATCGGCTGAAAATACTTCAGGTTTTCTATCGATGAAATAATAAAAGTCAACTGAGCTCCGATATTATCATGAAGATCTCTGGCTATAAGTGTACGCTGCTCATCCAGCTTCCTTTGAGTATCGATCTGTACCAAAGCAGCTTTCAATTCAGCTTCTTGGCGCAATTGGGTATTTTTCAATTTCTGCTGCGCATACAGGAGATAGCCCACAATCGCCAAGACGAGAGCCAATCCCAAGGAGCCAAAGAGCATCAGGTTTTTATTCCGGATCTCCAGCTCCTGCTCCGCTATCTGACTATCTTTCAGTTCGGTTTGATATTTCGTCTCAAGCTCTGCTGTACGCTCTCTTGATTCTTTTTGAAACTTATTCCGAAGAAATTCCTGATAGCGATTAGAATAATATCTTGCGCTGTCAGGCATGCCCAAAGACGCATAGAGAGGAATCATTTCCAGATAAGCTACCAATGCATCATCATCAGAGCCCTGCTCTATGAAACTGCTAGCTGCTCGAAGAAGCAAAGGCCTGGCTTCCTGAGATTTTCCCTGCGCCTGAAGCGCTATTC
Organism: Algoriphagus vanfongensis DSM 17529; assembly: GCF_000429465.1. Classification (GTDB taxonomy): domain Bacteria; phylum Bacteroidota; class Bacteroidia; order Cytophagales; family Cyclobacteriaceae; genus Algoriphagus; species Algoriphagus vanfongensis. The sequence continues at coordinate 269,526 of NZ_AUBX01000016.1, read as the reverse complement.
CGAGATTGAGCTGTAGCGTCGCCAATTCATACAGAGCATTGACTTCTTCAGCTACTTGGATCCCTCTTCTCGAAATATCCTCAAGCTGCTTCATATCGCCCTTTTCTTGTAAGAAAAACGCATACGAACGATACGAAATGACAAGATTGAGCCGATCACCTGTTGCTATAGAAGTTGAAATCGCTTTTTGATAATACTCCTCTGCCAGCTCATATTGATTTAAATACTTATAGCAGCTTCCAAGATTGGTGTAGGTCCCGATCAAGGATTTGGTCTCCCCAACAGCTTCCCTGATGGCCACCGCTTCTTGATAATACTGAATGGCTTTTTCATAGTCAGGCATGTTCTGGTAGATCACCCCAATATTGTTTTTGATTGAAGCTACATTGAGAAGATCCTGATTGGCTTCGAAAATCGGCAAGGCCTGAAGAAAAAACTGGATTGCCGAATCCGACTCATATTTCCGCTGATAGATAAACCCAAGATTGTTATACATCTTAGCCATCCCTAGAGAATCTCCGATCTCCTGGCGGATTTCAAGTGTCTTCAGATACATCTCTCTTGCCCGATCCAATTCTCCTTTTTGCAAAAGCCCTCCTCCCAGATCACTATAGGATTGGGCCAAAAGCTTGGGATCATCGATTTGTTGGGCTTTTTCGACTGCTTTCTCACCATAGTAAACTGCAGAATCTAGGTTGATGGCGGCATACTGCCAACCAAGCTCTCCGTACATCTGGGCCAGTTGCTGAGCATCCAGATCTTCTTGGATACGAATCAGCAAACTATCTACTATTTGTCTCGGAGTCTGAGCAATCGCTGCACCGGCACAGAGACAAAGAACTAATAAAAAGGGAACTCTGATAGTCATAAGAAAAAGGTGATCAGTAAAATCGAAGTGGCATTCGGAGAGAAATATAAACAAAAATGCAGCACAAAACCGTCCAGAGTCGATCTGGGAAGAAGAAACTAGGTTGGCAGGAAGGCTTTTTTGAAAGACCTATTGCTCAACCCAAACTAATTATGAATCTTGGAGTTAGATACAAGACAGAATAAACCCAAAGATTATGCTTGATTTTAACCACAATGAAAACCAGCGAATGATCGCTGACATGATCCGCGACTTCGGCGCCAAGGAAATCACTCCCTTCCGCAAAAAGTGGGATGATGAGCAATTTTTCCCGAAAGAGCTGTTTCAAAAATTGGGAGAACTGGGACTCATGGGAGTGCTCGTTCCGACTGAGTATGGTGGTGCCGGTTTTGGCTATGATGAATATGTCACCGCCATCGCAGAACTTTCAAAACTGGATCCCTCAGTAGGACTATCCATGGCCGCACACAATTCCCTCTGTACGGGGCATATTTTGGCTTTTGGTACGGAAGAACAAAAGCAAAAATATCTACCCAAACTCGCCACCTGTAAATGGTTGGGCGCATGGGGCCTAACCGAGCCAAATACGGGGTCGGATGCAGCCAATATGAAAACTGTGGCTACAAGAGAGGGAGAATATTTCATCCTCAACGGGGCAAAAAACTTTATCACGCATGGCTATTCTGGAGACGTAGCAGTAGTCATAGCCCGTACAGGCGAGGTGGGTGATTCGCATGGCATGACCGCTTTCATTGTCGAAAAAGGAACTCCTGGATTCAAAGGAGGCAGAAAAGAAGACAAACTCGGGATGCGTGCCTCAGAGACGGCCGAGATGATTTTCGAAGACTGCAAAGTGCACGAAAGTCAGGTTTTGGGGAAGGTCGGAGATGGCTTTATCCAATCCATGAAAGTACTAGATGGAGGCAGGATTTCGATCGCCGCTTTATCACTAGGGATTGCCGAAGGGGCATTGGAAGCATCCATCCAATACTCAAAAGAGCGTCAGCAATTCGGGCAATCCATCAGCAAATTTCAGGGGATTTCCTTCAAATTGGCCGACATGGCAACTCAAGTGGAAGCTGCCAAATTGATGATTTTCAAGGCAGCCAGCTTGAAAAACCAAGGCAAAACAGTTACGCTAGAAGGGGCTCAAGCCAAGTATTACGCATCTGAAGTTGCCGTATCAGTATCCAATGAAGCTGTTCAGATTTTTGGAGGCTATGGATTTACAAAGGACTATCCTGTCGAAAAATACTATCGGGATGCCAAACTCTGTACGATCGGGGAGGGAACATCCGAGATCCAAAAGATTGTGATTGCAAGGGAGGTTTTGAAGAAGTGAAAAAATCTGCATTTCAGCCTTTGCACCACCACCCAAATTCCCTTTGATTATGGAGCCGGAAGACAGGAGCAGCCTAGACGAAAGCCTCAAAGCTTCCTTTTAGCCATTTCCATTTAATTCTGGATTGATTACAAAAAATATACTTCAATAGGGGCCAGCTTTGAGATTGGCCCTTATTGTTTATTACCCGGATGGAAATCAGTCAAAACCTGCCTTAAGTAATCTCGGTCCAAATGGGTGTAGATTTCTGTGGTGTTGATACTTTCATGGCCTAGCATTTCCTGCACAGCCCGAAGATCCGCTCCACCTTCGATCAGATGCGTCGCAAAAGAATGTCGAAAGGTGTGCGGGCTGACATTTTTTTCGATTCCGGCACGCTTCACTTCCTCTTTGATAATCTTGAAGACCATCACGCGGCTGAGCTGCTTTCCTCTTCTGTTTAAGAAAATATATTCCTCATTTCCCGGAACTATGTCCAAGTGAGACCGCACTTCCTGGAGATAGATCTGAAGATATTTCAAGGCGTCTTTGCCCACTGGCACAAGCCTTTCTTTGTTTCCTTTCCCCACGACCCGCAAGAAGCCAACATCTTCAAAAACCTGACTTTTCTTTAGCCCTATCAGTTCTGACACCCTCAAGCCACTGCTATAAAGTAGCTCCAACATTGCCCTGTTGCGATGTCCCTGAGGCTCACCGAGCGGAATTCCCTCCAAAATCTGATTGATCTCATGATAACTTAAGGTATCCGGGAGTTTTCTCCCTAGCCTAGGAGCCTCCAAAAGCTGAGCGGGGTCTTGCTGGATCAGTTCTTCATATATCAGAAACTTGTAAAAAGCCTTGATGCCAGAAATAATCCGAGCAAGGGTAAAATCCGAAATCTCCAATTTCCCCAAAGTCATCACAAAAGCCCGGATCTGATCCACACTGGCTTCCAAGGGACTTGTTTCTGGATGATTCGACAGGAAAAAATCTCTAAGCTTCCCCACGTCCCTACAATAGGCCTCGATGGAATTCTCACTCAAAGCCCGCTCCAGCTTAAGGTAATGACGAAATTGTCGGATGTAGGATTCCCAAGTTTTTTCCATATCGCTAAGTTTGCAAACTTAAGTCTAAGTTATGCTCCCTAGATCAAAGTGTTTTGCATCATGAGTAACTTTTTGAATAATACCTAGATTGATACAAAGTGAAAAGACGGTAATTCATGTACTTTTGCCCCATGAATTACCTTTCGGTTGAAAATCTCAGTAAGGCTTTCGGGGAACGCAAGCTTTTTTCAAATATTTCCTTTGGAATCTCCCAAGGACAAAAAATCGCCCTGGTAGGCATCAATGGTGCCGGGAAATCCACCTTGATGAAAATCATCATGGGTTTGGAGATCCCTGATACGGGACAAGTCGCACTAAACAATGCCGTCAAAATTGCCTACGTGCATCAAAATCCAGTATTCGAAGCCAACCTGAGCATCTACCAGACGATTTTTGATCAAAGTAATTCGGAAGTACTTCGGGTGATCGAAGACTACCACAAGGCCATGCTGGATTCTGAGCGGGGTATAGACAACTCCGACAAAATGGCCCGACTCTTTGAGCAGATGGATGCGCATCAAGCCTGGGATTTTGAATATCAAGTCAAGGAGATTTTGGGAAAACTCGGCCTCCACGATACGGATCTGCCTGTGGGCAATCTCTCCGGTGGACAGCGGAAGCGTGTCGCCTTGGCGAAAGCCATTTTGGAAAAACCGGACCTGCTCCTACTTGATGAGCCAACCAACCATCTCGACCTAGAAACCATCGAATGGCTGGAAGACTACCTTTCCAAAGCCAATCTATCCATTTTCATGGTGACGCACGACCGATACTTTTTGGAAAAAGTCACCAATGAGATACTCGAACTCGATCAGGGCAAAATCCATCGATACCTCGGCAACTACGGCTATTTTCTCGACAAAAAAGCCGAAAGAATGCAAATCGAGGACATAGAAATCGAGAAGGCAAAGAATCTCTACAAAAAAGAACTGGACTGGATCAGACGTCAACCAAAAGCAAGGGGTACCAAAGCCAAGTATCGGGTAGATGCTTTCGAAGAAACCAAAGAAAAAGCCTTTACCAAGCGAGAGGAGCGAGATATTGAATTGTCTGTTTCGACCCAGCGCCTTGGCAATAAAATCCTGGAGATTGACAAAATCTCTAAGTCTTATGGCGAGAAAAAACTCGTCGAAGACTTCTCTTATATTTTCAAAAAGAAAGACAGAATCGGAATCGTCGGCCCCAATGGGGCAGGTAAGACGACTTTTCTGCAAATGATCACTGGCCTGATCAATCCAGATCAGGGCAAAGTCACTCAAGGGCAGACAACGCTATTTGGCTATTATCGCCAAGAAGAAGATCGATTTGATGAAGAAAAGCGACTGATCGATGTGGTCAAAGAAGTAGCGGAGGTCGTGACTCTCAATAAGGGGCAGACTATCACCGTTGGTCAATTCCTGAATCAATTTGGTTTTCCACCCAAACAGCAATTTACTCCCATAGGAAAAATGAGCGGTGGAGAGCGGAGAAGACTTCAGTTGCTGATGGTGCTGATCAAGAATCCTAATTTTCTGATCCTTGATGAACCTACCAATGACCTAGATCTCATGACGCTGAATATTCTGGAGGAGTTTCTGGACACCTTCCCGGGCTGTTTGATTATCGTGTCACACGATCGATACTTTATGGATAGGCTGGTCGAGCATTTGTTTGTGTTTGAGGGAGAAGGAGTCATCCGTGATTTCCCTGGCAATTATACGGATTTCAGAGAATGGGAAAAGGAAAACAGTAGCAAGAGCCTAGAGCCAAGTATCAAGACTTCAGAACCAAATATTGAAGTGCAGGAAACAAAAAGTATCTCTACGGATTCCTCCTCAAAAGCCAAAGCCAGCTACAAGCAAAAGCAGGAATTCAAAAAGACCAATGAATTCATTGCCAAACTGGAAAGTGAAAAGGAAAAAATCACGGCTCAAATTTCAGCTGGGATTGAGGATCACGAAGAACTTTTAAAGCTTTCTAATCGAATCGCTGAGATAGATTATGAACTGGAAGAACTTGAAATGGTCTGGCTAGAATTGAGTGAACTGGAGGGGATTGAGGGGTAAATTGAATATAGGACTGAAGCTAGAAGACGGAAGATTGAATTCTCCTCTTATGTATTTAATTCCAATTTCTTAGCTAAACTACCACGTTAATTCAAGCAAAGACGGACATCAGTGTTAGATATCCGTTTAATCCCTTATCTTCAATCAGGTAATTCAAAATTCTCATGGAAACTATAGTAATTGAATCGGAAAATTCAGAAACCTCCAAAGTGATAAAGGAATTCCTCAAGACTTTGAATGTAAATTTCAGCTCATCAAAAAATATCACTCTAAAAGCCTTAGATAGAGCCAACAAAGTAGTTGAGGGGTACAAAGAAGCCCAATTGATTGATTCGGGTAAAAAAATAGCGAAGAGTTTTTCGAGTTTCGATGAATTGATGGATGAGCTTTAAGCTAATTCCTACCGATAATTTTTTAAGGGAACTTAAAAAACTGAATAAAAAATATCCTTCCCTTCGGTCCGATTTAGAATTATTGAGCAAACAACTACTTCAAAACCCAAGCTCTGGAGTAGAGATCTATAAGAATTGTTATAAGATACGCTTCGCAATCAAAAGTAAATCTAGAGGAAAAAGCGGTGGAGGCAGGATAATTACTTGGGTCAAAATTGAAAAAAGCAGTATTTATCTACTCTCTATCTATGACAAATCTGAAAAAGAAAATGTGACTGATCAATTCATTAAGGCCATTTTAGAGTCAATAGAAAAGAAGCCTTAGTGACCTATTCTATCACCTTATACTTTAATTCCACTTCATGAAACTGAATATCGCTTTCAGAAATTATAGTCGAAATTAAATTCACATTTTTAAAAATAAAATCACCTGTTGCAGTTGGCTGAAATGCTAAATAAACCGTGTCATTTTTAATAAGCAACTCTTTAGAACAGCCCTGAATTTTGAATGTCTCGGAATTGATTTTTGTAAAATCACTACAATTAACTACTGCATTCACCAGTTTCCTTTTCGGGTCATTACTGAACATTTTAGCTACAAATTCTTCACTCTTTTTAATTGTTCTTGGGTAGAGAATTGTAATTGGCCCATTTAATTCTTCGTGGTTGGAAAAGACAGTTTCTTTCTTTTTAGAGCAAGAAAAACCACATAAAATAACCATCAACAATAGCAGACTTTTCCTCATATATTCCCCTTCAAAAAATCCTGCCTCAAATCTTCCGGAAACTTCTCGATTGCATAGCGCAAGGCAGTTCTGGGTAGGCTATGGTAGTGATTCTTAAGGAACTCAAACTCCGCCTCAAAATCCTGATTCCCAATTTCCCGAAGCATCCAGCCTACAGCCTTGTGCATCAGGTCGTGTGGATGATCTTTGAGTTTTTCTGCCAAAGCCAAAGCATCGGCAAACTCTCCTCTTTTGATCCAATAGTAGGAACTCACCATCGCAATCCGCTGACTCCAGAGATGATCTTTCTCTGCCAAGTCATAGAACAGGCCCTTTTCCTTGTCCAAATAATAAGCTCCCAAAATGGCGTGGCAGGAAGTATCCACCAAATCCCAGTTGTTCACATAGGGCAAATGAGCCAGGTAGAAGTCCACGAGTTCCTTTCGCTCCTCCTCTTTCTTAGTCTTTTGATAGCGATAGACCAATGCAATCAAACTCGTAAGCCTCACTTCATGAAGCGGGCTTTTCAGCAGTTCAGACAGTTCATCTAATCTGATTTCCTTGAAAAACTGCTTGGCCACCTTGCGCTGATCCGGCACTTTCACCCCCAAAAACTGATCCCCTTCCCCGTACTCTCCTGGACCGGATTTGAAAAATCTAGGAAAAAAAGCTGCTTTCTCAGGGATAGCTTTATCCTTCAGGGCTTCGATAATTTGCTCAGTCAGTGCACTCATACCCAAAAATAAAAAAGGCTGGTCAATCAACCAGCCTCTTTCTCAAAAGTCATCTCCCATATCATCGCCACCTTCGCGTCTGGATCCCCGCTCATCTTTCTTTTCTTTAAAGCCGCCAAATCTATAAGTAAATGACAGCGTGCCTACCCGAGTCTCTCTTTGGAATTTCCTGTATTGGGTAAATCGGGCATCTTCTGTGGTGATTCGGAAATTACGTGTATTGAAGATATCGCTGACATTGAGACTGACAGTTCCCTTTCCATTAAATACATCTTTTCTGACGCCCATATTCAGACTCCATTGGGGCTCGATCTGCCCCTGAGGTAGTACGATTGGGCCACGATAGTTCCCCTGAGCCTGCACACTAAACCATTTCGGGATCAGCCAATTCCCCAAAAAGCTCAGCGTCCAGCTAAAATTCTCATTGCTAAATCCGCCTTCGATATTTTCTCCATTCACCTCAGAATAGAAGAAATTGCCCGTCAGCGTCGCATCAAAATTATTGGTGACTTGAACCTGATTGACCAGCTCAAACCCTGTCGCAGAGCGTGTATCGGCATTTTCCCTGCTTTGGATGGCTACATTATCATCAGTGATCCGGGTAATCCGCGTTTCCACATTGGTGCTATAGCGGTGATAGACCGTGGCGTTGAGCAAGTATCTTGTCCAGCCTTTCATATAGCCCAACTCATAGCTGTCTGTATATTCCGGCTGCAGATAAGGATTCCCGATGCTCAGATTGTATTGATCACGCACCCGATAGATGGGAGCCAAATCCCAAATACTCGGTCTGGAAATCCTGCGGGTATAGTTGGCTGTCAATTCATTTTCCTGTCCCAAAGTGTAGCTTAAAAAGAGACTGGGGAACAGATTGAAGTAATCATTGGGAATGCTTTCCTGATTGCGGACTGTCTCTCCCAGAGTTTCGGTGTATTCCGCTCTCAGTCCAGCCTGATAGCCAAACTTCCCTTTTTTGTTTTTGTAAGTGAAATAGGCTGCATAGACATTTTCGGTAAAATCGAAGGAATCAGTCAAAGTATCCACTTCCGTAGGGATAAAATCATTGGACAGATCCCCTTGTGAAAATCTCTGGCTCCAAATCCAGTTACCAAAAGTGCCTTTCAGGCCAGTTTCGATAGCTGCACCTGATTCAAATGGTTTTTCATAATCCATCTGAAACACCACCAAATTGCTTTCCCTCGGCCGGTCATTGGTCTGGATCAATCGCTTATCCGGATCACTCGCCCCTTCGGAAGTGAGAAACATCTGCTCGTAGTATTCCTCCTGACTTCTGTCATCATAGGCATAAGAAAGTGAAGTGTAAAGTCGCTGTCCCAAACTATCCAAGTTCAACGTATAATTGATTCCTCCTTCTAGATTGGAGCTTTTGCTCATCTCCTCATTGGTTCTCACAAAGCTGGAATCCAGACTTCCCGTCAAACTCAGATTCTTCTGATCGATATCTGCATACTCGATTTCATCGTCAAAATTTCCCTGGAAATAAACCCCCAACATCCCTTTGGGCGAAATCGAATAATCGACTCCTGTACGGATCAGATGGGTTTTTTCCAACTCATACCCATCCTGCACTTGGCTTAATGTAGGCGAAAACCCTTCAAGATCAGTCGTCCGAGTTCCTTCTCCCTGTTCGATTTGCCTTCTGTTTTGGTAGTTGTATGACAAAAAATAATTGGCCTTATCTGTGCCATAATTCAAATTAATCCCGCCTTGGTATTTCTCTCGGGTACCGATAGAAGCATCCACTTGGCCATTGAAACCAAGCTTTTCATTCTTCTTCAAAACAATATTGATAATCCCTCCCACACCGGTAGCATCGTACCGAGAACTAGGATTGGTGATCAATTCGACCGATTGGATACTGTTAGCAGGAAACTGTGCCAAAATACTCTCCGTATCATCACCAGAAAGGTTGGAGGGCCGGCCATTGATGTAAATCAGAATATTTCCGCTACCCCTCATCGTGATCCCGCCTTCATCATCCACCTGGATCGAAGGCAAAGTCGAAAGCAATTGAGCGGCAGTCTGCCCTTGAGACACGATACTATTTTCCACATTGTAAGTACGCTTATCGATATCTGACTCAAACATGGAAGTCACTCCTTCTACGACAACTTCTTCCAGGTTTTGAGAATCCGGCTGAAGCTTGATCGTCCCAAAATTCATCTGGCTTCTCTCTCCAAGTGTAATCCTCTCGAAATAGCTTTCATATCCAATAAATCCCACCCGAAACACATACGCTCCAGACTCTGCTTCAAAGACAAAATTACCATCCAGATCCGTCATCCCTCCAGTCACCACCGCCGAATCGGGAAGACTAAGCAGAGCGATATTGGCAAATTCCAATGGGCGATTGTCAGTACCATCTAGCACTTTCCCTTTCAGATTGACCTGCTGAGCAGATACTGTCCCTGCAAGCATCAAAAAGAGAAAACCAGAAATTGCGTAAAATTTAGACATACTAAGATTTTTTGGTTGGTTATTAGGTTTATTAAAAAGAACAGAACCCGAACATTCATTTCGCAAGAGATTCATTTTCAATGAGTTCCTATATTTTAAACTATCCTAAGGGCTCACATGTTTCAAAAAAACTCAAATATCCCATTACTGGATTTAGAGCCAGATGAATAGGCAAAATGCTGTTTTAGTGGGAATTATGTGGCAGAATCCCCTCCCAAACTGCTATTCCCTGTGACTTAATGCTTATATTTGATTATGCCAACTCGACACCCTTGGGTCAGCATTTTTTACTTTTTTCTGCTGACGTTTTTTTTATGTGTTTTGGACTCAAAATTTGCATTCGGGCAAGATTTTGAATCTCAAATTCATCCTCTTGAAGAGCTTTTATCCCAAAAAGATCTTGATGATTCCCTACGTTTTGCACAAACCAAAAGATTAATAGGACTTTATGATTCTACACATCAGTTTCAAAAACTCGGAGATCTTACTATCGATTTTTTCCACCTGCCAAGTCCTGACTTTGACACAGATATCCTCAAGAAAAATCTGCTCCAACGTGCTATCGAATTCGTTCCAGATATAGAAAGTACTGAGCTAAGTGGCAACCTGTATCTCAAACTCGCCGGAGCTTATTTCAACCTCAATGATTTCGACTCTGCTATCCTGTCTTATTCAGAGGCAATCGGGGAGTTTTCTGACGAAGATTCGATCTACATAGCAGACGCATATTTTTTTAGAGGTCAAGCGCATGACTATACCGGAGAATTCATCCCCGCCATGGAAGACTACCATGCCGCTCAGGACATCTATGAGATATTGGGAGATGAGGAATTTGTCAATCATGTCCGGGCTGGCACTGCCATTCTTTTCAGCAAATACGGTATCTACAAGGAAGCTGACTCGCTTCGCCAGACGCTTTTGGAAGTAGCACGCGAGCAAGGGCAGGTAGAAATCATGGTGACCCAACTCTACAACCGCTCCAATGATCTCCGAAAAGAAGGAAGAAGTAATGAGCAGATCAAAGCTTTGCTTTTGGCTGACTCGCTGAGACACACTGGAGAGATCATGCCATATCTCTTGCCCAATATCCAATTTGCCATTTCGAGCTTTTATGGCATTCATGGTCCGCTGGACAGTGCAGAGATTTACTTTGGTAGAGGTGAGCAGCTGATGCAGCAAGTTTCTGAGTTCAATGAAAACCACCCTTCCTACTTGGCTGCCAAAGCTCAACTGGAGCTTTCAAAAGGCAACTTAGAATCGGCTCTTACTATCAGTCAGCAAGCACTTGCTCAAGCCCAACAAAGCCGAAATATGGATCACCTGCTCAGGTGCTATCATCTGCTGGAGGAGATCTATGAAAAATCAGGCAAGCCGGGTTTAGCACTGGACTACGCTCGCATGCGCGAAACCTATCAAGACTCTATCTTCAATGCCAATCAAAATACCAGCTTTGCTTATTACCAAACGCTCTATGAGACTGAAAAGAGAGAGAAAGAAGTGCTGGAAAAAACAGTAGAGCTAGAGTCTGTACAGAAAGAATCTCGCCAAAAGACCACTCTATTTTCAGCTGCTCTGTTTGGCATGGTGACACTGGCGGGATTTGGATTTTTACTAGTGCGGCTCAAATCCAGTAAAAAGGAGAAACAACTTCAGGAAGCTTTCTCCCGCGAGCTTCTCAAAACGCAAGAAGAAGAACGAAAAAGAATATCCAAGGATCTCCATGATGGCTTGGGTCAAAGTCTGCTTCTGATCAAAAACAAAGTCACTCTCAACCAGCCTGAAAATGCCGGAGAGATGCTCGACACAGCCATCAATGAACTACGCTCTATAGCCAGATCCCTGCATCCGATGCAGCTGGAGAAGCTCGGACTTTCTCAGGCCATTCAGGAGATGCTAGATCAAATAGATCGGGAGACAGATATTTTTGTCAGTGCTGAGATAGAAGATTGCAAAGGGAAGATATCCAAAGAAAAAGAGCTGCAGCTCTATCGCATCACCCAAGAAGCGATCAATAATATTTTGAAGCACGCTGAGGCTGACGCACTCAAATTGACCTTAAAAACTACCCAAAATAAGCTGACTCTTTCTATTGCAGACAATGGAAAAGGGTTTGATTTTTCTGAAAAATTCAACGACTTCCAAAGCTTAGGCTTGAAAACCCTCAAGGAAAGGACAGCTGCCATTTCGGGAATAATGAATATTATCACCGAAAAAGGAAAAGGGACTACCTTAAAATTTTTAATCGATGTCTAATGCAGCTATTCAGGTCATCATCGCCGACGACCATCCTATTCTGCTCAAGGGCTTGGCAGATTTCCTATCGGACCTAGGACTCCAAGTGATCGGAGCCTATGCCAATGGGAAAGAAACGCTTGAGCAAATCAAAGCACAATCCCCCCAACTTGCGGTACTGGACTTGGAAATGCCGGGATTGACAGGGCTGGAAGTGGCTGAAGCCTGTCAGGAAGAAAACATCTCTACCAAGTTTATCTTGCTGACCTTGCACAATGAACTGTTTCTATTAAACCAAGCCAAGGATCTCAATTTAGCCGGATATATTCTCAAGGATTTTGCACTGAATGACCTCTCTCAAGCAATTGAAACTATATTGGCGGGAGGTACTTTTTATAGCGAGAAAATCCTACAAGGAAAACATGCCCCCCTCAAAGGAGAGCAAAAATCTCAACTCACTCCCTCTGAAAAGAAAATTCTCAGGCTGATCTCTACCGGATTCTCCTCAAAAGAAATCGCCGAGAAGCTTTTTATTTCAGAGCGAACAGTCGAAAAACACCGCTCAAACATGGTTTCCAAACTGGATTTGGAGAAAAAATCCAACTCTTTATTGATTTGGGCCCAGAAGAATAAAGACCTGATCGGATAAAACCTCTACTCAAAAATACGTGGAACCACGTATTGCGGAAAGATGTGGACAGTCCTAGATTTGAACTAACGTAAGCCCTAACTAAATGAAAATCTCAAGCACTTTTGGAAATTTCAGAATTATCCAGACGATTCAAAACAAGGATCAGCTCTTGGTTATTGGCACTTGGGCTGACTTGGTGAAATTATTTGATAGTGGCCGTACTTTTTTGGTCAACAAACCTGAACAGCTTTTTGGAGTGTATCTATGCAAACAGGAATGCGCGGAATTCCTCGTCAAGCTGCTTCAGGATATCGATTACAAAGAATTTGAAAAGTTGAAAATGGAGCAAAACCTTTTCGACAAACACTATTTAGCGTAAGGGTGATTATTTTTTGGCAACAAAAACTTCGATAGCTGCGCGGATCATGCGGTCCACGGTTTTTTCAGCTTCTTTATCAAATTGCCCCAAAGGTCTATTGGCTACAATCGCATTGAGACTGAGCATCTCATGTCCCAGAAGTTTGCCCATTGCATAGTATCCAGCCGTCTCCATCTCAAAATTGGTCAACTTTCTGCCATTTACCTCAATGCCGGCCAGTCGCTCAATCATCGAGTCAAACCGTGGACGTAGACGGACCTCTCTGCCCTGAGGAGCATAAAATCCAGGACAAGTGAGTGTAATCCCTTTCAAAAAAGTCTGATCCAATTGTCTTATCAACCTATCAGAAGCCGGCACTTGATAGGGTGCAAATGGCAATCCCAGTTCCGTTTGGATTGCTGAAGCGAGCAGCTGCTCCGTATCCAACTCAGGATAGTAGCTCATCAGCGTGTCCATACCTACAGCGGCCTCTGAAGCGAGAATAGATCCTACAGGAATACTTTCCTGCATACTACCTGAGGTTCCTAGGCGGATGATCTGCAAGGAAGTAGTTTGCTTCTTCGGGATTCTACTTTCCAAATTCACATTAACCAAAGCGTCCAATTCTGTCATCAAGATCTCAATATTATCTGTGCCCATGCCCGTACTCATGACAGTCACGCGCTGACCATTTTTCCTTCCTGTGTGGGTTACAAACTCCCTTTTCCTTGTCTGAAAATCGATTTGGTCAAAATAGCGGGAGACCATAGGAACACGGTCCGGATCACCTACCGTAAAAACCACTGAAGCCAGATGTTCTGGCTTCAAGTGTAAGTGGTAGATACTTCCGTCAGGATTGAGAATCAACTCTGACTCAGGAATTCGTTGCTGGCTCATGGACCGTTTTGGTTTCTTTATTGGATTCGCGATACAAGCCTTTGTAAGGATTATAGCCGTTGGTATTTTTCTGATAATACCCAGTACCGTCATAAGGTCTTTTCTCAGGATGCTCTTTGCATTCCGGTGAGCAGGCTCCTTCCAGCTCCCAGCCACAATCCTCGCAAATCGCCACATGGATGTTGCACGTAGAATTGGCACAGTTGACCATACGGTCAGAGGGGGTCCCGCATACGTGACATTTGGAAACCACGCTAGGGTTTACCTTGTTGACATCGACCGCGATACGATTGTCAAAGACATAGCATTTGCCCTCGAAGTCCTCTCCACCGGCTTCCATGCCATATTTGATGATTCCTCCATGCAGCTGGTAGACATCTTCAAAGCCCTGCTCCAGTAGAAATGCAGATGCTTTTTCGCATTTGATCCCACCGGTACAGTAGGTCAATACTTTCTTGTTTTTGAGATGCTCAAGCTCTTTTACCTTTTCCGGAAAATCACGGAAGTTGTCAATATCTAAGGTCAAGGCATTTTTGAAATGCCCCAATTCATGTTCGTAATTGGATCTAACGTCAAGGATGACTACATCTTCCTGATCTTTTAGCGCTTTAAATTCCTCTGGCTCTAGGTGCTTACCAGTCCGTACATTCGGATCCAAATGCCTCAAGGAAGAATGAACGATTTCCGGCTTGTATCTGACATGAATCTTAGTGAAGGCATGTTTGTCATGCTTATCAATCTTAAATTCTGTTTTCGCAAACCTAGGGTCTCCCTGAATAAACGCCATGTACTTCTCGCAGTCGTCTTTCAGACCAGAGACGGTACCATTGAGTCCTTCATCGGAGATGATGATTCGGCCTCGAATGTTATTTTCTACACAAAACAAGTGATGCTCTTCCCGATACGCTTCCGCATTTTCGATTTTTGCGTAGCAATAATAGAGCAGGATGTTGTACTCTTTGTTTTCTTCCATAACTGTCGCCCTGTTTCGGCAGGGTGTTAGAGATTGATGATTTATGAATTTTGATTTATGAATTAGATCTAAACTATTTCAGTTGTAAAAGCTCTATTTCACTTTCGCAGCGGGGTTTCCAAACACGGTTTCATTGTCTCCCACAGAACTGATCACGACTGAGCCGGCTCCTATTCGGGCATTTTTCCCAATAGTCACTCCGGATACGATCGTCACACCAGAACCAATAAATGCGCCTTCTTTCACATCTACTTCAGCATTGATGATGGTTCCGGCACCGACTTGGACGAAATCTCCAAGCTTTACCTTGTGATCCACTATCGCTCCGGTGTGCAGGATGCAGTGCTGTCCTACTTCCACGCCAGGACCTAAGCTCACTTTGGCATTGATGAAATTGCCATGACCGATAGTAGCATCTGTAGAAATGTAGGCCGTGTGATGAACAGCATTGATCGGCTGCACCTTTCTTCTTTCATTAAGCAGTTCTACCAGAAACTTTCTGTACTTATTGTCATCTACTGCTACGAAAGCTTCTGTCTTTTTACCGATCAGTTTGAGAAAACCGTCGTCCTCTGGATTGCCCAATACAGATACTGTATTGATTTCGCTTCCATGGAGACTTTCATCTTCCTCCAAAAAACCATACACGATGACTTTGTTGCTGTTGAAAATTTCCAATGCGGGGTGGGCAATCCCCTTGGCACCCAGAATAATTACCGGTTTTTCCATAGTCTTTTCTGATTCGGTCTGCAAAATTAGGAGAATTCATGTGCATACCCAAACTTCATTTGCTTTCGCTCCTGATCAGACTCTGAGCCACCTTGCAGGAAAGACACCTTTTGGGCTCACAATAGCCCCGATAGAGTCCGATCATACCTTGAGAGTCAAAGGCATTTTGTGGAGTCCAGCCGCACTTTTCAAACTTTTGGGTGATAAAATTCTTTTCCGATGCTATCCCTTGCAATAGATCAAAACAGCGCTCCTTCCAATCCGGATTTTGGAAATAATGCCCGTAAGCATACCACAAAGGCATTGCAAAGTTGATAATCAACAAATTCAAGCTGGGGCCGGAGACACCTTTCGAAGTCATCCGCTCAGAAGCTTTACCAAAAGTATAATGGTACTTCCAATAATCAGAGGTCGGTATTTGCAGCACTTTTTTAAAACTCTGAAAATCCCGACTGTCTTCTAATATGGACTGCAACAAGCTGGGAGCTTGAGAGAGGATGGAGGCCAACTGAGCAATCCGAATAGTGGGAAAAGCACTGGGACGCACCCCCATAAAATTCCAATGCTGCCTCAAGAGCTTTTGCTCCCAGCGGTATTTTTTCTGATAAAATTGATATTCCCGAATCAAATGACCGACATATGGCTCACTACTCTCCTCGGGCAGCAAACCCGCCAAACCAAACAACATAGCTTCTAAGGTAGGTAGCGATGTCCGATGTTTTTGCAAAATTTTATAGGGAATCTGAGATGCGAGCTCTCCCATGGGTTGACTATTGATGCGAAAGCCAAAACTCACAAAAAGCCATCGATAGGCAGTCTCCTCCCAATCACCCTGAGTGAGCTCAAGCAGGTTCAAAACAGATTCCGATTTGGAGTGCAGTCGCTCCACAAGCGCCTTTTCCAACGCAGAAAACCGGATAATCTCCGGCACTTGACTCAAGGCATGAGCGCAAGGCAGCTCTGATCTGAAATCCAAAAGCTGTTCATATCTCCTCCACACTTCCAAAAATATCCTTCCATTGAACTCCAAAGTTGGCATGGATGTATGATCATTTCTATAGACCGGACGATCATTTTTCCAAACGACATGCAGGATCACGGAATTGTAGGCAGGATTGGCTTCATGCTCGTGCTGCTTCCACTCAGAAGCGAGCCGGTGTACTTCCACATGGCCGTGAAAAACTATTCCGTCTATTTCCAACGAAGCGTCCCTAAAGTCAGGACCTTCGCCTTGATTGTGAAATCCAGGATTAAGTACCTGAAGTCTCAGTCCATTGGTGGTTTGGAGATCTCTCTTTTCAAAATATTGATACTTCCACACCAGTTGTAAAAAATCTTCCCTGAAGTCCATGTGAAAAAGAACATTGCTTGTGGAATTTACACATTCGGGAAAACATATTCAAGTAGGGTAATAATGAAAAAAGCCGCACCCAAAATGGAATGCGGCTTTCATACTCTATCTATTTTCTGCAGGACTTATTTTGCCCAGAATATTTTATTGGTCAAAACATCCTCAGACTGTACAGCAGCGTAGTTTGTGCTGTTATAGGTGATTTCAGAACTTGGATACACCCATCTGTAAGGAGGCTGGCTCTGCTGATTGGATTGATCAGTCCAGAATTCTAGATCTACTAGATCCAATCTTCTCAATTCAGCCCAGTTTTCATTTGGCTGGATCACATTGAAGTGCAACCATTTTTGTTCTGCGATCAATTTCAGTTTTTCATCCGTAGAAGTAGCAGCAGTCCAAGAAACACCGTCTTTCTCCAAATAGGATTCAAAGTCTGCCAAAGTCGGAACGACAGGATCAGGTGAATCTCCATTATTCGAAATGCTTCTCAGATACACATATTGATCAACTGAATTGAAAATCCCAGTCTCATAAGCAGCCTGCGCCATGGCATTCTGTCCAGTTTTCAGATAATATTCAGCAGCAAGGAAGTTAACTTCCGAAGCAGAGATGATAATTCCAGGGAAATTTTGGTTCCTAGACAAAGTAGATCTATTGTAGATACTCAAGGTACCGGCAAGTACCAACTCATTCTGCGCAGAAGCATTCAGAAGTGGATCCAAGCCCATATATTGACCCGGCTCTGCCTCTAGCCCTGGCTCAAACACAAAAGTCAAACGTGGGTCTTCATTATCTAGCATATGATCCAAAATGACCTTTCCTGCAATATTTCCATCCCAATCTTCCAAACCAGTCTGGAATGAATTTGCTTGCATCCAAGTACCTGCCGTGTAACCATCCCAAGCAATGAAGTCCTCGATGGAAGTCACTACTGGGTAAGTAGCTGGATTGGACAGAATATCGCCGATTTCTGCAGTAGCTCTTGCAGAGAATGTACTAGTACCACTTACTCGAGTCAACATACGAAGTCTCACAGAGTTGATGTACTTTTTCCAAAGCGTCAAATCACCGTCATTGATTACATCTTGGATTTCAAACTCAGCCAAAACACCAGGATTCACAGTCATAGTATTCATCTCATCAGCCATAGCAGCCAACTCGTCCAACATCATGGTGTATAGTGTCTCAGCATCGTCATAAGGAGCATAAGAACTCTGATAATCTCCTCCATTTTGGCTCAACATAGCCGCCTGAGTAAAAGGAATATCGCCATGATAATCTATCTCCTTCTGAGCTTGATCGTATAGAAACGTTTTCGCAGCGATCATGTAGATTCGTTGATCTGCAGCGGCAACTTCAGATAGACCTTCGAAGATTTTTTCGATCTCTCTATACTGCGCCAATGTCTCATAGAAAGCACGCCATCTTCTATTGATCGCCTCAGAACCAGGCACGTATTGGTTTTCAACATTTACCCAGCCGATCGCTTGAGTATATCGGTTATTGGTAATTCTTTGCCCGATAAAGTAGTCATCGTACGTAGGAAGCACATAATTCCTGAATGAATAGATCATACCTGTGAACTGCTTCCCGACGGTAGTTTCAGCGACTTTAGCTGGATCTGTATAGTTATCTGCAAAGTCTGATTCGGTACAGCTCACCAATGAAGCGGCTACAATTGCACCTATATATAAACTTTTAAATTTCATTTTCTTATTGGATTAGTTGGGTCCTCAATTAGAATTTAGCTCTTAGCATAAAACCAATGGTTCTAGTAGCTGGGTTGGTACCCGCACTGGTAATGGTCTGCATCCAGTTGGATCCAGCAGTCAATACCTCAGGATCTAGATCTTTGATGTTTCTATAAAGGAAGAACAAGTTTCTACCGAATACTGAAACGTTCACATTGCTAGCACCGATTCTCTCAGAGAAGCTTTGAGGAAGTGTATATCCAAATGACAATTCTCTCATTTTCAAATAAGTGTTGTCTTGGATATATAATTCATATCGAGACTGAGAGTATTGAGGACCACCCCAGTTATAGGTAGCATTGTAGTACAATGCCTGAGAGATCACATTGGTGTTTGGTTGACCATCAGCAGTCACACCGTCCATTAGCATCCCGTCATGGTAAACAGCCTCACCATTTGGTCCAGCAGTGGTAGAGTGATCTACTTGCACTCCTCTAGTGATACCATCTTCACCAGTCACACGGTAGTAAGCAAGACCACCGGACTCCTCGTTTCTATACTTCAAACTTTCCTCAGTCAAACCACGGCTTGTCATCCAGTTGATACCAGTTGGCATCACAGAACCACCGATTTGGAAATCCATCATCGCAGAGAATGTGAAGTTTTTATAGGAAAGGTTGTTCATCAAACCACCTACAGCATCCGGATTATAGTTACCTACTCTTTTCCAGTTATTTGCATCGATTTTATACAAACCGTTAGGCTGTACAATGTTGTTTCCGTTTGCATCTGTTTCGATCGGGTGAGCATACAAATCTCCCATTGGACGACCTACCACAGATCTCAATTGGGCAGCACCTCCATCATAGTCAGCATGAAGCAATTCAGTAGCATCATTTGCCAATTTCTCAACAGTGTTCATGTTTCTAGCCAAGTTCAAGGTCATATCCCACATGAAATTGCTGCTCTGCATGATAGTCGCATTCAAAGAAAGCTCTATCCCTTTGTTTCTCAACGTACCGATGTTTGTCAATACAGATGATGCACCACTAGTGTTTGGCAAAGTCAATGGTAGAATTTGGTCACGAATCTGTGCATTGTAATAAGATAGATCTAAGCCTAATCTGCTGTTGAAAAATCTTGCGTCCAAGCCAACTTCAAACTCATGCTTCTGCTCTGGTCTGATTCCGTCATTTCCAAACTCATTAGGCATCACAGTGTACAATACTCCGTCCAAGGTGTTTTGAGTGTAAGCAATATTTGCTCTGTATAGGCTTGGATAGTTACCTACAATCCCCCAAGAACCTCTCAATTTAGCGAAGGTGATGAACTGAGGTAGTTCTACCATTTCAGAGATTGCCAAACTGGTATTCACTGAAGGATATACAAATGAATTGTTTTCAGGGTTCATGGTAGAAGTACGGTCTCTACGGATCGTTCCTTCCAAGAACCAGAAGCCTTTGTAATCAAAGTTTGCTGTACCTACCATTGCATCGATCACTCTGTTGGTTCTGGTAGCATTACTGACTACTTGCTGATTAGAGGCAATCAAATCGAATAGATTTTCACTGCTCAAACCACCATTGGTTCTAGTGAATAGTTCTCTTCTAGTTTCTTTGGTACCAGTATAACCGGCCATTGCACTAATAGAAATATCTTCTGCCAAGCTCTTGGTATAGGTCAAAAACACGTCACCATAGAGGATGTTGAAAGTCTCATTATTCATGCTGAACATCCCAGAGTTACCAAAAGCCAAAGGTCTTTCAGTTGCTCTCTTGTCTTCAGAGTATCTGTTCGTGAAGTCGGTGGAAATTCTACCTCTCAAGGATAAGTCGTCGGTGATTTTGTAGGTATTGGTCAATACACTGATCACACGATTAGAAGTCTCATTCAGGTTATGCTTGTTGACTCTCCATACATAGTCACCGATGGCATCCATGAAGCCATTGTAAATGATGTTTTCATCCGGAGTCAAACTTTGGGTGTTTTGACCCACTACATATTTGTATCCACGACTAGTCTGATAATTATCCAAGTACCAAGCACCATTGTCAAATCGAGTCATCATACCACCGAAGTTATTGATCATACGGTCGATGGAATAGGGTCTGTTTTTGGTATTTTGGTTAATATAGTTCACCATCACATCGGTCGTCCACTTTTTAGAGATTCTGAAAGATGCATTCAAGTTGGCGATGTTCTTGTTGTTTTTGGAATTCAAACTCAAGGCTTCGTTATCCTGACGAGTCAATGAGAATCTGAAATCTGCAAACTCAGAATTGTTGGCAACGGCTACGTTGATAGAAGAACTCATTGGATTGTTGAACAATGCCGCATAGTTATCTTCTTGAGCTACATAAGGTCTGATCTCACCATCCCAAGCTCTAACTGGCTGGCCGTCAAATTCTGGACCGAAGTTAAGCGATGTATTTGCCAATCCTTTGACTCCATCATCATAGGTAAAAAACCCATCATCATCCTGTCCCAAGTTAGAAACGTGGATAGGAGCACCTGGGCCTCTTACGTTTTGATAGCGAGGAAGGTAGGCGATCTCGTCTCTAGCGACGTTTGCACTGAAGTCGACGCTAAATCCTTTTTTACCTGAGTTTCCTTTTTTGGTCGTGATCAAAACGACCCCGTTTACTGCTTCAGACCCATAAAGAGCCGCTGCAGACGCACCTTTCAAGATGGAAATGTTGGCAATATCTTCTGGGTTGATATCCAAGAGACCATTCCCTCTCAAGCGCTGATCACCCCAATAATTGTTATTGGTTACGTTTTCATTTCGGATAGGCACCCCATCCATAATGATCAAGGGCTGGGTGTTTCCTGTGATGGAGTTAAGACCACGAATCGTGATATTCACTGCTGAGGTGGCACCACCTGCACCAGACTGGATTCTTACACCTGGAGCTTTACCATAAAGTGCAGTTGCCACGTTTGGAGTACCTACTTTAATTAGTTCGTCAGCCTTAATGGTAGTAGTGGCGTAACCCAGTTTTTTCTGAGCCTTTTCCATACCAAATGCAGAAACCACGAATTCATCCAGATCCGAAGCCTGCTCTTCCAAAGTGATATCGATAACACTTCTAGAACCAACCTCAATCGATTGCGGCTCGAAACCTAAATAAGAAAATACCAAAACAGCATTCTCTGGTGCTGAGATAGTGTACTTTCCATCGATGTCTGTTACGGTTCCCTTATTAGTTCCTTGCACAGTCACCGTCGCACCAGGTAGTGCCATTCCGTTGACGTCTACAACAGTACCCGTAACAGTAATGTCTGCTTGCTGATAAGCTGCTACTTCCATCCCTACAGGAGTAAGTTTGGAAGGCTCAAGCGCGGCTTCCGCTTGAATAAATGTCCCTAAGAAGAGACCTGGAAGTAAGAAAAGACTGCTTTTACTTCCACTTAGAAGCTTTGGCTTCCATGGTTTGTGTAAATGTTTCTTCATTTTCAGAGTGGGTTTTTACTTTTTTCTGGCCTTTGGGTTTTAACTTTTAATGAATTAGGAATTTTGAATAATGCCCAAGAGATTCAAAATATTCTAGGACAATAGCCCTAAAGACGAATAAAAATTTGATTAATCAAAGAGATTTAAAATAAAAATTTTAAAGAAGTTTAACGAGTTACTTTAGCAAAAACACCTATAAGCCTTTGACTCTCAAATTGATTTAGGTCAAAAGCACAAGTATTTAAGTAGGCCTTTAAAAGAGACATTCTTTAGGGTTTTATTAAGAAAACCCTCTCAATTTCTCAAACTAGATGATTAGAATGTTTCGTAAACGTCAATAATTAATGTTTTAATAATACTTTTTAGACTATATAAAGCAGTCCGTATAATTCCAACAATAGGATATGTTTGGACCAAAAGTCCTATCAGCTTTGAAAAGTGAGCGGGCTGTGCGGTGGATTTCTGAATAAAAAATTTCAAGAAGGAACTCAAAGAAAATACTAAGAAATATAAAAAATCACTTTAGCCAAGGTACCGCTCTAGCAATTCTTTCATGGCTTCTTGCAGCTTCTGAGATTCCTGACGGGCCACAGCCGCGAAGTCCTTATCAGAAGAAGCGTAGATGATCCCCCTACTGGAATTGACCAATAGGCCACAGGTGGAGTTCATGCCATAACGGGCCACTTCTTCCAAACTCCCACCCTGAGCCCCCACACCTGGCACTAAGAAGAAATGTTCCGGAGCAGTCTTTCTTACTTCTCCTATAAGTTCGCCACGCGTCGCTCCCACGACATACATCAGATTGTCAGGACTTCCCCATTCTTGGCTTTTTTCCAAAACAGCTTGGTAGAGTGGTTTCCCCTGAGCATCTTGGATCAGCTGAAAATCCTGAGATCCTGCATTGGATGTCAAAGCCAACAGAATGACCCACTTGTTTTCAAATTCCAAGAAAGGCGTCACTGAATCCTCACCCATATAGGGAGCCACCGTAATCGAATCAAAATCCATTGTCTCAAAAAATGCCTTGGCGTATAGCTTGGAAGTATTCCCGATGTCTCCTCTTTTGGCATCAGCAATAGTGAAAATATCACTTGGTATTACCTCCAGGACCTTCTGCAATGTCTCCCAGCCCTTCGGCCCAAGTGCTTCAAAAAATGCAATGTTTGGCTTATATGCTACCGCAAAATCTGCGGTTTGCTCAATGATTTGCTTGCAGAAAGAAAAAATTGGATCCTCTTCTTTCATCAAATGAGCTGGAATTTTGGTCAAATCCGGATCAAGTCCTACACATAAAAACGAAGATTTTTTCTGGATTTGGGAAAACAGCTCTGCTCTATTCATTGAAATGGGATTTTCAACAAAGGTAAACATTCAGGTTAAGTTCCATTTAGCCGGAAGTGAAAATTCTGGAAACTGCCTATGAAAGCCAGTAACCATCATTGCGCTGAAGCTAAGCCAATAAGCACCCAGAGGAAGAAACTAGAACTCAATTCCATAGGAATAGAGCAATTTACCCTCATCATTGAAAAGAAAAAATATCCATTTTTGTCCCTGCAATGCCCCGTAAGAAAAAATCTAAAAACTGGACTCTTCCTTTAGTAGTCATAGGGCTCGCTGTCCTAGGCTCTATTACTATGGTCGTGCGATTCTCAAAGGATATTCGCTTTCACCTTAGCTCATACCTCAGAAGCTCCCCTAGTCTGACCGAAGAACTCAAGGTCCAACATGCCTTTCGAAATTTCCCTGGAGGTATTTTGGGGATAGATGTATCCGAGTATCAAGGGAAAATTGATTTTGCCGGTCTGCAACTTCAGCTTGAAGAGCATCCAGTTGAGTTTGTTTTTGTTCGAGCAACTATGGGGGATGATGGAGTCGATCGCCGGTTTCAGCAAAATTGGGAGGGCTTTCAAGCGTTGCCTGTGAAAAGAGGAGCCTATCATTACTATCGTCCCAATGAAAACAGCGCCAAACAAGCCGAGAACTTTATCAAGGCCGCAAAACTCAGATCAGGCGATTTGATTCCAGTCCTAGACATAGAAAAACACAGCACTATCCAGTCCAGAGACAAGTTACGAGAAGGCTTGAAAAACTGGCTAAGAATCGTAGAAGAGCACTATGGCGTGAAACCGATCATCTATACCGGAGATCGCTTTTTCTGGGAGGTGCTGCACGATCAGGGCTTTGATCGTTACCCCATTTGGGTGGCTAACTACAATTTGATCCGCGAGCCACAAACAGATGGATGGCTCATTTGGCAGTTTTCTGAGAAGGGAAAATTGGCTGGAATCAAGGAAAAGATCGATCTCAATATCTGGCGAGGTGACCAAACCGATTTGGAGCAAATGCTTTTACCTTAAGTTCAAGTAATTGATCACCGCCTCATCCCCTTGTAAAGCATGTGATGGAATCGGATGGTCAGCGTCAAAAACTCTTAATTGATCCGGTGTCAGGATCGTCACAAAGCTTTCATCGTATCCATTTTTATAGGGAACTCTGCTAGGATTGATGTCCAGATAGTGTCCAAAGAAATTATAAGCCGCAGTCCGCTTGTTGTAGCCATAATCATGTCTTTCGTTTGGCAAGTGAACATTATCGGCTTTGCTCTCGGCGCCGTAGGCCGCATAAACCCGCTGGATATACGGGAACTCAATTCTCGGAGTATTCTTAGTCCAGTCCCCACCATCGGAAATCAATAGCATTGGTCTCGGAGCTGCCAAAGCTGCTATTTCTACATTGTTGGTTTGATGGTGCTCACTTTTGTGAATCGGCATTCCGCTTTCGCAGACACATCCACCGAAGAAATAGGCCGAAACCATCACTGTAGGAATCGACACTTTGACTCGAGAATCCAGAGCCGTGATCAAAAAAGTCTGTGTTCCCCCTCCCGAACCACCTGTCACTCCTATCTGCTCCGGATCTACATCATCTCTTGATGTCAAATAATCCAATACGCGTATGGAATTGTAAGTCTGCAAGGTCAAAGCGATCGGCATCTTGTGCGTCACTTGCTTGGAGTCGGCATATCCTACCATATCATATACAAAAACAATCGCTCCCATCCGTGCCAAAACCGCCGCCCTATGTTGGACATCCTCCCAAAAGCGCTTATCCTCTCCATGCCCATGTGGACTTAAGATCGCCGGACTTCGCTGAAAAGGCTCTTTTTTCAAAGGCCTATAAATGTTGCCAGTGATAAAAAAGCCGGGAAAACTCTCTATGGCAATATTTTCCACGATATAGCCATCCATTTCTCTGGCACTATGGATGATTGGATTGAATTCCTGAGTTCTTTCAGGCATTTGCTTGAGCTTCATCCCCTTGACGATTCCCTCGCGAATTATGTCCGCTCTTTTTTCCCAATCCGCCTGAGTCGTCCACATGCTCGCCCATTCTTTCATAAAAGCATTTGCTTCGTCCTCTTCCCAATAGGCGCCTTGACAGAGCATGGATTCCTGGCAAAAAGCTAATGTTGAAATCAAAAAAATCAGAATTGGAAAGATTGACTTGAGCAAGGTTTTCATAAAAGTTGGCGTTTATTGGACTATGAGTGAAATATCGCTAGGACCATATCCTATCCGATGGGCATTGACATAAAGAGAATCTCCAGCATTCCATTTGAATGGCTGACTATAGATTTGCCAAGGGTCTTTCGTGGATTTTCTATACCCAAACAGCGAACTTGTAGTTTCTGAACTCAAGCTTACTTTTCCATTTTGAAAACTTACTTCTGGCATTGCAGTGACAGGAGCGGAATCTTCACCTCCCCACCAATCCTGGACCATTTCCACTTCATTCAGGCTACCCTTATCTCCAAATTGGATCATCCACTCGTCCATTGCCATGCGCATTTCAAGCAACTTTTCCTCATATTCTGGGTCTTCGGCTACATTGACAAACTCCCAAGGGTCTGATTGGGTATCATACAATTCTTCCTCGGGTTTGGACTCATCAAACCAACGCTCCTGCTCAGGAGTCAGCAAGCCCTTTTCATGCAAATTCAGCAAGTGCCCCATCAAAGGGTTTTGTAGCCGATAGCGGATGTTTTGATAGTTGGGCTTCTCCGGCATGTAATTTCGGATGTATTTGAAGCGACCATCCGAAACCGCCCTCACTCGATCGTATTCCGAATCCATGCGATCCCTTGCAGCATAGACATATTTTCTGGGGTTCGCCTTTTGAGCCCCCAAAAATGCTTGACCTTGCATCGTCTCAGGTATCTGGATTCCGGCCAATGAAAGTACCGTCGGACCAAAATCCACAAAACTCACCAGTTCCTCGGTTGTTGACCCAGCTTCCAGCCATGGAGCTTTGACCAGTAAGGGTACTTTGAGTCCACGATCGTAAACTTCTCTTTTGAAATAAGGCATCCCATCCCCATGATCGGAATAAAAGAAAATGATGGTATTGTCATACAAGCCGTCTTCCTTCAGCTGAGCGATCACCTCCCCGACTTGCTGATCCATTCGCATCACATTGGTAATAAATCGCGCTAATGTCCTTCGTGTCAATGAATCATCCGGATAAATTGGCGGTACAACTACATCTTTTGGATCCACAAGCAAGCTGTCCTTTCCCTCTCTGGCCCACACCTGAGACTCATGGGTGGTGGTAAAATTGAAAATAGAGAAAAAAGGCTGATCCGGATTAGTTCGATTTCTCCAATGAGCTCTAGGACTACTATCATCCCACATCATCACGGGAGTTTTAAACTGATAGTCTTCCTTGGAATTATTGGTCACATAATAGCCCGCTTGCCGGAGATAAATCGGATAGGGAAACATCCCTTCGGGCAAGATGGCAGAATAGTTTTTGTAGCCCGGAGGATAGGCATCTTTGGCAGACTCTGACATACCCGTGGTTCGCATATGCATGGCTCCGATAGATGTTTGATAGGCTCCGGTGATCAAAGCTGCTCTACTCGGCGCACAAACTCCCGCTGTGGAAAAAGCATTTTCATATTGCAGAGATTCGGCAGCCAATTGATTCAAGAAAGGAGTCTTTCCTCCTGTACCCCCATAGCTCTCCAAGTGCTCCGGAGACATATCTTCGCATACTATCCAAACGATATTGGGACGAGTCGGAAAGTCAATAGACTGCGGTGCTTCCTCTTCTTTTCCCTGACAGCCAAACAAAAAAACACTGAAGATCAGCACACAAAAAACAATCACTGGATTTATTCGGGGCATCATGGGATAGATCGGGTTTAAAAATGGTAATTTCAGAATAAATGAATCATTCCGCATTAAAATAACAAATATTGTTTTACTGAACCATCCTGCTTAACTTCAATTCTATACAAAACCCAAACTATTCTATGAATCCTCCGGATAAACTCAACCGAAGAGAATTTTTATCCTCAGCCGCCACTTTTGCCGCTTCCTTCACCATCGTCCCATCCCATGTCATCGCTGGACTAGGAAAAATTCCTCCCTCTGACCAATTAGCTGTAGCCAACATCGGTTGCGGAACTCAGGGCCTGAGAGAAATGGGAGGACTTTTGCAAAACCCAAAAGTCCGAGTGGTCGCAGTCTGTGACTCCAATAAATTTTCTACAGATTATATTGATTGGTCACCTTATGGCATCAGGGACTCCATCCGTCAAACGATCGGCGACGACTCCTGGTGGGAGGGCAAGCCGGGAATCCCCGGAGGCAGAGATGTCGGTCAGGAATATGTAGAAAAATACTATGCCCAAAATAGCGTATCAGGAAGCTACAAAGGCTGCAAAAGCTATGAGGACTTTCGAGAGCTTATAGCCAAAGAATCAGGCATCGATGCTGTCAAAATCATGACTCCTGACCATACCCATGCTCCCATCGCTTTGGCAGCTATGGATCAAAAAATGTACGTAGTCACTCACAAGCCCATTTCCAATAGACTACTCGAAGGAAGAAAAGTGATCGAAAAGGCCCAATCAAGTGGAGTAGTCACACACTTGCTCGCCTGGTCAGACCGGCCAGAATACCGACAAATCAAAGCTTGGATGGATGCGGGGCTCATCGGCGAACTCAAAGAAATCCACAACTGGTCCTATCGCCCCGTTTGGCAGCAATGGACCAAAAGACCAAGCCCTCCTATGTCTATTCCGGATGGATTCAATTGGGATCTATGGCTAGGTCCAGTACCAGACATGCCTTATCACAAAAACTACACACACAATGTCTTCCGAGGATGGTATGAATTCGGGGGTGGTTCGGTCGCAGATATGGGGCATTATAGTCTTTTTCCGCTTTTTGAAACACTTGGCATCGACCAGAGTCCGGTTTCGGCAAGAGCTTTTGGCACTACTACTCGGGAGGAAATCAATCAGGTGTATCAGTGGGTCAAAAATGATGTTGCCTTCCCTGCAAGCTGCACGATCAAATGGAATTTCCCCGAGCAGGCGAATCTTCCAGCTTTTGACCTTTTTTGGTACGATGGAGGCATGAAGCCTTTTGCTCCAGAAGAGCTGGAACTGGATGGAAAAGACACTCCCGAAGAAGGGTTAATGATCGTAGGGACCAAAGGCAAAATTTTGGGAGGTTTCCGAGGAGAAGACCCAGTTTTGCTTCCCGAGTCAAAAATGATGGCAGGTAGAGATTCAGAAAGAATCAACTCCAGAGAAGTAGAAAGAAAGACTGATTCTTGGGTAGAATCCATGCTTGAAAAGAAGCAGACTCCAGGAAGCTTCACAAGAGCCACTTGTATCACAGACACGATCAATTTAGGAGCAATCGCTCTTCGTGCGGGCAAGAAAGTAGACTTTGACGCAAATCTGATTAAAATCACCAATGATGAGACCGCCAACCAGTACCTTACAAGAGAGTATCGTGCTGGGTGGGAGATTTAATTGAGTAGGCAGTTTCAGCGATCCGTAAGCAGATCTTTGAAAGATGAAGGCTAAAGTGAGAAATCTGAAATTCCACTTCTCTCTAAATACCTAAAAGCTGAGTTTCCTTGAATTGAAATAAAATAACAACCAATTTTTAACCATTAACCTAAACCCTATGTCAACAAGAAGAAGTTTTCTCAAAAACTCAGGCCTGGCAGCAGCTGCCATCGGCCTGGGATTACCCCAATTTTCATTTGGAAAAGGGAATGCAGATCCGCTATACAAAATCTCCCTAGCAGAATGGTCACTTTTTCGACCGCTTTTTGCCGGAAAATTGACCCATTTGGACTTCATCACTGAGACCAAGAAACATAACATAGATGCTGTAGAATATGTCAATCAATTTTTCAAAGACAAGGCCCAAGACAAAGCCTATCTTCAGGAGATGAAAACTCGAGCAGACGGTGAAGGAGTCACCCAAGTCTTGATCATGGTAGATGGAGAGGGTCAACTAGGCGCTGCCAAACCCGAAGAAAGACAGCAGACTGTCGAAAACCATAAAAAATGGGTTGAGGCGGCCAACTTCCTGGGTTGTCATTCCATTCGCATCAATGCCTATACTGCTGTACCATTTAGCCAAGATGCAAAATTGGAAAAAGAAGCCATCGATGTCTGTAGCTCGACTTTGAGAAGAATCTGCGAATTCGCCCATGATTATGACATCAATGTCATCATCGAAAACCACGGAGGCTACTCTTCCAATGGAAAGTGGCTCGCCGAACTCATCAAAGAAACAGCCCATCCTAGAGCAGGCACTTTGCCAGATTTTGGCAACTTCAGAATGCATGCCGAAGGCGATCAAATACTCAGCTACGATAGCTACCGAGGTGTAGACGAACTCATGCCAAAAGCTAAGGGAGTCTCCTTGAAACCAGTGGTCTGGGATGATCATGGAAAAGAGCATCCGCTCGACTACACCCGAATGATGAAAATCGTCTTGGCTCATGGCTATCATGGCTATGTCGGCATAGAGCATGGCGAAGACGGTCGTGAATGGGAAAGCATTGAGGAGATTCGCAGAAACCTGGAAAATGTCCGGATGACGCTGGAAAATGAAAGGTGATTTGAAAACAGAGTTTTTGAATACCATCCCGGTTTTGCCCTCTCAAAATATTGCTAGGGATTTGGACTGGTATCAGAAAACTTTGGGATTTCATAAATTATTCGGAGATGATATGTATGCAGGGATTCAACTTGAATCCCTGACACTTCATCTTCAATGGCATGCTGACACTCCAGAAGACCCTTTACTTGGTGGATCCGTAGTCAGAATATTAGTCAATAACATCCATCCTTATTTTGAATCTTTGGTAGTAAATGGAAGTATTGGAGCGGAAAAACTTCGACTCAACACTCCTTGGGGGACTAACGAATTCGGTCTTTACGATTTAAATAACAACGCAATCTTTTTTGTCGAAACAATCTAACTAAACCATCTATGAGAAACTTTTATGTTTTCCTCTTTACAATTTTGACCAGCATTTCTGCAAATGCACAGAGCAACAACAAATCACTCAAAGAACTCGAAGCAAAACTCGAACAAGCACGTGTCGAGCTCAAAGCACCCGGTTTTGCTGTGGCTATTGTGGATCAGGACAAAATCCTTTTCGCCAAAGGTTTTGGATTCAAAGACTACGAAAATCAAGTTCCCGTCACTGAAAACACCCTTTTTGCCATCGGATCATCTTCCAAGGCTTTCACATCTGCAGTCTTGGGAGTCCTGAGAAAAGATGATAAAATCGACTTTGATGAGAGACCCGGAAAATATATCCCTGAGCTTCGCTTCAAAGAAAACTGGATGAACGAGCAAATCATTGTCAAAGACCTTATGGCACACCGCACAGGGATGCCGCGACATGATCTTTCTTGGTTTATGTTCCCTTCGGAATCCCGAGCAGCATTGATCGAGCGAATCGCCCATCAAGCTCCTTTCACCGGACTTCGCCAACAATGGTATTACAACAACTGGATGTTTTTCCTTCAGGGAGAGATCGGTGCAAGACTGACAGGGAAAAGTTGGGAGGAAAATGTGCAAGAACTGTTTTTTGACAAACTGGGAATGACCCGAAGCAATTTCCGGATTCCTGACATGGAGAAAGACGGAGACAAATCCTTTGGCTATTCCGTCGATCTGGAAGGGAAAACCAGCAAAATGGATTACTATAACATCGCCGCCATGGGTCCTGCCGGCGCGATCAATTCCAGCGTCACAGAGATGTCCAACTGGCTCATCACTTGGATCAATGGAGGCAAGTTCAAGAACGAACAAATCATCCCCGAAGACTATGTCAAAGAAGCGATGAGCGCCCAAATGGTCGTTTCCTCAGGCACACCTTCCAAAGAACATCCAG
Source organism: Algoriphagus vanfongensis DSM 17529 (assembly GCF_000429465.1). Classification (GTDB taxonomy): domain Bacteria; phylum Bacteroidota; class Bacteroidia; order Cytophagales; family Cyclobacteriaceae; genus Algoriphagus; species Algoriphagus vanfongensis. Next base: position 238,319 of record NZ_AUBX01000016.1, on the reverse strand, counting down.
ACGCTCATTTCTCCAATTACGGATATGGCTGGTTCCTTTCCTCCTATCGCGGACATTACCGAGTCGAGCATGGTGGCAATATTGATGGATTTTCGGCTTCCGCTTCTTTCTTTCCCACAGATAGTCTCGGCATCATGGTACTAACCAATCAAAATGGATCAGCTCTGCCGGGAGTAGTCCGAAATATCGTGGCAGATTACATGCTGGAATTGGAAGATGGCAAGTGGCTCGAAGAGACTGTAAAAAGAATGAGCGAAGCGCGAGAGGCTCAGGCAAAAGCCAAAGAACAAGCAGATTCTACGGCTATTTCCAATACCAAGCCTTCGCATATTCTCTTTGACTACACCGGTTCTTATGAGCATCCGGGCTATGGAAAGATGGAAATCGAACTCAAAAATGACACGCTCTTCGTTCAGACGGGACTACATGGCGGTTTTTTAAAACATCAGCATTACGATGTCTTTGATATGATTTTGGTATATCAGGGAGAACCTAACTTGGACAATCCTTTCAAATTCCAGTTTGTCAGCAATATGACGGGGGATATTTCAGGGTTGAAGGCAGCATTCGAACCGGCACTGGACCCTATCGAGTTTAAGCGAACTCCCAAAACCGTGGAAGTCAGCGAAGATGATCTGAAAAAATATGAGGGGGCTTACCTTCTGATGGGAGTTCAGGAAGTCAAAATCTACATCAAGGAGGAAAAATTGTATGCTTTTGTCCCAGGACAGCCCGAATACGAATTGGTCTATTTAGGTGGGCATGAGTTTAACCTCAAAGCTCTGGAAGGATTTAAGATCAAGTTTGAAGAGAAAGATGGAGATATATTCGCTGTCAATTTTATCCAGCCAAATGGGACATTCCGAGGTGAAAGAAAAGAATAATTAGAAAAATCAGAAGGCTAAAATCAGAAAGCTGAAACAGCTCACTTCCCAACTAGCTCTATCAATTCAAAAGCCATCCAATCTTCTTTGATCTCAGGATTTTGGGAATTACTGGTGGACAAATACAAACCCTTTTCTCCCACAAAAGAATTGCTCGGATAGTAAGTTCCTGCGTCAAACTTCTTTTCAGTCAATAACTCTAAGTTTTCATCAAAAACCATCAAGATAAAGGATCTTGGATTTTCTCTCAAGGCTCTCAATTCCTCTTCAGACTGGACTGGCTCTGTAGGGAAAGCAAAGCGATAGAGAACATTACGGTAGGGATCTTTGATCAGATCACTATATCTGGATTTCGTCAAGGCATATTCGGCAAAAATCCTTCCGTCCACATCCTGTGGCAACACCGGGAGAGTGGCATCTAAAAAAGCGCTAGGCCCGTCCTTCTTTGTCAAATTGCCAGAGTCCGAAAAATACAACGCATGATCCCCTGCAAAAGAAAAAACAGTCCTATGTAGCTCCTGCACAATACTCACTTCCATCATCTTAATACCCTGACTGAAATAATCGGTCGGAAAATGGTATGGGAGAGAAGTGACCTCTTTAGAAGTCAGGTCAATCGATACTAAAACAGGAAGATCATCCAGTTCACTTTGAGAATAATCCATTGGAGGTTTTGTTCCTCTGGCCTTTGCTATTAATTGCCCATCTACAACCTTTGGAGGCGAAACGTAATAAGTATTATGGAGAAAAAGAGCTGATACATTCTCTGGCAATTCATAGTCGATTCTATTTTTGATTTGCCCCTCGCTATCTACCAAAATCAACTTTTGGCTCCACTCAGGGAAAATAAAAATACTGTCCAAATTATGTACATGGAAGAAGCCAACTCGCACTCCATTTGGGCCTTCTGCTTCGAACACCAACTCCTTCTGTAGCTTGCCTGCATCGACATCATAGATCTGCAGAGCATTTTTGTCCGAGTTGACATTGAATAGCAAAGGGCTGTCCCCTCCATCATAGTATACCATAGCCAGAGCAACATTGGCAGTCAAGCTATCCAGTTCAATTTCAATTTTCTCCCCACTGGGTACTAATTCCCATGTCTTTGTCTCGGTGGAACTATCATTTTTCTCTGACTGACAGGCAAAAAGTCCAACAATAAAAAGTGCACATAGCAATGGAATCGATAGCTTTGACATTGAATGGAAAAGGTTTCTTGTAAACTATAAAATCTTTTTCAAAAAAATCCTCCTAGTCAATACAAATGAAACAACAGCTCGGACAAATCGCTCTTTTGGTTAAAGATTATGATGAAGCCATCACTTACTATACGCAGATTTTGGACTTTGAACTCCTGGAAGATACTCAGCTAAGCGAAACCAAAAGATGGGTGAGAATAGCTCCTCCGGGATCAGCTTGTCATCTGCTATTGGCCAAAGCAGCCAATGAAACCCAAGTAAAGCAGGTCGGTTTTCAGGCCGGTGGAAGAGTATTCCTGTTTTTATACACGGATGATTTCTATCGAGATTATGAAAAATTCACTTCCCGAGGTGTGGAGTTTATCCGAGAACCTGCCCATGAAGAGTATGGGACCGTCTCTGTTTTTAAGGATTTATACGGGAATTTGTGGGATTTGATAGAGCCCATTCACTCTAAGCAATAGTCAGTCTCAGTACTCAGGAAATTTGCCTAATTTTAAAGCTCTATGGAGCACCAACCTAACAACCCTCTTCACGGCTTACGTCTGGACACTATTTTGGAACAATTAGTTGCGCACTATGGCTGGGAGGAGCTCGGTGAGCGAATTACCATTCGTTGCTTTACCCACAACCCGTCAATCAAGTCCAGCCTCACTTTCTTGAGAAAAACTCCCTGGGCCAGAGAACGAGTAGAAGGCCTGTATCTCAAAATGTTGAGGGATTCGAAATAACCTACGGATCAAAGATTAATCACCTTTTTTCATCCATTGGAACCTTAACTGGTTTCCACATGACTGAAAAATAAATCGACTTCCGAAGAAGCCGACCAGCTAGGAAAAAAAAATACCTAGTATATTATCAATATGAAACTGGCATTTTTTATTTCCCTTTTTTGCTTTGTCTTTTTAGCTACTATTTCTCAAGCCCAAGAAAGTCCAAAATGGACAGTCCGTGGAGGAATCGATAAAAAAACTTCATGGAAACTGGGGGCCAGATACCAAGAAAACCAATCTCAATTTGGATTGGCATTTTGGCCAGGAATTGGCAAAAAAGATAGAGTTTCCAACTCGACTTCTTTTCAAGTGGATTTTCTCTACCATTTCGCAGGTTCATCTACCCTTAGCAACAGAAGACCATGGTATGTCAGAAATGCAATTACCTATCAGGTAACTCCTGCCACTAATTACAAAACACTGCGGGGATATTATTACCTCCATGTGGGCAGAGAATTTAATATCACGAAGCAAATAGGCATTTTTGGAGATGTCGGACTTGATATAAGGCTAAGTGAGTCCTATAAGAATATCAGTCCTGACGCACAGATTCCAGATGATGTTGGCACGCCCTATTCTGTAGGCTATGAAATCGGGGCATTTTTTAGATTTTAGTAAGGTTAGAGAGCGCTGAGACTTACCCCCTAAAACGAGAATAAACAAGCCGAAATTTGAAGGAACCCTCCAAGGGTTCTGAACCCTTGGAGAGTTTCCAATAAAAAACCCAGATCAGATGACCTGGGCTTCGATTGTTTATAGGTGGTTTGTGTTATACGTAGTTGTTGAGCATTACAGGCATCACGAGCATCAAGATATCCTCGTTTTCATCCTGCTCAGCTGGCAAAATCAATCCCGCTCTATTTGGAGCAGAAAACTTCAAGCTTACTTCTTTGCAAGAAAGGTTGTTCAACATTTCTACCAAGAACTTCGCATTGAATCCGATTTCGATATCTTCTCCATCATGCTCGCAAGACAATCTCTCATTTGCTTCATTGGAGAAGTCCAGATCTTCAGCAGAAATCATCAACTCAGAACCGGTCAATTTCAATCTCACCTGATGCGTAGTCTTATTGGCATAGATCGCGATACGACGCAGCGAGCTCAATAGATCCTGACGATCAATAGTCATGATGTTTGGATTTTCCACTGGAATCACGTTTTCGTAGTCCGGGAACCTCTCATCGATCAGACGACAGATCATCTTGATGTTGTTAAACTTGAAATAGGCATTGGACTGGTTAAACTCCACGCTGACTGATACGTTTTCAGACGGCAATGTGGATTTCAACAGATTCAAAGCTTTTCTAGGGATAATCAAACTAGCTGGGCTGGAAGAAGCCACATCTACTCTTCTGTATCTGATCAAACGATGTCCGTCAGTTGCCACGAAAGTAGTGTTTGTATCACTCAAATTAATATAAACCCCGGTCATCGCTGGTCTCAGTTCATCTGAGCTGGTCGCAAAGATGGTATTGGACACTGCGCTGGAAAGTACCTCTGTAGACATATCCACAGTAGTCGCATTGCTGACGGTTGGGATTTTAGGGAAATCTGTAGCGTTTTCACCTGCCAATCTATAGCGCCCATTATCTGAAGAAATCTCCACCGCATAGGTGTCATGATCGATGCTGAACGTCACCGGCTGCTCCGGAAGGTTTTTCAAAGTCTCGATCAAAATACGCGCAGGCACAGCAATATTTCCGTCTTCTTTCGCCTCTACATTGATTTCGGTAATCATCGAAGTCTGCAAATCCGAAGCGGTAATAGTCAGGATACTTTCTTTGATTTCGAAAAGAAAGTTCTCCAAAATAGGCACCACTGGATTGGTAGTCACCACACCATTGATCGCCGATAGCTGCTTTAAAAGTGCAGAAGAGGAAACAATAAATTTCATGTGCTTAAGATTTGTTTTATGAAGGCCATATGAAATCTTTCAAGAGACAAAGCGTCTAGATCGATTGCATATCCTAGGGCTTATTTGTTTTTACTTTTTGGAATGGGGGTAAATTTATAAATAAAATCGAATTAGAACCGCCGCAAATTGGAATAATGGAAAATTATTGGTCCTAAAAATCCAATTTCGGGCTATTTAGTTTTCTTCGAAAATCGTCTGGCTCTAGCCCCCGAGATCAAGGCTCCCAATCCCAAAATCACAGCTACAGGACCGAGGACATTTAGGCCTTGCCAAAATGTTTTTTGTTCAGCTATTTTCGCTTTGTTCAGCAGCCTGATCTGAAAAGTCCTCGTTCTACTCGCGATGATTCCATCGGGATTTTGTAAGTACTGCATCAGATTGCGAAGCAAGAGTTTATTTGCAAAAATCAACTGATTGAAGGGATCCTCACCTAAAGTCAATATAGCCCCCGATCGTGGATCTTTTTGACTTTGGAAAAGCTCTCCATCACCGAAAACCACTACGCGACCTGTCCCAGACTCTCTGAATTCTTCTTGGGAAAATCCATCAGGCAGAAAACGGTTTTTATAAAGGGAAGTAAATTCACCTTCCAATAAATAACCCAAAGGCAAATTGGGCTGATCATATAGCTGCGTGTTTGGCTCCTGCTCCATATCACTAAAAGCGACACGAACAGGCGCATTCAGTTGCCTGGAAAGTCGGGAGGTAAACAACAGAGGAGTCTTGCTAACTCCCGGAGCCATCACGGTATCCAGACTACTGGCAAATCTAAAATAGACCACATCCAGTCCCCTAGTGATCGGATGATGCTGCATTTGACTAGACTGGAAATAAAACGGCCAAGGCATCGGCACGATTTGTTCCTGATTCCCAAAATTACCTCCCATCACCGGGTAGTACCCGAAATTCAGATCTTGGATCAAATCCTTATTGACTCGCACACCATATTTGAAAAGCAGATTTTCCAACCCATTATCATAAGGCATGGCTAGTGTCCCTTCACCTCCTGCCAGCTCTACATCTACCGCTACGCCGTCACTCAGCACAACCAGATTGCCACCTTGCATGACATACTGATCCAGCAGGTAGACCTCCCTCTCTGTATACGAGGCCCTCGGCCCCTGAATTAGGATTGTCTCAAAATTGACAAGATCAGCAACAGTTCTAGCTTGCTCCAATGGCACTTTGAATATCTCAAAATCCCCATCCAAAGCCTCCACTACTCCATAGCCTTCGTCCTCACTCATCTCTTCATGGCCGATCAGCATGGCGATCGCCCCGGTATTTTTTCTGGTCAATTTTCGGATTGCATTGCTCAGCTCAAACTCCAGATTTTCGATGGATTGGTTCAAAATCTCATCTTCTCCCATTCCCTTCTCACCTTTGAGGATCAATGCTCCTGTCTCAAAATCCTGATTGTAGACCAAAATTCCAGGAAAAATCAATTGAGCCTGCTGCCCACCGGTTTGTCTCACATAGAGATTGGTAGGATTGATTCCATAGTCAGTCAGCTGCACGACAAACTCCTGCTGCTCTGATTCAGGCAAACTCAAGGGATCGAAGTAAGAATACGTAATCTTCTCTGGACTATAGGAATTAAATGTCCGGACGGTCTCCTCAATAGAGCGCTGCAAGCGTCTCATGCCTCCGGGGAGATTTTCCCCCATCAGCAATATCTCCACATGAATCGGTTCCTCAAGTCCCGATAGCACTTCTTCTGTAGCTGGATGAAGCGAATAGCGTTTTTCTTCAGTCAGATCTATTCGGAAATGAAGAACTTGCGCCAAAACTGCAAAGAGAAGTAGTCCTCCAAAAAGAAGTCCCAGTGACTTGACGATATGGTTTGAGAAGTTTTTCATTTTTTTCTCAATACTAAAATCGACAGCCCCAGAAACAACCAGATCATCCCCAGCATAAAAAACACATCTGAGGAATCTACCACCCCTCGGCTAAGATTGGTATAATGATAACTCAAGCTCAACTCTTCTATCCAGTAGGAAACATCCCCCAGCTGCAAATCTGCCAAAGCTGTGAATCCTACGTACAATACGAAACAAAAAAACACTCCGAGCACGAAAGCTACCACCTGTTGAGATGTCAGAGAGGAGCAGAAAATTCCGACAGCACCGAAGACAGCTCCTATCATCAGCAAACCAATCCAACTGCCAAAAAAACCTGCCTGATCCAGATTCCCTATCGGATCGCCGAGCTGGAGGATACTGAAGTAGTATAATAAGGTGGGGAGCAAAGCCAATAGAACCAAAACCAGCAAGGCTAAGTATTTTGCCAGCACGATCTCCAACAAAGAAAGCGGAGACGTCTGAAGCAACTCCCAAGTTTGAGTTCTTTTTTCTTCTGAGATGGCCCTCATGGACAAGGCCGGAATCAAAAATGTAAAGACGTAAGGCGTATAGGTAAACAGCGGCTCCAAATCCGCATATCCATAATCCAATACACTGGATTCAGGAAAAACCCAAACAATCAATCCAATCGCCACTAGAAAAAGCGCCAAAATCAGGTAACCCAAAAGATTACCAAAGAAGGCGTTGATTTCTTTGAGGAACAGGCTTTTCATTGGGTAATTTCTCTAAAAAGGTCTTCCAAATTTCTTTTGCTTTGCTGAAGAGAAATCAGATTGAGCTGTCGGGCCTGGAGTACCTGCAACACAGCCTTCCGGGCCTTCCCAGCATCTTCTACCCGGATCAGCACATGACTTTTACCTTTTGTCCCAAACTGCACTTCACCCAAACTCTCAAACCAAGTCAAATCCAAGTCTTCTTCTGTCTCCAGACTCAATTGACTTAGACTTCCTCGACTTTGCAAGTCCTCGAGTGAAGCCACTTCCTTTACCTTGCCCTGATTAATAATCACCACATCTTTGCAGATAGCTTCCACTTCTTGCATGATATGAGTGGACAAAATGAGTGTCTTTTCAGCAGCCACTTCTTGGATGAGCTTCCGGATTCCTACGAGTTGATTGGGGTCTAGCCCCGTCGTAGGCTCATCCAAAATCACCACTTGGGGATCATGAATCAAAGCTTTGGCCAGGCCAACGCGCTGCTGATACCCTTTGGAGAGCTGCCCAATTTTCTTGTGCTGCTCGGGAAGCAAGCCAGTTTTCTCCAGCATTTCGGCCAAGCGATTTTTCAAAACCGCTCCTTTGAGACCATACAGCCCCCCTGCAAAAGCTAAAAACTCTCTGACATACATATCCTGGTAGAGCGGATTTTTCTCCGGTAGATACCCGATCAATGGCGAGACTACTTTGGGAAGTGCCAAAGCATCCTTTCCCATTACTTTCACCGCGCCTCCATCAGCCTGCACAAAACCAGTAATGATCTTCATCGTAGTGGACTTGCCTGCTCCATTTGGACCCAAAAAACCCAAGATTCTCCCAGGGACGGCGGTAAAAGAAACCTCATCGAGGGCCTTTTGCGAACCGTAATTTTTACATAACTGGGAAACTTCTAAAGACATAGGCTGGAAAAGAGACCAACCGGGAGTTCACCCGCATGGCATGGGCAAAAACCCGGTTGAGAAGGTCTAGGGCAAAAATAGGGAATGCCACTCGATACGCAAATATTGCTACTCAAAAACTCATGTGCAGGTCAAATCATAAGGTATAGAACTCAATCACCAAAAAGTTATTTCAAGGCTATGAGTTTTTCTGAGATGAGGCTTAAGTTGATTTCTGCCAACTCCGGTTTGGGTGCCAAAGGAAATAACTGCGCTCCAGGCCTGCTGATAAACGCACCTCTCCAACCTGCCCAAAGCGCCCCGGCAATATCCCAACCATGAGCTGCTACTAGCATGCATTCTTCTTTTTTGACCTTCATCTTTCTGGCCGCCCAGTCATAAGCATCTGCATCAGGCTTGTATTTACCAATATCTTCTACACTTAGTCTTTCGTCAAAAAATTCCAAAAGCCCGGCATTTTCAAATTGTGTCTTTACGCCTTGATTGGAAGAATTAGTAAATGAAACCATTTTATAGCCTGCATCTTTCAAGTTTTTGAGTGAGTCCCTGACCTCCGGATGAGGAGGAAGTGACCTAAGTGGACCTACTATGGCATCTTTAGCCGATTTTTCATCTAGGTTGATTCCATTGTTTGCGGCTACCATCTGCAAGGTTGCCGCACCGATTATTCCAAAATCCTCATATTGTCTCCCAGCAGTCATGACCAAAGAATACTGAAGCATAGTCGTAAACCACAAAGGCAAGAGGTCTTCTCTTCCTCCCAGCACCTTGCCCACACTTTCACGCATTGCGGTCAAATCCAGCAAGGTCTCATTGACATCAAAAAAAAGCACTTTGGGAGACTCAGAGTTATGAAATTGGAGGCCTCCACCCTGCGTCAGGTGGGGCATCGACATCGCGCCAATCCCCATCAGTGAGGAACTTTTAATAAATCTTCTTCTATTTTTCATAGTGAACTTGTTTTCTTACGCCTTCCCTTTTGGTCTCAAAGGTCTACACTCCACATCTGCTACGAAATAATTGGGATGTGTCTCCAAAGTCTGCACGATGGAAGTCGCTACATCCACTGGACGCATCATGTTTTCATGAGCATTCATACCCTCGATGTCATCGAAAAAATTAGTCTGCACAGAGCCTGGATAAATCGTGGATACTTTGATCCCAAAATCCCGAAGCTCCATGTACAGGGAATGTGAAATTCCGCGAACAGCATGCTTGGTTCCCACATAGCCTGCAAAATTCTTAACTCCATTCAATCCCGCGATCGAAGCCACATTGATGATATGACCTTCATCTGCTTTCTTCATAGCAGCGATCACGCGCTTGGTAGTATAAAAGATCCCGTGCACATTCGTGTCAAACATAGCCTTCCAATCATCAGATGAGAAAGTCTCTGTCTCGCCAGCTACACCAAACCCTGCATTGTTCACCAAAATCCGGATATCAGCCCCTAGTTTCTCGACTGTCAACTGAAAAGCTCCTTCGACAGATTCTTCTTTAGAAACATCACAGGTGAAAAAGTGGAAATTGGGATGAGCAAGTTCCGGTCGGGTTCTGCCCCATCCTGCTACAATTACTCCCTTTTCCAAAAGTAACTTCACAAGCTCCAGCCCGATTCCTTTGCTGACACCTGTTACGATTGCTTTTTTATTATTCAGTTCCATATAGTTGTTGATTTTAATTTTCGATTACAAAATTTATTTCCCTCAATTCTTCAGCTTTCAAACTCTAGACTTCTGACTTGTCTTCTGTCTCTTTAAAATCACTTTTATCCAAAATGGTTCGGGATCTTGCCTTTTTTAAATTCGTCTGGACCAAAAGCTGGTTTTTCTCTTAAATTGCCAAAACAAGTAAATACCAACACCAACCAAATTATCCCATGAAAAAACTACTAGTACCACTCTTTCTCGTTAGCGGAGTCAGTTTTGGACAGACGAAACTACGGCCAGACATCGACAAAAAAGCCAACGAGATCGAATCTAAGGTCATCGAGTGGAGAAGAGACATTCACATGCATCCCGAATTGGGAAATCAGGAGTTTCGCACAGCCAAAAAGATAGCAGACCACCTAAGGTCATTGGGCATAGAAGTCACCGAGGAAGTAGCTGTCACCGGAGTCGTAGGCTATCTCAAAGGAGGCAAGCCAGGACCTACCGTAGCACTCAGAGCCGACATGGATGCTTTGCCGGTCACGGAGCGAAATGATTTGCCCTTCAAGTCTGTCAACACTGCCACCTACAATGGTCAGGAAACTGGCGTGATGCATGCCTGCGGACATGACACGCATGTGGCGATCCTAATGGGAGTAGCCGAAGTTTTGGCCAGTATGAAAAATGATCTCGCGGGCAATGTCAAATTTCTCTTTCAACCTGCCGAGGAAGGTGTGTTTGATGCGGAGATCGCCGGTGCAGAACTGATGGTCAAAGAGGGAGTCATGGAAGATGTAGATGCTATTTTCGGCTTGCACATTGCCTCCCAAATGGAAGTCGGGAAAGTCGGCTATAGATCTGGGCCGGCTATGGCAGCTGTGGACAATCTAGAAATCACGCTGACGGGAAGACAAGCACATGGAGCTTCCCCCTGGTCAGGCATAGATCCTATCGTGACCAGCTCCCAAATTGTCATGGGACTACAGACCATTCTTTCCCGAAATGTCAACATCACCCAAGACCCTGCGGTGGTAACGGTGGGAGCTATCCATGGGGGAATTCGTCATAATATCATTCCCGAAAAAGTAGAAATGATCGGTACGATCCGAACATTCGGAGATGAGCAGCAGGCTCTGGTGCACAAAAGAATCACTGAAATAGTCACCAACATCGCCGAAAGCGCAGGTGCTGAAGTGGATCTCAAAATCGATAAACTCTACCCATCTACGGTTAACAATCCAGAGCTCACTGCCCAAATGCTCCCTACACTTCAGGCAGCAGCTGGAGATGACAATGTGATCAATATGCCGCCGGTCACCGGAGCTGAAGACTTTAGCTTTTTCCAAAGAGAAAAACCGGGACTATTTATCAATCTTGGTGGGATGAAAAAAGGAGGAGATCCATCGAAGACACCCTCACATCATACTCCTGGCTTCTACATTGACGAAGGTGGGTTTACACTTGGCATGAAAGCATTGAGTTATTTCGTAGTGGACTATATGGATCAGCATCAATAGGCACATTATACATACGATAAAGCCCGGAGCCTCGCAGGTTCCGGGTTTTATTTTGCCCAAATCGTCCAGATCCCTCCCCAACTTGCACCCTAATTCCCCACTTATTTTTCGGGAAATCTACCCTTAAACACTTTCTAGGCACTTGGCATAGAGATTGAAATTCTGATAATTGTCCAGAAGGAATCAAAGCAATTGTTTTGATCATCCAAAACTTTCGACAAATGGTTTAATAAGTAGATTTTGGAGGGACTTTGTCCAAATCAAAGCTCCCTCCAGATTTTCAGACAATAAGTAATGGGCTTACAAAGAGGAAAAAGGGCTAGTGAACTTACTAGCCCCTTTTTATTTTTAATTAAATTTGGTTCTCTATTTACAGAACAAACAAAACTTTTTATATCTTTGTCCCGTTATTCCAGCAAGCCAAGAATAATCAACTATGACGCTAAGCGAAAAACAAAGAGAATTAATTGAAAGAATCGGGGTTTTCCACGAGCACAAAGGCATGCAGCCCTTGGTGGGGAGAATCATCGGACTTCTGTTGGTTCATGAGGATGCAGAAGCGACTTTTGATGAAATAGTAGAATTACTGGGAGTCAGCAAAAGTGCCGTCAGCAATGCTTTGACTTTTCTTCAGGCAAAAGAGAGAGTCATCTATACCACTAAGCCCGGAGACAGAAAACGATACTTTAAATTGAAAGTGAACGACTGGAGAGTGGAGTTTGAAAGAGACCTGCTACACATTGCCGAAATTAAAACATTCGTAGATGAAGTTCTCAAAGAAAGAAATGACAAAGGCTCCGAGTTTTGTTGCAAAATGAAAGACTTCTCCAATTTTCTGGAGTTCTTCAAACAAGAAGTCCCTTCCCTTTTCGAGCGATTCAAAAAGAAGTATTCCTAAAAAAATTTCAATCATTAGTTCTTTTTTTACAGAACTAACAATACAAATCTAAATCAACTATTATTTACAACCATGCTTAAAAAGTATCTAGTCTTTTCTATGGCGGTCCTTCTATCCGGACTGACCTATGCCCAGACAGCGGATCAGGAACTGGTACTCCCAGAAACACTGACGCTGAAGGAAAGCATCAAAATTGGCTTGGAAAACAACAGAACCTATCAAAAGGCTCTTTTGGATGAAGACAAGGCCAAATATCAGCGCAATGAAATCCGCGGCGCAGGGCTACCTCAGCTCTCTGCCTATGGAGATTACAATAATTTCATCGACGTATTTCCTCAAGCCATTCCTGGCGGAGGCATTTTCGGAGGTGATCCCTCAGACATCAATGTCATCGCTTTTGGTGTGCCACAATCATTGAAAGCAGGCCTCCAGCTCAACCAATTGATCTATAGCAATTCCTATTTGATCGGATTGAAAGCTGCCAAGACCGGAGAGGAATTTTACCGCCTTTTGGCTGAGCAGTCTGAGGAAGATGTGATCCATGAGATCGCCATGAACTACCTCAGTGCTATTCAGCTGCAGCTACAGAGAGAGACGCTTTTGGCCACTATTGATCAGCTGGAGGGCTTGGAGAGAATCCTTCAGGCTCAATACGAAAATGACCTGGCTAGAAAGGTAGATTACAATCGAGTCAAAGTAAATCTGACTTCTGTACGATCTGAGTTGGAAAACCTAGACATATCCATTTTCCAAAGGGAAGGCTACCTCAAGCTCGTGATGGGTATCCCGGTAGACACTCCGATCAATCTGGACAAATCCGTGGCTGATATGAATCGGGAAGTTCAAAACTTCCAAATCGGCGAATTGATCCTTTCAGATCGAAAAGACATGCAGATCCTCGATGTTCAAGAGCAACTCTATGAGTATGAGTACAAGAATATCAAGGCCGAAAACCAACCTCAATTGGTCGGCTTCGCTGATTTCAACAAAAGTGCCTTCTCTCAGGAGTTTGATTTCTTGAGCACTTCCAAAAGCTGGTACCAAGGGTTTCTTTTCGGCTTGAAACTAGAGATTCCGATTTTTGACGGACTCCAAACTAGAAACAAAGCCGCTCAGTCCAAAGTGAAAACAGCCCAGTTGCATCTGGATAGATTGCAGGCAGAAGATGGTGCCAACCTCGAATATCAAAGTGCGATCAACAAATACTACAGTTCATTGCAGACTTTGGAATCTCTGGAAGAAAACCTGGCCTTGGCCACAGATGTACTTCAGGAGACCAACTTGCTTTACAAAGAAGCCCTCAGTCCTCTGACTGATCTTTTGGAAGCTGAAGCGACAGAAAGACAAGCACAAAGCAACTACAACAATCAAATCATCCAAGTGCGCCTAGCCCAATTGGAAATCCTGAATGCGCAGGGCAAAATCAAAAACCTAACACTATAAAAAGCTAAACCTACCTATCGATATGAAAAAGTTACTCATCGCAGCATTTATGCTTCTGGGCGTCGGAGCCATCGCTTACACGCTCTATAACAACAAAGCTGAACTGGAGGAAGAGGCCAATTTGGCCATGAAATCCAGCGAATATATCTCTGTGACTACCGAAAAAGTCAAAGGCTCGAAAGTAAATAGAAACTTCGAGTCCAATGGAGTATTTGAACCGAATCAAGAACTGAAGCTGATGTCTGAGACCTCAGGGTCCATCATCAAGATCTACAAGAAAAAAGGTGACTATGTCAAAAAAGGTGACCTCATCGTGCAAGTAGATGATCGTCTGATCCGCTCTGACTACAATATCGCCAAGCTAAACAGAGATCAAGCTGAGAAAGACTTAAAAAGATTTGAAAATCTTGCCGGTACAGAAGCGATCACCAAAAAGCAATTGGAAGAAACACAAAACGGCTTCAAAATCGCTGATGCTCAGTTTTCTGCCCTTCAAAAAAGACTGGACGACACGCAGATCAAAGCCCCTATTTCCGGCTTCATCAATGAGGACTACTACGAAATGGGGACATTGGTCAGCCCAGGTATGCCGATCGCAGACATCATCAATACTGCACCGCTCAAACTCACAGTGAAAGTCTCCGAAAATGAGATTTCAAAAGTAAAACAAGGAGACGTGATCCCTGTCAGGGTCAACGCCATCAAAGCTGAAGAATTCACCGGAAAGGTAGACTTCATCTCCAATAAAGCAGATGGATCCTTTAAGTATGAAGTGATTCTACTGATGAATAGCCCGAACCAAAACCTGATCAAACCGGGGATGTTTGGCACCGCTCAGTTCCAGTTTTCTCAAGAAGAGACTGTCCTTACAATCAATAGAAAATCCATCGTAGGTAGCTTGAAAAACCCAGGAGTCTATACCATCCAAGATGGCAAAGCCGTCTATCAAGCGGTAGAAATCAATCCATTGGAAGATGGAAATGTAGAAGTCCTCAAAGGGCTAAATGAAGGAGATGAAATCATCGCTTCTGGATTGATCAATGTAAAAGAAGGTACTCAAGTAAAAGTACAGTAAGATGCAGATTACCAAAATATCCATACAAAGGTCGACCATGGTCGTCGTCCTTTTCACCGTATTGACATTGCTGGGGATCTTTTCCTACACACAGCTGTCTTACGAGCTTTTGCCAAAAATGGACACCAATGTGGTGACCATCTCCACCATCTATCCAGGTGCCGCGCCATCGGAAGTGGAGACTTCAGTGACTAAAAAAATCGAAGATGCAGTAGCTTCCCTCGAGGGGATCAAAGCCATGAACTCCATCTCGCAAGAGAGTGTGTCCATCATCACGATAGAACTCGAATCAGGAACCGATGTGGATCTTTCGCTTCAAGATGCGCAGCGTAAAATCGACGCTATTCTGGGAGATCTTCCCGATGACGTGGATCCACCGAGTCTGGCCAAATTCGACTTGGACGACATGCCTATCATGCAGATGGCGGTCTATTCCAATCTGAATCCGGCGGATTTCTATGATTTGATCAAAAATAAAATCCAGCCTTCCCTCGCCAAAATCAACGGGGTAGCACAAGTCAATATGCTCGGTGGTACTGAGCGTGAAATCAAAGTCAATCTGGACAGAAATAAACTGGATGCATATGGCATCTCTCCGCTTCAGGTAGTACAGAAAATCAATGCCAGTAACCTTGATTTCCCTACAGGTCGATTGAAAAACAGTGATGGACAGGTCTTGATCCGTTTGGCCGGTAAGTTTGCCACAGTGGAGGAAATCGAAGACCTCGTCATCGCCTATAGACAGGATGAATCCGCGATTCAATTAAAAGAATTGGCAGAGGTCATTGACGATTACAAAGACGAGGATGTATTGACTCGCTTGAACAACAATGAAGCAATCGGTCTGACGATCCAAAAGCAATCCGATGCAAATGCTGTGGAAGTTTCCGAAATCGTCATTCATGAATTGAATCTTTTGGAAAACAGCTACGCAGCTGAGGGGCTATCGTTCCAGATTTCTCAGGACAGCTCTGAATTTACTCTTGAGGCAGCCAATGACGTAATCAAGGACTTGGTGATTGCTATTGTTTTGGTGGCATTGATCATGTTGCTATTCCTTCACAGTATCCGAAATGCCGTGATCGTAATGATCGCAGTACCGGCTTCCATCGTAGCGACCTTCACTGTGATGATGCTGGCTGGTTTCACATTGAACCTGATGTCTCTACTGGCACTTTCACTCGTTGTCGGTATTCTAGTCGATGATGCGATTGTGGTCATCGAAAATATCTATCGTCACTTGGAAATGGGCAAAACCATCGCTCAGGCCTCTTATGACGGAATTCGCGAAATCGGTGCTACGGTAGTGTCTATCACCCTTGTGATCATCGTGGTATTCGTGCCTTTGGCGATGACAGGTGGCTTGATCTCGGGGATCATCAAGCAGTTTAGTATCACGGTAGCTGTGGCAACTCTCTTCAGTTTGCTCGTGGCATTTACCCTGATTCCATTGCTTACTTCGAGATTTTCCAAGTTGGAACATCTCAATAAAGACTCCTTCTTCGGAAAGATCATTTATGGTTTCGAAAGAGGCCTAGATGGATTTGTAGATTGGTTGGTCAGCATCTTGAGATGGGGATTTGGACACAAATTCGCTTTGATGGCTATCACCTTCTTGCTATTCGTAGGTTCGTTCTTCTTGATTGGTGGAGGATGGATCGGTAGTGAATTCGTCTCTCAAGGTGACCGTGGTGAATTCCAAATCCGAATGGAGCTACCAAAAGACGCCACCATTGAGCAGACTAACTTCAAAACACAGGAAGTAGAAAACTACCTACGTACCCTTCCAGAAGTTACGGAGGTATTTACTACCGTAGGGATGTCCAGTGGACAATATACAGGATCACAGTCTTCACCATTTACTTCAGAGATTGCGGTGAAACTGGTGGACAAAAAACACAGAACCCAAACCGGGCCTGAGTTTGCCAGAGATGTAGAAAACTACCTCGAGGAAAATATCCCAGGTGCCGAATATACTTCAGTTCCGATCTCAATCATGGGTACTGCCGCGGATGCTCCTATTCAGGCGATCATCTCGGGACCAGACAGAGATTCAGTGAGAGTGACAGCAGAAAAAATCGAGGATATCCTCAGAAATATCCGCGGCACCAGAAAAGTAGAAAGCTCCCTGGAGTCTGGTAACCCTGAAATCCGAGTGGAAGTGGACCGATTCAAAATGAACGAGCTGGGACTCTCTATGGACCAAGTGGGCGGGACTCTCCAAGTAGCCTTTAATGGTAACGAAGACTCCAAGTTTACCGATGGAGACTATGAATATGATATTCAGGTTCGCCTCAACGAATTTGACCGTCAAAACATCTCCGACGTTCAAAACATCACTTTCCTCAACAACAAAGGTGAATTGATCAAGCTGGACCAGTTTGCTCAGGTGAACCAATCAGAAGGTCCGACGAAGCTGGAGAGAAGAGACCGTGTAGGATCAGTGAAAGTATCTTCGCAGGTAGCAGGTGTTCCATCCGGTACTGTGGGAGCCGAGCTTCAAGCCAAAATCGCCGAGATGCAACTTCCTCAGCAAGTTGAGATCAACTTCGAAGGTGACTTGAAAAACCAATCTGAGGGTTTTGGAAGCTTGGGAATCGCATTGATTGCGTCCATCCTCTTGATCTATCTGATCATGGTGGCACTTTATGACTCCTATGTCTATCCGCTGGTGGTGATGTTCTCACTTCCGATGGCTTTGATCGGATCATTGCTGGCATTGGCCCTGACCAAAAGTACTTTGAGCATTTTCTCTATCATGGGTCTGATCATGCTGATGGGCTTGGTAGCTAAAAATGCGATTCTATTGGTCGATTTCACCAATCAGCTGAAAGAAGCTGGAGTTGAAGTCAAGAATGCCTTGGAGAAAGCTGTCAAAATCCGTTTCAGACCGATCTTGATGACCACCCTTGCGATGGTGATCGGTATGCTTCCAATTGCCTTGGCTGGAGGAGCAGGTGCCGAATGGAAAAACGGACTGGCTTGGGTGATTATCGGTGGATTGCTATCCTCCATGTTTTTGACCCTAGTCGTGGTACCGGTGATTTATTACCTATTTGACCGCTTCATGGCCAAAATCGGTAAAGCAGAGAAGAAGACAATCGAACTAGAAGACACCAAAGTAGAGGACTTCGAATCCGAAGCAGCTGCTTACGTCTAAAAATAACCAATGCCTCCGGATCTTCCGGAGGCGCTTTACAGCTATGAAAAACTATTCCACACTAAAAAAAATCTCCCAAGTATTCAGTCAATACGGAATCGTACTGACCGGGAAGAAGAAGTTTGCTTCGTTTGAGAGCGACCTTCACATGGACAAGATCTTTGTCAATGGGCTGATCTATGATCTGGAATACGCCCTTCACAAGGAGCTGGAAGAAGAGAAAGTTGCTGGTGTCCAAGCACCAGCTCATGTCATTGAGTTGTTGATGAGTTGATTAAAGAGGCCTGAAATTTTCGGGCCTTTTTTTATTCCACTTGGATATTTGAAATCCACAGTGTCCGATTGCCTTCGGCATTTCTATGTTCTGTCTCAAAAAGTAAAGGCCCAACCTGCTGTTCATTTTCCCAGGTCGTCGGTCTTCCATCCGGACCATTTCCTCTTCTAAAAACCCACTCGAGGATGTGGTACTCCTCATCCAGATAAAGATCATAGGCATCGCCCGGCGTATAGCCATCTGCCGAATTATAAATGATCGTCAACTTCGTAGAACTAGTTCCCGCGATTGGTGACGGCACATCTTCTTCTGTTTCGAAGGTATAGCCAGAATCCCAAGCCAGCTGAAACGGCATCATCGCCCAATATTTATCATTGATAAATCCCTTGTCGGCCGCAGGCAAAGAGTCAGCATCCAGACTATAGGTATAGGAGGTATCCGCTCCTGCGTAGTAAACCGTTCTCTCTTTGATATTCCATTTCCAATCTCTGGAAAAGACATTGACCGAATCACGCTGTACATTCCAGGTGTAAGCGATAGTATTCACTTCATCCATTTTGTCAAAACCATAGGCTTTTGCCACTTTCATAGGCAGAGTATCCGGAAGGGTTTCCTTCTTTTGGCAGGAAAAAAGTAAACATGCTGCAATACAAATCAAGATTGGTTTTTTCATAAGAGTGTGGGTTTTAAGACAATACTATCTAATCTAGAAATTGTTTCTGAGTCTTCCTATTTTCAATCAATCGTAGGGAGAGGGGCTGATAGCGGTCCAGCCTCCATCCACGATCAGGGTTTGGCCAGTGATATGTCTCGCCGCATCAGAAAGCAAGAAATAAGCTGCCTCCGCAATGTCCTTGGCTTCTGCCGCTTTTCCTAAAGGAGTCAAGCGGGACCAGGTGGCTGCATAATCCGGATCCGAGGTAGTTCGCTCGGTCAGTGTCGCCCCGGGAGCAATCGCATTGATCCGAATACCAAAAGGTGCCAGCTCCAATACTAAATTTTTTGCCAGCATCTCCACAGCTGCTTTGCTCATGGCGTAGGCGGCCAGATTTTCATGGCTTTGATGGCCTGTCACAGAAGATGTAAAAAGGATGGAACCACCCTTTGGCTGACTTTTCATGATACGTGCAGCCGCCTGCGTGAGTAGAAATGTCCCGAGCTGATTGACTCGCATCACTTCCTGAAAGTCCTCCATGGAATAGTCCAAAAAGCTTCCAAACAAAGTAATTCCAGCATTGGCGACCACTTGGTCAACTGTGCCAAATTCGCGAATCGCCAGATCCATCATCTCCTGAATCAGTTCCGGCTTTGCCGAATCGCCTGAGCAACCAATCACTCTGCCTTTCGCTTCTTGGCTGAGGCTGGACACCGCTTCTTCAGTTAGACTTTGCTCCAAATCATTCAAGATGACATGCGAACCGGCGACACATAGGCTACGCGCTATCTCCAACCCGATCCCCTGTCCCGCTCCGGTGACGATGGCTACTTTTGCTTGTTTCATGAAAGCATTTTTTTTAGTGTGAATCTCTTTTTACCTCAGAACCCGAGCTCCCTTTGAGAAAGTCAAAATCAACTCCTTCATGGGCCTGATTCACTTTGTCCAAAAACAAATTGACATAGCCACGCTCATAGGGAAGCTCTAAAGGCCGAAACGCAGCTTTTCGCTGTTCCATTTCTTCATCAGACAGAAGCAAATTCAACTTCCTTTCTGGCACATTCAACTCTATCAAATCCCCTTCTTGCACCAAAGCTAAAGGGCCCCCGATGGCAGACTCTGGAGAGACGTGAAGTACCACGGTACCAAATCCGGTTCCACTCATTCTCCCATCAGAAATTCGAACCATGTCTTTGATTCCTTTTTCCAAGATTTTGCGGGGCAAAGTCATATTCCCTACTTCTGGCATACCAGGATATCCTTTTGGACCTACATTTTTCAGTACCAAAACAGAATTTTCATCTACATCCAAGTCCGGATCGTCTACTCGGGCTTTGTAATCATCTATTGTCTCAAATACAATGGCTTTGCCAGTATGCGTCAGCAAGTGCGGACTCGCAGCAGATGGCTTGATCACCGCTCCGTGAGGACACAAGTTACCTTTCAAAACGGCGATCCCTGAATCCGGCTTGACAGGTCGCTCCAAGGTACCGATCAGCTCTCTGTCGTAGCACTCGGCATTTTGGATATTCGCACCGAGAGTTTTCCCGTTCACAGTGAGTTCTTCTGTATGCAGGATATTTTCTATTTCTTTCATCACTGCAGGAAGCCCTCCTGCATAAAACAAATCCTCCACCCAATATTCCCCAGAAGGCTGCACATTGGCCAACAGTGGAATTTTGGAAGAAAAATGATCGAAGTCGGTCAAGTCGATAGCCACCCCGATTCGCTTGGCTATCGCAGTAAGATGGAGTATAAAATTAGTTGAACCTCCCAAGGCGGCATTGACCATGATTGAATTTTCAAAAGCCTTTCGAGTTAGGATTTTGCTCATCTTCAAGTCTTCTTTGACCATCTCTACAATCCGGATTCCAGCCATGTGGGCCATGACTTTTCTTCTGGAATCTGCCGCAGGAATTGTGGCATTGTCCGGCAAAGCCAGACCAAGGGATTCAACCATGGCAGCCATCGTAGAGGCCGTACCCATCGGGGCACAATGCCCTCGAGAGCGGGACATAGCAGCTTCTGCTTCTATCATTTCTTCTTGAGATATTTTACCCAATTTGAAATCTTCCGCCAGCCGCCAAATGTCAGATGTCCCGATTTTCTTTCCTTTAAATCTTCCCACCAGCATCGGTCCTCCCGAAAGCACCAAAGTAGGTAGGTCAACCGATGCGGCTCCCATCACCAATGAAGGCGTCGTCTTATCACAGCCGCACATAAGGACTACTCCATCCATAGGATTGGCGCGAATACTCTCCTCCACATCCATGGAAGCCAGATTCCTGAAAAGCATCGCAGTAGGCTTGATCGAGCATTCACCCAATGACATGACAGGAAACTCCAACGGAAAACCACCGGCCTCCCAGATGCCTTGCTTCAGGGATTCTGCCAATTCACGAAAATGAGCATTGCAGGGTGTAAATTCAGACCAAGTGTTGCAGATACCGATCACTGGCTTCTCCCCTTCGAATAAGTGATGTGGAAGTCCTTGATTCTTCATCCAAGATCGATAGATGAAGCCATCCTTGCCAGTTCGGCCGTACCATTCCTGGCTCCTGAGTTTCTTTTTAGTCATGGGTTTATTGGATTTGAGATAGGATTGGAAAATATAAAAAATAATATGG
Source organism: Algoriphagus vanfongensis DSM 17529 (assembly GCF_000429465.1). GTDB lineage: Bacteria > Bacteroidota > Bacteroidia > Cytophagales > Cyclobacteriaceae > Algoriphagus > Algoriphagus vanfongensis. The sequence goes on along the minus strand of NZ_AUBX01000016.1, from coordinate 216,773 downwards.
ATATCCGCTTTTGCACCATCATCTTAACTCGCCTTGTTTAAGAGATGGAAGACTAAAAACGGGAAACGGGAGTTTGCAGAAAATGAACCCATGTACTGACTCCAATCCCTGCAATGATAAAACTGGCTAGAAAGTCTGGTATCCAAAAAAACTTGTGTACGGAAAAACCCAGGTGATTTTAATTAAGAATCTGATCTAGTGTCTCTTCTAAGGCTTCAAGATCTACCGTGAAATCCGCCAAAATAGTATTCTTTTCACTGCCTTGATTCAAGGTATAATAATATCTCAACCCCAAGGCATTGGCCAGATTAAAATAACACTGTGTCACGTCATCTCCCTGATTTCGAAACTCCAAGACAGATTGTCCCGGATGCATAAATAGCATATTGGTCAAAGCAGCACCATGAAGCGAAACAAACAACTTGGTTTGCGCCATCAGCTCTATTTGTTGCTTGACGCTGAGCTTCTCCGCATGCAGGATCTCAAAGCCTCTTTTACGAAGAAGCAACTCTACTTCCAGTTCATTGAGTACTTTCCTTTTAGGAGCAAGGCTTCGGCTGATGTAGACTTTCTTGTGGGGTGCCTTGCCATTGAGAAGTGCCAGCTTGTCCCGAGTCTTTAAAGTCCATGGAATATTGAAATGTGGAAACTCGGCTGTCCTAGATGTCAGCACCAGCTTTTTCACTTTCAGGTTTTCATCTGAGGCATAATAAATCGGCTTGATACCGATCAGTTTCAAACTTTGCTGCACATATGGCAACATCTTATACGACTGATGAAGCAGCACCCGATCAGAGACTCCTTTTTCCAAACCTGACCAGATCCTAGGAAGGCAATCTGTCATCCAGTGGAAATAGTTGGCGCTCCATTCATCCTTGATCCAGATGGCATGATCCACCGATCTCCATTTTTTGAGAGCACAATTGACCACTCTCTTTCCAAGAGGAAGAATTCCCAGTCCATTGACATGGGTGTGATCTGCAAAAAAACTCAGCTCTTTGGGTGAGAAAACTGTATCCTGAAGGACAAAAACATCCTCCAGGACCCATTCTGGTAATTTGGTGAAAGTGGCAGAAAGGGAATTTTCAAATAGAGGCTGATGATCCGGAGTCATATTTTCCGGAAAAACTCTGGTAACCTCTATCGTTTCGACCATTTCCTTAGGGTCCATTTCACTAAAATTAAAATTATAGACGCTCGATATCCGCTCCTAAAGCATTGAGTCGGGCATCGATGTGCTGATAGCCTCGATCGATTTGCTCGATATTATCAATTATCGAAGTGCCATTGGCAGACATCGCTGCTATTAGCAAAGCCACTCCGGCCCGAATATCCGGTGAAGTCATACGGATACCTTTGAGTGGGTATTTTCTATCCAATCCGATCACCGTAGCCCGATGCGGGTCACACAGAATGATCTGAGCTCCCATGTCGATCAGTTTATCTACGAAGAACAATCTGGATTCAAACATCTTCTGATGCACCAAAACGGTTCCTTTGGCTTGCGTAGCGGTCACCAAGACGATCGATAGCAAATCAGGCGTGAATCCCGGCCATATCTGATCGGCAACAGTCAAGATGGACCCATCGATAAAGGTCTCAATTTCGTAGTGCTTTTGGGCTGGAATAAAGATATCGTCTCCCCGAAACTCCAACTGAATCCCCATCCTGCGAAAGGTCTCAGGGATAATCCCCAATCGGTGAATCTGACAATCCTTGATCGTGATCTCTGACTGTGTCATAGCTGCCATCCCGATAAATGAACCAATCTCGATCATATCTGGAAGCATGGTATGCTCGGTACCACCTAGTTTCTCTACTCCCTCAATTGTGAGGAGATTAGAGCCTACCCCAGAAATCTTGGCGCCCATGCGGTTGAGCATGTCGCACAATTGCTGCAAGTAAGGTTCGCAAGCGGCATTGTAGATAGTGGTTTTGCCCTCTGCCATGACAGCTGCCATCACGATATTGGCGGTGCCGGTCACAGAGGCCTCATCCAATAGCATGTAGGTGCCTTTCAGATTTTTGCCATCGATGTGAAAAATCTCATTTTCAGCATCATATCGGAATTTTGCACCCAGTTTTTGAAAACCAAAAAAGTGGGTATCCATTCTTCTTCGGCCGATTTTATCTCCTCCTGGTTTGGACAATTTGCCTGTACCAAATCGAGTCAATAAAGGCCCCAAAATCATCACGGAACCTCTCAGGGCAGATGCTTTGGTCAAAAACTCCTCAGTCTCCAAGTAATCCAAATTGACATCGTCCGACTGGAAAGAGTAGGATTCTGGACCCAATTTGGTCACTTTGACTCCCATATCTCCCAATAGTTCGATCAGCTTATTGACGTCACGGATGTTAGGGATTTTGTTGATTGTTACTTTTTCTGAAGTCAAAAGTACCGCACAAAGAATCTGGAGAGCTTCATTTTTAGCGCCCTGGGGGATGATCTCTCCCTTCAGCGCATGCCCTCCTCTTACTCGAAAAGATGCCATTAATTTCTGCGTTTTTTATGCCCTCCGTTTCTTCTTCGATTATTGTTGCCACGCTTTCCTTTGGAGTTGTTTTCCTCCTGCATAGGCACCTTGAAATCTCTTCGGGTGTTGGATTCAAAAAGTCCGTTTTCTTTTACTTTTTCCAGATCGATATGAAGCTTTCCTTTGGAAAGTGTCTTGATATCGTCTAGGATGATGCCATCATCAAAATTGTCTCTGTTCCAGGTCGAGTGAAAGCTTCTCATCAGCTGACCGATGTAGATCACCGCTGCTTCTTGCTCCTCATCATTCTCGATCTCGATGGCTTTCTCGATGAGTTTTTCAATGTTTCTCCCGTAGTGTTTGAATTTCACCTCTCCTTTGGGATAGCCGATAGCCTGCGGTTTTTTACCCAAAAGCTCCTTTTCGGGCATAGGGAAAGGTCCATCTACATCGAGTTTGAAGTCAGACATGATGTGGAGATCGTCCCAGAGTTTCTGGTCATTTTCCTGTCTGAGAGATGGGTTGAGTTGCTTGATGATATCGATCACCGTCTGCGCACTGGCAGTGCGCTTTTGTCGGTCTTCAATGCCACATAGGTGCTCTACGAGGCCTTGAATATTCTTTCCGTATTCTTTCAAAATGAGATGTTGTTTTTCCTGTTTTATCTGCTCCATGATCCCTTCCAAAATTGCCTGATAAAAGGTAATAAAAATTCACCAAAAGGCAGGAAGGCAGGTGATTAGTCAATAATTCTGAGCTTCGCAAAGCTAAGTAATAAAGTCTTTTCACCAAAATGCTCAAACTGAATAATCGCTTTCCGATTAAGGCCTTCTACCTCAATCTTTTGCACTTTCCCAAAGCCAAATTTGGGATGCTCCACCAGCTGCTCAGCCTGCAACTGATTGGTATTGCTAGGTTTGAAATCCGGACTTGGCGTATGGATTTTCATCTGCGTAGGCACACGGGTTTCTGGTTTCTTTTTGATCCCGATGAATCCCGGCCTCTCGCTGCTGGTCCCCGGCAATCCCTCTCGCCGCATGGCTCCAGGCATATCCCGACTTGCACGCTTTTTACTGATTTTGATACAATCGGGATTGATCTCTTCCAAAAAACGACTGGGCTCACAATTGAGTAAGCGACCAAAACGATAACGTGTCAAAGCATAGGTTAAGTATAACTTGCGCATCGCGCGGGTCGTCGCCACATAGAAAAGCCTTCTCTCTTCCTCCAGATCCTCTCGACTCTGCATCATCATCTGGGATGGAAACAAATCCTCCTCCAGCCCTACGACAAAGACCTGATTAAACTCCAGCCCTTTGGAGGAGTGAATGGTCATCAGTGTGATGGCATCTGTGGTATCCTTATCCCGGTCATTATCGGTGAGTAGTGCGATTTCCTGCAGAAAGGCTCCTAGACTTTTGTCTTCGTTATCCTCATTGTCCACATATTCTTTGATGGCATTGAGCAATTCTTGAACGTTTTCATAGCGATTGAGTCCCTCGATGGTTTTGTCTTCATAAAGCTCCCTGAGTAGTCCACTTTGTTTGGCGATAGAGCTCGCTGCTTCAAACGCATCCTTGCGCTCGACTTCTATCTGAAAGGACTTGATCATGGTCGCAAAATCCTGCACTGAGCTGGCAGCTCTTCCAGAAAGAAAACTGTGGGAATTTTGCACCACTTCCCAGAGCGGTACATCATGATCGTAAGCTGCCACGAGAATTTTCTCTACAGAAGTATCCCCTATGCCACGCTTGGGATAGTTGATGACCCGCTTGAAAGCTTCCTCGTCCACTGGATTGACCGTGAATCGCATGTAAGCCATCAGATCTTTGATCTCCTTCCTTTGGTAAAAGGACAAGCCCCCTACGATCTTATAGGTCAGGTTCATTTTGCGCAGCGCTTCCTCTATGGCTCGAGACTGGGAGTTGGTCCGATAGAGTATTGCAAAATCACTGTTTTGAAGCTTTTTTTGATTTTTCTCCTCAAAAATCGTAGTTGCCACTACTCTCCCTTCCTCTCCGTCCGAAGAGGCTTTGACAAGCTCGATCAAGTCTCCATCTGGATTGGATGTCCATACGGTTTTCTTGAGCTGCGCTTGGTTTTTGTCAATGATGGAATTGGCAGCTTCTACGATATTTTTGGTTGAGCGGTAGTTTTGCTCCAGCTTGACCACCATGAGATCCGGGTAGTCTTTTTCGAAATTGAGGATATTCTGGATATCCGCTCCGCGGAAAGCATAGATACTCTGCGCATCATCACCTACTACGCAGATATTTTGATGGACTGCGGCCAGTTTTTTGGTGATGAGGTATTGAGACAGGTTGGTATCCTGAAACTCATCCACCATCACGTATTTGAAGCGCTGTTGATATTTATTCAGCACATCGAGATGATCGCGAAAGAGCACGTTGGTATTGAAGAGCAAATCATCAAAATCCATTGCTCCGGCTTTGAAAAGCCGCTCTTGATATTTTTGATAGATCTCACCCATCTTAGGTTTCATGGCCGCCTCATCGTCTGCTTTGACAAAGGTATCTGCCTGATAGGCCTGCCATGAAATCAGTCGGTTTTTAGCTCCGGAGATGCGGGATAGCACTACCCCTTGCTTGTATATTTTATCATCCAGTCGCATTTCTTTGACGATCGTCCTGATGAGTGACTTGGAGTCATCTGTATCATAGATTGTAAAATTGGACGGATAGCCGATCTTCTCCGCTTCGACTCTGAGAATTTTGGCAAATACAGAGTGAAAAGTACCCATCCAGGTATTTCGGGCTTCCAGACCTACCAACGCCTCGATCCGGTGCTTCATCTCTGCAGCGGCTTTGTTGGTAAAAGTCAGGGACAATATCTGAAATGGATCTATCCCTTTGGCAAAAATAAGATGGGCGATCCTGTAGGTCAGTACCCGGGTTTTGCCGGATCCAGCACCTGCAATAATCATCACCGGACCATCGGTATGTTCTACAGCTTCCCGCTGGGGCGGGTTGAGTTCTTCTAGGTAATCCATGTAATCAGTATCAAGATTTTTGAACCAAGTATCTAGACTTTCACATCAAGGTACGAGATGTATATTTTGCGTCTGGTAGCAGACGGCAGGCTTGGAGGCTGCTATAGTCCAACAGGACCTATTCCATTCCAAATTGACTGACCAGTGATCAGACTCTCCAGCGCTTGTGACTCCACAGGTAGAGATCGGGCTGAGCTTTGATATTTTCCTCCAGCTTTTCACAAAATCTATCGATGATGCTATTGGGCTGCTCTTGGTCATAAGGAGGCTCTGCCATTTTGGTAAACTCAAAGCGATAATGCCCTCTTTTGATTTTGGTCATAAAGCCAAAAAAGACAGGCAACTGCATCCGCTTGGCCAGAAATTCCCCACCCTCAAAGAAATAGGCTGGTCTATTCATAAACTCCCGGAGGTAGCGTTTTTCCTTTTTGGGAGGCCGCTGGTCTGCCGCCAGATGGACAATCCTCGGCTCAGACCGCATCGTGATCATGCTTCTGCGAAAGTCACGCTTCTCTGTCATCAATCCTCCAAAATGCGTGCGAATGCTCAACATCAGCTTTTCAAAAAAGGGATTGTTTAATTTGAGATAGACTGTCTCTGCAGTCACATGGGTATGCAGCGCTACTCCCAAAATAGCCATTTCCCAATTGAAAACATGACCGGCCATCATCAGGGCACTTTTCCCACTGTGGATTTCCGCATCGATGATTTCCTGATTGACCACCTGAAATCTCTGTCGCAATTCCTGCTCCGAAATTGTCAGCATTTTGATAGTTTCGGCAAATGTGTCAGTAAAATTGCGATAAAAGCGATTTCGGATCTTTTTTCGCTCTGCTTCGTTGAGTTCCGGAAAGGCAAAAGCCAGATTTTCATCGATGACCTTTTTGCGATAGCGAATCACATACCGAGCGATCAGATATAGGAAATCACTGATCAGATATAGCAAGGAAAGAGGCAGTCTGGATAGCAACCGAAAGAAAAGCATAGAAAATCGTTGGGATGGAGGCAATCAAGGCCTTTCGACAGGACAAAATAAAGGAAAAGCAGGGAAATCTCCCCCTTTCCTAGTTATAAATTAAGCAGATCATTACTTTTGAAACTTATGTCGGAAGTACAGCGCAGAAAATATTCTCAAGAAGAGAAAAACTCCATCTTCGATGGGGAGTTTATGCCACACATAGACTCTATGTACAACTTTGCCTACCGACTCACCTTTGATGAGGACGATGCCAAAGACCTGGTGCAAGACACCTACCTGAAATCCTATCGCTTTATCAATTCATTTGAGCAGGGAACCAACGCCAAAGCCTGGCTGTTTCGCATTCTGAAAAACAGCTTTATCAACGAATATCGGAAGAAAAGCAAACAGCCTGCGAAAGTAGATTATCAGGAAGTTGAAACTTATTACAACTCTGATGATGTTGACTTCCAAGGGACTACTGATCTGAGAGCCGAATCTGTCAAAGACATGCTCGGAGACGAGATCAGCAATGCACTCAATAGTCTGGCGGTGGATTTTCGTACGGTGATCATACTCTGCGACTTGGAGGGATTCACCTATGAGGAGATGGCCAAGATCCTGGACATCCCCATCGGTACCGTCAGGTCCAGACTACACAGAGCAAGAAATCTGCTCAAAGAAAAACTAAAAGGATATGCCCAACACATGGGCTATAAGACAGACGAGGAGGAATAATTATCATAAACGCATGGACATGAATGAAGAAAAATCCGGTGCGCGAAAGCTGAGGTGTGATGACACCAGCAAGTGTTTTGAGCTACTAGAAAGCATACTCGATGGAGAATTGGGAAATCCAGGCAAGGAGGTTCTCAAGGAGAAACTGGCTAAATGTCAGCCATGCTTTGAGCATTTCCATCTAGAACAGGCGATCCGTGAGGTACTCAAAAACAAATGCACCAAGCAAGCTGTACCGCAAGAGCTCGCCAAAACTATCCGCGAAAAAATACAAGAAGCCAAGTAAAGCCCATGACCCAAGGCAAAGCCATTATTTTTTCTGCGCCGTCAGGATCAGGAAAAACTTCACTTGTGAAGCATCTGATCCAGCACATCCCCAATCTGGGATTTTCTATCTCCGCCTGTACCCGGGACAAGCGGGGCCGCCATGAAGTCCATGGCAAAGACTACTATTTTTTGACCCAGGAGCAATTCAAGCAGCACATCGACAATGACGACTTCATCGAGTGGGAGGAAGTCTACGCGGGCAACTTCTATGGCACGCTCAAAGAAGAAATCCAGCGCATCTGGGATTCTGGCAAGACAGTCATCTTTGATGTCGATGTCAAAGGGGGATTGGCACTGAAAAAATACTTCGGAGATCAGGCTTTGGCCATCTTTGTCAAAGTACCCTCTCTGGAAGTACTCAAAACGCGCCTGAATGACCGTGGCACCGAATCTGAGGAATCTCTCTCCCGCAGGATATTCAAGGCCGAATTTGAAATGAAATTCGAACCACAGTTTGATGTCAGCATCGTCAATGATGACTTTGGCGTATCCTCTGCCGAGGCCGAAAAGCTGGTCAGCGAATTCATAGCCTCTTAAGCAGTGAAGGTCGGACTCTTTTTTGGGAGCTTCAATCCCATCCACATCGGCCATTTGATCATCGCCAATACGATCTATGATCGCTCCGCACTAGATGAGGTGTGGTTTGTCGTCAGTCCTCAGAACCCCCTCAAAAAGCGGAAATCGCTGATCCATGAGTTTGATCGGCTGAAAATGGTCGAGCTGGCCATCGAAGCCAATTTCCACTTCCGGGCCAGCGATGTGGAATTTCACATGCCCCGTCCCAGCTACACCATCGATACGCTGACCTATCTCAGTGAGCAGTATCCCCAGCATGAGTTCAGCATTTTCCTCGGTTCGGACAATCTGAAGCAGTTCAAAAAGTGGAAAAACTACGAGCAGATTCTGGAGCAGTATCAGATCTATGTCTATCCCCGTCCCGGTGAGAAGCTGAGCTTTGATCATCCGGCATTCCATGAGATCGATGCGCCATTACTGGATATTTCGGCCACTTTTATCCGGACATCTATCCAAGAAGACAAATCTGTCCGCTACCTACTTCCAGAGAAGGTGGAAGAGTATATCAGGGATAAGAAGTTGTATTCTTAGACTACCAGAAGCCTAACTATCTAAAAAACATTTATTTATAGTCTTATTTGATTATTTATTCAAAAGAAATAACTTTAAGTAGTTTTCGAATGAAAGCTGTTTTTTGGCCAGAAACTTTTCAAATTTTAAAACCTTTTTTTATGAAAAAATCAATGATTTATGTGGCCTTATTTATGACCACTTTGCTAACAGGGATTGCTTTTGAAACGAAAGCGATTGGATTTAAATGTAAAGTTGAAATTATACCTTGTAGATTAGGGCCTCAAGCAGGTGGGATAGCTGGTGCTATTCTTACAGGTAATTCAAGACAAGTTTGTCATCAAAATGGTACTGGTTTGGATTGCAAATGTGGGCAATCTACAGCCTGTTAAGAATCTTTCGGCTGCTTTTTCATTAAAAAGCAGCCATTTTTCTTTCAAAGAGCTTCAACTTTTTAGTTATAGCTTAGGGTGAAACTTATTTTTGACCATTAAGAAAATTATGAAAAAGATCTCAAAATTGCTGATTGTGTTCTTCCTTACAAACTGCAATCAATCACCTCATAAGAGTGGATATTTAGACATTCCTCCCGAAACTGGTGAAGTTCGAAAAGTTTCAAGCCTTGTTAAAGATGTAACGATTACCCCTTTGATTGGCGATCTCGGTAATTTGCCATACGAGGCAGACAAAATATCAGTTACTGATGATTTAATTTTAATTGGCGATTTCAACTTTTCTCAATCTCTCTTTGCTTTTGATAGAGCTTCAGGGGAAACATTGGAAGTTCCTATTCGTAAAGGCGAAGGACCCTATGAGGTTAAAGAGGTGGATGATTTTTGGGTAGAAGGAAATCAAATCTATGTTTTGGACGGAATAGGCAGAAAGGTGATCCCGCTGTCTTATTGGGAAAAAACATTCGAAATCGAGGATCCTATCCGCTTGGAGGTCCTAACCCAACGATTTGCGAAAACCAAAACCGGTTTTGTGGCATTGACTGGAGGAGGGCAAGATAATGAGCTTGTATTTTTTAATAAAAGCGGAAAAGTAATTTCCAGCCACCTGCCCCATTCAATCGCTTACTTAATGAAGCCTCTCAACCCCTTTCATAAACTTCATAGTGATGACAGGACCATCTTTCATTCCAGTTTTGAACCGGTTTTCTACCAAGTAGAGCAGGGAGAATTAAATCCATTAGACACTCTAGCATTTCAAGGCAAAGGAATCCAAAGTCCAAAAAACACAGATTTCGTAATGGATCTGGACGGTTTTAACCAATTTCGTGAAAGTCTCAGGAATCAGCCATCCATGTTTTCGGTATTTGAAAGTACAGGTAAACAAACTATTCTTTTTTATTTCTACTCGAACAAATCCTACTTTGCTTTGTTTTCAGAAGAAAAAAATATTTCAATTCAATCTGAAAATCTGGTAAACGATTTAAGTTTTGATTACGAGGTTGGCTTTCCAATAGCAAAAGGAGTCTCCAATGCAAAATTTCTGGCAAGTATCATCAAAGAACAAGTCAACCAAGAACATCCAAATTTTGAAGGTTCAGAACTTCAAAAAGCAATAATAGCAAATCCATTGACAGAAGTTTTTCTTCTAGAGTTTAGTTTGGATTTAAAGCGAAAAAATTCTGACTAATACTTTGTTGAAAGCGAGTAATTTTTAGTTTATCATTATTCCAAATTCCTTGAAATTTATTCCTTGTTTTTTCTTAGCTGTTTTTCCTGCGCCACTCCAGAAAAGAAAACGTCTACAATTATCATCTTAGAGTATCTAAAACCCTAGAAAAAGGGAGCCTTTCCATTCAAAAAGCATCCCCTCTCCAGACGAATGCCGAAAACCTGATGGGTACATACATTCGAGTCAGAGTTGACAAATCCTCTTATTATTTGATGGACGAAAATTCGAAAGATGGGATTCATCAATTCAACGGAATTGGCGACCATTTGGGAATCATCGCTCCTATTGGAGATGGTCCTGAAAAACTTAGAAAGCTGGATGATTTTTTTATCAATGCCGATGGCAGCACCAAGATCCTTTCAGGAATCGGAGATCAAGCAACTATCTATAAAATTTCTCCCTTGCGAGAAATAGACCAAGTATTCCAAATCAATTATTTGGCCAGTTCATTTACTACAAATCCTTCAGGTGAATACTTACTTTATGGGAGCTACAATTTGCCTTTTACCAAGTTTCGCTTAGCTAAGACCGATCCTAAAGGAAATATAATCTCCTCTTTTTTGGAAAACACCTATACAAACAACCTCCTACCGATGACTGAGCGCAATTTTTTCCAAAACCAAAATAACTTGTATGTCATTGAGTCCTTTCAGCCTTATGTTTACCAGTTCCAAAATGACAGCTTGGAGAGCGTAGCCCAATTGGATTTTGGACGATATTCTATACCTGCTTATTTCTGGCAAGAGGATATCATGGATAGTTTTGGAAAAATGAGTGAATCTGGATTTGCAAACCTACATGGTGTCTTTGAAGATGAAACCTTGAGACTTCTGAGTGTCCACTTCCAAAAACCTGAAGGCATTTTTAAAGAAGTGGTGATAATAGAAAAATCCACTGGAAAAACTGTCAAATTATCCAGCAATCTGACAGATGATATGCTCTATCATTATCCAATTGGAGTAGAAGATGGTGAGCTGCTTTTTTTGACCTATCGATCTGTGATATTGGATGGCCTCCCAAAATCCGATTTGGATAAAATACAAATGGAAATACCACAACAGGAATTTGACTACCCTGTCATTATCAAAGCAAAAATTCGATTTAATGAATAGAATAATAGTTTGTCTTTTTATCCTATGCTTTTCCACCTTTGGCTGCAATAGCAAAACAGAGGAAATGATATTCCCAGAAAACTTGGAGCTGATCCATCCTGGGAATCGACCCTGTTCAGCTTGTGAGGCAAAGGTGATTAGCTATTTGAATATTACGGAAAGATCTCTTTACATCTTCTCGGACAATATTGTCGATTGGCAAGAATTTGCGGATTCCTATCCTGATTTATCCTTAGTCATCTATTTGGGAGGCAAAGGGAAAGATGCAGAAAGAAGCCCTGAGCAGATTCAGTCTTTTTTTGAAAAGAGAAATTTTCCCTACCCAGTCTATTTAGATCCAGAAGACCAATTTTTTGAAGTGAACCATTTAGATACTGTGCCCTTAGACAATAAAACCACTCTTTTCTTTCTCCTTCGAGGCAATGAGGTTTTGGATTTGTACGAATTTGGCATCCCAATTCTCCGTGCAAGTCAACTGGAGGAACATTTTGGGATGCAGGCCATTGATATTGTATCTGAATGAAGAATCCTTAGGAAAGCATTTATTTTGCGTTTTAGCCCCCTTCACTTTTCGAAGAAAAAAATTAATCCAATGGGGGAGCTAGTCTAAAAGTTAATATTTATAAAAATTAGTTTTCAAACGATAATTTCATATATCAGCGAAAAACTTAAGATTTTATTTCTATATTTTTATAAGATGAAAAATATTAGCTCCACCCTACCCCTACTTTTAGCCCTCACTTTTTGGGCCTGTTCCGATTCCGATCCTTCTGACGGTGCCATCTATTTCACTGAGGAAGATCTTCCGGCTCCCATTCAACTAAGAGGAGTCAAATACGATATCCCAGAAATCCTCAATCCCAGAGGACTGATGCTCAAGGATCAATACGCTGTGGTTTTCGAGCGAAAAAACGAATACGACAACAAGTTTCACATCATAGATCTGGAGTCGGGAAGCTATCTGCGATCCAAAGGAATCCACGGCATGGGCCCTGGAGAAACTACTACAATCACTCAAATAGAAGATGCAGGAGAGAAAAATAAAGTATGGGCTTATAATCCGGAAGTGAGAAAGTTTTCAAAGTATGACTTACTCGATACAAATCGCCTTGCCGAAGATGAATTTAGATCTCCAGAAACGGAGTTTTTCATTACCAGTGCTACGTGGGCTCAAGACCAAACACTTTTGGCAAACTTAGTCGATGGCTGGACCAAGTATCTTCATTTGACTACTTCTGGAGACACCTTGGCCACTTTCGGAAACTGGAAGGATATGATCGAAGGCAAAGAGCTACCCAATGGATACAAACAAGAAGATTTAGATGCCAATTTAGTCAGCACTATATTCCAAGGAACATTAAAGAGTGATCCAACAAAATCGCATTTTGTATTTGCTGGCAAGGTGGCTGATTTTATTGAAATCATTGATTTAAAAAATGAATCCAGCAAATTGATTTATGGTCCGACACATACTATTCCCTACTTCAAAATTAGCTATAGTATCGGATATCAGATGGCAGATTTCGGAAGGGAATCAACTTCCCGGTACATGGATGTTTCTCCTGTAAAAGATTCTTTTTTTGCTCTATTTTATGGTAAAACCTACAGAGAGCTCAGCGACTCGGAAAATCTCAACAGGATTTTCGAATTTGACTATGAAGGTAATCTGCTGAATCAGTATCAGCTCGACTATCCTGTATATGGGATTGAAGTCGATGAAAAAAACCGAGCCATCTACGCCGTGACAGTAGATCGGGAACCTAATCTGGTCCGGTTTGATTACTAAAGATTACTGGTGAACCCAGGATTAGGGGAAAGGAATTTTGCTTCCTTTCCCCTTTTTTGCTTTCTTGCTAGTGACCCAAGAGCCTACTTTTTCCCAACCCTAGTATTCAATAGATGAGCAAACACACCTATGACTCTGGCTTGATTGGCAACTGTGCCTACATCGCCCACATCGAAAAAAACAGCAATATCTCCTGGCTCTGTATGCCACGGTTTGATTCGGATTTTATATTTGGCGGCATGCTGGACCGCGAAAAAGGAGGGAAATTCACCATCCTACCAGAGTCTGGAGAGTTTGATTCTACCCAGCACTATGTGGAAAACACCAATATCCTCGAGACCATCATCAGGGACGGAGAGCATAGCTACAAGATCACGGACTGTGCCCCGCGATTCAAAAACTACGACCGCTACTACAAGCCCCAGATGCTCATCCGCAAAGTAGAGCCTCTGACAGGTAGCCCTAGGATTAAAATCGAATGCCAACCTGTCACAGATCGGGGACACTCGCAACTGACTCCAAGCATGGGGAGCAATCACATCCGCTACATGGGAATAGATCAGGAAGTTCGCCTGACCAGCAATGCCCCACTTAGCTACATTTGCGAAGGAAAAAGCTTTGTACTCCAAAAAGCCGTCTACTTGGTCTTCACCTATGGACGACCGCTGGAGGCTCCGATTGAGTCCACTTCGGAGCGTTTTCTGCAATCCACAAGAGAATACTGGCAGGGCTGGGTCAAATCCACCAGCATTTCCAATTTTCACCAGCGACTGGTACTTCGCTCGGCATTGATTCTGAAGATCCACCAGTTCGAAGATACAGGAGCCATCATAGCAGCCTCCACCACCTCTCTACCCGAGTCTCCGGGCTCGACCCGCAACTGGGACTATCGCTATTGCTGGATCAGAGACACATACTACACCCTGACTTGCTTCAATAGCTTGGGGCACTTCGAAGAGTTGGAAAAGTATTTCGAATTTATCCAAAACCTCCCCACTACGGCAGAAGGACGCTATCAACCGCTCTATTCTATCACCGGAGACTCGCTATTGACAGAGGAAATATCCGATCTCGATGGCTATCTGGGCAATAAGCCTGTTCGGTTTGGCAATCAAGCCTATACCCACATCCAAAATGATCTCTACGGTCAGGTACTTGTTTCCTTGCTCCCGCTCTATTCGGATCAGCGTTTTACCGAGTCGGAGAAAAGCCATTCCGAACCACTTATTCTCAATCTCCTTCAGAAAATCGAAGCGACCATGGATGAGAAAGATGCCGGCCTTTGGGAGTTTAGAAATCTGGCTCAAAAGCATTGTTACACCTATCTCTTCCATTGGGCAGGAGCATGTGCCGCTGCCAAGATCGGAATCCGTCTCAAAAACGACCTGCTCTATCAAAAGGCTATAGAGCTACGCGATGAGGCAGAGCGAAAAATAGAGGCATGCTACCTCCCAGAGCGTAAAGCCTATGCGCAAGCCATCGAATCCAAACACATGGATGCTTCTACTCTTCAATTGATCACGATGGGCTATTTTGGGGATGATCTGGAGCGTGCCAATAATCACCTCAAAGCGCTGGAAGAAGACCTTTTAGCCAAAGACTTTCTCTTTTACCGCTACAAGCACATGGATGATTTTGGGGTGCCGGAGACGACCTTTTTGATCTGTGCTTTCTGGTATATCGAAGCGCTCGCTTGCGTCAATCGGCTTGATGAAGCCATTGAAGGATTTGAAACTCTGACCAAATACTGCAATCACCTCAATCTCTTTTCAGAAGATGTCGATCAGGCTACGGGCAGCCAATGGGGCAATTTTCCGCAGGCTTACTCCCATGTAGGACTGATGAATGCAGCCTTCCGAATTGGGAAAAAACTGGATATGCCGAACTTCCTGTAATGGATTTGCGGGGGATTTTTCTCCCGCAATGAGGCAAAGAAACGAAAGTGATTTTTTCTCACGACGGCGCGGAGACGCAGATTCATCTCCATTCTATCTGGTGTATCTTATCTTCCAAGCCATTCTATTTCTCGAAGCCTATTTCCATCGTATTTCACAAATCCTATTTCAACCGCCTTTCCCAATTGCATGGTCTTTGCAGTAGAAGATGACTAGATTTGATCATATTAGTATCATTGATACCAGTGCGGAATCAGATTGAGAACTTAAGTTCATTTGCTCTAGCTGTGGTCAGTCTGCTGTTGACAAATTCTGCGCTGATCGATCTCTACTATTTGAGTATTGGCACAAAGCAACTAATCCGACTTTATAAAAACTATCCATGATTTCAAAAGGACTTCTTCCTGCTCTTCTCATTTCCGTAGTGTTGAGCTTTTCATCCTGTACAAGAGATGCTTATTACCAAAACAATAAAGCGCATCAGAAGAAGGTAGCAGAAGCGACTCAGGTACTTTTGGAAACGCCAAAAACAAAGCTAGAGAGTCCCAATGACACCCTGGTAATCAATGATCAATGGATCGGAACTACGAATTTCAGCATCCGAAAACCCAACTTTGTCGTCATCCATCACACAGCTCAGGAATCACTGGATCAGACTATCCGTACATTCACGGTGACGAGAACTTCCGTGAGTTCGCACTATGTCATCAGTCGGGACGGCACCGTCGTGCAAATGCTCAATGATTACCTTCGTTCCTGGCATGCCGGTCGCGGTAGCTGGGGCAATGATACAGACCTCAACTCTTCCTCGATCGGGATCGAACTGGACAATAACGGCTCGGAATACTTCACGGACAAGCAAATCGAGAGTCTGATACAAGTATTGAAAGTTCTCAAAGAAAAATACAACATTCCTACGGCCAACTTCATTGGCCATGCAGACCTGGCTCCTGGTAGAAAAGTCGATCCCAGTGAGTATTTCCCATGGAAGAAATTAGCCGATGCAGGATTTGGATACTGGTATGATGAAAAAATCCTCCAGCCTGATTATGAAGGAAAGGTTCCTGTAAACTTCAATCCCATCGATGCACTTCGAATCATCGGTTACAATATTTCAGACCCTGCTGCAGCGATTCAATCCTTCAAGCTCCACTTCACCAAAAGAGAGATCAACAATCCCGAATTGACTGATCTGGATAAGATGATCTTGTATGATTTGTACTTGAAATATCGATAAGGGGGATAATTCTCCCGCAAAGAGGCAAAGAGTCGAAGGTGATTTTTTCTCGCGGCGACGCGGCGACACAGATTAATATCCACTCTGTCTGCCGCATCCTATCTACCAAGCCATTCTATTTCGCAAAGCGTATTTCAAATAGTTTCCCGCAGATCTTCGCAGAAAAATTCACAGATGGACGCAGATTCAAGGACGATACCAGTGAATAATTTCTTTCAACATGATTATCCGTAATCCCACCGTTTTAATAAAGAAGGCTAAAATGAAGCCTTGAGGTTCAGATTCAAGCCGCTCCCGTCTTCGGTCTTCCCTCTCCTGTCCTCAAGTCCTATTAGGCAAAACATCTTGGAAATGCGATGCAATAGTGGGCATTCCTATTCTCAACCTACTGAATCAACTTCCCAAGCAGATTTCTCACTTGTCTAAATGATTTGATATTGTAATTGGCTTGAGTATAGGCATAGCCGACGCGAATGGAATAGGCTTCCTTTGGCATGGCTTTGAATGTGTCCTCATCTGTCCAATCATCTCCGATTGCCAAGATAAAATCATACTCTTGCCCCTTCATCAGTGCCGTGGCAGCACGTCCTTTATTGATATCTGGACGCTTGATTTCAAGCACCATATTTCCTTCTAAGACCTGAAGATTGTGTCCCCGAGCCATGTATTTCAGGTGACTAAAGAGCTCCCGCATTCTGAGATCTCCCAGACCGCTTTCTACTTTTCGATAATGCCAAACCAAGGAATGGTGTTTTTCTTCGATAAAGGCTCCCGGAGTCCTCAAGACATAATATTCCATCACTTTGCGGATATCGTCTTTCCAACTGTCATCCACCTCGGCATAGAGTTCCCAGTCTCCTTTATTCTCTTTCATTTTCACCCAAACACCATGCTCGGCGATCATGTCAATGTTCTGCCCTTTGAACCAAGTGCCTAGTGTATCCTTATCTCTACCAGAAATGATTACAACCTGAGCTTTTTCGCTCAAACCCTTCACAATAGCCTTGAGCTCGGCATCCGGCTTGGCATCTTGAGGATTGGAAGTGAAGCCTGTCAACGTACCATCATAGTCCAAAAACAAGACTGGATTTTTGGCGGCTTGAAAACTTTTCTGAATCTCATTGATGACTTTTGTATCCACATCTTTGGATGTCAGTTCGGCCTGCTTATGCTTGACATGCTCGATACGGTCCATGAAAACCTTCACCCATTGGAAAATATCGTACTTCTTGAGACTTTCCTGCATGGAACTGATTCGCTCTTTTTGCTCGTCTGGCTTCATCTGAAGGGCATCATAGATCGCCTGGATCACCGCTTGTTGATCATTGGGATTGACTAGGATCGCATCCTGCAATTCTTTGGAAGCTCCGGCCATTTCGGATAAAATCAATACTCCCGTCTGGTCCGTTTTGCTAGCTACAAATTCCTTGCAGACCAGATTCATTCCATCTCTTAGTGGCGTGACCAAAGCGATGTCTGACATATTGTAAAATGCACTCAGCTCCTCAAATGGGAAACTTCGGTAGAAATAATGAACCGGAACCCAGTTGAGGGTAGAATAGTCCGAATTCATCCTACCGACCAGCAAGTCAATCTCTTCTTTGAGCTCTTTGTAGGATTGCACTTTGTCTCGACTTGGGACCACGATCATGATCATGGAGACTTTGCCATGCAGCTCTTTGTGATCTTTGAGGAGCTGATTGAAAGCCTGCAAACGCTGCGGGATTCCTTTGGAATAGTCCAGTCGATCGATCGTGATGATGAGTTTTTGATCGCTGACCTGCTCCCGAAATTCCTTGACGATATTCTGGGTCTTTTTGCTTTTGGCCTGCTTCGCAAACTTGTCATAATCAATCCCCATCGGAAAGGAATCCACATTGATGATGCGGTTTTCGGCTTGGATATAGCCACTTTCATTGGAAAGTCCAGTGATCCTTCCCACTGCACTGAGGAAGTGCCGCATGTCATCATAGGTATGAAAACCGATCAAATCTGATCCGCAAACCCCTTCCAAAAGCTCCCTTCTCCAAGGGATCATTCGCAGAATCTCATAAGAAGGAAATGGAATATGCTGAAAAAACGCAATAGTCGCATTGGGCAAAACCTCTCGGAGCATCTGAGGCAAAAGAAGGAGCTGATAATCATGCACCCAGATCGTATCATCTGGTCCGGCTTTCTTTAGGATGGCTTCGCAAAACTTCTGATTGACCCGCACATAGGCTTCCCAATGTTCGGGATTGTAGACCATGAATTGGGTGAAGTAGTGAAAAGCCGGCCAGAGGCATTCGTTGCTAAAGCCCTCGTAAAACTGCTCCACATCTTCCTTGGAAAGAAAAACCGGAGCCATTTTGAGCTCATGTAGTTCCAAGATGATTTCTGCTCGCTGCTCGGCATCATCCACGGTATTTCCCGGCCAGCCAATCCAGATATTTTCGCCGGTTTTGTAGATGGATCCCAGTCCGGTCGCTAGGCCTCCAGCTGAAGGTTTGAACTCAAAACGTCCGTTTCGATGTCTGAGTGAAATAGGTAGTCGGTTTGATACAATGATGGTTTTTGCCATGGTGATTGAGATTAAAAACTAATGAGGCTACTGACCTCAAAGGCGATATGCTTAAAGATAGAAAAATATAGGTGGAAAAGGAGAGAATTCCTGTCCTTTCATAAATAGTTCATACAGACTTAAAACAAAAAACCCCGGGAAATCCCAGGGTTTAGAATTAATGTATCGGACTGAATTAAAGCCCAAATGTATCTTTGATTCTGTCTACAAAATCGAGTTTCTCCCATGTAAATAGCTCCACATCCAAAGTAATCTCATCTCTGTAAGGAGATAGGAATGTCTTGGTCACTACTTCATTTTGTCTTCCCATGTGGCCATAGGCAGCAGTCTCTTCATAGATCGGATTTCTCAATTTCAATCGCTGCTCGATCGCATAAGGTCTCATATCGAAAAGCTGAGAAACTTTCTTGGCGATCTCTCCGTCGGTCATGCCTACCTTGGAAGTACCATAGGTATTCACATAGATTCCCATCGGCGCTGCCACACCGATTGCATAGGATACCTGCACCAACATTTCGTCAGCTACACCTGCCGCTACCATATTTTTGGCAATATGACGCGTAGCATAAGCAGCGGAGCGGTCTACTTTCGATGGATCTTTTCCTGAGAAAGCTCCACCCCCATGAGCTCCTTTGCCACCATAGGTATCCACGATGATTTTTCTTCCGGTCAATCCGGCATCTCCGTGAGGTCCTCCAATTACAAACTTGCCGGTAGGGTTGATATGATAGTTGATATCATCTGTGAATAGCTTCTGCAATTCCGGCTTCAACTGAGCCTTCACTCGTGGAATCAAGATAGACACGATGTCAGATTTGATTTTGGCAAGCATTGCCTGCTCCTCATCAAAGTCATCGTGCTGCGTCGAAACCACGATCGCCTCGATTCGCTGAGGGACATTGTCATCACTGTATTCGATCGTCACCTGAGCTTTGGAGTCTGGACGAAGATATCCGATCTCTTTATTTTCCCTTCTCAAGGCTGCCAGTTCACGAAGGATCATATGAGATAGATCCAGCGCCAATGGCATGTAGTTTTCAGTTTCGTTAGTCGCATAACCAAACATCATCCCTTGATCACCAGCTCCCTGCTCTTCAGGATTGCCACGATCCACACCTTGGTTGATGTCTGCTGATTGCTCATGAATCGCCGAAAGCACTCCACAAGAGTTGCCTTCAAACATGTACTCACTTTTGGTATAACCGATCCGATTGATCACATCCCGGGCGATTTTCTGTACGTCCAGGTAGATCTCCGATTTCACTTCTCCCGCCAATACCACTTGTCCGGTGGTCACCAAGGTTTCACACGCTACTTTGGAATTGGGGTCAAAAGCTAAAAAATTATCGATTAATGCATCAGAAATCTGATCTGCGATTTTATCTGGATGTCCCTCAGATACTGACTCTGAGGTGAATAAATATGCCATAAATTTAGGTTCTAATTCCCTGCTCTAAGAAAGCCCAAAAATAGGGTATG
This sequence comes from Algoriphagus vanfongensis DSM 17529, assembly GCF_000429465.1. Lineage (GTDB taxonomy): Bacteria > Bacteroidota > Bacteroidia > Cytophagales > Cyclobacteriaceae > Algoriphagus > Algoriphagus vanfongensis. Next base: position 196,428 of record NZ_AUBX01000016.1, on the reverse strand, counting down.
CCCGCTAAATAAAAAACCTAAACCCAATACTTATCTCACTGACTGACATCCAATGTCCCCCTCATTTCACTCCACAAAACCTAAGTCTTTCTTTTTCACAATTCTTTTGATAGTTGATCGATTCATTTTTTACCTTTGAAGCATGAGACTCGTGTGCATCCTACTGAGCTTATTTACCCTCCTGCTATCCACTGGCCCATGCTGCCTAGAAGAGGATCGCTGTGAGGAAAACAGTTCCTTGGTCCAAAATGATGGAGCCCAAGAATCGGATGATTGCGCGAATTCATGTTCTCCATTTTTTGCCTGCGGCAGTTGTCCGGGCTGCGTAGTGTCACAATTCGACATGATTCCACTTTATTCTCTAGAAGAAAGTTCCCCCAGAATACCAATCTTGTGGCATGAGCTTTTGGTAGATGGTGTTTCTTCTCCTTTGAGAAAGCCTCCACAGGGCTGATTTTTCTCCAAAAACCTTAAATAGGTCCCCTTCTTTTTTTCAAAAAACTAAATCCAACATGATAAAATACATCATGGCTTGGGTATTGATGCTGTGCGGCACTTTCGCAGTGGCACAAAATCAATATTCAGCCTTTATCAAAGACCATGACTCCGGCGAAGCTTTGGTCGGAGCCACCCTTTATTTTCCCCAACTCCAAATCGGCGGCACCGCTGACGAAAACGGGCTCGTTTCCGTTTCGAATATTCCCAATGGAGAATTCACAATTGAAATCCGCTATTTGGGCTATGAGGAAATCAAAATCAAACGATCCTTTCCGGAAAGCAGTCAGAAAGATCCGGAGACATTCGAACTTGGCCATCATGACGAGGAACTGGAAGCGGTCGTCGTCCAATCTATGCGAAGTACACGCGTGATCGAAGATATTCCCTCTCGGGTGGAAGTCATCGCCGGTGAGGAACTGGCCGAAAAAGCCAATATGAAACCAGGCGATATCCGAATGCTTCTCAGTGAAAGTACGGGGATTCAAACTCAGCAAACTTCTGCCACCTCGTACAATTCCAGCATCCGGATTCAAGGCTTAGACGGCAAATACACCCAATTGCTTCGGGACGGATTGCCACTTTATGGAGGCTATTCGGGCGGTTTGAGCCTCATGCAAATCGCGCCTCTGGATCTGGCTCAGGTGGAAGTGATCAAAGGTTCATCTTCGACCCTTTACGGAGGCGGAGCGATAGCCGGCTTGGTTAATTTGATTTCCAAAAGACCTGAAGAAGAGCAGGAATTGAAGTTGATGCTCAATGGCACTTCAGCACTTGGACTAGATGCAAGCGGTTTTTATGCGGAAGACTTTGGAAAAGTCGGAACGACAGTTTTCGTTTCTTACAACAAGGGAACGCCCTACGATCCGGCAGACATTGGGCTGTCTGCCATCCCGAAATTTGATCGCTACTCCATCAACCCTAAACTTTTCTGGGAAATCAGTAAAAACTCCCAGCTTGACTTTGGAATCAACTGGACTCAGGAAGAAAGACTGGGAGGGAATATGCAATACCTCAAAGGAGAATCCGTAGCAAATCCCTATTTCGAAGAGAATCTAACGGACAGGCTCTCGACCCAATTGGTCTTTTCCCAAAAACTCGGTAGCGACAAAGTCCTGACGGTAAAGAACAGTCTGAATCATTTCGATAGAAAAATCAGCATTCCTGACTTCGTGTTCCAAGGAGATCAGCGATCTTCTTTCTCAGAGGCAAATCTCTTCATACCAGGAGAAAAATCCGAATGGACAGCCGGTCTCAATTTATGGACAGATAAATTCACCCAGCATCAAGGAACCGAAAACGTGTCGCTGGACTACAATCAAACCATCGTCGGGGCTTTTGTCCAAAATATCTGGAATGCCTCTGAAGAGTGGACCTTGGAGTCGGGATTCAGACTGGATCATGTCTCAGACGAAGGCTTGCTAGCCCTGCCTAGACTCTCGCTCATGTACGAACCCAACCAGCAATTCACCTTTCGGCTAGGTGGAGGCTTGGGATACAAGACCCCAACAGTCTTTTCTGAGGATGCTGAGAAGATTCAGTTCCAAAACATCCTACCTATCCCAGCCGGATCACTGGATTCGGAGCGATCCAGCGGAGCTAATTTTGACGTGAACTACAAAATCCCAATCGGGGAAGAAGTCACACTCAATGCCAATGCTTTGTTTTTCTACACCCATATTCAAGACCCCTTGCTGCTCGTACCGAGCGGCAACTACTACGAGTATCAGCAACCTGACGGATCACTCCAAACCCACGGTGTAGAAGTCAATCTCAAATGGACTTATGGGGACTTCAAGCTATTCACAGGCTATACCCATGCAGAAGTCGAGCAGGACATGTCGGGAGAAAAAAGTGAATATCCTTTGGTAGCCAAACACCGACTCAACAATGTGCTGATGTATGAAAAGCACGATAATTTCTGGATCGGACTGGAAGCTTATTACTTCAGCCCGCAGCTACTTGGTGATGGTGCTGAGGGGAAATCCTACTGGATCATGGGACTGATGACGGAGAAAAAATTCGGAGAGACAGTCTCTCTATTTCTGAATTTTGAGAATTTTCTGGACACTAGACAAACAGCTTTTGACACGATCTATACAGGTAGCCTAGATGATCCTCAGTTTCGGGACATTTATGCTCCGGTAGATGGATTTGTGATCAATGGAGGGATGAAATTGTCTTTTTAAGTTCTTTTTAGAGTTTATCCTGCTTCTGGAGAAGCAGGATAACTTCTGTTTCAGTCGGGTAATATGCTGGTTTTGGAGAAGCAGGATAACTATTTCACAACAAGCCTTTCTCCTCCAGACTTAATCTGATTCTGGCGTGGGTGGCCCAAAACTTATCCTCCACTCCAGACCAGATTTCTTGAAATTCCGGTCGCTTCTTAATCTCGTCGGCCAAAGGATCTTGATTGAGGAATAGTATCACCCAGTATTGGATCCCATCTTCCTCTGCAAATAGCCTAAAATAATCCAGCGCTTTTTCAAACTGTCCTTCGTGTGCATAGTACATAGTCAGTCCCAGATTTTTGTAAACTGTCTGATCTCTTTCCAGGTATTGACGGTAGCTCTCTATGTACATCTTTCCTTGCTCACTTTTGCCCATTTCCTGATAGACCAGCCCAATCAGCATATTTTCATGCACATAGACATTGAGCTGTTGCTCTTCCCTAATTCGATTAAACCACCTGTAATAATAATAAGCGGAGTCATATTCCCGGAGGTAATAGCTCACTTTTCCGATATCCTGCAAAATATCAAATCGGCTCGTATCCTTGTAAAATTCGACCTTCAACAGCTCTCGTGTATGTCTCAGATCTTTGTCTTTGGCAAAGGAAACGAACGCTTTGACATAGCGTGAATACATATTTCCGGAGAAATAGTCTAGCGATTTATCGATGTAATACAAGGATTCATCCTCAAAGCCTGACTGAATCAATGCATTGCCCAATCTCAAGTAGAAGTAACTCGTGGCCACAGAATCGGTGGACCCAGCGTCGAGTTGGATTCCCCGAAGTGCGTACTCCAGATACTTTTCTGTATCAGGTAGATGATTGGCATAGAAGTCGGCTAGCAAACCGATGATCAAAGATGAATTAGGACGGTACTCCAGGCCTTTTTCCAAAAATGGAAGAGCCTGACTATACTCCTTTTTCAAGAGATAATACATCGCTTTTGCGATCATGCTTTCTGCCAATGCCGGATCATTCAAAATTGCCTGATCCGCATAGGTTCCGATCTGATCCAAGTGGGTTTTGTCCGCCCGAAACATATCGTAATAGTAATAGGCCATCCCGGCGCAAGCATAAGCCATAGCAAAACTTGGATCCTCCTCCACCGCTTCATCAAAATACTTAACCGATTCGATCAGATTCTCATCCCCGCCTTTGTTCAGGAGATCCAGTCCTTTTAAAAAGGAATCATAGGCCTGAAGATTCTCTGTAGGAGTTTTTTCTATGAGAGATTTCTCTTGTGGCGTGATGACCGCCTGTATTTCCTTGGCTATGTCCTGAGAAATCTCCTGTTGCAAAGCAAAAATATCACTGACTTCCCGGCGATATTGTTTACTCCAGAGATGTCGATCTTTTGATCCGTCTATGAGCTGGATATTCAGAACAATTTTATCGCCCATTTTCTGCCCACTCCCTTCTACAAAATAACTTACGTCTAGTTCCTCGGCCATTTCAGGAATGGATTTTTGACTGAGTCTGTATTTTTCGGCAGAAGTACGGCTGAGAACTCGGAGATCTTTAATCTTTTGAAGATTGTTGAGCGTAGCCTCCATCAGGCCATTGATCAGATAGAGATTGGTGGAGTCAGCACTGTCATTTTTAAAAGGAAGCACGACGATGGACTTTTCCGGAATAGGCTCCGAAACGATTGAATCTTTCCCAAACCATACTGCCACCAAACCCAAAACCAAAGTCAATCCGATCAGGTATGGCCAGCGATTTTTGGACTTGGCATTCTCTTTCTCCAAAACCGAAACTTCCTCCTCTTTGACTTCAGGATGCTTCCCAACCTCACCAGGAGGATAGCCATACTGCTCTCGAAAACACTTGATAAAATAAGAAGGGCTATTGAATCCCACCTGATGCGAAACCTCAGAGACATTTGCGCTACCAGTCCGAAGCATATCCATCGCACGACTGAGTCGTGTCTGACTAATCAATTGACTGACCGAAAGACCAGTGATTTTTTTGACTTTTCGGAGCAGATTGGATCTGCTCATGCTCATTTCCTCAGCGAGCTCGGTCACCCCAAAACTTTCCTCCGACAGATGCAAATCAATCTTTGCTGTCACTTGCTCTAAAAAGGCTTTCTCCTGAGGAGTCAGATCGGTCATGGGCTTTAGAATCGTTTGTTTTTCTCAAAGCTTTTCGGTCTGAAATCAGGATTTCAAAAAGCCTTTAAAACTCCTGAATTTAGGCGTTTTGCTTCATTTTTTATATAACTGCGTCATAATTGATATCCGATAAATCAAGTCTTATGCTTTTGGGAGCATGGGTATTTAGTCTGACGCAGGCCTGGATTTTTACTTTGTAGCATTCGTACAAACCAAAATTTATCATGAAAAAAATTGCATTTCAAACCCAACTTTTCACATCAGTTATAGTGATGATGTTATTCTATTTTACTGCCTGCAATTCCTCTGCAGCCAAAAAAGAAGGCATTCCAGAAAAAGACCTGCAGACTGCAGTGATTACCGGAGATGTAGAAGCTGTCAAGCAGCATATCGCGGCCGGAAGCGACCTGAATGTGCAGGATCCTTTTGGAGGCTCCAGTCCTTTGATTACCGCTGCGGTCTTTGACCAAAAAGAAATCGCCGAGCTCCTATTAGACGCTGGCGCAGACATCAACTTTCAAAATAATGAAGGATCCACGGCTCTAATTTCAGCTGCCTTTTTTGGCAGACCGGAAATCGTTCAGCTTTTGCTGGATCATGGCGCCGATCGCAGTATCAAAAACAAATACGGCACGACTGCTTATGACAATGTAGCTGGTTCATTTGCCGATATGAAGGAAGCCTATGATATCATCGGAGGGATGATGGAGCCGATGGGCCTCAAACTAGACTATGCCTATCTGGAAAAAATCCGTCCAGAGATCGCCAAAATGCTGAAATAAATGAAAGCTCAAAGAAGGTATGACATAGACTGGCTCCGAGTGATTGCCATTGGTCTACTCTTGATCTATCATATTGCCATTGGTTTTCAGCCATGGGGAAGGATGGTCGGGTTTATCACCTCTGATCAACCTCTAAGTTCCCTGTGGCTGGGCATGGCCCTCTTGAACATCTGGAGAATTCCTCTTTTGTTTTTTGTGTCAGGGATGGGAGTCTATTTTGCGATGCAGTCCCGTAGCTGGAAACAACTGATCCAAGAAAGAACCATCCGAATTCTATTTCCATTTGCGTTTGGAATGTTTGTCATCGTACCGGTTCATCTGCTTATCTGGCGATCCTACTACGGGATGGACCTGAAGTACAACTGGGCACCGGGCCATCTTTGGTTTTTGGGAAATATCTTTTGCTACGTGCTATTGCTAGCTCCGGTTTTCTATCTGATGAAAAAATATGAGACTGGCAAAATCGTCAGCTTGATCAAAAAAATGCTCAGTAAACCTTGGGGCTTGCTACTGGTTTTGGCAGCACTGGTCGCTGAAGTCATACTCATCAAACCAATTCCCTTTGAGCTCTATGCGATGACTATGCATGGATTTGTATTGGGATTTTTGGCTTTCTTATTCGGCTTTTGTTTTGTCTTATGTGGAGATCCATTCTGGAAAATGATCCAAAAATGGCGCTGGATTTTCTTGACGCTTGGTATTGGGCTATATATTTACCGATTGGGAAATCTAGGAACGATTCATCCAGGCTTCCTTCTGGCGACGGAATCTTTATCTTGGATATTGTCTGTGTTGGCTTTTGGCAGCCTGCATCTTACCAAACCAGGTAAGGCGCTTTCTTACCTCAGTGAAGCGGCCTATCCGGTGTATATTCTACACATGATATTTCTGTATTTGGGATCGCATCTGCTATTTCCACTGAATATCTCAGTTGAGCTTCAGTTTGTCGGCGTAGCGCTGATCACTTTCGGAGGAAGTTTTGGATGCTTTGAATTGATCCGAAGAGTTAATTTCCTACGTCCGTTTTTTGGATTGAAGGTAACTCCTACGAAGCCTAATTCGGAGCTAAAAGCTTTTCCAGTTTAGATGAAAAGAGAGTGAACCGTACCTCGCTTCGGTTCACTCCCCTTTTATGAAACCTTTGCATTCATTTACGTAATTCTTCCCTTTTTATTATGCTTTGTTATTGACAATTTTTAAAGCTAAAACCAAGTACCTGCGGAAGTTCAAAATCCTAATCGATTTCTAAAAAATCTAAGTTTCATATTGTACTTTTGGCATGGCCCAAAAGTACCAAAAGGCCTAGTCGCAGCAAAGCTTCAACCGCACAAAGCCAACCCACACCTCGCTGCTGCGACTGCCCACCGCACCTGTAGATTTATAAATTCGTTCTAATTTGAATCAATAAGAAATTTTAATGGGACTCGGAATTTGCCTTGAAGTGGCTGGTGACGGATTGTGGGCAATAAGCGTGAAGAAAATCGGCTAGTTCCGAACTTGTTCGGAAATCCGGCGATTTTTAGCGTTTGCCGCAATCCGGCAGAAAATGTCCGAAGGCATTTTCAAGCCAATTCAGGCAAAAGACTTTTGGGTACTTTTGGTCTTTCAAAAGTACCCTACCAAAAAGCCTTTTATATACTTTTTTGATTGAGGATTTTTAAAGTCTAAGGATTACAACCTGCACTCTTAAAAAAAATCTCTTCTTGTTAGTCCTTTGACTACGCTCTATCGTCTAAAACCCCTTCTTCACCAAAGCTTCTGTCACCTCATTCATCGCTTTGACCTTTTCCTCAAAATCACCTTTTAAGGTATCTCGATAAGCATGAAGATTTTCCAGCAAATCGTCCATCTCTTCAGGTAGAATGTCTTCTAGAAACTGACGGAGTCTCTTGGCCGCTGTGGGTGATTTCCCATTTGTGGAAATAGCCACTTTGAGATTGCCTTTGGTCACTATACCTCCGAGGTAAAAATCACAGAGATCCGGTGTATCGGCTACATTGACGAGCAAGAATCTCTCTTTTGCCTCATTTCTGATCTGCCGATTGACAGCCTTATCATCTGTTGCCGCAATGACCAGATGTTTTCCTCCCAAATATTTCTGATCGTAAGCATCTTCGATGAGAGTGACGGATTCTTTTCCTTCAGCCAATGCCAAAAAGTCCTCACAAAACTCCTTGGACACCACAGTCACCTGCGCATCTGGACTGGATTTCAGCAGAAAAGAGAGTTTTTCCGTCCCTACAAATCCCCCTCCGATCAGGAGCACATTGAGTTGATGAACTTTTAGGAATATGGGATAAAGTTGATTCATGTTTGATAGAGCTGTAATAGTGGTTGTTTGATCACAAGATACAGTACAATCAGGGACAGATCCCTATGAGATCAAATCCTACTGAGTCCTAGGCCTGACCTTGCCCTACTGCAAGCTGGTATACTTCGGCTAACTTTAAACTCTCCCTCACTACTTCTCCTAGGACAATAATCGCTGGCGCATCCACTTTCGTTTTTTCGGATTTTTCCAAAATATTAGAAACCAGTCCCGCTGTTACCACTTCATCCAGCGTAGTACCACGCTGGATGATCGCTATTGGCAGCTGACTTTTCCCTTCTTTTGCAAATACATCCACAATCTCAGGAAGCTTTCTGGTGCCCATCAATATCACTACCGTAGCAGATGATTTGGCAGCCAAAGCTACATCCTGCGAAAGTTGTCCTGAGCTAGTCGTACCTGTGATCACCCAGAAGCTCTCGCAAACCCCTCTTTTGGTCACCGGAATACCTGCCGAAGCCGGAACAGCCACGGCCGAACTGATCCCAGGCACCACTTGCGTTGGTATCCCAAAACCAGAAATATAATCAAGCTCCTCGGCTCCACGCCCAAATACAAACGGATCTCCCCCTTTAAGGCGGACCACATGTCCATATTGCTGGGCCATGAGAACACAAAGCTCATTGGTATCTTGTTGCGGTTGAGAGTGTTTTCCGACTCTTTTCCCCACATAGATCCGCATCGCAGAAGCCGGTGCATGATGGAGCAAGGCTGGATCAACCAAGGCGTCATACAATACCACATCTGCTGTATTCAAAGCCAAAATCCCTTTCAGAGTGATCAGATCAGGATCTCCAGGACCAGCCCCTACCAGGGTGACCCTTGGATTTACTGTTACATTCACGCTTCTACTTCCTCCTCTCTTAGGCTTTTCAATACCTGATAGATTTCCAACGCCTGCTTGGCATAAGCCTTTGCAAAAGCTTCCGTTGGCTCATTTTCTTTGATTTGATAGACTTTTTCTGCGAAAGTTCCTGCTAGATTGACTCTGCCAGATTCCACAAATTTCTCATCAAACAGGGCGATGATATTTGCATAGCTATTCGTCGTCACATCCTCACCAAGGAGCAATGCTTTGGCGGCATTGATCAGACCGGCATAGTGATGATAGATACTGTCAGACCATCTCTCATTTTGCAATGCTTCCTGACCCAAGTCTAGTTTTTCTTTGGCTTCCAAAAGCAAAGTAGCCACCAAGTCTATGACGACTCCGGCACATTCACCAACACCGACCGCTACTTCGTAATTTTCATTTCGCCCCCAATCGATTCGATCTTCTTCGGTCACTTTGGCCGGATCCGCTAGGTCTTTGATCAATTCATAGAAATAAATCTGTCCTTTTTGGTCGTAATAACCCAAAAAGTCCAAGTCTCCTGAATTTTTCTCAAAGTCTTCCAACAATATCCTCAGAGCTTCAGGTCCTCTTTTACTTGGGATTTTGGTCACTTTATCAGCAAATCTACCTTGCCCATCTCCCAAATTTCCACCTCCCAAAAGCACTTGAAGGGCTGGAATCACGGTCTTTCCTACGCGCATTGACATGCCCTGGAAACCAATATGGGCCATATTGTGCTGACCACATGCATTCATACAGCCAGAGATTTTGATGACCAAATCTTTGTTTTGCAGATAGTGAGGGTATTCCTCCTGGATGACTTTTTCAAGCTCGACAGCAATACCGGTAGAGCTTGCAATACCTAGATTACAAGTATCTGTACCAGGACATGCAGTGATATCACCCAGTGAATTATAGCCACGATCAGATAGACCGATTTTCTTCAATTCTTGATAAAAGAAAGGAACCAAATCCTCCCGTACATCCCGAATCAGGAAGTTTTGTCGCAAGGTAAATCTCACCTCATTGCTTGCATATGTCTCTATCAAATCTGCCAAAGCTCTTGCCTGAGAAATATAGAAATCCCCCAATGGTACTCTGACGCCGACTGACACATAGCCTTTTTGCTTTTGAGGCAAAACATTGGTCAGCTTCCAAAGCTCAAAGTCCAGACCGAGGGGTCCGTCAAGTTCAGGGCTTTCAGGATTAGGCAGCTCATGTTCAGGAAGGCTTTCGAAGTCCAGTGGATATGACTGAAAAGGCAAGGCCTTTCGCTCTTCTTCGACTAAGTCAATAAAGGCTTCTATTCCTAGGTCCTTGACCAAAAACTTCATTCTGGCCTTGTTTCGTCTTGCCCGCTCACCGTGTCGGTCAAAAATCCTTAGCACCACTTCAATAAATGGAATGATCTGGTCTGTTTCCAAAAACTCATACACCACATCTCCGTGTCTTGGCTGAGAACCCAAGCCTCCTCCTAATAGAACTTTGAATCCACGCACTTGCTGCCCATCTACGTCTTTGATCTTGGGAATAAAACCCAAGTCATGCATATAGGCCAAGCCGGTATCTTCATCAGAGGAAGAAAAAGACATTTTGAATTTTCTGCCCATTTCTTGGCAGATAGGATTTCTCAAAAAATATTTGAAAGTCGCATCCGCATATGGAGTCACGTCAAATGGCTCATTGGGATCTATCCCTGCAGTCTCAGATGCAGTGACGTTTCTTACGGTATTGCCACAAGCTTCCCGGATAGTGACATCGTCTTTCTCGAGTTCTGCCCAAAGCTCCGGTGTCCGATCCAAGCTCACATAGTGAATCTGAATATCCTGACGGGTGGTGATATGCAGTCTCCCAGTAGAATACTCCTCTGAGACTTTGCAGATTCTACGGAGTTGAGGCCCTGTAGCTCGGCCATAGGGAAGTTTGATTCGGATCATTTGTACCCCGGGCTGTCTCTGCCCATAGATACCCCGCGCCAATCTGAGGCTACGGAATTTCTCCTCGTCTACTTTTCCTTCTCTGAAAAGCGCAATTTTCTTTTCGAGTTCTAGGATGTCCCGTTCTACAATCGGGTTTTCTAATTCGGTTCGAAAGCTTTGCATGACTTATTAGTTTGTCCCTATCGGGAAAATAGGGTTTAGGTTGTTAGGTAAGTGCCGCCAAAGCGGAAATGGTTGTTAGGGTCAAAGAAGCAATTTCAGGCTTGCTTTAGTTTTGAACGCGATCAGTTGATAAAACCGACGCTGATCGTATCGTAGCTACTTTCGTCTATCAGGATAAAAGAGCCATTGGATTTGTGACTGGAATACGAGTCGAAGTGTATAGGTTTGCTCAAGCGAAAATGAACTTTTCCGATATCATTGAGTCTGAGCTCTTCAGATGCCTCCGCTCCGGAGAAGTCAGCATGTACTTTGGCTTCGATCTGGTCGACTTTGGCCAATACCCGGTTCACTCCATGCTGCAGGATGTATTTCTGACCTACTCGGAGTCCTTTAGAATTGACCTGACAGATCGTAGCGGAAAGCATCTTTTCACTTTGAGGCAACTCACTGGACTTGACTATCATATCACCTCGGCTACAATCCACCTCTTCAGTCAATGTGATGGTAACTGAGGAGCCCGGCGCAGCCTCTTCTATTTCTTGGTCAAAGAAATGAATTCCTTTGATCGTAGATTCATTGCCGGAAGGCAGCAAGGTCACCCGGTCTCCGACTTTCAGGCTATTGCCATAGAGCACACCTGAGAAACCTCTGAAATCATGATACGCTTCAGTTTTGGGACGAATGACATACTGAACAGGAAATCTTGCAACAGTACTTTCTTCCAAGTCCTGTGGCTCAAGAACCTCCAAATGATCCAGCAATGTATTGCCCACATACCAAGGCATATGGGTAGAGCTTTTGGTGACATTCTCCCCTTTCAAAGCAGAAACTGGGATGAAAGTAATCTGATCCTCATCAAAGTCACTTTTGGCTACCAGCTGATCAAAATCAGACTTGATCTTCAAAAAGGTCTCCTCTGAATAGTCCACCAAATCCATTTTATTGATAGCCACCACTACATGGCTCAAGCGCAATAGATTAGCTATAAAAAAGTGTCTATACGTCTGCTCAATCACTCCCTTGCGGGCATCGATCAAAATGATAGCCACTTGAGAAGTAGAAGCCCCTGTCACCATGTTTCGGGTGTACTCCACATGTCCGGGAGTATCCGCCACGATGAAATTGGTCTTATCCGTATTAAAGTAAATATGCGCCACGTCGATGGTGATCCCCTGCTCTCTTTCTGCTACCAGGCCATCGGTGGCCAAAGAAAAGTCAAGATAATCATATCCTCGTTGCTTGGAATTTCTTTCGATCGCCTCGATTTTATCAGTCGTCAATGACTTCGTATCATACAGCAGTCTTCCGATCAGGGTACTTTTCCCGTCATCTACCGAGCCTGCCGTAGCGATTTTGATGAGTTTTCTTCCTTGTATGTCCATAGTTTGATTCGTTGTCCAGCGGTCGACAGCCCAAAGCCCGCGACCAATTCTTTAATTCGTACCTCTTACTTCGTATTTCTAAAAATACCCTACCTTTTTTCTGGTCTCCATCGCTGCTTCCGATCGCTTGTCGTCGATCCTGGCTCCTCTCTCAGATAGCGTAGACTGACGAATCTCCGCAACCACATCATCTAGGGAAGTAGCCTCGGAAAGCACCGCAGCTGTACAGGTCATATCCCCTACAGTTCGGAAGCGAACCCACTTCTCTACCACCTCTTCATGCTGCTCTCTGTAGACATGCTCATTAGCAGTCCAGATCAAGCCATCTCTGAAGAAAACCTCTCTTTTGTGTGCAAAATAAATGCTCGGGATTTCGATATTTTCGGTACGGATATACTCCCATACATCCAGTTCGGTCCAGTTGGAAATAGGAAATACACGGACATTTTGACCTACGTGAATTTTCCCATTGAGCATGTCAAACAATTCTGGTCTTTGATTTTTTTCATCCCACTGACCAAAATCATCTCTTACTGAAAATACCCGCTCTTTGGCTCTGGCTTTCTCCTCATCTCTTCTGGCACCACCGATACATGCGTCAAACTTAAACTCTTCGATGGCATCCAATAGCGTCGTAGTCTGAAGGGAATTTCGGCTGGCATAGCGACCTTTTTCTTCTCGTACTTTTCCTTGATCGATGGAGTCTTGTACATTTCTGACGATGAGCTCCAAGCCCAATTCTTCGACTAATTTATCACGAAACTCTATCGTCTCAGGGAAATTATGTCCTGTATCCACATGCAACAGTGGGAAAGGAATCTTGGCAGGAAAGAACGCTTTCTGCGCCAATCTCACAAGTGTGATGGAATCCTTCCCTCCTGAAAAAAGCAATACAGGTCTCTCAAATTGCGCTGCCACTTCCCTCAGGATGTGAATGGACTCTGCCTCTTTGGGATTTGGTATAAATAGGTTTGACATAGGAAATACGATTTTTTGATTTATGATTTAGGCATCTTCGAAATTTTGCGTTCATCATTCATTATTAGAAGGCCCGAACACCCTTATTTTTCAATTTCGAATGTTGAATATCGGATGTTAGAGTCTTGTGTCTAGTAACTTGAGTCTTATTTCGCGTGCAATCCACACTCCTTCTTCGAGTCTTCCCACCACCATCTACCGGCTCTGGCATCTTCGCCTGGGAGAATCGCTCGGGTACAAGGTGCACAGCCAATACTGATGAAGCCCTTGTCATGAAGTGGATTGTAAGGAATCCCTTTCTCTTTGATATAATCCAGCATCTGATCGTAGGTCCAATCCAACAGGGGATTGTACTTTAGAATCTGATTGCCTTCGTCCCATTCTACTCGCTTCATCCCACCACGATTGGCACTTTGCTCAGCTCTAAGCCCGGTGACCCACACTTCATTTCCCGCCAAAGCTCTTTTGAGCGGCTCAACTTTGCGGACGAAGCAGCAAGACTTTCTATTTTCTACAGAATTATAAAAGCCATTGATCCCATTATCGGCAACTAGCTTCTCCACGGATTCCCGCTCGGGATAATAGACCTGAATTCTTGTTTTGTATTTGCTTTCAGTCCTACCCAAAAGCTCCAAAGTCTCCGGAAACAAGCGTCCTGTATCTAGAGAGAAGATATGAATGGGTAGCTGATGGCTGGCGATCAATTCAGTGATGACCTGATCTTCTTGCCCCAGAGAAGTGGAAAAAACCACTTTGCCCGGAAAGAGATCCGCCATCAAAGCCAAACCCTCAGAGGCGCTGAGACCATTCAGTCTCTGCTCTAGTTCATGCATATTTTTCTGTAGGCTCATCTTCTTTGTTTTTGGTAGAAAGCTCCCAAGCCCGCTCATGCAGGTAGTAAAGGAGAATTTTTGAAAAGACCTCGACCGATCCGATCGATAGTGCCATGGTTAGTTTCCCGGTGATAAAGTAGGAAATCACTATCGTATCTATCGTCCCTACGATCCGCCAAGAAATCGACTTGAGCAGACTTTTAAGATTACTGTCTGTTCCTTTTTTGGAAACAAACCATTTTTTGAGTGGCTGATCTAAAATCATATAGCTACATACGGGAATGAATTACAAAAGTATATAAACCCTATTTATTTTATAGGGTTTATGGCCAAAAAATTTTTGTTAAGTTTTCAAAATATCTTCCAAGGTCTTGTTTTCCAATATTTTAAGCGTCTCGTCCCTGACTTGGATCATGACCTTGTTTATCCCACATACAGCTTCATCTTTGCATTCATCGCAGGGCTCGTAGTAGTTAAGGCTGACACAAGGAAGCAAGGCGATGGGCCCGTCTAAAAGTCGAATAACCTTCGATAGAGGTATGTCTATGGGCTCTTTGATCAAATAATATCCTCCACCTTTGCCCTTCTTACTTCCAAGGATTCCGGCTTTTTTGAGTTCCAACAGGATATTTTCCAAAAACTTATGAGAAATCCCGTGCTCCTCAGCGATATCCTGGATCAATACAGTCTTTTCTTCACGATGCTTGCCCAGATAGGTCAGGGCATGGAGAGCATACTTGGTCTTTTTGGAAAGCATGGACAAAAATAAGCTTTTTCGCCAAATACCCTAGTACGTAAGTGGGGAATGAGATATGAATCAGGCTCTCTCGAATCATTTACTGCTTCATCCTTATCATTATCCAAATTCCGCCCTATCTTGTATTGTACCTAAACCTGTATTCCATCTCATGAAACGATTACTTTTTATAGGCTTACTGATCGGGATTTTTAACCAAGCAAGTTTTGCGCAAGACAAAAAAGCAAAGTTTGGACTGGAGGTCTTTAAGGATTCGCTGGACGGACAGTTGGATATGAGCCGATTTCTGATCGAATATCACGGCTTCATCCCTTTGGCACAATTGATCACAGAGCCTGCTCTCGGTGGGATCGGAGGGATGCTGACCCCGATCTTTATCCAGCCCAATAAATACCAGGACAGCACCAAGTATGTGGCTCCGGATATTACTGCGGCTTTTGGCGGATATACCCGAAACAAGTCTTGGTTTGTCGGAGGGATGCGGATCGCATCACTTCCCAAGCACAAGCTCAAATACCGAATAGGCGTAGCCCACGGAGATGTCAACATGGACTTTTATCGAGTTTTGCCAGTAGTGGGGGAGCAAAAATTTGGATTCAACTTCCAGGCATCCGGGATATTTGGTTCGATCATGAGAGAGCTTGGCAATTCGGATCTATATCTCGGGTTGGATTACCTATTTGCCCGCAATCGAGTCAGTGCAAATTTTGATCAGATCCCTTTGCCTGATTTTGTCAAGGACAAAGACCTAGACTCCAATCTCAGCAGCTTGGGACTTACATTAGATTTTGACAAAAGAGACAACCTATTCACTCCCAATCAAGGCTGGTATTTAGCCGGTGATTTTTTGGTCAATGACAGTTGGACAGGCAGTGACTATAGCTTTCACACGTTGAATTTCTCTGTATTCAATTATCAGCAATTCGGAAAACAATGGGTCAGCGGACTCAGACTGCAAACCAAGATACAGGGAGGAGATGCTCCATTTTACCTCAAACCGGCTATCAATGCTCGGGGAGTACCTATGTCCCGCTATCAGGGAGATGCTGCCTATACTTTGGAAACCGAACAGCGCTATGATTTCACCAGAAGGTGGAGCGGATTGGTTTTTGCCGGCATCAGCAAGGCTCCCAGCGAGGACATTAGCTTTGGTGATGCAGAGTCGATAGTCAACTATGGTACTGGGTTTCGATATCTGATAGCGAGAAAATTCAAAATCAGAACAGGTATCGATGTAGCTTGGTCTAAAAATGACTTTGGCTGGTACATCGTCTTTGGGTCCGCCTGGAACAATAGAAACTAGCATCCCATGAAAGTCAGGTCAAAGATCTTCTGTGACTTCTGTCTCGTATTGTTGACAATGGCTGCTCAGGCCCAAACCACAGAGTCGGACACCACCCGAGGAATCCGTGATTTTTCCATTCTTCCACTTCCCGCCATAGCTTCCACCCCTGCGACTGGATTTATGTTTGGAGTCGCTGCGTCTTCCAATTGGCTCATGGGACCTGCCTCCAACACCCATCGCTCCACCATGGTTGCCACGGCGATCTATACCACCAAAAAACAATTGCTCCTTACAGCCAAAAGCAATGTTTTCCTCTTTAATGACTCTTGGAATCTCATGGGAGATTGGAGGTATTTCATCTTTTCCCAACCCACCTTTGGACTAGGCACGGGACCACAATCTTCCAAACTGGTCAGTACTGGATTTGAATATGAGGACGGTAGTTTTTCGCAAGGAATAAACGAGGAGCAAATGATGAAATTCAATTATCTCAGGCTCCATGAAACTGCCCTTAAAAGAATCGGAGATACCCGCTACTTTCTGGGGATAGGCTACCACTTGGACATTCACAGCAAAATAGATGATCAGCTACTGGACTTGGACACTGTGCCGCCTGCTATCACTTCACACTATGCCTATTCGATAGATAAGGGTTTTGATCCTGAAAAATACACTCTGAGCGGTATCTCACTCAATGCGCTGTGGGATAGTAGAGACAACTCAATCAATCCCTATCAAGGCAGGTATGCTTTCATTTCCTACCGGATCAACCCTGAATTTTTGGGAAGTAGTCAAAACTCTTCCACGCTTTGGCTAGAATATCGAGACTATTTTTCTCTCAGCAAAAAGCGTCCGCGACATTTGTTGGCATTCTGGGCCTATGGCACAATGATGACAAGCGGGAACCTTCCCTATTTGGATCTACCCTCCATAGGCTGGGATCAGTTTGGGCGATCTGGACGTGCCTATCCACAGGGCAGATGGAGAGGTCAAGGCATGCTCTATTCGGAGCTGGAATACCGATTTCCCATCCAAAAACACAAAGACACATTTGGAGGGGTCGTATTTGTCAATACCAATACAGCATCCAATCGAGATGCTTCTATCAAGCTTTTTGACTTTATCGAGCCGGCCGCCGGGCTCGGTTTACGATTTATGTACAATAAGCACTCCCGCTCCAATATCACCATTGATTACGCCTGGGGAAAATACGGAGCCAAAGGCTTCTATTTTAATGTGTACGAAGCTTTTTAGTAAAAGAAAAAACGGAAGACCTTCTCTTATTTAGGAAACAAAAAGATCAATACCGCTCTCCATCCCCAATCTGCTTTTCCTCCATCTGGAGCAGCCAGATTGAATCTAGGACCTACTACGAACTGAGTCTTTTGTTTACCAAGGGAGGTGACTGCACTGAAAGTCGGATTTAACCAAACAGTGCTAGTCGAAGCCTTCCAATTTTGAGTCCATTCCATATTAGCTCCTATGCCAGCTCCCGACTTCCAGTTGTACACCAAAAAAGGCTGTACAAACATCTGACTGACATCTGGGCGATCGGCATTTCCTGCTACAGACCAGACTTGATTGACAAGTCCCCCGATGGTCCAGCCATTGGTTTGCTTCAAAGCCACGGCTGTAGGACCCATCCCAAATTTCTTGGTTGTCAGATAATCATTGGATCCTGTCGGCAATAGCAAAGCTGGACCTACTCCCCAGGTAAGCTTTTCAGAATTAACCGGGGAGAAAAATGCGGAGACTACCGCATCACTCAGGCCCGCTTGCTTTTCACCTGGAGCTGTAATATTGTACTGCGTGACCACAGGCAATACCATCCGTGTGATAAGGTTGATGTCTTTAGTAATAGAAATCGGCACGACCGGCTGGATATTCATGGTATTCCGAGTGCCTTGCCAATCTCCTATTCCATAATCCGTATTATTCTGAAAAGGCACGGAAATCAAAGATGCGATGGGGTTGGCTAGTTTTTTGGCGAGTTCGGCAGCATCATCCTGCGCTTGAATAGAGCCCAAGGCTCCCATAAAAATGACAAAACTTGTAAAGATTTTTTTCATAGTCAGTTGGCTGTAAATGTTCAATTTAACTAGATGGAATAAAAATGGAACTATATAAGATCAAATTTAATAATTTCAAGGACTATTCATGGATTTTGTATGAAAAGACTAGGTATCACCTAAGAGGACTAAGGCAAGAAATTAAATCCTCCGAGATTTTTGTAACTACCTGAATGCCATAAAAAAGAAGCTGACCAAAATTGATCAGCTTCTAAGTATTTTCAATTAGTTATTTTTCTCTTAATTCCTCGATGGCTGAGTCAACTGCTGTACCACCTTGTCGATGGAAAGAGACGAACCTGTCTGCGGTGGGAAATCCTTAAATGTAGAGAGGAAGTTGGATGCATAGCGCTGAGCTGGTACAAATAGCCACATATTGTCGCCATACCATCTGGTATACATTCCAGACTCAAAAGAAACCTCATAAGGATCAGCTCTCAAATTGATCGCTAGTGGCCAGCTCGGAGACTTTCGATAAGCGGTATTGATAGCACCTTCCATGATAGTGAAGTGTAGTTTCCAATTTTGATAGCGAATGGCATTTAGATTACCTCCTGCATCAAAATAGAAAATCTCTTTTCGCGGAGACTCATCCACTTCACCTTTGAAGTATGGCATCATATTGTACCCATCCAAGTGCTGCTTGAATGTTTTTCCATTAGCCTGATAGCCATTTTTTACTTTCTCGACAATATTAGGTTCTCCAGCCGCTGCTACCAAAGTTGGCATCATGTCTTCATGGGAGAAAATATCATTGTAAACTGTCCCTGGCTCGATGACTCCTGGCCATCTGATAGCTGTAGGCACTCTGAATCCACCTTCCCAGGTGGTTCCTTTCTCACCACGGAATGGACTGGAACCTCCATCAGGCCAGGTAAATTTCTCAGCACCGTTATCTGTAGAATACATAACAATTGTATTGTCTGCAATCCCCAATTCATCCAATAAATCCAACATGCGGCCAACAGCCAGATCATGCTCGACCATCGCATCTGGGTAGAGCCCAATACCTGTCACACCATCACTTTCAGGTTTCAAGTGCGTCCATACGTGTACTCTCGTAGCACTCAGCCACACGAAGAATGGCTTTCCGTCGGCATGTGCTTTTTTAATAAATTCAACAGCGGCATTTTCAAATTCCATGTCCACAGTCTCCATTCTGGTACTTGTCAAGGGTCCCGTATCTTGAATCGGCCCATCGGCACTACTTTTCAGCACACCTCTAGGACCGAATTCCTTTCTGAATTCAGGATCTTTTGGATAGTAATATCCTTCTGGTTCTTCTTCAGCATTAAGGTGGTAGAGATTTCCGAAAAACTCATCAAAACCATGATTGGTAGGCAAATGCTGATCTCTATCGCCCAAGTGATTTTTGCCAAATTGACCTGAGACATAGCCCTGTGGTTTTAGCAGCTCAGCGATGGTCGGCTGACTATCCTGAATCCCGTGAGGATCTCCGGGCATACCGATGGTCAACAGACCAGTTCGGAAAGGATGCTGCCCCAATATAAAAGCGGCTCTTCCCGCAGTACAAGACTGCTGTCCATACCAGTCTGTGAAAGTTGCCCCTTCATTGGCAATTCTGTCAATATTTGGGGTTTTGTAACCCATCAGACCATTGTTGAGGAAGCTTACATTGCTCCAGCCGATGTCATCACCCCATATCACCAGGATATTGGGTTTTTCCTGTGCAAACAACGACAATGGCAATAAAAATGACAGTGCCAAAAGCCGAAGTTTCAGTGTATTGATTTTCGTCATACGCTTTTGATTTTATAAGTTTTAAGAATAAAGCATTTGACCTAATTTATGAATTTTTTGTCTTTTATGATTATCAGATACATTTCTTGTCTCTTTTTCACAAAAAAATAATACAAGACCGTCTCAGTCTTTCTTAAAAACATAGGAAAACTTCCTCAACCTTAAACTACAAACTCCTAAAAAAATATTCAGACCTAATGGATTAGTACCAAAGCGCCCAGTCAGTTTGCGAAAATCCAAACAAAAAATCCCAGCCAAATGACGGGGATTAATAAATAGACAAACTCTCCAAGGTCCCGATAGTTATCGGGATAGAACCCTTGGAGAGTTGCGATATAGATTAAAGCAGCTCCACGCTTCTCTTGACAAAAGCAGTCAAGTCTTTACCGGTCAAGAGACCTTGGGAAAGCTTGGCCAGGTCAAAGGCTTGCTTCGCCAATTGAATCTGAGCTTCTTCTCCATCAGCTTTCAAAATCTTATCGACCACTGGGTGGTTACCATTGATAGCTACCTTATAGTTATCAGGCATCTGACCGTAGAAACTCATCGGGCCTCCACCAGTCTGCGCCATATCCTTCATTCTGCGCATCCATTCTTCCATCGTGATGGTCACCGGAAGCTCCTCGGGACTTAGGCCTTCTACCTCCACGGTATAGGTCTGACTGCCGATCGCTTTCTCAAACAGCTCTTTTACCTGCTTGTTTTGATCCTCTGTCAGTAGGTTGGCATAGGAATCTTCCTTCTGGATCAGTTTCTCTACTACATCAGCATCCACACGCTTCATCTGAACTTTCTCCAGCTTAGTTTCCACATTTTGGATAAAGTGGCTATCAATCGGAGAATCCATCACCAAGACATCATAGTCTTTTTTATTCGCTGATGCGATGAAACTATCCTGCTTGTCTACATCAGTGGCATACAAGAAAATAGTGGTGTCGTTTTTATCAGTTTGGATGGCTTTTACTTTCTCCTTGTATTCATCCATGGTGAAGAATTCACCGTTGGTGTTTTCCAAAAGCGTGAAGTCTTTTCCTTTTTCGTAGAATTTGTCCTCGGAGATCATTCCGTATTTCACAAACAATCCGATATCACTCCACTTCTCTTCGTAGGCTTTTCTGTCCTTTTTGAACAGTTCAGCCAACTTATCAGCTACTTTCTTGGTGATATAGTTATTGATCTTTTTCACATTGCCGTCCGCCTGTAGGAAGCTTCGAGACACGTTCAAAGGAATATCTGGAGAGTCGATCACCCCATGAAGCAACATCAAGAATTCAGGAACGATGTCTTTCACCTCATCCGTAATGAATACCTGGCGGCTGAACAATTTGATCTTATTGCGCTGCAATTCGAAGTCATTTTTGACTTTCGGGAAGTACAACACCCCTGTCAAATTGAAAGGATAGTCCACATTCAGGTGAATCCAGAATAGCGGATCTTCAGACATCGGGTAGAGCTCCTTGTAGAAAGCCAAATAGTCCTCATCCTTCAGATCACTTGGCGACTTGGTCCAGATAGGAGAGGTAGTGTTGATGATATTATCAACTTCGACAGACTTGTATTTCTTCTCGCCTTTGTCATCCACTCCATCCTCTACGGATTCGGTTTTGGTCCCAAACTGGATAGGAACCGGCAAGAATTTACAGTATTTGTCCAAGATTCCCTGAAGCTTCCACTTGTCCAAAAATTCCTCGGAATCCTCATTGACATGCAAGATGATATCAGTTCCTCTTTCTTTTCTTTTGCCTTTTTTGATCTCGAACTCCGTGCTTCCATCACAAGTCCAGATAGCCGGCTCTGCACCTTCTTGATAAGAAAGCGTGTGAATTTCCACGGTCTTGGCCACCATGAAAGCGGAATAGAAACCCAATCCAAACTTACCGATGATCTCATTGGCATCCTTGGCATCTTTGAATTTCTCGACGAACTCAGTAGCACCGGAGAAAGCAATCTGATTGATATACTTCTTAATCTCCTCAGCTGTCATTCCCAGACCTTGGTCTGAGATAGTGATGGTCTTCTTTTTTTCGTCAAAGGAAACCTTCACTCTGACATCTCCTAGCTCTCCTTTGTACTGACCGAGCGTCGCCAATCTTTTGATTTTCTGCGTCGCATCCACGGCATTGGATACGAGCTCACGGAGAAAAATCTCATGGTCAGAGTACAAGAATTTTTTAATGATCGGGAAAATGTTCTCGGTATGGATCGAGATAGTACCTTTTTCCTGCATGGGTATAAATCGTTTTAGTGAATACAATAATTGACAGTGGGGAATTATCAATGCCTGTTCCAAACGAGAAAAAATGACAAGTTGGCAGAACCCAGCTTCAAGAGACAGGGAAGAATGGGCATTTCAGCCGATAATGTGAAGAATTCCCTAACTTATCACCTTCTCCGCACTTCAGCACCAATGGCCAATTCCGGATATTCAGCTACCCCTCTATTCAAA
Source organism: Algoriphagus vanfongensis DSM 17529 (assembly GCF_000429465.1). Classification (GTDB taxonomy): domain Bacteria; phylum Bacteroidota; class Bacteroidia; order Cytophagales; family Cyclobacteriaceae; genus Algoriphagus; species Algoriphagus vanfongensis. Next base: position 174,027 of record NZ_AUBX01000016.1, on the reverse strand, counting down.
AAACTCGGAATCAAAACCGGGATGCAGCTTTGGGCATGGCAGATGCCTAGACCCTATGCTACATTTTTTGAATTGTTGCCTGAGAAAGTCGATCTGCTGGAGCATCTTGATAGAGTTTCAAAACTGGATTTTGTCCATCTCTTTGTCAAGAGTGAGCGCGAGTTAAAAGAAGGTTGGACCACAGCCATCAAATTCTTGAAAAAAGATGGAATTCTTTGGGTAAGTTGGCCAAAGCAAAGCTCCAGCATAGCAACAGACATCGGAAAATATGAGATTATGCAATATGGTCTTGACCAAGGGCTGGTGGATGTCAAAGTAGCAGCAATTGATGAGGATTGGAGCGGATTGAAGTTTATGTATAGAAAAACCGATCGATAAAAACCTATGAAACAGCTTTATGCCTGCATATTTTTTACCCTGATTTCCTTTCAAACTTTTGCTCAGGAAAGGCCTCAAATCGAAATCCAGACCAATTTTGGAACAATGGTCTTGGAACTCTTCAATGAAACTCCACAGCATCGGGACAATTTTCTGAAACTGGTAGAAGACCAGGTTTACGACAGTTTGATTTTCCACCGGGTGATCGAGGACTTTATGATTCAGGCAGGAGATACTGAAAGCAAACATGCCAAACCTGGAGAATCTGTCGGAGAGAATGATTTGCCCTATCAAGTACCAGCTGAAATCCGCCCGAACCTATTCCACCAAAAAGGAGCTTTGGGCGCAGCCCGTACCAACAATCCCGAAAGGGCTTCTAGTAGCACCCAGTTTTACATTGTGCAGGGTAAGATCCAAAATGACAGTCTTTTGACACACAACCAAAATCGGATCAATACCTATCTACAGAGACATTTTGCTATCAATGATGCTTCAATCAAACCTCTGTATGACTCTCTTGAAAATGCCCGAGAAGCCAAAGACAGTGTTTTGGTAAAAACTCTTTCTGAAAGGATGGAGGCCCAGGTGAATTCCTATGAGGATTTTGAGAAATACGAGATTCCAGCTGCTCACCGAGAAGTTTATCAGACTATTGGAGGCACACCACATCTGGATCAGAGCTACACGGTCTTCGGACAAGTCCTATCTGGCTTGGAAGTCATCGACGCGATTGCAGCAGTCCCTACAGACTCACGCAATCGACCTATCCAAAACGTTATCATCCTATCCATCCAACGAATCAATCCTACCAACTAAAATGAATCACTCCAAACGTACTTTGATTGCTCTCATGCTGGGCATTCTTCTCTTGCCCAGTTATGCCTTTTCTCAAACTTATGGTAAAAATGGAATGGTCGTTTCGGATCATTATCTGGCATCCGAGGTGGGAATTGACATCCTACAGCAAGGTGGCAACGCCATCGATGCCGCAGTTGCTACAGCCTTTGCATTGGCAGTGACCCATCCGGAAGCCGGAAATATCGGAGGCGGAGGTTTTATTGTATTCATGAAATCAGACGGCGATGTCACCACGTTTGATTTCAGGGAAAAAGCTCCTTTGGCAGCTAGTCCCACTATGTTTTTGGATGAAAATGGAAATATCAAAGACAACTCCAACCATAGCGGATTGCTTTCAGTCGGAGTTCCCGGAACTGTCGCTGGACTTTACCAAGCTCATCAAAAGTATGGCAAGCTTTCATGGAAAGAGGTCGTAGATCCTGCTGTGAAATTGGCAAAGAAAGGCTTTCCCATGTCTTGGGGCTTGTACCGAGCTGCTTTGAGGATGTCAGATCGAGATGATTCTTGGGACATCATGAAAAACTATTTCCGAGGTGCAGATGGAGAAATCGTCGCTCCAGGTGAACTCTGGAAACAGCCAGCTCTCGCTAAGACTCTGGATGAAATCAAAAAGCATGGCCGAGATGGCTTCTACAAAGGGAAAGTCGCCGAGGAGATCGAAGCTTACATGAAGGCCAACGGAGGGATCATCACTCAAGAAGACTTGGCCAAATACGAAGCCGTAGAAAGAAAACCACTCCGTACGACATTCAACGATTTTGAAATTTTCTCCATGCCTCCACCGAGTTCGGGAGGTGTCGCACTCCTGGAAATGATGAACCTGATGGAAGCGGCAGATATTACTTCCATCGAATTCAACTCTACTCCTTATGTTCATTTGGTTGCTGAGGCCATGCGCAGAGCATTTGCAGATCGGGCCGAGCACCTGGGAGATCCTGATTTCAATCCCCACATGCCTGTAGACAAGCTGATTTCAAAGGATTTTGCCCAGGAAAGGCTCAAAAGTCTGGATATGAATCATGCTTCTCCAAGTGATCCCGCCAAGTACGGGCAGCTGTATGGAGGCGATCATACCACTCATTTTTCGGTGACTGACAAGGATGGAAATGCAGTCTCACTCACTTATACATTGGAAAATTCCTATGGTGTCAAAATGGGATCTTCCAAACTCGGATTTATCTTCAACAATGAAATGGGTGACTTCAACCCTGTACCGGGAGTGACTACTGAAACTGGCCAAATTGGCTCAGATCCCAATCTGGTAGCTCCTGAGAAACGGATGCTTTCCAGCATGACTCCGACTATTGTAGCCAAAGACGGAAAACCATACTTGGTAATCGGAAGTCCGGGAGGAAGGACTATCATCAACACCGTTTTTCAGACAGTACTGGCTGTTTTGGCGTATGACATGCGGATCGACCGGGCTATAGAAGCTATGAAAATCCATCATCAGTGGCTACCCAATCAGATCGTGTATGAGAGAAATTTGCTTTCCCCAGATACGCGACAAGCATTGGAAAAAATGGGGCATACCCTACGACCAACTACTAATCTTGGTGTGTTGATGGGGATTACGTTTGACCCAAGCCTCGGCACTTGGGTAGGAGCCGCAGATTCTTCCAGCGAAGACGGAGCTGCAAGAGCTTATTGATTAAGATGAATAGTATCCCTCCGGTCATATGCCGGAGGTTTTTTTTCAACATTTTTCATTGGCCACATAACCATTGGCTCCAAGCTTCATTTTTTTGCGAAGTCCCGATCCATTTTATATCAAGTGGGGCAATTTGAGTAAAGGATACACCGAGTAAAGTCAAATTTGAATAACTTTTTAGCTTCTCATGCTTGCTCTTGAGAGAGCAGATCACGTAAATTCATATTTATATCCTCAAAAAGTATTTTTCAAAGGTCATTTTTGTATTTTGTAGAGGATTAGCGGTATTATCCAGTCAGATATGAAATAAGATTTGCTGCTATCAGTTTTAGATTCCACCCTGTTTTAATTGAGTATACCCCTGAGTAATGCTACTACTATTCTTCTAAATCAAACGCTTTATGCTAGGTCAGATTCTTCTTCTACTCGCAATTCTTTTTGTAGCAGTTTCTATGGCCTTTGTCATCAAAAATGTCCGAATTAAAAACAGGGCTCTAAAAAAATTAGCAGAAATCAATACTCAAGAAATTTCTGATTGGAACAGTCAAAAGCTGAATCATAAAAGGACTCAAATGGACCCACTCGCTGATAATACGGTGGCAACCATCATGTCCAAAAATGAGGAAGGTGAAATCAACCACTTATTCAAATCGATCGTCAAAGACCGAAATCACCTCCCACCTATGGCTCCTGCCGAACTGCATCATTACTTTGATACTTCAGCTCAGCTACCTGACTGGGCAGATCCGGACCTGATTGCACTTGGACAGCAGATTTATCTGCGACATGGATTTTGGATTGGCTTACTCCTGTGCTACAAATCCCTGCCAGAATGCTACGCCTGCGCAAGAGGTGCGGAAGTGCTCCATCGCACTGCCCGACTCAATGAGAAAGATGGCTCGCTCGACACATACTCGAGACGAATTGCTGAGACAGCACAGTTTGTGGTTTTTGCCATGTCTCCTGATGGATTGAGTCCAAAGGGAAAAGGGCTCGTTTCCACTCAAAAAGTACGACTGATCCATGCGACGATTCGCTTTTTTCTGAAGCAGCATCATTGGGAAGATGAGAAATTTGGCCAACCTATCAATCAGGAAGATCTGGCTGGCACTCTGATGTCCTTTTCGGCTCTCGTCATTGAAGGTTTAGAAATAATCGGGATCGAATTTGAGCCTGTAGAGCTCGAGGCCTACATCCATTGCTGGCGGGTAGTCGGTCATATCGTAGGGCTAGACAAAGATCTTATCCCCAAAAACTCTCAAGATGCTCTCAAGCTGGGTCATAGCATTCTCGACAAAGAAATGGCTCCCAGTGTTCACGCCAAAGAATTGGTCCGAGCTCTTAGGCAATTTCAGGACGTCAAATCCAAACCCATTTTGGGTAGTAATTCCAACATTGCTTTGATGCGGTTGATGATGGGGAAGGAAGTTTCGGATCTACTGGGAGTAGAGCCTATCGAACAGCAAAAAATCGACTCCATTCAGAAAAAGCTCAAGAGAATCACGAAGATCGGAGAGATTCTAGACAAAAGTCTGGTCTTTTCCATGGTGCTTCAATTTGTCACCAGGCTCGCACTCACACTGATGCTGCGAAGAATGAGCAACAAATCCATTATCAATTTTTACCTCCCCAAATCCCTGACCAAGGATTGGGAACCTACGACGCACTGATATGAACCAACCTCTGATCAACTTTGAAGAATATGCTCTGGCAGGTCTCATTTTCAATGGTATTGGCTGCCTGTTTTGGGTCGTGGCTTATGTGATTTTGGTAGTGGAGATTCGCAAGAAAAAATTTGTAGAAATGCCTGCCTACGTAGCAGGAGCAAATATCGGCTGGGAATTTGTCTGGAGCTGGATCTATCATCCCAATACAGGATTGCTATTTGCTCTCAGCTATCAAGCAGCCTTTTTACTGGATTGCTTTATTTTTTATTCTGTCCTGAGGTATGGCACCAAGCAGCCCATGAATGCTGAAACCAAGAAGCATTTTGCGCTTTTCTGTATAGTCAATTTTCTCTTTTGGATTGCCTTTAGTTATTTCTATAGAGGAGAAGGATATGACACTCTCATTGGTGCTAATTCGGGATACATCATCAATGTCATCCTGTCTTTACAGTGTGTGTTTTTGCTAATGCAAACCAAGGATACAGGACAATTTTCGATGGTGTTGGCTTGGTCCAGAATGCTCGGCACAGGCCTCATCTCCGTTTCCATGTTCATCTTTTATCCAGAAAATCACTTCGTCCAGCTCCTCGGTATTTCCTGTTTTCTTCTCGATTGCACCTTCATCTATGTGCTATGGAAGCGGCATGGCAAACTATTCGGTTCTCTTAGCAAAGCTTAGCCATGTTTCGAAAAATCACAGAGTATTTTATTCCCAAATCTAAATTGGAAACCGGAGACGAACTCCGCTCCGAGAGAATATTTGTGGCCGTTTTGCTGATATCAGCCATTTCCAATTTTTTGGGAATCAACCTAGCCATCGATATCGGGGCAAAACTCAATGGATACTTACTGCTGGTCAATGGATGTATCAATCTGCTGATTCTTGTAGCCTATCGACAAGGGCTTCCCAAAAAAATCGCAGCCACTATTTTCCTGATTCAGTTTGCGATCAGCTTTCCGATTCAGGCCTGGCTTCAGGGAGGACTCGCCTCTCCAGCCACTGCTGCTTTTTTCCTGTTGCCATCTGTCGCTATGCTGATCTTAGGCAAGCGCGCCTCGATCTTTTGGGTGATTGTATCAGCTACTTTGATGCTTGGAATATTGCTTTTGGAAAAAAGCATTGGTATTCCAGAGCCGGAATACAATCTGGACAAAAAACAGACTTTTTACTTCACTTCTATCCTCGGCACCAATATCACCATCTTCCTGATTTTGCTGGTCTACGAACTCGGCAAGTCCAGAGCACTTCAAAACATCCAGGAAAAAAATCAAGTACTCATCAACACCCAAGCCCAGCTGATCCAAGCAGAAAAAATGGCTTCACTGGGTGAATTGACAGCTGGAATCGCCCACGAAATCCAAAATCCACTCAATTTTGTCAATAATTTTTCAGAAGTAAGCGAAGAAATCCTAGAGGAAATCCAGGAAGAGATCGGCAAAGGCAACTACCAAGAAGTCGCAGATCTGACAAAAGACCTTCAAGCCAATCTCTCTAAAATCACTCACCATGGCAAGCGTGCCGGCTCTATCGTCAAGGGTATGCTGGAGCACAGCCGCAAAAGCGATGGAAAAAAGGAACTCGTAAACCTCAACAATCTCGTCGAAGAATGTCTGAAGCTGAGTTTTCATGGCCTTCGAGCCAAAGACAAAAGCTTTAGTGCGGATTTCAAGACGGTATTTGATCCTGACTTGCCTCAAAAGGAACTGATCGCACAAGATATCAGTCGAGTCTTACTCAATTTGTTCAACAATGCCTTTTATGCCGCCACAGAACATAACAAAAGCCCCGAATCCAAATCGCAGGCAAAAGTGACGGTTTTCACACGGCAAATACAGCACCCAGAAGATAAAATAGCCAGCATCGAGATCGCTGTTCATGACAATGGACCCGGAGTCCCTGACTCTATCAGAGATAAAATTTTTCAACCATTCTTTACCACCAAGCCCACAGGAAAAGGAACTGGCTTGGGCTTGAGTCTGAGCTATGACATCATCAAGGCTCATGGTGGAATGATCAGGGTGGAAAGTGAGGAAGGGAAAGGCTGTACTTTCATCATTAGGCTGGATTAGAGCAAGCCGACTAAGAATATAACTATAAAGAGAAAAACACATGAAACCAACCCAACTACTTCAAACCTGGAGCAGCGCTATCAATCCAGACAGCCAACTGAATTCCAGTAGTTTTCAGCAACCTATCACTAAAACATAATTGCAAAAAATGACCTCAAAACCTAAATTGTTTTTGTATTTTTCGAATACAGACTCTTTAATAAAACACCAAATAGGATTCACTAGCATAGTTTTCCTATTTCCCGACCAGAAACCTACTCAGTAAATGAGACCATTTTTTTACACACTTATTATCTGCTTATTTTTTTTGGGAGCATGCTCCCAGCAGGAAACAGAACAGCCTGCCAGCAGGACAACCAACTGGTCTCCTCCCCGCATCACCTCCATCTCTCAGTTGCCAGATGATCAAAAACCGAAGCTACTGGAGGTAGGAAAAAAAGCGGCTCCTGTCATCCATCCTCTTCTTCAACGCCCACACTCGACGATTCTGCCAGTACTCACCGATGGAAATGGCCAACCTATTCTTGACTCTCTTGGCAATACTATGATTTTGGGACAAGGAGGAATCTCGCAGTTCAAAAGATTCACGTCCGACGAAGGTCTATCGATCGATGGAGTAGAGTGCGCTATTGTCGACAGCAAAGGACACATTTGGTTTGGCACCAATGGGGATGGAGTCAACCGATTTGATGGTACAGATGTCACGGTCTATGGCATTGAGCAGGGGCTTGCGGGTATCTCAATTAGGAGTCTTTTCGAGGATTCACGAGGAAATATCTGGATAGGTACAGCAGACAATGGAGTCAGCAAATTTGACGGAAAAACCTTTACACACTTTACCGAGGAGCAAATCGGCGATGAGGTAGTCTATAGCATCTATGAGGCCACTGATGGGACAATATGGTTTGGTACAGGCGGACAGGGCATCACCAGCTATGACGGCAGCACATTTACCAACTGGACCATGGAGGATGGCATTCCGGACAATGTAGTCATCAGCATCTTGGAGGATAAGAACAAAAATCTCTGGATTGGCACCTATGGAGGAGGAGTCGCTAGGTACGATGGTGAAGAATTTGAGACATTTTCCATAGGTGATGGATTTGCCTCGGATCGGATTCGATGCATTTTTCAAGATCAGAAAGGGGATCTTTGGTTTGGCTCTTTAGGCGGAGGCGTGACCCGATACAACAATACTAGTTTTACCTCTTATGGTATGCAGGATGGATTGGCAGGAATGGTAGTACGAGCTATCAAGCAGGATCAAGAAGGGACGATCTGGTTTGCTACAGACCAGGGAGTGAGCAAATGGACGGGAAGTCAATTTGTCTCCTATACTACTGAGCAAGGCCTTGTAGGCAATAATGTTTCCGACATAGCGATAGACCAAATGGGTAAAATTTGGTTTTGCACAGACGGTAGTGGTGCCAGCCGATTGGACGGGATCGCTTTCACCAATTTCACATCCCAACAGGGACTTTCTGGCAATATCATCCTCAGCCTCATGGAGGACAGCCAGCACAACCTATGGATCGGCACTGCTGATGGAGGGGTCAATAAATTTGATGGCAAATCTATCCTGTCCTATACTCCAAGCGATGGACTGGCAGGGGAAATCGTCTACTGTATTTTGGAAGATCAAGCTGGAAAGATCTGGTTTGGAACAGCCGGAAATGGCCTCAGCATTTTAGATAAAAACAGATTTGTCAATTACTCGACGGATCAGGGACTCCCTTCCAACGAAATCTATGCCCTCATCCAATCCCATCAGGGCTACATCTGGATCGGCACAGATACCGGCCTGATTCGCTTTGATGGAGAGCAGTATACTCATTATACCAAAGAGCAAGGTCTGGCCGGAGATATTGTAGTCAGTATTTTGGAAGATCAAAAGGGTGTCCTGTGGATAGGCTCTCTGGATGGTGGAGTCACACGGTTTGACGGTGAAACATTCTCCACCTACTCCATCGACCAAGGACTCACAGATAGCGGTGTACTTCGGATCTCTGAGGATAAGGCGGGTAATCTTTGGATCGGAACGGAAAATGGGCTCAGCTATCTCAGTGCACAAAAAAAACAAACAATAGAAGCCTGGGATTCTGCGAAAGGGGAAGATCTATTTTTGACCATATCAAGCCAAGATGGATTACCGGATGATGTGATTTTGCAGGTGTTGGACTTGGGAGATGGGCGACTGGCCGTCGGCACCAATACCGGAATCAGCACGTTTGAATTCCACCCAGACTCCGCGCATGTCATTCAGCAACTGGAAGTCTATCACTCTGACACCGGCTACCCTGTAAAAGACCTTACAGATGGGCAAAATGGGATGTTTTTAGACTCTAGCGGCATACTTTGGGCCGGAACAGGAAGTGTCAAAACAGGACTGGTGAGATTTGACATCAACAAAATCTCTGAAAACACCCAAAAACCTCAGGTACTGATCAAGCAAGTCAGGATCAATGAAGAGGTTCTTTCTTGGGAGACGGTAAGGGAAGATTCCAAAACTGATATTTTTACCCGGGCCACAGACCAATTGATCACACTCAAAAAAAGACTCGACGAGGAGGAAAAGCTAGCGATTCAAGATCGATTTAAAGGTATTCAGCTAGACAGTGTCAGTCCATTTTTCCCCATCCCCATCAATTTGAAATTGCCTTTCAAACACAACCATCTCAATATCGAGTACGGGAGCAATGAGCTGGCCAGACCTTTTCTGATTGAATATCAATACATCTTGGAGGGCTATGATCCTACATGGAGCCCAGTGCTGAAAAGAACCTCAGCGACCTTTGGCAATATTCAGGAGGGGGACTACACGTTCAAAGTTAGGGCAAGATATACGGGCCCTGCCAAGGAAATAGCAACTGGATGGACCGAACCGATTGAGTTTTCATTTACCGTATTACCGCCTTGGTATAGGAGTTGGTGGGCTTACCTGATCTACACCGCATTGATTCTATCACTGCTCTACCCCTTCAATCGCTACATGAAATACCGTCTGCTCAAAGCCGAATGGGACAAGGCCAAAGAGCGAGAACTGGAGCATGCACGACAGATCGAAGTCGCCTATACAGAGCTCGCTTCGGCTCACGAAAATCTGAAGTCCACCCAATCCCAACTCATTCAGGCAGAAAAAATGGCTTCTCTCGGCGAGCTCACAGCCGGCATTGCCCATGAGATTCAAAATCCCCTCAACTTTGTCAAGAATTTTTCGGAGGTCTCTCATGAACTCATGGATGAAATGAACGAGGAGATCGAAGAAGGAGATTTTGAAGACGCCAAAAGCCTCGCCAAGGAAATCCAGGGAAATCTCGACCGAATCTCTACTCACAGCATGAGAGCCGATGCCATCGTCAAAGCCATGCTCCAGCATAGCAAAGCCAGCATGGGTAGCAAGGAAACTGTCGATCTCAACACGATCTGCGATGAAGCCATCCGCTTGAGCTTTCATGGACTAAGAGCCAAGGATGCAAACTTTGAAGTGGAGTACAGTACAAATTTTGCCACTGGACTTCCTCAGATAGAGGTCATCCGTCAGGAAATGACCCGAGCCTTGATCAATATGTGCATCAATGCATTTCAGGCAAGCCATGAGAAGGCCCTGTCCTCTGACATCGAAAACTATAAACCACAAGTACGCATGTCGACCAAAAAAATACTGGACGGCATCGAAATAGAACTCGCTGACAACGGTGTAGGTATCAGCAAAGAAGCTATCGCCAAGATCTTTCAGCCTTTCTTTACAACTAAACCCACTGGTCAGGGAACAGGATTGGGCTTATCTTTGAGTTATGATATCATCAAGTCCTATCAAGGTGATATTCGGGTACTAAGCAGCACTGGCAGCGATTCCGAAACAATTTTCACTATCTTTTTACCCACAAAAACCTAAAGCCACCCATCACGGTGGACCACCAACTCGCAAAAAGCAATGGTAATTAGCATAATATCACTGATCCTACTCTACTATCTCTCCAGACCGATGGGACTGATCAAAGTCTCACCCGAATGGCAAAGAATCTTCAAAGGAGGAATGATCGCATCTGCCATATTGATTACGATCATCGGGATCAAAATCCCGCTTTTATCCCAAGTAGCCACATTGGCAGCTATCTTATTGGCTGGATTGATCGCCTACATCACACTCATCACACCAGAGCTTCAGCATAGAAAAGGGATGATCTATGCCTGGCTTCCAATCCTCGCCGTGGAGACAGTAGAAGCTATAGTCAGGATGATCAGTCAGTCCTTTTATGACCAATTTCACAATTACTTTGAAGCTGCGGGAGTATTCGCCTTTATCTGGGCGATCGCCATGTGGATCATCAATACCAAGCAGCGCAAAGCGCTGGAATTGGAAAAACTAAAAGCCCTCCAGCGAGAAAAAGAATTTGAAATCACCGAACGGCTCAAGGCTCAGCTGGAAAGACAAGTAGCACAGCGAACCAAAGAAATCACCAAGCAAAAAAACGAACTGGAGAGTGCCATCAAAGAGCTAACCGCAGCACAAACCCAACTGATCCATGCAGAAAAAATGGCTTCTTTGGGAGAATTGACCGCCGGAATCGCCCACGAGATCCAAAATCCGCTCAACTTTGTAAACAACTTTTCGGACGTCAGTACAGAACTGCTCACTGAACTGAAGGAAGAGTTGGAAGCCGGGAATCAAGAAGACGCTATGGAAATCCTCGAAGATGTCATCCAAAATCTCGGCAAAATCAATCATCACGGAAAACGGGCCGACTCCATCGTCAAAGGCATGCTCCTACACTCTCGCAGTAGCACCGGACAAAAAGAACCTACAGATATCAATGCACTGGCAGACGAGTACCTTAGACTCGCCTATCATGGTTTGAGAGCCAAAGACAAGAGCTTCACCGCTGATTTCAAAATCGAAGAAGATCCGAGTTTGGAAAAAATAAATGTAGTCCCGGGAGACCTCGGGAGAGTCTTACTCAACTTGATCAACAATGGATTCTATGCCGCTGGAGAAAAGAAAAAAGAATTGGCTGCAGCTGGTAATCCGGACTTTGTCCCCAAAGTCACTGTCCGTACCAAAAAGACAAATTCCGGAGTGGAAATCCGCGTAAGAGACAATGGCAACGGGATTCCTGATGAAATCAAAGCAAAGATCTTTCAGCCCTTTTTCACGACCAAACCCACTGGTAAAGGCACAGGACTGGGACTTTCCATGAGCTATGATATCATCACCAAAGGTCACAATGGTGAAATCAATGTGACTAGCCAAGCTGGAGAGTTTACAGAATTTGAAATACTAATTCCAAATCAATGAAAAGCAAAATACTAATAGTCGATGATGAGCAAGACGTAGAATTGCTCTTTAGACAGAAATTCAGAAAGGAAATCAAATCTGGGAATCTGGAGCTGTGCTTTGCTTTTTCGGGTCAGCAAGCTCTGGAAATCCTGGGAAGCGAGGACCCTCCCCAAGTAGTGTATGTTTTTTCCGACATCAATATGCCGGGAATGAGTGGGCTGGAATTGCTGGGTAAAATCAAATCAAAATTTTCTGACATCACCGTCAGTATGATTTCAGCCTATGGAGACAATCAAAACTATGAAAAGGCGATGAATTCCGGAGCCAAGGAATTTTTCACCAAACCCATTGATTTTGAGTCTCTTAAAAAAGAAATCGGAGAAATGATCCTAGGAAATAAATAACTCTAAAAATGGTCAAAATACTGGTAGTGGACGATGAGGCAGATCTGGAAATTCTGATCAAACAGAAATTCCGCAAGCGCATCCGTGAAGGAGAATTTGACTTTTATTTTGCGCTCAATGGAAGGCAGGCTTTGGATCTCCTCGAGGAGCATACAGATATAGATCTGATCCTCAGCGACATCAATATGCCTGAGATGGATGGACTAACTCTTTTGTCCAAAGTCAAAGAGAAAAATTCCCTCCTGAAAACGGTCATCATCTCTGCCTATGGTGACATGGAAAACATTCGCACCGCGATGAACCTTGGGGCCTTTGATTTTATCACCAAACCTGTGGATTTCAGAGATTTGGAAATCACGCTGGACAAAACCATCCAATATCGCAATCAGATCAAGTCCACCCTCAAAGCCATGCGCGAAAACAACATTCTCAAAATGTATGTGGATGAGACAGTGCTCAATTTTATGGGCAACAAGGAACTCGAATCCAGTCTGATGGAAAATGAGACCATTGACGCCTCGGTCGCTTTCATCGATCTGGTAGCATTTACCAAAATCTCTGAGAATGAAGAGCCCAATGTCGTCGTCGGTTTGCTCAATGAATATTTTGACCTGATGGTCAAGGAGATCATCGAGCAAAAAGGAATTGTCGACAAATTTATAGGTGATGCTGTGATGGCTGTATTTCAGGGAGAAAACCACTTCGAAAGAGCCATCCGCACAGCTCTATCCATCCGTGACAAAATGGAACAGCTCCCGGTATTTTCTCCAGAGACAAACTTCCGACCTGAAGTATCCATCGGAATCAATGCCGGCGAAATGGTATCAGGCAATATCGGCTCCAGATCACTCAAGAGACTGGACTATACTGTCATTGGAGACACGGTCAATGTCGCTGCCAGACTCCAATCTGCGGCCAAGCCAGCACAAATTTTGGTTTTGGAAAGCTGTGCAGAGGCTGTCAAAGCGCACTTTGAGTTTCAGAACATGGGAGAAATCAATTTGAAAAATAAAGCCTTACCCGCTAAAGTATTTGAAGTAGTCAAGTCCAATTCCTAAAACTGGGGAAAAGCACATGGCTCATCTCTATCGCTAAACCAGTAAAACCCAATATCTATGAGAAAAATTACCCAGCCAGCACTCTTGGTAGCTTTGGGAACCACTCTCTCGGTGGCAGCCATGGTACCAAGAACACAAGAAAATCTGAAACCTATGAATCTGGACATTTTGGAGTCGGATTCTACCAAAAAGGATTCATTGGACTATCCAAAATTTAAGGATCTCCCACTCAAGCCTGAGCGAGAAGTCAAGTTCACGACCCAAGAAGGGACTTGGATGAGTGTGGATGTCAGTCCAGATGGACAGACGATAGCATTTGATCTGATGGGAGACATCTATACCATGCCGATCTCTGGAGGCAAAGCCACCCCGATCACTACTGGCATGGCCTATGAGACCCATCCGAGATTTTCCCCGGATGGAGAGAAGATCCTATTCACTTCTGACCGAGCGGGTAGCGACAACCTTTGGTATATAGATATGGTCAAAAAAGACACCATACAGGTTACGAAAGATAAAAATGGAGATGTTCCCGGGGCTGCTTGGACACCTGACGGAGACTATATAGTCGTCAGCAAAGGGAGAAGAATCCATAAGTTATTCATGTATCACAAAGATGGTGGAGGAGGCATCGAGCTGAACGACTCTCCTTCGTCCATGAAAACAATAGATCCAGTCATCAGTCCAGACGGCAAAAAGGTTTATTTTTCATATAGAAGTGGAGCCTGGAATTACAACGCCCTATTACCTCAATACCAAGTGGGCACCTACGATTTTGAAGAAGGAAATGTCACGGGCATCACCAGTAGATATGGCTCAGCATTCACCCCCACCCTATCCAAAGATGGCAAATGGCTTGTCTATGGCAGTCGTTGGCATGAAAAAACAGGCCTCATCCTTAGAAATTTAGAAACAGGTGATGAAAACTGGTTAGCCTATCCAGTCCAGCGAGATGAGCAGGAATCCATCGCTCCACAGGGCGTACTACCGGCAATGGCATTCACTCCTGACAGCAAACATGTAATCGCTTCCTATGGCGGCAAAATCTGGAAGTTGCCAGTAGATGGCTCTGAAGCAGCAGAAATTCCATTTGAGGCAGATGTGAATCTTGCGATGGGACCACGTCTTTATTTCAATTACGCCATCAAAGATACTACAGCCAAACTGGCTACCCAGATCAGAGATGGAGTGCCTTCTCCAGATGGTAAAAAATTAGCATTCACAGCATTGAACAGACTCTATGTGATGGATTATCCTGATGGAGAACCCAGAAGAGTAACCAAACATGACTTTACCGAGGCCATGCCTTCTTGGTCTCCTGATGGCACGCAGCTGGTCTTTACTACTTGGGATGAAACTGACGGTGGTAGCTTGTACAAAGCTAGCCTTGGGAGAAATGGGGCCATCACCAAACTTACTTCCGAAAATGCACTTTACGTTGGCCCTGTCTGGGGTCCAAACAATAAAATAGTCGTATTCAAAGGAGATCGCCGATTGATGATGGAATCAGAAGGACCGGGCTTTTCTGGCGCTGAATCCATTTTGGCGTGGATTCCTGCTTCCGGCGGAGAGCTTCGTCATATCATGGATGCCCGTGGAATCGGCAACGCCCATTTCACCAAAGACACATCCAGGATTTTCCTCAATGGATCCGGAGGCACTCTCCTCAGTGTCAATTGGTATGGAAAGGACAAAAAGGAATATGCAAAAATAAGTGGAATCACTCCTTTTGGAACGGCCGCAGACCCTCATGACGATCATGAGCACCATGAGACATACAGCTCTGTGGAGTATGTCATGGGCATGCCTCGATCTACTGCCGATGCTGTGAATTATTGCATGCTGCCTGAGGGAAGTTCGGCACGTGAGCCTCAAATGAGGCCTTCCACAGCCAGTACAATTCTCATGGCTCCAGAAGGGAATCTAGCTTTGGCACAAGTAAATAACAATATCTATGTGGTCACAATCCCTTCTGCGGGAAAGACTCCGAGCATCAATGTAGGCAATCCAGACGCTTCAAATTTCCCATCCAAACAATTGACAGAAATCGGTGGAGAATGGCCGGCTTGGGAAGCGGATGGTAAAAAAGTTCACTGGTCCCTGGGCAATGGCCACTGGGTCTACGATATAGATCGGGCAGACTTTATAGAAGATTCTGTCAAAAGTGCCAAAAAGGCCAAAATGTTGGCGGATGCAGACAGCGTGGCCACGTTAAAAGCACAAGGGGAGGACGCTGTAAAATTGGCTGATTCATTAGCGAAAGCTGAAAAGAAGCGTATCGACTCACTTTTTAAAGCAGATAAAGAGCTGGCAAAAGCCGACAGCATTGGAAAGGCAAAGAAAAAAGAACAGGAAACTTATAAACCTGCCGAGCAGCAAGTCAAAGTTTATTTTGCAAAAGATACTCCTCAAGGATCTGTTCTCCTCAAAAATGCCAGAATCATCACCATGAATGGCACAGAAGTAATAGAAAATGGAGATGTCCTGATCGAAAACAACCGAATCAAAGCTGTAGGAAAGACCGGATCACTGGATGCTGGCAAAGCCGAAGTTATAGACGTCACAGGGAAGACCATCACTCCGGGATTCATAGACACTCACGCACACATGTGGCCAACGTGGGGTCTCCACAAGAATACCGTTTGGATTTACGCAGCAAATTTGGCCTATGGAGTCACCACCACACGTGATCCTCAAACTGCAACCACAGACGTATTGACCTATGGAGACATGGTAGATGCGGGCATGATCCCAGGACCTCGTGTCTACTCTACCGGACCAGGTGTGGGATATTGGATGTACAATCTCAAGTCCTTGGATCAGACCAAAAATGTACTGAAACAATACAGCAAGTACTACAATACCCAATACATCAAAATGTACCTAGTGGGCAATCGCCAACATAGACAATGGGTAATTATGGCTGCCAAAGAGCAAGAACTAATGCCTACCACAGAAGGAGGTCTTGACTACAAACTCAACATGACGCAGCTATTTGATGGCTATCCGGGTCATGAGCATGCGATTCCTGTCCATCCACTTTATTCCGATGTGATCAAAACCATCGCAGAAAGCAAAATGGCCGTGACACCGACTCTCTTGGTTGCCTATGGAGGCCCTTGGGCTGAAAACTATTATTACACCACCGAAAGTCCACTTCACGACCCTAAGTTGAACAGATTTACGCCATATGATGAATTAAATGCAAAAGCTAGACGAAGAGCTGGAGGTCTAGGAGGCTGGTTTGCTCCAGAAGACCACGTCTTCGCCAAGCATGCTGAAGGAGTCAATGATCTGGTCAAAGAAGGTGGTCTGGCAGGAGTTGGTTCACATGGTCAGCTCCAAGGACTAGGCTATCACTGGGAACTTTGGTCTGTAGCCAGCGGTGGAATGAGCAGCATGGATGCACTACGCACCGCTACCATACTGGGTGCAGAAGCCTTAGGATTGGACAAAGAGTTGGGAAGTATCGAAGCTGGTAAATTGGCTGATTTGGTCATCATGGACTCAAATCCGCTGGAAAATATCCGAAACACCAACACGGTCAATAAAGTGGTCAAAAACGGTAGAATCTATGACGGCAACACACTGGATGAGATCTACCCCAACCCTAAAAAACTGGATATTAGCTCTTGGACCAAAGCCGCTCCTGCGACTACTACTAGTATCAAGTAAACTCATACTAATGTGTCGAAACAGCTGAAATGTGGCTTGGCTGTTTCGACACATCAGCTTTTTCCTTCCTGGAAATAAATAGAATGAGGCCTTGCCTAACTAACAATTAATTATTTTCTTCATTTGAAATTGCTACCTGATCTACTGAAATGCTTCAATCAAAATCAATTGTATTCTTTTTTAACCTGGCTTTTTGATGAAAGATAAGTCAGTTGCTTCGGTTGATTGGAAGTCCATCGTTTCTCCGCACTCTCTGATCTACACGATAGGTGGAGTAGCCTTGGCAGCCATAGCACTCAAAGCATTTATGCTTCCCAATAAATTTCTGGATGGAGGAGTCACGGGGATCGCTATTTTGGTCAATTTGGGTTTGGGCATAGACCTCAATCTCCTTTTGGTCGTGATCAATCTCCCCTTTCTTTTTATGGCCTGGAAAATGATCGGAAAGACTTTTGCAGTTCAGTCCGCATTTTCAATCTTTCTTTTGGTTCTGGTCCTTTATTTTCTAGAGGTACCGACCGTCACCGAAGACAAAGTGCTGATCGCTGTTTTTGGTGGGTTTCTCATGGGAACAGGCATTGGGTTGATTATTCGTGGAGGCGGACTAATTGACGGTTTTGAAGTGATTACTGAATATTTTCACAAAAACTCAGCACTTACGGCAAGCGAGATCACAGTGTTTCTCAATTCACTTATCATGCTTTCTGCTGCGTATGTCTTTGGCATAGAACCTGCCATGTATTCTATATTGACCTACTTCACGGCCATCAAAACCACAGATTACATTGTCGAAGGATTTGAAGAATACACTGCCCTCACGATCATCTCCAAAGAGCACGAGCAGGTAAAAGAACTTATTGTGAAAGATTTCGGAAAAGCTATCTCTGTATATAAAGGAGAAAGAGGTTATCTTCCTGAGACCTTTCATATCAAGCATCCTTGCGATATCATCATGACCGTGGTGACCAGGCTAGAGGTGCACCGGATCAAATTGGCAATTCAGGAAATTGATCCCAAAGCATTCTTCTATGTGCAGACGATCAAGGAAGTCAAAGGAGGAGTAGTCAAACAAGTAGGAAAGAAACATGTATGATGGATTTTGAACAGCTAAAAACCAAGGTATTCAGAGAGATCTTGGAAAATCTCCCTTCTTATCTGACCTACCACAATCTGGCTCATACCGAGTATGTCTTGCAAAAAGCCCAATTTTTGGCCCGAATCGAAGGCGTCTCAGAAAAAGAACTGGAACTGCTCCGCCTGGCCTGCCTTTTTCATGACACAGGCTTTATCGAAAACCCAAAAAACCACGAAGAAATCGGCTGTGGTATTGCCAAACAATACCTGAAAGATGAACTCAATGCAGATGACCTGAAAGTAATCTGTGGAATGATTATGGCCACTCAAATCCCCCAATCCCCCACCAATCAATTGGAAAGAATCATCGCCGATGCAGATTTGGAATACCTAGGCACGGAGGATTTCGAAAGACAGGGGGATGCCTTGTATGAAGAACTGAAGCATTTCAACCCCAACCTATCTGAACAAGCTTGGAACGAGCTTCAGCTTACTTTTCTGGATAAGCATCACTACCACACGGAGTATTGCAAAAAGAACAGAGAGCCCAAAAAGCAAGCAAACATTCAGTCCGTCAAAGAGAAACTGAAACTTGCCTAGCCTTTTACAGCTTTATAAATCACATCAAAAACATCAGTAGGCTGGATTTTCCCTTCTTTGACCAATTTTTCACTTCCGATCAACACCGGCTTATCCAAATCATCTTCGGGGATTCTACCATGCGCTCCTTTCACTAAGCCCGCTTCCAGCGGAATCACATCCATCAAATAGCGAAAACCCAACTTCTTCTTTAAGACTTTCGATCCCACTTTTAGCATTGGAACTTTGATCTTCGGATCCAAAAACAATTCTACCGGATCATAACCCGGTTTTTTGTGAATATCTACACATCGGGCATAATCAGGAGCCTTGGCATCATCCAACCAGAAATAATATGTAAACCAGGAATCCTTATCAGCAACTACTACCAAATCACCGGATCTCTCATGATCCAATCCGTATTTTTTCTTTCCCTTGTCATCCAAAACCAACTCTATCCCAGGAGTATTCTCCAACAGACTTTTCACTTGATCATAGATTGCAGGATCTTGGATATGAACATGGGCCAATTGGTGATCCGAGACTGCAAATGCTTTGGATGTTCCAGCATCCAGTGTCTCCAGCCCCAGTTCATTTTTCACCTCTATCCATCCTGCAGACCGTAGGAGACGATTGATATGAATAGGTTTGGAAACTGAGGTAATCCCATACTCCGAAAGCACTAATACCTGAGCGCCTGCAGTTTCGAAATAGGTGATCAAATCCTTGACGATATCGTCAATTTCCTTCAGATCCTTCCCGATATTTTCGAAATCAATCCCATATTTCTGAAGCCCATAATCCAAATGCGGAAGATAGATCAGATTTAAAGTCGGATTGTACCATTCATCGACCTTCTTAGCAGCATCAGCAATCCACTTGGTAGAACTTGAGTTAGCATTTGGCCCCCAGAATGAAAACAAAGGAAACTGTCCCAATTCTTTTTGGAGTCTATCTCGCAACTCCATCGGTTGGCTATGACAATCTGGGAGTTTTCGCCCATCAGAAGGATACAAAGGCCGAGGAGTCACCGCATAGTCCACGGAAGAGTACATATTATACCACCAAAACATATTGGCACAGGTAAACTCAGGATTTTCGGCCTTTAGCTTTTCCCAGATTTTTGGAGACTGAACCAGACGGTTTGACTGACGCCAGAATTTGATCTCACATTCATCCTGAAAATACCAGCCATTGCCAACGATTCCATTCTTGGCAGGCATTTCACCAGTCAAATAAGCGGATTGGGCACTACAAGTAACAGCAGGAAGTACAGGCTCAACTACGGCCTTTTTCTGCTTATCCATCCAAGATTTTAAAAATGGCGTATGCTCTCCGATTACTCTGGAGGACAAAGCTACGATATCAATAACGACAGTCTTTTGCATCTTAATTCAATTGTGACATAACCCAGGCCAATTCCCTGCTGATCGATTCAGCCAAAGGAAGTCTGGATTCTGGAGGCAAAACTTCCCAAGTATAAGTTTCTACCTCCAAATGATTGCTTAATTCTGGTTGTGATTGAAGCACTTTCAATACCTCTTCAATCAGGAAGTTGGTGGATTCAAACTCACCATATTTTTTCATGAAAACAGGAACATGGAAATGAATTCTCCACTCCTCTTCTTTCGCATCCTCCAGTTTTTCCAAAGCCGGCAGAAGATCTGGATAGGAAATCAAGCTTCCATCCGTATTTCTACCCACTACTTGATGAAGGTAGGTTGACTCAGCAAATTCAGACAGTTGATTCTTAAGAACCCCTCTATCCTGATCCAACATCAATTTCAAGGCTGCTGAGATCTGAACCTTCCCAATTTTGATTCCTGCTTTCGCAAACTTCTCAAATGTCTCTTCAGGCTTTTCATAGACGATAGCGAAATGACACACATCATAGCAAACCTGAATATGACGCTTAATCAATGTTTCTGATTCTTCTACACTAATCCCTAAGGCTTTTGCCAACTCTGGAGCTCCTTTTGGCAAAAGCCAATCAGTGAACAACCAGACCATTTCATCGGAATTTTCCAGAATTCCATCCGGCTCCGGCTCGATATCCAGATGCAATAACTTACCGGTTTCAGCTTCAATCTTTGCAAGTTCGGTCACCACTTCCATCAAATGGGAAGTAGCCACCTCCATTCCTTGACCAAAAGCTTCTTGAGTCTTGAACCAATGTCTGTAGGAAATAGGTGAGGTAGAAATTCCTCCATCTTGACCTTCTGGAAGCAATTGAGCTAAAATCTTGAAAGATCGTATGGTATAATCTTTACGCTCAGGAGTCGTCCAATCAGGAAAATGAACTTGGTCTTTGACTACCGTTCTGTGAAAGTCCCCGTATGGAAATCCATTCAGGGTAAAGACGTATGCATTTTCCTCTTGAAGCCAAGTTTGAAAACGAGCCAATTCTTCTGGCTTTTGCAAAATCAGACTTGCCTCATGAGAAAGTCTCAAACCGATTCCAAATGGTCCTTTAAAATCCAAGTTTTTTCGAACCTCCGGGATATAATGTTTTAAATTTTCAAAAGTAGCCTCCCAGCTTTCACCAGGATGGATATTGCTACAATAGCTTAAATGAAAGTTTGAAAACTGCATGAATTAGTGTTTTGTGGGAGCCAAAGCATTCCATTCCTGGAGCATGCCAATGGCTTTGAGGATCAGCTCATGATCCATTTCATGTACCTCTACTCCTTTACCCAGTTTTTCCAAAAGCATAATGGTCAACTGACCTCCCAGATGCTCCTGAAATTCCTTCAGACCTTTGAGTAGATTTTCGCCGGAAAGTTCAGGTTGATATAGTTCGAAACCGAGATTTTGAATCAGTGCAATGACCCGATCCAGATCTTGCTTGCTGATCATTCCTTTCAAATAAGAATAGGTAGAATCCAATGCAATCCCCAAGGCAACAGCCTCTCCGTGACGCACACGATAATCACTCAAATGCTCCAACTTATGAGCAGCCCAATGACCAAAATCCAAGGGTCTGGAGGAACCAAATTCGAAAGGATCCTTTCCAGCAATGTGATCTAAATGCATCTGAGCAGATCGGACGATTTGCTCTTGCATCGGCTTCATCTGACGGTCAGCCATCGCTAAAGCATTATCTTCTAACCACTCGAAAAAGGACAAATCCTTGATCAAAGCCACTTTGATAGCTTCAGAAATTCCAGATCTCCAGTCTCTATCATCCAATGTTTTCAAAAACTCAAAATCATTGATTACCGCCACTGGGACCGTAAATGTGCCGAGGTAGTTCTTTTTACCAAAGGCATTCACAGAATTTTTCACCCCTACACCTGAGTCATTTTGAGAAAGGACAGTAGTCGGGACTCTGACCAAACGAATACCTCTGTGAGAAATAGCTGCAGCAAAGCCAACCATATCCAATACAGCACCGCCACCAATCGCCACGATATAGGAATGTCGGTCTATCCCGTGTATATGGGTGGCCTCCACGATTTTTTCATAAACTGAAGGATCGTTTTTACAAGCTTCTCCACCCGGCACCACTAAAGGCTCCGCACATACATAAAAAATAGACTCATAAGCTTTAGCATATTCCTGGATTTTTTGGATCAAATCAGGATGCGAGTCAGCCACACCACTATCGATCACGAAATAGGCTTTGACCTGCTTCCCTTGATCCAGCAATGCAGCAAAACTCCGATTACTCGGGTCAAAAATATTCTCAGTAAAACACACCGGGTACTCAAAGGGTACCGAAAATCGCTGCTTAATTAGGGTATTCATGCAATTGAAAGGAATTGTAGGGTCAGAAAGTTCTCAAACGAATTGAAAACCAAGCCCAAAGTAAATCAAGTCACGGCAAACTTTTTAGCCAGCCATAAAGAAATAGGAAGCAACAATAAAACAATTGCGCCAATTTCCCATCCTGCAAAGGCGGCCGCGAGAGATGAATTGACAATAATCAAGGAAATTACCGCAGCTTTCACCGACTTTCCGATCATTTTTGGGTCTTGAGTCTTGATAGCTTTTCCCAAAGGAGGAAAAATCATATAACTCAAAAGAACTAGGAAGGGAAATACTTCTTTGTAATCCGGCCCTTGAAATTTTGCCAATCCGTAGATCGCCAAAACCACAGAGATATACATGAAAAAGCCTCCATAGAGTGCCTTTTTGTTTTTGCCATGCACTTCTCCCCGGCTGACCATCGTGATAGCCGCCACATAAATCAAAGGTAAAACACCAATTGGCCAGAGCTTTTCCAAGACTTCCGGAGCGACAGCTACTCCCAAAAGCAAATTCCCTGTACGGCAAAGTCCCATATTGATCGGACCTAAGATAGACTGATGCTTTCCCCAGTAATCATAAAGCAAAGCACAAAGCGAAACTGCAATTGCCAAAACTCCGGCAATCCAATTCACCAGAAAAGCCATAGCTACTCCAAAGACTAACAAGGAAGTAGCGAAGATAATCGCAGTACTTTTGCTGGCTCTGCCACTTGGAATCGGTCTTTCTGGTCGCTCTACGGCATCCAACTCAGCATCTGCAATATCATTGAAGGCTACGCCTCCAGCGTATAAGCCAATCGTACTTAAAGAGAGCCAGAGCAGATTTTGCCAGAAATCCGCACTTCCTTTTTCCCAATTGGAAATCATATAACTCCATCCTCCAGCAATAGCAAAACCCGCCCAGATGTCTGCAATCGCTGTGACTACATTGGCTGGGCGGGTTAGCTGTAGGTATGGAAAAATTCCTCCTTTTGCCATAAATTAATTTTCTACTCGGTCTGCTGGCCCTTCGACTCTTGGCACCTGACCTCCACGAAGCACAGAGTTTCCGCTAAGCTTTTTAGTTTGATCGATTGGCGGAGCTTGAAGCCAGTCGTTTTCGTCCATTTGTCCGGAAAGTGAAAATGCCGTAAGCGCATTTCTATAAGTCACCATTTGGACATGCTCCTCAGGGATTCCCATTTTTCGCATCAAATCAGCTGTTTTTGGCACTGCCAAAGGATCCGAAATACCCCAATCCGCAGCGGAATTGACGATAATCCTCTCTGGACCGTATTGCTTTACGATCTCGACCATTCGCTCAGAACCCATTTTAGTATGAGGGTAAATGGTGAATCCAGCCCAATATCCACGATCTAAAACTTCTTTGACCGTCTCTTCATTGTTATGATCTACGATGATCCATCCCGGGTCCATTCCATGCTCTTCAGCCACATCCATGGATCTGTAGGTTCCTTTTTTCTTATCTCTGTGAGGGGTATGGATCAACACTGGGAGATCTACTTCTTTTGCTAATTCCAGCTGCTCTCTGTAGAATCTATCTTCGGCCTCAGTTTGATCGTCATATCCAATCTCACCGATTGCTACTACGCCTTCTTTTCCAACATAGAGCGGAAGCAATTCCATCACTTGCTCAGCTAGAGCAATATTATTGGCCTCTTTGGAGTTCAAGCCCATCGTGCAGTAGTGAACGATGCCGAACTGACTTGCTCTGAATCGTTCCCAGCCAACAAGCGTACTGAAATAATCTTTGAAACTCCCAACTTCAGTACGAGGCTGCCCCAGCCAGAATGCCGGTTCAATAGTCGCAACGATACCTGCCTTTTGCATCGCCTCGTAATCATCCGTCGTGCGGGATACCAGGTGAATATGTGGATCAATGTACATGGACATGACTTCTATTTTTTGTATAAATTCTATTTTAAACTCGGGTTTTCTGGTACTCCTTCCCTACGGTTTCCCAGGTGATCGTACCAGATTCAATTTGTGATACTAAGGTAGGAAATTTACCCAAAACCGTCTTTCCTGTCCCTGAAGGCCCATTGAAGAGCGCCAAAGCTCCTCCGGCCAACTCTAGCTCATCCTTGGAGCTCATGACTTTTTGCAGATCTTGCAAGTATTTTTCATTCAAGAATGGAGAGACTAATCGCCACAGCTCAGGCATCACATTTCTACCAGCCGCCCATCTTTCGTGAGCAAAATCTCTTGCAATTTCAGCCAAAGCTGGATTGCTTCTCGCATCCTGACTTTGGATTCTATACAAGGGACGCTGCATGAAAACAGCCTTAAGCACCATTTGATTCCAGTTGGCTTCCGGAAAATACTTAGCGGGATAAGGATTGTTCAGGGCAATCGCATCGAAAATCAGCGCCACGTTGGTTCTACATCCATCTATCGCCCGATCGATCAAATCCTCCTGAAACGGCATCAAAGGCAAAGCTGCAAATAGCGCTTGGTGCTCGTGCATGTCGGCAGTTTCAAAAAGCTGATTGACTGCAGCAAACCACGCCTCCTTTTCCTGAGGAAAAGACAAAAGCAAATAGGTCCGTGCAGTTTGAAGCACATTCCAAAATTCAGGCTCATATCCTTCGACTAGTTGATGAGCCTCTTTCTTTTCTGTCTCATCCAGCACCAACATCCCCTTGTCAAAAAAACGGGAAGCCTGACTGAATGCCAGAAAGAAAGCAGTTTGAGATCCCGTAGATTGGATTTTTTCAGATTTCTGCAAAAGCCAAAGCATTGACTTTTCTGCTGCATTTTTAGATAATATTCCAGAAAGGAATGCGCGTATATCTTGAGTAGATGCCATCTATTTACGAATACTGATTCTTGAATTCTCAAATAAACTCAATCCTCTGACAAAATGCACCCTGTTTGGGAGGAATGGCCCCCAGTTTTGATTCCTTTATGAGAAAAATCATAGAATTGGCCTGCCCTGTCCACAAATCCATCTTTTGATTCCACCAGCGGTTCAGATATTTTTTCCTATTGCAGTAATTTTAAATTCTAATTTAAAAACTATGAAGAAACGCTACCTAGCTGGAATGGGCTTGATGCTGCTTTTTGCTGTCAATGCACAAGCTCAAGATCCGGTGATCGAAAAAATCATCAAAGAAGAAACCGAAAACTCGCAATTGAGAGAAATCGGGCACGAACTGATGGACGGAATCGGACCGAGACTGGTCGGATCTCCTCAAATGCAGCAAGCTCATGACTGGGCGGTAGAAAAGTACCAATCCTGGGGAATCGAAGCCCGCAACGAGCAGTGGGGTGAGTGGAGAGGATGGGATCGCGGCATCACGCACATCGATATGGTCGAGCCTTGGGTGAGATCTCTTGCTGGCATGCAGCTAGCTTGGTCTCCGGCATCCCCACAAGGAGGAGCAAAAGGTGAAGTGGTGACTCTTCCTGAAGTGGCAGACGAAGCTGGATTTAAAGCTTGGCTACCCAACGTAAAAGGGAAATACGTCATGATCTCTGTTCCTCAATACACTGGTCGTCCTGACTACAACTGGGAGGAGTGGGCTACTGATGAGTCTTTCGCGAAAATGAAAGAGGAAAGAGCTGCTTTCGAAGAAGCTTGGAACAAAAGAGTCGAAGCAACTGGCCTCGGTAGAAGAGAGCTTCCGCAAGCTTTGGAAGAAGCTGGTGCATTGGGTATCATCACCAGCTACTGGTCAAGAGGTTTTGGTGCCAATAAGATTTTCTCTGCCTACACCAAAAACGTCCCAACTGTAGATCTTTCTTTGGAAGATTATGGCATGTTGTACAGACTGGCTGAAAGCGGTAAAAAACCAGTGATCAACCTGAACGCTCAATCTAAAGAAACTGGTGTTCAGCCGACTTTCAATACAATTGCTGAAATCAAAGGAACTGAAAAGCCAGATGAGTATGTCATGCTTTCAGCTCACTTTGACTCTTGGGACGGTGGTACAGGTGCTACTGACAATGGAACCGGCACCATCATGATGATGGAAGTGATGCGAGTGTTGAAAGAAGTATACCCAAATCCTAAGAGAACCATCTTGGTAGGACATTGGGGTTCTGAAGAGCAAGGGTTGAACGGATCAAGAGCTTTCGTAGAAGATCATCCAGAGATGATGGAGAAAATCCAAGCGCTTTTCAATCAAGACAACGGCACAGGCCGCGTGGCAAATGTTTCAGGTCAAGGTTTCGTGGATAGCTATGAGTACTTGGGCAGATGGATGTCCAAGGTGCCAAGAGACATCACCAGAGATATCGAAACTAGCTTCCCAGGCAATCCTGGAGGTGGTGGTTCTGACTACGCTTCATTTGTAGCGGCAGGAGTACCAGCCTTCTCATTGAGCTCTTTGAGTTGGTCTTACTTTAACTATACCTGGCACACCAATTTGGATACGTATGATAAAATTGTTTTTGACGATGTACAAAACAACGTGATCATGGCAGCCATCATGGTATACATGGCCTGCGAAGAGCCTGAGATGGTATCCAGAGAAGTACGCGTACCGATCGGAAGAAACGGCGAGCCTACCGAGTGGCCTGCCCAACGATCCCCTACCAGAAAAGGTGGAATGGATTAATTTCTGAACCATTGGAAATGAAAGACCAAGTAGAGTGATCTGCTTGGTCTTTTTTGTTTGCAGGAAGGATTCTCTTTGAATCCCACCTTTCCCTATGTAAATTGGTTCAACTCTCTGCTTATGAAAAAATATTTAATTCTCAGTTGTCTATTTTTTTCCGTTCTGGTTTCAAGTTTTTCACAGGAGATTTCAAGGTACCTAGCAGCTCCATTTCCAACCAATCTCACGGCTGATCCAGAAGGCAAATCCATCGCTTGGGTCTTCAATTCGGAAGGTGAGAGAAATGTTTTTTTTGCAAAAGCGCCAGAATTTAAGACCAAAAAAATCACCGATTACAAAGGGGATGTGGGAATAGATGTCGGCTCCTTGGCTTTTTCTCCTGACGGAGAAATCCTAGCCTATGTCAGTGGGAACTCCAAAAACCCAGCAGGCGAGGCAGCAAATCCTGCCCAACTTCAGGTCAGTACCGAGTTTCAAATTCACCTAATTGATCTAGATACTGGAAAAGACCAATTGATAGGCCCTGGAAGTGGGCCTGTTTTTTCGCCAAATGGGAAAAGGCTTATTTTCAAAGCCGGAAAAGACCTGAAATCTATTTCTCTTGACAAACTGGATGAAAGTCCTAAGACAGTTTTCACAGCTCGGGGTAGCATCCAGCAATACAGTTTTTCGCCAGATGGTAAGTATATCTCCTTCGTTTCCGATCGAGGAGATCATTCTTATGTTGGAGTTTGGGACATTGAAAATGAAACGCTCAGCTATCCAGAAGCTAGTTTGGACCATGATTCCCACCCAGCATGGAGCCCAGATGGAAGCCAGCTCGCCTATGTCCGAGTGCCCAATGTGAATGAGAAACTGCCTTTCACCTCCCATAAAGAAGCCAATCCTTGGAGCATCAGAGTTCTGGATTTGGCGACTTTAAAAGCAAAGGAGGTATGGAAAGCTTCAGCTGGAAAAGGCTCTGTGATGGTATGGGACCTACCTGCGGAAAATCAGCGAATTTGGTGGACCCCAAAAGGTGATTTGATCTTCCCGTGGGAAGGAAATGGCTGGGTGCAACTTTATGCCGTCAATCCTGAAAATGGGGAAACGAAGCATTTGACTCCTGGATTTGGAATTGTAGAAAAAGTGAATTCCTCTTTCACCAAAAATGAACTGCTACTCACCACCAATATCGGAGACATTGAGCGGAGAAAAATCCTGAGACTGGATCTGAGTTCGTATGCAATAGAAGATCTCTCCGAAGCGGGGAAAATCAATTGGTCTCCTGTCCGAATAGAGAATGGCCTCGCCTATCTGTCCGCTTCAGCCACTACTCCAGCTTGGCCGATGATCCGGCAATACGGTGGGCAACAGCCATTAGCAGAAGAGCTATTTCCGACAGACTTTCCAAAAAACCTGGTTGCACCCTTAGGCATTGACCTGATCGCTGAGGATGGATTCAAGACCCGAGCTCAGCTTTTTTTACCTCCCAATCATGATGCTTCCAAGAAGTATCCTGCCGTTATTTTTATCCATGGTGGAAGTCGCCGACAGATGCTTTTGGGCTTCAATTATTCACAGTATTACAGCAATGCCTATGCACTTCAGCAGTATTTCGCAGCCAATGGTTTCATCGCATTGACGATCAACTATCGAAGTGGAATCGGCTATGGATTGGATTTCCGAGAGGAAGAAAACTATGGCGCAGGGGGAGCGAGTGAAGTAGGTGATTTGATCGCTGCGGCAGATTATTTGGCGGGAAGGCCAGATGTGGATCCAGGCAAAATCATCCCTTGGGGAGGAAGCTATGGAGGCTTCATGACTGCTCACGGATTGGCTCAGGCTCCGGAGAAATTCTTGGCGGGCGTGGACATACATGGAGTCCACAATTGGAATAAGGACATTCCGGTCTTTGCATCTTGGTATGAGCCGGAGAAATTCCCAAAAATGGCTGAATTGGCTTTCAAATCTTCACCGATGGCCTATGTCGAAAACTGGGAAGATCCAGTTCTTTTGATTCATGGAGATGATGATCGAAATGTCCTTTTCTCCGAATCCGTGGAACTGGCTGAAGTTTTGAGAAAGCAAGGCGTAGAAGTCGAGCAACTAGTTTTTCCCGACGAGGTGCACTCCTTTATCCTTCATCGAAATTGGGTTGCGGCTTACGAAGCGACCATTGATTTCATTCAACGACAAATTCAAAAGCAATGAAAAAATTGAACTTAGTCCTTATTGCATTTACCTTTTTTCCGCTTTAGGTTTTTGGACAGGAAAAACGACTCAATGAAGCATTTGAAAGAGCGGAAGACGAAGGTTTTTCGGGAGTTGTACTTGTGGCAGATCAAGGAGAAATTCTTTTTGGAAAGGCCATTGGACAGCGAAGCTTTGAGGAAAACATCCCTCTGGAAGTGGGAGATATTTTCGAAATGGCCTCTGTTTCCAAGCAGTTCACTGCCATGATGATTATGATTTCTAAGGAGAAGGGCCTTTTGAATTTTGACGACTCAGTTTCCCACTTTCTGGAGATCCCATACAAAGGAATTACGATCAGGCATCTTCTGACCCATACTTCTGGTCTTCCGGATTATCAGGCGATCATGGATGAGCATTGGGATAAAAGCAAGGCGGCTGGCAATCCTGACATTTTGGAATATCTCACTAAATATGCTCCTCCGAAGGTTTTTGAGCCAGGTGAAAAATATGAATACAGCAATACAGGATATGTTTTGCTGGCGAGTATCGTAGAAAAAGCGACGGGAAGAGACTTTGTGGAGCTTTCCAAGGAATGGATTTTTGATCCCTTGGGAATGAGAAATACCGCCATCCGCACATTGGATGAAAAAGCGAAAGTCCCAAATTTCGCTGCAGGACATCTCAAAGATGAAAACGGAAACTATGTCAATGCCAATAAATTTAGATCTTCTGATTATACCCTTTGGCTGGGAAATAGAAAAGGCCCGGGAAGAGTGAGTTCCAATGCACAGGACCTATTGATATGGGATCAGGCACTCTACAGTGATCGCTTGGTGTCTAAAAAAACTTTGGAAGAAGCTTTTGCTCCTTTCAAACTCAATGATGGAACAAGAAGCTATTACGGTTTTGGTTGGGAAATAGAACCCAAAAGCCCCTATGGAAAAATGGTCATGCACACCGGAGACAATCCCGGGTACAAGACCATTATTGTTCGTTTTATCGAAGAAAATAAAACCATCATCATCCTAAACAACAATTATCACCCAGACATGATGAGGCTCGTAGAAGCAGCGACTTTGTCACTCGGAAAATGGTGATCAGTCTCCCAGCGCTTCCAGCTGCCAACGCTCAATCTGAGAAGGAGTATGTTCTTTTTTCATAATCTCCTCGATTTGAGCCACGATTTCGGGATTTGATTCGGCCACATCATTTTGCTCTTGAGGATCGACAGACAGATCGTAAAGTTCCGTTTTGATTTCACCCTTTTTCAGGTGCTGGCGAACAGCTTTCCATTTACCCATGCGCACAGCCTGCTGGCCGTCATACTCTGGGAATTCCCAATACAAAAACTCATGCGCTTCTTGCTCTTTGCCCAAAATAGCCGAAAGAAAGCTTTTCCCATCTGTTTTTGGAGGTTCCACACCGATCAGTTCGCAGATAGTAGGCAGGATGTCATAGAATGCTGAAATATGATCTGAGCTAGTTCCTGCATCTACTTTCCCCGGCCAATTGACAATCATCGGCACACGAATGCCGCCTTCATAGACAAAGCCCTTGGTACGACCGTAGCCATTGGTGAAAGGCTGCGAACTGTCAAAATAATCGAAATCAGCTCCTCCAGTGTAAGTAGGACCATTGTCGCTGGTCACAATGATGACTGTGTTTTCCGAAAGCCCAAGCTCTTCCAGTTTGGCTCTCACTTCTCCGATTTGCTGATCTAGCAGATTGATCATAGCCGCATAAGTCGCTTTGGGATAGCGATTAGGGAAATAGCCCTGATTGCCAATGTAAGGATCTTCTTCGCCTACGATTTCTCTATATTCAGACACATTTTCGATAGGAGCCTGCAAGGGCACATGTGGCAAAGGAGAAGCATAATAAAGGAAAAAAGGCTCGTCCTTATTTTCCTCGATAAATGCCAAAGCCTTGTCATGCATCAAAGTCGGGGCGTAGTCCTCCTGCTGATATTTGGCATAAGAGGCTGGATCAGTTGGATCAGCTCCCTCATCCAATTTGGTATTGGGAACTACCACTGGATTATTGAGCGGAATCTTAGTTTCATTTTCCCAAAGATGCGGCGGATACAGATTGTGAGCCTGACGCTGGCAATTGTAGCCATAGAAGTAGTCAAAACCCATCTTGGTCGGAATACTTTCGGTCAAAGGTGCCCCTAGGCCCCACTTACCGACAATCCCGGTTTTGTATCCATTTCTCTGTAGGATCTTGGCCATAGTCTCGGTATCCGAAGGCAAAGGTCTTTGCCCTTCCAGATTTGGATCTGCTGCTGCTTTGGCATAGTCCCAGACTTCTCCTCTTTCTCTCCACTCATCATTGCCACGTACATAAGCATGGCCAGAATGCAATCCAGTCAATAGCATACATCTTGCAGGAGCACATACTGGTGCTGCTGAATAGTGATTGGTGAAGACTTTGCCACTAGCAGCCAAAGCATCCATGGCTGGAGTTTGGATGATTTTTTGACCGTTAAATCCCACCTCTCCATATCCGAGGTCATCTGCCAGAATAAGAACAATGTTAGGTTTTGGAGCTTCTTTTTCTGCGGGGCTACAGGAAAAATACAATGCCACCAAGGAGAGGTACAGGAGTTTTTTCATATTAGGTCTTTTGGCCAAAAATAGTCTTTTGAATGTATTTAACGGAATCTTTCAATCTTTTTTCCCGAGATCCAGATATTTTATACCAAGGAAATCCACTTTCCCGAGCTAGGTTTTGGTACCAATTCAAGAAAAATCGTCGCATTTCAAGCTCCGGATATTCTCGCTGAGGATCAGGAGCCCAAGGCAAATCAGTATCTGTCAATAGAATCAAATCGTAGGTTCTTTTTTTCATTTCTTCCAAAACCCAAGGATCGACTTTTTCAAATCTATACTCCGACCAAACCTGAATCACCCGCAGATCGGTGTCACAAATAAGTAGCTTCTCGGCTTTTTGGGAGAGTTCGTCTTCCAGTTGCATCTGGCCTTTGCCGATCTTGACCAAATCATCATAGCCATAGGGTCTCCCCAGTTTCTCTAAGTATTCACGCGCAAATTCAGGGGCCCAAGGCTCTCCAAAGTAATCACTTAAGTCAGCCGCAAGTGTGCTTTTGCCGGTAGATTCTGGTCCGAGAATGAGTATTTTGCTAATTTGCTTCATAGAGCTTTGGCAGATTTGATCCAGGCCAGCAAACCGAGTATTGCCAAAACGGTAAACACTACGTATTGAAAGGAAGTCAGGATCAGCCCCTTGTAAAAATACAGAGGAATGGAAACAAAGTCAGTTAGCAGCCAGAAATACCAGTTTTCCACTTTCTTTTTAGCCATCAGCCACATTCCGACGAATGCCGAAGAAGTCGTAAATGAATCCCAATAGGGCACATCCGAATCTGTGAAATTGGATAAAACTGTGGAAAGGACGAGATAAGAGCCTGCAAACAATAAAAGAGAAGTAACCCACCCTTTGGAACTCAGCCAAGTAGTAGGGAGAATCGATTCATTTTCCGTGGGATGTGTCCAGGCATACCATCCAAAAATCGACATGCTGAAATAATAAGCATTGATGCCCATGTCTGCATAGAGCTTGTATTCAAAGCATATCCAGACATAAATCAAGGTCGAAACTATCCCTGTCGGATAGACCCAGATATGCTCCTTCATGGAATAAAATACTGAGGCAATTCCCAAAAAAGCAGCAATCGCCTCCAGCCAAGTCATGGCGGCTATCCCTTCTCTGATTCCGTCCAAAAGGAAGTTGATATCCATGATGCGAAGAAAGGGATAAATGTTGGAAAGTTCGAAAGTTTAAAGTTGGAAGGTTCTACTACTGCAAGGTGTATTTAGAAGAATGGAGAAAAGAGAATGGAGATTTTCAAATCACATAAAGTTCCGTCATTGAGTCTTTGTTCTTGGATCTAGCTTCTTGATTCTAATGCCTCCAAACTTTGTACTTGGTACATTGTACTTTGTATAACAGAGCGACATTTCCCGACAAGCTTCAAACTTTACAAGGACTTCTAGGGTTAGATTCTTAACTTTGCCAGCTATGACTTTGAGCACTTTATCTGCAAAAACAGACCTCGACTCTCTCGATCCCAAAAATTATATCATCATCAAAAATGCACGGGTCAACAACCTGAAAAACCTCAGTGTTGCTATCCCACGGAATCATTTTGTGGTGGTGACGGGACTTTCAGGTTCTGGAAAATCTTCTCTTGCTTTTGATACACTTTTTGCCGAAGGCCAAAGAATGTATGTGGAAAGCCTGAGCTCT
This sequence comes from Algoriphagus vanfongensis DSM 17529, assembly GCF_000429465.1. GTDB lineage: Bacteria > Bacteroidota > Bacteroidia > Cytophagales > Cyclobacteriaceae > Algoriphagus > Algoriphagus vanfongensis. The sequence goes on along the minus strand of NZ_AUBX01000016.1, from coordinate 140,580 downwards.
TATGCCCGTCAGTTCCTGGGTAGAATGGAAAAACCAGAGGTCGAATACATCAAAGGTGTAGCTCCGGCCATCGCGATCCAGCAACAGGTCAACACCAAAAATCCGCGATCCACGGTAGGGACTACTACAGAGATCTACGATTATTTGAAGTTGCTTTTTGCTCGGGTTGGAAAAACCATCTCTCCCATTTCAGGCAAAGAAGTCAAGCATCACACGGTTTCGGATATTGTGGATTACATTCTGTCATTTGAGGAGGGCTCCAAAGTCATGATTTCATGCCCACTTCAAGTAGCCCGAGGCAGAAAAATCAATCAGGAATTGGAGTTGCTTTTGCAAAAAGGATATACGCGGATCCTGATCGATGGAGATGCTTATTTTGTAGAAGAACTTTTAGAAGAAAAAAAGATCCCGAAAGGTAATTACGAGGTCTTGATTGATAGAGCTTCGGTCAGAAAAGACGACGAAGACAATCAATTCCGGATCGCAGACTCTGTACAGACGGCACTTTTCGAAGGACATGGAGATTGCAAAATCACCATCCCTGGTCAGGAAACGAAAGAGTTTTCGGATCGATTTGAGTTGGACGGAATGACCTTCGAGCTTCCATCTGTCAACTTTTTCTCTTTCAACAATCCTTACGGAGCTTGTAAGCGATGTGAGGGCTTTGGAAATGTACTGGGAATCGATCCAGATTTGGTCATCCCAAATAAAGAGCTTTCTGTATATGAAGGAGCTATCGCTCCTTGGCGAGGCGAATCTTCCAAGTCATGGGTGGAGCCTTTGTTGAAAAAAGGAATCGAATTTGATTTCCCAATTCATCGTGCCTACGAAGATTTGACTGAAAAACAGCAGGAGTTGATCTGGACTGGAAATAAGTATTTCAAAGGATTGAATGACTTTTTCAAAGATCTGGAAACTAAAACTCACAAAATCCAATATCGAGTGATGCTTTCCCGTTTCCGGGGGAGAACCACCTGCCCAGAATGCCGAGGCACTCGATTGAGAAAAGATGCTTCCTATGTCAAAATCAATGGAAAATCCATCACGGATTTGGTACTGATGCCGATTGACGAAGCCTTGGTCTTTTTCTCCAAACTCAATTTGGAAGTGCATGAGGCCAAAGTAGCTAATAGACTTTTGAAAGAAATCACGAGCCGACTGGAATTCATGGATCAGGTTGGTTTGGGTTATTTGACTTTGAACCGACTGACTTCAACCCTGTCTGGCGGAGAGTATCAACGAATCAAATTGGCGACAAACTTAGGCTCTGCCTTGGTGGGCTCCATGTACATTTTGGATGAACCAAGTATTGGTTTGCACCCACGAGATACCGATCGATTGGTTGGTGTTTTGAAAACCCTAAAAGAACTCGGAAATACCGTCATCGTGGTGGAGCATGAAGAAAAAGTCATGCGTTCTGCTGATCAGATTATCGATATCGGTCCTGATGCCGGAATTCACGGCGGTGAATTGCTTTTCCAAGGAAGCATAGAAGATCTCATCACTTCCGGCCAAACGCACACAGCTAAATACCTGCGAGGGGAAGAGCATATTTTCCAGAAAAATGGAAACCGAAAGTGGAAGGATAGCATCACCATTAAAGGTGCCAGAGAAAACAACCTCAAGAACTTGACGGTCCAATTCCCGCTTAATACTCTGACTGTCATCACGGGAGTTTCAGGATCAGGCAAGTCCACTTTGATCAAGAAGATTCTCTATCCTGCATTGGGCAAAATGCTCGGTACCGTCATCGACGAAAGCGGGAAATATGACAAAATCGAAGGGGACTACAAGCAGATCACCCAAGTGGAGTTTGTGGATCAAAATCCTATCGGAAAATCATCCCGATCCAATCCGGTGACTTATGTGAAGGCTTATGATGCCATCCGAACCTTGTTTTCTGAGCAGCCTCTTTCCAAACAGCGAGGCTACAAACCGGCATTTTTCTCTTTCAACGTAGATGGCGGGAGATGCGAAGCATGCGCTGGAGAAGGGACGACGACAGTGGAAATGCAGTTTATGGCAGATATTCACCTGACCTGCGAGTCTTGTAAAGGAAAGCGATTCAAAAATGAAATCTTGGATGTCAAATACAAGGACAAGGACATTTCAGATGTCTTGGCGATGAGCATTGATGAGGCAATGAAGTTTTTCCAGGGAAAAAATCAGATCATCAATCGCCTGGCTCCGCTCCAAGAAGTCGGCCTAGGATATATCGGCATGGGACAAAGCTCCAACACTTTGTCTGGCGGTGAAGCTCAACGAGTGAAACTCGCTTCCTTTTTAGGAAAAGGAGGAACCAAGTCTAGCGATCAAGTTCTCTTTATTTTCGATGAACCGACCACCGGCCTTCACTTCCATGATATCAGCAAGCTCCTTCACAGTATCAATGCTTTGATTGATCAAGGACACTCCGTCATCATCATCGAGCACAATACCGAGGTGATCAAGTCCGCTGATTGGGTGATTGACTTGGGACCGGAAGGTGGAAATAAAGGTGGCCATTTGACTTTTGCCGGAACCCCAGAGGATTTGGCCAAAGAGGAAGATAATTTTACAGGAATGTATTTGAGGGAGAGTTTTTAGCGTACCATTACCATGAAAATCGTAAATCAGATTTACGATTTTCATGGTAAATAATTAATCCTACAGAGTGAAATAGTTTAAAATCAACCAAGCCCTCTTGCATAGAAAGGGACACTGATCTATATTCGCATCCGTCTCAGTTTTGAGGCAAAATGGGATCTTAGCTCAGTTGGTTTAGAGCGCTGCCTTGACAGGGCAGAGGTCATGGGTTCGAATCCCCTAGATCCCACTACTTTCAAGGTCATGAAGTCACTCATGACAGTTATTGCCCACCTCGATATCACTCTTTTTCAGGCCAAGGTTTAGCGTTGATTTTTATTACACCTCTCGAGCTTGGAAAGGATCGCTTTCAAATTCAGTGCGTCGATTCTCCCTTAGATAAAGTCAACAAAGTCGGGTTGACTACCAGCATCACCCAGCCCCAGTTATTGGTGTTTTCATAGGCTCCTCCTTTGATGGCTGCCATACTTTCAGTAGCAAATAACTGCGAATAACCAGCATTGAGCTTCACTACTGGACTGATTGCCCAACTATAAACCAGATCCACTTCGCTACCTAGGTTTTTATCCATACCATTGGCCAATGAAGCTTGCGCAGAAAAATGATGAAAATGGGCTCCCAAACTGGATTTTTCACTTGCTTTTACCTGCACTTTGCCATAGATATCATTGAGCCCTACGGAATTGGCATGATTTCCTACATAGAAATAATCCATCAATCCATTAAACTTGTGATTGGTACCATACAGGGGAAAAAACGAATTGTTTTGCTCAGATCCAGACTGATCCGTGCCACTGAGAGATTCAAACCCCACTGTAAATGCAGCCTTCCCCAAGCGATAAGTAGCTTCTCCCATCCACTGCAATGCGGACAAGTCAGTTGTAGCGTTGGCTTTTCCGGACTGGTAGTAGACAGAGCCCGTCAACTGAATCGGAGACACGGGAAATGAAAAATAGGCACCGGTGGTCTGACGGTAATACACCCCATCGGGAGTAGGCTCCGTCTCTCCGGTATATTTCTGAAAGCCATTATTCATAAAAAGAAAACTAAACGTAGACTTCTCCCACTTTTTCGTCACATGTGCCAACTGCATGACTTTGTATGAATACATGCCAGTAATTGTATAATCAGATCCCAGATTGGATTGATTTTCCTGATTGAATGCAAATGCGAGATCTAAGTCCAGACCTTCTTTAGAATACTGAATCATCGCAGCATCATGAAATCTTCCCTGCATCGTCCAGTCTACCTCACCCAAAATACGCTGGTCGTCATAGGAAATCGCCTGCCTGCCCACTTTCACAAACCAATGATCACTCAACCCATAGCGCAACCAAGCCTGAAAAAGAGAAAATGAATGATTGTCATCAGAAATAGCCAATTGCCGGGTATCTCCCCATGTGCTCACATCTTGCATGCTGAAATAAACCGAAAGCCGGTCCATCCCAAAATCCATGTTGAGCCGAGATCTCTGCGTGACAAAAGCAGCTGGTTTGGCATTATCTGGGAATGGAGCCCCAAAGCCATGTCTATATTCAAAGCGAGGCCTGATATCTGCACTCAAAGTAAAATCCTGAGCTGAAAGTGCATTGAATACACCAAGAGCAAAAAGCAAAAGAAGAGCTATTCGTTTCATAGTCAATAGGTTTTGAAGAAATTAAATATAAGTATAATTACTTATATTTAATACTTACAAATACTTATTTTCATAAGTATTTAACCTATTGCCTCAAAACGATAAATGTTCCATCAAATCAGTCCATTTCTCTCGTCCATGTTTCGGCTCGGAGCTCATTTTTGGGAGCTTCGCAAAGAGAACAAGTATAGTCATCCGGCAAATCAATGAACGAAGTGCCTTCCTTAATACCCTGAGCCGGATCCCCCAGCTCAGGATCATAGACTGTCATACAATGCGGGCATTGCCATATTTCAACGGAAGCCTTTTCCCGGACTGACATCGGCTTTTCAGGCTTTTCTCTCACTTTTCCGAGTTGCTCGAAATACAACTTACTCAACTCAATCAGTAAGTTAGGTAGCTCGGATTGATCCACATCCTGAACATGTACGATATATTCCTGCGTATTTGGGTCAAAATTTTTGGCGTAAAGCAAGTTGTAAGTATTGCGGAAATTGAGCTTTTCAAGCTCGGGTGCCAGCGCGTTTTTTTCCACGACGATAGAGGTGAAATAATAGGCCTTTTTCGCATAGTCCGTGATCCCAAAAGTCAGCCCATAAGTACTGATATCCCTTTTGTCAAAATTGGAAACCAAATACTCCTTAAGTTCTAAAGCGGAGCGATTGTTGACCGGCAAGTGCCAATTGAGCTCCAGCATGGAATGTCGCACATTGATGCCATAGGTTCCTAGCAGTCTTTCCCACTCCAACTTATGCTTTTCGGGAATACCTTTGATGATGATGGATTTCCATGGAGTAATGGAAATCTTACCTATCCTACAATCTGCGCAGAGGTCGCACAGCACTTTTAGAAAATCAATGTAGTAGCGGTTGTTTCGCCAATAGAGCCCCAGCCAATAGCTATCTGGCCCGACTCGATTGATCCCTTCGTAATAGGGAAATGGATAAAATGGCACTTCCAAAGTCCGGTCTACAGTCCTATTATGAGTAGGTGCAGCCTCATTGGCGAGCTCAAAGAGCATAGCCACATCCTCTGGCTCCTCGATCAGTAGGCCTTCGATGGCTTGTGTGATTTTTGCCAAGTCCCAGCTATAAATCAGCGCTGGGTACATGACTGTTTTAGACCAATCCGGCAATCTCACATAGAGATACCAGTAGTCCTCGTGCTCCGAGGCGATAAAATTGAGATGACCGGTAAACAAAGGAACCAAGCGTTGCTTTGGATCCGTTACATTGATTTTTAAGCGGGAATCCTGCTGAAACTGCTCCAAAATATAGAGATACCGGTCTCCTGTCAACCAAGGCGTATTCGAAAATATATCTGCGGAGACATACGAGGAAACAATATTCTCACTTCCCTCTTGATCTGGAGACACGACATGAAACTTATCATCTGACTGGAGCGGCAGGTCATTGCCTTCGTTGATAAATAATATATCCTGACGGGAACCAAGAGAAATAGTCGTCAGGCCAGCTTGCTCGGCTTTCTCTAAAATATGCTTCAATTCAGCTGGGGACAAGACTCCCCCTCGCACAATGACTCTGGAAAATGACTTTTTCATACAGGCACTTTGGCTAAATTCAACAATTCCCGCACTTCAGTTTTGCAACTTCCACATCCTAGCCCCGCCCCGGTCTGCTTGCAGAGTTCTGTAAAATCACTACATCCCCCTGCTATCGCTTCAGCGATGTTTCCTTCTCCCACGCGACTACAGCTACAGACAAGTTTTCCTTTGACTGGCCGTGTTTCAGATGACCCCATCAGCAGAGATTTTCTTTTTTCAGAAAGCTCAATTCTGTTTTCGATCAGAGATTTGAATTCGGCAAACTCATTCTTATCACCCATCAAGATCGCACCGATCAGAAGATCATCTTTCACAATACATTTCTTGTAATACCTCCTGCTGATGTCGGTAAATACTATTTCTTCATAGCTGTCATCATTAGGCGGTACTGTAATATCTCCAATGCTACATAGCTCCAGGTCCTTGAATTTGAGAATATTCATCAAAACCGAGCCATGGTAGGAACTACTCACATCTCCAGCGATATAGTTTGCCAAAATAGAAGCTTGCTCTTCTGCCGCAGAAGTGATCCCAAACAATTGATTCTCAAACTCTGCTATCTCGCCAATCGCGAAGATATTTGGATAATTGGACTGAAGATGCTGGTTCACTTTGACTCCACGACCACAGTGGACTCCATTATCCCTCGCGATTTTGATATTAGGCTGAGTCCCGATAGCATAGACGATGGCATTTGCCTGAATGATCTTTCCACTTCTCAGCGTGATATTGAGTGTCTTGGTACGCTCATCATCAAAGACTGTACTGACCTCATTGTCAAAATAAATGTGAATGCCCCTTTCCTGTACATCCAGAGAAAGTAGATTGCTGGAAATGACATCTAGCTGCCGCTCCATCAAGCGAGAGGCCCGCTGGACGATGGTAGTTTTGACCTGCGTATGCTGCAAAGCTGCGGCTAATTCCAAACCCAGTAAGCCCCCTCCGACGATCACCACATGCTGATCCTCTGAAGGAAGATTTGTAGCTTGAAGATAGTCCTTGAAGCGATCTGCATCAGACCTATTGCGCATCGTAAATCGGCCTGGCAAGTCCAGCTGTGCTTCTCTAGGTACAAAGGCTCTACTTCCCGTTGCCAAAATCAATTTATCATATGGGTGCTCTATTCCATCACTATCTGTGACCAGCTGCCTTTGTGGATCGATCATTTCTACCGAAAGCCCCGTTTTCAAGGTGATTTTCAATTTTTGAAGTTCTTTTTCCTTGATTTTCTGGAGTTGCTCCCATGTGAGCTCTTCGGTCACATATTCTGGTAGCAAAACGCGGTTGTAAAAAGGATCTACCTCTTTGGAAAAAACCTCAATACTGTCCCGATCATTATGTTCCCGGTAATTTTGGATAAATCGGAATGCTGCTGCCCCCGCTCCGATGACAACTATTTTTTCTACAGGCTTCTGATACTTCTTGACTGAAACAGTGGTGTATTTGAAATCAGGTTCTTTGGACTGTGGGTCGATGCGATCAGAGGTCAAATTATTAGCTCGGTTGAGATCGCTCTGTAGCTGTTTGCCCCAGTGCATCGGAACAAAGACGACTCCTTCCTTGAGATTTTTGGTGATTTTGGCACGCAGTCTCACCACTCCATAGTTGCTCTTGACCTCGACCACATCGCCTTCTTTGATTTTGTCTATGTAGGCATCAATCGTACTCAACTCCAATACGGGCTGTGAATAGTGCGTTTTTAACCTCGACACTTTTCCCGTTTTAGTCATCGTGTGCCATTGATCTCTGACTCTTCCCGTCGTCAAAATCATGGGAAACTCTGGGCTTGGCTTTTCAAAATTTGGCTCGACTGAAGCGGGCAAATTGAAAATCGCTTTCCCATTGGGGGTATGAAATTTTTGATCCGTAAACAGTCGAGAGGTCCCAGGGTGGCGATACTCCGGCACTGGCCATTGGAATGTCCCTTCGGATTTTAATCGATCATAGTTGAGGTAGGAAATGTCAATGGAACTCCCCTTGGTCATGGCCACATATTCCTCATAGATTTCCGCAGCATTGGCAAAATTGAATCCTCGAAAGCCCATTCTTTTGGCAAAATCACAAAGGATTTCTACATCCGCCCGAGCTTCACCAGGTGGCTCTATGCCTTTATTCAAATAGGAAATCCTACGTTCCGAATTGGTCATAGTTCCTTCTTTTTCGAGCCATCCAGCCGCGGGCAATACCAAATCCGCAAAATCCACCGTATCTGATCGATGAGAAATATCCTGTACGATGACGAATTTGGCGTTTTTAAGTGCTTGTTCTACTTTTCTTAGATTGGGGAGACTTACCAAAGGATTTGTACAAATGATCCAGATGGCTTTTAACTTACCAGATCCTAATGCGTCAAACATCTCAGTAGCTGAGAGCCCAGGAGTGGGCGAAATCTGATCCACACCCCAAAAACTGGCAACTTCTTGGCGATGATCCGGGTTGGATAGCTCCTTGTGCACGGCTAGGAGACTTGCCATACCACCGACTTCCCTGCCTCCCATGGCATTGGGCTGACCTGTCAGAGAAAAGGGACCGTTGCCAGGCTTACCTACCCGACCGGTCAACAGAGACAGATTCAAAAGAGCAAAATTCTTGTCAGTACCCACAGCACTCTGATTGAGCCCCATGGCCCACATACTGATAAAACCACTGGATTTTCCGATCAAATCTGCCGTATGTTTGATATCCTCTATGGATACTCCGCACAATTTGGATGCTTGAGTAAAACTCACAGACATCACTTGCTTGCGATATGCGAGGTAACCTTCGGTATTTTTCTCAATAAAATTCCGATCGATTTGCCCGTTTTCTATCAAGCGTCTTCCTATTGCATTGAAAAGCACGATATCCGTTCCCGGAGTGATTTGTAGGTGCAAGTCTCCGAATGTAGCTGAGTCAGTTTTGCGGGGATCGACTACGATGATTTTGACATGAGGATTTTTTTCTTTGTGTTTCTCAAGCCTTCTAAACAAAATTGGATGACACCAAGCAGGATTGGCTCCAGCGATCAAAAAGACATCCGCCAATTCGATATCATCATAAGCAATGGGCACGGAATCCTCTCCAAAAGTTTTCTTATAGGCCACCACTGCCGAGCTCATACACAAGCGGGAGTTGGTATCAATATTATTCGTTCCCAAAAAACCCTTCACCAATTTATTGGCGATATAATATTCCTCAGTCAGGCACTGTCCAGACACATAAAAGCCCACTGAGTCCGGCCCATGATTTTGAATCATCGTCTTGAACACCGCCGCCGCTCTATCCAGCGCTTGATCCCACGACACCCTCTCCCTTGGATGCGACTTGCTCCATCTCATTTCTGGATAGAGAATACGGTCAGAAGTATCATTGACGACATAGTGCAGGTTCATCCCCTTACTACAGAGCATCCCTGCATTGACAGGATGATTCTGATCTCCTTCCACTTTTACTTTTTGATGTGAATCGATGCTGGCCTCAATGCCACATCCGACTCCACAGTAGGAGCAGGTTGTTTTTACTTTTTTGCTGAGCTTCACAGGCAAAGTTTTGGTTTGAATGCAGTCCTGTCAAATTAAATTAGCTCCACAAATGCAGGAATGATGATTTGTGGAGCTTGAATGGGTCTATTGCTGCTAGGGTCAATCGATAGGCACGAGCTTTGGCTGGAGTTTTTCTATCTCCAGTTGCGCTTCTTTTTCATCCTCCATACTGAATCTTATAGCCAATGTAACTCCCCCTACGAGGATAATCAAGAGCCCAATGACCAGAAATCCACTGGACACTGCCGACGAGGCGGCGGCAGATTGAGCGGCAGCCGCAGCCTCCGCACCCAAAGATTCAGAAGCAATCAAAGCAGAATTTTCGGCTACAGCGGACTTGGACTTGAGAAATAGGGCCGCCATAAATGCTCCAAAATTGCCACCAGCTCCCACTATGCCAGAGATAGATCCGATCGCTTTGCGATTAATAAAAGGAACAACAGAGAAAGTAGCTCCCTCGGCCATCTGGACAGTTAAGCTGAATGCTACCAAAAGCAAAATCCCAAACACCAAGCCTGTCGCCAGAGAAAACAAACTCAGCATAATCCCCTCTGCCACCAAAATGGCTGCTAAGAAATAAACCCGGCCTTTCAGTCCGTTTGTTTTCCCAAATTTATCCCCAAAAAAACCTCCCAGAGTCCGTGCAAAAATATTCATCAGGGCAAATGACAACACGATATTACCAGCAGTGATTCGCTCCAGCTGAAAGGTATTTTGAAGGTAATCATCCATCGTCCCATAGACTGTCAATTCAATCCCAAAACAGGCTGCATAAACGATAAACAACAACCAAACGCGGTAGTCTTTGATCGAATCCATGAAGCCAACCTTATCTTTTTTCTTAGAAACTTTGATTCCTTTAGCTGCCAACTCTTTCAAGTTTCCTTCCGGAGTATCTGTCGTAAAAAAGTAGTAAACCAGACCTGTCAAAAAACAAACTATCCCGGCGATCACCATAGCATAGCGCCACGCATCTCCCTCCGCTATCCCAAAACTGATCACAATAGCTGCCAATATCGGCATCCCTAATCTATTGGCTCCTCCACCTAAATTCCCCCATCCTGCAGATGTGGCATTGGCTGTCCCTACTACATTAGAGGCAAACATCAACGAGGTATGCACCTGCGTTATCACAAAACTTGCCCCAATAAATCCTGTCAGCAATCTACAAACATAAAACTGAAAGGGTGTCTGAACAAGTCCACTCAAGATCACCGGAATCGACCCCAAGGTCAGTAGCCAAGTGTAGCAGATTCTAGGACCATAGCGATCGCAAAGCTTGCCGATCAACAACCGAGCAAACACAGTACCCGCCACTGCTAAGACGGTAGCGTTCCACTTCTGAGAAGGACTAAGTCCCAAATCTCTAACTACGTCTGGCATAAAAGGGACAATCCCAAACCAGGCGAAGAAACAGATAAAGAATGCGAATGAAGTAATCCAAAAGGTCCGGATAGGCACACTTTTGATGTCTTTTAGATTGAGACGGGTTGCTTTGTTAGTGAGTGTTGCTTCCATAATACTTACGATTAATTATTTTAAAAGTAAGTATTTATACTTATTTAAGTCAATATATACGTATATAAATTTTATAAAAAAATCAAAAAAAGCTTTGAAACAGGAATTTCAAAGCTTTTGAATACGTATATACTTAGATTAGACTTAGTTCTTTCGCCTTGTTGGTCAATTCCGTCAGGTTTTTGACCTGTAGTTTTTTCATGAGATTAAAGCGATGCACCTCCGCAGTCCTTCTACTGATCGCCAACTCCTCGGCGATCTCATGATTCCCCAATCCACGCAGGATCAAGTCCAGAATCTGCTTCTCCCGATTGGTCAAATTGGCCAATTCCTCAGAGTCAGCAGTTGGTTTGGATGCTTTTTTGGAAACTCCACCCACAAAATTATTGATGATGTATGCAGACACATCCCCTGTAAAATACTTTCCTCCTTCCGAGATCGATTTAAGAGCTTTCAAAAATTCCGATTTGGACGAACCCTTCAGCAAATACCCATCTGCACCCGCCTCAATGGACTGTACTACGTATTCTTCCGAATCATGCATTGAAAGCACCAGCTTTTTCACCGAGGGAAAATCCTTTGACAAGACTTTGACGACTTCTATCCCGTTCATTTTGGGCATACGGATATCTACAATAAGCAAATCGGGCTGCTTTTTGGACACAATATCTACTGCCTCTTGACCATCTGAAGCCTCATCGATGACTAAAAAATCAGATTCATTTTCGAGCAGTGACTTGATGCCATCTCGGACTAGCTCATGATCATCTGCAAGGATTATTTGGGTAGGATTCATGGATTACTTGATTCAATAGTTACGTAAGCAAATCTACTTAATTCTACCTAGATAGCCCTTAGATAGGAACATTAATTGTGACACGTGTTCCTTCGTTGGGTGAAGAGTTGATAAAAAGTCGTCCATTGATATAAGTAATTCGCTCCTGCATAAATGTCAAGCCCATGCCCCCATCTTTATCCGGCTTAGGCTTGACTTTGTCCGGATCAAAACCCTTTCCATTGTCATCTACAATGATGCTGAGCAAGGATTCGCTATGAGACATCGTCACGATGATGTGCGAACTGTCCGCATATTTGATAGCATTGTTGATAGCCTCTTGCGTGATCCGATAGCAATTGATCTCTACCAAGGAATCTAAGCGCTGACTGAAATCTGTTTTGTTGAACAAGACGATCTCTTTATCAGTCAACTTGCTCAACTCCTGTGTCAGCTCCGTGAGTGCGGGCACTAGCCCATAATCACTCAATTCGGGAGGAGTAAGATTGAAGGTGGCCGTTCGGACCCCTTTGATGATATTGGCTGTCTGGACTTTAAGTTTTTCCAATTTTTCACCTGCCTTGACTGGATCTTCCAACTCCACGCTCTCAAGTAAATATTTCATCCCTGTCAGCATCTGACCGATGCCATCATGAATATCCTTGGCTATTCGATTTTGCTCATTTTCTTGATTTTCGATGATCTTTCGGCTCAGAATCTTTTGCTGGAGCATTTTCTCCTCAAAACTCTCCTTGGTCAATCGCTCCACCTCCAGCATGACCTCCTTGCGCTTGGTGATATCCAGACAGACGATGATCAGTTCAGACTTATCCTCTCCGGAGTGAAAGGGCAACAAGGTGAAATCCAGCCAAATCTCCTCTCCTTTTGTGTCTGAAGCCTTGACTTCGCCTTGCCAGCCTGACTTTTGATGCTCTGAGATAAGACGATCCATGCTTAGCCGTTCGTTTTCATGAATGGAAATAACCTCAGAAAACTTCGCATTGGGATTAAAATACGGGACCTTCAATAGTTTGCGAAACTGGTCTCCCATGTGATTGATATAGCCTTCAGGACTGATTCTGGCAAAAAGCAGCACCTGATCCATCGCATGACTCAAGGCCCTCAGCTCACGAACCGATTTTTCTTTGACCTGCGAAAGCTCATCTGCATCCTTCGCCATTTTGATCGCTTTTTCTTCGGCCAAAATCAACTGACGGATACTTGCTTTCATCGCTCTGGCAGATGGCCAAAAAATCAACAGAAACTCACATAGCAAAATCACCAAGGTGATCACTGTCAAGATGACCTCCACCCGTGTCAACTGTGAAACTTTCGCCTTCGCCTCTTTATCATATTGATTGACGATAGCATCCATTTGTGGCAAAAAATAAGTGATTCCTTGCTGAAATCGCTTCAACTCTTCCTGTAAGCCTACTGCATCCACCCCGTCTGACTGAAGAAGGTGCTTGATGATATCAGCCGAAGCATTGACCTGATCAAAGACAGGCTGAATCTCTTCAAACTGCCGCTCCAATTCCGCACTTTTCTCGGCGTCTATCGCCAACGACTCATCCCCGAATCTCAAAACCTGATGCGCTTCCTTCCATGCCTGCTGGGTCATGGCGATGCTATCGATGAGCTGAGCGGCATAGTCTCCTTCACTCTCCAAAGTCAATAACAGAATTTCTTTGCCGAGTTTTTGACTGAGCATCCTTTGTCGCCCTGCGATATTGATCAACTTGCTGTCATCTTTCTGACTCGACAAAAAGCCCTGAATCAATGCCTGACTGATCAAAACAGTCAAAGCTATCGCCCCCAATGCTATCAAATAGAGGCGACGGAGACGAGAGAATGTTTCTTGATCTAAGGACTGGTTGGGGGCCATTTTAATCGGATACTGCCTGCTGGATCAGCTGGAGACTGGATGAACTTAAGGGTAGTTTCAATGCGGCATTCTTGCCGGATTCGGACATTTTTGCCCAGGTTTTTCTGACGATATCTATGATTTTTTCATCTGCATGCTTTGCTGCGAAATCTTCGAAATAATACTCCAAAAACACAAGACAGATGACATCTTCCAGCAGTTGGGTTTCCTCATCACTTTTGAGTTGTTTTTTGCGAATGAGATGACTGACCCGTGCAATCTTCTCCTCATCAAATCCCAACTCTGCGAGAATCTGAGTAGTCATAGCCGCATGCATTTTTTTCAATTCTTCTCTCCACCTGAGATAGCCGACACGATCCATCGGATATTCACTTCTGGGGATTCTCCATCTACCGATATGCTGAGCTCGGGCAGCGATGTGCAGATAGTCCGGAGCTTCCGGTGCAAACTGCTGCAATTTTTCACTCATTCGCTGTGAATAGAGCAATTCTTTAGGAAAAGTTTTCCCCTCAAAATCCTCGCTATGAGGATCCTGAGCGTTTACTTCATCTATTTTGGAGATGGCTTTTTCAAATAATGTCATGGGATATTGGCTTAATCTGCAAAACCAATATATACATTTCCATTTTCTATTCGGACAGGGTAGGTGGCGATTTGAAGTTCGTCTCCGCTCAGACTTTTGCCATCTTGCAGAGAAAAAGTTTTCTTATGAAGGGGACAAGCTACTTTTGGGATACCAGCTGCATCTCCGGTCATCCCACGAGATAGCACCATTTCCATCTTGTGTGGACAGAGATTTTGACAAGCGTACCAGCTTTGGGTCCGCTCAAAGTGAAACACCGCCACTTGCTTTGACTTGTATTTGACACACCCTCCGGCATTTTCCGGAAAATCACTGACTCCGCCTACACAGATCCAATGAAGGACTTGATGGTCAGAAACGGTTTGATAGGTTTTCAATAGCTCTTCCATATTTACCAAGGTTTAGGCATTTTTTGCTCCCTCATGGGAACGAACACCAATTGATCATCTGACTCATCCGAATTGACAAAATGTTTGAAACGCTTCATCATTTCAGGGTTTTCTATTGCTTCCTTCCACTCGCAGGCATAATGATCCACGAGGCCTTGCATTTCACTTTCCAATTCTTCAGCGATACCAAGGCTATCCTCGATCACTACTTTTTTGAGATAGTCGAGCCCTCCGTCCAGTTTTTCAAGCCAAGGGGCTGTTCGCATCAAGGGAGCCGCCGTGCGGATATAATACATCAGAAACCGGTCTAGGTATTTGATACAGGTTTCATCATCGAGCTGGGACGCCAATAGGACGGCATGCTTGGGATTAGCTCCGCCATTCCCACAGACATAGAGATTCCAGCCACCTTCGACTGCGATGATGCCAAAGTCCTTTCCTCTTGCCTCTGCGCATTCGCGAATGCAGCCAGAAACTCCTCCTTTTAGCTTGTGTGGAGATCTAAGTCCTTTATATCTTTCTTCGATTCGGATCGCAAAACTCACACTGTCATGCATGCCATAGCGGCACCATGTGGAACCTACACAGCTTTTGACTGTCCGCAGAGACTTGCCATATGCATGGCCACTTTCGAAACCCGCATCAATCAGTTCTTTCCAGATCAGAGGCAAATGATGCAACTCAGCTCCAAAGAGATCAATCCGCTGCCCACCGGTAATCTTAGTATAGAGATCATATTTTTTGGCTACTTCACCCAGCACAACAAGTTTTTCTGGAGTGATTTCTCCTCCAGGCACCCGAGGCACGACAGAGTAGGTTCCATTTCTCTGAATATTCGCCAAAAAACGATCGTTGGAATCCTGTATCGTCACTTGCCGATTGGCAGTTTCCATAAAAATACTGGCGAATATCGAAGCCATTACCGGTTTACAAACCTCACAACCGTGCCCTTTCCCCAATTGATCTAGCGCTTCATTATAGGTACAGATTTTATGAATTTTGACCAAGTCATAGAGTTCCTGCCTGCTGTACTCAAAGTGTTCGCAGATAGTCTCTTTCACTTCCTGGCCTAGGGACTTTAATGTTTCATTGACTAATTCCGTGACCATCGGCTTGCACCCTCCGCAGCAGCTGGAAGCTTTGGTACATTGGATGACTTCCTTCAGCGAACTAGACTTGCCGGAAGTAATGGCGCCACAAATGTCTCCCTTGGACACAGACTCACAGGAACAAATCTGAGCGGAATCAGGAAGATCCAAAGCAGAACCCAAAGCGCTACCTCCTTCTCCTTCACGAGCTCCCAAAATCAAATCTTCAGCATTTTCTGGAAGTTTGATCTCGTTGAGATAGAGCTGAAAAAGCTGATTGTAGTCGGATGCATCTCCAACTAATATTCCTCCCAATAGTCTAGATCCATCCTTGCTGATGTTGATCCTTTTATAAATTCCTTTCTGTTTGTTTTCATAACGAATGGCGATCACTTCATCATTTTCCAGAAAAGGATCTCCAAAAGAAGCCACTTCTGTGCCTACCAGCTTTAGCTTGGTAGACATGTCAATAGTGGGACTCATGAGCTTCTCTCCGCCCGTGATCTGATCCACAGCTACACCGGCCATTTCATAGCCAGGAGCTACCAATCCATAGATCATCTGATTATAAAGCGCCACCTCGCCGATTGCAAAAATGGATGGTTCGGACGTTTCCATTTTTCGGTTGACTTCCACTCCTCCACGATTTCCGCAGAGGATTCCCGCTTTCACTGCCAACTCGTCCCGAGGACGAATCCCCGCTGAAATCACCAACATATCAGTATCCAAAACAGACCCATCCTGAAATAGAATCCCTGTCATTTCCTCCTCACCCAAGATTTCTTTGGAGTTTTTGCCCAAAAGGATTTCGATATCCATGCTTTCTATCTTGGCCCGAAGCAGATCGCTCGCAGTGTGATCTAGCTGCCGAGGCATCAATTTCGGAGCAAATTCGATGACCTGGGTTTGCATACCGAGCTCCTTGGTGGCATTTGCCGCTTCCAAACCCAGAAGCCCTCCGCCCAATACTGCTGCCCGGAATTTTCCTTTAGCCTGCAGCTTTTTAGCATACTCCTCGATTGCTTCCAGATCCTCTATCGTTCTATAGATAAATACTCCGGTTTTGGAAACTCCCTGAATAGGAGGAATAAAAGGAGAGGATCCCGTGGCCAAAATCAGGTAATCGTAATCAAAGGATTGATTTTTATGGGTAAGCACACTCTTTGAACTGACATCGATCTCAGAGATCAGTTCACCAGTCCGGAGTTCTATTCTATTTTCCTGATACCAAGCCATGGGAGCCAACAAAAGTGGCTCTGCGGATTTCAGAGAAAAATACTCACTCAGGTGCACCCGGTCATAGGCAGGTCTAGGCTCTTCTCCAAAAACAAGGATGTCAAATTGATCTCTTAGCGGATTTGCTGCCAGTTTTTCGCAAAACTTATAGCCTACCATTCCATTTCCGATGACGATTACCTTTTTCATAGCTAAGTAATTTTGAATCAAATATAAGTATTTATACTTAATTCAAAATAAAAATGTAAAAATTTCAGACAGTTATACTTAGAATTCCGGAGCGATTTTGATAAGTATAAAATGAAAAAGGCATAAAAAAAGCACTCCCAAGGAGTGCTTTCTAAGTATCGTATGGTGGAGCTATTAGCCTACTCTTTCTGCTTGAGAGAAGTAGAAGCTTCCTTCGATTGCTGCGTTTTCATCAGAGTCAGATCCATGAACCGCATTTGCTTCGATAGACTTGGCAAAAATCTTACGGATAGTTCCTTCTGCAGCATCAGCTGGGTTGGTAGCACCGATCAATTTTCTAAAGTCTTCCACTGCATTGTCTTTCTCCAAAATAGCCGCGATGATTGGCCCGGAAGACATATAAGCGCAAAGATCAGCGTAGAAAGGTCTTTCTTTGTGCACCTCGTAGAATTTACCTGCCAATTCAGGAGTCAATTGAGTAGCTTTCATTGCCACGATTTTGAAGCCTGCTTCTTCGATCATTTTGAGGATTGCTCCTGAGTTGCCTGCTTCGAAAGCATCAGGCTTGATCATGGTGAATGTTCTGTTTGCTGCCATGTTTTTTGAGATTCATTGGTTTAATTCGGCCGCAAAAATAGAAGAATCCTGATGGGAATCCGAGAAAACTTGAAAATTTGGGGATAAGTTCTTTGTTTTCAATCAAGTGAACAAGAAATTCAAAACTGATTGGAGAATTGTGTTTTCATCTTCCTAACCTTTATTTAGTAATTGTAAATCACCAAATTTCTAAAATTTCTTTATGAATTACGATGGCAAAATTTTTCGCCCGGTGCAAAACTCAGAAAATGGAGAAACCAGCGCTGAGACTACATTCCTCTATCGTCAGGAAGGAAATATTTTGCGCTCTGATTATAGCGGAGGCAAAATCATCCAAGGATATCTGATCGGCTTGGTGGATCAAAAAGGTCGGATCGAGATGCGCTACCATCAAGTCAATGCCTCTGGAGAGCTGATGGCGGGCATCTGCCAATCCAGACCGGAAATCCTGCCATCCGGAAAAATCCGCCTCTATGAATCCTGGCAGTGGACTTCAGGCGATCAATCCAAGGGTACTTCTATTTTGGAGGAGGTATGAGAAGTATTGTGTAGTTCTAAGCCATGTAGCCATTCGAGGGAAACCTTCGAAAAATTCAACTTAATCTCTGATTCCTGCTTGTCTTTACGGTTTACACCTTTATTTCATTCATTTTCAGCAGACTTACAAAGTTGGGAATTGTCAAAAAATTCCTGACCTTTGCCGACTGAATACGCCATTGAGCCGTAGAAACTAACTAATGGAAGCAGTAGCCTCATTTAAAAAAGAACTTTCTTCACCCAAAAAAATATTTATCACCACTCATGTCAAGCCTGATGCCGATGCACTCGGATCTTCCTTGGGACTGGCAAACTACCTGATCAAAAAGGGGCATGAGGTGACAGTGGTAACTCCTACAGATTATCCTTCCTTCCTCACTTGGATGAAAGGAAATGATTCGGTACTGGATTTTTCCAGAGAAGATCACCAAAAAAAGGCGACCCAAGCATTGGATGAAGCCGATATGATTTTCTGCCTGGATTTCTCCAGTCTCAAACGAGTCAATGATTTGGGTGAAATGATCCGTCAATCGGATGCCTACACCGTAAATATAGATCACCATCAGGACCCGGAAGACTTTGCTGACTTCAGATACTGGAGCACCCAAGCCGCCGCCACCTGTGAGCTGATCTATGAACTGATCGTAAAAATCGGGGACAAAAACCTGATCGACAAAGATATCGCCGAATGCCTCTATGCCGGCATCATGACAGATACAGGTGGTTTTAGACATCCCAATACCACCAAAAACGTGCATCTGGTCGTGGCCGAACTGATCGAAATAGGAGCCAATGCCTCTCAGATCGCCAACTGGATCTATGACTCCAACTCGGTCAACAGGCTCAAGTTTATAGGCTTTGCGATCAGCAGGAGACTGGTCGTGCTGGAAGACCTCCACACAGCCTACTTTACGATCAGCAAAAAAGATCTTAAAAAATATCAAAGCCGCACAGGGGATACCGAAGGATTGGTCAATTATGCCCTATCTTTGGACGGGATCAAACTGGCTGCACTGTTCTCTGAGCGGGAAGATGGAATAAAAATTTCATTTAGATCTTCCAGCGATGTAGCGGTCAACAAATTTGCTGCGTCCTACTTCAACGGAGGTGGACACAAGAATGCCGCTGGCGGAAAATCCGACCAAAACCTGAAAGAAACAATCGAGCGATTTGAATCTCTAGTGGAAGAAAATCAAGAAGAGCTGTTTGCAGGCGAGTCAGTATCCGTAGAGTGAAATAGCAGCATCCCTTATCTTAAAAAGTAAAACCACCTATCCTTTATGAAAAATACAAAAAGCCTACTGGCAGCCCTTATCCTGCTCTCTGGAGCGAGCATTTTGTCTTCTTGCAAAAAGACCAAAGTAACTGAGAAAGACGGAATCGAATATACCTATATCGAGCAGGGTACTCAGAAACCTGAAAATGGAGAGTTTTTGCTTTATCATCTCGAAATCATCAATGCAGATGATTCCGTGATCTACTCTACCCATCAGCAGCCTGTACCTGGCTACCTCAAGGCAAATGACTCCATCCCTGTCAACAATGGCATGGACGAGATCTTTATGGGATTGAGAAAAGGTGACTCAATCAATTTTGAATCCACCGCTCAGGTGATTTTCGGTCAAAACTTCCCTCCTTTCTTGAGTGCAGAAGATCAGTTGAAAATCAGAATCGGAGTCATCGACATCATGAATCAAGAAGCATTGATGGACTACTTCACCAAAGCTGAAGAAGCTGAAAATGCAAAAAGAGAAGAAAGAGCAAAGGAATTGATCGCTGAGCAAGCGAAACAAATCGAAGAATATGCATCGGAAAATGGTCTGAATGCACAGAAAACTGAAAGCGGACTATACTATGTCATCGAATCCGAAGGGACTGGTGATGCTGTCAGCCCAGGTGATCAAATGTATGTCAACTACGCTGGCTACCTTCTTGACGGGACGCTTTTCGATACCTCTTTCGAGCAGATTGCCAAAGATCACAATGTCTTCAACGAGCAAAGACCTTATGAGCCACTTCCTGTCAATGTAGGAATGGGTCAGGTAATCCCAGGATGGGACGAAGGCTTGATGCTTTTGAAAAACGGCTCCAAAGCTAAATTCCTTATCCCTTCTCCACTGGGCTATGGCGAAAATGGAGCAGGAGCTATGATTAAGCCAAACTCGATCTTGATCTTCGATGTCGAAGTGACAGACGTACAGAAATAAACTAAATCATCTAAACCAACATGAATACCAGATTATCATCTTTCGTAGTTCTACTAGCTTCTATCACGCTCTTCTCGTGCATTGACGACGAAGCTACTGATCTTTCAATTTTGCAGGATGACATCGAAGAAATCGATGAATACCTTGCCACTAACCCGATTGACAATGTCAAAGAATTTGAAGATGAGAATTATGGTTTTCATGTATTTTGGCACTCTGTATCAGAATCCGGCATTAAACCAGCAGTGGGAGATTCTGTTTGGGTCAACTACACTGGAAAAACTCTGACTAATAGAGTATTTGATACGAATATCGAAGAAGTCGCAGATGAAAATGGTATCACCAAAACCAAATTTGAGCCACTTGGATATGTCCACGGTGCAGGCTGGGTCATCTTTGGATTTGAATACGGAGTAAGCCAGATGGAAAAAGGAGATAAAGTCTCTGTAATCATGCCTTCTACCTGGGCGTATGGAAGAAGTGGCCAACCAGACATCGGCATCGAGCCCAATGAACCATTGATCTTTGAAATAGAATTATTAGACATAAAGCCTCAAGATGAAGCGAATTAATTATCTACTTTTCTTTTTAGCAGCTGTGGCAGTTTTTGCCTCCTGCGAACCTAATAATCCCTTTGCTACGGGACCTGTCTATGATTTTGATGGGAATCTGGCTTTGGATAGTGTCAAGATAGAAGCCTATCTGGACACTGCTCAGATTGACTCTCTCTACCGTATCCATGACTCCAATACGGGTATTGTAGTCATTGTACAAGAAGAGGGACTTGGAAGCAGACCTGTTTCAGGCACTGTAGTGTACACCAACTATACAGGCTCTTTGATCACGGACGGCTCCGTATTCGACACTTCGCTTGAGCAGGTAGCTAGGGATAACAGCATCTATGTAGACGGAAGGACATACAATCCTTTACAATTTACTTTGGGTGCAGGCACAGTGATTACAGGATGGGACTTAGCTTTTAGAAGGCTGAGACCAGGTTCCAAAGCTGTTCTGATCATCCCATCCCCATACGCATATCAGAGTCAGACATCAAACGAACGCATCCCTGCCAACTCGGTCTTGCGATTTGATGTTGACTTCTTGGGAATAGATTAAAAAAAGGGCCGAAGCCCTTTTTTTACTTTTAGCTGCTTCCCTCTTCCTTATGTTTTTTCCTAAGCCCTTGTAGCATTGGGAATGGGTGCTCAGATAGATCCGCAGCTGGTTAATTTACAGTCACTGCATCACACAGAATCTCTCTGACCGATCCAAAAGGCGGCCGAATCCTATATTGATCGATTTGCTTTTGCCAGTCAGTATCCTTCATCTGATAATCCGGCGTATACCGCACCTCATCCCAATAGGTAGATCTAGGATTGGCGAATCGAAGATCATCTGTATCTTCCATCCACTCCAATAGTTGAGCTTTGAGTTCGGTCTTGATTTTGGCAAATTCTGGCTTAGCAGCTAGGTTATCCAGTTGATAGGGATCCTTCTTCACATCGTACAATTCCTCCTCAGGTCTCAAACCAAAGCTGAGCTCAAAAAGATCGGGCTGATTGCCCACCGCCTCGCCCTCCATGGCCATGACAAGAAACTTGGTGATCGAGTGATCCACATCTCCATATTGACCGACGGACTGATGTACACTGGGATCTCCTGCTGGATTTCTCTCCGGCATAGGGTTCCAGATATAGAGAAAATCATGATTTCGCACTGCACGCATGGGATAGCTGAGATCTCCTTCCCGCACATTGGCATGCCTTTCTCTTTCCAAGAACACCTGCATACGATCTTGTTTTTCTCCAGCCATCAATGGCCAAAGGGACTGACCTGACATGGAAGTCTGCTTTAAGCCTGCTGCCTCTACAAAACTTGGTGCAAAGTCCACGAAATTCACAAATTCCTCCACGATCATTCCGGCTTTGATCTTTTCAGGCCATCGAATCGCCAAAGGCATCCTAGTACCATAATCATAAAGATTTGCTTTGGCCCGGGGAAAAGGCATCCCATTGTCGCTTGTCATTACTATGATGGTATTATCAAGCTCCCCTATCTCTTCCAGCATGGCTATCAGCTGCCCACATTCTCGATCAAAACGCTCAATTTCAAAATAATAATCCAAGATATCATTTCGGACACAGTCATTGTCGGGGAAAAATCCCGGCACGACTACATTTTCCAATTTCATCCCTGTCTGAATCCCTGTATTGGCTACATACTCTCTGTGCGGATCTGTACTCCCAAACCAAAAAGCGAAAGGTTCGCCTGATTTTCTTTCTTTCAAAAAGGAAGCAAAATCTTCAAAGCCTTTTCCTGCTGGGTTGTGTTCAAAACCTGTCACCTTGAACTCGCCAGGTCCCCAGCCTTTTCGGGCCGACCCAGTGAAATATCCGGCTTTTTCCAGAAGCTGAACATAGGTTGGATGCTCATTGGGAAACTCCGACCAAAGATTGCCCCCATCCCCATTTTGATGTGGATATCGCCCAAGTAAGGCTGATGCCCTGGAAGGAGAGCAGGAAGGAGATGCCGTATAGGCATTGGTGAAGAGCGCCCCTTCGGATGCCAAGCGATCAAATGTGGGAGTTCTTACTACCTTATCCCCATAGACTCCTGCATGTGGAAATGACCAGTCATCTGCGATTAGAAATAAGATATTGGGTGATTTGCTTTGAGCACTTCCTAGCAAAGTATGGAAGCTAATTAGAATGAAGAGTAGGAGTATTTTTTTCATAGGTCTTTGGGCTTTTGGAAGTTAAATTGTTCTACTACAGATTCCAAAAATCACTTGAGTTAATTCCAACCTGAATCAAAGCATTTCCCAGAGGCTATTTTCTCTTTTCTAACTGATTCTCCTTCAGAAATCTTACTATCTTAGAAAACAGTAAGAAACCCTGTAGCGAAAAGATTTTTATGAAAATTGGAATTATCCGCGAAGGAAAGACTCCACCAGACAAAAGAAGCCCATTTAGCCCATCCCAGCTCCAGGCTCTGCAAAAGCAGTATGCTGGAAACATCGAGTTTTATGTAGAAAAAAGTACTATCCGATGTTTTGCTGATGAGGAATATGAGTCCAAGGGAATTCAAACCGTAGATGACATCTCTCATTGTGATGTGCTATTCGGAGTAAAAGAGGTCCCGATCGCTCAGCTGATTCCGGACAAAACCTACTTTTTCTTCTCTCACACCATCAAGCGACAAAGCCAAAATCGAGCGCTTCTTCAAGCTATTTTAACCAAAAACATTCGGCTCATCGACTATGAAGTGCTCAAAGACGAGTCCGGTCAAAGACTGGTAGCATTTGGACATTGGGCTGGGGTCGTCGGTGCATACAATGCACTCTGGACTTACGGCATGAAAACAGGGCTATTTACGATCAAGCGTGCCTTCGAGTGCTTTGATCTGGCAGACATGAAGTCCGAGTTGCAAAAAGTAGAGCTGCCACCCATTCAGATTGTCTTGGTTGGCAGGGGACGTGTGGGAAATGGAGCCAAGGAGATTTTGGAGACCTTGGGGATAAGACAGGTGAATCCGGATGAATTTCTTCACGACTATTTTGAGGAAGCTGTCTTCGTGCAGCTCGGTTCGGCCGATTATGTCCGCCGGAAAACGGACGGTGGCTTTGACAAATCCGAATTTTATGCCAATCCAGAACGCTATGAATCTCATTTTCTGAAATATGCAGAGGCGGGAGAACTTCTGATCTCGGCGGCCTACTGGGATCCGGAAGCCCCTCGGTTGTTTCATCTTGCAGATATCCAATCTGAAGATTTCGGTATCTCTGTGATCGCCGATATCACTTGCGACATAGGAGGGTTTGTACCTAGCACAATCCGGGCATCATCGATTCAGGACCCTGTCTATGATTTGGATAGGCAGACCAAAGCCGAACTTCCTCCATTTGGTAAACAAAGCAGCATCTCGGTGATGGCCATAGACAATCTTCCCTGCGAACTCCCCAGGGAAGCAAGTGAGGACTTTGGGAAGCAACTCAGTCAATGGGTCATCCCTGCACTGCTGGAGGAGCCTGCACCTCTATTGGAAAAAGCAACAATCACCCGAGATGGAGATCTGACGTTAGAATTTATGCATTTGACAGATTACGTGTACCCCCATGAACAAGCTGAATAGATATCTCGAATCTACCATCCTCAAGCCTACCATGACAGGCGAAGATGTGGACAAACTTATCAAGGAAGCAATCGAGGAACAATTTATCGGAGTCTGTGTCCCGAGCTTTTGGGTCAAAAAAGTAGCGCGGGAACTCCAGTCCCAAGACATCCAAACGGTCACGGTGATCGGATTTCCATTTGGTTTTGAAGATACAGCTACCAAAGTTTCCCAAACCAAAGAAGCTATCACGAATGGGGCGGATGAACTGGATCTGGTTTGGTCACAGACGGCTTTTCATTCGGGCATGAACTGGCCCAAAATCGAAATTGCTCAAATTGCCCATATCTGTCATGAGGAAGGAAAAATCCTGAAAGTCATCATCGAAACTGCCTATCTAAGCCCAGATCAAATCCAAACAGCCAGCCTGATCTGCCAAGATGCGGGAGCTGATTTTGTCAAAACCTCCACTGGCTATGCACCCTCAGGAGCAAAACTGGAAGACATCCAATTGATGCGGAGTATTCTCAGTTCTCAAACAGGGATCAAGGCTAGCGGCGGGATCAAAAGTCTGGCATTTGCAGAGCAACTTATCCAGGCAGGTGCAGACCGCATAGGAACCAGCTCGGCCAAGGCAATCATGGATGAACTTCGCTCCCGTGAAAATCTATCACTCTGAACTGAAATAAATCAGCAGGAACGGGATAATAAAAAAGGTCAATAGGATATAGGCAAATCCCAAAAATCTAGATTTCACGGATTTTTTACCCATATAGATCGCCAATCTGACAGGAACATTCCTCAACTGTGGGAAGGACAAAATCACGATCGCCCCAAAGGTATTGAAGAGGAAATGCACGATCGCCAGAGCTATCGCAGCCTCACTTTTGTAGATCGCTGCAAGAGCCGCCGTGATCGTCGTCCCTATATTAGCTCCTACGATGAATGGGAAAGCCTTACGCAGCGTCACTCGCTTGGTAGCCACCAGCGGCACGACCAAGGAAGTCGTCACCGTGCTGGATTGCACAGCGGCGGTGAAAAAGAGTCCATAGATAAACGCCAGCCAGTTTTTCTTAAAAATCATGTTGCTGATCTCCTGAAAGCTATCCGAGATAAATGCTCTATAAACCGAACTCGCCAACAGCTTGATCGCAGCAAAGACCAAAAAGATCGCTATAAAAACCGTCACAAAAGGAATATTGATCGTCTCAGAAATCCACTCTGTAATAGGACGGGTAAATACCTTATTGTAAATCACCGGACCGGTAAAATTTTCATTGGGCGAAAACCAATGGGCAAAATACAGCGCCAGTCTAGTCAAGACCCGAAAGTACAATTCCAGAGGAAGCAGGAGCAATACCGTGAAAATATTGAAAATATCATGGACAATCCCCGCTGACAGAGCACGCTTAAACTCCTTCTTTTTCATCAAATATGAAAAAGAAACCAGAGTACTAGTCAGCGTGGTACCGATATTGGCTCCCATCACCATCGGCACGGCCTGCTCCAAACTCATATTGCCGGCAGCTACCACCGCCACCACACTCGCCGTCACTGTCGAGCTACTTTGGATGAGCGCGGTCATCAATAATCCTATAAATAGACTGACAAATGGATTCTTGGTGGCTTGAAACAGCTCCTGAGCTACATTATTATTGAGATGGCTCAGCGCGACAGTCAATAAGTCTATCGAAAAAATAAACAGCATGAGAGCCAAAAGCATGATCAAATAGCTTTTGGTTTTATTGGGTTGATTAGTATTTAGCTCCCAGCTCTCCATGAATGAAAGAAACGCTTTGATTTTGGTTTTAGCAAGTCAAAATATTGGAAATGGTTGAGAATTAATTTTCGCCTAAATCCAAATTTTCTAGCTACGAATTGGCAAAAATTGAAATTTTTTTACGAAATACAATGTCGAAAGTGGCTTTAGAAGAATGAATAGTACTGAGTTAACAATTTCTTAATATTAAAGCCCCGATAACTTATTTAATTTTGTCGCTTCGCTCACAAGCCCCAGTCATGGCCAAGAACAAGAAAATCATAGACCAGAATATCAACCAGGAAAAGCTTTCGAAAACAGCCTACTCCCTGTTTGATTTTACCAAAAAAGAGAAGCCCTTTCTGATCATCATTTGTATCCTGATTTCCATCGCAGCCATCGTGACCCCTTATACGTATGCAGCGATGTGGTTTGGATTTGGATTGGCAGCCTACTCCGCTATTGCCAACGACAGTATCCAGACGATCGGAACCTTTATTGCCTCCAATCAAAACCGAAAATGGTATTGGCTTTGGCTGTTTATGGGTTTAATTTTCGTAGGAACAGTCACTTATAGCTGGCTGACATACGGAGGAGACGTCAGCTACGAAAGATTGACAACCAAAGGACTGGAGAAAGCTCCTGAAGGATTTGTATTCCTGCAGTTGGCAGCACCGATTGTCCTTCTGATCATGACCCGTCTGAGGATGCCAGTTTCCACGACCTTTTTGCTATTGAATGTATTCACTTACAAGGCTGGCACGATCGTCGATGTGATGTTCAAAAGCTTTGTCGGCTACCTATTGGCATTCGGAATAGCGATTGTCGTATGGTTTGTTTTGGAGCGATTTGTCCAAAACTACCTGAAAGGCAAAGCAAAACCTTACTGGCTTGTCCTTCAGTGGATCACTTCAGGGACACTTTGGTCTGTATGGATCATGCAGGATGCCGCTAACATTGCAGTATTCCTTCCCCGCCAGTTGGATATCGTAGAGTTCATCGCCTATGCGGGCTTTGTATTCATCGGTCTCGGATTCTTGTTCTACATGAAAGGGGATAAAATCCAGGGCATCGTCAATGAAAAGTCCAATGTTACCGATGTGAGAGCAGCTACTATCGTGGATTTTGTCTATGCAATCATTCTTTTCTACTTCAAGATCTACAGCAGTGTACCGATGAGTACTACATGGGTATTCATAGGTTTGCTAGGAGGTAGAGAGCTAGCCATCGCGATAGGCAAGCATGGAAAAGCTAGTAAAAAGCATGCATGGAGATACAGAGCCTTTGTATTGGCTAGAAATGACGTCTTCAAGGCTGCAATTGGTTTGATCGTCTCCCTCGTCTTGGCAGTCATCATCAACGAAGGCGTGAGAAACGAAATCTTCGACTACTTCCGTTAAATGGAATTATTTTCGGATGAATATTTCATGAATGAAGCCCTTAAGCAAGCCCAGATTGCTTTTGAAGAGGGTGAAATTCCGGTAGGCGCTGTGATCGTGGCCAATAATCGCATCATAGCCAAAGCCTACAACCAAACCGAAAAGCTCAATGATGTGACAGCACATGCTGAGATGATTGCCATCACTTCCGCTGCCAATTCTCTGGGAAGCAAATACCTGACAACCTGCAAATTGTACGTAACACTCGAGCCCTGCACCATGTGTGGCGGGGCTCTTTTTTGGTCTCAAGTCGGAGCAGTATTTTTCGGAGCCTCAGATCCCAAGAGAGGTTTCAGACAATCTAATCCTGGACTGCTCCATCCCAAAACCCAACTCAAAGGAGGAATCTTGGCTGAGCCAAGTGAAAAACTCCTCCATGATTTTTTCCAAAAACTGAGAAAATAATAAGAAATTGGATTCGAAAGAACCTTTTCTATTCTCACTTGGTTTCTCAAACAGATTCGAGAAGAATTTCTAATACATGTTTAACCTATAAAATTTTATCAACAATGGCTTTTGAACTTCCATCCTTACCCTATGCTTTTGATGCACTAGAGCCTCATATCGATGCTCGCACCATGGAAATCCACCATGGCAAGCACCACAATGGCTATGTCACCAACCTCAACAACGCTGTAGCTGGTACTGAGCTAGAGGGCAAATCTCTAGAAGAACTAATGGCTGTAGCCGGTTCTAATGCAGCTGTCAGAAACAACGGTGGTGGACATTACAATCACTCTTTATTCTGGACTGTACTATCTCCATCTGGCGGAGGTGCTCCGACAGGTGATCTTGCCAATGCAATCAATGCCAAATTTGGCAATTTTGATGCTTTCAAAGATGTATTCAACAAAGCAGCAGCTACCCGTTTTGGTTCTGGCTGGGCATGGCTTGTAGTGACAGCATCTGGCACATTGGAAGTCACTTCTACTGCAAACCAAGACAATCCTGTCATGGATATCGCTGAGATCAAAGGTACTCCGATCCTAGGATTGGACGTATGGGAGCACGCCTACTACCTCAACTATCAAAACAGACGTCCTGATTACGTTTCGGCATTCTGGAATGTGATCAACTGGGACGAAGTTTCCAAAAGATATACTGCTGCTTTGTAAGAAGTCGAGCTGACAATCGAACATCCCCGGACGAAAATCTGGGGATTTTTTTTGTCCGAATAATCCAAAATAGTGTTCATTAGTGAACATCAAATAACACCATCCTTAACAAAAAGCTCATTTTTTGGCTCATTTGGCACTTTTCAGAATCGTGGCACCTCATTTTCATTAGCTGGTACTGATTAACACGCAATACGAAAATGAAAACTGCCAACTATCTATTCATTACCCTTTTCATCTACCTACTAGGGGTGAGCAATTTTGCCCAAGGAGCTTCCAAGGAGATCAGCAAAATCTCAGGAACTGTAGTGGACCAAAGCGGCGCGCCGGTTCCATTTGCCAATGTGGCTTTGATAGCTACTGACGGACAAGGATTAGTCGACGGAGCAGTATCCGATGAAGAAGGACAATTTTTGATCGAATCTATCAAAACGGCCAAAGTACAACTGGTCGTGACCTCCATCGGATTCAGTACTTACACTTCGGAGGCATTTGATATGAAGCCGGGGATGATCAAAGACCTAGGAAAACTGACTATCGAAGATGAAATGACTGGGTTGGACGAAGTCACTGTCCAATCCACACGCCCGGAGATCATCATCGAACCTGACAAAACAGTCGTCAACGTAGAGGGTACCGTCATGGCCGAAGGCTCCAATGCGCTGGACGTGATCGGCAGATCTCCTGGGATCTATGTAGATCAAGATGGCATCATCAACCTCAATGGACGCGCAGGAGTCGTAGTGATGATCAATGATCGTCAGACTTACATGTCGGCGACTGATCTGGCAAACTTCCTCCGCGCCATGCCAGCAGACAATATCAAAAGTATAGAGGTGATCAATAATCCTTCGGCAAGATTTGATGCGGAAGGCTCAGCAGGTGTTATCAACATTCGACTGAAGAAAAATACCGTGGATGGTGTCTTTGGAAACGTGCAGGCTGGAGGACAATACAATGGCTTTTGGGCTCCAATCGGTGGTGTATCACTCAATGTGAAAAAAGGGAAATGGTCCAGCAATGCAGACCTCAACTACAATCACTACGCCAATCTCAATGAATTGGATATCGAAAGAAATTTTGATGTGACTGAAGGAGTCTCTCACTTCCTTCAGGAATCACGAATCAAACAGCGAAATAAAAACTTGTTTTTCAACGGAGCGACCAACTACGAAATCAACGAAAACCACAACATTGGCCTCAATGTACAGGCTTCTGATTTCAACAATAAAACGACCAACCCTTCCTTGACGGCTATCCAGACTCCAGGCGTAGCAGAAATCACTTACCTAGACTCCTACAACGACTCAGATGGAGGCGGCAACCGATTCTTTGGCAACCTCCACTATGGGGGAAACCTGGATACAGTCGGAACCAAACTGACAGCTGATGTGGACTTCACCAGAATGAATTCCGATAGTCAATCGCTGCTGAGTACCAGCACCTGGGCTGGGGACGATCCATCTATTGCGGAAAATGGAAACCTAAAGACTCTAAATGATATGTACTACAATATCTTTACCGCCAAGGTGGACTTTGTCAAACCATTGGGCAAAGGAACATTGGAGACTGGAGTCAAAGGTTCGTGGGTGAAATCTGACAATAATCTGGACTTGTCCCTTTCTGTAGAAGATGGCCCATATGAGCCTTCTCCTAATAGCAATCACTTCATCTACCATGAAAATGTACTGGCAGGATATGTCTCCTACAAAGGCAAAATCTCTGAAAAGCTAAGTTATCAGGCAGGATTGAGAGGGGAGCACTCCAATATTGAAGGAAATTCTGTGACCTTGGATCAAATCAATAAGCAGGATTATTTTAATCTATTTCCAAGTGCCTTTTTACAGCACAAGGTCAGCGAAAACTATCAAATCGTCTACAATGCAAACCGTCGGATCACCAGACCAAACTACCGCCTGCTCAATCCTTTTGTATACTACATCGATCCATTGACGACAGAGCGTGGCAACCCTAACCTTACTCCACAGTACTCCAATAACTTTGAGATGAATCATGTGGTCAAAGGCACGTACCAGTTTACCGTCGGATACAGTGAGACTACTGATGCCTTCATGCAGGTTTTCATCCAAGATGATGAAGCTAGAACTACCACGACTTACACGGACAATTTTGATAAAACCAGAAATGCCAACTTCAGGGCGATTGTACCAGTGCAACTCAAAGAATGGTGGGGCACCTCTAATATGGTTCAGGTCAACTACAACCGATACAAATCCCAAATCGGAGACGACTATCTCGACAATGAGCAAACCTCTTTCATGGTCCGATCTCAGCACAATTTGAATCTGCCAAAAGGATTCAAGCTGGAATTGGTGGGGATGTATCTCGGTCCACAAATTTGGGGACAAGGTGAGATCGACGGATTTGGATGGATGGATGCCGGTGTGACCAAAACCATCATGGACGACAAACTGACCATCGCAGTGAACGGAACGGACTTGTTTAGAACACAAGTCATCAAAGCGAAAGTTGATTTTGCAGACATCGACACTTCATTTAGACAATATAGGAGCAATCAGGGAGTCCGCTTCACGCTCCGCTATCGATTTGCCAAAGGCGAAAGTTTCCGAGTCAATAAAAGTACGGGAAGTAGCGAAGAAAGAAACAGATTGGATTGATCAGGCCATAGGACTGATTATCAAAAAGAAAGTCGGTGAAAGCCGACTTTTTTTCATCTTTGCACATGCCATTTTTCGATTTTCATACCCATCATAGCCAAGGTTTTCAAAGCATTTACAATCTCAGTGAGCATGAGTCCAATATCCAAGGAGGTTACTTTTCAGCAGGTATTCACCCATGGAATCTGACCAAAAATTGGGAAGTAGCTTTTGAAAAAATTCAGGAAATCAGCGAAAACCCCAACTGCCTCGCCGTAGGCGAAACCGGATTTGATCGGATCTGGGGGCCAGACATTTCCCTTCAGAAAAAAGCTTTCCATGCCCATGCTCAGTTGGCCTACAGACTGCAGATCCCATTGATACTACATCTGGTCAAGGGGCATGATCTGCTGATCGAATATCTGAAGACAGAAGTCCGCGTCCCTCGAATTATCTGGCATGGCTACAATCTGAAAAGCCACCTAGCTAAGCAGACTCTCGACTTTCCAGTTTACTTTTCTTTTGGAAAAGTCCTCACACAGGCAGACTCTAATGCCGCTCAATGGCTACAAGAATGTCCGAAAGACCGGATTTTTCTAGAATCTGACGATTCGGATCTCAGAATTGATTCCATTTATAGAGAGGCTTCCTTAATTTTGCAGCTCTCTGAGGAAGAGCTTTCTCAGCAGCTAATCAAGAATTGGAATCACCTATCAAGTAGAAAAATATCATGAGTGAATATGCCTGGCTCAGTAGAACGGAATTGATCACAGGTCGTGAGGGACTGGAAAAACTAGCACAAAAACATGTCTTGGTGGTAGGTCTTGGCGGAGTCGGTTCGTTTGCAGCTGAGTTCATTTGCCGATCTGGCGTGGGCCAGATGACCATCATCGACGGTGATGTCGTTGATGTCACCAATTGCAATCGGCAGCTTCCGGCTACACAGAAAAATGTAGGACAATCAAAAGCGGAATGGATGGAAGAGCGACTTTTATCAATCAATCCAAATTTGAAAATCCATACAGTCAAAAAGTTTTTGGATCCCGGAGAGATGACAGATTTATTGGCAAAAAATGAATTTGACTATGTAGTGGATTGCATCGACAGCTTCACTCCAAAACTTCATCTGATCGAAGGAGCTTATAAAAGAAAATTCCCTCTCGTGAGCTCTATGGGAGCTGGAGGCAAAGTAGACCCCACCCAAATCAAAGTAGTGGACATCTCCGAAACCTATGAATGCAAGCTAGCCAGAATGGTAAGAAAAAGGCTTCGAAACCGAAAAATCTATTCCGGTTTCAAAGCCGTATTTTCCTCTGAGCGGATGATCAAAGAAAGCATGATGATGACTGATGGCAGCAATTTCAAAAAATCTGCCTATGGCACCATGTCATTTTTGCCAGCTGCATTTGGCTGCTCATGTGCCGCCACTGTAGTCAATGATCTATTGGCTTCCTGATCAGTTGAAATGGTATAAAAAGATCAACACGCCGGTGAAAGCCGGTTTTCTTTGATCCTTGATCTCTAGCTTGACCTCAACTTCTGCCTTGACAGTACCTCGGAGGTTGGCTATATTTTTTAGCTTGGCATGTAGTCGCACTTCGCTGTCGACAGTGACCGCTTGGGCAAATCGAAGAGACTCCACGCCATAGTTGATCATCATTTTGAGGTTTTCGACCTTGACGATCTGGTCCCAAAGATGTGGTACTATACTCAGAGTCAGGTATCCATGTGCTATCGTATTGCCAAATGCGCCCTCAGCCTTGGCTCTTTCAGGGTTGGTATGGATCCATTGATGATCATGCGTCGCATCAGCAAAAAGATTGATTTGATCCTGCGTGATTGTGAAATAATCGGAGCTTCCTATTTCTTGTCCATTGTATTTTTCGAACTCTTCGAAACTTCTAATGATTACGGGGTTCATTTGATATGCTATTATTTAAAAAGTCAAATAGGGAAGTTTATTTGGGATATACAAGTCACTTTATTTTGACCGAAAAATAAACTCACTAAGCATCAACAACTTAAAATTAGACCAAAAGAGCTTGTCTAATTTTCTTCTGAAAAAATTCTGATAATTGGCAGAAATCTACCTTTTTTAACCAAATTTTAGCCCATTGACTTATGTTGAATTTTATTCTTTTTTGTTTCACTTTTTTAGGATTTCATGCTGAGAGCGACTCTACCAAAAAGCAAGATTTTTTACCCAATCATTCTATTATTCGCGAAAAACAAACCTACATCATCGGGGAAAATTTTGACTACACCATCAAAAAAGAGACTACCCTAAAAATCCTGACCAGAGATGGTCTGGATCACGCCTTTACTTCTCTTTTCTATGACAAGCTAGTCCAAGTAAAAGACTTTCAGCTGGAAGCGACAGATCTCACTACGGGAAAAGTCATCGAAAAAGCAAAACTGAAAGACATGACAGATGCAGCGATTTATTCCAGCTCCTCCATCTTTGATGACAATCGACATAAATATTATCAATTAAGCACCGGCAAATTTCCGCTGGAGGTAAAAATCCAAACTGAGTCTTACCATAGCACTAATTTCTACTTTCCCTCCTGGATACCTGTACACCATCATTTCCAAAAGGTGGATCAATCCACGCTCGAGGTGATCTATCCAGAATCCATCGGTATCAGATACAAGGAATTAAATCTTTTAGGAGAAAAGATCGAAGAAAAACTACCCGATGGCAGGGTAAAATTGACTTGGGTAGAAAAAGATCTCCCGATTCAGGGGCGCGACTTCGAATCGGAAGATGATCACAAAATCCTCCTAGCTCCTCAGCAATTTGCATTGGACGGCGTCCAAGGGACCATGGAGGACTGGGCAGGACTGGCATCTTGGCAAAACAAACTAAATCAAGGAAGAGATGCCTTGCCAGCAGATTTTCAGGCGAAAGTGCGATCGATGGTAGCAGGAGTGGACAACACCTATGAAAAAGTCCGAATCCTCTACGAATATCTGCAGCAAAACTATCGCTATGTCAGTATACAACTAGGTGTAGGTGGCTGGCAAACTATGACAGCGGAAGATGTCGTCAAGTACTCCTATGGAGACTGCAAGGGCCTCACCAATCTTATGAAAAGTATGCTCCAGGTAGCAGACATCCCTGCCAACTATACCTTGGTCTATGCTGGAGCCTCTGCTGATGACATTGAAGTGGATCTTCCTTCCAATCAGTTCAACCATGTGATTCTCCAAGTCCCCACTGACTCAAGTCCTATATGGTTGGAATGCACCTCTACCCTACTACCCGCAGGATTTTTAGGGGATTTTACCAAAAACCGACACGTACTGGTGACTCAAGAAGGAGGAGGATACCTGACGAAAACCCCCGGATATAGCACTCCCTCTTGGAACAAGGTAGTCAATAAAAGCAGCTTGGAAATAGACGAACAGGGCAATGCCTCCATTAAATCCAAAAGACAAATGGATGGGAATTTTGCCGAGGAAATTTTAATGCT
The DNA here is from genome assembly GCF_000429465.1 of Algoriphagus vanfongensis DSM 17529. Taxonomy (GTDB): domain Bacteria; phylum Bacteroidota; class Bacteroidia; order Cytophagales; family Cyclobacteriaceae; genus Algoriphagus; species Algoriphagus vanfongensis. The sequence goes on along the minus strand of NZ_AUBX01000016.1, from coordinate 105,752 downwards.
GAAGCAGCACTTAGACGAAAGAGAACAGCGTGATTATTTCAATAAAAACTCTCCGGTAGCAGGATTGATTATCAACGACTACCAGCTAGCAGTCCAAAAAAACGACTCCATTCCTACCGCCAATTTAGAAATCGAAGGGATGATATCCCGGTTTGCACAGGCCACTGCAAAGCGTCTGATTCTTAAACCCTTTTTAGGTAAAATCACTGAAGACATGCTAGTCAATCTTCATTTGGACATGGAGGAAAGCTACGAAATACGACTTCCGGAAGGACTGGAAACAGAGGTAGCTCTGGAAGACAGTCATCTGGAAGAGGATTTTTTCAAAGTATCTCTGACTAATAGACTGGAGGAGGGAAAACTCCACGTCGAAAGAACTGTCCAACTCTCCTTGCCTGATGATCTGGACGAAGACACCAAAACAGATGTCCTTCAGAAAATCAACAAACTGGGCATGAGGAGCTATTATTTCACGAAATCAACACCTACAATAAACTAAGCCCATGAAGAAATTCATTTTTCCAATTTTCCTATTTTTTAGTATAGGAACTGCATTCTCTCAAAAAGCAAAAATGGGAGAATTTACTGATGAAGAAATCACTTTGAAAGAAGTGAATTTTGAAAAAGATGCCCCGGCGGTCGTGCTTTTGGAGCAGGGTCAATCCAAGTTTTTCGGAGGTCTGCTAGAGACAAGTTATTTTTTCAGAGTGAAAATCTTAACTGAAGCAGGCAAAGAAAAAGGAGATATCCGGATACCTTATTATGTAGGAGATGACCGGATGGAGACCATCACCGGTATCAAAGCTACAGTGACTAATTTCTCCAACGGAAAAGCTCAGGAAGAAAAAGTCGGCAAAGAAAATATTTTCGAAGTAGAACTTGGCGAAGGATGGAAAGAATACCGCATCACCTTTCCAAATGTGCAAGTCGGCTCTATTATCGAGTATACCTATAAAAAATCCGATAAAAACATTACGTTTCTCGACGGATGGACTTTCCAAAATGATATTCCCACACTGGTCAGTATCTACGAGATCAACATCCTTCCCGAGCTAGATTATCGGATGATCGGACAAGGGGAAAAGTACTTCACCACTACCGAAAAAGTAGCTAACAACGGCAACTATAGCTGGACTTTGCGTGACCTGCACTCGCTGAAGGAGGAGCCCTACATGAAAAACTATGGAGACTACAAGGAGCAAGTAGAATTTCAGCTAGCTGCCATAAAAAGAGGCGGTGGAGACGGCTACAGTGCTGGCCCAGAGTGGGAAGACGTATTGAGCAACTGGAAGGATGTGGGGAATAAAGTACTTGCGGTTTATCAAGAAAAAGGCTATTTCAGATCCAACCCTATCGAAAAGGAACTATTGAATGTCGATCTATCTGGCCAGACTGAAAAGGAAAAAGCTCTCAAGGCCTATAACTTTATCCAAGAGAGCTTTACTCTAAATAATGATGGAGGATTTATCCCTGAGCAATGGATTAATCAATTGCTCAAGTCGCGTACAGGGACACCAGAAGAGCTAAACCTTGCGCTTATGGGAATTTTAACGTCACTAGATATCGAATGCGCACCTGTTCTGATCGGTTCCAAAGGAAGTGGCAGAAGTAATTTGGTTCCCTTTCCATTCTTGAATCAGTTCAACAATATCATTATTTCTGCCCAGTTAGACGGCAAAAGGTACTATTTGGACATGAGTGATCCTTCGGCCCCATTTGGGTATATAGGATTGGACAAGCATGTGCAAGGAGGGCTACTGCTGATCAGAGACCAGAGTCAGTTGATCCCGATTCAAATCGATCACTCGTCCAATACGATTATGATGTCACAAATTTCAATCACGGATGGTGAAAGCATCGTAATGGATAACACGCTGCGTACTTACTACTACGAAGGTTTGAAGATTTCTAAAATCAGCAAAAGCCTGAAGGAAGAAAACAAACCTTTGGAGGACCTTTTCAAAGAACAACCCGGAATCACCTTTTCTGAAGTGGAGATAGTCGATGAACTTGAAGAAAAGAATTATATCTCGACTAAATTTAAAATGAAAAAGGAAGTTTCTGAAGGAGAAATGCTACTGGCAATCAACCCATTCACATACTCTTCTTACGCCAAAAACCCATTTACTCAAGAATACCGGGTGTTTCCGGTAGATTTTGGATTTTCATTCGCAGAGACCTACAATGCCAAGATTGAAATTCCTGATGGGTATGAGCTGGATGATTTTCCTCTTGATGAAAGAATCACTATCCCAGGAAACGCTGTAGCGTTTTCCTATAGTACAGTAAGTATGGAAGGAATATTCAATATTGTGGTGAAGTTTGAAGTCAAAAATCCAATAATTGACCCTAGCCTCTATCCAGATTTAAAATATTTTATGGAGTCAGTTGCTACCAAATTAAGCGCACCTGTCTTGCTTAAAAAAATAGGGACACCATAAACCAGCTATCAAAGCAAAAAAAGGGGACTCATAAGTCCCTTTTTTTGTGATATTTTTGAATGAAAAATCACATCTATGAGCAACTACATCCATGGCTATATTCCTGAAGAGCAAGATCGTCTCCTCGATCAGGCAGGGGTTTTGGGACCGATGATTTATCCATGGGTTGACTTTAGCGATAAGCACCACGTGTTGGAGGTAGGCTCAGGTGTAGGAGCTCAAAGTCAAGTGCTGCTGTCTCTTTACCCCCAGATCGACTTGACTTGTGTGGAGATCGAGGAGAAGCAGATTGAAAAAGCGAAATCCAACCTGTCCGCATTTTGGGATAGAAATATTCAATATATAAACCAAGATGCTTCGAAAATGAATCTGGAGAGAAAAGCTGACGGAGCGTTTATCTGTTGGGTACTTGAGCATTTGAGTGAGCCTTCATTGATGTTGGAGCAGGTTTTTGACAATATGGAGTCCACTGGAACCATCTTTGTCACTGAAGTTTTCAATTCCAGTTTTCAGTTCATTCCGAAGCTTCCTGGTCTCAGCGACTACTATAAAGCATACAATAATTTTCAGGAAGAACTAGGAGGTAATCCGGATGTCGGATTGATTCTTGGCAATCTACTGCAGAAAGCAGGATTTAAAGACATCGAACTGAGAAGAAGTGGCTTTCATTTGGATCAGACCAATCCCGAAGAATTGAAGAAAATAGCGATCTACTGGAAAGGACTAATGAAAAGCGGTGCTGAAGCAATGCTTAAAAATGGAAAAGTAAGTATCGAAACTGTTCGACAAATGGAAATCGATCTAGATCAGATAGCCGAGCATCCCGAAGGAGTTCTTTTTTACCAATTTGTCCAAGCTAAAGCCAACAAACCATGATGAGATTCTTCAAGCGTGTAGGTAGATTTATCCTCAAAGCATGCATCTGGTTTTTTGCCCTGTCGATAGGCTTGGTCATAATATATCGCTTTGTCCCAGTACCTATCACTCCCCTGATGGTGGTACGCTTGGTCGAGCAGGCTGCCTCAGAAGATAGAAATATGAAGCTCAGCAAGGATTGGGTTCCTATGGAAGAAATATCCAAGCAGGCACCACAAGCGGTGTATGCCTCGGAGGATCAAAAATTTCTGGAACATCATGGTTTTGATATTGAAGCTATGAAAAAAGCCTGGGAAGGGAATCAGCAAGGGAAACGAATCAAGGGAGCAAGTACGATCACCCAGCAAACTGTCAAAAATGTCTTCCTATGGCAGGGGAGAAATTATCTCCGCAAAGGCTTGGAAGCCTATTTTACTGTGTTGGTAGAGTTACTTTGGTCCAAAGAGCGGATCATGGAAGTCTATCTTAATGTGATCGAAATGGGAGATGGAATCTATGGTATCGAAGCGGCGTCACAAGAATTTTACAATAAGCCTGCATCCAACCTGACCAAATCAGAGGCCGCACTGATCGCGGCTGTACTGCCCAATCCACTCCGCTGGTCGCCGACGCGTCCTACCGGATATAATCGACAAAGGCAGACATGGATCATGCGCCAAATGAGCAATCTCAAGCCCTTAGACTGGGGAAAATAATTGGATTAATTCTATTTGAATTGACTTATTCCTGTCATCTTGATTTGAAGGATGATTCTCCTCCGCTGGCTTTGGAAGAACATTAAAAAGATTCCAAATAAAATTCGCTTCACTCCAGATACTTTGGCATGTTCAGCTTGTTACCAAATGATTAATTCAGTTTACCTGAAAGTTAAAAAACACGCAATACATTGATTTTTGGAGGATTAAAAAAAGCAAGAATTTTTTATCCACATTTTCATTAATTTATCCACATTGGCAAAACAAGTAAACATATACATCTATAATTCAGATAATTACACTGTTTCCGTCAAGCTATGATTTGTGGATAATCGTAGATAACTTTCAACTTTTTCTAAAAAAATGTCTTCAAAAAGTGGATAATTTCAAAATCCAAATTTTCTTTCTTTTCCGCTTTAATCGTGCTTTTGCCGGATCAATCTTTTACGGTAAGAATTGAAAATCCGAGACTTAGACACAAAGCCCAAATAGCGCCCATTCTCAACTACTGGCAGATTCCAAGCACCAGACTTTTCAAACTTCTCCATAGCTTTTTGCATATTTTCATCAGAGAATAGGATTTCTGGAGGACTATGCATCAAGGAACGGATCTGAGTAGTTTCCTGCTTTTCCTGATCAAACATAATATCCCGAATATCATCCAAGGTGATAATCCCCCGTAATGACTTATTTTCATCTACCACAGGGAAAATATTTCTCTTAGAGATTTTGACCAGCTTGATTAGATCTTTCAGCTTGGAGTCCGGATGAATTGGCAAAAGATCCCGCTCGATCACATGAGAGATATTGATCAGATCCAGTAGCTCTTGATCTTTGGTCTCAGGCAGCTGTCGCCCTTTTTCTTTCAGCTGCATCATGTACAAGCTATCTTTTTGATAGTAGGTTTTGGTAGTGAATGAGATTGCCGATACAAACATCAGCGGCACAAATAACTCATAGCCTCCCGTAATCTCCGCTATTAAGAATATCGCCGAAAGAGGAGAGTGCTGTACCCCTGCCATCACACCGCACATGGCTACCAAGGTGAAATGCGCCAAAGGAAGTGGAATATGAAAACCGAGCATATTTTTCGAATAGGCGAAAAGAAATCCTACGATCCCTCCCACATAGAGTGAGGGTGCAAAGATTCCTCCTGCACCTCCAGCTCCCAGCGTCAAAGCAGAAGCGATAGGCTTGATCAAGATAATCAGCGCTAGAAAAACCAAAATCAAATAGGGGTTTTCAATGGCTGAAAAAAATGGGCTTTTCTCCAATAACTGACTAGAGTCACCTTCAATCAGGAGATTCAACGTATCATATCCTTCCCCATAGATAGGCGGAAAGAAGAAAAGCATAAAACCCAACAAGGCTCCCCCGTATAAAATCCGAATAGTTTGACTTTCCAGCCCTTCCATGATTTTTTCGGTATTCATCACAGCCTTGCTGAAATAGATAGACACTACGCCACAAAAAATCCCGAGTAGTAAATAATAAGGCATGTGGGCGGCTCTGAAATTATCTACCAGGTTGAAATTGAAAACCGAATCATCACCTATCAACACCATAGATGTCAGAGAGCCCAAAGCAGAGGCTATTAATAATGGAATAAAGCTGGCAGTACTGATTTCCAACAGGATTACTTCAATCGCAAAAATCACCCCCCCAATAGGAGCTCCGAAAATAGCTGAGATGGCTCCAGCAGCACCGCAGCCAATCAACAGGGTTCTCTTTTTAGAATTGAGATGGACCAAAAGTCCCATATTGGAACCGATCGCCGAACCAGTCACAAGCATGGGAGCTTCCAATCCCACCGAGCCCCCAAAGCCCACCGTCAATGCTGAAGTAAACACACGGCTGTAGGTCTTGACACGGGGGATAATACTTTGCTTTTTGGAGATGGTGAAAAGAATATCTGGAATCCCGTGACCTCCTACATCCTTGAACACAAACTTACCTATCAAATAAGCCGCTGATATCCCAATTATGGGATAGATGATATACATGAAATTGGCATATTCCACATAAAAACCCTCAGTCAAAAGCTTTTGGATGGCGTGGACACCTTGTTTGAGGATCACAGCTGCCAGCCCTGACAATATCCCGATAATACCACTGAGAATCAGTATAAAGTTCTGATTACTCATGTGTCTCAGGCGCCAGATCAGTAGCTTGGTTATAAGGTCGTTCTTTGCCAAATCGCTGTTGTTCTCAATAAACTACAAAGTAAGTATCCTCTATTACAAAGGGAAAATAATCTGCTACTCTTTTAGCAGTGCCTCATCCAACTGAATCACACAAGCAAGGATCAAATTGGCTGCGTCAATGAAAAAACCAGGCTCTACCTGCTGAAATTCATCACTTGGCTGGTGATAGTCCGGATGATCTTCTACTCCAAAATAAACATGAGTGATTCCTTTGTCATAGAAAGCCCCATGGTCCGAGCTTTTTGTCCAATCATCACTTCCTGTACCTGGCAGGTCATGGCCAAACTTCAATTGGGGACTTTTGCCAACGGCAGCAGCTTCCAATATTTGCTTGAGCTGAGGATGATGATGTGTCCCAGAAGCATAAATTTCTCCATTTTCATTGCGGGAAATCATGTCCATATTGATATTGATGGCAATCATATCCAGTTCAAAGGGGAAATCTGCGACCAAAGCTTTGGCTCCCTGCAATCCCATTTCTTCTCCATCTAGTGCTGCGAAAAGAATGCTATGTTTTGGTGGGTTTTTGGAAAAATACTCTGCAAACTCAATCAAAGCAGCCGTACCAGAAGCATTGTCATCAGTCCCATTATAGATAGAGTCACCTTCCGCATTGGGCCTACCTACTCCGACATGATCATAGTGGGCAGTGATGACGATGACTTTTTTGGAATCTGTACCAGGGACAAAACCCAAAACATTCTTCCCTTCGAGAGTTTTGCCTTCTCTACGACTTTGAAATCTAAATTCCTGGATAAAATCAGGGTATTGGGTATTCAACTTGGAATTTTTAAACTGCTCAACAATATAATTGCGCGCAACTTCACTCTCTGGAGTACCGGTCTTTCTCCCCCTCAATTCATCTGAGGAAAGGTACTCAAGATGACTTAGAAGATTCTTGTCCCTGACTGACTGAGAAAAAACAGGTTGCAGGGCAAAAAGAGCCAATAGAAGGGTGAGAAGTTTAGGCCTAAAGTACATGAGCTGATGAAAATTTCGTTATTTAAAGCTTGAATTTACTAAGTAAGCTTCTTTCGCACGTTTCATTTATGAAATATTTAATTTTTCTGTCCCTTTGGCTGACATCATTGACTGGATTTGCCCAAGGCTCTTTACCTACAAGCTTTTTTGATGGGAAATCAATTGTGTTGGTATCTGCCGATCCTGCAGCTCGTCCCGTCATGGACTGGAAATTAGTGGCTGATTCAGTGCACCAAGCACTCGTCGCAGCTGGAGGAGATCCTGTCGCTTACTACGAGCTGGAGCAAGTGGCACTATCTGAGGAAGTTCAAGACAGCTATGCCAAAATTTTTGCGCAGCGCATGGTTCGAAACATCATTTTCGTCACTCGCCAGAAAAATGGTGCGGGAATCCACATCGGCGAATTTTCGGGGGATGCCAGATTGATACAGTCTACTTCGCTTTATGGTATCCAAGGCGGAACTCTCGAAGAAGCCGCTAGTCAATTTGCCGCTCTGGGTACCAATTCACGCTCTCAAAATTTACTGGTTTTGGATGTCGCTGAGTTTCCTCCTGCCCCGGGGAGCGAAAGTAGCCAGCAAGCCTCAGCCAGCCGATTTCTTCCTCGAAACCCACTTAACTTGGAAGTGTTCAAACTTGGCGTTCCTCTGGAAGGCTCAAGCGCTGAATCGGGAATGATCAGTCATTTTCGCTATGATCTCTATGGCAAGTCTACTGAAGCAATCCTAGCAGAACAACAAGCTCAAAAAAGTCAAATCGAATCAATTTTGGATCAATATTATCCTCATGATGTAGAGTGGCTCACAGAGGCCCGATCAGAACAGGAATTGATCAGAGACCGCGTGCAATTCCTTCTTGTCAAAGTAGAAGGTAGGGAAGCCGATCTTAAGAAAAGTATGGGACTCGAGTCTGATCCTAGTACCGAAACTCAAACTGTCGTCAAATATTATATTAAACTTTTGGTGAGAGACGAACTGTACATCGGTCCAGAATGGGATGCCGATGTCAACTGGCAAACAGCTCTTCGAAATTTCCTATCCAACCTAAAAAAGTAAACCTCCCCGAAGGGAGGTTTGGTCGCTAAATAAATTTAGGGGTGACTATAGCAACTTTTACTTTTTTCCGATTAGGAGATGCATTTTTTTAGATTCAAACTAAATCTTATCCAAAAAAGACACATTTTTTTTATTATCCAATACTTTCAAAAAATTTTTCAAGCAAGTTGAAGAAAATTCAAACTCATATTGGAATTATCCTATTTGATAGTGCTCTTTGTTCAAAAAAGGAATCAAAGCAAGCAGAACTGCCTGTTCATAATACCCTCTTCTCTCCAGCTTCCCTTTTGTCAATATTCCTACTGATCCTCCACCTTGTTTGGAGTTGGTCTGAGAATAGAACACATCATCTGCATGTCCCAGTTCCATTCCGGATTTGACCAGCTCTCTTACCTGCTGAGGAATATAAAAAGTCGCAGTCTTAGCTTGACCAGATAGCCCGTCCTTTCCTACTACATAGACCCAGGCAAAGGCAAACATCCCTTCTTCATCCTCATCTAGGCCACCTTCAATACCAACCCAATATTCAGCTTCCGGAAAAGTCTTCTGAGCATTCAGAGCACGGTTTTTGGCACCTAAAAGGGTCTCCTTATCTCCCATAGGTTGATCCGGCACGCCAGAGGCTGCGGTGATTCCATTGATATGAAATGATCTGGAAAAAGCCAGAGTGAAGGCATCTTCGGTACTATTGATTTTGACAGGATTTTTGCTTCCTACGACTATGAGGGATTTTTCAGTCGCAGTAAAATTTTGTCGCTTTTTGAAATTCATAAATAAAAAAAAGAGCCTAAGCAGGGATGCTTAGGCCATATTGGTGTAAACATTATTGACATCGTCATCCTCTTCCATACGCTCGACCATCTTGTTGATGACTTCTTCTTGCTCTTCGGTCAGCTCTGTCAGGGTAGTAGGAAATCTCTGAAAATCAGCAGAAATCACTTCTATCCCTTTCTCTTCTAGAGCTTTTTGCATGGTGCCAAAGTCTTCAAACTCCGTATAAACGAAAATTTCGCCTTCATTTTCATCGATATCTGTCAATCCAAAATCGATCAACTCCAGCTCCATCTCTTCCAAGTCATATTCATCCTTGGTGAATCGAAATACGGCTTTGTGGTCAAACATAAAGCTCACAGATCCCGAAGTACCCAAGGATCCTCCCGCTTTGGTGAAATAAGACCGAACATTGGCTACAGTACGGTTGATATTATCAGTAGATGTCTCGACGATGACTGCGATCCCATTGGGTCCGTAGCCTTCATAGACGATTTCTTCGTAGTTTTTTTCATCCTTATTAGAAGCTCTTTTGATTGCAGCTTCTATTCGGTCTTTGGGCATCTGAGCACCCTTGGCATTCTGGATGATTGTTCTCAGTTTGGCATTGCTGGTAGGATCCGGTCCTCCGGCTTTCACTGCCATTACGATCTCTTTACCTAGTTTGGTAAAGACTTTGGACATCTTGTCCCATCTTTTGAATTTTCTTTCCTTTCTGAATTCAAATGCTCTTCCCATGGATGTACTCGATTTAGGGCTGTAAAAATAAGAAATCTTTTGACAATAGGCAGGACTCTTTATGAGAACGGCCCGTAGCTTTTCCTCAAATTGTCACCCCTTTTAGATTGATTTTCGTAAGCTAAAGGAAATAAAAATTCCTTTTTGAACCACAAGCCCACCTCCCTCTGTTTTTCAGTCAACCTAGGGACCAACTAATTTGCCATGCAAGAAGCAGCCAACAACCCCATTCCAAACATTCCCAGTTCTCCACTTCCCAAAGTAGTCATTATAGGTGCGGGCTTTGGAGGACTTAAGCTTGCAAGAGAGCTTAACAAAAAGCCATTTCAAGTCATTCTTCTGGACAAAAACAACTACCATCAGTTTCAGCCGCTTTTTTACCAAGTGGCCACTGCCGGCTTGGAACCCAGTGCAATCAGCTTTCCTCTCAGGAAGATTTTTCATCATTCCAACAATGTGATTTTCAGAATGGCGGAGGTCAAAGGAATAGACCAGTCTGCAAAGAGAATTCAGACGGATGTCGGGTACTTGGATTTTGACCATCTCGTATTGGCGATGGGAGCTGACACCAATTATTTCGGTGCAAAAAACATTGAAACTTTCGCCTCCCCGATGAAAACAGTCTCAGAGGCCCTCTATATCCGTAATAAAATCATCCATAATTACGAAAAAGCAATCAACATCGCACAATCCGAAAATCGCCGTGCCCTGATGAATGTAGTCATCGTAGGGGGAGGTCCTACCGGAGTGGAGCTCGCAGGCGCAATGGCAGAATTGCGAAACAATGTCCTGCCCAAAGATTATCCAGAGCTCAGCTTCAAAAACATGAAGGTGGTGCTGATTGAAGCCGGTCCTTCGGTCTTGGCAGCCATGTCAGACGTGGCCAAATCGAGTTCATTAGAATACCTCCAAGATTTGGGGGTGGAAGTGCTTCTGGACACCAAAGTAAAAGACTATGATGGCAAAAAAGTCTATTTGGAAGATAAGGAACCCATAGAAACGGAAACTCTCCTGTGGGCTGCAGGTATCAAACCGAATAAAATCGCAGGTTTGCAGGAAGAATACTATGCTCGAAACGGAAGAATCTACGTAGACGAATACTCTGAAATCCGAGGGGCAAAAAACATCTATGCTTTGGGAGATATCAGCTTGATGCAGGACGAAGCATACCCCAAAGGACATCCTCAGGTGGCGCAGGTAGCTCTGCAGCAAGCAGACAATCTTGCCAAAAACCTGATAAGAAGCACGAAAGACAAACAAAAGAAAGCCTTCCACTACAAAGACCTGGGATCAATGGCGACTGTCGGAAGAAAACTCGCAGTAGTTGATCTTCCATTTATCAAGTTTCAGGGTTTATTTGCTTGGTTGACTTGGCTGTTTGTCCACCTGATGGCCATACTAGGTGTCAAAAACAAACTATTCATCTTCATGGACTGGTCTTGGAATTACCTCAGTTTTGACCCGAGTCTGCGGCTTTTGATCAAACCAAAATATGTGAGGGAATCGGAGCGACATGAGCTGATCGAAGAAAAATGAATTAAGCTTCCTTAACATTCCATGGTTAAACTCTCCAAACAAAATCAGGTCTAAAGAGCATAACCAAAACAAAATTGAAATGAAAAAATGGATGTTAACTACCGCCTTGTTGGTTTTTGTGGAATTGGGAGCTTTTGCTCAAGGACCTAGATCCAAAGATCGTCCAGATCCAGAGACCAGAGCCAAAATGATGACGGACAGAATGGCCGAACAACTTGGCCTCAACGAAGATCAAAAGGCTAAAATTCTCGCTATAAACCTGGAGTACGCCAAAAAAAGAGAGGCTGAAATGGAGGAGCGAAAAGCGGAGCAAGAAGCTCGCAAAGCACAGATGGAAGCAATGAAGGCAGAAATGAAAGAGCAAGACTCCAAGATTTCAGATGTACTCACCGAGGAGCAAAAAGCCAAATGGACAGAGATCAAAGACAACAGCAGAGATCGAAGACGACCAGGTGGAGAAGTCCACGACAGGGAGGAGTTTAGAAAACGAAGAGGCAACAACTAATCAACTACTAAAGATCCATCCAATAAGGGTGGATCTTTTCTTTTTGGACTACTTCGCTTTCAAAGTCAAAAAATCTAGTGAAATTTGAACTTCTTCCCTGATTTTCAGATTATCGAGTTTTAAAGCAGTAGCAGGTGATAGCCAATCGTCATAGCCTTCATAAACCATTTATCCATATCCTCAGTCTGGCATGGCTGCTGGGATTGGTGGCTATTTTCACGATATCACCCGTTCATAAAAGTTCTCTGGTCCACACAGATCAGCAGGATCTGGTAAAAGAAATCAGCCTTCCTGGGTTGGAATTTCGATCTCAGAATGCAGCCAGCAAAGTCCCTCCCTTCAAAATCGATTGGAGCCTGTTTGGAAGATTAAATCCTGACCTTGCTGGGCCATTCTTATCCATCCCCCAATCGACCTTATCCAAGCCCCATTGGGCTGAGCCAAAGGCTCTGTTGGATTTGTTCAAGTTTTTTATCCAGTTTTTTTATACCTGGTAGGTGAACCCAACCTCCGCGAGCATCAGCTCGACTGAGTATTTTATTCACCTAAATTTCCATTAAAATGACAACAATTGATCCCGTGACGCTCGTCATGGCTGCAATCGTATTGGGCGCATTTGCCCTACCTTTTATTTTATTTTCTATCAAAAACAAAAAGAAAAAATCTCAACTGCTTCGAGACTTTCAGACACTTTCAAAAACTGAAAGCCCTTGGGACATTCAGGACATGTGGAGAAATCAATACATGATCGCATTGAGTACGGGCACCAAAACCTTTCACTATTACAAAGCTGGTGACAATTCACTCTTTCATTCCTTTTTCCTCGGAGATGTGAGAGATGTACAGGTCAAAACCAAGAGCAGGGAACTCAGCACCAAAGAAGGAAAACATACCGTCATCGATGAAATCGGACTATCGGTATCCTTTCCAGATCAGCCTTCAGTCTATTTGGAGTTTTTCAATCAAGAGGATTTTACCGACTTAGTCGGGGAATCAGTATTGGCTGAAAAGTGGGGGCAACTTCTCAAAAATCAAATCTGCTGATAAATAAAAAGGACAGTCATCATGCAGCTGTCCTTTTACTCCTAAATGAGAAAACCATCTGCCGAAGCAGATGGCTTTCCGTTTATCGCAGGTCTTTCAACTAAACAGGGATACTATTGGATTTTGGTGAGAAAAACTCACTCAACACCCGCGATATGCTCCTCTACCTGATAGTAGGACTCATCTTTTTGAGGCAAAGATGAAGAGCCCATCAGGTACTCGTCCACTTTGACGGCGGCTTCACGCCCCTCTGAGATCGCCCATACGACCAGTGATTGCCCTCTTCGCATATCTCCTGCTAGAAATACTTTAGAATTTGTGCTTTGATAATTTTTGGATTTTGGAAGACTGTTTTCGAATGTATCTACTCCAAATGCATCCAACAATCCATTTTGCGCTGGACCTAGATAGCCAATAGCTAGAAAAGCCAAATCACATGGCACCACACGCTCAGTACCTGAGACTTCCTCAAACCCCATGCGACCTCCTTGATCTTTCCATTCGATATCCACTAGTTTCAGACCAGTCACTTCTCCAGCTTCATTGCCGATAAACTCCTTAGTCAACACCGAAAACACTCTCTCCGCCCCTTCTTCATGGGAACTGGAAGTTTTCAGAGTCATCGGCCACTCAGGCCAAGGGTTCAGTGTGGCTCTCTGCTGAGGAGGCTTTGGCAAAAGCTCCAATTGGGTAATAGATGTAGCTCCATGTCGATTGGAAGTACCGATACAGTCACTTCCTGTATCTCCACCACCGATCACGATTACATTTTTACCCTCAGCCGAAATCGGATTCTCAGCGATTTCTCCACCAACCACTTGATTCTGCTTGCCAAGGAATTCCATCGCAAAATGAACTCCTTTCAAATCAGCTCCTTTGATCGGCAATCCTCGTGGCTGCTGAGCACCAGTAGCGATCACGACAGCGTCAAAATTTTTGAGAATGTTTTCTGCTTTGATATTGAAGCCTACATCGGTGCCACAAGTGAATATGACTCCCTCTTGCTTCATCAAATCCACTCTACGATCGATGACCCACTTCTCCAACTTGAAGTCTGGGATTCCATAGCGTAGCAATCCTCCAGGTTTTGCATCCTTCTCAAATACAGTCACCTCGTGTCCTGCACGATTGAGCTGATCTGCTGCAGCCAATCCTGAAGGTCCAGAACCGATCACAGCGACAGACTTATTGGTTCGGTGCTTAGGCGGATCTGGCTGGATCAGGCCTAGCTCGTAAGCTTTTTCAGCAATATTTTTTTCGATCAATTCGATCGCTACAGGATCTTTATTGATCCCCAAAACACAACTGGCTTCACAAGGAGCCGGACAGATCCTTCCGGTAAACTCAGGGAAATTATTGGTACTGCGTAGTATCTGGATAGCCTGTCCCCATTCTTTTTGGTAGACAGCATCATTGAATTCAGGAATAACATTGCCCAAAGGACAACCATTGTGACAAAATGGAACTCCGCAATCCATGCATCTAGCTGCCTGATTGTTTAGTTTTTCTTCAGAAAAAGGCTCATATATTTCCTTGTAGTCACCTATCCTTTGCTTAGGATCGCGGCTGCTTGGGGTTTCTCTATTGAATTGGATAAATCCTTCTTTCGCTCCCATCTTACACCAATGATTTAGATTGTTCTAATGCTCTTTTTTTCAATACTGCCTTGTAGTCTCTCGGAATAACTTTGATAAATCGCTGTTTAGATTTATCCCAATCTTCCAAAAACTGCTGGCCAAGGGTACTTTCGGTTAGCTTCACGTGACGCTTGAGGTAAGACTTGATCGTCCCATAATCTTCCTCGGTCAGCGGATCTACGTCTACCAGCTCTGGATTGATCTCGGTGATGTAATCGTGAAGAATGTAGGCAATTCCGCCACTCATACCTGCGGCAAAGTTTCTGCCGATCTCTCCAAGATTGATGACCATTCCTCCGGTCATGTATTCGCATCCATGATCGCCTATGCCTTCCACTACGGTTTTGACACCTGAGTTTCTCACACAGAACCTCTCACCACCTTTCCCATTGATATAGGCTTCTCCAGACGTGGCGCCATAGAAGGCGACGTTTCCGATGATGATATTTTCCTCTGGTTTGAATCTCGCATTTCGGCTAGGATATACTACCAATCTACCTCCAGAAAGTCCTTTTCCAAAGTAGTCATTCGCTTCACCTTCCAGCTCAAAGCTCACTCCCTTGGTAATAAAACCACCAAAGGTCTGGCCTGCTGACCCGTTGAATTTAAACTGGATCGTCTCATCCGGAAGTCCTACACTTCCATAGATTTTGGATACTTCATTGGAAAGCATCGCGCCAACCGAACGATCTGTGTTTTTGATTTCAAAATTGCCAGTGACGGCTATCGCTTGCTCTAGAGCAGGCAGTGCTGCTTTGATTAGTTTCCTATCTAATACCGCCTTCAAATCCCAATCTTGATCGATCTGCTTGTGGATTCCCACATGGTCAGGTACTTCGACACGGTGGAAAATCGGAGAAAGATCTACTTTATCCCATTTCCAGTGGTTGAGATGCCCGGTAGACTGCAATACATGACTCTGTCCCACCATCTCATCGATGGTGCGGAACCCTAAGGAAGCCATGATCTCTCTCAAATCCTGTACAAGGAAGTTGAAATAATTTACCACATGGTCTGGATCGCCAGTGAATAACTTTCGAAGTTCTGGATTTTGAGTCGCAATCCCGACAGGGCAGGTATTCAAGTGACACTTCCGCATCATGATACAGCCTTCTACGACCAAGGCTGCAGTAGAAATCCCCCATTCTTCAGCGCCCAATAAGGTCGCAATGGCAAGATCTCTTCCGGTACGCAGCTGGCCATCTGTCTGGACGACTACTCTGCTTCTCAGGTTATTTTTGACCAAGGTCTGATGAGCTTCTGACAATCCCAGCTCCCAAGGCAAGCCTGCGTGGCGAATGGATGAAAGGGGAGATGCTCCCGTACCTCCATCTGCACCTGAGATCAGAATGACGTCAGCCATCGCCTTGGCCACCCCGGCAGCTACTGTACCTACTCCAGCCTGAGATACCAATTTGACATTGATTCTGGCTTTTCGGTTGGCATTCTTAAGATCATAGATAAGCTGAGCCAAATCCTCAATAGAATAAATATCGTGGTGAGGAGGTGGAGAGATCAAGCCCACTCCAGGAGTGGAGTGCCGTACTCTACCGATCCAATCATCTACTTTATGTCCCGGTAGCTGTCCGCCTTCTCCAGGTTTTGCCCCTTGGGCCATTTTGATCTGAAGCTCCTCCGCATTGCTGAGGTAATTACTGGTGACGCCGAATCTACCCGAGGCGACCTGCTTGATGGCAGAGCGCTCCCAGTCTCCATTTTCCTTTTTCTGAAATCTGATTTCATCTTCCCCTCCTTCACCGGAGTTACTTTTGGCACCGATGCGGTTCATCGCAATCGCAAGAGTAGTATGTGCTTCGAAGGAGATCGAACCAAATGACATCGCCCCGGTGGCAAAACGCTTGATGATGGTCTCAGCCGGTTCTACTTCGTCTATAGGAACAGAAATTCTCTTTTTAAACTCAAACAAGCCTCTCAAAGTCAACGCATCCTTGGCTTGCTCATTGATTTTGTCTGCAAACCTTTTGTACAGCCCGTAATCGTTGAGCTTGGTGGACTTCTGAAGCAAATGGATAGTCTCTGGATTGAAAAGGTGTTTTTCACCTCTTCTTTTCCACTGATACACTCCACCGGTTTCCAAAATGGGGCTCTCAGTTGAGTAAGCAGCTCTATGACGGATGAGAACTTCCTCGGCCAATTCATCAAAAGAAACACCTGAAATTCTGGAGATCGTCCCTTTGAAACATCTATCTATCACCTCTGGTCCCAATCCTATAGCTTCAAAAATCTGGGCACTTTGATAAGACTGCAAAGTCGAAATACCCATTTTAGAGAGTACTTTCAGCAAGCCTTTTCCGATTGCCTTTTGATAGTTTGAGAAAAGAGTTTTTTGATCTTTTACTTCTGGCAATAGTCCCTTCTGCCAAATATCAAGCAAAGACTCCAATGCCAAATACGGGTTGATAGCAGAAGCACCATAGCCAATCGCAGTGGCAAAGTGATGAGTTTCTCTAATATCCCCAGACTCCAAGACCAAACCTGCCTTGGTTCTGATTTTCTTCTTCACCAAGTGATGATGCACGGCTCCTATAGCCAATAGAGATGGAATCGGAGCATACTCTTCACTACTGTTACGATCGGATATGATCAGAATATTTTTACGCTCCGCAATGGCATTTTCTGCATCCTGACATAGCTGATCTAATGCCTCCAGCAAGCTGCCTGGCTGATGATCTGCTTTGAAATGAGCGTAGAGTTTCTTGGCCCTGTAGCCCTGGCCCTCCATATTTTGGATTTTCTCCAAAGATTCATTGAGGAGTACTGGCTGAGAGATATGTATCTGGCGTGTATGCTGAGGACTTTCTTCCAAAATATTGTGGCCTTCTCCCAATCGGGTGAAAAGCGACATGACCATTCTCTCCCGAATTGGGTCGATTGGCGGATTACTTACCTGCGCAAATAGTTGCTTGAAATAATTGGAGATATGCTGGCTCTGCTTGGAAAGTACTGCCAGAGGCGTATCTGCACCCATTGAGCCTATTGCCTCATAGGCTGTCCCTCCCATTGGAGAAAGCACGACCTTGATCTCCTCAGAAGTATAACCAAACACGGTCTGGCATTTTTTAATATTCTCCGTAGAATACGGATGTGTCAATACCTCTGGATCTGGCTCTAACCTCAGCTTGATCCGTTGGTCATTGACCCACTGCTCATAAGGCTGTTTCTTACAGATTTCACCTTTGACTTCCTCGTCAAACAGCACGCGCCCTTTCTCCAGATCAGCCCAAAGCATACGTCCCGGACTGATTCTTCCTTTTTCTAGGATGGTCGCTTCGCGAATAGGCAAAGCTCCAGCCTCAGACGACATGACCAAGCGCTGGTCTTTTGTGATAAAATATCGAAGTGGTCTCAGTCCATTTCTATCGAGAGTAGCCCCTACGGACTTTCCGTCCGTGAATAGCAAAGCAGCCGGTCCATCCCATGGCTCTACCAAGGAAGCGTGAAACTTATAGAAAGCTTTTCTGTCCCGATCCATCACCTCATTATCCTGCCAAGCTTCTGGCACCAGCATCATCATGGCATGGGGAAGAGATCTTCCACTCAAAGACAATAGCTCCGCCATCGCATCCAAATTGGCCGAATCCGAGTTTTGCTTATTTGTGATGGGCATCAGTTTTTCCAATTCCTCTTCTGTGAAATACTTAGATTTCATCAGCGTCTCCTTGGACTTCATCTTGTTCAGATTGCCTCGAATAGTATTGATCTCACCATTGTGAGCTAAGCATCTGAATGGCTGAGCCAATCTCCAGTTGGGGAATGTATTGGTAGAGAACCTGGAATGCACGATGGCAAAAGCAGATTCAATGTTGCTATTCTGAAGGTCTTTATAAAAAGGCAATACCTGATCGGTCCGTAATTGACCTTTGTAGATCAGTGTCAAGCTA
The DNA here is from genome assembly GCF_000429465.1 of Algoriphagus vanfongensis DSM 17529. GTDB lineage: Bacteria > Bacteroidota > Bacteroidia > Cytophagales > Cyclobacteriaceae > Algoriphagus > Algoriphagus vanfongensis. The sequence goes on along the minus strand of NZ_AUBX01000016.1, from coordinate 87,367 downwards.
CTAAAGGAAGCAAAATAAAATGACTGATTGACCCCAGGTACTTTGGTATTGATCTCTGAGGTAGCATAGTTTCTTAAAACATATAACTTCCTCTCCAATTCGATTCCAGTCAGGCCTTTCTTATGCTTGACAAATAGCTGCTCGATATTGGGCATCACTTCCAGAGCACTGGATCCCGGTACAGTTTCATCTACTGGTACAGGTCTATACCCGATCAGTTCAAAATCCAACTCCTCGATGATCTGATTGAGCAATTCCTTCGACTTACGAAAAAGCTGTTTGTTTTTTGGGAAAAATGTCATCCCAACTCCATAGTAGCCTTTTTCAGGCAATGAAATTTCTGTCCTTGCGGTGATAGATTTCAAAAACTCGTGAGGAACCTGTATCAGCACACCTGCACCATCGCCTGACTTGGGATCAGACCCGCGTCCTCCTCTATGCTCCATATTGCTCAGCATATATAAGGCGTCACTGATAGTCTCATGTGAGGGTGAGGCTGTCAAGTCCACCACTGCGCCTATGCCACAGGAGTCGTGCTCAAACTCCGAGCGGTACAATCCTTCTTGCATATATTTATTCTAGTTAAATAGGTTCAAAATTTCCAAAAATTACGCAAAAATTTCCTTTCATTAAAATATAGGCAACAAACCGAAGGTTTTGGTGATATTTTTTAGATGAAAAAGCCTTTTATTGATTATTTATTAAAAAGTAAGAGGTTTCAAAATTTACAGTATTCTGCCAAAAAAGATTCCTTTTTGATAAAACATGGTTAAAAAACTATTCAATTCATCAAAATTGGACGCATAGATTTGAAATCTTGGGTTGAAAAAAAAATTTTCAAAAATTTTTGAAATTTTTTTCTGAAATCCAAGACAAGATAGTCCTATCTCAGACCAAGACTAGACATACCTCAGAATAAAATTCTGAAAAAAGATTCAAACTAAAAATTAATCCGTAAAACTCTGAGTACCATCCTTTTCCCCAGAGATCAGTTTTACTTTGACTTTCTTGATTTTACGGGCATCTACGGCCAGTATCGTAAACTCAAAATCCTCAAATAGGATCTTGGTGCCATTTTTAGGCAGCTTGGAGTTGATCTCGAGGAGCAATCCTCCCAATGATTCACTTTCACCTTTCACTTCCTCAAACATCTGCGTATCCAGCTCCAGCTTTTTGCAAAAGTCATTCAGGGACACTTTCCCTTCGAAAATAAACGTATGAGAGTCGATTTCTTGGAAGAAAACATCGTCAGTATCATCGAATTCATCATTGATTTCGCCGATTATCTCCTCAATCAAATCCTCCAAAGTCACCAAACCTGATGTCCCTCCGTACTCGTCCACGACGATCGCCATGTGCACACGCTTCTGCTGAAAGTCCTTCAGCAGGGAGTCCACTTTTTTGTTTTCTGGCACAAAAAAACTTTTTCGGATCAACTCCTTCCATGCAAAATTCTCATCTCGGTCTATGAAAGGCAAAAGGTCTTTGATATAAAGAATCCCCTCAATATTGTCGATCGTTTCATCATACACTGGGATTCTTGAGTAGCCGCTCTTATTGATGCGATCCATCAGCTCATGAAAATCCATCTCTGTGTCTACAGCTGTAATGTCCATTCGACTTCGCATCACCTGCTTGACAGTAAGTGTACCAAAATTGACAATCCCCTTGAGAATGTCTCGCTCATCGTCAGGAGCATCCTCCGTGGTGATCTCCAAAGCCTGATTGAGTTCATCTACAGAAAGAGAATAAGCCTTCTTTTCGATGCGTCTCTCGATCAGATCCCCAATGAACATCAGCAGAATCGAAAAGGGCTTCAGGATAGTTGAGAAGAAGTTGATCGTAGGGGCCATGATCATACTAAACTCCACCTTGGCCTTATTTGCGTAGACTTTAGGCACAATTTCACCAAAGAAAACAATTGCAAAGGTCACACCGATCGTCTGAACCAGGATAATCACGATACCTGTGGCATTCATCCCAAAAATCGTCCAAGACACAAAGGTCGTCAATGTCACGATCGCAATATTGATCAGATTGTTCAATATCAAAATCGTGCTAAGAAGTCTTTTGGGACTTTGCAGCAGTCGGATGACAGATTGACTATTCTTGGTATCGCTATCTGAAATTTCGTTGAGATCTTCGTTGGTCAGAGAGAAAAAAGCGACTTCAGACCCGGAGACCAATGCCGAGCCGAGTAGTAAGAGTAGAAAAAATAGCCCGTTCAAAAACAGGTAGCCCGTAGAGGGCTGATTGATTTGAGCAAGTAAATACCAACTCGGGTAAGGGTCGTCCATGAACTAAACGAGATGTTTGATGCAAAAATAAAAAAATCCCCTGAAAATCAACCTCAGGGGAATCGAATCAGAATGGCAAATCATCATCATCTGCACTGCTCGGACTCAAATCTGGAGCTGGCGCTTGACTGGTCGCTGCAGGAGCGGCACTTGGACGTGACTGCTGATAATTATTTCCTCCACCTTCTTGGCCTGGGTTATCCTGTCTGCTACCCAGCATTGTGAAGCTCAGCACACGGATTTTAGTTCTTTTTCGGTTTTGTCCTTGCTCATCTTGCCACGTATCGGATTTGATTTTGCCCTCGACATAGATCTGATTTCCTTTCTTTAGGTACTGCTCGGCGATTTTGGCCTGACCTCCCCATAGCTCTAGATCATGCCATTCGGTCTGATCTACTCTATTTCCATTCCTATCCTTATAAGATTCCGTGGTAGCCAGTCGCAGATTTGCCACTACATTATCTCCTTCCAAATATTTCACTTCCGGATCTGCTCCGAGGTTTCCGAGTAGGATTACCTTATTGACTCCTGCCATTGTATTAGATTTTTCAATTTTCGATAGATGAAGTTAGTCAAAAGCCATGATCGTTCAAAAAGTTTACAATCAACTTTGGCTTGGCCAAATAGTCAATCCGGTCTTCTGCTACTAATTGATAGTTTCTTTTGTCGGCCCATTCCTGAAGATCAGACAAATTTTCTTCGGCTATCTCCATTTCTGAGAAAACAGCATTCAGTTTCTGATGCGACAAAATGTGTCTGTATTTTTTAGGATATTCCACGCGTTCACTAGCGACTATTGGAAGATCGAGCTCTTGGCTTGGCTCCTTTTTGGAAGCTTCTATTTGGGGAAAATCAAACAGTCCTTCCCAGATATCTCCCGCTTTTCTTTTCTTCCAAACCCAGTGCTCCCCACACCTTATAATATAATAGTGAAAATTGCGCTCCTTTATCTTGATTTTATTGATCTTGACAGGTAGGCTTTTTACCAAGTCTTTTTGAAAAGCAAAACAACTCTCCTGAAGTGGGCAGCTACTGCAGTCGGGATTGAGCGGCAGGCACTGTCTCGAGCCAAAATCCATAATTGCCTGGTTATATTCTCCGGGTTGATCTGCAGGGATCAGCCTATCTGCCAAAGATTCAAATTCTTTTTTACCACGCCCACTCGCGATATCAGTATCTATCCCAAAGTATCTTGCCAAAACCCGAAACACATTTCCATCTACCACCGCTTTGGCTTCTCCAAAAGCAAAACTGGCAATTGCAGAAGCTGTATAGCTCCCCACTCCTTTGAGAGTAAGTAGCCCTTGGTAGGTATTTGGGAATTCACCATTCCTCTCAAACCAAATATGCTTGGCACAGGCATGTAGATTTCTGGCTCTGGAATAATAACCCAAACCCTGCCACATCCGGAGCACTTCATCTTCTGGAGCAATAGCCAGATCTGCCACCCGTGGATAGGCCTTCACAAATTTTTCATAATAGGGTAATCCCTGAGCGATTCTGGTCTGCTGCAGGATGATCTCTGATAGCCAAATTTTGTACGGATCATCGATTCCTCGCCATGGAAGTTCCCTTGGATTTTGGGAGTACCAGCGTAATATTTCGAATGAAAATGTTTGATTATCAGAATGTTTAATACTCATGTGAGGTAAAATTCTTTCCTGTAAATGTGGTGAATTTTTGTTGAATTGTTTTTTAATTGCGCTGCTTCTTGTACATTTGCAGTCCCAAAAACACTTGGTTAATAGGTTGTTAAGCTTATTTCAAAAATTCTAAATTAAAATCACAGTGACAAAAGCAGAAGTAATCACCAAGATTTCGGACAAGACCGGAATCCAGAAGGATGATGTGACACAGACCATCGAGGCTTTCTTCAAAGTAGTAAAAGACTCAATGTCTGAGGGAGAAAACATTTATGTAAGAGGTTTTGGTAGCTTTATCAACAAGAAGAGAGCGAAAAAAATCGCAAGAAACATCTCAAAGAATACCGCTATCGTAATCGATGAGCACTACATTCCGGCTTTCAAGCCATCCAAAGTGTTTGTTGAGAAAATCAAAAACAGCAAAAAAATCAAAGAATTGGCTCCTCAGGACTAATCCACAGGGAACCTTGATATGAAAAAATCACAGCTCTTTCTCATTCTGATCGGAGTATTGGCTATCGCAGGGCTTTATGCCTTGCCCAAAGTAGTCGTGGACAATGAAAATGAGGGACAGGTAGCCGAAGCAGCCTCCACCACTTCTGATTCACCCAATGCCGATTCGCCCGCGATGCATGAGACGGAGCTTTCACCTGAAAAAGAAGCCAATCTCCAGCAGCTGAAATCCCGATCAAATGCTGGATCGGAAACCTACGCCGCTGACATGGAGCAACTGGCTGAACTCTATCAGGAAAAAGGGAAATACGATAGTGCTGCTTATTATTTAGCTTTGGCAGCAGATCAAACCGGTGAAGTAAGCGATGCCGAAAAAGCCGGGAATGCTTATTACGAAGCATTTACATTTGCGCTGGACCCTGAAAAGGTAAGCTATACTGCCGATCAGACCCGAAACTATCTTAATCAGGTGCTGGATAACGATCCCACCCGGACAGATTTGAAATCGAAAATAGCCATGACTTATGTCTCCTCATCCAATCCTATGCAAGGGATCACGATGCTGAGAGAGATATTGGAAGACGATCCACAAAACGAAGACGCGCTCTTCAACATGGGAATCCTATCCATGCAGTCTGGTCAGTACAAAAGAGCCGTTGAGCGATTTGAAGAGTTGGCCAATTACCATCCAGACAATCTTCAGGGGCAATTTTATCTGGCAGTGAGCTATTTCGAAGCCAATCAGAAAAATAAAGCCAAGGCCCAGTTTGAGAAAGTGAAGGAAATCACCCAAGATCCCATGATTTTGGAGAGTGTCCAGACCTATCTTGACAGGCTATAAATATTTGTAACACTTTAAATAATAAGACTATGCCTTGCGGTAAAAAAAGAAAAAGACATAAGATCTCTACGCACAAGCGTAAGAAAAGACTTAGAAAAAACAGACATAAGAAGAAGTAATACACTTCTTCTTATACCCGTTTTTTGACAAAACAACACGTTCATTTACATAGTATAAGACGAGATTTTGAGTACGGAATTGTTAATTGATTCTGCTCAAAACGGGAGTCGTATAGCCCTACTTCAAGATAAGAGCCTGGTGGAGTTGCACTCCGAAGGGATGGACAATCAGTTTAAAGTTGGGGATATTTACCTAGGTACAGTGCGGAAAATCGTCAATGGGCTGAATGCAGCCTTCATTGACGTGGGCTACGAAAAGGATGCCTTTCTGCACTACCAGGACCTGGGTCCGAATATCAACAGCCTGATCAAGTTCACCAAAATGGTGCGCAATAACAACTATGGCAATTATAACCTGAAAGGCTTCGAGAATGTACCTGAAATAGAGAAGATCGGAAAAATCTCCAATATTCTCTCCAAAAACAACCAAGTGCTGGTTCAGGTCGTCAAAGAACCTATCTCTACCAAAGGGCCACGACTATCCTGTGAGCTCTCTCTTCCTGGTCGCTACCTCGTATTGGTGCCATTTTCGGATTCGGTCAACGTCTCCAAAAAAATCCGCAGCAGTGACGAGCGCAAAAGACTCTTGAGACTCATCAACTCCATCAAGCCTGCCAATTTCGGTGTGATTATACGCACCGTGGCCGAAGGTCAGTCTGTCACCGAACTGGACAAAGACCTGAGAAACCTTCTCACCAACTGGGAAGAAGGCATGAAGAAGTTGCTGAAAGCCAAAAGTCGCGACAAGATAATAGGAGAGATGAGTATGGCTTCCTCACTTGTGAGAGACCTACTCAATGAATCCTTCGATGCAATCACCGTAGAAGAAGAATCAACCTACGATCAGATCAGATCCTACATCAGGTCCATCGCACCTGAAAAAGAAAAAATTGTCAAGCTTTACAATGGTAAAGCCAAACTCTTCGAGAGTTTTGGAATCGAAAAGCAGATCAAAAGCCTTTTTGGACAGGCGGTTAGTCTCCCTCAGGGAGGATATCTGATCATCGAGCATACCGAAGCCCTACACGTCATCGATGTGAATAGTGGCAATAAGTCCAATCAGGAAAGTGACCAGGAATCAACAGCATTAAAAACAAACCTGGTAGCTGCTAAAGAAATCGGAAGACAGCTCCGCCTCCGCGATATGGGAGGCATCATCGTAGTCGATTTTATCGACATGAAAAGAGCCGAAAACAAAAAGGCTATCTACGAAGCGATGAAAAACGAGCTCAAGTCTGACAGATCGAAACACACTGTTTTGCCGCTGAGTAAATTTGGACTCATGCAAATCACCAGACAACGTGTCCGTCCGGAGGTCAATATCGTGACGAAGGAAACCTGCCCGGCATGTAACGGCACCGGCAAAATCCAGGCTTCGATCCTGGTAGCCGACAAACTGGAAAAAGATCTGGACCACATGGCCACGATTCAAAACGTGGATAAAATCCAGATCGGGCTGCATCCCTACCTGCACGCATATTTCACCACTGGCGTACTAAGTCGCCGAGTGAAATGGTTTTTCAAATATTACAAGTGGATAAAACTGATCAAAGATTCTTCCCTACCGGTGACGGAATACAGATTCCTAGATGAATCTGGCGAGGAAATAGAACTAAAAATAAAAAGCGAGACTGAGTAAGTCTCGCTTTTTTTTTGCCCTCGTAGGAAGGTTTCACTTCTTAATAAACTCAAAATGGGACCAATTCTCGAGCAGCCTCACCTTGGAAGTCCCCGTAAAAGGATTCTTGATCACAATGAGTTTTTCTACTCTCAGTCGATGTCTGCCAGGCTGCAGACCATCCAGAGCAAAAGTAGACTGGTACACCTTCTGACCCGAAGGAGAAAGCCTGTACTTACCCCAATCCTCTATCGCCACCAAAGAATCATCAAGATAGATCCGATGCAGGTCCGCCGTCTCATCCAATGTCTGCCAGGACAGCGTATCCAGACTGACCGGATAGTTTTCCCGCAAGTCTTCCATGATCTTCCGATCACCTTCGTAGCGGGCCAGGCCTATTCGGATATTTTCCGAGTCTTCTTCTTCCTTGGCCAAAAAAGCTCTTGGGAACCGTTTTTCGGGATCATGATGATCTTCAAAATACAAATGCTTGGCAGGCCATTCGATTTCCTTTTCTAGCATATTGCTCTCATTGAGAAACATGGTAAAATCTTGAGTATCGGAATAAATAATCGGAACCGAAAAAAGGAAAATGAGCATCATGTAGATAATGGAAAACCACTTTCCCGTGTTGCTTTGGTAAATGGCATTGATCGAGCTGACTAGTGATTTACTGTACCAAATTTTTAATTTGGTTTTTTTCTTGCTCATCATAAGCCCTAGAATCAGTATGACCGTCAGGATGAAAAATAGATATACCTGCGCAAATGTCAATTGTAGCCAGAGATAGACAAAGAGCAAAAAGCAGAGATAGACCGTGGCTCCGAGAAATATAATGACCATCGATACAGGATAGGCAAAGGTACTGGAGCATATTTTTTCAAGTTTCAGCACCATCGCATCTGGCTTTTGATAGTCAAAGCCCTGTGCATTCTTAAAGAGTTTCTCCTGAATCACGCCCTCTGGAAATGCATAACTGAGTCCCAACAATCCCGCCCATAAAAACCTAAGAGAAAGATGAATCACAAAGAATATCTTGAATATGCTGATAATCCCTGTCAGATAAATCAAGATGATGCTTCCGAAAATAAAATCAATGCCTAAATCCTGAATTAAATAGGCCGAAAACTCATAGACTTTGGATGGAAAGGCAAATAAAAATGCTAGAATAATCCCGGAAATAATAACCTCAGGTTCCCAGCTATTTCGCTGCAACTGCTCCAGCCAGCTGAGATCTTCCGACTTTCGAGAGGTATCTGAATTTTGATTCATCCCAAAAAATAAGAATTATCAATCAAAGCCTATCGGTCAAGCCAAGATTTAAATTCCTGAACCTTTTCCCGACTAATTAGAATATCTGAATCCGCACAATTTTTCAACATCACCTTCAGACGGCTATTGGAATAAGTGAAAATTTCCTCCACGGCATCAAAAGAGCAAATGTACTTTCTGTTGAGCCGGAAAAATGCACTGGGGTCCAAGACAGATTCCGTCTGCTCTAAGGTCTGCTCCAGCACGTATTTTTTCCCTTCATCTGTCTGGATAAAAGTAACTCGCTCTTCACTGAAGAAGAACGAAATCTCTGTAGCAGGAATACTTTGGATTTTCTCCCCGTACTTGACCAAAAACCGTGACTTATAGACAGCAGGCTTTGGACTTAGCAGATCTTTGAGCATGGCAATATCCATCCTTGAGTTTAACTGATGGGACTTGTACTTTTCCACAGCTCGAGCCAGATCTACTGGATCTATAGGCTTCAAAAGATAATCAATGGCATTGACCTGAAAGGCACGAATAGCATACTGATCAAATGCTGTGGTGAAAATCACAGGTGCGGAAAGCTGAATCTTTTCAAAGATTTCAAAACTGATCCCATCCGCCAATTGTATGTCACAAAAAAGCAAATCCGGCTGCGGGTGAGTATTCAGCCAGTCTACGGCAGCTTGTATCGTATCCAAATTTCCAAAAATCTCAGCATCTGGAAAAAGTGGCTTCAAAAGCTTGATCAATCTATTTGCCGCAGGGTTTTCATCTTCTACAATCAGGATTCTCATGATTCAATCTTTAGGAGTGGAAGGATAACCAAAAACTCTTGTTTGCTGGCTCTCACCTCAGGCTTCTGATCACTCAACACCAGATAGCGCTGCTCGATGTTTTTCAAGCCTATCCCTGTAGAGCGCTCTTCTATCGTACTTTTAGGTTGGAAATTGTTACTGATCCGCACCTCATTTTGCTTTTGGGTAATCTGGATCATCAGTGGATTGGCTTTACTTGCCACATTGTGTTTGATGGCGTTTTCCAACAATAGTTGAAGAGAAAGAGGTGGCAACCACTGATTGTTTTCTTCCTGAATCGCTATGGAAAACTGAAGACTTTCTTCAAATCTTATTTTCTGCAGATCCAGGTAATTTCGCGCAAAATCTACTTCTCGCTTCAAAGTCACCAGCTCTTCATTTTGTACTTCCAGCACATACCGGTAGATCTTGGAGAGTTTTTGAATGAAAGCAGCAGACCGATCGGCATCTTCATACACCAAATTAGAAAGGGCATTCAAAGAATTGAATAGAAAATGAGGATTCAATTGATTTTTGAGCCCTTGGTATTGCGCTGCAAGCTTTTCTGATTTAAGCTTTTCAGTTTCCAAAGCAGCCAATCTCCATTCTTTGAGCCAAGACCATGTGGTAAAAAGACTCATAAATATGAGAGCAGCCCACATCGGCAATTTGGTATAAGGGATCAGATTGGCCCATGGAATGTCGTCAGCAGGAATCTGTCCGGTCAGGTATGTATAGCAAAATATGATGATATAGGAGGTGACAAACGCATAGGTCATGTAATACAAGACTGTGAGCACAATCCGTTTGATTGGCTGCTCGACCCATGAGATCCTTTGGTCAAAATAGAAGACCACCAAATTGCCACCAAAACTCATCACCGATGAAAAAACAAAGGATAATAGAAAATCAGGCACTAGATCTTTGAGCCCTTCCCAAGTCAACCAACAGGTCGGACACACAAACAAGAGTATCGTACATGCGATGCCAGCTTGCACGGCTACAAACCTAATAATGTTGGTAGAGCTCCAGACTCTGTTAGACTTGAAGGATAACCCAGCTTTGATGAGGTTCAACATGGGATTGAAGATAGGAAAATTGGCAGAATCGAAATGGATTATCGACTCTGCCAATGGATCTTAGAGGTAGATTTATTGACAAACTTTCTCAAACTGGGAGGCGAGTCTTTGTCCCCAAGTCGGCAATATGTAGGATTCGGTGATCTTTTCCTTTTCCTTTCGAAGGAGCTCACTTCCCATTCGAGCCATGCCACATGCTTTTTCGGGCCCCGAACCAAAAAACTGAGACATCCCCAACTCCATCTGAGCCATCAATAGTACAGCGCGAGGATTTTCTCTGTCCAGTGAGATCGCCTTATTATACAACTGCATGGCCTGAGGCGTCATGCTCTGCCCCCGACTTCCGGGATCGACACTGATTTTGCCCATTACTGCATATCCTTCCAGAGCAGTCAATTCAGAGTTATCCGGAGCGATTTTCTTGGCTTTTTCGATGTATCCGAGTGCCTGCTCAAATGCCTCATCCTGGTCCACATCGAATCGAAAAGCTGCTTCGATCTGAAGCAATCCCGCATAGTAGAGTGGAAGCCATTCTTCGGGTTGCGCTTCTGCGATTCTCAAAAATGAATTGGACACCTGCTGGGATTGTTCCAATGTTTGAATTGTTTCGATGGCCGCGATTTGCTTTGCCATGGCTTTTTCATAAGCCGGATCAGAAGCTTTCGCAAAAGTGATCCACATAAATAGGAGAGCGAGAGTTAGCATTGATTTTTTCATGATGTTGAGATTATAGGTTGTTTAAATTATTAGCTGTTTTGTCTTTGGAAAGAGTGAGGAAGACTCCCAAAAGCAGGAATCTTGGGGCTGCTTGTCCTGAAGGGAGCGATTCATAGACTCCCGAAGAATTGGGTGTTTGAGCATATTGATAACCGAACACATTTTCTCTTCCCAGAACATTACTGACTGCAAAGTGAATGATGAGATTGGGCTTGGGCAGGTAGCTCCAGCTCAAACTTAAATTTTGGAAAGATTGAGTCTTTGAATTCATTTCTTCTCCTTGATTGGGGTCGGTATAGGCATATCCATCGTTCATCGAGAAACTCATCCCCAATTGAGATTGGAGACTTTCAAACCCGTGTTTTGCCACGATTGAGAAGTTATGCTTTGGTGCGAAGGAAGGTTGCACTTTGCTGCTATACTGATCAAACTGTCGCTTGCTATCCACAAAGCTGTAGGTCACCCAGAAATCCGTGTTTTTGACAAGTCGACTTTCTCTATAGAAAAGATCAATTCCTTTGGCGAAGCCCTTGCCCTCATTGATCGGGTCGAGAGGAGCCATCGGCAATCCATCAAATGTCACAAGATTATCATAGGACTTATAAAAAGCCTCAGCTCGGAGCGTGCGCCCATTCCCTCCATAGAGATAATTGAGGATTAAGTGCTTTGCCTTTACATTTTTTAGCCCTGGATTGAGAACTCTGAAATTCTCTGTAGGAACTTGAGAAAAGGTGCCTCCTGCCAAAGAAATCTGTCCATTTTCAGAAACCTGATATGCAAAGGAAGCACGAGGATCCAACCAAGTCTCTTGGTTCAGGGAACTATGTCCAGCCCGAAGACCTGATCTAAATACGAGCTTCTTGCTGAGGTAAAAGTCCCATTCTGTAAATCCATAGAATTGATGGTCCTCATAGTCTCTTTCTACTTGAGCTTCGATAATTGCCTCTTTGTACCCATTCTGAATATATTCGATGCCGGAATTGGCTGAGATACGATCAGAGAAATCCTTGATCCCGGTGAATTTGGCGTGAAGTAATTTGCTTCTTTTTTGAAGATTGACCGAGTCGTAGAAAATATCATCTTTATTGTCCGAATAGGATATCCCTGTGAAGATCGTCCAGCCATTTTCATAAGCTTTTTTCCAATTAGTCTGAGCGAATGTATAGCGATTATCCAAGTCGATGAATACTCCTCTGCCTTCCACACCAGGTAGTTTTTGCCACATCTTCATCCCTCCCGCTTCGGTTCTCGCCATGACTTTCAGCAGACCACCGTCGGCCAATTTTTTCTGGGAAGCCATTTCCAAATCCCAGCTATGAGGTCCTCTTTCCCAATCGATATTTTGCTTGACCAACTCTTGATAAGGTCCCAAATCAAAGATGTTTCCCGTGACAGTGATACTTTGCTTGTCTGATGAGAGTGTATGGGAATAACCTCCTCCCAGTGACAATAGACTCAAATCACCCTGACTTCTTGGAGAAATATCTTTGGAGTTGAGCGCTAAAGCAGAAGACAAAGCCTGTCCATATTCTGCTGAATAACCTCCAGTAGAAAAGAAAGTGCCTTTGAATAGATTGGGATTGAATCGGGTGCGGGTCGGAAAATTACCTGCCGTCGAGCCATAGGCGTTTCCTACTCTCAGTCCATCAATGTAGATCCCTACCTCACTCGCATCTCCACCCCTGACAAACAGTCTTCCGTCATTTCCAACCGTGCTGGTGCCAGGCAGTGTCTGAAATGCCCCGATGATATCCCCCATAGCGCTGGGAGTAGTCACGATATCGAGAGGTTTCAAAACTACCGCCTTGGAAGCGTCTGAAGCCTGCATGGCTCCGGCTGAGATCGTCACCGCATTCATCTCTGTGATCATTTCTCTCAAGGACACATCCCGAAATACAATCGGACTGAAATCACAAGCAATCGTGAATTCTTGGCTTTTGAACCCCATCAATTGATAAACGAGAGTTTGAGTACCTGCTGCATCTGTATCAAACTCAAAAGTGCCATCCTCTCCTGAGGTAGCGCCGTCATAGCTTCCTTTGATGAAAATATTGACTCCAGGAAGAGGTCGGTTTTTCTCATCGAGGACTTTCCCAGAGATACCCGTTTGAGAAAAAACCGCTACGTGAATCAAGAAAAATAAGGCTGTGAAATAAAGTTGGCGTGTCATATCGTCTCAGTGTTTGATTCGAATATGTAGCCTTCATTTCGTCCTGTAAATTAAAGCTGACTGAAGTGTAGAGATTGGTGACTGAACTGTAAAAAGGGGTGGATGAAGGAAAAGAGAGTTTTTAAAAATAGGTGATTTACAGGTCAATCCTCAGCGGAGTCGAGGATCCTTCGACTCCGCCTGGAAGACAAACTGTCTACGTGACTTTTGAAATTTTGGTATTTACTCCGGAAAAATCGAAGCATCCATTCCCGGCACAATCCGGAGGGCATTTTTATAGTAGACCTTTTTCAATACCTCATCAGGAAGCCCCAAACCGTACATGCGCCAGTAAGCATGGTACTTTTTATAATAGGGAAAATACTCATCCTCAGTCTCCAGCACTCTGAAATAAGTAAAAAACTCCTCAGGATTGTACGCATCTTTTCCGAAAATCAATCGGTCCTGATACTTGATAAAAAACTCCTTGGCTCGGCGAGGCTGCCGTCCAAATTCGGCAATGACAGCTCCAATCCCAAAGTTGACATTTGGGTACTTGTCCAAATGCGCTCCAGCGGCATCCAAATCATTGGCCATCCAACCCATGTGTGCATTGACAAAGGTAGTCTCAGGATGCTTTTCAAATACATGATGCTGCTCGGCTATGATCTGCTCAAAAGGAGCCGGATCAGTAGCAGACCTCTGTCGATTGGGATGAGTTTTGAGCTCCAGCCATCGTTCATTGAGTGAATCCATCGGCTGCCAAAACTGCGCCGGGTCAGCCGAGTGTATCAATACCGGAATTCCCAACTCTCCTGCTTTTGCCCAAACAGGGTCCAAATCAGGATGATCCACCGGCACTCTGTTTCCTTTGATATCTTTTACATTCAGGCCAAGGCTTTTGTAGATTTTCAATCCTACAGCTCCTGCCTCTACGTCTTCCTCCAGTTCTTTGACAGCGATTCTAGACCAATTTTCATCTCCAAATCCAGCAAAATTCAGATTAGTGAAAACCATAAACCTCCCAGGAGCATACTGACCAAACTCCTGAATCATGGACTTGATATACTCCTGCTGGCTATTGCTATCTCCGCGACCAAAACCTCTACCACTGAGATTGACCAAGACTCCCATGTTCAGCTCATCCATTTCCGAGGTCAACTGGGCGATTTTTGTAGAGTCGATTCCTCCCTGATGGCTATGTATATCCACAAAGGGGAATTTTGCACGGGTCACAGGATGCTCCGGGACTTTCAGAGTAGAAGGAGGATCGTAGCTTTCGAAGCTCATCTCCTGAGCGCAGAGAGAGGAAGCGAAGCCGACACAAAACATCAATAGGACTAAGAGTAGCTGTTTTTTCATAGTGCTTTTAACTGAATAAGGAAACTTAGGATTCACCGCTCAAATAAAAATCCCGAAGCGATAAGCACTTCGGGATCAATAAACTAGCGAGCAGTACCTCCTGAGATCACCTGCCCAAAGAAGATGGCATTCATATAGAGCTTGTTGGTACCAAACCAGAATGCGCGGAAATTCATATTATCTGCAAAGGCAACAATCCTTCCACGTCCAATTCCCTTGATTTGGATGACTGAGCCATTCTGCAATCCCGGGAGATTGCTTGGATGAAGATATCCTGATGCCAGAGGGCTATCTGTGTAGACTAGAGGATTTGCAAAAGGATTTTTGGAAGGTTCCAAAAACTGGTTGTCATTTCTGAAAGTGTGGATTTCAGAAGAGCTATAACCATAGCCAATTGGATGAGTGATATCCAGTTTGGCATTGAAAATTGCCCCACCTGTCACTTTCGCGCCAGTAGCATTGCCATAATCAGCATAGGTTTGCTGAACTCCGCTATCCTCATCTTCCACTCTCCTAAATTCAAATTCTGCCACCTCGGCCTGATTGATCCATCGAATGGCTCCGCCTTTGGCTACGAGGGTATTTCCTCGGCTGATCCAAGTCCTCAAAGCGGAAGCCTCTGATTTGCCCAAGCTGCTGTAATAGCCATCCGGCATCAAAATGACATTGTATCGATCTATGACAGAGCTACTCACCCGATCCAGAGGCAAAAGAGTCACGGGGATTTCGTAGCGCTGATCCAGCAAATGCCAGATTTCCCCAGCCTCATAGCTATCCACTCCATTGTCCACCAAAAGAGCAATCTTTGGTGCATCTAAAGGAGACATAAAAGTAGAACCTAAGTTTGCACCTTCGGTATAGCCAGTGCTCAGCGCATGGATATCCACTGTAGATTGGGAAGCTATGTTTTGCAACTTCTGATAAAAAGTCTGATCATCCAGTCCCGATTCTCCTTTTCCTATCAAAAGCGTCCCTCTTCCAAAAGTTTTTCCTTCAGCGGTCGTAAACTCAGCGTTGGCTACACGCACCAAGAAATCTTCCTTCATGAGTTTCCAAGCAGCTTTTGGTGCATAATAATCCGACCACTCCATGGCATATTGGTAAGCTCCTGGTGCACCAATCACCTCACCTGGTTTGAGGGCAAAGCTTTCCTTGGCTACTTCTTCCACATTGGCTAGATTGGCAATACGACTATTGAGTGCTACATAGTCCAGGTTGAAAGCCATCGGATAGGTCCAGGCAGAAATGTCGTAGAAAAGCGAATCAGCAAAACTGGTTCGTGTCTCAAACATCGCCTTGATCAGACGGTACTGAGGCTGATCTGCTGGTACGATATAAGAATTCTCTTTTTTAAATTCCTGTCCATTGATCGTGATATCTTCATTGAGACTGTATACTTTGATCTCATGCTGCAGAATCAAATCAGCCAAATGATAGCCTTTGGCATCGTCATTTTTGCTTCCGAAAATGTAAGCTTTGTTTACATCGCTGTCTGACTCAGACTTGACTTCCTGATAAAAATCCTTCATCCACTGATTGAGCTCCTCCCGCATCTCCAGTGTCGCCTGGAAGGAGGAAAGATTAGCAGTAAACTGATTTCTGATCGTAAATGGAAAGCTTAACATTCCATAGTCTGTCTCTTGCAAGTGTCCTCTGGAACTCGCCTGCTCAAAAAGAATCCCGATCGAACCTTGAACGTCCGGATAGGTAGAGCCTTTCCCATAATAAAAATCATCATAGCTCTCCTGGTTGTAATACAGCGAACCTATCTTATCCAAGGCTTTCGCGTGATAGGTTCCGATCTTTTTGGTCAATTCAAAATTTTTCTCTGGAGTCAGCGGGTGCATTCGTGCAGGCACTCCTGGCTGAAAGAAGAAAGTGCTATTGCTTCCCATTTCATGAAAATCCAAGTGAACATTGGGAAGCCAGGCCTGAAATACTTTTACCCGATTTCTAGATTCGGGATGCTGAACTGGCAGCCAGTCTCTATTTAGGTCAAACCAATAATGATTGGTACGACCTCTGGGCCAGGCTTCGTTGTATTCCCGACCGTTTGGATCACCATTGAGGTTGTAAGCTTTGTGAGAGTTGACCCAAGAGGCAAAACGATTGAGACCGTCTGGATTGATCGCTGGGTCTAGGAGCAAAACAATATTTTCAAGTTCGGCTTCTATTTCATTTGCCGCAGCAAAATGATAAGCAGCCAATAAAGAAGCATTCGCTCCGCTGGGCTCATTGCCATGGACCGAATAGCCCATAAACATCACCGCGGGCATGGATTCTATGGATACGGATGCACCTGGTTCTCGTAGTTTGGCTCGATCAGCTTTGATTTGATCCAGTTTGGCCAAATTAGCCGGCGAAGTGATGGTCAATAAGGTTTGCGGTCTTTTTTCGTAAGTCCGCCCTGTCTCCTCAAATATCACCCGGTCCGAGGCTTCCGCCACCGCCTTCATATACATGACTAGTTGATCATGGGTTACGTGCCATTCACCCACTTCATAGCCCAGTACTTCCTGAGGAGTGGGAATATCGGGATTGTATGTGTAGCCCTCTGGCAGGTAGTACGTGAGATCTACCTGCGCATAGCCAAAGGTGGCCATCATCAAAAGCAGCAACAAAAGTGCACCTTTTTTCATATCAAGTTTTTAGTTAATTTTTGTCTAAATTCTTATTTATTTCTCTTTAAAAAAGCTATTTTGGAGCAATGGTAAATATAATGGAAGAAGCCTATGATATCGATTACTCCTGAAATTAATCCCATGTATGAGTGGGGAGCCATACTACTTTCCTCAGCACTCTTAGCTTTTTGGGTCTATGCACTGATCGATTTGTTCAAAAGTAATCTTAAGTATCCGCACGAAAGAATCATGTGGGTGGTGATCATTCTGGTCGTTCCATTTTTTGGTACATTCCTGTATTTGGCGATGAGCCGGACCCAAAAGAAAAGACGGAAATTCCAACCTAATTTTTATTCAACTAATCAATGATGAATTATTTAAATTTTATCCAAAACATGGGAGGTGGCTCCATAATTGTGCTCTTCCTTATCGGAATTCTATATTTTGGACTGTGGCTGTACTGCATCGTCGATGTCATCAGGTCTGACTTTAGAGATCCAAATATGAAGCTGATCTGGATTCTGATCCTCATTTTTGTTCAATTCATCGGATCTATCATTTACCTAGCGGTCGGGAAAACCACTAAAGCCACAATTATCTAAATGTTTGGACTTGGAATCATAGGACTGGCGATTTACGCCTACACAATTTACGATGTGGTCATCAGCAACTTTGCAAATGACACGGACAAAATCATTTGGGTTTTGATCGTCGTTTTGGTGCCTTTCCTTGGCACCATCCTCTGGTTTGTGATAGGAAGAGGAAAAAGGCTGTGACTATTTTCTAAAAAGCTCATCCATAGCCGTCACCAATTCTGGGTATTCATATTGGAAACCTGATTTTTGGATTTTTTGGCTAGAAACTCTATTTCCTCCTAAAACCATTGAAGCCATTTCCCCAAGAACGAGTTTCAAAATGAATCCCGGCACTCCTATGCCTACATAGGGTTTGCCTTTTGCCTTGGCCGCTTCATATGTCAATTGTTGGTTCGTTGCCGGATTGGGACCTACAGCATTGTAGATTCCTTGTAAGGTGGTTTTTTCCAGAGCATAAACGAACATTCTGACCAAATCCTCAATGTGTATCCAGCTCATCCATTGAGCTCCAGTACCCAATGGAGCCGCCACGGGTGGCTTGAGCATTTCTTGCAGAGCTCCTCCCTGTGCATCTAAGACGATCCCTATCCTCAGGATCACAGTACGGATGTGAAGTGACTCGATCTGCTTGACCTCATTTTCCCAGGCTCTAGTGACCTGAGACAAAAAATCATCGCCAGCGGGTGAATTTTCATCAATCAATGTGGCCCCTGTGCTCACACCATAATAGCCTACAGCTGATGCAGAAATCAAAGTGTCCGGTTTGTTTTCAGCCTGCTCTATCGCATGGTACAAAAGAGATGTGCTTTGGGTTCGGGATTGGAGAATCGTCTTTTTTCGCTCGGCAGTCCAGCGTTTTTCAGCTACGCCAGCCCCGGC
Source organism: Algoriphagus vanfongensis DSM 17529 (assembly GCF_000429465.1). Taxonomy (GTDB): domain Bacteria; phylum Bacteroidota; class Bacteroidia; order Cytophagales; family Cyclobacteriaceae; genus Algoriphagus; species Algoriphagus vanfongensis. Next base: position 68,939 of record NZ_AUBX01000016.1, on the reverse strand, counting down.
CAGATGAATCACCGCATCGGCCCATTCCATCGCCTGAGGGTCTATCTCCAGCTTGGAAATATCCCAAGAAAAGCTCTTTTGATCTTGTGAGGAGCGACTGAGCCAAGCGACTGCATAGCCTTTTTGCTCCAAAAGACGGGTAATTTTGCGACCGATTAGGCCCGAGCCTCCTGTGATCAAAATATTTTTCATAGTGTGTAGATGTCCACCGAGCCATAAGAAAGTCCTATGACTTGGATTTTCCTATTTTATCCAAGACATTAAATCCAATTTCTATTCCTAATTTGCCAATCTTGATTTAAGCGGTCGTTTTGAATTTCAAAAAGGAATTAAAATACATAGGGATCTGGCTACTATTGGGAGGCCTAGTGGGTATAATGTCCGGCTCAGCCTCAGCCATTTTTTTGATTGCACTGGACTGGGCTAACGACTACCGGGAGTCACATAAATGGATCATCGCAATGCTTCCTTTGGGAGGCCTGCTGATCGGCTGGACCTACCATCGTTTTGGCCAAAACTCCCTCAAAGGAAACAACCTACTCCTCGATGAACTCTACGAAGAAAAGAAGCCTATTCCTCTTAGAATGACTCCTTTGGTTCTGTTTGGTACGATCGTCACACATTTATTCGGAGGCTCCGCAGGCCGAGAGGGTACTGCTGTCCAAATGGGCGGTTCTCTGGCTGATCAGCTCAATAAATGGGTCTCTTTGGACAGCTTGGACAGGAGAATCCTCCTGATCTCGGGCGTATCGGCAGGCTTTGCTTCCGTGTTTGGGACTCCCTTGGCAGGAGCCATTTTTGCACTGGAATGGATGCACACAGGTCAGCTCCGATGGAGATCCATGTACCCTGCCTTTTGGGCAGCATTTGTAGCTGACTGGATCTGCGAGATCAGCTGGGGAGTGGGACACACTGCGTATGATATTCCCCAAGTAGCCGATCATACTTTCACCAATCTGCTGTGGATAGTGCCAGCAGCAATAGCATTTGGACTTGCCGCCAAGCTTTTCGCAGAAAGCTCCCATTTTTTCTCCAAACTATTTTCCAGGTATATCTCTTCACCTCCCCTGAGACCGTTCTTAGGCGGACTGATCATCGCGGTGATTGTATGGATATCGGACAGCACTGTCTATTTGGGGTTGGGTGTGCCACGCATCGTGGAAGCTTTTGAAGCTCCCCTGCCCTGGTACGATTGGCTGGCCAAAACTGGCTTGACCACATTCACATTGGGAGCAGGCTTCAAAGGAGGCGAAGTCACTCCATTGTTTTTCACTGGAGCTACCTTGGGCAATGCTCTGGCCTATTGGATACCTCTTCCTTTGGCTCTGTTGGCGGGGATGGGTTTTGTCGGTGTGTTCTCGGGGGCCACCAATACTCCTCTGGCCTGTACGATCATGGGAATGGAACTATTTGGGACAGAACCCGGCGTCTTCTTGGCAGTCAGCTGCTTGATAGCCTACCTTGTAAGTGGCCGATCCAGCATCTATGCGTCACAAAATCTGGAGAAAAAACTAAAATTGTTTTCGAAAAAAGAATGACAAATCGTGGAATACAACATATAAAATCAGAACTTTTAGGCTGAATAGCCCCTTTACAGGATAGGTTTTTGGTATGAAGCTGAATTTCAAATTTTTCTCTAATCCGGATAAGAATCTTTTCTTTTTGCGAAAGCTGAAAGCTATCATCGAGAAGGTAGTCCAATTCAGCAGCTTCATCACATTTGGAATACTACTCTATGGGATAGGCTATGACATCAATCCCGTTTCTTATTCCATTCTTTCCTTCCTGTTTACGCTCTGTCTGATTTTGATCGGGCTGGGATATATTCTTAAAATCCTACTTTACGAGCCCAAAATTCTAGTGGGTAGAATTATTCTGGAATTTGTCCTTTCCCTCTTTCTGATCGGGTTTTCGCTCTTGCGATGGAATGTCTTCGGAATGGAGTTTTCGGAAGGTATCATGAGCTTTTCCCGACAGTTCTTTCTGGTGAATGTGCTAGTAGTGATCTTATTTGTCATAGAAGCCAGTAAGCTGAGCTTGACCATCAATAAGCTCAAAGCAAGCCCTACCTTGGTATTCATCTTAAGCTTCTTTTTATTGATTTTGGTGGGAGCAGGACTTCTGAGTTTGCCTCATGCGACTACTCAGGGCATCAGCTTTATCGATGCCCTTTTCACAGCCACTTCTGCTGTCTGTGTGACAGGTCTGATCGTGGTGGATACCGCACAAGACTTTACTTTTTTTGGTCAGGTGACGATCATGCTGCTATTTCAGATCGGCGGTTTGGGTATGATGACATTTACCAGCTTTTTCGGATTCTTTTTTAAGGGGAGTTTTAGTCTGGAAAACCAATTGTTTATCCGGGATTATATCAATGAAAACAACGTGTCGGAGGTCTATTCTACCTTGCTGAAAATCGTTTTTTTCACGATCCTGACAGAGGCTATCGCAGCTTTGCTCATTTACCATTTTACGGACTCCAGCATGTTTGCATCTCGTGGAGACCATCTCTTTTTTGCGGCTTTTCATGCCATTTCGGCATTTTGTAATGCGGGTTTTTCGACCCTCAGCAATGGACTTTATGAATCTGGATTTCGGGAAGCCTATCACATGCACTTGGTGCTGGCAGGAGCTATTGTCTTGGGTGGCATCGGCTTTCCTGTCGTGATCAACTACTACAGTTATCTAAAACATGTATTGGTAGGCGGTACCAAAAAGCTTTTGGGGATCGATACTTACAAGCATGTGCCACGAGTGACCAATATCAGTACGCGGCTATCTCTCTACACCACAGGGATACTACTGGTAGTGGGGATTGTCAGCTATGCTGTTTTTGAGAGAAATGGAACGCTCGACGGTCTCAGTACTTATGGCAAATTTGTAACGAGCATTTTTGGCGCCGTCACTCCCAGAACAGCTGGATTCAATACCGTAGACATGGGAGCACTGACAGTGCCTACCATTTTGATTTATTTGATTTTGATGTGGATCGGTGCCTCTCCTGGCTCTACGGGAGGAGGACTGAAAACCAGCACTTTTGCAGTAGCTATTCTCAACACATTCAGTATCGCATCAGGCAAAAAGCGTGTAGAAATCTTCTTTAGACAGATCTCTCAGGAAACCATCCGAAAGGCATTTGCAGTCATCTCCCTTTCTTTTTTGGTTATTGGAGGGGGAATTTTTGCAGTCATGCTTTTTAATCCTGAGCTACACTTGATTGATGTTACTTTTGAGATTTTTAGTGCTTTTTCCACCGTAGGATTGAGCCTGGGGATCACATCGCAATTGAGCACCATGAGCAAAATCGTCGTGATGCTTTGTATGTTTATGGGGAGAGTGGGCACTTTGACTTTGCTGATCGCCTTGGTCAGAAAAGCTGGTGAGCAGCGCTACAAATTCCCCGAAGAAAACGTCTTTATTACCTAAATGGCTTGATATGAAATACATCATCGTAGGAATGGGAAATTTTGGAGGCTATCTGTCCATGCGTCTCACAGACATGGGACATGAAGTCATCGGAGTAGATAATAATGAAGCGCGCATCGACTTGATCAAAGACAAAATCACGCATGCCGTCACATTAAACGCCACCGATCAGCAAGCCGTGCAAAACCTCCCGATCAAGGATGCCGATGTCGTCATCGTCGCGATCGGGGAGGATGTAGGTGCTTCCATCATGTGTACTGCTATCTTCAAGCAGCTCAGCGTCAAAAGACTCATTGCGAGAGCGATCAATTCCCTTCACGAAACAGTCATCCGTAGTATCGGCGTGGACGAAATCATCCACCCTGAAGAGGAAACTGCCGATAGACTTTCCAAACGGCTGCAGATGAAAGGAGTCCTCGACTCGCTGGAGATCTCAGATGAATACAATATTGTAGAAGTGAAGCTTCCCAAGCGCTATATCGGCATGCAGGTATCCGAAGCCAATATCCGAAAGGAATTTTTCCTCAATATCCTGACTGTGATCAAGCTGGTGGACAAAGTCAATATGCTAGGCATCAAAACTCAGGAAAAAAGAGTCATCGGAGTAATCACCCCAGACTACTTGCTGGAAGAAGGAGATATTCTTTTACTGTTTGGCAAAATCAAGAATATCCGGGAGTTTTTGAATCTGGATGATGAAGAATAACTTCTAATCCAGCGGATAGCCGCAGTTTTTGCAAAAATGAGCATCCCGATCGAGGCCATCTTTGCCACAATGGGTACAGGTCCTACTGGATGCATGATGCTCGGGAGCTTTTTGCTTCGCCATCTCCGCACTGACTATTCCGGTAGGCACTGCAATAATCGCATACCCCAGGAGCATGATCAGTGAAGCGACAAATTGACCTACTGGAGTCTCGGGAGTGATATCTCCAAATCCAACCGTGGTCAAGGTCACTATGGCCCAATACATCGATCGGGGAATACTCGTGAACCCGGTCTCTGGTCCCTCAATGAGGTACATGAGCGTACCCATAATCAGAACGATCGTAATGACTGCAAAAAGGAAAATCTGGATTTTAGCCAAACTCGCCTTAAGCGATCGCTGAATGAAGTCTGCCTCAGCCAAGTATCTTCCCAATTTCAAAATCCGGATCACGCGCAGTAGCCGCAAAGCCCTCACCACTGTCAGCAACTGTACATTTGCTATAAAAAAACTGAGATATACAGGCAAAATGGCGAGTAAATCCACCATCCCATAAAAGCTGAAAACATACTTTCTTGTTTTGGAAGTCAGCCAAACACGCAGAAGGTATTCGATAGTAAACAGAAACGTAAAAACCAGCTCAAGTACGTAAAATAGCCGACCATACTCCGCACGCAAATCGGCTACAGAATCCAATACTACCACGATCACGGAACCAAGAATCAGGATCAGCAAAATGACATCAAATAGCTTGGAAGCCCGGTCATTGGACTCAAATACAATATGGGCTAGTCGCCTTTTGGTCAAATTCATTCCTGAATTTAGAAAAAAATAAGATTTGCTAATGTCTGGTCAATCCAGATAATAAACTCTCTTCACCCGAGTACTGATATTGGTAAGGAGCTCATACGGAATGGTCCCGATCTGATCTGCAAGCTCCTGAAGGGAAATACCCGGTCCATAGATCATTGCCTCATCACCCGCCTTAGCATCGATAGCGCTGACGTCTACCATGACCATATCCATACAGACATTTCCGATCACAGGAGCTTTTTTTCCATGAATCAGCACATAGCCTTTGCCATTGCTAAACCTCCTGTCGTAGCCATCTGCATAGCCAATCGCCAACGTAGCGATCTTTCCAGTCTGGTTCATTTTCCCCTTTCGCGAATAGCCGATCGTTTCTCCAGCCGAGAGATTCTTGATTTGGGAAATAGTCGTCTTGAGTGTACTGATAGGCAATAGGTCAGAGCGAAACCGACCTGTCACTTCTACCCCATAAAGTCCTATGCCCAATCGAACCATGTCAAGTTGAAACTCTGGAAAAGCCACTATTCCCGCTGAATTCAGCGCATGAATCAGGGGGCGGTAACTGAGTTGGGAGCTGATATTTTTGCTCATTCTCGAAAATAAACTCAGCTGCTGCAAGGAAAACTCGCGATGAATTTCCTCATCAGCACCTACCAAATGGGTATAGATTGAGGCTACTTCCATTTGTGGATTAGCTTGCAATAAGTGCCCCAGTTGCTCTAGATGCGACTCCTCAAAACCCAACCGATGCATTCCGGTATCCAGATCCAAATGGATTTTCATAGAAGCCTTTTCAGCCAAAGTCCATTGAGCTAATAGTCTGAAAAACTCCAAGCTGAACACCACAGGCTCAAGCTCATGGGTTTTGCACAGCTGAAATGACTCTGCCATAGGATTTAGGACCATAATAGGCAGCCGGATGCCTTGCTTTCTCAAAGCGACACCCTCGTCTGTATAGGCCACTGCCAGATAGTTTGCCCCCATCTGCTGGAGATGATTGGCGATCTCAGTAGCTCCTCCTCCATAGGCAAAAGCCTTGACCATGACCATCACTTGTGTTTCTGGCTTGAGCAGACGCTTATAAAAGTTGAAATTATGTGTGAGAGAATTGAGGTTAATTTCTAAGGTAGTCCCATGAATCCGCTGCTGAAGATGGTTTACCACCTTTTCGAAGCCATACTCACGAGCTCCCGTGATCAGGATCAGATCATTGTGGTATTGTTCGGCATCCAAGCTCCTCAGCAACTCTTCAGTAGTTTCAAAAATCCCAAAATCTGCCTCAATCATTTCGCTCAGAGCTGTGATTTCTTTGCCTACAGCTACTACGAGGTCTACTTGGTAGGAATTGAGCAACTGAGCCACATCTGGATAAATTTTCTCAGGATGACCCTGCTGCTTGAAATCCGACAAAAAGACAATCTTCCGATTTTTGGGACGCTGCTGTCTCATAAAATCCAAAGCAACCCGAAGTCCTGCCAAATCATTATTATAAGTATCATCGATCAGCAGAGATTCATTGATGCCGGGCTTGAGAGTCAGCCTCATGTCCACCTGTCGAAGTAGTGAAATCCCCTCCTGAATTTGCGAAGCATCCATCCCCAGTGTCAGACAGGCAACGATCGTATGGGTCAGGTTTTCCAGTGAAGCAATATCCGATAGACTTGTCTGAAAAGTATAAGTCTTCAGATCAGACTTGATAAGATATATCTTGGAGATTCCGTCCTGCATTTTGACTGAGCGGGTAAAATCTGTACCTGGCTGATCCGACCAGCCAATGAGTCGCTCTGGACTATATGTTTGTTCCAAAACTTCGGCTACTTCCCAATGATCCTTGCAATAAATGAGTAACTCTGAATGCTGAAACAGCCTGGATTTTTCTTCAATTTTTTCGCGAAGAGATTCAAATCCTGCATCATGAGCCGAACCGATATTGGTAAAAATCCCCAAATTGGGTTTGACGATAGCCTCCAATGGCTTCATTTCTCCTTTTTTGGAAATCCCCACTTCCAAGATCGCCAGTTGATGGTAGCGCTGTATTTCAAAAACAGAGAGCGGGACTCCGACTTGCGAATTGTAACTTTTGGGGCTTTTGGCCACGGCAAACCGCTGACTGAGTACTTGCCCCAGCCATTCTTTGACGATGGTCTTGCCATTAGAACCTGTGATGGCGATGATAGGCTTTTCAAATTGACCCCGTAGAAAAGCCGCCAATTGCTGCAAGGCAATTTTGGTGTCATTCACACGGATGAAAGCACCTTTGAGACCTTTGCTATCAAATTCCCGAGCTACCATAAAGCATGCAACTCCCTGTTCTGACAAGGCGGGAATATAGCTGGCTCCGTCTGCCTTCGCACCTTTGAGCGCTACAAATACGCTTGCCTCAGGCTGCAATACCTGTCTGGAATCGATCATGATCCGAGTGATCAAACCCGGATGATCACCCTCCAGAGTACCTTGGGTGATTTGTGCAAGCTGCACCGCAGTAAGAGCTTGAATCATACTATTCAGATTTCTCTTTTTTCTTTTTGAAAAATACCTGGCGAATCCAACGAGGAAGGAAAATAGCTCCCAATATCAAGTAAGGATAGTAGGAAAACAGCCTCCACAGAATGCTGGTAATGAAGGTATAATTACTCAAAAACTCGGTAAAGAACTGACCAAAGAAAAACTCAGCAGTACCCGAACTACCCGGAGTAGGTGAGATCATCATGACTATCCACATGATCACCTGACGGGCAAAAACGATCGTATGCTCATGCAGATTCAATGGAATAAAGGCCGAAATCAGCGCATTCAGCATCAAGTACCTCGAACTCCAGATAAAGATCGTTGCGACGATGATAGGAACCCAATATCTCCAATTTTTCCCGGATAGTTCCTTGGAAGCTTCTATGATCTGATTGCCATATTCTTGTGCATCATGCTTCCATTTCCTGAGCCATTTGATAGAGAATATTTTGATCAATACCCATTTGAAAACCCGAGGTCTATAAAATAATGCCGCAGCCATGATCAGACTATAAGCAGCATAGAGAGAATAACTGATCCAGAAAATAGCTTCCATGCTATTCTGCAGCTGCGCCTCAAGGAGACGACTGTCCGGGAAGATATTTCCTTTGGCAAAAAACAGAATAATCGGAGCTCCTATCACAAAGAATAAATTGTCCAGGATCGCTGTCACCATCACATAGGCTATAGCTCTACCGAGTTTGATTCCTTCTTTATTCAGAATAAAAATCGCAACAGCCGTACCACCTACTACCGATGGGGTGACAGCTGAGGCAAATTCCCACAGGATAATCACATAGATGGCTCTCAGCCAGGACAGATTCTTGTCAGTGATGATCCTGATCCTATATACATAGCCTACATCTCTAAAGAAAATCACCAAAATGGCTACAAAAATCCAAGGAAGAGAAGCATCAAAAATTCCCTTGAGAGAATCTTTGTTGACCGAAGGATCCAGATAAAACATCCCAAAGACAATCCCCAAACCAATCAGGATCGGTACCCAGACCTTATTGGGATTCAGGGTTTCAAAGATTTTTTTGTTATCAAGCTTCATATCAGGCTGCAGCGATAGGCTCAGTCTTTTCTACCCAAAAATTATTAAAACCCTCTCCGATCACTATAGTGACCTGGGAGAGCTGAAGCAATTCCAGAATTGCCAAAAAAGTATAGATAACGAATATTTTATCGGGTTTGTAGGTGATAAACTCGGTAAAAGGCACTTGTTTTTTAAAACTGATTTTCTCCAACACAAAGTCTTTTTGCTGTTCGATCGTATAGGGGTATTGGATGACCGTATGTTTGGTTTCCTCCACCCGTGCAGCCATTTTGGCCATGCATTTTTGGAAGACTTTCAGCAGCTTATACAGATCCAAATCCTGCATTTCTGCGTCCACATCATCCACCTTTCTCAGAGCTTTCAATTCAGCGGCGATATTTCCCCGCTTTTCTTTCATGAGACGCTCTGACTCCAGTGACGACAAGTCTTCTACGACAGATTTATACTTCTTATACTCCAATAGGTTGCGAATCAACTCCTCTCTGGGGTCGATTTCCTCTCCATCCTCATTCAGCTCCGGCCGTGGCAGCAGCATTTTGGATTTGATTTTCATCAGGGTAGCAGCAAAGAGAATAAACTCACTCGCCACTTCGATTTCCATCTTTTCCAAGTGATGGATATAATCCAAGAAATCATTGGTAATCTTGGAGATAGGAATGTCATAAATATCCAGTTCGTCCCGCTCTATAAAGAAGAGCATCAGGTCGAAAGGTCCTTCGAAGAGCGGTAATTTGATTTCGAAACTCAAGGGATATTTAAATTAATGGGTTAATTTTGCCACCTTGTAGCCAAAGATATTCAATTAATGTAATTTAATTGGATTTCTGGTCTGAGATTGGAGATTGTCAAGTAGTTGTCATGCTAACTATAAAACAAACCAGTATAGCTATAGTTTATCATCTCAGACTTTAAAATGCCTAGATAGATGCTGATTGAACCGGGAGAATTACTAGCTCAAATCAATAGTCCTGAGGACTTAAAGAAATTTCCGAAGGAAAAGTTGGTCCAGATTTGTGATGAATTGAGACACTTCATCGTGGACAATGTCTCCGTCTATGGAGGACACTTTGGCGCTAGCCTCGGTGTGGTAGAGCTTACCGTAGCTTTGCACTATGTGCTCAATACCCCTCAAGATCAGCTGGTCTGGGATGTGGGACATCAGGCATACGGACACAAAATTCTCACTGGAAGAAGAGATCAGTTTCATACCAACCGAATCTTCGGAGGCATCTCAGGTTTTCCTAAAAGAAAAGAAAGTGAGTACGACTCCTTTGGCGTAGGACATAGTAGCACATCCATCTCAGCAGCATTGGGTATGGCCGTGGCATCCAAATACAAAGGCACTGGCATCCAAAATGTAGCTGTCATCGGCGATGGATCCATGACTGGAGGGATGGCATTTGAGGCGATGAATCATGCCGGTGTTTCTGATTCCAATATCCTGATTGTTCTAAATGATAACTGCATGGCTATCGACCCCAATGTCGGAGCCTTGAAAGATTATCTCACAGATATCACTACTTCTCATACCTATAATAAGGTGAAAGATGAAGTTTGGAAATTGCTCGGGAAATTCAGCAAATTTGGCAGCTCCGCTCAAGAGGTCATCTCAAAAGTGGAAGGGGCGATCAAATCTGCCTTGCTCAATCAAAGCAACCTCTTCGAGTCTCTCAATTTGAGATACTTTGGTCCGGTAGACGGACATGATGTCAATCACTTGGTGGAAATCTTAGACGATCTCAAGGACATTCCAGGCCCAAAAATCCTTCATTGTGTGACAGTGAAAGGAAAAGGTTATGAGCCTGCCGAAAAAGGAAATCAAACCACTTGGCATGCGCCGGGCACCTTTGACAAAGTAACGGGTGAGATTTACAAAAAATCACCTTCCAAGCCGCAAGCTCCCAAATACCAGGATGTTTTCGGACACACGCTTGTAGAACTGGCGGAGCAGGATGAACGCATTATGGGTATCACTCCAGCTATGCCTTCTGGGTCTTCTTTGAATATCATGATGGAGGCGATGCCAGACAGGGCATTTGACGTGGGGATAGCTGAGCAGCATGCTGTGACATTCTCCGCAGGTCTTGCCACACAAGGACTCAAACCATTCTGTAATATTTATTCCACTTTCATGCAGCGGGCCTATGATCAGGTCGTCCATGATGTGTGTTTGCAAAATTTACCAGTTGTCTTCTGCCTGGATCGAGCAGGATTTGCAGGAGCTGATGGACCTACCCATCACGGGGCCTATGATATAGCTTATTTCAGATGCATCCCCAATTTAGTGGTAGCAGCTCCTATGAATGAGCAGGAATTGAGAAATATGATGTATTCCTCCCTTTCCCATGAAGGCCCTTATTCTATCAGATATCCAAGAGGAAAAGGCGTCATGCCAGAGTGGAGAACACCATTTGAAGGTATTCCTCTGGGACAAGGTAGAATCATCAAAGAAGGAGAAGAGGTAGCTATTCTGACAATAGGACATATTGGAAATTATGCCGTGGAGGCCTGCGAAACCCTCGCTTCCGAAGGACTCAACCCTGCTCATTTCGACATGAGATTTGTGAAACCGCTGGATGAAGAATTACTCCATGAGATTTTTGGGAAATTCAGCAAAGTGGTGACAGTAGAGGACGGCTGCCTGATGGGAGGATTTGGCTCCGCAGTGCTCGAATGGATGATGGACCATGGCTACCAAGCTCAGGTAAAACGACTTGGGATTCCTGACGAAATCATCGAACATGGCGAGCAAATCGAACTACAAGAGGCTTGTGGATTTGATCCTCGAGGAATAGCCAGCGCTGTACGTAGTATGGCGACAGTGGAAAAGCTTAGCTAACCCCGATGTCTTCCATACATTTTTTTGAAAAAGGCGAAGGCCAAGTATTGATTTTGATCCATGGATTCTGTGAAATTGGCGCCATGTGGACCGATTTTGCCGAGCAGCTTTCCAGAGACTTTCGCGTCATCTGTCCTGATTTGCCTGGCTTTGGGCAAAGCCCCATTTTCCAAAACCATTTTTCTCTGGAAGAAATAGCCGTGCTCTTGGAAGAATGGATGGATGAAAATGACATAGAAAACCCCATCATCATCGGCCATTCCCTCGGCGGCTATGTAGCCTTGGCACTACTAGAACTGATGCAAAGCAAAATCAAAGCTGTGGGCCTTTTTCATAGTACTGCCTTTGCCGACGACCCTGACAAAAAACAAATGCGCAATCGCGCAATTTCCTTTCTGAAAAAAAACGGGGCTGAAAAATTCGCTACTTCTTTCGTACCCCAGCTTTTCCCGGAAAATCGCAGAAAAGAATTGGCTACAGCCCTGGAGACAGCAGTCGAACAAGCCAAGGAATCTACTTTGGATGGTTTGATCGCTTTTACCGAAGCAATGAGAGACAGAAAAGACCGTCTGGATATTTTGAAAAATTTTGCTGGCCCAAAGCTTCTCATCGCAGGTACGCAGGATGGCTCTGTCAAAATCGAGGCTAGCCGCGCACAAAAACATGCTTTTTCCGATTATTTTGAATTGGGAGAGACGGGACACATGGGCATGTATGAGCGAAAAGCTGAAACGCTCTGGATGATCCGCGACTTTTGCCTCAAAGCTTCGCTTTAAAAGCACCTGCTTTCTCTCTTATTCTCAGGAATTACTGCCAAGAGGGTGTCTTTTCCACCTTTGGTTTTCTCACTTTCCATTTTCCAGTTAAATTCGGCATCGAACGAATCAACAGCTATGAAAAAAACCTTACTCCTTTCCCTTTTACTCTGCTTGGGAATCAGCTTTGCGCAAGCGCAAATCCAGACACCTGAGCAGTTTCTCGGCTACAAACCCGGCGATCGATTCACTCCCCATCACCGCATGGTGGATTATTTTGAGCATGTCGCAGCCAACAACCCCAATGTAAAACTCATCCAATATGGCGAGACGAATGAAAAGCGGCCACTGATCATCGCCATCCTTTCCAGTGCCGAAAACATGGCAAACCTGGAGCAAATCCGTACTGACAACTTGAAAAGAGCCGGCTTGATGGACGGATCACCCAGCACTTCCATTCCTATCAACTGGATGTCTTTCAATGTACATGGCAATGAATCTGTCGGAATGGAAGCAGCTATTTCTTCATTTCACACACTTGCTGACCCCAATAATGCTACTTCTCAGGAATGGCTCAAAAATCAGATCATCATCATCGATCCGGCAATCAACCCAGACGGAAGAGATCGATATGCCAACTGGTACAATCAAAAAATGAATACGACGCTGCAACCGGACCTCCAATCCGTTGAGCACAATGAGCCTTGGCCTGGAGGTAGAGCCAACCATTATCTTTTTGATCTCAACAGAGACTGGGCCTGGCAGGTACAGGTGGAGTCTCAGGCTAGACTCAAGGTCTACCAAGAGTGGATGCCGCAGTTGCACTTGGACTTTCACGAGCAGGGGATCAATAATCCCTTCTACATGGCCCCAGCAGCGGAGCCTCTGCACGAGCAATTGACTGAATGGCAACATGAGTTCCAAGATATTTTTGGTAAAAACACCGCCAAATACTTTGATGAAATGGGTCGTTTTTATTTCACCAAAGAAAGATTTGACTTGCTGTACCCTTCTTATGGAGACACCTACCCCATGTACAATGGTGCGATTGGGATGACTATTGAGCAGGGCGGCGGCGGCCAGGCCGGTATCGGAGGCTTCAATGCCGTCGGAGATACTGTGACTTTGAGCTATCGGATCGAAGGTCACTACACTGCCGCTATGTCTGCTGCAGAAATGACCAGTGCTCACTCTGATAAGTTGCTGGAGGAGTTTGCCAACTACTACGAAGAAAATTCATCCAACCCAAAAGGACAATACAAAAGCTTTGTCATCAAAGGGGAGAGCAACCCTGCCCAGCTGGCTAAACTGCTGGAATTACTGGATAAAAATGGAATTAGATACGGAAAAGCTGGAAGCAAATCAGGACTGAAAGGCTTTGCTTATCAAACAGGCAAATCTGAGTCTTTCTCCACGTCTGAGGAGGATATTGTGATCTCTGCCTACCAGCCTAAATCTGTTTTGGCTCAGGTTTTCTTTGAACCAAACCCTCAACTGAACGACAGCATCACGTATGACATCACCAGCTGGGCTATGCCCTATGCTTATGGCCTAGAAGCTTACGCTTTGGAAAGCCGTATGGATCCGAGCGCCGCTTACGAAAAGCCAGAATTCAGCACCAATACCCCTGGAAAAACACCTGTCGCCTACATAGCCAATTGGCAAGGTACCCGAGCTGCAGCATTTTTGACCAGCCTCTTCAATCAGGGAATCCGAGTGAAATACCCTGAATTCCCATTTACCGTAGAGGGCAAGAGCTTCTCTGCAGGCTCACTCTTAATCACAAAGGGAGACAACAAATACGTCGCTGATTTTGACAAAAAAGTGACAGACACCGCCAATGAATTTGGTATCGAGCTGGCCACTACCATGACTGGCTATATGGAAGAAGGCAAAGACTTTGGCTCGCCCAATATCCGCGAAATCGAAGCTCCAAAAGTCGCCTTGATCGGTGGACAAGGAACGTCCTCTTTGGGATATGGAGAAGTATGGCATTTCTTCGAAAAAGAATTGAACTACCCGCTTTCCAATCTGGAAATGGATAATTTGACGCGCTATGATCTCAGCAAATATGATGTGATCATCCTGCCTTCGATGTGGGGAGGAGGAATGGCCAAGCCAGCCATGGACAAAATGATGGACTGGGTCAAGGCTGGAGGTAAGCTGATCGCCATCGATGGCGCAGTCAATTTATTTGCCAACAAAGAAGGATTTGCATTGAAAACCTTTGATACAGACGATGCCAAGAAAGCTGCTGAAAAGGAATCTGGCGAGATCGCCAAAAGCGAAAGATTGGAGCCTTACCTAGAAAGCGAGAGACTCGCTATCTCGGGGGGAACTGCAGGATCCATCTATCAGGTGGATATGGATATGACGCATCCTTTAGGCTATGGCACTGGAGGCAAATACTATACGCTAAAAAATAACTCAAACCACTACGCCTACATGGACAATGGCGTCAATGCAGGGAAGATCTTGTCCAATGACTCCTACAGAACAGGCTACATTGGTTACAAAATCAAGTCAAAAATGGGAGAATCTCTTGCTATCGGTGCCGAAAGACAAGGTCGGGGAACTATCGTTTACTTTGTGGACAATCCTATTTTCAGAGGTTTCTGGGAATCCGGTAAGCTAGTACTAAGCAACGCCATCTTTATGGTAGGGCAGTAAAATCTCATCCTTTTTAGATCAAGACCGACTTCTGCAATCAGGAGTCGGTTTTTTTATGTCAAGCCTCTAGATTTGTCTTGGACACTTAAAGAAATCTTCATTTTCTGAAGTTCTTTAAACCGGCATTTTTCGATACATTGGAGAAAGATACTTTTCTGTTTTTACCAACTCTCTAACCACTCCAATTCATGACAGATTTCAAAAATTTTCAGGTGCCCTATGAGGTAGCTCCTGAATATTCCAGCAAAACGGCCTATTTCTCAATGGAATTTGCCATCCATCAGCCTCTCAAGATCTACTCAGGAGGATTAGGCTTCCTATCCGGCTCACACCTGAGGAGCGCCTATGAGCTCCGCCAAAACCTAATCGGAATCGGCATCCTTTGGAAATACGGCTACTATGATCAAGGCCGCAATCAGGATCAGACACTCAAGCCCGAATGGTATGAGAAAATTTATAGCTTTCTTATCGACACCGGCCTCAAATTCCAAATTACCGTTCACGATGTCCCCGTTTGGATCAAAGCATACTATCTTGCACCAGAGACATTTGACAGTGCGCCCCTATTTTTGCTCAGTACAGATGTCCCAGAAAACGACTACCTCAGCCAGACGATTACGCACAAGCTGTATGATGCAGATACAGCCGCCAAAATCGCCCAATGTCAGGTGCTCGGTCTGGGAGGTGCCAAACTCTTGGATGAACTCAATTTCAACCCTGATATCTATCATCTCAATGAAGCCCATGGAGTGAGTGCCGTTTTTCATTTGCTTCGCAAATTCGGATCCAAGGAAGAAGTCAAAAAGCGACTGGTTTTCACCACTCATACACCTGAAGAAGCAGGCAATGAAAACCATGACTATTACTTGCTCAATAAAATGAGCTTTTTCAATGGCTATTCTATAGAGGAGGTCAAAAGCCTGACAGGCATGAATGGAGACAATTTCAATCATAGCTTGGCAGCCCTGCGTTTTGCTCGCAAGGCAAACGGAGTCTCTAGACTCCATGGTCAAGTGAGTAGGGAAATGTGGAAAAACCAAGCTGACATCCCCGAAATCACCCACATCACCAATTCCCAAAACTATCAATACTGGGCGGACAAGCAGCTCTACCGACATGAGGAGACAGCAGATCAGGAAGCCTTCGATGACAGGAAAAGATTCTTGAAAAAAAGAGCCTTCGAAATCGTCGCTGATCAGACAGGGCAATTACTTGATCCAGACATTCTCACTATCGTCTGGGCACGACGTTTTGCTGCCTACAAGCGTGCCGAACTCATCACACGGGATTTGAAAAGGTTTGATCAATTGATGAAAAACAAGGAGCGGCCGATCCAGATCATTTGGGCCGGCAAGCCCTACCCGCTAGACTATGGAGCAGTATCGGTATTTAATCAACTGGTACATCTCAGCAAAAACTATCCGAATATGGCTGTCTGTGTAGGGTACGAACTCACTCTTAGCAAGCAACTCAAGCAAGCATCTGACATCTGGCTGAATAATCCCCGTGTACCACGAGAGGCATCAGGCACTTCTGGTATGACTGCGGCGATGAACGGCAGCGTCAACTTTTCCACCTATGATGGTTGGATCTGTGAGTTTGCCCAACATGGTGAAAACAGCTTTATCGTTCCATCTCCCGACTATGCATCCATGAATGTACAAGAGCAAGATGAATATGATCTCAACAAACTGTATGAAATTTTGGAAAATGAAATCTTGCCCACCTACTATGAGGACAAAAATCGCTGGAGACAAATCGTTCAAAAGGGAATGAAAGACGTTGTCGGTTTTTTTGAAAGCAACCGCATGGCCAGAGAATACTATGAGCTGATGTATAAGGAATAGTCCGTTCTTAGACGATCTCTGTCACTTACCATAGCTCTCATCGGAATATTCGATGAGAGCTTTTATTTTAGGCCCAAATTGAACCCTATGAAAAAATCACTTCTACTGGCTTTTCTTCTAAGCAGCCTCACTACCTTGGCACAGGATGTCATGCCTCCACTCATGCCTTGGACGGGCAGCTCAGAAAGCCTGATAGTAGCTAAAGACCATCCTTGGGTGACTCCCGGAGAACTTAGTGACCTCACAGAGTCTCCAACCTATGAAGACACCTACCAATGGATCAAAAAATTAGCAGATTCCAGCCCTTATATTTCACTTAAATCAATTGGAAAAAGCGAGCAGGGAAGACCTATTTGGATGCTTATCGCCTCGAAAAACCAACAAGTCGATTCAGAAAATATCGGAGCGGAAGACAAACCTCTCTTATTTTTTCATGGAGGAATTCACGCCGGTGAAATCGACGGAAAAGATGCTGGCATGATGCTCTTTCGGGACATAGCTCATGGTAGCAAAGGAGCACTTTTGGATCAGGCAAACATTCTTTTCATCCCCATTCTCAACGTAGATGGTCATGAGAGAAGAAGCGCCTTTGGGCGAGTCAATCAGCGAGGTCCCAGAGAAATGGGATGGCGAACCAATGCCCGTAATCTTAATCTCAATCGAGATTACACCAAAATAGAAACTGCCGGGATCGATGCAGTCATCGATGTCCTCACCACCTATCAGCCCGACCTCTACGTAGATGTCCATGTCACAGATGGAGCCGATTATCAATATGATGTCACCTACGGCTATGTCAAAACCGGAGGCTACTCTCCTGCAATCAGCAAGTTTTTGGCAGAAGATCTCCAGCCGGAAATCGATCAAGCCCTAAGTGAGGCAGGACATATTCCTGGGCCTTTGCTTTTCGCAGCAAATGGAGATGACTTCTCAGAAGGAAATGTCGCATTCTCCTTCAGCCCGAGATTTTCTCATACATATGGAGACATTCGCCACATTCCATCCATTTTGATAGAAAACCATTCATTGAAGCCTTTTCGTCAGCGAGTGTTGGGGACTTATGTGTTTCTGGAGCAAGCGATCAAAAGCATCGCTACGCACTATACCACCATCCAAGAAGCGATAGCTGAAGATCAAAATCAAAAAGAGAATAGCCTTCCTGTAAAGTTTGCTTTCCGCGAAAACCCTGCAGACACAATGGACTTCAAGGCCATCGCATCACACAAAGAAAAATCCACCCTCACTGGAGCTGAATATGTCGTCTGGGAGGGGAAAGCCCTTGAGCAAAAAGTCCCCAGTCTTTTGATGGACGTTCCCGTGCAATCTGTACAAATTCCCACCGCATATTGGATATCCTCTGAATGGACCGATCTTATCGAAAAGCTCCAAAAACATGGAGTGGAAATGGAATTTTTGGATGAAATGCAGGAACACGAACTGGACTATTCCAAAGTCACCGAGTACAAAATGGGGACTCAGCCTTACGAGGGACAAATGCGTATCCAATCTTTCGCCACAGAAACTATCACACGCAAACAATCATTTCTCCCAGGCTCCGTACGGATTCCTACCCAGCAAAAGCTGAAAGAATTGATCGTGATATTGCTAGAACCTGAGTCTGTGGACAGCTTTTTCCAATGGGGCTTTTTCAACAGTATTTTCTCCCAAACAGAATACATGGAAACATACATCATGGAGCCTATGATGATCCAGATGCTGGAGCAAAACCCAGCTTTGAAGGCTAGTCTGGAAGCTGAGAAGGCCAAAGATGCTGAATTTGCCAGCAATCCGAGAAGGATCTATCGCTGGTTCTATGAGCAGACTCCTTATTTCGACCAAAACTGGAAAGTCATCCCAGTGGGTCGGGAGTGGTAAAATCAAAAATTGAACCTCCAATAGAAACCAAGACCGCCCTCACTGGGTTATTGGAATTAGTCTGGTAGATCCCCTGATTTATCAGTACCTTCGCCGTTTAAATCTTTCCCGTCAATGATGAGTCAATCCCCTGCTACACAGGAAGAATTTATTGAGATTTTTGGTGCTCGTGAGCACAACTTAAAAAACCTGGACATTCGGATTCCCCGCAACCAACTTGTGGTAGTCACGGGCCTTAGCGGTAGTGGCAAAAGCTCTCTTGCATTTGACACGATTTATTCGGAGGGTCAGAGGAGGTATTTGGAAAGCTTTTCTGCCTATGCGCGATCCTTTTTGGGAGGCATGGAAAGACCTGACGTGGATAAGATCAATGGACTCTCACCAGTCATCGCTATTGAGCAAAAAACCACATCCAAAAATCCCCGCTCCACAGTAGGTACAGTGACGGAAATCTACGATTTCATGCGATTGCTCTTTGCCAGAGCTGGGGAGGCCTATTCTTATGAGACAGGCAAAAAAATGATCCGGCAGACCGAAGATCAGATCATCGAACAGCTTTTTGCGAAATTTGCAGGTAAAAAACTATACCTATTGGCACCGGTCGTCAAAGGTAGAAAAGGGCACTATCGGGAGCTTTTTGAGCAAATCCGAAAAATGGGCTTTTCAAAAGTCCGTGTAGACGGAGTAGTCATGGAGATGGTCCCCAAGATGCAAGTGGACCGTTACAAAATCCATGATATTGAGATTGTGATAGATCGGATCATCGCTGATGAAGAAGATCGATTTAGAATCACTCAATCACTCAAGTCTGCCTTACAGCATGGCAAAGGCGTCATGATGACCCGAGAAGAATCTGGTGAAATCCACCATTTTTCGAAATACCTGATGGATCCAGAGACAGGCTTGTCCTACGACGAACCTGCCCCCAACACCTTTTCTTTCAATAGTCCCTATGGCGCATGCCCCACCTGCAATGGCCTGGGCATCACTGAGGAAATTACCAAAGAAAGCATCATCCCAGACCCGAAATTGAGCATTACGCGGGGAGGCATCGCTCCTCTAGGCGAGTATCGGGATATTTGGATCTTTAAGAAAATAGAAGCCATCCTGAAGCACTACAAGTGCAGCATGAGTACGCCGATCGAAAAGCTTCCTGCCAATGTCATTGACGTGCTCCTTTACGGTGACAAAGTGGAAGTGGCAGTAGACTCAGTCAAGCATCCCGGCACCAAATGGCATACGACATTCGAAGGAATTGTCAATTTTCTCCAAAAATATCAAGAAGGAAGCTCTGAAAAGATTCAAGAGTGGGTGTCAGAATTTACAGTCACCCAGACTTGCCCAGACTGCCACGGCTATCGCCTGAAAAAAGAAGCGCTGCATTTCAAGATAGCAGCGCATCATATCGGTGAGCTGGCAGTGATGGATATCCAAAACCTCGGAGCATGGTTTGAAAATGTAGAAGAGCGACTCAGCGAAAAACAGCAGATCATAGCACAGGAAGTGCTTAAGGAAATCCGCAAAAGAATTGGGTTTCTACTCGATATTGGCTTGGACTACCTGACTCTCAATCGACCGATCCGAACTCTATCAGGAGGAGAAGCCCAGCGAATCAGATTGGCCACGCAGATCGGTACCCAGCTGGTCGGTGTGCTCTACATTCTCGACGAACCGAGCATTGGATTGCATCAGCGGGACAATGTCAAATTAATTCAGGCACTTCAGAGCCTTCGGGACTTGGGCAATTCTGTCTTGGTCGTAGAGCATGACAAAGACATGATGCTGGAATCCGACTTTATCTTGGACATGGGGCCGGGAGCTGGTCGACATGGAGGACATGTGGTGGCATCTGGCTCACCCAAAGAATTTCTCAATCAAGGCGGTGTCACCGCTGATTATCTCAAAGGGAAAATCGGCCTTCCAATTCCTACAGAACGTAAAAAAGGCAAAGGCAATAGCTTGATCCTTCAGGGAGCCACTGGCAATAATCTGAAAAATGTGGATCTGGAGATCCCACTAGGCACTCTTACTTTGATCACCGGGGTATCGGGAAGTGGAAAAAGTACACTTATCCACGAGACATTGTACCCTATCCTTCGGCAGCATTTTTATCATTCTAAGAAGGACCCGATGCCATACAAGAGCTTTACAGGCTTGGACTATCTGGATAAAGTAATCGAGGTGGACCAGTCTCCGATCGGCAGAACCCCAAGATCTAATCCTGCTACTTACACAGGGGTATTCTCTGATATCCGAACTCTTTTCACAGAACTTCCAGAGGCCAAAATCAGAGGATATAAACCGGGAAGATTCTCTTTCAATGTGAAGGGTGGAAGATGTGAGGACTGCGAAGGTGCAGGCATGAAACTGATTGAGATGGATTTTCTTCCAGATGTGCATATCCCATGCGAAACCTGCAAAGGAAAGCGCTACAACCGGGAGACTTTGGAAGTGAGATTCAAGGGAAAATCCATCTCAGATGTACTGGATATGACAGTCGAGCAAGCAGTAGAGTTTTTCCAAAACCAACCTAAAATCCTCAGAAAGATCAAAACTCTACATGACGTAGGATTGGGCTATATCACCTTAGGTCAGCATGCCACGACACTCTCTGGAGGAGAGGCCCAGCGGGTCAAATTGGCCACAGAGCTTTCGAAAAAAGATACAGGAAAAACATTCTACATCTTAGATGAACCTACTACGGGTCTCCATTTTCAGGATATTGCCCTCTTGATGTCTGTTTTGCAAAAACTTGTCGACAAGGGAAATACAGTTCTGATCATCGAACACAACCTGGATGTAATCAAAGTAGCGGACTATGTCGTAGATCTGGGACCTGAGGGAGGCAATAAAGGAGGAAATATTCTGATCAGCGGCACACCGGAGGAAGTTGCGGTACACCCAAAAAGTCACACGGGAAGATTTCTCAAAATGGAATTAAATAGCTGATACAGGGGAAAATCAGTGCTATATTCCTTTTATCACAATCCAAATTTTCCTTTCTCCAGCATTCCTATCTTTGGGGTCCTATGAATCGCATCAGTTTATATTGGCTACTTCAGATCCTCGGCTGGGGAAGTATCGCTATTATACAAATCTCTCTTGCCACGCTCACTGCCGATGAGATCAGCTCAGTGCAGATGTGGGGATTCATTATCATTGCCTTTTGCTATCTCCTCTCGACTCATTTTCTGAGGTATATTTTCAAGCGATACGATTGGTTTAAACTGAGTATTTCTCAGCTTTTGTTTCAGTCCGTATTGGCTATGCTGGCACTTAGTTTTGCCAATATTGTGGCTCAGTTTCTGATCAATGATGCATTGGGAATATTAAATCCCGAGGAAGACTTCAAGGTAGTGGTCATTTTGTCCAATCTTCTGATGGCCTTCCTTTTCTATGCTGTCTGGTTTTTGCTTTACTTTGTTTTCCACTTTCTGGACAATTACAACACCACCTTGAAATATGAAGCTAAAATCAACCAAATCCGCCTCAATCATCTCAAAAGCCAACTGAATCCTCACTTTATCTTTAATGCGCTCAACTCAGTGAGGGCATTGGTAGATGAAGACCCTGATAAAGCCAAAAGTGCTATTACAAGAATATCCAACATCTTGAGGTTTTCCCTGATGATGGACAAAAAGCAAACAATCGAGTTTGAAGACGAACTGAACACGGTCAGGGATTATCTGACTTTAGAATCCATCCGATTTGAGGAAAGACTACAGGTCGAGTACAACATTGAGGATGAAGCCTACAATTACAAAATCCCACCCATGATGCTGCAGACTATAGTAGAAAATGCGATCAAGCATGGGATATCCAATCTGGTCAAAGGAGGCATCATCGAGATCAAGTGCCGGGAAGGTCTGGAAGATGATTTGTATATTCAGGTCAAAAATAGCGGACATCTGGACACACCCCCCAGTCTCAAAGCCAAAGCGGATGGCGGACATGGCCTGAGCAATACCGTCCAGCGACTCAAGTTGATCTATGGAGATCGAGCCAGCTTCCGTATATTCAACTCCGGAAATCAGTTCGTAATCACTGAGATAAAAATCCCGAAACAAAAAGTTACATTCGAATCATAAACCGAAATATAATGCGAGCCATAGTAATTGATGACGAAAGATTGGCCAGAAAAGAGCTGATCACCCTACTCAATCAGCTGGAATCTGTCGAAGTAGTCGGAGAAGCAGTCAATGTAGAAGATGCCAAAGAAAAAATAGATCAGCTGAGCCCAGATGTGATTTTCTTGGACATCCAAATGCCTGAAAAAACCGGTTTCGACCTATTGGAAGAGTTGGACAATGTGCCCCATGTCATCTTTACGACGGCCTATGATGAGTATGCGCTCAAGGCTTTTCAG
The DNA here is from genome assembly GCF_000429465.1 of Algoriphagus vanfongensis DSM 17529. Taxonomy (GTDB): domain Bacteria; phylum Bacteroidota; class Bacteroidia; order Cytophagales; family Cyclobacteriaceae; genus Algoriphagus; species Algoriphagus vanfongensis. Next base: position 46,077 of record NZ_AUBX01000016.1, on the reverse strand, counting down.
GTCAATGCTCTTGACTATCTGCTCAAGCCGATAGAGCCAAAAAGATTGGAAGAAGCCATTCAGAAACTTTCTGGTAAAATCGATACCCAAAGCAAACAGGACGATGAACCGGTAAGCAACAACAATAAAAAACTGACCTTGGATGATCAGGTGTTTGTCAAAGACGGAGACAGATGCTGGTTTGTCCGACTTTCCAATGTCCGACTTTTCGAATCAGACGGCAACTACATCAAAGTGTACTTTGACAACTTCAAGCCTATGATCCACAAATCCCTGAATGCCTTGGATGAGAGATTGGACGAAAAATCTTTTTTCAGAGCCAGCCGCAAGCATATTATCAACTTGGGTTGGGTAGAGGCGATCGAACCTTGGTTTAATGGCGGCTTAGTGGTGACACTCAGAGGAGGCGACAGAATCGAGGTAAGTCGCAGACAAGCAGCAAGATTCAAGGAAATGATGAGCCTTTAAATATTTCATAGACAAAAAAAAGCATTTGATTTCCAAAAGAAAATTTTGTAATTAGTGAAAGATTGGGTTTTTGACCCGATTGTCAACCATTCCTATCCACCTAATAGCACTATCTGCCAAACTCATGAAAGAAGAGCGGATTTTGATCGTCGAGGACGATCCAAGTATAGCTGAAAACATCCAGGAGATTCTCGAACTCCTCGGATATGTCAATATTGATATCGCCAACTCGGCCAATCAATGTATCAAAGTCATCAAGAAGTACCGCCCAGATTTGATATTTATGGATATCAAACTCAAAGGGGACAAGGATGGAATCGAACTGGGTGAGATCGTCAAGCAGATGGTCGATGCGCCGCTGGTATTTGTCACTTCTTACTCAGATCCGACTATCATTGAGCGGGCCAAGCGAATCGCTCCTGCGGGATTTATCGTGAAGCCATTCAATACCAATGATATTCATGCCATTGTAGAGATCGTGCTGTACAACAAACGATCCAAGCCAACTACCGAATCTGCTCCAGCGAAGGTCTCCAGCGAAAGTCCTTATTTGGTGACAGATTCTGTCTTTATCAAAGCGGACAATGCCTTCGAAAGAGTCCCTTATGAAGATATCTATTATGTGGAGGCCAATGGCAACATGGTAACTATTTTCACCAAAAACCGGGAATATAGTATCCGAAAATCCATGAAAGAAATAGAGGAGATTCTACCATCTCATCTCTTCCTGAGGGTTCAAAAATCCTATATCCTGTCCCTCGGCCAAATCGAAAGTTTCAACACTAAAGAGATCACACTCAAGCAAGGATCTGTCGTACAGGTAGGTAGGCAGTATTACAATAGCTTTTTGGCCAAGCTCAATACCATTACAGAAAGTTAAACTCATTTTCCCAGCACTAGATTTCAATCCTGCATCTCATCGGTGCAGGATTTTTTTATGCTTGCTCGCACTCGAAAAATGTGAGTGTGTGAACGATTGCACAGAAAGGACGGTTATCCCATTAGAAATTTTTACGATAAACTGGTTTGGAAAGACCCAGAGAGATTTGTGGAAATAATTCCAAACGGAAATTTCTAAACACAATTAAAAACCGATGTACAACCCTTTAAAAATCTGTAAAACAAGCAATTACAAACCCCTTTTTGTGTCTACACATTCATTTTTTCTTAAGGGGAGTTTTTTTTAATTTTGCTTCAGATTTTTATCTAAAACGCAACTGAAAGATACGTTCAAAACATGAGTCTATATACCGAATATTTAGAGCAAATCAGTGAAAGAGAAATGCATGGCCTGCACCCTCTTCCAATTGATAATGCAGAGCTGCTTAGTGAGATCATTGAGCAAATCAAAGATGAGAATCACATTCACAGAAAGGATTCTCTCAACTTCTTCATCTACAATGTCCTCCCTGGCACCACAAGTGCTGCAGGAGTCAAAGCGAAATTTTTGAAGGATATTATTCTCGGCACTGCCAAAATAGAAGAAATCACATCGGCTTTTGCATTCGAGCAACTGTCCCATATGAAAGGTGGACCTTCTATTGAAGTGCTCTTGGATTTGGCCTTGGGAGATGATCAAGCGATCGCTCAGGAAGCTGCCAAGACTCTAAAAACGCAGGTATTTCTCTATGAAGCAGATATGGAGCGCTTGGAGCAAGCCTATACCAAAGGAAGCCCGATCGCTAAAGATATTTTGGAAAGCTACGCCAAAGCTGAGTTTTTCACTCAACTTCCAGAAGTAGAGGAGGAAATTGAAATTGTAACTTTTGTAGCAGGAGTTGGCGATATCTCTACGGATTTGCTTTCTCCGGGTAAAGAAGCCCACTCCAGAGCAGACAGAGAATTGCACGGTCAGTGTATGTTCGAGTTTGACATGGAAAAGCAACATGCTTTGAGAGAGTTGAAAGCGGCGCACCCTGACAAAAGAGTGATGCTTTTGGCTGAGAAAGGCACCATGGGTGTAGGCTCCTCTAGAATGTCCGGGGTCAACAACGTGGCTCTTTGGATCGGGAAGCAAGCAAGCCCATTTGTTCCTTTTATCAACATTGCACCTATCGTAGCTGGTACCAATGGCATTTCACCCATTTTCTTGACGACTGTAGGAGTGACTGGTGGGATTGGCTTGGATTTGAAAAATTGGGTAAAGCAATTTGATGAGAACGGAAATCTGATAGTAGATCAAGACGGCGAGCCAATTTTGAAGGAAGCTTATTCTGTAAAAACAGGAACAGTCCTGACCATCAATACCAAAACCAAGAAACTTTACGATAGCGAAGGCAAGGAATTGATTGATATTTCTTCTGCCCTTACTCCTCAAAAAATGGAGTTTATCAGAGCTCAAGGCTCCTACGCTGTTGTTTTTGGTAAAAAACTTCAAACATTTGCTGCAGAAACTCTAGGAGTAGAGGTACCGCCTGTTTATGCTGCTTCCAAAGAGATCTCTCACAAAGGTCAAGGTCTGACCGCTGTTGAAAAGATCTTCAATAAAAATGCAGTGGGTACTTCCGGAGCCGTATTGCACGCAGGTTCTTATGTGAGAGCTAATGTAAATATTGTCGGTTCCCAAGATACTACTGGTCTGATGACCTCTCAGGAACTGGAATCCATGGCTGCCACGGTGATTTCACCTATCGTTGATGCTGCTTACCAATCTGGCTGTCACACAGCTGCAGTTTGGGATACCAAAGCACAAGCCAATACGCCGAAGTTGATGAAATTCATGAATGAATTTGGTCTGATTACCGGCAGAGATCCTAAAAATGTCTATCATCCACTGACGGATGTAATCCATAAAGTCCTTAATGACATCACAATTGATGATTGGGCGATTATCATTGGAGGTGACTCTCATACCAGAATGTCCAAAGGAGTTGCTTTCGGTGCCGATTCAGGCACTGTGGCTCTTGCCTTGGCTACCGGTGAAGCTTCCATGGCGATTCCTGAGTCTGTTAAAGTTACTTTCAAAGGAAAGATGGCAGACCACATGGATTTCCGTGATGTAGTTCATGCTACTCAGGCTCAGATGCTGAAGCATTTCAAAGGTGAAAACGTATTCCAAGGGCGAGTTATCGAAGTACATATTGGGACGCTACTGGCCGACCAGGCATTTACCTTTACCGACTGGACTGCAGAGATGAAAGCGAAAGCCTCTATCTGTATTTCTCAGCCAGATACCTTGATCCAATCTTTGGAGATTGCCAAAAGCCGAATCAAAATCATGATTGATAAAGGCATGGACAATGAAAAGCAAGTGCTTCAAAGCCTGATCGACAAAGCCAATAAGAGAATTGCCGAGATTCAATCTGGCGAAAAACCTCCTTTGGCTCCAGATGAAAACGCTAAATACTACGCTGAATTTGAGGTAGACTTGAGCATCATTGACGCTCCAATGATCGCTGATCCCGATGTAAACAATGAGGACGTTTCCAAGCGCTATACGCACGACACTATCCGTGAACTTTCCTACTACGGTGGTGATAAAGCAATTGACCTAGGCTTTGTGGGATCTTGTATGGTTCACAAGGGAGATATCAAGATCGTAGCGAAAATGCTCAAAAATCTGGAGGAGATTCATGGAGAAGTGGAATTCAAAGCTCCTCTTGTGGTAGCAGCTCCTACCTATAATATCATCGAAGAGCTCAAGGAAGAAGGTGATTGGGAAATCTTGCAAAAGTATTCCGGATTTGAATTTGACGATGCAGCTCCTAAGACGGTCGCAAGAACTCAATACGAAAACATCCTTTATCTAGAGCGTCCAGGCTGTAACCTTTGTATGGGTAACCAGGAAAAAGCGGAAAAAGGAGACACTGTCATGGCTACTTCCACCCGTCTATTCCAAGGTCGAGTAGTAGCTGATTCTGATCGCAAAAAAGGAGAATCTCTCTTGGCTTCTACTCCGGTAGTGGTGCTATCTGCCATCCTTGGCCGTACTCCTACGGTAGAAGAATACAAGAGCGCTGTGAAAGGAATCAAGCTGACACAGTTTGCACCTCCAATCGGAAATATGACCACCAAAGCGGGTCATTTACTTTCCTACTAAGGTTTGGTAAATTCATAGAATCGTAAGCCAATCAGGCTGAAATAAAAAAAAGGTGGACAAAATCCACCTTTTTTATTAACCAAACAATCAACCAAATTAACCCTTACGAGTTGTCTTTAGGAGGCAGAAGAATCCTGCTCCTGAATTTTGTAAATGTTTACCTGAAGAGTCTCAGGATTTGTATCAGTATTCGTTCCGATTTGTGGAGTTGGTTTAGAATTTTCAAATCGGGCAGTTTGCTGAACCAAGTTGGATTCAGCTTTAGCTTTGAGGACAATGGTGAAAGCCATGGCTAATCCCAGTGCCGCACAGATGTTTTTTTGTGTGAAGATTGCAGTGTTCATGGCAAATACGAAGTTGGTTTGTTTTCGTATTTACCTATATGCCAAAAGTGACCCAATTTTGAAAAAGTGCCTTTTCTGTTCGTTTTGAGGCTTTTGCCAATTTTTCACTGTACGTCATCGTACACCTCTAAACCAACTGCGGACAAAAAACCGAACAATATTTGGTTGCGTGAAGGTTACAGAAAGCCTGAAAAAATTTTCATTCCCAATGGAAAAGGCAAAAAAGAAGGGGAATCATAGATCCCCCTCAATTATTCTTAATCCTATCGGCGTTTTTTACAAAAGCTCATTTGCCAAATTGGCCAATTCTGAGCGTTCTCCTTTTTCAAGCTTGATATGAGCATAAAGTGGATGGTCTTTGACCCGATCGATCAAATAAGACAGGCCATTTGACTGAGAATCCAAATAAGGCGTATCGATCTGATGCACATCACCGGTAAATACGATTTTGGTATTTTCTCCAGCCCTCGAGATAATCGTCTTGATCTCATGAGGAGTGAGGTTTTGAGCCTCATCCACGATAAAGAAAATATTGGAAAGAGATCGACCTCTGATATATGCCAAGGGTTGAATCACCAATTTTTCCTGATTGACGAGTTCGGTGATCTTCTGAAATTCCTTGTCTGTTTCTTTGTATTGGTTTTGGATAAATTTCAAATTGTCCCAAAGCGGCTCCATGTAAGGATTGAGCTTGGACTTGATATCTCCGGGTAGGTATCCGATGTCCTTATTGGACAGCGGTACAATCGGACGTGCCAGGAAGATCTGCTTGTAGTCCCTTCGTTGCTCCAGAGCTCCAGCCAAAGCCAAAAGCGTCTTACCAGTACCTGCTACGCCTTGGATAGATACCAGTCTGATATTCGGGTTGGTGATGGCATGGAGAGCAAAGGTCTGCTCCGCATTCTTTGGCTTGATATTATAGGCCAGCCTTTTATCCACCCGCTCCATCGTGTTTGCTTCAGGATTGTAGTAGGAGAGCACAGAGTTTTTATCACTCTTGAGAATATAGTAGGCGTTCGCTTTGCGCTTTCGGGTACCCAACACAGCTTTTGCCTCAATATACCCTTGCTCATAGAGCTTATTGATCGCTTCCGGGTCCACATCTTCCATCACATATTTGCCCGTATTTTCGAGCTCGGTGATGTTCTTGATCTTTCCGGTTTCGTAGTCTTCTGCCAAAATATCCAGAGATTTGGCCTTCAGCCGCAAATTGATGTCTTTGGAAACCAGAATCACCTTGCGGTTCTTCTCATTCTCCTTGAGATAGAGTGCCGCATTGAGGATTTTGTGATCATTCTTCTCTTCCCCAAAAATCACGTTCGCATTCAGCTTATTTTCGGGGTTCATCAGCACCCGAAAATTCCCCTTGGTCTTCCCATTGAGCGGTGTCCACTCGTGGATCATGTGATCTTTGGAAAGCTTGTCCAGGAGCCGGATAAATTCCCGGGCTTCGAAGTTTTTGGTGTCATTGCCTTTTTTGAACTGATCGAGTTCTTCCAACACTGTGATCGGAATGACTACATCGTGTTCGGCAAAATTCATAATGGAATTGTGTGCGTAAAGGATCACGGATGTGTCCAGCACAAAGATTTTCCGATCTTTATCGGCTTTCGCTCTAGGCATGTGCAGGAGGGATATTAGTGGTAATAGGTTAGGATATAAGTTAGAAAAATATCCTCCAGAAAATCACGAATGAATAAAAAATTATGGTTAAGAAACGCAAACCCAACCCTAGAGCATTGACTTTCAATTTTTTAAATTTTAAGATTGAAAAATCGGAACTGGTGATTTGTCCAATCTTTCAATCTTCAAACTTTTAATCAAGCAAAGCAGCTATATCCTGCTGATCCAGACTCTTCATAAAGCTCTCTTCTGTCGAGATCAATTCTCCCGCCAAAGCCAACTTGCGATTTTGAAGAGCCATGATCTTTTCTTCCACCGAGCCTCGGCTGATGAATTTATAAATGATGACTTTATTCTCTTGTCCGATTCGGTGAGCCCGGTCTATTGCCTGAGCTTCGACAGCAGGATTCCACCAAGGATCCAATAGGAATACATATTCCGCCTTGGTCAGATTGAGGCCTACTCCGCCTGCTTTGAGGGAAATCAAAAAGACTTTCACATCGTCCTGCTCCTGGAATTTTTCCACTTGCCCCTGACGATCTTTGGTAGCTCCATCTAAATAGGAATAAGGAATGTCCTGGTTGTCCAGGTATTCTTTGACAATAGCCAAATGCCGCACAAACTGACTAAATACCAAGACCTTGTGCCCCTCAGAAATCGTGGACTGCAACATATAGGTGATGTCCTCGAGTTTGCCAGACTCTCCTTGATAATCTTCCTTGACTAGCTTGGGGTGATTGGCGATCTGTCGGAGTTGCGTCAAGCCCCGTAGCAAAGTAAACTGCTGGGAACCTCTGCCACCGAAAGGATTGTCTCCAATAATCTTTTCCCGATAGTAGCTCTTCACTTCTTCGTATACCTTTTCCTGCTCTGGAGTCATAGCAGAATACTTCACATTGGTGATTTTTTCCGGGAGATCTGTAGCCACTTGCGACTTGAGGCGACGTAGGATAAATGGCTTGATCATCGAATGCAGCTTTGCAGCTTTATCCTTGTCATTCTGTTTTTCGATCGGCTGAAGAAATTGCGATTTGAACGAATTTTGACCTCCCAGAAGCCCCGGATTGACAAAGTTCATCTGAGACCAAAGATCCATCGTTCCATTCTCCACAGGAGTACCTGTCAAGATCAGCTTTTGCTTACTTTTTAATTTATTGACTGCACTGGCGATATTAGAGCCGGGGTTTTTGATAGCCTGAGATTCATCTAGGATGATGTAATTGAAATAAAAATCCTTCAAAATATTCACATCCAGACGAGTGATCCCATAGGAAGTCAAAACCAAGTCATAGTCTCTGAACTTCCATGGATCTTTGATCCGTTGGGTGCCTGTATAGACCAAGATTTTTAGCTCAGGGGTAAATTTCCTCGCCTCGAGTTCCCAATTGTAAATGAGGGAAGTAGGCATGACGAGAAGTGAGCAGAAACCTGGATTTTCCTGCTTTTCATGTGCCAAAAGAGCCAATGTCTGCACCGTCTTACCGAGACCCATGTCATCGGCCAGACAGCCCCCAAATCTGAATTCATTGAGAAATCGAAGCCAGTTGTAACCTGCTTTTTGGTACGGTCTCAAAGTGCCGTCAAAATATTCCGGCAATTCGTAATCATCAATCGATTCAAAATCCCGGAGTTTTTCAAGCTTTCTGCTCAGTGTCAATTGCACCAGATTGCCTTCTTCCAGTTGTTTTGCCAAAGCCAGATGATGCTTCCGCATGATGATGGAGTCCTGTGTGCTCCCCTCTTCCATAAATGAAAACAACTCCGAATAATTGACAAACCATGAAGCTGGAATCACCGCAATTTCTCCATTGGGAAGCTCGAATTCTGTCTTCCCTTTCATGATCATTCTTCTGATCTTGGCAAATGGGACTAGGTAAATTCCAAATTTGATCTGTGCTTTGACATCAAACCAGTCAATATTTTCATTGACCTCAATCTCGATCTGAGCACGACCTATATGATACAGTTTCCCTGCGGTATTTTTTTGCTGGATGATCTTGATTTTCTTCTCCTCTAAGATCTCCTCATTTTCTCCGATCCACTCAAATGCTCTCGTTTTGGGAAGACTTACCTTGCCGTCTCTGACAGCTAGCCCCAAGTCATTGAGTAATTTCCCAAACGACTTTTCCTTTTGCAGGCTGCGAATGGTTTTTTTGAACACAAATTCCCCTCCACGCTCCACCAGCGACACTGAATTGCCCGCAGAGCTATCATTGCCTTTTTCTACCGGAAAATCTGAGTCTCCATACTGAAACCTGAGCTCGAAAACGATCTTATCCTCTTCCAGCTGTTCGCCTTCCTTGCCAAATAAATCATTGCCTTGATTTCCTGGAAGCTCATGGATTTTGAGTAGCACTTCCGGTCTTCCCCGGTCCACACTGATTTCAAATCCTCTCGCATCCACATCATATTGAGTAAGCAGTGGAGCCATAAACTTCCTAAAGTAAGTCGGCTCCATTTTCTTATCGATGACTATGAATTTCTTATTCAGGAATGGCACCAGCTTTTTACCGTCCAATTCCCCTTCGAAATGAAATAATTGCTCATTGACAATCAACCACGCAGGATCCTTACAGATCAGGTAGCCACCTTTGTATTGCCATTCCAGTTTTTCCCCTTCAAACTTTATAGTAGGCCAATAGTGGGTGTTTTCTGGGTTTTTATGAAAATGGAAAAGAACAGTTGCTTTGGTCGCATTGATAGTGATCTCCCTCCAAGTAGGATTGCCGTCACTTCCCATTTCAAAAAGCCGCTTGCCGACAAGCAAGGGCAAAATCTTAGAACGCTGAATTTCAAGTCTCGCCTCGAGCAGCGTTTGGATTGATTTATCCTCTGTCTTCGGATCAAAGATCTTTTGAAGAAAATCCTTGGGACGGATGTTTTTCTTTTTAGGTATAAATGATTTGATCACCTCCTCTGGCTGCATCGCATCCATCAGTTTGATCAATTGATAATCGCCTGTATCCAGCCCTGCATCAAATTCCTTGGCATTGGCAGAACTGATATTCTGGAAAGCATACGAAAGCCTTCCTTTATCATCCAACTGTACTACGAAGGACTCGAATAGTAAACCTAGATACTCATGATTAAAAATCGAATAAACAATCTGATAGGGTTTTTCCGCGTCTACAATCATATTTCCAAATGCTCAAATTGCTTCTTCCAAAGGGTGATTGGAGGAAGCAAAACCGGTACGAAATTGTGATTTTTATAAATATATAGCCCGTAAATTAAGAAAAATACCAAGTGGGACAGCGAACAACCCGCATTTTTTATAAAAATGACATAAAAAACCCTGTATTTTAGGATAAATACAGGGTCAAATATCACTTCTCTAATTCTACCTTTTCCTTGATTTCAGGTTCCTCTGATTTCTCAGGAAAAAACCTTCCCTGAAAAATCAAGATGATCGCTACGCCAACGAAGATGGCTGCATCCGCAATATTAAAAATCGGCCAAAGTGCAGTGTATTGACCGCCCCACAATGGAAGCCATTCCGGCAAATAACCTTCCCAGATATCAAAATAGAACATATCTACGACCTGGCCATGGAACCATGGAGTCGATGCATCATAAGGCGCATTGTTCAGCCAGACTCCATAAAATATAGAATCTATCAAATTGCCTATCGCCCCTCCCAGGATCATCGCAATACACACTACATAGAGTGGATGATTTTTCTTTTGAATGATATAATAGAGATAATAACCGATCCCTACCATCGCCACCAAGCGAAAGGTAGTCAGAATCAATTTCCCATATTCCGAGCCCAATTCCATCCCAAAAGCCATCCCGGGATTGGTGGTGTAATGGAGTTTAAACCAATCACCGAAAATCGGAATCTGACCCGGCGTCCCAAAGTCCATCTGAAAGTGAACCAACATTTTGACTGCCTGGTCAATTGCAATTACCAATATCGCAATCCCGAAATATTTTAGGTATTTATTCATTGTTATCTATTCTGCAATCAGGCTTTGTCCACCACGACTGCAATCTCAAAATCATCCATGTCCAGAACTGTCCCACTGGCGGCATCTGCGGAAAGCTCCAAGCTCAGGGCCTGCGTTTCAGACTGAATATAGTCTCCAAAAGACTGGATCGCATTAGTCACCAATACATTCCCTTCCGCTACTTGGATCCTGATCTTATCCTGCACTTCCAGCCCCATGTCTTTTCTAAGGTTCTGGATTCTATTGACCAAATCACGAGCCACACCTTCCTGCTTCAACTCATCCGTCAAAGTCACATCCAGGGCCACAGTCACTCCTGCATCTGAAGCTACTGACCAACCCGGAATGTCCTGAGAAGAGATCAATACCTCTTCTAGTAGCAGTTCAATCGTTTCTCCCTCTACATCCACGGGGAATTTGCCTTCTCTTTCGATTTGGGCGATTTCATCCTGGCCCCAAGATTTGATAGCAGCTACGACAAATCTCATCTTCGGTCCTAGTTTTTTACCCAAAACAGGAAGATTAGGTTTTACATCTTTTACCAAAATCCCAGAAGCATCATCGATATATTCGATGGCTTTGATATTCACCTCGGTCTTGATCAAGTCCTCAACATGCTCAATCTGAGCCTGAACCTTCTTGCTCAAGACAGGAATCAGGATTCTTTGAAGCGGCTGGCGAACTTTCAACTTTTCTTTCTTTCTCAAGGAGTGAACCAAAGAAGAAATCGTCTGTGCCAAATCCATACTTGCTTCCAGATCGCTATTGATCAATGCTTGATCAGCAACAACCCAATCCGTCAAGTGAACGGACTCTTCTCCTCCAGCACCGGTCTCTGTCAAGTTTTTGTACAACCAATCGGAATAGAATGGAGCAAAAGATGACATCAATTGTGTCAGGGTCAACAAGCATTCATATAAAGTCTCGTAAGCGGCCTGCTTGTCAGCGTTCATATCACCTCTCCAGAATCTCTTTCTGGCCAATCTCACATACCAATTGGACAATTGATCCACGGTAAAGTTCATGATGGCACGAGTAGCTCGAGTCGCATCATAATTATCCATGGCTTCCTCCACCTCAGAGATCAAAGACTGAAGTTTGGAGATGATCCACTGATCCAATTCTGCTCTTTGCGCCACTGGAACTGCCTTAGACTTGTCATAGACAAAAGCATCCAGATTTGCATAAAGCGCAAAGAAGTTATAAGTATTCTGAAGGGTGCCAAAGAAGCGTCTCTGCACCTCTGTCACGCCATCCAGGTTGAATTTCAAATTATCCCAAGGATTTGCATTGCTAAGCATGTACCATCTCAAGGCATCTGGACCATATTCTTTCAAAGTCTTGAAAGGATCCACCGCATTGCCTAATCGCTTGGACATTTTGTTGCCGTTTTTGTCCAAAACAAGGCCATTCGCGATCACGTTCTTGAAAGCTACACTATCAAAAAGCATCCCTGCGATAGCATGAAGAGTAAAGAACCAACCACGTGTCTGATCTACCCCTTCAGCGATGTAATCAGCAGGATAGTTCGCCTTGAATACATCTTCGTTCTCGAATGGATAATGCCATTGTGCGTACGGCATGGCACCGGAATCAAACCAAACGTCAATCAAGTCTGGCTCACGGAACATCTTCTCTCCTTTGTCGGAAATCAAAACGACGTCATCCACATAGGGTCTATGCAAATCCAACTCTTTGCCTTCGTATGGAGATTTCTCCATAAATCCAGCAGCGATGGATTTTTCGATTTCAGCGTTCAATTCAGCGATCGAACCGATACATTTCTCTTCAGTTCCATCACTTGTTCTCCAGATAGGAAGTGGGGTTCCCCAGAATCTTGAACGGCTCAAGTTCCAGTCCACCAAGTTTTCCAACCAGTTTCCGAAACGACCAGTACCGGTTGCTTCTGGCTTCCAGTTGATGGTTTTGTTCAATTCCACCAATCTGTCTTTGTAAGCAGTGGTTTTGATAAACCAGCTTTCCAAAGGATAGTAAAGTACCGGCTTGTCAGTTCTCCAGCAGTGTGGATAACTGTGCTCGTATTTCTCTACTTTGAAGGCTTTATTTTCATTTTTCAAGATGATAGAAATGATCACATCCGTGTTTTTGTAATCCGGAGCATTCTCATCATCCTCGGTATAATTTTTCACATAGAAATCAGAAGCACCATATTCTTTATGAGCTGTGATTCCATGTTCTTTCATTTTTGCAGCCAAATACTCACCGACTACAGGTAAGAATCTACCTTGCTTATCGACAACAGGAATATCATTACCCAAATCATCTTTGACAAATACACCTGGCACGTTGTTTTGAACCAAAGTTCTAAAGTCATCCGCACCAAAAGCCTTCGCTAAGTGAACGATACCAGTACCATCTTCTGTAGTCACATAATCTCCAGAAACGACAGTAAAAGCAGGATTAGGAAGTGCTAAAGCATCAATCGGAAACAATTGCTCGTATTCCCAGCCAAGCATATCCTTCCCTTTGAATTCGGAAATCACCTCGTAAGGGATCAGCTTATCTCCCGCCTTGTAATCTTCCACCTTGTGGTCTTTCGCCTTTGGATTCAGATAGGCAGCCATTCTGGCTTTTGCCAAAATCACGAATTCAGGCTCATGAGTATATGGATTGAAAGTTTTCACTTTCACATAGTCCAAGTTTTCACCTATCGCCAAAGCGGAGTTAGATGGCAAAGTCCAAGGAGTTGTCGTCCAGGCTAAGATGTAAGTGTTGTCTTCTCCTTTCAGTTTGAACTGAGCAGTGATGGAAGTATCCTTCACATCCTTGTAAGTGCCTGGTTGGTTCAGTTCGTGAGAAGACAAACCAGTACCTGCAGCTGGAGAATACGGTTGGATCGTGTAGCCTTTATAAAGGAGGTCCTTGTCGTACAGCTTCTGCAGCAAATTCCACAAGGTTTCAATGTACTTGCTATCGAAGGTGATGTAAGGATCGTCCAAATCCACCCAATAACCGATTTTCTCGGTCAGGTCATCCCATTCGTTTTTGAAGCGCATGACGGTTTCGCGGCACTTCTTGTTGTATTCTTCTACGGTGATTTTGGTACCGATATCCTCTTTGGTGATTCCCAGTTCTTTTTCCACTTGAAGCTCAACGGGAAGACCATGAGTATCCCAGCCTCCTTTTCGCTTCACTTGGAAACCTTTAAGAGTCTTATATCGACAAAAAATATCCTTCAGAGTACGAGCCATCACGTGGTGGATACCCGGAGTACCATTTGCCGAAGGAGGGCCCTCGAAAAAGGTAAAGGTCTCTGCACCATCACGGTTTGCAATTGACTTTTCGAAAATCTGATTTTCTTTCCAATACTGAAGAATAGACTCCCCGATGTGAGGATAGTCCACCTGCTTAAATTCCTGATACGTTTTCACAATTTCCTTTCTTGTGGAGATAAGGTGAAGAATGCGAAAGGCCAAATGCCATCCCGCTCAAAACAAGCCACAAAGATAGAAGAAATGCGCTTTGGGGGAAAGAAAAAACAAATGCCTTCTGGTTAATCCGAAATTCCGGCTCAGACATCCAATTTGTCGCCGTGATTTTTCTAAAATAAAAAGGGCTACCCCTCTAGAGAGTAGCCCCGTGAAAAAATGGAATCTTGGACAAACTTATTTACTTGTCATCTCTACGAAATTCTTAATCCCGGTATCAATCAAATCCTTCATAGATCCTGAAGCGGCATTGACATAGGCATCATGATCACATTCAGCAAAGTGGGAAGCTACTTTTTTCTGATCCCCTGATGTCATTACCAATTGCGTATAGCCGGTTTTGGAAAACATTTCAGACTGAGCTTGTGTCACTTCTTTGATTTTTTTGTCTGCAAAAACGCCTTCAAAAGAAACTGCCTTTTTTGGCTCAACTTTAGCATGGAACAAAGGATTACTTCCGATATCCAATCCAGAAACAAATCTTACCTGAGAAAGCAAATTAGCTCCTCCACCACCAATGGATCTATTGTTCTCACTAGGATCTACAATTGGATCAATTCTATAGTCAATTTTAGCTTTTACAGAAGTGGTTTTGGTCCATTGGGAAGCGTCCGCATCCAAATTGACGAAAGGAAACACAAAATTGACATCGGCAACATAGACATTCTCTATAGCTTTGGACATTTTTGGAGTAGGGTCTGTCAAGTTAAATCCGAACTTCTCTTTCCCACTGTTAGAGACCTTTTTCACCAAGTAATCAAAGCCCTCCGGGGTGACCATTACAAATCCCTGTGCCTGTGCATCGGATGAGGCTCCTCCATTTACCAATGTCCAATCAGAGAAATACTCAAATTTTTGTACATCTCCCGCTGTAATAATCTCAAAACCCTGACTGGTCAGCTGGCTTACAAAATCAGCATAAGCATCATTGATCATTTTTTGGAAATCATCTACATCGACGCCTGAAATTTGAACTCCTAAACTTGTAGAAGTACCAGAGGTGAAAGTGGTTCTATCGGCTCTTTCTTTTTTAGATCCGGAAACTGAAGCAGAGGCTTCTTCATAAACCTCAAAAAGTGCTTTGAAACTCTTTACAAAAACTTTCTTCGGAGCTTTGGAATGCTGATTTTTCTTGTTGTAGCTGGTGACCTTTATGTCTTTTTCTGTGAGAACCGTACCTGGCATGACCTCTACAAACACAAGGAGGAAAATTAACAGTAGACTTTTCATAATTTTAGAATGGTTAGGTTCCCAAAATTGGCGGGAATCCCACTCCTAAAAAATGAGGCATTTGTCGTATTTTGATCCTAATCTCAGGAAATCGCTTACCAAAACAGCCGATTACAAAACAAACTGACGCAATAGTCCAAAAAAAAGCCGGAGAGTCTTCTTCTCCGGCCGTCGTTATTTTTTATTTCAAGGCTTCCGCTGTAGTCTTGCAATGTAAAACCCATCAAATCCGCTCTCTTGAGCCAGAACTTTCTGATCTTCTATCAGCTCGAAATCTTGACCTACTTCGGAAGCCAAAAATTTCTCAACTTGATTTTGATTCTCCGAAGGAAGAATACTACAAGTAGCATAGACCATCTGACCTCCTTTTTTCACCATAGAAGAGTAGGACTGGATGATTTCCTGCTGTGTTTTTTGCACGTCGGCGATAGACTCAGGACTTAGCTTCCACTTCGTATCGGGATTCCTTCTCAAAACTCCCAAACCGGAACAAGGCACGTCCAGAAGTAATCTATCCGCAGATTCTTTCAATCTTTTAATCGTTTTGGAACCTTCGATGACTTTTCGCTCGATGATAGAGACACCGTCTCTTCTGGCTCTCAACTTAGTCTGCTGAAGCTTCCACTCCTCTACATCCATGGAAAGAATCTTTCCTTTATTCTCCATCAATGCTGCCAAGTGAAGAGATTTACCTCCTGCTCCGGCACAAGCATCGATCACGCGCATCCCCGGCTCTACTGCCAAAGCTGCCGCTACCAATTGAGAGGATGCATCCTGCACTTCAAAAAGCCCTTCTTTGAAGGCTGCGTTTCTGAATACATTTTGTCTTTCTTCCAAGATCAATGCATCAGGATAACCTTTAACAATGTAGGTTTTGATTCCATCTTCAGCCAATTGATTGCGTAATCGCTCCCGAGTGGTTTTCAATGTATTGACACGCAAAACAACTTCAGCTTCCTCATTCAGGCTATGAATCTCTTGCTCCCACTTGTCTCCCAGTTCCTTCTTGCCCATCTCATGCAGCCAGTCGGGGATGGATTCCAAAAGGGCCGGATTATCCAGTTTTTCGTATTTGGCCTTGATCCTTTCCGGATTGATTCCTGAAAATTCCTCCCAAGGGGGCAAGACATTTCCCTGCATCAGCCAATAGGTACCAAACAAATCCCAGTAGCTTTCCGAAGGGCTCAAATGATTGATCAGCCTCCACCAGCGCACCATTTCATAGGTGGTCTCAGCGATGAAAGAGCGATCTCGTGCTCCCCATTTAGGATTGGACTTGAGCGTGCGCTCGATGACTTTGTCGGCATATTGACCTTCCTGAAAGATCGCTTCCAAGGCAGCGTGTACGCCCCGTATGGTATTGTTGTGTAGTTTCATCCGAAAGAAATTCTGCACAAAGGTAGTTTTTCTTTCCGAGTCTTTTGATTTGCAAGGCTAAAAGGGTAGAAAAAGCAAGGAAATTCTGACTCCTTCTCGCGTGACTGCCGAGCCAAAATCATAGCGATCTCCATAATAATTGCTGATAGCCATGTACTCATAGTTTGGATACGGGAGATAGGCATCAGTAGCTCCCATGATGTACTCATCGTCAAAAAGGACGCTTTGTTTTCTAAACTCAAGAAAATTAGCTCTGACTCCTAGCTTCATCCAAGACTTCAACTCATAGGCAAAAGCCAAATCAAGCCCAAATCGCCAATTGCTTTCCTCAAAGCCAAAGCGATAGGGTCCGGGATAATAGGAAAGGCAATTCAGACAGGGGTAGTACCAGGAACTAGAATAATTGGGATAAACTTCAAAGTTTCCATTCTCCGACTTTTCCCTGAGTCCGTAAAAGTTGAAATTTAAGGACGTTTTCTTGCCCAATGCCAGGCTTTTCTGCACAAAAGCGCCAAATCCAAAAAACTCATTCGTCATGCCAATAGGATACTGCACCTGCGTGTAGTCGACTACAGGGTAAAACCCCGAATCATCAGGAGTGTCGGAATAAATGGCTCTCAAGCCGATCAATTCCTCTTGCTGCAAGTCATAAGATTGATAATTTCCCATCAGCCCTAGACTCCATCCTTTTCCGATTCCTAGCCCCAAATAGGGCCTGATGCTTCCAAATCTTTCTTTTTCAGCAGTAAGGTTTCCAGTATTGTCAAGAGATTTTTCCCAGTAGGTTCCATCCAACTCTATCCAGAGCTTCCCTTTTTCCTGAGAAAAAAGCAACAAGGGCAGGGTCAAAAAGAACAAAAGTAAAAGTGATTTTTTCATAGTGCTTGCTTTGGTTTTACTTTTACGTCCCTATCCCTCATTTCGCTACACATGATCAATTACAATTCTTTGCTTCAGCAGTGGGCTACAGAGCTGAAAATCTATGAGTTTCAAGAAGCTCAACATATAGTTTCATGGCTGTTTGAACATCATTTGGGACTGAAACCGATGGAAAGGATCAATCTCGTGGATGAGCAGAACCTTCCGCCACAGTTGTTTTCAGATTTTGAGAAGCTTAAGACGGGTGAACCTATCCAATATGTATTGGGAAAAGGCCCTTTTTACGGTCGCGAATTTGTGGTCAATCCCAGTACGCTGATCCCAAGAAATGAAACCGAGGAGCTAGTACACTTGATCATCAAAGAAAACTCTCAAAGCCAGCTAAGGATTCTCGATGTCGGCACAGGTACGGGATGTATTCCAATTTCACTTTTTCTGGAAATGGATCGTGCGGAAGTGTATGGCATAGACATCTCGACCCAAGCTTTGGAAGTCGCCCAGCACAATGCAACTATTCATCAAGCTCGGGTGAAATGGCTCGAGTGTGATATCTTAACTAATTCGATTCCGGTCCTCGATTTGGATATTTTGGTGAGCAATCCACCGTACATTCCAGAAAAAGGCAAAGCTCTGATGCATCACAATGTTGTGGATTTCGAGCCCGGATTGGCACTTTTTGTTCCGGATGAAGACCCGCTTATATTTTATAGAGAGATCGCCCAAAAAGGCCTCCAAGCATTAAAGGAAAATGGAAAAATCTATTTTGAGATCCATGAAGAATATGGACATCAAGTTTTGGCCCTGCTTCAGCAACTCGGCTACTCCCAAACTCAGCTAATCCAAGACCTTAATGGTAAAGATCGGATGGTAAAAGGGGTTCAAAAAAATGAACCAAAGAGCAGATGATTTTTTATTGAAAATGTGGGACTTTAGGTATTCAGGATTTGAAATCCTGAACTTATATCTCCGAATTTGAAATCTAAGTCAAAAGTACGTACTTTGTAATTACATTCTAAGAGATCATGGAAACAACTATCATTAAAATAGGAAATTCAAAGGGACTTCGTTTAAGCAAGACCATTTTGGAGAAATACAACATTCAGGACAAGATTGAACTTATTCTCGAAGAGGAGCAAATCATTCTCAAACCCATCACTAAACCAAGGCAAAATTGGGAAAAGGAGTTTAAGAAAATGAATGAAAAAGGGGATGATCAATTGATGATAGATGATGTGTTTGAGGATGAAAATCTGGAAGAATGGAATTAAAACAATACTCCATTGTCCTTGTGAACCTTGATCCCACGATAGGAAGTGAAATCAAAAAGACCAGACCTTGTGTAATCATTTCACCCAATGAAATGAATAAATATCTGAATGCTATTGTGCTCGCTCCCATGACTACTAACCTAAGGAAATATCCAACTAGAGTTCCCGTAAATCACAACGGGAAAAGAGGGATGGTCGCTATGGATCAAATCAGGACTGTGGACAAAAGTAGAATCATTAAAATTTTTGAAACCTTATCTCCCCCCCAAATCGATGCTTGTAAAGCCGTGATCAAGGAAACTTTTGTGGATTGAAATTTTCAAACTTTTAGCATGCATTTTAAATCAAGCTTAAGAGCACGTTTGGTATAAAAAAATTTTAATTGTTAGAACACCCAATTTCAGCATTCATTTTTGTAACTATCGGAACCATTTTGTTCATATCTGTTGTGGAGCAACAATCTAGCACCTCAGACACCACAAAATTTAAGGGATATGTGGGGGCCATATGTTTTATAATTATTGGCAGTATTTTGTTACTGAAATATTCTTTAATACTGACTGGTTTGACATTATTTATGTGTTCTATTGGAGTTCTTATTTATGGAAAATTCACAAAACAAATTGGCATCGAAAGCCAATTCCATAAACCCGAACTTTTAATCTTTTCAATACTTGTATTAATATTTTCAGTGATATTGATTGTACTAGCTGTTCAAGATTTTTAATTTGATTGTTTATTACTAGAGATTAAAAATTCAGCTATTCAGGATTTGAATTCCGGGCTTAGGAATGTAAACTAAAAATCTTAAGATCAAACTTCGAGATTGCAAATCTCGAAGAGCCTTGAATGCTACCCCTATTCACCCCCCAATAGCAATCATACTTCGATTATCGGAATGAAGATTGGGGTCGGAAAGTTTTTCCAAGTTATCCATACCGGCACGAACGGCCTTTTTCTTAAAAATAGATTCCAAAATCAGCTTTTCCACATCTTCTCCTGCTCTTAAAGCAGTCAACAAATCTGTTTCCTGATTGGAGAATAGACAGTTTTTGATTCGACCATTGGCAGTCAAGCGGATTCTATTACAGGTTCCACAGAAGGGATTGGTCACGGAAGAAATAATCCCAAAGTCTCCATGAAAGCCTTTGATTTTAAATTTGCGGGCAGTCAGATTATCCTCATCCGGAAGGGAAATTAAGTTCTCTGAGCCATACTCTGAACCCACCGCTCCCAGGATCTCTTTCTCAGAAACCAGCTTGGATCTATCCCACCTGTTCCCGTCAAATGGCATAAACTCAATAAAGCGAGCTGAAATAGGAAGATCCTTCGTAAAGTCAACAAAATCCACGATCTCATCATGGTTGACTCCTTTCATCAAGACGATATTCAATTTGACATCAAATCCAGCTTGGATAAAGAGATCCAGATTATCCATGGTTTTCTGATACCCTGATCTTCTAGTAATTTCCTTAAATCGCTCTTCTTTCAAAGTATCTAGGCTGAAATTGACTTTCTTCAATCCATATTTTTGAAAAATCGGAAGGAATCGATCTGCCAAAACCCCATTAGTAGTGATAGACAAATCCACACCCAAGCCGGAAAGATTCGCTAAAATATCCTCAAAATCCTTTCGTAATAGTGGTTCTCCTCCCGTCAATCGGATTTTCTTTACCCCCATATCCACGAAGGTCTGAGCCAAACTTCCAATCTCATCCGCACTCATCAAAAACTTGGAAGGAGTCAAGGGAATCCCCTCTTCCGGCATGCAATACTGGCAACGCAGATTGCATTTCTCAATCAGAGATATCCTGAGATAGTCGTGTTTCCTCCCAAATTGATCTTTGAGCACCTGATGATTTTCAGTCTGTTGCTTCATGCTGGGCTCCTTTTAAGATTCTAAATACATGCAGCAAATTCGGGAATACCGCATCCATGGATTCTTTGGCTCCGTTCGTTGAGCCTGGCAATGCCAAAATCAGGCTGTCTCCGATAGTGCCTGCGACAGATCTTGAAAGCATGGCATAAGGCATGATTTTTTGACCATAGCTTCGGATCGCTTCTTCGATTCCTGGTATTCTTCTTTCCAGCAAAGGCTCCAAAGCCTCTGGAGTCACATCCCGCATAGATAGACCCGTCCCGCCAGTGAAAATCACCAGCTGATTGGAATCGATCAGTCCCAAGGCCTTTTGGCGAATAAGATCCAATTCATCTGGAATAATCTCATAAGAAGAAACCTCCACATCCATGGATTTCAACTTGTCCACAATCGCCTTCCCTGCTGTATCTTCTTTGATTCCTTTGGAAACAGAGTCCGAGCAAACCACCACAGCGGCTTGAATGCTTTTTGGGTTTTGATTTTTGAAACTGCTCTTTCCTCCTTTTTTCTCCACCAAACCCACTTCACGGATGACAATTCCTTTATCAATCGGCTTAAGCATATCATACATGGTCAAAGCAATCACGGATGCTCCATGCATGGCTTCTACCTCGACACCAGTTTTGTAAACAGTCTTAACCGTAATGAAAATATGGATCTCCAAACCTTGGATATCATATTCTACAGCGGTGTATTCGATAGGAAGTGGATGGCAATCCGGAATGGTAATATGAGTGTTTTTCACTGCAAAAAGCCCCGCCACTTTTGCCATCTCGAAAACATTCCCTTTGGGAACCTGATTTTCGACCACAGCAGTGATGGTTTCAGGCTTACTGACCTGAACAATTGCCTTTGCCTTTGCAACTCGAAGAGTCGTTATTTTATGCGTAATATCTACCATTTCAAATTCTTAACACCTTTTCTCCAATCTCTCCTCTTTCAGCTTTCTCACTTCATACTTCTAATTTCCTCACTGATCACTGCGACTGATCACTGTTAACTATTTACCTTCCACTGACTTTCTTCATTTTCGAAAATCTCCTTTCCAAAAATGGGAACTTCAGTTTTTACCTGATTGACAAGCCACTCGGTAGCCTCATAAACTTGCTTCCTTCTGGGCGCAGAAACGAAGACAAAAATGCAAACACCACCCACTGCTACATTTCCCAAGCTGTGGTAAATATGCAGACAGGTCAAATCAAACTTTTCGAAAGCAGCTTCACGGATTTCATGGGCTTTTTCAAGCGCCATTTCCTCATAAGCTGTGAATTCTATCGCGCTAACTTTTTTTCCATCGACCTCATCCGCTCGCACCTGGCCCAAGAAAATATTATGGGCTCCAATGCTATGCTTAGATTGATGTTTGGCAATCGAATCAGCTATAAATTCAGAAGGAATCGCTCCTTCAAGAAAGATTTTCTTCATGATTTTGTAAATATTCTAAATCCTTGGCTCCTCCACTCATCAAGCTTAAGTTCTGAAAACCTTTTTCGAAAAGCAATTTTGCAGCTCTTCTGGCTCTCATTCCTGATTGACAAAAAACCAAGATGGATTGTCCGGGCTCTAAGCTCTCCCAGTTTTGGTCTAGCTTTGAAAGAGGAATCTGAATATAGTTTTCGTGTATGATTTCTGGCGCCTCTCCAAATTCTCTTACATCTAGCAGTATTTTCTGACTTTGAAGCACTTCCTCAGCAGTCAGCAATTCAAAATCAGGTTCAATTTCAGGCTTTTTGGGAGCTTCCACCTTACTAAATTCAAATACTTGCTGCTCATTTCGAAGCAAATCATACAAAAGCAGTTTGCCAGAAAGTACTTCGCCTATTTCTAACAAAATTTTGATGGCCTCATTAGCTTGAATCATCCCGATCAAACCAACAGTCGTACCCATCACTCCCGCTTCCTCACAGTTCGGGACTTTTTGGTCATTCTCCGGGAAAATATCCCGA
The DNA here is from genome assembly GCF_000429465.1 of Algoriphagus vanfongensis DSM 17529. Lineage (GTDB taxonomy): Bacteria > Bacteroidota > Bacteroidia > Cytophagales > Cyclobacteriaceae > Algoriphagus > Algoriphagus vanfongensis. The sequence continues at coordinate 23,625 of NZ_AUBX01000016.1, read as the reverse complement.
TAGGTCGGACCTCCTTGATAATTGAAAACAGAAACTTGTCCTTGGAACTGATAAATCGAACCATAGATAAATGGTTTGTCCAGAGCCACACAGGTATCATTGATGGTATAGCGTACAAAGAAATTGTCCGTGGCGTCGATGATCAAATCATAGCCTGAGATGATTTCAGACGCATTTTTCTGAGTCAAATACTCCTCAAAAACCTGGATTTTAATGTTCGGATTGTTTTGTTGAAGGATGGCTGCCGACTCTTTGGCCTTACTATTTCCTATCTTGTCTGAAGCATATAGAACCTGTCTATGCAGATTACTCTCCTCAATCCAATCCCCATCGACAATACCGACTTCACCGATTCCCGCAGCCACCAAATAAGGCAAAACTGCACAACCCAAACCACCGGCACCTATGACCAGCACTTTGCTTGTTAGGAGCTTTTCCTGCCCCGCATTCCCAACTTGCGGAAGGGTGATTTGTCGTAGGTATCGCTCCATTTATCCTCCGGAAAAAGGTGGCAAAAAGGCAATCTCATCACCTTCTTTCAATTGTAGGTCAGCAGGATTGCTAACCAGTTTTTTATTCACAGCTATCTGATAGGAGAGGTCCCCAAGCTTGTATTTGGATGAAATTTCACTCAAGATTTCTGAAAATGGCTTTTCGGTCAAAGCTACTTCCTCTGCCTCTTTGGAGGTAGCTTCGGCAATCATTCCAAAATATTTAACCTGAATCATGATTTCTGATTTTTACTCAATTTACGAAAGGAATAGTATTGAGATTTTGGAAAATAAACTCATCCTCCAAATTGAAGTCCAAACCTTCCCTGATTTTTTTGGAAGCCAAGTGAACTACATCTCCTATCACTAGGATGGCAGGAGCGCCAATTCCATTCTTTCTTATCAATTCCTCGATATTGCTTATAGTTCCCACGATTTCCTGCTGCGTTTCCAAAGTACCATTCTGAATCACTGCTATCGCCAATTCTTCTCTTCCCAGATCACGGTAAATTTTGGTAATCTCAGCTATCTTCCCCAATCCCATCAAAATCACTACCGTGGCAGTGCTTTGAGCCGCCAAAGCAATATCATTGGAAAGTTCGCCTGCTGAAGTCGTCCCCGTGATCACCCAAAAACTCTCTGAAACTCCTCTGGAAGTGACCGGGATACCGATGGAAGCCGGAACGGCAATGCTAGATGAGATTCCGGGAATTACTTCTGTTTCGATTCCGAAGCTTTCGATATACTGCTGTTCTTCTTTTCCTCTTCCAAAAACAAAAGGATCTCCTCCTTTCAAACGTACCACATGGCCAGATTTGAATGCTTTAGATACTATCAACTCATTGATCTGCTCTTGAGAAAGATAATGCGTTCCTTTTCGCTTGCCCACAAAGATTTTCTCGGCAAGTGGGGCGTAGTCCAAAATCGTATCGTTGGACAAAGCATCATACAAGATCACATCTGCGCTTCGGATGGCTTTGACAGCTTTCAGAGTGAGCAATTCGGGATCTCCCGGACCTGCCCCCACCAAAGTCACCTTTGGGCTTTTTGTTTTTAATGTTTTCATGGCTAATAGGTTTGTAAGGTCAGTTTTTCCAATTCTTTTAATGAATTGACATTGGCGAGATAGTTTTGATTTTCGGGGTCAATCCTCAGTTTTTTTGGGAAAAAGGAATTCACTACATCGCACAATTTCAAGCGATTTTTTAGAACTGCTTTTTCAAATTCTGTTTCCAGACTTTTATGGTAAATCGCTATCAAGGGATAATCATGAATCCCATCTGAATAAAGCACAATGGGACTTTCATTTTCTTTTGCAGCTGCTATCAGATCCAGTAGAAAACTGCTTTGAATAGCTGGAATATCACAACTTAAAATCAGATTCCATTCGCTTTTGGAATGATGCAAGGCTGAATAAATTCCGGAAACCGGTCCCTTATTCTCATAACTATCCGCTACCATCGGCAGCTGAAAGCTTTGATATTTTTCATTTTGGGTGACCAAAAAGATCTCCCCGGTTACCGGTGCAATCGCTTCCAAAATCCAAGTCAGAAAGCTTTTTCCTTTCCATGCAACCAATCCTTTCTCCTGTCCCATTCTGGAACTTTTCCCTCCACAGAGGATATAGGCCGCTATTTCGGACTTGAGTCTCATTTCTATAAACTGAAAGGAATATACATTACCTCGTCTCCATCTCGTATCTCCTTCACATCATTGGGCACAAATAGGAAGGCATTGCTCATAGTAAATGACACTAACATGCTGGAGGCTTGCTTTGGATAAATTTCGAGTACACCACCTGATTCTTTGCACTGAAGGAATAGGGATTTCTCAAAGACATTGCTGTAGTCTCCCTTGAGTTTTCCTTTTTTGAGACCGATCTCTATTTGAGAAGTGCCGTTCATTTTACGAATGGCTGCCAAAGCATAAATCAGAAAACAGGTCAAGGAAGAAGCCGGATTTCCCGGCAGAGCAAAGACCAATGTTTCCCCTTTTTTCCCAAACCAAAGTGGCTTTCCGGGTTTCTGGTTGACTTTGTAAAACTTCTCTTCTACGCCGTTTTTTTCTAAGGATTCTTTGACAAAGTCGTAATCCCCAACGGAAATCCCGCCGGATATCAGCAACACATCTGATTGAAGCCCTTCTCTAATCGCCTCAAAGGTAGATTCTCGGTCATCTCTGACATGGGCATCAAATACCAACGCTACGTTTTCACTTCCCAAAGCAGCCTGTAACATACTTCGGTTGCTTTCATACACAGCACCGGGCTTCAGAAGCGTTCCGGGCTCCTGAAGCTCATTCCCGGTAACTAGAATGGCAATTTTGGGTTTACGAATGACTAAAACCTCTGCCAATCCAAGCCCAGCCAAAAAGCCAATCACTGCGGCATTGATCAGGGTACCTTTCTGTAGCACCATGTCTCCCTGCTTGATCTGCTCCCCGATTGGTCGGACATTCGTGCCTGGATTGGGTATTTTCACTAATTTAATTTGATCTCCCTGTCTCTCGACATGTTCCTGCATGATCACCGTATCCGCCTGGTCAGGTACTCTGGACCCGGTGAAAATTCGGATAGCGTCTGTTTCTTTGAGAGGAAAATCTACATTATCTCCTGCTTTACTTTCTCCGATCACATGTAGGCTTTCCCCGAATCCATGACGAAAAGCATAGCCATCCATTGCCGACTGACGAAAAGGAGGCAAGGAAATCGGCGCTTCAATGTCTTCTGCGAGGACCATTCCGACACTTTCCCGCAAAGGCACCAGAACTGAACCCAGTGGTTCGCTGTGCTGATCGATGATGGAAAGGGCTTCGAAAACAGAAATCATATCAAGATTTATTGAAATTCTAAATTAGATATTTTTAAGTATTTATACTTAGTTAAATAAGTATTTTTTCATTTTTGAGTTGACTTCCATCGGGCATTGTATAGTCAGACTCAAAAGTTAAGCATAAAAAAACCTGAAATCTTACGGAATTCAGGCTTTCACTATTTTCAGCTTTTATACTTAAGCTTTCAGAATTTAACTTTTACCAACTTCCTCCGGCTCCACCGCCTCCGAAGCTACCGCCTCCAAAGCCGCCGAAACCTCCGCCGCCACCTCCGAAGGATCCTCCTCCACTGGAAAAGTCGCCAAACTTGCCTCGGCCACCGCCTCCCAGCAAATTGGCCAGCATAATGGTGGTCAAAAGGTCAACACCTCCACCACGTCCTCCCATGTGGTTGTCATTGTCGTTTCGGTTTTTCAACAAAGGCAAGATGACAAACAAGAAGATAAACAAAAGGAAAATAAAGATAGCTCCTCCGCTGTTTCCTTTGGACTCGATATCTTCTGCCTTGTATTCGCCAGAAGCCAGCTTGATGATCATATCAGTCGCCTGATCCAGACCTTGATAGTAGGCTTCCATTTTGAAGCTGGGCACGATCAAATTGTCCACGATCCGATTTGCCAGAGCATCCGGAACTGCCCCTTCCATCCCATAGCCTGTCGCGATAAATACCTTCCGGTCTTCCATCGCTGCTAGGATCAGTATTCCGTTGTCATTCTCTCCGCCTCCGATACCCCAAAGATCTCCTAGGCGAAAAGCATAGTCAGAGATATCATATTGACCGATGGAGCGGATCAGCACCACAGCGATTTGCGTAGATGTGCTATCATTGTAGGCTACCAATTTTTGCTCCAGCCTAGCTACTTCATCACTGCTTAGAGACTGTGTAAAGTCATTGACCAATCGGGGTGGATTGGGTGCTGGCGGAAAATCCTGCGCAAGCAGCTGACTGCTTACTAGAAAAAGGAATACAATTAAGGAAAGGATCTTATGATCCGAATGAAATTTCATCTGGTAACTCATTTTCGTCTGCTTCTCCCTGATAGGGAAAATGTGTGGAAAGGGCCTCTCCGGCTTGATGTATTCCATCAATCAGACCTTGGGTGAATTTTCCCTCTTTGAAAAGGGAAGTCATGTGGTTTTTGATTTTTTCCCAGAAATCCTCAGGCACCACCCGATTGATCCCCGCATCTCCCAAAATGGCAAACTTGTGATCTTGGACTGCCAGATAAAACAAGACTCCGTTTCGGTCTTTGGTCTGGTACATTTTTAGAGTTTCAAAAACCTCTGCAGCTCGATCCAATACCTCGCCTTTGCAGTGATTTTCGATATGTACCTGGATTTCGCCAGAAGTAGTGACTTCGGCAGTCTTGATCGCATCGACGATTTGACCTTTTTCTGCCGAAGTGAATAATTTCTCAGCCATAGTTTTAGAATTGGACTGAAGGGGCATTTTCAGCTCCTTCAGAAGCTTGGAAAGTACCTTTGGTTTCGAAGCCATACCAACCTGCAAACAGATTATTTGGGAAAGTTCGCAATTGGGTATTGTAGGCTACTACCTCCTGATTGAAATTTCGTCTTGCCACAGCGATTCTGTTTTCGGTACCTTCTAATTGAGCTTGAAGATCGAGGAAGTTTTGGTTGGCTTTGAGATCAGGATATCTCTCTACAGTCACCAAAAGTCGGCTCAAGGCTCCTGACAATTGATCTTGTGCCTGCTGAAACTGCTCGATATTTTCCGGTGTCAAATTCGTAGGATCAATGCTCATCGAAGTAGCTTTGGATCTTGCCTCAATCACCCCAGTCAAAGTCTCTTGCTCAAAATCGGCATATCCCTTCACGGTGTTTACCAAATTGGGGATCAAGTCTGCTCTTCGCTGATACTGGGTTTCCACCTCGGCCCACTGCCCGTTGACTTGCTCTTCAGACTGCACAAAAGTATTGTAAGTGCCGACCGCTTTGGTATAAATAAAAATACCCACTACGGCTAAAATCAAAATCGGGATTAAGAATTTTTTCATTGTATTAAAATTGGTTTTCTAAAGGATAATGGACGAAAGGCAACTGAAATAGTTTTCCGGACATTTGAAATTCAAAAATAGGCATTTTTTAAGAAGCCCGGTCAAATTTGCTTTTCGAGAAGAATCCGATAAGTAAAGTCTTCGTATTGAGTCAATTCCTCATCGAAATACCTCCTCACCTCCAGCTCGACGACTGTACCTTCTTCTGAACGGAATAGTTTGGCTATATCTGAAAGCTCCCAGATCAAAATAGGAATTTTGTTGATACTCAAGACCTCATCGTACTGCTGGATGCCCACAAAGGCAGCTGGTGAACCCTTGCGGATACTAGCCACATAAAACCGCTTATCCTCGGTTGGGATTTTCCGCAGATTCAGCCCGCTCATGTCGTATTCGAAAGGAGTGTAAAAGCCATCTCCCTTCCGGATCATCGCCCGACCTCTGGGGTAATCGAGAATCAAACGGGTTTTGCCCAAGACCTCCGCACCCAGGCTTCCCATACGCCCGGACTCCTTGATGATGTAAGAAAATGCCGTCTCTTCTGGATAGGATGTGAGAACTTCATCCAGTTTCAATCCACCAATTTTCATCCATTTGACCCGACCGATATAGCCATAAAGGATCCCTCCCAGACTTTGCCCAAGTTCGGCCTCTATAAATCGGGGAGGCATCTTGATCTCCTCACTCGTCTCACGATTGAGCAGAAGTCCATGATTGGCTCCCGTGTCGATGAGCAATTTGGAGTCGAGCGTGGAACCATCCTTCTGCCTGACTTTGGCCCGGATGTAGGGTTTGTTTTGGTCGATGGTCATCTCGAGTTTTTTGTAAAACGGAGGCCTCCACTTCAACGCATCAGGTCTGTAAAATTCGATTCGTTCCTCATCGTAGTTGATTTTGACAGGGTTAAATTTGAAAAACTCATACCCCAAAATCCCATAAATAGGCACTCCGACTACCGACTCCAATTCCAAGAAATCCTCTTCCAATACCAACAAGCTTTGATTGATGCCCTCGATCGGGCCGAGATCAAGATGATTGACAGGGGAGACCGAAGCCATGATTTCCTCCGATCCATCCGCCCCCATCAGATTAAGTTTGCGGGTGTACTCCAGTCCCAAAGCATCTCCCAGATCTTTGCTAAAAAGAATATTGGAACGCACTCCAGTGTCCACCAAAAAATTGATCGGATAGTTGTCATTGATAGAAACCGGAATGATGATCAGACTATTAGAAGCATAAAATGGAAGAATCACTTTTTTGGATTCTTCCTTCATAAAAAAGCCGGGAACCTGCCCCTCCACCAAATACGGAGATAGCCAAAAAAGCAAAAAGATACTGATCCAATGTCTTTTCAACATGCACAACAGGGTCGGGTGAAGTTCTTTAAGATACAGTTTTTTTCAGAATCTTTTCACTTCACACAAAGCTTGCTTTGACAGGCAAAGCAGAAATTTATTTGGAGTTTGACTTAATTAGATTGAAATCAAATTAGCTTGGATTTCCACATCTAGTTTGACAAAAAATACAGAATGAAGCATCTTTATTTTTTGAACAAAATCCAAAATGGCAGACAAGGCTCTTATAGAAAAAGCAAAGAAGATTTTCGAAAACTTCCTTTCCAAACAGGGAAGCAGAAAGACTCCTGAGCGTTTTTCGGTGATTGATGAGCTCTACTCACTCCCAGAGGATGAGCATATGGATGTAGAGGGGCTTTTTCTTAGCATGAGAAACAAGGGCTACACCATCAGTCGTGCGACGATATACAATACTCTCGACCTATTGGTAGAGAGTGGTCTGGCCGTCAAGCATCAGTTCAAAGACAAGGTGGCACTTTATGAGCAGGCCCTGACCTACAAGCATCACGACCATCATGTCTGCAATCAATGTCGTAAAATCAGGGAGTTTTCGGATCCAAAAATCAACGAGATCAAGGATCTAATCGGACAAAATTTCCAGTCCTCTATAACTTCTCATTCTTTGGTGCTCTATGGTGACTGCCAAATCGAAAACTGCGAAAACCTGACGATAATCTAAGCTTTGCCGAATAGCCTTTGGTAAACGGGCTTTCTAGCCGCAAACTGCATCCACATCAGAGGATATAGTAGGTAATCCATCCAGATAAAGGGAGTTTTGAATTGGATGTCATCCACAATCAGACTCTGCTGATCCCGCTGGATTACGCGATGTGTGTGCTTCCACTCTTTTAGAAAAAAAGGAAGTTCCTTGCCCTGATCAACGAAGAAAAACTCACTTTCATCAGTCCTATCCTCACTGATGAGACTGGTCCATTTCTGCTTAAAAAACAAAAAATCAAGGTGTAATGAGACCACGTCTCCAGTTCTTGAACCATCAAATCGCAGCAATTTCACTCTGGGAAAGGGAGGATTGAGTTGCTCAAAAAGGTGGCGATCGAAACCACTTTTGACAGACAAAAAATCCATTTTTACGCGAGTCTCTAGCTTTAGATTCATAGAATTAGCGGCAGATCAGCCGGAAGGGTGAAGTGGTGGATTAATCCAACGCCTATGAAAACAATCGATTTGAGGAAATGTTTCAGACTAAGCTCGGCGTCAGATTAATCCCAAAAAAAGAAAAATCCTAACTTGCGTCGACAAACCTAAACCAAGCTTCCATTGGACAGTCAGGCCTTTCTTACCATCTACCAATCAGATCCATTTTTTCAGACCTTATCTGAGTCTTTGAGCCAGCAGACAAGCAAATCCTATCAGCTCAAAGGACTTTCGGGCAGTCTGGACATGGTGCTTTTTAGCAGTTATTTTCAAAAAAGAGGAGGTTTTCACCTGATCATCGCTCAGGACAAAGAAGAAGCCGCCTACCTCAATTCAGACCTTCAAAACCTGCTTCGGACGGAGGAGTTTATGATCTTCCCCTCCAGTTTCAAGAAAGCATACCAATACGAGGAGGTTGACAATGCCAATGTCTTGCTGAGATCTGAGATCCTCAATCAGGTGCTGGATGCAAAAGGTGACGATCGCATCATCATCACCTATCCGGAAGCTCTTTACGAAAAAGTCATCAACAAGCGATCCCTTCAAGAAAACACCTTCGTGGCCAAAGTCGGGGAGAAAGTGGACATGGAGTTTGTGAGCGAACTCTTGACCAGTTATGATTTTGAGCGCTCAGACTTTGTCTACGAACCAGGGCAATTTGCCATTCGAGGTGGGATTTTGGATGTCTTTTCATTCTCAAATGAGCATCCCTATCGGATAGAGCTCTTTGGCAAAGAGATCGAAAGTATCCGAACCTTTGATGCAGAAAGTCAACTATCGATCGCAGAGGTTTCTCAGATTTCACTGATTCCTAACACACAGACCAAGCTTTTGCAGGAGGTCAGGCAGTCATTTTTAGGTTTTTTGCCTGAATCTGCTTTTATCTGGATCAAAGATTTTCAGTTGACAGCCGACGTGATGACTGAGTGTTTTCACAAAGCTGAGCAGGCTTTTCAGCAGATTTTGGAAAAGACCAATCAAACCAAGACGGTTTTGGAACCGAAAGATCTCTTCGAGTCCGGGGTAGATTTCAAGCAGCAATCTGAGCCTTTTACTCGGATAGAATTTGGAAGGCATTTTTACCTCAAAAATTCTACGGTGCATGAATGGAGCTCTCAGCCCCAGCCGTCTTTCAATAAGAATTTTGACCTGCTGGTTGCCAATTTTTCGGAAAATGAAAAGAAAGGCTTCACCAATATCATCACCGCAGAAAATGACAAGCAAATCGACCGGCTTCTGGGGATTTTCAAAGAGCTGGATCCGACCATGCAGATCCAAAGCATGCTTTTGGGACTGCGAGAAGGTTTTGAGGACCGCATAGCCAAAATCGCCTGCTACACGGATCATCAGCTTTTTGAGCGCTACCATCGCTATAAGACCAGAAATAAAGCGAGTAAATCCAAAGCGCTCACGATCAAAGAACTCAAAGCTTTGCATCCGGGAGACTATATCGTACACATAGATTATGGAGTAGGGAGATTCGCTGGATTGGAAAAAGTGGACGTAGCCGGCAAGATGCAGGAGGCGGTTCGATTGGTTTTTCGAGACGATGATCTCCTCTATGTCAATATCCATTCCCTTCATAAAATCTCCAAATACTCAGGCCAAGAAGGACAGGCTCCTTCTATGTCCAAACTCGGATCGCCGGAGTGGGAAACCAAGAAAAAACGAGCCAAAAAACAAGTCAAGGACATCGCAAAGGACCTCATCGAGCTTTATGCCAAACGAAGAGGCGCCCCTGGATTTGCATTTGCGCGCGACTCCGTCTTGCAGGTAGAGCTGGAGAGTTCATTCATCTACGAAGACACTCCGGATCAGGCAATGGCCACAGCAGATGTGAAATCTGATATGGAAAAATCCTACCCGATGGATCGCTTGGTCTGCGGCGATGTGGGTTTTGGAAAAACAGAAGTAGCAATCCGAGCAGCATTCAAAGCTGTGAATGACCGAAAGCAAGTGGCGGTATTGGTACCGACTACTATTTTGGCGATGCAGCATTATCAGACTTTCAAAGAAAGGCTAGGGGATCTTCCTGTGACAGTGGATTTCATCAATCGTTTTCGTACCGCAAAGCAAGTCCGGGAAATCGTAGAAAAGGTAAAATCGGGAGAAATTGACATCCTCGTCGGGACTCACAAAATCGTGAACAAGGAAGTCCAGTTCAAAGATCTTGGCCTGCTGATCATCGATGAGGAACAGAAATTTGGCGTGAAGGTCAAGGATCAATTGAAAAATCTACGAGTCAATGTGGATGTGCTAACCCTGACAGCAACTCCAATTCCACGAACTCTCCATTTTTCACTGATGGGAGCCAGAGATCTCTCGGTGATCGCCACTCCGCCGCCTAACAGACAGCCCGTGACGACGGAAGTTCAGACTTTCAAAGAAGAAGTCATCCGGGATGCGGTTGCCTATGAATTGAGACGAGGGGGACAGGCGTTTTTTGTTCACAACCGTGTCGGTGAAATCGACAGCATCGCCAATCTGATCATGAAACTCGTGCCGGATGCACGGGTAGTCGGAGCTCATGGCCAGATGGATGGAAAGAAACTGGAGCAGGTCATGGTGGACTTTATCAATCATGAGTACGATGTGCTCGTCTCCACCAATATCATTGAATCCGGTCTAGACATCCCCAATGCCAATACCATTATCATCAACCGGGCGCACATGTTTGGTCTCAGCGATCTGCATCAAATGCGTGGCCGAGTAGGAAGAAGCAACAAAAAGGCATTTTGCTATCTGCTAACACCGCCCCTGTCAGGCCTGACGCCAGAGTCCCGCAAGAGGCTTCAGACTTTGGAAGAATTCTCTGATTTGGGAGATGGTTTCAAAGTAGCCATGAAAGATTTGGATATCCGTGGAGCCGGTAATTTATTGGGTGCGGAGCAAAGTGGTTTTATCACCGACTTGGGTTTTGAGATGTATCACAAAATCCTGGATGAAGCCGTGCAGGAGCTGAAGGAAAATGAATTTGCGGCTCTTTTTGAAACAGATCTGAAGGAAAAAGTCAAAGTTCTCGTCCAGGATTGTACGATTGAGACGGATTTGGAACTTCTGATCCCAGAGGAATATGTGAGCAATATTTCGGAAAGGTTGGGACTCTATTCCAAACTCGATTCGATCAAGGATGAAGAGGAGCTCCAGAAATTTGCCAAAATGCTGGAAGATAGATTTGGTCCTTTGCCTGAATCCGTAGTCGATTTGATGGAGACAGTCAGACTAAGATGGAAAGCCGAAAAGCTGGGAATCGAAAAACTCGTCTTGAAAAGCGGACAGATGAAATGCTACCTTTTGCCTTCGAGCCGAGACGATTATTATTCCTCTCCGATATTCCAGCAGCTGATGACATTTGCGCAGCTGAATTCCAGACAGTTCAAAATAAAAGAACACAAGAACCGTTTGATACTTACGGTCACTGAAGTACCGGGCATCCAGAAGGCTCAAAACTGGCTGAAAGACATGCTAGAAAGCTAAAAATTGAAAAATTTAACTGGCATAAATATTGCAGTTTTGCACAAAAATTTTGCTGAATCCTTTAGATTTCGGCCCAAAAGCTCATTTTCGATAAAAATATCAAAGCTGATATTGATTGGAAGTAGCTATGAATGACTTTATATTAGCATCTCAAATAGATCTAAACTCCTAGCATATATGCGTTTCAGTAACAAATCTTGTGGAATGTGGGTGGCAGCTCTGATGATCGTCGGAGGCTCTGTGCTCTCATCCTGTAACAAAACTCCAGGCTATGGTAGAAGGACTGCCAACAAACCGGGTAAGAAAAGTGCCACAACTGGTGCTGAGTTTTCTTTTGAAGAAGATGATACCACCCAGTTTTTCGTAGCACGAAATGCAGAACAGATTCCCGGACCTAACTTGAAGTTTATCCAAGGTGGTAGAGCGGTATTGGGTTCGCAGGAAGAAGATGTGATGGCATTCCGTGACAACTTGGAGAGAACCGTCACCTTGGCGAACTTCTACATGGACGAAACAGAAATCACCAACAATGATTATCGTGAGTTTTTGTTTGACATGAAAAAGAAAGTGAGTGCAGACTCACTCTTGAAACTGGAGCCATCTGAAGACGTTTGGGGAGGAGCTTTGTCCTTCAATGACATGTATCAGTCTTACTATTTCAGATTCCCCGGGTTCAACTTTTATCCAGTAGCAGGTGTGTCTTGGTCTCAAGCCAATACTTATGCTAAATGGAGAACTGAGTATGTACAGGAGCTGATCAGAGAAGATAGAGGTTTGGATTCATCTTTCTCCAAGTCCCAATTGATCGAAAGAGGTGTAGCACTAGCTGACTACCGACTTCCTAGTGAAGCTGAATGGGAGTATGCTGCCAAAGCTATGATCGGAACTCAGTACTTGGACGAAAATCAGGAATATGGCCGAATCTATCCTTGGGATGGTAGAGGTGTCAGAAATCCCTACAATGTGAAGAGAAAAGGAAAGCAGGGTGATTTCTTGGCCAACTTCAAAAGAGGTCGTGGTGACTACGGAGGGATCTCCGGTGGTCAGAGAAATGACGGTGAAATCCTTCCTACCAACGTTTACGACATGGCTCCAAATGATTTTGGACTATATCACATGGCTGGAAATATGAACGAATGGGTATATGATGTGTATCGTCCATTGACCTATCAGGATGCTGACGACTTGAACCCTATCAGAAAAGATGGCTATGGAGATGACATGGAAAACTACGAAGTATCCATCATCACTGACGAAATGAGAGTCTACAAAGGCGGAAGCTGGAGAGATGTCACGTATTGGCTAGCGCCTGGTACCCGTAGATTTATGCATCAGGACTCTGCTACCAATCATATTGGTTTCAGATGCGCAATGATCTCCATCGGAGAGCCGGGGAAATAAATAAGCATTAGAATAAACTATAAGGAAGCCCGACCATTACTGGTCGGGCTTTTTTATAGCTAAAAATGGAATCAGCAGTGAGTATTTAAACTTGAGCATATTCCCTGAAATTAGCTAGATTCGAAACTTCCTGATATACAAAAGCCTGCCTCATCAGAAGCAGGCTTTATTACTGTTATGAGTGTCCAAGATTAGTGTGCAAACTTCACTTTAGCCACCACTGGCAAATGATCAGATGGATAACGCTGAGACTTGGCATCAGTCAACACCGCATAGCTTTCAACTTCAAAATCCTTGCTGACAAAAACATAATCGATCCGCTTTTCCATGGGTGCAGTAAACTGAAAGGAATTGGTCGTTCCCACTGGACCGTAAGGAGGCATTTTCGTCACCGAATAAGAATCATTTAAAAATTCTGAAAGGTTCTGTATCTGTTCTGTATCTGGTGTACTATTAAAATCGCCGGTACAGATGACAGGTTTACCTTTGGCGATTTCTTGCATTTTTTGGATCATCAGTTTGCCTGATTCACGACGAGCTACTACCCCCTGATGGTCAAAGTGCGCATTGAACACATAAAACTCTCTAGCAGATCGCTTATCCTTCAGCAGAGCCCAAGAAGCGATTCTGTTACAGCAAGTAGCATCCCAACCCAAACCAGGCTTATCCGGCGTTTCACTCAGCCAGAAATTGCCGGAATCAATCAATTCAAATAAGTCGGTCTTATACAAAATAGCCGAATGCTCACCTGCTGACTTTCCATCATCACGACCAGCCCCCACATAGGCATAGCCTGGAATTTCAAGCAAATCATTCAACTGGTGTACAAATCCTTCCTGAGTTCCGACGATATCAAAGTCATGATATTGGATCAAGGCCTTCACATTTTCGGCACGTTTCGGCCAGGCATTTTCTCCATCTTTGGGAGTATCCATCCGAAGATTGAAACTGGAAACTGTGATTTTAGGGTTTTGCTGCTGTCCATAGGCAGTCCAAGAAAGGAAAGCCGAGAGGAATACGATGAGATATTTTTTCATATGAAATAGATAAAAAGCAATCAGAAGCCCCTCAATTGAAAGGCTTCTGACGCTGGTTGATTTTTAGTTTGATTATTCCCATCCTGGGTTTTGTCCCAAAGCAGGATTTCGAATAAGATCAGCTTCCGGAATCGGATAGAGGTATTTTTTATCCAACCATTCTCTCACACCTGGATTCCAGATCACTTCACCCGAAGTACCGTTGGAAAGCTGGATCCTACCAGCTGCATCTGATGGGCTGACATCCACATAAGCGATAGCAGGATTGGAAGATTCTGGTTTTTCTCCCTGATAGAAATACACATCCATGACTCCATCGCTATTCAAATCATACTCTCCCAATGCCGGAACATACATCCCTGTCATTGGAGCTTCTTCGAATAGCTCTCCGATGTGCCATCTTCTCAAATCATCCGGTCTGAGCCCCTCAAAGACCATCTCTACGGCACGCTCACGCATGACTTCCAGCAGGACTGGGTTGGTGAATTTACCAAGATAATAGTTTGCCAAATAGGGATCCGCTTCTGTAGGAAGGGTAGATAAAGAAGGTCCTGTGATCCCGGCACGGGCACGAAGAGCACCAATGGTCTCTGACCAATCACCGGCAGACATCGTTCCCAGTTCAGCCAAAGCTTCCGCTTTGTTTAGCAATACTTCTGCATATCGCATAATGATATGAGCATTGTCATTTCGGCTTTCGTCATCGTAGGGGAAACGCTCGTCATAACACCATTTGATAGGCTGGTAGCCTGTAAAGGTCTGATTGAAATTAGGAGGAGCTACTACTGAGATTCCATTTTCGGTCCGGTGATAGTCTCCCAAGCGAACAGTTTGCTTGAGACGCAAATCTCTGTTTTTCACTTCTTCCACAAATGGAGTAGTCTGATAATCAGGATTGCTGGTGAATGGAGTTCCGTCAAGGTTTAGATAGGTATTGACGAAGTTTCTTGTCAGGCTTGGTCTATTTCCATAGGTCGGACTGATAAATCGTCTATTCGCAGAACTGAAGACCTGCAGGCTGGCATCCAATGCCACTGCCAAGATCGTCTCATCGGCATAGGGAGTTTTGGTAATAAACATTTCTCGATAGGACCTATCCTCCTGACCTGCTCTGTGTAGCGTAAAACCAGTGATATCATTGGCTGTAGTGACTACCTCCTGATACCACTCATTAGCAGTATCCTGCATTCCATATTCCGTATGATATTTTCTATAGGAAGCTTCAAAGAGCGCGATTCTGGTTTTGTAAGCCCTTGCTACATTTTTGGTGATTCGCGTAGAAGATGCATCGGAAGTCAAGGTGATATTCTCGATGGCAAAGTCCAAATCCTCCAAAACTTTCTCCATGACCATAAAACGATCATCTCTAGGTCCATACAAAGTTACACTATCAGTGACCTCGATGGTTTTATCTATCCAAGGCACATCTCCGAATCGCTTGACCTTGTCAAAGTAAAATAAAGCCCTAAAGAACCTTGCCAATCCTATGTAGTGATTCTTTTCGGCTACGGTGCTGGTCTCAGCATTTTCGATGAAATAATTAATATTTCTCAAGCTAGACCAAGACCAACCGCCACTAGTCACCGGACTGAGCGCATTGACTGCCAGATAACTATCCACGCCATTTCTGGCCACCAAATCGGAGGCATCATCGCCCTGGAAAACACCCACGTCGGTACCTGGTAGGATATTATAGAATGAATTGCTGTAAAGTTCTAGCCCACTGGCCGAACCAAATATGGCTTGATTACTGGCTGTATCCACTGGATACTCATCCAGATTGCAGGAGGTGACTGCGGCCAGAATCAGGAGTGATAATATATAATGAAATAGCTTCATGATTTGTCGAATTAGAAGTTAACAGTAAGACCGGCAGAAATCGCCTTGAGCATCGGGTAGTTGTAACCATCTCCGCTTGTGCCTCCGCTGAGGTCCCGATCTGAACCATAGATACTGGTCACATCTGTATCTTTTGTCCATTTGTACAAAGAGGACCAGGTCCAAAGATTTTCTGCGGAGAGATAGATCTTCACATCGTTGGCTTTGATTTTTTCGGTCAAGTGCTGAGGAAGTGTGTAGCCGACCTGCAGATTTCTCAGGCGGATGTAGGCTACATTTTGAAGATAGCGGTCGTTCGGAGTACTTAGAACTCTATTGCTCAACGCAACATAGCCAACCAATCTAGGGAGATAGGCGTCGAAGTTTTGCAACTCCTCTCTAAACATATTGTCTTCATGCCAGCTTGGATACTGGTTGTAAGGACGGTTGTATTGTCCCCAGAATCTTGATT
This sequence comes from Algoriphagus vanfongensis DSM 17529, assembly GCF_000429465.1. Taxonomy (GTDB): domain Bacteria; phylum Bacteroidota; class Bacteroidia; order Cytophagales; family Cyclobacteriaceae; genus Algoriphagus; species Algoriphagus vanfongensis. Next base: position 7,569 of record NZ_AUBX01000016.1, on the reverse strand, counting down.
CGCCAGATGGGTACCAGTCTTGCTTCAGTACTCCTTGGAAGAATGCTCCAATGAAGAATCCATTCCATTCGGCATTGAGGTTGATTCCGTAGGTATATCTCGGTTCGGAATTACCGATGACAGATTTGTCACCAGAATCACCAACCCTGTTGGAGCCATGGTAGATCACATCATCTCCATCCAAATTTTTAAATTTCAAATCCCCCACGTAGTTCTTTCGAGTATTGGTATTAGGGATATTGGACTGGGAAGGGGAATTGAGGATCTCTTCCTCCGAGCGGAATAGCCCTTCTACCTGATAGCCCCAGATTTCTCCGATTCGCTGACCTTCGTAGTAGTCTGATAGATTTTTATCCGGGTTGTTGTACTTGGTGATGTAAGCTTTGTAATCTGACATAGCCAATCTGACGCTGTAGTTGAAAGGCTTATCTGCCATGATAAAATCATCATTCCAGGTGATTGTTGCTTCCCATCCGGTAGTTTCCAGATCTGCATAGTTCCCTTTTGGTACCGTAGTCCCATAGATCGCCGGCAAAGTCGGTCCCACTGTAAACATATCCGTAGTCCAGCGACGATACCAGTCTCCAGTGAACTGCAATCTATTGCTCAGAGTCGCGAAGTCCAAGCCAATATCAGCGGTAGTAGAAGTCTCCCAAGTCAGTCCTTCTGGCACTACTCCAGGCATGCTGGTGGACTGAGGTCTTTGGCCGTCTATGATTCTGCCCATTTGAGAAATGGAGAAATTCTCTGTGAAGGAATAGGGACTGATGTTTCCATTTCCCAAGGAACCGTAAGAAGCCCTTACTTTCAGACTAGTCAAGAGACCCGGATTAACATCCCAAAAATTCTCTTCCGACACTGCCCAACCGACTGAGGCAGACGGAAAATATGCCCACTGCTGATCCGTTGGAAACTTGGAAGATCCGTCATAGCGACCATTGATCTCGAGTAGGTATCTTCCCTGATAGTCGTAGTTGACTCGGAAAAAAGTACCTGCAATTGCCCATTTTTGGTAGCCGCCATTCGTGACGATACTTTGTCCCAAAGCAAGATTGAGATCTTCTGCATCTGGGAAGACTATCCCATTTCGTCTTGTAGTTAGATTCTCATAGACGGAGGATTCATAGTTAAACCCAAGCAACAAGCCCAAATTATGAGAATTATTAAACGACTTCAAGTAATTGGCATACAGGTTTGTAGCATAGTAGTTTGTCGTGTTTCTTCTGTCTTGCAGGTCGTTGGTATTGGTACCAGTATAGCCAGTCACCCCTTCATATCTACTATACGGCACTTGCACTCTCTTTTGGAAAGCTCTATTGTCAGTAGTCTGGAATGTAAAGTTTCCATTCAAGGTCAGCTGCTTGTCAAAAAATTCAGCTTTAGCTGCAAAACGGTTTTTCAAGAAACGTTGCACATTGTCCACGGCATTTCTCCCGATGTAATAATCCCCAACCGTATAAGCTGCCGGGAATGAAAGTGAACCATCAGGATTCAACAATGGAGCAAGAGGGTGTCCCTCATCGGCCATGTTTCTCCAGATACCACTCCCTTCCCCAACGTTGAGCGGCTGATGATACGACATACGAGAGTAGTCGGTGTTGTTTTCTACCTGTAGCCACGGAGTCAGCTGGATCGTCCCTTTGGCCCGAAGATTATACATAGAATACGTATCTGTATTGTATCGGAAAAGTCCATCTTGACCATTGTATCTACCACTGACGTAGTAGGAAGTCTTTTGGTCTCCGCCAGTCACAGTCAGATTGTGATCTTGAGCAAAGAAACTGTCCTTATACAATTCCCGATACCAGTCGGTGCTGTAGTAGTATTGGTATTCTCCAGTGGATGGATCTACTTCTACTCTTGGAAGAGATGGGTCTTCCCATCTTCTTTTGATTTCCTCCAAGTATGCAGGAGAGAAAGCCATGGTCTTATTGATGGAAGTCGGGGTGTTACCGTTGTCATTCCAGTTGGACCAGGCATCGCTGAATCCTTTTGCCCAAGGATAAGATTCGGTAATATTATCCGGAACAGCGGTTGGAGATTTGGAAGAGAAATTAGCCGAATACGTAATGGAAGTCTTGCCTTCTGTAGCTGCTTTGGTTGTGATCAGCACCACTCCAAAAGCCGCTCTTGCTCCATAAATGGAAGCTGACGCAGCATCTTTCAAGACTGTGACGCTGGCAATATCATTAGGATTGAGCATTCTAGGATCGCCTTCTACACCATCTATCAGCACCAATGCACTGCCTTGCTGTCCAATGGAAGTGGTACCTCTTACATTGAAAGAAGGAGACTGAGTCGGCTTTCCATCCAGCATTTTGATATTCAGGTTTGGGATCACTCCTACGAGTCCCTGAGACACATTGGATATCGGTCGGTTTTCGAAGGCCTCGGATTCCACCTGATCGACTGCACCTGTCAAGTTGGCTTTTTTCTGCTGTCCATAGCCCACGACCACCACTTCATCTAGACTGTTTTCAGCCGGAGACATGGAGACATTGATCGTGGATGCTGCACCGACTACCTGCTCTTGTCTATCGTATCCGATGAAAGAAAAAAGCAAGACCTGTCCCGGTGTCACATCCAGTGTATATGACCCGTCCAAATTCGTAACAGTACCTGTAGTCGTCCCTTTGACCAAGATAGAGACTCCTGGCATAGGCTCGCCCAACTCATCTCGGACTACCCCGGATATCTTCTGAAAATCCATTTCCTTGGTCACCAGCTGCTGCTGGGCGTCTTTTTGAATAATGACACTGATGGTATTATTCACCTGCTTAAAGCGAAGATTACTTTGCTCAGCGACTTTGTATAGATGCTGCTCTACGGTATTTCCAGAGTGGAGAAACTCGATCTCACCAGCGGACTTCAATGCCTCTTCCGTGTAGAAAAACTTGAACTCTGAGTTTTTCTCAATTGCTCTAAAAAACTGGAGCAATGTTTTCGGCTGTCCGTCCAGAACTACCACTACTTCATCTATCCCTTTGATCTGGGCTTTGGAAGAGTTTGCGAAAAGAGGGCTCACCGTCAGACATAAGACTGTAATTCCCCTGGCCAATAGTTTGATAGACATTACTATTAACGGTAATATTTTTTGCATAATTTTGATATTGAATGATTGAAACATTTTCCCCGACTCCCGGACCGCAATTCTGAGAGGATGTAGGGGCAGAATTAAGTTTTGATTTCGCAGGGATGTATTGGTAGTACATCCCTGTTTTTTTGCTCCTTCCTTATTCCATAGGCGTTAGTTAAAGTGAATGGTGATAGATTGGTCTTCTATTTCAAATTCAAATTCCAAGGTTTTGCTCATGACATTTAGGACATTTCTAAGAGATTCCTGCCTGTCAAAAACACCCGATGCACGTAGCGGCTTTGGCTTGCCAGATACCATGATGGACACGTCGTACCAGCGCTCCAAGACCGCTACCATATCTTCAAATGACGTCTCTTCAAATTTCAAAACACCCTCAGTCCAGAGTATCCTATCTGACACTGCTACCTGATATTTCTCCAGCGTATCGCCTTGAAGCGAAAGCAAGGATTCCTCTCCTGGATTGAGTTCTATGAATTGATTTCTTCCCTGTTGGTTGAGTTTGACCTTACCCGTCACTAGGGTGACCGCGACTTGCTCATCCTTTTGGAAAGTCGAAATATTAAAGGATGTACCCAGAGCTGTCGTGATGATGCCGTTGGCCTCCACTTCAAAAGGATGATTTGGATCTTTGACTACTTCAAAAAATGCTTCTCCTTGTAGTCGGATAGACCTATTGGTTTTAAAATCTGCCGGGAAAGTGATGCTACTTTGCGAGTTCAAATAAACTGCCGATCCATCATCCAATACGATTTTTGTTTTTTGTCCTTTTGGATTTGACTTGGTTATGAAATTCTCCTGCAGCGTTTCCGATGCAGGAAAGTCTGGCGCTCTCTGAGTCTCGAGAACAAATAATGCACCCAAGCCAACTACCAAAATCACAACCGCAGCCCTGAGCCAAGCAGAAGCAGACCCCTGCAACCATCTTTGCTTTCCGACGGTAGTGATAGGTTTTGTTTGTTTCTTTGGGTCGAGTTTTTGCCAGAGATCCTCCCTATTCCATGCATATTCGTCTTCTTTGAGCTGAGATATCCACAGCCGTATCAATTCTGACGAAACATGTTTTTCGGCCTCTTTACTTTCGAGAAATTTTAAGAACTCGCTAGCTTCCTCTTTACTCAACTTGCCCTCGTAAAATTCTCTGACTTTGCGATCGTAATTCATTCCTGGTTATTTACAGACTTATATAGCCTCAGGAGAAAAAAACTACTCACGGAGAGTTTGAAAAAAAGAGGAAAATAATTGTTAAGCCAAAATCAGATTCTTAACAATCAAATAACATCGAATAAAAAGATGGATTTTGACACTAAAAACCAAATACTTACAGAAACTATTTCGAGTTTAGACAAGCGGTCTTTGAAGGTTTTGGTAGCTCTAAAAACTTGATTTTCGACTGTCCTTGCCGAGAGATTCAGCTTCCCTGAAATTTCCTCTACACTGCGATTTTCCAAATGCTTCAGCTTAAAAATCTGTCTTTGACCTGCCGGCAATTGAGAAATAATCTCCATGGAGATTTCATGAAATTCGGAGTAAATGAGGTCTTCATCCGGAGCCTGGGAAGCGAGAGATTCGGACAAGGGAATTTGATATTGTTGGAAAGCAAAAAATCGGGCTTCCTTTTGATTTTTCTTGATCACTAAAGATCTGATAATCGCAATCATATATGCATTGATGGAAAGGCCAGGGTCGAGCTTTGCCCTGTTTTTCCAAATATTCAAAAACACTTCCTGCACCACCTCTTCCGCTTCTTCATGATTCAGTTTCATCTTTCTGGATGTATGGTAAATCTTGGAAGAAAAAAGTCGATAAAGCTCCTCAAAAGAGGTTTCATTTCCTTGAGAAATTTCTTTCACGAGTTCTTGCAAAGAAAAAGAATCCAAATTTTCCAAAGCTGAAATAATTAGCGCATATCAAAGTAAAATATTTGGAATTGCCCTTCAAAGCTGATTTTCCAACTATAATAAATTGGTAAAGGGAACTTAAAGAAAACTTCCTTGACGGATGCTTGGAATAGTAATGGAGATTATATAGTGAGTGGTGCTGCGCTGAGAATTCTCCTGTGAAAGACCAGATGACTAGAAATTTAAGAAAGGAGTCATGAAGGTCCATGAAATAGCAGCTTCACTTCCTCTGGCTAGCTGAATTGGAGAAACGGAAGTGACTAGAAAAAGCAAAGGCTCCCAAATTTGGAAGCCTTTGCAATGATCATCAATCTTTGATCACCTGAATCCAGCCTTGGAACTCATGTTTGTTTCCATCTTTGTCGACTGTATTTAGGATATAGAAGTATGTGCCGGCTACTTGGCCTGGTGCATCCCAGTCATTTTGGTAGTCCTCTGTTTCAAAGACATGATCCCCATATCTATTGAATATGACGATATCATTGCTTACAAACTTACCTAGACCCTGAATCACAAAGGTATCATTATCTCCATCTACTTTAGTAGGTGTGATGACATTCGGAATATGGAACGGAAGTATCTCATTGACATCAGTATCCTGATTGTCATCCTCATCCGTATCCGTCTCACTAGCTGACACTTCTACGACATTGGTGATGATGCCCGGATCACCAGCTTTCACAAAGATGCGAATCGCAAGCTCGGCATCTGCGGTAAAGAAAGGTATCGTCCAAGTGATTCGGCTACCTGTCACTGAGGCGTCTACTGTCGCATCAGTAGGATTGCTCACTACCTCGTAGCTGAGATACGTGACATTTTGCGGCAGCTCATCAGTCAGCACCAGTTCTGTCGCATCAGTACCTCCGATATTGCTCAAAGTCACATCGTAGCTGAATTCATCGCCTTCGTAGATTTCCACCTCATGGGAGGTTTTCACTACAGCCAGATTGACTTCATCATCTACTAGGAAACATCTCAATCCATAATCAAAGTTGAATGCTGTAGGATCTTCTCGAGTCACTGAACCAGTTTGGGTGATCGGAGTAGTCACCTCACACACCAATCTATCCAATGCTTCTGCCTCATTCATTCGGGCAGCTGCCTCTGGAAGTACTTTGACGAGACCAGAAGCGCCTAGCCTCAACCCATTCGCATCAAATACTGGATCTGTCACCAAAGTCACCTCATATTCACCATATGGAAGCAACTGAGTCAATTCATGTTTCCAGTTACCTAACTGGCCTACGGTGGCCATTGCTTCATAGCCGTCTGGCCCTTTGATCGAGATATTTTGCCCGGCAGGATTACCAAACCCTGCTCTGTTCAACTCTCCTTCGTTCCCTGGACCTTCATAGCTTCCATCTCCATTGAGATCCAGCCATTCCCAACTGTAAACGCTGATTGCTTGATTTGAGAGCAAATAGTTTTGTGTCACTTCACCATCTCCATTGGCATCGTACCACTCATTTTCTATTCCATCCCCATTTATATCATACCAGACAAAACCTCTCAAGAAAGGATTGTTGGCTACTGGACCAGAACCGGTTCTGGCGTATCTGAAGTCAACAGGATTGTAATTACAAGGCTCTACGGTGATATTGGCTTCATCGCCATCGATGGCTCTCAACCCTTGGTTGAGCTCAAGACCTTCATCAATTACCTTAATTCTATAATCTCCGGCCGCGACTCCAAAGAATTGATATCTACCAAAGCCATTTGTCACACTGATCAAGGTATCACCAGGGGTATTTTCGCCTGGAAGGAGTATCACTGGCACTTGTGCCAAACCTTCTTGACCAAGTATGTGATAGATCAGACCCGTTACCACTGTTTCACCATTACATTCAAGCAAAGTGACCGCATCATCCTCATCCGTCAATGGATCTGGTCCCGCTGGATTTGGAGCAGACACATAAGCGATATTGACGATGGAATCTTTCTCTGCTACATCAGATTCTGTGATTGTATAGGTAGTAATCAGTTCTACTGATTCCTGAGGAGAAATGCTGGTAATCGTCTCATCCAAGCCTGTCAAAGGATCTGTCACATGAACATCTACCAAATCCACATTTCCAGTATTCGTGACAGTTAAGCTATAGGTGATCACCTGACCACTGGCTATAGCTATTTCCGTATCGGCAGTTTTTACAATCTCGATATCCGGTTGAGCATCTGTCACCACGACTGCGGAATCGCTGTCTTCCACATCATTGCCCATTGGATCCTGAGCAATCACTGAAGCTGTGTTTGTAATGCTTCCAGCTTCCATATCAGTCTCTACAACAGAATAAGTCGTCGTAAAGGTGATTGATTCACCAGGAGTCATGACAGGATATGTTTCTACCAAGCCTGTAAGTGGATCTGTTACCAATGCATTAGTCAAAGTTGTGTTTCCGGTATTGGTGACAGTAACGGTATAAGTGATCACATCACCCACTTGATCGTAAGTGGAGACGTCTGCTGTTTTAATCAGCTCTATGCTCGGAGCATCTATGCCCGGTACGATCACTGTATCTGTGCCTCCTGTCTCGCCTCCGTCTGGATCTGTACCTGTCGCTGTCGCAATGTTGGTGA
>NZ_AUBX01000015.1 GCF_000429465.1 Algoriphagus vanfongensis DSM 17529 | reverse complement strand
TCGCCTCTTCCTCTTCCGTCTCGTTGCTGTTCACATACGCGGTGTTCACAATGTCATCTCCCGCATCCACGTCATCCTGGTCCGCTTCATAGCTCGCATAGTAAACCCAGGTCTCATCCAGATCCAACTCGCCGTCGTTGTCCGTGTCTCCGCTATCCAATACCAGCGGAGTCACCCCGTCTGTGAATGGATCGGTGACCACAACACCGGTCAAGCTTACGTTGCCTTCGTTGGTTACACTGATCGTATAAGTCAAGGTCGAAGGAGAACTGATGTTCGTCGGATCTACTGTCTTAGTAATCATTAAAGAAGGCGTCTGGCACAACTCGACTACAGTCTTACCTGATTGCCCTGTTTGTCCAACATTTGTCAGACCAGCATTAAAAATATAATCATGAATCTCAGCTGCCATGTTAGAAATATTATCCACGATAACATTTCCATTGATCTGACCTCCTGTATGATTTAAATTTGCGTTTGGAGCTAATAGCATGCCCTCAAATGAATTATTTACATTCACCTGAGTCGTATTGATAAAATTCCAAATGATTTTTCTTTGTCCACTAGTAAAACCTCCGATGAGGTTAGGCGGAGCATTCAATGAAGCAACGCCTCCATTTCCAGACGCATCAAAATTTATAATAACAACATCCGCAGATCCAAAATTGAGATTCAACTGTCCCCCACTAAATGCGGCTTGAGTCAACGCGTAAACTGCTACCTCCTCACCATTTACATTGGTTGTAGTGGCCGAGCTCATATTCCCTCCACCATCAATGGTACCAGTTGTTGTTAGAGCAGCCAGATAAGAAGACAACGCATTGGCTTGAGCAAAAGCAGTCCCAATTAGAGAAGGAATTTCAGTTGTAGAAAACTGAGTTCCTCCATTCATATTAATTGTACCAGAAACGGACCCTCCAAGATAAAAATCTCCTCCTTGGTTGATCTGTATACTTCCACTTAATACATTTCCTCCAACCATTAAACCAGCACCATTTGATGCTGTTACCGAAGAAATGGAATAATTTGAAGTTCCAGATAGATTACCACCAATTAAGGCTGAACCTTCAACTTCCGAAGAGTTAGTTACATTATTGCGAACAATTAAATTCCATTCTCCAAAATCAAAACCGGAACCGGAAATACTCTCAAGATTTAAGGTTCCTGCATCAGCATTTACCTGTGCTTGATTCTCTACCTTACCGACTTCAATATCTTCTTGAGAAACCAGATAAGTAGCCTTATAAATTGCAACTTCTCCAGGTTCTAATGTACCCTGTGGACTATTCGCTGAAGAAGAAACAAAAGCTATAGAAGGTACTCCATTGGTACCAGAAAAACTCAACTCTGAAACAGTCACATTAGTAAGTTTAACTACTCCAGTGTTCGTCACCGTAAAGGTATATTCAATAGGATCTCCAACTTCAGTACATTCCCCATTCCCTTTGAATTCTCCAATTTTCGAAATAGATACCCCACAATTAACCACTTCTACAGAAACATTAACACGCTCACTCTCGCATTGTCCGTCCTTAACTTGACTGACCCAAACTGAAAAAGTCCCTATGCCGCTAGTCTCAGGATTTACAGTAGGCACACCCGATAGCGGCGCAGCAGAAGGATCGTTAGACTCATAATAAATAAGCGTATAACCCTGAGAAGGAGAAATACTATATTCTACCTCATCAGACCCCTCGCAAACTGTAAGTGTAGGTCCAGCCACAGGTGCTGGAGCATTTGTAGGAGGCGTATCAATGACAAATGATTCAGAACTAACACACGTAGTGCCAATTGTTCTCGCAAAAATCGTATAGTTTCCTGGAGACAGATTACCGAAAACTGTATTGGTAACTGCAAATGAGTTTGAAAGAGAATATTCAACTCCAGCAACGGGGCTCACAATTGAAGCAGAACCAGAAGGATCACTACAAGTCGGATCCACTACAGAAATAACAGGAACAGCAGGTGGCAAAGGCTGATCACCTATTGTGTAAGGTACAGATGTAGTACAACTTACACTTGACCTCACATATAGTGTACCACTAGATCCAGCTGGAAGATTTAAGACTGTACTACCATCAATCAGCACGCTAAAATCTGATGCCAATGAATATTGAACTCCCTGTTTCCTAACAAATGAAAAAGAGCCTTTATCATTCGAACAAGTTGGATTGACAATCGTCAAAGTCGGTGTGATATCACTCGGGAAATTGACTGTTTTTGTCGTAGATATTGTGGTAACTGGTGAATCAGAATCTTTAAGTGTCAACTTAACATTTGCACTAGACCCTGACGTGTATACATGGGAAGGATTTGGATCTGTAGAATCTACAGTTCCATTATTATCAAAATCCCACTCATAAGTATATGGTGTAAAGCCCCCATTAGAAACAGAAGTAAAATTGACCGTGGTGCTTCCTCCAATAGTGCAAGCCTCGTAATTAAAATCAATTGAAAGAGGAACTGTCACAAAAATACTTGGCGCACACTCTGACTGAGCCGGATTGTAATCATCACATTCATCAGGAATTTGGTTTGGATTAGTCTTCCAGACAACCAAAATATTCTTTAATTCCAAAGCATCACCACACTCCCAATTAAATGAATCAGTCAATACGCGAGTGATTACCTGACTTCCGGAGTTGATATTTCCAAGGGAAGTATTAATTGAAATTGGAACAGGATTATCTCCTATATATAGTGAAGCAAAAAGTCTCGCATAATATCGAGTTGTATTTGAATTCTGCTGGATATTAACTGCAATATATACCTCTTGACTTGAGCCTATTGTACATGATTTGTTCGTAATTGGAGTTCCATTAACATCACTAAGATATACTGCAGGGAAGTTCAAATTATTGGTGGTACAATTGAATTCTTCGGGGGTACACTCTGGAAAATCAGGATCAGATTCAACATTGATAGTGGCTTTGACCCTTGGGCTTTCACAACCTGCTGCATTGACCTCACTTACGTATTTATTAAAGGACCCTAGAACACTGCTATTATTAGAAGGTGTAGATGCCAATGGAGTTCCTCCAGTTGCATTATCATACCATCTTAGTGTATTGGATGGATTTGAGAGTGTTGCTAAGAAATCATAGCTACCTGTATTTCTCTTGACTGTATAAGTAGTACCTATTGGCGCAGCCGGGATGGCGTTGTTAGTCAACACAATGTCATCTGGCGTGGAAATACAACCTGAAACTTCTGTGGAACTCAACGTCCATCTCAAAGTGACACTTTGTCCTACTGGTACTCCAGAAACAGAAGTATTGAATAAATTAACATCTGAAATGAAGGCACCATGTGCATCTCCAACGAAAGTCCACGTTCCTGACTCTCCAGCACCGGGCTCATTGCCTGCTAAGGTAAAGGTCCCATTTCCACATTGATTTTGGTCCGGTCCTGCATTTGCATTTTGAGCAACAAAAACATCAATGGTTGTAGTCGTATTAGCAAAGTCACACTCATCTCCATTGACGGCTACTGTTAGTCTAAACTGACTACTCGATTGAAGATTGGTCAAGGTTAACTGAGTATCGTCATTATCACTATCAGTTACGACTGACCAAGTTGTCCCATCTAGTTTCTCCCATGTGTAGACATAAGAAGCACCTTGAAGAGTTTGAGTCAAGGAAGAGGTAATTACAGCGTCCGACCCCGCACATACTTCATTTGGACTCGCTGTAAGCTCGACTTTGTGCTCATAAATACTGACTAACTTTTCGGAAACAGATCTACAATACGGACTGTCCAGTGTTGCTTCATCCCCTGCAACCAAAACTCTGAATTCATAACTTTTGGTATTATCTAAAACTACATTTATATCAGAGTATGGGTTTGGAAAAACTACATCGTCTGTACTAGTACTGGCGATTGACTCTACATCTCCAATGTTTGACCAATTGCTTGTACCAGGCAATCTATACTGAAGCTGAAAATAAGTAAGTGGCCCTGGATAGCGATAGTCAGAGTTTGACTCAGTAATTGTAGCATATAGACCTGGATCTGATCCTGGACAAACAGCAGCATCTCCTGAAAGCAGAACCTCTGGTCCAATAGGAGCAAAACTAATATCATCAATAGCCAGGTCATTACCATATTGCGTACCTACTATGTTTTCAATCTGTAGCCTTACACTACTAACTCCTGCAGGCATTTCAAAATCAAAAAATAATTGCTTCCAAGTATTTGCAGGAGTTACATCATTTCCTGAAGTGGATTTACTCCCGATCAATCCCACACTAGAAGTGGCACTGACGTAGGTATCAGCATTATAAATTTTAAATTTTACTTGAGGTTTTGCAGATCCTTGATTGTTGAGATCTTTGATCCATACAGAAAATCTAAATTTTGTTCCCGCGCATAAATCATCAATAACCCTATCAAAATACAACGTGGTAGATGAGTGAGCATCTACCACTAACATATATCCTGTAAAATCCCCTGTAGAATGGTCGGGGGCAGAGCCTAAGTAGGACTGATAATAACCTCTAGAATCATTAATTAAGGAGTATCCTCCTACACCATCTAAACTGTTTGTATTGTTTGTACCATTTTTAAATACAGGTCCCCAATTTCCATTTGAGACACTTGAAGGCATAGTACCATTGTAGGATACCCCTGAAGCAATTGTTGGGCCTATTCCGATTCTATTATCCCGATATGGATCTCCTGAACTCCATCTAAATGGAGTGAAAAAATCTATTGAATTGATGTATGGTAGGCCATTGTCCTTGAAGTAAACAGGACGACCACCGGTACCGACACGCTGGTCGTCATAGGAATGGTAGGCACTCCCATCACCTACGGATCCGAAATCCTCGATGAAGATAGGATCCCCTAGCCCTTGTGAATAAGACTGCTGAGAAAATGCAAACATGGACATTAAGAAAACCCATGCAAAAAATCCACTCTTCCAAAAATCAATTTTTCTCTTTCCCCATAAAAATCCACCTACAGGCAGTTTGGAGATTTGTTGACAACAGGATAACTGGTCCATATCGTTAGAATTTAAAATTTCGAGTTCGTAAACGTTGCTCTATATTCTTTTCATTATCAGATTATTAGCGGCATCAATCATGGAAAAGAACACCACCTAAACCTTACTTTATCTCCTGAAATCAAACTCATCACAGAAGAATTAACTCACTTATCTATACTAATTTGCCATAAAAATACACTTTTATGTTTTTCATTTCCAAGCATTTGAATCAATATTTTGATTTGTAATACATTTTTTTTGTTATGAAATGATTTTTAAAGCCTAAATAATGATTTTTGTTTATTGTTATAGATAATTTGTTAAACAAAATCCATAGTCAGTGTTGACCTTGATCAAAAAGTGCTCACGTGCTATCCACCGCAAAACTTAAAATGGCTTATTGGCATGGAATTGATTACCTTGAATCTATCATGATGGAATGGAAACAACCGGCTATTGACAGCACTCATAGCCTCTTCGAATCTCAAAAAACAACTGCACAACAATGGAGAAGATCCTCCCTCCAAGAAAGAATAGATAGAATAGCCAAGATCAGATCCTGGGTCAAACAAAATCAGAAGGAGATTCGATTAGCCCTTTGGAATGATTTTCAGAAATCAGAAGTAGAAACAGATCTTAGTGAGATCTACCCCATCACCACCGAGATCAATCATACGATCAAAAACTTAAAGTCATGGATGAAGCCAAAAGCTGTGCCGACTCCACTTGCCATGATGGGGACAAAGGCTTTTGTCCATGCAGAACCTAAGGGACGGACACTGATCATTTCGCCTTGGAACTACCCATTCAATCTGGCGATTGGTCCTCTCATTTCTGCATTAGCGGCAGGATGTACCGCTATCATCAAGCCTTCAGAGATGACTCCTCATACTTCCGGACTCATTGAAAAAATGATACTAGACTTGTTTGAAACGAGTGAGGTAGCTGTAGTGCAAGGAGATGCCAAAACTTCTCAAGAGCTCCTTGAACTCCCTTTTGACCACATCTTTTTCACAGGGAGCCCTCAAGTTGGAAAAATCATCATGGGGGAAGCCGCTAAAAACCTAAGCTCAGTCACCTTAGAGCTAGGAGGAAAGTCTCCTACTTTAATAGGACCTTCAGCCGACATCAAAGACGCCGCTTCCAAAATTATCTATGGAAAACTCATCAACTGCGGACAAACCTGTGTAGCTCCAGACTATCTTTTGGTTCATGAATCGATCAAGGACAGGTTATTGGATGAGTTAAAAATCGCCATTCAACAGCAGTTTGATCCAGACTATAAAGGAATAGAAAATAGTAAAGACCTCACTAAGGTGGTCAATGACAAGCACTTTCGAAGACTTGATAATCTTCTTGAAAATGCATTGAACTTGGGAGCTAAACTAGAATTTGGAGGCAAAAGAATCCCGAATCATCGGTTTTTTGAACCCACTCTACTTAGCCTGATCACAGAGAGCATGGACCTAGCACACGAAGAAATCTTCGGCCCTATTTTGCCTATTCTTTCCTATACAGACTTGGATCAGGCCATTGATTACATCAATTCCAAACCCAAACCATTAGCTCTCTATATATTTTCTCAAGACAAAGAAGAAACCAACCTAGTCCTAGAAGAAACGAGCTCCGGCAATGTCGTAATCAATGATTGTGTCCTTCACTTCATGCATCAGGAACTTCCTTTCGGAGGAGTGAATACGAGTGGAATCGGCAAATCTCACGGCTATTATGGATTTTTGGCATTTAGCAATGAAAAAGGAGTACTCAAGCAGAGAATAGGCTTTAATAATGCATCTCTTCTGAGACCACCTTATGGCACTAAAACAAAGCAAATCATCAATTCTCTCATCAAATGGTTCTGATATGAAACATCTTTTTGATCGCATTTTTCTCTTTGGTGTCCTTCTACTCGCACTCGCTGCGATCCAATCCTGTAGTTCTTCCGAAGACAGTGATAGCAAAGATCCACTTCCTGCTCTGGAAATAACGGATCTCTCCTATGGGACTGGAGTCAATCAAACATTGGACATCTTTTTGCCCGAAGGAAGAAATCTGCAGGAAACCCCACTCCTTATATATATCCATGGAGGAGGTTGGACTAGCGGAGACAAATCCGAATTTTATCAGTTTAAGCCTCTTATGGAGCAGGAACTCACAGACTATGCATTCGCTTCGATCAATTACCGCCTGTATGATACAGAAAACAAAACCAACCCCTTTCCAGCTCAGGCAGATGATGTGAGATCAGCTATCGAATTGATTCTCAGCAAAAGTCAGGAATGGAATATAGACGGTCAGATCGTATTAGCGGGAGCAAGCGCAGGAGCACATTTGGCGCTATTGCATGGATATAAGCTAAAAATGATCGGTGACATACAGTATATTATTGCTTTCTTCCCACCTACTGACTTGGCCGAACTTTACAAATTCAACACACAAACAGCACTTGGTCTGACTGAATTCATCGGAGGGACACCTGATACTCACCCATTCCTGTATGAGCAGGCAAGCCCAGTAAAATTCATCGGAGACACATCTCCTCCCACTATCTTCTTTCATGGTACCGATGATCAGGTAGTTCCATATTCCCAAGCCTTACTTCTTGAAGATGCCTTGAACAACAACGTGGTAGACCATGAATTTTATCCTATCCAAAATCAAGGGCACGGGTTTGATATTCTGACTTACTCCCAATGTATCCAGCAAGCGATTCAGTTTATCAAATAAGCATAAAAAAAACCCCGCAATTGCGGGGTTACCGATAGTCAGACTTTTTGCAGTCCCGTAGACTTAGCTTTCAGCTTGATTGCTTTTACTACTTTTTCCGAAGGTTGAAGCTGGATTTGATCCAGTTGCTCTATCGCGCTCAGCAATTCTACGTATTCTTGCATCAGTTTTTCATCACTGCGCAAGGCCTGCATTAAGAGCTCTTGTTCTACCTCCGGCATTTCCTGATAGACATATCGTATCAGGTCATTTGGGGTAAATAGTTTTGTCATAGGCAAAATTTAAGTGTTTCATTTTCTTTCTTAAATGAATCAGAGCGTAGCGCATTCTTCCCAAAGCAGTATTGATACTTACTCCGGTCTGATCTGCGATTTCCTGAAAACTCATCTCCATATAATGTCTCATAATCAATACTTCCTTTTGAGCATCAGGAAGCTCTTCTATCAGCTTTTTCACTAGCTGAATATCTTCTTCCCGGACTTGCTTGTCCTCGGCATTTTCTTCAGCAAACCGAAGAGAATTGAACAAGCTCGATCCATCCTCCATCATGATGGTAGGATAGCGCCTGGATTTGCGAAAATGATCAATCGCCAGATTGTGAGCGATTCTCATAATCCACGGCTGAAATTTCCCCTCTTCATTATAACGATCCGAATTGAGGGTTTTGACCACCTTTACAAACACATCCTGAAGCAGATCTTCTGCCAAATCCTGATCCTTGACGATCAGGAAGATTGTGGTAAATACTTTTGACTTATACCGATCTACCAAAAGATCGAAAGCAGCTTCACTGCCATTCCTATATTGAGCTATCAACTCGCTGTCCTTAGGACCTATTCGCTTACTCATTTGAATTGGTTTAGATACAACGTAAAAGTTTAAGCCATAGTATTTTTTTAGAATGAGAGAATTTGAAACAGTTTTAAAAATATGTTTTTGCACTATACCCTGCAAAGATTTGAAAGTCATTTTTAAATCTCGCCTCACCTTCAAAACAATATTCTGTTTCAATGGTCGGATTTAGATTAAAATTCCAGATTATTTCTGCAGGAATCCATAAATAGTCAATCATAATGCCAAAAAATGTTAAATACAACCTCAAACTAGATTTGTTTTCTTTTTTCCAAATCAGGACTTTCAACCCACATTGCTTACCTTCGTTGTTCGAGAAAAACTAAAAATCAAAAATGGAACTGTCTGGAAAAGTAATCCAAAAACTGGCTGAGGTAAGTGGAAATTCTAAAAGTGGCAACAACTGGAGAAAGCAAGAATATATCGTCGAGACTCCAGGCCAATATCCAAAAAAAGTATGCGTAGCGATCTGGGGCGACAAAATCGATCAAATGCCAATGGCAGTTGGAGAGCAGGTTACCCTAAGTATAGATGTAGAAAGCCGCGAATATAACAACCGCTGGTATACCGAAGTGAAAGCCTTCAGAGTGGAAAAGACCGGAGCCAATCCTGGACCATCCAATAACATGCCTGAGGTAGACACTTTTTACTCTGATAGTGAAGAGGACAAATTGCCTTTTTAAAAACTAGCACTTAAACTTTTTAATGTATGTGGGACGATTTTGACGACGATTTTGATGAAGAAGATGAGTTTGACTTCCGAAAAGAGCAAGAACGCATCTACAAACATCCTTTGATGAAAAAGGCGAAAGAAATCGTCGGTCTGACCAAGGCCTTGGTGGGAAGTCTGGATGAAGCCAGAAGGGAACTTTATGGCAGTATCATGATGGAGGACGCTATGCTGATGAGCTCCAAATTTGCAGGAGCAGAAGGCATTCCGGACTTCGTACTCAAAATGGAAAATGCTGTCTTGATGAAAGTACATGCTAAAAGTCTCCATACCATGACCTACCAGCTAGCAATGGAAGAGACCCATGCCGAGGAACATCTCCAACTGCTACGGGAAGCAATAGAGGAGTACAGAAAACTCTTCTTGGAGTGGATCGCAGGATTTGATCCTAGCGAGAAGCACGATGACGGCTGGGGGATCTTTACGGACTAGCCTGACTCTGGGCAAACTGAACACCCAAATACGCTCCACCAGCCATCAGCAGCACAGTGATGGCTATGAGCAGCAGGAGTATGTTAAGTGGGATTTCCCAGGGCACATCTCCAATCTTAAAACGGATGATTCGTCTCCAATTCATAGTAGAAAGGCTGTCAAATTTGACAGCCTTTTATCATTTCTTCAAAATCGCTTTCCATCCTTTCTCTTCCAGATCCACAGCCGTTTTCTCGACTTTGTCTTTCAGAGAAGCCTTGTACTCATCTAGGTTTTTTCCGATGACAGTATCATAAGCCCCTACCATGGAAGCTGCCAGAATACCGGCATTTTTTGCACCATTCAAAGCTACTGTAGCCACGGGAATTCCCCCTGGCATTTGCAAAATAGATAAGATACTATCCCAGCCATCGATGGAGTTAGAGCTCTTGACTGGCACACCCACCACGGGAAGACTGGTCATAGAAGCTACCATTCCAGGCAAGTGAGCTGCTCCACCAGCCCCAGCAATAATTACTTTCAAACCGCGATCTCTTGCAGATCTTGCATAGTCTACCATTCTGTCAGGAGTACGATGCGCCGACACGATGGTCACTTCAAAACTTACACCCAATTCCTCCAAAATTTCGGCAGCCTCTGCCATTACTGGAAGATCAGACTGACTTCCCATGATTATTCCTACCTGTGGATTCATGATTTAGATTTTATTTTGATTAGATCTTTGATTCGGTTTGCTCTGGTTTTGAGTTGGTCGACACTTTCATCCAAAAGCGTCACATGCCCCATTTTACGGAAAGGTTTCGTCAATTTTTTCCCGTAAAGATGGATAAACACACCCTTTTCCTGCATTGCTTCTTCCTGCCCTTCCACATAAGCTTCCCCAGTGTAGCCGTCTTCACCTAGTAGATTGATCATCGCAGCGGGACACCGAAGGTCTGGATTGCCCAATGGCCAATTCATCACCGATCTCAAGTGCTGCTCAAACTGAGAAGTAATATTAGCCTCGATTGTATGGTGGCCACTATTGTGCGGACGAGGGGCGATTTCATTGACCAGCACTTCACCCTCTTTGGTGACAAACATCTCTACAGCCAAAATCCCAACCATATCCAACTTCAAAATCACCTCTTTTGCGATTTCTTGCGCTTTTGCCTCCACTTCAGGAGAAATCTCCGCTGGCGCAAAAAGGAACTCTACCAAATTCGCTGTAGGATGAAATGCACACTCTACTGCCGGATAGGCGATCAATTCACCCGCTTGATTTCTGGCTACTGTCACTGCGATTTCTTTGTCAAAATCAATCAGCTTCTCCAAAAGACTGGGTGCCTCAAAGGCACTGTCCATATCCTCTACGCTCCGAAGTATCTGTACACCGCGACCGTCGTATCCCTCCCGACCCAACTTATTCACGGCAGGAAGAAAATCCTGATTTGCAATCACCGACTCCTTGGTATCAGTCAATATAAAATCAGCAGTTGGAATTTCATTTTGTTGATAAAACTGCTTTTGCTCTCGCTTATCTTGGATCAGTTTCAAGATATGAGGCTGTGGATAAACTTGCTTTCCTTCTGACTCCAGCTTTGCTAGAGCATCTGTATTTACACTTTCTATCTCCACAGTGATCACATCACAGTCCTTTCCAAATGCGTAGACTGTGTCAAAATCTTTCAGTGAGCCCACTGTAAACTTTTGCGCCAAATCCTTGCATGGGGCATTGGGATCTGGATCCAAAATGTGGATATCTTGATTGTAATTGATGGCAGATTGTATGAGCATTCGGCCGAGTTGCCCTCCTCCGAGTACTCCCAGGGTTTTAGACTGAGCAGTTTTCATTGGCGCAAAAATAAGACAATCTGAAGGATAATCCCGATGAATGTGGATAAGTCGACCCGCTTTACTTTGCGAAAATTACTTTTCCCGCTCCTGAAACCTGATCCCCATCAGCTCCATGAGCTTATGCGCATTGAAACTTGGGCAGGGACCTCTCTTGATTTTGTAATCAAAGTCAATCGTTTTGTCATGGATCTCAGAGTGAAAACTATAGTTTTTCACATAAGGAATTTCATTCTCCAGCTGCGAAAGCTCAATATCATGTGTACTGATGATCCCCAGCGAAGGCGAGTCTTGAAGCTGGCGGATAAGTGCTTCGCTTCCAGAAATCCTATCCTCGGTATTTGTTCCTTTTAAAATCTCATCCAGCAAAAAGAATAGTTTCTCTCCGCTGTCCAGCCTATCTATCAATTTTTTGATCCGGCTGAGCTCAGCATAGAATGAACTGACACTTTCACCCAGATTATCTGAATTTCTCATGCTGGTATAAAGCTGAAACTGGCCCAACTCGACACTTTCTCCAAATGGTCTCAACCCTAGATTGATCAGCACCAGATTGGTACCCAAAGTCCTCATAAAAGTCGTCTTCCCAGACATATTGGCTCCAGTCAAGAGCGTAAGTTTTGCAGATCGGTCAATGGTAAAACTATTTGAAATTGCCTTTTTGGGAGAAAGAAGTGGGTGACTTAGTTCTTGCCCAGAAAAACAAAGCTGCTCTGTCAACTTTACTTTTCCATCTCTCCCGACCTCTTGCTGAAACGCCCCCAAAGACACCCAAACCTCCCAGTCTGAAAGGAGTGCTGGATAATGAGCCACCTGCTCACCAAATTTTCTTTTCCACCGAAACAGATTGTAATACAAGATCAAATCCGTCCAAAGAATCAAGTTGATCGGAATATACAGGACGTTGAGCCGACTTTCGATCCAAAATCCCATCCGATCCAGCCCCTTCAGTTTCTCGGAAGCCAAGACCCCTTGTGCCTTGAGGGACTCAGTGCTTTTTTGCAAGTATTCAGCTTGGAAGTCTTCTTTTTCCAGCAACACCAGCCAATGTCTAAACGCTTTTAGCGTACGCTTTGAAGGGATTTTAGCTGCGGCTGTTTTCAGCGGTTGAAACACAAAGGCCATCAAAAAGACCCCAACCAAAACCCACAGGCCTAAAAATCCAAATGGAATCACCTCCGCATAGCTAAGGAAAAAAAGTACAGCTCCGCCCAGCATACCTATCACTCCGGACACCAGCATCCAAAGCTTGCCTTTTTCCTCAGTTTCCAACCAGCTTTTCCATTGATTCTGGGAAAGACTCTGATCAAAAAATGACATGCCTACTGCCTCATAGGCCCGAAGTAGTTCACTCTTTTGGGAGAGCTCATCCACAGCCTCTCGCAGCTTTTCGGAGTCTGCTAGCTGCATGGGAGATTTGAGTTTTTCGGCTAGTTTGACCCTTGCAGTCTGACTCTGTGTGTGATTGAGAAGCTGAAAGAGCGAATGTGAACCAAATAAGTCCAAGTCATCACAAAATGGATGGCCTTTGTCTTTGAATTCTGCGCCCTGATCCAGATTAGATAGATTTCTGTTTTGTCTTGCAGTTTTGTTTTCTTCTATCTGAATCAAGGAACGGTAAATCAGTCCTTGGTCCTTTTGGAAATTATATTGCTGAATCAGATAGACAAAACCAGCCACAGAGGCCAAAAGCAAGAAAATCCACCAAAATGCGTCTGAAAAAAACAGGACTAAAAAACAAACCAAGCCCACAAAAACGAACAAGCGAAATAGCGAAAGCTGGCCCGTCTTCACTTTCACTTCTGCAATTTTCTCCGCTAACCGTTCGTTTTCAAAATCAAATACTCTCATCCCCAAATATAGACCTGAGATACTCCAAAATGAAAAAGAAATCTCTCACATTGACTATAGGGATACTTCTTCTTACTTTTAAACAAGTTTTATCATGGGAAAAAAGGATTCGAAACGAAAAAAGAGTGAGGACAAGGCCTCTGAATTAGATTCTGATTCATTGAATCAAATGGGTATCATTCCTGAAAATGTACCATTTACCCGCAATATCGGCTGTGCGAGTCCCCAAAAGTCAGGTAAATCTAAAACTGATTCCGAATAAATTTTTAACCCCCCAACACTATGAAAAAATCAGCACTAGTAGCTTTCGCCCTATTGGCGATTTTTAGTATGTATTCCTGTGGCTCCGACCCGGATCCTGTAGATAGCGAGCCGGACCTTGCTGTGGTCAATGACGACATCCAAGTCAATAGAATCTACGAAGACCTGGATAATTTCACACTGGAAGTAATTTTGGCAAGCGGCTATGGAGCCCGCAAGCTTGACTCCCAAAATGAATCTATTTGTCCTGGTGTGATGATAGATCATGATGAGGAAAATAGAACCGTATTGATAGATTTCGGTGATGGATGCACTAGCCCGGCAGGCTTAGTAAGAAAAGGAAAAGTTCATATCGCTTATACCGCAGGTCTACCTGGCCCCGGATCCAGCGCTGTGATTACATTTGATGGCTACGAAGTGGATGGATATCTGGTCGAAGGCAAGCGCAATTTTACAGTAGATGCTTTCAACTTTGTCACAGCTACTATCGATATTCAAGTGACAGAAGGAAAAATCACTTGGCCAGATGGATCATTTGTCACCTACACATCCAGCCAAGAGCGAGTCATCACGATCAGCAATCCATACACTGTAAGTATCACAGGCACAGCATCAGGCATCGGACGAGCAGGATATTCTTATAATGCCAGTACCGCAGCCCCGCTGACAGTCAAGCAAGATTGTATCAAGTCCGGAGTGCTGCTCCCTACATCCGGGGTGGTGGCATTTTCCTATGAAGGCATCCAAGTTTCAGCAGACTATGGCGATGGCAATTGTGACAAAACATTGACGCTTACCTATCCGGGTGGAGCGAAAGAAATAACTGTAGATTGACCAGATCCTCTTCTAATTTTAAGGCTATCTTTCGGGATAGCCTTTTTTTTGATCTATGGAAAAGAAAGAAATCCAAGGATATCCACATATCCTGTATAGAGCTTCCAATCTAAGTGATGGTCAAATCCTCGAAAACTCTGACACATTCTTGCAAAATATGCTACAGAGGAGGTCCATTCGGGAATTTGATAGGCAAGCTATACCACACGAAGTACTCCGAAATATCATCCAAACCGCTGCATCTGCACCATCTGGAGCCAATAAGCAACCCTGGACCTTTTGCATCGTCTCAGACCCCACTATCAAGAGACAAATCAGAATAGCCGCAGAAGAGGAGGAAAAACTCAGCTATGAGTCCCGCATGTCGGAGACTTGGATCCAAGACCTCAAACCGCTCGGCACCGATTGGAAAAAGCCATTTCTTGAAGAAGCACCTCATCTCATTGTCGTCTTCAAGCAATCGTATGGATTGGATAAGAATCAAAAAGTTCAGCACTACTATGTCAATGAATCTGTGGGGATCGCCTGTGGATTTCTGATAGCAGCCATTCATCAGGCTGGTTTAGTCACGCTGACACATACTCCTAGCCCAATGAATTTCCTTTCCAAGATCCTCAACAGACCCAGTCATGAAAAGCCGTTCTTGTTGCTACCAGTGGGCCGTCCTCTTTCAAAAACCTACGTGCCTGATATAACAAAAAAATCTCTGAATGAAGTGCTGATCGAATATTGATCAGCAGGGTTTGAAAACAAAAAAGAGGCTTTCGCCTCTTTTTTGTTTTGCTTGTTTATTCAGGGTTAGCTTGATGCACTACCCGTTGCGGGAAAGGGATCTCAATTCCATGTTTTTCAAATTCAGAATTGATCGCCTCCATACCGTCAAAATACATAGGCCACATATCGGCCGATTTGGCCCAAACCCTCACCACGATGTCCAAGGAGCTGTCACCGAAGTTGTTCAATGCTACGAAAGGCGCTGGATCTTTCAGAGCTCTTGGGTCGTTTTCAAAAATCTTAAGAATGATTTCTTTTGCCTCTTTGATATTGGTACCATAAGCCACTCCTACTTTCAACTCAGCTCTTCTGGTTTCCTGCGTACTCATATTGACAATATCATTATTGGCAAGTGGTCCATTCGGGATGATCACTTCCTGATTGTCAAATGTCTTCAAATGAGTGTAGAGAATCTGGACTTTTGCCACGATCCCCGTATGACCCTGAGCGACTATGACATGCCCTACCTTGAAAGGCTTAAATGCCAATAACAAAATCCCTCCTGCAAAATTGGAGAGAGAGCCTTGAAGAGCCAAACCAATAGCGAGACCTGCAGCACCGAAGATTGCTAAAAAGGAGCTACCCGGCACGCCCAATGTCATAGCCACGCCGACTATGATAAAGGCATATCCGAGACCTTTACCTAGTCCCAAAAGGAAATCATTCAGTGAAGGAGAATCGTCTCTCCTCTCCAAAAATTTCTTGAGACCGTTCAGTAGCTTG
Source organism: Algoriphagus vanfongensis DSM 17529 (assembly GCF_000429465.1). Classification (GTDB taxonomy): domain Bacteria; phylum Bacteroidota; class Bacteroidia; order Cytophagales; family Cyclobacteriaceae; genus Algoriphagus; species Algoriphagus vanfongensis. The sequence goes on along the minus strand of NZ_AUBX01000015.1, from coordinate 454,952 downwards.
GTAACTATAAATTTTGCTACAAAGTAAAAAAGCAGTGCAGCGATGATTCTCAGCGCAATTTCAGCAGCTAGACTGATTCCCTGTGCGTAAAGTTCATCCGCGGTTTCCTGCGATATTCCAAATTCTTCCATGGTAGATTTATTAGGTTGATGATATGCTAAAATAAAAGATAAAAAGACGAGACAAAAATGGTCGGACTGTGAAAGTATCTATTCGAAGAAAGTAGTACAACTAATCCTATCCTGACTCAGCTAGTAACCTAACCAGCACCCAGAGCTGATTGTTCCCAAATCTGCCAATACTCTTTCAGAAAACCATTATCCAAGCGTTAGCTTTTAGAGAATTTAATCCACGGCTTCATGACCTGTCTACTTACAGGCCTAAGAGTGATCACATGTATTAAAAAATCAGACCTCCGCTTATCTGCCTTTGATTCCGCTTATACACCGCTTATCAAAAATGGCTCATCCTTACAAATCCTTTGAGGAAATTCACGCTTTACTCTTTCATCAATAAAGAATAACCATGAAAAATACTTTACCCAAATTTCTGAAGAGATCGGTAATGGTGGCAGCTGCCTTAGGGGTATTCTTTTACGCTGAGGACAGTTTTGCTCAGCGCAAAAAGAAAAAAGACTCCAAAAAAGAAGCCACTACCACTGCTCCTGCAAAACCCCAGAACGGTGGCAATAACAAAGGCCCCAAACCTTACAAAGAAGTCATCACCAAAGATGCCAAATCAAAAGATGGACTCTTCAAAGTCCATCAAATCGATGACAAATACTACTATGAAATCCCCGACTCCCTCTATGGCCGGGACATGCTGATGGTCACCACCATTGCCAAAACCGCTGACGGAATCGGCTATGGTGGAGAAAGAACCAACACTCTCATGCTTCGATGGGAAAAGGAAAATGACGCTGTTTTACTCAAAGTCATCTCTGTCAACAATTATGCGGCAGATTCTCTTCCGATCGCCAAAGCAGTTCAAAACTCCAATTTGGAGCCTTTGCTTCAAAAATTCGAAGTAAAATCCAGAGGAACAGACTCCACCGGTACCGTGATCGAAGTGACAGATCTTTTTGCCAAAGATGTACAGCCACTTGGTCTCCCTCGCAATGAGCGAACGCGCTATAGAGTCCAGCGACTGGACAGCGATCGATCCTATATTGCCAGCATCAAGACATTCCCTATCAATATCGAAGCGCGCTATGTGATGACTTATATCGCACAGGAGCCCCCTTCTAATAATTCCATGGGCTCTATCACCCTAGAGATGAATTCCTCTATGGTTTTGCTTCCTGAGAAGCCTATGATGCAGCGTCTAGCCGACCAGCGAGTGGGATGGTTTAGCAGATCCTATATAGACTATGGTTCTGATGCTCAAAAAGCAGAATCTCGTCGATTCTTGGACAGATGGAGACTTGAAGTCAAAGATGAAGACATCGAAAAATTCAACAGAGGCGAACTCGTAGAGCCAAAGAAACCGATCGTATACTACATCGATCCAGCGACTCCCAAGCAATGGGTGCCACATCTGATTGCAGGTGTAGAAGATTGGCAAGTAGCTTTTGAGCAAGCAGGATTCAAAAATGCAATCATCGCCAAAGAAGCTCCTACTCCTGAAGAAGACCCAGACTGGAGTCCTGAAGATGCGCGTTACTCAGTGATCCGATACTTTGCTTCCGATATCCAGAATGCTTACGGACCTCACGTATCAGATCCTAGATCTGGTGAGATTCTCGAATCTGACATCGGATGGTACCACAATGTCATGAACCTACTCAGAAACTGGTTCTTCATCCAGACCGCAGCGATCAACCCAGATGCGCGTGGCGTTCAGTTTGACGATGAAGTGATGGGCAGATTGGTTCGATTTGTATCCTCTCATGAAGTAGGCCATACTTTGGGATTACCTCACAACTTCGCCTCTTCTCATGCATATCCAGTAGAAAAACTACGTGATGCAGCATTTACCCAAGAAATGGGTACTGCACCTTCTATCATGGACTATGCGCGATTCAATTACATCGCACAGCCTGAAGACGAAGGAGTAAGCTTGATGCCAAACGTAGGTCCCTATGATAAATATGCAGTAGCATGGGGTTACAGACCTATTTTGGATGCTTCCACCCCTGAAGAAGAGCAAGCGACCCTAGATCAATGGATTTTGGAAAAACAAGGTGATCCTGTCTATAGATATGGTCGTCAAGGCAACTCTTATGATCCTACCGCCCAAAGCGAAGACTTGGGTGACAATTCTATGCTTGCTTCCGAGTATGGCATCAAAAACTTGAAACGCATCATGCCAAACCTAATGGAGTGGACTAGTGAAGCAGACAAACCATTCAAAGATTTCTCTGACCTGGATGAGATGTATGGACAAGTTTTGACTCAGTTCAACCGATACATGGGACATGTCAAAACCCACGTAGGTGGTGTGATGGAAGTGTACAGAGCTTCTGGTCAAGAGGAACCAGTCTACACACATAACCCTAAGGAACTCCAGCAGTCAGCAGTAGCTTTCATCAATGAGAACCTCTTCAAAACTCCTGAGTGGATGATGCAGGAAGAGATCATTGCGAGAACTGGAGATTTTGGTGCCCTAGAGCGAATCAGAGGACTCCAAACTGGCACTTTGAACAACCTTTTGGACCTAGGAAGACTAGGCCGAGTAATCGAGAATGAAGCTCTCAATGGAGATGATGCGTATAAAATCACGCAGCTTTTCGATGATTTGAGAAAAGGAATCTGGACTGAACTCAGCGCCGGAAAGACTATCGACGTACACAGAAGAGCTCTGCAGAGAGCGCATATCGAGCGATTGGAATATCTATTGACCACTGATGGTCCGACCATTCCTGCGGCCTTCAGAAGATATGTAGGTCCTCAGATCAATGCTTCCCAATCTGACATCCGTCCGATGGCCAGAGGAGAACTCAAGACTCTTCAAAGACAGATTCAGGCAGCTATTCCAAGAACTTCTGACAGACTTTCCAAACTTCATTTGGAAGATCTCTCTGAAAGAATTTCTCAGATTTTGGATCCAAAATAATCGGAGCCTAATGCATAACAAAAGGACGTCGCATGACGTCCTTTTTTTGTAAAGACACAAATTCACTAATTTGCAGCAATCATTGACGCTATGACCACACCACTTTCCATATTGAAAAGTCACAAATTGAGAGTGACTGACTGTAGATTAGATATTGTTCAGGAATTTTTAGATCGACAAGTTGCGCTGGCACACAGTGATCTGGAAGAGAAACTGGACAAGCAGTTTGACCGTGTTACGATCTATCGTACACTCAATACATTTTTGGAAAAAGACATCATCCACAAGGTTTTGGATGACAGTGGGGCCACCAAGTATGCACTATGCTCTCACGAAGATCTACATGACCATGATCATGAGCACGTGCATTTCAAATGTGAAAATTGCGGTGAAACCATCTGTCTCGACAAAATAAGCCTCCCGTCTATCAAGCTGCCAACTGGATTTAAGAAAAGAGAAATGAGCCTATTGGTTCAGGGCACTTGCGATAAATGCATTTAACAGTCGACTTGTTCGGGTCTTCGCTTACTCGGAGTATCCTGGGGCCAGATCACACCCGGCGGCAAATCTATTTTAGGAGGGCTGAGGTTTTCTACACCTCCATCCCCATCATCACTATTGCCTTTTCCCCTTTTGAGAGAATTTTTGGTCATCGTAGCCACAAAATAAATGACGATGATGTAGGCAAAACCCGCAAGAAAGAGGTTGATCATCAAACTACTCATAGACAAAAATTTTACTTAAGATAAATCATCAGACCATTTAAATCAATGACTTAGGGGAATTGTTTCTGACAAGGCCGGTGATCTATCATTTTGATTGGCTTGTTTAATCCCTCGGATACTTAGATATTTGCGCTCGGAAATCGAAAAGTGATGATTGTAAAAACTAAAAAATATCAACTTCCTACGGGTACTTATATCAAAATGGGACTATCCAATGTCCTCAAAGAACAGTGGTGGGTGATTCTGATTGTCTTGGCGATTTGCTGCGGCTATTTCTGGATTGCTTCCATTTGGTGGATTATTGGAGCTGTGATCGCTTATGGCCTCTATGTCCTGTTTTGGGCGATTCAGTTCACCGGTGTGACCCAAATGGAGCAAAATAAAGTAATCTTTGACAAGCTGGCCTACGAGATCGACTCCAGACAGATCCTCATGAAGATCAACACCAAACAGGGAATGCCAGTGCAGTGGAATATGATCAAAAATGCAGAAATGAAAAAGGATGCCTTTGTGCTCTATATGTCCAAAGCCCAATTCATCCATCTTCCCTATAAAATCTTCAATTCTGACAACGAGAGAAAGTTTCTCGAAACCATCCTCAAAAGAAAAGAATTGATTAAATAAAAAATCAAAAAGAGCCTCTTGAAAATATCAAGAGGCTCTTTTGTTTTTGATTACTTCAGCTTTCCAAATATCTCTTCTATCGCTCGGTCAAGCTGCTTTTGATTGCCTTCCAGTCGATCTACAAAATTCTCCTCCACTCGGATATCTGGTGCGACTCCATCCTTTTCCAGATTGCGTCCATCTAGTGTATAGCATCCCCAAGATGGTAGTCGATAGAACGATCCATCTACCAAACCCTGGCCCGAAGTGAAGATAATCCAGCGATAGGTCTCGGTACCGATGATAGTGCCCAGACCTAGCTGCTTAAAACCTTGAGCAGTCATTTCTGCATCCGAAAGGGATTGTTCATTGATCAAGAGAACGATCGGCTTATCAGATGGAGTAAAATTAGGTTGGCTAGTCAACGCTCCGTCTCGGTATTTCCATTGCAAATAGCTCCTCTGGCTGAGAAATTGAAGTACTCTATCGTGGACATTGCCTCCGGTATTGTACCTGAGATCCAAGATCAACCCATCCCGATCTCCTTTGTTGGAAACCATGTATTCCAAAAAATGCTCCAGTTCGCCACCACCCATATTCTTCATATGTACATAGGAAATTTTATCCTGCGTTTTTTCATCCACATAGGCTTCATTTTCGTCCATCCATTCATCATACAGGTTGGTCTTAAAGGCATAGGAGGAAGTCGGATGCACCTTGACTTTTATCTCCACTCCGTTTCTGTCAAATGTCAGCGCTAGTTCCTTGAGCATGGAAGGCTTTGAAAAATAAAAATTTCGGTTTTTAGCAGCATCTATTGCCTCTCCGTCTATAGCCACCAATTTATCCCCCGCCTGAATATCTATCCCGTCAAGATCCAAAGGTCCGTCCTGAACCACCCGATCTACTACATAAGGTGCATCCTCCCGAAAGGCCAAACCTGTCTCCATCGTGCGCGTACCGTGATAGATATCATTTTCTTCACCAAAGCTACTGAACCCAAAATGAGAGGTATTCAGCTCGCCCAGCATCTCGTTGAAGATCACAGATAAATTGGCCCTGCTGCGCAAATAAGGCAGGAACACCGCATAGCGATCTCTCAACTCTTGCCAATCTTCCCCATGAAAATCTCCATCATAAAAGTTCTGCTCCATCCCCGCCCAGGCTTCATAGTACATTTGTTCAAATTCATCCCGGAGATTCTTAGAAAAAGAGGCGGTCAATTTCACCTCCTCGATCTTGTTACTCCCAGGGTCCAGTGTATTGATTTTTCCTCCAGCTAAGAGATAAAGCTTGTCTTTGGCTTCGATAATCTGGTAACCTCCTATTCGCTGATCACTGACCTTTTCTGTTTTAGGGTTTTCAAAATCTTCAAAGGTCGTTTTCCATAGTTTCGGACTTCCTTCATCATGATTCGACACAAAAAAGACATGGGTTTTGCCTCCTTTTTGGTAAACATAGGGGGAGCTTTGTTGTCCAAATCCAGGTCCAACCCGCTCCAATCGCGACATCAGCTCCTCAGGATTGATCTTGACCTCCACCTGCTTTTTGGTACTGTCTTTTTCATCCTTTTTCTTGTCTGCAAATAGCTCCTCCACCTGATCCGATTCAAAAAGATCTCCAAATTTCTCCAATTTCATTCTATACAAATGCGCATCTGTAGTCCCGTAAGGATAGCTCGGCTGGGTCCTATCAGAAGCAAAATAGATATACTTTCCATCTAGAGACCATACTGGATTGGTCTCGGTGACTCGCGTCTGAGTCAAATTCAAAACCTTTCCACTTGATCGATGAAACACCATGACTTCCCGCTCAAAATTACGAATCGGTGCAAACACCACGTACTGGTCATCTGGTGAGAAATAAGGCTCCGGAGTATAAAGACCCCACATCTCATCCTCCACGAGTGTTTTACTCTTGAGTGTCTTAAGATCGATTTCCCGAATTTCTTTTCTTCCGCTGACATAGACTCCAAGGCTTCTGTCTTTATTCAGAGTCAGATTTCTATTCTTGTCTGTATCATCCGTCAGCTGCCTTTCTTCATTGGGCGCTGCAGCCGAGATAGTAAACCAATTGTGATAGCCCTTCACTGTACGGGAATATAGCAAGGTCTCATTATCTGCCAGCCACTTCACCTCTTCTACCGCTTCCTTAGGGTCTGTAGGGATCTGTTTGATAAACTTCCCCTTGCTATCAGAGATAAAAAGCACACCTCGTGATACCAGAGCGATTTTTTCACCATCTGCAGAGACATCAAAGGAGCTGACACTTCCTCCAACCTGATGAGATATAGCTTTGTCTAGAGTTTGGTTTTGATAGATGCTAAACGCTGGCTGACTGGTCTGACCGGTAGCAACATCGTAGACATGGATTTGATAGTCTTTTTGAAAAACAATCTTCTCTCCATTCGCACTTACTTTGGGCCACTTGATGGAAGTTTCAAAATCTGTCAATTGGGTTTTGCTTCCATTTTTCAACGCATACAGATTGTATTCACCATTTGCTTCGTCAGACATGAAATACACGTTTCCTGCTTGATCGATCGTAGCCCCGAAATCCTTGCCTTCGTAATCAGTGTATTCTTGATAGGCTTTTGTCTTGGGATTGTATGATTTGATGTCAGGATTATATTCTCCCTTGTATCGCTTTCGATGGGCAAAATTCTTGCTTTCCCAGCTTTCATTGAAGAAAATTTCTCCGGTGCTGGGGCTTTCGACTACATTGTGTACGGTATTGAAATAGTGTGGAAAAAGTCGCTTGGGAGTAGTCCCAGAAAGGTCTATTTCAAAAGTCGTATAGCGATTGTATCGGTCGGAAGTGAAGTAGATTTTCTGACTGTCCCATGACCAAGATTCCACCTCATCAGCCGATTCATGATAGGTCAGCTGCCGAATCTCTCCTCCATCCAAGGGCATGATGTATACATCCTGATTGCCAAACTGCTCCCCCGTAAAAGCCAGCCACTTCCCATCCGGAGAGACTGATGCATTGCTTTCTTCTCCCTCCATAGCTGTCATACGGAGTGCTTGTCCGCCCTGTACAGGTACTTTCCACAAGTCACCTTCATAGCTAAAGATAATCGTAGACGCATCTGGAGTAAGTGTGGGACCAAATGTAAAATACGGATTCCTCTCCTGTCCATACAATGAAATCATCTGAAAGATCAGGAAAGAGAAAAGGGTAAGTTTTTTCATAGCGGGAGTATTTAGGGTAGCAAAAAGAAAAATACTGCGAATCCTCCAAAATAGAAAGCAGATTGATTCTGACGGTATTCTTACCTTTGCGTATGACTATCAAACTGATCGCCATCGGCAAAACTGACCACAAAGCCATCTTGGAGCTAATCGACGAATACTCCAAACGGCTGAATTTTTATGTCAAGTTTGAACTGGAAATCATCCCTGACCTCAAAAACACAAAGTCTCTTTCCGAATCTCTCCAAAAGGAAAAAGAAGGCGAACTTATTCTCAAAAAAGTGATCCCTTCTGATGATCTGATCCTGCTCGATGAACGTGGCAAAAGCTATTCGTCCGTCGATTTTTCCAACTATATCCAAAAGAAAATGAATGCGGGTCTCAAGCAACTCATCTTCGTCATCGGTGGTCCCTATGGATTCTCAGATGCCGTCTATACTCGTGCCAATGGGAAGATTTCACTTTCCAAAATGACTTTCTCCCATCAGATGATCCGGCCTTTTTTTGTTGAGCAGATTTACCGAGCCTTTACCATCTTACGCGGAGAGCCCTATCATCACCAATAGGAGCAGAGCGCCAATGTTAAGTTTTTCGGAATATTTTTTTCAATGTTACCAAATTGTTAACTTTAGCTTAACATTGATAACATTGGGTTTACAAAACTATGCTCCGATCATTGGCACTCATTCTACTTCTCTTGACTTTTAGGCTTCCAAGCCTAGGCCAAGAGAGCTATGCCAAGGTCGCGGAATTGACATTTGACTCCTCTAGCGAAGCTCAGATATGGGAAAGCAAATCTCCCCAAATGGACCCTTTTGAGCTCTTCACTGCGGTACATGCCCATGAATATTTAGGTTCAGACTCATGGAATGACTTGGTGGCCCTGCTAGATTCAAAATTTGAGAAAAAAGGAAAATCGGAAAATTTCATCAGATACATTTTTGAGAAAAGCCATCAGAAGCTTTTCAAAACGTATGAGCAGCATGCTACTTTTAATCAGATGCTATCCGAAGGCAAGTTTGACTGTGTGAGTGGATCTGCCACCTTGGGGATGCTACTGACCAGGTATGGGTTCAGCCATGATATCATAGAGACGGATTATCATGTGTTTATCATGGTAGACCTCGACGAGGCACCCATTATCTTAGAAAGTACGCTCAAGATCGGGGGCATGATCACCAAAAGCTCCGAAGTGGATAAATATATCCAAGCTTACCTTCCTGAAGAAAAGGGAAACTATCTAAACCTCAATCAGAGGATAGGCTCTCCCGACGTGCTAGAAAGTGAAAAAACGATCTTTAGAAAAGTGAACCTACATCAGCTCGCTGGGCTCCAATACTACAATGATGCTATTATGCATTTCAATCAGCAAGCTTACCGAGTGGCTGCTTCCCAACTGGAAAAAGCGCATCAGTTATACCAATCTGAGCGGATCGAAGGTCTTAAAGACCTAGCCGTGGATCAAGCCTACAAAAGCATAGGCGTAGATCTGAAAAAATAAAAAAGGCCTCCCTCCGAAGAAAGAGACCCATTTGGAATCTGGTTCAGTCACCCCAACATTCCCAAACCCCATCAAAAAATAGCTTCACATCATAAAAGCGATAAAAAAAGCAATCAAGGCTATTCTTGGCCACCAAGCTTTCAAATCCTCTAGCGATATGAGATCATCCAAAGTCATGAAATCAAAGCTAGGTGAAAGCACTACCTCCTCCAATACGACAAATGCCCTATCTTTCGATAGGGCATTTGCTTCTTCGGTCAATGATGATGGCCTCCTGGCCCATGTACATGGCCGTGTTCCAATTCTTCTTTTTCAGCTTCTCTGATGCTGACTAGTTTTCCTTCGAAAAACAAATCATATCCAGCCAAGGGTGGATTGAAGTCCATGTGAACGCCCTTGTAATCCACCTTTGTGATCTCTCCCCTCATTTGGTTTCCTTTGTCATCCTGCATCGGAATCACCCGGCCCACTTTCAGCATCTCCTTGTTTTTCTTCCCTTCTTCTTTAAAATTAGACTTGGGGATGACGACTTTTTTGTTTTCGTCATAGTCTCCATAGCCATTTTCGAAGTCTATGAATACAGAAAAAGAGTCTCCTACTGCTTTTCCCTCCAAGGCTTCCTCCAACTTTGGTAGGACATTCATATGCCCAAATAGAAATGGGAAGGCTTGCTCTTCCCCCACTTCTTCAAATAATTCTTTTCCGGACTCACCGTCGTCCACCATGAGTCGGTAGCTGATCGCTACTACTTTGTCTTTTTCGGCTTTCATATACTGATTTCTTAGATACTTATTGGAATAGATAGGCGAGGCCTATGTGAGCGACGAAATTCTTACGATCGTAGCCGGGCACAAAATACTGATCTGGATTATTCTCCAGATACCATTTGTAATTCAGGGTGCTGACATACTGGAGCTTGCCGCTGAAGAGTAGGTTTCCAAACCTCCAATCTCCAACCAGAGATGGCACAATATCCACATACTTATTTCTCCAATCTTTGGATCCTTCGTAGCGATAATAGTAGAAATCATTGTTGTAAACGATCCGCTCCATCTGCAACCCAATGCGATTCATATCTTCTACCCAAGCAAACTCTACAAAAATCTGATTGCTAGCCGGGCCATTTCCTACTCCAAGCACCTGACCATTGTGTGTATAGCCATGGACCACATGATCGTGGATATACCAAGTACGCAGCTGACGTATCTCTTCTCGGATAGGCTGCCCAGTTTGTGTCATTTCAGAACTAATCTGGAAATATCTCCCCGGCTTCTTAAGAGCCATCAGGTGGGAAAAACCAAAAGTAAAAGCTCGGCCCTTCTCAGGTGTGATCATAAAGTCACTGAGGCGTTGACTATTTCCCCGAGTCCCATATTCTCCATAAAACTCAAAATTTCCCTCTTGGCTGAGCCATCTAAAAAACCCAGAGCTAAACTGCTGCCGCTTGTCACGAGTCAAGTCCACGACATTTTCAGGGCCTTTTCTCCCATTGAATATTGGAAGCAAATCACCGACTGTAGATACATCTGAGCGGTACATATGATTCACTGAGCCATAGCCCAAGAACAATCCCGGCACCCATTTAGGCTGATAGGTCAAAACAAGCCCTCCTAAATAGCGATTGCCATCTTCAGGCTTGGGAATATAGACGGGGTTTTCTTGGATGACATAATCCGAATGAGGTGGCAAATAGCCAGAAGACTTCAAAAATCCTGAAATCAATTGACCTTCAAACGAGCCAACCTTGGTCTGTACAGGCTTGCGTGTATTGAAGGTAAAATGAAAAAAGCCGGGAGCATTATTGCCCAGCAAGAGAGAATTTCTCCGGCCAGGTCCCCACCATAAGTTTTCGGTCGAAAGTCCTACAGAAAACTCATTGAAATTGTATCGAATACTGGACTGTCCCAGATAGGCTTGATTGTATGCATTGGTCCCAAATCGCTCCGGCATATCTATCCTATTCATGTATTCATAATAATAGAGAATAGTCGACTGGTGCTCGATCGGAAAGCCCTTGTAATCTTTATTTTGTGCGAGCAGGAGCTCCGGCTGCAACTGAATAGACCAGTTGCCATATTCAGCATAGACACCTATACTTAAGAGACTTTGAAACCCTCTATTTGGAATAAAAGCCCCATCATTGGCCCCAAAAGCATAGGTAGAATTGTACTGTGTTTTGAAGGTCGCTGGTAGCAGTCGAAACTTGCCTTTATCATCTTTTCCAAACTGCGAATGGACTTTGCTCAGGTCCAAATCCACAACAGAACCATCTACATCAAAGCCATCCTCTATTCCAAATGCCTCGGTGGGATACACTGGCCGCACCATCCAGCTAGATAGGGAGTCCACTTTCCCTAGTAGTTGAGCTCTTCTGAGATATTGATCGAGCAAGGGCATACCCACTGGCACTGTCTGAGTAAAAGCTGAAGTAGCACTTACCAACATGGTAAGAAAAAGTGCAAAACGGATTAATTGACTAGTTCCTTTCATCATCATTTTACATTCAAAGCTTCTACAGTGACACGTGATAGGGACCAAGATTCATCACAGGCTGGATCGGCCACACCTTCAGCCATTAGTTCAGTGTTCCAAAAGATTCGTACCGTACTATTGCTATGCTCGATGATTTTTGAAATGCTATAGCGCGTAGTATAATTAGGAAATGCCCCAAAGGAGCACAATCCCGGAAGGTTCGTCTGTATCGCTCCCGATTTAGGGATATTCTGCCTGAAATAGTCGTTGGGAAAGGACTGATGTAGGCAGTAGGTGGATTCGCAGGGAGTATTGGAAAAAGTAGTGCGGTAGATTTCAGTATTTTCGATTCCCATCAGCCAGATGTCTGGGCCTGATACACCATTTTCCTGATTGCCATCCCAAGTATCATGAACGAGAATTTCAGTAGTGATCTTAAGCATGTTATGAGAAGGCAATGCTTGTAGATTGAGTGCAACCTCTTCATTGTGATAGTAGCCGACGATGGTGTCATTTTGAAAGACAAATAATCTTCCATTCTCAAATCCAGTCAGATTTGTAGTAGAAAAATCATTGTCGTAGACGACCTGAGAAGATTCCAGTGTATCGGTACAAGAGCTCAATCCCAAAAATGATCCTAAAAAGAAAATAAGAAAGCCGCCCCTAAGCCAGGCAATTTGATTCATGTGGTTGTTTTTTTGACCGTCACAAATAAACAAAAAAGGAGCCAATAAGAAGTAGGCATTTTTGACCAAATGGACAAAGCCTTGACAGGGATTCCTTATTTTTGGCACAAATTCGATAGATCATGCCAACTTTTACCATAGTAGCCGGGGCCAGACCCAACTTCATGAAAATTGCTCCAATCATTCGTGCAATTCAAAAAAGACAGCAGAGTCAACCCAACCTAAGCTATAGACTCGTGCACACCGGTCAGCATTATGATCAAAAAATGTCTGGTGATTTTTTTGAGCAGCTCAATATCCCCCAGCCTCACTCCAACTTAGGCGGCGGTGGCGGCACTCAAGCCGAGCAAACTGCATCTATCATGGTAGCATTCGAAAAAGAACTGTTGGACAATCCCTGCGACCTGGTATTAGTCGTGGGAGATGTGACGAGTACTTTGGCTTGCTCTATCACTGCTAAAAAACTAGGAATCGATGTCGCACATGTGGAAGGAGGAATCAGGTCCGGTGATCTGACCATGCCTGAGGAGATCAATCGAATGGTCACAGATTCGATCACAGACCATTTCTTTACTACTTCAGAAATCGCCAATGAAAATCTGAGAAAAAGTGGTTTTTCAGAAGACAAAATCCACTTCGTCGGCAATACCATGATCGATACGCTTATGGCTCAAATGCCAAGATTCAGAAAACCGGAAGGAGAGGTTTTTGAAGAGATCGAGCCCAAAGAGTACTTCGTCATGACCATGCACCGCCCGGCCAATGTGGATCAGGAACACAAACTGAAAGCCATGATTGATGCAATTTTAGAAGGCACCCAGGGACTTCCTATCATCTTTCCTGTTCATCCCCGAACTGCCAAAAACCTGCAATCCATCGGAATCCAATCAGAAAACCTCAAGATGTGCGAGCCACTCGGCTACTTGGAATTCAACTACCTAGTCCAAAATGCCAAAGGTGTCATCACAGATTCTGGAGGCATCACGGAGGAAGCTTCTGTCATGAACGTCCCTTGTATCACACTCAGAGACAATACCGAAAGAGCCGAAACAATTCACCTCGGTACCAACGAGCTGGTCGGCACAGACCCATCCAAGCTTCGACCATTTTTAGACCAAATCATGAAGGGTGAGTGGAAACAGTATCAAGGCATTCCTCTTTGGGATGGAAAAACCTCAGGAAGAATCGTGGATATCCTCTGTAACACCTATGCTTCATGACTGTAGATGAGCGAGTAGATTTTCTTGTAAAGTCTCTGGACATGCTTCCCCATCCTGAAGGTGGCTTCTACAAGGAAACCTATCGAAGCACAGAGGATTTGGATACCAAAAATGGAAAAAGAAGCCTTTGCACAGTGATTTACTTTTTGTTGAGATCTGCAGATGTATCCAGATTTCATAGAATCCAAAGTGATGAACATTGGTTTTGGCATGAAGGAAGTCCTGTAACTATCCATCTGCTTCAAAAGAACGCACATGTAAAGCTCCCTTTGGGCCCAGCAGACAAAGGAAGACAATTTCCTCAGCAGCTAGTCAAAGCCCAGACCATTTTTGGCAGCACGGTTGATCAACCGGATTCCTATGCCTTAGTTTCCTGCGTAGTAGCACCTGGATTTGATTTTCGGGATTTCGAACTATTCAATACCGAGCAATTGCTCGAAAAATATCCAACCGAGGAAGAGATTATTCGAAGACTCACCTGATCAAGCACAAAAAAAGAAGTCCCGATTGAGACTTCTTTTTTAATTGGTTTCACTTGATTATTTACTATCAGAAGGAGTATCCAAAGCTGAAGCTCAACTTGGTTCCCGGAGCCAATCTCGTGAAGTATTGGTCTTCCGCTCCATAAGAGCTAAATACAAGCTCCTTTTTGTCATTCAAGATGTTTTGAACACCCAGGCTGGTTTGGATTCTTTCATCCGCTCCGAAAGTCTTATTGATATTCAGGTTCAAGCTGTGGAAAGGTACGGTGTAAGTATCCGTTCTGTTTCCGAAGCCTACATAGTTCAAGGTAGATCCCTGCACGTTATAATATAGTCCAGCTTCCCATCCGGTATTGTAGTTTTGGTAACCCAAACCTGTGTTGATGATGAATGGCGCCTGTCCAGCCATATCTCTGGTATCTTTCACTGTCTCACCTTCACGAGCAGTCAATTTTCTGGATCTGAATTCTGATTCAGACATTTTGATCTGAGATTCGGTCAAGGTCACGTTGGTATTCCAGTTGAAGTTTTCCAAAGAAGGAGAGATAAACTTCAGTGATTTTCTGAATTCCAATTCCAAACCTGCCACGGATCCTCTACCTACATTTCGAGGTTGGAAAGCACCTGGATCAGATAGGAACTGAACCATTTCGATCGGCTTGTCAAATGACTTGTAGAATGCACTCACTGAGAACATCTGCCCTCTATCTTGGAAGGCTTCCCATCTCAAATCAAAGTTATTGATACGAGTAGATGTCAAGTTGCCATCCCAAAGGATCTCAGTACCTCCGTTAGTTGTCTCCTGGAACAATCCACCGATAAAGGTACGGCCTGTGATCGGATCCAGGATTTCAGCATAAGACAATTCTTTGAAAGAAGGTCTAGCGATCGTTCTGGAAGCAGATAGTCGTAGGTTTTGATTTTCTTTCAGATTGAAAATCAAATTAAGTGTCGGGAAGAAGTCCAAATCGTCCAATACTTTCTCATTGTCCAAGACAATGGTAGCTCCTTGGTTGGTACCTGTGTAGTACTGCGTATATTTCTCCATTCTTACCCCTACGATTGCCTTCAGCTTGTCAGCAGGCTTCAATTCAGCAGAAACATAACCGGCCACATTGCTCAAATCAGACTGGTACTGATTTGGGTTGGTCGGGATGAAATCGGCATTGTATCTGACACCGTTTCTATTATCTGGAGCAAAAAGATTCTCATCGTCCAAGATCTGATTAGGATCTCCTGTCAGGTCTGTATTACCTGTCGCAAATTGGAAGCTTTGGATATTGAAATCTCTGTTTTTGTACACATAGTTTCCTCCGAATTTCAGCTTTCCTTCTCTTTCGAAGAAGAACATCTCTCTAGTCAAATCCAACTTACCGGAGACATTCTCTTCTTCCAAGAATCTCCAAATACGAGTAGGAAGACCTACTTCAGTGGACACTGTATTATTTGGCAATCTGAATCTGGTAAATCTCACATCCGGATCTTCGATCGTGGACTTAGTAGGTGCTACCTTCCAGTTGATTTCCCAAGATCTACCATTCAGGTAGTGAGTACCTCCCAAAAGCACACTTGTCAATGCTCTTTGAGAATACTCCAAGTTGTATTGTTTTGCTTCAAAGTTGGCTCCCAAGTTGGTGTTGACGAAGTCAAACTCACCGGCTTTGGACTCTCCATTTTGAAGGTGCAAGAAGTTCAATTTGAATTTGGAAGCTTCGGTTTTCAAAGCAATCCCAGCCAATCCGCCTAGCAACACATTGTTGACACCGTAGTCACCCATCTGTCTTTCCAAAGGCTCCAACTCAGTATCAGTCGCCTCTCTTGGCTTAGCATACAGGTTAAATTCTGCGTTTTGGTAAAACTCTGTTTCGTTTTTATAAGTCAAAGCTACATTGTAACCCCAAGTCGCTCTTGGTCTCACGAGCTGATTGCCCAATGAAAAGCTAAGCCCAAAATCCATCAAAGAATTGGTGCGATAGCCTCCTAGGGTTTTGTTGAAACTTCCAAGGATGGACTGGTACTCCTGTCCAAGCGGAGAATTTGGGTTTCCGACTACATCCGCATATTGAGGGATGTCTGTTCTACCTCCGGTAGGGATCTCTCTCGTGCCATCATCATAGCCTAGCCAATCGGTCTTGCCTCCATCATAGGTCACATAGTTGCTATTGAAGTGCATCGAAGGGTTGATTCCTCCAGAGATACCGATTTTGGCAACTTTTTCTTCAGGAAAATCTTTGGTTTCGATATCTACCACACCTCCGGTGAAATCCGCAGGCAAATCTGCTGTGAATGACTTGGAAACAATGATATTGTCAATCACATTGGTAGGAAAAATATCCATTTGGATGGTGTTTCTATCCGGATCCAGACCCGGCACATCCACACCATTGAGGACGGTCTTGGTGTATCGGTCACCCAGACCTCGTACATAGATGTATTTGCCACCTTCGATGGATACACCTGTTACTCTTTTCACAGCTGAAGCTGCATCACCATCACCAATCTGACGGAATGTGCTCGCTGAGATACCATCCATAAGGTTGGCAGCATTTCTTTTGACTGACATCAGCGCAGACTCAGTAGTACGAATCGCCGCTGCGGAAACAGTCACTGTTTCCAGGTCTGAGGCTTCTTCAGCCATCAGGATATCGTTGATTACGTTTACTTCTCCTGCTTTTACCTCCACTGCGGTCAGCTCGACAGTGGAATAGGAAATATAAGATATTTGCAACGTGTAGGTCCCTGGATCTACTTGGATTTCGAATTTACCATCGAAATCAGTCACAGCACCTGTAGATGTTTCTTTGACCAAAACTGAAACCCCGAAAAGAGGTTCACCGGTAGCTTCCTCAAAAATTGCTCCCCTCAGGGTGCCTTTTTGAGCAAATGCAAAGCCTGCCAAGAATTGCGTGAGAATCAGCAGACATGAAATGACCAAGGTACGTCGCATAAACGTCTGGGTATTTTTCGTTTTCATACAGCAATAAGAAATTGTCTTTTATAAGGGAAAGGAAGGAAGTTCCTTGCAAGACCTTCCTTCCTTTTTTATGATAAGTTGTGAGACTTAGAAGTCAGCTAGCTCTCCAGCTGCATCAGCCCAAGACCAGCCTGCAAAAGCAGCTTTGTCAGCACCTACAGTATTGGCACCAGCAGCTACAGCAGTAGCATGTGCAGCAGTTCCGCCTTTGAACACATCGCTCAAAGCAACGCCTTCAGCAAGAGTGATCTCAAGACTAGAGAAAGTCAAAGCACCACCAGCAAAGTTGGCGACTGTAGCATCACCGCTTAGAGAAAGATCGCCTCTACCCTCAGTATCCGCTGGATTAGCAAATCCGAAGAAGTAGATGTTAGAGAAAGTTCCTCTAGCTCCATCTCTGAAGTCTCCTAGTTCAGTTACATCGTTACCTTTCACAGAACCGTTTTTCAACGTATGACCAGCATTGAATGAACCTTCTGGACCATCGATTTCAAGAGCGTGGTCAGTTTCACCACCAGAGATCACGATGAAGTTGTCCAAAGTACCAGACCAAGCCTGATCTGTATCCAAAGCATCGTCACCTGCATTCCATACAATCGCATTGGTTACGTTCACTTCTCCACCGAACCACTCGATACCATCATCTTGGTTACCGATTACTTCTACATATTCGATGACAGTAGCAGATCCGACACCGCCTAGGGTCAAACCGTTGATCTCATTACCTTCACCGATGTTAGCACCACCGTGACGGATAGAGATGTACTTCAATGTACCAGAAGACTCCCCTTCAGCAGATCCACCGTAAAGTCCGTTAGTATCTGATGGTGGGATACCTTCAATTTGAGTTTCGGTGATATCACCTGCGAAAGAACCTTTTGCATTACCTAGCACCAAAAGTCCGCCCCAAAGACCAGAGATGTCTGGATCCAAGTTTGGAGAGATGATTTCACCTGGCATGATTTCGTCAGCCACAGTAGTGAAGATGATTGGAGAAGTAGCTTCGCCTTCTGCCATAATAGTAGCTCCTCTAGCGATGATCAAGGCAGAAGCATTAGCTCCAGTACCTACTTCACCTTTTACTACTACACCTGGCTCGATAGTCAAGTTATTTCCAGAAGTCACAGTGATACGACCTCCTAGGATGTATACCTTACCAGACTCCATGGTATAGTCAGAAGTAATATTAGATTCTAGTCTGATAGTAGTAGCTTCAGCACCTACAGTCAAGACGTGAGTAGCAACAGCTTCATCACCGTCTACGTCAGTCACTGTAAAGGTGAAAACCACATTTTTACCAGCATCATCAGCAGTAGCAGTGTAAGAGAATGGAGCAGAAGCAGTAGTTCCGCTCAAAGGAACAGTCGTCAAAGTAGTTCCGTCCTTAGCGATGACTAGCTGAGCCAATCCATCAGGAGCAGATACAGAACCCGTAGCCTCGACAGTACCTCCTACTTCTACAGTAGCAGTGGCAGGGATTCCAGTGATAGTCACACCGTTGTTAGGCGTAGGATCATCGTCATCACAACTGGTGAATACCAGCGTGACAGCAGCGAAAAGAGTTAATAGGAAATTAAACTTTTTCATGGAGTTATTAATTGTTTTTGGTTTTGCATTTATTGGATGACGCTGCAAAACTGTTTCAATTTTTCACCCCAAGAGAATTTTCTGAATTATGGTTTTTTTAATATTGGATACCGAATTTAATATTGGATTAACAGATTCGGCAAAAAAAAAGGCTTTCCTCTCAGAAAGCCTAAATAACCGCAGTTCAATGTTATTTCAATGTTACCGACTTATTAATCGGCACTTTTTCCAAGAGTATTTTGACCAAATCCCTTGTATTGATATTGTCAGCCTCAGCTTCATAATTTAGGATTATCCTGTGATTAAGCACGTCTTCGGCGATCTCTTTGATATCTTCGGGAAGGACATAATCTCTCCCATCCATATAGGCTACAGCCTTGGCTGCTAAGTTCAAATTGATACTCGCACGAGGTGAAACTCCAAATTGGATATACTTGGCTTCATTTTTCAAACCATACTGCTCTGGAAATCTGGTTGCAAACACCAATTCAATGATATATTGCTCCAAGGGCTCCGCTATATTGATTGCATTGATATCATTGCGAATATCAAAAATATCTTGCTTGGAGAGTACTGCATTGACTTCTGAGCTAAAAGACATGTTGGCCATTCGTCGCATTACCTCCATCTCATCTGCCTTGCTTGGATAGTCGATGTGTACTTTCATCATGAATCGATCAACCTGAGCCTCCGGCAGCGGGTACGTCCCTTCCTGATCCACCGGGTTTTGTGTAGCCAGTACCAAAAAGGGTCTATCCAGCTTGAAAGTCGTCTCGCCGATCGTCACCTGCTTTTCTTGCATTGCTTCCAAAAGCGCAGACTGAACCTTTGCCGGAGAACGGTTGACCTCATCAGCCAGGATCAAATTGGAGAAAATCGGGCCTTTCTTAACTTCGAAATTGGCAGTCTGCTGATTGTAGATCATCGTTCCGATCAAATCTGCCGGCAACAAATCCGGGGTAAACTGAATTCTATTGAAATCAAGATGAAGAACCTTGGCAAGCGTATTGACCGTCAGAGTTTTGGCCAAACCCGGCACACCTTCCAGTAGGATATGGCCATTGGTAAAGAGCCCGATCAAGAGACGGTTGACCATTTTGTCCTGTCCGACTACGACCTTTCTTACTTCCTCTACTACGGCTGCGATTTTTTCCTGATGCATGGAGCAAACTATATTTAATACGAATGGGACACTAAAATAGAAGATTTTATCCCCAACACAATCTTAATTCTTAGAAGCGGTATTCTTAGTGTAGAAAAGGGATTTTTAGGAATTTTTAAGAAGAATAAAAATAGCTCTTGCAAAGACGTAAAGGCTAATTTCCTTAACTAGATCTCATCTACTTCCTACGAAATCCACTCAATCCCAAAGCTCTATATACTTCCTGCTGCTCCAGTTCACGCACTTCTCCCACTTGAAAACCCTCTATCGTCAGCTTTTCCATGGACCATCTCACGAGCCGAAGTGTGGGAAACCCCACAGCTGCTGTCATTTTTCTGACTTGCCGATTTTTGCCTTCGATCAAAGTCAGCGAAACCCAGGTATCCGGCACATTCTTTCGATATCTGATGGGAGGATCTCGATCTGGCAGCTCTGGAATAGATTCTGGGATTTTGGCGATGGCAGGCTTAGTTTGGTACATTTTTCCATCGACATTGATTTCGACCCCATTCTCAAGCTGGCGAAGATCCTCTTTCTCGGGAGCTCCTTCCACTTGTGCCAAATAGGTGCGTTGGTGTCCAAAACGTGGGTTCAGCAGGTGATGATTAAGCTGCTTGTCATCCGTGATCAAAAGCAGTCCTTCACTGTCCTTATCCAATCTGCCTACGGGATATACCGTTTTTGGGAAATGAAAAAGAGAGGCCAATGTTTGCCCCTCTCCACTGAATTGACTTAAAACCCCGAAGGGTTTGTAAATGATAAAATAACGAGCCAAATCCGATGCTTAACTACCGCAACCTACACAGTCGATGCTAGAATCCATTGGCTTCACGCCCTTTAGCTTCATTTCCAAATTGTGTATTTGGTCTCTGAGGTCCATATCAGCAAACATGTCACCTGTCAGCTGACCTTTCAATTCCGCAATCTGCGTTTCGAGTTCTTTTAGTTGTACTTCGCTCATAAAAGTGATGGTTTAAGGATGTTGTGAAGGGTTAAAATAAGAAGAAAGACGGGGAAGTTCCCGACCGTTCAAAAGAATTTTACTCAAAAATGATTCCAACTGAAAATCAAGGAAATAAAAATCCTGATTTGACTTACAAAAGAATCCATTTTCATCATGTAGTTGGAAGACTTGCATACATGTGATTTACGAAGTACGATTTACGGGCAGCAGTTAAGACTATGGGCTTGTCATTCACTATTCAAGGCGATCAAAAAGAAAACTTCTAATTGGCCTTTCTCGACAAAAAGGAATTCAAATCATTTGCAAAGAAGTGCCGGAAGTCCCACATTAAAACATGAATTCACTGATCCAACTAAGACACAGCCTTCATCAAAACCCCGAAATCGCAGGTGAGGAAAATCAAACAGCCCAACGAATCCTTGAGTTTTTCAAATCCTTAGAACCGGATGATGTGATTGAAGGATTGGGCGGAACAGGCCTGGCCTTTACTTTCAAAGGGAAAAAGCCCGGCAATCGCTTGCTCTTTCGCTGTGAATTGGATGCGCTTCCAATTAAGGAGCGGGGAAATCCGTCTTACAAAAGTCAAGTCAATGGAAAAGCTCATCTCTGTGGTCATGATGGGCACATGGCAATCATTTGTGGATTGGGTGAAAAACTAGCTGCAAAAAGGCCGGAATCCGGAGAAGTGATGTTGCTTTTCCAGCCAGCTGAAGAGACTGGAGAAGGGGCAAAGCGAATTCTAAAAGATCCCAGATTTGGGTTCATTCTCCCTGACTTTGCCTTTGCACTTCATAATCTTCCTGGCTATCCCCTACATCAAATCATTACTCGTCAAGGAACATTCGCAGCAGGAAGCACTGGTGTCATCTATTCTTTCGAAGGAAAAACATCCCATGCCGCTCATCCTGATCATGGGATCAACCCTGCCTCTGCTATTTCTCAACTAGTTCTGGACATTCCCACTGTTATCGAAGGTCTAAATGGCTTTGCTTTGGCTACAGTCATCCAAATTGCTTTAGGAAGTCAGGCCTTCGGGACAAGTGCTGGATCGGGCAGTCTTAGTCTTACCCTCCGGGCTTTTGATCAAGATGTATTGGAGAAATTGAAATCCCAAATGGAAGAAAAGGCAAATTCTTTGGCGAAAGCTCATGGGTTGAAATTAGCCATCAGCTATCAGGAAAGCTTTGCTGTGTCTACCAACCACCCAAAAGCAGCAGCAATCGCTGAGACAGCTTTTCAATCTTTAGGATTGGAGATCGTTGAAAATTCCGATCCCTTTCGTTGGTCGGAGGACTTTGGACTGTTCAGCCAATACTGTCCTTCCTATTTATTCGGATTAGGTGCCGGAGAGCACTGCCCCCAACTCCATGAACCGACTTATGATTTTCCGGATGAGTTGATTGAGACGGGTATTCGAGTTTTCGAAAGAATAATGAGAGATCAGTCCAACGGAAAATCATAGACCAGCCCAACACTTGCAAAATGGATATAGGCGAAATTATATACCTGATCCACATCAGCTCCCCCCTCAATCAGACGATATCCTGCTTTGAGTCGAAGCCCTTCTTTCACGATCGGATAATAAGTTCCTGCAAAAACATCCTCTGCCCTACCTTGTGGACCTACCAAGGCATCACCCTTTAGTACAAGCACAAGCTTCTCATTTGGATGATAGTTGACATTAAAGCTAAGCAATGGAACAAAACCCAGATCGGTATCCTCTGCTTCCACATCTCCTTGGCTCAATGCAATCCGAGCATCTCGCGCCAAAATAGTAGCACCTAGGTCCACAATCCATCTTTCATTGTCAGTCACTCGGTAGCGATAGCTCGCCCGATAAGTATTGAATTGATAACTTCCATCGATTCCATCTCCACTAAATCGCGTACCTGCGAAATCAATTTCCCCAAGTTGGGCATCCTCATACCCAAGCTGCAAGGGTGCGGCAGTCAGCTCAACTGTATGTCTACCCTTAATCAGATAGCTCATTTCAAGTCTAAAAAAAGCACTTGGCTTTGGTGAGAAATCATCTTGCAACGAAAAAAGTGTCCCAGAACTGGATTCTCCATTTGGCACCCGAACGTCATTATACTGCGAAAATGCGGCTCCAGACTCCATAGTGACACGAAACTGGGATTTGACTAAGTGGGGCACCGTGAGAAATAATATCAAAAACAAAAATCTAATCTCAAGCTTTTCCATTGGTATTAAAGAGTCTAAGGTTGATTGATTATCCTGAATACTCTTCTAATCATGCAAAGGAGCCGCCATCCTTTTTGTCAAAAGTAAAAAACAAAGCCCCCCACAGATAAAATCCATGGAGGGCCTTGAGATTATAAAATCTAAGGTTACTTCTTTTGCGCCTTTTTCATCGGATTAGAGCCCATAGAAGCTCCTCTTGCGCCCATGTTATTTTTATACAATTCAAAGCGAGTTGGCTGATATTGTCTCGGCCAGTAGTTGCTGGACTCATCGATATCCGCAGTCTCTCGCAGTGGATCCAAAACAAAGCTAACCACCTCTTTTTTCTTAGGGAAAATCTTGGTCACCTGAGTTTCATTGTGTCTCCAGATCTCGGCTGGGATTCGCTCAATCTCCGAGCTTCCATCCGCATACTGAAACTCGATGATCAATGGCATCACCAATCCACCCACATTCTCAAAAGTGATTTCGTAGAAATTCATATCTGAGTTCAACAAAGCTTTCTCTTTGTCAGAAAGGCTGGCCATGTATTTTTTGTATTCATCCTCATCTTCTGGAGTGACGGTGAAAGGATTGTAAGTCGTGTAGAAATCTCGGGTTGCCGCATCCTTTTCCAATACAGTCTCTGCTACAGCTTCCTTGTTGTAGGTTTTGGAGACATAGGATTCTTCCAAGTCAAATTCGGCTTGCTCAGCAGCTTTCTTCTCAGCCGGAGTTCTATTGTCCAATTTGAACCACTTCACATCATTGATGGCGATATCCACTGGCTCGGTACCATAAAACCAACCTCTCCAAAACCAATCCAAGTCAACCGCAGAGGCATCTTCTAAAGTTCTGAACAAATCGTCCGGAGTCGGATGCTTAAACATCCATCTTCTTGCATACTCCTTGAAAGCGAAATCAAACAGCTCTCGTCCCATTACCGTCTCACGAAGGATATTCAAAGCAGTCGCAGGCTTGGCATATGCATTTGGTCCAAACTGAATGATGTTTTCAGAATTGGTCATGATAGGCTCCAAGGTGCTCTTTTCACTTCTCATGTAAGGAACAATCTTATGCGCAGGACCTCGTCGGGAAGGATAGTTTCTGTCCCACTCTTGCTCCGCCATAAACTGCATAAAGGTATTCAAGCCTTCGTCCATCCATGTCCACTGTCTTTCGTCAGAATTGACAATCATCGGGAAGAAGTTGTGGCCTACTTCGTGAATAATCACGGAGATCATTCCGTTTTTGATCGCTTCAGAGTAGGTGCCATCCTTATCTGGGCGACCATAGTTGAAGCAAATCATCGGGTATTCCATCCCATTGCTTGCCTCCACAGAGATCGCTGTTGGATAGGGATAGTCAAAAGTATGTGCAGAATAAGACTTAATCGTGTGAGCTACCACTCGGGTAGAATATTGTCCCCAAAGCGGATTCGCTTCTTTGGCGTAGTAAGACATGGCCATGACGTCCTTTCCGGCTTGCTTCACCGCCATCGCATCCCAGATGAATTTTCTGGAAGAGGTCCAGGCAAAGTCCCTTACGTTTTCAGCCTTAAAAACCCATGTTTTTTTGTCTTTTGACTTACTTTTCTCCAGTTTCTCTGCCTCTACCTGAGTACGAATGACAACTGGATTGTCATAGGTTTGCTTCGCCTGATTCCAGCGATCCATTTCTGTGGAAGAAAGAACCTCTTCTGGATTTTGCAAGACTCCTGTCGCTCCCACCATATGATCCGCTGGCACCGTGATGTGTACTTCATAGTCTCCAAAGGTCAAAGCAAATTCACCTCTACCGAGAAACTGTTTGTTTTGCCAGCCTTCGAAATCGGAATAAACAGCCATTCTTGGGAACCATTCAGCCATGGTATAGAGGTAGTTTCCATCTTCTGGAAAATACTCATAACCAGGGCGTCCACCGATATACCCCACACGGTCTGTAATATTAAAAGACCAATCCACTGAGAAAGTAAACGTCTCACCTGCCTTCAAAGGCTGGGGCAAATCGATCCGCATCATGGTATTGTTGACAGCCACGGGGATAGCATTTCCTTCTGTATCTTTGACATTCAACACCTTGTAGCCAAATTCTTCATTCTCCCAAAGAATCCCTTCCAAGCTGCGCAAAGTCATCCGAGAATCAACCGTACTTTCTGCCACTTTAGGCGACATGGATTCAGCACCTCTTTGATTTTCTTCTAACTGAACCCACAGATAAGTCAATTGATCAGGTGAATTGTTGATATAGGAGACCGTTTCCTTTCCTTGGATGGATTGATTCGTGTCGTCGAGCTCTACTTCGATCTTATAATTGGCCTGCTGCTGCCAATACATATGTCCCGGTGCTCCGGAAGCAGTCCGATAGACATTGGGAGTACGAAGCATCGGGCCAAGCTGCTCAAATCGCTCAGCATGGTTTTGCTCTGATCTTTGCGCTTGACCAAATGATTGGCTGGAAAACAAGGCTAAAAGCAAAAAGGCTAGTCCTGTCTTTTTCATAGGGTGATTAATTTATAATTAAAACTTTCACTTCTGTAGGTTCCTTTGACTTAAGGCTTAGGGCGCCTATTCTCAAAGAGAACCTGATTACTTATTTGAGTAAGGATAGCTTACCAAAATTTCGTTTCTAACATCAACATCAAGGAAACTCCCAGTACCATGGAAGCTACCACCAAGGTCCATTCCTTTCTATTGACTCCTGCGATCCCCACCAGTACGGAGGTCATCAAGAGAAAGACTCCCACGATGACTAGCTGTCCCGCTTCCAAGCCCAAATTAAAAGCCAACAGAGGCTTCCAAATGATGGCTTCTTTTCCCAGTAATTCTCTCAGGTAATTGGAAAAACCCAATCCATGGATCAATCCAAAAAACAAGGCGAGTAGATAATTCATCTGTACATTTTTACCAGAGGAAGGTCTCGGCTTGAGTATCGTCACAAATGCGGTAATCGCGATAGTGACAGGTATCAGGAATTCGATAATATCAGACCTGATCTCCACTACTTTGAAGGTAGCCAAGGCCAAAGTAAGGGAATGCCCTATCGTAAAAGCAGTGACTAATATGATGATTTTCCTCCAGTCTCTGGGAATATAGACCGCACAGAGCGCCAACACAAAGAGAATGTGGTCGTATCCATTGATATCCAGAATATGTTGAAGCCCTAGGCGGAAATAAAGTTCGAATGAATTCATAATCTAAGAAAATACCTCAATTGAAGTAAATTAGCCGCAATAATACTGGATAATACTCACAATAAACACGCAAAGCACACCAAATGCAACAGTTTTACATCTCTATGATATCTCTGGGATGGATGGTATGGATGCACCCATTTTATATCTCCCTCACAGAGATCCGGCAAAACCCTGATAGCCAGAGGCTAGAGATTGCCCAGAAAATCTTTTGGGATGATTTGGAAGTGGGGCTGAGAGAATACTATGATGAAAAGATCGACTTTCTCAACCCTACTGATTCTGAAAAATTGACCCAACAAATCACAGACTACCTTCTTTCCCACTTTGAGATCAAACTCGATGAGAAGGAAATCTCCTTGACGCTATTGGGCTACGAAATCGAGGAGGATGCTGCTTGGTTCTACTTGGAATCAAAACCAGCTGAGTGGAAAAGTAAAATTCAGGTGACCAATCGCATTTTGACAAATGAGTTTTCCTCTCAACAAAATATCATCCACATCTACAAAGACAGCCGAAGCCCCAGAAGTATGCTGCTTGGCAGAGGGAAGGAAAAAGATTCGTTGAGCTTTTCGAGATAAGATCTCAACTTGCTAGAAATAAGAAAGTCCGACTCAAATGAGCCGGACTTTCTATTTACATCAATCCAAAACCTTAAGATGGATTTTGAACCATATTTTCGTTGGCATTCAACTCATCGATTGGAATCTGCCAAGTCCACAAATTGGAACCAGCAGGCTCTTCGAATTTATTGTTGATGACAGAAGCTACGTGGTTTGCACCAGTTCTATCCAATGGTAGGTTCAAACGCTTCAAATCATAGAATCTGAAACCTTCACCCCACAATTCGATTCTTCTTTGAACCATGATCTCTTCGATCAAAGCAGCACCAGTGTTTCCAGAAGCAGTATATTCCGGATCACGCTCAGCCATAAACTCTGTCAAAAGAGTAGCTGCTGCTCCGTCTTGACCGGATCTAGCTAGTGCTTCTGCTTCCAAAAGATACATTTCAGCAGCTCTCATGTAAGGCACATCACCTACAGAAGACGCATTGCCTTGCGCAATAAACTTGCGGTTCATGTAGTCGATTTTTGCAAAAGTAGAAAGTGTCATCTCGTCGATGTATGGGTCTCTCAACTCTGGATCAGAAGCATTAGGGTCCCAAAGGCCTTTTCTATAATCAGAATCAGAAATCATGTCATAAAGCGAGCTATTGATTGCTTTAGGATTGTTTCTAATGTTGGTAGAAGAGAAGTTCAAAGACATATAAGCAAAATAAGATGCAAAGTAGGTCTGCTGATCATCCACCTGATGAGAGCCCCAGATCCACTCAGCATTATCGTAGCTGTTGAATCCACCGTATAGGTCAGCTTCAGACATCAAAGAATATCCTTCTCTAGCATCATTTGCAAAAGTTGCCGCCTCAGCATATTTACCTTGGGTAAGCAATACTCTAGCTTTAATGCCATTCACTACGTTGATATTCAAATGAGACTTGAAGTTTCTGCTTTCGTCTAGCAAGGCGATAGCAGCATCCAAATCAGCATTTACTTGAGTGTAAACTTCCTCTACAGTATTTCTAGCTCCACCTTCAGTGATAGGCTCAGTCACTACTGGCACTCCCAGTTGGGAATTACCACCTGCAAAGTCATAACGATCTGCAAACAACTGTACCAAGTTGAAATGAGCCCAAGCTCTATAAGCCAAAGCCTGGCCTTTGATCTCATCTTTTTCTTCTTGTGGGCCATCCGCTTCATCAATATTAGCAATGATCAAGTTAGCGTTACCGATGATTTTGTAATAAAATCTCCAGACAAAGCGTACATCACCACTCGTCTCCAAGATATGGTTTTGCCATCTGCTGATGGAGACATACCATCCGTTACCAGTGGTAGTCATGACGACATCGTCTGCCAATACCTCTCTCATGATCATCACGGCACCTTCACCAGCCTGACCTTGGGAGTCATAGCGAAGCAAAAGAGATCTGTGAATCCCATTCAATGCGGTCATTGCATTTTGGGTAGTGGTAAATACAGATTCTGAGGAAACTGCATCTGTAGGCACTGTATCCAAATAATCGTCTGCACAGCCAAATGTAGAAAAGGCTAATGCGAGCGCAGCTATTGGTTTAAATATTTTCTTCATGTTAGTCAAAGATTAAAGGTTGACATTTAGACCAACCGTAAAGGTTCTAGCCGGAGTGTAGGTGTTAGAAGTAGTACCATTGAAAGTACCAGACACATACATTCCTTTTCTAGCTGAAATCCAGCCTAGGTTTTCACCCGCTACATAAACTGTAGCACCTGCCACACTGATTCTTTCCAACAAAGTCTTAGGCAAAGTATAGCTTAGGTTAACTGACCTGAAGTTCAAATATGACCCGTCAATCAACCATCTGTCTGAAGAAGCATTAGTCTGAGCTGATCCAGTCACGTCCATTTTTGGTACGTCTGTGATCTGACCAGGAGTAGTCCATCTGTTCATAGCATCTACATGTAGTGCATTTCCGTCAGGATCTGCATTCATCAAAGATGCATATACTCCGTCATACACTTGTCCACCTACTGAGTAGGAAAGCAATACATTCAAAGTCAAGCCTTTGTAAGAGAAAGTATTAGCCAAACCACCAAAGAAGTCAGGAATAGAAGAACCTGCAAAGTGATATTTTGCGTTGTTCTGCTGAGTAGTTACAGTATCCTGACCGATGATTTTGGTATTTACATCATCTTCGCTGTAAGTTTCAGCTCTATAAAGACCTTCACCAGTTTCTGGATCTACACCATACCAGTCTCTCAACCAGTAGTCATAGATAGATCTTCCTACTACCAATTTCTTAGTACCGTTGATTTGCTCATCGAATGGAAGCTCTTTGAATTCGTTTTTGAATGTAGAGATGTTGAAGTTTGCAGACCACTTGAAATCACCAGATTTGATAATATCACCTTGGATGCTGAATTCAATCCCTGAGTTTGCTAAAGTACCGATGTTTTGCAATCTGTCAGAAAGACCAGTAGTCAAAGACAATGGAACTTCAAACAACAAGTTTTGAGATTCTCTCTGGAAGTATTCCAAAGTACCTGTAAACCTTCTTGCGAAAGCAAAGTCCAACCCTAGATCAAAGGTATTATTGGATTCCCAAAGCAAGTCTTCAGCAGCCAAAGATGCTTGAAGGATTCCTGGCTCAGAAGCATTGTTGTATCCGAGATCATAAAGTGCTTGCCAAGGATAGTATCCTCCAATCGCATCGTTACCTACTTCACCATAAGAAGCTCTCAATTTCAACATATCGAAGAATTGAGAATCGAAGAAGTTTTCTTTGTCAATATTCCAAGCACCACCGATAGAGAAGAAGCTTCCCCATCTTACATCTCTGTAGAATTTAGAAGAACCGTCAGTTCTGAAAGATCCAGAGATAGAGTATTTGTCATCAAATACATAATTTACTCTACTCAAGTAAGACTCAATTCTATGTCTGTCTACTCGTCCATTGGCAGAACTGATCGTCACAAAGTTGTCTGGCTCGATATTACCATCCAAGATCTGATCTTGCTTCGCCAAATATTGGTAGTTGTATTTGTAGTCGTAATTCTCATGACCTACCAAAACTTCAACAAAGTGCTTCTCATTGAAAGTATTTGTATAAGTCAATAATTGGTTGAATGTCATTGAGTTTGTTCTTGCATTAGTACGGTTGGTACGGCCAGCAGGAGCTCCATCACCTACGATCGGGTTGTCATACCCAATATCCAAAAGAGAAGTCACATCCGTGGAGATGTTAGTTCTCAAAGCAAAGTGCTGCAAGAATGTCACCTCAGCGTAAGCTCTCGCAGAAATCACATCTCTGTCCACTCTGTCTACGTTCAACAAAGCTTCCTGATAAGCATGACGTCCCGGAGAACCTCCAGTACCTCTTCTTGGCAAACCATAGTTAATCAAATCCCCTGTATCGAAGATTTTACCACCAAACTCATCCAAGATATATCCACCTGTCATATTGTTTTGAGCATATACAGGATAGATAGGTCCCATGCTTCTAGCAAAGAACATTGGGTTTACATAAGAAGTACTTCCGCCAGTTCTAGCATTGTTACCTTCACTCATGGTAGCAGAAAGGTTGACACCAGTCTTAAACCATTTCACTGGATTGGTATTGACATTCAATCGACCAGTCCATCTTTGGAAATCAGAATTTACTACGAAACCTTTCTCGTCCAAATAGCCTACTGAAGTATAGAAATCTGTATTCTCAGTACCGCCAGAGTAGGTCATGTTGTATTCTTGACGACCTCCTTTGTCTGCTACGTAGTCGAACCAATCCAAATCAGTAAAATTATTGACTGCATTCGGGTTCAAGGTACCGTCAGCACCTACAACCTGATCATTTGGAAGGTCATATACATTGTATCCCAATACATTGTCAATCAAGTTTGAAGATGCATAGGCTGCAGCTTCAGCTTGAGTAGCTCCAGAGCCTAGTTGAGAATTTCTCAACGATTCCCACACCAATGGATAGTATTGAGCAGCGTTTACGCGATCATATTCTGGAAGAGCCCTGGAAGCAGTACCAGTCTGAACTCTAAAGTTGAAGTTAGACTTGTTCTTCTTTCCTTTTTTGGTGGTAATCATTACCACACCATTTGCGGCTCTAGACCCATACAAGGCAGCAGATGCAGCATCTTTCAAGATAGTCATATCCTCGATGTCATCTGGATTCAAGTTAGAAATAGCTGCATCATAAGGAACTCCATCGACCACATATAGTGGATCACTAGAGGAGTTTACAGAACCAATACCACGAATTCGGATGTCCGGAGTGGATCCTGGCTGACCAGATGCTGAAGTAGTGATGACACCAGGAGATTGTCCTTCGATAGCATTAACTACGTTGTTGATCGGTCTGTTTGCGATTTGATCACCTTTCAAGGCAACAGCAGAACCTGTAAAGTTTCCTTTGTCTGCAGTACCATAGGCTGTCACAATCACTTCATCCAAATTTTGAGAGTCAAGCTCCATAGATATATTGATAACGGATCTGTTACCAATCACCTCTTCCACACTTGAATAGCCGATGTAGCTAAATACAAGCGTCGTTGCATTTTCAGGAACTGAAAGTGAATAGTTACCGTCCAAATCGGTCACTACCCCAATTGTAGTTCCTTTCACCAGAACATTCACCCCAATCAGGCCTTCTGGCTCATCAGGTGAAGTCACCCTACCGGTGATCGTTTTGCTTTGTGCCAATACTGATGCAGAGACCAGAAGTGTTAACACAAAACCCAGTAAAACTTTCTTCATAGGTTAGAATTTTGTAGATGATTTATTTTTCAATCCACTAAGGAAGTGTGAATAAACAAAACGAACAAGCTTAGTATTCTTTTGATATTAAGTATATTTTAGAATTATATTCCGTTAAAATTAATAATTGCTTTCTTTTATACTGTTTAAAAATGTTCGGGGAGGGCAATTCACGTTGAAATTTCAGATTTCAATCCATTCTCAGTTGAAAATTCTGACTTTAACATTTTTTCACTAGTTTTATTCGTTTTCTTAGAATACTTCAATAAAAATAATTATATGAGATTTCACATATCACACATATAATATTCTGTATCATCTCATAATCGACCAATAATTCGAAAATATATTCTACGTGTGTCCGATATCAAAAAAGTGTCCGCAGAATTTATAATTAACATTTTTTTAAAGTTCCGAATTAAATTCTTGTGAAGATTTTTACTATTTAGAAGTATTTTTTATGTTGCTAGGTCAAAAATTGATGCACATTCTCATTTTTTTCCAATTTCCATAGATTTAAGAGGCTTCCAGACACCTTCATTTTTTTGAAGTAGCCAAAGGTCTTTCACCAGAAAGTTTGCATGGTAATCGTAGCTCTTCACCCGGTCATAAATGCTATCAAAGTCTGCCTTTTTTATGTCCTGAAATGCCACAGTCATATGCGGATGATAATTGGAGTCACTCAGCTCTATTGGGAGATGAAATTCTCTTTTCAGATGAGCAACTAATTTTTTCTGGATTTCAGTGAAATCGCCCGGCACAATGACCTGCAGAAAAATCACCTTTCTTCTAAAATGATCCACAGCCTTCAAAGTCACTTCAAAAGCAGGAGAATTCTCCATCAAAACTTCAACTGATCTCCTCAAAAGGTCCACTTTCTTTTCCTCTAAGACAAAGGGCATTTTGAGAGTGATATGAGGAGGAGATTTCAGTGCATACTTGACTCCAAACTCCTCTCTCAATTCTTTTTTCAGCTCGTGCACTTGCTTTAGAATTTCCTGAGGAGGCAAAATCGCAACAAAATATTTCTGAAGGCTTTTCATCTCATTTAATTACCTTGGGTAATACACCAAGGGCAAAAACAAAAAAACTGTTTAAATAACTCAATCAAAATTCTAAATTAAAGGCTGTAATAAAATAAAGCGCATGAAGATTTTTTCTAAAGTAATGATCGGTCTGGATTTGACAGAAATGGACGAAATTCTGATCGAAAAAACAATCGTATTCCTCAAATTCTGGGGCGTAGAAAAATGCTATTTCGTTCACGTAGCAAAAAGTCTCGCCATTCCTGATGAAATATTAAAAGAATATCCAGACCTCTTGGCTGCCGGCGACGAGTCTGTCGAAGCCATCATGATGAATAAAATCAAAGACAAGGCATTCCCGGACACCATAGAGGTAGAAGTATTTGCTGAGGAAGGAGATCACCCCTTAGACACTGTATTGCGCTGGGCCAAAATCAAAGATGTCGATCTCATCGTGATGGGAAGAAAGGAAACCCTAGAAGGAAGTGGCTCTTTGGCCAATGGTGTCGCCAAAAAAGCTCCGTGCTCCGTCATGCTTTTACAAGAAAAAAGGCCTGCTGGACTCCCTAAGAAAATCATGGTCCCGACCGATTTTTCCAATCATAACCATATGATCTATGATTTTGGAGAGCGCATCGCCGAGCAGTTACAAGCCAAGCTAGTGCCCGTCCACGTCTATCAAGTACCACATGGCTACTCCAAAACTGGGAAATCATTTGAGGAATTTGCGGAAATCATGAAAGAAAATGCCCGAAAGGATTTTCAGACATTTGTGGCAAAACACAACCACCCAGAGCTCACCTGCGAATTTATCCTGGATGAGGGTGGAGATATCGGAGAGCTACTGGTCAAAGAAGCTCTCAAGTTAGACGTGGATATGTTTATCATGGGCTCTAGAGGTAGGACAAAATCCGCTGCCATACTATTGGGTAGTACAGCCGAGAAGCTGATCAAGTCAAACAATGTCCTGCCGATGTTGATATTTAAAAAGAAAGGCGAAACAATGGGCTTTTTTGACGCTCTATTTCGCATCTAATCCTTTCTTTGGAGATACATACAAATTTGATCCCCCTTGCCCTCTTGGTTATACCGGAGGGCTTTTTGTTTGAACTCCAAAATTTGCAGGTCAGAAAATCTCTCTCGATGGCGAAGATCCAGAGGCAAACCAGCTTCATAAAGTTCTGTCCCCCAAAACTGAAACTCTGTGGAGTCAAACTCCACCTCTTCCACCTCAAACCCACATTTCCCTGCCAAATGCTTTAAGCCGCTGACACTGGGTATTCCTAGATGTCTAGGAGCATCTAGCTGAACCCATAGCTCTCTTTTGTCCTTCCACACCTGCGCATCAGCGACAGGTAGACGCAATAGAAGCCTTCCTTTGGGATTCAATTTGTCATAGCATGTTATCAGCTCTTGTTCGGGATCTACCAAGTGCTCAAATGCATGATGGTACATGATCAAATCGAATTTCTCCTGACTGGATGCCAAATCTGTACTTTTTAGCTCAATTCCATCTGCGATTGAGACACCCGCTGGTAAAAAGGGATCAAATCCCACCAATTTTTTAAAACCACCGGCATGCATTTCATACAGCAACTGTCCATTCCCACAGCCTACATCTGCTATGGAAGCATCCAGCTTTGTGCAAACCTTCTGCAACCAATAGCCATAAACTTCTGGCGCAAACTTGGACAGTTTGAGTTTCAGAAAAAGCGTCAACCTGATTTTTTTAAGCAAACTGGCCAAAGAGCCGGATCGAACAAGAGGTACAAAAGAATAATACTGAGAACCTGAATAATAAGAACTCAAATTATCCGGAACATCTTTGATTTGAATAGATCCACAAGACGAACATTCTAAATAGAGAAACTCCTCTCCTGAAGCAAACATCCTCTCTTGAGCCGAAAATTCCACGAGCTCACTACTACCACAGAATTTGCAAACCAAACTCACTACACAAAAACATTAAAAACTTGAGATTTCTGCCGAAAAACTAAATGGACCATTATTAAAATAGCACTACGATAATTGTATTTTTAAAAGGAATTCGAATTTCAGTTGTCGAAATTACGTAAACATTCCACAAGCATTCTTACTTTTGCCGGTAATTTTGTTTGAAAAAGCCCTAAAGGCCTAATATGATTTCCATTTCAGATCTGTTTGCATCATCCGACAATTCCAATTCGCTGGGTGCAAAATTTAGAAAAAAACGTTTAGCAATTTTTGAATCTTTATTTTTTGAAAATTACAAATCTGATAGGCCAATTAAAATCTTGGACGTAGGTGGTACTGATTACTTTTGGAATGACAGTTCCTTACCCAAACTGCCCAATGTCCAAATCACCTTGCTCAATCTGGCGGAACTTGAAGTGCATAGTCAGGGTCTAATCGGGAAAACAGGGGACGGCACCAATATGAAAGAGTTTGCGGACAATGAATTTGATTTGGTTTTTTCCAACTCCGTCATTGAGCATTTGTACACTTGGGAAAATCAGGTAAAGATGGCTCAGGAAATCCAACGGGTCGGTAAAAAATACTATGTCCAGACTCCTAATAAGTATTTCCCTATCGAGGCGCACTACGCATTGCCATTTGCCCAGAATATGCCTAAATCTCTGCTTTTCACCATCCTGACCAAAACCAGACTCAGTAGACTTCAAAAATGGGATCCGGCTTACGCTCAGCAATATCTGGACGAAATACGGCTTCTCGATGAGCAAGAAATGAAAACCCTATTTCCGGACTGTCATATCTACCGCGAAAAATGGGCAGGCCTGACAAAGTCCATTACTGCCCACAACCTATAATTTCAGATTAATCTTCTGCAAACTGCAACTTGACCAAATTGGAGTAAAATCCATCCTCTTGGTTAAGCAACTCCTGGTGGTTGCCTTGCTCGACTACTTTGCCATCGCTCAACACATAGATCCGATCTACCTTGCGGATAGTCGCCAGCCTGTGAGCGATGATGATGGTGGTTCTTCCCTTCATCAATTCGGTCAGAGCTTCCTGTACAAGATGCTCGGATTCCGCGTCTAAGGACGAAGTAGCCTCATCCAAAATCAAGATAGAAGGGTCTTTCAATATAGCTCTTGCTATTGCCACTCGCTGTCTTTGACCACCGGAAAGCTTGACTCCTCGCTCTCCGACTGTAGTATCCAATCCCTCTGGAAACTGCGAAATAAATTGCCATGCATTTGCCTTTTTGGCAGCTAGGATGATTTCTTCTTCAGTAGCTTCAGGCTTGGCATAGGCGATATTTTCTCGGATACTTCCACCAAAAAGCAACACTTCTTGAGGTACCATACCGACATGAGAGCGGAGCCTTTCCAGATCCCAGTCAGCCAGCTTTTGCCCATCTACTCTGACCTGTCCTTTTTGCACGTCATAGAACTTCAAAAGCAACTGGATAATGGTAGACTTCCCTGCGCCTGAATGTCCGGCCAGCGCCACTTTTTCACCAGGGTTGACATAAAAAGAAAGTTGCTTGAGCACCTCCACTTCCGGACGGGTAGGGTAGTGAAAACCAACCTGGTCAAATTCTATTTTCCCTTCCAATGTCTGGGCATCGTAGCCCGCACTTTTTTCCAAAGGCTCATCCAAAATCTCCAAAACACGCTCTGAGCTTCCTATTGCCTTTTGCACCTGACTGTAGATATCACCAAGCCCTGCGATGGACCCACCAATAAATGTCGTGTAGAGTACAAACGACACCAAGTCTCCAATACTCATAGCGCCAGAGGCCACTAGACTCGCACCGTACCACATGACAGCTACAATACCACCGAAAAGTGCAAAGATGATGAATGAAATAAATGCCCCACGATACTTGGCCGTTTTCAATGCAATAGAAACGACTCTGTTCAAACCCGCAGCATAACGATCCGATTCAAATCGCTCCCCTACAAAAGATTTCACTGTACTGATAGATTGAAGCGTCTCTTCGACAATCACATTGGCTGAGGCTAGCTCATCTTGAGTTTTCTTGGATAAGTTTCTGATAAACTTCCCAAAGAACATCGCAATCACAACCAACACAGGAAATGTACCCAACATAAACAGGGTCAGCTTCGGAGTGGTCACAAATAAAAATATAATCCCGGCTATCAAGGTGATCACTTGTCTAAATAGCTCTGCTAGAGTAACAGAAAAAGTATCCTGAAGTAAGCTTACATCAGATGTAATTCTGGAGATCAACTCCCCGGTCCTCCGCTGATCAAAGAATGTCATCGGCAAGCGTAGCATCCGGCTGTATAGGCCTTGCCTGATATCCCTCATAGATCGCTCCGAAACCAAGGCAAATGTCCAAACTCTAAAAAAGGAAAAGATACTCTGCACCGCCAAAATGCCTATCAGTATCAGGGCGATACTATTAATGTCTGACACAAACCAATCTTTACCCTGAGCAGTATCAATCAGCTTGCCGGCAACATACGGGAATGTCAATAGAGTCAATGAGGACAGAAGCAAAAAAACCAATCCCAAGAAAAAGATCCACTTATAGGGCATGAGAAATTGAAATATCCCTCCCAGTTTTTGGAAACTCTGCTTATTTAGTTTCCGCTTTTCATGTTCTTCGAGACCAGTTCCTCTTTTCTTCGCCATTTTATTTCTTACTTCAATCTGCAAAAGTAGACCTTTTGTAGAAAAGTAGCCCAAAAATCAAAGAAGAATACGTCCCTCTACGAAATAGAATAGCCCTTTCAAAGCCATCAATCTCTCCCAAATTTCATCTGAACTGAAGCGGTCAATAACTCTATCCGGACATCTAATCAATGGCACTGGATACTGAGATAGCTTTCAGCTAGTTTTCTTAAAAAAAGCCATGTTTGGATTGATCGTCATTTTATTGGGAATCTTTGTAGGTTTTAGAGGCTACAAAAGAATAGACCGGCTCCGCAAATACGAATTTGAGCACACCACAGACGGGGGCGTGGTCCAGTTTGAAAGCTATGAAAATTCCAAAAAGCATGAATCTGGAAAAGCTATCGGAAAAATAATCATCTATGCCGGCATCCTTATTTTTTGGATTGGGTTTTTCATGCTACTCCTGTGAGGAAAGAATGGGCAAAAAACTACGATTTGCCCAGTTGTGCATCTACTAGCTCCCTTTTCAGCTTTCGCTCTCTTTCTAGGGTGTTTTTACGATGAAGATCAAATTCTTCCTGTACTTCTCCCAAATCTTTCTGAGCTTTTTTGATTTTCTTGAAACTGCGAAAATACTGGAAAGAAAAGAATCCTAAGGCTCCTGCCAAAGCTGCCACCAAAAGCCACATAAACGAGGAATAGACCGACTTATGGATCCCTATTCCAAAAATGCTAAAGTTGTCTTTTTCGGCAATCGCCTCTTCTTTGGCTGTCTCCGATTGCTGCAAAACTTGGTTTAAAGAGTATATGGAGTCGTTTTTACTTCCAATCTGAGTTTTGAGACCGAGGACTTCCGCTCTCATCGTCTGCATAGAATCCAGAATATTGGACTTCAGCTTATCCAAATTGGTCCTTTTGACGACCTTGTATTCCTGATAATTATTGGAAGCATTGTAGATGTAATCAAACTGCGAATCGATAGTTCCTTCACTCAATGAACCACTGGAATCGCTGGACTCTTGTGCCTTACTGCTAGCTACGCTGATTAGGAAAATACCGAACAATAAGCCAAGGGTAATTTTTCTCATGATTGGGGAGTTTTGTTACTTTTTGGGTGAAGCTGCTGAGGATCAAGAAGTGTGCCTCAGCCCCCAAAAATAGCCTGTTTTTTTGTTTTTAGCCGAGACAAGACCACTCTTAGCTCATGAACCATTGATTTTCAGCTTTTTATCTGTAAATTATACATCCACTAATCTATTTTTTAATGAGACTTAGGACTCTCAAGGTTTGGCTTTTTTTGCTTCCAATCATAGGTTTCATTGGAGTGGTTCTTTTCGTCCAGTCCAATAAAAACATCACAGAGCTTGAAAATCAGCACCTGCGCAGTGTAGAGGCAATCCGCAATGATATCCTGCTTGCTCTCCCTGATTACTATTCGAGAATCGAGGGTTATTTTCTCCGAGAAGCATATGCCCTGAGCGAAAATCAGGAATGGGGAAAGAATTCCAAGCGGATATCGGACTTATTGGCTTCCTTTCAGCCACAGATCGACAGTATACGTCTGGTCGCAAAAAAAGACAAGTACTCAATCCATTGGGCACTACAAGGATCTGTACTTACTGTCAAAAACCTGGAATTGAACATAGATCAGGAAGCAATTGACAGAATCGATATTACCAGGCTTCGTGAAAAATTTGATCTTAATTATCTACCAAAGCCTAAGGCTATTCTGGTGGATTTCCGAGTGGAGCTCAGCGAACTCCTGAGAAAGCAAGAGAACAACCAAGTATTTGAAGACTTCTTCCTGACTGATGAGGCAGGACGGGTGGTTTTCCCCTCGTCAGCGCTAGGCCAGCAAATTCACCAACCCGAGGTCCTAGTCACTGATAGCTTAGACCGTGTGAGAACAGGAGTCTACTATGAAGAGATTGATTATTCAGGCACTCAAAGTAGGTTTTATGTAGCCCCCATGCCTTTGGGCGAGCTTCAGCTTTTTGCCGTAGGAGTGATTCCTCAAAGCCGATTTCTCAAAGTAGGCTTAAGACTTGACTTCGCCCTCCTCAGTACACTGATTTTTATGTTGATCATACTGGTAGCATCTGTACCGATTTTAGGCATACTCAATCTCAGTAAGGGAGACAATCTCACGCAGGCAAAGGTGCTTCAGGTAGGTGTCTCTCTGTTGGGCCTGACGATGATATTGGGCTTTGCCATTTCATTCTTCAAAAATCAACCACAGCCAGTTGCAGCATCAAGTTCGGACCGATTAGAGATTCGTGATGCGCTACAAAAGACTCTCTCATCCTATGATCATATCTTGACTGTGTGGCAACTAGATCCTTTGCTGTGTCTTCCTGGGCCTCCACTCAATGAGTTGATTCTTTTTGATCCAATATACAAAGGCAAAGCTGAACGCATTTTTTTTCAATCTCCTAGGCTAAATCTTCGGTTTCCAGACGGAAACTCTCCCATAGATCTAAGCACAAGGGCCTATTACGATTTTTTTGAAGTAGACTCCAACCTCCAAAACAACAAGAAGTTTCTGAACTCTCACTATAGCAGAGGATCTGGCAAGCTGGAGTCAGTTATCTCAAAGCCCAATTCTCAAAAACAGATTGCTGCTGTTACGTTTGAGCTGGAATCTCCAAGACATCTCAGCCTACTCCATCGCTATCTCTTGATGAAAGAGGACGGCTCTATCCTGTACAAAAGTGAAAAAATCATCTCTCCCATATCAAATCTCAAAGAAGGAGTCAGTGAAGAGTCGTGGGTAGAAATCCACTCTCTCATCCAATCCAACGACAGCTTGAAACAAATGTCTGAAATCGAAGTGCCGCTCTACCTCAATGGAAATCATTATACGGGGGTGCTCTCCAAAATCCCTGTCACCGGATTTGACCAGAATATGTGGATGCTATTTCTGGTCAATCACAATGTCAGCCACGTCTTTTCGTCTTTAACGTCTTTGGAAGCAGTCTGCCTTTTGATGATCTATTTTCTATTTGTGCTGCTCAACCTTATCCTCCAAAAGTTTTCAAGAGACTTGGTTTCTGATTATGGGTTCAATCTTTTCTTCTTTGACTGGCTAAAACCCAACCAGGAAAACCGAGGAAAGTTAAAATATCTCAGCATCTGTTATTTGATTTATAGTCTTCTGGTGTTGGTGATTTACAAAAATTGTCAGCTCAATCACCTGCAATGGCTTGCTCTGATGATTTTTTCCTCATCTCTGATAGCATTTACCAACTTGACACTTTCTATCCCCTCAAAAAAACCATCCAGTAGTCCACTAAAGTGGATTTCTTCCAAAGCCTACCCAAGCATTTTACTCAGTTTATTGTTCGGGATTGCATGTATTTGGGGTCTCCAACTCCCACCATTTCCCATTTTTATTTTACTTTTTGCTGCTGTATTG
This sequence comes from Algoriphagus vanfongensis DSM 17529, assembly GCF_000429465.1. Classification (GTDB taxonomy): domain Bacteria; phylum Bacteroidota; class Bacteroidia; order Cytophagales; family Cyclobacteriaceae; genus Algoriphagus; species Algoriphagus vanfongensis. The sequence continues at coordinate 414,629 of NZ_AUBX01000015.1, read as the reverse complement.
ATTGTATCTTTTTGGCCACTGATAGAGCGGAAAAACTTCCAGTTTTCGTTTCTAATGCCCTCTAAAGTAATCTTGCCTTCTTTTCTTACCGTTTGGTTTCTGGTAATAGGGCTCATTCCGGGATATCTCATCCAGTCCAAAACACAGCTATTCGAACACCAAATCTGGAAAGAATCCCAAATCGATACCTCAACAGAACCAAACAGACGAGCTAGAGAATTTGAGCAAGCGAGAAGGAGTCTGATGGTTCAATTGACCGATCCATTTGATCAAAAAATCCAAAATTTCATTGCCCCAAATCAACAGACTTTCCAACAAGCTTGGCTAGGTACCTCTCAAAATCTAACAGCAAACTCAGGATTGATCTATATATTCTTGATTTTGGCTTTGATGGGAGCACTGATGTATTATCTCCAAAGGATCATATTCTTTTCTTTTGAGCGAAAGTATGAAGATTCCTTTGACAGTGCAGAGCGACAACTTTTCATTTGCAGCATAGATTCTACGCATCTAGAAGAGATTATCGAGAAGGTATTCTCTGATCAGCCTGAGGAATTTGCCACCATAGATTTCTTAGTCGAATCACTTGGCTGGGAGTTTCAGCTCGATGAAACCAAAGACGTATACATCCTCAAAAATTTTCATTGTCTTGACACACCGACTCAGATTATCCCTATTTTGGAACGACTTCATGAGATGGACAAAAAGATCTGGATCTGCTCAGGGAAGCAATGGTGGGATATTTTTACTCGAATAGATAATCCAGCCGACAGAATGCGTTTTTCGGAGAGCTTCTCAGACTATAATTTCAAATCCTTGCCCATTCGACACGATTCTTTAAGTATAGAGTCTGAGGAAAGCAAGGCTGACTCACTCTTGAAGCAATTGAGACTAAGAAAAGCATTTTATGCCAATATGTGGTCCGAGATGTCTTTCGAGGAAAAGATCGTGACAGCAGCATTTGCCAAAGAAGGCTTTTTCAACCTCCATAGAAAAGAAATTCTTATTGGTCTAGCTCAAAAAGGTATTTTGATTCCCAAAATCTCTTCTTCCGGCAAATCCAAAGACGTCTATAAAGAGTGGCAGCTATTTAGTCCCGTATTTAGAAAATATATATTGGATCACAGCACTGAAGAGGAAAAAGCAGCCTTTAAGGCCTATGAGAGAAAGAACGGAAATGCTAATTCCATCCAGATCTCTTTGATCAGCTTTGTATTGATTTGTTTTGCCTTGATCGGCATTTTTGACAAAAACTTTTTCTCCGAAGCCTACACCTATCTCACCGGTTCATTAGGAATTATGGGAAGCCTGTATGCCTTAATTGATCGCGGAATTGGTAGCTTTAAATTTGGGAAAAATTCCTCTACTACATGAGACTAATTGGACTGGCTCTTGCCATATTTTTATCAGGAATCTGCTACGGTCAGCAATCCAGCCTCAATGAATTTGAAAAAGGAATAGAAGCATATAACCAGGGAGACTATGAGACTGCCTACCTATTGATTGATACGTGGCTCAGAGATCACCCCCGAGATCCAGAAGGCTATTATTATTTAGGCTTGATTTACGAGCAGTTTGATGGCACCAGTGATTTACTAGCGTTGGAAAACTATCAAAAAGCAATCAGTTTGGACCCAGCAAAAGCTGATGTGTATCTGAGCCGAGGAAGATTATACCTGAAGCTAAAACGGTTTGAACAGGCCGAGGAGGATTTCCTCACTTTTAGAAGTATCCCCAAAGGCGAAACCACACAAGTGATTTACAGGATTGGTTCTGCTGACCAAGGCGTATCTCAAATATTCACAGCCCAAACTTCAAATCCATCTCAGATTCTCTATCACCTTGCTTTGGCCAAAATAGGTCTGGAAGATTATTCAGCTGCAAGTGTATACTTGGATTCCGTGATCTACTTCAATCCTGAGGAAGCGGATTTCTGGGCTGAAAAAGGTCATGTAGAGATGCTGTCCGGCTCTGAGGACAAAGCTCTTGAATCCCTCCGCCAAGCTGTCACTTACAATCCTGATCATTTTTTGGCACGGCAGCGGATCAAAATCCTAGAAAATGGAAACGATGTAGATCAACTAGAAGAATTGACGCTAGCCATCGCAAAGGATCCAGAAGATCCGCAGCCATGGAAAATCCGTGGATATGTTAAGTTTATGCAGGGTGACTTTGAGGGTTCCATCGAGGATTATACAGAAGCGATCAATTTATATCCAGAGGATGAAGAGGGATGGTTTTACCGAGCAAAGTCCTATGCAAAACAGAAAAATTGGCAAGCGGCAGAATCCGATTTTGAGGAAGTTCTTTTTCTAATCGAGCAGGATCCTGAAGCTTTGCTTGGCAGGGGACAGGCACGATATTACCAAAATGAGCTGGAGGCCGCCTTGGCAGATTTTGTAGAATTGATCGCCATTGACCCTTCCAATCCCTCTGCATTTTACCATCGGGCTATCACCCTACATCGACTAGAGCGAAAAGCAGAAGCCTGCTCCGATATGAATACCGCTGTAGAATTGGGCATGACAGGAATCGACGAGATCCAGCAAAAGATCTGCAACGGAGATTAGAGTTCTGTCACAGTATTGACTCGTGATGCGATATACGCTGGTCTCCAGGAAGCCAAAAGTGTAATGGATATGACCGAAATACTGATCCAGATAAAATCTGTCCAAACTACTTTAACAGGATATGCATCGACGACCGCAGAGGAAATACCCAAAGATACCAAACCAAAATATTGCTGTGCCAGGCAGATCAAATAACCCAATACCAGTCCAACCAATGCTCCTGATAGTGCTATCAAAGCCCCTTGCTTCAAAAATATTCGCTGGATAAGCTTGTCTGGAGCTCCCATAGCTTTGAGAACTGCGATATCTTTTTTCTTTTCTATCGCCAACATGCTGAGTGAAAAGAAAATATTAAAAGAAGCGATCGCCAATATAAAAGTCAGAGTAAGGAAGACAAACAACTTCTCGAGCTTGACTGTTCGGAGCAATCCCGCGTGCTGTTCATCTGTGTTTTTCACCGTGAATGACTCTCCCAAATGTGCTTTCAAAGCTTTCTGGACTGACCCTACTGTGTAGCCTTCTGCTACCTTGACTTCCAGTGAGGTTCGCTTATTCCCATAGTTCAACAAGTCCCTGGTAAAATTCAAAGGGGCTATGACATATTCATCATCAAACTGTCGATCAACTGAAAAAAAAGCGACCGGCTCCAAAACTGCTGAGGCGTACAATTGACTAGGGTCTAGAGTAGCAGCACTTCTGGGAGCTTTCGGATAGAAAACTTTGAGAGGAACATTGACATCTTTGAGATTGACAGAGAGAAAAAAACCAACTCCTCTCCCCAATATGGCAGCGGGCCTCAGATCTGTACCCAACGTAGTATCTCCCCAGTAATAGCCTTGCTGGAAGCGATTTTGTTCCAAAAAATTGTCAGACACTCCTTTGATGGTACCTACCTGCTGATTGCCATTGTAGTCAAGCAGGGCATTATCCTCTATCACTTCTGTCAAAATCTCCACCCCTTCGATAGCCCTGATTTGACCTAGCCAACTGTCATCTACCTCAAAACTTTTGCCGACGCTCGCTTCTATTTTGAGTTCGGCATCGAAGCTGGCAAATAACCCACGAATCAAATCTTCCAGCCCATTGAATACAGACATGACGATCACCAATGCCATCGTGCCCACCGCTACTCCTACCATGGAGATCGTGGACAAGACAGTAATGAAATTTCGCTTTTTCTTGCTCCGGAAGTACCGAGCTGCTATGAAGTAACTGAGATTCAAGGCCGGAAATTAATCTTCTTCTTCTTCCTCTTCTGGAGCGGGAGGAATATTCAGTCCGGAGATCACTTTATCCATGTGCTGCGCATAGGAAGCTGATTCGTCAGGAAAAAACGCCAACTCGGGAATAATCCTAACCGATTTGCCGATTCGTTTGCTTAGATAAAGACGGATTTCCTTTTTGTGCTCATCGATGATTTCCAAAGTCGCCGCTGGATCAGCCAGCAGAAAACTCAAATATGTTTTGGCGACGCTCAGATCTGGACTGACCATCACTCTGGTGACAGTGACCATCGCCTTTCCGATCAGATGACGAGCTTCTTTTTGAAATATTTCTCCCAGTTCCTTTTGGAGCAATTTGGCGTGTTTTTGTTGTCTTTTACTTTCCATATAAAGTATTTGTGGTACAAATTTAGCGAAATACTTGGGCAAGCTTTAATTTCGGGCTTCACCTTATCAAATACCCAGACCTTGTTTCAATTTTTCAAAGTAAACGATCCTTTCCGAATCATCGGGATTTTCCTGTTTTTGGTCATCTGGACGATCGTCTATTTGATGTTTTCGGGCTTTCCCCTGACCGCCACTCAGCTCAACTGGATCTTGCTGGGCGAAAGGCTTGGGGATGGTTTTTTCCTTTATCAGCACATCATCGACGATACGGGACCTCTTTCTGCCGGGTTTTACTTTATGCTCGATTTCCTTTTCGGACGAAATCCCCTTGCCCTGGAACTAGTCGGGCGATTGCTGATCCTCTTTCAGGTGATATTTTGGAATTTTACCATGATCAAATATCGGGTTTTTGATGAAAACACCTACCTGCCCGGTATCATCATGATGGCCTTGTTTCATATCAGTTTTGATCTGCTCAGCATCTCACCTGCTTTATTGGGAAGCACCTTCCTTATGCTGGCATTGGCACAGCTTTTCTCCCAGACTATGCTCCAGAAAGACAGCAGTGAGTCTACTTTGCTGATCGGAATCTACGGGGGAATAGCCACAGGCTTTCATCCGATTTATTGTTTGTTTTTGCCCTTCATGCTCTTCGGAGGCATAGCCATTAGCGGTTTTACTTTCAGGCAGCTGCTTCTATCTCTCACGGGATATTTCCTGCCTTTGCTATTGATTTCGATCTTTTATTACTGGAATAATGGCCTTGACGAAGCTTTTCAAATTTGGCCTTTGATCTTTTTCTCAGAGAAATATTACTACCAATCATTCCTCACTTGGACAATAGTGGGAGCATTTCCTTTGTTACTTGCCGTGATCGGTTTTTTCTACAGCTCGGTTTTTCGAGGGGCCACAATCAATCAGCAGAAGCAAAGGCAACTCATGATCGTCTGGAATATCATCGCTTTTGTGGGAGTGGTGGTCTCTAAAAGACAGGCGGCTTTTCAACTAGTCATTTTGATGCCAGGGCTGAGCTATTTGATTACCCAGTTTTTCCTCAGCATTCGAAAGCGTCTCATCACTCAATCCGCCTTCTATTTGTTGGTTTTTGTACTACCTATTTTCAGTTGGTGGTGGATGCAACAAGAGATCCAAGAAGAAAACAAATACTTTGTGCATCCTTCAAATGAACCTGAGCTTCAAGGCAAAGGAATGATGATTTTGGGGGATGATTTGAGTCCCTACACGCAGGGAAGATTTGAAGGTCCTTTTTTAAATTTTCACCTGAGCAAGCTGGTTTTGGAAAAAGAAAGGACACTTGCTCAGCGAGCCAAGCTTTTCCAGATGATACAGAGCCAAAGACCAGAATTGATTCTGGATCAAGAGGGTGAGTTTGCCAAGTTGCTCATCGACTACCCGGAGCTACTGAGAGAATACGAGCTAAAATCCGCAGGTAGGTACTGGAGGAAGTAAGACTACAACAACTTGTAAAACAGGTCATTAAATCGTAAATTCGAGAAAATTCTATATTTTTTTTCGAGTTTTTATGGATACAGTACAGTCTATTTTAGAGCGCTTTTCAAACTGTGAAAAAGAATTGCTATATAATATTGCTACTAGTCGAAACAGCAATCATTCCAAAAAATTACGATTATTTGAACTTTACCTAAATAATCCTGAAAACCCAGACTCTTTCTATTCACAAAAAATCTATGGTAACGAAGAAACCAGTGCTTTCGCTCAATTAAAAAAGAGGTTGAAAGAGGAAATTGAAGAGGTGATGGTATTGATCAAGCCTACTAAAACCAATTTTAAGCAATCCCAAAGAATCCTATGCACAGAACTCTTACTAAAAGGACAATTAGTCTTGATCCGGGGGCTATCTGCAGAGGGAAGCAAACTCTTAGAAAAGTGTCTTAAACTATCCGTCGAAAATCAATTTTATGATATCGTTCTGACTATTTTTTCTATTGCCCAAGAGTATGGACTCAGTGAGGTACTATCATCCAAAGATCTCCCCCACATTGAAAAGGCAATTACAGATCATTTGGACATCCTTATCCAACAAATAAATGAGCAGCCATCCCAAGATCAGAAACCAGAGAAGCACGAAATTATATCCAAGCTTCTCTCTCAAGTACAATGTCACAAAGATCAATGGGCTCTTTTAGGTGAATTGCAAAAAACAATTGAAGAAAAAGACCTGACGAAAGGTATGCAGCTTATTCAAGGAAAGAAATCCTTGCTCCTTTTGAAGGAAAAAGACAGTCAAGCCTGTTGGAAGCTACTCGTATACAAGATAAAGCTCCTAATCCTACGAGAAGAATACCAGCAAGCTGCTTTCATCTGTCGGGAACAGTCAACAAGTATTGATACAAATGCTCCCATTGAATATCACAAGCTCCATTTTCTAAGTCTCTACTACCATCAACAATGGGAAGAAGCAATTCAACTAATTCACGAAAAACTTTTGCAACTTTTCCCTGATGAAAAATATGTCTGGACATATTATGAAGCTCTCACAAGATTAAGAATGAAACAGTTTAAGAGTTCAATCAAACTTTTTCATTCTTGCATTGCTGGCCTGAAAAATATACCTGAATACTATCTAGGAGCAAAATTGTATGAGATTATCGCTCTTTTGGAACAGCAAGATCAAGATTGGGTGGAGTTTAAAATCGAAAACTTTAGAAAGCTTTTGGGGCGATGGCGATATAAATCAAACCAGCGAATAAAAGTTGCATTCGAAGCAATTGTCTCTATTTATAGCTGCTCTAGGGACAAATATACCGATTGCGTCCAGAATGAAACCAAAAAACTAAGCGCCCTTCGAGAAAGTCATGATTGGTGTCCTTTTGGATATGAATTACTTCGATTAGACAAGTGGATTTCTGAAGGTCATTAATTAGTTGAGACAAATTTAACCTTCCAGACACAAAAAAGACCTATCGAGAATTTGATGAGTTAAGTTGTCATATTAAAAAAATAATTTTTCTCATAAGATTCTGTAATTGAGAATGATAAGATTGGATCAATGTAAAAATTCGCATCAATAACATATTTTTTTTCCTTCAGATAGAGTTAAGCCTTAAGTAACTTATAGCCAAATAGTTCAGCTTTTTCATTTTGACTTTTAGGCTTATGCTTCATTCAGTGTTAGAATTTTTGACCCAAGAGATCAATGGGTTTATCAAATTAAAAGTAGGTGATCCCTCACAAGACCGTATTTATTTATCCGGAGTAACCAATGAAACAGGGATTGCAATTCCTGACCAATCACTGGGGCTTTCACTTATTAATATTGAGGAAGAAAGGACCGCAAAGGAGCAGCAAAGCAAATTCATCAATTCCGTAGGCAAAGTCGAAAAGAGAAACCCAGAAATCCTCTTAAATCTCTATGTTTTGATCACGGCCAATTTTCAAAACAAGGCCCAATTGAATGATACAGATGATTATGTCGAGGGTCTCAAGCAATTGAGCTATGCCATTGCATTTTTTCAAAGCAAAAATGTCTTTACCCCAGAAAATAGTCCGGCAATGGCTGGCTATGATCCCAACTTAAAAAAGATCGTGGTAGAGCTTTACAGTTACTCATTCGAACAGCTTTACAACTTCTGGTCAGTGGTCGGAGCTAAATACCTACCAAGTGTTCTTTACAAAATCAAAACTATCCAGATTCAGGAAAATGCCATTCAGGAAAGTGGAGATCCAATCGAACAAATTTTTCTCAATTCACTCCATAAGTCATGAATATCATTTATTCCCGATTATTTGAATTGAGCATTTTGCATGATTATTTCCAAGATGGATTTGCAAAAGGAATTCATTTGGCTCCAACTGAAGAAACACAATGGCATTTATCCAAAGGAAGAATGATTTCGAGGGAAACGCCAATTGGTTTGGTTGTCCTATATAAGGCTGAAGATGATCTCACCACCCCTTTGGTACCCTTGACATCTCCAATAAATTTCTATTTTTTCATCCATCTCCAAAGCGGTCCTAATTTCTTTGGAATAACAGATTTATCTGAAGGGTCCAGAAAATTAAAAAATCAAGAAATTGTATCGTTTAGCAATGATCCTTCTTCTGCATCCAATGACTCAGCTAGTCCTGAAACTATATCATTATCAATTTGGGACGGGATTATAGCAAAACATACAAGCCAAAGGGTCACTTTAAATCCAACTCCAAGCAAAGTGATTTTAAGGGTCTTGGACCCGGTAGGGAATTCTATTCCATCTGGATTGGATGCAAATGGAAACCCCTTGCCTCTGGACTTTGAGTTAACCCCCGATGATCAGGATGATTTTTCTTTTGAAATAAACCTCTCCGGAAAATCAGAGGGTAATTACACTTTCCTGTTGAGGGATGAAGGTGATACGACTGACCTTTGGAAGAAAGAGTACTTTTTAACTGAAAACGTATTTGGGCCTCGGGCTTTGGGAGTTGTCAAAATCAGCTATGCTTCGGCACCAAACCACCTATATGGCGCCAAAGAATTCTATGCTTTAGACTTCAAAAGAAAATCTACCAAATGGCTTTATTATATCGTCAGTCAGTCTAACAAGGTAGACGTATCATCTGCTCAGCTGGCTATTTCGGACAAGAGCGCCCCTGTAACTCCACCTTATGCTCTTTATGCTTTTGATCAAATAGGTGCTGCTCCCAATACAGACATTAAAATAAACGATTCGGATACGGTCTTATTCAAATCACAAGACCCTATTCCATTTTTTGAAGTACCAAAAATAAAATTGGAACTCAGCCGGAAACCGGGAAACAAAGTTCTCATTTCCAACATGCCCAATCCTTCATCCAGCAATATTCGAAAGGTAGATCTAGGTGAAGAAATTTCAGAAATCTATGTATACATCTAATCCAATAAATCATGGCAGAATATAAAACCCCCGGGGTGTACATTCAGGAGATATCCACCCTTCCAGCATCCATCGTACCGGTAGCTACTGCCATCCCGGCATTTGTAGGGTATACTCGGAGCAGAATCCGAAATGGAGCCACATTTGGAATTAATATTCCTACTAGAGTCACATCATACTTGGAATACCTCCAGATTTTTGGAGAATCTTTTCATGAATTATATACTGTTGCTATTACTGATGGCCCGGTCATTTCAATTACTGATCCTGCAGAATTTTCACAGTACTTGATGACATATCAAGTTTACCTCTATTTCTCAAATGGTGGAGGTCCTTGTTGGATTATTTCAGTTGGTGATTTTGTAACTACACCAACTGGAGATGATATAGATGTCGCAGATTTATTGGCAGGACTGAGCGTGTTGGAGGAAGAAGATGAACCAACTTTGTTGGTAGTTCCTGAAGCAGTTCATTTATCAGACATCAACAGAAAAAGCCTCCACGATCAGATGCTTGCTCAATGTGCAAAACTTCAGGATCGCTTTGCAATTTTTGATGCTCTCCATTATGATGGAAATACAGTAGTAGAAGATGGAGAGGATTTCCGAGCCGAAGTTGGAAGTTCCAATTTGAAATATGGTGCGTCCTATTATCCGGGAATGAAATCTATTTTGTATAGAAATTTTAATGAAAATTCCCTTACTATTCAAGATAACCGAGGTGGGGTTGGTGCTGGTCCACTTCAGGGAATCCCTTTAGCTCAAGTAAACACAGGACAAGATTTTGCTTTTGCCACCATTAGAATTACCACAAATGCGAATGTTGCTGGAGACTCTTTTACCATTGGGGCGAATACTTTTACAGAAGGAGTAGAATTTGCATTAGCTGCTGGTCCAGCAACTACAGCTGATGCACTCTATGTGGCTATAAATACCGCTGCGGACCCTTTATATACTGCTCAAAGAGATGGGGATACCATTACATTGACAGCAACAGCTCCAGCAGATGGAGGCACAACGATTCCTTTAACTTACAATGATAATGGAGATGTAGGGGCCGTCATTTCTGGAACAGGCACTTTCTCATGGATTGCTCCAGACAAAACACTTTATTATGACATCCTTGCCATTTTACAAGGCAAACTATTAGAGCTTTATCCTTCTGCTTCTGTTGCAGGAGTATATGCAAGAGTTGACTCCCAAAGAGGTATTTGGAAAGCTCCAGCCAACGTAGATGTAAGGTCAATTATTCGTCCTTCAATCCCTATCAGTAATGAAGAACAAGGAGGACTAAATATTGACGCCACCTCTGGTAAATCCATCAATGTAATTCGCTTTTTCTCTGGAAAAGGAAATCTGGTATGGGGCGCAAGAACCTTGGCTGGCAATGACAATGAATGGAGATATGTGCCCGTAAGAAGGCTATACATTTTTGTAGAAGAATCAGTCAAAAAAGCGACTGAGTTTGTAGTCTTCGAACCCAATGATGCCAATACTTGGCTGAGGGTAAAAACTATGATTGAAAACTTCCTTTCTAACCTCTGGAGAGATGGAGCTCTTGCCGGAGCTAAACCAGAACAGGCATTTTTTGTCAAAGTTGGCTTGGGTCAGACCATGACAGCTCTTGACATTTTGGAAGGAAGAATGAATGTAGAAATCGGACTGGCGGCAGTAAGACCGGCGGAATTTATCATCCTGAAATTCTCTCATAAGCTTCAGGAATCCTAATCAGTTTCGACAACCAAAAAACTTTTAATAATGGCCAATTACTCAACTCCTGGAGTTTATATAGAAGAAATCTCCACTCTCCCCGCATCCATAGCAGCGGTAGAGACAGCCATCCCGGCATTTATAGGTCATACTGACCTTGCCACCAAAAATGGTGAGCTACTCCGCGGTGTTCCTACTAGAATCACATCTATGTTGGAATATGAATCAATTTTCGGAACAGCTAATACAGAGTCCATCGCCGTATCCATCTCAGATACATACACAGGATCTGACGGTCAGCCTGCAACTCTTGCATCAAGAACGATCTCGGTAACTCCACCAACCCAAAGTGCATATAAAATGTACTATGCACTCAGGTTGTTTTTTGACAATGGAGGCGGTCCATGCTATATCATTTCTGTCAATGATTTCACCGCGCCGCCAACCGTGGGCGCCAGTACAACAATCAACACATTATTATGGGGATTGGCTGCCGTAGAAAAAGTTGACGAGCCAACAATGCTTTTGTTCCCAGATGATCTTACGATGGCAAATGCAAAAACCGTCTATGAGGCAGCACTGGCACAATGCGCAAAGCTTCAAGACCGGTTTACCGTCATGGATGTCAAAGAAAACACCACTGATCCTTTTGCAGATGCAGGGAATTTTAGAAATAATGGAATAGGATCTGGAAATCTCAAATATGGTGCAGCCTACTATCCGGACCTAAAAACTGCAATCCCCTTAGGATATGCTTCCAGCTCTGTAACCATAAGTCAATCTGATAATTATATCGGTACTGGAACACCAGCTCCAGCAATAGTAAATGCAGCAAATGGGTCCAATTTGGACGCCCTTGAAACAGCTGATCCAAGTCTTTTCAGATCTCTCACTGCTGAACTCGCCAAACTATACGCCAAAGCTTCTCCATCGGGAGCAGTTGCGGGAGTTTATGCAAGAGTTGACAGCCAGCGTGGAGTTTGGAAAGCACCTGCAAATGTAGATATCAGATCAATAATTGGTCCTGCAGTCAAAGTAACCCATGAGCAACAAGCGAGCTTAAACATTGACGCTTCTTCAGGAAAATCTATCAATGCCATTCGGTCCTTTACAGGTAAAGGAACCCTGATTTGGGGTGCGAGAACCCTAGCTGGGAACGACAATGAATGGAGATATGTACCGGTTAGAAGACTTTTCATTTTCGTCGAGGAATCAGTCAAAAAAGCAACAGAATTTGTCGTGTTTGAACCCAATGATGCCAACACCTGGCTCAGGGTAAAAACAATGATTGAGAATTTCCTCTCAAAACTTTGGAGAGATGGCGCATTAGCTGGTGCAAAACCAGAGCAGGCCTTTTTTGTAAAAGTGGGACTGGGAGTCACCATGACCGCCCAAGACATTTTAGAAGGCAGAATGAATGTAGAAATAGGAATGGCGGCTGTTCGTCCAGCGGAATTTATCATTCTTAAATTCTCTCATAAACTCCAAGAATCTTAACCTTTTTCAGAAATCTAAATACCAAATATCATGGCAGTAGCATATCCAGTTTCCGTCTTTCATTTTCAGGTAGAATGGGGCGGCACCAGAATAGGATTTACAGAAGTCTCCGGGCTTTCCATCGAATTACAAACAATCGATTATCGGGAAGGCAGCTCTCTGGAATATCACGTTTCCAAAATGCCAGGAATTCCCCAATACAGTAATATCACACTGAAAAGAGGGGTTTTCCGTGCAGACAATGAGTTTTTCCAATGGCTTAATACCGTCAAGAAAAATAATATTGAAAGAAGGGATTTGACAATCTCACTTTTGAATGAAGAACATGAACCAGTAATGGTTTGGAAGGTGAAAGACGCATTCCCATGCAAAGTTGAGGGACCAACCCTGAACTCTACAGGAAATGAGGTCGCCGTCGAAACTATCGAAATCTGTCACGAAGGATTGGCTATCGAAACTCCTTAATTCTTATGGCATTTTTTTACCCCCCTACCGGCTTTCATTTTTTGGTCCGCTTTGAAGGGCTTCTTTTGAAATACCCTAGTATCCCAGATATAGGATTTCAGGAAGTGGGAGGACTGAGTGTGGAAATTGGAATCGAAGAATACGCTGAGGGAGGTGAAAACAGATTCAAACATCGAATGCCTGGATCAGTAGCCTATCCCAATTTGACTTTGAAAAGAGGGATGCTCATTGATTCTCAGGCAGCCAAATGGTTTAAGGATTCCGTGGAAGCTTTTCAATTTGAGGCTAATGATATCACAGTCATTCTACTTAATGAAGAGCATATTCCAATTCAAGCTTGGAATTTCATCAATGCCTGGCCAGTCAAATGGAATATCGAAGGCCTCAACGCCATGGAAAACACCCTGATGATTGAGTCCATCGAATTTGCCTATCAATACTTCAGGAGAATCTCTCCAACAGACCTTTTGCCTTTTTAGACTATGCCTATCGAAATCAAAGAATTGATCATCAGAACAACAGTGGATACTGCCGAAGAGCGTCCATCTGGTAGAAGCAAGCCCAGTCCAAAAACCGAGGCTGTACTTGAAGGCATCAAGGAATTGACCCGACTGGTCAAAGAAAAAAACGAACGATAAACCATGGCTCTTGTAGACATATTCTCTCCTTTGGGTGGTTTGGAAAAACTCAAAATCACAGCATTCTCGGATGATTCATACGATCAATCGACCGGGACTTATGTGGTGATGTACAATCCAACTACCTATTCTCAGGAAGTGACGAACAAGTGGATACCTGAGGAAGGTCTAGCTGATGGAGCTCAAAACCAGTTCAAATCAAATCAATCTGAATCTGTTTCCTTTGAGTTTTTGTTCGATGCAACTTTGACTTCTCCTCCGGGAAAAGACGTGCCGGGAGATGTGGACCTTTCCTATTTGGGAGACAGCAAGCCCAACCTGGATAAAATCAGTGGCGAGAAAATCAATGCGGTGGATATTATTCAGGAAGATCGACATGTGGATCGAGCTATTCAGAAGTTTCTGGAGCTGACGCAAAAAGTCCAATCTGCATCCCACAGCCCGAACTTCTTACAGATCAATTGGGGAGCTTTTCAATTCAGAGGTGTCCTGGAAAAGGCAACCATCAATTATAAGCTTTTCAATTCATCAGGCCTCCCAATTCGAGCAACAGTCTCTGCGAGTTTTATCCAGAGTATACCACGAGAAGAGCAAGCTGCCGAAGCAGGTAGAACCTCCCCGGATCTCACACATATCCGAACTGTCAAATCTGGAGATACCCTTCCAATTATGTGTCTCAGAGTTTATGGAACTCAGGAATTCTATTTGGAAGTAGCCAAAGCCAACAAGCTCAAAAATTTTAGAAAACTGGAGGTTGGTCAAGATCTTTTCTTTCCACCCTTAGCCAAAGCTTAATCAATGCCATTAGTGCCTGTAAATACTGAAAATAAAGAAGACATCGTCTCTTATACTATCCTTTCGGATGGCAATGCACTTCCCCCGGAGGTGGGTATAGCGACTATAATTGTCCAGAAGGCAGTCAATAAAATCCCATCTGCAAGACTTGTTTTGTTTGATGGAAGTGTAGCTGAATCTGATTTTAAATTGAGCGCAGGAGATCTGTTTGTTCCTGGGAAAACACTTGAAATTAAGGCGGGGTATCATGGGATTGAGGAAACTATATTCAAAGGCATCATTATCCGTCATGGACTTGAAGTGACTGATAGTTCTTCCAAATTGATTTTGGAATTGAAAAGTGAGGCAGTAAAAATGACTGTCGGAAGGAAAAACAAATACTTTTTTGACTCTGCTGACAATGAAATCATTGAGGAAATCATTGGATCCTATTCTGGTCTGAGTGCGGATGTGGAAAGCACAACCGGTTCCCATCCTGAAATGGTACAGTACTATGTGACAGATTGGGATTTTATTCTTACTCGAGCCGAGATCAATGGAAAAATTGCATTGATCGAGGATGAAACTATCAAAATCATCAAACCGGAAGTAAGCGCTGATCCGATAATCGACCTCCAATACGCCATGAATGTCGTTGAATTCCAGGCGGAAATGGATGCAAGAACCCAATATGCGGCTAGTAAGAGCTTCTCTTGGGACCAAACAAATCAAGAGATCAAAGAAATAGAAGGAGCTGACCCGGGAATTGACTTACAAAGTAATCTTAGCGGAGCTGACTTGTCTGACGTGATCGGGTTGAGTGACTTCAGACTACAACATTCTGGCAATGTGGATGATCAAGAGCTTCAGGCATGGGCTGACTCCAAACTTTTACGCAGCCGCCTTTCCAAAATCCAAGGCCAAGTCAAAATAAAGGGCCACAATACCATCAAACCGGGAGACATGGTGAATCTGGATGGTTTTGGAAGCCGATTCAATGGAAAAGCCTTTGTTTCTTCAGTCTATCATGAGATTTCACCCAATCAAAAATGGTTTACGCATTTAGGTTTGGGATTGGATTCAAGATTCATTTCCAGACTATACGATGACATTTTAGATATTCCAGCTGCCGGTGTCATTCCCGCCATCAAAGGACTTCATATTGGAAAAGTTACTGAACTGGAAGATCCAGACGGAGAATTCAGAGTTCGGGTATTTATCCCAGTAATCGACCCAAATTCTGAGGGTATTTGGGCCAGAGTATCCACTCCAGATGCTGGTGAAGGAGACGATGCCAGAGGGATCTTTTTTGTACCTGAAATAGGGGATGAAGTAATAGTGGGTTTTATCAATGAAGACCCTCGGGATCCCGTGATTTTGGGACAATTGTATAGCTCAGCAAAACCAGCTCCTTTCGAACAGAACGAGGATAATTTCCAAAAAGGAATCGTCACCAAAAGCCAATTGAAACTGATTTTTGACGATGATATGAAGTCCATCACTTTTGAAACACCCAATGGAAACAAAGTCATAATAAGTGACGATGAAGGCGGTATTCTTTTGGAAGATGAAAACGGAAATAAAGTCACCATGAACTCTGATGGAATCCAAATGGAATCAGCCAAGGATGTCATCATCAAAGCTTCTGGAGATGTCACTATAGAAGGAACAAATGTGAATCTCACTGCCAATGCTCAACTCAAAGGAGAGGGAAGCTCAGGAGCTGAGATTTCATCATCTGGTTCCACAGTAATCAGTGGTTCAATAGTTCAAATCAATTAATAATATGCCAGCAGCAGCGAGAATATTGGACACGACAAATCATGGAGGAACGGTCATGGGGCCGGGAGAACCAACGGTATTGATTGGAGGAATGCCGGCTGCAGTTTTGGGAGATAATCATGTTTGCTCTTTGCCACCAAATGCACACCAACCAACGGCAAGTCCATTTGCAATGGGAAGCGCCACAGTTTTGATTGGAGGAAAACCTGCTTTGAGAGCTGGGGATGTTTGCGGTTGTGGGGCATCAGTAGCAGTAGGAGAACCAACAGTAATGATAGGATGATATGAGTGAGAAAAATTCATTTTTAGGTAGAGGTTGGGCATTTCCAGTAGAATTTAGCTCTGGTTCTAAGCAAGCCAAATTGGTGGAGGATGAGGAAGACATTCGTCAGAGCCTGATCATATTACTAAACACCACACTAGGAGAACGTGTGCTGAGACCTAAGTATGGAGCAAATATGGAGGACCTTCTTTTCGAGACACTTAATGTGACTACAGCCACCATCATTATCAATCGAATCAAAAAGGCAATTCTTTTCCATGAACCTAGAATCAAAGCGGATGATATAGACCTGCGACCTGATTATCAGGAAGGCAGAGTAGAAGTGCTCGTCAAGTACACGATCATCGCCACCAACAACCGAAAAAACTTGGTTTACCCTTATTTCATCATCGAAGCAACTGACACCAATCTATGAGTTTAGACAATTGTCATAGCGTCCAAGTACCTACCAGCGGAACCAATCGGGTCAATCGGCTACTCAAGACTCTGCTTCCTGAGTATGTGGCTGTCGATGCCCGAAAAATCGATGAACTAAAGGCTTTTGCTGTAAATCTGGCGACTGAATTGAAATTCAAAACTCAAGCGGGTTGGGATGGTGATTGGAAGGGATTTTTTGAAAACTTCATCAAACAAGACCAAAGAACTGACCCTCATTTTGCTTTGTTTTTGGCCTTTTTGCAAAACTTCAAATTGGCTCAAAATGACATCAATGGACTGACAAAAAAGCATCTGGACTTTTTTTATCGGGACGTTCTCCATTTGAAAGAAAAGCCAGCGGAGGCAGATCAGGCATATTTGATTATCCAATTGGCAAAAGCTACTACTGCTTACCTTTTGCCCAAAAACTCTGAATTCAAGGCAGGCAAAGATGATACTGGGGTAGAGGTTTTGTTCAAAAATCTCAAAGATGAATCCTTGAACAAATCGGAAATCAGCTCCATCAAATCCTTTTTCAAGGATGAAAATGGAAGAATCTATTCCTCGCCAGTGGCAAATTCAGCTGATGGATTAGGAGCTGAAATCACCACCACCGAAGGACAATGGAACCCTTTTGGAAGGCCAAAAACACTTTTCCCTGATTCTGAAAAGAGCCTTGCCGTTTTAGGATTTGCTGTCTCTTCTCCCACATTGGCTCTAGAGGAAGGGCTAAGAAAAATCACTTTGACCCTCGTACTTCCCAAAGAGGAAGGTCTGCTTGAAAAATTAAAAGAACTACATCTCAATTCAACTTTCAGGTTTTTCTTAAGTGGAGAAAAAGAATGGATAGAAGCCACACCTGGATTTGATCTTCAAAGCGAAGAAGAAATAGAAGAAGAGGCCTTGATATTCCTGAACAATGCCAAAAAATGGCAAGATATCGCGGCTATTGAACCACAAGCGGGACCTGTTTTTGACAATCCTGAATTTGGAAAGCACAAGCCCTTCAATGGCTATGATATAGGGGAAGTAACTGCCAAAAATATTTTAGCTCGAAGATCCACTCTTTCTGGACAAAAATTCACTTCTCTGATTCAAGTGAGAGCAGTCCGAGGCGTTGGTGAGGATAAAATTGAGGATCTAAAATATTCCTTCCGAAGTCAAAAGCATGAAATCAAAGATTTGGGTGACACCATTGAGTTGATTTTGAAATGTCACTTGATCTCTGACCAAGATGCAGTAGTGGGATACGATGAGGAAACTCTACTTCAGAAATTCAAAACCGTTCAACCAGTACTAAAAATTGAACTTGCCAATACACTTCAAAGCTATGCTTATCCGCTCCTTCAAGGAGCAAAAGTTCAAGAGGTAAAAATAAATGTAGATGTCAGCGGCGTAGAAAACCTAGTTCTCCAAAATGACCTGAGTACTCTTCCAGTAGGGAAAAACATTAACCCCTTTGGTCCCAGACCGCTTCCAGGGTCCAGTTTTTACATTGGAAGTCATGAAGCTTTTTCAAAAAAGCTCCAAAGCATGAACCTTCATTTCAACTGGCATGGACTCCCAGAGGATGAAGCCGGATTTGAGGATTATTATGCAGAATACGACGATTTTGAAAATTCATCCTTCCAAGTGAAGAGCTATTTTCTGGACGACAGGTCTTTTGGGTCCCTGAAGAGTACTTTCAGGTTATTTAAGCAGGACGGAGCGTTAAGCAGTTCTCAGGAATATGAATTAAGTAGTTCTCATTTTACTGGGTTGGAAGCCGAGCCTGAACTGGAAGAAGTATTGCAATGGACTCCAGCAACAAAAAGAGGATTTTTAAAACTTAGTCTTACCCATGGATTTGGGCATAAGGATTATCCAAAAATATTCTCTGAGGCTGTGATTTCCCTAACGACTGATGCAACCGACCTACCAATTCCAAATGAACCTTACACCCCAGAGCTTAGCAGTGTAAAACTAGACTATACTGCCGAGGACACTTTTGTCCCAGGAAATCATGACTGGGATTCCTTTTTCAATATAGGAGTATTTGGAGAGGCTATTCAAGAGCAATCTCCTTCCCTTCTGGTTCCAGATTATCAAGGCGAAGGCTTTTTACATATTGGATTGAAAAACCATCAAATTGCTCAGTCGATCCAAATGCTACTCCATGTATTGGATGGAAGTGGAAATCCAGAAAAAGCTGTTCCTGAAGTAAAATGGGCCTATTTGGCAAATAATGAGTGGGTTTCATTTGAAAAGCTTGACTTGGTCTTGGATGAAACCAATGGATTGATCCAAACAGGTTTAGTTGGCTTCACCATGCCTCGAGCTGCCAACACCTCACACACAATTCTGGATGATGGATTGACTTGGATTCGGGCAAGTGTGAGTGAAAACTCTGATGCTATTCCTGATTTCACCCAAATTCTAGCTCAGGCAATTAAGGTGACCTTCGAAGATAAGGGAAATGACCCTAATAGATTGGCAGTTTCCCTTCCAGCAGAAACCATAGCCAAACTCAAATTATCTCTACCTCAAGTCAGCAAGATTGCTCAACCTTTTGCATCATTTGGAGGAAAGACTCCCGAAGCTTCTGAGGATTTTTATCAAAGGGTCTCCGAAAGATTACGACACAAGCAGCGGGCAATCACTTTATGGGATTATGAGCATTTGGTCTTGGAAGAATTTCCGGAAATCTATCAGGTAAAGGTCCAAAATCACACCGAATACACGGGGAATTTGGAAGAATACCGTGCTTTGGCACCTCGCCATGTCACGGTTGTTCTGGTAGCCAATGTTCAAAATAAAAATGCATTGGATCCACTTCGCCCCAAAGCGAGTGTTTCCCTGATTTCAAATGTCCATGAGTCGCTTTCCAAAATCAATTCAGCAGGGGTTTTTCTACACGTAGTTAACCCAGTCTATGAAGAGCTTCAGGTAAAAACAAAAGTCAAATTCTTAGCAGGAGTAGACCGAAGTCTATTTGCAAAAAAGCTGGAAGATGAGTTGAAGGCATTCCTTTCACCATGGGCATTTGAAGGAGTTGAAAGCTTCAATTTCACAGGAAATTTCCATGGTTCAGTGATTTTACATTTTATAGAAAAACTATCCTATGTGGACTATTTGACCTGTTTTGAGCTCTATCACATCGTCAAAAATCCCATCGACGGATCTATTATTTCCAAAGAAAAGGTAGAAGAAGCACAAGGAAGTACAGGCGTATCACTTTTAGGTTCCACAGGGAATATTGACACCTATGGAGATCATATCATAGAGATTTTGGAGTCAGATGACTGTGAATGTGAGGATAATGAAATAGTAGCAACTGCAAGCATCACAAGCAGTGAAGATTCAGATATGGACGAAGCTTTTCCAACTTAATTTATGAATAAACCAATCACCATATCGCAAGCAGCTCCTGCCAGTCCGGCTTCGGACTTCGAACTTCTGAGAACGGAAGCTTTGGCCTATATCCAAAAGCTTTCTGGCCAGGTTTGGACGGATTACAATACTCATGACCCAGGGGTGACGATTCTGGAGGTGCTTTGCTATGCCATTACAGATCTAAGCTTCCGAACCAATAAACCGATTCAAGATTTATTGGCTGATCCAGATGGTTCTTTGGCAGGACAGCTTTTCAAAGCTTCAGAAATTCTACCCTCCAAACCACTCACATTGAATGATTATCGCAAACTTCTCATGGATGTGGAAGTAGTCGGAGAGGAAGATGAACCTGCTCCTTTTGCAGGAGTAAAAAATGCCTGGATAGAATTGAGAGAATCCAATGAAATCCCGGTTTACCCAGATCGAAAAGAGAAAAAACTAGCCTATAAGCCATTTCCTGCAACAGAGGAAGTCCTGCAAATGGGAATTCTCTACGATGTGCTACTTGAGTTTGATACCACAGAAGGTCTGGGCGATCTCAATGAAAACAAACTCAGTATGGAAATCAGCATCGATGAGCACATCAGCCTGAGTGGTGTTGTCATTGATATTCAAGTGGAATTTCCTCGTTGGGATGCAAAAATAGATTGGGAAAATCGAACTGAAATTCGAAAAGCAATTCAAAGTATTTCCATTCAATTTCAAAACCTTCCCAGTGGCTTTGAAATGGATTTCTCTCTTTCCCAAACCAATTATATAGAGCTGGAAGGTACAGAATTGACTCCTTCTGGATTGGAAGAAATCGAGGATTTGGCAGCAGTAACTAATCTAGTCAATGACTTTGTATTCCAAGATGAAGACGGAGTCATGAGTTTCTATCTTCTCAAAATCGAGAAAATCAAGGAAATCCTGCAGCAGGTCAAAGCCACATTGATGGCAAACCGCAATTTGTGTGAGGATTTTGTGGAATTTCATGCGCTTCGAGTAGAGGAGATTTTGGTCTGCTCAGATATAGAGTTGGAGCAGGAGGCAGATGTAGAGCTGACAGAGGCTTTGATATTTTCGGCTATTGCGGACTTTCTATCACCTCAGGTCAATTTCTACACCCTAGAAGAAAGGCTTCACGGATGTAAAGCTGACTCTTTGCCGATCACTAAAATCCAACAGAACCCGGCGAAACTTTGGTTGGAACTGGAGGAAGATAATTATCCAAAAGCAGGTACTCAGGTAAGTATCCTAGGATCAGGCAACAATGCTGGAACCTACGAGATTTTGGGGATTAAAACAGCTCCAAAAAACCCAAAACTGGCTGAAATAAGCCTCAGTCCCAATTTTTCAAGTCCTTTGATCCGAGATGATGACAGTATTTATTTTGGAAATTGGGAGGAAGAACAATGCAATCCTACAGAAGAAATCTTCGAAGGGCCCCTTTTAAAACATGGATTCATCGATGAGGAAGAGTTGAAGTTGGCGGATCGCAAATCCAGCATTCATGTCTCCGACTTAATCCATATCATCATGGATATCGATGGGGTTAAAGCTGTAAAAAGCATCCAAATCGCCAACATGCCTCAAGATGATCCTGAAGGAAAAATTCTTTCGAAAAGCGTTCGATGGTGTCTGGATCTGGCAATGGAAGAGAACTATGTTCCTCGACTGAATACCGAGCTAAGCAAACTCATGTTCTACAAGGAGGGACTTCCTTTTAAAGCAGACCGTGAATTGGTTGAAGACTTGCTGAAGGAGATTGAGGATGACAAAAGGCCGCAAAAAATCCACTATCCAAATCTGGATTTTGAGTTGATTTTGGGAGAATTCACTGACTCGGGTGATTATTATTCGATCCAAAATGATTTCCCTCTAGTCTATGGCATCGGAGAAGAGGGAATGCTACCAAAAAGCCAAGGAAGACCTCAAACATTCCAGGTCAAGCAATTGAAAGCCTATCTGATTGTTTTTGAGCAGTTTTTGGCAAATTATCTGGCTCAATTGGCTCATGTCAAAGACCTTTTTTCCATTTCTGGTGACAAAGACCCATTTGGTAACCCACTGATTTCCAATACTTATTTTTCACAGTCTCTTGAAACTATCGTTCCTGATTGTGAAGATTTATGGAAAGATCTTGCTGGGCTAAAGACATTGCTCGCGGACATGACTGAGTCCCATGAAGCCTATTTGGATCGCAGAAATCAATTTTTGAACCACCTCCTAGGAAGGTTTGCTGAATCTCTGACAGACTATTCTCTCCTTTCTATCCGACTCAAAGGAATCACGGGAAAAGAGCAATTAATTGAGGATAAACTGGAGTTTTTGAACAAGTATCCACAGACCAGCGCCGGAAGAGGCTTAGGCTATAATTATGGATTGAAAGATGGCTTTTACCATCGTGAAAATCATTCAGGACTGGAAAATAGAATCGGCGGACTTTATGGAATCAAAGTCAAAAAAGCCGATTGGTTGATTTTTAGACCACACTTTATTTTCACAGAAAACTCTGGAGTCTGGACTATTTCGGTAAATGATCCCGCTGATCAACCAGTTTTTGAAATCTTCGAGGAATTTGAATCCAAAGAAGATGCTGCTTTGGCTTTAGAAAAAATCCTGCTGATTGCGGCAGAAGATTCTCATTGGAGTATTTCTGGAGAGCCAGGAAGCTTTTTGGCTGAGTTGGTTTTCAAGGAAGAAATCATCGGTGAAAGCATCAAAAAAGATTTTGCTTTAGAATCGGATGCGGAATTGGCCATTGAGGAATTGATTACTCTATTCAAGAATGAATTTTTAGAAAACCCTCGAGCTAATCGGAAAAATTTGAGCCTTGGACTTCAGCATTGGTATGAATATACCATCACAACATCCATGGCTCCTGCTCCTCCAAAATATGAGGTGGAATTCGAAATCTTTGATGCTCCATTCGGAACTGGTAATGCCATTTTGAGTGGAAAAATAGAGCAAGAAGTGCCTGATGCGGTAGATGAGACTGAACTGGAAAACCTCGCAGAAACACATATTCAAGACCATATTTGGAGGATTGTAGCGGCTGCTGCCAAAACCTCAGGCTATCAACTTCCTCCAGATGATGAAGTTCCATACAAAATATCCATAATCGACCCGGTTCGGGGCGGGGTTTTGGCCCAGACAGTTGAGTCTGATTTCAATGCTGATCTTGCAGCCCAACTTCTCGATGGCACATGGGGAGATTTATGGCTAATTCAAGAAGGATTTCCTCCTGCCTCCATGGTTTTGGATTCTTCAGAATCTTTTGGATCCAAAATTCGACTAAAGACTGATCTCATCCCAAATTCCGGAGACCAAGTTGTCTTTTCAAGAAGCTTTGAAATTGAAAGCCTTGATCTTGCCTCCCACAAACTGGTGATTGATGGTGATCATTTGGATTTATTTTCCTCATTGGAAGAAATCACCATCAGCCTTGCCCTTGATGAAGGAGATTACCTCGTCAATTATGGCCTTTTCGATTTCGCTTTGGTTGACGGTAAAACAGAACTGATTACCAAAGAAGAGCCACGAACTGATCTGATGGAAGGACAATTAATGGTCATGAAGACTATTGATGTTCTGTCAATTGATGGAGATACATTCTTGGTTGCGGGAGGTGAAGAGCAGTTGGCAATTTTGGCCTTTCAAGCATTCATTTCCAATCAGTTTTTCAGCCATGAAGGCACACATTTATTTGAACATATTTTACTCCGCCCTAAGCTAAAAGGCAAGTATAAATTCCTGGATGAAGGAGGAGTGATGGTTACTGAAACCATCGAAGACAGGCTTTTGGATCCACATTTTCAAGAGGAATGCCATTGTACTTTGGACGATCCATATACCTGCATAGCCCATGTGATTTTACCATTTTGGCCGGGGCGATTTACCAATCGGGATTTCCGAAGATTCTTAGAAAATAAATTTAAAACTGAGGCTCCATCCCATGTCTTTTTGACGATTTGCTGGATCAGCCCAGAGCATATGGATGGACTCGAGCGAGCCTGGAAAATTTGGCAGCTTGAGTCTTTGAAGCCCACAATACATCCCAAAAATCTTTCCACTGCACTATCCCTATTGATAGAGGAACTGGAAAAAGTACGCAATGTCTATCCTTCAGGAAGTCTTCATGACTGTGCCGAAAGTGACAGCCTTGCCGATGCCATTATCCTCAATTTTTCATCACTGGGAGAATTTTAAACAATATTATTATGAGCCAGATCATTTCCACTTATCCAATTTTTGAAGGTAGTCAGGTCCTGACCAGCGATCAGCTTAACCAGCTCAGCGCGTACCTTGATCAGCAAAATAGGCTCACCCGCTCCAAATTGATTGGAATGGGAATCGTATGCGGGCTTCAAATCCAACCCCTTCCAAATGGGCTCAGTATTTCAAAAGGTTTAGGGATTACCTCCGAGGGTTTCTTGATTCAAAACGGAAAAAGGTTTGATGCGACCCACTATCGACCTTACACACTGCCAGAAGGAGTGAGCTATAAGCCATTTGGTTTCCCAGAGCAAGATGTGACACTTTGGGAGCTACTATCTGAGGAGCCAGAAGATGAGACAGGTGTCAAAAAACTGAATAATCCTGCCACCTTCCTCAACAATAAATTTGTCCTGCTCTACCTTGAAATCTTTGACAAAGACCTCAAATCCTGTCTGGGAAATGCCTGTGATGACAAAGGACAAGATCGACTTTTAACACTTCGAAAACTGGTTGTTTCCAAAGCCGATTTGGATATTATTTTGACTCGGTCATCCAATGTTTCTGGAGAATTTTCATCGGATCCCAATTTAAAGAATTACCATTTCAAAAAGCCACTCTTCAGCCCTTCAACTCCTGAATCAACCCTGATTGGCCCATTTATCAGTCATTATCAAAATACGATTTCGGAGACTGTCACAACAGAATATTGGGATAATCTAGCGCAAGGATACAAGATCTTCGAACCACTTTTAGCTAAGAGTTTTGGCTTTTCAAATCCATTCGATTCAGCACCTATTATCAACAAAATCGACCAAATCAATCAAAGCTTGATAGATGCTCCCGCAACTGTCTTGGGAATCCAATATCTCTATGATTTCTTCAAAGAATTGAATCTGGCTTGGGATGAGTTTATGGAAACAGGACTATCGCTGTGGTATTCCTGTCCGACAGACCCTTCTTTATTCCCTTTGCACTTGATGCTTGGGAGAGCTATTCCGGCTAGTGAAACCGCAGAAGAATTTTACAAATATCGTCACGGCTTGGTTCAGCCTCCAATTTTCAATGGGCAAAAGCTACTTCAGGAAAAACTAAATCAGCAATATCGCCGATTGGTATTGATGATTGAGAATTTAGAATTGGGAATACTCAGAGAGCCAGACCCAGAAACCTTTCCCATAAAAATTACTCCAAGCATTGAGAAATACGAAGATTTGGGAAGCAGGTCCATTCCTTATTACTACGATATCAAGGGAAAAGGAAGTTTCGGGAGCTGGTTTTCATTGGAAAAGAATTGGAAAGCGCCTGGAACCCTACAACTCAGGAGCAGCGATCGGCCAGAAGTTTTATCCTATGACAATCAACCGGATACTCCAGTTGCGAATCCAGAATTTTTAGAATCGCCATTGAATTTCAACTGGGATCCTTATCCATTTTTGAGGATCGAAGGACATCTGGGACATAATATCGAGGATGCAAAAACAGCTATACAAAACCTGATTAATCAATTCAATCTTCCTATTCATTTAGAAGCATTGCATTTAGATGCAGGTGGAACTTTGACAGATAGCAATTGTGGATGGAATGACCTTCAGGAAGAATATATGCATCACCGATTGCTTTTGCTTGGACTGATTCGGGATATCCGCTTGATTATAGATTATCTCCGAGAAATGAATGAAAAGTACGGTGGAGACGATCCATTATACGATGAAGACCAAGAAAAACAGGTAATGGATGCCTTTGGATTATTCGAATCTTTGGTCGATTCTTTAGCAGAATGCCTAGAAGATCTTGATTGGGATCAATTCCAAGAATCCTATAAAAAGATCCTCCAAACTCTATTGGATTTCATCCTTATCCAGATGAAAGTGTTGGACAACATTGATTTGGAAAATGATGATGAAACTCCTCTACAAGATGTATATAGTGGATTAATTGCGAGAGTTTCTCCTTTAGTTTATCGGGTTTTGGATTTATTCTATTTCACTAAAATCCAGCGCCTTTTCCTGAGTTTCCTCCATAGAAAAGACAAGCTCCATAATTCGAAACGCTTTACTGAATACATTCAACAAAACCAGGGAATTAATCACGAAGCCGGAGTTTACAAAGGGGGTACATTTATCCTTCTTTACATGACAAGTTCAGAAAGGGTAATTGGGGACTTTAGTCTTCCAGGAGCTGCTTGTGATTGTCAATGTATTGATGCTTGTGAAGGAGATGATTGGAGTCTTCTACCTCCATTTGCCCGACCAGATTATGCCGTGACAATGGAAAATACTCCAGTGGAAATTCCAGTCGTCATCAATGACCGTTTGCCAATTGAGCGAGATTATGCTGTTGAATTGCTATCCGAATCCACAGAAAAAGGAGGGAAAGTATCTCAAATAGGCTCTAGTTCAACTTTCCTATATGAACCGCCAGAAGGATTCTCTGGTGATGATTCATTCAACTATAAATTAGTGGATCAAGCCAGCAGTCTATCAGATGTAGGAAGAGTGACCATTTGGGTAAAAGAAGCTAATCCAACAGTTTGCTATACTGAGGAGATCTTGACCTGTTGGGGGGACAAAAATGTATTTGAGGCAAATGCAGCAAGAGGATTGGATTCAGGTAACAGCTTTGAATTTGCTATTAATTCTTTGCTCACGAGCCTTCGAGAAACCAGAGGATTCACCCAAGATGAAATCGAAAATGACTTCTTGGATAATGAGGTAACTAGAGAACAATTAGTAAGATGTCTTAACCTCTATATTGATGGTATGTCATTCAATGCAATGGGCCAGGCGATCCTGGATTACCAGTCATCAAATTGTGGTGCTCAGCTTGAGCCAACATGTACTTCCACAGGAGTGATAGGACAAGTTCTAGACGCCTCTGGAAAACCAATTTCAGGTGTCCAGATCACAATAGAAGGAGAACAAATAGGTACGGTCACTGATCTCGATGGAAGATTTACACTTCAATTCCCAAATCCAGGGGTAACACTCCAATTTGCCGCTGTAGGTTTTGTATCAAACACGAGAGAGATCTGCGATGAAACTCAAATCATTCATGTTTTGACCTCCGTTAGGGTTTCCCAACCAGCAGTTACAGGTGTTTCAACTTCAGTGGCGACTTTAGATGCCACTGATATGTTTAAACTTGCCTCTTCTAGAGGATTGATCACAGATGCGACAGCGACTCCAGATAAGAACGAATTGATTGTTTTGCTTCAGGATGACAAGCAGGAAATATCACTGGCGAATGAGGAATTAAGCTTGTTGAAAAACGATACCCTCAAGGTAATCGCTGATGAAAATGACCTTCAGTATAGAAGCAATTCCACTAAGGCGAGTTTGGTTGAAATAATCTCCACCAAAAAATGAGTCGGCACTTGATCCATAGGCAGATTCTAGACCTGAATTACAGCGATGCGATTCAAGCCAGGACTGATTTGGCTCATTGGGGAGAAAAATTCCAAACTCAACTTCAACCCATTATTGAAGAGGTTTTGGAAGAGGTGGATATTCCGAACCAGACGATTCGGATAGACAACCTCGAAATTAATTTGGGAAGGATCAATTCGAATTTAGATCCTGATTTATTGAGAAATCGACTCCGGGAGGAGTTGAAAACCCTGATCCTTCGTAGGCACCCTGAATTATCAAACCCAAAAATCAAAAAAGAAGGACCTCAATTTATTCGAAAAGACAGTTTTGATCAAAATAAAGAAGTTGAGCTTCTCATTTATCTCTTGGAATTTGGGAGAAAACCATGGTGGTCAGATCAATCTTCTCAAAGCACTATAAAATCTCTTTTCAGAAAGTTAATTCAAGAAAAAAATCAGGCTTTCAAATCATGGATTGAAAAGAAAAAACTAAGTAGAAATGCTGTTTCTAGACTTTCTAAGCATATATCAACTCAAGATTTAATCTATTTTCTGACTTGGTTTAAACCGCAAAAAGTTGAACTTATAGAGTACCTTTTCAAAAGCTTCAAAACCACTTTGGTTCCCAGTTTTTCATCATCAAAAGAATTGGATTCAATCTTTATCAAGGCTGTTTTAGAAGCTATTATCCTTGAAAAAAGCCATCTCAACTCTTTTTCAAAAAAGCTGGATTCTCAGATTTTATTGAATCCAGGCAAACCGAAATCTAGTGAATTAAATGACCTGATCTTAACATTTTTTGCTGAGGTCAAATCCACAAAAATTGATCATAAAGCTATTGAAAAAGTATGGCTAGAATGGTCTCAAACTCCTATTTATAAGAATTCAAAGGTTTCTCAAAAACAGAAATCCAAGTTCTCGGAAAAATCTGAATCAGATCTATTTTTTGAACAAGCCAAAAGGCTTTTAAAAAAGACCAGTTCCATTGAGGAACCTATGAAATCCAGGAAAAAAGATCTTTTTCGATCCAAAGATCAATTGGAGGAAGACGAAACTTTCCCTATAACAAATGCGGGATTGGTGTTAACGGCTCCTTTTCTGCCATACTTTTTCGAAGGCTTGAATTTGACGAAAGAGAAAGAGTTTGTCTCTGATAAAGCCCAAAACAGGGCCGCTTTGCTATTGCAAAGTCTGCTAGATGAAAGCAATCAATTTGAGGAAAGCGACCTACTTCTGAACAAAATCCTTTGTGGAATTCCTTGCTCAAAGGTTATTGAGGTAGAGTTTGAACCCACAGATTTGGAAAAAGAGGAGATGAAAAACCTTTTGGACACTTTAGCGCAAAGGTGGAAAGCTTTAAAAACTTCATCAGGGAAATCCATTTCCAAAGGATTTTTTCCTCGGGAAGGAAGTCTTCGGAAAGTTGATAAGGGTTTTCAATTGATCATTCCAAGAACATCTATTGACATTCTTTTGAACCAGCTCCCTTGGGGGATAAGTATCATCAAACATCCTTGGATGGAAGAAACACTTTTTACAGAATGGTAAGCAAAGCACACGATAACGCCCAATTCGTCCAATTGGAAATGGATTGGCTTCAGCAGATCTTGAAGGCCAGGTCAGCTATCAATGCAAAACCTGATACGGCCAACCAAGACCTTCTCCATATTCCTCCACCAGAGCTGGATAATCTAGAATCACCATATTCTGATTTGATCAAAAAACATCACCTGGGACCAGAGGATCGTTTTCTGCTAATCCTAGCTGCTGTCCCTCATATCCGTCCACAATTGCTGGACATGTTTATGAGTAGGAATCAATTGACTCAGCAGATCTACACGGAATTTGGTGGCAAAAAAGCCAAATCTCACAATGGATTTATTCCAACTGGAGAGACTATCCTTTTCATTTTGGCTGGAAATGACCTCAAAAAACGATTTCAATACCAGAATCTTCTTGATGGAACGGGTACCTTATTCAAAGAAGGAATACTCAAATTGAGCGATGTGGAAACGGATGAATCTTACTTATCTGGCACTTTAACCATATCGAGAGAAATCTTGGATCTCATCACCACAGGACGGATTCAGAAGCCAAGTTTCAACAATGATTTCCCTGCCCAGCGACTTCACACAGCTTTGGATTGGGAAGACTTGGTATTGCCAGAAGACACTAGAATTGAGCTGAAAGAATTAGAGATTTGGCTCAAGCATAAGGACTTTTTGCTTAATGAATGGGGAATGGGCAAAGTGCTAAGCCCCGGATACAAAGCTTTATTTTTTGGTCCCCCAGGCACTGGAAAAACTTTAACAGCAGCCCTTTTGGGCAAAAAAATGGGCTTGGATGTCTATCGAATTGATCTATCGAGGCTTGTTTCCAAATACATTGGAGAAACAGAAAAGAACTTGGGGAAGATTTTTGACCGGGCAGAAAAGCAAAATTGGATTCTGTTTTTCGATGAGGCAGATGCCATTTTCGGAAAACGAACCTCTGTCAATGATGCCCATGACAAATATGCCAACCAAGAGGTCTCTTATCTTTTGCAAAGGATAGAAGAGTATGATGGCTTAGTCATTTTGGCTACCAATCTAAAAGGGAACCTTGATGAAGCATTTATGCGCCGCTTCCAATCAAGCATATTTTTCCCCATGCCCCAAGCCGAAGAACGACTTCAACTTTGGAAAAATGGATTCCCTGAAAGAGCTCAGCTTGAACCGAAAGTAAATCTGATGTCATTGGCCTCTTCCTATGATCTCAGTGGCGGCAGCATTATCAATGTGATTCAACATAGCCTTTTGATGGCTCTGGAACACGATGATAAAATCATCCGGATGGAAGATATCACAGAAGGTGTGAGAAAGGAATTTCAAAAAGTAGGAAGAACAATTTAAGGAGGGAGAAATGAAACGAAAAGTCCGAAAAAAGCCTGAGCAGGAACCTGAAAAAGAGCCAGTTGTCATCATGGTTGACAAAGAAAAGGCAGTAGAAAATGAAAAGGAAGAAATGAGTCCTGTGGAAAAAGAACGACAAGGGATGAAAACTGAAGAACCTGGAGAAGCAATGACTCCTCTTAAAAAATAATATCCATGGGAGCAGCAGCAAAAAAAATAGCCCCACCTAAATCCCGCCTGTTCGGGGCTGGAGCTGCTATAATCCAACCTTCCCTCAAAGTCGGGAAACCCGGTGACAAATATGAAAAAGAAGCAGACTCGGTTGCCGATCAGGTAATGATGATGCCAACCACTCCACAAACTCCGATAATGACTGGGAGTTCTGGAGGAGTCCAATTAGAGGAGGAAGAAGAGGAATCGGTACAAATGATGCCTCTTTCAGCTGGTATCTCCATGATTTCCCTGAGTCCGGAAGAGGAACTTCAATTGAAAGAAGAGGAGGAAGAAACTGTTCAGCTCAAGGGTGAAGAGGAAGAAGAATCTCTTCAAATGATGGGAGGAAATGGCGAGGTTCCTGCCTCTGTTTCCACACAAATTCAAGGTGGTACGGGAGGTGGTAGCCCTATGGCTCCTGCTGTCCAATCCGAAATGGGTCAGAAAATAGGTGCTGATTTCTCAGGAGTAAAAATCCATACCGGACCTCAAGCCACATCCATGAGTAATGCATTGGGAGCCCAGGCTTTCACCCATGGATCTGATGTCTATTTCAATGAAGGGAAATATAGTCCTGAATCCTCCAAAGGAAAGCATTTGTTAGCACATGAGTTGACGCATGTCGTCCAACAAGACAGTGGAGTTCGAAGGTCTCCGTCTGAAAACATTTCAGAGGGAGCAGAAGGAGTCCAAAGACTCCCTTGGGCAGTTCGAGAGGGTCTATCAGAATTTGCATCTTATATCCCAGGGTACACCTTACTCTGTGTAGTCGTTGGATATGATCCATTAGCTGGAAGAAGTGTAGAGCGAAATGCAGTCAATCTCATTGGAGGGTTGATGGGTTTGATTCCGATTTTTGGAACTCTCCTATTCAACAAACTCCAAGAATTGGGAATTATCCAGGATGCTCTTACTTGGGTTCAGGATCAAATGGATTCCTTGGATCTAAGTACCGGAAGGATTGAAAGAGTACTTGAGCAGGCTTGGGATGAGGTCAGTCTATTATCTGGCTGGGATGCGAATATGGAGGTTCTAGACAGAACTTTTGGCCAGCTTTATCGAGACATAGAAACTTTTGCAGGGCGAGTCAAAGACAAAGTCTTTGAGTTGATTAAGGAAGCTTTGATGACAGCCCTCAAGGCTTTGGCAGATTCTTTCCCAGGCTATCCATTACTGGTCCAATTGCTAGGTCATGATCCTCTGACAGGCGAGGAAGTCAACTCTACAACAGCAGAAAAAATAGAAGCATTCCTTCTTCTAATTGGCAAAGAGCAGGAGCTGGAAAGAATGCAAGCAGAGGGTACAATCCAAGAAACGGCTGATTGGATTGATGCTGAATTAGCTGCATTAAATTTCAGTTTCGAGGAAGTAAAATCATTGTTTGATCAAGCTTGGAATGCATTTTCTCTAGATGACTTACGGGATCCTCCAGCAGCATTTACCAGAACTGTTACCATTTTTGCTCCATTTACTCAACGAGTTTTCACATTCGCTGAAAATGTAGCTACCAAGGTTTTAGAGTTTATCAAAAATGCTCTTTTGGCTCAAATTTCAGCCTATGCGAGGGAGCAACAAGGCTACCATTTAGTTACGGTTTTATTAGGAAAGGATCCATTTACTGAAGAAGAAGTACCTCGTACCACTGAAAATATCATTCGAGGATTTATGGGCTTGATGCCTGGTGGTGAGGAGCAATTCCAGCAAATGAAAGAAACTGGAGCGATCGAGCAAACGGTAAGCAGGATCGATGCGGCTGTTGCAACTCTGAATTTCTCATGGGCTTATATCACTGGACTCTTCCTAGACCTTTGGAACAGCTTCACTATTGAGGATGTTTTCCACCCGATAGATGCTTTTGTAAGAATAGTCCAAACTCTAGCAGACCCCATCCTGAGACTTTTTGACTTTATCGTCACAATCGTCAAGATCATTGTAGAAGTCCTCTTGGTCGTGATGAATTTCCCAATAGAGACTGTTCAGCAAATCATCGCCAATGCCCGATCAGCATTTGAAGATATCAAGCGAGACCCGATCGGATTCTTGAAAAATCTTCTTCGCGCAGTTAAACAAGGGTTCGTTCAGTTCTTTGATAATATCGTCACCCATCTGTTGGGAGGATTAAGAGATTGGCTATTTGGAGAACTGGCTTCAGCGGGAATCAACCCACCTGCAGATTTAAGCTTCCAGTCCATTTTAGGTTTTGTCTTAGATGTTTTAGGAATCTCCATGGACAATGTCTGGGAGAGACTTGCTTTGAAAATAGGACCGGAACGAGTGGAGCAAATCCGTGGAGCTATAGATACTTTGACAGGTATCTGGACCTTTATCAAAGACGTTTGGGAACGTGGACCGATTGCGATTTGGGAATACATTCAAGAGCAAATGAGCAATCTCTGGAATATGGTTCTAGAACAAGTTCAAAGTTGGATCATGACCCGAATCATAGAGCAGATTACAGTTCGACTACTTTCTATGCTCGACCCGACAGGCATCATGGCGGTAGTCAACAGTTTCATAGCTTTCTACCGAGCAGTCCAGTCCTTTATCGAGAAGCTTCGTGAGATGCTTGAAATCGTCAATTCCTTTGTGGCGGGGGTTGCAAACATTGCGAGGGGAACAATTGCTGAGGCAGCAAACTTCTTGGAAGGAGCACTGGCCAGAGCTGTACCCGTTGCTATTGGATTCCTTGCCAATCAAGTTGGGCTACGAGGATTAGGAACTCGAATAGCCGAAATGATTGGTGGCCTTCGTGATAAAGTAAATGAGGCGATCGACTGGCTAATCGACCGAGCTTTATCTGTAGGGGGAGCCATTCTTCAAGCAGGAAGGAATGCAGTTGACACCGTAATGGGTTGGCTTGGAATGAAGAAAGAATTCACACTTCCAAATGGAGAAAAACACGAGGCGTATTTCGAAAGCCCCGACCCACAAGCTAGACTTATTATTGCAAGTGCAGATCCAAAAACAATCCAACAAATCATTGCTTCAAAATCATGGAATGGAAAAACAATTCCAGATGACAAAGTAGCAGAATTACAAACTTCAGCCAGTACCATCGATCAAAACCGAGAAGGCCAAGGGGTGGAAAAAGGTCAAATCATCATGAGAGAATTTGAAAAAATTGTAGCCATCCTAAATAATATTGGAGGCCCTCCAATCCCTAGAACTGTCCTTGTTACAAATCAAAAAGTCACTGGGGCAGGAATGGAAATGGGTAAGCATGTAGTTGTTTCTCCATTGAGTTTGGACCCTGGAGGACTTGCCGGTAGTCAGCCTACCTATACTACAGGACTAGGAGGTCTTCTGAAACAAAACTATCCTAACTACATCGTTGAAGGGCATTTACTAAATCACAAATTGCATGGTCCAGGAAATGTCTCTTGGAATTTGACACCAATAGCAAAGCAAACCAATTCTGAAATGAACAGTAAATTCGAAAGGTTTGCTAAACAACATATTCTAGATGAAGGAAAAGTGGTCAAATATGAAGTTGAGGTAGAATATTCTAAAAACTTGGATAACAGCATTTATTCGGATCCAGATCAATATGTAGCACAAAGCCTAAATTTTTCACTCACAGAATTAGAATATAAAAATAACAATTGGACTCCAGCCACCTCACAACCAACGAATTGGGACATCCCGACATCAATTTCTCATGCTAAATCTTCGATCCCTGGATTTGGTACTGGAAGATTGAATTTTATGGTAAATCTGAATACCTCAGATGTAAGAGCAATTCAGCGCATTAAAGGAATTGGTCAAACTAGAGCGGAGGCCATTGTCAATTATAGAGAAAGTAAAGCCTCTAAAAGAATCAATAGTTATTCAGAATTGGAAGCTGCACCTGGAATTGGCACCATAACTGTTGAAAAATTACGAGATGAACCGATGGCAAGATTGAGGTCATAGTTGGTTTGTATTTTCAACCGAAATCAATTCCGCAAATTCTCTGAACTCCAGTGTGCTTTGATTTTGATCAATTCCCAAAATCAGTTAATTAGCTAGAATGAAAAATACTGTCAAATTTTTTCTTCCAGCACTAGCTCTTTTTGCTGCTTGCTCTGGAGAAAAAAATGCAGGCTGGGACATCTCCTCGGATCAGGAACAAATCATCGCCGGTAAGTCCTTATTTGAGCAAAATTGCGCAGCCTGTCATAACTTTACCCAAAATGCCATCGGGCCCAATCTCAGCGGAGTCACTCACGAAATGACTTCTGATTGGATCAAAACATTCATCAAGGATCCTACTCAAGTAATTGAGTCCGGAGATGAAAGAGCAAAAGCAACCTTTGCAGCGTACAAGACCTACATGCCGCCTTTCCCCAATCTAGGAGAAGAGCAGCTAGATCAGATCCTCAGCTATCTGCATACGTATGAAAAAAAGGAGTTGGAGCAACGAGCAGACAAACTAGAAGACCCAATTCCAGATTCTATATCCGATTCTGGGATCCGCTTGGAGTTGGAGTTTTTTGCCCAATTACCAACCACCGATACTGTCAGCCCAATAGCAAAAATCACCAAACTGGAATCAGAGCCAGTATCTGGAAGAACTTTCATCCAAGATCAACATGGAGTAATGTATGAGATCATCGACGGAAGACCAAGGGAATTTTTAAACCTAAAAAAACAGAGGCCAGAACTAATATCCAAACCAGGACTAGCTACAGGATTTGGAAGCTGGGCTTTTCATCCGGACTATATCCAAAACGGCCTTTTGTACACTTCACATACTGTTCCAGCAGGCAGTGCCGTTCCTGACTTTGGCTATGCGGACAGTATACGGGTGAAAATGCAATGGGTCTTGACCGAATGGAAAACAAATAACCCCAATGGAATCCCATATAGTGGTGAAGGACGGGAGCTATTCCGAATAGACGTCCCTACCCAAATCCATGGCGTACAGGAGCTAGCATTTAATCCTCATGCAAAAGTGGGAGATGAAGATTATGGGCTTCTATATATTGGAATAGGCGATGGCGGTAGCGCGGAAAGCGGCTTTGCATTCATCGCTGATCATCAAGGACGTTTGCCTTGGAGTAGTATTTTGAGAATCGATCCTCAGGGCTCCAACAGCACCAATGGAAAGTATGGAATCCCTCAATCCAACCCCTTTGCGGATGATCCCAATAAAGCGGGGGAGGTATATGCCTATGGATTTCGCAATCCGAACAGAGTTTTCTGGAGTTCAGATGGACGCCTTTTAGCTACAGATATAGGTCATCATAATATCGAAGAACTCAATGTCATCGAAGCTGGTAAATTCTACGGCTGGCCCCAGCGAGAGGGGACTTTTGTCATCAATCCGTATGGCAATATGAGTGATATTTTCCCTTTGCCAAATGATGATAGTGACTTGGGAGCTACCTATCCGCTGATCCAGCTGGATCATGACGAGATCAATGCCATCATTGCTGGATATTTTATCCCCTCTGGAGATTTGAAAGGCAAATTTCTATTCGGGGATGTACCGGGAGGAAAACTATTCCTAACAGATCTACAAGGTGAAAATCCAAAAGTGGAATCTTGGAAAATCATCTTTAACGGTAAAGAAATGACCGCAAAAGAACTATGTAATTGTAAAAGAGTGGATCTGAAATTTGGACAAGATAACACTGGCCAAATTTACATGATGACAAAATTTGACGGTAAGGTCTACAAGTTAAAAACTCCTTGATCACACCTACTCAAAAAATATATCCCTAACTCAGCAGCTAACAAAAAAAGGCCTTCAGAAACACCTGAAGGCCTTTTTTATCAAGCAGCTTTTCTTACGCTTTTTGCGTTTCTTTTTCTTTTTCAAGATCTTTTTTCATCAAATCCACTACGATCGGAGTCGCAATGTAAACTGACGAATAAGTACCTACCACGATCCCGATGAATAGGGCGAAAGAGAATCCTCTCAATACTTCACCACCAAAAATCAATAGGACAATCACCACGATCATGGTCGTGAATGAGGTAATCAAGGTACGGCCCAAAGTCTGGTTGATAGCATCATTGAATACTTTCACCAATTTACCGGTACCTCTGTTCTCTATATTCTCTCTGATACGGTCAAATACAATTACGGTATCGTTTATCGAGTAACCGATCACTGTCAATACCGCCGCGATAAATACCTGATCAATCTCAAAGGTGGCACCCAGTGCGCTAGCGATAGCAAATGCTGCAATCACAAACAAGGTATCGTGAACCAAAGCAATGATAGACGCCAAAGAGAACTGCCATTTGCGGAATCTTACCAAGATGTATAGGAAGATCGCGATCAAAGCAGCAATCATCGCTTCAGCGGAAGAAGCTTTGATATCATCTGCTACGGTCGCTCCGACTTTGGAAGATCCTGTGATCGCAAACTCACCAGAACCGATATTCTCAGCATCAGCCGTGAAAGCCAATCCAGTAACAGAAGCGATTCCCTGTTTTACTTTTTCCTCTACTTCTTTATTGGAAGCATCATCATCTTCATTGATGAGGTAAGAGGTCGTTACTTTCAAAATATTGTTTGCTCCGTAAGTTTTCACCTCGACAGATCCGTCGAATTCTGAATCCAGACCGACCTTCAAGTCTGAAGGAACAACAGGCTGCTCAAAGGCAACGATATACGATCTACCACCGGTAAAGTCCACCCCGAATTTCAAGCCATTGATCGCAGCGATCGCAAGACCTACGACGATGATACCCGTAGAAATCAAATAAGCAACTTTACGCTTGCTCAAGAAGTCGAAGTTCAAGCTGCTAAGCGCATTTTTAGCAAATGGAGTAGCAAAGCTAATGGAGCTATTATCGCCTTTCTTGCTCATCCATGATACAATCACGCGAGTGATAAATACAGAAGAGAAGAAGGATGAAGCGATACCGATCATCAATACGATTGCAAATCCTTTCACAGGACCTTGACCCAATGCATACAAAATCGCACCTGTCAAGAAAGTAGTGACGTTGGAGTCAAGGATGGCAGAGAATGCTTTGTTGTAACCAGCATTGATAGCAGCCATCAGGCCAGCACCATTTCGGAGCTCTTCTTTGATACGCTCAAAGATCAATACGTTCGCATCGATCGACATACCGATCGTCAATACGATACCGGCAATTCCTGGCAAAGTCAACGCAGCACCCAACTGGGCCAAAATACCCAAGATAAAGAAGATGTTGAATACCAAGGCAGAGATAGCTACCAGGCCACCTTTGGCATAGTAAGCCACCATAAATACCACTACGATCACCAAACCGGCAACCATCGAAATGATACCTTGTCCCTGAGCTTCTTTACCCAGTGTCGGGCCAATGATGCTTTCCTCTACGATTTGAGTAGGAGCAGGAAGAGATCCTGACTTCAAGATATTTGCCAAATCCTGTGCTTCTAGCAGCGTGAAGTTTCCGGAGATTTCTGATTGACCGGAAGGAATTTCTCCATTGACTACAGGAGCAGTATAGACATAGTCATCCAAGACTACAGCGATTCTTTTACCAATATTGGCACCGGTCAGAGACCTCCATTTTCTGGCACCTTCAGCATTCATCTGCATGGATACTGCCGGACGGGAAGTTTGATCCAACACCTGACGAGCATCTGTCACGACATCTCCTTCCAAAGGAGCTTCGTTGGTACCTCTTTCAGCCTTGATGGCATAAAGTTCCAATACTTCGTCATCAGTACCTTCAGGAGTAAATGGTTTTACACCCCAAAGCAATTTGATATCTCTTGGCAAAAATGCTTTGTAATCTTCGCTCTTCAGGATTCTATTGATAATCATGGTATCTCTCACCTCGTAAGCCAATCCGTAGTTTGGATACAAAAGGCTGAAAATAGGAGAGACGTCGTTGCTCGGATTCAAAGGATCGATCTCTGCCAATTGCTCTTCTAGAGCATTTCTCAAAGAGTCTTCTTCTGAAAGCTCACCTGTGGCTACTGTATCAGCAGCAGATGTGTTTGTGTTTTTATTGGCAGCTACCCAAGTCGCATTGATCGCTTCAAGCGCACCACCCAATTCGTTCATCTCTGCTACTTCCCAGAACTGAAGCTTTGCCACTCCTTGAAGCAGGTTTCTCACACGCTCTTGATTATCCACACCAGGCAATTCGATCTGGATTCTACCAGATCCTTGGATTCTTTGAATATTTGGCTGAGAAGTACCGAATCTATCAATACGAGTTCTTAGGATATTAAAAGAACGATCGATCGCATTTTCTACTTCTGTGTCGATGATAGAAAGAATCTCAGAATCAGAAGTTTCCAACGAGATTCTTCCACGATTGGCAGCAGTGGCAAAAATGCTACTCAAGTTTTTACCTGAATTATTGGCTTGCCATGCGCTGTAGAACAAGTCCACAAACTTATCTGTAGAGGTTTTGGAAGCTTCTTTTGCCTCATCCACAGCTTTGTTGAAGCCTGCATCTTTCGGGTTTCCTGCCAGACCTTTGACGATTTCTACAGGAGAAACTTCCAAAGTGACATGCATCCCACCTTGAAGATCAAGTCCTAGCCCTAGTTCTGTTTCTTTTACTTCCTGATAGGTAAAATCAGCTCCGAGAAAATTATAAACTGGTTCTCTCCAGACAGAGTCCAAGTAGGCTCTTCTTTGGGCAAAATCAACATTGCCCGAAGCATCCGTAGCGTAAGCGTTGGCTTTTT
This sequence comes from Algoriphagus vanfongensis DSM 17529, assembly GCF_000429465.1. GTDB lineage: Bacteria > Bacteroidota > Bacteroidia > Cytophagales > Cyclobacteriaceae > Algoriphagus > Algoriphagus vanfongensis. The sequence continues at coordinate 375,332 of NZ_AUBX01000015.1, read as the reverse complement.
GCTGGATGCCGTTTGATACAAATGTGAATGACAGATAATACAGACATAGGCCTGTGATAATCACTGTCAAAAACACAATGACACCTTTGTTTTGCATAGGTATAGATATTAATTAATTGTTTTTTTAGAATGTAGGGGCAAGCAAACCCTCAGGGTTTACTCAGGAATAAATAGGGAAAAAGAAGATTTAGGGTCCCTTCGTGGAGATAATTCTGGTAAAAAGTATATCTCCGAGCTGATTGAGCTCAGGAATCTGTACAGTCTCAGCCACAAAAGAAGCTGGCTCAAAACTGATGATTTCATAAATCAGGTAAAAAACAGATTGTGATACTTGCACTGCAAAAGGTACCACCGCATCTACTGCTACATTCAAAAAGGTATCATGGGAGTCTGCATCTGCTTGCTGCTCCACTTGAATAGACTCCTCCAGAGAGGAATATTCTACAGAAGAAATAAAGAAGCACAGCAAAAGTGCCAGCATCACGGTAATGCGCTGTTGGAACAATCTGCTATTTGGCTTTCTATTTTTCATTTTGCGCAAATATAGCCAATATTTGAAACTCACGCAGTTTTAGGGCTTTTTTTTCCTATTTCCCTGACTTTGAACGCAAATAGGAGCGCACTACATCAAGTGCTTTGTCAAAATTATGGTTGTTGGTGACGATCAGATCAGCCTCATTTTTGAAGGGCTTGATGTATTTCTCATAGGTAGGCATCACATGCATCTCATAGCGATACAGGACATCGTCCAGATCATAGCCACGCTCGACCTTATCTCGAATGATCCTCCTCTTGAGTTTGATATGGTCTTTGGCATCAATAAAAATTTTGAGATCAAGCAAATCTGCCAATTCGGGATAATAAAGAACAAAAATCCCTTCGACTACGACCACCGGTGCCGAATGAAATGTGAGCATCTTGGGTTTTTTGGCGGCATTGTTGAAAGTATATTCCTCCCGCTCCACAGTGGCACCACTCTGGATTTTGCGAATATCAGAAGCATACGCTTCAAAGTCGATACTATGTGGGGTGTCAAAATTGTGTACTCCCTGGGCATCGATCGGCTGCTGGTGTCTGGGTTTGTAGTAATTATCCTGAGAAATCAGACAAACCTCTCCGGGCTCAAAAGTGCTCAACAATCGCTCTAAAAATAGGGTCTTACCTGAAGCTGACCCACCTGTGATGCCGACGATGAAAGGTTTTTGCATGGCAACAAAGTTAAAACTTTTTTGAGGCGTTTTTCAGAATTTTCTTTGGCGGAGAAATTCTACCAAAGCTCGGACCGCTTTGCCCCTATGAGAAATTTGATTTTTCTCTTCCATACTCAGTTCAGCAAAGGACTTTTGATAGCCGGTCGGTCGAAATACCGGGTCATAGCCAAATCCTTTTTCACCTATTCTCTGATCCAAAATCTCGCCTTGGGCTATCCCATCAAACTGATATTCTTTCCCATTCAAGATCAATGCAATGACTGTACGAAAACGGGCTTGTCGTTTTGCTTTACCAACCATGTTTTCGAGTAGTTTGTCTATATTCCGCTCATCTGACCTGGGTTCGCCAGCATATCTACCAGAATAAACTCCAGGAGCACCACTCAAAGCCTCAACTTCCAGACCTGTATCATCAGCAAAGCAATCCACTCCGTAGTTATCTTTTACATATCGGGCTTTTTGAAAGGCATTAAATTCTAAGGTGTCACCAGTTTCCGGCAATTCTTCCCGGCATCCTATCTCCTCGAGAGACACTATTTGAAACTCGTCGCCCAGAGCGGCTTTTACCTCTTCAATTTTCTTTCGGTTGTTGGTCGCAAAGCAAATTTTCATGCCCCAAAAATAGTCAAAATTCGAAGGGATGGTAATTTTCGGTTTTGCAGATTTACATCATTCAAGTATTTTCGATCAAGTTGAATAATATGTAGCTACCCATGAAAAAAATCACCATCTATTGCGGTTCCCGGACCGGAAACTCTTTAGTATACGAATCCGGTGTCAGAGCATTGGCTCAAGAAATGATCAAGAGGGATCATTCTTTGGTTTATGGAGCAGGTCGGGTAGGACTGATGGGTGTGATCGCCGACGAACTGTTATCAGCAGGCAAAGAGGTGCTGGGAATCATTCCACAAAAATTAGTAGATCGAGAAGTAGCTCATACAGGCTGCACAGAACTCATCGTGGTAGAGACCATGAGAGACAGAAAGTGGCTCATGGCCGAGCGAGGAGATGGTTTTATCGCAATGCCCGGCGGAATCGGCACCTTGGAAGAGCTCTTTGAAATCATGACTCTCAATCAACTCCACTATATCAAGAAACCCTTGGCTCTCTATAATGTCAATGGCTATTACGATAAGTTGATTGACTTCCTGAATCATGCCATGGAAGAAGGATTTTTGTATCCTGAACAGGAAGAATTGCTGATCGTGTCGGATGATCCGGTGGATTTACTGGACCAAATGGCAGCATACCAAGCAAAGAGGCCGGCGGATTGGTGAATGGGAGAATTAGAGATTGAGAGATCAAGAGTTTAGAGAGAAAATCAATACAAATAAATTGATTAATTATTTCAATAGCGCTTTATGGAAAAATCTGAAACTTTTGAAAATTTAAAGTGCTGGCAGCTTGCGTATACTTTAAAAAAGGAATTAAAAATTAAGGTTTTACCTCAAATCCCAAATTCAGAAAAGTATGATCTCAAATCTCAATTATTAAGAGCAGCCAGATCGGTCACAGCCAATATTGCAGAAGGTTGGGGAAGGTTTCATTACCTAGATTCGAATAAATTCTACTACAATGCTAGGGGGTCAATTTCAGAGATATTGGACCATTTAATAGTGGCAAAGGATGAAAATTATATTTCGAATGAAACCTACCTACATTTCCGTGAAATGGTTCTTGAATCACTTAAAGTCCTTAATGGTTTTATCTATTATTTAAAGAAAGAGAATTCAAACAATAAGAATCCATAGAATAATTAAAATTCCCCATTTTAAATCTCTTTTCTCCCAATCTCCATTCTCCTAAAGAAAGAATTCCCTATTTTTGTGCCTTAGAAAAATCCAAAATGATTGAAAAACTCTTTCCATTAGACAAAAACTACATCCTGCGTCAGGCTCAGTTCGTCATGGAAGAGGAGCTTTTGGAACAAATGGTCTTTGAGCTCAAGCGATCTTACACTTTTTTGTACAATCCTCTCCAACTGATGGACGAGACCTATGCCAAAATTTTGGATACCAACCAGTTTCCATTGGAGAGAATCCGAATGATCTACCGTCAGTTGTGCGGGGTCTATCGTTACAAGCACGGAGACAATCAACTGGAACTGCTTTTTGATGGAAGATCTCATTTTGACATGTTCAAAGAGCAATGGGAAAAATCCTTCATTCGCTACGTTCAGGAACTTGGCCAGCATGAACAATATGTGAAAACCATGCTTCGGATGACCATTTTGTTTGATACTGAATCAAGAGCCGAATGGTCTGAAAACCACTGCAAAGCATTTATCAATCAATATTTTGACCTCAAGGTCGTGAAGCGACATGGAGAACTCAGACTAAAAATCGGATAAAAAAAGGAAGCCAAATTTTTGACTTCCTTTTTTTTCTGCCTACTGAGACTGATTTGCAAACCAATCAAGCTCCCCACTCCGTGTGGAAAATCCCTTCTCGATCGATTCTTTCATAGGTATGCGAACCGAAATGATCCCGCTGTGCCTGGATCAAATTCAACGGCAACTTGCTGGAAGTAAAGGCATCAAAATAACTCAACGCTGAGAATAGGCCCGGAACCGGAACACCGCTTTTTGCTGCGAAAGCGACAGTCTCACGGACAGCTGGAAGAGTTTCCTGAACTTGCTTCACAAATGACGGAGCCAATAAAAGGTTGGTCAAACCAGGATTAGCCTCGAATGCATCAGCAATATCTGCCAAAAGTCCTGCACGGATGATGCAACCTGCTCTCCAGATTTTTGCGATCTGAGACATGTTCAGTTCATAGCCATACTCTTGGGAAGCTTCTGCCAATTGATTCAAACCTTGGGCATACGACAGAATAAAGGAGAAATACAAAGATTTTTCCGCCTGCTCAATCAATTGTACCTTTTCGACTGGCTGAACAGCCGGTCTATCGTACAATTCATCTGCTTTGACTCGATCCTCTTTCAAAGCAGAAATCTCACGCATGCTGACGGCCATATCGATCGTTGGCACTGGAATACCCAAATCCATCGCGTTTTGAGAGGTCCATTTGCCGGTGCCCTTTTGCTTGGCTTTGTCCAAAATCACATCGACCAAACGAGCCTCAGTCAACTCATCTTGCTGCAAGAAAATCTCAGAAGTGATCTCAACCAAAAATGACTGCAGACGACCCTGATTCCAAGATGCAAAAACCTCATGTAACTCATCATTGCTGAGATCGGCAGACTTTTTCAGCAAATCATAGATCTCAGAAGTGAGCTGCATCATGGCATATTCGATTCCATTGTGCACCATTTTCACATAGTTGCCGGCAGATTTTGGTCCCAAATAGGCGACACAAGGCTCTCCTTTGTATTTGGCAGAAACTGCCTCGAAAATAGGGCGGACGTATTCATAGGCTTCTTTGTCACCACCCGGCATGATGCTGGGACCTCTTCTGGCTCCTTTGGCACCGCCAGATACTCCCGACCCAAAGAAATGAAGGCCTTTACCTTTTAGATATGCTTCTCTGCGATCGGTATCGGTGTAAAAAGAATTGCCTCCATCGATGATAATATCACCCTTGTCAAGATGCGGAAGCAAACTTTCGATGACCTGATCTACGATTTTGCCGGCTGGCACCAATAGCATGATCTTCCTCGGAGAAGACAAGGCGCCTACAAAAGTGGCCAAATCAGAACTTGCATTTACCTGATCTGGGTTACCGCCTTCCTCTATCAAGGCAGACACCTTTTCAGGATCTAGATCATAGCCAAATGCTTTAAACTGATTATCAGCCACATTCAAGATGAAATTACGGCCCATCACTCCCAGACCTACCAATCCAAAATCAAAATCTTTTTGCTCCATGATTTTATTCAAGCCACATTTTCCTGTAGCATTCTTTTTTGTTGCACGAGTTTAAAATAAATAAGCCCTATTTTTACGACTCTAAATTCAAAATTAACTTATCGAATGAAGCATGCGCACTTTTTTCCAAAAAAGTATTCCTAATCATCCCAAATTTCCTTCTGTGGGCCATGCGCTTTTAATCCTATTGAATTCATGAAAAAAACTTCCAACCAAATGCTGATCATTTTTGGTGCTTCGGGAGACTTGACCGCCAGAAAACTGATCCCTGCCATTTACAATTTGTACAAAGGCAATCACCTTCCGGACAATTTTGTGGTACTGGGAGTCAGTCGAAGCAATATGGACAGCGACGAATTCAGGTCCCGAGTGGTCTTGGAAAGCGAATTTTTGAAGGGAAAAATCGGAAAAGAAAAGAAGGAATTTATTCAAAACTTTGCGGACAAGCTTTTCTATGAAGATCTGGGGACAGACTACGATACGAGCTACGAAAAACTGGCTAATCGTATCAAACAACTTGATCAAGAACATGGCACAGCCGGAAATTTGATTTTTTATCTTTCTACCCCGCCAAGCTTGTATGAGACCATCGCCAAAAATCTGCATGAGCAGGGCCTGACTCAAGAAAACGAGGGTTGGAAGAGAATCATCGTTGAAAAGCCTTTCGGCTACGATCTCGCATCAGCCAAAGAGCTCAATCACGGGCTTCATACCTATTTCAAAGAAGAGCAAGTCTATCGGATCGATCACTACCTCGGCAAAGAAACTGTCCAGAATCTACTGGTTACACGATTTTCCAATTCGATATTTGAGCCGCTTTGGAATCGGCGCTACATCCATCATGTCGAAATCACCAACGCTGAAACCGTCGGTGTAGAAAAGCGTGGTGGCTATTATGATAAATCCGGTGCATTTCGGGATATGTTCCAAAGTCACCTACTTCAGATAGTATCTTTGATCGTCATGGAGCCTCCGATCAGTGCTGATCCGGAAGAAATACGAGATGAAAAAGTGAAAGCTCTCAAGTCAATCCGTCTGATGAAAGACGAGGAGACTATCATCAAGAATACACTTCGGGGACAGTACGTCGCCTCCAATATCAAGGGAGAAAAAGTAAAAGGATACCGCGAGGAAGAAGGAGTCAACCCTGACTCTACCACGGAGACTTTTGCTGCGATCAAGTTCTTTGTGGACAACTGGAGATGGAAAGACGTGCCTTTCTATGTCCGCACGGGCAAGGCCATGCCTACCAAAGTGACCGAGGTAGTCATCCACTTCAAAGCCCCTCACCACGAAGTTTTCAAAAGTCAGGATGTTTACAAAAAAGACAACAAACTAGTCATCCGAATTCAGCCAGATGAAGGAATCTTGCTAAAATTCGGAGTGAAAATCCCAGGCCTAGGTTTCCATGTGGAGCAGGCAAATATGGATTTTTATTACTCAGATCTGGATTCGGCTCAAGTCATGGACGCTTATGAAAGATTGCTTCTAGACGCCATGCAAGGGGATACTACACTCTATGCCCGTGCCGATGAAGTTGAAGCCGCTTGGAAATTCGTGGATCCTATTCTTAAATGCTGGGAAAACAATCCATCCGTCAACACCTATGGCTATGCTGCAGGCACTTGGGGACCTAGAAATTCAGATGATCTGATCGAAGATAGTTTTGGTTGGAGAAATCCCGGCGATCTACTGACTGACGAGTCTGGCTTCTGTATTTTGTGTTAATATAAATCCCTAAGTATCATGGAAATAAAAATCCTCGATAACAAGCAACAAGTAGCAAAGGTCTTTTCGGAATATTTTGCCCAGCTAGCAGCATCTACCGACAAGCTGACTGTAGCCCTGTCCGGCGGCAGCACTCCCAAAATCGTATTTGATTACTTGGCGGAGCACTTTGCCGACAAAATCGACTGGAGCAAAATCTATCTCTACTGGGGAGATGAGCGATGTGTCCCTCCAACAGATTCGGAAAGCAATTATAAAATGACGGTAGATCATTTGCTTTCGAAGATCTCCATCCCCGAAGAAAATATTTACAGAGTGCTGGGGGAAAATGATCCCGAGGAAGAAGCCATTCGCTACGGTGAACTATTAGACGCTACCCTAGCTACTACAAAAGGAATCCCGCAATTTGACCTGGTACTATTGGGAATGGGGGATGACGGACATACAGCCTCAATTTTCCCAAATTCCATTTATTTATGGGATTCTTCGAGGAACTGTAAAGTAGCTACACATCCAGACTCTGGACAAAAACGAGTCACCATCACCGGTAAAGTGATCAATCAAGCCAAAAATGTTGCCTTTTTGGTTACAGGAGAGAGCAAAAAAGAAAAGGTGAAAGAAGTCATCAATCGAGAGGGAGAGTTCAACTCCTATCCGGCTAGTATGGTCAATCCGACCAGCGGAGAACTGATCTGGTTTTTGGATCAGGAGGCTGCGACAGGAATTTAAGAAAATGAAAAAATGCCGGAGAATCACCATCTCCGGCATTTTACTTTTCGTGTCAAAATGAATCAAGAGCCATATGTCTGACCGAGATAGGCATCCAAAGTCAAGGGCTTCCTCCCCAACAATTTTTCAAGATCTGAATTCGCAGTTTCAAATTCGCCTGATTGGATAGCCTCCGCAAAGCCTACAAACATAGCAATGTATGGACTAGGCACTCCCGCATCAGTCAATACTTCGGAATAGGCATTGCTATCAGGACTTACGTACGTGATTTGCTTACCACTTAGCTGACTCAGCTTTGTAGCTATCTGCTCAAAATCATAGTTTTCGCTATTACCCATCACGTATTCTTGATTTTCATGCCCAGACTCAGCCATGACATTAGCCACTGCTTCTGCAAGATCAGCTCTATCTGCAAATGCGGCCTTGCCATTACCAGCTGGAAAGAAAATTCCATTCTCCAACACCTGCTCTCCAAGGAACATCGGAAGTACACTGAGGTAAAGGTTGTTTCGGAAAATAGTATACTTCATCCCACTCTCCTTCAGAGCTTGCTCCGTCTGAATGTGAGAAGAAGCCAGAAATGCAAGAGATGAATCTGGGTTTTCTGTTTTTCGGTCAAAACTAGTGTAGTAAACATGCTGGACACCTGCTTCTTTGGCAGCTCGAATGACATTGAGGTGCTGTGTCAGTCTGTTCTCTAGATCTGTTCCGGATATCAAGAGCAGTTTTTCTACCTCTTGAAATACATCAACCAGAGAATCAAAGTGATCATAATCACCTTCTTTTAGCTCGATTCCTAGCTCCTTGAGGTTTTGGGCTTTAGTTTGATTTCTGACTAAACCAGTTATTTTGGACGGATGTATTCCATTCTGAATAAGTTGAGCGATGGTTGCTTGTCCAAAATGACCTGTGGCTCCTGTTACTGCTATTTTTCTCATGACTTAGTTGTTTTAGTAAAGTTGATATATAAAAGTATTTAGGTTACTTTTGGTAAGTCAAAGATAGAATGGGAGTAGATAGGCCGCAAGAAGGCACTTATTAGTCAGACACTTACCTCAAAGTAAGCATTGCAGATAATCAGCGTATTAGGATGGAAAATATATTGGAAATTTATTCGGGCACTGAAAATTGCCCGATCCGCACAGTCTTGGATCGCTTTGGAGACAAGTGGTCTATGCTCGTTTTATTGATTTTGGATCATGAAAAAAAAGTGAGATTCAACCAAATCCATAAAACCATTGGGGACGTATCCCAAAAAATGCTCACGGTAACTCTCCGAAAACTAGAAGCTGACGGATTGGTAGAAAGAACTGTCTTTCCTGAAATTCCTCCCCGAGTAGAATACAATCTGACACCTAGAGGTCAATCATTGATCCCTCATGTCCAAAACCTCTCTCAATGGGCAAAAGATAACATCGGAGAGATCAGAGCTTCCAGAGCCAACTATTCTAAATAGCTCGAATCGGTTTAAATTCCGTCAAACAAACTTCCAGTACCAGAGTTAGGCTTGATATCCAAATGTTTATAGGCAAGCTCGGTCGCTACACGGCCCCGTGCTGTCCGTTTCATGTAGCCTTCTTGGATCAAAAATGGTTCGTAAACCTCCTCTATCGTCTCAGCCTCTTCCCCACAGGCTGTAGCAATGGTTCCCAATCCTACAGGGCCGCCTTTGAATTTCTCAATGATGGTCATTAGGATTCTGTTATCCATCTCATCCAAGCCATTTTCATCCACATCCAGCGCATTGAGGGCAATTTTGGCAATGTCCAAAGTGATAGTCCCATTGCCTTTGACTTCTGCAAAATCACGGGTCCTTCTCAAAAGCATATTGGCGATCCGAGGCGTACCTCGACTCCTTCTGGCGATTTCGTACGCTGCGACTTCGTCTATTGGGGTGTCCAAGATCCCCGAGGAACGGGATACGATATCGGTGAGCAATTTAGCATCGTAATATTCCAGCCTGGAATTGATCCCAAACCTAGCACGCAAAGGCGAGGTCAAAAGCCCGGAACGCGTCGTGGCTCCGATCAGAGTAAAGGGACTCAATGAAATCTGAACAGACCGGGCATTAGGCCCGGAGTCCAACATGATATCAATGCGAAAATCCTCCATCGCAGAATATAGATATTCCTCTACGATGGGATTGAGACGATGGATCTCATCGATGAAAAGTACATCACCTTCCTCCAAATTGGTCAGCAAACCCGCCAAATCGGAAGGCTTGTCCAAAACTGGTCCGGAGGTAATCTTGATCCCAGCCTGAAGCTCATTGGCAATGATATGACTAAGGGTGGTTTTGCCCAATCCCGGAGGGCCATGTAGCAAGACGTGATCGAGCGGTTCATTTCGATTTTTCGCCGCCAACACAAATACACGCAAATTCTCAACGATTTTGGCCTGACCTGTGAAGTCTTCAAAACTCAACGGACGCAAAGCTTTTTCAAACTCCCTGTCTTTGGGGCTCATGTGCTCCTCATCTCCCTGCAAATAGTCTTCTCTCATGGATTTTCCTTAGCCTACAAATATATAAATTCAAAAAAGCCAGCACTTTCTTTTTGAGAGGGAATTTGAGTTTTAATCGAGGAATTAAGCCTTACCTTTGTCTCCAAATCCGAAATCACATGCGCCCCAATACCCGCAAAAACATCATTTACTCTATTGTGCTATTGATCATGGTAGCACTTGTCTACACTTGGAGAAACTGGGAAGAAGCACCTGAGGTAAAGCTGGAAGAGCCTACTCAAACCGGAAAAATCATCCTCTCCGGCCAGACAATGGGCACGAGCTACAAAATCACCTATTTGGATGAGCAAAATCGTGATTTTCAAAAATCAGTCGACTCCATCTTGGTCGTGTTCAATCAAAGCTTGTCGACCTACATCCCTGATTCGGAACTGAGCCAATTCAATCAAAAAGACACGTTGGAGTTTGGATTGCCCTATTTCCCAGAAATTCTCAAAGCTTCCAAAACCATCCATTCTCAAACCAACGGTGCTTTTGACCCAACTGTGGGACCATTGGTAAATATCTGGGGTTTTGGACCAAGTGGCCCTCAACTGAAAGACTCGGTGGATATCCAACTCATGGTCAGAAGTGTGGGATTTGACAAAATCGAATTTGATGAGAAGCGGGTCATCAAAAAAAATCACGAAATCTATCTCGACTTTTCTGCTATCGCCAAAGGCCAAGGGGTCGATGTAGTCGGTAAATTTCTGACAAGTAAAGGCATTTCGAATTTCTTAGTAGAGATCGGCGGAGAACTAGTAGCCAGAGGCACCAATGATAAAGGAGAGCTTTGGAAAGTAGGAGTCAATCGACCGGAAGAAGAGTCCAATTCATCCGAGCTGTTCAGCATCATCGCTTTGAATAACAAAGGGATGGCCACTTCCGGCAATTATAGAAACTTCTATGTCAGGGACTCTGTCAAGATTTCCCATACGATCGATCCCAAAACCGGATACCCTGTCAGGCATAATCTACTCAGCGCAACTGTCCTGGCTAAAAACTGCATGACTGCGGATGCCTTTGCCACAGCTATGATGGTCGTGGGGACAGAAGAGGCAATCAAATTGGCCGATTCACGGGCAGAACTGGAGGTATTTTTAATTTTCAGCAAACCTGATGGAGGCTACGGTACCTATACCAGCGAAAGTCTAAAACCCTACCTTTCCTTTATCACTGAATAGGAAATGTGAGTTTTTCGGAATTAAATGCAACATGATTGAATTATATTACCTTTGCGGAGGTTAAGAATCAAGCCTTTCCATAAAATCGACGGAAATGGCTCTCGGAAAGCATGGTTTTAAACTTTATTCTTCTTTTTCTGACTGCGATGATCGCAGGATCCTTGGTGTTTATTGCTCCTGCATTCAAAGACAAATATTTCAAATTGGTCTTGGTATTTGCGGGTTCATACCTCTTTTCGATCACCATTATCCACATCATTCCGGAGCTATTTACCACTGCTAGTAGTACCTCAAAAATGGGGCTCTATATCCTGATCGGATTTTTGCTGCAGCAAATCCTGGAATACCTCTCTAGCGGAATCGAACATGGGCACATTCACCTACATGATCACGGAACGGGCAAAGGAAGTGTTGTAACGGTGATGCTGGGCCTGTTTATTCACAGTTTTCTAGAAGGCACATTGCTCTCGCATGAGCATCTAATCATGGGAGTCCCTCAATCTATGGGACATGTCCACAGCGGCAAGTCTGTCCTTTTGGGGATTATTATGCACAAAGGCCCAGCGGCATTTGCACTGGCAGCGGTACTCTCTTCAGCATTGAGCCGCAAATGGACTTGGATCTTTCTGACGCTTTTCGCCTTGGCTTCTCCTTTGGGAATGCTCTTGAGCTCGGTTGTTTTTCAAAATGGCTGGCTGGACAAAGAAAGTATCAACATCCTCTACGGCTTGGTAGCAGGAGGATTTCTCCATATTTCTACCACGATTTTCTTCGAAAGCAGCCCCAATCACAAGCTTCAGGTAAGTAAACTTTTGGTGAGTTTTCTGGCTGCTGGACTCGCAATCATTTCGGAGTTTCTACTCTAAGCTGTCTTAGCATACCAAAGACTTTCTTAAAATTTTTAATTTTTCTGTCAAAGGGGTTGCATTTGCATACTTTGACCTGCTACTTTATATGCTCAACTTTAGCATAAGCAAAACAATCTATGCCATCCAAACCCAAAATAAATACAAAAGGATACTGGCGAAAAAATCTCCAGACCTTATTCATTCTACTTTTTATCTGGTTTTTAGTCTCCTTTGGCTTTGGTGTCCTATGGGTGGATGAGCTCAATCAAATCCGTATGGGAGGATTCAAACTGGGATTTTGGTTTGCGCAGCAGGGATCTATTTATGTTTTTGTCTTATTGATCTTTGTCTATGTCTACCGGATGAATAAGCTGGACAGGGAGTATGACGTACACGAAGACTAAGCTGCAGTAATTATGGAAATCCTTACTTGGACCTACTTATTAGTCGGTATTTCTTTTGCCATCTACATCGGCATCGCTATCTGGACTCGAGCCGGATCTACCAAAGAATTTTATGTAGCAGGAGGAGGCGTATCTCCTCTCGCCAACGGTATGGCAACAGCGGCAGACTGGATGTCGGCTGCATCCTTTATTTCCATGGCCGGAATCATCTCCTTTGCAGGCTATGATGGCTCAGTATATCTGATGGGATGGACAGGAGGCTATGTTCTTTTGGCTTTACTATTGGCGCCGTACCTCCGAAAATTCGGGAAATTCACGGTGCCTGATTTTGTAGGAGACCGCTACTATTCAAAAACAGCCAAGATCGTTGCTGTGATTTGTGCGCTCTTTATTTCTTTCACCTATGTCGCTGGACAAATGAGAGGAGTGGGGATAGTCTTTTCCCGTTATCTCGAAGTTCCCATCGAGTGGGGAGTAGTGATCGGGATGTGTATCGTGTTTTTCTACGCTGTTTTGGGTGGGATGAAAGGAATCACCTACACACAAGTCGCCCAATATTGCGTCTTGATTTTTGCGTACATGGTTCCGGCGATATTCATCTCCATGCAGCTGACAGGCAATCCGATTCCTCAATTGGGCTTGGGTGGTGAAGTATCGGATGGAACATACCTTCTGGACAAACTAGATGGAGTTTTGGCCGACTTGGGCTTTGCAGAATATACCTCCGGAAGGAAAGGCGTGATGGATATCTTCATGATCACGTTAGCCTTGATGGTCGGTACGGCAGGACTTCCCCATGTGATCGTCCGATTTTTCACAGTTCCAAAAGTAAAAGACGCTAGACTTTCAGCCGGCTATGCTTTGGTTTTCATAGCAATTCTCTACACAACAGCACCGGCTATCGCTGCTTTTGGGATTTACAATGCCATCAATTCTACTTCCGAGAAAAAAATATCCGAGCTTCCTACATGGATCAGCACTTGGCAGAAGACCGATTTGATCCAGGTAGAAGACAAAAATGGAGATGGTCTTGTCCAGTATCTTCCGGATCAAGAGAAAAATGAATTGAGTATCGACAGAGACATCATGGTATTGGCTTCTCCGGAGATTGCCGAACTGCCCAATTGGGTAGTGGGGCTAGTCGCTGCTGGTGCCATGGCGGCAGCATTATCGACGGCTGCTGGACTTTTGCTCGTTATTTCTACTTCCGTTTCGAGGGATTTGTTCAAAACATTCAAACCAGAAATATCCGAGAAAAAAGAGCTCCGAATTGCCCGAATAGCGGCTGCTGGAGCAGTAATTTTGGCTGGATATTTCGGAGTCAATCCTCCTGGTTTTGTAGCCCAAGTGGTGGCATTTGCATTTGGATTGGCAGCTGCATCATTTTTCCCAGTCATCATCATGGGCATTTTCTCCGACCGAATCAATAAAGAAGGAGCCATTGCTGGAATGTTGACAGGATTGGTGTTCACTTTGGCGTATATTATCTTCTTCAAATTCATCAGCCCTGAGCTGAATACCGCGGAGCATTGGTGGTTTGGAGTTTCTCCGGAAGGGATAGGCTCCATAGGCATGATTCTCAATTTTCTTGTGTGTATTTTAGTATCCAGCTTTACCCCTGCGCCGCCGCCGGAGGTCCAGGAAATGGTACAAGAAATCCGCATCCCGAGAGGAGCTGGAGAAGCCAGCCAACATTAATCGAATACAAGGAGATTCATCTCCGAAACAATAAACCTACTATTAGCATGAGTGATAGATTGCATACCCTGAGCGGTTATCTCTACGAGTATCAAAAAAGTGTGACCCAACCGGAAGAATTTTGGGCGAGAATTGCCGATTCATTTTACTGGAGAAAAAGATGGTCCAAGACCTTAAAATGGAATTTTAAAGAGCCAGATGTCAAGTGGTTTGTCAATGGCAAACTCAATATCACGGAGAATATTTTTGAAAAAAATATGTTTACCATGGCGGATCGTCCCGCCATCATCTGGGAACCAAACGATCCTCAGGAAGCAAGTAGAACCCTCACCTACAAAGAACTTTTCCATGAAGTTTGTCGCTTTGCCAATGCTTTGAAAGCAAAGGGAATCGAAAAAGGCGACCGGGTCATCATCTACATGCCGATGGTGCCAGAAGCTGCCATTGCCATGCTAGCCTGTGCACGGATCGGCGCTATCCACTCAGTAGTCTTCGCGGGATTCTCGGCCTCAGCTTTGGCAGATCGCATCAAAGACTGCGGAGCAAAGGCTGTGCTCACCTCAGATGGTAATTTCCGAGGCAGTAAAAAAATCGCAGTCAAAGGCCTAGTAGATGAAGCTTTGGAAAAATCTCCAGTCGATACAGTGATTGTTTACCAAAGAACTCATCAGGAAATCACCATGAAGGAAGGCCGTGACTTTTGGTGGCATGATGTCGTCTCAGGACAATCTGACACTAATGTTGCCGAAGAAATGGACTCGGAGGACATGCTCTTTATCCTCTATACTTCGGGATCTACCGGCAAGCCAAAAGGCGTGGTCCATACCACTGGCGGGTACATGGTCTATACCAAATACTCCTTCGAAAATGTCTTCCAATATTCCCCCGGAGATGTCTATTGGTGTACCGCAGATGTGGGCTGGATCACAGGCCACTCTTACATCGTCTATGGCCCGCTTCTCTGCGGAGCGACTACCTTGATGTTTGAAGGCGTACCGACCTACCCAGATGCTGGTCGCTTCTGGGCTGTGGTAGAAAAACACAAAGTCAACCAGTTCTATACAGCTCCAACTGCCATCAGAGCCTTGCAAGCCTATGGCACCGAACCGATTCAGGGATATGATTTGAGTTCTTTGAAAGTACTCGGATCTGTGGGCGAGCCTATCAACGAGGAAGCTTGGCACTGGTATCACACCCATATCGGAAAAGACAAATGTCCCATCGTGGATACTTGGTGGCAAACCGAAACCGGAGGAATCATGGTTTCTCCTTTGGCAGGAATCACACCTACCAAACCAGCCTATGCGACGCTTCCTCTTCCCGGTATCCAACTATGCATAGTCGATGCCGATGGAAATGAACTGACAGGAAATGGTGTTGAAGGCAACCTTTGTATCAAATTTCCATGGCCATCCATGATCCGAACTACCTACGGAGATCATGATCGATGCAAGCAGACCTATTTCTCAACCTATCCCAATATGTATTTCACAGGGGATGGGGTAAAAAGAGATCATGATGGATACTATCGAATCCTAGGTCGTGTTGATGATGTGATCAATGTGTCTGGTCATAGAATGGGCACAGCCGAGGTCGAAAATGCAATCAACGAGCACCCGAAAGTGATCGAATCCGCTGTCGTTGGCTATCCTCATGAGGTCAAGGGACAAGGCATCTATGCTTATGTGATCTGTGACATGACCAATAGAACGGAAGAAAACTTAATCCAAGAGATCAAGGATTCAGTGTCAAAAATCATCGGTCCAATCGCTAAGCCCGACAAAATTCAGATCGTACCGGGGCTTCCAAAAACCAGATCAGGAAAAATCATGCGCCGTATTCTGAGGAAAGTAGCTGAAAACAGCCTAGACAATATGGGTGACACCAGTACGCTGCTAGATCCTGAAGTGGTGAAGCAGATTATTGAAGGAAGGCAGTAAATTTAGACGTTAGCGGTAAGACAAAAGACACTAAAACTGGTGTCTTTTGTTCTTTTTAGCTTCAAAGTTTGGGAGTGTCATCCTCCTCTTCTGTATCTATTTCTATAGAGGATACGATGGAATCGGGAGAATCCATTTCTTGCTTATAAAAGTTATGAACCCCAACCATAAAGGCAACGATCAATGCCCATAGGAGATTCTTGACACTTCGAAAAACACCTCTTCCAGACTTCATTTATCTCATATTTAGCCACTTACGCTTCAATTATAGCTCCAATTTTTTTCCAAGACATTCTGTCAGCAATTTTCTGAATTGAAATCAGTATTTTCATCGCATGGCCAATGTAATCGTCAATCGAGTTCAGGAGTTTTTGAAACGCTTTCCTCCCTTTTCTTTTTTGAATCAAGCGGATCTTGAACTGGTGGCCAGCCAAGTGGAAATTCAGTTTCTCGCAGAAAGTGAAATCTTATTCAGAAAAAATGAAGTCGCTAGACCGCATTTCTACATCTTAAAAGAAGGCCAAATAGGTCTATATGATCACGATGAGCTCAAAGATTTTTGCGATGAAGGTGATGTCTTTGGCGTCCTGGCTTTGTTGGGCAAAAGGCCATATATCTACGAAGCCAAAATAGAGAAGGACTCTTTGGTATATTCCATCCCAGTAGCTGTTTTCGAAGAAATTTTAGACAAAAACTCCAAAGTTGCGCTCTACTTTGCAGCTGGATTTGCATCCGGCCAAGTCGTCATCAGGCAAGACTTATCCACAGGACAAAAAGCCCGAGGAGTATTGAAAAAAGAGAATCTGGACCATTCTCTCTTGATTTTCTCTGACCCCAGCCAGATTCAATTTTCAGAAAAAGTAATCCAAATTCTTCCATCTGCCACAGTGCAGGAAGCCGCTCAAAAAATGGCTTCTGCCTCCGTCAGTTCGATTGTCGTCTGCCAGCCTGATCAAATTCCTTTGGGTATCATCACTGACAAAGACCTACGGAATAAAGTAGTGGCCCAAGCCTTGCCATTGGATAGCTCAGTGGAGGGTGTGATGACGACACCAGTCATCACCAAAAAGAAAGGAGCTGGCTTCTCAGATCTGTATTTATCGATGATCAAAAATAGGCTTCATCATCTGATTTTGACAGAAGATGGTAGTCCCAATAGCCCTATTTGTGGGATTCTCTCAGATCATGATGTCCTCTTGTCCATGGGCAATAGTCCGGCAGTATTGATCCACGCCTTGCTCAATACAGAGGAGATTTCCGAAATGAAATCGATTCGAGATCGGGCGGAAACTATGTTGAGCTACTATCTGGAAAACGAAGTTGCGATGGATTTTGTAGCCTCTGTACTGACTGAGATCAATGATGTGATCATCCAGCAGGCAGTCAAAATCGCGCAAAACGCGTTGGCGGATCAATTTCCTGAATTGAAATCTCTTCGTTTTGCATTCCTGTGCTTGGGTTCAGAAGGACGTGAGGAGCAACTGCTGAGGACTGATCTGGATAATGCACTTTTATATGAGGATCCTCCACAGGGACTTGAGGCCAAGGCCAAAGATTACTTTCTCCAGCTTGGAAATAAAGTGATAGAGGCACTCGTAGCATGTGGGTTCCTACCATGTCCAGGAGAAATCATGACTTCCAACCCTAAGTGGAACCAGCCACTCAGCCGGTGGAAAAAACACTTTACCGACTGGATCTATACTCCCACACCGGATGCTGTTTTAAGTGCCTCCATTTTCTTTGACTTCAGGCCTGTCGCTGGACATACTTCTCTTGCCGAGGATCTTTCCCTGCATATCTATGACACCATTCAGAAGAAAAAAGATTTTCTTTCCTTTTTGGGACAAAATGCCATCTTGACCCCACCACCTTTGGGGTTTTTCAAAGATTTGGTAGTGGAAAAAACTCAGGAACATAGGGATCAGTTTGATATCAAGACAAGAGCCATGCTTCCCTTGATAGACTTAGCCAGGCTGCTCACCCTTAGCTATGGAGTGGTAGGTATCAATAATACATTCAAACGATTTGAAAAACTTGGAGAGCTTGAGCCTAGAAATGCGGAGCTTTTCACCCAAGCTGGCAAGGCCTATGAAATACTCATGAGGATGCGGGCGCTGGAAGGACTGAAACACCAAAATAATGGCAGGTATATCCGACCGGAAAATATGGGGAAATTACAACGACAGTTACTCAAAAGTACATTTGCTCCTATCGCCGAACTTCAAGAACTGGTTCGGGTTCGATTTCAGTTAGACTTGCTCCGAGCATGAGTTGGTGGGATATTTTTAGAAAAAGCGAAGATAGCAGAAGCTATGTGCGGGAATTTTTGGAAAAATCCAAGGTCAAGATTCCGGCTATTCGGAGGCTTGATCAGCTGAGATTTGTGGTACTAGACACAGAGACTACTGGTTTAGATCCCACCAAAGATCATATTCTTTCTTTCGGAGCCGTCAAAATCGAAAACAGCAAAATTCTGGTCAAGTCCAGCATGGAACTTTATCCAGAATCCAGCCGAAAAATCGGAAAATCCGCAGAAATTCATGGCATCACCCAGGTACCAAACCCTGTCCGACAAGAGGAGTTTACAAAAACAATACTGCAATACATCGGCAATTCTATCCTAGTCGGGCAGCATATCCATTTTGACAAAGCCATGCTGGAAAAAATCACTGGGATTCCTTCCATGCCTACTATCACGATCGATACGGCAAACCTAGCCTTGCGACTAGAGAAAGGACCTCAAGCCCAATGGAATCAAGTCGCCCAAAAAGACTATAGCTTGGATAGTCTCTGCGAAAGGTTTGGAATCAAAGCCGATGACCGACATACCGCCTCAGGTGATGCCTTCTTGACGGCACAACTTTTTCTCAAACTCCTGAAACTAGCCGAATCTAAAGGAATCCTGACATATGGAGAGCTACTCAAAACCTACTAAGGGTTTATTTTTAACATTCTGATATTCAGTTATTTAAATTGATTATTTTCTGAATAGTGCCTACCTTTTCAAGATCAGTTTTTAATCAATTCAAAATTTTTAAGCCTATGTCAAAATTCCGAATTGATCCGCAATTGACTCTCGATCCCACATTGCGGGAGAAAGTCATCAAGGATCTCAATTTTGTTCCGCTTCATCCTATCACAGTCAAATATTGGCAATTGGGAGGAGCAAGTGGCTGGCTTGGCGTTCACACTACTTCCATTCGGACTTGTCCGGATGGAGTAGGCCAGTTTCAGCATTATGTCAACGGTTCCATTTACTATCACCCTTCCGAAGGGGCGCATGAAGTACATGGATTGATCAAGGCCAGATGGCAATCCTTAGGATGGGAAAGATCTTTTCTCGGCTATCCCAAAACAGATGAAACAACCACACCAGATGGGATAGGGCGCTTCAATCATTTTCAGGGAGGAAGTATCTATTGGTCTCCGAGCACAGGTGCTTGGGAAGTTCATGGAGCGATTCGATCCAAGTATTCCAGTTTGGGATGGGAGCGAAGCTTTCTAGGCTATCCTTTGACCAATGAGACGACCACTCCAGATGGGATTGGTAGATTCAATCATTTCCAAGGTGGAAGCATCTACTGGACGCCTAGTACAGGAGCTCATGAAGTTCACGGTGCGATCCGTTCGCATTGGGCCTCCCTAGGCTGGGAAAGGAGCTTCCTGAAGTATCCCATCTCTGATGAGTTGGTAGTCTTCGGAGGTACCGGCAGGATTTCACATTTTCAGGGAGGAAGTATCTATTGGTCCCCGACTGCAGGCATAAGGGTCTTGAGGGAAAAAGTCAGAGTTCATGTCAAAATACTGACAGCACCCCAATCTTTTACCTTGGACGAGCAATTTGCAGCAATGCAGGAAGTATTTGCCATGGCTGGAATCAGAGTCGATCGAGCCACTACCCAAAACCTGAACCTCCCATCGCTCAACGATGTGGATGTAGGTGGATGCTTTATGGGTCAAACGACTGCAGAGCAAAACGCACTTTTTGGAAATCGTGATTTTGTAGGCACCAATGACTTGGTTGTTTATTATGTACGGAGCACCGTGCCTGGTTACAATGGTTGTGCGGCTTTCCCATCCGGAAGGCCGGGTTGCGTGGTGGTGAGATCTGCCAGTAGATGGACGTTGGGACATGAATTTGGACATGTTTTGGGTCTGAATCATGTCAATAACAACAACAGGCTGATGACTGGAAATGGTACTTTCAATATCACCAACCCTCCACCAGACCTGACCAACTCGGAATCATCCACGATGAGAAACAGTAATTTGAGCACAATGATCTAATTCAAAACCACAGAAATCATGGCAAAAAGAACAACAAAACCGTCCGGTTCCTTTGACGCTCAGGAGCTACTGGCATTTCTCAGATTGGATGAATTGGACTATCCTGCAGGAGCTCAGCAATTCGGGAAGGATGCACTTCCGCTACTCGCAGATTTGGTAGCCGGAGCGGATGAAAACCTAGCTATCAAAGCTGCCTATCTAGCGGGATACATCAATGAAGAAGGGTCTGCCGATATCTTGGAAAAGGCAGCCGAAAAAGGCTCCGCCCCAGTACGAATCGCAGCAGCTTATGGTGCAAAAATGAAGAAACCAGAGGTGGCAGAAGCCATTCTTAGTAAATCTCTGGATGACATTGATCCATCGGTCGTCAAATTTGCATTGAGGTCAGCTTCATCACTAAAGCTGGAGAAAAACCTAAAACCCAAAATTGACAAAATTGCGAAGTCATTTCAGGAAAATGACATTCTCGAAGAGGCAAAGTCAATTCTGAAAAAAATGAAATAATCAAAAAAGAAAGCCGGGCAACCGGCTTTCTCATTTCCAGGTGACGTCTATTTTTCCCTTCGCCTTCATCATCACCGTGATCCCACTCTGAGTTGGATAAAATCCCGAAGGCTCTACTTCCAATTCATCCACTTGCAAGTCAGCGATCCCAACACTCATCGCCAATCGATCTTGAATTCCGCTCATACTATCCTCCAATAAGCTCCCAACTGGGAAAACGGCCCGTTTTTCAATCTGTCGAATGATTTTTCTCTTTTTCAGAGCTATTCCCAGTTTCGCCTTGCTATCTTCACTGATGACTTTGAAATTGATATCGTCAAAGTATAAGCTTTGACTATCTGAATCGTAGGAGGGTTTCCCCACCACAAAAAAGCTACCCGCTAGCTCATCTCCATTCTCCCGATCAGCCACAAAGTCGCAGGTAATCGCCAACAATTCTCCAAAGGGTTGTGACCGAACTTGGTCCAGCGTCATGATGGTTTTTTTATCAGCTTTAAAGCTCCTCCCATTCAAATTTTCCCCTAAAAGCTGATCGAGCTCCTGGTAGCTCAAATCAAATGGGAGCTCGATTTCCACGAAGTTTTCAGATTCCTTGTTTGCCGTCAAGCCTGGAAGAGGAAAAGCCCGACTGGGGGCTGCATCTACCGGGTGAGTATTGATTTTACCAGACATACCTAGCCAGACATGGTAGGACTCATTTTTTCCAAAAAACTCCTTTAGTTTCACAGCTTCTGGCTGAATCGAGAAAACTTTTGAATTGCCATCCCAATCGACAGTAAATGCCTTGCCGGCCTGCTGCCATGCCAGCTCAATCATAGGTTTCAAGTTGACTAGTTCGCGATCTTTGTGAAGGTTATTTTCAGCCCAGCTTCTAATCTGTCTCTCCATCATTTGGCTCAGATCGACTTCCATTCCCAGCACATCCAGGGTCAGACTTCCCCCCAACTCCACCAATTCAAAATCATCCACACTCAAAGTCCAATCGGGATTGATTTGGGGGTTTACGCGAACTATCGGGGCAAAAGTCTCCTCAATTGGCACTTTCCCCTTGAAGAGATTACCCAAACCACCTCGCTTCAGACCTACCTCTCCACGGACTTCCAGTGGCATCTTCAGTTCGATCCGCTGACTATCCAGCGCGGTATAGGTGATCGTACCACTTCTTCTCAAGTTTAGATTTCCCTCTATCCCACTTCCGAAGTCCATCGATTCTTCATTGATTAGATTGACGGGGATTTGCGAATTGAATATCCGGTCCAGTGTAGATTTTGGGATTTCAAAAGGGACATTGACCTGCGATTCTGATGGAGGCAATTCAGCCATAGGTCCGGGATTAGAAATATCGAGACTTTTGCAGGAGGCCACCGAAAAAGAAAAAACCACCAACCAAAATGAATACTTTTGAAGTCCTATACTCAGGGTATGTTTCATAAACTCAATAGATGTCTTAAAAGGAACTTTTATTCCCCTGCAAGTATTGTCCCAAAAAAGAGAATCAGGAATGAATTGGAAAAAATTGACACAGGAATCCCAGTTGGAAGAGATCAAGAGCCTGAGTTTTAATCGTCCGGTTTTGATATTCAAGCATAGTACACGCTGCTCTGTCAGCAGTATGTCCTTGGATCGCATGCTGCGAAACTGGAAAGAAGGAGACGATGAAAAGCTCGTTCCGTATTATTTAGATCTAGTAGCCTTTCGTCAGGTATCCGACCGGGTCGAGGAAGTGTTTGGGATTCGACATGAATCACCCCAAGTAATCATCATCCGTGATGGCAAAGCCACGTATGACAATTCACACTTTGGCATCTCCTATCAGGACCTGATGGATCAAATTTCCTAGCTACTTTAAATGGCTTTCACGCCTTTTATCCTAGCATTCGTCCATTCTTATTTTTTGAGAACTGGGGACTAAACCTTTGCCTTTTTCATTCAGTCAAAGAGAGTGAAATTGCATTGTATGAAAAAGAACTACCCAGTATTGACCCTGATTTTTAGCCTGTTGCTGATTGGGTCGGTGTATGCCCAAAGACCTGAAGGTCAAAGGCCTCCCGAGCGAAAACTACTCGGAACAGTGATCGATGGATCGATCAACAAGCCCATGGTCGGGGCCAACGTCCAGATCAAAACCGTCACAGACTCTCTCCTGAGAGGAACTGTCACCGATGGACAGGGGAAATTTGAAATTATCCGTCCTAATATACCACAAGTAAAAGTTGAGATTACTTTTATCGGCTATAAGACGATCTCTACGGTCCACAGCTTCCGAGATGCTCTGGATCTGGGTGACATAGTGCTCGTAGAAGATGCGCAAGTATTGGGAGAAGTACTGATCGAAGGACAAACTCCTGTAGGGGAAATGAAGGGTGACACCACCTCCTTCAATGCCTCAGCCTTCAAAACCAAAGAAAATGGGATGGCAGAAGATCTCATCCGCAAACTCCCTGGAGTAACTATCGCCAATGGCGAGGTGCAGGCTCAAGGAGAATCTGTACAAAAAATCCTAGTAGATGGAAGGGAGTTTTTTGGATCTGATCCCAATATCGCTCTGAGAAATCTGCCCGCTGATGCAATCGACCGCGTAGAGGTATTGGATCAAAAGTCTGATCAAACAAGATTGACCGGATTTGACGATGGCACCTATACCAAGACAATCAATATCATCCTGAGAGAAAATCACAAAAACGGGAAATTTGGACGGATCTATGGTGGATACGGAACAGATGATCGCTATTCGGCAGGAGGGAGTTTCAATACATTCTCCGGAGACAGAAGAATCTCCATCTTAGGCCTTTTCAATAATATCAATCAACAAAACTTCTCCAGCGAAGACCTAGCAGGTGTCAGTGCCAATTCCTCTGGCGGACGAGGCCGTGGAGGCTGGGGCGGTGGAGGCGGAAGCTTCTATGGTGGCAATGATATCGGAACCATTACCACTAATGCGCTGGGACTAAACTACAGTGATAAGTGGGGTAAAAAAGTAAACTTCACCGGAAGCTACTTCTTCAACAATACTCAGAACACCCTGAGACAAATCACAAATAAGGAGACTGTCATCAACGAAAGCCTTTCTCAGCTGTATCAGGAAAACCTGATCAATACTGTTGATAACTATAATCATCGCGCCAATGCGAGAATCGAGGC
Organism: Algoriphagus vanfongensis DSM 17529; assembly: GCF_000429465.1. Classification (GTDB taxonomy): domain Bacteria; phylum Bacteroidota; class Bacteroidia; order Cytophagales; family Cyclobacteriaceae; genus Algoriphagus; species Algoriphagus vanfongensis. The sequence goes on along the minus strand of NZ_AUBX01000015.1, from coordinate 351,329 downwards.
TGATCTAAATGAGAAAAACTCATTGATCATCAGTCCAAACATCTCCTTTCAAACCAATGAAACCTACAGTGATCGGGACGCTTTGACCCTTACGAATGCCGGAGACTCACTTTCTGCTCTGAGGTCAATCACAGATGCCAAAACCACTTCCTACAACATCTCGAATAATCTTACCTATCGTTACAAATTCGACAAACCAGGAAGAACTCTTTCTACTGACATCTATACCAACTGGAACAATCGGGATCAGAACTCCGAATTACTTGCAGCAAGTAATGATTTCGGCAAAAATCTCTTAGACACAACTGTTCAAAATACAGATTTGGTCTATGCAGGATTCAACTACCGTGTCAATGTGACTTTGACAGAAAAACTGGGAGAAAAATCTCAAGCTACCTTGGGCTACCAGATCGGAAACAACAAAACCGATTCGGATCAGAAAACACGGATTTTGGAAGAAGAAAACCAGCCCGTTTTGGATACTGCTTTGAGTAATGTATTTATCAACAAATTCATCACACAACGAGTCCGAACTGGCTATGCCTATAACAATAATGGCTGGAACTTAAACTTCAATTTGGACTACCAAAATGCCAAGTTGGACAATGAAGCTTTTTTCCCTACCGAGGGCGTATTCAATAGAAGCTTCAACAATGTACTACCATCAGCACATGTCAGCTACAGAAATAGAGAGTCTGGGCTAAATTTCCGAGTAAGATATAGAACTGATACGGATGAGCCTTCTGTCAGCCAACTTCAAAATGTGGTCAACAATCAAAATCCATTGAGCCTAAGTGTGGGTAACCCTACCTTGAGCCAAAGTTTTGAACATAGCATCTTTGCCAACATCGGGAAATTCAACATGGAGAAAAACAGAACATTCTTCATGTTTGCCAACTTATCCACAACCAATAATTACATCGGAAGCAGTACCTATATAGCTGCACAGGACACCCTGATCAATGGGGAAATTCTATTGAGACCCGGTGGACAAATCTCCATGCCTGTCAATTTAGATGGGAATTTCAGTTCAAGATTATTTATGAATTATGGTGCTCCTATCAAGAAAATCAAGACTAATGTAAATCTAAATACTAGATTGGGGTATTCTCGTACACCCGGAATGATCAATGGTGAACTCAATAAAAACGACAATATCAGCCTCGGACAAGGAGTCACTTTCACTTCTAATATTAGCAAAGATTTCGATTTTACATTGAGTACAACTGGAACGTACACCATTGTAAATTCAAGCCTACAGGCAAATCTGGATCAAAACTATTATATCCAAGAGTCGAATCTGAGGCTTTATTATTCACCCAATGACGGCAAACTGTTCGTGGGAAATACTGTGAATAACAGTTTGTATAGCGGGCTATCTGAAGGCTTTGACCAGTCAGTATGGCTATGGAATATCGAAGCGGGATATCGATTTGCTAAAAACAATAAAGCAGAGCTGAAGGTAGTAGTCTTTGACTTGCTCAACCAGAATAACAGCATCAGCCGAACCATCTCTGATGTAGCTGTGACAGATGTCTATACCAATGTATTGACAAGATATGGTCTATTGACATTCACTTATATCATCGGCAATTTCAAAGCTCAAGAAGACGGAGATCGTCCAAGAGGTCCATTCCCAGGACCGCCTAGAGGTGGTAGAACTTGGTAATCGCGCAGTAAATTGAAAAGTAAGAAATACCGAAACTTCACTTTCGGTATTTCTTTTTTGCCCTTCTTTACGTACTTTACGTAATACAACTATTTAATCATGAGATTTTTCCAGCTTATTTTATTCCTTTCAATCTCCTGCTCTTGCTCGGAAAAAAGTACAGACAAGTCTACGGTGTTACTTGCATTGACCGACTTTGAAGAGATCAGCTTGACATCAGAAAAATACTTTTTTGAAGAAATTCTAAACGCAAGTGGAATGGTACTTTCAGGCAACAAAATTATTGTAGGAGAATATCATAATGTCCCTGAGGAATCTCCGAGAATACATATTATTGACCCAAAGGACTGGACTTACCTCTATGCAAAAGGCAGACATGGACAAGGCCCTCTGGAGACTTTTGACCCGTTATTTATCCCTTCGTCAGATACTACACTGTTTTGGGTATTCGATTACAACAATAAAAAATATTCAACATTCAAGTTTCAGGATACTGGTCTTCTGGCCGACTCAGATATCAAAATCCCAGATCCTAGTTTAAAAATGATCAGGCATTCTTTTGCTCCAAATGGAAACTTGCTTGGCGTACCGATCGAAGGGGATAATAAAATCTATGAGCTTGATGTTAATAAAATCTTGATTGGGAAATATGGTGAGTACGAAAATTTGGAGGATTATCCCGACCTAACACAAACTCAGTTAAGCTTGTTAAGCGCAGGCAGGTTTGGCGGCAATGAAGAAAACGGAAAATATGTAAGAACGAGTTTGCATCGTGACCTGTTTGAAATATTTGATTACAAGACGAAAAAATTTATTTCGGTGATCGGTCCAGATCTGAGCCTACCAAAATTTGAGTTTCACAAATCTCAGTTTGGAGAGGCAGTAATTATTAGCCCAGAAGAGCCTAAAAGATATGGTGAAGTATTCATTTCTAGTAACCGAATATTTATAGCCTATTCAGATTATTCCTACTTGGATTACGCCAAAAGTGGCCTAGTATCAAAAGAAGTCCGAGTTTTTGATTTGCAGGGGAAGCCTTTGGTGAGGATCTTTTTGGATAGATCAATTTCTAAAATCGCCATCAACGAAGAGGCCAATGAACTCTATGGACTCACTACTGACGAAGATCCAGGGATCGCTGTATTTCAGCTTCCAATGGACTTATAAATCAAAAAATCAATTAATAATTTCAGACTGAGGGAAATCGCAAGGTCTTTTCTTTGAATTCAAATAGACTTCGACTCCGCTCAGTCTGACAATTTTGTAATTAGAGAAATTACTCTCCCGAATAAGTCAACACAACAGCTGGTGATTCTGCCAATTTGCTTTGAAGACTTCTAGGAATAGAAACTACCGTTTTCCCATCTACAGTTTTCCACTTGAGATTTCCTTTCTGACCAAGCAGTTGGATTTTAGAGCCTTTCTTAGGCGGGTTCAAGCTCCAAGAAATACTTTCTCCAAGAGTCTCTCCTTCTTGAATAGGCAAAATCGCATAGAGCTCTTTTTCCTTTCCTTGCGTAAAATACATAGCTCCATCCTGGAAGGATTCTATAGCTCTTGTTCCATAGATTCCTTGTCCATTTACGTCAAGCCATTTTCCGATTTCCTCCAGTCTGGAAACCTGCTCCGGAAGGAAAACCCCATCTGCCGTAGGACCGACACCAAGCAAAAGGTTTCCGCCTTTGGCCACAATTTCAATCAGAAGATGAATCACTTTTCGAGAAGGTTTAAACTTATCATTGGGCACATATCCCCAAGCCCCACCGAGTGTAATACAGCTTTCCCAGGGATCTGAAGACATGGTATCAGGAATTCCTTGCTCAGGTGTGCGGTAGTTTTCGAATGGACCATGAACCGTTCTATCCACGATCAACATTCCTTCCTGGTTTTTGCGGGCCATTTCTGCGACTTTTGGCATGTTGATTTCCTGCGAAAACTCAGGAATCGGTGCTCCCCAGCTCAAGACTTCCTCATTGATTGTTTCTTTGGGACGAACCCATCCGCCATCTAGCCAAAGGATATCAATCGAGCCGTAATCACTGGTGATTTCATTGAGTTGGTTGTGGGTGAAGTTGACAAACTGGTTCCATCTCCAAGGGTTTTTGCGAATGTCATAGTTGACATTTCTGTCTGGCGTAGCATAATAGTCCCACCAAAAATACTGGGAATGCCAGTCTGGTTTGGAATAGTAGGCTCCGATCATCATGTCTTTGTCCCGAAAGGCTTGAAAAACATGCTTGGCCACATTGGACTTTGGATGATTTTTGAATGGACCATCGGTGATTTTATAGTCCGTAAACTGCGTGTCAAACATATTGAAGCCATCATGATGCTTGGTCGTGAAGACTACATATTTCATCCCTGCTTTGTCGGCAGCATCAGCCCATTGTTCCGGGTTGAAACCTTGCGGATTGAACTCATCCTTCAAGCCGAAATACCACTTTTTGTAATCCTGATACGTCTGAGTGGTGTCTTTGCGACGAATCCAATCTTCATTGTTGATACTCCAAGATTCGACGATTCCAGGGACTGCATAGATTCCCCAATGGATCAAAATCCCAAACTTCTGATCTCTCCATTGCTCCAGTTTTTCTTGGACTTTGGGATCGGTAGGGTATTCGTATTCGCTAGAAGTAGGGTGTAGGGTATTCTGGGCAGCCGCACTCCAGGCCAGCCCAAAAGCCATCCCAAGAATGGCAAGAGACTTTCTGATCATATTACAAAATGGGAACTAGTACAATGCTCTAAAGGTAAAAGGGAAATCAAGCCTCTCCAAGAAAAAATTAGGGCATTTGCCTAAAATTTGCTCACAAAAAAAGCTTGAAGGGTTTCTTCAAGCTTTTTAAAAGTCTAAAAATCGTTTGTTCAACTTACATTTTTGGCAAAACAACAGTGTCCACTGAATGGATCACTCCATTGGATTGCCATACATCTGGAATAGTGACCTTAGATGAGTTACCGTTTTCATCCATGATATACAGTTTTTTTCCTTTCATCCAGGCAGTGAGTTTACCTCCTTGCACAGTAGTAAAGACTGCTTTACCATCCCCTTTTTTGATTGCTTCGGCTATATCCTTAGATCCCATTTTACCTGCCACTACATGATAAGTCAAGACTGCAGTCAATTGCGCTTTGTTTTCTGGTTTCAGAAGATTCTCCACAGTACCATCTGGCAGTTTTTCAAAGGCTGAGTTTTCAGGCGCAAAAACAGTAAATGGTCCTTTACCCTGCAAGGTCTCCACCAGACCAGCTGCCTTTACGGCTGCTACCAGCGTGGTGTGATCAGCAGAATTCACTGCGTTTTCGACGATGTTTTTAGATGGATACATAGCCGCTCCACCGACTTCTACAGTCTCTTCCATTTGTGCAAAAGCGAGGTTGGCTGTAAAGAATGCGAATGCTACAAGAGCAATTTTTAAGAAATTTTTCATGGTTTGCGTAGTTTTAGTATTTGATTGGAATTACGAGTTCAAACATTTAATTGGATTGAGCAGATTTAGAATTGAGCAAGAGTTTTCCAAATAATCGCCCCTCACGGTCCTCCAAAACCCCCCAAAAATCTTAGCTTTGTGGCTTGATTAATCTGAATCCCATGTATCAGGAAAAAATCGAAGCCATCAAGACGGCTATTGCGGCGGCGGATGCCACTAATCCAGAAGAACTCGAAGCCTACAGAATGGAGTACATCTCCAAAAAATCTGTCGTAGGTGGACTTTTTGCAGAAATGGGTAAAATCCCTAATGAGGAGAAAAGAGCCTATGGTCAATTGGTCAATTCCGTCAAGCAATTGGCAGAGGACAAATTTCAGGAGCTCATCGAGAAAGTAAATTCTGCTTCCAAAAAATCGAAAGCTGCAGATATAGATTTGACCCTTCCTCCTTCCAATCAGGAAATCGGTGGAATTCATCCTTTGACAGCAACTCGACAGCGAATCATTGAAATTTTTGAAAGAATCGGGTTCAATCTCTCAGAAGGTCCAGAAATCGAGGATGACTGGCATAACTTTACCGCGTTAAATTTCCCGGAAAACCATCCGGCGAGAGAAATGCAGGATACCTTCTTTATTGAGAAAAATCCTGATATCGCCTTACGTACCCATACATCTTCGGTTCAGGTGCGTGTCATGGAAAACCAAAAACCTCCGATACGTACACTTTCTCCTGGACGTGTCTATCGAAATGAGGCTATCTCTGCGAGAGCACACTGTATCTTCCATCAGGTAGAAGGACTCTATGTAGATGAGAACGTCGGTTTCGCAGATTTGAAAAACACGCTATATCACTTCGCAAAAGAGATGTTTGGAAAAGGAACTAAAGTGCGTTTTCGTCCTTCCTATTTTCCATTCACCGAACCAAGTGCCGAAATAGACATTTCCTGTCTGATCTGCGGAGGGAAAGGATGTACAATCTGTAAAGGTACCGGCTGGGTAGAAATCGGTGGTTCTGGCATGGTAGATCCCAATGTGTTAGAAAATTGCGGAATTGATTCTAAAAAATACACAGGTTTTGCATTTGGAATGGGTATAGAACGAATCGCCATGCTCAAATACCAAATCAAAGATTTGCGGCTCTTCACCGAAAATGATGTGAGATTCCTAAGGCAGTTTAAGCCTTTGCTATAAACTCAAACCCCGGCTAAAAAGTCGGGGTTTATTTTTGTATTAACATACTTTTTGTTCCACCAAGATTCCCCATTTTAGATTTATACAACACAGTAAGCCTTTTCTAATCAATGAAATTCAAAACCCTCCTATTAATATTGTTTACAATTGGATTAAATCAATCCATACTAGTGCAAACAAATTCCAAAAAATTAAAGGTGATGACCTATAATATTTGGAATGGATTTGACTGGGGAAAGGATAGTCTGAGAAATAAGGAGTTGATTCATTGGGTGAAAGAGCAAAACCCAGATGTCTTAGCTTTGCAGGAATTGTGTGGATATGATGAATCTAAACTTAGAGCAGATGCCGAGAAATGGGGGCATCCCTATGTGTATATCCTAAAGGAGCGTGGATATCCTACAGGTTTGACTTCAAAAGAACCAATTGAATTGATCGAAAAAAATGTGGACAACTTTTGGCATGGACTCCTTCATGTGAAAACCTATGGGATAGATTTTTTTGTAGTCCATCTATCTCCATCTGACAGCGATATTCGATTGCGAGAAGCTAGGCAGATCAAATCCAGAATTCAAGAACTTCAAACTGATTCTTATCTTATTCTGGGCGACTTCAATTCCCATTCTCCACTGGATGCTTACTGGCTCGAATCCAAAGTAGAGCTCAAAGCAGGGATGGAGAAAAAAGTAGGAGACCAGTATGATAACCTAAGACATGGAGAATTTGACTATGCGCCTATTTCAGAATTCCTGTCTGTGCCAGCCATTGACTTGGGATTGAATAAGTTGGATTTTCAGGAAAGCTTTACGTTTCCAGCACCTGTATTAGTAGGTCAATATGGGCAAACGCCAGAATCAATCTTTCAAAATAGAGTGAGAATCGATTACATTTTGGCAAGTCCGAAATTGGCGAAGCAGTGCGTTAACCTAGAAGTCTTCAATCAAGGGCCTACTGAAAAACTTTCTGATCACTTTCCTGTGATGGCGGAGTTTGAAATATTGCAGGAAAAGTAGTTTTGAACCAAATGAAAAAGCCCATCCTAGTTTCATAAGATGGGCTTAAAAATCTCTCAGTTACTGATTAGCTGCAGGCGATTTTATTGACTCGGTTGGCATGACGGCCACCTTCAAATTCCGTAGTCAAGAAGGTTTCTGTGACTTTCTCTGCCAACTCATACGAAATAAACCGAGCGGGGATAGCCAAAACATTGGCGTTGTTGTGCTGGCGGGCCAAAGACGCCAACTCCTCATTCCACACCAATGCTGCTCTGATTCCTTGATGCTTATTGGCAGTGATCGCGACACCATTTCCAGAGCCACAGATTACGATACCCAAGTCAAATTCGCCTGTTTCCACAGCGGAACTCAATGGGTGCACATAATCAGGATAATCCACAGAAGCATCAGAAAAAGGACCAAAATCTTTGACTTCGTGTCCTTGGCTTTCCAGCTTCTGAATCAATTTCCCTTTGTATTCAAATCCGGCATGATCGCCTCCGATAGCTATTTTCATTTCATATTTGATTTACGAATTACGATTAACCGCTAAAACTGGGTTGCAATTCTGAAATAGTAATTCCCTTCTACTTTAACAAAGCTTTAAGCCTACAGCATTCAGACTTTTAATCTTCCGCTTCTTCTTGTCTAGCGTATTCTGCTGCCTTGATGGCACGCTTTTTCTCCAAACGCTTTGCAATGGTGATCCCAGCTTCGTACAAGACAAGGATAGGCATCGCGATGAGCAATTGGCTGATCACATCTGGAGGAGTGATTACAGCAGAAAGCACCAAAATCACGACAATCGCATGTCTTCTATAAGCACGTAGCATTCCGGAGGTCACCAATCCAGACATGGATAAGAAATAAATCACCACCGGCAACTGGAACATAATCGCAGATGCAAGTACCAACATGATCAACGTGGTCACATAAGATCCGATATCAAACTCATTGAGAATGGTCGGGTCGAGTTGGTAATTGGACAGGAAGTTGATCGAAAGGGGAGACAGGATAAAATATCCAAATGCAGCCCCCATAAAGAAGAGCAAGCTGACAAAGAAAACCGCGCCACGGGCAGCATTTTTCTCTTGATCATAAAGCCCAGGACTTATAAATCTCCAGAACTCCCAAAAGACATAGGGGAAAGCCACTACAAATCCCACCACAAAACTGGAGGTCATGTGCATGGAAAACTGGCCAGTCATCTGCCTACTTTGGATAGTAAAGGGCAATTCATCTATACACAGTGCAGAGATTCCCAAGTAATCACCTAAGTCACAAAGCACCCGATAGGTCAGAAAGTCCACTTTGGAAGGACCCAAAATAACCATTCCAAATACAATGCTTTTGGAAAGAAAAGCGATCACTGAAAGTATAAGTATGGCTGCTACTGAGCGCAACAAATGCCACCGGAGAGCCTCCAGATGGTCCAAAAAGGACATTCCTTCCTCTTCCTCCTCTTCTCGATATTGGTCTAATGCCACGTTGGTATTCTAATCTTTAGTATAATGGAAACTGAACCATCCACTCATTGACTTCCTTACGGATGCTATCCAATTCAGATTCATTGGCATGATTCTGAAGCGCTCTGTCAATCAGTCGAACGATCTTTTTCATATCTTCCTCTTTCAATCCTCTGGTAGTCACCGCAGCAGTACCTACTCGCATCCCAGAAGTGACAAAAGGTGATTTGGTGTCAAATGGCACCATATTTTTATTGATAGTAATATCTACTTTGCCTAGGGTCTCCTCGGCGATTTTTCCTGTCAAATCCTTATTTCGCAGATCGATCAACATCAAGTGATTGTCTGTACCTCCGGAAATCAACTGGTATCCAAGACTTACGAACTCTTCCGCCATCACGGATGCATTCTTTTTGACCTGTAGTACGTATTCCATGTATTCATCAGAAAGAGCTTCTTCAAAAGCTACCGCCTTGGCTGCGATGATATGCTCCAATGGGCCTCCCTGAGTACCTGGGAAAACACCCATATCCAGTAGAGAAGACATTTTTCTAATTTCTCCTTTTGGAGTAGTCAGTCCCCATGGGTTGTCAAAGTCCTCTCTCATCACAATCAAACCGCCTCTAGGACCTCTCAAGGTCTTGTGTGTTGTCGTGGTGACGATATGGCAATGCTCCAAAGGATCATTTAGCAAACCTCTGGCTATCAAACCAGATGGGTGCGAAATATCCGCCAATAGGATTGCTCCCACTTCATCCGCTATCGCTCTCAATCTCTCATAATCCCAATCTCTGGAGTATGCCGAAGCACCGCAAATGATCATTTTTGGCTGTACTTCCAGTGCTTTCGCCTCCACCTTATCGTAATCGATCACTCCTGTCTCCTCTTCCACACCATAGAAATGAGGCTCGTACAATTTTCCTGAGAAATTGACCGGAGAACCATGAGTCAAGTGACCGCCATGTGACAAGTCAAATCCCAAAATTGGATCACCGGCTTTCAGACAAGCTAGCATCACCGCTGCATTGGCCTGAGCACCAGAGTGAGGCTGTACATTGGCCCAAGTAGCACCAAAAAGCTGCTTAGCTCTATCGATAGCTATCTGCTCGATTTCATCCACTACCTCACAGCCACCATAATAGCGCTTTTTAGGCAGTCCTTCTGCGTATTTATTGGTCAATACACTCCCAGCGGCCTCCATGACCTGTTTGCTGGTGAAATTTTCCGAAGCGATCAGCTCAATGCCACGCTTTTGTCTGTCTTCTTCTTGTGCGATGAGGTCAAAAACAACCGAATCTCTTTTCATAGTTTTGGTATTGAAAGGCGAAAATGGGAGAAATCAGGCAGTGGCCTGCTTCCAATCAGGCCCAAAAATAGCCCGAAAGTCCTTATTATCCAATGTAGAATCGCATTGAAAAAATGCTTTTCCCGATCTCTTGTCTCAAGCAGCAGAGGAATCGTAAATTTAGGCTATGATCAATTTCAAATTTCAGCCCGACACCTACTTTTCCGAGGAGGTTTCTTCGGCACTTCTGGTCAAGTTGAATTTTCCGGAATCTACTTGGGGAGAGCAAATCAGCATCTACGCACATCGCTTGGATTATAGCATACAGCTGGAAGCAGTGGATTTTTATGGAAACGAGTATATGCTTTACCCTTCCAAAATTGAAGAACCTCTCAATTTAGAAGACTTGATCTATCTGATCGAAGGCATGCAAGTCAATCAAGATGAACTGGAAGGCAAAATGGAACTGGTCCTAGATGGCATCCCAGAAGCGACGAGCACCTATTATCCTGATTTAGAAAAGTACTTTGATGAAAAGCGCAAAAGTTTTGGGCTGGAGTAGGAGCCTAATTACTCAACGCATGATACAAAAAGAAGAGGAAGCCAAAAGTCTGATATCAAAAATCCAACGCAGCCTGACGCTGTCCTGAGACCTGATGACTTCTAAACCAATATTCGTAGGTTTCAAAATCCACACAATCTTTCAATTCCATCCCGTTGTAGAGCACTTTTTTGAGGCAGCTGACGGGCAACCAAGATTTCAATTTCTGTCCTTGCTCCGTCGAAAGTTGGGATAATTGAATCCACTTGCCACCATTGATAAAAATCGGTATCAGTTTCGTCATAGATTCTAGGTTTATTTACCAACAAAAGTATACTGATTTTCAAGACACTACAATTATGCCAAATTATTTTAATGTTAAAAAAGCCGAGTTTTTTAACTTGCCGGGATGATAGGAGCCCTTATCTCATTTTTGTGTTTGCTCGCCGGACTTTATTTTCAGAGACGCGAGGGATTCCCTGTTGAGAAAGCCATTTTTTGGGTCAATTCTTACCTTTTCAATCTGGTATTGCCTGCTTTGGCGCTGCTATATATTCCTCAGATCAATCCGGGTTGGGATCTCTTGATTCCCATTTCAGCTGCTTGGTTTACGTTCTTGCTGTCTTGGTTGGTATTTGGAGTTTTAGGAAGAGTGTTTCACTGGAGTCCGCAGGTGATCGGTTGTCTTTCTATTGTGTCCGGTCTGGCTAATACCTCCTTTCTTGGATTTCCTGTGATAGAAGCGCTATACGGCAAAGCTGGGCTCCCTGCAGCTCTCCTGATGGATCAGGGAGGATCATTTTTGCTGGTGTCATCCCTGGCCATCGTCATCGGATCCATCTATAGTCACGAAAGCGGCAATCTCGCTCAAATCCCCCTAAAAATCATCAAATTTCCGCCTTTCGGTTTTTTGATCGGCACGCTGATCATGAGCTTGATGGGATGGGAGACTCCCTCATTTCTGATTCCACTGCTTCAAGGCATAGGCAAAACAATGGCCCCAGTAGCCCTACTAGCCATAGGACTGCGATTCAGAGTAGAAAAAGCAGATTTGACTTCAGCTTACTTTTGGTATGGCTTGGGCTTTCGTTTGGTACTGGCCCCAGCATTGGTGTATTTGATTTACAGGCACTTCCTTGATCCCGAGGAATTGACCTTCAAAGTCACCGTCCTAGAATCAGCCATGGCGCCGATGATCACAGGCTCTATCGTTGCGATCAATTACCATTTGGCACCCCGATTGGCAGCCTTGCTCTCAGGCTTGGGAATGGTGATCTCGATAGGAAGTCTTGCTTTCTGGTACTATTTCTTAGGATGACCAGACTTTATCCAGCTCAGCGAGAATTTCATGATGGATGTTTCCATTGGTAGCCACGATTTGTCTGCCAAAGACAAAATCCTTCCCTCCTGAGAAGTCCGTAACTGTTCCCCCTGCCTCCTGGACTATAATAGCCCCACCAGCGACATCATAGGAATTCAGGTTGTATTCAAAAAAACCTTCGGCTCTTCCGCTAGCCACATAGGCTAAATCTACTGCAGCCGAACCAAATCTCCTCAAACCATGAGTAGTCTGCATGAGTGACTTCAAGGTGGCCAAATAACGATCGATCAGATCAAAGTTGTAATAGGGGAAACCAGTAGCAATCAGGGACGCTGAGAGATCAGGGGCTTTGCTCACATGGATTGGCTTGCCATTACAAAAGGCTCCTCCGCCTTTGCTCGCATAGAAGCACTCGTCCAGATTGACCTCATAAACTACTCCCAACACCAAGTCTTGCTCATCTATCAAGGCAATGCTCACAGAAAACACAGGAATTCCATGGATAAAGTTGGTCGTGCCATCCAGAGGGTCAATGATCCAGTTTAAATGCTCGGTTCGAGTCGTGTTCGTCCCTTCCTCCGTTATAAACCCTGCCTCGGGCAAAACTTTGCAGAGACCGTCTACGATGATCTGCTCAGCCTCTTTGTCAACATAAGATACCAAATCGTTGAAGCCTTTGTGCTCCACAGCATCCATATCGAAATGCTCTCTTTCCTTTCGAATAAAGGCTCCTGCCTCCTTGGCTACGAGGATGGTTTGGTCCAGTAGTTCTTTGAGTCTTTCTTGGCTTAGCATATAAAAATTAGGTAAGTGGTAATTAGTTATTAGAAACTATGAAGGTTCGTACTTTCACCAAACTTTGACAGTACCTAGTTAGAGAATCAGCTTTGAAGATCCAGTCTTGCAAACTTCGGGCATCGGACATCGGTCATCTAGCCCAATAATCAAAGGAAATTTGATGGCGTTACAAAAACGATTAAACATTTAAATCATCAATCCTTCCAGCTGGCACGCTTACGCTCCTGCTTCTCCTCTCGAGTTTCTTTCTTTTCAGTTTTCCCCTCGACCGTCAGGACGATCTCTCCTTTGAGAGGATTTTCTTCATAGTAAGTGATCAATTCGTCTAAAGATCCCCGTACATTTTCCTCATGCAATTTGGTGAGCTCTCTGGATACGCAGGCCTGTCGCTCCGCTCCAAAAGCTTCTGAAAGCTGCTCTAATGTTTTGATCAGTCGGTGTGGAGACTCATAGAAGACCATCGTGCGAGTCTCTTCTAGAAGGGAATCAATTCGAGTTTTTCTACCCTTCTTATGTGGTAGAAAACCTTCGAAAACAAAGCGATCATTGGGTAGGCCAGAATTGACCAAGGCTGGTACGAAAGCTGTCGGTCCGGGGAGACATTGAACTTCCAAGCCAGCTGCCAAAACCTCCCTGACAAGCAAAAAACCAGGATCGGAGATGCCAGGAGTGCCTGCGTCACTGACCAATGCGAAGACTTCTCCCTTTTTCATACGCTCCACTAGCTTCTCCACTGCCTTATGCTCATTGAAAATATGGTAAGATTGCAGCGTATTGCTGATTTCCAGGTGCTTGAGAAGCATTCCTGTGGTACGGGTATCTTCTGCTAAGATCACATCTACAGACTGGAGTACTTCCAAGGCACGCAGCGTGATATCCTTCAGGTTCCCGATTGGTGTTGGGACCAAAAATAATTGGATCACTGATTCACTCATGCATTCAGCTCATCTATGGCTTTGGCTAGCTTACGATCCTTTTCGGTGACCGTGTTGCCAGCATCATGCGTGGTCAGCTCAATCACGACTTCATTGTAGACATTGGACCAATTGGGATGATGCTGCTGCGCCTCAGCCAAAAAGGCCACACGGGTCATGAAGGCAAAGGCTTCCTGAAAATCTTCAAATTTGAATGTCTTCTTGAGCTTATTGTTTTCTTCTTTCCACATAGTCTTTTGTTTTAGAGTGAAAGTAGTCCCTCAATGGAAGAGGCCTGCTCGTAGTAAGCGATAATTTGATCTGCACTTTCTACCATGACTTGAATGGTAGTACTGATATACCTGCCTCCCGAACTCGGCTTCTTGATCACCTCATGGTTGGGAAAAATAGCCTCTACTTCTTGTTCTTTCCCATTAGGAACAATGAATTTAAACATGTACAAAGCAGGAAATTCTGTCCCTGCTTCCAGTTTCTCTTTAAAAGCTGCTGTATTGAAATTCTTTTGCATTCGGGTTTACCTTATCTAGTGAATACAAACAAAGAACCCATGCTGGTCGGCATGGGTTCCAATTGAGATTCTTAGAAGAATTTGTATCTATAATCTTTCACATCTGCCAGATCCTGCAAAGCCATCATGACTTGGTAGGAAGTCCGCTGAGCGGCATTCTGAGTCAGCTGAGCCTGGTAGCTGGTGTAGTCTCCGATTTCAGCAGCTGGCGTCAAGGTGTTGAGTTTGCCGACTACGACTCCGATATCTTCCACGATCGGCTGAGTCATTGCTCCTTGACCTACTCCGAAGATCGCTCCGATTGCCTGAGGGGCAAATCCGATTCCTGGAATGACAGAAGAGCTCAATTTAAGATCTGGGATCTCATTCAGAGAAGCTGCTTCTGGATATACAGCTTTCATCTCTTCCAAGCTTGCCTTTCCGGCGATAGCCTGCTTGATAGCTTCTGCTTTCTTTTCGTTTCTTACTTGTCCTTCCACTTGAGTACGCACATCTTCTAGAGCGACATCTCCTTCTTCTTTCTTGCTGACCAAAGAGGCTACCACATAAGCATTGTCCAGTTCAAACACAGCGGATACTTCACCTTGAGAAGCTTCTGCAAAAGCCCAACGAATCACCTCTCTTGCGTTTTGGATGTTGTTTAGGTTTCTGGCACCTGCATCCACATTGTTTGCCTGCAGAACTCTGTAGTTGCTTTCTACAGCATTTTCAGTGAATTCATTTCTATTGCCAGATTCAGCTGCGAAAGAGTCAGCATTTCTGAAAGCTTCATTTCTAGTCTCATCAGATGCAACCAATTCCAATTGAAGTACAGCCAATTTGGTGTACTGAGACTTAGGAAGCTCAGTGACTTCGATGATATGATAGCCATACTCCGTCTCAACCAAGTTGGGAAGAAGGCCAGTGGAATTTCTAGCGTAGGTAGCATTAGCAAAAGGCTCTACAAAGTCTTCTTTGGCAAACCATCCGAGATCACCGCCATTTTGGGATGTACCATCCTGACCGTATTGTCTTGCAGCTAGAGCAAAGTCTCCTCCGTTTTTCAGATCAGCCAAAACTTCTTCAGCCTGACTTTTCACAGCAGCTTTGGCAGTTTCGTCCATTCCTTCAGTTCCAAAAAGAATATGAGAAGCTCTCATTCGTGGAGTTCCATCATATTGATCGGATACTTTGAAAGAAATATAGGTTGAATTGGCAGTCACGAATGGTCCATAAGTCTCTCCGGCTACTACTTCATCCACATTGTTGGTCAAGTCAGCTGGAAGCTGATCACCTGGACGGAACGTATAGAATGCTGGTCTCAACTCAGAGTTTCTATTGACGAAAAGAGAATCCTGATCGGAGTTGCTCAATTCTTGTGTCAACTGCTCAATAGTTGAAATCACTTCCGCGGAATCAGCGCCACTAGGCAAGATACTGAAGCTCACGTATTCGATATTTGCTGAATTGCCAGTTTGGAACATGTCCTTATGGCTGTTCAGGTAAGATTGCAATTCGGAATCAGTGAAGCTCACTGCATCATCTTCTACTGCATAGTAAGGGATGTACAAAACAGAAGCATCTGCTATAGAGTTAGCTGCTTTGTATTCCATTTTGGCTTCCGCTGAAGTAGCGTACTCAGAAGTAGCCAAGAGGTTGTCATATTTGATTCTCAATCTTGACTCTGCAAACAACTGCTCCTGCTGAGCCCAAAATGCCTGCTGCGCTGGATCCGCTGTCTCCAAAGACTGCAAGAAGGTAATCAACTGAGTCTTGTCAAACTGACCTGTCTGTGGGTTGACCAATTGCTGACGCAATTCCGGAACAATATTTTTTCCTTGGACCATATCTACCAGCTCCGCAGAGGAGATAGTCAATCCCAGTTTTTCATATTCTTCTTTGAAAACTCGCTCGACAATCAGAGCCTGCCAAGCCTGCTCTCTGACAGTATACATCTCTACTTCGGAAGGAGCTCTTCCAGTCCGCTGCTGATAAGCTACACGAAACTCTTCAACCTTGGCCACATACTCTTCATATGTGACATCTTCTCCTGCTATCTCACCTACGATGTTTTGGCTGGAATTGAGAAGGCTGGAATTTGGACTCAATAAGTCACCCCCCAAAAGGAATAAAATTAACCCGCCGGCAATGACACCGATTGCGAGACCTGTCCGCTGTCTTATTTGTTTGATTAACGCCATTATTGTTACTACGCTTTTTTAGAAGTGTCGCAAAATAATAGCATTAGTAACGAAATTCAAAATATATTCTGAATCAAACCATTACCTAAAAAATACCCGGGGAGCTGATTTTGAGCCTCACGGAGTCTATTCGATGATCCTGCTTGGTCATAATCGTAAAAGTATATGGCCCTATCATCACTGACTCGCCCTTTTTGGGAAGGTTTTCGGTATGGGAAAGGATCAGGCCAGAAATGGTTTCAAATTCTCCCTCCGGCAATTCCCAATCATACTTATCATTCAGATAATCAATCTCATGACGCGCACTCAGCAAGTATTCAAAATCTCCGATTTTTTGTTCGATCAGGTCATCGTTGTCATATTCGTCTTCGATTTCCCCAAAAATCTCTTCGATAATGTCTTCCATCGAGACGATGCCACTGGTCCCACCAAACTCATCTACCACCAAGGCGAGACTTTTTCTTTCCTGAATAAATTCTATCAATAATTCATTGGCAAGAGCAGACTCAGGTGCAATGATGATCGGCGTCAAAATATCTTCGATGCTCTTGGGTTTTTTGAAAAGCTCCAGCTGATGACAATATCCGATCACGTCATCGATGGTCTCACGATAGACGATGATTTTAGAATGGCCGCTTTCGGCAAAAACCTCTTTAAGTTCCTCGATGCTATCTTCTACCTCCACCGCGACGATATCCGTCCTCGGCACCATACATTCTCTCAGTCTGACTGTCTTAAACTCGACTGCATTGTCAAAAATCTTGGTATCGATCTCCGCTGTCCCATCGGACTTGGACTGATTCATATGGTCTTGGATGAAGCTATTGAGATCTGTCACGGTAAAAACCGGCTTGTCCTCACTGTATTCTAAGCGGAGTACTTTGGTAATAAAAAAGCGAGAAAGTCCCACCACGGCCCAAACCACCGGAAACATCAGATAATAAATCAGCATCATCGGCACAGCAAATACATTCAGCATGCTATTAGGATTGAGCATGAAGAGACTTTTTGGCAAAAACTCCGCAGTGATCAAAACGATAACTGTGGAGATCAAAGTTTGTAAAACCAGTATAGATCCCTCATTGGCAAAGCTACCCAAAAGCATCCTCAATGGGTCTTCCAGTAAATAAGCCATAAAAATCCCGTAAAGAACCAGTGCAATGGTATTGCCCATCAAGGTAGTACCGATAAACTGGCCTGGCCGCTGCACAAAGCCGCTGAGAATTCTGCCACTCAGGCTTCCCTGCTTATTCTGTAGCTCTATTTGAAGCTTATTGGCGGAAATGTAGGCGATCTCAATACCTGAAAAAAATGCCGAAAACAGCAGGGTTATGAGTACGTAGATCAAATAGCTGGTCTCCATGGATTATCGCTTCCGTTTTTTCTTGGGTTTGCTACCCGGGATTTCTGTGGGAGGCTTTTGGGTTTTGGTTCTTCTGTATTGAAACCAAAACAACAGCGCCACACCAAACATAAAGATAGGATAAGAAAAACCGATTCCTACAGTCATCGTTTGGTGGATTCCGATGATGATCAGTGCCAAAGACAAGGAAAGGATCAAGACGTCAGGTAATTTCATAATTCTTCTCCCGGCAATATAGTCCGGCTATCTCTTAATTTTTTGAGGGTGTAATTTGTAAAACTTTCATCAGCTTCCATTCCGGTACCATTGAAAAGTGTCTCTTTGTCCCGAATTGTCACAAATGTCTCGGTATAAATCCGCTTTTTGTTTGGATCCCAAAAAAGCTCCTCGCTCTGCAGGTGCTGATCTTCTATCTCATTGTCCACTCGGACATTTCCTTCTCCTTTATAGATGTTTTTTTCTTTGATAAAATACCCTCTATCTGCTTGGAGTGTAGTCCCTTTGCTCCCATCTTTCTCAAAAAACTCAATCAGAATCCCTTCGGGAAACTCCATGTTCCCATTCAGAAATTCCATTTGCTTGGCTGCCCGGATCTCCGTCCTCACCTTAGCCGAGTCAGAATGGACCACATGAATATTGACTCCTGTCCGCATGGGGCCCTCGTATACTTGCAAAGCGGCCGCATCGATATCTTCTCGACAAGAACTGATACTCAAAAGACAAAAAATACCAAAGATGAAATTCTTCATGGGACAAAGTTAAATGAATCTGATAATCTGCAATGATGCCTCTAGCCAAATTCTCCTTGCTGACTAGGATCACTTCCTGTCCAAAAAGCAGAGACATTCAAACATTCCTAGCCCATAAGAAGATGGTCGATATAGCATCAGACAACGAAAAAAGGCAGCCCAAGGACTGCCTTTTTAAGATTTATTTGGAAACTATTAGTCTCTAGTAGCAATAGTTACAGACTCTCCGATCCAGCATCCGGTGCTGATAGAGCTACCCACTTGAAGACCTTCGGTGAAGACTTCTTCTTTGGATGGGAACTGAGCTCTAGCTTGCGCCATACCCTGAGAGTCTCCGGCTTTTTGGTACGCATAGTACGCAGCCATGAAGATCGCACGGTCTTTTACTCTGGATTGACCACCTTTACAGTCATTGAAGGAGTTCATATACAATCCTGCAATCATAGAATAAGCATCTTTGGTCTTTTCAGGATCCAATGTTGCAGCTTCTTTAGCGGCTGTTCTTGCGGCACCTTTTCTACCCAAGTTAGCATGTACTTTCGCCAAATCCATTTGGATTTCTGCTTTTTGAGCATCGTTTTCGGCCAAAGTCAATGCTTTCTCCAATACAGGCTGAGCTTTCGCATAATCCTGCTCTTGGATATATCTCATCGCTCTCACTTGAGAAGTAGCATAAGTTGGATTATTAGAGTCAATCAACTCCAATGCAGACAAGAATGCACTAGAAGAAAGACACTTGTACTGCACAGAATATTTGAAGATTTGCTGTGCCAAAGCCTCATTGGTAGGGTCAGCTGCCAATTTTGGTCCCATCGTATTTTCGATAAAGTCACAATCGATCAATTCCATGGCTACAAGGATCTGCTCCAGCGTACCTTTGGTTTGAGTCATGTCGCTTCCAGCTGCCTCTGCCTTATCTAGCTCTTTTTGAATAAAGTCATACTTTGCCAAAATTTCTTCTGGAGTGAATGACTTATTGTAAGCATAGTCTCTGTAGATCGCATTGAAATAATATGCATACAATGCAGGAGTGGCAAGTTCACCATTCAACTCGATAGCTTTGTCAAAAGTAGAAACGATGTAACCTACTTTCGTTTTGTCATCTTTGTAATACTGATAAGCGTAATAGGCTTTGTTTTCAATCCACTTAGGTGCATTGTCATAAAGTTCACCTCTTTTGTCATAGATCAACATGACAGAATCTTGATACACTCTTTTCTGAGCCTCATCCGCAGTTGCGTTAGCTGCCCCGTCATATACTTTTGTACCATTGATATAGATGGCTTCGTTTAGATCAGGTGCATTTACCAATAGCCAATGTAATGGTTTGGTAGCTTCTACAAATTGCTCTGACTGCATGTAGTCATTGTAGGCAGCGTTCAGCTCTCTTGCTTTTTGTTCCTGCGCAGGATCAGAAGGGAAATTCCATCCATCCTGGGCCTGAACCATACCGGCCAGAAGAAAGGCGGAAAGCCCCAGAAGGGTCGATTTAATTTTCATGGTTTGACTTGTTTAATTCGGTTAATTTATCTTCTCTCTGAGCGAGTCACCCGGCCCAGATATTTTTTTATTCTTAATCAAATACTCTTTTGTAGAACCAGCTATTGTCATTGAGAGAGAAGCCTAGGGTGAAGTTCACGTAGTTTTCTCTGATCAATCCAGCCGAGGTAGTTCCTCTTTGCCCCAGCTTCACAGCGAAATTTACCAAAGACAATTGATTAACAGGAATCGAAGCTCCAAAGTTAATGCCAAGGTCATTGATATTGGTTTGGTTTAGGTAATAGGGAGTCTGCTGAAACTCCAATCCCACCCGATAAGTGGCTCTTTTGAGCTGATTGTCGACGGCTAGATAGTCTGGCACGATCTGCATTCCCAAGCCTATTTTCAGGGTCTCTTTGAGGTCTAATGGGTCTCCAACAAAATTAGTGTAATCCTTGAAATCCTGATACTGGCCTTCCAATCCGATTGCATATTTATTGGTTTTTTCATACGTCACACCGAATCCATAACGATTTGGTATATAGATACTTCCTTTTTCATCATTGAAAACCAAGTCTCCATCCGTATCCGGGTCGCTAGCTTCCCCAAATGCTGCCAGTTTGGCAAAAGCTTTTCCACTAACATCCCCTAGTACCTGATAAATGGCACCCAAGTGCAACTTGCTTTCAGTACCCACAGGCAAAAAGTAATGAGCCCCAAATTTGAAGCCTACATCTGAAACTGTTAATCTTTCATAATATTCAGAAGGGTAGCCTACGTCGACTCCTTCTTCATCATAGAGAGATAGCTGATTGGTCCGGATCGTAGAGCCAAATAGATAAGATCCATGGATACCCAAGCTCAGATTTTTTGCTACCACATAGCCAAAACTAAGATAGGCTTCACTGATCCCACCATTGCCGGTGATATTGTTGACAGACTGTATGTCTGCATTGTCTACCATGCTGGCGACTTGCAGTCTGTAATTGACCGAAGTGATCTGATTGAGCCCCATTCCTGCTCCAAATTTCCCTGGCTTAAAAGGCAAGCTCATCGCAATGTAAGAAAGACCTCCACCGTCTACATTTTGAGATTGGGAGCCATTGCTCGCATCGATGGTCTTATAGTTTAGTGCTGCCTGAAAGTTGAAAATGGAATTTTTGGCCTGAAGGGCTGGATTGACATAGTTTGGATTCCATGCGGTACCAAAACTGATTCCCAAGCCACCCATGGCCTGATTTTGTGTCAATCCGGAATAGTTAAACTCACCGATTCCCAGAGCGGAATAGGTAGAGGCACTGGACTGTGCCTGAGCTTCAGAAAATAAGAAAAGGGTGCAGCATACACCCAGCAATTGCAATTTGATTTTACTCAACATTGTGGTTTAGAATACAATTCAGTCCGTCTAGGACCAAATTTGGGACTACAAATATGTGGTCTTTTGCCAATGAATCAAAAGAATGAGCGTCTCCTCCGCAAACAAAGACCTTAATTTCAGGAAATTCGACTCTATAGGCCTCTATATGGCCAATTATTTCATACGCTATACCGTACCAGACACCTGCCTGCATACAGGTCTTGGTAGAATCCGCCAAATGAGAAGCTGGCTTTGGCCCAACGTCCACTAGTGGAAGACGTGCGGTAAATTGATGCATCGCTTTGGCACGCATCGCCAAGCCGGGACTGATAGCACCGCCCCGGTAGATTCCCCTAGAATCGACCAACTCAAATGTCATGCAGGTACCTACATCTACTACCAATGCAGCTCCACCTCCAGCTTGACTCCACCCGCCGATAGCCGCAGCCAGCCGGTCCAAACCCAACGTCTCCGGTGAACCGTACTGATTCTGAATAGGCAAAGGTGTCTGGTGAGTCAGAAAATGAAAATCTAAACCCAAATTCTCCCGTAGCTCAGCCTCTGTCCATCTGACCGATGAGATGAGACTATGGTCAATATCCAACTGCTGCCACACCGATCTGGCCTCAGACAGCTCTGAATGGGCATTTTCCCAAATCTTTTCCTGCTTATCATACAGGGCAGATTTGATGCGGGTATTTCCGATGTCTACTATGAGATTGGGCATAACTCGAATTCTGTTTGCAAATTAGCTATTTCAAAAAACTGGCCTTTTTGTCTTTTCTAAAATTATCTTTATATCCTCCCTCACTTAACAAACATTAACCCATGCCTTCCCAAAACTACCAACTCATCGGCTTGATGTCCGGCACTTCCGGAGACGGATTGGATATTGCGCTTTGCCAATTTCAAAAAAAGAACTCCTGGGAATATGAAATACTCCAAGCTGCGACGATCCCTTTTCCGGATAAGTTGGGAAAGAGTCTTCAGGCCTCCCATCAGCTGACAGCACTGGAGCTGCATCTTTTGGACGTAGACTTTGGCAGATGGATAGGCAGCGAGGTCAAAGCATTCTGTGAAAGACATCAGGCAGCTCCTCTGGCTGTCTGCTCCCATGGTCACACAGTATTTCATCAGCCAAAAAAAGGGCTCAGTCTCCAAATAGGAAATGGCTGGGCGATTCAGCAGGCTTCCAGGCTCAAAGTTATCAATGACTTTCGGATGAAAGATGTCCAGCTCGGCGGGCAAGGTGCTCCGCTCGTTCCGATTGGAGATCAGGAGCTTTTTCCTGAAATGGACTTTTGCATCAATCTCGGTGGCATTTCCAATATCAGCATGGATCATCTGGGAAAAAGAATTGCCTTTGATGTCAGCCCATTCAATCTACTACTCAATCCCATCGCCCAGACCTTGGGAGCGGAGTTTGATCATTCGGGAAAATGGGCCTCAGAGGGAAATGTTCAGCCCGAACTTCTTGAGCAGCTCAACCAACTTGATTTTTATCAGCAATCTGGTGCCAAATCCCTAGGAAGAGAGGATCTGGAGCAGGATTTCTTGCCGCTTATAGATCGATCCTCAGCCTCCAGCAAGGACAAGCTGGCAACTCTCACTGAGCATTATGCTGTACAAATGAGTCGGGTGATCCGGCAATTTGCCGCCCGAGAAAGCCCCAAAGTCCTGATCACGGGAGGAGGTGCCTATCATGATCATTTCATCGATAGATTGGATGCCCATCTCGAAGGTAGCTGGGACTATTCACAGGCTGATACCAACTTGATCGAATTCAAAGAAGCACTGATTTTCGCATTTTTGGGACATCTGAGACTGCTTGGGATTGACAATTGTCTTGCCTCTGTGACTGGAGCAAGTCACAACTCCTGTGGGGGCACAATTTACGAGAACTGACAGATCAGTCTGAAAGCCGACGAGCTGCTGAGTCGACCTCCTAAAAGTTGCACAGGGTCTTGATAAAAGATAACATCTGGGATATTCATAATTTTCTATTTTTGCCTGCATATAAACCCAAATTGAATGCAGGAATTATTAAAGAAATTTGAAAATCAAAAGCCGGAAATCACCTTTGAGTGGTCTGACTCAGAGAGTGAAGCCGAAGGATGGGTCGTCATCAACAGTCTAAGAGGTGGAGCAGCAGGTGGAGGCACGCGCATGCGCAAAGGCCTCGATAAGCGAGAAGTAGAGTCTCTTGCCAAAACCATGGAGGTCAAATTTACAGTTTCGGGACCAGCCATCGGCGGAGCAAAATCCGGAATCAATTTTGATCCAAACGATCCCAGAAAAGAGGAAGTCCTCAAAAGATGGTACAAGGCTGTCACTCCTCTTCTCAAAAACTATTATGGCACCGGTGGTGATCTCAATGTCGACGAGATCCATGAAGTCATCCCTATCACTGAGTCCTTTGGAATCTGGCATCCGCAGGAGGGCATCGTCAATGGACACTTTCATGCCACAGAACCGGAAAAAATCAAAAAACTCGGCCAGCTAAGACAGGGAGTAGCCAAGGTACTTGAGGATCCACATTTCACTCCAAATGGACCCAAAAAGTATACCGTGGCAGATATGATCACAGGTTTTGGCGTGGCTGAGGCCGTGAAGCATTACTATGACATCTGGGGAGGAAAGCTTCAGGGCAAACGGGCTGTCATACAGGGATGGGGCAATGTCGGTGCCGCCGCCGCCTGCTTTTTGGCAGTGGAAGGTGTAAAGATCGTAGGTATCATCGACCGGGAAGGCGGACTGATCAATGAGAAAGGCTTTACCTTGGATGAGGTTCGTGAGCTCTTTGTCAACAGGAAAGGAAACAAATTGGTCGCTGAAAACCTGATTCCTTTCGAAGAAATCAATGATCAAATCTGGGATGTGGAAAGTGAAATATTTATCCCAGCCGCAGCCTCAAGACTCATCACCAGAGAGCAATCCGAGCGGATGATTCAGGCAGGTCTCGAGGTGATCTCTTGCGGTGCCAATGTCCCCTTTGCCGATCCGGAGATTTTCTTTGGACCGATCGGCACCTGGACCGATCAGCAGGTATCCGTGATTCCGGATTTCATCGCCAATTGTGGGATGGCCCGGGTATTTGCCTACCTGATGAGCGCCGAAGCCGAAGTGACAGATCAAGCCATTTTCGGAGATGTAAGTGAGACAATCCATCGAGCATTGAAAAAAACCCACTCTGAAAATTCCACAAAAACAAAACTGGCTGAAAGCTCCTTTAAAATAGCTCTGGGTCAACTCGTGTAAAACCATTCTTTGGCTTTGCCCGGGAGATATTAATTTTTGATTAAATCCTCCGGGCGGCTTTTACTGGTTGTGGCAATTCAAACAAAATCTGTAGTTTAGCAAAAACCAAACAAGCGATCGGCAACGAACAAATATTTGTTTAATTTGACCGAACAAGATTACCCGGCATACCAAATTACTCTCATGAAGAACTTTATTATTGGCATATCCTTATTATTCGGAATATTATTTTTTACTGAGGTCAATGCCAGCTCAAACATGGCTGTGGAGAACACTGTCTCCAGCAGTTTGATAGCCCAGGCAGGGCACGCACAGGACGATACACAGGATAGCCATGCCTCCGCACTTGAGGACTCACATGTAGAAGAAGGCCATGGTGAAGAGGCACATCACACTCCTCCTGCTTGGCTAGTGATCCCATTTGTAGCGCTTCTCTTGATGATCGCCACAGGTCCCTTGTTTTATGAGCATTTTTGGCATCACAATTACCCAAAAATCGCTGTTGGACTGGCTATTTTAGTGGTGCTTTACTATCTCTTTGTTCTAGGAAATGTCCATGCACCTGTACATGCTTTGGCGGAATATGTGCAATTCATCGCCCTCTTGGCTTCACTTTACATCGCCTCAGGGGGGATTTTGATAGAAATCGACAAAAAAGCCACTCCGATGGCCAATGTGAGTTTGCTCCTGATCGGTGCTGTCATCTCCAACCTCATCGGGACCACTGGAGCTTCCATGCTTTTGATCCGTCCATTTATCAGATTGAATAAAGGCAATATCCAGGCTTATCATATCATCTTCTTCATCTTTATGGTCAGCAATGTCGGTGGATCACTTACACCGATCGGAGATCCTCCTTTGTTCTTGGGATTTTTGAAGGGGATTCCATTCTTCTGGACTTTGGAGCATAACTGGCCAGCTTGGTTGTTTGCGCTGGGACTGTTAGCGGTAGTCTTCTATTTCATCGACAAAAAACTCGGCAAAGCCAGTGATGAAAGTGAACTAGAAGATGTGACCTATACCAACAAATTCTCGATGATCGGGATCAAAAACTTTGGTTGGTTATTTATTGTGATTTGTTCAGTTTTCCTCGACCCCAATGTGATCGAATGGGTACCGGCTATCGTCTATGATGGTCAAAAATTCTCTTTCCTTCGTGAGGTCATCATGCTCTCCGTGGCATTCTTCTCTTACAAGTTTGCTGATCAGCGAGCGATCAAAGGCAATGAATTCAACTTCGAACCGATTCGCGAGGTGGCCTTTATCTTTATTGGTATTTTCGGCACGATGATGCCTGCTTTGGAATTGGTAGGAAACTTTGCCAAATCTCCAGAAGGAGCGGCCATGATCTCTCACAACACCTTGTATTGGGGTACGGGTACGCTTTCAGGATTTTTGGACAATGCACCGACATACCTCAACTTCCTCGCCGCAGCGATGGCTTCCAAAGGAGCTTCTATCAATAATATCGAAGAAGTCCGGATGTTTGCGGCAGATGGATTTCCAGAGTCAGCTTTCCAGCTAATGGCTATTGCCGTCGCCTCAGTGTTCTTTGGAGCGATGACCTATATCGGAAATGGACCCAACTTCATGGTGAAGTCCATCGCTGAGCAAAGCGGAATCAAAATGCCATCCTTCTTTGGTTACATCATCCGATTCTCTTTGCCAGTCTTGCTTCCATTGCTGTTTTTGGTGTGGCTAGTATTCTTTGCCTTCGCCTAAAGCTTTCACAATTTGATATTGAGGACAATCGACTTGGTGATCATTCACCAGGCCGGTTGCTTGCATATGGGCATAGATCGTCGTGGATCCCAAAAATTTAAAGCCCCTTTTCTTAAGATCTTTCGCCAGTTGATCCGATTCCGGAGTAGTGGCAGGAGCGGTTTTATAATTTTCCCAAGCATTTTGGATGGGTTTTCCTCCTACAAAGGACCAGATATAGTTGGAAAAGGAACCAAACTCCTTTTGCACTTCCAGAAAGCGTTTGGCATTATTGATCGCAGCATTGATCTTCAGTTTGTTTCGAACGATCCCTGGATCTTGAAGCAATTCTTCGGCTTTGATCTCCGAAAACTCAGCGACTTTTTTGTAATCAAAATCGGCAAAAGCCTTTCGGTAGCCTTCTCTCTTTTTCAGGATCGTGGACCAGCTAAGGCCCGCCTGAGCGGATTCTAATATCAGAAATTCGAAATGCACCTGATCATCATGGACAGGCACTCCCCATTCTTCATCATGGTATCGGATATATTCCTCAAAACCCAAACACCAGCCGCATCTTTTTTCTTCTTTCATGTTCTTTTAAAAAGCATTTAGAATTAAATGTAGGGAAAATTGGGAATTGGAATCTGCTCCGATTAATTTTTGCGTCCAAACCTGTCGCAGAATTATGATTGCCACTTCTTTTCTAGAAATCAGTGCCAAAGCTTACCGCCAAAATATCCGCTATATCCGAAAAGAAATCGGACCGAAACCCACCATTTCGGCCGTAGTCAAAGGAAATGCCTATGGGCATGGAATCGCGCAAATGGTAGAAATAGCGGAAAAGGCGGGCATCAGGCATTTCAGCACATTCAGCTCAGATGAAGCCTGGATGGTCCGGCAGAACTCGACCAAAAATTCAGAAATAATGATCCTGGGCATGCTCTATGAAGAGGAAATGCCACAACTCATCCAAGCAGGAATCAGCTTCTATGTTTTTGATTTTGAACGATTGGAAAAAGCCATAACCATCTCCTCTAGAATCGGAATCCCTGCAAAAATCCACGTGGAAGTCGAGACGGGTTTTCATCGGACCGGCTTTGACTGGGAGCAGCGAGAGAAGCTTGTCCAGACGCTTCAGCAAGCAAAAGACCAAGTCATTTTAGAAGGGCTTTGCACCCATTATGCAGGAGCGGAAAGCGTCAGCAATTTCGTCAGAGTAAAAAATCAGATTTCTGTCTATTACGATTTCAAAAACTATCTTTCTGAACACAATCTTTTCTTTCGAAAGTATCATACCGCCTGCTCTGCGGCAACTTTGATTTTCCCCGAAACCATCATGGATATGGTCAGAATCGGCATTGCAGGCTATGGGTTTTGGCCAACCAAAGAAACCTATTTTGCGAAGCTGAAAGATCTACCCAAAAGCAATAAAAACCCACTCAAGCGACTGATCAGCTGGAAAAGCCAAGTGATGAGCATCAAAAAAGTGAAGATGGGGGAGTTTGTCGGTTATGGCAATAGCTTCATGGCACTTCAAAACATGACCCTGGCCATCGTACCAGTGGGTTATGGCCATGGGTATAGCAGGTTGCTTTCCAATTCCGGTCAGGTATTGATCGGTGGAGCCTATTGTCAGGTAGTCGGCACAGTCACCATGAATGCCATCGCAGTGGACATGACCAAAGTCAAAAATATAAAAGTAGGGGATGAAGTGGTTTTGATCGGAAATCAAAAAAATAAAGAGATTACGGTGGCTTCTTTTTCAGAATCTACCCAGCAGGTCAATTATGAGTTGTTGACGCGTCTGCCTCAGGACATTCCCAGAAGGATCATCCCATAATTAGTAGAAAATCACCGTTTTGTTTTTGACCACCAAGACTTTTCGGTCAAGGTGATATTTGATGGCTTTGGATAGCACAACTTTCTCCACATCCTGACCAATCTGCACAAGCTCGGGAATCGTATTGTGATGCCTGACGCGAGCCACATCCTGCTCGATAATCGGCCCGGCATCCAGCTCCTCAGTGACATAATGCGCCGTAGCCCCGATGATTTTCACTCCTCTTTCGTAAGCCGCATGATATGGCTTTGCCCCAACAAATGCCGGTAAAAAAGAATGATGGATATTGATGATGCGATTGGGAAACTGCTCGATCAGTTTGCTAGAAAGAATCTGCATGTATCGCGCAAGAACGATGAAATCTACTCGGTTTTCTTCCAAAAGCTCCAGTTGCCGCGCCTCGACTTCAGCTTTATTTTCTTTGGTGACAGGCAAATGCACATAAGAAATCCCAAAAGACTCTACCACTGGCTGTAAGTCAGGATGATTGGAAATCACCAACGGAATCTCCATGTCTAGCTGACCTGCATGATGCCTGCCTAAAATATCAAACAAACAATGGGAAAGCTTGCTGACAAAAAGAGCCATTCTTGGTTTGGGAAAATTGAAATGCAACTTAAACTCCATCCCAAAAGGCCTTCCTACTTCTTGCTCAAATCGCTCTGCTATTTCTTCTTTGGGAAGAGAAAGACTCTCCAGCTCCCAAGCCGCACGCATAAAAAACATCCCCATCTCCTCATCTACATGCTGATCTACTTCCAAGATGTTTCCTTCATACTTGAATAAAAATTGCGAAACTGCCGCGACGATCCCTTTTTGATCGAAACATTGGATGATGAGGATGGCTTTTTTCATTTCATTCGCTTTCGTTCCAGATTTTCCAGGCGGCCTCGGCTTGGAGTTCGAGCATTTCCAGACCATTCTTAGCTTTCCCTCCACGATCCAGACAGGCTTGCATCAGGGCTGTCGTAGGAGGATTGTAAACCAAATCATAAACCCAATGCTCTGAAGTTAACTGGTCGATGGGTAGATCTGGAATTCCTTCTACCTTCGGATAGGTGCCCAAAGGAGTACAGTTGATGATCAATTTATATTCTTCCAAAATGGAAGCATCTTCTTGAATTTGACTGTAGGAGATCTGATTGGCTCCGGGTGTACGAGACACATACAAAAAGTCAATGCCCAAATCCTTCAAAGCTTGGACAATGGCTTTGGAAGCACCGCCAGTACCCAAAACCAGGGTCTTTACCTGAGTATTTCCAAGCCAAGCTGTCAAAGATTCTTTGAAACCTATGTAGTCAGTATTGTAGCCTTTCAGCTTGCCGTTTTTTAGTTTGATGCAGTTCACCGCACCGATGGTCTCGCAGGCCGGATCCAGTTCGGACATCATGGGAATGACATCTTGTTTGTAAGGAATCGTCACATTGATCCCTTCCAAATCTGGATTTCTTTCCAAAATGCCTTTCAATTCACCTGCAGAAGGGATCTCGTACAGATCGTATTGACAACCTGAAATTCCCTCTTTTTCAAATTTCTCGGCGAAATATTTTTTGGAAAAAGAATGCCCCAAAGGATACCCGATCAAACCGAATTTTCTCATTGTTTTTTCAAATAATCAGCCAGCAGATCTATGCCCAAAACCAAGACTATTCCACCTACAAATCCCGCAATAGCCAAGTCCAAGTTAGGTTCGGCTCCGACTTGCTGTAGATACTCGGATGGCCAGAGATTCTCTGTAATGAAGGGCTTCTGCTCACCTGAAGAGGAAGTACGGTATTGCGTGACTACTTTCCAAGGCCAAAGTTTATTGATAGATCCAAGCATAAAGCCGGACAGTAGGCCTATGGTCGTCGAATAAAACTTTCTCAAAAGGAAGGAAATCAACCTACTAAAAGACAAAATTCCCACAATACAACCGGATGCAAACACACCCAAAGTCAGGAAATCCTTGTCTGAAACAGCCTGTAAAATCGTCTCATATTTCCCCAGTATCAACAAGATAAAACTTCCGCTGATGCCCGGCAAAATCATGGCACAAATGGCAATCGCCCCCGCAACAAATGTGAACCAAATCGCATCTGGTGAAGTAGTCGGAGGCAAAGAAGTCACCCACCAAGCTATAATGATTCCCAAAATAACTGACAAGACCACACCCAAATGCCAGCGTTTGATCTCTTTCAGAATGATAAATGCACTGACCAGTATCAAGCCACAGAAAAAGGACCAAAGCGGAATCGGATGCTCATCCATCAGATAGGTGAGCACTTTGGACATCGTGAAGACTGAGGTCAGAATCCCTAGCAACAAACTAAGCAAAAATGTCCCGTTGACAGCTTTGTAGAATTGCTTAAACTCTAGCTTCAGCAGCAGGGAAAGATTGGCTCCGTTGAATGAATTGATGCTGTCCAGCAAGCGCTGGTAGATCCCGGTAATCAGAGCGATCGACCCACCGGAGACTCCTGGAACGATATCCGCCGCTCCCATAGCCATCCCCTTGAGGTAGGTAAGCAAATAATTTTTGATCCTATTCATCAGACAAAAATAAAGGCTGACCGAAAATCAATCGATCAGCCTATCGGTATGTAGTGTTTCTTATAGTTTAATCTCTCCCAAGAAGTGATCAAAAGTATCTCCTCTCAGCCCCAATCGGATAGTTTCCAAAGGAATGACTTCAGATGGAGAAATATTTCCCAAGTTTACATTGGCTCCCAAAAGCTTGATAAACCAAACTTGCTGGGATTTGATCGGCGCTTCCCAGATGATTCTTTCCTCAGGCACCTGAGTCAAAATCTCCTCTACCAATCCCTGTCTTACTTCTCCCGAGTCTCTGAAAAGACCCACGTTTCCACCCTCACGGGCTTCACCGATCACCTTCCAGGCACCCGCAGCCAATTCAGTCTGCATCTGCTCGATCCATTTGTATGGAGGAATGATTTTGGCCGCATCTTTAGAACCTACTTCCGACAAAACAGTCACCTGCTCAGAAAGAGTGGAAATAAATTCACATTTTTTATCATGATTGAGAGAAATCGAGCCATCGGATACCTCTGCAAATTCCAATTTGAACTTGTCGAGTACTTTTCTGTAGTCTTCAAACTGACCTCGGACGATAAAAGCTTCAAACAAAGTCCCCCCAAAATAAACAGGGATTCCGGCGTCTTTATAGATGGCAATTTTTTCCTTGAGATTCTTCGTCACATAGGATGTCGCCCAGCCGAGTTTTACAATATCCACGTAATCCGCGCAGCTCTCTACAAAATCCTCTGTCGCTCTGAGACTGAGACCTTTGTCCATCGCCATAGTAAATCCCGAGGTACGTGGCTTCTCAGTCCGTACAGGGATATTCTTTAGCACATAATTCATTCGATTGTTTTTAATGTTTAGGGCAATAACTTATCGTCCCGGTATTGTGCAATGAGTTTGTAGATGGCCTTTTGCTGCTTGAGCTCCGGCATCAAATCATACAAAACCGTATGCCTATCAAAGTCCAAAGTTAAAGCATTTTCCAAATAAGAAAACGCTTCTTTGTATTTGCCCATCTTGATTTGGTATACGACCATGCGATAATAGAGCTCTGCCTCCTCGGGAAGCTCTTCGATTCCTTCGCGGATCACGTCGATGGATTCTTCAAATCTATTTTGATCAAAGTAAATAACAGACAGATTGACGTAGGTCTCCATGATCCCTGGCTCCAGATTGATAGCCTCTTCATAGGCTTCCGAACTCGCCTGAAGATTGCCCAAGTTAAACTCGGCATCAGCTAGTCCTACCCAAAAGTTTGCGTTTTCTTTGCTGAGATGAATCGCTTTTTTGAAATAATGAATCGCCTCAAAAAACTTTTCTTTCTTGAGCATACACATACCCAAGCCAAACCAAGCGTCCTCGTACTCCTCATCCAGTTTTGCTGATTTTTTGAAATACTTGAAGGCATCGTCGATTTTGCCAAGCTTTTCGTAGGCCGCTCCCATGTAGCAGCAGTTTTCCGAATTAGCCCCTTCACAGTTGATCGTGTTTTGATAGGCTTCCAGCGCTAGCTCATATTGCTGTGTATTCATCAGAGCATTGCCCATATTGAAATAGGCAGAGGCAAATGAATCATCAATCAAAATGGCGTAGTCATAAGCCTTGATCGCATCTTCAAACTTGCCGAGTCGATTGTAGACTACTCCAAGGTTGTACCAAGCACCTGCGCTATAAGGATCCTGATCGATAAACTCCTGGTAGAACTGCAGAATTTCATCAAAAGAACCCTCTTCCTCAGTGATCATCGCCAACTGAAATAAGGCATCCTCATGATTGATTCTGATCTTGACAGCTTCCTTGAAATAATAGCTTGCCTTTCCGTTTTCACCTTTGGCCCTGAATAGATTGCCCAGCGAATAATATACCTCTGCCTGGTCTTCGGCAAGGGGAAGGTATTTTTCCAATAGATCTATCCCATCCTGATGGCTTCCTGCCAAAATATGGGCGTTGGCTAAAGCCAAGACGATTTCTTCGTTGTTGGGTGAAATATTGTTGAGATTTTCCAAAATACCCAAACCCTCTTCCAGCTCATCATTGAAGATGAGACATTGGGCTTTGAGCAATTTGATCTCTACCGAAAAGGGGAATTTCTCCAGAGCAAACTCGGACGTCCTCAATGCTTTCAGGAACTTCTGCTGGTCAAAATAGAAGCGGATGATATCTTCCAGTTCCTCTTCATCGAAATATAAATCCAGATTGGATTTGAGGGAGTTTTCAAAACGCTCGACGAGCTTTTTGTCTTCTTCCCAGTCGTGATCGTGATCTCCGGTCATTCGAATAGGTTAAGGTTTATTTAAGATACCAAATAATGTGGTCTCTCAAAACGACCAAATGTTAATTTTTATCAGAAAAAAGCCAAACTTTTTTCTTAAGAAAAGACAAAACGGCAAGGAGGGAAAATAAGTTTATTTGGCCCAGGAAAAAGTGTCCTCCAAGCTTCGGTACTCATACTCCAAGAGACGAGTCGCCTTTTGATTATCAAAGGAGATTTTTTGAGTCGAGATCATGGCTGTTTTTTTATTGAGCGGATTTTTGCTGATGCCCAGGGTCCGACCGAGTCCTGCAAGGATAACGGCCAATTTCAACAATATCCCACTAGCTTTCTTGCTAGGCGCTTTTTTGGAAAAGATCTCTGCCATTTTCTGAAAAAACTCCTGGTATGGCATACTGGCTGCATTGAGAATAAATCGCTGTCCCCAAGCATTTTTTTCATACAGCCCTCGAATCATCCTCGCTGCATCTCTCACATCGAGGTAGTTGATATGTCCTGTAGGATAATACCCGTGCTCTTCCAGCACATAATCATAGATCGTCGTGCTGCTTCTTTCATCTGCGATTTTACCAAGCAAAATCGACGGATTGACTACGAGCAAGTTTAGCCCTTCTTGCTCACCTCTCCACGCCTCCAATTCAGCGCCATATTTGGATATGGCATAATCTGTATTGAGAGAAGATTCCACCCATTTGAATTTTTCATCAATCTGCGAAATCCCCGAGCTCCGACCTATCGCAGCTACCGAAGATACGTGGATTAGTCTGCTGACCTGAGCATTCAGCATGGCATTGACAAGATTGGCTGTGCCTTGTACATTGACTTCCATCAAAGCATCTGAATCTCTGGAATCAAAAGAAACCAAGCCCGCAGCGTGGATCACCAAATCCATCCCTTGGATAAAATGCTCCAAAGACTCTTGGTCGCTCAGATCTCCCTCATGCCAGATAATCGGAAAGTCCTCCTCATCCAGCAGTCGGGTAGAGGAGCTTGTTCGTTTTAGACCGTGGATTTCTCCCAAGTCTGCAAACTCCCGAGCCACATAGCTGCCCAAAAGGCCGGTAATGCCTGTGATGAAAATCTTCATGAAAGAGAAGGGTTTTTCCAGTCTTTGCCTCGTATTTTCTGATAGGTTCTGGATTTGGGAAGAGACTCCAACATATCCAAGTACCTACTGTTGTGACAGTCAGTACCAAAAAACTGGACATTGCCTCGCTCCAGTAGATCCTCGGCAAAATCTTTGACCTGCTTGGAATAAAATCCAGTCAGTGATAGTAAGTTGACTTGCAAAATGATTTTTCTCTCCAAAATCTCTTCCAGAGTCTTCTTATCGGATAAGAGGTATTGGTAGCGCTCCGGATGGGCAAATACTGGTTTGTACCCCGCC
The DNA here is from genome assembly GCF_000429465.1 of Algoriphagus vanfongensis DSM 17529. Taxonomy (GTDB): domain Bacteria; phylum Bacteroidota; class Bacteroidia; order Cytophagales; family Cyclobacteriaceae; genus Algoriphagus; species Algoriphagus vanfongensis. The sequence goes on along the minus strand of NZ_AUBX01000015.1, from coordinate 317,081 downwards.
ATTTCCAAATGAAAAAAGGTCTCCAAAAGCATTTGAGGTCTATTGATAAAACCTGTCTCTACCAGGATATACTGATCTCCAAAGGTCAGCAACTCTTCTCCGTTTTTCACTTTATCCAGAAAAATCTCATCCATGTAGTACTCTGCGGCAGCCTCGATTTCTACCCCTATTCCTTCATTTTTGACTGCTTTTCGCAGATCCTCTAGACCCATGTTGATGATCTCCGGAGTATTGCGATAGTACTCTGACATGATATGGGGCGTCGTGATGATCTTTTGCAAGCCATAGGAGCTCAATCTGCGCACCAGTTCCAAAGATTCCTCCATCGATTTGGAGCCATCATCTATGCCCGGAATCAAATGTGAATGCATATCTACTTGCATCCAACTCAGATCTAAGTCTTCTATAATCTCTGGTTTTTTCTTGAATAGGTCTAAAAATCCCATTTACAATCCTCCTTCACTTATTTTTTTAAACTCATTCAATGTAGGCCAATCTTGGTCTTTCTCAGACAAAAGCGGATAATCCACCTCCCAATCTATACCAAGTGCCGGATCATTCCACAGGATTCCGCCTTCACTTTCCCGATGGTAATAGTTGGAGCACTTGTAAGCAAAAACAGCATCTTCCAACACCGAAAACCCATGGGCAAATCCAACCGGTACATACAGAAGATTATGCTTGTGAGCATCCAAGATCACAGAATATGTCTCTCCGAATGTCGGTGAGCCTTTCCTCAAATCCACCACTACATCCTTGACTTTGCCTTGGATCACGCGGACGAGCTTCGCTTGGGCAAATGAGCCCCGTTGAAAGTGGAGTCCTCTTACCGTTCCCTTTTGAGAAAAAGACTGGTTGTCCTGAATCCATCCGTGGGTAATACCTCTGGAAACCAGCCAATCTTCTCTGTAGGATTCGAAGAAATAACCTCGGGAATCTTCAAATATTTTGGGGTGAATTTCTAATACGCCGGAAATTCCTGCTTCCGAAATCAGGGCCATACAAAGGTATTTTTTGTCAACGGGACAAAATAACTACTAGGCCTAGGACAATCCTAATCTAAATTGAGGAAATATGCCGAACTTTGTTTCCCTTTCCCTCATTTTCATGGGGTTTTGATCCCAAATGAAACTAATCTGAGATTGGAAGGCTTTTATCTACTGAAAAGTAATACATATGAGTAAATTCTCCAGAAAGCTTCAAAAACTATACGATACAGCTCCCAAACAGGAAACTGCCGTCTTGGTCAGTGTTGTCCGGCAGCAGGACTCCGATCAAGTCATCGAGGAGCATTTGGATGAACTGGCTTTTTTGACCGAAACGCTGGGTGTGAAAGCAGTCTATCGCTTTACCCAAAAGATGGAAAAACCTGATATCCGAACCTTTGTCGGGAAAGGTAAACTTGAAGAAATCCAATCCTATGTGGAGCATTTCGAGGTGGATATGGTGATTTTTGATGATGACCTTTCTCCATCGCAGATGCGAAACCTTGAAAATGAACTAAAAGTAAAAATCTACGATCGATCACTGTTGATCTTGGATATTTTCCTCAATAGAGCTCAAACGGCACAAGCCAAAACACAAGTGGAGTTGGCAAGATTTCAATACCTCTTGCCACGACTGACCAGAATGTGGACTCACTTGGAAAGACAGAGAGGTGGTACTTCTACCCGGGGTGGTGCCGGTGAAAAGGAAATCGAAACGGATAAACGAGATATTCGAAACAAGATTTCCCTGCTCAGACAAAAGCTGAAAGAAATCGAAAAGCAAGGCGAAACTCAGCGGAAAGGCCGAAAAGGCATCGTCAGAGTGGCACTGGTCGGCTATACCAACGTGGGCAAAAGCACCCTGATGAACCTAATCACCAAGACCGATATCTTGGCAGAAAACAAACTTTTTGCAACAGTAGATTCTACTGTTCGAAAAGTGGTTTTGGAAAATATTCCATTCTTGCTATCTGATACGGTGGGTTTTATACGCAAGCTACCTACCCACTTGATTGAGTCTTTCAAGTCCACGCTTGACGAGATCCGGGAAGCTGATTTGCTGGTTCATGTAGTGGATATCTCTCATCCGAGCTTTGAAGATCATATCTCTGTGGTGACTCAGACTCTTCGGGAAATCAATGCCGGAGATAAGCCGGTCCTTTTGGTTTTCAACAAGATCGACTTGGCAGAAACCATGCCTTCTGAAGAGAAAATCCAAGAAATGTCTGAAATAGAGCTAGAGGAAGCAGATTTCAAAGACTTTGATTCTTTGTCTGAGGCTTATGAAAAAAAGACAGGAATCCAGCCGGTATTCATGGCTGCTGGTTCTGGAGTCAATGTAGAAGAATTTCGGGAAAAGCTCGTTCAGGAAGTCAAAAAACAACATTTGAAGATTTATCCACATTACTTGCAGGATGAAACCTTCGTTTTTGAGGAGAAGGAGGAAGATTAAATTTTAAACAATTAAAAAAGCCCTGAAAATTTTCAGGGCTTTGATTTTTATAAGCATTTAGCTTTTAAAACCTCATACTCAATCCCAGTAAGAAATTCGTTCCTGCCTGAGGGTAGTAATAATTTTCAGTCACTAAATCTTTTCCGCTTTCTCCAGGAAGATAGTAACTGAATGTATAGCCATTTGGCTCATACAGCTCATTGAACACATTATTGATCAACAAGTTGACTTCCAAATTTTTGAAGTATCTCGGCTGTGCCGTGTAGCTGATGCGGATATCGTTCGTAAAGAATGCATCGAGGGTCCTCCCTTCATTGGAAGTGTTGTCAAGGTATTGCTTGCCCACATATTTACTCATCCAGTTGAGGGACAGATTTTTCACAGGCTTAAACTCGATCATCGCAGATCCTACCACATTGGGAGAAAAGGCAATGTCTGTATCCTCATAAGTGAAGGACTCCTGCTGGAACTCATCCGTACTGTAATCATCGACGTACTCCGTAAATTCAGCGATTCGATTTTGGGAAAAAGCAATATTTCCTCCAAAAGTCCAGGATGGTGAAAGCTGATATGCTCCGTCCAACTCGATGCCGGCACGATAGGAAGATTCCACATTTTCCCGAATATAAGCACCCACATCGTTGATTTGCCCTGTGGAAATCAGCTGATCCTTGTAATCCATGTAATAGAAGTTGGCATTGTAGCTAAAGTTGCCCGACTGGGATCGTACACCGGCTTCGATATTGTTCAATCTTTCTGGGCGAGGCACTTCTGAGATCGGATTGTCTGTAAAATCGGAACGTGTAGGCTCACGATTGGCCACGGCATAGCTCGCATAGTAGGTTTGATTCCCCTTTTCGTAGGAAAGTCCCAACTTAGGATTGAAGAAATTGTAATTTTCTTGTCCATCTACGATTCGCTGGTCGTCATTGACTCCGAAGAAACTATAATTGATCCCGCGAAACTGGACATCTCCAAAAAGATTTAGCCCCGGCTTGAGCTCGTAAGTCGCTTTTGCGTAGATGTTTCGGTCATCTTTCACAGCATCATTGTCATAGTAGCGATCTCGGATATCTGTATCTCCAGCGACACGCGCCCAGATGATTTCCCCGAAATGCCCACCATCATAGCGATTGGCTCCTCCACCAAGGACAATGTCCCACAATCCACTATCTGACACATAATTCACAGACCCGACGAACCCATAAAAATCATTGTCTAGCCATCTTCTGCGGATAATATCTGTGCTGTTGATAGTCATATCCCCGATGATGACCGGAGGCAAACCATAACTTCCAAAATCATCGTCTTCCCGGTATTGCTCGTAATAGCCACGCCCATAGGTGTAGTGTAGCGCAAAATTCGCCTTCCAATTATCACCAAACTGTCCGCTATAGATGGCTTGATAATGATCCTGCTGATAATTATCAGTCTCATTGTCATAGGTGTAATAGTTGAAAGTACGATCGTCCTCTAGCTTACTTTCCGGCAAACCGTACCAAGACTGATACGTCTGCTCCTTGCCTGAAAACACATTTACTTTCACCACATGGTTTTCTCCAAAATATCCTCCTGAGATAAAATAGGACTGCAAATCAGAAAAAGCGCGATCTACATAGCCATCCGAAGTGATTTTGGAAAGTCGGGCATCAAAGGCAAAACGGTTATTCAAAAGGCCAGTTCCTGCTTTGACGGTATGTTTCCAGGTATTGAAGGAACCAAAACTATTGTCCAACTGAGCATAAGCATCTTCTTTGTGTGTATCCGTCTGGAAATTCAAGCTAGCCCCGAAAGTAGCCGCTCCATTGGTAGATGTACCTACTCCTCGCTGTATTTGAATATTGTCCACAGAGCTGGCGAAATCCGGCATATTCACGAAGAAAATCCCATGCGACTCCGCATCGTTGAGAGGGATGCCATTGATGGTTGCATTGATTCTACTTTGGTCTGTTCCTCGGATTCGCATTCCTGTGTAGCCCACTCCGGCACCTGCATCCGAATTGGTGACTACAGATGGCGTGAAATTGAGCAAAATGGGAATATCCTGCCCCAAATTTCGCTTGGCAATCGCCTCCTTGTCCACCGTGGTAAAAGTAGTCGGGGTGTTGCTCGAAGCCCGTGTGGCTGAAACAATAAATTCCTCACTGAGAAATTCCCGACTTGTCAACAGAATCTCCAGACTCCCCGACAGAGGTAGTGTCACCGCCTGTCTGTAGGTCTCAAATCCCAAAAAAGAAACTCGCAACTCTACATTCCCCTCTGGAAGTTTTGAGATTGCAAAATCTCCATTTTGATCAGTTACGGCACCTTTGCCGATTTTCTCAATCCAAACAGATGCTCCGACTAAGGGCTCTCTGCTTTCCTCATCCAACACCTTCCCACTAAGGCTGACTTGAGCCCAAGCTGATGCACTCAGCAGCAAAGCCGCCAAGGACAAAATAAAATTTTTCATGTGTAAAATCCCTTTCGGGTTTTGAGTGAAACATGGGAAGACTCAAGGGAAGTCATCCGTGATTGTTTACCCGCTTGCAAAGCAAATCACATAGCGATCCAGCGGTACCATAGACCAGCTATCTTTTACTTTGTTTGTTCATTTCCCTTCGCCGGCATTACCCGGATCAGGTAGTATGGGTATGATCTCAGCCCGTGATATTAGGGCACCCCTTATGATCTAATGACAAAGGTAAAGGTGAAAAGTTTGATTGCAAATGCAGGGGAGGGATTTTAATTCTTAATCTTCACCGCAGAGGCGCAAAGGGCGCAGAAATGAATTTAATAAATCTTCAATATTTACTAAATTCTTAATCAATTGATTTTTAGAAAGTTTCAATCAATCCAATTTTTATGACTGAAAATGAAATTTCCTCTAAAATAATAGGAGCTGCGATCGAAGTTCATAAACAACTAGGTCCAGGATTACTGGAAAGTAGTTACGAAAGATGTTTAGCATTTGAATTATCACAGAAGGGCTTGAATATTCAAACTCAAGTCCCTGTTCCGGTATTTTACAAAGGGATTAATCTTCAGGTGGGTTATAGATTAGATCTCTTGGTAGAGGAAAAAGTAATAATAGAAGTCAAAACTGTTTCAGAATTTGCACCTATTCACAAAGCCCAATTACTCACCTAAGTAAAGCTTACAGATAAAAAACTAGGTTTACTCGTCAATTTCAATTCTATCAAATTGATAGATGGAGTAACAAGAGTTGTCAATAATTTATAGGAAAATTCACTTAAACACTCAAAAGGCGCAAAGTCCATCTTAGTAAACTTTGCGCCCTTAGCGTCTCTGCGGTTTTACAGATTATAAATCGTCCTCCTCAAAATCATCCTCATCCCCTGGTCCCATATCAAACATGGAACTGAAAAGGTCTTTGAATTGCAAGCCTGTATCCAGCATTCGTTTGCTGAGCTGAGAATATTCAGCCAAGCCATGAAGTGCAAACTCCATAAAGAATTCTTTTTCCTTCTCCGGGATTTTGCTGACCAACTGAGTCACGACTTCTTCTAATCCTGGTACAGCATGCAAAAGTGATTTGTACTCCTTATCGGATTGAGAAGCTTCCAAATCCAACACATTGCCTTCCCCAAACCAAGCCAAAGGAATCACGTAAGGATTTCCTTCCTTCGCTTTCTTCTTCTCTTCAGGCGATGGAAAATAGTTTACAAATTGAGATCTGATAGCTTTTCCAATTAAATTGTAAGCAACTAATCCTGCGCCTTCTTGCTCCCCTTCATAGACTAGTTCGACCTTGCCGGTAATAGCAGGAATTACACCAATCAAGTCTGCAATTCGGACCACGGTGCTCTCTTCTCCATTGAGATAAAGTCTCCTCTCTGCAGCTGAAACAAGATTTTCATAGGCAGAAATTGTCAAACGAGCCGAAACTCCACTTTTTTCATCCACATACTCCGAATGTCTCGCCTCGATAGCAATTTGTTCGATAAGATCCTTCATCAACTCGGGGATAAAAATCTTATCCACAGGTTTCCCTTTTACATTGGCCTCCTGAGCGGTGATTCTTTTCCCTATTTCAATCGATTTTGGATAGTGGGTGATGATCTGACTTTCTATTCGGTCCTTCAAAGGGGTCACAATACTTCCCCGGTTGGTATAATCCTCAGGATTGGCTGTGAATACAAACTGGATATCCAAAGGAAGCCTCAATTTGAAACCACGAATCTGGATATCTCCTTCTTGTAGAATATTGAAAAGTGCTACCTGAATCCTCGCCTGCAAATCCGGCAATTCATTGATCACGAAAATGGAGCGATTGGAACGAGGAACGAGACCATAGTGGATCACGCGCTCATCATTGTAACTCAATTTCAAAGTTGCTGCCTTGATCGGATCCACATCGCCGATCAGATCTGCTACAGACACATCCGGTGTCGCCAATTTTTCGGTGTATCGATCATCCCGATGCCACCAGATGATGGGAGTTTCATCTCCTTTTTCCTCGATCTTTTCCTTTGCAAATGTGCTCAAAGGAGCCAAAGGATCATCATTCAATTCTGACCCAAATACGACCGGAACGTACTCATCGAGCAACTGTGTCATCATCCGCGCGATCCGGGTTTTGGCCTGTCCACGAAGTCCGAGTAAGTTGATATTGTGACGGGACAAAATCGCCCGCTCAATGTCTGGGATCACCGTATCCTCGTATCCCCAGATTCCTTCAAAGACATTTTCTTTACGCTTAATCTTCAGAATCAGATTGTCACGCAGTTCTTCTTTGATGGATTTGGGTTGGTAGCCGGAAGCCTTGAGCTGTCCAAGTGTTTTGATTTGGGTGAGTTCTTTTCCTGTTAGGTTTTGGTAGTTCATGTGGTTCAAAAGCGTTTCGTTCTATTTCTTCTAAAATCTTCAAAAATCAGATCGCCCAGCCCTTTCAGGCTGCTGTAGTAGGCGTTTCCATTGTTTACTTTGGTAAATTCTTTGACAAATTCTTTCAAATACGGGTCTGAAGCAATCATAAAAGTCGTCACCGGAATCTTTAACTTTCGGCATTGAGCAGCCAGTTTCAGCGTACGATTCAGGATTTTGCTATCGATGCCAAAGGCATTTTTATAATACTTGATCCCAACTTTCAGACAGGTAGGTTTTCCATCGGTGATCATAAAGATCTGCTTGTTCGGATTTTTTCTCCTGCGGAGTAAATCCATCGCCAGTTCCAACCCCGCAACCGTATTCGTATGATAAGGTCCCACCTGCAAGTAGGGCAAATCCTTGATTTCGATCTGCCAGGCATCATTTCCAAATACGATAATATCCAAAGTATCCTTCGGATAGCGGGTTTTGATCAGCTCTGCCAGAGCCATCGCCACTTTCTTGGCAGGAGTGATTCGATCTTCTCCATACAAAATCATGGAGTGGGAGATATCGATCATCAAAACGGTAGAAGTCTGAGATTTGTACTCATTCTCCACGATTTCCAAATCATCTTCGGTCAGCAGGTAATCCCCACCAAAGCCGTGATTGACTTGGGCATTTCGAAGAGAATCTGTCAGGGCAATCTGATCCAGATTATCGCCAAACTGATACGATCTTCGGTCAGTGCCTCTTTCTTCTCCCTGACCCGAATGAGTTGTTTTATGTTGGCCTGATTTCCCTCGTTTGAGCTTTCCAAAAATCTCCTCCAAAGCTGATTTTCGAATGGACTGCTCCGCTTTACCGGTGATTTTAAACTCGCCTTTTTGGTTTTCTTCCGTGAGGTAGCCTTTAGACTTGAGGTCTTCTATGAAATCCCCGATGCCATAGTTGGGATTGGTAAGCTGATAGCGGTTGTCCAGATTGCTGAGCCAGCTCAAAGCTTCGGCAGCATCTCCTCCAGTCATGGTGACCAGCTGGAGAAAAATATTGAGCAAGTTCTCAAAGGTATTTTTCTCTGGATCTTGCGGAGGAATATATTGTGTAAAGCGGAAACCCTTCATTTTTTGATTTTAGATGCTAGAATCAAGATTCAAGAGATTAGTAGAGAGTCCAATCTCTTTTGAAAATAAGATTGAAACCGGTGATATCCAATCATGACTGCTAAGAGAACAGATAACAAACGGGGGGCTTGGTGAGTTTAATAAAGCAGAGAAATTCTCAAAAAAGATGAAGAATTGGCTGCTGGTCGGATGTCTTGGTAGCAGTTATTCGGTCTTGGTAGCGGATGTGAAGATTCCGGAAACTCTTGAGGGGCAATGTATCATGGTCTTCCCCCAATTATTCATCTCTGTCCCTTATGTATAAAGGCAAGTGCAAATTAAATATCCTGTCTTTAAGATTTTTACAGGGAGTAGCACTGAGATCAATGTGGTCTAATACCAGCTTTTCAATTCGTGGAAAATAGTCCAAAAAAGGCGTGGGTTCCACCTTTGTCAAAAAGGACATTTGCTCTACTCTGCCTTTATCATTAAAGCTCAGTTTTCCGACTAACTTTATTTCTAGGAAAAGCTCCAATTCCTCTTCAGTAAAATAAGAGGCGAAATCTCGCTCAAAATTTATTTGCTCCTGTATCAGAGATGGGTGGCAATCTTTTGGAATATGATATTCTTCTGAGCTGAATTGCCGATTTTCGATAGACTCGATCGTGAACCACCTCTGATCCTCAGATCGGGCAATTGTATAGAGATTCCTTTGGGCAAAAGTGGCTAAATGAAAAGTTAGCATGAAAAAAAGCAGAATTACTCGAGTCATATTGGTGCACAAGGGGATTTGATAAAGTTATAGTTTTCTTTTGATCCACTTTACATTTCCTCCAGTGAACTCCAAGAGCCTATTTAAAAATTAGACTTACGAATTATTCTTTTATCGATTTAATTCAAACAAGCAAAGCTCATTGATTAAGTTGATTTTCCTGCTTTCTTCCTACAATTGGGAGAACAGTGAAGTCCCCTATCTTTGTCCCGTGAACTCTGCCGAAAAACACGCCGCCATTCTCAAATCCACCGCTAAGCGGCTGGGCTTTGACTATTGTGGGATTGCGAAAGCGGGATTTCTCGAGGAAGAAGCACCGAGATTGGAAGAATGGCTCAGCAGGAATTACAACGGTCAAATGGGCTATTTGGCCAATCACTTTGACAAGCGTCTCGACCCAACCCAACTCGTAGAAGGTGCCAAAACGGTGGTGTCGCTGATATACAATTATTACCCTGAGCAGAAACTTCCTGAGTCTTCCGAGTCCATCAAACTCGCCAAATATGCCTATGGTGAGGATTATCATTTTGTGATCCGAGAGAAGCTTAACGAATTTCTGGAAATCCTCCGAGAGGAAATTGGAGAGATCGACGGACGAGGATTTGTGGATTCCGCTCCGGTGATGGAGCGTCAATGGGCCCAAAAAGCCGGATTGGGCTGGCTTGGGAAAAACAGTCTCCTCCTGAATCGGGAAATGGGAAGTTTCTTCTTCCTCGCCGAGTTGATCATCGATCTGGAAGCTACTCCCGACAGTCCCCTGACCAAAGATTACTGTGGCACCTGCACCGCCTGCATCGATGCATGTCCCACTGATGCCATCGCACAAGCTGGGGTAGTAGACGGCTCTCGCTGTATTTCTTACCTGACGATCGAGCTGAAGGATGCTATACCCACTGAGTTCCAAAACAAAATGGAAAACTGGGTTTTTGGCTGTGATATCTGCCAGGACGTCTGTCCTTGGAACCGTTTTTCCAAAGCCCACCATGAACCCAAATTTTCTCCTTCAGATTCGTTGCAGGAAATATCAAGATCGGAATGGAAGGAAATAACCGAGGAAACTTTCCGAAAGGTTTTCAAAAAATCCGCCCTAAAGCGCACCAAATTTGCTGGATTGAAAAGAAATATCGAATTTCTGAATGCAAAATCAGCAGCAACCCCAACGGATGAAGGCAAAAAAACCGAGTTTTAGAAACGTTCAGAAGCTTTTTAGACCCCACAAAAAGATCAAACATCCTGAAGTAGGACTTCCTCCGGGTTCATTGGTTTTCAATCGTGAAAAACGCCAAGAGGAAGTATCGATCAAAGTAATCACCTTTGACGAAAGCGAGATGGTCGAAAAGTCCATCCAGGTCGGTCAGCTTTCCAAAATCCATGCGGATCGCAAAAAGGTACTCTGGATCGACATCGTAGGGCTGCATGATGTAAGTATTCTGGAGAAAATCGGACAGCAATTTGGCATCCACAAGCTGACACTGGAAGATATTCTGCAAGATCAGCGTCCCAAAATGGAGATTTTTGACTCCTACATTTTTGCTTCCCTGAAGATGATCCAATGTCCCAATCCTGAATCTCCAATCGATGAGGAACAGATCAGTTTTATCCTCAAGGAGGACGTATTGATCACATTTCAGGAGAAAAAAGGAGATGTTTTCCAACCTGTACGCGTCCGACTGGAGGATATCACCCGCAATATCCGCAAGAGAGGAGCTGACTATCTCCTCTATGCCTTGCTGGATGCAGTGGTGGATAATTACTTTCTGGTAATGGAAAATGTCGGGGAGAAAATCGAAAACCTGGAATCCCTTGCTCTCAATACACCTGGTAACGATACACTAAATGCACTTTATTTACTCAAAAGAGAAATGTCTGAGCTACGCAGGTCGGTATATCCACTGCGGGAAGTTATCGGCTCTTTTGACAAATATGCAGAAAACCGGATATCGGCAGAGGTGAAGCCTTTCCTTCGGGATTTGTACGAAAATACAATTCAGGTCATCGAGACAATGGAGGTATTCCGGGACATGTCCTCTGGCGTGCTAGATCTGTATATGAACAGCCTTTCTAATCGCATGAACAATGTCATGAAAGTGCTCACCATCATCTCCACTATTTTCATTCCACTGAGCTTTGTAGTTGGACTCTATGGGATGAATTTTGACAATATCCCTGAGCTCCACTGGACTAATGGCTACTACTATGCATTAGGGCTGATGGGTACGATGGTCGTCGGGATGATCTGGTATTTCAAATCCAAGAATTGGTTTTGAAAGCTTCTCTGTCTTTTATTGGAATTTGAGAATGACGTCCTTTCTACCGTTTTTAAAAAGCAGTTCTCCTCCGGAATAAGAATAATATCGAACGGATTTCAGGGTTTCCAAAAACTTATTTTCAAAGGCCGCATTCTGGCAAGCCATTCGAGTCAGGCCTATTTCTCCAAATTCAATCTGTCCCTTTTTCTCTATTTCGTAAGGAGCCATGATCCGATTGCAACCTCCATTGCCGGAAGCTTCTCTTCTGCGAGAATCAAACTCCAAATGCGCATCCTGAATAGAACCTGAAGTCTGAACAGGAATTCCCATTATTTCTACCAAAGTCCAAGGCTTCCCTTCCCACTTGGCATCGGGATAGGACTTAGAGCTACAGGAAAATACAAAGAGAATGGCTGATAGTACTAATAAATTTCTCATGAGTTGGTATTGATTCGTTACTCTTTAGACAGAAATCAAGCCAAAAGTCACTTCCAAACCAGTAAGAAATTTCAATTAAAATGCTTTTAGGCTGATATCCATACTCTTGACAGAGTGAGTCAAAGCTCCCATAGAGATAAAATCTACTCCGCAGTCGGCTACCTGAGCCAGTGTCTCTTCGGTGATCCCTCCCGAGGCTTCTGTCAGAAAGCGTCCATCAATCATCGCTACAGCTTGGCGCATGGTCTCATAGTCCATATTGTCCAGCATGATATAATCTACCCCGCCCGTCTCCAATACTTCTTGGACTTCCTGTAGATTCCGAGTTTCAACTTCAATTTTGAGCTCGAGCTTATTTTTATCCAGATAATCCCGGGTACGGGCGATGGCTGATGGGATCCCTCCGGCAAAGTCCACATGATTGTCCTTGAGCATGACCATATCATAGAGTGCAAAGCGATGATTGACTCCTCCGCCGATATGCACTGCCCATTTTTCCATCAGACGAAAATTGGGAGTAGTCTTCCTCGTGTCCATTAGACGAGCTTTGGTATGGAGGATTTTCTGAGTCATCTGATGAGTCAAAGTCGCAATCCCACTCATACGCTGCATGCAATTGAGAACCAGCCTTTCTGCTGATAATATGGAGGCCGAAGACCCTGACACGATCAAGCCGATGTCACCAAACTTAACTTGCTCGCCGTCACTCTTGAGGATTTCGACCTGAAGTCCGGGATCATACCTTTTAAAAATTTTCTCCGCCATCTCCACACCAGCCAAGATTCCATCTCCTTTGATCAAGAGCCTTGCACGTCCGACTTTACCTTCAGGAATCGCCGCCAGAGAAGAATAATCCCCCGGCCCGATGTCTTCCGCAAAAGCTGCTTGAATAAATTGCTGAATGGCCTGTTCGGTGAGATAGGAAGGTTTCATGCCGCAAAAATAGGCATATTGATGGGATGAAGTCTTTTTTTTGGAAAAATGCTTAGGCTTTTACAAATCCCAGGCTGTAGACCTTGACTTGAGCGTCTTGCTGATTGACTTTGATGAAAACCTTATATTGGCCCTGCCCGCTTTCATAATTTCCGATATAGGAACTTAAGCTGGGATTAGACTCACTCTTGAACACCAAAGTAAAGCCCATCGATGGGTTCTTTTTAAAAAAATCCTTGAGCACAATCTCCGCTTGACTTTTGGAATAATCCCCCTGTTGTCCGTTGATATTCAAAGAAATACTACTGTCAAAATACCTCGCCAAGTCCGAGCTGGAGCCCGACTCTATTGCCCCTATCACCGGGTCAATGGATGTCGTCTGTGAAGCTGGATTCTCTGGAAGCCCCAACACAAGAAAAACGGAAAATAGAAGTTGTAATAAAAACATCATGGCACATTTACCAAATACTAAGCCAAAATCAACATCTTCAGGTCCATTTTTGGGAATTAGGTCAGAATGCCAAAAAGCAATCAACTCGGACCGCTTCGGGTAAGATTGGAAAGAAAAATAATATATTTGCCACATGGAAAAGAAAGTACTTTTAATGATTCTAGATGGATGGGGTATTGCTACCAACCCAGCCGTATCCGCCATCGACAAAGCCAAAACACCTTTTGTAGATAGCCTTTACACCAAATATCCTCATGGCAAACTGGAAGCTTCTGGTTTGGCGGTAGGATTGCCAGAAGGCCAGATGGGCAATTCTGAAGTGGGACACATGAATATCGGTGCAGGAAGAATTGTTTATCAGGATCTCGTCAAAATCAATCAAGCTGTAAAAAACGGAGATCTCAACGAGCATCCGGTATTGAAAGAGGCTTTTGCCAAAGTGAAAGCTTCCGGTAAAAAAGCCCATTTCATCGGCTTGGTATCTGATGGTGGAGTCCATGCGCACATCAATCACCTCAAAGGGCTGTGTGATGCCGCCAAGTATCATGAAGTAGAAAAAGTATACATCCATGCCTTCACGGACGGTAGAGATACAGATCCCAAAGGAGGCATCGCCTATTTGGAAGATCTTCAGCAGCACCTGACACAGTCTGCAGGTCAGATAGCTTCCGTAGTAGGAAGATACTACGCCATGGATCGGGACAATCGTTGGGAGCGTGTCAAGCTCGCCTACGATGCGATGGTACTCGGTGAAGGGGAAAAGTCCAAGGACATCCTAGCCGCTATCAAAAAATCTTATGACAATAATGTCACAGATGAATTTATCCGTCCTATCATCCATGTAGGTGCGGACAATCAGCCTCTTGCGAAAATCGAAGAGGGTGACTTGGTCATTTGCTTCAATTTCCGCACAGACCGCGGACGAGAGATCTCTCAAGTCTTGACCCAGCGGGATTTTGAAGATTACAATATGAAAAAGCTCGATTTGGATTACATCACGTTTACCAACTACGATGAGACCTTCCAAAATGTCAAAGTGCTTTTTGAAAAAGACAATCTGAACAATACTCTTGGGCAAGTTTTGGAAGCAGCCGGGAAGAAACAGATCCGAATCGCAGAAACTGAAAAATATCCGCACGTTACCTTTTTCTTTTCAGGTGGACGTGAGAAGGAATTTGAAGGAGAAAGTAGAATCCTCTGCCCATCTCCCAAAGTGGCAACTTATGATCTCAAACCTGAGATGAGTGCATATGAAATCGCTTCCAAAATCAACACAGAGCTGAAGAAAAAAAGCGCTGATTTCATCTGTCTCAACTTTGCCAACGCAGATATGGTGGGCCATACCGGGGACTTTGACGCAGCTGTCAAAGCCTGTGAGGCTGTCGATGAGTGTACCAGCTCTGTAGTCACCACCGCTTTGGACAATGACTACACCATCATCGTCATTGCCGATCACGGCAATAGTGACATGATGATCAACGAGGATGGCACTCCCAATACAGCTCATACGACCAACTTGGTTCCGTTTATCTTGGTAGACAAGCAGGACCAAATCCCTGTGAAAAACGGTAAACTGGGAGATCTGGCTCCGACTATTCTTAAACTCATGGGTGTGGCTAGTCCCGCTGAAATGACTGGTGAAATCTTATTGGCTGAATGAGACTCAAAGGACTAGCGATTATAGCAGTTTTTTTCTGCTTTCTTACTTCCTGCGAAAACGCCCCTGGAATCGAGAATCCGGACAAAATGGAGGTCTTGCCTTACTTTGACCTCAAGGGTTTTGTCAATCAGGAAATCGAAAAACTGGATGGTAAAAACGTGACAAAAATCTCTCGGATCAACGGAGTCTCAGAACAATCTGACCGAATCACGAGTACGGAAGAATGGAAAGAGGAGCTGGGTGCTTTCTTTGATGCTGATATCAACAAACCTTCACTGATAGACAGCTACACCACAGAAGTGGAGAAAGACATCCTGATTCACCGTGCCAAACCGGAGGCCAAGGTTTCCATTCAGGAAATCAGAGTGCGGATCGTTAACGATCATCCGGTATGGATCACCTTCAAAGGAGCCAGTGAAAGCATGTTCTACACCTCCTTCACGCACGGAGGCATCTATATGAACAACCGAGAAAACCGCATCGATCACTACGAACTGGAAACCACCCAAAAAATCTGGTTTCTCAAGCCCAATAACATGAAAATTCAAGGGGCTATCAATTAATAAAAGCTCGGGTTTAGCCCGAGCTTTCTTTTTTATTGGTTAAAGAGAGGAGGCCTCTTCATCTGCCAATCGGTATTTTTCTGCACATAATCCCCCAAAAGCACCAGCTTATCTTCTTCAAAAAGATTTCCCAAAAAAGTAATCGAGGTAGGACTCCCTTGCTCATTGAAACCATTGGGAAGACATAATGCCGGATGACCAGTCAGATTGGTGATCTGAAGCTGAGACCCAGCAAAGGAAGGAGTTACGATCACGTCATAATCTTTCATCAAAGCATGCATCTCTTCGATCAGTAGAGTACGCTGTCTACTCAAATTGACATATTCCACAGCTGGATAAAATCTGGCTGCACGAAACAAATTGGGCCAAGCGCCGCGATGCTGCGCTACCAGCTGATCATCCCATCCCAGTCGGGTCAATTCATCAAATGCTGCAGCCCCCTCGACCATCAACATCATGACGATTGGGCCGGGAGGGATGCTCGTTTTCAACTCCAAAGGATGCAATTCTACTCCCAGTGATTTTAAAGTTTCCAGCACATTCTTATCGTTTTCAGATACTCTTTCCCCCTCAAAAAATGGTTTGAAATACCCCACTTTGAGTGATTTGGGGTCTACCTTTCTATCAAAATTAAAGGAAGCAGCTATTGTGCTGGCATCTTTTTCATCCGGGCCGTTGAGTACTGAGAGGATGATACCATTATCCAAAGCAGATCTAGAAATAGGGCCAATCTTATCCATCGACCAGCTCAGCGCCATAGCTCCATGCTTGCTCACCCGACCATAGGTGGGTCGCAAGCCAGTCACACCATTTCGGGTAGAAGGGGACACAATCGATCCAAGGGTCTCAGTACCGATGGCAAAAGGCACCAAACCCGCACTGACAGCTGAGGCAGATCCAGCTGAAGAGCCACTAGATCCCTGCTCAAGATTCCAGGGGTTTTTGGTCACTCCACCGTACCATACATCCCCCATCGCCAAAGCACCCAAAGTAAACTTCCCTACCAACACAGCTCCCGCTTCATCCAAATTTTGGACTATCTGAGCAGTCTCGTCTAGTTGCTGATTTTGGAAAGGTGCAGCTCCCCAAGTGGTTTTGGTTCCTTTGACAGCCAATAGGTCTTTGATCCCATAGGGAATACCATGGAGTGGCCCTCGATACTTGCCTGCAGCCAACTCTAGATCCATCTGCTTTGCTTTTTCCAAAGCAGTATCTTCCATCAGTGTGATCAGACATTGCAGTGTATCTGAGTGTTTTTTGATACGATCCAGATAGATCCGGGTGAGACGGACACTGCTTAGTTGATTGTCCCGAATCAAGACGGCTAGCTCATGTACTGGCAAAAAGGCAATATCCACATCGGATACAGGCAGTTGTACTTCCTCCGTCAAGCCAAAGTCCAGCGGCATTTGCTCGGTAGGCGGAGAAAATCCCTTCGGAAGAGGATTGAAGACCAGGGCCGGTGGCACGGAGTTATCCAATTTGATCTCTCTAGAACTCTGGATTCCGCTCAGCTGATTGGTCAGGTTGCGGAGCATACTGTCTTTTTCGGCAGGAGTAAATGACAAACCAAGGATATCAGATGCTCCATCTATGGATTGGGGAGTGATCTCTCCGGCTATTTTTCCAAAAGTAAATCCCAAAGTCAAGCAGGACGCCGCTCCCAAACTCATAAAGAGGGCTGATCGTAGGCGTTTATTTCTTTCCATAGCGTAGTTTTGTATCGTTAGAGCGCAAACTCTAAAGTGTCTATTTGCCTGTTTAAAACCAACCCACTCATGGATCAAAAAGAGAAGTTCCCCATTTTTCCAATGCATTTCAGAGGCATTCTTTTGCTCGCCGGAATGTACACAGTGGCATGGTCTGCCTTTTTCAAGTGGTTTGGACCGGCGCTAATCAAGTGGCTTGCCATGACGGATGTGGGGCCTGAGCAGCTCACCAGCAACTGGTATGGATCCTTTGGACTGATTGTCGGTTTTGTGATTTTTATTTCTGCCTTTTATCCAGTCAGCTACCTCTATCTGGTCTTGGGGGGAATCGCCGGTAAAATCCTGCTAGCCATTTGGTTTGGCGTAGAGTTTCTTCCAGCATTAGGCTGGAATAAAAGAACCGGCTTTCATTTGCTATTTAACGAACTGCTCTGGATCATTCCTATGACAGTAGTTGCTTGGCGTGCTCATCTAGTCAAAAAATATCTCGACAGTCAAGAGGAATAAAAAAGGCCATCTCAAAATTCTCTGAGACGGCCCTGATCAATGATTGAAACTGTTGAATTAAAGAATCA
Source organism: Algoriphagus vanfongensis DSM 17529 (assembly GCF_000429465.1). Classification (GTDB taxonomy): domain Bacteria; phylum Bacteroidota; class Bacteroidia; order Cytophagales; family Cyclobacteriaceae; genus Algoriphagus; species Algoriphagus vanfongensis. The sequence goes on along the minus strand of NZ_AUBX01000015.1, from coordinate 299,380 downwards.
AAATCAACAAAAGAATAATGATAATGATCGCTCCTACAGAAAGGTAAATTCCCTTGCCGCCTTCTCTTGCAGTTGCTTTCATCTCTTTGAGTTCGGCCTTGATTTCTTTCTTTTCATCGCGAGACATATTGGCAAAATCCATGGCCATGATTTCATCCAGTCTGGCTTTCATTTCGTCCACCTTGGCTTGCTCTTCCTCGGTTAGTTTGGTTTCTTTTTTGTCATTCCCTTTGGTATCATTAGCCAATGGGGCAGCCTCTACAAACTGAAAAGACAGAAATAGGGCGAAAATCATCAAAAGTTTTTTCATCATTTAAGTGGTTAAGTGAATAAGCTTTAAGTTGTTCAACTTTTTCCAATTGATCAATAAAATCCTGAAATAAAGTATTTTCACCCGTAGCTAGGACAAGGCAAAACTTGGTTTTGGGAAACAAATTGTCACATCTGGTCATCAGGAGGTCCAATTAACCGCTTTTATGTGACCGAAGTCCCCACCTAATTTTTGTACCTTGGAGGGCTAATTCACTTGTCTTTTTTCAACCCGAAAAACGGATCATGTCTCAAAATCAACCGCATAAATTATTTCTTCTGGACGCGATGGCGCTCATTTATAGAGCCCATTTTGCCTTTAGCAAAAATCCTAGAATCAATTCCAAAGGGCTCAATACCGGAGTGATGCTGGGCTTTACCAATACCTTGATGGAGGTGCTGACCAAAGAGAAACCAAGTCACATCGCAGTGGCATTTGACCTGCCGGGCCCTACATTTAGGCATGAACAGTTTGAGGCCTACAAAGCCAATAGACAAGAGCAGCCTGAAGACATTACTGTTTCGATCCCCTGGGTCAAAGAAATAGTCAAAGCATTTAAGATTCCTCTACTGGAAATGGAGGGATTTGAGGCGGATGATATCATCGGTACTATCGCCAAAAAGGCAGAAAAAGAATCCTTCACAGTCTATATGATGACTCCGGACAAGGATTATGGTCAGGTGGTGGATGACCACATTTTCCTCTACAAACCAGCCTTCATGGGCAATGCTGTGGATATCATGGGACCAAAAGAAGTCTGTGCCAAATGGGACATAGAGAATGTAGACCAAGTGCGGGACATTTTGGGATTGATGGGTGATGCTGTGGATAACATCCCTGGAATCCCCGGTATCGGTGCCAAAACAGCCACAAAATTATTGAAGCAGTTTGGGACTATTGAAGAACTCGTCAAAAACACAGATCAACTCAAAGGCAAGCAAAAAGAAAATGTGGAAAATTTTGCCGCACAAGGATTGCTTTCAAAAGAATTGGCTACAATTAAAATTGATGTGCCAATTGATTTTGATGAAGAGGACTTGCGGTATGATGGATTTGATGAGGAGAAGCTACGGGCAATATTCACAGAGCTAGAATTCCGAACCCTATCCAATAGGATTTTCAAGACAGAAGGTAAAAAATCAGTCATTCAGAAAAATGAACAATTGGGTTTGTTTGGCGAAGCTCCAAGTTCATCTGCTGCGGTAGAGATTGAGTTTGAAGAAGAAACTGTCCAGACTTCTGCACCTGTAGTACCGGGTACGATCGCAAGCCGACTGCATCAATATCATAAGGTCAAAGGCAAAGAATCAATTGCAGAATTGATGGAGTACCTGATGCTTCAGAAAACGGTTTGTTTTGATACGGAAACCACCTCGGTCAATGCGATGGAAGCCGAACTAGTCGGGCTATCATTTGCCTATCTCACGGGGGAAGCCTATTACATTCCCTGCCCAGAGGATCCCTCCGAGACCCAGAAGATTTTGCAACAGCTCACTCCATTTTTCCAAAACGAGCAAATCCAAAAAGTTGGTCAAAATATCAAATACGACCTTTTGGTATTGAAAAATTATGGGATTGAAGTCAAAGGAGCTCTCTATGACACCATGCTGGCCCACTACCTCATCGAGCCAGAAGGCAAACACGGCATGGATTGGCTGGCGGAGCATTACTTGAATTACAAGCCTGTTTCTATCACAGAACTTATCGGCAAAAAAGGTAAAAATCAAGGCAATATGCGGGATGTGGATGAAGATGAAGTCACTTCCTACGCCTCTGAAGATGCCGATATCACACTCCAGCTCAAAGAAATTTTTGATCCGATCCTGAAGGAAAATGAACTTCAAAAGCTATTTGATGAAGTAGAAAACCCGCTGATTCCCGTGCTTACCAAGATGGAGTTTGAAGGAGTACGGATCGATACAGAGAGCCTTGCCGAGCTTTCCAAAGCTCTGGAAACAGAAAGCCAGGAAATAGAAAAACGCGTCTATGAGATCGCCGGAGTCAAATTTAACCTTGCTTCTCCCAAGCAACTGGGAGACGTATTGTTTGAAAAACTAAAATTGGACCCCAAGGCGAAAAAGACCAAAACTGGCCAATATGCAACAGGAGAGGAGGTTTTGAGTAAGCTGGCCAATGAGCATGAAATTGCTCAGGCAATTCTGGATTTCCGCCAAATGGTGAAACTCAAGTCTACCTATGTGGATGCCTTACCGACCATGATCAATTCCAAAACTGGAAGAATCCACACAACCTACAATCAGTTTGTCGCGGCCACAGGACGACTTTCATCTATCAATCCTAACCTTCAAAATATCCCGATCAGAACGGATAGAGGTCGGGAAATCAGAAAAGCTTTCGTCCCAAGAGATGAAAATCATGTACTCTTAGCAGCGGATTACTCTCAGATCGAGCTTCGGATTATGGCCGCTTTCTCAGGGGATCAATCCATGATTGAAGCTTTCAGAACCGGTCGTGACATTCACTCCACCACTGCTGCTAAGATTTTTCAAGTGCCTCTGGATGAAGTCACTTCCGATATGAGAAGAAAAGCCAAAACCGCCAACTTTGGGATTATCTATGGGATTTCGGCATTTGGACTTTCCCAAAGGCTATCCATATCAAGAACTGAAGCCAAGGAAATCATCGATGCCTACTTCAAAGAATTCCCTGCTGTGAAGGAATATATGGACGGAGCCATCGAAAAGGCCAGAAAAGAAGAATACGTAGAGACGATCTTGGGCAGAAGGCGCTATCTGAGAGATATCAATAGCCGCAATGTGACTATGAGAGGATTTGCAGAGAGAAATGCCATCAACGCTCCAATCCAAGGCTCTGCTGCTGATCTGATCAAAGTGGCGATGATCCAGGTGCATGATTGGATGGAAAAAGAGAAACTCCAATCCAAAATGATCCTTCAGGTTCACGATGAACTTGTATTTGATGCGCACAAGGATGAAGTGGAAGTCCTAAAAGCCAATGTTCCAGGTCTCATGGCCAACGCCATCCAATTGGCAGTACCACTCGAAGTCGAAGTAGGGATTGGAAATGATTGGCTGGAAGCACATTAAAAGACACAAGATGCTAGATACAAGAATCAAGACTAGATCACTTACTGTCCTTCGTAAATCGTAATTCGTATTTCTCACTTCAAAATGGCTAAAGTAAAAACCTCCTTTTTCTGTCAAAACTGCGGTGCCCAAAGTCCCAAATGGCTAGGTAAATGTCCTGCTTGTGGAGAATGGAACACCTATGTCGAAGAAGTCATCCAAAAGGAAGAATCAGGAAAGGGAAGTTGGAAACCATCAGGAAACAGCTCCAAAAAGGTCTCCAAACCTCAAAAAATCGCAGAAGTCAACTACGAGGAGCAAGCCCGATGGATCACCGGTGATCCGGAATTGGATAGGGTATTAGGAGGAGGAATTGTCCCGGGCTCATTGGTTTTGATAGGAGGAGAGCCGGGAATCGGCAAGTCCACTCTGATGCTTCAGATCGCTTTGACTTTAAAGGAAAAGACGATTCTGTACGTCTCAGGCGAGGAAAGCGAAACTCAGATCAAGATGCGGGCAGATCGCATGGAAGCCAAAAACCCAGGCTGCTACGTACTTTCTGAAACCAACACCCAACAGATCTTTCAGCAGGTAGAAATCCTCAAGCCAGATTTTTTGATCATAGACTCCATCCAAACGCTGACTAGTCAATACGTGGAATCAGCCGCGGGATCAGTTTCTCAAGTCCGTGAATGTACTGCTGAGTTGATGAAATTTGCGAAGGAAACGGGAACTCCTGTTTTTCTGATCGGTCACATCACCAAGGACGGCTCTATCGCTGGCCCTAAAGTCCTGGAACACACGGTGGATACTGTCTTGCAATTTGAAGGAGATCGGCATATGACCTACAGAATCCTCCGAACTTCCAAAAATAGATTTGGCTCTACTCACGAACTGGGAATCTATGAAATGCGGGCCGAAGGGCTCAGGACTGTGGCAAACCCCTCTGAAATTCTCCTGACACAACGCGAGGAAGTATTGAATGGAGTAGCAATTGGAGCCATGATGGAAGGGAATCGACCTTTGTTAATCGAAATTCAATCTCTGGTCAGCCCGGCAACTTACGGTACTCCTCAGCGAAGCAGCACAGGCCATGATGCCAAGCGGCTCAACATGCTGTTGGCAGTTTTGGAAAAAAGGGGAGGAATGCGTGTCGGCAATCAGGATGTATTTTTGAATGTGGCCGGTGGACTCAGAGTCGATGATCCAGCCTTGGACTTGGCTGTCTGTGCCAGTTTGATTTCAAGCTACGAAGACACTCCTGTCTCGGAGCAAGTTTGTTTTGCTGGCGAGGTAGGTCTTGGTGGCGAAATCCGAGCCGTTTCCAGAATAGAAAACCGCATTGCCGAAGCCGAAAAGTTGGGTTTCCAAAAAATCATACTTTCGAAATACGCTGTCAAAGGATTGGATCTGAAAAAATTCAAAATAGAAATCATCCAGGTCAGCAAATTGGAGGAGATGTACCAGAAGCTTTTCTGAGGATTTGAGAAAAGCCACATTTTTTCTTTTTCCAAGGATTAAAAGACCTAAAGTATAGCAAGAGAAGCTTTATGAATTGTTGGTAAGAATTCTTCGGCAATCCACTAAAAAATCCCGCTCCTTTCGAAGCGGGATTTTCAAATTATTTATACTGCCTTCTGATTTATTTTTTGCTTTCAGCCACGGCATGATGAGCCGCCCTAGCTGCAAAGGCCATATAAGTCAATGAAGGATTTTGCGTCGAAGTAGAAGTCATGGAAGCCCCATCTGTCACATAGACATTTGGTACGGCATGCAGCTGATGGTTGGCATTCAGCAAAGACGTTTTTGGATCTTTGCCCATTCTTACACCGCCCATTTCGTGGATATCCAAGCCTGGAAGTCGATGATCATCATTGACACGAATGTTCGTGAAGCCTGCTTTTTCAAACATATCAGACATTTGTTCCTGATAGTCTTTGATCATTTTCTCGTCATTGTCATCATAGTCGATATTGATGCTCAAGAGAGGCATTCCCCATTCATCTTTTTGATTTGGATCTAGTCGCACGTAGTTGCTTTCCTTCGGAATAGTCTCTCCCATCATGTGCGAACCTACATACCAAGGCCCATATTGGTCCGGATTGAGCAGGTTGTTTTTCAGCTCCATCCCAATTGCCTCTGTATTTGGTCTTACGCCACGGCTGGCAGAAAATCCAGCTGCATAGCCACGCAAAAAGTCTGTTTCTTGCTTGTGAACATTTCTAAATCTTGGGAAATAACCACTTGTCGGTCTTCCTCCAGATGTGGTATATTCTGTATGTCCCTCATGGATCCCAGAGACCTGAGCTCTGTAGTTATGAAAAGCCACGTACTTACCCAACAGCCCATTGTCATTACCAAGTCCATTGGGGAATCGATTCGATGTGGAGTTCAACAAGACCAAATTGGAATTTAATGCGGCAGCATTCAAGAAAATGACATCTGCATAAAACTCCTCTACTTCTTTGGTCAACCGATCTATCACCCGTACACCCGTCGCTTTGCCTTTTTCTTCATCATAAATAATGGACTCCACGACTGCATCAGGCCTCATGGTCAAATTTCCCGTCTTCAAAGCCCATGGAATTGTAGACGAATTGGAACTGAAATACCCTCCGAAAGGACATCCTCTCTGGCAAAGATTTCGGTTTTGACACATAGTCCGGCCCTGATCCACAAAATGCTCCACATTGCCATGAATATGGGCGCATCTAGCCGAGATCAGATGGCGATCTCCTCCATAATGCTTCTTCAGCTGATCCGCAAAATGCTTTTCTACAATATTCAAATCATAGCCCGGAAGAAACTCCCCATCGGGAAGCACGTCGATCCCGTCTTTGAACCCAGATACCCCGGCGAATTTCTCCACATGGCTGTACCACTTTTCCAGATCCTTATATCTGATCGGCCAGTCCACTGCAAATCCATCCCGCGCAGGACCTTCGAAATCCAAGTCTGACCATCGCTGTACTTGTCTGGCCCACAGAAGAGATTTACCCCCAACTTGATAGCCTCTGATCCAGTCAAATGGTTTCTCTTGGACATAAGGATGCTCTTTGTCTTTGACGAAAAAATGCATGGCATCTTCCCGAAAAGCATAGCAACGACTGACTACGGGGTTTTCCTTTTTGATCTCCTCGGTCAGCTGGTTCCGATGCTCAAACTCATAAGGAAGCATCGTGGTAGTAGGATAATCTTTGACATGCTTGACATCTCTACCCCGCTCCAGCATCAAAGTCTTGACACCCAAGTCGCAAAGCTCTTTGGCGGCCCAGCCTCCACTGATCCCCGAACCGATCACGATGGCTTCGTATGTTCTTTCCTGTTTGTTGCGGATATTCAGATTAGCCATTGATGCGCGGTTTTTGAATGTCTGAGATCAATACGGCTCCATTGTACGGACCCGGAATCAGAGAATAAGGAATCACTTCTGTCTGGATGTATTCGGAAGCCATGTAGCCCTGGATAGTCAGACGCTTGGTATTGTTGAGGAAAAAAGCAATCGACTTTTGCTTTAGTCCGGCTTCTGTATCATCGCCCTCGAGCGCTAACCCTTCTTGGATTTTGGTCTCTCTTTCTTTGGTAGTTAGCTCGGCAAATCCTTTTCCTGCAAAATCCGGAAATGCTTTCAGACCAGCAGTAAACTGCTTTTGAGCTTCTTCGGTATAGCAATCATTGACCATCACGAGAATAAAATCAGGAACAGCTATGTCCAAAGCTCCCTTGATCTCCCCTGAAGGTATAATTGTATTGGAAACTGCGCCCAAAAGTTCTTTTTGAGAAGCAGTGACCTGTAGTTTTTCGTAAGCGGCAAGGATATCGTCACTACTGAAATCACAGGAAGGAATCAGGGCAAGTCCTCCGGAAATCAATGCGATATGCCGCAAGGCATGACGTCTGTTCATAGGTTCAGTGGGGTTATTAGCAAATTGACCGAGAAAGTAGGGATTTTATCTTCAAAAACCCATTTTTCCCGGTCAATTCCCTCGTTCAGTTTTTATTTGGTCAAAACTCCCAGCTCAGCCAAAGTAGCTGGGTTGCCATCTGCAGTTTTGATGGCTTTGATTTTGATCCATTGAGCTGCTGTAGTATCAAACTTGATCTTCTGCTCAATCGGACTATTGACGACATTCGAAAACTCTCCGCTAGCGACTTGCTTCCAGGATTTTCCATCCTGACTTACTTCAAAGGCATAATTGGTGATATGTCCGCTTGGATATCTTGCTTGCATCGGGAAATAACTAAAACCCTGAATCTCCAGCGTCTCACCCAAATCCACGATCAACTCATTGTTTTTGGTAGTCACATAGCTATGAATATTTTCATCCAAAGCTCTCTCTCCATTTTCTGCTTGAGTCTCCCATTTGGCTTTTGGATAGTCCAGATCAGCACGTTTTGGGTCACTGGCTTTGCCAGACACTGGATCAAAAGTGATCGTCTGTAAAGTAGTGGCTTCCGATACCTGAATCGGAGCGGAATATTTCTGAGAAGAATTCGTCGGCTCAGATCCATCGGTTGTATAATAAATCTCTAGCCCTTCGTCCGGTGACACCAAAGTCAACAAACCTGACTTTTCTCTTTTGATCTCCGGAGCTAATAGCATCTTAGGAGCATAGTAAATACCCACTTCAGAAATCACCGGGATTCCCTTTCCATCTTCAAAGTTGATCCGGATTTTCTCCGCAGTCACATCTGGAAATCTCAAGATTCTTTTGTGCCCCACGGTCGTTCCTTCGGCGATTTTTTCCCAAGTACCATCGACTTCTTTCTCCAAAGAAAATGCCTTCACTCGCTGTCCAAGTTGTGTATATTCCTGCAAAAGCAGTCGATTGAAGGACACTTCTTTCCCAAAATCGAGTTCCAAACTAGCTTCAGGACCAGCAGCATCTTCCAGCGTCCAATACGTTTCGTAATCTCCATCTACTGCAAGCTCAGCTTCATAGCCATAGCCTCTGTCTGAGCTGGCTGAGATAGAAGCATTCATGGCTAGATTGTTTGCAAAATCTTCTCTGATTTTGGCGGCCATTTTCAAGATCGCTGCTTCATCATTCTCATGGATCAAACCTCTGGTATCTACCGGGAAATTGATCAAAAGTGAAGAGTTGCGACCGATACTATTGTAATATATCTCCATCAAGTCCGGAAGTGACCGGACCATATGATCCTCATACTTGTGATAGTACCATCCTGGACGAATGCTGACATCCGACTCAGCTGGCACCCAGTGCGTGCCGTTTTCTTGCCCAGAGGCCCACTTTTGGGAATATTCTGGCATACCTGCGTAGACTGAGTCACGCATCAGATTAGACCAAGTAGTCTCGTAGGCAAATCCATGCTCATTGCCAACCCATCTTACGTCCGGTCCTGCATCACTGAACATCATCGCTCCCGGCTGCATATCCCTCACCATTTGGTGGATTTCTGGCCAGTTGTAATACGTTCTTTTATCTACTTTTCTGGTTTCATTGGCTCCTCCATACCAGCCATCGCCTCCATTGGCTCCGTCAAACCACACCTCGAAAACTTCTCCATAATTGGTCAAGAGTTCTGTCAGCTGGTTTTTCATGTAAGTCATGTATTCGGGACGTCCATACTCGGGATGATTTCTATCCCATGGGGAATAGTAAATCCCAAACTCCAACCCATACTCATCACAAGCATCTCTCAATTCCTGGATCAAATCACCCTTTCCGTCTCTCCATGGGCTGTTTTTGACTGAATGCTCGGTGTAGGCTGAAGGCCACAATACAAAACCATCATGGTGTTTTGCTGTGATGATCAAGCCCTTCATCCCTGCTTCCTTGGCGATTCTAGCCCATTGTCTGGCATCCAGTTCCGTAGGATTAAACTGCTCTGGCTTTTCATCTCCGAATCCCCACTCACGATCGGAGAAGGTATTCATATTAAAATGCACAAAACCATAAAATTCCAATTCCTGCCAAGCGACTTGGCGCTCATGTGGTACTGGCAAAATCGGTTCGGGTGCAGGAGCTTTTTCCTGACAGTAACTTAATCCTAGGGCCATCAAAGGCCAAACATACTTTTTCATGAAATCAAATTTGAGCTAGCATACTACCGAATTTCAGGGATATTTTAAAGAAAAAAATACAGGAAGTCTTTTGGGCTTTTTATAAATAATAGGAAAACAACCTTCTACAAACTGTCTAGTAAGGGGCACTCGCTATCTTTTCGAGAAGGAGTCTCAGTCAAATCTGACCGTTTGAGAAGATTTATGCCGTTCTCTATTCGATTCCTATTAATTTTCGACTATGAAAAGATTGCTGGTTCTTCTGATTTGTATATCCTCTCTCACCGCTCAGGCACAAATCCAATTGACAATCACGGATCAAGTGAGTGGGCTTCCTCTGGAAAATGTGCGGGTGCGTCCCGAAAATCAAAAATTCCTGACGACGAACGGCAGCGGAATTATCGCAATAGCAGGGGATGGTGTGCGGATTTCTTTTGCCAAGGAAGGCTATGAATACTTGGAAAAATGGTTTGAAGCGGGTGAATATCAAGTTGAATTGATACCTGAAGTCATGAACCTATCTGCGGTGACAGTTTCAGCTTTTGAGTCAGAAAGACCGCTTTTGGAGCAGTCTGCCGCCATCGTCAAAGTCAACGAGCGGGATTTTGCCCGGTTCAATGAAATATCTCCCGTAAATGCTTTCAACCAGAAAGCTGGAGTACGAATCGAAGAAAGAGCTCCTGCAAGCTACCGGATTTCTATTCGAGGAAGTTCTTTGAGAGCTCCTTTTGGTGTGAGAAATGTCAAAGTCTATTGGAATGATGTGCCTTTCACTGCTCCGGATGGTACTACCGCTCTGAACTTGCTGGATCTATCCAACATCAAAAGCTCGGAAGTCATCAAAGGACCTTCAGGAAGTATTTATGGTGCCGGGAATGGAGGAGCTATTTCACTTTTCAGCAAGCCTATTTTGAATTCCAATCGCATTGCCGCGGACTACTTGACGGGAAGTTTTGGCTTGCGTAAATACCGGCTTGGACTCACCCAGACCATCGGAAACGGTGGTATTGAAGCCTCTTTTGTCAGCCAAAAATCCCATGGCTATCGAGATCATTCCGCCATGGATCGGAAGGTTTTCCAATTGGGCGGATATTTCCCAATTTCCGAAAAACAGGAATTCCGTACCCAAATGCTGATTTCGGATCTGAACTATCAAATCCCCGGAGCTCTCAATGCAGATCAAGTCGCGGATGACCCGAAACATGCCCGGCCTGGATCTGTAGAACAAAACAGTTCGATTGCCCAAAAGTCACTTTTGCTTTCCTTAGGGCATGTGTATCGTTTTTCTGAAAAAACCCAAAACAGCACGACTCTTTATCTCAACACGAATGATTTCGAAAATCCATTTATCCTGGATTATAAAAAGGAGCTGGGTTTTGGCTATGGCGCGAGAACCAAGTTCACGCATGAAAGTCAATTTGCTGGAAAAGCTCTTCGACTCGTCGCTGGAGCAGAATACCAAAATAGCTGGACGGATGCTCAGAATTTTGGCAATAGATCAGGAGATGCAGATACAGTTCGCTTTGCGGATAAACTACGGGCTTATCAAGGATTCTTGTTTCAACAGGCGGAGTTGAATTTTACAGAGAAGCTTCTCTTCACACTTGGGCTAAGTGAAAACTTCTCTGGCTATGAAATCGATCGCCAAATAGATGCTTCAGGAGGTCCAACTGGATTAAACAGCCGCACATTTGATCCCGTGGTAGTTCCTCGAGTCGCCTTGAATTATGGCCTTTCGGCCTTTAGCTCAGTATATGGATCCGTGAGCGGAGGTTTTTCTCCTCCAACTATCGACGAGGTGAGAACTAATGAAGGAAGTGTCAATCTGGATTTGGAAGCCGAAAAAGGGACCAACTTCGAAGTGGGTTATAGGCTTGGGAAAGAAAAATTCAATGTGGAATTGATCGCCTACTACCTCCAACTGAAAGAGACCATCACCACCTATACCAATGAAAATGGCGTGGTACTTTTCCGGAATGCGGGAGCGACAGATCAAAAGGGAATTGAGGCTTCTATAGATTATGCACTGCTGAGAAATGCTTCAGGATTCTTTCAAGACGTTTTGATCGGAACAGCTTATACTGGACAGTTTTTCGAGTTTAAAGACTACCAAAAAGGCGAAAATGACTTCTCCGGAAATGAGCTGACCGGAGTGCCAAAAACTAACTTGGTGACACGACTTGACCTTAGAACTAAGCCAGGCATCTATCTCAACCTGACTCATCAATACACTGGAGAAATCCCTCTCGACGATGCCAATACGGTTTATTCTGATCCATTTAATTTGATCAATGCGAGGCTGGGCTATGTCCGATCATTCAGCAATTGGGATTTGGAGGTTTTCACAGGAGTAGACAATCTTCTGGATGAATTATATTCTTTGGGAAATGACCTGAATCCATTTGGTGGAAGATACTATCAACCGGCTCCGGAGAGAAATTACTACGGCGGAATCAAGCTTGCGTTCAATTACTAATCTCAGGGATTGAAATTTTCAAGCCAGCTTCGTCCATTTCGACCGGATAGACTTTCAAATCTCCACACATTCCTGCTTTGACGGCTCCGGAATTCAAATCAAATCTGTAAGAGTGAAGTGGACAAATGACTTCTTTTGATTCGGAAATCTCTCCGGGAATCAAGGAAGTCAATCGATGGGGACAAGTGCTTTCGAAAGCAAAAAATTCCTCCTCTATTCTTGTTACGCCCACTTTCAAGCCATCCAAATCTACCTGTTTGATGCAGCGATTGGGAAACATCTCTTCAATTTTTGACAGCGGAAAGGCAAGAATGTAGCTTTTCATCCTACAAGTCTATCAAAGAAAAGATGCCATCGGTACAGAAAGTGTTGATTTTTCGGCAATTGTTTTGGAATTTGAGCAAAGACATTCGATCCATCTCATGAAAAAACTTCTAGTTCTCCCATTTTTATTCCTTTTGTCCCTCGTGTATGGACAGTCTCTCGAAGGTGCCTGGAAAATGACCCATCAAAATGGCCAACCTGTCACAGACGTGGAGTACATCAAAATCTATCAGGATGATTATTTTGCATTTGGAGCCAAAAATGTAGCTGACAATCACTTCATCGGGGCGGGAGGTGGTCCCTTTACGTTGGAAGGAAACAGCTACGTGGAAACGCTCGATTTTTTCACCCTTGATCCATTTCAAGTTGGCACCAACAACAAATACAAACTGGACTTTGTAGATGGTAAAATTGTGATCAGTTCGGAAATCAAAGGCAATATGCTCGTGGAAATCTGGGAAAAGTTGCCTGCCGAACCTGATGATCTCACTGGCAACTGGGTAATCACAGGAAGAAAAAGAGATGGAGAAATCTCCAGAAGCACTCCGGGAGCCAGACGGACGGTCAAGATTCTTTCTGGAGGAAGATTTCAGTGGATAGCTTTCAATTCAGAGACTAAGGAATTTTCTGGATCTGGAGGAGGAACATACACAGCAATCGACGGAAAATATACTGAAAACATCACCTTTTTCTCAAGAGACGATTCAAGAGTAGGGGCAAGTTTGAGCTTTGATTATGAAGTGATCGATGGCGAATGGCATCACAGTGGCCTGAGCTCTACCGGAAATCCTATCTACGAAATCTGGACTCCTTATGCGATTGGGTATAAAGGGAAATGAGAATTTGAAGCAAGGTATTACTTGTAGATATCTTTTCGATGTCCAATAGCAATCACTTCAACTAAAAGCACTTTGTCAAGAATTTCATAGATTACCCTGTAGTTTTGAACCCTTATTCTATAGGCAGGTCTTCCTTTTAATTTCTTGCAACCTGAGGGTCGAGGGTCTTCTGATAGGGATAGTATGGCTTCCAAAATAGGCTTAACTACCTGATTGGATAATTTGTCTAATTGCTTCTCGGCTTTTGGGTTAAAAAGTATCTCATATTTACCCATCCTTTAGATTTCTCTTTTTCATATAATCGGAGATAGAAATGCGTTCCCCACTATCTGAAACTTTTGCCTCATCATAAAGTCTGATATCCTCCAACTCTTCCAATTCCTCGAGCATTTTTTCATATTCATGGATAGGAACAATCACAGCTACTTTCTCACCCTGAGGATTTGTAACAAATTGATGTTTAAGATATTGAGTTTTCATAATTCAATTTAATTGAAAAACACCAATAATTATTGAACTCTTCAAAATTGAAACAAAAAAGGAGCCTTTCAGCTCCCTTCCTAATTTATACCTCCACAGCGTAGAGTTCTTTGAGTTTTTCAACTGCGTAGTCTACGTCTTCGATGGTGTTGTATCGGCTGAATGAGAATCGAACTGAATCTCTCTCCGGCTTGTGATTCAAGGCTCTCAAAACATGCGATCCGACGGTCGCACCAGAGCTGCAAGCAGATCCACCTGATGCGGAAATCCCTTCCAGGTCCAAGTTGAACAATAGCATCCCTGCATTGGCTTCAGATGGAGGCAAACTCACATTCAATACTGTATACAAAGACTTATCCAAGTCGGCAGACAATCCATTGAACTCCACATCTGGAATACCAGCTGTTAGCTTTTCGATGAAATGCTTCTTCAAAGCTTTCACGTGAGTTTCATGTGCAGCCATATCTTCATACGCCAATTCCAAAGCTTTCGCGATGCCGATGATTCCGATCACGTTCTCCGTTCCACCTCTCATGTTTCTCTCCTGAGCTCCACCGTGAATAAATGGATGGATCTTCTTGTCTTTTCTCACATACAAGAAACCAGATCCTTTCGGTCCATGAAACTTATGACCACCAGCAACAATAGAATCAACAGGCAAGGATTTCAGATCATGCACATAATGTCCCATGGTCTGAACAGTATCAGAATGGAAGAAGGCTCCATATTCTTTTGCCAAGGAACCGATGCGATTCAGGTCATTGATATTTCCGATCTCATTATTGGCATGCATTAGGGAAACCAAAGAGTTTGGGTTGGCTTTCAGGCTTGCTTCCAGCTGATCCAAGTCAATTTCACCTTGCTCATTGACATCCAATTTGGTCAATTTGAGTTTGCCTTTTTGCTCACAAACTTCCAGCGTGTGCAGTACCGCATGATGCTCCAAAGGAGAGGTGATCGCATGGGTAATGCCATGAGTTTCGATGCCGCAAACCAAAGCCGTATTATCAGCCTCTGTACCGCCTGAAGTAAAGAAAATCTCAGCAGGAGTCGTATTGAGCAGTTCCGCCACTTTCTTTCTTGATCTCTCTATGGCAGTACGCACTTCACGTCCATGACTGTGAACGGAGGAAGGATTGCCATAGTGATCCCTCATATAGGGCAGCATGGCTTCGATCACTCGCTCATCCATAGCTGTAGTTGCGGCATTATCAAAATAGACTTTCATCTCTTTACTAGTTGGGTTTGTATTCTATAGTTTATAGCAGGGAAGCGGAAACCACCTCCTTGATATCCTGCATGATTTTCTTTGCCAAATGCTCGGCGGTCGCTTCTGAATCAGACTCCGAATAGATTCTGATAATCGGCTCAGTATTGGATTTTCTCAAATGCACCCATTCCTTTTCAAACTCGATCTTGACACCGTCTATGTCATTGATCGGATGCTTTTGGTATTTGGTTTTGATGGCATCCAGAATCCGATCCACATTGATCTCCGGAGTCAACTCAATCTTATTTTTGGAAATATAATAGCTGGGGTAAGTCGCTCTCAGTCTGGAGATTGTCTTTCCAAATTTAGCCAAATGTGTCAAAAACAAACCAATCCCAACCAAGGCGTCTCTTCCATAGTGTGAGGTGGGATAGATGATTCCGCCGTTTCCTTCTCCACCGATCACCGCATCTACGGCTTTCATTTGGTTCACCACATTCACTTCTCCCACAGCTGCGGCGGTATAGGCTCCACCTCTTTTTTCAGTCACATCTCTCAATGCACGAGTGGAAGAAAGGTTGGAAACGGTATTTCCAGGAGTTTGTGACAGCACATAGTCTGCAACAGCCACCAAGGTATATTCTTCACCAAATGGAGATCCATCCTCAGTGATAAACGCCAAACGGTCCACATCTGGATCCACCACGATTCCTAGATCAAAGCTTCCTTTTTCCAACTTTTGAGAAATATCTCTCAGGTTTTCAGGAAGTGGCTCAGGGTTGTGAGGGAAATGACCATCAGGGGTACAGAACATTTCTTCGATTACTTCAACTCCCAGAGCACGAAGCAATTTTGGAACGGCAATGCCCCCGGTGGAATTAACCGCATCCACAACAATTTTGAAATTACGGGCTTTGATGGCTTCCACATCTACCAATTCCAAATCCAATACATGCTGGATATGACGGTCGATATAGTTATCTACAAACGTGTAAGCACCCAATTTTTTTACTTCTGCGAAGGTGAAATCCTCATTTTCGGCTTTTTGAAGAATATCTTTTCCTTCTGCATCTGAAATAAATTCTCCTTTGGAGTTCAACAATTTCAGCGCATTCCATTGAATAGGATTGTGGCTGGCTGTCAGGATGATTCCTCCACCGGCTTTTTCCAAAGGAACTGCGAATTCTACCGTCGGGGTAGTGCTCAGACCGAGATCGATCACGTGGATTCCCAATCCTTGCAGGGTGGCAGAAACCAAACGCGAAACCATGTCACCTGACAATCGGGCATCCCGACCGATGACCACCTTCGCATTTCCGGTTTTTTCCAAAACCCATGCACCATAAGCAGATGCAAATTTGACTACATCGATGGGAGTGAGACCCTCACCAGCTTTTCCTCCAATAGTACCTCTGATTCCAGAGATAGATTTGATTAACGACACGTACAGAAGTGAATTAAGTACAACTTATTAAAAAATCCCGCCCACAAGCGGGATGGTTATTTATTTGAATTTGGCCAAAACCTTGTCCACCTCATTGTCTGGATTGCCACAGCTGCTATTCGCATCTACGGTTTTTCCACAATAGCTACAGGTTCCGCCGTCTTTGTTGAGATAGGGATTTTGGGAGGCACAGGTGCCTTTGAATTCTCCGTTTTTTAGGAATAGGAGCCTTACAGACATCAAAACGAAGAATAATGCCACAAAGCCCAGGGTTATTAATACTGTTGTCATAACGGATAAATTTGCGCAAATTTAAAGCTTTACTTCGAAAACGACCACAAATCAAACTTAGTTTCCCACGCAATGTCTAATTTGAGTACCCGGGCTGAGCAATTAGCAGCCTTTGACCGCCTATTGACCATCATGGATGAGCTTCGTGCCCAATGCCCTTGGGACAGGAAGCAAACCACTGAAAGCCTGAGACATCTGACGATTGAGGAGACATTTGAATTGTCGGACGCTATCTTGGATGGCAATCCCGAAGAAATCAAAAAGGAACTCGGGGACATCCTACTTCATATAGTCTTTTATGCCAAAATTGGTTCCGAAGAGGGCAACTTTGATGTGACTACCCTGATCGATGCACTCTGCGAAAAACTCATCCGCCGCCATCCCCATATTTATGGAGATACGGAGGCCAATGATGCGGATACAGTCAGTCAAAATTGGGAAAAAATCAAACTTCAGGAAAAAGGCAATAAATCCGTTTTGGGTGGAGTGCCCCGCTCCCTTCCAGCCTTGATCAAAGCGATGAGAATTCAGGAAAAAGCCCGAGGAGTGGGTTTTGATTGGGAAGAAAAACATCAGGTTTGGGAAAAAGTGGAGGAGGAAATGCAAGAGTTCAAGGCCGAATTCAATGCTGCGGATGAAAAGGAAATCGACCAGGAAAAAGCCAGTGGAGAGTTCGGAGACTTACTTTTTTCTCTGATCAATTATGCACGATTTATTGATATCAATCCTGAAGAGGCTTTGGAGCGAACCAACAAAAAATTCATCAAGCGATTCCAGTACCTAGAAAATTCAGCCAAATCTGCTGGAAAGAACCTTTCTGATATGACCCTAGCAGAAATGGATGTCTTTTGGGAAGAAGCGAAGAAGCAGTGATTTAGTGGAAATGGGGCAGTGATCAGTCTCAGTTTGAGATGTGATTTTGTAAGTGGTGAGTCGTAAGTTGTATTTGCAAAATACACGAATGTTTACTCCGACCAATTCCCTCTTTAAAGAGTAATTTCTTAGCAATGGGGAATTGTTTCATCCTAATTACTTTTAACCCTACTTTGTACCTTGTACTTTGGACTTGGTACCAAAATCTTGATACTTAATACTTAATACTTGATACTTTAAAATAATATGGCAAACCAAATCATCTTTACCCCAGAAGCTCCGGCACCTATTGGACCTTATTCTCAGGCTGTTTTGGCAGGAAATACCTTGTATGTATCCGGTCAGATTCCTCTGGATGCAGAAACCGGAGAACTGATCAATGAAAATATCACGGAAGAAACTCACGCGGTGATGAAAAACCTGGAGGCTGTCCTTCGTGCAGCTGACTTTGGTTTTGGAGATGTGGTGAAGTGCACCATTTTTATCAAATCCATGGATGAGTTTGCAACGATCAATGAGGCCTATGGACAGTATTTCAAGAGCAATCCTCCTGCACGTGAGACCGTAGAAGTATCTAAGCTCCCTAAAAATGTGAATGTGGAGATTTCTTGTGTGGCGGTTAAAAGTTGAAAAGTGGTAAAGTTGGAAGGTTCTTCATTATTCGATGTTCATTATTAGAGAATGGAGATTGAGAGACTCGAGATTGGCCAAAATCTTCTCTGCTGCTCGTATTTCTCATTTCGTATTTCGTAATTCTAAATCGTATATCCCAAATCTTAATTCGTAAATTATCCTCCCTTAATAAATTTTAGTCCATTTCTGAATCCATGACCCTGATTCCTTTTCATAGCGAAACGCTTGTCAGCGCTCTTTCCAAAGAGGAGGTCATGGAGCATATTTCCAAAAAAACGTTGGAGGTCAATTTTCTCGACAAAAGAACCGAGCTTTCCCGCAAGGCTTCCTTCAATGGGATCGTCGGCAAAAACAGCTTTCGCATTTCCAAGGTCATCAATAGAAGCAATACCTTCCTTCCTTTGATTTTGGGCGAAGTGGAAGAAACCGCGCGTGGATCAATCCTTTTTCTCCAATACAAACTATTTCCAGGAGCCCTCTTTTTTGTGGTTTTCTGGAGCATTATCCTATTGGCTTTTGCCGGATTTTTTATGGGACTGGCTGATAATTTTCTCAACGGATTTATCTGTCTGGCCTTGGCTGTTTTGAACTATTCCCTGGCCATTTTCTTTTTTCACAGACAAGTCAAATCCTCCCGGGAGGAATTTCATCAATTGATAAACCTACAAATGAAGGATTAAAGCGCTCGCAACTAGGGAAAAAAGCCATTTGCCCTTATTTTAGCGGCCGGAAATCTGAATTCAATAAATCCACTCTTATGAGCATTCGTATAGAAAAAGACACGATGGGGCCTGTAGAGGTGCCTGCAGACAAATATTGGGGAGCGCAGACGCAGCGCTCGATCAACAACTTCAAAATCGGTGGCGAAAAGAACCGCATGCCGATCGAAATCATCCGCGCTTTTGCCATTTTGAAAAAAGCCGCTGCACAAACCAATGCTGAATTGGGCGTTTTGGCCCAGGAAAAAGCAGACATCATCTCTACGGTTTGTGATGAGATTTTGGCAGGAAAACTGGACGATCAGTTCCCTTTGGTGGTTTGGCAGACCGGTTCCGGTACCCAATCCAACATGAACTCCAACGAAGTAATCGCCTACAGAGCGCACGTATTGCAGGGAGGATCTTTGGAAGATGCCAAAAAATCCATCCACCCGAATGACGATGTGAACAAGTCTCAGTCATCCAATGACACCTACCCAACGGCAATGCACATCGCTGCCTACAAAATGGTGGTAGAAACAACCATCCCGGGTGTTCAGAAATTGAGAGATACCTTGGATGCCAAATCCAAAGCTTTCAAAGATGTGGTGAAAATTGGCCGTACCCACTTTATGGATGCGACTCCACTGACTTTGGGACAGGAATTTAGCGGCTATGTAGCTCAGCTGGATCATGGATTGAGAGCATTGAAAAATACCTTGGCTCACCTTTCCGAATTGGCTTTGGGTGGAACAGCCGTAGGAACCGGACTCAACACGCCACAAGGCTATTCTGAATTGGTTGCGAAGAAAATCGCTGAATTCTCCGGACAGCCTTTCGTGACTGCTCCAAATAAATTTGAAGCTTTGGCAGCACATGATGGCATGGTAGAAGCACATGGCGCCTTGAAGCAATTGGCTGTTTCCCTGATGAAAATCGCCAATGACATCCGTATGCTTTCTTCCGGTCCAAGATCCGGTATCGGAGAGATCTTGATTCCTGAAAATGAGCCAGGATCATCCATTATGCCAGGAAAAGTCAATCCAACTCAGGTAGAAGCCATGACGATGGTGGCAGCTCAGGTGATGGGAAATGATGTGGCTGTTTCCATCGGTGGATCTAATGGTCATTTCGAGCTAAATGTATTCAAGCCCATGATCGCGGCAAATTTCCTACAATCTGCAAGATTGATCGGAGATGCATGCGTATCTTTCAATGACAACTGTGCGGTGGGGATCGAACCCAATACGCCGATGATCCAACGTCACTTGGAAAACTCCTTGATGCTGGTAACAGCTTTGAATACCCATATAGGATATGAAAATGCCGCTGCTATCGCCAAGAAAGCGCATAAGGAAGGTACTAGCCTTCGTGAAGCTGCTATCGCCTTGGGTCTCCTTACCTCCGAGCAATTCGATGAGTGGGTGAAGCCTGAGGATATGATTGGAAGTATGAAGTAATTTATAGTCCACGGACCACGGTTGACAGTCGACTGTTGTCCGTGGACACCAAATAGCCTTTCCAGCAATGGGAAGGCTTTTTTTGTTTTCGAAACCTCGAAGGTTTTTTTTCTTACCGCAAAGGCGCAGAGGACGCGGAGATTAGATTTCCCTTTACTCGGCTTTAAAATTGCATGAATTTAATGACCTTCCTTCCAATGCAATTAAATTTCAGAGTTCAATATTGGATACGAACATTCTTTAAGAATTTTTCCAATCTGCGCTCCAAAGTTAAAATTAACATCAACGGTAACCCCCAAATCTTTTTCCATTTCATCTTGAATCTGTTCAATAAGTGGCCTTAATGGAAGAAGATAGGCATGGAGTTCAGTTAAAAGAAATTTTTGGTCCTCGATTGTAATCTCATTTGTCGGAGTTCTATGGATAATTGTCTGAAGTCTTTGAAGTGATTGATTCATTTTTCTTTAGTTTAAAAGTAAAAGTGAGTTCTTCTACAATACTATCGAAGGTAAAATAAAATTTACAACAAACAAAATATATTACTTCATAAATTCATTTTGACGAAATAACATACTTTTTTAACTTATTTTTCATTGTATTATTCTGAATTTGTTTCAATACAATTCGAGTGGTTTAACTCATTCTCCCCAGATCTTCGCAGAAAAAGGCACAGATATCTACAGATTCAAAAACGCAAAAATATCTTTGTGACATTCCACAATATGTTTGACACGCTATTTTTGGTGTTCAAGACTTTCGATTAGGTGATTTTGTCATTCATGATAGTGATAAAGACTCTCCATTAGGTGTTTGAGACCTTATTGAAAGTCTTCAACAGACAAGCGAATGTGATTGAGGCTATAATTAATCTGTCAAACACTCTCCGGAATGTCTTTGGGACTTTAAATAATGTGTTGAACTCATTCCTGAAAGGTTGGATCGGTCAATCAAAAGCCAGCTCTCTCGGACAAGAGCGAAGGATTTTTTCTATATTTTAGTATTCAGACAGATACACCTTAACCGCTAAATTCAAGGATTTGAAAAATGAAAATCTCTAAATTTGACATCGCTGATTACTTGGACAGCAATGAAATGATTGCAGCCTATCTAAATGAAATTCTGGAAAATGGAACAGATGAAGATGTGGTCGTTGCGATCGGACATGTCGCGAAAGCCATAGGAATGAGTAAAATCGCAGAAGAAACCGGCCTCAGCAGACCCAGCCTTTATAAGGCCCTATCTGATGGAGCAAAACCCCAATTTGCTACCATCATGAAAGTTTTAAAAGCTATTGGCGGACAGATTCAGGTGACACCCATTTCTTAATTAGACTTTATTTTTTCGATGAGTCTGCTTTTCCTTGAAAAACTACCTCCTGCCAACTGACCACTGAGACTGATCACTTAAAAAAACCCTTCACCATTTTTAACTCATAAAAACCCTCCAATACTCAGAATCTCCCGTTACTTTTAGGTATGAATAAATCCAAATTGAAACTCTGGGCTGGTATGGGACTGCTGGTTTTGGCCTCATCCTGTACGACCAGTTCTTTGATCACCGCCCCTCCGATCACCTATTCTACTCTTTCCCACAAGCAAGCCGAACTCACCGATCAGCAGGCACAGCACTGGGGTCATCTGGACTTGCAGCAGGATACCATTCCGGGAATGAGTGTGGATCGTGCCTATGCGGAGCTTTTGAAAAAGAAAAAAGGCGAAACCGTCATCGTAGCGGTCATTGACTCAGGCATCGATCTGGATCATGAGGATATTCAGGAGGTGCTTTGGACCAATCCGGGTGAGAAGCCGGGAGATGGCATTGACAATGACGGCAATGGCTATATCGATGATATCCATGGCTATAATTTCCTCGGGGAATCCTACAATGAACAGATGGAGATCGCCCGTATCCTTCGCCTGAAAATCGGCGATCAAGCCTATCAGGATGCTGCAAAAGCAGAATTGGACGAGAAGCTGGAGGAGGCAAATGCCACCTTGCCACAAATCCGACAGATCAAGCAGGTGATCACCATGGCTGATGGCATGATGCAAGAGGCCTTGGGAAAGGAGAGTTATTCGTTGGAAGACTTGGAAAATTTCGAACCCAAAAATGCCCAACAAGAGCAAATCGTAGCCATGCTTTCTCAGGTCTATGCTATGGGACAAAGCATTCCCGAAGCGCTCAAAGATCTCGAAGAGGGGATCACCTATTATGAAGAGCAGGTAAACTATAATCTCAATGTGGATTTTGACGGGAGAAGTCCGGTCGGAGACGATCCCTATGATTTCTCGGATCTAGACTATGGCAATGGCAATCCCGATATCCGTGTATCGAGCGAAAGTCACGGTTCGCATGTCGCTGGCATCATCGCCGCGGTGCGAAACAATAAAAAAGGTGCAGATGGAGTCGCTCAGAATGTGCAGATCATGTCCATCCGAGCAGTACCCAACGGGGATGAATATGACAAAGACATCGCAAGGGCAATTCGCTATGCCGCTGATAATGGTGCCAAAGTCATCAATGCGAGCTTTGGAAAGCCTTTTTCTCCCAATGCAGAGTGGGTCTATGAAGCGCTGGACTATGCCGCTTCCAAAGATGTCCTTTTCGTCCATGCGGCAGGCAATGATGCTTTGAATCTGGATGATTCCGAAAACCCGAGTTTCCCGAATGATCATAAAAGAAGCAATCGCAACGAGTTTGTGGATAACTACTTGACCGTCGGAGCGCTGACCTCTCATTTGGATACAGATCTAGTCGCTGTTTTCTCCAATTATGGCAAGGAGAATGTGGATATCTTTGCTCCTGGGGATCAGATATACTCCAGCATGCCCGATAATAGCTATGAATTTCAGGGAGGCACGTCTATGGCCGCTCCGGCAGTGGCAGGGTTGGCAGCGATGATCCGCTCTTACTATCCGAGTTTGACAGCAGCGCAAGTCAAAAAAGTCATCCTGGAATCTGGAATTGCCTTGGATATGGATGTCTTGGTAGGGGGAGCTGAGGGTGAGGAAAAGCCTTTTTCAGAAATCTCCAAGTCTGGTAAAATTGCCAACCTTTACAATGCCCTGATCCTTGCCAGTCAAGTGGCGAATGGGGAGCTGAGTTTGTAATTAAAATCGCCTCGGGTTTTATTCTGGGGTATATAACTCATTTAGCACAGGTCTTTAGACTTGTGCTTTTTTTATGTAGACAGCCCGAGATTGTATTTGCTTTCATCCAAGTCAGGACTTTTGATCGCAGGTTTCGAATGATTCATTTAACAACCCGAA
Organism: Algoriphagus vanfongensis DSM 17529; assembly: GCF_000429465.1. Taxonomy (GTDB): domain Bacteria; phylum Bacteroidota; class Bacteroidia; order Cytophagales; family Cyclobacteriaceae; genus Algoriphagus; species Algoriphagus vanfongensis. The sequence goes on along the minus strand of NZ_AUBX01000015.1, from coordinate 275,998 downwards.
GCGTCTATCCAAAACACAAAAAAGCCGAACAGGAGATTTCAGGACAGTCCGCATTCACTTTTTGCTATTTTTGGTTTCCGAAAGATCCTCGCGGGGATTTGGAGGTAGATAAACAAGCCTATTTCCCAAACTGAGCCATACACCTGTAGCAAAACATGGAAGAAAAGTACAATTCCAATTATCCTGACATAGACTATCTAAGAGCCAAAGCCAAAAAGAGAATACCTCGATTTGCCTTTGAATACCTGGATGGTGGCTGCAATGCCGAAGTCAACCTGCGAAGAAATACCGAAGAGATTCGGGAGATTCTCCTTAAGCCTTACTACCTGCGGGACTATCAGGGCATTTCTCTGAAAACAAACTTGTTTGGGAAAGAATACGCGGCTCCCTTTGGGATTTCTCCCATTGGACTGCAGGGTATGATCTGGCCAAAAGCACCGGAAATCTTGGCCAAAGCGGCCTTCGAACATAATATTCCTTACATCCTAAGCACCGTGAGCACGGCTGATATAGAGACGATCGGAGAGATCTCTCAGGGCAATGCATGGTTTCAACTCTATCATCCCAAAGAAGCCGACTTGCGAGACAAACTCATCCAGCGGGCCGCAGATGCGGAATATCCCGTGCTGGTGATTCTCTCGGACGTGCCGACTTTTGGCTATCGATCCAAAGAAATCATCAACGGACTATCTATTCCTCCACGCATGTCCCTGAACAATATTTTGCAGATCATGGGCAGACCAAGATGGGCTATGGAAACATTGATGGCGGGACCACCGGAATTTAAAACCCTCAAGCCTTATATCCCGAAAGGACTGAATCTGAAGCATCTGGGCATGTTTATGAATCAGACTTTCAGCGGAAGGCTAAATGAAGAGCGGATCAAACCTATCCGAGATAAATGGAAAGGAAAACTGGTCATCAAGGGAGTTGCCAGTGAAGAAGATGTACAAAAAGCCGTTGACCTAGGTCTAGACGGAGTGATTGTATCCAATCATGGAGGCCGCCAGCTAGATCATGGAGAATCCACGATCAAGCCTCTGCAGGAGATCGCTCCGAAATTCAAAGACCAGATCACAGTCATGATGGATAGCGGGATCCGAACAGGACCTGACATTGCGAGTACCTTGGCCTCTGGAGCTGAGTTTGCTTTCTTGGGTCGATCCTTTATGTATGGGGTAGCTGCTTTGGGCAAAGAAGGAGGCACGCATACTATCTCTATCTTAAAAAGACAATTCCGACAGGTGATGGAGCAGCTCTGCTGTGAGACTGTGGCAGACCTGCCAAAACATAAGATTTAAAGCTCATACGAGAAGAGCTTCAGGAAAGGCGCAGCAGTTTTGCTTGCGCCTTTTCTTTTGCTCAAAATGACCGAAAAAGGCTCAAATCAGCCAATATTTAATGATTTTAAATAACAATTACTTCTTTAGGACATCGAGCGAGTGCTACGAAAAGCAAGAGTAAGAAGGAGACTTTTGAATAGTCCGAGCTAACAACTACCTGAGAAAAGCCTTGAATTTCAAGTCTATAGAACGAATTTGGAAAATAATGGGGAAGGAAATGGACTAGCAAACATTGACAAACAACATAAAGTCAAGCCTTATTTCTCACCGCTATTTTTAATTAATTCAAATTGATATTATCTGACTATCAATCAATTAAGCGTTCTTTTTCGTAAAATTAAGTACAACAAAACGAACTCATTATGTCAATCAGAATCGCCTCCAGCTGTAATCACTGTAATTCTTTCACTACTGCTAATCAATGCAAAACGCACGATCTGAAAGTCAGTGAAGAATATGTTTGCGATCAGTTTTCCCTGATCCAAAAGCTCAATGACTCCATGCATTGCATGAGCTGTCAGCGCTACAACCGTGCTGACTGTGAGCATCCAGATCGCGCAGCAGATCATATGCTTTGCTCCGCATGGGCTCCCAAAGTGGATTAATTGAAACAAGAACGAGACGTACGTAAGCCTGCAAAATCAATTTTGCAGGCTTTTTCTATTTTGTCAGTGTATTCTTTTTGGTTTGGACTTCTCGCTCCCGCTTCCATACCCGATACTTCTAGGGGTTTTAGCTTTCTTAGACAGAAGGAAAACAGCAGGCTACACTAGGCAAAACTCCATCTCACCAATCAAATCACGTTCATTCTTTTTACTCCATTATCCTCCCCAGCTATTACCGAAAGCAGCTATAAATAGGATCAGTTGCTCCTATCGTACCTGCGTCACCTGATATATTCCTCCATTTACCGCTGGGTTATTTTATCATGAAATCATATAAAGTGCTGACATTCATTGCTTTTCAAGGCGAATAATACCATTATAATTTTTTAAATTATCTAGATTTTTAACCCAACTGTACACTATGAAAAAACTTATTGCAGAGTTCTTTGGCACCCTCTGGCTTGTTCTGGGGGGCTGTGGTAGCGCTGTTTTGGCAGCAGGTTTTCCTGATTTGGGAATTGGTTTTGTAGGAGTGGCATTCGCCTTCGGGCTGACGGTGGTGACGATGGCTTATGCCATAGGACACATATCAGGATGCCATCTAAACCCCGCCGTATCGGTGGGATTGTGGATCGGTGGGAGATTTGATCAGAAAGATCTGATCCCCTATATCGTCGCCCAAGTCTTGGGAGGATTAGCCGGAGCAGGTATCCTGTACGTGATAGCTACAGGCAAAGCCGGAGTGGAATTGGGTGGTTTTGCCTCCAATGGATTTGGGGAAGCCTCACCGGGAGGATATTCCATGACAGCTGCACTTGTGTGTGAGATAGTGATGACATTTTTCTTTTTGATGGTCATTTTGGGGTCGACGCATCCAAAGGCTCCGGCAGGATTTGGTGGACTCGCCATAGGTTTGGCCTTAGTTTTGATCCACTTGATCAGCATTCCTGTGACCAATACCTCTGTCAATCCGGCAAGAAGTACTTCGCAGGCTATTTTTGCAGGAGGCATCTATTTGCAGCAGCTCTGGCTCTTTTGGATAGCTCCGATCATTGGTGCGATTTTGGCGGGTGTGGTATACAAATACCTCTCACCTACTGATTAGTTTTAAGAATAAATTTTAATATTTGTAGATAATTTTAAACTATACCTTAATAATTAACTTATGAAGTACCTTAAAATTCTTTCATTAGTATTATTCTTTGGGCTAGCAGCTTCGATGGAGACTAAGGCTCAGGAACTTGGTGTTCGTTTCGGCCAGTTCGGTGGAAACAACGTGGCTATCGATGGGGTTTTTGCTCTCGGCGAATTTAGCCGTATCCATGGTGATTTGAGCTTCGGATCCGGAGTTGGGATTGACCTGATTTGGAACCCAATCTACAGACCGGTAGGGTCGAGTGAATTCAATTGGTATGCTGGTTTCGGTCCATCACTATACATCGATGATCCCTTTTCTTTAGGAGCAGCCGGTGAAATCGGGATCGAATACGCTTTCGAAGAAGTACCTATCGTGATTGGAGCCGATTGGCGACCAACATTAAGAATAGTTGAAAACACGGACTTTTTTGCTGATGTCTTTGGTCTCAACATCCGATGGAGATTCGGTCAAGTACAATAAACTCAAAACAGGAGAGCAGGTCTAAAGCCTGCTCTTTTTTTGGATGAAACTCATTGTCGAAGGCACTTATTTTTTGGAAAAGTTTACCGGGAAAGGCGGGTGGACTTTTGTCAAATTCCCTGAGATCATCCTCTCCGGCAGCAAGGCTTATGGTATGATGAAGGTCTCTGGCTCTTTTGATTCGTATGCTTTCGAAGGCAAACATTTGATGCCCATGGGCAATGGCCAACTGTTCATTCCACTAGCCAAAGCTATCCGAAAAATCATCGGTAAAGAAGAAGGAGATCCAGTCTATGTCAAGCTTTTTCAAGAAGAAATCCCAAGCCAAATCCCAGAAGAACTTATTGCCTGTCTACAGGATGATCCCGGGAAATGGAAGCTCTTTCAAAAGCTAAGCTCAGAGGAACAAAGCAAGTGGATCTCCTACATCTATCAAGTGGATGATCTGGACCGAAGATCCAGCAGAATCATACGACTGCTGCAGTCACTGAATTAAACTCTTAAAACTCCACTATAATACCTACAGTCGGTAGTAGGCTTCCTGCTGTATTCTCAATCAGTTTGAGTTGATAGCGGCTAGGATCGTTGGGATCGATCAGGATCGCCCCGGCATCATCCCGCACAGGCACCAAAAGAGGGGCTTGCTCCGCTTCGAAATTGTAGGCGTTTTGGATATCCACGTACCAGTTGAGATTCCAGTTTTTGAAAAAGTATTTCTTATCCAGTCTCAGATCCAATTGGTGAAATGCCGCCAATCTAACAGCATTGATCTGATCATAGTCTAAGATGCCAGTATTTCGTAGGTCCCAATTGCTGATCAAGGCTGACTCCTCGATATCATAGGGAGTATAAGGAGTACCTCCCAAAAATCTCCACCGAGCTCCCAATTCCCAGTTTTTGCCAAATCGCTTGCCTGCAGTCAGGCTGAGAATAAATCTATTATCCCAACTGGAAGGGACATAGCCCTCTGTATTCGGATTGGTAAATTCACTTCTGACCAGAGTAAGTGCCGCAATACCATAGAAATCATTGAACAGACGCTGCTGAGCCAGCAATTCCAAACCATACGCTTTCCCTTTGGCATCCGAAGAAACAGGCTCATTACCTATGACGCCAAAATCTGCTCCCAGATTGGCAAGTGCTATTCCATTTCGGATCGATGAAGGGTAATTGTCATATTGTTTGTAAAAAGCTTCCGCAGTGAATCTTCTGTTCTTCTCGGGCTGGAGTAGCTCTATCCCGCCGATCAGCTGACTGCTGCGGATGTACCGGACATCATTTTCCTGGTTGACCAGCTCGCCTTCATTATCTTGATACCCCAGCACAGTGTACGGAGGCTTTTGATAATATACTCCCACATTAGCTGTAGCGAATAGATTGGGTCGCAACTGATAGGAGACGGAAAGCCGCGGACTGATCTGATTCAGTGGATTTTGGGCAGTCTTGCCAAAGTCAGACCCATCCATCCTTAATCCCCCGGTAAGAAGCAATCGCTCCCCGTTGAAGTATTTGCTTCCAGAAACAAAAGCTCCATAAGAATTGTAATGAGTGGTCGAGTTGACATCAATGACCTGCCCGGTAGAGGCTAGAGAAGAGCGATCAAAATTGTCAATAAAATAGCGGGCATACTCATAGTTGACTCCATGTTTCAGTGTGAATCCAGAACCAAAAATGGAGTTTTCAGCACGGAATTTATTTTCTGATTCTTGGGACAAATAGTCAAATAAGAGATTGTCAGCGGAGCTTTCATCATTTCCCGCATATTTATACGACCTATTGTTCAGCATATTGCGACTCAAGACAAAAGTCCAGTAGCCATTTTCCCGGAAGCGCTTCAACTTAAAGCCCGTCGCATAATTCCACTGCTCCTGCACAGGCAAAACTCCCAGCAAATAAAGGCGGTTTTCCAGTTCCTCTTCATCTTCACCGTCTGGCAGTTCCTCATTGAGAACGAATTTATCAATGGCTCCCACTCCCAGAAATGTCAACTCTGTCTTCTCATTGAGTTTGGTAGTGGTTTTCAGCTGAAAGTCATTGAACGTCGGCAAAAAGGGTAGCTGAAGCAATTTGAAAAGGCCCTGCAAATAGGATCTCCGAGCGGAAAGTAGATAAGTGGTCTTCTCACCGATTGGCCCTTCATTGGAAAGGGTAAGTTCTGACGCTCCTAAAGTAAGCTGGGTAAACATCTGGTCTCTTCTACCTTCTTTGAGCTGCACGTCGAAGAATGATGAAAGAGCATTCATGCGGTTGGCAGGAAATCCTCCTGCAATCAGATCCACATTTTTGATCAAATTGACATTCAAGATCCCAACCGGCCCTCCGGAACTCCCCTGGGTAGAAAAGTGATTGATCACTGGCACCTCTATCTCGTCGACAAAAAACTTGTTTTCATTGGGAGCGCCTCCACGAATCAAAATGTCATTGCGAAAACTCGGAGTACTTGCCACTCCTGGCAAGGCCTGAATCACTTTGGAAATATCTCTGTTTCCTCCAGGATAGCGTTCGATTTCATTGGAATTCAATTTTCGCACAGAAAGCGGAGTCTCTTCAGACCGGGAAAATTCCGAACTCACCACGACCTCATTCAGCTCGGACGCATCCTCGCTCATCTCTATATCCAACTGAACAGCCTTGGCCAGCGTGATCCTCACCTCATATTTGGTCACCGTTTTGAACCCCACAAAACTCGCCCGCACATTGTAAAGTCCTGCCGGAATATTTGTGATTTCGTAAGCTCCATTCTCATCCGAAATAGCACCGAGTTCGGTATCCAAAATCAAAATATTGGCAAACGCCACAGGCTCATTATTGATAGGATTGGTGATTTTTCCTTTCAGAACACCTTGGGCATAGCCGGAAAAGCTGCCCAAAAAAAGAAGGATCACGAGTAGACTTTTCTTCATTTTTAGAGGATGATTTCTATCAAAATCAATTTTGGAGCAAAAGGTTTGAAGTTCAACTAAATTTTGATTTGTATCAAGTGCTTTGCTTTTCTTTCATTCTCCAGAGCCTCCACCAAGGAATCCCTGGAGAGTCATGATGCTCGTAGTGATATCCAAAAAAATAACAGGATAGAAATGCCCACACATGATTTTTGGATTGGGTAGAAGAGTGATGCTTATTGGGGTTTTCACCCCGATGTGGCAAGTAGGTACCAAAGTAAAAGAGCTGAAATGTGGATAAAATTGCAGGCAGCATCCAAAAAACAATCAAATTCTCGGTACTTATCCACAATTTGAGCAGGTTGAAGGTAATGGCCATCAATACAAATTGCCACAGACTCAGGTATTGTTTGATAAAAGAAAAGTACCAAATGAAGAAATTCCCGGAAGGATGATAGTCTGGATCTCGCTCACTGGCGACATGTCGATGATGAAGATGATGCTTGGGAAAAAGTCTGCCATAGCTGTTGAACGAAAAAAGTCCCGCTGCTATCCAACCGGTCCAAGTATTAAGCTTTCTGTGAGAAGAGACCACTCCATGCATGGCATCATGAGCCGTGATAAACAAACCTGTATAAAGGTGCATTTGGAGCAAGATAGCCAAATAGGTCCATGGGCTTTCCCAACTAATCTGGAGCTGCAGGAGAAAAGCTAAGCTCACTGCCCACAACGCAATAATCGTCCAGGCAATCAAAAGGCCTTGCGGGTCTACTTTTTTATCAGAAATAAATGGGAAGTGGGAATGCATCTAAATCTTGCTTAGCTAGATCTAAAAGGTAAGAATTCTTTCTTTGACCTCCTCCATCAGCCACATGGGAGTGGAAGTAGCTCCACAAATTCCCACCCGATCACCCAAAGTAAACCAGTCAGACTGAATTTCACTGGGACTAGACACGAAGTAGGTTTGATCATTTCGCTCCTTACAGACTTGGTACAAGACCTTCCCATTCGAGGATTTGGTTCCGCTCACAAAAATCACTTTGTCGTAGCGACTCACAAATTCCCGGAGCTCCTTGTCCCGATTGGATACCTGCCGGCAGATGGTATCGTTGACATTTACCTCGATCCCATTATCTCTGAGCGTTTGGTGGATTTCATAGAATTTGCCCGTGGATTTGGTCGTTTGGCTGTAGAGTGTCAGATTTTTGGGTAGGCTAGGCAGATCCAGCTCATTGATATCTTGAAACACTACGGCCTTATTGTCTGTCTGACCCAATAGACCGATGACCTCAGCATGTCCATGCTTGCCATAGATATAGATAGGCTCCTGCTTGTCAAAGGAATTTTTGATGCGATTCTGCAATTTGAGCACCACCGGACAAGAGGCATCGATCAAAGTAAGGTTATTTTGAATCGCCAGTTTGTAGGTAGAAGGAGGCTCTCCATGCGCCCGAATCAAGACTTTTTCATCCCTAAGACCATACAGATCCCCATGGTCGATGATTTTGAGTCCCTTTTGCGCGAGTCGCTTGACTTCTTCATCATTGTGCACAATATCCCCCAAGCAGTAGAGATAGCCCTGCTCATCCAGAATCTCTTCTGCCATCTCAATCGCATATACCACTCCAAAGCAAAAGCCTGATTGTGTGTCGATATCTACTTGGAGAAGCTTCATAGCGATGTATTAACTTTTGAAAGAAGGAATTGTTTTCTGAGCTCGAAGTCTTTCGAAAATACTGACATTCATCAGCAGCAAGGTCATGCTATAGATCGCATCCTCCACAGGTACCGTCCAGATTCTAATCCCCAAATTTTCAGCATTGTTATAGATCACCACAGGTTCTTCGGTGATTCCTCCAGTCAGGATGCCATTACAGATAAAAAACGGAATCAAATGAACCAGATAGGCAAATATAAAACGCCCCAAAAACCGATCATTAAAGACCAAAAAATGGAGTATCAGCACTGCTGCCCCTACAAAGCAATTGACAGAAGTGTACCATTTGTCCAAATGAATAAATCCAAATCCCACTAAAAATGGAACAAGGACATACACGAAAGGCTTAGACCAATTTTGAAAATAGTCTTTGGGAAAAAAATATTTCAGCACCTCGTAGATAAAGACACAGGCAAAAGGAACAGTGATGAAAAAGAGCCATTCTTCCAGAGGCAATTCAAATAGATAAATACCCAGAAGATAGCGAGGGTTAAACTCCCATACTCCCATGACAGTAAACCAGTGATCCCAAACCAGAAAGAATGCAGCTGTAAATACGATCGCAGGAAAAAGGGCCGACCATTTACGTGCAAAATGGATTTTGGGCTCAAAGGAGCGAACCAGCGGAAAAGAAATCGTGAGAATATTTATAGACAGATACAGGTACTTTTCCATCAGCTGATGCCCAGTTTGGTCTCAAAAAAAGTACCGACCAGAAGTGAAAGTTTTTGGGAATTGGGGATCCTGATACGTTGCTGTCGGATAACCTCTGCGGACAGAGATTTGATCTTGTCAAATAGCTTTTGATAATACAAGTAGGCAACTCTAACGCCAAGCTTAGCACCCTCTGGCAACTGCTCGATGCCGATCTGAGCATCATCAAAGTCCCGCTGGATATCTTCTTCGATTTGTTTTTTGATAGTCAGATCAAAGAATCTGTAATCAACTCCCGGAAAATATACCCTCCCTCGCTCTTCAAAATCACTTTTGATATCCCGTAGGAAATTTACCTTTTGGAATGCCGCTCCCAGTTTACGGGCAGGATCAGCCAGCTTGTCATAGAGGGGGGCATTATCACCACAAAAAACCTTCAGACACATCAGTCCCACCACTTCGGCTGAGCCATAAATGTACTCGGTATAGCGACTGTCATTGTATTTTTTGAAATCCAAATCCATCTCCATGCTATGCAAAAATGCATGAATGAGCTCTGGATCTATTTGGTATTGATTGACGATAAGCTGAAAAGACTGAAGCACGGGATTGATAGAAAACCCACTCTGGATCGCTTCAAAAGTGTCTTTCTTGAATCTTTCAAGAAGTCCTTCCTTGTCTTGATCATGAAAAGTATCCACGATCTCATCCGCAAATCTTACAAATCCATAAATAGCGTAAATCGGAAGATGAAATTTTTTGTCCAGTGTCCTGATACCTAATGTAAAACTCGTGCTATAGCGCTGCGTGATGAGCCTACTACACTCCAAACTCGTCTGATTAAATAACTCCTTGGCATCCATAACCTTAATTTACATTTTTTGAGAAAATTTGTGCTCTTTCATCACCTCTTTGGCTACTACTTGCCCTGAAATCAAAGAGGGAGGAACTCCAGGGCCCGGCACGGTGAGCTGTCCAGTGTAATACAAATTAGAAACCTTTTTGTTTTTCAACGAGGGCTTTAAAATGGCTGTTTGAGTCAACGTATTGGCCAAGCCATAGGCATTTCCCTTGTAGGCATGGTAGTCTTTTTTGAAATCCTTATGGGCATAAGATCTCTTGAAAATCACATGTGAGCGGATCTCTTGTCCGCTGTACTTTTCTAGCCTGTCCATGATCAGATTGTAGTATTTTTCGCGTAGCTCCTCTGTATCTTTCAGATCTGGAGCGAGCGGAACGAGCAAAAACAGGTTCTCCATACCCTCTGGCGCTACACTTGAGTCTGTCTGAGAAGGGACGCAAGCATAAAACAAGGGTTTTTCCGGCCATCTGGGGTTGCGATAGATGGCATCTGCGTGAGGACCGAGATCTTCGTCAAAGAAAAGATTGTGATGACGCAGATTTTGGAGCTTTTTGTCCACCCCTACATAAAATAGGAGACTGGAAGGAGCCAGAACGCGTTTGTCCCAGTAGTCTTCGGAATAATTACTGTACTTCGGATTGACCAGATGCTTGTCCACGTGATGATAGTCGGCTCCTGCCACGATTACGTCTGCCTCTATTTTTTCACCCGAAATCAAGCGAACTCCCGTGGCCAAGCCATTCGTAATTTCTATTTCTTCGACTTCCGCCTGATAGCGAATTGTGACTCCTTTTTCTTCAGCTAGCTCGACCATCCCACGGACAATCTCATGCATGCCTTTTTGGGGATACCAAGTCCCCAGAGCGATGTCCGCATAATTCATCAATGAATAAAGAGCAGGAATATTTTCGGCTGTTTCTCCCAGAAACAAAACAGGAAACTCCATCAAACGGATGATTTTCTCTGATTTGAAAAATTTTCGAACATGCTTTGACATAGACTGGAAGACGTCCATTTTGAGCACATCCCGCAGGAGGGAGGGGGAGGCAAATTCCAGAAGAGATCTACTGGGTCGCGTGACCAGATCATGGATTCCCACTTCGTATTTGTACTTGGCTTGGGCTAGAAATTGATCCAATTGGACTCCTGCGCCTGGTTCTTCTTTTTCAAGCATTGCCTTGAAGTCATCCAGATCAGCGGGAATATCCCAGTGCTCCTTCTCTCCATAAATCACCGCATAGGATGGGTCTAGACGGAGTAGATCATAATAGTCAGATACTTTCTTGTCAAAGCGTGCAAAATAATCTTCAAACACATCCGGCATCCAATACCAACTGGGGCCCATGTCAAAAACAAAACCTTGGTGCTCAAACTTCCGCGCCCGACCGCCAGGACTGCTGTTTTTCTCTAGTAGGGTGACTAGGCAACCTTCCGCGGCTAAATGTGTGGCTGCCGATAGTCCTGCAAATCCAGAACCTATGACCAGCACATGTTTTTTATCCATTGGGATCAATTCATTGTTCGGTAGACCATCAGATTTTCTTTCAGGAGCTTTCTGGCAATATGGATTCTATTCTTTACAGTTCCTATCGGGATCTGCAGCTCTTCTGCGATCTCATGATATTTGAATCCCCGGAAATGCATCATAAAAGGAGTCTGATAGACAGAGTCTAGCCCGTCTATAGCTGCAGTGATATCATCCATCGCAAAACTACCATAGGCCCCATTTTCGATTTTGGAATCTGTCGAATTGATAAAATGCAGATTGTCGGTCGTATCTACAAAAGTCGCTCTCCGCACCATTCGCTGATAGTTGGTAATAAAAGTGTTTTTCATGATCGTATACATCCAGGCTTTCAGATTAGTGCCTTCTGTAAATTTGTCCCGGTTGGTAAAAGCCTTTACCATCGTGTCTTGGATCAGGTCATTGGCATCGTCCCTGTCACGGGTCAATTTCAACGCAAAAGGGCTAAGGGTAGATCTTAGCTGATTGATGGAGTAACTGAATTCTAGAGTCGTCATGGCTAACAATTTTTTTGTTTAATCAAACCTACGATCAATTAAACAAAAAGACAAGCTTTTGTTTAACATTTTTCAAAAATTATAAAACATTAAATCTTTCATTTCAAGCTATTTACTAGTATATATAGTAATAAAATCGCCCTGAAACGAAAAAAGGCGCCTTTTTCAAGACGCCTTTTGTTTAATATATATTTTATTTTGTTAAACTATTTCTCTTGCAAGACTTGACTGATTTGTTCCAGAATAGGCTTGATGTCCCGGAGCTGAGTGAGCTGCTGTACATTATGAGGAAGGACCAGGTCCTGACTGATCACCTGAAATCCACTGACCAAAACTGTCGAATCTGGAAAAAGCCCGCCAAGCTCATCGACGTAGGATTGGACAGATTCCATGGCAGGAGTTGTAGTCGCCACGGTGAGCAAATACTCTGGGTGATGTAATTCATAGACAGAAATCAAGTCGCTCATCGGAGTGCTCTGTCCTAAGTAGATGACTTTGTGTCCAAAGCTTTTGATCAAATAGGTCGTGAAAAGCAGTGAAATCTCATGAAGTTCGCCTTCGGGCAAAAACAACAGAAATTTCTTACCGTCTCCAGAGATCATCTGCCCATCGATGGCCACGATCAGCTTTTGTCTGATCAGATTTGAAATGAAATGCTCCTGTGCCGGATTGATGGCAGCGGTTTGCCAGAGGATGCCAATTTTGGAGAGGAAAGGATAGATCACATGCAGCATGGTCTGCTCAAATCCCAGCTTGATGATATTGGAGTTGAGGATTTTTTCAAATCGCTCTTCATTCATCTCCACCATGGCGATCGTCAGGGCATGGATCTGATCATCGTGTGCCAGACTTCGCTCCGTGAGCCGCATCACTTCCGTCCGGATTTCCTCCAGATTCATGGCGGCGATTTTGGAGATTTTCAGTCCATTTTCATTGAGCAATGCCACATTGAGAATCAACTTTAGATCTGCATCATCATAATAGCGGATGTTCGTCTCTGTCCTTTTAGGATTGAGCAAAGCATAGCGCTGCTCCCAAATCCGCAAGGTATGGGCCTTGATGCCGGACAACATTTCCAAATCTTTGATCGAATACGTACTCACTATTCCTCCTTTCTAAAATACTTCTTTGGTACCCAAAACAACCCGAATGAAACAGCTCCGTCTCTTTCCCGACTTCTATGATGTGCCTGATGTGCTTTGAAGATCCCTCTCAGAAATCCACTTTTGGGACTGTCAAACCATCTGACTCTCCGGTGTACCAGCACATCGTGCAAAACAAAATACAGCATCCCATAGAGACTGATGCCGACACCGATCCAGAATCGATAATCCAGATTTTCCACCCCCAAAAAGATCAACCATACAGCAATCCCTCCGAATAAGATTGAAAAGACATCATTGAGCTCGAAGAAAGATTTGGAAGGCTGATGGTGCGTCTTGTGAATCATCCACAGTGGCCCATGCATAAGATATTTGTGGATCAGCCATCCGGATAATTCCATCAAAACGAATCCCAATCCTATGAATCCTATGGCCTTAATCATTCTTTTGTCGTTTTTATTTACAATTTATTTCCTTTGGAATTGTTTAAAAAAAACAGAAGTTTTTTGAAAGGAACAGCATTTTCTATTCCACCACTGTAAAATTGAGTACCGTGAAGAACAGAATCATCCCCAGCAACATCCAAAGAGTAATCGGGTTTGACTTTTCAAAATTTGCCTTCCTGAAAATCAAATGGATCAGAAATGAAACCCCAAACCAACCCAAGTAATTGCCCGCTGGGATCTGATCAAACTTCCAATACCAGAAATCCAGTGACACAGCTACTGGCTCCAAGATATAGTCAATCGCCGTCATCGCTACAGCCCCCAAAAATGCGGCATAATAATCATTGTCGATTTTCTGAAAAGCTGAACCAGTAAGGTAAGCCAGCAAAAACCAATTGACTCCGATGATAATAGGCACTTCCCAAAGCTGCACTCCCAGTGTAGGGCCATAGACATAGTCCCCAAACAAGTATCCTGTGTGAATCCCGATCAGCTCTGCACCAAAGCCCATCCAAAATGCCGCAGCGGCAAAAATGGGAAATGCATCGGTCCATCCCCGATGAAAGAGCAGTAAGAGAACCAGACTAACTAGCAGCTGCGCTGGAGTCAGTGCCAAAAACCACTCTCGGTATTCCGGCAAACTCAGGCCTACAGCTCCTACAGCATAGATCACCACGATGAAGACCTTCGCCAAGGTAAGTTTGATACTGGAATCTAGGGCTCGATCTGGGACGACTTTATGCATGGGCTGGAGCTATAAGGAAGCGAATTGAATTTTTCAGCTAGGGATTCCTAACTTTGCTGTTCAGAATTTGTTAACAAAAAAAAGAAAATAATCCCATACACGGCTATGATTCTCTACAACATCACCTTCAGCGTCGCCAATGAAATCACCGAAGACTTTGTGTCATGGATGAAAAACACCCACATTCCGGAGATTTTTGCCACGGGATTGTTTACTGACCACAAGTTTTATAGACTGCTCAATAGTCCTGACGATTCCACGACCAACTTCAGCATTCAGTTCTTTGCTGAAAACACCAACAAGCTGATTGAATACGAAAACCGGTTTGCAAATGCATTGAGAACGCAAACTGTACAACGATATGGTGAAAAAGCTCTGGCATTTAGAACTCTATTGGAGTCGATTTGATATAGCTAGTGCCAAACAATTAACTATCCCTTGAGTTATCAGTATTTCTATTCTTCTTAAGTCGATGAAAAACTGGCACAAACTGCTCATCAGTCTATTGCTTCCTCAGCTCGCCGGAGCTTTGGGAGCTTTTTTTACGATCTCGGCCGTTCAGGGCTGGTATACCACGATCCAAAAGCCTTCCTTCAATCCGCCCAACTGGATCTTTGGACCGATGTGGACATTGCTATACATCCTGATGGGTATCGCCTGCTACCTGATCTGGAAAAGTAATCATCCGGCAAAGAAACCTCTTCTCTCCCTCTATTTTGTACAACTGGCATTGAATGCCTGTTGGTCACCTGCTTTTTTTGGAGCTCAGTCTCCCCTGTTGGGTCTCGTGATCATTTTACCCCTATGGATATTGATCCTGCTTTGTGTGATCCGTTTTAGGAAAGTTTCCCTTTGGGCTTCCTACCTCATGCTGCCGTACTTGCTTTGGGTAGGATTTGCTTCAGTCTTGAATTTTTCGATTTTCTGGCTCAACTAATTGGCCAAGGATATATATCTAGCGGACTATGTGAAGTCCATACTTTTCTCCTATCTACTAGACGCCTAGATTTTTTGAGCTTTTGATGCAATGATCCCTGGCTTTTGTGTCGCTTGTCTAACGCTATGAGACTCTTCTTTTGCGAATACGATTTTAACATTGTTTCACTAGTTTTTTAGCATCAATGTTTTAGTTTTATAGGCTAAACTCTTTACTATGAAACACTTGATTTTTCTGATTACCCTGATTGTTCTTTTTTCTTGCTCCACAAAACAGGAAGACACCTCTTCAAAAAACATTTTAGAAAATCTCACGGTCAGCATTGACAGTTTGGTGGTCGATTCAGGGGAGGAGGTCTACAATCCCAATCAACTCTTTGCACAATCTATTTCTCCAGATGGCAAAAGACTACTCGCTTTTAATGAGCAGGATTTTGAATTTATAGAGCTCTCTTTGGAAGACCTCAAACTCATCAAGCGGCATCCTTTTGAAGCAGAGGGCCCAAATGGAATCGCCGGATGGGTTATGTATTTCCAGATTTTAAACGGGGATGAGCTGATGCTTCTGGATCAGAAATCTCCTAAGATTTTTAATCTCGACGGTCAAAAACTCAAACAGTACGACCTTGATTTGGCAAAGGCCATTGATTTTGAATCAGAAGGACCTTTCTCTATCCCGAATGGCTTCCACATGAGCCCCGACAGGTCCAAGTTTCTATCCTTACCCATGAACTTTGGCAAACCGGTAGAAGGTCTGGCCATTATCGACATTGCCTCAGAAACTGGTAAAATCCTCAAGCTCCCCGGACTGGACCTTACTTATGGCTATCAGGTCGTGTGGCAAGATGGCAACATGGGTTCTTTTTTTGGAGATGCTGTCAGTCTGCAACTGGTCAATGATAAATTCCTCATCTATAGCGGGGCGACTGCAGACTTCTATGTCTATGACTATCACACCGACAGCCTGGATTGGAAGACTATCACCCATACGCTGGTAGAAAACCGCAAGGAAGGGCAGTATCCCCATGAAGTAGATTCCCGCGAACGACAAATGGAGGTCGTGAATCAAATCAGAAAACAAATCACCTTCAATAAATTCTACTGGGACCCTAGCCGGAAAATGTACTTCCGGTTTGGCACCAAAAACATGGTCTTTCCCGATCCCGCTAAAGGAATCAAAAGAAGCGCTGACGCTTACATTTTTGCTTACGATGAAGATTTCAATCTGGTGGGAGAATCTCTCTTAGAAGATTTCGAGAATACTCCTTATTCTGGCAATTTCTTGGGGGGAAGTTTTTACTCCTACCTGCCCATGGGAGACGATGCGGGCTTTGTACGATACTCATTTGATTTTTAATCCATAGCTATGACTAACAAACTGACCCCTATCGCATTTCTTATCCTTCTGATAGGCTGTGGCACTCCGGAGAACACAGGAGAAAGCACGGACAATCTTTTGGAAAATCTTCAGATCACCACCGACACTGTAATGGTGGATGTAGGAGAGGAAATCTTCAATGCTGGAGCCTATTCAACATTAGTAAAAATTCCCAACCAACCCATCGTATATTTTCCATTTAATAGTGGCCAGGAAGTCCATGAAATCGAGCTGACAAAACCATCTCTTGTCCGAAGAATCAAGTTTGAAAATGATGGTCCCAACCAAGCTCCTAGATATTTCCAGCAGTTTGATATGCTGCCTTCAGGAGAGTTTTTAATTGCTGATTTTTCTATGGCTGGGCTTTTTTCTCAGGATGCTGAGAAAATAAGAGAAATAAAGATTGATCCCTCGGAGGTTGAAGGAATAGATGATGACTTGTCACAAATCAATTATACCCTTTACTTAAGTCCAGATCAGAAAAAGGCGATTTCCAAAGCCGATAAAATAAAGACCTTTTCGTCCCAGATTGCTGTCTTTGATTTGGAAAACAAGTCCGCTAAGGTCATAGATCTTCCAGCTCTTGAAATGACTAAAAACTTCCAATCGACCTTTGCCGAAGGAAATGGAAGTGTGACCTATGGCGACTTTATCACACTTAAGAAATTGGATAATTTGTTTTTCATCACCTCTGGAGCTACTTCCGATACCTATATCTACGACTTGGAAAATGACTCACTGACTCTGAAAACATTCCCTCATAAGCTAGTCCCAGTAAGCAAATCAGGCACATTTCCTTCTGAGGTAGATTCTGACAAGCGAGTAGAAGAAGTGGGAGAACAAATCAATCAGCAGCCAACTTACCAAGGCTTTTTCTGGGATGACATTAGAAAACAATATTTTCGTTTTGCGACTAAGACAAATGGATTCAATGAAAATGGTGACAGAAAAAAAATGGATGTTTTCTTATTCGTCTATGATAAGGATTTAAACCTATTGGGGGAAACCAAAGTGGACCTTCCTTGGGCTCCGTATAGAGCATTTTTTCACGACGAAAAGCTCTATTCCTATTTTGTAGTCGAGGAAAACCCCGGCTTTGTAGTTTATGACTTCAACTTTTAAATCCTTTTAGTATGAGAAAACTTGGCATTCTATTCTTGGCTATAGCTACACTTTCCTGTGGGGAAAAAGAAAGCGCTGAATCCGGTAGCTCCAATCTCTTAGAAAATTTCTCCTTCTCCGTAGATACGGTAATAGTAGATCCGGGGGAGGAAATCATCAATCTTTCTCGAGGTGTCAATCTTAGCTCCTTGAACGAAAGCAAAACTCATTTTTATCTCCTAGATGAGCAGGAGGGACATGTCAAAAAAATCAGCTTAGATCAGCTGGTTTTAGAAGAAATAATTCCGTTCGAAAAAGAAGGTCCCAATGGAATCGGAGCCAACTACCATACCAAGGCTTTGCTGCTTCCTGGAGAGGATTTCCTCTTTACCAGCTTTCAGGTTTCCGGGATTTTTTCAAAGGAGGGCAAACTCCTCAAGGATCTCAAAATCAAACCCGATGACATACAAATAGAAGGCATGGAAGAAAGTGAATCCAACAATTTGACCAACCAATTCACCTTGGCCAAAGACCGAAAAACAGCCTTTTCCCTTCCGGGCAATTTCATAGCTGGATCCCGGAAACTTGTCAAAATGGATCTGGAAAATGCTACTGGAAAAATTTTGCCTATTCCTGCCATGGATATCGCCGGTCAGTTTCGGATTCTATTGGAATCCAAAGAGGCCATGTCCATCTATGTGGAGTCCATTAATTTGCAGGAATTTGAGGACGCACTCTATATCAGTGCCCAGCCGACCAATAAAATCTATCGATACGACTACGATACTGATTCCATGCAATTACTAGAGTATGACTTTCAGCTGGTGCCAGATCAGAAGGAAAATCCGATCCAAAACAAAGTCTCTTCCAAAGAAGAATTTGATGCTCAGATGGATAAGGCTCTCACACAAATTAGCTTCGAAAAACTCCTGTACGATTCTAAAAATGAGCGATTCTATCGATTTGGTAGGATCTATAAACCCAAGCTAGAAGGCGAGGACCGATATACCCGTGCTCGTGTTTTTCTTTTTGCTTTCGACAAGGAGCTGAATCTGATCGGAGAGACAGAAATCAGCGAACTAGAAAAAGTGCCAGATTCCCCCTTTTTCAAAGACGGCAAGCTCTGGTCCTATGTCAATGTGGAGGATGAGCTGGGCTTTGCGGTGTTCACTTTTGATTTTTAAGACATGAAACATTTACTTTTCTTTTCCCTAATTATTCTATTTTTCTCTTGCTCAAAACCTAAAACCTCCGAAAACTCCCATCCCAAAAATATTCTTGAAAACCTGACATTCGAGTTGGACACCATCCATATCCATCCGGGCAATGAGCTGATCGACCTGTCTGGAATTCTTCTGATGGAATATGACGGCGCTGACCAGCTCTATGTATTCCAGGAAAAAACAGCGGCGATCCAAGAGATCGATCTTCTGGAGAAAAGGCTCGTAAATTCATTTCATTTTGAGCGGGAGGGTCCTGATGGCATCGGCAGTTTTATTTCCAATATTCAAGCGTTACCCAATAAAGAGTTTGCAATCATCTCCTACGAAACTCAGGGTATCTACAATTCCGCAGGCCAGCAACAAACAGACCTCTCACTTTCGACACTTAAGGATTCTCAAGGAAGTGATGAATCCCTTCCTCCACCATTTGAAATGCGTGTTTCACAAGATGGAAAGCAAGCATATGCTTTAGTCGGTGACTTTTTTGAAGGATCATGGAGTTTTGCCCGGGCAGATCTAGCATCCAAGCACTTAAAATCTTGGGAAATGCCTGAGTTCCTGGCAGCAAAAAGTTTCACAATTACTTTGAGCGGAGAAAGCTCCTTTGATCTGAGGGCAGAGGATATTCACCTTCAAACCCTCCGAGATCAAGTTCTGGTCATGATGGGAAGTACCAGCTCGATATATCGATACGACCCAGCTATCGATAGCCTCCAACTTATCACTTTTCCCCACCAGCTCACCGCCCCAGAAAAAGAGGGCGAGTACCCAAATGAGGTGAGTTCGAGTCAAGAGTATCAAGAAATCGTAGCTGCTATTCAGAGCCAGATTACCTATGATAGATTGGTGTGGGATGAGACTCGGCAGTCCTATTTCAGACTGGGCACCAAAAAAACAGCATCGCAACCAAATCGCTATGAAATCTTCCTCTATGTCTACAATCCGCAATTAGAACTCATTGGGGAAAGTCTCCTAGGTCAATTTGATACCGCTCCTTCCACCTATTTCTTCAAAGACGGCAAGCTCTGGACCTATGTCAATGTCGAGGACGAGCTGGGCTTTGCGGTATTCACTTTTAACCTTTAAACCCTTACTAATGAAAAATCTATCTGCTCTTTTTTTGATTTCCCTACTTTTCTCTTGTACGGAAAAAAAAGAAAACTCCCAATCCGAAAATATCCTTGAAAATCTGACATTCAAAGTGGATACAGTTGTCATGGATTCCGGAGAGGACATTTTCAATTTGGGTATGGGTATTCGATCCTTGGATCTATCCCCAGACAAAAAATTTCTCTATTATTTTGAGAATATGCCTCCCAAACTCCTAAAGGTTGATTTGGAGAAAAATAGATTAATCAGCAAAACTGAATTTGAACCCGAAGGTCCCAATGGAATTGGTGCTTTCGTAGGGACAATCCAAGTGGGGCCAGATGGAAAACTAGCCTTGCTTGGAAATAATGGAGTTTATGGGGTTTTTGATCAAAGCGGAACAAAAATCGAAAACCTGAATAACAAACCAGACGGGATAGATCCAAATTTGGCAGAGAACAATTTCAACTTGTATGGTAATAGCATTTATGATTGGGAAAACAGGAAGATCTATTCCTGGCCCTTGGAAAATGACACCGAAAAATCAGGCTTAGTATCCATAGATTTAGCTTCAAATACTGCCAAAATCATTGAAGCTCCTGAAATGGAGATCGTTGACAAATACAGCATTGTCTTCGAGCAAAATGGATCTTTCCAAGTATCTCCTCAGCAAGTATATCTGACTCAACATGAAGGTAAAATTCTGATTTCATGTTCTGCTATGGGGGATTTTTATGAATATGACCCCCTTACCGAAGAATTAAAGTTCATCCAAATCGATCATCATTTAGTACCTAATCGGCTGACAGGAGAAATAAATAATAGGCCTAAATCTGAAGAAAGCTTTATGGATGAAATGGCAAAAGTGAATGAGCAGATCCACTTTAGAAAGCTACAATGGAACCCCAATAGAGAGATATTTCTAAGACTTGCCACCAAAATACATATGCCGAAAACTCCCGAAGAGGAATATAAATTTGAATATTTTCTATTGGCCTATGATCAAGATTTCAAGCTTCTTGGTGAAACCAAACTGGATCTAGAGGGAAGAATCGACTACAATGTTTTCTTCAAAGACGGCAAGCTCTGGTCCTATGTCAATGTGGAGGATGAACTGGGCTTTGCAGTGTTCACTTTTAATTTTTAAAACATGAAACACCTATCGCAATTTGCACTGATTTTTCTCTTGCTTTCATGCTCGGGGAAAGAGCAATCCGAAAGCTCTAAATCAGAAAATGTACTCGAAAACCTAACTTATTCTGTTGACACCGTCATGGTAGATGCTGGAGATGAAGTAATTAACCTCAGACATGGAGCTAGGTTTTCCGCCGTTTCCTTGGATGCCCAGAGGTATTACTACTATGATTATAATAAAATTGCGATCAACGAAATTGATTTACAAACCCTAGAAGTGACAGATATCTACCAATTCAGCAAAGAAGGTCCCAACTCTATTGGTTTCAATCTTCCCAATATACAACCATTGAGAAATAGCAGATTTTTCTTTGCCTCCTCTGCCAATGTCGGGATCTATTCTAACTCTGGAGAAAAAGAAAAAAGTTTAAAGTTCAATTTCAAAGAAATAGATGGTTTGGATATAGATGAGGGTGGACTAATAACTAATCAAGCCAAAATTTCGCATGATGGGAAATTGATGTTTGCACTGTCAAGTCCTTATCATACACCTACTGATGTCAGAGTTATTATTGTAGAACCAGAAATCAAAAAAGGGAAAACTATTTCACTACCTAATTTTATTCCAACATTAAAATTTAAAGTACATCTAAAGGAGGAAAAAAGAGTGATGGGAGTAAGGGAAGGAGTTCAATTAAATATATTAAACAATGTCATATTAATAACAAGCTCCTCAACTTCTGATACTTATATTTATGATTATCAAATCGACTCATTACGACTAATTGAATTCCCTCACCAATTAGTTTCGCTCAAAAAATCAGGTGAAATCAAAAATGAGGTTGGAGATGAAAATGAGTTTTATGCAGAATGGGCCAAATTCAAGTACCAAATCAGCTTTGATAAATTTCTCTGGGATGAAGAGAGACAACAATACTTCCGGTTTGGTTATCAACTGATTCCTCATGAAGACCGTGAACTGGAGAAGAAGTCAGAGGTCTTTCTTTTTGCCTATGACAAAAACCTAAACCTGATCGGTGAGACTCAACTGGATGAAATAGAGTACAGATTCGAATCTCCATTCTTCAAAGACGGCAAGCTCTGGTCTTATGTCAATGTGGAGGACGAGCTGGGCTTCGCGATATTCACTTTTGATTTTTAAATGATTATGAAAAAACTATTTCCCTTTGTATCACTGATCCTTCTCGCTGCTTGCGGAGATAAAGACAGTTCTGAAAATGCAGAATCAGAAAACATTCTAGAAAACCTGACCTTTTCTGTCGATACAGTAGTGGTAGATGTGGGCGAAGAGATTTTTAATCCAGGGGCATATTATGTGAATGATCTAAGTCCGGATCGATCCAAGGCGTATTTTCTCTATATGGAAAACGAAATCCATGAAATTGATCTGGAGAACATGAAGCTCTTAAATCGCTTTGTGTTTCAGGAGGATGGACCGGATGCAATTCCAAAATATCCAAATAGCTTTCAAATTTTACCGGAAAATGAAGTGTTTTTAGGAGGCTACGCCCAAACAGGGATTTTTAAAGTCTCTGGCGAAAATGTGGCTAACTTTAAAGTAAGACCGGAAAATCTTGACGGTATCCCAAATGATGCTGCTTACTCAATGACCAGCCAACTGCATATCAGCCCAGATAAAAGCACAATGGTCAGTCTACCGGGAATTTTTGGAGAAGCCATTGAAGGCCTGGCAGTGATCAACACTTCAGATATGAGTGCCAAGATTCTGGAACTACCGGCACTTGAACTGACCAAAAACTATCAGATCATTTACAGAGTAGGAAATGGAGCAACGAGGACCGGAGATTCCCAGGAGATCCAATTCCTCAATGACCGATTTGTAATCTACAGCGGTTCCACCTCAGATGTTTATTCCTACGATTGGAGGACTGATTCTCTTCAGCTTCATACTTTTCCGCATCAGCTAGTGCCGCTCAGCAAGACAGGACAATTTACCACTACTCCAGATTCCAGAGAAGCTCAGCAGGAAGCTACGAGGGCAATGAGAAAGCAGATAACCTATGGAGAGTTTTATTGGGATGCGCAAAGAGAAATCTACTACAGGTTTGCCGAGATGAATGAGAGATATGATGACAGAGGCAATTTCGTAGATGCAGAGGTCTATCTTTTTACGTATGACAAAGATCTGAATCTCACTGGCGAAACTGAAATTAAAGAATGGAATCATGCCCTTTCTGGATGCCTGATCAAAGACGGGAAACTATATAAAAAATTCGTGAAGGGGGAAAACCCAGCCTTTATCATTTATACCTTAAACTTTTAAGAAAAATGAAAAACCTATCCGTCTTTTCCCTAATTATTCTCTTGTTTTCCTGTTCTGGAAAGGAAGAAAATGAAGGTTCATCCAGTACTAACATTCTTGATAACCTGAGCTTCTCGGTCGATACAGTGGTCGTGGATTCTGGCGATGACATTATTGATTTATCCAATCATTTGCGATTGGGAGATATCAGTGCAGACCGGAAAAAGCTCTATTTATTTCATGAGGGTGAAAACAAACTATCAGTAGTCAATCTTGATCAGCTGAGCCTGGAGGAAAAGCTTCCCTATGAGCAAGAAGGGCCCAATGGAGTCGGCAGTTTCTTATGGAGTTTGGATCTCCTTGCCGATGACAAATTTTTGCTCAAGACATTCAATACCGCCGGAATCTTTGATTTGCAGGGGATCAAACATGAATCCATCAACCTAGAAGAGGAGGAAATCAGCGGAATCCAAGAAAAAACGCTTCAAAACAACCGCATGAAAGTCAGCGAAGATCTCAAATGGTCCTATACCATTCCGGGTTCTGACTTTGACAAGGAAGCCCAATCGGTCGAACTCGCCCTCATCCAGCGTGAAACCAAAGAGGGGAGACTTTTTCCTTTACCAGCTTTGGACAAGACTCGAAACTTCAAAGTCGCCCTGGCGGATGGCCCTATGATGCAAATCTATGCCGAGGATTATTTTCTATCTGAGCATCAGGGAAAATTCTATATCGGCTCCTCTGTCACCAGCGATCTGTATTCGATTGATCCTACTAGTGACTCTGTGCAACTGCATAGCTACGAGCTCCACTATGCTCCCAAAGAGAAAACTGACCCTCCCTCCCAGCCAGAATTTACCGATCGGGAAGCTTGGCAAAATGAGGTAGAGAAGATGAGGTCTCAGGTCACTTATGGAGAGTTGATCTGGGATGATAGCCGCAGCTATTTTTTCAGATTCGCCAGTGTTTTGGAGCCGAGCTTGGTCGAGGATGCTCCCTCCCATAGCACCGTCTTTCTTTTAGTTTTTGATGAAAATCTAGCGCTCATCGGAGAAACAGAAATCGAAGAAATGGACGATGCTCCAGAGTTTCCTTTCTTCAAAAACGGCAAGCTCTATTCTTTTGTCAATGTTGAGGATGAGCTGGGCTTTGCAGTATTAAACTTCAACTTTTAATTAAACTATGAAATACAATTTCCTTTTAGGTGCCTGTATATTTTTCCTCTTTGCTTGCTCCAAAAAAGACGGCGGGCAAGTAGACTCTTCAGATCTATTTGATGGGTTCAGCTTTCAAATTGACACGGTGATAGTAGATTCCGGTGAGGAATTGATGCTATTGGAGGGTAATTACATGGGCGATTTCACACTATCACCTGATCGCAGCAGGCTTTATATTTTTAGTGCAAAAAACTACATCCTTCAAGAAGTCGATCTGGATCAGTTGACTTTGATCGGTAAAAAGACTTTTGAAAAAGAAGGGCCGGATGGAGTGGGAGACTATCTCAAAAGTTTGCATCAATTGGAAAATGGAAATTTGATCTTTTCCAATTACAGTGGGACGGGAGTTTTTAGCCTGGATGGAAAAAATCTATCTAGATACATGCTCAAATCCTCCGAAATCGACGGGATTGATCTCAAAGATGACTTCCCCCTCAATACGAATGCAAAGATCTACGGAGATGGTAATTCACTTTTTGCCATCAATGCCTTTGAAAAAGATTATCAATTGATGGAAGTAAACCTTTCCTCCCAGACAGGCAATCAATGGAGCATGCCCGCTCTCAATCTTACTAAAAACTTCCAAACCATATTTGTTACGGGAGTTCCTACCAGGTTCTTTTCCCTGAGTCCTCGGATCGACTGGGTCAATCAGCAAGTGATCATCTCCAGCCCTGCCACCAATGAGATCTATGTCTATCGACCAGGGCAAGATAGCCTTCGTCATGTGGCATTTCCACATAAGCTGGTCGCCTTGACTAAGGAAGGCACCTACAATCAAAACGCGAACAGCATAGAGGAATTTCAGCAGATCATGACAGACATCAGTTCTCAGGTGGAATTTGGACCAATCATGTGGGATGCCAATCGAAAACTCTACTTCCGACTTTCGAAAGTAGAAATCCCAAATCTGGACGATGAAGCCCCAAAACGCTATGAAAACTATATTCACGCCTTTGACTCAGATTTTGAGTTAGTAGGTGAAGCTCAGCTAAAAGGTATCGATCAAAAACTGACCAATGAGGTATTCATCAAAGACGGCAAGCTCTGGTCCTATGTCAATGTAGAGGATGAGTTGGGCTTTGCTGTATTTACTTTAAAGCTGAACTAAAATCTATGAAAAACTATCTGCTCTTAATTTTTGCATTTACATGGCTGATTTCCTGTTCAGGAAAAGAAGAAACTAGCTCATCCAATAATCTCTTGGAAAACCTGTCCTTTTCTGTAGATACCGTCCTAGTGGATGCAGGAGATGACTTTCTCAATCTTTCTCAGGGGATTTTCCCAAATGGTCTTTCCCCGGACCGATCCAAACTTTACTTTTTCGAAAACAGTCCTGTTCAGCTCGTGGAAATAGATCTAGAAAATTTGAAGCTAGTGAAAAAAACCAAATTTGAGACTGAAGGACCTAATGGGGTGGGGAGTTATTTATCAGGGTTGAAAATTGGTCCTGATCAAACGCTGTTAGTAAAAAGCAATAATCACGTTGGCTTATTTGATCGAAATGCGCAACTCCTCAAAAACCTAAGAATTAGCCCTACAGGAATAGACAGTACTTTGGCTGATAACTACTTTGCGCTCTATTCAAATTCAGAATTTGACTTTGATTCCCAAAAAATCTATTCCTATCCTAGTTTCAGAGATGCCAGTGATAATATCTTGCTGATCATCGATACTCAAACTAAGACTGCCCGCTCACTACCAGTACCCAAAATGAAAATCGTGGATGAGTATTCAGGCACTTATACTTTTGAATCCGAGCAGGGCACAGCAATCTCCTTTTTCAGTGTGAGGAGCTCTGTCAGCTTATTACCGAAAGATCTGATCCTATCCACCGCTGCCTTGAGTGGATTCTACAAGTTGAATCTCGAGACAGAGACGTTGGAGTTTGTGGATATTCAGCACCAGATTGCGGCTCCGGAAATTCAGGTGGTTATTCCTCAGGATTTTTCTGGGCCGGAAGAAGTAAGACAGCTTCAAAATCAGATTTTGGAGCAGGTCAATTATCAGGAGATTCTCTGGGATGAAAGCCGGCAGCTGTATTTCAGACTAGGAGAGAAAACTTTCCGTGGGGAAAGCTATGAGGAACCGATCACTTACGAATATTACCTTTTTGTATATGACAAGGACTTCAAGGTGGTCGGGGAATCAAAGCTGGAGGGCATAGATTTTAAACTAAAAAACTTGTTTTTCAAAGACGGCAAGCTCTGGTCCTATGTCAATGTCGAGGATGAGTTGGGCTTTGCGGTACTTACTTTTGATTTCTAATTTATGAAAAAAAATCTCCTATTTATTTTAGCCTTCCCCTTATTGATTTCCTGCACGGAAGAGGCCAAAACAATTTCAAACATCCATTTTTCCTATGAAATAGACACCGTCCAGGTCGATTCGAAGGAGCTTCTATTGAATGTGCAGGGAGGTCTCAGTCGGATGGCCTTTTCTCCTGATGGCAAAACGCTCTATTTCTACAATACTTCCGAAAAGAGACTAGATCTAATTGATTTGAACTCTTACAAAATCAGCCGGTCGATTTCATTCAGCACTGATGGACCCAATGGAATCGGAGGGCTTTCCCCATACGAATTTGAACTAACAGACAATGGTGAAATCATCATTGCTTCTTTTGATGTCATTCGCAAAATGGATTCTTTGGGTAATCTGATCGAAAGCTACAATTGGGATGCGCTCGACTACCAATCCGGTCAACTTCCCGAAGGTACAATTCTGAGCTTCACCGGTGAATATGATCCCGCAGGATCTGTTTTTTATGGAGTATATGGGAAAGTAAGGGGCGGAAATAGTAATGGACAGGGCATAGGGATCTTGGACATTCCCAATCAGTCTATCCAAACCCAGGAAATTTCCTTGCTCAAAGATTTGGCTGATTATGAGATCGTATTGGATGGTGAGCTAAGCATGAGCAGTGGCGAAAACTACTTTTTTCAGCTGGAGAAGGATAAAATCCTGATCAGCACAGAAGCTCACAATTCATAGGCTATTTATGATATACCTACAGACTCTCTCTTCCAGATTGATTTTTCATCGCAACTTTTACCTGATAAAAAACCCGGCAATTTTGAAAAGCAGGTCACTTCAATGGATCAAATGAAAGATGCTCTCTTGGCCAAAGCGAAGGAAATCAGTTTTGGTCCATGGGTTTGGGACGAGAGCGGCCAACGTTACTTTCGGGTTAGTAAGTTTCAATCCCAATTTGATCCACCCAAATTTGAGGTATTTGTGACTGTAGCCGATGCTGATTTTCAAGTGATAGTCGAAGAAAAAGATTTTCCGAACTTTAGATCCAATGCATTTTTTCACAATGGATACTTGCATCAGCCCATCAACCTAAACGACGAACTTCATTTTGTCCGAGTCAAACCTGAGTTTTAGGTTTCAAACATACTCGCTATGAAAAAACTAACCATTTTCTTCGTCTTCCTTGCCTTCTTTTCCTGCTCCCAAAGTAAAAATCAAGAGTCGTTTTCCTATCAAAAAGAAATCTCCTACGAAATCGATACAGTGAAGATCGATGCAAAAGGTGAGTTTCTATTTTTAAACTATGAGCTGAGCATGTCCGACTATGACCCTAACACAGACCTTCTCTACAATATCAACCCCCAATCCAGTCGAATGGAAATTATCGATATGGAAAAGCAGGAACTTAAAGAATTGATTCAATATGATAAAGATGGCCCCAACGCTGTCAAGGAGATGATTACAACAGGGATAAAAATGACCGATTCTGGAGAAATGTGGTTTACTGATTATCTGTCGATCATTCATCTTGACGCCCAAGGGCAAAAACTAGAACAGTTAAGACTTACCAATGAATATTTTGCTGGTGACACTTTGCCTGAAGGCTGGGAGATAGATGGTATGGGGAAAATCACCCGCTCCGGGAAATATTTCATAAGTCATTATGGTGATTATACTGTCAATGGAGCTGGACTTCAAGGATTGGCCTTCATTGATCTCAAATCTCATCACAAGCACTTGATTCCATTAGACGCCTTCAAGTCCTTGGAAAAATACGAGATAAGCTCACACGAAAGAAAATCCTCTGTTTGGAGCCTGATCACTATCACTGATGATGAAGTATTGCACTATAATCAAGCTCACAATAAATTGTATAAAATTGACTTAAAAACTCTTGAGGTGACTCAAAAAATCCTTAGGAGTGATCTGATAGCTAACGAAAAACCTGGGAAATATCCAAAACAGGCTAATTCTACAGAACAATTCGAAGAATTTAAAACCATCATGGATCAGGAAATATCATTTGGCAATTGGATACATGATCCTGAAGGTGATCATTTCTGGAGATTCAGCCGCGAAAAATCAGGAGGAACTGTGGATAAGCCGGAATTTAAAGTGGTCATTACGGTTTTGGACAAATCCCTCAATCAAATCGCTGAGCGAAAATTGGATAGTAAAGATTCAATACCATTCTTTTCTACCAAATTTTTCAGAAAAGGTGACCTCTACATGTTTTTGAATATGAATGATGAACTTGCCTTTGTGAGACTAAAGCCCGTTTTGAATTAAGTCTTATAGATTTTAGCACCCTTCAGTCTAACCTAGGCAAGCTCAATTTGTACCGCATGGCGATCATCCGAATAGCCACTACCATGGCCATGGAAATAAAAAGGTTCCAGTCCCTCGCAAGACCAAAATAATTTAGCACCAAATATAAAATGGCGCCGGCCAGACAGGCTGACGCATAAATTTCCTTTCGAAATAGGATCGGAATTTCGTTGGTCAACGTATCTCGGATCACTCCACCCATCACCGCCGAAAACATCCCCATAATCGCTGCGATTTCAGGTCGCACCCCTAGATTCAACGCTTTCTCTACACCCAACACCGTAAAAAATCCAATTCCTAGCGTATCAAATAAAAACATGGTCTTTCGGAGTCTGCTGAGAAAATTGGGAAAAATAAATGCCGCAAAAATTCCTGCAAAAATCGCATAGAGAAAATAGATATCTCCTATCCAAACCAAAGGGTGTGCATCCAGTAAAATATCCCGCAGCGTACCACCGCCTATCGCTGTGATAAATCCCGTAAACCCAGCACCAAACATATCGTGCTCCCGCTCTCTTACAGCCAAGGCTCCGGAAATCGCGAAGACAAATGTTCCGACCAATTCAAATACATATTGGATATCCATAAAAATTGTTTACAATTAAATTTAACAATATGTTATTTAACCTTTTTCATCAGAAATACACCCATTTCCCGCTGATCCAATACCAGCACAGTTTTAGGAGTTTCCAGCCATTCAAATCCCAAGGTATTTAATCTATCAAGGTCTTCCTTTGCTAACACAAATCTCTCTGAACCATCAGGAAAGAGATATTTTCCTTCATCTAGTTTTTCAGAGTGAGCCTCTATACCGCCCATGTTTGTACACATCCGAAACCAGAAGATTCCTCCAACTTTCAATACCCGATGAATCTCATTTATCATCTGCCAAAAATTGTCCACATCACTTGCAAAGTGTAAAACTGCCGAACAAATCAAGGCATCAAAAGCCCCGGAATGAAAAGGTATAGCCTCCAAACTGCCCGGCTGAAAACGGTGGATATCGTACACGCTATCCAAACTCTTCGCTTGATAGCGACAATACTGAATTGCGGTCTCATTGGGATCTATCCCAAAGATTTGATAGCCCTGTCGGATCAAGTAAACCATATTCCTGCCCTCACCACATCCAGCATCCAGGATTCTCATGTCTTTCGTAAAACGACCCTTAAGAATCTGATCTAGCAAGTAGCTATCGATATTGCCCAATAGGCGGTTTAGTTCATTGATTTCCATTTTCCCAATCGTCCAATGCCATCTTTGTCTTAATCCTGCCGATTTCTATTAGCTCGCTGGATCTATGAAACTCAAGCGTACCTGCCTGCTTTCGTGAGACTTTCACCTGAATATCTACAGGAAATTGCTGCAGTAATAATTCACAGAATCTATCTTGAAGCAGGTCGAAAGATCGCTTTACCAAATTCAGAGAAGAATAAGAAGGCTCTTTTTCTGCTTCTTTCTCATCCGGAAAAAACTGGCTCATCTTTTTCCGATAATCCATCAGCCACGAAGGAAAGGTAATAAAGCGATTCCCTTCCTGATCATTTTTAGGTGGAGCGATATATTCATGGGCGAGGCCATTCACATCCACCACAAGTAAGATATTTTCATCTTCATGATTTCGCAGGAGCGAGATCGGAACAGGATTAAGCACTCCTCCATCAATGAGAGAATTTTTGGAAATCAATGCCGGCACAAACACGGAAGGAATACTCCCAGAGGCACGGATCGCATTGTACAGACTCCCTTCTCTGAAAATCACCTCTTCACCAGTGATTACATTCACGGCATTGCAGGAAAAAGGAACTGCCAATTCTTCAATCTGACAGTCTTCCACCACTTTCTTGAGTTCACCGTAGACTTTTTCACCCTTAATAAAGCCCCTACTGGAAAAAGTAAAATCCATCAGAGAAAATACGTCAATGCGATCCAGATTACAGATCCAATTTTTAAACTCTTCCAATTTGCCGCAGGCATACATGCCACCCACCAAAGCTCCGGCAGAGCAACCTGCTATTTCTGCTATTTCGTACCCTCTCGATTCCAGCTCTTCTATCACACCCACATGCGCCAATCCTCTCGCTCCGCCACTACTCAAAACCAATGAGACTTTCTTCTTTTTTGACATATCTTTAAGGTATAAAAATCACGCAACGAAAGTACATATTATGAGTCAATTTAGACCTTTCCATTTGGCTTTCCCGATTAGGGACATTGAGGAAACCAGAGCATTTTACGGAGATTTGTTGGGATGCGACATCGGCCGCAGTACTGACAAATGGATCGATTTCAATTTCTTTGGCCACCAACTCTCAGCTCACATCAAGCCAGAGGAACTAGCACAGGCTCACACTAATGGAGTGGATGGAAAAAATGTTCCCGTTCGACATTTCGGGGTGATTCTGGATTGGGACGAATGGCACGAATTGGCTGATAAGCTAAAAGAGAATGGAATTCAATTTGTCATCGAGCCTTACATTAGATTCCAAGGCGAAGTAGGAGAGCAGGCTACCATGTTTTTCCTCGATCCTTGCGGTAATGCCCTTGAGTTTAAATCCTTTCAAGATGATTCTCAAATTTTCGCGAAGTAAGTAATGGCTGACCAACTCCACTTTTTAGATCAAGGAATCACCCCCAAAATCAACATCAAAGAGAAAGAATACCTGTATTTCTCAGGCACTTCCTATTTGGGTATGACACTGGTATCTGAGTTCATTGACAGCATTGCTCAAAATCTAAAAAAATGGGGTTCCAACCATGGACAAAGTAGACTTAATAACATCCGATTGGGGATTTATGAAGAGTTCGAATCCTTTTTTTCCCAACAGGCAGGTGCTGAAGATGCCGCGGTAGTCAGCTCAGGATATCTGGCAGGAATCGCCATAAATCAAGTTTTAGCAGGAGAATTCGATGAAATCTGGATTTCTCCTGACGCCCATTCAGCTATTCTTCCAGAAGGAAAACAAACATCTAATCAATTAAATTTTACACAATGGAAAAAGCAATGTTTCCAACGCTCCAAAGAGCTCAATTCGAGTAAAATTCTGATCATAGGAAATACCGTAGATGCTTTTACTGCTCAAGTCCATGACTACACTTGGGTGAAAGAAATTGCCCAAACCCATGACGTGACTTTATTGATCGATGACAGTCATGCTTTTGGGGTTTTGGGTGATAAACTATTCGGAACCTATTCTCAATGGAATGATCCCAGCTTTGAGTTGATAGTCTGCGGATCACTTGGAAAGGGTCTTGCAGTGCCGGCAGGCATTATCTTGGGAGATCGGAGCAGACTCGGTCAACTGAAAAATACTCCACTTTATGGAGGTGCTTCCCCCGGATCTCCGGCTCATCTGGCTGCTTTTCTTGAATGTCAGGATCTAATTCAAAATCAACAGGGGATTCTTTTTCAAAATTGTGCGCAATTCGATCAAGCCATCTCCGAAATTTCCGCGATAGAAGGTAATCGCGATTATCCTGTATTCCGTCTATTGAATGATTGCTGGGCGAAAGAACTAGAGGAGCGAGGTTTTATTATTTCTTCCTTTCGCTATCCCACTGCAGAAAGCAACTTGGTCAACCGCATCATAATTTCTGCCTTTCATAAGTCGGAAGACATTGAGCAATTGACTCACACACTCAACCAATTAAAATCCCATGAAATCTAAATTTCATTTAGTCTTCGGGCTGGCTTTGTTCGTTCTTTTTTCATGTAACAATAAGCAGGATGTCCCTTTTGAGGATGGTTTGGATCCTTACCCAACTCTCAAAAAGGTACTTGCGGAGAAGGATAAATACCAGGTTCAGATCCTCTACTCACGAATAGATCGCAACGAGCATGGGAACCCTATTTTTGAGGATTTTTCATACAATCTTAACGACGAAACATACTTCTATCCTGCTTCTACAGTCAAGCTCCCCGTTGCTGTTTTGGCTCTAGAGTGGCTCAACGAACAAGAAAACGATGATCTTGACAGAAATACCACCCTTTTGATCGACTCGGTTCGTGCTTCTCAGATCCCTTCGTTTGTAGATTTTTCTTCGAAAGATTCCCTTCCGAGCATCGGCCATTACATCAAGAAAATCCTGATCGTCTCGGACAATGATGCCTACAATCGACTTTATGAAGTTTTAGGGCTAGACTATATCAATGCAAAACTGAAAGAAAAAGGGCTTGAAAATACAGTAATCAGCCAAAGACTGAGTTTCCCAATCAGCCCAGAAGAAAACCGCTACTTCAATCCGGTGAAATTTGTAGATGAAGAAGGGAATAGCATTCTATCACTTCCAGAGAGACATACGGAGGTAGACTACTTTGTGCCGAGTCGTCCTCATATCGGCAAAGCACATTACAAAAATGACTCTCTGATCCAAGAGCCAATGGATTTCACCTACAAAAACAAGTTCCCACTCAGCGACCTGCATGGGGTGGTACAGCGAATTCTGTATCCGATGTCTTTTCCTGAGGTAGAGCGCTTCCAAATCACGGAGGATCAGCGTGAATTTGTATTAAAGTACATGAGTATGCTTCCAAAAGAAAGCGACTTTCCGAAGTACGATAGTCTGGAGTATTCTGATTCCTACTCCAAATTTTTCAAGTTTGATACTTCCAAAGACGCTATCCCATCTCGATTTCGAATTTTCAATAAAACTGGATGGTCTTACGGCTACCTAATCGATGGAAGCTACTTTGTTGATTTTGAAAATAATGTAGAATTTTTTGTTTCAGCAGTAGTCTATTCCAATGAAGATGAAATCCTCAATGATGACAAGTATGAATACGATGAACTTGGTTTGCCTTTCTTCTCCGAGCTCGGAGAATACCTGTATCAATTGGAACTGAAAAGAAAGAAGATGATCAAGCCGGATTTTGAAGCCTTGAAAAAATTACATAACTAGAATTAGCATTAATTTTTAGAACAATGACTGCCTGGCATAAAATCAAGGAGTTTTTCAGCTATAAAATCAATTACATTCCAATTTTGTTATTCGGACTTGGAAATGTGTTTTTTTCAAGGATAGTTAATCGCGTGGGTCTTCCTCCTAATTGGAATGTATTGTATGAGCCAGAGACTTACTATTTTTTGGTATTCAATTTAGTTGCCTGGTCTTTCGTAAGCTATTTCTGTTTTTGGAAACCAAACCGAGAGAATTGGAGAGAAAAAAGGAAGCATAAAGCAGTTCAAGGACAAAAATAGTCTTGAGTTTCAAGTTCAGGCTTCCGGCACTTATTTAGAAGGAGGAGCAAAAGCGGATAATTTAGGCTCTCTTTCAACTCCTAAATATTCAGCCAATAATTTAGCTTAAAGACCAGACTTCTTTGTTTTGGCATAAAATCACCCGGGAAATAATTATCGGTATAAACCAAAAACATATCTGAAACGGGAGCATATCTCCATTGTAGTCGAGTGTTGATATTCAGATTGTCAATTTGATTGTTGTACTGGACAAAAGTCGTCCAGAATAATTTTTTGGTAAAAGTCAGATCTATGCGAGGACCGACCAAAATCAGATCAGCATCGGACTGGGGAGCAGGAAGACGGACTCGTGCGTAATTGAAATTCATGGAAATATTGGCTAAATACCCCAATCTCAAGCCCATTTCGCTGGCAATACGCTGAAAATTTCCTGTAAAATATTCCCCAGCTTCTGCTTCCAATTGCACATTAAACATCTTGCGTGGATCAGAACTGTACTCCAGTCCAATGGTTTGAGTGGTATAATCAGTGCCTGCAGGAAGCGGTTCACCACCGGATCTGGTCGGGTCAAAATCACGAAACAAATACACATAACGATTCTTTTGAATCAGATTGAGTTCCGCCAGAGAATTGAATCTAACAGAATAACTGGCATTGATATCCCGATCGGTCACCCCAACATCTTCATTCCAATACCCCTCAAATTCCAGTTTCGGTCCATGCCTGTTAATTCTGCTAGACTTGGGATAAAATAAATATTCCACGTCAGGATTGAATCTCGTAAAATCAACACGCGGTACATAGCCTACCTCAGGATTGAAGCCCATTCCGATTTTCTGAATACTTGCGCTCCAGCTCCAATGAATATCACTAAAAAGCATGTAGGCATTGAATGAATAGGGAGCGTCTTTCTCTTCTGACTCGAAGGTCCGATGGTAAAAAACTTTTCCACTCCATTTTCCATCAGCGGAATTGAGTGTATAATCCATTCCGATGAGTCGATTGTACGCATTCGGATCAAAAAATGAAGGGGAGCCCTCCTGATCGAGAGTTTCACGATCCACGTAGATGAGCCCAATATTAGAGCGAGTGAAAACCTTCTTTTGTAAAGCCATCACAGTATAATTCTTTCCCAAAATCCCCAACTCATCGTCGGTAGCAGTTTGCATATTCATGAGACCCACACGCCAGTCTTCGTTGATTTTGCCACTGAGGCGAGCTCCGTAGATGATCTTGCTTTGGACATTCTGTCCAGTAGCGGAATCTATATCTACACCGATCCTCCTGGAGAAAAATGGCCGGGATCTAGACTGTCCAAAACTGTCAAAAAGGTCCGCATTTTCTAGAAAAAACTGCCTTCTCTCTGGGAAGAAGATTTCAAAGCGATCCAAATTCGTGACCTGCTGATCTACCTCAACTTGAGAAAAATCCGGATTGAAAGTCAGATCCAAGTTCAATGCTGGCCCGATACCGATTTTTGCATCACCACCTACAGCAGGAGTCAAAGACTCAGAAGTTCCGTCCAGAAAATTTTTGGAGGTTCGACCTGCCACATAGGGAATGAGAGAGACGTTGGCTGAGTTTTTCTTGATTGGCTCCTCAAAAATCAGCTTTCTGCTAAAAGCCGTAGATATAATGGGAAAATTACGTGGAATGGGTGTCCAGGTACTCCTTTCTCCCTGATGACTATCAATTCTGTAAAAGTTAATGTTCCAGTTTTGACCTCCATCCTGAAACCTCAAGGTAGATAAAGGAATGATCGCTTCGACTTGCCAATGGTTTTCAAAAATTCGTGCTTCGGCATACCATTTATTGTCCCAAGCCAGATTGAGATCCTCTGATCTATTCCCACCATTAGCCAAAAGTGCTTCACGCTGCACTCCATAGGGATTCACCCCAAACTGGTAGGCATTCGTTTTATCATTGAACGTATCAAAAATAAAGGTGATGCCATCGTTTTGCTCTCCGCGATAATCTCTTCTCAGGGAGGTAGAAACGTATTTTCTAGCAGAGGAGGTGTTTTCCATCACAGCTGCGAGATATAGGTTTTGATCGTCGAAGGCAATTTTGACCCGAGTCTGCGCCTCAGCTGAAGAAGTGTCAGACGGAAAATATTGCATAAAGTCACCATTCCAACCGGCAGTCTTCCAGACATCTTCGTCCAAAATCCCATCCAATAAAATAGGCTCTTTTACCTTAGTAGCGAAGGCATTAGATAGCAGATCTTGTCCTAGGGCCGTACCGCTGGATAGCAGACACATGCCGAGACATAGTGACAATAAAATTCTCATAGTTTAGCTGATAAGACAAAAATATAATTGTATTTAAACCAGCTTTATAGAATTTTATAAATGGTGAATAAGATATTTCAGAGAATATCAACTATTTCCAAAGGCTGTCAAAAGTAGTTTCCTACCAGAGGCATGACGACGAAATTCACAGAGATAAATCCCCTGCCAAATTCCTAAAGCGAGTTTTCCACCAGAAATGGGAATTTGAAGGCTTGTATCAAAAAAACTGGCTTTAATGTGCGCAGGCATATCATCTGGACCCTCATAAGTGTGGATAAAGCGTGGATAAGTTTCCGGAATCAATTCATTCACAAAGGTTTGGAAGTCTTTTCTGACAGTTGGGTCCGCATTTTCATTGATAGTCAAAGCAGCAGAAGTGTGCTGTATGAAAACTTGCAAGAAGCCAACTTGGATCTGACGGAGTTCAGGAATGGCATCTTCCACCAGATCTGTAATCAAATGATAGCCCTGAGCATATCGGGGAAGCTGTAGAGGTTTTTGAAAGAAATGACTCATTCTCACAAAATAAAGAAAGGCTGTCTCATTTCAGAAACAGCCTCAGTTTTTCAGTTGAATTTTTCAACACCTTATTGCCTCTCAAAATACAAATTAGGTCCATCGCATGCGCCCCATGATCCCCGAATGGTATTGGAGCTCACATAATAAAAAGGCTCAAAATCTTGACCACAATAATGAATCAAACCAATGCCGTCCCGCTCTCTGTCTTCCAAATAGGTTTCCTGATCGTATTTCAAAACAAGATATTCGGAATCATTCGTAGTGTCATCTTCTACTTCATAAGTACCGACCAACTCAAATTCTCCTATGAATTTGGTGAAAGTCCCATCCTTTCTCAATTCATAATAGTAAAGTGAATCCACTACTGGGGTGATTTCAGGATTTGCCACCCAAGAAGAAGAATATCCTGAGAAAACCCATGTCTGCGGAAATTCTGCGACAGCTGGTTTTTCACTCTCCTGACAAGATATCAAGGAAGTAATCAACAATGCGAATAGTAAAAATCGTCTCATATCTGAAAATTTAGCTTTTGTTTATCAACACGAAATTTTTGCATCAAACGCTACAGAGAATTTAAATTAATCCAACCTTATTCTCCAGTGAACCAATTCCTTCAATACTAATTTCTATTTCATCTCCTTTAGCCAAAGTGAAATCATCAGGAACAATACCAGTACCAGTCATCAAAAAACAACCCACTGGAAATGTGTTGCCTCGGAATAACCAAGAAGCTAATTCCTGTGGTTTCCGTTTTAATTGTGTCAAATTAGTTTTGCCTTCACTTGCCAACATTCCATTCCTGTAGATTTTCAATGAAATTTCGGTGTTTTCCGGCAAAGAATCCTGAATTAATATGCACGGACCTATCGCTGCACAGCCCTGATAGACTTTGGCTTGGGGAAGGTAAAGTGGATTTTCTCCTTCGATACTTCGGCTACTCATATCATTGCCAATGGTGAAGCCTTGCACTTTTCCTTGTGGAGATATCAGTAGGGTCAACTCTGGCTCAGGCACATCCCAAGTAGAATCTTTCCTAATATTCACCTGACCTCGAGGTGCGGCAACTCGGGAGGGAGTCGCTTTAAAAAATAGCTCCGGACGATCTGCTGCATAAACTTTGTCGTAAAAATCTGCACCACCAGCGTCTTGAGATTCTTCCATTCTGGCAGTTCGGCTCCGATAGTAGGTCACTCCGGCGGCCCAAATTTCCTGATTGCCCATCGGCGCCAATAGTTCCTCTTGGATTAAGTTTTCAGCATCTCCTGCTGAGAGTTTCTCCCAAGCCATGCTTTCTTTGGATAGCAGCGATTTCAAATTTTCCCTTCCAAGAAGGTCATCCCAGTCCAGCTCAGGTCCAAGCCTAAATTCAGATTCAATTTCCAACAGGGTGTTGCTGGGTAGTTTATACAATTTCATAGGTAATAGGTTTATTGATTTAATGATTAGCAACTAAAATGAGCAAAATTCCAATCAGAGCAGGTACTCCTTGAATAAAAAGGATCTTCCGACTGACTGAGTAGGCACCATACAGTCCAGCCACCAAGACACAGCCTAAGAAAAATAAGGATAGTTGGCTGGCAACACCTGAGTCCGGGTAAAGTAATGACCAAATCAGCCCGGCAGCCAAAAAGCCATTGTACAAACCTTGATTGGCTGCCATCGCTTTCGTCTTTTTATAATATTCTGGCGAATTGCCGCGGAAAAGTCGCGCTCCCATGGTCTCCCAGGCAAACATTTCAAACCAAAGGAAAAAGATGTGCTGGAGTGCCACCAGCGCAACAATCACTTTTATAACAAGGTCCATTTTTAGAATTTTTCTGAATTTAAAAATTAAAATCTACTAATCTTACCCGCGCAAAGGGGATTGAGACTCCTTTGGATCAATTTTTTATCTTTGGCAAAAATCCAGACTATGTCCATCTCCCTTCCTGTAGAGTTTGAAAACCAAATGAAATCCCAACTGGGAAATGTGGACTATGATCTTTTTGAAAAGGCTATCAATCGGGACTCCAAGACTTCCATCCGAATCAATACGGACAAGACAAACGAGATCCCTCAATCTGCTACGCCAATTTCCTGGACAGAAACTGGTTTTTTTCTGAAAGAAAGGCCCTCATTTACACTGGATCCTAGCTTTCATGCTGGAGCTTATTATGTCCAAGAGGCATCCTCCATGTTTATCGAGCACATTCTCAAGTCACTTCAGGTTCCAAAAGGCCTTTTTCTGGATTTGTCAGCTGCTCCGGGAGGCAAATCAACCTTGCTAAGCAGCTACTTGGGCAAGGAAGGATTTCTCGTAGCCAATGAAGTGATCCAAACAAGAGCTCAGATTCTCAAAGAAAATATCATCAAATGGGGATTGGGCAATGCCTTGGTGAGCAACAATGATCCAGAGCATTTTGAGCCATTGGAGGGATTTTTTGATCTGGTCTTGGTAGACGCACCCTGCTCTGGAGAGGGGATGTTTCGAAAAGACCCTCAAGCCAGAAATGAATGGTCCCCGGATCATGTCACACTTTGCGCGTCACGCCAAAAGAGAATTATGGATCGAGCTGGTAGTTTGGTTGGGGCAAGTGGCTATCTGATCTATAGCACCTGCACATTCAATGAACAGGAAAATGAGGAAATGATCCAATTTCTCACCTCAGAATTTGCCTACAAGCCCGTGAGAATTCCCCTGGACCCTGCCTGGAATATCCGGGAAACTCAAGTCCAAACTGACGATGGGACATTTTATGGCTATCGATTTTACCCCCATTTGGTCGAAGGAGAGGGTTTTTTCATCACAGTCATGCAACGACCCGATGATGCATATACCCTGCCTCCGGGCAAGATCAAAGACTACAAACATCCTTTCTTGAAAGAAGTCAGCCCTAAAGACTCCACTAGCTTGGATGAGGAATTGGGTTTTCCGCTTACTGGCCAATATTACCAACTGAATGACTCTTACTTCCGCATCTCTTCGGAGTGGAAAGCTTATTTTGAAAAACTCACTCAGCATCTAAGTATCCGATATTTTGGGGTAGAAATCGGTAAAAAGCAAAAGACTGATTGGATTCCATCCCACGAATGGGCTCTATCGACACTTCCCAAAAAGGGCTTTCAGACAGTAGATTTGCCAAAGGAACAAGCCTTGGAGTTTCTCCGAAAAAATGACCCTAACCTCGCAGAAATGCCTATCGGCTGGGTTTTGATAACTTACGAAAATTTACCGATTGGTTGGATCAAAAACCTCGGCAATCGGATCAACAACTATTACCCCAAAGAATGGAGAATCCGCCTCCAGGATTGATCAGCCTTCGATGATTCTGTTTTTGACAGCCTTCTGCACTGCTTCTAGTTTGCTATGAACCTGTAGTTTTTGGTAGATATTCTCGATATGCTTTCGGACAGTCTTAGGCGAAATGAAGAGGTTTTCACCGATTTGATTGTAATTCAATCCTTTCGCTATTTGCTCCAAAATCTCCGTTTCCCTCTTTGTCAAGGAAAGTTCTTCCTTTGGCTCCTCAAATGAAGGAG
This sequence comes from Algoriphagus vanfongensis DSM 17529, assembly GCF_000429465.1. GTDB lineage: Bacteria > Bacteroidota > Bacteroidia > Cytophagales > Cyclobacteriaceae > Algoriphagus > Algoriphagus vanfongensis. The sequence continues at coordinate 235,528 of NZ_AUBX01000015.1, read as the reverse complement.
GATTTCTAAGCAACTTGAGTGCTTTCAAGGCAATAGATGGAGTCATCGCAGCTCCGCCATCCAGTATATCTTGGATGCCCTGATACAGCGTCGGTGGATCTACTTCCTTCAGAAAATACCCATTGGCTCCGGCCTGAATGGATCGAAAGATATTCTCATCATCATCAAATACTGTCAACATGATCGTTTTGATCTGAGGATACTTCTGAGAAACCTGAGCCACGGTCTCGATGCCAGTCATTTTGGGCATTTCTATATCCATGAGAATGACCTGAATATTGGAATCCTGTTCTAGTTTTTCCAAAAATTCCTGTCCGTTTAATGCATGAAATTTCACTTCCAAATCTGGGTAAAAAGAGAGCTTTTCCAGAATGGCTTTCAGCAAAAATGAATTGTCTTCGGCGATCGCAATCCGTATGGACATGATGTGTGATTTATTTGATTAAAATTTCTGTTCCCTCATTGCTTGCACTGGTCACTTGCATTTCCTTGCCGATCCGCTGAGCGCGGGTACGCATCGTACTCATTCCATTTCCAAAGGGATTGTCCGATTCGATTCCTTTCCCATCGTCCATGATTTTCAACTGAACCTTGCCCTCCACTTCATAGATATGAATCGTGATGATTTTGGCATCAGCATATTTGATGGCATTATTGATGGCCTCCTGGATGATCCGATAGTAGTTGATCCCTTCGATCGAATTGAGCTTTCGCTCAGGATCAAGGCTTGCTGCTACTTCAAGTTCAAAATGAATAGATGGACAGGATTCACGAGCTTTGGCCAGCAGGTTTTGGATCCGGGCCTGAAGATCCTGAATAGCGATCGTCTCCTTATTCATAGCCCAGATGGTGTCCCTCAGTTCATTGACTGTCTCGACTGTAAAGCCGGAAATCTGATCAATTTTTGTCGCCATCCGCTCTTTACTGAGATCAGCAAATTTCAGATTGCCCAGTGAGGAAACTATAAAGGTCAGCTGAGAGCCTATATTATCATGAAGATCGGATGCGATGGCATCACGCTGGTCTTTGAGTTTCTTCTGAGTTTCTTGCTCAGCATAGATCGCCTGAAGCTTGGCTTCTTGCTCCAAATGTCGGTTTTTATTCTTTTGTCTGTAGTAAATGAAGAATCCCAAACCTAAGGCTGTCAGCAAGAAAATGAGGAGCAAAAGCAACTGGTTATTTCTGCTTTTGACCAGCAACTCATGTTCCGCTAGAGAGGCTCTGGATTCTGCAAGTTGACGTTCTTTTTGCTCGACTTCATAGCGTGTTTCCAGCTCACCCATGGTCTGCAGTCGCTCCTCTTGGAAGATACTATCCTTGAGTGAAGCATATTGCTCTAGGAAATCCATTGCCGTAGACAGTTCTCCTTTTGCTTTATGAAAGCGGTATTCTTCGTAGAGATAGTCTCTTCGCTTCTCCGTCGACTCACTGATTTGCACATAGTGAGCTGCACTATCCATCAATGATCTGGCTTCGGACCATTCTCCCAGACTGAAAGCGATGTGAGCCAAGTTGGTAAAATTGGTAGCCAATCCATAGGCAGCATAGCCATCCTTTCTATTGAGCCCTACGGCAATTTCGATCCATTTGCGGGCCTCCAGATATTCTTGCTGCTTGAGCAGCGTATTCCCGATGTTGTTGAAGGTAAAAACGACATTCAAACTATCCAGATTCTGGATATCTTCCAGCACCTTGTAATGGTAGAAAAGTGCCGAATCGGGCTTGTTCCAATCGTCAAAATTAATAGCGATACTATTCAGTGCATAGGCTTTGTAGGCTGGGATGGCTTTATCATAGGACTTCAGAAGCTCCCAGGCCTGCTTACCATAGTCTATTCCCAACTCGTAATTTTCCATGTCATGATGGATGACCGAAATATCCAGTAAGTGATAGGCCCAATAATTAGAATCCTGAGAATATTCTGCATGTTTGATCCCATCGTGAGAGTATTGCAGTGCTTTTTCAAATTGGCCAGCTCCCTGCTCGATCCGTGTCAGGCGGATAAAAGCCAAGGAAATCAGCTCCGGATTAAGTGTAGGATCAATGTAGTCCAAGCTATGCAGAAAAGCCTTTCGGGCTGCTTCATTTTGCAGCTGAAGATTGTATGACTCTGCCAAAAAATAAAAGTAGATCCCTGAGTCGGCCTTCGTGAGCAATTTGCTTTCTCCCTGTTTCAAATAAATCTCTGAAGAATCGGGCTGGGCATACATTCTACCCAGTTCCTTTTTGAGCTCTTTGTTTTGAGCAAAAAGAAATCCAGAGACAAAAAGAGATAGCAGGGTGAAAAAAACTCTCATAAAATCGGCCAACTGATTTTAAATATAAAAAAATGGCGTTGGTATAAAAACACCAACGCCAAAGCTTCTTTCATTCAGATGGACTTATCCATAAATTTCTTCTAAAATCTGGGCCAAGCGCACACTCGCAGCCACTAGTCTCTCTTCCAAAACAGGATATTTATAGTAGAGATATCCATAGGATATCCGTTTGGATTCTGGCAGATCATAGACCTGTCCTCTCACTGCCACAGCTTCGGCTAGCCAATCCTGCATGGACGCACGCTGGTACTGCTTCTGTAGGTCTGGAGTGATTCTTCGATACAATTCATTAGCTAGCTCTGTATAACTCATGCCTTGGCGATCGATCATCCCACTGTCCCATAGCGCATGAAGGTTGGTCGGATTTCCAAAAAACTCTAATCTCACATCGTTGCCTCCGCGATCATCACCCGTGCCGACATGAAGTGGTTGATGAATATCTTCTACCATGTGAATCAGCATTTTGAGCTTCTCTGCTTCTACTTCAGGACTTAAACCTCCTTTTTTCAGTTCCGCTTTGATGCGCAAAATGGCCTCGTAGGCATCTCCGGATTTTTCCTGATGTGCTGGATCATACTCTCCGTCTTTGGAAGTGAGGTAATGCCACGTCGTCGCATAATCAAAGGTGCTATCAGAGCGAATCTCATCCATCCAAGTCCCGCTTCTACCTAGAGACATCGGCTGTATGACACGCTCTACCTTTTTGAGTGTGGATTTCTTCAGTTGCATCTCGGCCATGAGACCGATCAGATAGTGCCCCAATTGACCCCAAGCAAATGCCTGGCTGTGGACAAAAAGTAAAAGGGCAAAAATCCCCGCAGTTTTGAGTTTGTTCATGGGTGAAAATTTTGCCCTAAGATACTGATGAAATTGAATTAAGGGATTAAGAGATGTTTATGCTTTTTCCAACTCCGCCACGGCAAGCCATGCCATCAATCCAGCTCCTATTTCCAAAGCATCTTCTTCTATGTCAAAAGTAGGAGTATGGACTCCAGAAACGATTCCTTTGGCTTCATTTCGTGTACCCAATCGGTAAAAGCAACCATCGATCTCTTGCGAATAATAGGCAAAATCCTCTGCTGCCATCCAGATATCCAGATCCACCACGTTTTCTTCTCCTAGATATGCTTTCGCCGCAGTAGTCGCTCTTGCAGTCAACTCTGGATCATTCTCCAAAAAAGGGTAGCCTTTGCGAATCTCAAAATCCACTTCGCCACCCATGCCTTCTACCAGCCCTTTGGCTATGGAAAGCATTTTTTCATGGGCTTTTGCTCTCCAGTCTTCATTAAGCGTACGGAAAGTACCCTGAATCTTGACTTCATTTGGAATAACATTAGTCGCACCCAAAGCTTCTACTTTTCCAAAGGAAAGAACAGATGGAATCTTAGGGCTGGCCGCTCTGCTTACTACCTGCTGCAGCGCCACTATCATATGGGATGCGATCAAGACCGGATCTATCAAGGTCTCAGGCATTGCCCCATGGCCGCCTTTACCTTTGACAGTGATATAAAGCTCATCTGCCGAAGCCATATAGATTCCCTGACGAAATCCCACCTTGCCCGCAGGAATGAAAGGCATTACGTGTTGTCCGATGATACCAGCGGGTCTAGGGTTTTCCAAAGCGCCGTCTTTGATCATATAAGAAGCACCTCCCGGAGCGACTTCTTCGCCGGGTTGGAAAATCAATTTGATTGTACCTTCAAATTGATCTTTGACTTCATGGAGGATTTTGGCAGCTCCTAGTAATGACGCTGTATGCGCATCATGACCGCAGGCATGCATCACACCTGGATTCTGGGATTTGTAGGGTACCTCATTGGCCTCGATAATCGGCAGGGCATCCATATCTGCTCTTAGTGCTATGACTTTTTTCTCCGGATTTTTACCCTTGATCAAGGCTGTCCAGCCAGTATTTGCTTTTTTCTCAAGGTCAGTAATACCGATTTCTTCCAGCTTGGAAGCTACGTATTTGGCTGTTTCGAATTCTTGATAGGAAAGCTCCGGGTGGGAGTGGAGATGTCTCCTATTGGCAATGACTTCTTCTTTATAGGCCTTGGCCAGAGATTTAATTTTGTCTTTCAGCATCGTTGGTTTGAGTAGGCAAGGAAAATTCCTGTCTTTGTATCCTGTCCGGAATGATCCGTGCTGATGGAAATTCTGTTCTGATCAAATGAAAGCTTTTGAGAGCTTCTACTTTGTAAGCATAGCGGCCTACTTTGACCAGATAGCGCGGCTGCTGGTATTGCAGGTCCGCTTTGAGTTCTGGAAAAAGTTCTTGGATTTCTTCTTGGGTTTGAAATGCTTCCTCCCGGTTGAGTCCCGAGTAGACAAGAACTTTATATCCGTTGAAATAAGGCTCAGATTTATTTTTTTCATATTGAGCCAGGGCCAAGTCGGTCAGTTGTGCATCCATCGCCTGAGGGGAAGTAGTAGGCTCAGCAGGCTGCTGCGATTGGACTTTCTCTTCAAAACTTGGATAGGTGGGAAGAGACCCGCTTAGATCTTCGGTATAGGAATCGTAAGATGAGGCACTTTTGACGGACGAACTGCTCGATTTACAAGCAGTCATCAGTCCCATTGCTATCACTATCCAAAGGCCCTTTTTCATTCTGTTCTTAGTTTTCGATAATGACACACTTCCCATCTGCCACATCCTGTTCTACACTTTTGTACTTAACGTCCGATTTCGTAGAACCGTCGGTGTATTGGACAGAAACTTTATCATTTCTACCATAAGTCTTCTCGGATTTGCGAGGTGCTACCACCTGAGAAGCCGGTCTTCCGGCACTGGCTGCTGCAGCTGCGGCACGATTAGCCCCTGGGTTCAAAGTGCTACCGGCATCTTCTTTGGAAGCTTGTACTTTGGGCTCGGGAGCCTTAGGAGCTTGAGCTTGCTGCACTTGCGCGGGATCTTGTTTCGGCAAGTCAGCTCTCGATAAGAACGAAATCATGTCTTCATTCAACTTACCGATGAATCTCTTGAACATCTCAAATGCCTCAAACTTGTAGATCAATAATGGGTCTTTCTGTTCGTAGACGGCATTTTGCACAGACTGCTTCAAGTCATCCATATCTCTCAAGTGCTCTTTCCAGTTTTGATCGATGATAGCGAGAGTCACATTTTTCTCCACAGAGCGGATCAACTCCTGCCCTTCGGACTCCAGCATTTTCTCCAAATTCACCACCACACCCATCTGCTTGATACCATCAGAGATCGGTACCATGATATCTTTCACGGTAGCTCCTCGCTCTTCCTGTACTCTTCTTAGGATTGGCAGGGCAGTTTCGGTGATTTGCTTGTTCTTTTTCTGATAGTTTTCAAAAGCGGCAACATACAGCTCCTCCGTCAATACCTGAGCAGGTTTGGATTTTAGATCATTTTCAGAAATCTGATAATCTAAGCCCAAGGAGGTGAAAATATTCATTCGTAGGTTTTCAACATCCTCTGCAGATTTGCCCATTTCGATGAGGCTTTCGCAGACATCATAGACAATATTGAGAATATCCAACTCAAGTCGCTCTCCTTTCAAGGCATTCTTACGACGCTTGTAAACTACCTCCCGCTGAGAGTTCATGACGTCATCATACTCAAGCAATCTCTTTCTGGTGCCAAAGTTGTTTTCCTCGACTTTGCGTTGAGCTCGTTCGATGGATTTGGTAATCATGGAATGCTGGATCACTTCTCCTTCTTCCAAGCCCATTCTATCCATCAACTTGGCAATCCGATCTGAGCCGAACAAACGCATCAAGGAATCCTCCAAGGAAACAAAGAACTGGGAAGAACCCACGTCTCCTTGACGACCCGCACGACCTCTCAGCTGTCTATCGACACGACGAGATTCATGTCTTTCGGTACCGATGATCGCCAGACCACCTGCTTTTCTAGACTCAGCTGTCAGCTTGATATCCGTACCACGACCCGCCATGTTGGTGGCGATGGTCACTGTTCCAGCTTTACCAGCTTCTGCTACCACATCCGCTTCACGAGCATGTTGCTTCGCATTCAAGACTTGGTGAGGAATCTTCTTCAAGGTGAGCATTCTGCTCAAAACCTCAGAAATCTCAACGGAAGTAGTACCTACCAAGACTGGTCTGCCTACTGCAACCAATTCATTGATTTCGTCTACTACTGCGTTGAATTTCTCACGAACTGTTTTGTATACTTTATCTTCTCTATCGTCACGCTGGATAGTTCTGTTGGTAGGGATTACCACCACATCCAACTTATAGATTTCCCAGAATTCCCCTGCTTCAGTCTCTGCAGTACCTGTCATACCTGACAGTTTGTGGTACATTCTGAAGTAGTTCTGCAAAGTGATCGTCGCGTATGTCTGAGTAGCGTCTTCTACTTTGACATTTTCTTTGGCCTCGATCGCTTGATGCAAACCATCAGAATAACGACGGCCTTCCATCACACGACCTGTTTGCTCATCGACGATTTTTACTTTTCCATCCACAATGATGTACTCGGTGTCCCGCTCAAACATACAGTACGCTTTCAAAAGCTGATTTACGGTATGGATTCGCTGAGCTTTTACGCCATAATCTTTGATGACTTCCTCTTTCTTGATCAATTTTTCCTTATCGTCAAGGGACTCATCTTTTTCCAATTCGGCAATCACAACACCGATGTCTGGCATAATGAAGAAAGAAGGATCTTCATTTTTGGTAGTCATGGTCTCGATACCTCTATCGGTCAAGTCTACGACGTTGCTCTTCTCATCGATGGTAAATAAAAGCGGTTCATCCGCCTCTGGCATATTTCTCTTATTATCCTGGAGATAGTAGTTCTCGGTTTTCTGCAAAACTACTCGGATCCCTGGCTCAGAAAGATACTTGATCAAAGGCTTATACTTCGGCATCCCTCTGTAAGCTCTGAAAAGTGCCAAGCCGCCCTCTTTTTCGTTTCCGTCAGCAATCAACTTTTTGGCTGTAGCTAGGTAACCCTGCACCAATTTGCGCTGCTCTTCCACCAAAGTGGATACCCGAGGTTTCATCTGGTCAAACTCATGAACATCCCCACGAGGAACAGGCCCGGAGATAATCAAAGGAGTTCTTGCATCATCAATCAAGACGGAGTCAACCTCATCAATCATAGCAAAGTGATGCTTTCCCTGCACCAAATCGCCCTGATCACGAGCCATGTTGTCTCTGAGGTAATCGAAACCAAACTCATTATTGGTACCATAGACGATATCGCAGTTGTATGCTTTGCGACGTCCTGGAGAGTTTGGCTGATACTTATCGATACAGTCTACTGAGAGACCGTGAAATTCAAACAAGGGAGCATTCCATTCGGAGTCACGCTTGGCGAGGTAATCATTGACCGTCACGACGTGTACCCCTCTTCCGGCCAAAGCATTCAGATAAGCTGGCAAAGTAGATACCAATGTTTTACCTTCCCCGGTAGCCATCTCGGAGATTTTACCTTTGTGCAAAACCATACCACCGATCAGCTGCACGTCGTAGTGAACCATGTCCCAGACTACTTCATTGCCAGCGGCTAGCCACTTGTTATGCCAGATCGCCTTGTCCCCATCGATCTCCACATTTTGCTTCATTGCTGCGAGTTCTTGGTCGCGAAGAGTAGCCGTCACGACTAGCTTCTCGTTTTCCTTGAATCGACGGGCGGTCTCCTTGACGACCGCAAAAGCCTTAGGCATCACTCTCTCCAAGACTACTTCCAAAGCTTCGTCCCGATCCTTTTCGATTTGCTCGATTTGAGTGAAAAGTTGATCTTTTTGGTGGATCGCTTCGGCAGGAAGCGCTTCAATATCTGCTCTCAGTCCGGTGATTTTGTCGTCAAATTCCTGAAGATGCTCATTGATCTCGGATTTGATTTCGATGGTTTTGGCTCTCAGCTCCTCATCGGAAAGGGACTGAAACCCTGAGAAAATCTGATTGATTTCCTGAACCTTGGGAAGTAATTCTTTGATATCTCGGTCGGATTTAGTTCCAAAAACTTTGGCTAATCCTTTTGCTATAAAATCTAACATGTCTGCTCTGTGTGATTCTAAAATCGGGCTCTAAAATTAAGCTCTTTTTATTACAATTGATAATTCACCGATCGATCTCTCTGTCGGTGCTTTGGATGATTAAATTTCTATTTCTCCCCGGTAAACTTGCGTGGCTGGCCCAGTCAGCCATACTTCGTCGAGGCTTCCATCTGGATTTCTATGAAAGCGTACTGAAAGATGGCCTCCCAGAGTCCTGATCTTGATAGTAGCATCCACTGCGTCTTTGGCATAAGCAATCGCAGCAGCTGTGACACCCGTTCCACAGGAAAGGGTCTCATTTTCCACACCCCTTTCGTAAGTCCTCACAAATATCTCCTCTTTAGATAGGGCCTCCACAAAATTGACATTGGTACCTGCTGGCGCATACATCGCATCATAGCGGACTTTTTTGCCTTCTTCAAAGACTGGATAGTCTTCAATATCCTCTACCATCCGGATGTGGTGAGGAGAGCCAGTGTTCACAAAAGCATCTCTGTCTTTGGTCTCGATACCGGATACATTGCCCATTTTCAGCTCTACTTGCTCGCCGTTCCATACGGCATCATGAGGTCCGTCAATTGCCAGGAAGTGCGTTTTTTCGGAGATTATGCCCAAAAAACCTGAAAACGCCACCGCACATCGGGCTCCATTGCCACACATGCTCTGAGATCCATCGGCATTGAAATAGATCATCTCAAAATCATAATCGGGGTGGTTGCGGATCAAAATCAATCCATCGGCTCCGATCCCAAACTTGCGGTCACAAAGCTTGGAAACCAAGGCCAAATCCTTTTCATCAAAATTTTCGTCCCGGTCATCTATCATGACAAAGTCATTGCCGGTACCTTGATATTTATAGAAAATCGTCTGTTTCATGGGAATAAGTCCTTGGTCAAAAACCCAACCAAGCGCCAGTTTGCATGCAAACATAACCAACTTGTCACAAAATCGGACTTAATGTCTGACTATCAATTTCAATTCTGCATGATATTGGTTAGTTTCAAATTCCGATACTATTATTTAACCAACCAACAGTTCCCTTATGAAAGCAATAGAAAACAACATATCCAGAAGGAAATTTCTATCCGACAGTTCCAAAGCCAGCATCGCCATGAGCTTGGTAGGCACCGGAGTTCTTTCTGCCTGCAGTGGATCTGCCAACGGAGCGGAAAAGGCCATTTTGGTCACCTCTTTCACCCAGACTCCTTTGGCTTACGATTATGCCGCTTTGGCGCCAAATATCGATGCCATGACTATGGAAATCCACTATACCAAGCATGCCGCCGGCTATGCCAAAAATCTGGGAGATGCCATCGGCGAGGAAAACGTGGATGCCAATATGCCATTGGAAGATGTACTGGCCAATGTATCCAAGTACTCCACCAAAATGAGGAACAATGGAGGCGGACATTACAATCATGAATTATTCTGGAAAGTGCTGACTCCGGATGGAGGAGGCAAGCCCGAAGGCGAACTGGCTGTTGCCATCGACTCTTCTTTTGGAAGCTTTGATGCTTTTTCTGAAGAATTCAACAATGCGGCCAAAACGAGATTTGGCTCTGGATGGGCTTGGCTGGTCGTCGATGCTGACAAAAAGTTAGCAGTGGGCTCTACCCCAAATCAAGATAACCCGCTGATGGATATTTCGGATTTCAAAGGCACTCCGCTTTTAGGGCTGGACGTATGGGAGCATGCCTATTATTTAAACTATCAAAACCGCAGACCAGATTATGTATCAGCATTTTGGAATGTGATCAACTGGAAAACTGTCTCAGAAAGATTTGCGGCAGCATCCATGTAATTCCTGAAATCAAAACGAAGAAAGGCCGGAAATTCCGGCCTTTTTCATTTATTTCGAATCCTAAAATCAATACTATGCAAGATCCCAAGTCACTTACTTCAGTCGCTTTATTTCACGAAACATTCAAGCATCCTGTAATCGCCGAGCCGACTATTCCTTCTGAGACGCGATGCAATCTCCGGGTTTCCCTACTTGCCGAGGAGCTAAAAGAACTCGAACAAGCTATTCAGGACAATGATTTGGTCGAAATAGCCGATGCACTTTGTGATTTGCAATACGTACTCTCTGGAGCCATTTTGGAGTTTGGTTTGGGCGAAAAATTCAAAACTCTTTTCGATGAAGTCCAGCGCTCCAATATGAGCAAAGCCTGCGTGTCAGAAGAAGAAGCCAAAGCCACAGTGGCACATTATCAGGCAAAAGGCACAGCGTGTTTCTACGAAAAAGAAGGAGATCTCTTCTTGGTATTCAGAGAAGGAGATCGCAAGACCTTGAAATCAGTCAATTATTCTCCGGCGGATCTAAAGGGTATTTTAGAAAAATAGAATCAAGAGGTTTTTAGGGTTTCATCCCGATAATTCTTGAGCTCCAATACTCGGGCCGGCATCGTAAAGCCGGCCTTTTCCATTGCCGTCAATACTTGTATAATAGCGACAGACTTGACCTCAGTATCGGCTATTTTTCTGTCAAACGTATCCACCCAAAAAGTCACCTGAAGATTGATGGTGCTTTCTGCCAAATCAGAAACCCAGACATTCGGTTTTTTTACATTGGTCAATACACCTTCTACCTCCATCAGCGTTTCTCGGATCAGGATCATCGCCCCGGTGTAATCTGAGCCATAGTCCAAACCTATCGTGAAATCATAGCGGAGAAAGCCATCGATCGTAAAATTGATCAGTGGATTCTTGATGATCTGAGCATTGGGAATAAAAACATCCTTTCCATCAGCAGTTTTGACCTGTGTATCACGCAGATTTAGTGTCAGGACTGTTCCTCTGATCCCATTGATATCCACAATGTCGCCGACCCGAAAGGGCCTTTTGAAAGCTAATAGAATTCCGGCAAGGAAGTTTTCTCCGATATCTTTCAACGCAAAGCCGATGATAAAAGCAGAAATGCCAGCACCTGCCAACAGGCCAGATACCACACCCGTGAGTCCAATGATCCGAAACACGATCATCAGACCTATCAGGATCACTACCGAGCCAAAGACTCCAGCCAGGAAATTGGCCAAAAGGTCATCCTCCATCCTTTTCACAAGCCGTATCCGCAGAAATGCTTTGGACTTGTTAGCCAAAAAGAGAAAAAGCAGAAAAGTGGCCAGAGCCATTCCTGCGATGATCAACCAATGTTTGGTAGCAGACCAGTCTTGGGGTAAAAATTCAAATTCTTCCATCAGGTCTTAAAATACAAAAAAGGCCAACAGAATCCCTAAAAATTTCTGTTGGCCTTGAGTTCATAAGCTTACTCGAAAGGATTGCCTAGATCGTTCATGGCAACGTAGACCGTTTTAAGCTGAGAGTAGTGTTCTATGGCAGCCAAGCCATTCTCTCTACCGATTCCGGATTGTTTATATCCTCCAAAGGGTATTTCGACGGGATTGATATTATAGGTATTGATCCAGCACATGCCTGCTTGCAACTTTCCAACAACTCGATGTGCTCTCCGGATATTTTGTGTGTAGACTCCTGCGGCCAAACCAAACGGGGTGTCATTGGCACGACGGATCACCTCTTCCTCAGAATCAAAAGTCAAGAGAGATAGGACAGGACCGAAAATTTCTTCCCGGACGATTTTCATCTCATCCGAATCGCAGCTAAAAATTGTAGGTTCTACAAAATATCCACCTTCACATCCTGAGATCTTTTTTTGATTTCCTCCCAATACCAATTCAGCCTCTTTTTTTCCCTCTGAGATGTAGTACATCACCTTTTCGAAATGAGTCTGGTTGATCAATGCGCCAATATGAGTTTCAGGATCTGTGGGATCTCCGACGATCAGTTCTTTGGTTCTGTTCAGTAGCTTTTCCAAAAATCGATCTCGGATAGCTTGATGGACAAAAACTCGGGTACCATTGCTGCAGATTTCACCTTGGGTGTAGAAGTTTCCAAGCATAACTCCATTGACAGCTTCCTCCAAATCTGCATCTTCAAAAATAACAATGGGAGATTTCCCGCCCAGTTCCAGCGTGACATGCTTGAGCGTATCAGCGGATGCAGTCATGACTTTTTTACCTGTGCCGACCTCACCGGTGATCGATACTTTTGCAATTTCTGGATGGGAAGTCATCATTTTTCCTACCTCCGCATCTCCTTGGATCACATTGAATACTCCATCTGGCATACCTGCTTCCCGAAATACCTCTGCCAATTTGAAAGCAGTCAAAGGCGTCAATTCAGCTGGCTTGAATAACATCACATTGCCGCAAGCCAAAGCTGGAGCTGCTTTCCAGCAGGCAATTTGAATCGGATAGTTCCACGCTCCAATACCAGCACAAATTCCCAGTGGTTCTCTTTTGGTATAGGCAAAATCTCCACCCAACTCATGGTGCTGACCATGCAAGGAAGGGGCTAGGCCTGCATAATATTCCAAACAATCAGCTCCAGAAATCACGTCAACAGCAAGTGTCTCACGAATCGGCTTACCCGTATCCTGACATTCCAAAATGGCCAATTCATCATTTTTCTCTCTCAGAATCTGAGACGCCCGGTGCAAAATTCTACCTCGCTCTGTGGGAGACATCGCTGACCAAACCTGAAAGCCTCTTTTGGCTGAGGCGATGGCTTTTTCAAAATCATCTTGCGAAGCTGATGTGACTTCATGAGTTTTTTCACCTGTGGCAGGGTTGAAGTTATCAAAGTGCTTTCCTCTCCCTAAGACGGGTTGATTATCTATAAATAAGGGTATTTTTTGCATTTTCTGAGAATTTATTGCCTTTATCAAAGATAAAAGTTGAATGGTCATTCAAAGTTAGAGGTCTCATCAGACTGTCCCAAAAAAGCTCGTATTGATTTTTAAAAAATTCAAGCCAAAAACAAAAAGCCTCGCCCACGATAACTATCGTGACGAGGCTTTGAGTACCAGGAGCGGGAATCGAACCCGCACGGCCTAAAGGCCACAAGATTTTAAGTCTTGCGTGTCTACCTATTCCACCATCCCGGCTTACACTATTCGAAAATAGAGTTTTGCTACAATTGTCCTAAAACAACAAAGCCCTTGAATCAAGGGCTAAATGAGCGAGAGACGAGATTCGAACTCGCGACCCCGACCTTGGCAAGGTCGTGCTCTACCAACTGAGCTACTCTCGCTTATATGTTGAACTCGGAACGTGATCCGAGCGAATTGTGGATGCAAAGGTAAGCACCAAATTCATTTTCACAATACTTCAACCAAGAAATTTTTATCCCCCATTTCCATCCCACTTGATATCGCTTGAGTATCAAGTGTTTTTAGTAGATAAATTATTCTAACTTTTTCTTCACCTCATGCAGCTTAAGCAAGGCTTCGATAGGAGAGATTGCGTTGATATCGATCAAATCCAGAAGTTCTTTGGCTTCTTTAAATTTGGGATCCATCTCGAAAAGACTCAATTGGAAATTGTTTTTCGGTACAGACTTCATGTTTTCCTTGTCATGTACCATAGCCTTATCCTTTTCGAGGTGAGACATGATCTCAGCAGCTCGAAGCACAACAGGATTAGGCATGCCTGCCATCTGAGCTACGTGGATACCAAAGCTATGCTCCGATCCACCCTCTTTTAGCTTTCTCATGAAAATGACCTTATTGCCCACTTCCTTGACAGAAACATTGAAGTTTTTGATTCTCGGAAAATCCTCCGTCAATTGATTCAACTCATGATAGTGCGTGGCAAAAAGCGTCTTGGCTTTGAAATTCTGATGATTGTGTAGGTACTCCACGATAGACCAAGCAATGGAAATACCATCATAGGTGGATGTTCCCCGACCAATCTCATCCATCAGCACCAAGCTCCGATCAGAAAGATTATTCAAAATACTGGCCGTCTCGGTCATTTCCACCATAAACGTGGATTCTCCTCTGGATAGATTATCAGAAGCTCCGACACGGGTAAAGACTTTGTCAATGATCCCTACTCTAGCAAAAGACGCAGGCACAAAACTTCCCATCTGAGCCATCAAAACTATCAAAGCCGTTTGTCTCAAAAGAGCTGATTTACCAGCCATGTTAGGACCAGTAATGATGATGATCTGCTGGCTATCATGATCTAGGTAAATATCATTGGGAATATAATCCTCTCCTGGAGGTAGTTGTTTTTCGATCACAGGGTGACGACCATCTTTGATCTCCAAAGTCTCAGTATCCGACACCTTCGGCCTGCAATAGCCATTGCTTAGAGCTACTTTGGCAAAGGAAAGTAAGGCATCCAGCGTCCCGATGATACGGGCATTTTGCTGGATTTGAGTGACAAATTGCCCTGTCTCAGCTACCAATTCTTGAAAATACTTTTGCTCCAAAGCGATCATACGCTCCTCGGCATTCAAGATTTTCTCTTCGTATTCTTTGAGCTCGGGAGTGATGTAGCGCTCAGCATTGACCAATGTCTGCTTGCGTATCCATTCCTGAGGCACTTTATCTTTGTGCGCATGCGTCACTTCTAGATAGTAGCCAAACACTTTATTGTAGGCTATTTTCAAAGAGCTGATACCTGTATTTTGTATTTCCCTTTGTTGGATTTGCACCAGATAGTCTTTCCCGGAGTTTGCGAGCTTTCGGTACTCATCCAGATCAGGATCCACCCCATCTTTGATTACTCCTCCTTGATGGACCAGCATCGGCGCATCTTCCTGCAGCTCATTCTCGATTTTTTCCAAGATGTAGTCACATGGATGAATTTGATCAGAAAGCCGCTTTAAAGTCGAATTAGATTGATTTTTCAGAAGATCTTTGATCGGTAAGATTGCTTTCAATGCTCTCCTGATTTGATTCATTTCGCGAGGATTGGCACGACCCACTACCACTTTGGAGATTAGTCGCTCCAAATCTCCAATATGCTTGAGTTGATCTACGATCTCATCTATCGTCATTGGGTTTTGATAGAAAAAATCCACAACATTGAGTCTTTCTTCGATTGGAGACTTTTCTTTCAAAGGCAGCACCATCCACTTTTTCATCATTCGGGAACCCATCGGAGTCACCGTCTGATCCAAAATCTGAATCAATGGAACCCCACCTTCATGCTGGGGAAAAACCAATTCAAGGTTTCTGATGGTAAACTTGTCCAGCCATACGTATTTCTCTTCTGCTATCCTCGATATAGCCGATACGTGCTGGATTTCCTTATGCTCCGTTTCCTCCAAATAAAATAAAATCGCCCCCGCTGCCACGATGCCCATTTCCAAGTCCTCGACACCAAAACCTTTCAGATTGCTGGTCTCAAAATGGGTTTTGAGTTTTTCGTAAGTATAATCGTACTGATAGACCCAATCCTCGCAATGAAAAGTGATGAAATCATTTTTGATCAGATCAGCAGCTGCTTTTTTTGCAGCTTTGGAATAGATGATTTCAGAAGGAGCGAAGCTTTGCAGTAGCTTGTCGATATAGGATGCATTGCCCTCGGCACACATAAATTCCCCAGTAGAAACGTCCAAAAAGGCAATTCCATGTTTTTCTTTTCCAAAATGAATGGATGCCAAATAGTTGTTTTTGCGGGTATCGAGCACCTGATCATTGTAGGAAAGGCCAGGGGTCACCAATTCGGTCACGCCTCGCTTGACTATCCCTTTGACGGATTTGGGATCTTCGAGCTGATCACAGATCGCTACACGATTGCCAGCTCTGACCAATTTGGGCAAATAATTGTCCAAGGAATGATGTGGAAAACCTGCCAATTCGATGTGCGAAGCCGAGCCATTGGCTCTTTTGGTGAGTACGATATCCAATACTTTACTAGCCACTACGGCATCTTCTCCGAAGGTTTCATAAAAATCTCCCACACGAAACAGCAACAAAGCACCAGGATGCTTTGCTTTGATTGCATTGTATTGCTTCATCAAAGGTGTTTCTTTTCCGTTTTTGGCCTTACTCATGAGTCAGTTTAATTCTCTTAAATTTGGGGGATCGAATAAAGTCTGAAAATAGACCATAAGCAAGGCAGATCAAAAAAGATGAAGAAATTAAGTATGGATGAGCTGGAAAGGCTCAGCATTGAAGAATACAAAGACACCAAGAAATCACCGATTGTCCTTGTGCTGGACAATGTAAGAAGTCTCAATAATGTCGGCTCGGCTTTTCGTACCGGCGATGCTTTTCGCATAGAAAAAATCTACCTCTGTGGCATCACGGGCACACCACCGCATCGGGACATCCAAAAGACAGCATTGGGAGCTACCGAATCTGTAGAATGGGAATACTGTCTCAATACCGGCATAGCTGTAGAAAAATTGAAAGCAGATGGCTACCAACTCTGCGCATTGGAGCAGGTCGACGAATCTATCATGCTCAATAATTTTAAGCCTCAAAAAGATCAAAAATATGCACTGATCTTCGGAAATGAGGTTTTTGGAGTGGAAGAATCCGTTCTCAAAGCCTGCGATCAAGTACTCGAAATCCCCCAATTGGGCACCAAGCATTCTCTGAATATATCGGTATCCTTGGGTATTGCCGTATGGGATCTGATGGTGAAACTGGAGCAGTTTTAAATCAAAAAAGGGAGAATCATCAAATTCTCCCTTTTTGTTTTTTAATCCTTTAGAAAGCGATATCGAATCCCGAAAGATCCTCGAAATATTTGTTCATCACTGAAGCCAATAATGGGTGCACCTTCTATATGAAAGCCAAAATCTTTTTGCTCAAATGGATAAATATTCAAACCTACAGGAATAGCGATTCCATCAAACGTGCCAACTTGCAAACCTGCTCCTCCATAAAAATCAAACCTTTCCGTCTTTTTGAAAATGTAGTTGGCGACCAACTCAGCTGAGAGACTTTCAAAATAAGTGTCTGTTCCTACTCTAAATTCAGGAATCCATTTTTCCCCGAATTGGTGATTAACACCCAAAAAGGGCAAATTGCTCTGGTGGAATGAAATTGTAGTTTGTGAAAAAGCCGAAATAGAGAGAATGCAAAAGCTGAAAACAAAAAAGAGTTTTTTCATAGATTATTTTTTTGGTTTAAAGATCAAAATCCAAGGTCTTTTATTTTCACATGAGTTTTGATCATGTTCGAACTGGCCTTTGCCACTACTTTCCCTGAATCTTTAGTAATAACGGCCTCCCAATGATTTAGGTTAGATCCTGAGCGAACTAATTTTGCAGAAACAAATAACTGCTCTCCAATCCGAGCTGAGGACAGGAAATCCACATTCAAATTGATCGAAGTCATCAAAAATTCAGATTCGGCAACAAAGTTGGCCATGCCGATCACATCATCCATCATCAGAGAAGCTACGCCTCCGTGAAGGATTTTGGCCGGATTGCACATGCGATCAGAAACAGTATAGGATACTTTGATCTGTCCTACTTCGATTTCCATCAAGGTACCTGCCAGCCAGTTGCCGGCAGCCGAAGGAGTTTGGTCAAGTGTTTTTCCGATTTGCGATTTGAAAAGTTCTAGTGGAGTCATAAGCATTACTTTAGGTTTCGATGATCCTAAAGTAATCTTCCAAAGTCCTTTTGAGTCCTTCCTTTTCTACTTCTTTTGTCCAAATCGGAATTTTTTGTCCTTGATCAAAAATATAAAAGCGTGAATTTGATTCGAGATAGGGCCGTAGTTTCTGGATATGCTGTCCATGCTCAAACTTATTTCCATCATCCAATACATACTTCTTTTCGGTAGAATCAGCCTCAACTAAGATCTCCAATGGCCAATCCAGCCCGACAGGCTCAAGATAGAGATAGGCCTCATCCTGGGGAGGATTAAGAATCAAAATCAACTGGATAGAAGGCGAGCCTGACTCAGCCAGCAAGTCCTCATGTCTAAATAAGGCCATGCCAGCATCCGATCGGATTTCCCGCTCATAGACGATAGATTTCACATTCAAAAAATAGAGACGGGCGGAATCACTCATTCGGAAAGTCCTGTCTTCTCCGGTATTGTCAGCACGATAAGAATTGAAAAAGGAAAGAATCAAAACCAGCAGAATAGACGCCGAACCGAATATTTTGAGGATTCGTACGAGTTCGGGGGTGAAGACGGGATCTCTTTTGATCATGGGGATACTAGAAATGATCAGCCAGAATGAATATCAATAGCTATCTGACATAAGACCCAGCATTGATATCAATGGACGTTCCGGTGGCATGATCTGCAAGACCAGAACAAAGCAAAGTCACCATGGGAGCAATATCTTCAGGTCTTGTGAGCTCATTGAGTGCGATATCATTGAGTGCAAATTCCTCTCCATATTCGGCTAGAATCTCCTCAGCCATGTCAGTGCGGGTAAATCCTGGAGCTATCAAAAAAGCCTTGATGCCCTGTTTGCCATAGTGCCTTGCAATCGATCGGGTCAGACTTACCAGGGCACCTTTGGAAGCTCCATAAGCTAAATAATCGGTGGTATCCCCTCTAAAAGCAGCTCTCGAAGAGATAGTGACTATTCTACCTTGCTGTTGGCTTTTCGCCTGATCGACAAATTCCTTGCACAAAATTCCGACAGCCGTTGAATTTACCGCCATAGTCTTTTCCCAAACCTTTAGCCAATCACTTGTAGGCAAGGTATCTGGAGCTGCCATAGCAATGCCGGCATTATTCACCAATCCAGTCAGAGGACCATATTTCTCTTCCAAGGAAGGAATAAATCCCATAACCTGAGATGAGTCCTCCAAATCACATTTTTCAATAAATGCTGGATTTTTCAGTTCGTGGAGCAATTTTTCCGCTTCTCTAGGATTGGAATTGAAATGGATGATCACTTCAGCACCTGAGTCAGATAGTTGCTTTGCTATCGCCCTTCCTATCCCTCTGGAAGCTCCCGTGACCAAGATTCTTTGGTTCTTCAGTGAAATATTCATGAGACAGGAGTCGTCCAGTTTTCCCTGATCATCAATTGCTGAATATGTGCCAAATGATGCAAAGAATGCCAGGCATACATATGTGCCACCTCAAGTAGACTTTGTTCCTTCTGGCTTTCCGGATGAAAATAAGATTTCTGAAGATCTTCTTCGCTCATCGAATCAAGCAGAGAACACCATTTAGCATGGATGATCCGAATAAGTGCTAAAGAAGAATCAATTTCAAAGCTATAGTCAGAAAGTTTGGCCCACTCGGCTTCGTCGTAAGGTTTAATAATAGGAGTAGATTCTGTCAGGGCAAGTTTAAAACGAATTAATGCATTCATATGGCTGTCTCCAACATGATGCACCAGCTGACGAACGGTCCAACCACCTGGGCGATAGGGTGTATCTATCTGATTATCTGTTAGATTTTCTACTGTTTGGGACAAAAACTCAGGCAAATTTCTGATTGTCTGAATGGATTCTTTCAGGCTTTCTGAATCAGATTGTGGATTAAATGCAAACTTTCCGATAGGATATTTTAGTTGTTCGATGTCTATCATTGCTCTTAGATTTTACCACCGGCTGCGATGGTGACTAAATCTACGTTTTTTGCACCATTAGCCCAAAGGACATTGGCACATGCACATAAGGTGGCTCCAGTAGTGATCACATCATCCACCAGTAAAATCGATTTTCCGCTCACCTTCGATGCAGATATGCATTGGAAAACATCCTCGACATTTTGAAGTCGCTCCAGACGTGATTTTTTGGTCTGAGTCTCTGTGAAAACAGCTCTATTAATTAGGTTTTCCATAGGAATAGCCAATCTTTCCCCCAAGCCTTTTGCAAATTCCTCACTTTGATTGTAGCCCCTTCGTTGATGCTTGATTGGGTGAAGCGGTACCGGGACCAATACATCCCAAGCTGTACTAGTACCCTGCTGAAATAAGAGTGCAGCATAGTTTTTACCTAGCAGTCGCGCTATCTCGGGTTTATTTCTATACTTCAAAAGGTGGAGAATTTGCTGACTTTGGCCTGACTTGGTGAATTTGAGATAAGCCATTACCTGATCAGCTCTCGTCAATCCTGCTATTTTGGACTTGAGGTCATTGTCCCGAGATCGAAGGTGATAGGATGTCACGGGCAATTGGCCCAGGCATGCCAGACAAATCACACCTTCGGACTCCAATAGAGTCTGTGCACACAAGGGACAGTTCCTTGGGAATATCAAATCAAAAAAATCTTTCAGAAAAAGTAAACGCATAGGCGCTGAAGTCTGTTATTCAATCTCCTGACATAATAGCTGTATATTTGCAGCAGAAAAATCCTAAAGCATTAATTTAATGAATTTGATAGAGGAATTCAATGATTATCGGGCTCGCATGAATGATAAAATCATGGCCGAGGACAATAAAGTGATCAAGCGTTTTTTCAACCTGGATACCAATGCATACGCAGAAGGTGCACTTGACATCAAAAGCAAAGAAATGATAGGCTTGGCCTGTTCCATGGTGTTGCGCTGTGACGACTGTATCAAATATCATTTAGGCAAATGCCATGAAGTGGGATTGGAAAAGAAAGAAATATTTGAAGTATTTTCCATCGCTACTTTGATCGGTGGGTCGATCGTAATCCCCCATCTTCGAAGAGCAGTAGAATACTGGGAACTACTTAAAAATCAATAATTTAAAGTGTTTAAAAGAGATTTAGATCTTGAAAAGAGGTGGTCAAAGCTACTGCTGGGAATTGAAGAAAACATTGGGAAAAAACCCAAAGACCTAAACGGCGTACTCT
This sequence comes from Algoriphagus vanfongensis DSM 17529, assembly GCF_000429465.1. Lineage (GTDB taxonomy): Bacteria > Bacteroidota > Bacteroidia > Cytophagales > Cyclobacteriaceae > Algoriphagus > Algoriphagus vanfongensis. The sequence continues at coordinate 214,647 of NZ_AUBX01000015.1, read as the reverse complement.
TTCTTATCGGGGTACAGGAATTAGGCCAGGGAGTGAAGGTGTTTTCCAAAGAGCAAAAGCAGGACCTCATGCATATCGCCATTTGTAAAGTGCTCAGTACGGCAGGATTTTACGAACTGGATCATGTAGATGCTGAAGGCTGGCCTCATTGGAATCTTATTAAAGAATTACCTCATTTTGATCTATTAGATCAAGAAAAGCTCCTGAAGATTCAAATTCTTGAATATTTTGAGAAAGAATATCAAATAGAGATTAAATAAGGCATGAAATTAATTTCCTACAATGTCAATGGAATCAGGGCAGCCATCAACAAAGGTTTTGTAGAGTGGCTCAAAACAGAAAACCCAGATGTCATCGGTATTCAAGAACTCAAAGCTCACATCAACCAGATAGATCCAAGTGTTTTCACTGATTTGGGATACGAACTACACTGGTTTCCAGCTGTGAAAAAGGGCTACTCTGGAGTAGCAATTTTCACCAAAATCAAACCCAAATCCATCAAATTGGGGATGGGCTTGGAAAAATACGATGATGAGGGAAGGTTGATTCAAGTAGATTTCGATAATTTCTCCTTTCTATCGGCCTATTTTCCTTCAGGAACTACGGGAGATATTAGGCAGGATTTCAAATATGAGTTTTTGGATGATATCTATGGATACATGCAGGATTTGAGAAGGAATCATCCCAATTTGATTTTGAGTGGTGATTATAATATCTGTCACAAGGCCATAGACATTCACAACCCGGTAGCGAATAAAAATTCATCAGGATTCTTGCCTGATGAAAGAGCCTGGATGGACAAGTTCACCGAATCGGGATTTATAGACACCTTTCGTTATTTCAATGAAAACCCTCATCAGTATACCTGGTGGAGCTATCGCGCAAATGCCAGAGCTAAGAATCTGGGATGGAGGATAGATTACCATATGGCAACTCAAGAGATGCAGAACAAATTAAAAAGTGCTGTAATTTTACCTGATATCATCCATTCTGATCATTGTCCTATTTCGTTGGAGATTGAAGGATAAATTCAAAAAATTATTACCCATAGCATAAAAAAGGAATGAATTCAATAAAAATTTCAATACCATCTCTGATTGAGAATATAAAAATCATAGAGAGCTTTATTGACAATGCCCGAGAGAAGTTTGAAATAAACGACGATATCTATGGGAATATTATGATTTCGGTGACAGAATGCATCAGCAATGCTATTATCCATGGCAATCAAAGCAACAAGCAGAAGTTGGTTCATTTGGAATTGAAGGCCCAAGATGATCAACTCCAATTTATCATTGAAGATGAAGGAGAGGGCTTTGAAATCGAAACATTGCCAGACCCAACAGCTCCAGAAAATATCGAAAAGCCTGGAGGAAGAGGAATCTTTCTAATCAAAAATCTTACAGACGAGGTGAAATTTGAAGAAGGAGGCAAAAGAACTGTATTATCATTTTACATGGATTAATATGGCAATTCATTTCTTTTCCGAGGAAATTCCTTTTCAATTGAAGCAAAAAAACAACCGCAAAAAGTGGTTGAAGGAAATTGCTCAGGGAGAAAAATTCATCATTCAAGATCTGAATTACATTTTCTGTTCAGATGAATATCTACACCAGATCAATGTCGAATATCTCGATCATGATACTTATACAGACATTATCACATTTGATAATTCTGAAGAAGAAAATGAACTTGAAGGAGATATCTTTATAAGCATTGACCGCGTGAAAGAAAATGCTTCTAAGCATGGCGCTTCCATCGAAGAAGAACTCAGTAGAGTAATCAGCCATGGACTTTACCATTTAATTGGCTATAAGGACAAGAAGAAATCAGAAGCTGAACTTATGAGAAGCAAAGAAGAGTTTGCTATCAATTTATATAAGAATTATTAAACGTTTCACGTGGAACACCTTAGTGAAATCTAAGAAGTTCCAACACACGTTTCACGTGGAACAGTAACACAAAAGATCATGTTTCCAAAATATGATGTCATAGTAGTAGGTGCAGGACATGCGGGCTGTGAAGCTGCTCATGCCGCGGCTAAGATGGGTTCAAGTGTACTATTGTGTACCATGAACATGAATACCATTGCACAAATGTCTTGCAATCCCGCTATGGGAGGTGTAGCTAAAGGGCAAATCGTACGAGAAATTGATGCACTAGGAGGTATGTCAGGGATTATTTCTGACAAATCAATGATTCAATTTCGTATGCTCAATCGATCCAAAGGTCCAGCTATGTGGTCCCCAAGATCCCAAAATGATCGAATGAGATTTGCTGAAGAATGGCGTCTAGCTCTTGAGTCAACTCCGAATGTTGATTTTTGGCAAGAAATGATTGCCGGCATCGTAGTAAAAGACGGAAGAGTAACAGGAGTAAGGACAGCAATAGGGATAGAAATAGAAGCAAATTCAGTGGTTCTTACGAATGGTACATTCTTAAATGGTATCATACATATAGGAGAAAAGCAATTTGGAGGAGGACGAACTGGAGAATCTGCAGCAAAAGGAATAACCGAACAGCTGGTATCGCTGGGATTTGAAGCCGGTAGAATGAAAACCGGAACGCCTCCAAGAGTGGATGGAAGAAGTCTAGACTATTCCAAAATGGAAATCCAGTATGGTGATGAAAACCCGCAGAAGTTTAGCTACTTAGATTCCACACAGCCACTCAAAGAGCAAAGATCCTGTTGGATCACCTATACTAACAAGGATGTTCATGAAACACTGGAGACAGGGTTTGACAGATCACCGATGTTCAATGGAAGAATTCAAGGTTTAGGACCTCGATATTGCCCTTCTATTGAGGATAAAATCAATCGATTTGCTGAGCGAGAAAGGCATCAGATCTTTGTAGAGCCAGAAGGGTGGGATACAGTGGAAATCTATGTCAACGGATTTTCTACGTCACTTCCAGAGGATGTACAATACAAAGCTATGCGCAAAATAGCAGGGTTTGAGAATGCTAAAATGTTCAGACCAGGTTATGCAATAGAGTATGATTATTTTCCACCTACACAACTCAAACTGACGCTAGAAACTCAGCTTATAGAAAACCTCTACTTCGCTGGTCAGATCAATGGCACTACGGGTTACGAAGAAGCTGCATCTCAAGGTCTACTTGCAGGCATCAATGCATCACTCAAAACACAGGAAAAAGACCCATTGATCCTCAAAAGATCAGATGCGTATATCGGTGTACTCATCGATGATCTCATTAATAAAGGCACAGAAGAACCTTACCGAATGTTTACTTCCCGTGCAGAATTCAGATTACTTCTTAGACAAGACAATGCAGATTTGAGATTGACCGATTTAGGTCATCAAATAGGATTGGCTAGTGATGAGAGACTGGATAAAATGCATACAAAGAGGGATCAGACAGCGAAACTGATCAATGACCTTAAACAAAAGAAAGTAGCTCCTGATGAAGTAAATGAGGCACTTCAATCAATACAGACTGCAGAAATCAAAGAAAAGATAAGCGTTGAAAAGTTATTGAAAAGACCACAAGTAGGAATACTAGATCTAAAAACCCTCGACAAGGATTTAGAAATCTATTTGAATAACTATCCAAAAGAAATCCTGGAACAAGCCGAAATTCAAATCAAATACGATAGCTATCTCGAAAAGGAACAACAAATGGTAGAAAAACTATCAAATATGGAAAACTACCGCATTCCTATCAAATTTGACTATTTGGCTATTCCGGCACTCTCTGCTGAAGGAAAGCAGAAATTAAACAAAATAAGACCCGAAACCTTAGGCCAAGCTTCACGCATCAGTGGTGTGTCACCAGCTGACCTATCCATATTGACAGTGTACCTTGGAAAATAAACAGAAAGAGAGATTGACGAAATGCCCACTTTGCAAGAGTGGGCTTTTTCTTAATCATATAGAAGTAACGGACTATGCTGTCAGCAAGGAAACTTTCATCCTTTGCAAGTGTACCCAATGCCAATTGGTATTTACAAATCCACGACCGAGCGAAGATGCTATCCAACCATATTATGACTTCCCAGAATACTATTCCCATGGCAATGAGAACAAATCCTTAACATCCTTTCTCTATAGCCAAGTCAGAAAAATAGCCATTAAAAACAAATATAAGCTAGTAGATTCTTTGAATTCGTCCCACTCCATATTAGATATCGGTTGCGGAACTGGAGATTTTTTATCTTATCTACAAAAGCAAGGATGGCAAGTCCAAGGAATAGAACCCAACAAAAAGGCTCGTCATCAAGCACAGGAAAAATTAGGTATAAAAGTATCTAAAAGCATAGATAAGCTAGAAGAAGACGGAAAGTTCGGTGTGATTACTCTATTTCATGTATTAGAGCATATACATTCATTGAAAAAAGGACTAAAATATATTATAAAATCCTTATTATCAAATGGTTATATACTAATAGCAGTACCAAATCATGAAAGTCAAGATGCTAAAAACTATGGAGCATATTGGGCTGGATGGGACGTGCCAAGACACTTATACCATTTCAATGATGCATCCATAGAATATCTAGCGCAAAAGTACGATCTCCAATTAGTGGACAAAAAACCAATGGTCTTTGACAGTTATTACGTTTCACTTTTATCTGAAAAATATCAAAACCCTAAGTCTTCAATTGTATCCACTTACATGAAATCAATCATGCAAGGATATAAATCCAATCAAGCCGCTGGCAAGAGTGGCATCTATTCAAGCAACCTCTATATTCTACAGAAGAAGTGAAATCCTTTGCATCCATCTTTATAGTCAGCATACTTTTCATCACTGCTTGTGCAAAACAAAGTGCTCCACAGGGCGGACCACGAGACGAAGATCCACCAGTGCTCCTGGAAACCAGTCCCAAAGATCAAAGTCTAAATATCAAGCCTGAAGAGATCTATTTAGTATTTGATGAATATATCAAACTTGACAACCCAAACAAAAACATCATCATCACCCCAAGGCTGAACAAGGATGAAATAGAAACTACCTCTCTAAAAAATGAAGTAAACATAAAGCTCAATCAAGAACTGGAGGATAATACTACTTATGTTTTCAACTTTCAGAAATCTGTACAGGATTTTTCAGAAGGAAACCCAGCAGAAAACCTAAAACTAGTTTTCTCCACAGGCCCGACAATTGACAGTTTGGAAGTAACCGGATCAATCAATTTTTATTATCCAGATAGACGAATACAATACACAGATGTATTAGTAGGTCTGTATCCAGAATCAGACACTACAGATTTATTTACAGCAGCCCCGTATTATATTTCGCAAGTGGATTCATTAGGAAACTTCAAAATCACAAACATCAAAAACGGGAGCTACAGAGCATATGCTTGGAACGATGACAACAATAGCTTAAAAGCAGAATACAAATCAGAAAAGCATGATTTTATCCTAGATACATTGTTGATCAATGAAAATGTCTCAGGACTTCAATTCAACTTGTCCATGGCAGATTTGACTCCTTTAAGGTTCTTAAGATCATCATACTCCAATGGAAGCTATGACTTGATACTCAATAAAAATCCAATCGAAATCAAACTAGAAAATGAAGAACTGGGCAATTCAATTTTCTATACTAAGGAAGACAAACGCATCAAATTATTCTCAGATCATGTAAGAGAAGATAGTCTGTCATTCAATGTGCAATTGATTGATTCTGTTGGAAATCAAGTAGACACTTTGATTTGGGCAAAATTCCCTGAAAACGAAAGAAAACCAGCAGACCTCACCGTCACATCCAATTCAGGAAAGAACTTCCTAGATACCTTAGCGGCGACTTTGACATTCAACAAACCAATCAGTGAAATCAATACAGATTCACTCTACATTCCTCTGGATACCATCAATAGAATTCAGATAACTCCAGAGATGTATTATTTCAAGGATTCACTCATGCGCACAATTCTCGAATTCAAAGTACCACTTCCTGACAGTACAACCATAGATACCTTTGTCCTAACAGCAGCTGATTCTACTTTTAAAGACATAGAAGGGGTATTCAATAGTGCAAGGATCACAGCAAACTATAAAAAGATAAAACCGGAAATACTGGCAGATCTCCTACAGGGAACAATCCAAGATGCCGAAGGTCCATTTATAGTACAGCTCCTCGACAGCAAAGGAAACATCGCGCGGGAGAAATACTTGGAACAAAGCAATGAATATCGCTTTGAAATGATAGAAGCAGGAACCTATAAAATACGAGTAATTGAAGATTCGAATGGAAATCGTCGATGGGATCCAGGAAACTTCTTCGAAAATAGACAAGCAGAAAAGGTATACTATTTCTATTCACCAGAAAATGAAAGTCAGGACATCGTCATCAGAGGAGGATGGGTCAATGAAGGAATCATAATTTACCCTTCCAAATCAAGTGGAATACAGCAACTCAAACCTGTGGAAAACCCAGAATAAACCTGTGGATAATGAACTTATAAAGTATGCTCAACTCACATTTATACACAAGCCACCATCGAATAGAAAGTGTGAAAAGCAAAACAGGGGATAAACTCAAATTTGTCAACAGTCCGAAAGCAAGATGTCCACAGGCTACTTAACCACTAATAAAAGACCTTTAGAAATCCACACTTTCCACATCAAAAATAGAAGTAACTCAAACACAGCTAACTATAAGTGGATAAGCTGGGGATAAGTCGTAGATAACCAAAGGACAAATATGATGAACTCGTGGATGAAAAATAAAAAGTTACTTACCCACATTTCCACAGCCTTAATAACCTTAATAAGAAATTTTTAAAAAAGAATCTAATAAGAATATAGAGTAGTGGAAACTGTGGATAAGAAAGGACATGCTTTCCATTTTTGCTTATATTAGAAGAAGACCCAGAGGATACCTACATGAACCCTACTCGCCTTTTTGATTTGGTCACCTATCAAATCACCAATTTTGAAAAAGAAATCTCTCTAGCAAGAAAAGAAAATGGTAACTGGAAAACATATTCTTCCCTTAATCTCAAAAAAATAGCTGATAGTCTTAGTTTAGGTCTTTTGGCTATAGGAATTCAGTCTGGAGATAAAGTAGCTATTATTTCAGAAAATAGACCGGAATGGAATTTTTTGGATTTAGCACTGCAGCAGATAGGGGCTATTTCTGTACCAATGTACCCGACGATTTCTAGTGAAGACTATGCATATATCTTCGACCACGCTGAGATCAGCCATATTTTCGCAGGAGATAGTCAGATTTACCAAAAAGCTGCAGCAGTGGCTGAAGAAAGGAAAATTTTTTCCTTTGATACCTTAGAAGGTGTTGCGCATTGGACAGAGGTTTTGGACAAAGGTGAATCGGGAGATTTGGCCGTATTGGAGACTTGCAAGCAAAAAGTAAAGCCAGACGACCTCTTCACAATTATCTACACTTCTGGTACTACCGGAAGGCCTAAGGGAGTGATGCTGTCCCATAACAATGTGCTCTCTAACGTCCTGAGCGTATCGAAGTATTTTGTCCCTGAACCTGGTATCTCAAAAGCCTTGAGTTTTCTTCCGCTTTGTCATATCTATGAGCGTACCGGTTTTTATTGTTTTCTCTACTTGGGATACTCTATTTACTATGCAGAAAGCATGGACAAGATAGCTGACAATCTCAAAGAGGTACAACCTCACATGTTCAATACAGTGCCCAGACTTTTGGAAAAGGTCTATGATAAAATAGTGGCCAAAGGATATGAGCTTACTGGTATCAAAAAACAACTGTTTTTCTGGGCGCTAAATTTGGGAATGAAATACGAACCCAATCAAAATATGGGTGCTTGGTATGATTTTCAACTGAAGCTAGCCAACAAATTAATTTTCTCAAAATGGAGAGAAGCATTGGGGGGAAATATCACTCAGATTAGCTGTGGTGCCTCTGCTTTGCAACCAAGACTGGCAAGAGTCTTCTGGGCTGCCCAGATCAAAGTCTGTGAAGGATATGGTCTCACAGAAACTTCTCCTGTGGTCACTGCCTCCGTACCGAGCCATGAGGAAATCAGGATAGGCTGGGTAGGCAAGCTTATGGATGATGTAGAAGTTAAAATAGCCGACGATGGAGAGATCCTCGTCAAAGGTCCCAATGTCATGCTTGGTTATTTTAAACAGCCGGAATTGACCGATCAGGTTTTACAGGATGGTTGGTTTCATACCGGCGATATCGGTGAGCTTGACGGTAGATTTATGAAAATCACCGATCGTAAGAAGGAGATGTTTAAGACCTCTGGAGGCAAATACATTGCTCCTCAAGTGATGGAAAACAAATTCAAGGAATCTGTACTGATTGAGCAGCTGATAGTCGTTGGAGAAGGAAAGAACTATCCTGCCGCTCTGATTGTCCCAAATTTTGATGGATTGAGAGATTATTGCAGTAGGAAGGGCATACCTTATACTTCAGATGAAGAGATGATCAAGCGATCCGACATTCTGGAGAAATATCAGATGGAAGTCGATGGCTTCAATAAGTTTTTTGGCAGATGGGAGCAGGTCAAGCAGTTTAGACTTTTGCCTAGCTCTTGGGGCATTGATTCCGGTGAATTGACACCTACTTTGAAATTGAAGCGGAAAGTAATCCATGAGAAATATGCTCAGGAAATTGCCGCTATCTACCAGAGCTAGAGTGGATTGATCCAAATCAAAAAGTAGTCATTTCTTCATTTAGATTAGATTCCATATTTAATTTTGAAATATGTGTCTTGTAGAAATATTATTTCAAATATTTTATTTTTACGGTACTTTATAAATATTTTATTTTTATAAAAATCGATTTTCCGAGCATAATTTGTGATGCATGCATCATTTTTAACTTTAATTAGTATGCATGCATACATAAATTTTTTAAATTAGGTGAGCCCAAAAGATGGCATCACCTATGAAGAGAGAAGAGACTGTAGACTATCATATCAAAAGTGCTTGGCATGCGATTTCGCGAATGTACAATCAGCAGGCCGCAGAGGAAGGATTTACGACAGCTATTGGATTTGTATTGATCAATATCAACTCCAAGGAGGGTACACCTGCCACCAAGATAGCACCGATGATAGGACTGGAAACAAGAAGTCTGACCCGAATGCTCAAAACCATGGAGGAAAAAGGACTGATTTACAAAAAGCCAGATTTGGTGGACAAGCGTTCTGTCCGGATATTTTTGACCGAAGAAGGCAAAAAGAAGAAGGACATCTCGGTGAAGACAATCATGGATTTCAATGAGCAAGTCCGTGAAGTGATTCCGTCTTCTGATTTGGAGACATTTTTCTCTGTATTTGAAAAATTACAGATGGTAATCGACCAGTTCAGCGGCACGGACGTAAACAAACCCATTTATGAATTATAAAACCTGGACTCAGCTTTCAGGTCAAAGACTACCAAAAACCCAAAAAAATGAATAAAACCATTAAAAAAGTAGCCGTTCTCGGCTCAGGAGTAATGGGATCCAGAATTGCCTGCCACTTTGCCAATATCGGTGTGCAGGTGCTTTTACTGGACATTGTGCCTTTTGAGCTTTCGGAAGAGGAGCAAAAAAAAGGCCTCACGAAAGAAAATCCACTTGTAAGAAATAGAATCGTCAATTCCGCTCTTCAGAGTACATTGAAAGCAAATCCTTCGGCGATCTATGACAAAGCTTTTGCATCTCGGATCAGCACCGGAAATTTTGATGATGACTTGCCAAAGATCAAAGACTATGACTGGATCATAGAAGTGGTGGTCGAAAGATTGGATATCAAGCAGCAGCTATTTGAGAAGGTAGAGAAATACCGAAAACCGGGAACGCTCATCACATCCAATACATCGGGGATTCCTATGCACATGATGTGTGAAGGCAGAAGTGATGATTTTCAGGAAAATTTTGCCGGAACACACTTTTTCAATCCGCCGAGATATTTGAGACTCTTGGAGATCATTCCCGGACCAAAAACTAACCCAGAGATCATCGACTTCTTGATGAAGTATGGAGATCTTTTCTTGGGAAAAGAGACCGTACTCTGCAAAGATACGCCAGCTTTCATCGCCAATAGAATCGGTGTCTATGCCATCATCTCTGCCATGCACACCATTGAAAAAATGGGATTAGGAGTTTCTGAGGTGGATAAACTGACTGGAACTGTGATTGGTCGTGCGAAGTCTGCGACTTTCCGAACCATGGATGTGGTCGGTTTGGATACCACGATCAATGTTGCCAATAACCTTTACAAAGCTCTTCCACATGATGAATCAAGGGATGTTTTCAAACTTCCAAAAATCGTCGAAGTGCTCTACAACAATAAGTGGTTTGGGGATAAAACCGGACAGGGCTATTTCAAAATGATCCGTCACAAGGACGGTAGAAAAGAGCTGAAGGAAATCGACTTTGAGACGTTTGAATACAAGGATGTAGAAAAGCCCAAATTCAAAGCTTTAGAAGCTTCCAAGGATATCGAAGATCTCAAAAAGAGAATCAAGTTCCTGGTCAATTTCAATGACAAGGCCGGAGAGTTTTACAAGGCCACTTTCTACGACCTGTTCAGATATTGTTCCTTTAGAATTCCTGAAATTTCAGATGAATTATATCGTATAGACCAAGCCGTTTGTGCAGGCTTTGGATGGGAATATGGTCCATTTGAGAATTGGGATATTTTAGGTCTGCGGGAGACGATCAAAGAAATGGTTTCCATGGGATTGAAGCCTGCGGATTGGGTTCAGGAAATGCTCGACAATGGAAATGATACATTTTACAAGGTCGAAGGCGGGAAAAAACTTTACTACGATATTCCTTCCAAATCCTACAAGGAAATTCCTGGAATCGAAGAATTCATCATTTTGGATACGCTCAAAGCTGCGGGCAAGAAAGTATGGGGAAATACAGGTTCATCTGTCTATGACCTGGGTGATGATGTGATCGGTTTGGAGTTTCATACCAAAATGAATTCCATGGGTCAAGAAGTCATCGAGGGAATCAATACTGCCATCGGGATGGCTGAGAAATCTTACAAAGGCTTGGTGATCGGAAATGACGGAGCCAATTTCTCCGCAGGAGCTAATCTGGCGATGCTATTCATGTTTGCTGGTGATCAGGATTTCGATGAGATCAATCTGATGATCGCCCAGTTCCAAAATACCATGATGAGGGCCAGGTATTCCTCGATTCCAGTGGTGGTAGCGCCTCATAATATGGCATTGGGTGGCGGATGTGAACTTTCGCTACATGCCGATCATATCCAGGCGCACGCAGAACTTTACATGGGTTTGGTGGAAGTAGGAGTTGGTTTGATTCCAGCTGGGGGTGGTACAAAAGAAATGACCCGGAGATTTGCTAATTCGGTAGTGTCTGGAGATGTCGAACTGAACCGCTTGCAAGAGACATTTTTGAATATTGCCATGGCCAAAGTATCGACATCAGCTGTAGAAGCCAAAAATCTCGGCTATCTCCGAGCTCAAGATGGCATCACGCTCAATCGTAAAAGACAGCTCGCCGAAGCAAAAGAAAAAGTGGTGGCACTGGCCCAAGAAGGCTACACGCAACCAGCTCAACAAACTAATATTCAAGTCTTGGGTAAGCAGTCTCTTGCATTATTCGATGCAGGGATTACTGGGATGCAGTATGGTGCATACATCTCTGAGCATGATGCGAAAATTGCAAGGAAACTAGCCTATGTCATGTCAGGTGGAGATTTGTCTTCTCCGACTGAGGTATCCGAGCAGTATCTATTGGATTTGGAGCGAGAAGCTTTCTTGAGTCTTACTGGTGAAAAGAAAACACTGGAGCGTATTCACAGCATTTTGTTCAAAGGAAAACCGCTTAGAAATTAGTATCAAGTATCTAGACGTAAGTATCAAGAAATAAGAGCCAAGAAACTAGAATCAAGAACCAAGACAAATTCTAAAATTTAGAGCCATGCATAATTTTAAAAATTTAAAAGTCTGGCAAAAATCAGTTGATCTAGCTGTAAAAATTTATCAGGCAACTGCTGATTTTCCTTCTGAAGAAAAATTTGGATTAACATCCCAGATGAGAAGAGCAGGAGTTTCAATTCCTTCAAATATTGCTGAGGGAACAGCAAAGTCTTCTTCAAAATCCTTTTCAAACTCTCTTGAAATTAGTCTTGGAGAAAGCTTTGAATTGGAAACTCAATTAATAATTGCTGAAAGAGTGAATCTGATTTCTTCAGAAAAGGCAAACTTGATAGAGTCAGATATTGCTGAAATTCAAAAAATGATTACAGGATTGAAATCATCCTTGACTCTCTAAAATCTTGGTTCTAGACTCTTGATTCTTAAAAATATTCCCAAATAACGAATAACAAACATAACATGGACGCATATATAATTAATGGATATAGATCGGCTGTAGGAAAAGCCAAAAAAGGTGGATTTAGATTTTATCGACCAGATGACTTGGCAACCGATGTGATCAAGCATTTGATTGCCAATACTCCCGGTCTGGAAGCTGGAATGGTGGACGATTTGATCGTTGGCAATGCTGTTCCCGAAGCCGAGCAAGGAATGCAAATGGGAAGAATGATTTCCCTTTTGGCATTGGGTGTGGACAATCCCGGATTTATTATCAACCGCTACTGTGGTTCTGGACTGGAAGCGATTGCATTGGCTGTAGGGAAAGTGAAGGCTGGAATGGCCGATTGCATCATCGCTGGTGGCACAGAATCCATGTCTCTGGTTCCGATGATGGGATACAAGACAGTGCTCAATTACAAAATTGCGACGGAACATCCTTCTTATTACTTAAGTATGGGCTTGACTGCCGAGGAGCTAGCTAAAGATTATGATATCACCAGAGAGCAATCCGACGCATTTTCTGTCAGATCACACGAAAGGGCTTTGGCAGCAATCGCAGAAGGGAAATTCAAAGATGAAATCGTGCCTGTAGAGGTAGAAGAGACTTATTTGGATGAGAAAGGAAAAAAGAAGACCAGAAAATTTGTAGTGGATACAGATGAGGGACCTCGTGCTGGTACCAGTATGGAAGTTTTGTCTGGCTTGAGACCGGCCTTTAAAAATGGAGGCCAAGTGACTGCTGGAAATTCCTCCCAGACTTCCGATGGAGCATCCTTCGTCGTGGTGATGTCAGAGAGATTGATGAAGTCACTCAATCTGGATCCTATGGCTCGAATGATGTCTTATTCTGTCGCCGGAGTTGATCCGCGGATTATGGGTATTGGTCCAAAAGAAGCTGTGCCAAAAGCATTGAAACAAGCAGGCTTGAATTTGTCAGACATCGGTTTGATCGAATTGAATGAAGCATTTGCAGCTCAAGCCTTGGCAGTGATCAAAGCCTTGGATATGGATGAGGAAATCGTCAATGTCAATGGTGGAGCGGTTGCATTAGGTCACCCACTGGGTTGTACAGGAGCCAAACTTTCTGTTCAGCTTTTCAATGAGATGAGAAGAAGGAAAGAAAAGTACGGAATGGTAACCGCCTGTGTAGGAGGAGGTCAGGGTGTAGCAGGAGTTTTCGAGTTGTTGAAATAAACTGCTTTAAATCTTCATTATTTAATATTCAGAGTTCGGCATTCAATGTTGAATTTCGAATGAGGAATTCTGAATAATGAGGAAACGATCTAACATCTAATGTCTTACATCTTAAGTCTAAAGTCTTAATAAAAAACCATGTCAACAATAACATCCAAAACCATAAAAGGAGGAGAATTCCTCATCAGAGAAACGGACGCTCAAGAGATCTTTATTCCTGAGCAGTTTTCCGAAGAACAAAAAATGATGGCTCAGGCCTGCCAGGATTTTATCGATACGGAGATCACTCCCAATATCGAAGAGATCGACAGTATGAAAAATCCGGATCTGGTTCCATCGATTTTCAAAAAAGCAGGTGAATTGGGGCTTTTGGGAATTTCCGTTCCTGAGGAATACGGCGGAATGGGGATGAGCTTTAATACTTCCATGTTGATTGCTGATATCATAGGTGCGGCTGGATCTTTCTCTACGACCTATGGGGCACATACCGGGATCGGAACTTTGCCAATTCTCTACTATGGTACCGAAGCACAGAAGCAAAAATACCTTCCAAAATTGGCTACAGGAGAGTGGGCGGCTTGCTATTGCTTGACTGAGCCGGATGCCGGATCGGATGCAAATAGTGGAAAAACAAAAGCCGACTTGACAGAAGATGGAAAGCACTATCTGATCAATGGACAGAAAATGTGGATTTCCAATGCAGGCTTTGCGGATCTATTCATCGTCTTCGCAAAGATTGAAGATGACAAGAATCTGACAGCTTTCATTGTTGAAAAGTCATTTGGTGGTATCACCATGAATGAAGAAGAGAAAAAGATGGGGATCAAAGGATCTTCCACTCGTCAGGTCTTTTTCAATGATTGCAAGGTGCCGGTGGAAAATATGCTTTCTGAGCGTGGCAATGGATTCAAAATCGCAGTAAACATCTTGAATATTGGCAGGGTCAAACTAGGAGCTGGAGTTTTGGGAGGAGTCAGAACAGTGACCTCACACGCCATTCAGTATTCTACCGAGAGAAAGCAGTTTGGAGTCAGTATCAATTCTTTCGGAGCCATCAAACATAAATTGGCCGAGATGGCCACTAAATCATTTGTGGCAGAATCGCTTTGCTATCGTGCAGGTCAGGATATAGAGGACAAGATGAGCAGTTTGGCGGCAGAAGGAATGTCCGACGCAGAGGCAAAATTGAAAGCTTTGGAGCAATTTGCCATCGAGGCAGCGCTGGCCAAAGTACATTGCTCTGAGGTGTTGGATTATGTGGTAGATGAAGGTGTGCAGGTATATGGAGGAATGGGCTATTCTGCCGACGCTCCCATGGAAAGAGCCTATCGTGATGCGCGGATTTCCAGAATCTATGAAGGAACCAATGAGATCAACAGAATGCTGATGGTTGGGATGGTGCTGAAAAGAGCCATGAAAGGCGAAATCAACCTTTTTGAGCCAGCTATGGCAGTTTCCAATGAGTTGACATCTGTTCCCTCTTTTGAAACTATCGATACATCGGAGCTTTTCGCAGCGGAAAAAGAAGTACTGAAAAAGCTCAAAAAAGTGTTTCTCATGGTGGGTGGCAAGGCAGCGATGGCCTTGCAGGACAGAATCGAAGATGAACAAGAAATCATGATGAACCTAGCCGATATCATGATCGAAATCTATGCTGCGGAATCGGCGATTTTGAGATCAGAGAAACTGGTCAGCTTGAAAGGAGAAGAAGCCTGCAAACATCAGATTTCCATGTCGCAGATTTACTTGTTTGAAGCTGTGGAAAAGATCAACTCCGCTGCCAAAGAAGCAATTGCCTCATTTACCAAAGGAGACGAGCAAAAAGTCATGTTAATGGGATTGAAGCGATTCACCAAAATTGACCTGGTCAATACGAAAGTCTTGAGAAGAGAGATTGCTGATTATATGATAGCACAGGGAAAATATCCATTTTAAATTCCGCGTAGACTAATTAATAGATAGGATTAAAAACCCTCAAGATTCGTTTCTTGAGGGTTTTTCTGTGTATAAGTCATATACTTTTAGAAAAGTTGGTATCTGCAGTTCACGTACTGGATAGTATGGCTCAAATTAAAATTCATGAAATTTTATTTTGTTGTTATTTTTTTAATTTCTAATATGCAATCGATTGCGCTATCAATCAAAGCCTAAATAACCAATCATTTAAAGAAATGAGACAAAACCTACCCAGAATACCTATTTCTAAGGTAATTCAATGCAGTAATCTCTGCTATCGATTGCTCAGCTTGACGCTGATTTTGCTTTTTGTATGCTCTTTCTCTGCTTTTTCGCAGCAGGCAGTCACAGGGACAGTGATCTCCTCCGACGACGGATTACCCCTTCCAGGAGTATCGGTGATTTTGAAAGGAACCTCTTCTGGTACTACGACGGATACCGATGGGAAATACACCATTTCTGTTCCGAGTGATGAATCCGTTTTGATCTTTTCTTTCATCGGTTTTATGTCCCAGGAGATTTCTGTGGGCAGTCGATCTCTACTTGATGTAGAAATGGCCGTCAACGTCACTGATCTGGAAAGTGTGGTGGTAGTCGGGTACGGAACCCAGAAGAAATCTGATGTCACAGGCGCTATTGCCGGTGTGGATAGTCAGGTGATCACTGAGCGGGGCACGACGAGTGCCATCCAGTCCCTGCAAGGTACGGTGGCCGGTGTGCAGGTCAGCAATAGTACAGGTCGTCTTGGTGATGGTTTCAACATGACAATTCGGGGAAATAATTCTCTTTCCAGTTCATCTCCCTTATATGTGGTAGATGGAGTTGTGACCAATAGCATAGACTTCCTCAATCCTAATGATATTGATAAGATCGAAGTCTTAAAGGATGCTTCATCAGCAGCGATTTATGGGTCAAGAGCGGCTGGGGGTGTTGTGATCGTTCAGACCAAAGGTGGAGTGAATATTCCAGAAAAGACGAGTTTTTCATTTGACTCTTTCTATGGAGTCAAGAGTCCTGCTAGACTTCCAGAAATGATGAGTCTGGCCGAGTGGAGGGACTACCACATGGCTGCATATCTGGGTACGACCAAAAATGGAGAGGGCATGACGCAAGAACAATATGAGCGAGTGGTATTGGGTCCCAATAATCCAGTTTTGATAGAGCGATTCAATTCCTTGCATGGCTATGACTGGTATGATGGTGTATTGCAGAATGGGATGCAAAACAACAATCACTTGGCTATCACCCATCGCAGCGGCAAATCGACTTATAATATCGGGGTAGGTTACCAAAAAGAAACCGGTACACTCAAAAATGAGTCTTTGGATAAATACACTTTTAATCTGAATATCAACCAGCACCTCAGCCAGAAATTCCAAGCTGGAGCCAATATGGCCCTGTCTTTTGGAACCAATGAAAGAGGTAGCTCGATCGCCATGCAAGAGGCATTCAGATTGAATCCCTTCCTGACTCCTTGGGCTATCGATGACAATGGGCAGGAAATAGTCGGTGAGCTTTATCCTCAGCCAGGAAAACTATTATATCCTAATGGCGATCGCGCTTTGGATAAAACCAGTACGTACAATCCACTATTGGAAATAGCCAACACCAGCGATGAGACTCGTAGCCTTCGTGGTGTGGGTAATTTGTTTCTCCAATACAATGCTTTGGACTGGTTGAGTTTCAAATCTACAGTTTCCGTAGGTGTCAATAACAACAGAAGAGGCCGATTCTGGGGTGCCCAGACCAACACGGGGATCAGCAATGGCAACCTGCCATCCTCCTCTGTGGACTACTATGACAACATGAATCTTACCTGGGACAACCAGATGAATATCGTCAAAGAAGTCAATGATCATTCCTTTAATTTCTTGGCACTTCAGAGTGTATTCGTCGATCGCTACGAAACAGCTTCCTTGAGCTCAGCGAGACAGCCTTTCGAAACTGGTTTTTACAATGTCGGTTCTGGACTTCAGGAAACTTACAATCTGGGCAACTCATTTGCCAAAAGTCAGTTGGCATCTTTTGCCTTGCGTTTGAATTATGCATTTGCTGAGAAATATCTCGTGACCGTCTCCAATCGATGGGATGGTTCCTCTCTACTTTCTGAAGGAAACAAATGGCAATCCTTCCCATCTGTGGCTTTGGGCTGGAGATTGAAAAAAGAAGATTTCCTTGCCAGCTCATCGACTTTCTCTGATTTGAAGGTGAGATTTGGTTTTGGGACAGTGGGAAATAACAACGTATCTCCCTACACCACTGTCAACACCCTGACCAATCAGACTTACTATGATTTTGATGGGGCAGCAGCCAATGGCTGGGTACAAAATTCCATTGCTAACAAGGCATTGACTTGGGAAAAAACCACGGAGGTCAATTTCGGTTTGGACTTTGGCTTTTTCACCAATCGAATCACTGGTAGTGTAGATATCTACAATAGACTTTCGGATGAACTCCTAGTAACCCAAAAATTGCCTTTGGAGATTGGATTTAGCAATATCCGCTCCAATGCCGCTTCGGTTCGCAACAAGGGGGTAGAGATCATGCTCAACACGATCAATGTCGAAACCGGACGAGTCACTTGGTCCACGACTTTTACTTTTACCAAAAACAACAACAGCATCGAGTCCATCTATGGCCAATCAGAAGTGGATGATGTGGGTAATAACTGGTTTATCGGTGAGTCGATCAATTCGCACTACAACTACATTTATGATGGAGTTTGGCAAGCCGGAGAAGATGCGGCTGCTTACAATCAGACCGAAGGACAGGCTCGTGTGAGAGATGTCAATAATGACGGCAAAATCGACCCCAACAATGATCGGGTGATTTTGGGTTCTTCTAATCCAGACTGGACAGGAGGGATTATTTCTCAGTTGCGAGTAGGATCATTTGATATGAATTTCTCCGTAGCTACCCAGCAAGGCGTATTGGCCTACAGTGATTTCCACGCCAACTTCACCAATGTCAATGACCGGGGTCGTCAGAAAGCCAAAATCAGTGGATTCTATGTCCCAGAAAATGGTGTGGGAGTTCCGGCTCAGGTATCCAATGAATATCCGCAACCGAGAAATGAAGGGCAGTTTTGGGGAACAGGAATGGCCTACTATAGAGATGCTTCCTTTGTCAAAATCAATAATATTTCATTAGGCTATACGCTTCCATCCACACTTTTGGATCGGGCAGGTATCAGCGGACTGCGTTTCTATGTGAATGTGCTGAATCCACTTACTTTCACCGACTACGATGGCTGGGATCCAGAATGGGCCGAGGCCAGTTTGGGAATCGGCCGGGTGAGCTCCATCACTACTCAGTTTGGTGTCAATCTTAAGTTTTAATAGATCCAGTCATGAAAAATATCCTATCCATACTTTCAGTTTGTGTTCTTCTTGCTAGTACCTCCTGTGGGGACTTTTTGGAAGAAGAAAACCTGTCCAATGTCACAGCAGAGGAATTCTACACCACCGCCGAGGGTTACAGTGCTTTGGTCAATTCCAATTATGCAGCACTGAGAAATATCTATGCAAATCAGCCTTGGCTATTTGAGAGTGGAACTGACCTCTATCAAGAAGGTAGAGGACAAGAGCCGCGTGGTTTGAGTCAATATGCAGAGCTCAATTCCTCCTCAGCCAATGTCGATTTTCTCTATGTTAATTGCTACAAAGCAATCCAACTAGCCAATACAGCTCTTTATTATTCCGACTTGACCGAGCAAAATGCACAGTTACCCATTCTCGTCGGGGAAGTCAAGTTTCTCAGAGCCAATGCATACTTTCTCCTGGTACAGACCTATGGAGGAGTAGGAATTATCTCTGATTTTATTTCTGAGGCTATCCTTGAGTTTGATCGTGCCAGTGCAGAAGAGGTGTATTCGCTGATTTTGGCTGATCTCAATGATGCAATGGCTGCTGTATCTGCGGCAGATTACAATGGTCGTGTGAATAAAAGAGCAGTAGAAAACCTTTTGGCCAAAGTTCACCTGACACGAGCCTATGAGTCTTTTGGTACCAGTGATGATTTCTCCAAGGCTGCTGCCTATGCTGATAATGTCATAGCTGGTCAGGGACTTAATTTGAGTTCGGAGGAACTATGGACTCCAGGTAATGATATGAATGAAGAGGTGATCTTTTCTGTACAGTTCAGTGCGGGCTCTATCAGCGCTAATCCTTCCAGTATTGGCAATCAGCAGCAAAACTACTTTGGTCCTTATCTGGGAGGATCCGAAATAGCTGGAGATGCTCCGTACAAGACCTACAATCTATTGCCTACCCGATTTGCTTTGGATTTATATACCGAGGATGATGAGCGCTGGTATTCCACCTTTATGACAGAAATGTACGAGCGCTACTACGACTATTACGATGTGGATGATCATAGCAGTCTGACAGTGACGGACTTTTATGAGCCGAGCTGGTACACCGCACAGGACAGCATAGACTATGTTGCCCAGCATCCGGGTGTGGTCTATCATTCTTACGGGACTACCGATCCAAATGGCGGTATCACTACAGCTGATAAGGCTACGATGATTGTGAAAAAATTTGATGATCCCAATTCGCTCTTTTCGGCGGGGTCCGGTAGTAGCACTAGAGATTTTATTGTTTCTCGTTTGGGAGAAACCTACTTAGTCGCTGCTGAAGCTTATCTGGGAGCTGGTGATGCGGCTACAGGACTGGCCCGACTCAATGAAGTTCGAAGAAGAGCAGGAGTGGCTGACGCTACGTTGGGAGAATTTGACATCGACTATATTTTGGATGAGAGAGCTAGAGAATTGCTCGGAGAATATCATCGCTGGTTTGATTTGAAGCGAACCGGCAAATTGATCGAGCGGGCTTCGGCTCACAATAGTTGGATCACGGAAGCGAGTTTTCAGGGAGCCGGCGGAAATCTTAAAATCCTCAGACCCATACCTCAAGCAGCATTGGATCTGAATCAAAACAAAGAATTTCCTCAAAACCCTGCCTATGATTAATTAAAAAGGTCTTTTGGTGTTAAGGAAAGCCGCAGTTTGATGAATTGCGGCTTTTTTTGTTTTCAAAAATAATCAGGTCAAAAACTGAAGGTGAGGCTTGGATTAATTTCATTTAGACTTTGCAAAACCTTTAATTTCAGTAGATTAGAGAACTCGTTAATTTTTAGAGTGTTATAGCCCATCTACTGAAAATGATCAAGAAAAAATTAAAACAAGCCAAATTCTGGATTCAAGGAAAACTGCGTTTGATCCAACCTGGACAAACATCCATTAAAGGAGCTGCAGTAGGCATATTGGTAGGAAGTATCGGCTTGATGCTAGTTTATTCACTTCTGTCGGCTTTCAATATTCGAGATCCATGGATTTTTGTTTTGGGCCTGTTGATGACTGCAGCGACTATACTTGCTGCTTTTCTTTCGGTTTGGCTTCTGAAGCTCATTTTTCAAGTTCCAAAATGGTATAAAATTGCTCTGTTCATCGGATTCCCCTTGTTTTTGATGAATTACTTCGGAGAAATCAGGCTGATTGGCTGGAGTATTTTAGTGTGTTCTTTTCTGGGAGCAGCTTTGTTTACTAGTACAAAAACTGGTTTTGGACCATTGACTACACCAAAAAAGGTGATTTTCATTTTAGGTGCACTTTTGGGATTTGCCGGTTTGAGCCTGACCATTTATTACTATTCCTTGAGAGGATTAGAAATGGATCAAATCGAAAATACCGCTCTTTATTCCAATGTAGCTATAGCTCAGATTCCCGGAGATTCCCCTGCCAAATCAGGCTCTTATGAAGTTTTGACCCTGACTTATGGAAGTGGAAAGGATAAGCATAGACCGGAATTTGGAGAGGATGTGACCTTCAAAACAGATTCGGTAAATGGGGTGGCTTTTTTGGATAATTGGGATGGAATCGGTGGTTGGTGGAGAGAGAAATATTGGGGATTTGATTCCAAATCCCTACCGATCAATGGCAGAGTTTGGTATCCAAAAGGAGATGGTCCTTTTCCTTTGGTCTTGGTGGTTCATGGCAATCACTCCATGCAGGATTTCTCAGATCCAGGCTATGATTATCTGGGTGAATTACTGGCTTCTCGCGGAATGATTCTGGTGTCTGTGGATGAAAACTTTATCAATGGCTCTTGGTCGGATTTATTTGGAGGCTTGGAGAAAGAAAATGATGCCCGCGGCTGGTTGTTATTGGAGCATTTGAAAGTTTGGGAGAGATGGAATGTCGCGGATGAACATCTTTTTGCGGGTAAAGTTGATATGGACCGGATTTCCTTGATGGGGCATTCGCGTGGAGGTGAAGCTGTCGCCCATGCCGCCATGCTCAATGAATTGGATTTTTATCCCGATGATGCGACCATTCCTTTGGGCTATCATTTCAATATCCGATCCATTGTTTCCATCGCTCCGGTGGATGGGCAGTATCAACCCGGAAATACACGAACCAAAATTAAAGACATTGATTACTTTGTTTTCCATGGTTCGCAGGATGCCGATGTGACTTCCTTTATGGGCTCCATGCAATTTGAACGGGTGACATTTGAAGACAGTACCTATCATTTCAAAACAGGCTTGTACATCCAAGGTGCCAATCATGGCCAGTTCAATACTTCTTGGGGAGGTAATGATACCGGAAATCCTTTAAAAGGACTTCTCAATTTGGAGCAGCAAATGGACGCGGAAAGCCAGCAAGAGATAGCGAAAGTCTATATTTCGGCTTTTCTGGATATTACGCTCAATGACAAAAAGGAGTATTTGCCTCTATTCTTGGATGCCAGAGCTGGAAAAGACTGGTTGCCTGAGACGATTTATCTGAACCAATTTGAAGATTCCAATACCCGATATATAACTGATTTCAATGCGGATTTTGATGTGAGCACTACGGGATTTGGAGGAAAGATTTCTGGAGAAAATCTTAAAGTTTGGAGAGAGGGAGAAATAGATCTGAAGCATGCTAAAAAAGGAACAAGAGCTGTTTTTTTAGGATGGAATTATGAAATAGCCGATTCTTTGAAGGAGGAAAAAGTAAATGAAGTAGTAGCTGATTCTTTATTCGCTTCTTATTCCATTTTTCCAGATTTAGGAAAATTCCAATTGGATTCCACCTCTGTTTTTGTCTTCGAGATGGCAGAGTCCACAGAAAGTTCCAATCCAAAAGCTGGAGGAAAGTGGATTTCCGATGAGGATGAAAATGCGGAAGAGTCAGAAGATGAGGAAGAGGTAGAAATTTCGGATAACTCCAAAGATGATGAGGAAGAAGCAGAGGAAAATGAGGATCACGAAAAAGAGCCTGAAAAACCTCTGGATCTAAGAATTCTGGTGACGGATTCGGCAGGAAATCAGGTTTCTTTTTTGTTGAGTGAATTTTCGGCTTTGCAGCGTCAGATCAAAGTTCATACGATGAAACTAGATTTTTTGGATGGGGATGGTAGCTCTGAGATAGTCTTCCAAAAATATGTTTTCGAGCTGGATCATTTGAAAACCAAAAATCAAGATTTTAACCCTTACCAAATCTCTGAAATCAGGTATGTTTTTGACCAAATGAATCAGGGAGTGATTGTCTTGGACAAAGTAGGTTTCAGCAAAAAGATCGAGTTGGTGGAGCTATAAGAATTCTAGGTAGTCTAAAACTTGGCTACCTAATAAAACCAGAGGGCAATCAAATGCTTCAAATAATGTCTTTGGACTAAAGTCCAAAGACATTATTTGAAGTGGATTAAAATTCTAAAAAGGCGGTTTGGGATTCAAAATCCCAAACCATCTAACCTAGAGACTTATCCTCATGATTTTGTCTAATTATCCTTCTTTACTGTCGTATCCTTTTTAGTTAGGGTACTGCTTTTGAGAATTCCTTTCAGTAGATTTTTGGCCTCTTCCACTACTTTTTCCCCGCTTTCAGCTGATTTTTTCTCCAGCTCTTTTTTCACTGAATCCTGGAAAGCCTGAGCTTTGACTTTCAGCTCCTGTTTGATGCTATCCTGTGCGGCATCAAATTGCTTTTGAGCTTCTGCCGTTAGATTTTGTTTTTCTGATTCCAGTCGCGATTGAAGAGCATTGCTGAGTAGATTTTCTATACTATTGCCTCCAGCTAGACTCACTTTGGGGGATTTATAAGTTCCACTTAGATTGATTGCCAGAGGAATGATGGTGGATTCATTGGCCTGTGTTCCGGCTATGCTAGCCAATAATGCATTGGCTTGACCTCCAAATTTACCTGCGGGCACTTGCATATTGAGGAGGTAATTGATCGATCCATCAAATCCCGCACTACCTTGCACCCGAGTCTGATAGTCCCAAAGCTTGACATCAAAAGGCTGAACCTCCATGATTCCATCTTCGATATGTACCGGAATCTTCAGATCCTTGAATTGAAGTGAACTTCCTGATGGCAGTTTGGTGAGGCTAGTTACTGATTGTAGCATCTTGCTTTCTTTCAGCGCTGCGTCCAGCACTGCCAAAATCCCATTGACATCGAGGGATGAAAGAACAGGCATCATGTCAGAACCCAACAATCCTGAGAATTCCAATTGGGAATTGAATCTCCCAGTAATATCCTGAGCGATCGGTGCAAAAGCTTTGACGGTGGTCAATGATTGGAATGCCTTGGCAATACTAAGCTCTGAGATATCCAGCTTCATATCAAATTTCGGATTTGCAAGATCACGAGGATCGTAGTTCCCGTTGAGGGTGATTCTTCCATCGAGTGTCTTCATTCCGGCATCAGAGAAGGTCAAAACTCCATTTCTTAAGGTCATTTTTCCCCTCACCTCTTTCAGATTGAGATTGTCATAGAGTACTTCATCAGCTGCTACCGCCATGGTGAAATCAATATTGTCTGGCAATGCCAAGACTTCCATGCTACTGGTATCTGATCCAGTACTACTTTCTGTCATCCACTCATTGACATCGAAATGGCTAGACTTCAAGTCCAATTGTCCCTTGAGCACACCTGCATCGGAAAGTAAGTAATCCATATAGTTGCTGAGCGAACCACTCGCCTGCAGGGGACTCTTGCCTAGTTTTGCATCCAGTTCGTTCAAGCTAGCTTGCGCAGGACTGAATGAAGCATTTGCTTTAGTAATAGCGACTCCCTGAGGATAATCTTGAGATTGGAAGAAAAAATCCTGCACCTGCATCGTTCCGGATGTATTTAGCTTTCCATATTGCTTTTGCTCTACGGCTTGATAGGATCCAGCAGTCTTGATATCTGCTTGGATCTTGCCTTTGAGCTGAGTGTTTTCGATCGGGAAAATCGTCATGATTTTTTCCAGATCCACCGCTCCAGTCAGAGCTCCATCCCAATTGAGGGCTTCGAAATCTTCGATTCTCATCTTTCCGGAGATTTCCTCACCTTCTAGCTCGAAACCGAAGTCTGGAAAATCGGCGACAAAATCCTTCATTTGTCCACTGCTACTGCTGATCATGGCAGTGGCGTGGATATCTTCAAGAGCAGTAGGATAGGCAGTGTTTTTGGCATATCCGTTTGCTAAAGCCATTTTGGCTGTGATCGCTGGAAGAATATGATTGGCAGAGTCATAGCGACCTTTTGCTTCGGCATTGAGATCTAAAATCCCAGCTAGCTCTGTCCCTTCGATCGGAAAAATGGAAGTCAATTCCTGCAAATTGAGTTTACCTACAAGCTGCCCTTCCATCTCATAGTCGCGGAGATTGGCCAAATGGAAATTGCCTGAAATCGGATTGCTGCCAAACTTTAAAGAAAATGTGGGAATGTCCAAACTTGTATTTTCCAGCTCAGAGGTTTCATTTTTTGCTTGAAGTTGCAAATTGATGGCCTGTACCGGTTTTGGAAGGTCTGGGTATTGAAACATTCCATCTTCGACTTTTAGATTGATGGCAAATGTCGGAAGTTGAGTTTCTGAATAGCGACCTTTGACATATCCATCAAAAGCCATAGTTCCGGAAGTTTTTACGGAAGAAAATGACTCTGTATAGATACCGGGTACAAGGGACAAAATGCTTTTAAATTCTGAATCGCTGGCAGCAAAACTAAAATCCATATCCATCCCATCTTCCGGCAACGCCAAGTATCCATCTAATCCAAAATAGAAGTCGTTCAATCCAAAAGTACCTTCTGTCAAGGTGAATTTCATCTGGTTCAGATTGACTTGCAGGGTGGTTTCTCCTTCAAATTTCTTGTTGGTCAGGTAATGAACTCCCTCATAAGCTAAGTCAGCAATCGTAGCCTCGACCTGCAGCGGCAAATCATACACATCAAGTGCGAAATCCCCTGATCCTTTGGCTGAAATCTCTGCCAAGGCCATGGCAAATTGCATTTGTCGGTCATCGTAAATAAGATTGACCTTGTCAAGTTCGATCGATTCTATGCCTAGCTGGAAGGAGGATTCGGATGCTTCCGTACTTTGAGTGCTATCTTCTTTGACAATATCATAGTTGGCTCTACCATCCTCCAAAACTTTGATATATAAGTCCCCTCCGATCAGGCTCAAGGCTGTAAGTGAAGGAGTATCATCAAAAATGATGGATTTGAGATTGAAAGCAAGATCGAGTTCATCTACTTGAATCAAAGTATCTGCCGCAAACTCATCTTTTCCCACAATGCCAAAATCTCCTATGGTCGCACTTACATTTGGGAAGTGTCTCAAAAGACTGATAGAGATCTCGTCGGGATCGTAGTACACTTGAGCGTTGAGTGAATTATCTAGTTCGCGATTGATCCGCTGGATGATTTGGTCTTTGAAAAGAAAAGGAACAGCGACAGCGCTGATGAGGAGAAAGAAAATAACTCCCAGCGTAATATATAGGGCTTTTTTCATGGTCTAGCTTATTCGGCATCATTTACGGATACCAGTAGTAATTGATTCAAGATCAAGGAGTAGTTGATCAATAATTTTTCCAAAAAAAAAGGAAGCTTGATTAGCTTCCTGGAAATGAAATCCCTTTGACCCTTCGATATAGATTGAGAGCGTATTTGTCTGTCATGCCAGAGATGTGATCCACGAGTGTCCGGATCAGTGGATAAGGATTGACTTCTTCTCCCCAGCCTTTAAGAGGAAAATCCTCCGGTAAAAGCCTCAAAATGCTTTTATCTTGGCCTGAGAAGCGATCTGGAGCATAAAATTGATGATAAAGTGCACGGGAAAATACCGAAAGTAAGCCTTCCAAAACCTGAAAACCGGCAGCTTCCTTTTCCAATACAATCTTGGATCTATAGATTTTTTGGACAGATACCTCCGTGATTTTCTGAAGAAACTTGGCCGAAGGGATGATATCCGTCAGAGCTTTGTCAAAATTTCCCTTGCACATGCTTTCCTCATAATGCGCAAAGGCTTCTACAGTCTCCTGAATCAATTGTCCGATAGCAAGAGCGCGCAAAGCGCCCAAATTTTGAGCATTGGTGCGATTTTTCAGTTTCTCGGGATCAAATCTATCTTGAAGGATCGGTGCCAAAAGTGAAACAGTCTCTTCAAATGAAACCAAGCCCATCGTACATCCATCCTCCAGATCTATGATGCTGTAGCAAATATCATCAGCCGCCTCTACAAGAAAAGCCAATGGGTGGCGATACCAGCACTCATCACTGGATTTTTCTAATCCCAAGAATGCCGCCATTTGCTCAAAATCTGTGAGCTGGTTGATAAAAAAACCAAATTTCTTTTGACTTCTTCTGGCAAAATCCCGGTGGGAAATAAAGCTTGGACGGGGATATTTGGTAAAAGCTGCCAGGGTAGCATAGGTCAGATTCAGCCCGAATTGTTTGGAAACGAGCATTCGAAACCCCTGTGCATTTCCTTCAAAATTGCAGAGATCTGCCCACTGCTCAGATCGGATGTGTTTTTCCCAGACCTTACCAAAATCGTGAAATTTGAAAAAATCAGAGATGGCTTCCTCTCCCGCATGTCCAAATGGTGGATTGCCGATATCATGGGTCAATGCCGCTGCGGCCACGATTCCGCCAATTTCTGAAGGGGTGACACCAGTTTTTTCCAGATTGGAATATTTCTGTAGTAAGTATTCTCCAGCAGCTTTGCCCAGAGATCTCCCGACAGAAGACACCTCCAAACTGTGAGTCAATCGAGTATGGACAAAGGCCTGATCTGGCAAAGGAAAAACCTGGGTTTTGTCCTGAAGATTTCTGAAAGGTGCAGAAAAAATAATGCGGTCATAGTCGACTTCAAATTCACTTCTGGTTGCTTGTGTGGGGATAAACCCCGGTTTGTCGCCAAATCTCCCACGTGAGAGAAGTCTTTCCCATTTCATCATCCCCAAAAATAAGAAGGCTCTCAGAGAAAATCCCCAAAAAATCGTGATTTAGATTGTGGCACAGTGCTTGGATGTAGGCATTCAGTATCAACCTCAATTTTATGAATAAGTATATTTCAAGTTTTCTGATTGCACTGGTAGCCTTGGTGGCTGTTTCCTGTGATTTCAATGATCAGCCTGAAGATAGAGAAAACAAGGCTCAGGTCAACTTTTACCTTGTCGATGCTCCAGGGGATTTTGAAGCAGTCTGGGTGGAGGTTTTGGCCATTCGGGTCAAAATGGATGACGATGACATCGTCGATGATGATGATTCAGATGACGAAGATGATTCTTCATGGGTAGAGATTCCTTATGAAGAAGGAAGCCAGATGGTCAATCTACTTGATTTGACTGGGAACAATTCACTGCATTTGGGAAGCCATTATTTCGACGAAGGAGAAATCGATCAGTTTCGCCTGTTGCTGGGAACCAATAATTATGTGGTCATCGGTGGGGAAGAATTTTATCTGAAAACTCCCAGCGCGCAACAGAGTGGGCTGAAAATCAAAATCGATCAAGACATCGAAGCGGGCCAGAGCTATGATTTGATTATCGACTTCGACGTGGCTAAATCAATCGTAATTGCCGGAAATTCAGGAAATATCAATTTGAAGCCAGTTTTGAGAGCTTATATGGTAGAAGCTGCAGGGATTTCTGGACAGGTATTGCCCCAGGATGCGCAGCAGATCATGGTGACAGCCAGCAGAAATGGAGAAACTTTCACCACCTATGTAGATGAAAACGGGAATTTTAAAATCCAGGGACTGGAAGAGGGGATTTATTCTCTGACTATCAAGCCAAATGAAAACTACCATCCTGTAATCCTGGATGGAGTGGAAGTAGATGATGATGGAATGACCGTAGTGGACCCTATTGTTTTAGAAGAGATATAATTCAATCAGAATTGTTCTGAGATGAATTTAAAACCGAGTTAGAATTTCTAGCTCGGTTTATTTTTTTGGGTGGTAGCAGAATTGAGTATTTACAAGACACCAAGCTTCCAATTTCCTGATTTCTCAAGTTTTGGGCTAAATTTGTTTCGTGAAAAAATGGTATCCACTTCTTTTAGTTTTCTTGGTCCTGAGCTTTTTAGCTTCCTGTACCACCTCTGAGGACAGACCAGAAGCACTTCTCAATTTGGTATTGATCGATGCTCCTCCCCGATATGATTCTGTATTCGTAGAAATATTCGGAGTACATGTGACTATGAATGTTCAGGGAAGGGAGACAGAGGAACAAGTCTTTTTTGTGCCCTATGAGCTTGGTGACAAGCAGATCAAGGTTTCTGACTATGTTGGTGGCGAGGTGCTGTTGCTAGGCAGAAAAGTCTTACCGGTCGGTCAGATCGTAGGGATGGAGCTTGAGATTGGTACTAAAAATTTTCTTTGGGACGACGAAGACAGATATCCGCTACCCTTAGCAGAGAATGCTTCTACGAGGATCCCTTTGGAAGTGGAGTTGGATCTGGAAACGGGTTATTCTTATGACGTAGTCTTGGATTTTGATTTGGAAAAATCCATCCAGACTCAAAGCACTGAGCCACTCTCACTGAGTTTTGATCCGTCTATTCGTCTGCTTTTGCCAGGAGATCTGGGAGAAATCTATGGTACTATCGCACAGGAACAATTGCGGCCGGCCATTTTTGCAATTCGAGATGGAGATTCTACAAGCACTCATATCAGTGAAGATCAAGCCTATTATTTTAGACTTCCTGCTGGTACATACGACTTATATTTTGATCCGAAAGATGAGGGCTTTTTGGCAGACACTCTTCTGGATGTGGAGGTAACAGCTGGAGAAAGCCTGACTTTGGATCTGATCACATTTAGACCAATATCCGAATGAGCGAGCACGCTACCTATATGCGTAGGGCGCTGGAACTCGCGGAGTGGGGACGAGGTCATGTCAGTCCCAATCCCATGGTTGGCTGCGTGATCGTTCATCAGGGCGTGATTATCGGAGAAGGATACCACAAAGAATACGGTGGTCCCCATGCCGAAGTCAATGCTGTCGCTTCGGTCAAAAATCCGGAATTACTTCCACAATCGACGGTATATGTGACTTTGGAACCATGTGCCCATTTTGGAAAAACTCCTCCCTGCGCCAGTCTTTTGGTGGAAAAGCAGGTGAAAAAAGTAGTAATCGCAGCTTTTGATTCCAATCCATTGGTAGGTGGAAAAGGGATCCAACTACTCAAAGATGCTGGCATAGAAGTGGAGACCGGTATTTTGGAGAAAGATGCTCGGTCTCAAAATCGACGGTTTTTTACCCAAATCGAAAAGCAAAGACCTTATGTGATCTTGAAGTGGGCTCAATCCAGAGATGGTTTTGTGGCGCGTAAGGATTTTTCCTCCAAGTGGATTTCCAACTCTCTGAGTCGGCAGCAGGTTCATAAGTGGAGAGCAGAGGAAGATGCGATTCTAGTAGGTAGAAATACCGCACACTATGATAATCCATCTTTGAATGTCCGGGATTGGATTGGGAAAAATCCCCTTCGGCTGGTTGTTGACAGACAATTACAACTTTCTCCTGAGTTGAAACTCTTTGATCAGGGTATTCCTACGATTTGCTACAATCTGAAAAAGTCTGAAATCAATGGAAATCTGGAATGGAAAAAGCTAAGTCCAAAATTTGAAGTCTCAGAGATCTTGGAGGACCTTCACGAAAGAAAAATCCAGAGCGTTTTGGTAGAAGGAGGAGCTTTGCTTCTCAATAAATTTCTGGAATCCGAACTTTGGGACGAGGCCCGTGTGTTTACCTCGAAAGTGAAATTTTTGGAGGGAATCAAAGCCCCTCAAATTTCTCATCCTGCAAGTGAAAGAGTTCATTTTCTAGAAGACGAATTAGCGATTTATTACCATGTCTGAAAATCTATATGTTCCTGAATCTGCAACCAAAGCAGAACAATACGAAGCTGTTCTTCCACAAATCGAAGCCTTGATTTCTGGAGAACCGGATATGTATGCCAACCTCTCTAACATTGCAGCGGCATTGAAGCAGGCCTTTGATTTTTTCTGGGTTGGATTCTACGTGGTCAAAGGTGAGCAATTAGTTCTCGGACCATTTCAGGGACCGATAGCCTGCACTCGAATTAATTTAGGGAAGGGCGTTTGTGGCACGGCTTGGAAAGACGCCAAAACCCAATTGGTGCCTGATGTGGATGCATTCCCCGGACACATTGCCTGCAGCTCAGCGTCCAGATCGGAAATTGTAATTCCTGTGTTCAAAGGATCTGAAGTTGCCATGGTATTGGATGTGGACAGCGATCAATTAAATGACTTCGATGAAACGGATCAGCTTTATTTAGAGAAGTTGATGGCTGTTTTGTCGGGAACGCTTTAAGCAGTTCTCTCTCCAATCCAAAAAACTCCCGGAGCTTGGATTTCAGTGAAGCCTTCCGGAACTTCCAATATCGTCACATAAGTGAGTGGTAAAATGAGTTTTCCGTTTTCATTTTCCAATTCTACGGGTAAGCCTTCTTGTCCAAAAACTTCAATATCGCTGGCGCGAAACCACTTCTTGAATTTTCCGCCTTTCACGGGATAAAACTTCCATTCGGCTTCTTGAATCGTGAGATCCATTTTCTCCAAAAACAATCCGAGCTCCAATGCCTTTTCATGTGGAAATCCAACCAGATGAGCTGCTTGATGATTGGAAGCCATTAAATAATGGAGTCCATCTGCCAAAAAATTATCAGTTGTGGATGTATAAAATCTCAAAGGGTATTGCTCTTCCAACAGGTTCAAATTTGCCTTTTGAAAGTCTTCACTCGCTAAAACCACATCGATTTTGATGCCCCACGAAAGGACCTGATCCACGCAATTTTCAGATACCAAAACTGTAGGAACCCACTCTAGCAATGGACTGATGGAGTCGAAAGTGATTTTTTCCAGGTCCAATATCAGTACCGCTGGTTCTTGCTGTTCTTTGACAAAATGATGGGATGACATCAGCTGTGAAGGTTTTGGTAGAAAGTTAAGACGTTTTTGTAGGCAAGGTTTTCTAGAGATTCCGAATCCAATTTATTGCTCAAGCTTTCCAACAGACTTGGGTATTGGCTGGCATCTTCTGCCAGAGGGAAATAGAATGGGAAGCGATTAGGATCAGCAAAATCCTGAGTGTAAAAATAATCAGCACCAAATGCCTGTGCCTTTTTTCCACCAATTTCAAATCCATGAAGGATATGCTCGAACAATCTTTCTGGCACCTCAGTATCCAAAAATGCACGAAGGAAGTTCACTCCGATGATTCCTTTTCTACGGATGATTTCCTGAGCAAACTCATCAGGCAAGTTTCGCTTATGATCCCAGATCGCCCGATAATTTGAATGACTCGCAATGATTGGAATATCTAAGTTTGCTTGTTCAATATGATTTAAGATTCCCTCAGCAAGAAGATCCGAAGTATGACTAAAGTCAACTGGGATTTTCTTTCCACTCATGTAATCGAGCAGCTTCTTTCCATCGTCTTTCAGGCCAATTCCTTCTGTATAATTTCCTCCTCCGAATCTGTTTTCGGTATGATGTGTCAAACTGATATAGGCCAGTTTTTTGGTTTTTTCCAAAATCCTGTCAAACTGCCCATAGATTTCGGTCCAAGATGTGGCTTCTGCTCCCAATCCCGCTGCGTTTTCTATCGATGCAAAAAGTGAGACTGTTCCATCAGAAGGAAGGTTTTTACAATCAAATACCGAAAAGGAATCGCTCTCTTTGGACACCAACGTATCAAAAATCTCTGCTTGCTTCCAAGCCAGATCCATAGAGATTGGTTTGACGTCGGTATAGATCGCGCACACTTGCATCTGGACGTTTCCGGCAGTGAGATGGGGATACGCACAGGCTATCTCGTCTCCCGCAAATGCACTGGCATTGGGGATTCGTGCTAAATAAGAGAGTAAATCGCAGTGAAGATCAATAATGGGTAATGACATGAATTCGGCCTTTTGAACAAAGTAAGGGAAAAAAACGCGTGTTTTTTAATACTTTTAGTTCCTAATTCACTGGGGTAAAAACCCGATAGCAACAGCCCTTTTCCACTAAAAAAAATAAAATTATGGCCTTGTCCCAACCTTTCAATTTCAAAAAATGGATTGATGATAATAGACATCTTTTAAAGCCGCCTGTTGGCAATCAGCAGGTTTACAAAGGGAATGATGATTTCATTGTCATGGTCGTAGGCGGACCTAATTCTCGAAAGGACTATCACTACGATGAAGGGGAGGAATTCTTTTATCAATTGGAAGGAGATATCGTGCTCAAAGTGATAGAAGATGGCAAGCCAAAAGACATTCACATCAAAGAGGGAGAAATTTTCCTTTTGCCACCCAAAGTTCCCCACTCTCCAAGAAGACCGGCAAATACTGTGGGGTTAGTGATAGAAAGATACAGAAGACCGGGTGAGAAGGACGGCTTTATCTGGCATTGTGAAAACTGTGGACATTTGCTTTACGAAGAGTATGTCGAGCTGACTGATATTGTCTCGCAGTTACCTCCTATCATGGATAGATTCTGGAACAATCCTGAAAACTGTACCTGCAAAAACTGTGGTACGGTGATGACAAAATAGTCGATAGACCAAATGAGTTGAAAGGTGGGAAGGTTGAAAAGTGGAAAGTTATCCTGCACTTTTAGGATGCTATGAAAACTTAAAACCTTTGAACCTTCAAACTTTAAAACTTGTAACTCCTACATGAACTACCAATACTCAGAATCATTTGCCCAAGAAATGGATCAAAAAGATCCTTTGGCAAAGTTTAGAGATCAATTCTTTTTCCCTCAAGTGAATGGTCAAGAGGCCATTTATTTCTGTGGAAACTCTCTGGGCCTTCAGCCTAAATCTGTAAGAAATGGATTGGACCGAGAGCTTCACAATTGGGCTCAAATGGCTGTGGATGGGCATTTTCATGGAGAAGATGCCTGGTTTTATGCCAAGAATAAATCCAAACCGGCTTTGGCAGAAATCATGGGCGCACAGGAGCATGAAGTGGTAGCAATGAACAACCTCAGTGTGAATTTGCACCTATTGATGGTTTCATTTTATAGACCTACTTCTAAGAGATACAAGATCATCGTGGAGGCTGGAGCTTTTCCTTCAGATCAATATATGCTCGAGACTCAGGTGAAATTTCATGGTTTGAAACCAGAGGATGTCATCGTCGAATTGAAGCCGAGGGCAGGGGAACATACCTTGAGGACGGAAGATATTGTAGCTGAAATCAAAAGTCAGGGCGAAGCTTTGGCTTTGGTCAACATGGCTGGAATCCAGTATTACTCAGGACAGCTTTTTGATATGCAAGCGATTACCCAAGCAGCTCATGAAGTTGGGGCTTACGCAGGCTTTGATTTGGCTCATGCCGCGGGCAATGCCCTTTTGAAATTGCATGACTGGGATGTAGATTTTGCGACTTGGTGTAGTTATAAGTACATGAATTCCGGTCCTGGGAATATTTCTGGAATTTATGTGCATGAGCGATTTGCCGAAAGACCTGATTTGAATCGCTTTGCAGGCTGGTGGGGTCATGATGAAGGCCAGCGATTCAAAATGGAAAAGGGATTTCTTCCCATGTTTGGAGCAGATGGATGGCAGCTGGCCAATACCAATATTCTGGCTTTGGCAGCGCATCAGGCTTCCTTGGATATTTTTGTGGACGCGGGGATGCAAAACCTTAGGGAAAAAAGCATCAAGCTGACTGGCTATTTGGAGTATTTGATTCGAGAAATCAGCGGAGAATCAGGCATTTTGGAAATAATTACCCCAGAAAAACCCTCCGATAGAGGCTGTCAGTTATCTTTGCTGATTCATCGCGGCGGAAAGGCTGTCTTCGATGAATGGTATAGCCGAGGAGTAGTTGGGGATTGGAGAAATCCAAATGTGATCCGGCTGGCCCCGACACCACTTTATAACAGCTACATGGATGTTTTCAGATTTGCCAAAATTTTGGAACAATCCATTGAAAAATTCGCTTAAAAAAAAGCGAGGATAAAAAAATCCACATGAAACAAGATGAAATAAGCATTCTTGGTGCCGGATTGATCGGGACCTTGATGGCGATATATCTCAAGCGTCAGGGATTGGATGTGACGGTCTATGACAAAAGACCTGACAAAAGAATCTCTCCCTACTACGAAGGAGGCAGATCTATCAATATGGCCCTGAGTCATAGAGGATGGAAAAGTCTGGAACAGGTGGGACTCAAGGATCAGGTGCTTCCCTTGGCGATTCCAATGTACGGACGTAAGATTCACGATGAACACGGGGGTACGTCTTTTATCCCATATGGGAAGGATAATCAGGCGATTTATTCTATTTCCAGAGGTAAATTCAATCAGCTGCTTGCTGAGGAAGCTGAGAGACTGGGTGCGCAGATAAAGTTTGAGCACAAATGTCTCGATGTCAATTTTGAGAATCAGGAGATCACTTTTGAGACCAAAGCTGGAATCAAGAAAGAAATAGCTCCTGTAATCATCGGCGCAGACGGAGCATATTCTGCCTTGAGGCTTTCGATGCAAAAGCAGGTTCGCTTCAATTACAAGCAGGAATATCTCAGTCACGGCTATAAAGAATTGACCATTCCGGCGACTCCGGAAGGAGAATTTGCCATGGATCCCAATGCGCTTCATATCTGGCCGAGAGGCAAGTTTATGCTGATCGCGCTGCCCAATCCGGATAAATCGTTCACCTGTACTTTGTTTCTTCCATTTCAGGGAACCAAAGTCTGTTTTGACAAAATCAATGATGAGAAGGATCTGGAGTCTGTTTTTACCAACTACTTCGACGATGCCTATCAACTGATGCCAAACCTGAAGGAAGAGTTTTTCAAAAACCCGACCGCTGCGCTGATCAATATCGAATGTTTTCCTTGGGTGCAGGGCCACAGCATGCTGTTGGGAGATGCATCCCATGCGATGGTTCCTTTTTATGGGCAAGGGATGAATTGTGGATTTGAGGATTGCTTCATTCTCAATGGACTATTGGAAAAATACGGCCTGAACTCTTGGGATTTGGTTTTCGAAAAATTCCAGAAGAAACGCAAGCTGGATACCGATGCGATTTGCCAATTGGCGATGGAGAATTTCATAGAAATGAGAGATTCTGTAGCTGATCCCAAATTTTTGCTTCGCAAAAAAATCGAGGCAAAGCTTCATGCACTCTATCCCAAGGAATGGATCCCACTCTATACCATGGTGACATTTTCAGACATGGGCTACGCCGAGGCATATGCTCAAGGCAAACTCCAAGAAAGCATCATGGACGGTGTGATGGCAGATCCGCTGATCACCGAAAACTGGGACAAACTTGACTACGAAGACATCATTAATAAAATGGAAACTGCGAAAGCGGTTTAAGACAATACTTTATGCAAAGACCTGATTTTAACTCAGAAGAGGTAACCAAAATCATCCGTGGGAGAAGATCCCTGTTTGTTTCACAGTTTAAGGAAAATGACCCTGTGGACGATTCCATCATCGAGGAGATGCTCGAAAATGCTAACTGGGCTCCTACTCATAAACTGACTCAACCTTGGAGATTTATTGTGTACACGGGCGAGGGATTGAAAAAATTTGCCGACTACCAGGCAGATCTTTATAAAATGAGAGCAGAGAAAAACGGAACTCCGTTTTTGGAAGCTACCTACACCAAGTTCAAAGAAAGCCCGCTGAAAGCTTCCCATGTGATTGCCATTTTGATGAAGCGGACTGAAGGTTCTGGAATTCCAGTGATGGAAGAGATCGCTGCAGTCTCTATGGCAGTTCAGAACATGTATCTGACGGCTTCTGCTCATGGCTTAGCGGCTTATTGGGGCACTGGGGGCCCGACATTCTGGCCAGAGGCTAGAGAAGACTTTGGTTTGGAAGGAGAAGACATGCTGATGGGCTTTTTCTATGTAGCCAAACCGGGAATCGAAACTTGGCCGGAAGGCAAGCGTGATGCGATCGGCGACAAAGTCGCCTGGATCAGAGAGTGATACAAGCCCGACCACTAGGTCGGGTTTTTCTTTTTTTTGGGAAAGGATTTCCTCAGCTTGTGGAGGAATAGTGGGGTGAATGACGAGTAGAAATTATATGAATTTTCGAAAAATGTCCATTGGAAGGCTCTGAATGAACTTTTTGATTTTTATGCTTTTCAGGCATTTGGATTGAACAATAGAAAGTGTTCAACCAAAAAAATGAAATCATGAGTTCTTTACTTTATTTAATCGCTGTCATCCTGATCATTGGATGGATTCTAGGATTCTTTGTTTATAGCGTTGGTGGATTGATCCACATTTTGTTGGTATTGGCTGTGATAGCTGTATTGATGAGATTGATATCCGGCCGAGCGGTATGACGAAAATAGTAGAATCAAAAAATCCCTGACAATTAGAAAAGCTGTCAGGGATTTTTTTTATTAGAATCCTACGAAAGCAGGAGGCTCTACGCCATTGGACCGGAGATAGGCAATGGCTGATCCTCTGTGATGAGTCGTATGATCCATCAAGAGAGCCATGACTTGTCTTCTGGACACTTGATTGCCAAAAACCTCTATTTTTTCTGCTGCTTGCTCAGGGCTTAGCGCTTTCATGGTTGCCATGCCATAATCAAAACATTTAGCGGTATAGTCCGCCAATTCAGCCTTGCTAGCAGTGGCGATGTCGATGCTGAAACCGGGGTCTTTTCCATCCAAAAAGCCTTGTGAAATCCCGACGATAGCACTTCCGATGTGGTGAATTTGCTCCTTGAAGCTCATCGCTGCCGGATCAGTTTTATAATCCATGCCCGAATCAGGCATCTTATTGAGCACGTCGATCGTGAATTGCTTGCTGTTATTCCATTTGGGTAGAAATTCATCCATCGTAGTCTGAGCTTTAGCCATGCCTGATGCCATGATCAGAAGACCTGCTGCCAGACCAAAAACGAGTTTGTAAATTGGTTTTTTCATTGAAAAGAGAGATTGGTTATTTCTTAAATTTCCACTTTTCCGAGATCAATTCAAATGCAAAGTCTAATTTTAAGCCATGAGAAAGTTAATCTTGATGACTTTGACTGTGGGATTGCTGAGTGCATGTGAGCAAAATTACCTCCCAAAACCTCCAGGCTATAATAGAATCGATCTTCCTAGCCATTCCTTTTCCACATTGGATGGAGAATATCCCTATAGCTTGGAATATTCTAAGCATGGTAGAGTAGAGCCGGATTCATTCAATTTGGATGAAAAAAACTGGATTAATATCAACTACCAAGACTTTGATGCCAAAGTACATTTGACTTACAGGCCTATCAATGAGCAATATGATTTTAGATCCCTCAGTACAGATGCCTTTAATCTGACAGCGA
Organism: Algoriphagus vanfongensis DSM 17529; assembly: GCF_000429465.1. GTDB lineage: Bacteria > Bacteroidota > Bacteroidia > Cytophagales > Cyclobacteriaceae > Algoriphagus > Algoriphagus vanfongensis. Next base: position 176,672 of record NZ_AUBX01000015.1, on the reverse strand, counting down.
AACATCAGCAAAAGGCCTATGGGATTTCAGAAAATGTGTTGATAACTCCAGAAGGGTATACCGGAGTAGTGGCGGAGCTAAGCGGTGAGGTGCCTACCCAGTTTCAATTTTTTGTGACGGATTCTACAGAGCATTTTTTGAGGGGAGCCTTGTATTTTAATACATCCATGAAAAATGACTCCCTATCCCCTGTGATAGAATTCATCAAGGTGGACCTAGCCCACCTGATGAATTCTGTAAAATTTCAGGATTAGCGGATGTTTTTCCAGGATTTGATGATGATGATACTAGTAATCACCGAAAGAACGGCTGCGATAGATCCTCCAAGCATATTGCCATAGATGAAAAATCCTGTGGAAAATAGTGCTGAATAAATCATGATCGTACCTGCCAGCATCAGACCAATTTCTTTTGGTAGCTGACCTTGCTCCTGCACTTCGCTAGGATATCTGTCTAGTACTTTTTTCCATCCATAAGCAGCAGGTCTTACTTTTCTGTAGAAGCTAAGCAAAACCTCGTCCTTTTCTGGTGCGGTCAAGAAGGTGACTAGCAACCAACCGATAGTGGTGATTGATACGGAATAGATCAATTTGAGATATGACTGGTCATCTGGTATGCTGATCAATTCAATGTTTGGATTGATCACCTCAAAGAAAATCGCCACTACGAAAGAAATCGCCATTGCAGAAATTTCTGTGAATGCGTTTATTCTCCACCAGAACCAACGAAGGATAAAAATCAAACCTGTACCTGCACCGATCTGAAGCAAGATATTGAAGGCGTCCAAAGCAGAGGATAGAGCCAAGGCCAAAATAGCCGAAAGCGCCATCAAGACTACGGTAGAAATTCTTCCAACAGCTACCAATTCTTTGTCAGAAGCTTCAGGCTTGACAAATCTCAGGTAAAAATCATTTACCACGTAGGAAGATCCCCAGTTCAGGTGAGTAGAAAGCGTGGACATTACCGCTGCGATCAAAGATGCCAATACAATCCCGATCAAACCTGTTGGAAGGAAAGTCAGCATCGCAGAATACGCTAAGTCATCACCCAATTTATCCGCAGGGATGTTAGGGAATGCTGCTTGGAGATCTGAGATATTTGGGAAAAGCACCAAAGAAGAAAGGGCAATCAAGATCCACGGCCAAGGTCTCATTGCATAATGTGCAATGTTATAAAAGAGCGTGGCTCCGATGGCATTCTTCTCATCTTTGGCAGAAAGCATACGCTGGGCGATGTAGCCACCACCACCTGGCTCAGAACCAGGATACCAAGTAGCCCACCACTGGATGGCTATGGGAAGGATGAAAAGTGGGATATAGACATTGGGATTGTCAAAGTCTGGAATGAAATCCAACTTACCCGCTACATTCTCATGAGTCAAAAGATTGTTGAGGCTACCGATTTCCGGTAAATCCAAAATGAAATAAGCTGCTCCAAAAGATCCGATCATGGCGATGAAAAACTGAAAGAAATCAGTCAACAAAACGCCTTTCAAACCTCCCAAAGAGCTATAAACTACTGTCACAATGGAAGCGATCAACAAGGTCTGCACCGGACTAAGTCCAAGCATGACCCCGCCGATTTTGATAGCAGCCAGAGATACGGTAGCCATGATCACGACATTGAAAAAGACACCCAAATAGATAGCTCTAAATGCTCTCAAGAAGGCGGCTCCTTTACCGGAATAGCGTAATTCATAAAATTCCAAATCGGTTGTCACTTCGGATCTTCTCCAAAGTTTGGCATAAACAAATACCGTCAGCATCCCTGTGAGCAAGAAAGCCCACCAAGCCCAGTTACCCGCCACACCATTTTTTCGGACGATGTCGGTGACCAAGTTGGGTGTATCTGCCGAAAAAGTGGTTGCTACCATGGATACACCTAGCAGCCACCATGGCATATTACGTCCTGAAAGAAAGAATTCCTTGGCTGAAGAGCCGGCTTTCTTTGAGGTAAATAGTCCTATCAATAAGGAAATGACAAAAAAGGCCCCGATAATGGCCCAGTCGATTGTACTGACATTCATACAAAGTGGGATTTGTTTATTAGAGCCAAATAACAAAAATTTTATCTAAATGCCGTTCAACTTTTTTAATAAATTTTATAAACAATGAACTTCAGCCTGTAATTTGCACTTTCATTCGTGTTTCAAAATAAAATCGGGTACCACTATTTCATTCATCCATGCAGGAAAAGCTATTTCAGGAAATATTTGAGCAGTTTGAATTGGGAGATCTTCGGGAATCTCAAATAGTCCCATTTGGTGAAGGGCTGATCCATGATACTTTTTTGATCCAGACTACCTCCCAGTCCTACGTCCTGCAGGGATTTAATAATTCCGTCTTTCAATATCCTGATCGGATAGCTTCCAATCTGGCTTTTCTTTCAGCCTACCAAGACAGTCACCCTTTTCCCTTTTTGTTGCCCTTGCCATTACTGGACAAGTTGGGTAGTAACCTAGTCCATACCCAAGGGAAAATGTATCGCCTCTTTGACTTTGTGGAGGGTAAGACAATCCAGGAGATAGACAATCCTCAGCAGGCTTTCTTGGCGAGTGAGGCTTATGGGCAATTTGCCGCTTGGGCAAAAGACGTGCAGATTGATAGGTATCAGGAGACCATTCCCCATTTTCACCGCTTGGATCTGCGCTATGATAAGTTTCTCGAAGAAGCTGGAAAAGCAATAAATCTAGATGAAGAAGAAAAACAGATTCTTCTCTTTTATACTAATCAAAAGCCCCTCATCGAAGCGTATCGTGAATTTGCCCAGCAACTTCCCTTGCGACTGACTCACAGTGATACCAAAATCAACAATTTGATTTTTTCAAAAGACTTGGAGCGAGTCGCGGCGTTGATTGATTTGGATACCTTGATGCCAGGTTATTTGATGTATGATTTTGGAGATTTGGTACGCACTGTCGCCTGCTCTGTGCAGGAGACGAGCACTTCTTGGGATCAAATCCATCTGGATCTGGAGGTTTTCCAAGAACTATTGTCTGGCTATTGGTCTGGAATTAAAGACATAGCTACCCCAGAAGAAAAGGAGTCCCTCTTGCTGGCTGGGGAGGTGATGACCTGTATGATGGGGCTTCGTTTTTTCACAGATCATCTGATGGGCAATGTGTATTATAAGGTGAAATATCCGGAGCAAAATCTTCATCGCGCCAAAAATCAAATGATTTATCTCAGAGATCAGCAGGCTAAGCGGGCAGCACTGAAAGAGCTTTTGGATAAAATCTAATATCCACTCTGTCTCATTGACAATTCCAGTCAAAGTTTTGGCTTTCCCCAATGCGAAGTTTTAATTTGTTTCAAACTTTAACCCCACGCTTTGTCCGGATTTTTCGATACTAAAATTGAGTTTCTCAAGGGAGTTGGCCCTCAAAAAGCCGAATTACTCAACAAGGAACTCTCGATTTTTACCTATGGAGATCTGCTCCAGCACTATCCATTTCGCTATGAGGATAGGAGCAAGTTTTACAAAGTCCGGGAACTTCACTCAGAGCTGGAAAATGTCCAAGTCATAGCCAGAATCCGAAAAGTAGAGCTACTTGGTGTCGGTGGCAAAAGACGCTTGGTGGCCCATGTCGCCGATGAGACCGGTGAGATGGAGATGACTTGGTTCAAGGGCATTCAGTGGGTCCAAAAAAAACTCCCTGTAGGAGCGGTATTTATTTTCTTCGGGAAGCCTGCTCAGTTTGGCAGGAAATGGAGTATCGCTCATCCTGAGATGGAGCCGCTTTCCCAAGCTACAGAAAAGCGCAACAATTTTCAACCCGTTTATTCTTCGACAGACAAGCTGAGGGCTAGATTTTTGGACAGCCGGGGGATTTCCAAAGTGCTGGAATCACTGGTGCAAATCTGCTATCCCCACATCCAGGAGACGCTTTCTCAGGAGATTTTGGAGCAATACCAACTGATCGGTAAGCGGGAGTCAGTCAAGGAAATTCACTTTCCCTCAGATCCAGCCTTGCTCCAAAGAGCCAGAAAACGACTCAAATTTGAGGAATTTTTCTTTTTGCAGCTGAGACTTTTGCTCATGAAAGTGACCCGTACTGAGAAGTATCGGGGCCAAATCCTGGACAATACCGAATTGCTGACGGATTTTTACCAAAACCATATTCCATTTGAATTGACTGGGGCGCAGAAGCGGGTGATCCGTGAGGCTTACCAAGATTTGAAGTCTGGCAAGCAGATGAACCGGCTCGTGCAGGGAGATGTAGGAAGTGGGAAAACCATGGTGGCTTTTATCTGTATGCTGATCGCGATCGGCTCCGGAGCTCAAGCCTGCCTGATGGCTCCTACCGAGATTTTGGCCAATCAGCATTATGAGGGCCTAAAGGAATTTGCGGATATGATGGGCTTGAAAATTTCACTTTTGACTGGGTCGGTCAAAAAATCTGCCCGGAAAATTATCCATGAAGAGCTCTTATCCGGCGAACTGAAGATTTTGATCGGCACCCATGCCCTACTGGAAGATATCGTTCAATTCAAAAATCTTGGGCTGGCCATCGTCGATGAGCAGCATCGATTTGGGGTAGCACAGCGAGCAAAGCTTTGGGCCAAAAATGAAGATTTCATTCCCCATGTTTTGGTGATGACTGCCACGCCAATACCACGTACACTGGCCATGACGCTTTATGGGGACCTGGATGTGTCAGTCATTGATGAACTTCCAGCTGGGAGAAAGCCAATCCAGACGGTTCATCGCTATGAAAAAGACCGTTTGAAAGTGTTTGGCTTTATCAATCAGGAGGTCAAAAAAGGAAGGCAAGTTTATATCGTGTATCCACTGATAGAAGAGTCTGAAAAACTGGATTTGAAATCTCTGATGGATGGCTACGAAAGCATTGCCCGTGCTTTTCCACACTATCCCTTGAGCATCGTGCATGGAGCGATGAAAGCTGAGGCAAAGGACTTTGAAATGCAGCGATTTGTCAAGGGAGAAACGAAAATCATGGTGGCGACGACTGTGATCGAAGTGGGAGTAAATGTGCCCAATGCTTCGGTGATGGTGATCGAAAATGCGGAGCGATTTGGGCTTTCACAGCTTCATCAGCTACGGGGCAGAGTCGGTCGCGGAGCCGAGCAAAGCTACTGTGTGCTGATGAGCAAGTATGAGCTTTCCAAGGATTCGAGGATTCGATTGGAAACGATGGTTCGTACCAATGATGGGTTTGAGATAGCAGATGTAGATCTGAGATTGAGGGGGCCGGGAGATTTGATGGGAACGCAGCAAAGCGGGATTACAGACTTATTGATTGCTGATTTGAGCAAAGACGCTCCTATTTTAACTTTGGCAAGAGATGCTGCTCAGCAAGTATTGGCAAATGACCCAAACCTAAGTCAGCCAATCCATGCGCCTATTCTCCGGCAAATCAAGCAACAAAAGAAGACGGCGGTTAATTGGAGCCGGATTTCGTGAGAATGGAGTTCAAAGTTCAAAAGTGGTAAGGTTGGAAAGTTCTTTACTATTCATCGTTCGATGTTCATAATTTTAAAATTGGAAGCACTTGTCCGCCGCAGTGGATTGAAGATTGGAAAATTGAGTTCATAATAATCACTCCAATCCAAATAAATTTTCCCTAAAGCGTTTAAAATTGTAGAATACAGCAAACTCATCTCTGCTGCACGTAAATCGTATTTCGTCATTCGTAAATCCAAAACCTCTCAGAAGATCGTTTTTCTCCTTTCGTATTTCAAATCCTATTTCTCAGCTAATTCCTTAAAAACCTCCAAATACTGATCGGTGACATGCTCCCAATTGTATTTTTCTGTCAGTCCGTCTCTTGCTGTTTTTCTTAGATAGAACATGGATTCAGGTTCGTTTTCTGATTTTTCCACAATGTCCTTGACAGACTCTGCCTCTTTTTGGAAGTACCAGCCATGTTTTCCGTTTTGAAGCATTTCTTGATTGAAGGGAGTGTCCAGGGCCAAAATAGCGCATCCATAGCCCATAGCTTTGAGCATGGCGGGATTTGTGCCACCGTATTCATGGCCATGAAAATAGGCATAGCAATGCGTATAGAGTGCGGCCAGCGTATTGGAGTCTGTGATATAGCCTAAGAAATCCAATCGAGGATCCTTCTTTTTCTTGAGTTGGGTAGACCAGTGATCATCAAAGGGTGCATCGCCTACGATCACGAGCTTTTTGTCCGTGGAGGATTTCAAAAAACCTTCTATGATCAGTTCGGCATTATTGTCCGGGACCAGTCGTCCCACGATCAAAAAATACTCGCGACTTTGGAGATCCCACTTGAAAATAGGGTCGGCTTCCACGTTTTCTCTTGGATTAGCTCCATAGGCGATTACTTTAGAATCGGTTTGAAACAACTCCAAATAGACTCTTTTCATTTCATCCGAATCATTGATGACTTGGTCAAAATGCTTGGTTGCCATTTTGGAAGCCCATCGGAAATATTTGGATCCGAGACCTCTCCATTTGGGACGAAGCCATTCGAGGCCATCAACATTGATGGCGGTAGGTTTTCTGAAAAAACGGCTAATCAAGCCAAAGGGTCCATTGCCCGAATTGACCACGAATATCACATCCACATCCGAGAAGCAGGCATGAAGCATGGAGAAAAACGTATGCGACAGCTGGGTCAGAATTTTTGTTTCTATAGCTGGAGTATAGATACACTCGATGCCATTGACATAGCGAGGTTTCTGAGGAAACAGAGCCCGGTGATTATACACCCGTACATGCACTCCTCGCTCTACCAGCCTCTCTCCGAGCTCACGGATCATCGTATCATAGCCTCCATAGACGTAAGGGTAGCCCTTTGCCCCCATGATGGCTATTTTTAATGGCTTTGTTTTTTTTGCCACGCTTCTTTCTTTAGTTAATTTTTTCCTCTAGCAATTCAGAAACAAGTTTGCCGAAATTTTCCAGGTAATTCTCCCGATTAAATTGCCTAGATACTCTATCTCTACCAGAATTTCCCATTTTTGATCTTAATTCTGAGGACTCTATGAGTTTTTCAAAAGCCAAAGCTGCCGTCGACGCATCATCCCATGGAATCAGAAACCCTGTTTTTTGATCCAAAACCATCTCGGTAGCTCCCCCATGATTGGTAGCGATGACCGGTCTGGCTGCAGCCATGGCCTCGAGAACCGTCGTAGGTAGTGGATCTGGCAAAATGCTAGGGAGCACAAAAATATCTAATCCGCTGAGTATTTCAGGTACATCCAGTCTGAATCCCAAATTTGTCACAGTCATCTCCAAATCTAGTCTCTGGATTTGAGATTGCAATTCATCATAGAGATACTCATAGCCTGGATATACATCTCCAGCCATCACAAAATGTAGGTTTGGGTAACGCTTTTTTAGTAAAGCGGCTATTTCCAGAAAATAGGACTGTCCCTTCCAATGGTTGACTCGGGCGATCATCCCGATCAGGATTTTGTCCTTCGGTATCCCCAATTCGGCTTTCAGGTCATAGGCAGGTTGGAGATAGGGTTGCGTATCGATACCATTGTAGAGCAACTTCAAGTGGCTTTCGTCAATGGCAGAAAAATTATTGATGACGGCTTTGGAAACGCAAAAGACTCGGTCTTCCGAGATTTTGATGTAGTTTTCTAAGAAAGACTTAAACCAGCGGGGATGCTTGATGATTTCATGAATATGCCAGATATGAGGAATCCCATGCCGGATCCTGAGTAGACCCCCAATGAAATTCGCATTGGAATTGGAATAGATCAGGTGGATTTTTTCGTGCTTGATCAGTTTCGAGAGCTTCCAAAAGGAAGAGGTAATCTGGCTGGCAAACTTAAAAATGCCTTTGGGGCTAAGATTTTGCCTTCTAAGAATACCATGATCCATGACGATCACTTCAAAACCCAATTCCTCTATCCTCGGTATCAGCGGACCGGTAAACGGCAAGACAGTAATTGGAGTCAGACCGATCCTTCTAAACCCATCGAGCGAGCGGATGAGATTTTTACTGGCGCCATAGAGATCTGCATCACAGAAGATCACAAGTACTTTTCTCTCTTTCATAGCAGAGCCTTAATAGAAGAGATAGAGCGATAAACATACACTGTTGAAATGCATTCTAAAAACAAGGGTGGTAAAATCAAATGTAATCTCATTTTCAAAATTTGGTCAGCCGAATCAGACCTGGGCATCACTTGTTTCTTTTTTTCTACTACGGATGACACGTGCGGGATTTCCGCCCACAATGCTATAGGGAGGGACATCTTTGGTCACCACGGAGCCAGCGGCTATGATCGATCCCCGGCCGATCGTCACCCCCGCTAAAATGATAGAATTTGAAGCGATCCAGCAGTCATCCTCTATTTTGACAAAGGAGCGCGTCACTCCCTGTTCGATCATATCGACCTCCGAATCTTCAAAATTGTGATTCTCTGAATAGATGCTCACTCGGGGAGACATCATGACATTGGCGCCGATTTCGATATAGCCCGAGCATCCTATATAGCTATACGGCCCGATGCTGCTGTTGTCCCCTACTTTGAGGCCCAGTCCCGCTTCACCTCCATACAGGTTGGTAGGACGGATGATTGCATAGCTCCCAACGGTTACTTTATCTCCGAAGGTCAAGCCATTTTGGGAGAGTCCATTGATTTCACAATTGTCCTGAGCAATGAAATTTTTACCTACTGTGATGTAATGAGCCTGCCTGATCGTGACACGTTTTCCGATTAAAAACAATCCTTTCGCTTGCTTGAAACGCCAGCGAACTAGCATGCCTCTCACAAACCAACAAGCCATCCTCAAGACCAAACCCATCGTGGAGACCCCATCCCAATCTTTTCCAAATCGGTCTTTAAAGTCTATTCCGGTGACTTTAGAAGTGATATTGCTGAAAATGCCGGCCATTGAATGCTCAATCAAAAGTGCGGCCCAAATGTAAGAAAATCTTGGCAGTGGAATGCTCTCGCAAGCTTGTATGATTGGGGAGGTAGCTGAGACTAGAGAGATTCATCGCAGGAAGGAGTCAGTTGGAGGATTGCAAAATAATAGTGTAGAAGCTTTCGATAAATTTCTGGGCTGTAAAGTCTTCTGATCGTTTTTTTCCTTTTTGTCCCAGTTCATTTCTGAGCTCTGGATGAGCATCCAAATGCGTGATTTTCGCTATCAAATCTTCCTGTTCTCCAGTTTTGAAGGCTATACCAGCACCTCCGGCTACTTCTACAAGTGCCTGCTGATCTGAGTGAATGACTGGCAAGCCAAACCCCATGGCTTCAGGAATGGGGATTCCAAATCCTTCATTCTCCGAAGGGAAAAGATAGGCATAGGCATGCTCATACAAAGCTTTGATTTCCCCATCAGTAAGGTATCCCGGCAGCAGTATATGCTCTTCTAGGCCGAGCTCCCGCACCAGTTTTTCTACCTTGGGTAGGTCGTTCATTTGATCGCTATGTCCTGGACCTCCGACCAACACGAGTTTTTTGGAAGTATGTCCTTGTTTCAAGGCTTCTCCGAAAGCTTCGGTCAAAAAAGGAAGTTGTTTTCGCTTGTCAAATACACCGATATGTAGATAAAACGACTGCTCGCTTAGACCAAGTTTTTTCACAATACTGGGTTCGGAAGCAGCCTTGAGGCTTTTGGGACACTGATAGATGACCGAGATGGGCCATTGCTTGCCGAGGTATTTTTCCAGAGACCGCTTGGAGTAGTCCGTGGTGGTGATGATTTCAGTTTGTTCTTTCAGTCCTTTTTTGAGCAGACTGAGAAAATACGTTCTCCACCACTTGGGGTAGTTTTGTGGCATTTGCCAGAAAAAAGCATCGTGAATCACCGTTAGTCTTCTACAGGAAAGTGATGCTGCAGGTGATACAAAATCAGGGCAAATCAAGACATCCGGTTGATGTTTTTTGACGAGGTCAGGAAGCTGAAATTCTTTCCACCGGAAATAATCCAAGTGATAGTTGAGCCGCTGGATTTTCGATTGAGGGTTTTTGAAGGTGTCTTTTTTGGATTGCTCCTCAGGTTCATGTGTAAAAATAAACTCTAAGTCAGGATGAGGATATTTCCGGATGGCTTTGGCTAGTTCCACCATGTAGGTTTTGATCCCAGTGGTGGCGATATTTAAATATTGCAGGTCTAAAAGAACTTTCAAACTAAAGGGATTTTTTCAAAGATACTTGGATTCTGCTATACTCATGCACGGCAAACCCAATCATCCACCAGGAAAGCCAAGCTACGTACGTATACATTTCTGCATTTGCGGTAAACAGGGGAAGCAATAAGCCGACCTTGACAGCCGCACCCACGAAGGCAATCCGAGCAACTTGCGTATTTTCTGTCTGATAAAAAACTCTCAAACTGACGATGATTCCGGTGGCTAGGGTAAGAATATACAAAATCATGCCTATCCAGCCCATTTGGACTCCATAAATGAAAAACTGATTTTCCCCTCCGACTCTCAGTTCGTCTGTGACACTTCCAAAATTCCCACTCATGGCCAGCCCGATTCCCAGAGGATTGGCAATCATCGAGTCCAAGGCGAGTACCCATTCTACCACGTGACCTAGACTGGATGCGTTTTCGAATGTCAGAGTATCTATCACAAAATAATAGAAGTCGTCTGAAGCGAAAAAGAGCACGTAGACAGCAAAACAAAGTAGCATCAAAAAGCCCGAAGCGATCAATTTGTAAAGGCCAAAGACCAGCGCAATGAAAAACAACATGATAAAAAATGCGCCAAAGGCGGCCCTAGAGGCTGAAAATATCAAACTTCCCAAGGAGCAGGCCATGATCAGGAGATACCACCAATTGTACTCTTTTTTGCTGGTCAAAAACCAAATCAACCCTGCGGCAAATCCCATCAAAACTGAACTGGCCAACTCCAATGGATCAGAGAAAAAACTGGCCAATCGCTTGGTGATTGCCTGAGTTTCAAAAGTCCAAGTCAGTCCAAAATTTCCCGAAGGCTCGATATCATTGATGGCAAGATTGTAGAGTGCGTAGCCACTGTACTGCTGAAGATGGGCATTGAGAATGAAGCTTTCTAGGACATTGACGGCAAAGGCAGCTAGAGCAATGATAAAAACTATCTTGAAGAGTCGCTTGATTTCCCAATCCTCAAATTGGGTATTTCTTCCCAAGAAATACACCAAGCCCGGAATCAGAATGCTTTTGTAATAAAGAACTTTGTTCAGAAAAGAGGCCTGCCCCAAAGGGACTAGCAGGTAGACAAATGCTAAGCCAAGGAAGCTGAGCATCATCCAGTCTGTGGACTGCATCCGGAAGGGATATTTGCTGAGGTTTTTCTGATAAAATAAAAACACCAACAGAGCGATCAAGACGATCAACTCCTTTAGAATCTGAAAAATACTGACTAGTTCAGGAGATCGGGTAGCCAAATATACCAGACTCAGACTGCTAATATAAAAAGGAAGAAATGCTGCCAAAAAGAAGATGAAGTGAGTCCATTTCCCTTTGAAAATCATCTCTTGGATCGTCCACAGGAAGCCTATCCCGACCAGCAAAACCAGCAAAAGGAAGAAAATTAGGGCCATTCCGGAGCAGGTTTTAGTGGGTCTGACAATCCTTCTTTGATCCCTCTGGCCACGGCATTTAATTTCTTGAATCTACCTCTTAATAAAAAGTAGCACATCCAAAGTAGAAATTTGCCGAGGTGATAAGGGTAGGCGATGAATTCATTCGGCGAACCCTCCAAGGGTTCTAAACCCTTGGAGGGTTTATTTAATCCCCGAAGCAAAAAGAACTGATTTCTTACATTCCAATAGAAAACATTGGCACTGAGTGTCCCTTCTGGTCCTTTCTTTTTCGAAGAAGCTCCTGCTTCATGGTAGACAGTGGCATCAGAGGCCAGCTTGATTTCAAATCCCTTTTGTCGGATGCGCAGCGACCATTCTACATCTTCGAAATAGGCAAAATATTGCTCATTGAGAAGGCCAGCCGCCAGAATTGCTTCCCTTGACACCAACATGGCACAACCGGTAGCCCAGTCCAGCTTGTCGGTGGAAGGAGAGTAATCATCGACATTTTTCCGATCCCCCAATGTTTTGGCCCGAGCATAGGTAGAAATCCATTTTCCGCCAGCGCTCCAGATTTTTTCTTTTTCTCCCAAAAAATAGATCATGGGCTGTATGACTCCGGTAGATGCCTCGCTTTGTTGGACATGAAGCATTTTTTCCAAGAAGTCAGGCTCTACTTCTGTATCATTGTTGAGCAGCAATACATGGGAAAAACCCATGTCTAAGGCTTTGCGAATGCCGACATTATTTCCTCCCGAGAAACCCAAGTTGTTTGGGTTTTGAATCAAGAGGATCTCTGGAAACTCCTTTTTCAGCGTTTCGCCTTCCGGTTTTTGGGAATCATTGTCGACGAGGATGACAGTGAAGTCTGGAGTATTTACTTCTCTCAAAGAGGAAAGGCAAGCTTTGGTAAAGGCATAGCCGTTCCAATTGACCAAAATAATCGCGACTGAAGGATCAGGTGTAGAAGCCATGTACCAATTCCTTTTTGTGACGATACAAGATCACCAAACAAATAATGAAGACAACCACCTCGGTAGAAATAATGCCAAGACATAGCCCCATGGGTCCCATCAAGGCAGTCAAAATAGTTGAAATGGCGATCATATAGACACACATCATCCAGCTTGCTTTGAACAGTAGCTCTTTCAGGTCTGCCACCAAAAGCAAGGTCACATTGCCTACATTGAGGCAGGCAAGAAAAGGGATAGCAGCCAATACCTCCAGATACATGACCGATTCGGCAAGGGGAGATCTGGCCAATGTGTGAATGATCCAAGGAGCGGTAAAATGAGCTCCCAACGAAATCAGTGCCCCAAAAAGCAAAACCCGTAAGTAGACATTTTTGAGAAATTTGAAAAAGTGTGCCTGATCTTTTTTGTAGAGCTTGGAGGCATTAGGCAAAATAGCCTGGATGATCAAAGCAGGAAAAAGCCTTAAAATCATCACGACTTTCTCTGCCAGACTGTACATCCCGAGTGTCTCAGCGACAGAGAAAAAACTCAGAATGATCAGGCCTCCATTGATGGACAAGTGGCTGGCCAGATTGGAAAAAAATAAGAGAACATTCTCTTTGAGACTTTTGATGATCGAAGCAATCTCAGGTCGGTAAAATTTGACTTCCATGAAGTAATGGATGTAAAGCAAAAGAGAGAGATTGATACCCAAACCGAAAAAACCCATTAGAAAATTGACCCACTTACTGTCCGCTGGACTGTGGATAAATAGGACTATCCCCATCAGAAAGAGCAGTTTGGAGAAAATATTGGCAATGGATACCAGTTTCATTTTTTCCATTCCCTGAAAAAACCAGAGGGGCAGTGTCGCCTCAGAGAAAAGCAACATGGATGAATAAATCAGAATCATCTGATATTCCTTGAAGAGATCCATCCCAAACACACCTACTAGGATGAGCACAGTGGAAATCAAAGCAAGAACAAATTTGGCTGAGAAGACATTGGAGACCTGATGAGACAGGGCTTCTTTGTCTTCCTGATGGACTGCGACCTCTCTCGGTGCACTGAGATTGTAGCCAAAGCCTACCAAAATATTGAGCAAGATGATGACTGATAGTGCGAGATTGACCAATCCGTAATGACTGACTCCGATACTCTGGATCAGCAGTGGCATGGTGATGATAGAGATCAGGACATTAGATGACTGGATGACCGCCAAAAAAAGGAAATTCTGGATTGATTTGTTTCGGATAAAATTCCCGAGTGGTAAGAGTACAAGTTTCTCTAACATGCCAGCTGGATTTTAACTTTCCTGCACATGCTTATGATACAGTCTCTGACAATATAACCCCAAAAGAGCCACTAAGCCTACGATCACGACACCTAATACGATCCCTTTGACGAGTCTGATTTCAGATCTTTTCAGTGGAAGTCTCGGAGAATCGATGACTTGAATCAAAGGGGAATTATTGCGGTGATTGACTTTGGCGATTTCCAGATTTTTGACGATTTCTTGATAGACAGCACCAGTAGCCTGCACGTCGATCTGCCTTTTTCTGCTTTCTACCTGTGCAGAGCTCAGCAATGGATTAGAGTTGGGCACCCGATCGGTGGCACTGGCATAGGAGAGAAGGCTTTCGTCCAAAATAGCCCTGACAGAGTCAGCTTGAGATTGGAGGATTTGGAGGTTTTCTCCTGTTTTTTTGGTTTTGGTGAGGAAGTAAAAATCAGTCACATTCTGAACCAAACTCTCATTGAAAGCCTTGGCATACAGTTCGTCCTTGGATGAAATGCTGACTTGGATGATACTGAGTTTGCGATCTGGCTTGGAGACGCTCAACTGGTTTTCGCGGATCAGTTTGGTGATTTCTTTGACTACAGAATCTTGTGCTACGGTAAATTGCTCTCTGGGAAGTGTAAAGTCCATCGAAGGGATATCTACTTTGGATGCCCATTTTTCATCCAATTTTTCAAAAGCTACAAATCGATCGATCAGTAGCAGACTCTCATCGAAAGGCTCCAAAAGAGTCTGTCCCAGCATGCGCTCGGACCGATAAAGCTCCATGATATTATCTCCTTGAAAAAGGCCGCTGGTGCCGCCCAGAGATCCGAGATTGACCCCGACAAGTGAAGCAAGCCCAGACATTTGACTGATACCTCCTGCGTCGCCTTCTTCCAAGACAAAGGAAGTTTCAGCATGAAAGACAGGTTTTTTGAAAATAGAAACCAGAGCACCCAAAGCCATACCGAATATCCCGGCGGCGATCAATATTTTCCATTTCGAAAGAAAATAACTAACCCATTCCCGGATATTGAGGATGACTTCTTGCAGTGTGAATTGATTGTCTGAAAAGTGCTTGGATGCCATTACCAGTTGATTTGTGAAACGACTAGAGCCAAAGTGGCCAGTCCGGTGGTGATGCCGACAACTTCTCCAAGTCTCAGCGGGATTCTAGGGCCTTTGGTAGGGACGATCACTTCCGCACCAGGCTCGACCGGTGGATAGTTTCTGATTCCCAAAAATCCTTTGGTTCGCTTGACTGCGCCATTGGCATAGACCACATAGGTCTGCTTGCGGTTAGCCCTTCTTTCAAATCCTCCGGCACCGTTGATATAATGTTTCAGGCCCTTGTTTTTTTCATGTCGGAGGGTCGTAGGATAGACCACATCTCCTCGCATTCGCACGGTCTGAAGCAGTTTGGGGACTGAAAGGATGTCGCCTTCTACTAATACCAAATCATCCTCTGATCCCGGATTTTGGAGGATTTCTTCCAAATCGATGGCCACAGCTTCCGTCTCTTTGATCTTCACAGCGAAGCCAGGAGTCTCTGAGGCGATTTGGTCCAAAGATTCTTTTTTGGTTTGGGCAAGCTGCGTATCTACTGGATTTTGGCTGGAGGGAAGATTGGTGAAGAGACGCTGGATCAGTTCCTCCTGAGCCTCCGAATTGTTGGGGTCCTCTAGGAGTTTCATTCTCAATGCTTCCAGATTTCTCTGTCGGCGGATTTCTTCCGATTCAGTATTGAAAAATTCAGTTCGTCTGATCAGCGTGGCTCCTTTGGCATAGCCAAATTGATTGAGTCCTCCTGCGCGCTTTACGAGATCGGAAATTCGCTCTCCCGAACTCTGAATGGCGAATATGCCCGGTGAATTGACCTGTCCTTCCACAGCGACGAGCTTTTGCATGGTAAAGCTTGCTTTCTTTCTCACCAATATCTGATCGTAAGGTTGGAGCAGTTCTGTGCTTCCTCCAAATGATAAATCTGTGTTGACCTGTACCGGGATGATATCTGAGAGGGTGCCCAAATCTGCGTCTTCCAATCTTCTGGCGATTTCGATATCACTGGGATTGGCGGATTCCTGAAAACCGCCTGCAGAGATAATCAGCTCCTCTACAGTCATGGATTCGGAATAAGGATACACTCCTGGCTTTTTCACCTCCCCGAGGATCTGCACATATTGCTCGTTTTGGATATCGTAGATGCTGGAGATCCTGACTACATCCTCACGCTGCAGTGCTATATCAGGTGCTGACCCGCTCAATACTTCCTGAAGATTGACCTGGATCATTTCGGTGCTTAGATCTTTTTTGGTTCTCAGGATACTAGCTTGTGCTGTGTAGGCATCACCCCGAAGTCCTTCTGCATTTTTTATAAGCTGAGAAAGAGTCAAGCCATCACTGAGTGCAAATGTACCTTCACGATAGACTGCACCTTTGATTTGGACGCGATTGCTATAGCGGTTTAGGATTTTTCCTACGGAAATTTCATCTCCACCTTTTAGGATAAACATCCCAAATTGATTTTGGTACACATCTGAGACGGAGCGCTGATTGTCTGTGATACGCGAGATGGCAACTCTGTCCTTGAATGCCACATCCGTGAAGCCTCCCGCATACTCGAGCAGATCTTCCAAGGTATCTCCTTCTTTGATTTCAAAATTCATGGGTCTTTTGACCTCTCCACTGATCTGCACTCTGGAAATAAATGGACTGACTAAGATCACATCCTGATCCTGAAGCTGAGTGTCGAGCTCTGCTGTGCCTTTGATAAGAAGGTCATAGACATCTACCATAGCGATTTGCTGATTGTTTCTGATGACCTTGATTTGGCGCATAGTTCCATTATCATTGGGGCCTCCTGCTGCGTAGAGCGCATTGAATACGGTAGAAAAAGCACTGAGTGTGAAGGTGCCCGGCAGTCTCACTTCACCCAAAATATTTACCTGAATTGTCCTTACATTCCCGAGAGTGACTTGGAGGAAGGTATTGGGATTGGAGCCGGTTAATCCTGTATAGTATCTTCCTACCCGGTTTTTGATGATACCGGTGGCTTCTTCGATCGTTTTGCCGGAGACGGCTATGGGACCGATATTGTCCAGGAGAATAAATCCGTCCGGATTGACAGTAGCCTCATAGTAGTATTCTGATTGTCCATAGATATCTACATACACCACATCTCCAGGTCCCAAGACATAATTTTTTGGAGTGGCTTGATTGAGGCTGGGCTCAAAACTCAGCTTGCGGTTGTTTTGATAAAAAAGGGATTGACCAAAGATCTGAGTGGAGGTTTTTTCTTCAGTTAGGCTTGTTTGCGGTTGGTAGATCCCTTGGGTGATGGCATTGAGGTTCACTTGCTGTCTGGGATCACGCTTGGATGCATTGGTACTGCGACTTGTGCTGGAGGTACTATCCATTCCTTCGATCCGCTTTTTCAATTTTGCCACTTCTTCGGCCGGCATTCCTCGGAGTTGGGCCATTTGCAAAAACTCGTCCTGGCTTAATCCCGCTTCTTGCGCCCGGCTGAGCAATTCTTTCACTTGCTCATCGCTGAGCTCATCCACTTGGATGCTGGAAATATCAGTGCTTTGTTGGGCAAGGAGAGGTTCAGGACAGGAGAAAAGAAGTACTCCTAACAGACCTAAAAAGTACCAAAATCTTGTTTTTAAAATCATAGCAAAATGCTGTACCGGGTGAAATCCAACCTTAAAAATCCGTGAATTTCTTTTGCAAACCAAAAATAGTTCCAAAAAGCTCTGCCCCACGTATTTGAACAGAGGCTATTCTGTGCAGTTTTTGCAAATTTCGATTTGGCTGCGATCGGCCAGCAGCTGGGATCTGAACTGATCATAGACCTCGGATTTCCAGATAGTCTCCAATTTTTGACTGCGAAGATTGCCCATCACATGTTTTGCGTCTTTGTCAAAGCAACAAGGCACTACCCGCCCATCCCAAGTCACCACAGCTCCTTGCCACATACGCCAGCATTTGTTTTCCAGCTTTTTTTTCAGTTTCCATTTGCCATCTCCTGTCGGTATATAGCGTGCATAGCGGGTGTCCGTCGGGATGAGTTCAGACCCATGCTCATAGTCATAGATCTGAGTTGTTTTGAGCTGGAGCTCATCTACGTCCATAGCCTCAGCCCAGGCTTTCAGGTCAGGAATTTGATGCTCGTTTTGTCCAGTGACCAGAAATTGAAGTACCACACGAGGGAATAGCTGATTTCGTTCTTTGCGCTTGGCCAGCAGGAGATGGAGTCCCTGTTGAACTTTCTCCAAGTTTCCTCCAATGCGGTATTGTTGATAGATTTCCTGACTGATCCCATCCATGGATACGATGAGTTGGCTCAAACCACTTGACAAGATTTCTTCAGTCCTTTTCTCGTCCAAATAGTGTGCATTGGTAGAGGTGGAGGTGAAGATTCCCTCCCTATGAGCCAGGCTGACCAGCTTGGAAAAATTGGGATGAAGAAATGGCTCTCCCTGAAAGTACAGGTGCAGCCAGGTGAGACTACGCTTGCTCTGCTGGATAATCCTGTCAAACAGCTGCTCGTCCAGCATGCCCGTGGGTCTGGAAAAAGCCCTCAACCCTGAAGGACACTCAGGACAGCGGAGATTGCAGGATGTCGTAGGCTCAATGCTCAAAGTGGTGGGTTTGCCCCACATGATGGGTTTTTTGATGATCCTGCTGAGCTGAAATGAAGTGGCTAACAACAACAGATTCCCAACTTTGCCAAGGCTAAGATGGCGGCTATATCCTATGGCAGAAATCAGCGTATTTTTCACAATCGAAAGTAAAGAATTCCATACCGATTCTTCAAATTTCATACTTGTTTCACATTTACTTCGTTTCCACCTTTCTTGGAGAATTGGTTACTTTTGGCAAACTCAAATGCACACTATGCGGCAAAAAAACATCTTTTGGATTTTCGGATTGCTTGGATTGATGGCTTCCTGTGGACAGAAATCAACCAACTGTGAGCTGGACACTGAGATTCTTGATCAAGATTTGGAAGTAGAAATCCTTCGATTAGAACAGGAGTTTTTCGCAGCCAACTCTTCCGATGACTTTGCCTATTTGATGGAAAAGTATCCTGAGTTTACCCAAACGTATCTTCAGGCGGACCTCTATCCCTCATCAGATACATTGGCAGCGG
Source organism: Algoriphagus vanfongensis DSM 17529 (assembly GCF_000429465.1). Lineage (GTDB taxonomy): Bacteria > Bacteroidota > Bacteroidia > Cytophagales > Cyclobacteriaceae > Algoriphagus > Algoriphagus vanfongensis. Next base: position 157,811 of record NZ_AUBX01000015.1, on the reverse strand, counting down.
AGCTGCTGCTAATACATCAGGACTCAGCGATGCAGGAGCTCAATGATTCGGTTCAGGTGGTTTTTGCAGAAATACAAGACATCGAGCAAGAACTCGAGAATGCCTTTAAAGCGATCAAATACTATTTTCCAGAGTTTGAGGCTCCCAAGGTGTACACCTTCGTCTCAGGGTTCAATTCGGATTTGGTCGTGACAGAAGATCTTATCGTGATTGGTTTGGATTATTTTCTTCCTCCTACCCATACATTTCAGCCGGAGCTGGCTCGCTATATGGCTGAGCGCTACGATAGACCTTATATCGTGCCGATGATCGTGACGGCTCTTTCCTCTCGATTCAACAATACGGATCCGCAGGACAATACACTTCTGGCTGAGATGATCTACTATGGCAAGGCCTATCATTTTACCAAGGCTGTTTTGCCATGTACGTCCGATCAGTTTATCATAGGCTACACCCCTGAGGAGATAGCGGAAAGCTTTGACAATGAGGAGTTCATTTGGGCGCATTTTGTGGAAAACCAATTGCTCTACGAGACCAATCCATTTGAAATCAGAAAGTACATGGGCGAAGCACCATTTACCGATGCGATCAGCACAAAGGCACCCGGCAGACTTGGGAGGTGGCTAGGCTGGAATATTGTCGATGACTATGTGATGAATCAGGAAGTAAGCCTCTCTGCATTGATGATGAATCCAGATGCTGAGCAGATTTTTAGGCAGTCAGGATATAGACCTCGTCCCCCTGCGTAGGAAACTTCCTAGAGGGATCCAGCACAGAGGCCAACCGTTCTACGGCTTGCTCTTTGCCGAAGTATTTTTCAGCAAGATCTCTCGAGTTCTTCTGCAAGCTCTGAAGTAGTTTTGGGTCTTTTTCCACTGCCTCCAGTTGGGAAAAACATGGGTCCATCTTATCAGGTAAGCATGAAAATCCCAATTGATGCCGTTTGACCAGCTGGTGTACCCATCCTTTGTGATTGACCAAAATAGCCTTGCCGGCACCCAAGGCATCAAAAAATTTATTGGGACTGTTGGTTTTCAGCACTGGCAAGTGGGCAAAGGATACCCAGCAGAAATCTGCCAAACTGAGGACTTCATTGACTTTGTCCTTGGAGCCAAAAGGGATAAAGCGTACCGCCTCTAATTCTAATTTTTTCGCCTTTTCCTGGAGCGTTTTCTTTTCACTACCCTCGCCCATGATGAGAAATTGCCATTCTTTTCCTTTTTCCTTCGCCAGTTGTGCCAAATCTAGGAGTTCATCGACCGCATTGACTTTTCCCAGTGTTCCTGCATAGGCAATGGTCAAGTGATTTTTCAAATTGAAATGGTGCAGGAGTATTTCACTTTTTTTCTGGGGAAAAAACTGGTTCAGATCTACGAAATTTGGGATGACATGCACCGGAGTAGCAAGGGGAAGTTGACGGATGTAGCTTGCCATACCCGGACTGAGCGCTACTAGGGAGAGTGCATTCTGGTAGATTCTCTTCTCCAACTTGTAGAGGTAAGTTTTGAGCCAGGGATGTCGAATAGCTCCGACCTGAATGGGGGCTTCCGGCCAGAGGTCTCTTACTTCAAAAATATAAGGAATGGCCAGTTTTTTTTTGGCCCAAAGACCAATCCATCCGGTGGTCAGCGGAGTAGAACTGATGTAAAGCAAATCCGGTCTGGGGAGCTTTTGAATCAGGTTTTTTGCCTTTTTCACAAAATCCCAAAATGCCCGAAGACGCTCTATAAAACCAAATTCCTGTGAGTAGGAAACTGGGAGTTTGTGTACTTTGAATCCATCCATCCAGCGCTGATCATAAGACTTTTGCGATGATCCAGTGATTATCTCTACCTCAAAACCCTTTTCGGCCAAGCCTTTGGCTAAATGATAGGATCGGACGGCTCCTCCTTCCTCTGGCGTTCGAAAATACTGATGGATGTAATAGACCTTCATAGCTGATGGATTTTGAGCCACTGAGAGATCAAAAATAAATTGTAGAAAGTCAAAAAGTGAGTAGAAATATGTTTTTCGGGCTGATCGAGAATTGCCAATGCTGGTTTGGGCAGATGCTCAGCATGGCTTTGTTTCAATTCTTTCAATTCTGCAAATACCCGTTTGGAGAACTCCCCTCTTTCTGAAAACCATTCCAAAAGCGGGAGACCAAAACCCAATTTTTTACGTTGGGCTACCCAATCAAGTCCCAAGTCAACCAGTGATTCTCGGATCCAGAGCTTGTTTTGTAGTTGACTTTCATCTGGGACTTGCTTCCAAAGGTTGACCATAGCAGCATCCAAATAAGGGGACCGTCCTTCCAATCCGTGAGCCATGAGGGCATTGTCCTGGATTTTGAGGACGTCTTGAACTAAATATACCTTTCTATCAAAGTCAAGGACTTGTTTGTAGTCCATCAATTGCTTGTCAAAAATCCGTTCGTAATCCATGTATAGATCAGAATCGATTGACTCTAAAGCTGAAAAATTTAAAAAGGTCTTTTGGGGATTTTCATCCAGCCCAGAGAAAAACTTACTCCAAATTCTTCCCAAGGGAAGAGCTTGTAGCAGCGGCTGAACAGCCATGAAGAGCTTTTTTCGTTCTTCATATAGTCTAAAAGCAGTGTGCCGCTGATAGCCGCCCCAAAGCTCGTCTGCGCCTGCTCCAGATATTAAAACTTTTACAGAATGTTTGGCTTCTTTGGCTATCATCCAAGTGAGAAAGCTAGCTGAGTCGCCCACAGGAAGATCCAAACTGATCAAATAGGATTCCCAATTGTCCCAAAAGAGTTTTTGGTCAATAAAAACAGAATGATTTTCGGAAGGAAAATCCCTTTGTAGCCTCGCTATGGCTGAGGAATCGCTGTATTTCTTGACGAGCTTTTGCTCATGGGCAATGGTAAAAGTGGGAAGTGATGTTCCGGTAGACCTATACCAGTAGGCATACAAGAGGCTGCTGTCTGCTCCCCCGCTGAGTAGCATCCCCACAGGCACATCGGCATGAAATTGCTGGTCAATCACCTGTCGTAGAATCTCCTGAAACCTTGTCTTGCTAGGGGAGGGTTCGGGTTCAGCTTTGCTGATGATCGAGTCCCATCGAAATGCGCTATGCTGTCTGATAAGTGAGTACCTAGAGGCTTTCCATTCTTTGACACCTTTGAAGAAGGTCTTGCCTGGAATAGGAGTTCGCAGGTAGTAGTAGCTTTCCAGTTGGCCCCAGTCTGCTTCTGAATTAAGTAAATTTCCAATGCCTCGAGTCTCTGACGAGATGATCAAGGTGTCCTGATCCTGATGATAATAGAGCGGCTTCTCACCATTGGGGTCTCGGGCTACCAATACCGTTTGGGCACTCAGATCTACATAAATCAAGGCAAACATCCCATTGATTTTCTCCAATCCATTAGCACCAAAAATCTTCAGCCAATGCAACAAAACCTCGGTGTCCGATTCGGTAAAAAAATCAACTCCCATTTTCTGCAAGAGACTTTTGAGAGCTCTGAAATTATAGATTTCCCCATTCCAGATGATCAGGCTTTTGCCATCAGGTGCCCAAAAAGGCTGATCCGCATCTGGTCCGGGATGAAGTATCTTGAGGCGGTTGACGCCTATCCACAGGCCAGGCCATGGACTCAAAGTCGCTTGCTGATCTGGTCCACGATGCAGGCTGCCCTTCACCAGAGATTCGATGGATTCTTGATTGGCACCTTTGCCCCAAATGAGATGAATCCCACACATCAAAGAGGGGTATTTGTGTGAGTGACTTTGCCGTAGGTCTTTTCAAAATACTTACAGAAGTGAGTGATTTTACACACTTCACATTTGGGTTTTCTAGCCAAGCAAGTGTATCGCCCATGAAGAATCAACCAATGATGTGCTTTGTGGATATATTCTTTGGGAATGTGCTTGATGAGTTGCTTTTCTACTTCCAGCGGAGTTTTGGCAGTTTGTGGTACCAAACCCAATCGTTTGGAAACCCGAAAGACATGGGTATCGACAGCCATATTAGGCTGCTGCCAAACGACGGAAGTGATCACATTAGCAGTTTTTCGACCAACGCCGGGAAGTTTGATCAGTTCAGCTACCGTTTCCGGTATTTCACTATCGAAATCTTCCACCAACATTTTGCCCAACCCGATCAGGTGTTTGGTTTTATTATTCGGATAAGAGACGGTTTTGATATAAGGAAAGAGCTCATCGAAGTGAGTGGCTGCCAAATGCTCGGGGCTGGGAAAATCCCGGAAAAGAGCCGGTGTCACCAGGTTGATTCTTTTGTCTGTGCATTGAGCAGAAAGCACCACCGCCACGAGTAATTGAAAGGGAGTTTCGTAGTCTAGCTCTGTCTCCGCCACAGGCATATTTTCAGAAAAGTATTGGATGAAAGCTTCGTATCGCTCTTTTTTAAGCATCTATTTTATCCTTGGATGAAGGGCTTAAGATAGGTAATATTGGAAGATTTAAAGATTGAAAATAATGTTTATTCGGAATCTTACCGCTAGCCTAGTCTCCTTTGCTAATCGAGACGGAAGTCGGAAGACCGATGACCGAAGTTTGCTTGAATTGAATTTTAACCCTGCTTTTAAACCGAATAATTTTGTTTTTGATAGAAAACCGGACTTACATTTTGATCGCCTCCTTATCCCTGCTAGCATGAAATACCTGAATTGCTCACTACTTTTACTTTTATCCCTTTTTCTGGTGAATTTCGATTCATTTGCGCAGGAAAGACCCAGAGAATTGGGGGTTCCTTTTGGAATTTTGCCTCCTGGAAAATGGAATGCCATCACCGATGTTCCGGGAGTGAAAGTCGCACATTTTACCAAAATCGAAGGTGAGTCGATCAGAACTGGAGTGACAGCTATTTTGCCTCATGGCGGGAATATTTTTCAGGAGAAAGTACCCGCAGCGATTTTCGTAGGAAATGGTTTTGGGAAATTAGCCGGAGTCACTCAGGTGCAGGAATTGGGAAATATAGAAAGCCCGATCATTTTGACTAATACACTTTCCGTAGCGGCTGGAATCGAAGGTGCTGTCAGGTATTCGCTGGCATTACCCGGAAATGAAAATGTCGGTTCTGTGAATGCTGTCGTCGGAGAGACCAATGATGGCTTTCTCAATGATATCCGGGGTATGCACATCAGTCCGGAGGAGGTGATCCAGACGATCCAAGCCGCAAAAACAGGTGAAGTCAAAGAAGGCAATGTAGGAGCAGGAACAGGCACCATTTGTTTTGGATGGAAAGGAGGAATCGGTACTTCATCTAGAAAACTTCCGGCAAGCTTGGGGGGCTATACTGTTGGTGTTTTGGTGCAAACCAATTTTGGAGGCAACCTTCAGATTGCCGGAGTTCCTGTCGGTGAAAAATTGGGTAAATATCCTTTCAAAGATGCTCTGGAAAAAGCTGATGGAAGCTGCATGATCGTAATCGCTACCGACGCGCCTGTTTTAGAAAGAAACCTTGAACGAATGGCTCAAAGAGCGATGATGGGCTTGGCGAAAACCGGAGGAATAGCTTCAAATGGTTCGGGTGATTATGTGATTGCTTTTTCTACAGCCGAAGGATTACGAATTCCTTATTCCGCCAAAACCGGAACAAAAGAAGAAGCCAGTTTTCTGAGAAATGATGATATGAGTTCCTTGTTTTTGGCAGTGATCGAGGCCACCGAAGAGGCCATTGTCAACTCGCTTTTTGCGGCTGAAACCATGGAGGGAAAAGAGGGAAGAGTCATTGAAGCTTTGCCGAAAGACGAGGTCCTGAGCTGGATTTTGGAGAAATAGTCAAATTTCTTCCATTTCCATTATTAAGATTTATTGATGTTTCAAATTGAAAAATCTATAGCATGAGCAAATCATCCATTGGTTTATAATCTACGTTGTGAAATACGACAATTCTCCCTTGGAAAGGGGGCTAGGGGGATTGATCAAAAAAACGTAAAAGGCATTTTATCTTCATCAACTCCTATCTTTGTCCCATGCTGAGAGAAATTTCCGTTTTGATCCGAAAAGAAATCACTTTGGAGTGGAGGCAAAAATATGCCTTGAATGGGATTTTGCTTTATGTGGTTTCGGCAGTTTTTATCACGTATTTGAGTGTGGGTGCCAAAATGGGCAACCTTTCCGTTCCGACATGGAACGCACTCTATTGGATCATTATTCTATTTTCTGCTGTCAATGCCGTGGCAAAAAGCTTTGTGCAAGAGCATCAGGGAAGGCAGCTTTACTATTACATGATCGCTTCTCCGGAGGCGATTATTCTCTCAAAAATCATCTATAATACCGGTTTGACACTGATTCTTGCTCTATTGGGTTATGGAGTTTTCTCCGTGATTTTGGGAAACCCGGTTCAGGATCAGGGCTTATTTTTATTGAACTTGATTTTGGGAGCGATGGGTTTTTCGGCGAGTTTGACCATGGTTTCCGGGATTGCTTCCAAGGCAGGAAATAATGCGACTTTGATGGCGATTTTGAGTTTCCCGGTGATCATCCCGATTTTGCTGATGGCGATCCGAATTTCTAAAAATGCCTTGGATGGCTTGGATTGGTCAGTCAGTGCGGATAAAGTCTTGAGCCTTTTGGCGATCAATGCGATTGTCGCTGCGGCAGGCTATATCTTGTTTCCCTATTTGTGGAGGAGTTAGTTCTATTTCGCCAGAAAGGAATAGTTTGAATTCAGCTCTTTTTCCAAGTCTGCCCAAGCATATTTCAGCTCAATTTTAGCTGTATATGGCAAAAGGAAATGTGGCATCCAACACCTTTCAAATATCTGAATCGAATCTGGAAATAAAATGAATTTATCGAGGGTAAAAGCACTGTCACATTCATCGTAATATTCAAGAATCGTTTCATAAAGATCTTGGTCCAAATCATTGGTTTGATGTTTCAAATCTTCTCTCAAGCCTTCATATTGGATACTTTTTTCATCCAAAACTCTAGATTCAAACCCATTTCCAATTTTCAAAACGTCTTGTAACTCCACCCAAGAACCAGTCAAAGTGTTATAGTTGAAATACTCAGTCCACGAGGTGCAATAAGCTCCGCAACCTTCAGCGCTGATTTGGAGAGAAATGAGATTGTTGGCATTATAGGTCACTTCGAAATCCATATAAACCAATCCATTTCCTGCCCATTTGAATAAAGTTGAATCGATAGATTCGGCTGGAAATTCGTATGTTGTTAACCTGTTTTTTAGATCAAAATTGATCAGTGAATCCACATCTTTATTGCCAGTGGAAATCAATGGGAAATTCATGGAATCCTGAGAAATCTCCGAAAAACGATCACTTCCTTTGATTCTAAAGGTATCCACGGAAACTTGCTGCCCTAGAAGATTGAGGCTAATGCAGAAAAATAAAACAGTTAGTATTTTGGTAGTCATGAAATTAAAAATAGCAATCTAGGCCAAAGGATTTGCTCCTATTTTTCTCAAAAAAGAAAAGACCTTTGAGGTTTTTGGAAACCTCAAAGGTCTATAAAGTTTATTCGTTTGCTGCTTTGTAGATCGCGTCTAGCAAGGATCCTGCTTCTTTGGTGTCATTGCCCAATTCCCAGAACATAATTCCTCCGATGCCTTTTTCCATGGCGTATCGAGTTTTCAAAGCTACTGAAACGGTGTCATCATAAGATACCATTAAACTATCCTGCGCATTGTACATGAATGGAGCTTGTGCCTTTTCATCCCAATATCTTTTAAAATTGGAATCCTGTTCATATTGATCACGAATGCTATGATAAGCCATCCAGCCGATATGAAGACCACCACTTAGCTGATACAGTCCATTGTTGGTAGGCGGCACGCCCTTCCAAACTCGTCCGTAAAATGCTCCTCCGGTCACGATCTGCTTGGGATCTACTCCCTCTGCGATCAAGAAATCAACAATTTTTTGAGCCGAGCGAGGGTCTGGATCTAAATTGTCACCGCTTTGATACAGGCTATCCATATGCGCACCGAACGGGGTGCCAGCCACATCTGCACTTTTGACATCACCCAGTGGGGTATGGTGACCAGTATAAATGGACACACCGGAAACCTGATCGTAAGTCATCACATTGGTGTAATCCGCATATTTCATCACCTCCAATGTCTCAATATGATCGTAATATTTTTTCCATCCGGCAGAGGCGAAGGTTAGGTATTTGTGAGAGTCGAATGTGTCCAGCATCTCTCTCAAGCCTTTCATCAAAGCTGTAAAATTCTGAGTATCTTCCTCACGAGCCATGGTACCTGCACCAGATATCCCTGGATATTCCCAGTCCATATCCATTCCATCCAGCTGGTATTTTTCGATGAAATCATGCGCACTTTGGATGAATTTTGCTCGGCTTTCTTCTGTCAAGGCCATATCAGAGAAGCCGTCTGCTCCCCAGCCGCCACAGGCGATCATCACTTTCAGGTCAGGGTTGCGTTCTTTTTGTTTCACCAAAGCTTCCAGCTTCGGCCCCGCTACTTCCTCTCGACGGAATTTCATTTCTCCATCGATCACATTGGTAAAGGAGAAAATAATATGGGTTAGCTTTTCTACAGGAATGGATTCAGGCTTGTAATCCCGCTCGGGCACATAGTAGGCCATGATCACAGGTTCGGGATTTTTGACCTCACTAGAGGTCGTTTCACTGGTTTCCTCTTTGGTCTGAGGAGAGCAAGCCCAAGCTAGCATTGCAATAGCTAGATGGGAGAAAATAAGTTTGTTCCAGTTCACGGGTTGGTTGGTTTTACTTGATGAATATTTTCGATGAAGTTACAAATACTTCAGCTATTTTTTCCTTCAAAGAAAAAATTGACCCGTTTTCTTTCAAAATAGATAGGCTTTAGCAAAAAAGCCTCCTGCATGGCAGAAGGCTTTTTACCCTGAGATCAGACCATAAGTTGTTAGTTTTCCTGTCCTAGTTCGGCTTTTCTCATCCAAGTCAGGACAAAGCTGGAAATATGTCCGATGATAAATACGAGGAGACCGAATAGTGGCGAAAGTAAAGTGATTTTAAGACCTCCAGCCAACACGTCTGGAGCAATATCACCTGCCGATTCAATGGCATCAAATGCCCCGATCAGTCCGAGAAGTGAGTTCATAAAGGAGATCACCAAGCCAAGCAATGCTGCATGTTGGATCAGTTTTTTGTTTTTCGAAAACTCGGCTTCAGAGCCTGCTAAGCCAGTAAATGCCTTGAATGAAAAAAAAACTGCGATTAAGAGGCAGAGCAAAACTAGCGTCATGCCGAGTGTGCCTCCCTCCTGAAATCTGTCTACAATAGTAAACCCTAAAACCAAGCCCCAGCCAATAGATAGTACATTCATTTGATTTGTTGTTTTGTTGATGGGACAATACTACCCATCCTGAAAAGCCCATTTTAAATAATGCGACCAGTAACCTCTAGGAGATCGGTTTCTACCAAATTTGTCCGAATAGTGGGAAAACAAAATCAAAGTATGCATTCGATCTTGTAAAAGCAGTCATCCATCGCAAAACTTTTGGAAATAGAATTTTTTCAAAGACCTTGTCTCATTCAATGAAGAATCGGAAGTTAGTTTTGGTAGAAACAGGAAAGGAGCTCGGCAAACAGCTTGGTATTGCAGTTGGCGCGCTTTTCTTCTTTGCTTTTTACTTTGGCATCACACTCTCCAATCTCGGACCCGCATTCACATTTGGGATCTTTCTACTGCCTATCACGATGGGCATGGTCAATGTCTTTAGCTTTCATCTGATTCCAAAATATCTCTTTGAGCAGAAATACGGTTTGTTCGCACTCTATACACTTTATTCTTTGGTGATCTCCATTTTCTTGATTGTGTTGTCCTCTTTCTATGGGGTACTTTTCATCAATACCTTGGATTTATTGGGAGGGGAATTTTATTTGACCAAAAACCTATACCTCATCATTATCGCTGTGTATATCGTGGTTTTGTTGACTTCACTTTTTGCTGCCTATCAGGAAAACATCAAAATTCAAATTCGAAACCAAGAGCTTCAATTTGCACTAGTCAATGGCCAGCTGCAATTAAAGCAAGAGGAACTGTCCTACCTCAAAATGCAAATCCATCCTCATTTTCTTTTCAATACACTCAATACGATATATGGCTCGGCTATTGCCAAAAGTACCCAGACTCCTGAGTTGATTTTGAAGCTTTCCAATCTGCTGGATTACATTCTTTATCAGACTAAAAAAAGTATGGTTCCGCTTGCAGATGAAATCGCCCATTTGGAGGATTATTTGGCTTTGGAAAAGCAACGACATGGCTCACGTATCACTGTCATCACTGCCTTTCCGCAGAATTCAGAGAATGTAATGATCGCTCCTATGTTGTTTCTTCCTTTGGTAGAAAATTGTTTCAAACATGGAAAATACGATCAAAAAGATGCATTTCTCGAATTGAAACTGGAAGTGCAAGGCGATGAAATAGTATTCCGATCCAAAAATCTGAGGGACGAAACTCGACCCAAAAGCGACTTGGATTCTTCAGGAATTGGCCTTCCAAATATTGTCAAAAGGCTGGAGCTGCTGTATCCCAGCAGGCATCAACTCGACATCATCAAATCAACAGAGTACTTCGAGGTCGTTCTCAAACTCCAGTCATTAACTCCCAATCCCATTTCCGTATGAATTGCCTCATCGTGGACGACGAACCTATCGCACAGGATATTTTGAAGGAGTTTGTTTCCCAAGTCGACTTTCTCCATCTGATAGCTTGTAGTAGCAATGCGAATGAGGCTTTCAGTGAAATCCAAAAAAATGTGATCGATTTGGTGTTTTTGGACATCAATATGCCCGGGATTGATGGCATTGCTTTGGCAAAAATTCTCCCAAAAAATGTTCAGGTAATTTTTACTACGGCATATCGTGAATTTGCAGTAGAGGGATTTAACCTGGAAGCTACTGATTACTTGCTGAAGCCTATCCCTTTTGAGCGCTTTCTGAAGGCTGTGAACAAAGTCAGGGATGGCAGCGCCAAACGATCATCTGAAGAGGAAAAGCCAGAGTTCATCTTTGTAAGACAAGATCGAAGAATGGAAAAAATCGAAATTCAGGAAATCCTGTTTGTGGAGAGCTATGCCGATTACATCAAGATTCATCTGCCAGATAGAGTTTCTATTGTCAGAGAGAGCCTGAGTAATTTTGAAAAAAAGCTTCCTGTGAAACAATTTATCCGATTTCATCGCTCCTATATCGGTAATATCTCAGCGATAGACTCCTATACCAATGAGTATTTGGAGATTGGAGGAAATGCTTTGACGATCAGCCGTTCATTCAAAAAAGAGGTGATGGAGAAATTGTCCCACTACGAATAAAAAAAGCCTTCTGAATTACTCCAGAAGGCTTTTGATTGGTTCTTTTTCCAATTAAAATTTGATAGGAGCTTCTATTTTCTGACCTCCTCGATCTACCGTCACGGTGGTTTCGTCTCCTTTTTCGAAGGCGCTCAGTGCACGCATATAGCTCATCATGTCGTGGATGGTAGAATCACCGAGCTGGATCACAATGTCGCCTTTTTCCAGTCCTGCTGCTTGCGCTGGTTTGTCCTCAGACACTCCGTCGATCCGCATGCCTTTGCCATCGAAAAGATAGTCAGGCACTACGCCAAGGGAAACAGTAAATCGAGGGGAGTCACCATTGCTGTCTTTCGTTTTGGTAAAAGCCAGCTTCGGCTCTGAGTCCAGCTGATCGATCAATCTGTCAATGATACCTACTACCGCCAGCAAGCCTTCGTAATTGATCTTTTCAAAATCATCTGTAGGCTTGTGGTAGTCCTCATGCTGCCCAGTGAAAAAGTGCAACACGGGAAGATCCTGTAGATAAAAAGAGGTATGATCCGACGGTCCCACTCCTGATTCGGAAGTGACTAATTTCAGACTGTCAGTATTGGCCATTTCCAGAGCAGACACAAAATTTGGGCTGGTACCAACGCCATTGACGGCAAGTGTCTTTTCTTCATTGAGTCGCCCGACCATATCCATATTGATCATGTAATTGACTGAGGAGAGATCGATTGTAGGGTTTTTCACAAAATAATTGGAGCCCCAAAGGCCATTTTCCTCACCGGAGAATGCTATAAATAGGAAGTTGGAAGTATGCTCTTCACTTTTCAGGATATCTGCCAAAGCTACCAAGGCGGCTGTGCCCGAGGCATTGTCATCAGCACCATTGTGAATAGCTGAATCTCCTCGGTGGAGAGAGCCTGAGCCACCCATTCCTAAATGATCGAAATGAGCTCCGATCACGATGGTATTAGCGGATTGGTTGTCGATAAAGCCAACCACATTGCGGCCAGTGACGCCCTCTCCATCTGTCCCGATGACAGCTTCTTCATGGGGATTGGTGGGTTTGGAAACAGTAAACTCCTGGAAGTAGCCTTCTGTACCTTTTGGTTGGATACCGATTTTCTCAAATCTCTCTGCGAGATATTGTGCTGCGGCTTCCTCACCGGAAGTTCCGATAGCTCTTCCTTGGAGCTCATCAGCAGCGAGGTAGCTGACATCAGCTTTTAGGTTTTTCAGCAATTGCTCAGCACTGGGTGCTTGAGAGCAGGAATATGCCGCTGAAAGTAAGGCAGCAGCTATCAGGTGAAGGTTGATTTTCATGCCGTATTTAGATTTGATCCAAAGATAAGCAATCCAGCTAAGTGCGAAGCTGCCAATTCATTTTTATGCGTGAATGCTACAAAATCTAATCATCTGCCTGTTCCAAAATCCTTTGGCGGTTTTTTTGCAGATTTTAAAGTGTAACCAATTGAAATACAGCTATGAAAGCAATAAAACTACTTGGTGTCGCCTTTATCGCTTTGGCAGCTTGCCAAGGTGCGAAGGAAGATTCCCCAATTGAGGTATATAATTCCACAGATCAGGAGAAGGAAAGAGAAATCCTGCAGGAATGTTTTCAGTATGTCAGCGAAAATGATACGTTTCGTATGAGTTTCAGACCAGATGGCCCCATGGTATCCGGTGAGCTTGCCTATCGCTACTACCAGAAAGATAAAAGTGCAGGCACTATCCACGGGACATTGCAAGATTCTTTGCTCGTAGCCGAATACCGTTTCTTTTCTGAGGGTGATAGCTCAACACGGCAAGTCGTTTTCAAGCGATTTGAAGATGGATGGAAAGAAGGATACGGACCGATTCGCGAGCAAGATGGAGTGGTCGTGTACGAGCATCTCGACTCGTTGGACTTTAGCCAAAGCGTCGCTTTGGTCTCCATACCCTGCGATGAATGAGGTCTCTGCTTGGTTAATTGACTGGGATTGTTTACTTTCTTGATTTATGCCCAAAATCACCTGATTTAGTTCATCAGCTATGTTGATGCTTTTTGACTTCCCTAAATCTGTTGACAATGAAAATTTATAAAAGACTCATTTTTCCATTGGCGGTGACCCTATGTCTGGTAGCTTCCAAGTTTTATTTTCGCGGACAATCTCAGGATTGGGAGGGTTTTTTGGGCTGGCTCCCCCATCTCAATACTGTACTTATCATCACGGGCTTTACCTGGTGTCTATTGGTATTGACAGGGATACTCAAGCGGGTATTTTTAAAACAATTTGACATCGGGAAAGAGGATAATCTCCGCGCGCGGAAGGTCTACACTCAGCTGAATATCCTTCAGAAGATTGTCAACTTTATCATCATCATTCTGGGAATAGGTTTGATTTTGATCTCTTTCGAAGAGATCCGAAAGATCGGAGTTGGGGTGTTTGCTTCCGCTGGACTTGCTGGGATCATCATTGGTTTTAGTGCCCAGAAGGCAATCGGTACCTTGGTCGCCGGAATTCAAATTGCTTTTGCGCAGCCATTCAGACTGGATGATGCCGTAGTGGTGGAGGGAGAGTGGGGTTGGATCGAAGAGATCAATTTGACGTATGTCGTGGTTCGGATATGGGATCAGCGAAGACTGGTTTTACCCACTACTTATTTTCTAGAAAAACCCTTTCAAAACTGGACTAGAACCTCTGCGGATATCATCGGCTCAGTATTTTTGTACACCGATTATAGTGTTTCATTTGATGCACTGCGTGAAGAGCTAGATAGAATACTGGAAAACACGCCGCTTTGGGATAAGAAGGTCAAAGTGCTGCAGGTGACTGAAGCCAAAGAAAGGACAGTGGAAAGTAGGATATTGGTATCTGCCAAAAATTCTCCGACGGCTTGGGATCTACGAGTGCATGTCCGTGAGAAAATGATTGAGTATATTCAGAAAAACTTTCCTGAATCTCTGCCGAAAACGCGCATTGCCCTGGACCAGGAAGAGCGTCCCGAAACATGAAAAAACTAGCTTTTTGTCTATTTGTAGTGATTTGTTATCCTGCTTTTGCACAAGAAAATGGACAGAAAGCCTCCTTGGAAGTCTTTGGTTTCGTAGATCTGTACTATGGAATAGAGGATCAGGATCAAGTTGGAACGGATAAGCGCTTGCCTTTTTTATACAATCATGCGAGGCCCCAGCGATTTGCTGTCAATTTGGCTCTCGTTACTTTTGAGTTGAAAGCAGATCGCTTTCGCGCCAATCTCGGGCTGCAACAGGGAACCTATCCTCAAGACAATTATGCAGCTGAACCCAAAGCTCTTCGCTGGATCAATCAGGCGAATGTGGGCTATGCTCTGAATGAGAAGAAATCAGTATGGTTGGATGCTGGTGTTTTGCCCTCTCATATTGGCTTTGAAAATGCTATTTCTACAGAAAATTTGACGCTATCTAGATCTATCATTGCAGAGAACAGCCCTTATTTTGAAACTGGAGTACAGCTGAGCTGGCAGAAAAGTGAGGTTTGGTATTTTGCATTTTTGGTGCTCAATGGCTGGCAAAGAATACAATTTATTCCAGGGAGAAATAAACCATCATTTGGAACGCAAGCTAAATTTAGCCCCTCGGAAAATACAAGCCTGAATTGGTCCACCTTTGTGGGAACAGATCAAAGCAATGAAGCCGAGACCATGCTTTATTTCAGCAATCTATTTGCAGAATTTGATTTGGGAGAAACCTGGAGCCTAATAGCAGGGCTCGATGCCGGAAAAAGGACCATTCCGGGTGAATTCAATCCGGGCTGGTGGGGAGCTTCTTTGATCGGTCAATATAGATTCACGGATAATTTTTCCACAGCGGTCAGGGCAGAATATTACGATGATGAGTTTCAGGCAATCGCTGCAAGCCTGTCCAATACGGGGATCAAAACGAGTGGCTTTTCCCTGAATTTAGATTATAATTTTGAAAAAATTGCGACCCTTCGTGTGGAAGGCAGATATTTCACTGCTCCCGGTGGAGCATTTTTAGGTCTTTCCGATACCGCCAATTCGGATATGTTTTTTGTGCTGACTTCTTTGGCTTTCAGCTTGAATTGAAGAGATCTTAATCGAATCAATATTTGAAACAAGGCATGGAAGAAGTTCTACCTCGGCCTTTGGCAGATCCCGCCAAGAAACTGTAGCGGAGAGATAGCTCGTGAGCTCCTCCCGTATTTGCATTGCCTAAAGAAGAGAGAGTGAAGTCATGGCTATAACCGATGTCCAGGCCTCCACCAAGGGAAATCCCCACTAGAGCAATGATGGATTCATGGTTGGGTTGCGATTTTTCAGACACTGGAATTCCCCTGTACCAGACACCTAAGACCAAAGGCTGGAAATTCACCTGCGTCCCCAAATCCAATTGGGTGAAAGGTCCTTGATCTTTATAATTGAAGGCGACAGTTAGTTCTTTGGTGCCTTTTCGCTGGTTGAAAAACTCAGTACTAGACCCTCCGGAAAGGTCAAACTTCACCCCTCCATGAGCTGAGATTTTTAGCGGTAGTTCGCTAATCTCACCGTCCAAAAATGAGATGTTTGGTTGGGTGACATGATGTGCAGACGCTCCCAGCCAGATATTTTCTGTATGAAAAAGAGCTCCGAAACTGTAATCCATGAATTGATGTCTGCTATCGGCGCCGAGGTTTTCGCCTGAAAAATCCCCAATCGCTCCGGTGTTGTCGTCGATTTGACTGCCAAACACCATGCTACCAAAGTACGCATCGCGCTCCATGTAGGAAACTTGTCCCCCTACTCTTAGAAAAGATCGGAATCCCAATCTGGCTCTATAGGCATAGCTAGCTCCAATTTCTGACACCTGAAGATTGGCCATACTCTGCTGAGATTGATTGAAGATCAATCCCACTCCACTATTGGCACCAAAGATATAATGGTCAATAGACGCTGAGTAAGAAGTGAACGACTGATCCAAACCAGGCCATTGGTTGCGGTAGACCACTCCGATCCGAGTCATCTCAGACCCTCCTGTCATGGCAGGATTGAGGTAGAGTGGATTGGCATAAAACTGCGAATACTGGACATCTTGAGCCTGGATAGCCAGGCTAAGGATGCAAAAGGTGATAAGCAAGTAGATTTTTTTCATAATCTATCTAATCAAGGTGATTCCGCCAGATCGGGAGGATTGGGTGCCATTCCGATCGGCATAGGTGATTTTGTATAAGTAATTTCCCGGAGGAAGCAACTGTCCTCTGTAGGTTCCGTCCCATCCTTTGGATTCAAGGCCATGGGTGGTAAAGAGTCGCTCTCCCCAAGTGTCAAATATTTCCATTTGGAATGAGTAAACTCCTTTCATTTTGGGGATAAAGAGATCATTAAGCCCGTCACCATTTGGGGTAAATGCATTCGGAATGGTGACTTGTGGGGTGATGCTGCTGACCTCAACCGTATTGATTTCGAAAGATGAGCAGCCAAAACTATCAAAGCCTGTCAGCCGAACTTCGTAGGTGCCGGGACGGGTAAATACATGGATAGGATCTTTGTCCACTGAGGTCGATCCGTCTCCAAACTCCCACTGCCAAGCGATGAATTCTGGGTCTATTTCGCTTTCGAATAGGATTTCCTCATCAGTCAAAACCTCAGGTTCTGAATTGATGACTAATTTACGGTAGTTGAATTCCAGCCTTCCGCTTCTGTTCGCTGACTGTGGGAAATCTACTTTTGTCTCAGTTTCCACGACGCAGCCTACTGCATCCTTTACTGTGACTTTGAGGGTTTCAGTTTTGCTGAAGGTGATTTCATGCTGATTTTCTTGCCCATTGTTCCATGTGATTTGGTATGGTTCTATTCCACCCTGAATAGAGACCCAGGCATTCCCTAGTACCATTCCTGATTCACAATTGACATCAAGCATGCTTTCTATTCTTGCTTGGATCCCTGCACTTTGGTTCAAAAGAATCTCTTGACTGACTTGGCAGCCACTGGCATCGGAGACTTGTACTTGATAAGTGCCTGCTTTGAGGTTTGTTCTATGTGTTAGCCCTTCTACTCCGTCGGACCAGAGGATTTTCCATTGGCCTTTGGCACCGGAAACGCTGATTTCGATTTCCCCATCATTGTCTCCCGAGCAGGAGACATCTTTGGCTTGGATCAAATTGATCTCTAGAGGAGCATCAGTCTGAAGCACAAATGATTTCTCCACACTGCATCCACTCGCATCTGTGACGGTCGCTGTGTAAGTTCCAGCGCTTAGTTCCTCTAGATTTTTGGTGCTGGATCCATTGTTCCAGCTGTAGGTGTAAGGTGCTAGACCTCCTTGGACAGTTAGTTGGATTTGACCATTGGCAGATCCTTCACAGCTAGGTTGGGTGATTTGCTCTTGGATGCTGATTTGCTGCGGAGCTGAGATCTCATATGTAGCTTGGAAGCTACAGCCTTTGCTGTCCTTGACGGTGACAGCGTAGTTTCCTGGAGCCAAATTTTCGACTGTCTGCGTAGATGCTCCATTTTCCCAGAGGAAAGTATAAGGAGCTACCCCTCCGGTCACTGCTATTGCAATTCGACCTGCAGAACTGGACTCACAAGAGGGTTGATCGATCGTCTCTTGTACTTGGATGCCTTCCGCAGCAGCTTTGATTTCAAAACTGACCGATACGTCACAGGCATATTTATCCGTGACTGTCACCGTATAGGTGCCCGGATCCAATTGGTCTGATTCCCAGACATTCTCGAGTCCGTTGCTCCACTTGATTTTGTAAGGAGGACTGTTTGGTTCGTAATCGTTTCTTCCGATTTTGACCGAAACTTTGGCGTAGCCATCACGTCCTGAGCCACAGGAAGCATCTTGGGTCTCGATAGGATTGAGCAAAAGCGGAAAAGGTGGTTGAATGATGATATGCTCCGTATGCTTTGCGCCTTGAGCATCGGTGATTTCTACCGTGTAAGTTCCGGAGAGGAGGTTTGATCTATTTTGGCTGGTTTCATTGGTGTTCCAAAGAAAGGTGTAGGGGGCGGTGCCACCAGATACTTGGAGATTGATATGGCCTCGCTCAGTATGTGAGCATAGGGCCAGCTTGCCACTGACCTCTACTTGGATAGCATTGTAGGAAAGGATCCGATCGGTGGCACGCTGAGGAATATCAAAAGAATATTGGGCGAATGCACTCCAGTGCAACCACATGCTCAAAAAGAGAAGGGTAGAGAGTTTTCCATATGTCAAAAGCTCCTTTTGCATTCTGCTGAGTATCTACCGGATTTTGTTGGGTAAAATTTGCCTTATAGACCTTATTTTGTGTATTTCGTTTTTTAGAATATTATTTTTTGTATCTCGTCTACAACAAAATGATATTCTAATTTTGGGTGACTTTTTTGAAAATAGAGGATAAAAGTTCTAATTTCCAAGCATTTACAAAGTCAGGATGGTGCTAGCAAGTAGCTTTGAAAAGTTTCATTTTTCCCAAAAAATTACCATTTCCAAAAAAATTGTGAAATGAAGCTTTTTTTAGGATACAAAATGAAAAAGGCCTGAAAGTCAGGCCTCAAAAATTTTTTTAGATTTTTTCAAGTTTTTTGAAAAAAAAGGAAAAGATCTAAGAATCAGTATCTAAAACATGGGATAATTCTCGATCTGAGGTTTCTGTTTTTGGGATCTCCCCACAAAAACCGGTAGGTAATGGAGATCTCATGGGCGCCCCCGGAGTTTTTTTGGCCCAGTTTGGAGACTGTGACATCATAAGAATAACCGATGTCCAGGCCACTTGGCAGAGACACTCCGACCAACGCAATGACAGACTCATTATTGGGCAGGGAGTTTTTGGTCGGCAAGCCGCGATACCAAAGCCCCAGTACTAGGGGGTCTAGATAAAGCTGTGTTCCGATGTCCAACTGATTGAACGGATCCTGCTGTTTGTAATTGAAAGCAAATGAAATCGCTCTTTCCTGATAGGCGTGAGTAAAGTAATCTCTTTTGCCACCTGTCAAGTCAAATTTGACACCTCCTTGTGCTGATAGCTTCATCGGCAAGGTGGATATTTGTCCTTCTACAAAAGAAACATTGGGTTCGCTTAGGTGATGTGCCGAAGCACCCAGCCAGATGTTTTTGGTGTAAAACATCCCGCCCACAGCAAAGTCAAAGAAACTATAGCGGCTGTCGATCGGAATCCCATCCAGTTCGTCCGTGATCCCTCCGACTGTACCATTGATGATATCGATCTGCGTCCCAAAGACTAAGTCTGAAAAGAAAGCGTCACGCTGCATGTAGCTGGCCTGACCACCGAGACGAAAGAATGTCTCTTCGCCCAATTGCAGTTTGTAGGCATAGGAAAGCCCAATTTCATTGGTGGAAAGATTGGCCATGCTCTCTTGATTGCCATTGAAGATCAAACCTATCCCACTGTTGTAATCGAAAATATAGTGATCGATATAGAAAGAATAAGAGTTGAAGTTCTGGTCAAGACCTGGCCATTGATTTCGATAGTTGACGCCGATACGGGTAAGCTCAGAGGCGCCGGTCAGGGCCGGGTTGAGATACAGAGGGGCAGCATAGAATTGGGAATACTGTACATCCTGAGCGACTGAAGAAAAGTACGCCCCGAAGGAAATAAGAATACATAGTAAAATTCCTTTTTTCATACTGATTCCCCAACTCCCCAACAAAGGTAGCTAGCATTCCTTGAAGGGGGAACTAGGACTCTTTAAGGTTATGAAACTTCTAGGGCTTATGATTGGGGCGATCAATCATGGAATGTTTCAGACCTCTGAATATAAATGGCCTATCCCAGATTGAGGATGGCTTTGCTATGGTACTCAATAACTATACCAAAGCCACCCGTAGTATTTATTCCTTTTTTATAGATCCAAAACCACTTGGTTTTTGATTAAATCTTCAAATTCTTCTCTTTTTCGGATCAGCTGAGCTTTGCCATTCCAAACCAGAACTTCTGCTGGTCTCAGTCTGGAATTGTAATTGGACGCCATGCTGAACCCATAGGCTCCAGCATTCTTGATGACCAGAATATCTCCCGCAGAGACCTTACCCAGTTTTCTTTCTGCTGCGATAGTGTCTGTTTCGCAGATGTAGCCGACGACATTGTATTGCTCGGATTCCCCTTCTGGATCGTTGAGTGCATACACGTCATGATAGGCATCATACATCATAGGACGAATCAGATGGTTGAGGCCTGTGTCCACCCCTACAAAAGTGATCTCACTGGATGCTTTGACCACGTTTGCTTTGACAAGTAGAAATCCACTTTCACTCACTAGAAATTTGCCCGGCTCAAGCCATAGCTCCAGTTGTCTACCATATCGATCACAAAAGGACCGGAATGCAGCGCTGACTTTCTCGCCTACTTCTTGGATATCAGTAGACGGATCACCGGCTTTGTATGCTACTTTGAACCCACCTCCGCAGTCGATAAACTTGAGGTTTGGAAAGTTTTGTGCTGCTTCAAACAGCACGTTGGCGCCTTTGAGGAAAATCTCTGCGTCCAAAATATCCGATCCAGTGTGGATATGTAGACCAACGATGTTCAGGTCTTTTTCTTTAATCACGGTCAGGATTTCGTCCAGTAGTGAAATCGAAATTCCAAATTTACTGGCTTTGTGTCCAGTCGAAATTTTGAGATTGCCACCTGCAAGGATGTGCGGATTGATACGGATGCATGCTGGTACGGAGGATCCGTATTTTTCTCCAAACTGACGCATCAATGGTATGCTGTCCAGATTGACCATGACGCCCAATTCCACAGCTTCTTCTATTTCCTCAAAGCTCACTCCACTGGGAGTGTACATGATTTCGTCTGTTTGAAAACCCGCCATCATACCCAGTCTCACTTCCTCGATGGAGACTGCATCGATTCCCGCACCGGCTTTTTTGATCAATTTGAGAATATTGATATTAGACAAAGCTTTGGTGGCGTATTTGATTTTCAACGGTATCTCGCCAAAAGCTGACTGGATGGATTTCACCTGATTGGTGATCTTTTCTCCATCGTAGACATAGACTGGTGTGCCAAATTCCTGGCAAATGGATTGAAACGAAACTCCTTGGATTTCTGTAGGCTTGAATATGCTTGACATGGTTCGAAATTTGCGCTCAAAGATAGAGAAATAGCCCCGGAATGAAGAATTTGGAGCTATCTTTTCCCCTCGGATTGTCGGGCAGAAAGAGAACATTTTAGACACTCAGGGTCTTTAAAATGCCTTTTGCTCAGCCCGTTAAAGATTGTTAAGCTAGGTCTATGGCCTGACAAAGCCTTTAAATTTGCACCATGTCTAAAAGTAAAATCACCCTGATTATCGTATTAATGTCCCTAGCCAGCTTCGGTCTGATAGGTTTCCAATACTACTGGGTGAAAAATGCGATCAGTATCAATCAGGAGAGATTTGATCAGGATGTGTACCAGGCTTTGGCCGGCACAGCTGATCAGCTAGAAAAAGGCGAAACAACTGATTTGCTATTAGGGCATTTGATACAGGATCCTGCTTTTCAGGATTCCTTATTTGAGAAAATCGACCCGATTGATTTTGAAATCAGGCCTAGACCCAGATTCGGCAGAGGGCCATCAATCGTTGATACGCTGAATATAGCGCAAGTGCCTGAGGTCAGCGCGACCTTTCGCAGAATGCTGGAAAGTAGGGGAATCAATATTGGAGAATTGCAGGAGCTGGAAGTTTTCTTTACTCGGATGACGCCGGAAGTTGCATCCAAAATATTTACACCGGATGAAATGGCAATCTTGCTGGAAGAAAAAGAGCGCCAGCTGCAGTACCTTAGCCAGGTGGAAGTCTACGATCTCCGGCCTGCTCCGCCTACTCTGAATCAGGCGTTTGATCATGAAATCAATATATCAGAAGATGCGCTGGAAAAGATCAAAAAGACCAATTTAAAAATCGACCTCATTAATAGAACCTGGGAAGAATTAGGCGCTGGTCAACGGGCTATTCTGGATCGAATGGATACCGCTCAGGTTCGCAAATTGGTCAAAAACCATCTGTTGGAGCGTGGGATATTCGAAGATTTTGAGTTGGGATTGCTGAAGGATGATGGCTTGCTGATGCCGATAGGTCAGGTGAATGAACCATTTCGCTTAGTCCAGTATGGTGTCCAGGCCAAGTTATTTCCCAATGACATCTTTGGAGGCAAAGAAAACTATCTCTTTATCTTCTTTCCGGATAAAAACAAACATGTGATTCGCCAAGTGTGGCTTCCCGTTTCCTCTTCTATCCTATTTATTGCAGTGATCATTTGGTGTTTTATCTATGCGATTCGGGTTATCTTCAAGCAAAAGGCACTTTCTGATACCAAAAACGATTTTATCAATAACATGACTCACGAATTCAAGACGCCTTTGGCTACGGTGAGTCTTGCGGTGGAGGCCCTGCAGGATCCGGAGCTTTCCTCCCAGGATAAATTTCGGGCAAGATATTTGGGAATCATCAAAGATGAGAACAAGCGGCTTGTCGCACAGGTCGAAAATGTCCTTCAAGCTGCGGCATTGGACAAAAAAGATTTTAAATTAAAAATAGAAGAAGTCAGTATTTCGGAACTATTGGAAGAAACTGTCGACCATATTTCACTGCAAGTGGAGAAAAGAGAAGGAAGTATAGCGTTGGAAAATGAGATGAACGCCGGTAAAGTCCAAGGGGATCTGTTTCATTTGACCCATATTTTCAATAATCTTTTGGATAATGCCAACAAGTACTCACCCGAAAGTCCTGAGATCAAAATCAGGGCTTGGGAAGATTCTGATCAGGTATATGTCACGATCTCGGATCAGGGAATCGGCATGAGCAAAGACGCACAACGAAAAATATTTGATAAATTCTACCGGGTTCCGACCGGAAACATCCACGATGTCAAAGGTTTTGGATTGGGACTTTCCTATGTGAAAACCATGCTGGAAGCACATAAAGGAGGTATTTCAGTTCAGAGTGAACTTGGAAAAGGAAGTACTTTTACCATAAATCTACCCAAAAAACAATGAGCAAAGCGAAACTATTGGTAGTGGAAGACGACCCAAACTTGGGTGATATCCTCAAGGAATACTTGGAAATGAAAGGCTACGAACCCACTCTCTGCAGAGACGGCGAAGAAGGCTGGAACAAGTTCAAAAAGGACAAATATGATCTTTGTCTTATGGATATCATGATGCCTAAAAAGGATGGTTTTACGCTTGCCAAAGAAATCAAAAAGGTACAGGACGATCTACCTATACTTTTTCTCACTGCCAAAAATCAAAAAGACGATATCATAGAAGGTCTTAAAATCGGAGCGGACGACTACATTACCAAGCCATTTAGCATGGAAGAGCTGCTTCTGAGAGTGACGGCGATTTTGCGCAGAACACAGAAATCCCAAGAAGTAACGCAGCTTAAAGTCTACAAATTCGGAGACTTCGAACTTCACTATGACGAGCAGACATTGGATGGGCCCAAAGGCAAACATAAACTGACCTCCAAAGAAAATGAATTGCTGAGAATCTTGGCGGCTGAGATGAACAAGCTCGTAAACAGAAGCCATGCACTGAAGCAAATCTGGGGTGACGACAGCTATTTCAATGCTCGAAGCATGGATGTCTATCTGAGCAAGATCCGAAAAATACTGAAAGACGATCCCAAGGTGCAGATCATCACTGTGCATGGAGAAGGCTTCAAATTAATTGTAGGGGATTCTTAATTCATCTTATTTCCCTTCCAAACCGTGAGTTTTGCTCACGGTTTTTTTGTTTTACCTGGAAAACAAAACACTCCAAGGGTTCAAAACCCTTGGAGTGTTCAGACTTTAAGTCAAAGCAATCATTCAGACCAATTCGGCTCCTATTCCGGCGCGGTCTGGGAAAGTGACTTTCTCAGGAGTGATTGTCACTCCTCTTGCAGGGTCTTTGGATAGGAGCATCGCTCCATCCATATCCACATAGTCTAGCAGCGGAGCGATATGTGCGATGGCTGAGATTCCTACAGAGGACTCGGTCATGCAGCCCACCATGGTTTTCATTCCCAGTTTTTTGGCCTCGTGGATCATTCTCAGTCCCGGGGTGATTCCGCCAGCTTTGACAAGTTTTACATTGATAGCATGAAATAGGCCATGGCATTTTTTGACGTCTGACTCGACGATGCAGCTTTCATCAGCCATGACAGGAAGTTTGGAATGCTTGTAAACTTCCTTCATTCCCTCCAAATCATCTTTTCCCAAAGGCTGCTCCATGAATTCCACGCCCAGTTTTGCCAATTCCTCCGAATTACAAATGGCTTCTTCTGCAGACCAAGCGCAATTGGCATCGATTCGGAAAATTGCATCGGTATGCTTTCTCAGCTCCTTGACGATCGCCAAATCCTCATGCGTTCCCAATTTGATTTTATAAATCGGCCAATCCACTTCTTTCATCTTTTGCACCATTTTTTCGATGGTATCGATTCCCACAGTGAAATTGGTCGTAGGGATATCCTTTGGATCGAGTTGGAGGTATTCGTAGAGTTTGAGTCCTTTCTTCTTGGTGAATAAATCCCATGCAGCCAGATCCAAGGCACATTGTGCAAAGGGATTATTTTTAAAAATGTCTTTGCCCAAAGCCCATAATTCCTCAGGACTCTCCCAGTTTCCACTTTCTACTAGTGGGCGAAAATCTTCCAAAACAGCCTGCATGTTTTCGATGGTCATTCCATAAAATGGATTGGTCGTGGATTCACCCAAACCGTAAAAACCTGCATCTTCGAGTTTGACGATCAGGGTATCCTGCACATCGCGGCTCTGATGGGCAATCGTGAAAGTATGCTTGAGTGGAAGGTCGTGGACTTGATAGGAGAGTTTCATGGCTTGATTTTAGCTTTTTTGCTCAGAATCAGGAGAAATTGTAGAGTTTTGTCTAGTTTTATTTCACCATCATTTGAAAGCATGAAATTAATCAAGAGAAATCAATTTAGCCTGTTTTTGCTGTTTTTAGTTTTTGTAAGTGGATGTAAAACAGCAAGTGATTCTGATTTTCCCGCTTTGGAAGTTGCTCAATTGGAGCAAGCCTATCAGGAAAATCAGGAAGCTGCGATCACCCATCGGCGGTTTAAGCATGCAGATTTGCAGCCGCTGATACAGAAGCATTCGGAGACTTTTGACGTGGCAGAATTGGGCAAGTCCGTAGAGGGAAAAAGCATTTCTTCATTGGACTGGGGAAATGGCCCTACCAAAGTTATGCTTTGGTCCCAGATGCACGGCAATGAAAGTACTGCGACCATGGCTTTGTTTGATCTATTTAATTTTTTGGGCAAGACTGGAGATGACTTTGAGGAGCTGAGAACACTTTTGAAGGAGAATTTGCATCTCAAATTTATCCCCATGCTCAACCCGGATGGGTCGGATAAATTTCAGCGGAGAAATGCCTTGGATATCGATTTGAATCGAGATGCGATTTCTCAGATTTCTCCTGAGGCGATTATTCTCAAAGGTGCCAGGGATTCATTCGAACCTGAATTTGGATTCAATCTACACGATCAGCAGATTTATTATAATGTGGTGAACACCCCGCAGCAAGTGACGATTTCTGTTTTGGCACCGGGCTACAACTACGAGCGGGATGTCAATGATGTCCGGGCCAAAGCTATGCAGATCATCGTAGGGATGGACAAAGTCCTACAGCAGGAGATCCCTGGTGGAGTAGGGAAATACGATGATTCGTTTGAGCCGAGAGCCTTTGGAGACAATATCCAAAAATGGGGAACAAGTACGATCCTGATCGAGTCTGGTGGCTACGTCGGCGATCCTGAAAAGCAATATATCCGCAAGCTCAATTTTATGATCATCTTGAATGCTTTGCATCAGATCGCGACCAAAGGTTATGAGCAATACACGACGGAACAGTATTTTGCTATTCCAGACAATGACCTGCAGATGGTAGATCTGAAGATCAATGAAATGAATGTGGAAATAGAAGGCAAAACCTATCCTGTGGATCTGGCGATCCGAAGAAATGAAAACAATGCCGGAGATACTTATTCTGTGTCGGGATCCGTGGTGGATTTGGGAGACATGCAGGTTTATTTTGGTTTTGAAGAAAAGGATGCCAGCGGATTGACCTATCAAGAAGGGAAGGTTTTCGAAACTACGTTTGAAAGCGTTTCGGATATCAGTTCCGAAAAAGCCTATGAACTGCTCCGAGAAGGCTATTTGGCTGTAAAAGTGAAAAATGCAGAAGCTGGAGATCTTCACAACCTTCCGATTTTGCTTTTGAAAAGCTCGGATACTTTTTCTGCTGGATGGAAAACCGGCTCACGACCTAATTTCTACCTTTCAGACGGGGAAGAACTCAAAGTAGCAATCGTCAATGGCTACTGGATCGATCTGGCAAATCCTGAAGAGCAAGAGTTTAAACAAGCCGTATATTAAGGTTAAAATTTCTTAGGAAACCGAAAACCCGTCCATGTGGCGGGTTTTTTGTTTTCTACTTTTTGATTAGTTTTTACCTCAAAATCAAATTCTTATGAGATCTCTACCCGCGATTATTTTTGCAATAGCCATCGTATTGGCAGCTGTAGTTTTGGGCAATGCCGTCATCAACAGAAATCGTCCCCAAGGCACCGTCAATGTCACGGGTTTGGGAGAAAGTAACTTCACTTCGGATTTGATTGTGTGGGAGGGCAATTTCAGCCGAGAAAGCTCGGAAATCCAAACGGCCTACTCCAACCTCGAAAAGGACAGGAAAGCCATTACTTCTTATTTGGATTCCAAAGGGATCTCTTCTTCGCAGATCATCTTCAATGCCGTCATCACCAATCCACAGTATCGTCAAAACTACTCTAATGACGGGCGCTATTTGGGACAGACTTTCATTGGCTATCAACTCAATCAGTCTATCAAAATAGAATCTAAGGATGTGGAGAAAGTGGAGAAAATCAGTCGGGAAGTCACAGAACTGCTCAATCAGGGGATAGCATTTTACTCTCAAGAGCCACGATACTACTATACTGATTTGGAATCACTCAAGCTGGAGATGATCGCCAAAGCAACGGAAGATGCGAGAATACGGGCTGAAAAAATCGCCGAGAATTCCGGTTCTAAATTGAGTGACTTGATCTCTGCAAACATGGGGGTTTTTCAGATCACCGGCCAAAATTCTGGAGAAGATTACTCCTGGGGCGGGGCATTTAATACCAGTTCCAAAAACAAAACTGCGTCCATCACCATGAAACTGGTTTTTGAGGTAGATTAAGTTTTAGGTCTTACTTTTGTCCATGGCCGAAAAATCCGGACTTCATCCTCGAAATATCCATCAAGACAGATATGATCTGAAAAAGCTTCAAGAAGTATTTCCTGAGCTTTCGGAATTTGTCTTCACTAATCAGTACGGCAATGAGACTGTAGATTTTTCCGATCCAAAGGCCGTGATCAGCTTGAACAAGGCCTTGCTTATGGCCTATTACAAGATCGGTTTTTGGGAAATCCCCGAAGGTTTTCTTTGCCCTCCGATTCCTGGAAGAGCCGATTATATTCACTACTTGGCAGATCTGTTGGCTCAAGTCAATAAAGACAAAATCCCAGGGGAAAATAAAGTTCAAGTTTTGGATATCGGTACAGGAGCCAACTTAATTTACCCGATTTTGGGGAACGCGATTTATAATTGGGGTTTCGTAGGGGCGGAGATGAATGAGCCTGCGCTTGAAAATGCGCAAACAATCATCGAGAAGAATTCAGGCTTGGATCAGAAGATAATTTTGCGACAGCAAACCAATCCGACTCAGATTTTCAAAGGAATTATTCACGCCGATGACTTTTTTGACCTGACTGTCTGCAATCCGCCTTTTCATGAATCCGAAGCTGAAGCCCAAAAGGGAACAGAACGAAAATTGAAAAATCTCAAGCTGAAGAAAAAGGAACTTAATTTCGGTGGGAAAGCTGGTGAGCTCTGGTGCGAGGGTGGAGAAAAGCAATTTCTCAGAAACATGATTCAGGAAAGCCAGCTTTTCAAACATCAAGTCTTCTGGTTTACCTCTTTGGTTTCCAAAGAATCAAATTTAAAACCTTTGCTTCAACATCTCAAAAAAGCGGGTGTAGCCGAAAGCAAAGTGATCGATATGGCTCAGGGAAATAAAAAATCCAGACTTTTGGCCTGGACATATCTATCCCCCAAACAGCAGGAGAACTGGAGGAAATTTCGCTGGGCTTGAATTACAAAGCCAGCGCCATCGGGATCAAAACCAGATAGCCAGCAAATCCAATCACCCATCCAAAAGCCATTTTAAGACCAGTCGAATAGCGGAGTTCTTCGGTATTCTTGAAAATAATCCCGCTGATCCCTGCCGCTACTGGCGTAAAGATCAGAGGAAGCCAGAAACTGGAGGAGTCCAAGAAGACTAATCCAGCTGCCATCAAAGCTAATGCGATCAATGCGTGAACAAGAAAAGTGATGCGGTTGGAGCCGGAATTTTGGAAATGGGAAGTTGTAGTTTCCATGGGCTTAGTGGTTTAGCATTCAAGGAATTGAATCATTCTTATACCCATACTGATTTAAACAAAAACAGGTTCCGAAGAACCTGAATTTTTTTCGATTTTTTGTCAAAAATCAATTGAGTGTATACTCAACTGAGATGTTTGTATTGAGAACTTTGGAAATCGGGCAGTTTTCCTCCGCGTCTTTGACTTGCTCTGCAAATTGCTCTTCGCTGATTCCCGGCACTTTTGCTTTGAGCACCAAGTGGGATTTGGACAAGACACCTTCTTCGAAAGTAATGTTACAGGTCACTTCCAATTCTTCCGGTGCAAAGTCGATTCCGCTCAAGTTGAAGCTCAATTTCATCGCAAAACAGCCCGCATGAGCTGCAGCGATCAGTTCTTCAGGGTTGGTGCCCACACCATCTTCAAATCTTGACTTGAAAGAATACTGTGTTTTGTCAAGGACAGTACTTTGAGTGCTGACGTGGCCGGAGCCTTCTTTTCCGCTACCATTCCATACGGCGGTTGCTTTTCTGATCATGGTTAAAATATTTAGGGTTAAAAATTAATCTAGTAGTAAAAGGAACTTGCAAGGACAATAGTTCTGAATTACGCTTTTTTCTTGGTGAAAAGACTCCCAATTCTACGAAATATCTGCTTTTCTTTTTCCCAAAAAAACTGAAACTGCCCGAATATAAAGCCATAAATCAGCAGGAATATTTGATAAAGCGGCAAAACCAAAAGTAGGTACAAGACTGTATTGACAAACCCGCCTTTTTCCACCCCGAAAAAATCCAAAATGGGATTTTTGATAAATAGGATCGTGAAGCCTGTGCATGCGAATACGATCAAGACCAAAACCACTTGAAACAAGCTTTCCAGTTTCCATTTGGTCTGAAGCCTTTTGAGAAAGCCCTCTTTTTGCTGTGATTCTGACATAAAACAAAAATAGTAGGAATTGGTCTAAATAAAAGAGCCGGAATATTCATCCCGGCTCATTCTATTATTTTTTAACAATTTTAGTTCCAATCAAATACGCCTTCATTCAATTGCTGAAGCGCATCCTTTTTGTATTTGGAGTCGAGAAGCAAGGAGACATTGTGCCTGCTTCCTCCATAAGATACCATGCGGATTGGGAAGTTGTCCAGACTATCCATGACGGATTTGACTACTCCACGTGTCTCAGAGACCATATTTCCGACAATGCAGATGATGGTCTGATTTTGATCGACTTCTACCGAACCCAAAGCTTCCAATTCTTTGAGGATTTGTGGCAAATGTGCCAGATCATCAATCGTCACGGATACGGCCACTTCAGAGGTGGTGATCATGTCGATTGGGGTTTTGTATTTTTCGAAAATCTCAAAAACCCTTCTCAAGAAACCATAAGCCAAAAGCATTCGACTGGATTTGATTTTGATGGCGGTGATTCCATCTTTTGCAGCTATGGCTTTGACACCTGAAGTTTCTACTTCCTCTTTGATCAAAGTTCCGTGCGCATCAGGATCCATGGTATTGAGCAATCTTACAGGCACATTGTATTGTTGAGCTGGCCAGATGGATGCTGGATGGAGAATTTTGGCACCGAAATATGCTAGCTCTGCTGCTTCATCAAATGAAAGCTCGGCGATAGGACGTGTGCGGTCCACTACTCTAGGATCATTGTTGTGCATGCCGTCGATATCGGTCCAGATTTCGCAGACGGAGGCATTGATAGCTGCTGCTACCAATGAAGCAGTGTAATCCGAACCACCACGCTTCAGATTGTCCACCTCATTTCGATGGTTTTTGCAGATATATCCTTGTGTGACAAATAGCTTTTGACCCGGATGCTGTGCCAAAATAGACTGTAGCTTCTCGGATATTTTATTCAATTCCGGCTCGGAGTTTTCATCAATACTCATGAAATCCAGCGCACTTAAGAATACCGCTGGGATATCAAGCTCTTGCAAAAGGGTATAGAAAAGCTTGGTAGAAAGTAGCTCCCCCTGAGCTAGAATATCCCGGTTGATCGCTTCATTGAACGAAATCTTCAAGATGATATTCAAAAACTCAAAATGCTCTTTGATGATGGATTCGGCCTTTTTTCTGGCTTCCTCGCTTTTCAAGAGTTTTGGATAAAAGTCCATGTAATGAGCGTGTAGCTCATCTATTTTTTCTTTGGCCATCACTCGGTCGGCGCTAGCTAAAGCGTCTCCGATTCCTACCAAGGCATTGGTGGTGCCAGAAAGTGCAGAAAGTACCACGATGGTGGGTTCGTCTCCGCGGGATACCAGGTCTTTTACCTGGTGCATGCGTTCGGGTTTCCCTACTGAGGTCCCTCCGAATTTCATTATTTTCATAAATAAACAGGTATTGGTAATAGGTATAGGTTTGAGATGATATGCTTAAAATCCCAGCATTTTGATTGCTGTGATTGCAGCCTCATCTCCTTTGTTTCCGTGTTTGCCGCCAGCTCGGTCTAGCGCCTGCTGCTGCGTATCCGGTGTCAGCACGCCAAAAATCACAGGCTTGTTGTACTTGAGATTGACATCGGTGATTCCTTTGGCGACTGCATCGCAGATAAAATCAAAATGCTTCGTTTCGCCTTGGATCACACATCCCAGGCAGATGACTGCGTCGATTTCTTCCTGCTGAGCCATCCACTGTCCTCCGAGTGAAAGCTCAAATGAGCCGGGGACGTTTTTACGGATGATGTTTTCCTTTTTGGCACCATGCTGAATGAGCGTCTGATAAGCTCCAGAATATAAGGCCTCGGTCACGTCTTCGTTCCATTCTGATACGACGATCGCAAATTTCTTTTGGCTGATGTCGAGGATGTTTTTGGAACTGTGTTCGCTTAGGCTTTTGAGGGATGTAGCCATAGATGGTGTATTTGTGATCAATAGTATAACAAAAAAGAGTAAGACCTTTTGGGCCTTACTCCTCTAATTTCTGCGTATCAACAAGCATTACTTAGCGGCAAGGCCTTCCAAGCGAGCTTTGTGTTTTCGAGCAGCAGCAAATTCGTAAGATTCAAAGTATTTCTCTTCAATCTCTGCGTACGCTTCGATTGCATCTTGTGTTCTCCCAGCTTCTTCATAGGCCACAGCCAGTTTGAAGAGGTATTTAGGAGTGAAATATTTGTTTGGCTCGTAGGAGCTGGCTTTCTCGTAGTTAGAGATAGCTTTGTCTACATTACCGCTTTCTAGATAGGCATCACCTAGAAGTGCTGCTGCTTTCGCCTGCACTAGGTAATCGTCAGAAGAAAACTGCTCCAAGTAGGTAATCGCATCAGAGAAGTTTCTTTCAGAAAGGTAAATAGATCCGATATAGAAGTTGGCCAGATTGGCTGCGTCAGTTCTTGGATATTCTTCTACGATCTGCAAAAGGCCTGCATTGATACCGTCTCCATTCAGGGCAAAATCCAAGCTGTCTTGCTCGTAGAAGTAGACTGCCTGAAACATTTCCTCTTGAGCTTCTTCGTTTTGATTTGCATTGTTGATTTGGAAGAAGAGAATACCTCCTATCAAAATCACCGCTGCGATCAATACTCCGCCTAATACTTTACTATTTTTTTTCAAAAAAGCTTCTCCTCGACCTAGGCTGTCTGCCATTGCTGCTGGATCTTCCAACAAGTCATTGTGATGGTCAGGATGTACTTTTTTAGATTGTTTCGTTGCCATGTTACTCAAATTTCAGGCGCAAATATACGTTTTTTATCTATTCCACAAAGCTCACTAAAAAAGCCATGAAACCAAATGGGTATCACGGCTTTTGGACTTTGAGTTTTCTATTATTCCATCACGAAAGGGTAGTCTTCCTGGACATATACATCCTGGAAGGCATCCTGACCGTCCGGCCAAGGGGATTCTTCTGCGAATTTCACTGCATCGGCTACTTGTTTTTTCACTTTGGCAATGATCTGATCGATTTCCTCTTGGGTAAGGATTTTATTGTCTTGGATGGTTTGGAGTACTTGCTCAATAGGATCCTTCTTCTTGTATTCCTCTACCTCTTCTTTGGTTCTGTATTTCTGAGGATCAGACATGGAGTGTCCCTTGTATCTGTAGGTTCTGAATTCCAGCAAAGTAGGACCGTCTCCTTTTCTAGCTCTCTCTGCGGCTTCAGATACTGCTTCGTGAACCGCCTCTACGTCCATTCCATCCACTGGGAAAGAAGGCATGTCATAGGATTCACCGATTTGGTAAAGCTCAGTGACATTGGAAGTACGGGCTACTGATGTACCCATTGCGTAGCCATTGTTTTCGATGACGAAAATTACAGGGGTTTTGTATAGCATGGCCAAGTTGAAAGCCTCGTGGACAGCTCCCTGACGCACTGCACCATCACCCATGTAGCAGATGGCTAGGTTTTTTGTGCCTTTAAATTTCTCAGCAAAGCCCAATCCCAATCCCATCGGTACTTGAGCTCCGACGATTCCGTGACCACCGATAAAGTTTCTCTCTTTGTCAAAGATGTGCATGGAGCCACCTTTTCCTTTAGTAGTGCCCGTAGCTTTGCCGAAAAGCTCTGCCATCACAGCTCCTGGATCAGTACCTAATCCGAGTGGATGGGCATGACATCTGTAAGCGGTGATCCACTTATCATCTCCTGTCAATGCTGAAATGGAGCCAGAAGCACAAGCTTCTTGGCCAATATAAAGGTGACAGAAACCTCTGATTTTTTGCTGACCATAAAGTTGCCCGGCTTTTTCTTCGAAGCGTCTCATCAAGAGCATGCTTTCGTACCAGTATGCGTACGTTTCTTTCGAATATTTTACCTTAGACTTGGTCGCTGCAGTTCTCTTTGCCATATCGTAATGATCAAAATATGCTATTTTAGGCCCCAAATATAACCAACCTCTCCTAAAAATCAGGCTGCCGCCGAAATAATTACCCGAACTGATGTATCTAAAGTCCCTGGAACTCTTACAATTTAAAAATCATGAGAAAACCCGGATGGACTTTAGCCCTCAGATCAACTGCTTTACAGGCTTGAACGGAAGTGGTAAAACCAATATTCTGGACGGTATCCACTATCTCTCTTTGACCAAAAGTGCAGTCCAATCCAGTGATAGCCTGAATGTCCGGCATGAGCAGGATTTTTTTGCTGTAAAAGGGAATTTGGAAATCGAAGGAAAAGCGCTGGAAGTGCGGTGCACTTTTGAGCTGGGTAAGAAAAAACAAATCTGGCAAAACGGGAAAGCACTGAACAAAACCTCGGAACATGTTGGGCTGATCCCCCTGGTATTGATCGCCCCGGATGATACCGAGCTGATCAAAGGAGGAAGCGAGGGAAGAAGAAAATTTTTTGACGGCTTGCTTTCCCAATTGGATAGAAACTACCTCAATCAGCTGATTCGCTATCATCATTTTCTCAAGCAAAGAAATGCACTTCTCAAGCAATTTGCCGAAAGTGGCAGGAGGGATTTGACTCTATTGACCGGCTATGATAAGGAGATGGTCGAACTGAGCAAAGTACTTGCGGGTAGGAGATCGGAACTGATGGAAGAGGTGGCTCCCATGCTTCAGGAGCATTACGAGGAAATATCTCAGGGTCAGGAGAAAGTCACCATTACTTATCAAACGGAGGCTTTGAGAGAGGATTTTGAGGATCATTTTGTATCGCTTCGCAAAAAGGATTTTATCACCAAAAATTCCAATGCCGGAATTCACAAGGATGATTACAACTTCCAAATCGGAGATCATCCGATCCGCAAGATCGGAAGTCAAGGCCAGCAGAAATCTTTTATCATCGCTTTGAAGCTGGCGCAGTTTCAAGTTTTTGAAAATGAAAAAGGAGAAAAGCCTCTTTTACTTCTGGATGATATTTTCGACAAATTAGATGATACTCGGATAGCCCAAATGATGCAATTGATCTCCAAGCATACCTTTGGTCAGATATTCTTGACAGATGCGAGACCAGAGCGATCGCATTCTATTTTAACGGAGTTGGATTCTGAAGTTTTCTTTTTTGGAGTAGAAAATGGAAAAGTGAAGGCGGAGCAATAAAAAAGAGGCCGAAGCCTCTTTTAAAATATTACCAAAGTTTCGCGGGATATTCACCCGCTTCATGTAGTTTTTTCAAGGATTCGATCACCACAGGTTTGTCTTCTGGATAAGTGACACCAAACCAGGTTTTACCACCCGGCAAGATTTCATAAGCAGCTTTGCCCTCTTGGATCAGATTATTGGCCACGGTTGGGATATAAAATTCCGACTTGAGGTTGTCAAGGTTGGCCGGAAGGAACTCCGCCCACATGCGTTCGATTTCCGCAAAAACAGTCTCGTGAAATCCCCAGAAGTTCATACTTGCAGGAGTATTTTCAGCGATTTCAAACACTTCTCCTTCTCCTCGACTGATGATTTTGCCATCCTCTCTGGCGATGGAAGTTCTTTCTTTCATTCCGATGAGGTGGCCTTTTTCGTTGGTATCGCAAATCCCCCGACTGACCGTGCCATTTTCGGAAAGTACATTCTGGATTGCATAGCCCACCATGGCATGAAGGTCTGGTCTTACGGCCGTGGATAGAAATCTGCCGAGCACTTCAAACGCTTCTTTTCCATAAAAATCATCTGCGTTGATCACTGCGAATGGTTCCTTGATGGCATCTTTGGCGCAAAGCACTGCATGAGCTGTTCCAAAGGGTTTTTTGCGATCAGCTTGTTTGAGTTCGTCTGGCACGAAACTTTCCAGAGTCTGCACCACCCAATCCACTTCGATTTTTCCTTTCAGTTTTGGGAGAAAAATTTCTTTCGCTTCTTCCAATATTTCTTTTCTGACGATGAAGACCACCTTTCCAAAACCGGCTTTGATGGCATCAAAAATAGAATACTCCAAAATAGTTTCACCATTTGGGCCAAAGGCGTCGATTTGCTTATCGCCACCGTATCTGCTTCCCATGCCGGCAGCCAGCACTAGTAAAGTTGGTTTTTGAGTCATTGTTCTCTGAATATCTGTATAAAAGCGCAGGCAAAATTAATGGAATTGACAAGGGAGGCAAGACTGTGGGTAATTCATTGTGCCGATAGGTGGTTTGTTTTTGATCCATATTTTTAAAAAGTCAGGTCTATTTTAATCAATTAAGGTATTCTGGTGCTCTATTTTGCTAATTAAATATGCCTTTTTCAGAAAATTGAGATAAAAAAATATCGTGATTTTGATTTTCACACAATTTTTGGATTAATTTCATGCCAAATTCTCAACAAACCATTAAACCCATTAAAAAAATGAAAAAAATAGAAGCGATCATCCGGACTTCGCGATTTGAGCAAATACATAAATGCATATCGGGTCTCGGAGTGAAATTCCTGTCCTTCTATGAAATAAAGGGGATGGGCTTTGAGCATGCACGCCAAGAGGTATATCGGGGTGTGGCATATGAGCCTGCATACATTCCTCGCACCAAACTGGAGATAGTCACTACCGATGATTTGGTGGAGTCTGTGATTCAGTGTATTCTCAAAGAGGGGAAAACCGGAGAAGTCGGAGATGGGAAAATCTTTGTCTTTGATGTGCTGGAAGCATACAGAATCCGAAACAACGACTCTGGCGAAAAAGCCCTTTAATTACTTATCACCTAATAGAACCTGTTATACCTATGCAAGAATTATTTACCGTCAATAACCTTTGGATGATGGTGGCCACTATTTTGGTCTTCATCATGCATTTGGGCTTCGCCAGTTTGGAAGCTGGACTGACAAGAGCAAAAAATACTGTCAATATATTATTTAAAAACACCATCATACCGGCATTGGGCCTATTGACATATGCCTTTGTGGGATTTGGGCTGATGTACCCTGGAGCGGGCTTTGAAGGCTCTGTTTTTGGATTTGCGGGTTTTGGATTGAGTCTTCCGGAAGGCTGGGACACGTCCAATTACAATGAAGGATATACCTATTTGACTGATTTTATTTTCCAGGCAATGTTTGCCGCTACAGCAGCCACTATCGTATCTGGTGCGGTCGCTGAGCGTATCAAGCTTGGACCATTTATATTCTTCTCAGTACTCTACGTAGCCATCTGCTATCCTATCGTGGGCATGTGGAAGTGGGGAGGAGGATTTTTGAATACGTTGGATACCCCTTTCTATGATTTCGCAGGATCTACCATTGTCCATTCTGTGGGTGGATGGGGCGCGCTTGTCGGAGCGTACCTTCTCGGTCCTCGAATAGGCAAGTATACAGAAAGAGGCATGAGCGCCATTCCGGGACATAATCTTCCGTTGGCTACATTTGGAGTATTCCTCTTGTGGTTTGGATGGTTCGGATTCAACGGTGGATCTGTCCTCAGTGCTGATCCAGGATTGGTATCAAAAGTGTTCGTGACTACTTCCATTGCAGCAGCGGCAGGAGCATTTGGGGCTTTGATCGTTTCCTATTTGAAGTTCAAGTCTTATGATATCACGATGGTTTTGAATGGAATTTTGGCAGGGCTCGTAGGAATCACTGCTGGTGCTGATCAGATGGGAGTCGGCGA
The DNA here is from genome assembly GCF_000429465.1 of Algoriphagus vanfongensis DSM 17529. GTDB lineage: Bacteria > Bacteroidota > Bacteroidia > Cytophagales > Cyclobacteriaceae > Algoriphagus > Algoriphagus vanfongensis. The sequence goes on along the minus strand of NZ_AUBX01000015.1, from coordinate 120,753 downwards.
ATCAGCGATTATCGGTTTCATCGGAGGAGGATTGATTGTATTTGCCGTAGTTTTCTTTGATAAAATCAAAGTCGATGACCCGGTCGGAGCCATTTCTGTCCACTTGGTCGGCGGGATCTGGGGCACCTTGGCCGTAGGTATTTTTGGCGACTTGGCAGGTATGAGCCAGTTTATTTCCCAGTTGATAGGAGTGGGAGCTGTTGGATTATTCTGTGTATTATTCTCTGGGGTGATTTTCTACACCATGAAAAAGACTGTGGGCATCAGAGTGGATGAGTTGGAAGAAGTAGAAGGTCTGGATATCAATGAACACGGGATGAGAGCTTATCCGGATTTTGCAAGCAAGGATTAAATTAACCAATCACATAAAAAAGAGTAACCAAACCACCAACCAAAAAGCCCCGGTCTGCGAAGATCGGGGCTTGTCATTTTTAAACGCTCATTTGGAAATGCTTGTTGAGAATCGTGTGGTGGACTTTCCCAAACATTTGGTAGCACCAGTCTTTAAATTCCTCCAATTCGTTAGGTAAAATAAGCTTCAGGCCTTTTTTCAGCTCTCTCTCAAACAAGTAGGTCGAAAAGCTGACTTTCTGCAAAATGGTCTTCACATATTCTATCATAGTCTAAAGAGTTTTGGTTTATTAACTGAATTTAAGCTAAAGTACGAAGGCATTTCTTCGTTTGTTACGTAAAATTGGAGTTCCAGAAATTGAAATATCCTTAATTTCGCAACTATGTCTAAAACGCTAATCACTTCCTATTTGGTATTGCTCGGTCTGCTTTTTACAGGAAATCTGTATGCGCAGGAAGTAGAAGTGGAGCTGGGGCCTGATCAGATAGGTCTCAATGAAACCTGGACGATTAAAATTAGCGTAGCTAATGAAAAAATTAAATCCTACGATCAGTTTCCGGAAATTCAGGGATTTCAAAAACAAGGGACATCACAATCCTCCTCGATGAATGTGATTAATGGTCAAGTGACCAGTTCACATAGCTTTATCCAATATTACAAGCCTGCCCGGAAAGGGACTTTTACCTTACCGGCATTTTCGATGACTGTCAATGGCAAATCAATCGATGTGCAGGGTAAAAATATCACGGTAGGTGATGCAGTGAGCAATCAAAGTAGCGCTGGAAGTAGTTTTGATCCATTTGCAGATTTTTATAATCGTTCGGCTGGGGAGCCAGAATACGTCGAAGTGGAAGATGAGGCATTTTTCTCAGTGACGGTGGACAAAGAAGAGGTGTTTGCTGGAGAGGGATTCAATCTGACTTTGGCTTTTTATATGTCTGAAAACAATCAGGCGCCATTCAATTTTTACAAGCCTGGAGATCAGCTCGATCAAGTATTGAAGAAAATCAAGCCAGCCAATGTCTGGGAAGAAAACTACAACATCTCCAATATTGAGCCTGAACAGGTCTCTATCAACGGGAAGAGATGGGTGCGTTACAAAGTCTATGAGGCGACATTCTTTCCATTTTCTGAAGGAAAAATTGAGATCCCGAGTATTCCATGGGAAATGATCAAATATCGGGTGGCCAAAAACCCGGTTTATTTTAATGCAAGTAGACAAGAGGATTTCAAAACATTCTATTCTGCTCCAAAAACCATCACCGTGAAACCGCTTCCTGCTCATCCGCTAAAAAATGAAGTGGTAGTAGGTCAGTTTCAGTTGCGGGAAAACATCACGGAGCTGGAGGTAGAGACTGGACAGGGTTTTGATTACAATTTTGGAATCACAGGTATTGGCAATATCAATGCGATCTCCGAGCCTCGCCGGATCTCCACTCAAAACCTCAATACCTACGATCCCAATGTGCGCCAGCAGATCAATAGAGGCTACGGCAGAGTGTCTGGCATCAAGGAGTTTAACTACTACATCACGATCAATGAAGCCTCAGAGGTGGATCTGGGCAAATCATTTGAATGGATCTATTTTGATCCGGCAAGAGCAGTCTATGATACGCTCCGTCCAAGTGCCAAAATCCATGTAGTCGGTGAGAGTAAAGTCAATCAGGCGATCTCCAGCCAGCGTCTTGGAGGAATCTACGACCGTATCAGCAGTGCAGACAATGAATTTTTAAACGAGGAATATAAATACTATTTTACGACCGCAATTAACCTGCTTTTATTGGCCTCTGTGGTCTTTTTGGCGGTTGTAATCATTAGAAAGAAGTAATGGGTAATTCATTTGGAAAGCTATTCAAAATCACCACTTTCGGTGAATCTCATGGAGTAGCTTTAGGAGTCACAATAGAAGGATGTCCGGCAGGTTTGGAAATCGATGAGAGCTTCATCAGATCTGAAATGCAGCGTAGAAAACCGGGACAATCCAAGATCACCACGCAGCGAAAAGAAGAAGATGAAATAGAAATTCTTTCGGGAATTTTTGAAGGGAAAAGTACGGGAACTCCCATCGGGATCGTCATCCGGAATGCCGATCAGAAGAGTAAGGATTACTCGCATATTGCTGACAAATTCCGCCCTTCTCATGCGGACTTTACCTATTTCCAAAAATATGGTATCCGGGATTACCGAGGAGGAGGCAGAAGCTCTGCTCGAGAGACAGCTGCACGAGTAGCTGCTGGGGCGGTAGCCAAGCTGTTTTTGGCTCAAATTGGCGTGGAGGTTCAAGCTTATGTTTCCCAGGTGGGACATTTGACTTTGCAAAAATCCTATCAAGAGCTAGATCTTGCCCAGACAGAAGAAAATATCGTAAGATGTCCTGACCCAGTACTAGCTGAGGAAATGATCGAATTGATCGATTCAGTAAGGAAGGATCGGGATACCATAGGAGGGGTAGTCTCCTGTGTGATCAAAAATACGCCCGCTGGACTGGGAGAACCAGTGTTTGATCGACTCCATGCCGAACTCGGCAAAGCCATGCTGGGAATCAATGCCGTCAAGGGCTTTGAATACGGCTCTGGCTTCGAAGGAGTCAAAATGAGAGGAAGTGAGCACAATGATACCTTTGTGAAAGAGGGAGAGCAAATCAAAACTCTGACCAATCACTCAGGAGGAATTCAAGGCGGCATCTCCAATGGGGAAGACATCTATTTCAAAGTGGCATTCAAGCCAGTAGCCACGATCATGCAAGACCAGGCATCTCTCAATGAAGCTGGCGAGCAAGTGACAGTTTCTGGAAAAGGAAGACATGATCCCTGTGTGGTGCCACGTGCCGTACCAATTGTGGAAGCCATGGCGGCTTTGGTCATAGCCGATTATTTTTTGTTGTCAAAAAGCAATAAACTTGTCGACTTATCCAACATCTGATGCGAAAGAAGATCCCATTACATACTAAAATCATTATTGGCTTGATCCTAGGTTTAATTTTTGGCCTAGTAGTCATCAAAACAAATATTCCCAATTCCTTTACGCTCGACTATATCAAACCCATCGGGACCATTTTCATCAATTCTTTGAAAATGATCGCTGTGCCTTTGGTCTTTGCCTCGCTGATCGTAGGAGTATCCAACCTAGGAGATATCTCCAAACTCAGTAGAATAGGCGGCAAAACCATTGGGACTTACCTGATCACTACCGTAGTGGCGATTTCTATTGGATTGGTTTTGGTCAATATCTTCGAGCCAGGCAAAAGTCTTCCAGTCGAAACTCGAGAAAACCTGATGAAGCTCTACGAAGGAGATGCAGGATCACGAGTCAGCACCGCCGCCGAGCTTCAAAAACAAAGCCCGCTGCAGCCTTTGGTGGATATAGTGCCTCAAAATGTCTTTCAGGCAGCTACAGACAATGGAGCCATGCTTCAGGTTGTATTTTTCGCCATTTTAGTGGGAATAGCCCTTTTGCAGATTCCCAAAGAAAAGGGGAGTACAGTGATTGCTTTTTTTGATGGACTGAATGATGTCATTATCCGAATAGTCAATTATATCATGATGATCGCTCCGTATGGAGTGTTTGCGTTGATGGCTTCGCTGATTGTGGAGATTGCCGGAGACAATCCGGATTCAGCGATTGAGCTTTTGTTGGCATTGCTGAAGTATAGTCTGGTCGTATTGGGTGGATTGTTTGCCATGATTTTGGTGATTTATCCATTGATCTTGATGGGTTTCACCAAAGTGAAATATGTAGATTTCTTCAAAGCCATTCGTCCGGCTCAATTGTTGGCATTTTCCACCAGTTCTAGTTCTGCGACCCTTCCTGTGACGATGAAGCAGGTGGAAGAGGAGCTTGGAGTTTCTGAAGAAGTTTCCAGTTTTGTCTTGCCTCTGGGAGCGACAGTTAATATGGATGGAACCAGCCTTTATCAGGGTGTGGCAGCTGTTTTCATTGCGCAAGCCTTGGGGATGGAGCTGACTTTGACCCAGCAGTTGATGATCGTATTGACCGCTACTTTGGCTTCGATTGGTTCGGCTGGAGTACCGGGAGCAGGCTTGATTATGTTGATCATAGTTCTAGAATCTATCGGTGTACCGGCAGCAGGGATTGCGCTGATTATCGCTCCAGATAGGATTTTGGATATGTTCCGCACGGTGGTCAATGTGACTGGAGACGCCACAGTCTGTACTATCGTAGCAAGTACCGAGGGAGAGTTGCCGGATGGACTGATCCGCAAGAGCAATCCTCTGACTCCAAACGAATAAGAATCAGTTTAAATAATAGAAAAGGCCGAGGCAGGAATGTTTCGGCCTTTGTCTTTTCTGAGAAAATGCGACGTTTTCAGGAACTTATGCCTTATTTTTGCGCTTGAAAAAGCCAAAATGATCCTATGCGCCAATCCTGGTGGAAAATCTTAGCCATCCTCCTGCTGCTGTACACCATCTTTGCAGGATTGCTGATGGATGTGCCCCGACTACCTATCCTCAACGAAACCATCCGAGCCTTGCACTTCCATGTGACGATGTGGTTTGGGATGATCTTGATGCTGATGGTTTCGGTGTATTACAGCATTCGCTATTTGCGCAGCAATAATCTCGCAGATGATGATATGGCGATTGAGTTTACCAATGCAGCAATTTTATTTGGGGTATTGGGGATCGTCACCGGGATGCTTTGGGCCAAATTCACTTGGGGCGATTACTGGAGTGGAGATCCGAAGCAGAATGCAGCTGCTATAGGTATCCTTATGTATTTTGCCTATTTGATCCTGAGAAATTCCCTGACAGATCTACAGCAAAGAGCTCGAATCGGAGCGATCTATAACATCTTTGCTTTCGCCGCATTTATCCCCTTGATTTTCGTGTTGCCAAGATTGACGGACAGCCTGCACCCAGGCAATGGAGGTAATCCGGGATTCAATGCCTACGATCTGGATTCGAAACTTCGCATGGTTTTTTATCCGGCCATCCTAGGATGGACACTTTTTGGCTCCTGGATAGCAACTGTACGCGTCAGAATGCGTAGGGTGGAAAGAGTATTGGAAGAAAAAATGATTAATCCCTGATCGATGAGAAAATTACTAGTCATGATGATGATGGCTTTCAGCCTATCTGCACTGGCCCAAGAGAAGATCCCTGTGACCGAATCTGACTACAGCAATAATACTGTGGAGATGGCAGACCGAATGAGAGCTGATGGTAAAATCTACGTGTTGGTAGGAGTCATCGGGATCATTTTTGTCGGAATCGCCGTGTATCTGGTGTCGACCGACCGCAAAATCAGCAAAATTGAAAAAAGTATTTCCCCAAATCACTAAGCCATGAAAAAAGGACCTTTGATAGGAATAGGAATCATCGCCGTAGCCATTGTCATCATTATGACCTCTATCGGAGATGCGAGTAGTTATGAGACCTTTGACACGGCCTGGGAGATGAAGGAAGACGGCAATGATAAGGCGATCCACGTGGTAGGGCAGTTGAAAAAGGATACTTCTGGAGAAGTGACCGGCCTGAATGTGCGTGATGATAAAACCTCCTTCACCTTTGTGCTGGTGGATAATGATGGCACTGAGCAGGAAGTGTTTTACAATGAACCTGTCCCTGCGGATTTTACAAGATCAGAGTCTGTGGTGGTCATCGGCTCTTACAAAAACGAGGAAATATTCATAGCAGATAAGATCCTGATGAAGTGTCCATCCAAGTATCAGGAAACCGAAGTGCAGGCGGCAGGCATGTAAGCTAGCCTTAATCCCAGAATTCATGATTAACACCTTTATCGGTAATATGGGCCACTTGATGACGATAGTGGCCTTTGTCTCTTCTTTGGTGACAGCATTTGCCTACTTCAAGTACTTTCAGGCGACTGAAATAGAGAAAGCAAGCTGGCAGCGATTTAGCAGGATTTCGTTTTATGTCCACGCAGGCTCCAGCATCATGATTGCATTTTCTCTTTTTGAGATTATATACAATCATCGCTTTGAGTATTTCTATGCGTATTCGCATTCGAGCATGGCATTGCCGGTTCATTATATGATTTCCAGTTTTTGGGAAGGACAAGAAGGAGCGTTTATTCTGTGGATATTTTGGAATGTCATTTTGGGGCTTATCCTGATCCATACCAATAAAGTATGGGAGGCTCCCGTGATGATCGTTTTTGCGCTGGTTCAGGCATTTTTGGTGTCGATGATCTTAGGAGTGGTAATCGGCGATCTGAAGATTGGTAGCTCCCCGTTCATTTTGCTGAGAGATGCTACTAATGCTCCTATTTTCCAGATGAACCCTGATTTCATTCCTGAAGATGGTACAGGTCTCAATCCGCTTCTTCAGAATATCTGGATGGTGATTCACCCGCCTACGCTGTTTTTGGGCTATGCATCTACCTTGGTACCTTTCGCCTTCCTGATGGGAGGATTGGTGACCAAGAGATACAGCGAATGGATTCGTCCAGCATTGCCTTGGGCGATTTTCTCAGCCATGATTTTGGGAATGGGAATTTTGATGGGTGCTTACTGGGCTTATGTGACCTTGAATTTCGGCGGCTATTGGAACTGGGATCCCGTAGAAAATGCCGTCTATGTGCCATGGCTGATTCTGGTAGCCGCGATCCATACGATGATCACTTTCAAGAAAAGCGCTACTGCACTGAAGACCTCCATCGTCTTGGTGATCCTGTCCTTTATTTTGGTTCTTTATGCGACATTCTTGACGAGATCCGGAATACTGGGAGATGCCTCAGTGCACTCATTTACAGATTTGGGACTTTCTGGTCAGCTTTTCATCTATCTTATTTTCTTTGCTCTCGTGGCGATTTTCCTATCGGTCAGAGCATGGAAATATATCCCGAGTTCGGAAAGAGAAGCTTCTGTGTATTCCAGAGAGTTTTGGATTTTCATCGGTGCGACCACATTAGGATTGATGGGATTTCAGGTGATATTGCCGACTTCTATTCCTGCTTGGAATGCACTCGTGGAGAGTTTTGGAGGGATTTCCAATATGGCTCCTCCTGCCGATCAAGTTGAGTTTTATACCAAATTTCAATTGTGGTTTGGAATAGTACTGGCCTTATTGACAGCAGTGGGACAGTTTTTCTGGTGGCAAAAAATGGACAAAAAGGCTCTGAAAGATGCCTTGCTGACACCATACATTATTGCAGTGATCATTTCAGCCTTGGTGATTGTTTTGGCCAAAGTCTATGATTGGAAATACATGATATTGGTAGTGGCAGGGACTTTCACCATCGTAGCAAATGCTGTCATACTTTCTCGTTTATTGAAAAAATCAGCTTTCAAGCTGGCTGGAGGTTCTCTTGCTCATATCGGACTGGGGATGATGCTAGTTGGGATTATGTTTAGCTCGGGCTATTCGGAGACTATTTCTATCAATATGTCAGGTCTGACTTACAGCAATAGCTGGGAAGATGAACTGAACAAAGAACATGTTCTGCTTTGGATCAATAAGCCTCTGCAGATGAAGGACTACACGGTGATCTATCGCGGAAGACAGAAGAAAGTGGAAGGAATTCAGGAGTACGTGCCAGCTAAGATTTTGGAAGCCACTGATAAGGTCAACGAAGCGATTGCATTGGAAGACTACAAGGACTACTTCAAAAAAGGAGATAAAGTCAATATCGTGTTGGAAGAAAATGACTACTTCCAGATTGAATACTATCAAAATGAGGTCTTGAAATTTTCGCTTAGTCCCATGTCCCAGTTCAATGAGGGAATGGGTGGCTTGATCTCCTCTCCGGATTCGAAGATCTATCTGGACAAGGATCTCTACACCTATGTGGCGGCGATGAACGATTATGAAGATCCAGAGTGGAAAGAAGATCAATTTTACGAAGCAGCACCTGGCGAGCAATTTCACATTGCGGACTATGTGACCTATTTTGATGGAGCTGAAGTGATGCAAGAGATCGAGGGCTACACGCTACAAGAAGGAGATGTAGCTGTCAAGGCTAAGCTTCGCATCCTCGATTATGATGTGGAAAAGAAAATCGAACCGACTTTCATCATCCGAAACAATCAGGTAGGCAAACTACCAGAAATTGACAATGAACTGGGAATCAAAGTAACGCTGGAAAATATCCTGCCCGAAGAGAATAAGTTTGTCTTCAAGGTCAATCAGTACCAAAAGGACTATGTGGTCATGAAAGCCATCGTGAAGCCTTATATCAATTTGCTATGGATAGGATCTCTGATCATGCTAGTGGGATTCACCGTGGCGATCTATCGAAGATTTGATGAATTCAAAAAAATGAGAGATAAAGGTCTGGAATAATCAGACTTGATCGAGTGAAGAAAGGAAGGCCGTCAAGCCTTCCTTTTTTAGTACATTTTTAATCTATTGTTTTCAGCCTAAGGGCAGAATCTAGTATCTTTTGACCTGCAAATTCTAACCTAACCCATTATTTATTATGAAAATCAGCAGAAAGTCATTTTTAGAGATGAAGAGCAAGTATGACAAAGAGGTCAGGAGTGGTAAGCCTGGTAAGGAGCGGAAAAAGGATATTGATCATCAAACGGATTGGGTGTTTTTTGATCGGGCGTACTTGCAGGAAATACTAGACAAAACGGATGAGAAAACCGGAGGAATCAAGTTTTATCTTACTGAATATACCGAGGAAACAGCTAAGGAGACACATCCTGAAGATCCTGAAAAATACATCGGGAGATTGACGCTGGTACTATGTCCGACCAATCTTGGTGGCGACAAAGAAATCGGGGACGATGAAGAGGATTATTACAATAGTGGCGAACTTTGCCCTCCTACTTGCCCTAGGCCCTAAATGCTGGAGGGAGTTTTCGACAGGATAATTGCCAATCCATATTTGATTGGTGTACACGTGCTTGCATTAACAGGTTCAGTTGTGTTCGCCAGTTTTTCAAAAATCCCGAAAAAGCAGCCAAGGTTTTATATGGCTCTTTTTCTTCTGTGGATGGTATCTTTTTATGAATTATTTGGCTCGATTACATTGGTCAACCGGGACTTCAATGAATCAATGCACCATTTAATCTCAAACTTACCTTATCAGGGGTGGAATTTATGGGCCTATAATATTTTCAACTTTCAGATATCGAAGGTTATTCTGGTTGCTTGGATTTATCTTTTCATCCAGAATCCAAAGCTTAAAAGGGTGCTTTTATTCCTCTTAATTGGGTTTGTAGCGATTACACTTTTTTTGGATTTTTCTAAAATTGAAGAAATTACACTTCATCAGCCGATTGTCTATTTCATGAGTTATATGCTCAGTATAGTGGCCAGTTGTCTATTTTTTGTGGACTTGATCAGCTCAGATGATTATTTGGATATCAATCCTCTGAGGTTTATTCCATTCTGGTTTATTACTTTCAATCTTTTTCAAAATGTGATATTGATTTTGGCTGAAATAGAACGTGATTACCTGACATTTAATGAGCTGCCTCTTTATTATTTTTTCAAAGACATTTCTATGATTCTGTATTTACTTATGCTGACTTCAATTGTCTTGATTTTCATAAACCGCGGTTTACTTATCGAGAAAAAAGCACAAACTATCTAATGGAAGGAGAGGATAATCAGATTGTATTTGTATTGTTTGCCGGAGCGTTTCTGGCGGCTTTGATGGCCACTTTTGTGGTTGCTATGGTGATACTGCACAGACAAAGACAAGTGCAAAATAAGCAGCGGATGAACCAGCTTCAGATGGAGCATGAAAAGACTCTGCTCAACATTGAAAATGAAATCCAGCAAGACACCATGTCTCATATCGGCCGGGAGCTCCATGATAATATTGGGCAGTTGCTGTCACTATCAAAATTGTACCTGGGCTCATCCAAACCGGACCGTCAGGCGGAAGGCCGGGAGCTGATCACCAAAGTCATCTCTGAGGTGCGGGGTCTTTCCAAAACCTTAAATTTGGACTGGGTAGAAAGTATTTCCATCGGGGAATTTGTCCAGCAGCAGTTGGACAAAATCCAAGCGACTGGCTTTTGTCAGACTACTCTAGAAATGGAAGAGGAGTCTTGGGAACTGGATAAGAATCAAAAATTGGTTTTGATCCGAGTGATCCAGGAATGCCTGAACAATGCGATGAAGCATGCCGCTCCGGATCATATTTCGGTAGAACTGGTCAATCTTTCAGAAAATAAGGAAATCCAAATCCGTGATGATGGAAGGGGCTTTGATACCACTGTAGCCTCCGAAGGCAGTGGTATGTACAATCTAAAGAAGCGGATGGAAACCATTGGCGGACAATTTTTAATCCATTCCTCACCAGGAAATGGTACAGAAATCAAACTGATTTTGCCAAATTGAATTTCTAAAGCTAATTTAGGTTTCACCCTTACTTATCATGATCCGCATAGTCATCGCAGACGACCACACGCTTTTTGCCAAAGGCATAGAAGGATTGCTTGAAGAGCACGATGATCTCGTCGTTCTTGAGATTTTTCCCAATGGGCAGAAACTAGTCGATTATTTGAAGACTCACGATGTGGATGTCGTCCTGACAGACCTCAATATGCCTGTATTGGATGGCTTCGGTGTTTTGAGTCATATCGCTTTGGATCCTTATCGGGCAAAAGTGATCGTGCTTTCGATGTATGATGAAGAGAAAATCTTCAAGGAAGCTATTCAGAAAGGAGCCGATGGGTTTATACTCAAAGATGCCGATCCAGATGAACTGGTGTATACGATCCGTGAAGTATACGAAGGGCGACATGTCCTGAATTTTCAGCGTGTAGTAGAACAGGCTCAGCCCAATACATTTTTTGATTCTTTTAGAGACAAATATCGACTCTCTCGCAGAGAAGTACAGATCGTGTCTATGATCAAAGATGGCAATACAAGCAAAGATATCGCAGATATTTTGGGCCTGAGTCCAAGTACGATAGAGACCCATCGGAAAAATATCCACCAAAAACTGGGCGTGAGTACGCGGGTAGAGCTCGTGAATAAAGCCTACGAAATGAAACTGTAAATGACTTTAATCTCTCCAATCCGCACAGCCATAATTGGCTTTGGCTCCGTAGCCGAAAAAATGCATGCTCCTCTGATAGATGTTTGTCCTGACCTGGAGCTGACAGCTGTGGTGGAGCGTACGAGCAGGCGATGTGAGCAGATTTATCCGGAAGTGACCACTTACAGAAGTCTTGAGGAGCTGTTGGAGCAAGATGGTGCAGATCTGATAGTGATCACCACGCCCAATGAGTTTCATTTTCCGATGGCAAAACTTGCCCTAGAAGCTGGAAAGCATGTCGTAGTAGATAAGCCAGTGAGTGTTTTTTCCCATGAAGCAGAGGAGCTGCAAGCAATTGCCAGAGACAAAGGAAAGATTTGTACAGTATTTCAAAACAGAAGATTTGACGGGGACTTCAGGACTATACAGCAATTGCTAGAGTCGGGCACGCTTGGGAAGATTGCCTATTTGGAATCTCACTTTGATCGATTTAGGCCACAGATTTCGGATAATTGGAGAGAAAAGGATGTGCCGGGGAAAGGGATCACCTTTGACCTCGGAACTCACCTGATCGACCAAATTGTATTGGCTTTTGGGATACCGGATGGACTGTTTGCAGACATTCGCAAGCAAAGGACAGGAGCCCAAGCAGATGATCATTTTGATATCACGCTATTCTATTCTGACAAAAAAGCCAGAGTGACGGCAGGGGTACTGGTCGGAGCTCCTACTCCCAAGTTTTTGTTATTAGGCGAAAAGGGTTCCTATCAAAAGTTTGGTTTGGACGTGCAAGAGGCTGCATTCAAAGCTGGAATAAAGCCAGAAGGACCAGACTGGGGAGTGGAAACCGAAGACCGATGGGGGATGCTCTATTTCGAAAATGAGACTAAGCCTCTGCCAACAGTCAATGGTGATTACAGGATTTTTTATCAAAATATAGCGGATGCTATCTTGCGTCAGAAGCCTCTCATGGTGGAGCTAAATCAAGCGATTGTAGTTCTCAAGTTGATAGAAGCGGCGTTTTTGAGTGCTCGAGAAGGGAGAATCCTCACTCGAGAGGAAGGATCCTGGTAACTGGAAGATTAGAAGGGCAATTTTGCAAGATCCACATTCCCTCCGGATAGGATGATCGCCACTCTTTTGCCTTTGAACTGCTCTCGATTGGCAAGCAATGCAGCTAAAGGAACAGCACTGGAGGGCTCTATTACTAGTTTCATCCGCTCCCAAATCAATCTCATTGCTTCTTTTATTTGTTCCTCTTCAGCAAGCAAAATATCATCTACATATGTGCTGATCAGCTGAAAATTGATTTTTCCCAAGGAGGTCAACAGTCCATCGGCAATTGTTTTTGGTCCGGTTTGAGGGATCAGTTCCTTTTTGTGAAAAGATTGGTAAGCATCATCAGCACCGGCAGGTTCTCCGGCGATCACTTGAAGTGAAGGCTTCAGATAATGTGAAGTCAATGCAGTGCCGCCAAGTAATCCTCCACCTCCAACAGGGGTCATTAGGATGTCTAAGTCAGGAATTTCTTCCAATACTTCTAAGGCACAGGTAGCCTGACCTTCTACTACATCCCAATAATCGTAAGGGGGGATAAATGTCGCTCCAGTTTCTGCGACTACTTTTTCCAGCGTAGTTTCTCTTGCTTTCAGATTGGGTTCACACTCGACTATTTGTCCACCATAGCCTTTGACAGCTTTTTTCTTGATTTCGGGTGCGTTAGAAGGCATCACGATGAAGGCTGGAATCCCGGCGACTTTAGCTGCTCTCGCCAATGCTGCTGCATGATTTCCACTGCTATGTGTGGCTACACCTTTGGCCATTTGGCTTGGAGCTAGTTTGAGGACTGCATTGGCAGCTCCCCGAGCTTTGAAGGCTCCGACTTTTTGGAAGTTTTCGCATTTGAAGAACAATTCGCAGCCAGCGATTTCATCGATCGCTGAGGAAGTCAGGATAGGCGTATGGTGCACGAATGGGGCTATTCGACGAGCTGCCGATTGTATGTCTTGCAGACTGGGGATGTGTGGGCTTTCCATGGGAGAAAATTAGAAAGCTTCGTATGAAAATACAGTTCCTTCATGTAATATTTTTAATGTCTTTTTCATGTCTCTTCATTTTCCACATATTTGAGGCATGAAGTGGAGTGATTTCAAATTTTTCCCTGTCATGGGAGAGCCTCTTACCAAGGAGAACACGATGCAATTGGATTTTTCACCGGCCAATTCGGAGTTGGAGGAAGTGGATATTTCGAATACAGAAGTATTTGATGCGTATGTTTTTGATCAGTTGCGCGTCAAAGGTAAAAAATATGGGATAGGTGGCTATCTGGAGCATCGAGCGATCTATCGTCGCTCAGAAGTCTTTGCGACGACATCGGCTGAGTTTAGAGATATCCATTTAGGCATGGATATATGGTGCTCTGCTGGGTCTCCCATTTTTTCTCCTTGGAGAGCTGTGGTTCATAGTTTTCAAGATAATGCTGGTTTTGGAAATTATGGTCCTACGGTAATTTTGGAGCATGAGCTGGCAGGGGAAAAGCTCTACTCTCTTTATGGACATCTTAGTAGGAAAGATCTGGAGGTTCTCAGAGAAGGGCAGATTTTGGAGGCAGGAGAGCGGGTGGGTCATGTAGGACCCTTCCCAGAAAATGGAGATTGGCCTCCTCACCTCCATTTCCAATTGATGATAGAATTGTGGGGAAATCGTGGTGATTTTCCAGGTGTGGCTTCGAGAAATGATCTGCCTAAATTTGGGAAAAACTGTCCTAACCCGGCTTTGATTTTGAAGCCTAGTATGGGTTAACCAGCACCGTTAGACTCGGTAATTAGCCTGAGTCCCTCTAGTGTAAGGTTTCGATCGATGATGTCAAATTGATTTTCCAGAGAAGTAAGGATTTCTGAAAGACCTCCGGTCGCTATGATTTTGACATCAAATGGGAGCTCTTCACGGATTTTAGCGATCATTCCACTGACTAAGCCGGTATAGCCATGCATGATACCAGCTTGGATGGCATGTATTGTATCTTTGCCAAGTGCTGAAACTGGCATTTGGAGCTCCACGTCGGGAAGCTTGGAAGTATTCAAAAACAAAGATTTAATGGCTGTGCGCAATCCAGGGACAATCGAGACCCCCAAAATCTGTCCTTGCTGATCCAAAACTGTGAATGTGAGTGCCGTGCCAAAATCCACGACAATCGCTGGACTTTGAAGTTGGGTCCACGCAGCCATGACATTGCACATGAGATCAGTTCCGATTTCTTGTGGTCGAAGGCTGGAAATGGGGAGTTTGTGGTAGCTATCAGGCTGGATGAGGTAGGGAGCTACTCCAAAGAAGCTTGTGCAAAAATCAAGGACCAATGGGTTGATTTCTGGCACGACTGAGCTAAATCCGATTGACGTGATGTCCCCTGGAGTGATGCTGTGTTCCAAAAAATAAACGGGCACTTTCTTACTCAGTTGGGCAGCGAGCTTTGGAGCGTGGGTTTCCAGCCGAAAATGGTTGGACCATTTTTGCTCATGCTGATTATAAAGTGCAAAAACTACATTGGAATTGCCGGCGTCAATCGCTAGAAACATGCTTTTTTTAGGTTTTGACTAATTTAGGATTTCAATCAAGGAATTTCCAACAATCATCAACTTAATATGTATTCACTCAGAGAAGGAAAAGTAGAAGATCTGCCGAGAGTTTTGGAGCTGATCAAAGAATTGGCTCTTTATGAAAAAGCACCAGAGCAAGTCACCAACACACTGGAAATGATGGAGGAGGATGGGTTTGGTCCCAATCCAGTCTATGGTTTATTTGTCTGTGAGAAATCGGAAAGCCAAGAAATCATAGGGATTGCGATTTACTATTATCGCTACAGTACCTGGAAGGGGAAAAGACTCTACCTAGAGGATATCGTCGTGACAGAGTCTGAGCGTGGCAATGGTGCTGGCAAGTTGCTTTTTGATCGAGTCATGCAAAAATCGCAAGAAGAAGGATGTACAGGTATGATGTGGCAAGTACTAGACTGGAATGAGCCGGCTATTAATTTTTACAAAAAATATGGAGCTGATCTGGAAGCGGGCTGGCTCAACGCACACTTGCAGGGAGATCAGATCAAAGCGCATATTGGCTAATTTCCCAAATCTTGTTTTATTCTAATCAAAAAAAGACCAGCCTTGGCTGGTCTTTTAGATTGAAATACAATTGTGAAATTATCCTTTCACACTATAATTTGGTGCTTCTCTCGTGACACTTACATCGTGCGGATGTGACTCTTTGACACCAGCAGCAGTGATTTTCACAAATTTTCCATCGATCTGGAGGTCTTCGATTGTTTTGGTACCGCAGTAGCCCATACCAGCTTGTAGTCCACCGACCAGCTGATAAAGAACCTCTGCTACAAGCCCTTTGTATGGAACTCTTCCGACGATTCCTTCAGGAACAAGCTTTTTGATATTGTCTTCTGCATCTTGGAAGTATCGATCTTTGGAGCCAGATTCCATAGCTTCCAAAGAGCCCATGCCTCGATAGGATTTGAATTTTCTGCCTTCAAAAATTATCATTTCTCCTGGTGCTTCTTCTGTACCGGCCAGTAGGGAACCGATCATGATGGAGCTACCTCCAGCGGCTATGGCTTTGACCAAATCTCCAGAATAGCGAATCCCTCCATCAGCGATAACAGGCACTCCACGATCTTTCAAAGCTTGAGAGCATTCGAATACCGCAGAAAGCTGTGGCACTCCTACTCCTGCTATGATACGAGTGGTACAGATAGAACCTGGTCCTACCCCTACTTTGACTGCATCGGCACCCGCATCAGCTAGCGCTATGGCAGCTTCTGGCGTGGCGATATTGCCTACAATCACTTCTAGGTCTGGGAAAGCATCTTTGATTTTGCGACAGGTATCGATGACACCTTTGCTATGTCCATGAGCCGTGTCAATGGAGACTACATCTACTCCAGCACTCTTCAGCGCTTCTACGCGCTCCACTATATCGGCAGTCACTCCTACAGCCGCCCCGACTCTTAGTCTGCCATACTCGTCTTTGCAAGCATTTGGCTTATCTTTTCTCTTGAGGATGTCCTTGTAGGTGATGAGACCGGAGAGTTTGTTTTCCTCGTCTACGATTGGTAGTTTCTCGATTTTGTGCTCTTGAAGGATTTCTTCGGCTTGCTCGAGAGATACCCCGGCTTTGGCAGTGATCAGATTATCAATCGTCATGATCTCACGAATAGGTCGATTTTGATCCTTGATAAATCTCAGGTCCCGATTGGTAATGATTCCTTTGAGGACCTTTTTTTCGTCTACTACTGGGATACCACCGATGTGATATTCACGCATAATTTGCTCGGCATCTCGGACTTTGGCATCAATATGCAAGGTGATGGGATCCAAAATCATTCCTGCTTGCGAACGCTTCACTTTTCTCACTTGAGCTGCCTGCTTTTCGATAGGCATATTCTTGTGAATGAAGCCCAAACCACCCTCCAAAGCAATTGCAATAGCAAGCTCTGCTTCGGTCACTGTGTCCATCGCTGCGGAAACAAGTGGGATGTTCAGTCTGATTTTTTTGGTGAGCTGGGTAGAAGTGTTTGTGTCTCGTGGAAGGACTTCTGAATACCCAGGAACAAGAAGCACATCGTCGTAGGTAAGTGCTTCGTAGAGGAATTTATCGGAGTTTCGATTCATAGCAAATATCGGTTGTAGGGAACCCTATTTGCCCGTCAAAGATACAAACAATAATCAATGCCAAGCTATCACAAAAGAAAAAATCTTTTGAAATAGATGAAATTTAACTTCAGATTTAGAATTTCCTTTCTTCTTTCAGCAAATCAAAAAACCATAGATGAAGAGAATGATTTCTGTTTCGGCCTAGGGATTTAATCTGGAAGTAAAAAGGTATAAGATCTTCCCTTTTTCACATTTAAGTTTTTGTCTCGCAGCCAAGGGTTGTAAAGTTTCAATTCTTTGTAGCTGGATCCATGATCTTTGGCCCATTGAGCGAGATTTTTGATGTCATCGTTCACAGGTACTTCACGGAGAGGTGGCTCTTGATAGTAATCTTCTTCCCGGAGACCAAAGCCATATTTTTTGGGATTTTCAAAAATGACTTTGAATGCCAAAATTCGAAACATGTAGCGGCTGGTTTCATCATTGAGCAATAACTCATAATAGTCTTCTTGAAGCTGCTCTGTCTGTCTTCGCGAAAAACCTGCCTGCCCCATGTTGTAACTCGCCGCTACGGCTGTCCAGTTGCCAAAGCGCTGACGTGCCTTGTTCAAGTATTTGCTGGCTGCTACGGTTGCTTTTTGCCAATGATATCGCTCGTCCACATCAGAGTTGACCTCTAGGCCATATTCCTTTGCTGTTGGCTCCATAAATTGCCAAAAGCCCCTTGCTCCCGCAGGAGAAGAAACATTCATAAGGGCTGACTCTGCTATGGCCAGGTATTTAAAGTCGTCTGGAATTCCATTTTCTTTTAAAATTTCGCTCATCGAATCGAGGTACTTACCAGATCTTTTGAGTAGCAAGACCATATTGGACTGCCAATAAGCATTGACATAAATCTCTCTTTCCAGCCTTTCGTAGACGTCCTGGATTTCCAGAGGTACTTTTTCTCCTGCAAATTCCAACGTTGCCGGGATCTCAAAAATGCGGACTGAATCAGGAGGAAGCGTGGGAAGTCCGACAGCTCCTAGCACAGGTGGGGTTGTAGCTACACTTGGTTCGGCTGGAGTTGATTTGTTCCAAAGAAGCACAATAGCTATCAAACAAAGTCCAACCAGGCCATAAAGGAGAAATAGATGGGATTTTTGCATCAGAAGTTAGGGCTAAGCAGGTATTTGCTATAGAAATCATCAATCACACGAACTGCCTCCGTGGCATCTTCGACCACCGAAAAGAGGTCCAGATCTTCTTCATTGATGTATTTGTGTTCCAATAGCGTCTTTTTGATCCAATCTACGAGTCCTTCCCAATAGCTTTTGCCGACTAGGACGATCGGAAATCGGCCTATTTTGTTGGTCTGGATTAAAGTGAGTGCCTCAAAAAACTCATCCATCGTACCAAAGCCTCCCGGAAGAACCACAAATCCTTGGGAGTATCGGATAAACATTACTTTGCGGACAAAGAAATAGTCAAACGTGATCAGTTTGTCTCGGTCGATGTAGATGTTGTCAAACTGCTCAAAGGGCAATACAATATTCAAACCGACGGATTTACCTCCTTCGGAATGGGCGCCTTTGTTACCGGCTTCCATGATCCCGGGACCTCCTCCTGTGATGACACCATATCCGTGTCGGACTAGCTTGGCAGCGATCTCCTCCGCCATTTGGTAGTGTTTGTGATCCCGCGGAGTCCTGGCAGACCCAAAAATCGAAACACAGGGACCTATTTTGGCTAGTTTCTCAAATCCATCTACAAACTCAGCCATTACCTTAAAAATGGCCCAGGAATCTGCGCTTTTGATTTCACTCCAGTCTTTCTCCTTGAAAGCTTTCCTGATTTTGTCCTCTTGGGTTTTTGTAGTTTGATCACTCATAATTTGTGTTCTTTTGCTATTGATGAAAACGGCTCTCCGAGGTTTTCGTCCTTCATTTTCTTTCTTCGGTTTGTAAAGTTCTGATTTTGAGAAGGAAAAAATCTTTATCGCCCTGTATCAAATAGGTTGTTTCGATTCTAATTTTGTCGGGATTTTCTTGATCATTTGAATATAAAAGAAAAATCTCTGGCTGTCTTATCATTGTACAAGGAGCTGGAGGCGGAGGCTACCAAATATGCTTCTGAGGGAGGACTAAGTTGTCTCAGTGGTTGCGGTTTTTGCTGTGCAAATCCCAAAATCCCAGCTACTATTTTGGAGTTTCTGCCTTTGGCTTTCGAGCTTTATGAAAAGGGTGCTGCCGAGGCAAGTTTACGAATAATCGAATCAAATCCCGAAAGCAACTGCATCCTTTACAGGACTCAAGATCCAGAAGGCAAATCTGGCTATTGTAGTGGCTATGCCTATAGGGGGATGATTTGTAGGCTGTTTGGTGCATCTGCCCGTAGAAGCAAATCTGGATCTAAGGAGCTCATCACTTGCAAAATCCTAAAATCTGAGAAGCAGGCGGAGTATTTGAAAGTCAGCGAGCAAATCAATCAATCGCTTGAGGTGCCGATGGCGACCGCTTATTATTCGTATTTGAGAGATATCGATGCCAGCCTCTGCGAGGAGCGCACGGTGAATGAAGCGATTCGGCTTGCGCTAGAGCTGGTCTTGCGCTATAAGTTTTATGAGGAAGGAGAGCTAGCCGCTGACTAAGGATTTTTTTGATCATCGCAATTCAAGTATATTAGGGCTATTAATATCACTTTTACTGAATCCTATGCTCAAGGTATCCGAAATCGTCCAGACGGTCAAAAGTCTGATAGAAACCCGAATCAATCTGGTCAAAGAGGAAGTTCAGGAGGAATTTCTGGGAATCCTTTCCCGTACGATCTTATTGATTGTTTTGGGAGGCTTGACCATGTTGGTGTTGTTGTTTTTCAGTTTTTCTCTGGCATTCTATCTCGCCACCTATTTTGAGTCTCCGTTTATGGGATTTCTCATTGTGGGATTGATTTATCTCGCCCTATTGCTGGCGATTTATATGGGGAGGTACTCTCCGACTATACAGGTCAAGGTACAGGGAGGATTGAAAAACTTTATTTTTAATAGAATCAAAGCCAAAAAGCAAGATGAGTAAAGAGCTGGAAAACCAAGCAGAAGAATTGGAGCAAACCCTCCAGAAGCAATTGGACTTGCTGAAGAGAGATTCTGAGGATTGGGTCAAAGTGGGAGGCGCTGTATTGGTCGGTGGCTTGCTTGCTTATTCTATCGTGAAGATCGGGAGGAGAAAAAAAGACAGAAAGAGTCAGAAAGCACTGGAAGTTCTGGAGCGGGAAGGATTGTTGACAGAAGAGTTAGAAGAGCGATTGACCAAAAAAAGGAAATCTACATTTTGGCCAAGTATGAGCCAGAGGTTGTTGATTTTGGGTTTGGCATTGGCTAAAGAGAGGTATTTCAAAAATTTATTAGTCTCGGAAGAGCCAGATGAAAAAGAGGTCCGTCCGTAAGCTCTTTTTGCAGCTAGCAAAAAGAAACAAAAAAGCGGTGGCTTGGCTGATAGATCCAGACAAGCTGGACTCGATGGATTTTTCACAATGGAATTGGGTCAAGGATTCGAAGCTAGACCTGATTTTGGTCGGAGGTAGTCGCTATGTGGAGGAGAGTTTTGATGAACTGGTGGAGAAGGTTCAGTTGATAGCGGGAAATATCCCAGTAGTATTGTTTCCCGGTTCCCACGGTCAAGTCTCTGGCAAAGCCGATGGTATTTTGTTTATGAGTCTTCTTTCTGGCCGTAATCCTGATTTTTTGATTTCTCAGCAAGTGGATGCAGCTTTCAAGGTATATGAGTCTGAGCTAGAAGTGCTTCCGACGGCTTATATTTTGGTCAATGACGGGGAGTTGAAAAGTGTGCACCGGGAGTCCAATACTTTACCTATTTCAAATCAGAGACCAGATATCGTCCTAAAAACAGCATTGGCAGGTACGTTCCTTGGCATGACACATTGCTTTTTGGATGCAGGAAGTGGAGCTACATCCGGTGTCTCCGCTGAGGTGATTCAGGCAGTCAAGTCCCATATTCAAATCCCATTGATAGTGGGTGGAGGACTGGATACGCTTAGTAAAATCCACTCAGCGATGGAATCTGGGGCAGATATGGTGGTGATAGGGAATCAAATAGAAAAGGACCCCGATTTTCTCACCGAGGTCCTTTCTTACAAAGAGTGGTATAATCAAAGTCTACACGTTAATTAGACTTTCTCTTCTTCTCATTTTACCTGCAGGTACTCCATACATCATCTTAAATCGGCGGCAGAAATAGGCAGTATCCTTATATCCTACTTCTTTCCCGATATCTCTGATCGACTTTTTGGTGGTACGCAGGAGGTCTACAGCAGCTTCCATCCGCTGGTATTCGATATAATCCTGGGGATTGATGCCGGTGAGCATTTTAAAATACTGTCCTACATAGTCTTCGGAGACATTGGCGACTTTTGCCAATACTTTGTTGGAAAGGTCACCACCTAGGTTGGTTTTGATGAATTTGAACAATTCGATCAATCGAGGATCCTTGAAATAGGTGACATTGGTAGAGAGCTCTTCTAGGAATAGTCTGTTTTTCAAAATATGTCTAAGTAGCTCGATCACCAATACTTCGGTCAATGCTCGCAAGGTTCGCTCTTTGCCGACATGACTTTGCTCCAGCTCCTTCATAATATCCTCGATGAGCATTCCGATCCGGTCGTTGAATCGAATCACAAATGCGGGAATCTCTAGCGAATTGAAGAAATTCACTACATCGAATACCTTGGATTCAAAACTCAGTACAGAAAGACAATCTTCTTGGGCATTTCGGACATCTTTGATGCTGACACTCTGAAGATATTTTTTCTTGTTCTCCTGGTAGTTTTCCATGGATATTTCAGCTTTCTTTGCTCCCCCGCCAAAGGTCAGGGAGGTCTTTTTTTCCCCAGGTAAGAAAAGCACCTCTCCCTCATTGAGTAGCTCTTGGTCATCTCCAAACTTGAGCGTACCATGATGAAGGAGAATCAGCATGTTGTCAAATTCCTTGTGGTCAGAAATACTGACTGGTTTTTCTACGAGGAAGTTATTTCCTCTCAGAAACCTGACATTTACTGATTCTATAACCTTGTTGTAATATTCCATGATTTTATTGAAGAATAATGAATGGCCAAAAATATCACTTTTCCAATTAAAAAGCAGTATATTTTTACAGGATCAGTTAAAAAGCATTAAAAAAGGCGTAATTTTCTTCAATTACGCCATTCAAAAAGTATAAGTGGTTTATTTGAGCAGTCCTCTAGATATCACTATTCTTTGAATCTCAGATGTCCCTTCGTAAATCTGTGTGATTTTGGCATCCCTCATGAGTCGCTCGACATGATACTCTTTGACAAATCCATATCCTCCATGGACCTGAACTGCCTCGACTGTGACATTCATCGCCACTTCTGAAGCATAGAGTTTTGCCATGGCAGAAGCATGTGAGTAGTCCTCCCCCTGATCCTTTAGCCAAGCAGCTTTATAAACTAGCATCCGGGCGGCCTCTATCTGCGTTGCCATGTCTGCCAGCTTAAACTGAATGGCCTGATGCTGACTGATCGGTTTGCCAAATGCTTTTCTTTCTTTGGAATAGGCCAAAGCTAATTCATAGGCTCCCGCTGCTATGCCTAAAGCTTGTGCCGCTATCCCGATTCTGCCGCCATTGAGTGTTTCCATAGCATAGGTAAAGCCGAATCCTTCGTCGCCTATTCTATTTGCTGCTGGAACCTTGACATCTGTAAACATCAACGAGTGAGTATCACTTCCTCGTATACCGAGTTTGTCTTCTTTTTTTCCTACTACAAAACCATCCCATCCTTTTTCGACAATAAAACAAGAGATTCCTTTATGTCCTTTGCTGGGGTCTGTCTGCGCAATGACCAAATAAATAGAAGCAGTAGATCCATTTGTGATCCAGTTTTTTGTGCCGTTCAGAATGTAAAAATCTCCTTCTTTGTGGGCTTCTGTACGTTGGGAAGTAGCGTCAGAACCGGCTTCTGGCTCAGAAAGGCAAAAAGCTCCCAAAACTTCCCCTGAGGCAAGTCTTTTGAGGTACTTTTCTTTCTGCTCTTCAGAGCCGTATTTTTCCAAGCCCCAGCAGACCAGAGAGTTGTTGACAGACATGGCTACTGATGCGGATGCGTCGATTTTGGAGAGTTCTTCCATAGCCAGTACATATGAAATGGTATCCATCCCTCCTCCATTATAGCTGGGGTCTACCATCATCCCCAAAAATCCCAGTTCAGCCATCTGTCGGATTTGTTCTTTTGGGAATTTTGCTTCTGTGTCCCGCTCGATTACACCAGGCAATAGCTCTGTTTTGGCAAATTCTCTAGCGGCTTGTTGTACAGCTAGATGTTCTTCTGTCAATTGGAAATTCATATAAATAATTGGGTTTATGTCGTTTTTGGGAATTTAGCCTAAAAATAAAAAAGGGGCAAAATCTTGCCCCTTACCCAATTTTATTTTGATTTGGATCAATCTCGGTTTCCAAAGAAAACAAAAATATAGTAAGCCAAAGTAGCCAATGATGCAAGCGCAGCAACTACGTAGGTCATTGCAGCCCAAGTGAGTGCATCTTTGGACATGGCATATTCGGAACCTGTGACGATGTTTCTGTTTTTGACCCAAGCCAATGCTCTGTTGGAAGCATCAAATTCCACAGGCAGAGTGACTAGGGTAAATAGAGTCATAATCCCATAAGCTCCCACTACGATATACCCGATGAATTCGTAAGGCAATCCCATAGCAAAGCCCCCAAACAGGGAAGCAATCAGGACAAAGTTGAGGATTTTTCCAGATACGTTTTGAAGCGGAACAAGTTTGGATCGGATTCCCAGCCAAGCGTATTGGGTCGCATGCT
Source organism: Algoriphagus vanfongensis DSM 17529 (assembly GCF_000429465.1). GTDB lineage: Bacteria > Bacteroidota > Bacteroidia > Cytophagales > Cyclobacteriaceae > Algoriphagus > Algoriphagus vanfongensis. Next base: position 96,982 of record NZ_AUBX01000015.1, on the reverse strand, counting down.
GCACGGCGTGACCGCATTCGTGTGCGGCTACAGCTGCAGCTGCGGCATTTCTGCCATAATAGACATCTGGGCTGAGGTTGACCGTCTTGTTCATGGGGTTGTAGTGGTCAGTAAGTTGGCCTTCCACGGAGACCACCTGCACGTCATGAATATTGTGATCTGCCAGCATCAGTTTGGCGATTTCGGCACCTGATAGATTAGCCTCTAATGCAGTTTGAGAGTATTTGCGAAATTTTGATTTCAATTTATTGCTGACTACAAAGCCGGCAATGGCAAATACTATGACGATTAAAATGAGAAATATCATAATTAGAATGTTTGCAGGATGAATACGAAGTTAGGCTTCCTGAGGTTTATTCCCAACTTGCTTTTGCATCATCACAATCCAGCTTATCAATCCTGCGACTACGACCAAAATCACTTGAGTGCCGTGAATGATAGCTGCAAAGATTTTACTGTCTTGCTCTGATATACCTAGTTGGATCAAAATAAAGGCCACAAGTGCATGGAAGGTCCCAATACCGCCTTGGACGGGTGCCACCATGCCAATACTTCCCATGACCATGACCAAAAGTACCTCACCAGGAGACAAATTGGCAGTACTCTGGATTCCCAAGGATACGGTGTACATCGTCAAAAAGTAAATGATCCAAATCACTACAGAGCTGGTCCAAAACCCAGCAGGATTCTTCAATTTTGAAATTCCCTTGATCCCACTGTACATTTCTCTCAGAAAATGTTGAATTTTTTGGATGAGACCATGATCTCTAAATCGCTTCAAAAGGAAATAAAAAGCCAAAATAAATATCAATCCGCCTCCCAAGACTACGGGTAGATTTTGAATGATCTTTTCTCCCAGACTTTCCAAATTCACCAATTGATTTGCCAAAGCGAGGAATAACTCGTTTTCAACAAGAAATGAAAGAAAAATCGTGGCTATTAAGAAAACCAAATCGATCGTACGCTCTACGATCACAGTCCCCAGCAGATGGCCTATTGATTGACCGTTGGTTCTATTTAAGACTCCGCATCTAGCTACTTCTCCCGCTCGTGGAACGATCATATTGGCAAGATATCCTACCATCACCGCATGGTAGGCATTGCCAGCGCTTACTTTTTTTCCTTCCTGATCAGAAATCAATAAAGTCCATCTCCAGCCTCTCAGCCAGTATCCGGTAAGTGCTATCAGCATGGAAAGCCCGATCCAAGCCCAATTGCTGGAAAAAATCTGCTTCAGCAAACTATCTAACTCAATATCCTTGTATAAAAACCAAAAAATCCAGACTGCGATCACCAAAGAAATCACAATCTGGATAGCTTGTTTGATTCGGGGATGGATCATCAAATGACTTTATTGTGATCGTCTGGGAAAATGACAACCGGCTTGAATTTTTTAGCTTCTTCGAATTCCATTCCGGCATAAGAGATGATGATAATGATATCTCCCACCGATGCTTTTCGGGCCGCCGGGCCATTGAGGCAAATCTGCCCACTACCTCTTTCTCCTTTGATCACGTAGGTTTCCAATCGCTCGCCATTGTTGACATTGACGATCTGAACCTTTTCGTTTTCGATCAGATTGGCTGCATCCATCAGGTCTTCATCGATCGTGATCGATCCTACATAGTGCAATTCCGCCTGAGTGATCTTCACTCGGTGGATTTTGGACTTCATGATTTGAATATGCATTGGCTTAGTTTTTCCGGCCGCAAATTTAAGAATTTATCGGAAGGTTGTCTATCAATCTCACATCTCCTATATAAGCTGCTACACAGATAGATGTTTTTTCTTGAGGTTCAAATTGGCTGAAAACCTTGAATTTGTCGGTTTCTACGAGTTCAAAGTATTCCAGCTGACATCCCGTAGTATTCTCAAATTTTTGGCTGATACTTTTCTGGACTGTAAACCAGTCTCTCCCGCTTTCAAGTTCCTTTTTTGCAAAAACTAATGAATCGTGGAGGATCAGCGCTTTCGATCTTTCATCAGAATTGAGTCTTCTATTTCGCGAAGACATAGCCAAGCCATCATATTCTCTTCGTGTGGGGACAAGTTGGAGCTCGATGGGAAACGATAAGTCCTGAACCAGGCGTCGGATAATGGCTACTTGCTGAAGGTCTTTTTGTCCAAAAAATGCTAGATCAGGTTGGATTATATGAAATAGCTTGGAAACGACTACTCCAACTCCGTTGAAATGTCCTGGGCGAAATGCACCCTCCAGGATTGTCTCCAATTCACCGAAGTCAAACTGAAGCTGAGTAGGACTGGGATACATGGTCTCTACAGTTGGGGCAAATACATAGTCCACACCTGCATCCTGAAGTAGCTCCAAGTCCTCGCTTAGTGTCTGAGGGTACTTTTCAAAATCTTCCAGATTGTTGAACTGCGTCGGGTTCACAAAGATTGAGACGACCGAAATGTCACTTTTTTGGATGCATTGGGCGACCAGATCCAGATGGCCTTGATGCAAAGCCCCCATGGTGGGAACGAGACCTATAGATTTGGCGTTTTGGAGATGCTGGAGCCTGATTTCTTGCCATTCGGCCCTTGTATGGAATACCTGCACGTGAAAGGGAAATACTTGGGGGAAATTGCCGCAAAACTAGATTAATATTCAGAAAAACAAGGCATTTCGAGCTTTTTTTATTATCTTTGTGCCCGTTGTTTATCACTTATCAATAAAATTCAATAGCATGTCTAAATTACGTATCCTCTACGTTGCCAGTGAAATCAACCCTTTTCTCCAGACTTCAGAAGTAGCCAATTTCTTACGAACCCTTCCTCAAGCGATGCAAGAGCGTGGCATGGAAATTCGAATTTTGGTACCTCGGTTTGGCTTGATCAATGAGCGAAAAAACCGTCTTCATGAAGTCGTGAGACTGTCAGGAATCAATATCGCAGTGGGTGAAGAAGAAAAGCCTTTGGTAATCAAAGTAGCTTCTATCCCAAATGCTAAACTTCAGGTATACTTCATCGATAACGAAGATTACTTCCAGAGAAAAAGCGTTTTCCACGACAAGCAACAGAAATTCTACGAGGACAATGACGAACGAGCGATCTTCTTCTGCAAAGGCGTCATCGAAACCGTCAAAAAACTAGGATGGGCCCCAGATATCGTTCATTGCAATGACTGGATGACCTCATTGATCCCGATGTATCTGAAAACGACTTATAAAAACGAGCCGCTATTCAAGGATACAAAATCGGTATTTGCTATCTACAACAACGGATTTTCTCATACCTTTGGCGACGATTTGTTAAACAAGGTTAAGATGGTCGATATAGATGACACTATTTTAGCACCTTTGGAAAGCAAAGACTTCGAAGGCTTTATCCGTATGGGTATGGAGTACGCAGACCTAGTAGTAAAAGGCGGTGAAGTTTCGGATGAATTAAACCAACTAATCGAGGATTTCTCAAAAGACAAGAAGTTTGAAATCAGTATTGAAGAAGAAGAACAAGCTCACGAAGAGCTTTACGGCATTTATACCAACCTCGCAGGCTAAGCTAGCCTGCTTGGCCCTCTTGTCCCTTATTTTATCAAGTTCATGTTCTGATCCAGCTTCCGTAGGGATCGAATTGGCACCAGGAAACAACCAAGTAGGAGTTTTCTTTGTCGATTTCGAGCTTCCTGCGGAAGTTGTGTTATTGGACTCTTTTAACACGACCAACCAAGGTTTGTTAGTCGTAGGGAATGAGCAGGACCCCTATTTTGGTAAGACTACTAGCACTGGATATTCCAGAATGTATTTCACCACTTCGGCAGTGAGACCTGAGTCTCAAGCTATTTTGGATTCAGTGATTTTTGACTTAGATATCATCAGTGTCAATGGTCAGGATTTAGAAGAGGCAAAAACCTTCTCCATTCATCGATTGACCGAACCGATATTGGATACCATGTATTACAATTTTGATGAGCTGATGTATGAGGCTACTCCTCTGGCGTCGTCAGAATTTGTATTTGGAGAAGTCACGGATACGATTGTCTCCATGCAAGCCGAAGAAGCTTTCGCTGAAGAAGTGTTTGAAAAGCTAAAGAGGGGTGAAGAATTTGATAATGTTTTTAATTTCAGAGAGTATTTTCCTGGGATTGCTGTTCAAGGGTTGGAATCAAATAATACAACTGTAGGGATAGATTTAGGGGAAGGTACCAAGCTCTCATTTTATTATCGAAATGATGCTAGCGATACGATTTCTACTTCTTTCAATATCACTACTGTTTCTTCAAGAAGTTTCAATGGAGTAAAAAGTGACCGATCTGGTACTGCGACGGAAATAGTTCAGGATAAAAATGTTGCGTATTCTACAGGTGACCTGGTTGGAATGAAATCTAATTTAGGGATGGTAATTAGATTAGATACATCCCCAATAGATCCATTTTTAGATACCTTGTCGGGTGTTGTGTTTAAACAGGCTGAGCTAAAAATTGAAAACTACGAGTCAGTTCCGGAAGGACAAGCTTCTCCCAGCTTTTTTGTTGCCTATTTTACAGATTTCAGCAATGATTTCTTAACTAGGAGTGATGGACAACCTTTGACAGTGCAAAGGGATGGACAGCCGCAGGTAGTAGAAATGGAAGACGGAACCGAAGAGCCTGCAGTATCTGTACCAGCAGTCGGAGTCATCAATACAGAAGATGAGGAGTATTCTATGGCAATAACTTCGCATTTGAACGCTCTATTTAAAAATGAGATTACTAGAAAAGATTGGATTTTGTATGCAAATACACCAAGCACTACTGGCGACGATTTTAAAAAATCTCTGCGCCAAATGAAAGTGTCTAAAGGTAACATTAAGGTAAGGGCTATTTATTCCAAGCTGAGATAGAGCCGTTGATTTATAAAAACATATTCGAGCCCACTTTCTAATTTTATGAAAGTGGGTTCTTTTTTTTGGTATGAATGCTGTTTATTTGTGGAAGTTCAATTTCACCACTAGAATTTTTAATTATGTGCGGAATCGTCGCTTATGTTGGGCAACAAGAAGCCTTGCCTATCATTCTCAAAGGACTTAGGAGACTGGAGTACCGAGGCTATGACAGTGCCGGAGTAGCCCTGCTCGATAAACAAGGTCTGAGTATCTACAAAAAGAAGGGAAAGGTGTCCGAGTTGGAAAGTCACCTGTCTTTGCAGGGTGAGACCTTTTCCACTATTGGGATCGGACATACTCGATGGGCCACTCATGGAGAGCCCAATGATGTGAATGCTCATCCCCACTATTCTTCTTCAGAAAGGCTGGCGATGATTCATAATGGGATCATCGAAAACTATGAAGTGCTGAAAAAAGACCTGCTTCAGAAGGGGTATCGCTTCCAATCAGAAACTGATACCGAAGTTTTTATCAAATTCATTGAAGATATCCAGGCCAATAATGCTTGCTCATTGGAGGAAGCATTGAGGTTGGCACTGCATAAGGTAGTCGGTGCTTATGCGATTGTTTTGATCAACAAGGAAGAGCCAGATACTCTTATTGCGGCTAGAAAGGGTTCTCCTTTGGTAATAGGAGTAGGTGAAGAAGAGTATTTCTTGGCATCTGATGCAACTCCCATTATTGAATATACCAACAAGGTCGTTTATCTCGATGACTATGAAATCGCCGTGATCCGAAACAACCGGCTTCAGGTGAAAACGATAGAAAATGTAGAAACCAACCCTTATATCAATCAACTTGAAATGGAGCTTGAGGCCATCGAAAAAGGAGGCTACGAGCATTTCATGCTAAAGGAAATCTATGAGCAGCCTAAGTCCATAGCAGATTGTCTAAGAGGTAGACTGGATGCCAAGTCTGGACGTTTGGTTTTGGGGGGATTGAGGGATTATATGAATAAATTCCAGAATGCGGAACGTATCATTATTACAGCTTGTGGTACCTCATGGCATGCAGGATTGGTGGCGGAGTATCTGTTTGAAGAATTTGCCAGAGTGCCGGTCGAGGTAGAATATGCCTCTGAATTTCGCTATCGAAAACCTGTGATCAATGAAAAGGATTTTGTAATAGCTATTTCCCAATCAGGAGAGACTGCGGATACGCTTGCCGCTATCGAACTCGCCAAATCAAAAGGAGCTACCATTTTTGGTGTTTGCAACGTGGTGGGTTCATCTATACCTCGTGCTACTCATGCCGGCTCTTATACCCATGCCGGACCTGAAATAGGCGTGGCTTCTACTAAGGCATTCACTGCTCAGATTTCTGTTTTGGCGATGATGGCTCTCAAATTGGGCTATCAAAGAGGGACTCTTACGGAAAGCAAGTATGTGCAGCTATTGCATGAGTTAGCAGCAGTGCCATCCAAAGTGGAGCAAGCTCTTGAAACTAATGATCAGATAGAGTTCATAGCATCTGAATATAAAGATGTGAGGAATGCGCTTTATCTGGGAAGAGGGTATAATTTTCCGGTAGCTTTGGAAGGGGCTTTAAAGCTCAAAGAAATCTCATATATCCATGCAGAGGGATATCCAGCTGCCGAAATGAAGCATGGGCCAATTGCGCTTATCGATGAAGAAATGCCTGTGATTTTTATTGCTACCCAAGATAGCTCGTACGAAAAAATAGTTTCCAATATTCAGGAAGTAAAAGCTAGAAAAGGTAAAGTGATAGCAGTAGTGACTGAAGGGGACACTCAAGTCAAAGAAATGGCAGATCATGTGATAGAGATTCCTCATACGCACGAGGCGTTTACCCCTTTGGTAGCGGTGGTTCCATTGCAATTGCTTTCGTATCACATAGCGGTGATGAGAGGTTGCAATGTAGATCAGCCTAGGAATTTAGCGAAATCAGTGACTGTAGAATAAGTCTAAATTTGAGCTGTCAGTCGAGGCAGCTCAAATTGTTTATCATACTTTCCAATTCCCAACGAGGATATGTGAAGCTTTAGCCCGGCAAGGTTTCTCGTAATTTTTTATAAGATTCGCATTGCTGCGGGAGGAGGCAGGATAGTAGTTAATTTTTAACTTGGCTTATTATGTCCAAATCTGCCCTATTGAGTCGCTATGAAAACTTTATTCTTCAGTCTTTTTGCGCTGTTTTTAGTCATTGATTCTGCTCCCAAAGAAGTGACGTGGGTCGCTATTGGAGACTCTATCACTTACCTCAATGATCATCAAGATGAAACTGGCAATCGGATAAGCAAAGGCTATCTAACTTTAATCGGGGAGGAATTTCCAAATCTGAAAATCGTCAATAAAGGATACAATGGGTGGACAGCGGTAGCAATTGCTGAGCAGTTTCATAAACTGGATATTCCAAAGGCTGATATTTATTCAATATTTCTAGGCACAAATGACTGGTGGGCGGGAAAGCCCCTTGGAACAATCCAGGACTTTCAAGATGCAACCGGAACAGCTACGGTCCATGGTGCTTTCAGAGCCATTTTGGATAATATCAGGTCATTGAACCCTGAGGCCAAAATAGTCATTTTGACTCCGATGAAGCGGGTAGACTTTGTGTATATCAATGATCCTACAAACAATGCTTTCGGTTCCTACCAAGCTAAGAATCAGCAAGATTTGGCAAGCTTTGCTGATGCGCTGAAAAATATAGGAAAGGAGGCGGACCTGCCTGTGATTGACTTGTATCACCATTCGCAACTGGATTTTGAGGACTTGGTACATTTCAAATGGTTGAAAAATCCAGCGTCAGGAGATTACCAAAAATATGCATATCCAGATTTTATTGGGATTCCATTTGACCCAAAAGTCGATGTGTATCCTTATCCCAAAGAAAGTATTGCTATGACTTATGATGGGCTTCATCCTTCCGATGCAGGGTATCAATTGATATTTGAGTGTTTGCTACCCTATTTCAAAGAATGGATGTGATTCTATCGGATGGATAAATTTCCCTACTTTTGCCTCAGCGAATAAGACTATGCTGGACAAATTACAAGTACTCAAAGAGAGATTTGAAGAAGTAGGCCAATTGATCATTTTGCCGGATTCGATGACGGACATGAGCAAATATGCCAAGCTTACCAAAGAATATAAGGACCTGGAAAAGGTCGTACAGGCTTATGATGCCTATCTTTTAGTTCTTCAAAATATAGATAGCTCCAAGGAAATCTTGGAAAAGGAAAAAGATCCGGACTTCCGGGATATGGCTAAGGCAGAGCTCGACGAATTGAGAGAGAAGAAAGACACTCTCGAGGAAGAGTTGAAACAATTGCTGATTCCCAAGGATCCAAATGATTCCAAAGATTGCATTTTGGAAATCCGCGGTGGAACGGGTGGTGATGAAGCAGCTATTTTTGGAGGAGACCTTTTCCGGATGTACGAGCGCTTCTGCGAAATGCAAGGTTGGAAACTGACTGTTTTGGATTTGACTTTTGGCTCCGCAGGCGGATACAAGGAGATCATCGCAACCGTGTCCGGTGCGGATGTCTATGGAATGCTGAAATATGAATCCGGAGTCCATCGGGTGCAGCGTGTGCCCGCTACTGAGTCTCAAGGCAGAGTCCATACTTCCGCTGCTTCGGTAGCTGTACTTCCGGAAATGGATGAGGTAGAAGTTCATCTGGATATGAATGACATCCGAAAAGACACATATTGTTCCTCTGGCCCAGGTGGACAGTCTGTCAATACTACCTATTCGGCAGTACGTCTGACTCACAACCCTACCGGCCTCGTAGTGACCTGTCAAGATGAAAAGTCCCAAATCAAAAACTTTGAAAAGGCACTAAAAGTACTTCGGTCCCGACTGTACGAGATTGAGCTAGCCAAGCACAATGAATCCGTCGGCGCACAAAGAAAATCTATGGTAGGCTCTGGTGATAGATCGGATAAAATCAGGACCTACAACTATCCACAATCCCGGGTGACAGATCATCGGATCAATAAAACTGTGTACAACCTGCCCGAGGTAATGGATGGACACATTGAGGAGTTTATCTCCGCCCTGAGGCTTGCCGAAAACCTCGAGAAGATGCAAAGCTCAGGATTGGAAGAATAGGATCACCTTTTGCATAAATGTTTCGGGTTTTTTGCAGAATGTGCATTTTGCCTATTATCTTGAGTAATTAACCGTTAAGTTTTTATGATCATCTCCGGAGAAAGAGATATAAATCTGGTCACTTGGAACGAGGCTCATTTTCATCAGCTTTATCCATTGGCCAATAATCCCAAAATCGCCATGAATTTGAAGGACAGCTTTCCGCAGCCCTATACGATTCACGATGCGCGGCACTGGATAGAGCATAATCAAAAATTTAACCCCCCGCACAATTTCGCGATCGAATTTGAAGGAAAGCTCGCAGGAGCTATCGGCTGTGACCGAGGAAAGGATGAGTTGCGAACCAATATGGAGTTGGGATTTTGGATCGGAGAGTCATTTTGGGGTAAAGGGATAGCGACTGAAGCGGTCAAGCTATTTACCCAGCATCTTTTGGACAGATTTGATATCCAGAGAATCTATGCCCAAGTTTATGACTTTAATGTGGAGTCTATGAATGTGTTGGAAAAAGCCGGATATATTCCCGAGGCGATTTTGAAGAAAGCGTTTGTAAAAAGAGGGGAAGTCGGAGATATATTTCAATATGTTAAAATCCGAGGAGAGGGGTAAAGAGAATCAGTGAACAATGATTTTTCTAGTTTCGCTTCCCTGATTGCCCTCTAATCGGACTATATAAAGTCCAGGTCTGACATCCACAAACTCCAGTTTTCTTTGTCCAGGTACAATCACATTTTCTTGGATGATTTGTCCAAGACTCGAGACGAGTAGAGCTGAATGCCATCGATCTAAAAAAGGCGCCTCTACCGTAAACTGGCCATCTGAAGGATTTGGATATAGTTTCAAGCCTGACAAATCAGGGTTTTCGTCGATACCGGTTACCAAATTTACCTCGACAGCAAGTACCTGCTCGGGTCCAAAGTCACAAGCATTTTGGGCCTGAACAGTGAGGACGAAATCACCCTCACTTTCCCAGTTGATTCTGACTTTTGAACTTCCTTGACCTGAAATAATTGATCCTCCTCCGCTGAGATTCCAACGATAGCTGAATCCCTCCTCCTGAGGTACTTCATAGTCTTGTGGCCCCAGAGCTACCAGATTGGCACCCACGATGTCGCCAGGTTGACTTGGAGTTGGGTGAATTGAAATAGGGAGTGCAAGTGACTCGGATTTTCCACAGGTATTTTCCACAAGAGCTGTGATGGACCCTGAGCCTGGAGTGGTCCAGTTGACTGTGATTGAAGCAGTGCCTTGTCCTTCTGTGATTTCACCACCGGCTATTGTCCAAGTATAATTGACTCCTTCCCAATTGGGCAAGGAATATATGTTTTCAGTGTTTTGGCAGACGCTACCGTCTCCCTGAATACTAGAGCTGCTAGCAGGTAGATCAGAGACGATGACTTCCATATAGGATGTCTCACCGGCTCCACAAAAATTTCTTCGATCTACAAAGACAGCATTTTTTCCGGTTTTACTCCAGGATACCTCGATGGAGCTGGATCCTTGTCCTGAGATAATTTCTCCACCATCTACTCTCCAAAATAATTGGGATCCGGATACAGGTCCATCAAGAATTGAGTAAGTCTGAGTATTGAGACAGGACTGGGCAGCCCCACTGATATCGCTGAGAGCTCCAGTCGGAGCGATACATTCATAAGTAAGAATTGTGCCGTCGTCTCCCACTGCGTAGGCTTTGTTTACATTAGAAGCACTAATTGATTTTAGGTCTCTATATGTTCCAGATGCGATCAATTCCCAAGAGTTACCGCCATCTTTTGTAGCAAGCGAAACACCATTTTTTCCAGAAATGAAACCAGACTGATCATCAAAAAAATCAACAGATAGGAGGTCTTCAGTAGTTTGAGACGCTATAACTTGGAATGTTTTACCCAAATCATCAGTTTTTACTATAGTTCCGCTATTGCCAACCATTACTGCGCTACTAGAGCTTACTTTTGCTAAAGCATTGAAATGTTCAGTGGTGATTGGGCTGATGTTGACCCATTCTGTACCTCCATTGGAATAAAGAATGGTGCCATTTTCTCCGACCGCTATTCCTTCATTGAAATCAAAAAACATCACATCTTTCAGATTTTCGGTCGTGTTGGACTCAACGGCCAAATCCCAAGTAACCCCAGAGTCGTAAGAACGAGTGATGATTCCTCCTGTGCCAGCCAAATACAATACTGAAGTAGCGAAAAGATAGAAACCATCAATTCTTTCAGAAGTGTTTATACTTAAGTCGACCCAAGAGGTGCCGGAATTTGAGCTACGGTAGATTTTGCCGGATGGAGCTGAAACATATCCATAATTCGTATTCCAAAAATCCATGGCGGCGATGTCTATTGGCTCTGGAAGAGGTCTGCTTACGAAAGAGGCTCCATAGTTGGAACTCACTAAAAACTCGCCCTTTTGGCCAGCAACAAATCCAACGCGGTCAGACTTGAAATCCACAACTGTGAAATCGTTTCTATACCCGGCCATTTGCTGGGTCCAGCTACTACCTCCATTGCTTGAGCGGATCATGTAGCCGTTTCCCCCTATTGCTACGGCCTGATTGAGGTCGGGCAGAAATGTGATATGATTCAATCCCCGACTTATGTTTGTCCCCAGATTCACTTTGCTGAAACTGGTTCCTGCGTTGGTTGAACGGATGATGGTAGCATTTTCGCCCGAAGCCACCACGGTATTTTGGTTTAGAGGTGATACATCTAGAGATTTTAATATCTCTGTGGTTCCTGTTGCTAGTTTTTCCCAAGTATCTCCTCCATCTGATGATTTCATGACGAGACCATTGGATCCGGCAACATATCCCAACTGATCTGTGATGAATTTCACATCCCAAATCGTATCTGAAACTCCAGAATTCAATTTTTCCCAAGACTGGCCTTGGTCATTACTTCTATAGATTCCTCCCTGATCTGTAGTTAAAAAAACTAGATTTTCGCCATAGAAAAAAACAGAAAAGATATCAGCAGAGATATCTGTGGCGACTCTGGCCCAGGTTTCTCCATTATTTGCAGAGCGATATAGCTCTCCCGCTTGGCCCGCTATGAGCCATACTCCTTTTTTATTGGTGCTTAGGCTTGTAAAGTTGGAGGTCGACGGGATATTCATGGTAGACCAGTTTTGGCCAGAAGTAGCAGTTCGAATAGCCAAGCCGTTTTGCCCTACTGCGATTCCATTCTTTTCATCCAAAAAATAAAGGTCCAAAACTCTCCCTTCAAACCTGTAAGCCAGTTCTTCCCATGTTTGTCCCCCATCGGCTGTGCGGATGAGTAAGTTTTCACCGCCCACATATCCAATTTGATCGTTTACCCAATTGACAGATTGCAGATCCAAGCCCCATCCTTGCAATCTGGTCCAAGTCTGTCCAAATCCGGCAGAAGTCAGGAGGAAACTAAAACAAAAAAGTAATAGGGCTCTGTACATAAGGTGTCAATGTATAGGAACAAAAATAAACCAATTTGCCTGTTCTCAAAGGCTTTGATTCAGGCTAAGCCATACAATTGGATTGTGATTTTAATGTCTTGGTGAATTTTGGGTACTTTTGAAGAAAGCATAAAAGTCTGATATGAAAAATTCACTAGTCATTTGCATCTGCTGTCTTTTCATTTCCTGTGGATCAGGGGAGCGAGTATCCAAAGAAGTATTTGAAGAAGTAAATAGATCCATGGAGGTGAAAAAGCTCAGTGATGCTGAAATAGTACAGGCGGCAATGCTTTGGGGAGATTCTCTTCAGGTAGAAGCCACAGAGAGTTTGAAGGAGCTATTACAAGACAATGATTCTACTGATGGGCTGGAGGAGATTCAAGCGAAAGCCCAGATGGTTTCCGAATCTATGAGTGCGAGTCATTCATTTCCAATTAAATGGATAGCTAATCAAATCGATCCGGGGACTAGTACTGAAATGGAAGTTCAGATTTTGGAAACCTATCGTTATGATTTAGAAAATGGAATAGAGACTCACCCAAGCATTCAGGAGGTCCAAAGTGGAGAAGTATATTTATACAGTAAAGCAGTTTTGATATCCAAGGATGCATTGCAGGATAGTGGTAGTGACTCTTTGAAACAGGCCAATGGGGAAGAGAATAAGAAGGTCTTGGCAGGAATGTGGGCGGTGTATTTGCCCAAAAAAGAAGTGGTGAAGAAAATGTAGGTATTTCACGTTTTTTCCGAGTACATATTCCGTGAAATTGAAGGGGTCAAAATATCACTAAGCCCCCTAGGGCTTTTGCCCTATAACTAACAATTTTTATCAACTCGATAGTTCATTTGGCAAAATCTGACTGATTTTTTCCAAAAAAATCTAAATATTGACAATATACAGTCAGTTTATGTTAAAAAACAGCAGGATTTCCTACTTAAAAAAAAGGAGTTTTAGGGGTTAAATAAATCAATTACTAACCCAAAAGCCTGTCTATGAGGAATCTCAACGCTCTTAAGCTGTTTGGCTTAACATTTTTGCTGTGTCTTGGCATTTCTGCCTCGACAATGGCCCAGACCCGGGAGGTGTCTGGAGTAGTAATCTCAGGGGAAGATAATTTTCCCCTTCCAGGAGTATCCATCCTGGTACAAGGTACCACCACTGGTACCGTCACGGATGTCGATGGTAATTTCTCTGTCACCGTCAATTCAGACAATCCGATTTTAGTATTCTCTTTTATCGGTTTCATCACGCAAGAGGTCGAGGTAGGATCCAGAACTACCCTTGATATTACTTTGCTACCAGATACCAAATCCCTCGAGGAAGTGGTAGTCGTAGGGTACGGTGAGCAGAAAAAAGAAACCATTACTGGATCCGTAGCTACGGTGAAAGGAAAGGAATTGACCAAGTCTCCTGCCATGAACTTGTCCAACTCAATCGCCGGTCGTATGGCAGGGGTGGTTGCGGTCAATAGAAGTGGTGAGCCTGGTTATGATGGTTCCGGTATCCGTATCCGGGGTAGTAATACTTTGGGTAACAACGACGCCCTTGTCGTAATCGATGGAATCCCTGCAAGAGCTGGTGGTCTAGAAAGATTGAATCCTAATGATATCGAAAACATTTCGGTATTGAAGGATGCATCTGCGGCCATCTATGGTTCTCGTGCTGCAAATGGCGTAATCCTCGTAACTACTAAAAGAGGTAGTACGGGCAAGCCGGAATTGACATTCCAAATGAACCAAGGTTGGGCTCAGCCTACCGTCATTCCTGATCTTGCAGATGCTGCTCAGTACGCAGAGATGCTCAATGACCTCAGTGTCTATGAGCTCCCAGTCAGTGAGTGGGAAGCTGCCAATCAGGCATACAAGCAGAACGGTGAGTATGTAAGACCAGATGGTCAAGTAAGGTCCGCTCCTTATACTCCTGAGGAATTGGAACTGTATAGAAATGGATCTGATCCTTGGTACTATCCAAACACTGACTGGTACGGTGAGACTTTGAAGACTTGGTCTCCGCAAAGCAGATACAATCTTCAGCTGGTAGGTGGTAGTGAAAATGTGAAGTACTTGACTTCCCTAGGCTATCAAAACCAAGATGCCTACTATAAAAATGCAGCAACAGGATACAAGCAGTATGATTTCAGAATCAACCTCGATGCGAATATCAATGAATATGTGAAAGTAGGATTGGGCATTTTGGCCAGAGAGGAATTTAGATTCTTCCCTACCAGAGGTGCAGGGGCTATTTTCCGAATGCAGATGAGAGGTAAGCCAAATCAGCCTGCTTACTGGCCAAATGGTCTTCCTGGGCCGGATATTGAGAATGGTGAAAACCCTGTGGTAATCACTACTAATGCAACAGGATATAATCGAGATAAAAGAGACTATATCCAGACAACTGGTAACCTTGAAATCAAGATTCCTGGCGTAGAAGGTTTGAAATTCACCGGTACAGCTGCTATTGATAAGTACATCAGATATACTAAAAACTGGCAAATTCCATGGACTCTATACGAATTAGGCAATGGATTTGAAGAAGATGGTGTCACTCCTGTCTTGGTAGGAAACCAAAGAGGTCCGGCCGAACCAAATTTGAACGAATACACCAGTCAGCAATTGAATATCCTTTTGGGAGGTGTATTTACCTATGACAAAACCATCAACGAAAACCATACGATCAATGTGGTAGCTGGTGTCAACAGAGAGACGATCGAAGGAAATGACTTCAGTGCATATCGTAGATACTTTATCTCCACGGCAATCGACCAAATGTTTGCCGGTGGTGATTTGGAGAAAAACAATAGTGGTGGCGCTTTCAATAGAGCTCGCTTAAACTACTTCGGTAGAGTAGCCTACAACTACAAAGAAAAATATCTGGCAGAGTTTCTTTGGAGATATGACGGATCGTATATCTTCCCTGAAGACACCCGATTCGGCTTCTTCCCAGGCATCATGCTTGGATGGGTAGCTTCCGAAGAGGGTTTCTGGAAAAATTCAGGAATTGGTCAAACATTCGACTTCTTTAAAGTTAGAGGTTCGTGGGGCCAATTGGGGAATGATCAGATTGGTGAATTCCAATACCTGTCTACCTATGGATTTAGCTCATATATTATCGGAGGTACAGAGACAAAGACTTTGTATGAAACTAGAATTCCAAACAGATCAATTACCTGGGAAATTGCAAACAACTCCAACCTAGGATTTGAAGGTCAATTCTTGCAAGGAAAAATCTTCTTCGAGTTTGATCTCTTTTACAATAAGAGAACCAACATCCTCTGGCAAAGAAATGCCTCTATTCCTCAGAGTACAGGACTTTCACTTCCTGCAGAAAATATCGGAGAAGTTGAAAACAAAGGATTTGACATCAATGTCGGTTATCGTGGTGGCAAGGGCGAGTTCCAATACTCTATCAGTGCCAATGGTGGTTATGCCAAGAACAAAATCTTGTTCTGGGATGAATCTCCGGGAGCTCCAGAATGGCAGATGTCTACTGGCTCCCCTATGAATACCTTCTTGGTGTATCAGTATGATGGAGTGTTCAGAGATCAGCAGGAAATTGATGCAGAGACTTTGGATTATTCAGCGATGACTGGGACTTTGAGACCAGGTGATATGAAGTACAAGGATTACAACAATGACGGTAAAATCGATGGAGATGACCGTGTACGAATGGACAATAACAACATTCCGTTGTTCCAAGGAGGGGTAAACTTCAATGCCAACTGGAAAGGATTTGATTTGGCTATTCTCTTCCAAGGTGCTTTGGGAGCTAGACAATATGTGTCTGCTGGAGAGTCCGGAAACATAGGTAACTACCTTTTGGACTTCTACGAAAACAGATGGACGATCGACAATCCAAGCTCTGAGCATCCTCGTATCGCCAATAGATCCGATCAATGGTATTCCGGTGGCAACACCTACTGGTTTAGAAAAACCGATTATTTGAGATTGAAAAACTTGGAAATCGGGTACAATCTACCAGCACATCTTACCCAAAAAGTGGGAATCCAAAACGCAAGATTCTATGTGAATGGATTGAACTTAATTACTTGGGATGATTTGAAAGTATATGATCCTGAAGGTAGTAGCGAAACTGGTCAATACTATCCGCAAGCGAGAGTGATCAACACCGGTCTTTCTGTTTCATTCTAAAAAATTGACAACATGAAAAATAACCTAAAAAATATACTTGCGACGCTGACCATGATTTTGATGTTGGTCGGATGTAACAATGATTTCTTGAATGTAGATCCTTTGGGAGAGATTTCAGAATCAGCAGTGTGGACGGATCCAGCATTGGCCGAAGCATTTGTCACTGGAATCTATCAAGGATTTGGCAATGGCGGATTTGATGAGCAGATGCTTGCATCTCTTACTGATGAAGCCATCTTTACTCACCCGGGTAGAGGTATCACTACCGTCACAGAGGCTAGAACCAACCCAGCAGATGTTGGTTGGGTCAATGGCACCATCTGGTGGGGTACCATGTACTCTTATATCCGTCGTGCAAATATCGCTATCTCCAATCTAAGTGAGACGGAAATTGCCGATCAAGCACTAGTGGATAGATTGATGGGTGAGGCGAAGTTTATGAGAGCGTATTACTACCAGCAGTTGGCTCGCTATTATGGAGGGGTGCCTTTGATAGACAGACCTTACGAACTGAACGAGGAGACATACGAAGCGCCTAGAAGTACGTGGAAAGAAACCATTGATTTTATCGTTGCCGATTTGGACGATGCTGCTTCTTTATTGGCTGGCAAATCCATGGCCGCAGGTAGAGCTTCTGAGCTTTCAGCTTTGGCTTTGAAATCAAGAGTGTTGACCTATGCAGCCAGTGACTTGCATGATGCAGGGATGGCAAAAGCTAATTCTACACTGTTGGCTGGATATGCCAATATTGAATTGATTGCGTATACCGATGGCTCTCAGACCGAGAGATGGCAAAGAGCTCAGGCTGCTTCCAAAGCAGTGCTTGACAAAAGTACCGGTAGTATGTACGGTCTTTCAGAGCCAGTTTCTCATGAAGAAGGAATTCAGAATTATATCAATACCTCTCTTTCTAGAAATGGTGGAGAAGCTGACCTGATTTTGGGAAGATATTTTATCAATCTCAAGCAAGAAAACGGGGGCCGTCAGGGTCTTTTCAATGGTCCAAACGGATATAACAACTGGGCTGGTAATACTCCTGTCCAACTACTGGTAGACGACTACCAAATGATGGATGGATCAGATTTTGACTGGAGTAATCCTGAGCATGCAGCAGCTCCATACGAAAACAGAGAGGCAAGATTCTATGCTTCTGTGCTTTACGAAGGTGCTCCTTGGAAGCCAAGATCCACAGCCAACCAAGCCAAGGATCCATTGGGTCAAATCCAAACTGGTACCTACGAAATCAATCCGGGAGGAACTGTAGAAACTCACTTTGGTCTGGATACCAGAAACTCTTCCATCGAAGACTGGAATGGTAGCTACACAGGCTATTACATGAGAAAATTCATCGATCCAGATCCAGCTATCGTAGATCAGAACACCTGGCAGGAAGTGCCTTGGCCAATCTTGAGGTATACTGAAGCTGTACTAAACTATGTAGAAGCATCTATAGAATTGGGACAGGAAGAGGAAGCCAGAGCTTGGATGAATCAAATCAGATATCGTGTAGGATTGCCTGCAGTGACTGCCACTGGGGAAGAACTCGTGGAGGCATATCGCAATGAGCGTAGAATCGAGATGGCCTATGAAGAGCAGCGCTATCATGATGCTCGACGATGGATGATTGCAGAGGAAACACTAGGACGTAAAGCAAATGGAATCAGCATTACCGGTACTTTGAAACCGGGTGCAAGTGTCTCTATCTATAGATACGATCCTGAGCTATACGATTACGATTATTCTGTAATCAACATTGACCCAGGTAAAGAAAATAGAACCTGGCTAGATAAAATGTATTTCATTCCGATCCATAGGGATGAGATGAATCGAAACTCCAATTTGATCCAAAATCCTGGATTCGAATAAGTTTCTTAATTTTCCGGGCCATCTTTAAAGATGGCCCGGATTTATTACGACTATGAAACGAGTACTACCCCTAATAACCTCAATTACCCTTCCCCTCTTTTTTGCATGCTCATCCGATCAGGAAATTGACAAATCCAGTTCAACTTCAGAATCCACACTTTTTCACCAGATAGATCCATCCAGTTCTGGGATTTCATTTCAAAATTCCTTGGAAGAATCTCTCAATCTCAATGTCCTGATGTATGAGTATCTTTATAATGGAGGTGGAGTGGCCATCGGCGATATCAATCAGGATGGCTTGGATGACATTTATTTTTCTGCCAATGTCAGTGGCAATAAACTGTACCTCAATGAGGGCAATTTCAAATTCAAAGATATTACAGCTCAAGCTCAAGTAGCTGGGCCAGAAGGACCGTGGAATACCGGGGCTGTCATGGCAGACGTCAATGGTGATGGTTTGCTGGATATTTATCTATGTCGCTCTGGAGCTTTGCCTCCAGAAAAAAGGCGAAATCAACTTTTTATTAATCAAGGCGCGGGAGAGGATGGAATCCCTGTTTTCGCAGAAAAAGGGGCTGAATATGGCCTAGATTCTCCTGCACCGAGTACCTCTGCCAGTTTTTTTGACTTTGATCTGGATGGAGATCTGGATATGTTTCTTCTGAATCATAATACCAAATCCATCCAAAATCAAAATGTCATGGTTACCCAAAAATTGATGCAGGAAAGGCATGAGGCGGGTTCCCAACTTTTTGAAAATCAAAACGGAAAATTTGTCGAAATCACCGAAAAGGCTGGTATTTCCAGTTCCATGTTTTCTTATGGGCTTGGGGTTTCTACGGCAGATGTCAATCAGGATGGCTGGCCGGATATTTACATAGGCAATGATTATTCGATTCCGGATTTCCTTTACATCAATCAGAAAAATGGCCGATTCAAAGATGAAATCGGAGAGCGATTGGGGCATATTTCCAATTTCTCCATGGGCAACGATCTGGTCGATGTAAACAATGACGGGCTGGTGGATATTTTCACCTTGGACATGCTTCCGGAGGACAATGAAAGGCAAAAGTTACTGCTGGCTCCGGACAATTTCGAGTTGTTTCAGCTCAATGTCGACAGAGGCTGGCATCACCAATACATGCGTAATATGCTCCATGTCAATGATGGAACAGGGACTTTTTCTGAAGTTGGACAGTTTTCGGGTATTTCGAATACCGACTGGAGCTGGTCGGCACTTTTCGCAGATCTTGACAATGATGGACTGAAAGACCTCTTCGTCACCAATGGTTACATGAGGGACTACAACAATCAGGATTTTTTGAACTACATGGATAACTATGTACGAACTTCTGGAGGAAAACTAAAGCGGGAAGATCTCCTGAATCTGGTAAAATCCATGCCTTCTACAGAATTGAATAATTATGTCTATAAGAACCTTGGGAATCTTCAGTTTGAAAATGAAGTAAAAAACTGGGGATTTGATCATGCATCCAACAGTCATGGGGCAGCCTACGCAGATTTGGACCAAGATGGAGACCTTGATTTGGTGATCAACAATGTCAATGCTCCAGCAGGGGTCTACGAAAATAAAAGCAATGAAAGGGAAAGTAAAAATTACCTGAAAATCCGTCTTCTCGGAGAGGGAAAAAATTCTTTTGCCATTGGCACTAGTTTGAAAGTGTACACCGATGGAGCGGTTCAATACCTCGAACAAAATCCCTATCGCGGCTACCAGTCCTCTGTCAGCCCTACTCTTCTGGTAGGCTTGGGAGCGAGCACTAAGGTGGATTCTTTAGAGATTTCCTGGATCGGAGGGCCTAAGAAGATCGTCAAATCCATCGACGCAAACCAGACGCTGGAACTCAAGCCAGAGATGGGAGAATCGGCATATGTTAAGTCCATAACCGGGGAGACCCTGCTCCAACAATCACAGGTTTTGCCAGTGAAGCAAGGGAAAATCACCAATGATTACAAGCGTCAGCCTTTGATGCTGCATCCGGTGTCAGGGCAAGGCAAAGCCATGGTCACTGGTGATTTCAACCAGGACGGTAGGGAGGATATTTTCGTGGGAGGAGAAGCAGGAGCGGCAGGTGCGGTATACTTCCAGACTTCGAGTGGAGCTTTTGGTAACCCAAATTCATCCGCCTTTGAATCCACTTCTTTTCAGGGAGAGGTAGATGTGGTGAGTATGGATGCGAATGGAGATGGAAATTTGGACTTATTGGTAGTGACTGGTGGCTTGTATGATTTTTATCCTACTTCGAAAGCTTGGACTGCCAAATTGTATTTGAATGACGGAAAAGGAACATTTAGAGAGCAGGTAGAAGCCTTTCCGTATTTTGATTTTCCTATCTCGGCAGTTGGCCAGTGGGATTGGGATCAGGACGGAGATCAGGATGTACTACTTGCTTTTCGCCAAGTGCCAGATCAGTACCCAAGTTCCAAAGGAATCCAACTTTGGGAAAATGATGGGACTGGTAGCTTTTCCCTCAGTGGAATCAATCAAAGCTGGATGGCAGATCTGGGTATGATCACAGATATGATTGTGATGGATCTCAATGGCAGCGGAAAGCAACAAGTAGTCTTGGTAGGTGAAGCCACTCCAGTAACTGTTTTGGGAATGGAGTCAGGTGAAATGAGGAACCAAACTTCCCAATTTTTTGACCGCCCATTGGTGGGCTTATGGAATTCCGTGGAGGCAAGTGACTGGGATGGCGATGGCAAGACAGAATTAGTAATAGGCAATCTTGGGCTCAATACACAGCTCAATGCCAGCTTTGAGCAACCGATGGAATTGCTTTACAAAGACTTTGACAGCAATGGTACCATCGATCCGATATTTGGATATTATATCGGGGATGAAAAATATCCTCTTGCAAGCCGGAATGAACTGATAGCTCAAATCCCGATTCAAAAGAAGAAATACTTGGATTTCAAGGTGTATTCCCAGACGACGTTTGACAAGCTGTTCACTCCGGCAGAAAAGTCCGGAGCCTCTTCTATCCAGATCAACGAACTGGAAACAGTCTATTTGGTGCAGGACGCATCAGGTATTTACCGCAAAAAGAATCTTCCTATGCAAGCCCAGATTTTTCCGGTATATAGTTCTTTGGCAGCAGATGTCAATCAAGACGGAAATCTGGATATGATTCTGGGTGGAAACTTGGGATTTGGAAAGCTAAGTCTTGGCAAGTATGATGCCGGCAAAGGACTGGTTTTACTGGGAGATGGTCAGGGCAATTTTGACCCGCTTTCTGCTGCTGAGTCTGGCTTAAGTGTGACTGGCGAGATCCGGTCTATTTTGCCACTAGATCAGAAACTATTATTCCTTGTCAAAGGGCAAGGTATCCATATCTATCACTAGTTTATTTCTTATTTCGATGCTTAAAAAGATTACCCTTATTTCCTTTTTCTGGCTTTTCGGCTCAGATTCAGAAGACTCGGTATTTGAGCCTTATTCCCAGAAAATACCGGGCTCTCAAGTCACATTTGATATGGCTCCTATTCCGGGAGGCACTTTTATGATGGGTTCTGATAATGGAGATTCAGATGAAAAGCCTACTCATTCCGTCAAAATTGATCCCTTTTGGATGGGAACTCATGAAGTAACCTGGGATGCTTTTGAGATGTTTTTGGACAAAAACTACGAATTGGCGATTTCCGAAGGGCCTATCGGGGATATTGTGGATGGTTTGACCAGGCCAAGTATTCCTTATTTGGATATGACTTTTGGAATGGGTAAAGAAGGCAAGCCAGCGATCGGGATGACGCAATATGGAGCCGTCCAATATTGTCACTGGTTATATTTGAAAACCGGGATATTCTACAGATTGCCTACAGAGGCTGAATGGGAATATGCCGCCAAAGCCGGAACAGATACACCTTTTTTCTTTGGCACTGATGCGTCTCTAATGGACGAATACGCTTGGACCAAGGAAAATTCGGAGGAATTGACTCATCCGGTAGGCACCAAAAAGCCAAACCCATGGGGACTGTATGACATCTATGGCAATGTGCTCGAATGGACTGCTGATCAGTATGATCCTGAGTTCTATGCGGCTTCAGCAGAAGAAAATCCCTTAAACCCCTCAAGTGAACTATATCCGAGAGTGGTAAGAGGGGGAAGCTATGATACGCCATCTGCGGAAATCACTTCTTCCAAACGGTTTGTCTCCAGTGCTGATTGGAAGCGAATCGATCCGCAGATCCCGAAAAGTCAATGGTGGTTTCCCGAAGCTCCATTTTTAGGCATGCGACTAGTTAGACCTTTGACTCCACCTAGCGAAGAAGAAATCAAAGCCTACTACACCGCAGCCCCTATCACAGATTATTAAACCTCAAAACAACCATATTATGAAATTAGAAAACTCACGTAGAGATTTCATCAAAACCTCTGCTCTAGCCACAGGCGGATTGCTAGCCTCCTCATTTGTTCTTCCCGGTGCTTATGCAGCACCTGTCACTGAGCTTAAGCTTGCCCTAATCGGGTGCGGCGGTCGTGGTACCGGAGCCGCTTTTCAAGCTTTAAATACTGGTCATAACATCAAGCTGGTCGCTATGGCTGATGCCTTTAGAGATCGTTTGGATGGGGCATACAAGCCTCTGATCGAGAAGTATGGCAAAGATGTAGTCACTGTTTCAGAAGATAAAAAGTTTGTCGGTTTTGATGCCTACAAGCAAGCTATTGCCGAAGCGGATGTGGTGATATTGGCCACACCTCCAGGATTCCGCCCCATGCACTTCGAAGAAGCTGTCAAGCAAGGAAAGCAAGTATTCATGGAAAAGCCGGTAGCAGTAGATGCTGCGGGTATCCGTAAAGTCCTAAAGGCTGCTGAAGAGGCAAAAGCCAAAAAATTGAACGTGGTAGTGGGTCTTCAGAGACATTATCAAGCTAACTACGTCGAAACTATCAAAAGAATCCATGATGGTGAAATCGGTGATATCATCAATGGACAGGTATATTGGAATGACGGGGGTGTCTGGGTAAGAGAAAGACAACCTGGCCAAACTGAAATGGAATACCAAATGAGAAACTGGTATTATTTCAACTGGCTGTGTGGTGATCATATCAATGAGCAGCACGTCCACAACATCGACATTGCCAATTGGGTGAAGAAAGGCTACCCTGTGAAAGCGGAAGGTACCGGAGGTCGATTGGTGAGAACTGGTAAAGAAAATGGTGAAATCTTTGACCATCATGTATTGACATATACTTATGCGGATGGCTCTGTGATCCACAGTGAGTGCAGGCATTTTCCTGGCGCTCAAAATAGAGTAGACGAAAGCTTCCAAGGTACTAAAGGCACAGCTTACCTAAGTGCTGGAAATCACGGTACTCTGAAAGATTGGAAAGGAAATGTGCTCTATGAGCATGACAGAAAAAATCAGCCTAATCCCTATCAAGTAGAGCATGATTTGCTTTGGGAGGCTCTTTTCAATGGGGATTATAAATATGCGGATGCTGAAAATGCCGCTAAAAGTACCATGACTGCCATTATGGGACGTTATGCTACGTATTCCGGTAAGCCTTTGACGTGGGATGAAGCACTCAATGGTTCCATAGACCTGATGCCAGAGACTTTGGCTTGGGATGCTAATCCAAAAGTTTTGCCGGGTGAAGATGGGTATTATCCACATGCGGTTCCTGGAAAAACTAAAGTGATCTAAGCCATGGAAAGAAGAGGATTTATCAAAAAAGTAGGATTAGGAAGTACCTTGATGGGTATGACAGGTGCTATGGCTATGCCTGCTTTTGGAATGGAACAAAAGAAAGCTCCAGTTTTCAAAATGGACTTCGCTCCACATTTCGGGATGTTTCGCAATTCAGCTCCGGGAGGTCTTGAAGATGAGTTGAGATTCATGGCAGATCAAGGTTTCCGTTCGTTGGAAGACAATGGAATGCTTGGCAGATCAGTCGAAGATCAGACTCTGATTGCCAAAACTATGGAGGAGCTCGGGATGAGAATGGGAGTTTTTGTCATTGATGGTGGAGACAACTGGAAAGTATCTCTGACTACTGGAAAGCAAGAATTCATGGATACATTCTTGGCTACCTGTAAAAAATCTGTGGAGGTGGCCAAGCGTGTCAATGCCACTTGGATGACTGTAGTTCCTGGTTATTTTGAGAGAAACCTTCCCATGGGTGTCCAGACAGCCAATATCATCGAGGCTTATAAGCGAGCTTCTGAAATCTTCGAGCCGCATGGATTGGTGATGGTGATGGAGCCATTGAGTGACAATCCGGACCTTTTCCTAAGACATGCTGATCAATCCTATATGATTTGCAAAGCTGTGGATAGTCCGGCTTGTAAGATCCTATACGATGCGTATCACATGCAGCGCAATGAAGGAAATCTCATTGCCACTATGCAAAAGACCTGGGATGAGATTGCTTATATCCAAATCGGAGATAATCCAGGCAGAAAGGAACCAGGAACAGGCGAAATTCATTATGGTAATGTCTTTAAATTTATCCATGAAAAAGGCTTCCAAGGTATCTGTGGAATGGAGCACGGCAATGCCCAACCTGGCAAGGAGGGGGAAGAAGCCCTGATCCAGGCCTACAGAGCGGTGGATGTTCCTTAATTTATATCGCATGATCAAGAAGTATTTATTAGCGCTTTCCTTCGGGTTAGCGCTTTTTTCCTGCCAAAATTCAGAAGAGGAAAGTATTCCCGATAAACCATCGGGTTGGGAAATTTTTGAAACTCCCGTGAAAAGCTCTTTGAGAGGGCTTTCTGCTGTCACCAAAGATATTGCTTGGGCGAGTGGCTCCGAAGGTACTTGGCTAAGGACTGTGGATGGAGGCAAGACTTGGACTCACGGAATTGTGGCTGGCTTGGATACGGTAGATTTCAGATCTATCCATGCCTTTGATGCGGAGACTGCTGTGGTGGTGTCTGCAGGCCAGCCATCGGTCATTTACAAGACCGAAGATGGGGGTAAGACTTGGTTGCTCAAGCATCAAGAGGTAGAAGAAGCATTTTTGGACGGGATTACATTTGCTGATGAGGATCGGGGCTATGTGATCGGCGATCCGGTGGATGGCAAGTGGATGCTGCTGCAGACTATCGACCAAGGAACTACTTGGACTGCACTCAAAACCCTTCCTGATCCAATCTCAGGAGAGGCTGCATTTGCAGCGAGTGCCTCAAATCTACTGGCGGTAGGAGATGAGCTTTTTCTGGGTAGCGGTGGTAGCGAGTCCAATCTTTACATCTCAAGTGACCGTGGAAGTACTTGGCTAAAAACTAAAAGCCCTATGAATCAGGGGGAATCTTCTCAAGGGATTTTTAGTATGACCTCAGATGGAAAAGGAGAGTTGATCATGGTCGGCGGGGATTATACTCAGCCAGACTTGGTAGAGGGGAATTTTGGTTTGTTTTCACTCACTCACCAGCAATGGGTAGAACCTACTTCACCGCCTTTGGGCTATCGTTCAGGTGTGCAATATTTCCCTAGATTTCAATGGATTATTGCTGTGGGGACGACCGGAACAGACTTTTCAAAAGATGGAGGTCTTAGTTGGGAGTCATTTTCTCAGGAGACATTCCGGGCTGTTGAGCTGAGCCACAGTGGAGGGAGTATGTGGGCATCTGGACCGGATGGGAAGGTGGCAAAATTGATTTTTTAAGGTGATCAAGGAATGGGTTTGACCACGGGTATCTAAAAAATATTCAAAAGAATTAATTTTTCGATATAGTGGAAACCTGACTACAGTATTATCTTAGGGATGCAATACGCAGATCTCAGTCCAATAAACCTAAAAATATGATGACGTTTGAAATCATTCCTTCCATTTGGTTGATCAACGGAAAATGTGTCCGGCTCCAAAGAGGTGATTTTTCTACCGAAGAAGTGATTTCCAATAATCCACTGGAAATTGCCCAGCAATTTGAATCTATCGGTATCCAACGCTTGCATTTAGTGGATTTGGATGGAGCCCGTCGAGGCGAACCCAAAAATTATCACATTCTAGAGGCGATTGCGGGCTATACCGATCTGAAGGTGGATTATACCGGTGGCATCACGACAGATGGTGATGTCATCAAAAGCTTTGAGTTTGGAGCCAAGACCGTCACTATTTCTTCCGCAGCAGCCAATTATCCAGAGCGATTTTCACAATTTCTCCTTTCCTATGGCCGTGAAAAAATAAATCTCGCTGCCGATACCAATCCTGCCGATTACAAAATCAAAATCCGGGGATGGTTGAAAAAAACCAGTATTGATCTTTTTGATCACATTGAGTTTTTTCATGATAGAGGACTCAAGTATGTCAAATGCTCCGATATCAGTCGAGATGGCGTCATGGAAGGGCCAAATATTGAGCTGTATCGACAGATCATGGAAAAATTCCCGTCTATTCATCTCGCAGGCAGCGGAGGAGTCAGGGGGATAGATGATTTTAGAAAAATGAAAGAAGCTGGATTAAAAGCTGCGGTATTTGGACGGGCCTTCTATGAGGGTAGAATCAGTTTGAAGGACTTAGAAGAATTTCTAGCAGAAGCATAAAAAAAAGAGGCCCATGAGCCTCTTTTTTTTCATATTAAGAAAACACAACTTAATCTGCTTTGAACTTGTCCACCACGTACAAAAAGATATTGAATGATAGCGTAGATGGTACTGGCTCTACTTTTTTACCCTCCGGATTCAAAACCACTTCTCTACGAATAGGAGTACTTGGGATCGGAGATGGCTTCTGAGTAGACTTGTTTGTCGCTGGTAAAACTTTGGGAATCACCACTTCTTGCTCTAATTGATCCTCCAAGATGACTCTATCCATCGTCTTGGAAGACTCAGGCTCCAATTTGTCTCGCTCGCTTTGAGCAAAAGATTCTCCTGCCAATAGGCATAATCCTAGCGTGACTCCACTAAGAATTCCAGCTTTCTTGAAAGAAAATATTGAAATTTTGGACATTTTTAAAATTGGATTACCAAAGTTTAAGTAATAGGTTTGCAAAGAGTTTCTAAAAATAGTAAAAAATTTTTCTATGCAAACGATTGATATCGAAGATTTTTCCAAAATTGATCTTAGAATAGGAACAATTTTAAGGGTAGAAAATTTTGAGAAAGCGAGAAAACCTGCCTATAAAATTTGGGTTGATTTGGGAGAAGAGCTTGGAGTGAAAAAATCTTCTGCGCAAGTCACCAAGCTATATGACCCAGAAAATCTCATTGGCATGCAAGTACTCTGCGTGGTCAATTTCAAACCCCGGCAAATTGCTGATTTTATGTCAGAAGTCTTGATTACTGGATTTTCAGATCCGAATGGAGCTATCATTCTGACTACAGCAGAGCGGACAGCTCCCAATGGTGCAAAGCTTCATTGAGCAGGTTCTGATCTATGCCAGCTCCTGAAGTAGAGGCAGTAACTCGTCCAAATATTCCCGTGTGTTAGCAAGCCTTGGGACTTTATTTTGTCCTCCCAGCTTTCCTTTGGATTTGAGCCAATGTTCAAACAGACCTTCTGGAGCTATATGAATTATTGGCTTTTCAAGAGCCAAGTCTTTATGTCTTTTAGCATCGTAGTCAGAATTGACTTCTCGTAAATGCTGGTCCAGCACCTCCTTGAAGCGCTCAAGCTGTGCTGGGGGGGATTTGAACTCAACGATCCACTCATGTGCACCCTTGCTGTCACTCCCTTCAAAATATACCGGGGCAGCAGTGAAGTTCAACACAGTTGCCTGCGTTTCTTCAGCAGCCATGGCAATGGCTTTTTCAGCATTTTCTACAATGACCTCTTCGCCAAATGCATTGATGAAGTGTTTTGTCCTTCCAGAGATCCGGAAGCGATAGGGGCTTGTCGAGGTGAATTTGACCGTATCTCCTATTTTGTATCTCCAGAGACCTCCATTGGTTGTGATGATAAGTGCATAATTTTTCCCTACTTCTACCTCTTGTAGCGGGATCACTTGAGGGCTATCGCTATCCCATTCTTCCATGGGGATAAATTCGTAGAAAATCCCATAATCCAAGAGAAGTAGAAGCTCGTCAGAGTCAGGCTGATCCTGAAGCCCAAAAAACCCTTCGGAAGCATTATAGGTCTCCATATACCTCATTTTGTCCGAGGGAATGAGTTCTTTGAAGAGTGATCTGTAGGGGCCAAAAGCTACTGCGCCATGAAAAAAGACCTCCAGATTGGGCCAGACTTCCAAAATATTCTTGGCACCTTTTAGTTCCATAACCTTCCGGATCAAAACGATGGTCCAAGTGGGAACACCGGCAATGCTGACGACATTTTCATTCATCGTCTCTTTAGCCATTTTGTCGATTTTGGCCTCCCATTCCCCCATCAGAGCTGTTTCTAGCGATGGAGTCCTGACAAATTGAGCCCAGATCGGGAGGTTTTGCATGATGACGGCAGAGATATCACCGACTTTTGCACTCCCATCAGGATTAAGTGGGTTTTTCTCCAGTGTACCACCTACAGAGAGGCTTTTGCCTGAGAATAGTTTAGACTCTGGAAAGTTGTTTACATAGATCGATACCATGTCTTTGCCACCTTTGTAATGACAATCTTCCAGACTTTCTTCAGAAACAGGAATGTATTTGCTGCGACTGGAGGTAGTACCTGAGGACTTCGAAAACCATTCGATCTCGGTGTCCCAGAGTACAAACTGCTCCCCTTTCATATGTCGATCGATGTAGGGCTTGATGCCAGCATAATCGAGTACGGGAACTTTTGCAGCAAAATCCTGATAGGTTTTGATGGACGCGAAATCATGTTCTTTTCCGAACGTGGTGTGCTTTCCGGCCTCTATCAAATCCCAAAAAATCTCCTCCTGAACAGGAATTGGGTTTTTCTTAAAATTGTCGATCTGACCCAGTCTGTTTTTGAAAATCCAGGTCATGAAGCTGTTTAAGACTTCCATTAGTGATTAAAAATTTTACGTTTCAGCTCAAATTGACTTCCTAAATATACTTTTCGGACTTGCTCATCTGCGGCTAGCTCTTCGGCAGTCCCTGCTTTGAGCAGTTTCCCTTCAAACATCAAATATGCCCTGTCTGTAATTGAGAGCGTCTCGTTGACATTATGATCTGTAATCAGGATTCCGATATTTTTGGTTTTGAGTTTGGCGACGATGGTTTGGATCTCTTCTACTGCGATAGGATCGACCCCGGCAAAAGGTTCATCCAAGAGCACAAATTTGGGATCTACTGCCAAAGCCCGAGCGATTTCGGTTCTTCTTCGTTCGCCTCCTGATAGGACCATCCCTAAGTTTTTGCGGACATGAGTCAGACTGAATTCCTCGAGGAGACTTTCTACCTTTTCTTTCTGCTGGGCTTTGGGCATATTGGTCATTTCCAATACGGCCCGAATATTCTCTTCGACCGATAATTTTCTGAAAACGGAGGCCTCCTGAGCGAGATAGCCGATTCCCTCCTGAGCTCGCTTGTACATCGGGAGACTGGTGATATTTTCATTTTCCAGAAAAATTTTCCCCTCGTTAGGCTGGATCAGTCCCACTATCATATAAAATGAAGTAGTCTTTCCAGCTCCATTGGGGCCGAGAAGCCCGACAATTTCACCTTGTTTGACTTCCACAGAAATGTCATTGACGACACGTCTGCCTTTGTAGATTTTTACCAAATGGTCGGCCCGAAGTTTCATCCTAATCAAATTTGATGTCTTTCACATAGAGTTGCAGGCTACTCCTGTCTCTGAAAAAATTCTCTCTCATCTCCGCTACAATGTCAAATCGCATCCTGCCTCGTAGCATATTCACGGTAGTCAGATCCGGGTCTTTGGCGCGGTCTGCCATGCCAAATCCGAGACATACAGGCGTGGTCACCTGTCCATCTTGCACAATTTTGAATCTCAGGTGCTTGTCTTTCAAAACGGTGACATCTTCTGCCAAGACATTGGAAATCCTAAACACAGGTTCTGGATTGCCAGGGCCAAAAGGTGCCATTTGGCGGAGTATATTGTAAAATCTGTAATTGATCTGATCTAATAGCAATTCGTCATCTACCTCTATGACGGGTTTGCGGTGTACTTCCTCGATGCGACTTTTGACTACTGCTTCAAATTTGCTTTGAAAAGCAGGCACCTTGTCCACCGATAGGGTGAGACCAGCAGCATACTTGTGTCCGCCAAACTGGTCCAGTAAATCGGAGCATTCGGCAATAGCTTCGTAGATGTCAAAGTCTACCACTGAGCGTGCACTTCCAGTGGCTTTTTCGTTGGATTCGGTGAGGATAATCGTAGGCCTGTAATACTTTTCGATACAGCGACTGGCTACGATTCCGATCACTCCTTTGTGCCAATCTTCCTTGAAAAGAACCGTGGTATTCCACTCAGCTTCTTCCTCTCGGGAAGCAATCATTTCAAAAGCTTCCTTGGTGATATTTTCGTCAAAATTCCTTCTGGTCGCATTGACTTCGTCGACAAGTTTGGCCCGTTCGATGGCTTCTTCCAAATCAGTGGAAATTAAGAGCTCCACCGAAGCTTTGGCGTGCTCGAGTCTCCCGGAGGCATTGATACGAGGTCCGATTTTGAAGACTATATCGGAGATGCCGATATCCTTCTCTATTTTACTGCGGAAAATAAGGGCTTTGAGTCCCGGCCTAGGAGAATTATTGATTCGGTCCAGCCCGTAATAGGCGAGGATACGGTTTTCTCCGGTGATTGGTACGATATCAGCAGCAATACTTACTACCAGCAAATCCAAGTAGCCATAAAGGCTGGATTCTTCCATTTTTTTTGCTTTCGCAAAAGCCTGAATCAGCTTGAAGCCCACTCCGCAACCACTAAGTTCTTTGTAGGGATAGACACAGTCTTTTCGCTTGGCATCCAGCACTGCGATAGCCTGTGGCAGTTCGTCGCCCGGAGTATGATGGTCACAGATGATGAAATCGACTCCCAGTTGCTTGGCAAGATTGACCTTGTCAATAGCTTTGATCCCGCAGTCTAGTGCGATTACCAGGGAAAAGTCATTTTCGGCAGCGTAGCGGACTCCCCTTTCGGAAATACCATATCCTTCTTTATAGCGATCTGGGATATAAAAGTCCACATGAGGGTAAATGCCTTTTAAAAAACTATAAACTAAGGCCACGGCTGTCGTTCCGTCTACGTCGTAGTCTCCGTAGACAAGGATTTTTTCTTCGCTTGCGATCGCCAGCTCGATCCTTTCCACGGCAGCTTGCATGTCCTGCATCAAAAAAGGATCATGCAATTGGCTCAAAGTAGGTCTGAAATAGTCCTTGGCCTGCTCAAAACTCTCCACATCCCGATTGATCAACATATTCGCCAAGGTGGGATTCACATTGATCTCTTTGCCTAATCGCTCAATGGTGGCTTGTGAGGCTTTGGGTTTTTGCTTCCAGACGTACTCCATTTGGCTAAATTACGAAAGAATTTGGGATAGAATCTGCCTCTTTTGAAGAGGGCATTAGTCTTTCAATCGAAGATAACCCGAAAAGGTTTCAGTGGCTTCAGCCTTTCGTGTTTTTGTAGCGAAACCAAAAAAATCCAGGAAAAATAAGTGCTTTAAGTTTCCAGTCGTTCTTCTCCTTGATGCTCAGGTCATTATCTGCATGTACTGTACGGTACATTTTACCAGCCAAAAGACAATGTCCGATCAAGGCTGCGAAAATGACTGCATAACTAATCAGCTCCTGCATCTTAGGATTTTTTAAGGATTAATGCTGCCCAATTGTTCTTTTCAGAGCTTTTGATCATCTCAAGTCCCAGTGGATTTGCCACTTCCAAGAGATCCTCAATATCCTCTGTATAGAAACCGCTGAGGAAGAGAAATCCATCTTTTTCCAAAAGTGAGGCATACACCTCCATTTCATCCAAGAGGACATTCTTGTTGATGTTTGCCAAAACAATGTCGTAAGGACCTTGAGGTTTTACCTCACGAATGGTACCGAGCCCCATCTTCAGCCCCATTCCGTTGAGCTCAAAATTTTCATTGCCATTGTCCACACACCAGTCGTCGATATCAAAAGCTTCTACCTCACTGGCCCCCAGAAGATGAGCCATAATAGCGAGAATTCCAGTGCCAGAACCAACATCCAAGACTCTTTTTCCATGATGGGCGATAGTCCCTTGGAGTTTGAGCATCTGAAAAGTAGTCGCGTGATGCCCTGTGCCAAAAGACATCTTCGGGTTGATGACGATCTCATGCTTGAATCCCTCTTTTGCTGGGTGAAAAGAAGCTCTGACATAGACCAAATCATCTACTGCGATGGGATCATAGTTTTTTTCCCACTCCTCATTCCAGTTGACTTTGGCTACCTTTCCTTCGGTCACCGTAATCTGAGCAGCCTCTTGGTATTTTGCGATTAGCTCGTCAAATGCTACTCTTTCGAAGGAATCAGAAGGGGCATAAATATCAATTCCTTCCTCTGTCTCGAGGAAGGAATCAAAGCCAATTTCAGATAATTCGGCAATCAGGATTTCCCGGAATTCCTCCAGGCAGGTGATTTTAAATTCCAGGTAATCCATGGTTTAGTAAGATTTTACGATGTCGATAAAGTCTCTTGATTTCAAAGAAGCCCCGCCGATCAAACCACCGTCCACATCTTCTTTGGAAAGCAATTCTTTGGCATTGTCCGGCTTCATGCTACCTCCGTAAAGAATCGAAATTTCAGCAGCTACTTCTTTGCCATATTTGCTGGCTAGATGTCTTCTCAAAGCTTGGTGCATTTCCTGAGCTTGGTCAGCTGATGCGGTTTTTCCTGTTCCGATAGCCCAGATAGGCTCGTATGCGATGACTACTTTTTGGATTTCCTCTGCGCTGAGAGAGAATAGGGAGTCAGTCAATTGGAATTTCACGTTGGATTCGTGAGTACCAGCCTCGCGAATTTCAAGAGATTCACCACAGCAGAAAATCGGGGTCAAGCCATTTTCCAAAGCCTTTTTCACTTTCAGTGCCAGTAGCTCATTATCTTCTTTGAAGTATTCTCTTCTTTCCGAATGTCCGATGATCACATATTGTGCTCCAAAAGAAGCGATGATAGAAGCAGAGGTTTCACCGGTATAGGCACCAGAGTCTTTGTCGGAGCAGTTTTGGGCGCCAACGAAAATTCCTGCGGTATCTCCGATCAATTTCTTAACTGGGAATAGGTGAGGAAAGGGAGGATTGAGCACTACCGTCACATCGGAAACCTGCTCGTCTTTGTACATGTTGACGATTTCAGAGGTCAGTTTTTGGCCTTCATCAAAAGTCAGATTCATTTTCCAGTTTCCGGCGATGATTTTTTTGCGCATATCGGATTTAAAATTTTTATAGGTTTGAGTTTCTAAAAATTTTCATTTTGGCCTAAAAGTAAGGAAAATGTCTGGTTGGCGAAAAAATAAGCCTTCCTCTAGCCCAAAAAAAACCTGGACTCTCGAGGAAGCTAAAGAGAAGCTTTCGAGCTATTGTGCCTACCAAGAGCGATGTGCCTGGGAGGTCCGCCGAAAGCTCTATGAAAAAAAGATTTCGGGAGAAAAAGCAGAGGAGCTGATCGAGTATCTGATCACTGAGAAATTTCTGGATGAAGAGCGCTATGCTAAGGCTTTTGCCCGGGGTAAATTCCGCCTAAAGAAATGGGGTAGAAACAGAATCAAGCTAGAACTCAAAATGCGACAGATCTCTGAAGAATTGATCAGAA
This sequence comes from Algoriphagus vanfongensis DSM 17529, assembly GCF_000429465.1. Lineage (GTDB taxonomy): Bacteria > Bacteroidota > Bacteroidia > Cytophagales > Cyclobacteriaceae > Algoriphagus > Algoriphagus vanfongensis. Next base: position 62,995 of record NZ_AUBX01000015.1, on the reverse strand, counting down.
AGGGTTTGTCAGAGATAGATCCTGAGGAATACTATGACACTCTGCTGTGTGAGACCGAAAAGAAATGGGAGAAGACTACTGAAGCTGACCTTTTCAAAAAGCGTTATAAAGTTGTCGGCTATTTGATGCAGAAGGGTTTTGAGCAGGATTTGGTGCAGGAAGCCTTGGCTAGTATTCAGTCTCAGTGATTAGTAATCATAGTTTACGAAATGAGAAGTTGGAGCAGCGGAGAATTATTGATTTAGGAATTACGATTTACGAGCAATAGAGTGGAGTTTGACGGATTCTACAAAATTGAACGTCATTGGGAGAATTTAAAAGGATTGGTGCGAAAGCCATGGACCAAGTACAATCTCTTATTCTCTCAATCTCTATAATCGAAAGCGATAGGAAATTTACGAAAAACGAGCAACGGAGATTTTTTGATTTACGAATTACGATTTACGCGTAGTAGAGTGGAGTTTGACGGATTCTACAAAATTGGACGTTTTAGAAGAATTTAAATGGACTGGTGTGAAAGCTATGAACCATGGACTTAGGACAATCTCTTAATCTTCTATTCTCTTTTCTCTCAGTCTTCCAATTTTGGAATAAAATCACTCATAATCTTCGCCGAAAGCAAGGCCAAAGGAATCCCTCCGCCGGGATGCACAGATCCTCCGCAGAAGTATAGGTTTTTGATACTTGATGAGTAGTTGGCATGTCTGAGAAAAGCTGCAAATCGGTTGTTGGAACTATTGCCATACAAGGCTCCCTGCGCGCTGGAAGTTTTGATCTCGATTAGTCTGGGATCCAGCATTTCTTCGACTTCAATCAAGGGTTCCAGATCGGTTTTCAGAATACGATTGATTTTGGCAAGGATGTTTTTTCTTGCCTCTGCTATCAACTCATCCCAGTTCTGACCTTGATTATTGGGGACATTGATCATGGTAAACCAATTCATGCATCCTGTTGGTGCATCATCAGGTTTGCAAACAGAAGTACTATTGATATAGACCGTAGGATCTTGGTAGATGGTTCCTTTTTTGAAGATATGCTCAAATTCGCTATTGTAATCCTCCGAAAACAGGATATTGTGCAGGTCTAATTCTTTAAATTCTTTCTTGATCCCCCAATAGAAAATCAATGCCGAGCTGGATTTGGGCTGGTTGAGGAGTCGCTTGGGTTGTTTTTGTTTCTTCAAAATGGTCTTGTAAGCATTGACCATATCCATATTGTTTACGACCAAATCAGCATCAAACCTTTTCCCATTGGCGAAAACACCCACAGCCTTTCCTCTTTCTACAATTACCTCTTCTACTTTTGAATCGAAATGATAGTTTACACCCAAGTCCTTGCTGAGTTGGTACAAGCTAAGCGTAATATCATGCATCCCTTTTTTGGGGAAATAGGCACCGATATTGAACTCCAAATGAGGGATGATATTCAGGGTCGCTGGGGTCTGATACGGGTCAGAACCGTTGTAGGTCGCATAGCGATTGAATAATTGCACCAATTTCGGATTTTCGAATAGCTTTTCATTGGCTTGATTCATGGTAGAGAAAATCCCAAGCCTTCCTATTTTTCCATAGGATTTCAAAGCATCTGGTCCAGTCCAAGTTCTCAACTTATGGAGAGATTGATGCATAAAAAGCGGAGCCAGATGCTTATAGATAAAGGAGGAATCTTTCAGTGCCGATCTGATATGATCCGCGGGTTCGCCTAATTTGGTTTCTACTTCCTCGGCAAAGCGATTGATATCTGCCCAAACCTGAATTCTTTTTCCATCTTCCCAAAAATAATGACAGGTCACATCCAGTTTTTGGTAGTCAAAGTGCTCTTTAGGATCTTTTCCGGCCAGGCAAAAGAGCTCTTCCACTTGCTCTGGCAAAGTGAAAAGAGATGGTCCTGCGTCGAATCTGTATCCGTCTTTTCTGATTTCCGATAATTTCCCGCCTGGATATGAGTTGGCTTCAAAAACCTCGACTTGATACCCTTTTACGGCAAGACGAATGGCCGCGGCAATTCCGGCAATTCCCGATCCGATGACTATGGCTAGTTTTTGATTCATGTAGTTTTACTAACATACAAAAGTTTAGACTGTTTTAGGTTCTTCGGAATTTTAAATTCCGAAGAACCTAAATACTTCACCCAAACCTATTATTCCCCGTCCAGAAAAAGCTGACACTTGTGAAGCATACATTTTCTAATATTAAGGTTTCAAACCAATTCTCTATTTGATGAAAAAGCATTTTGTTTGGGGGCTTTCGCTTTTAGCGTTTGCATGCTCTACTAAAACTGAAACGAAAGAAGAAGCTCCACAGCTTTCTGGCAACCCCATTTTTGAGGGTTGGTATGCTGATCCGGAAGGGATCGTTTTTGGAGATGAATATTGGGTGTATCCGACTTTTTCGGCCAAATACAAAGAACAATTGCACTTTGATGCATTCTCTTCCAAAGACTTGGTGACGTGGGAAAAGCATGCAAATATCCTGGATACCGCAGCAATCAAATGGGCCAGACAGGCTATGTGGGCTCCAGCGGCAATTGAAAAGGATGGGAAATATTACCTCTTTTTCTCTGCCAATGACATCCAGACTCCCGAGCGTGCGGGTTACGATCCGAATAATGACATCAACCACTTTGGTGGAATCGGCATCGCTGTGGCTGACAACCCGGGAGGTCCATTCAAAGACTATTTGGGAGAACCTTTACTCTCTGAATTTTACAATGGTGCACAGCCGATCGATCAGTTTGTATTCAAAGATGTAGATGGCACCCATTACTTCTTTTACGGAGGCTGGGGACACTGTAATTTGGGGAAATTAAACGCTGACTTTACCGGTTTTGAACCTTGGGAAGATGGTGAGCTTTTCCATGAAATTACCCCAGAAGGCTATGTGGAAGGCCCTTTTATGTTTTTGAGAAATGGAACTTATTATCTAATGTGGTCTGAAGGTGGCTGGACGAATGAAAGCTACAAAGTAGCTTACGCCATGTCTGATTCTCCGACAGGGCCTTTTGAAAGAGTGGGAACCATCTTGGAAAGAGATAGCATCGCAACTGGAGCAGGACATAACTCTGTGATCCAAAAGCCCAACTCAGATGATTGGTATATGATCTATCACAGAAGACCCATTCCAAACGAGGACAGAGATCATCGTGTGACATGTATCGATGTGATGGAATTCAATGAGGATGGCACCATCAAGCCCATTGTCATGACTTTTGAAGGAGTGGCGGCGAATCCGATTGATTGAAATTCAGTAGGATAAAGTTTGAATTCTGAAAAGTACGCAGAATAAAAGGTTTCGTGAGGACACGAAACCGGGCGGAAGAAACCAAACAAAAAGCCTTGAGAAATTAAATTCTCAAGGCTTTTTTTATAGTTCATCGGGCATTAAGTATCCGACATTAAATCTTTTCAAAAACTCTTCTGAAGCTGGTTGCCTCAGCAATTTTGCCATGCAATTCAGAGATGGAAACTCTTTCTTGCTCGGTGGTATCTCTATGACGGATCGTAACGGTATTGTCTTCCAACGTCTGATGATCCACAGCAATACAGAAAGGTGTACCAATCAAATCCTGACGGGTATATCTCTTTCCAATAGAAGCCGCATCTTCATAAATGATGTTGAAATCATACTTCAGCAACTCCACGATTTCCTTCGCTTTCTCTGGCAATCCATCTTTCTTGGTAATCGGAAGGATAGCTGCTTTCACTGGAGCGATAGCCGGATGGAATTTCAAATAGGTTCTGCTCTTTTCTTCAGTTTTTTCTTCAGTGAAGGCATTGCAAAGGGTCAACAAGAACAAGCGGTCGGCACCGATTGATGTTTCAATCACATAGGGAATGTAGTTCTGGTTGATTTCCGGATCGAAGTATTGTTGCTTCTTCTTGGAGAATTCCTGATGGGATTTCAAATCAAAATCAGTTCTGGAGTGAATCCCTTCCACTTCCTTGAAACCAAATGGGAATTCATATTCGATATCCATGGCAGCATTGGCATAGTGAGCCAATTTCTCATGGTCATGCTTTCTCAATTTTTCGGCTGGCGTGCCCAAAGCCAAGTGCCAGTTCATACGGGTTTCAGCCCATTGCTTGTACCATTCCAGTTCTGAACCAGGACGTACAAAGAATTGCATTTCCATCTGCTCAAATTCGCGCATACGGAAGATAAACTGACGGGCAACGATCTCGTTTCTGAAAGCCTTACCGATCTGGGCAATCCCGAAAGGAACTTTCATTCTGGCTGTTTTTTGCACATTCAGGAAATTGACGAAAATCCCTTGAGCAGTCTCTGGACGCAAGTAGATAGTGGAAGCATCTTCAGCCACAGAACCCACTTGAGTAGAAAACATCAAGTTGAACTGACGAACATCGGTCCAATTGGTAGTTCCACTGATCGGACAAGCGATCCCGGTATTCACGATCAAATCACGAACTCCAGCCAAATCTTCCGCTTCCAGCAATCTTGCCAAAGACGCAGTCAAAGCTTTCGCCTCGTCTTCTTTTCCTTCATTTTCCAATTTGGCAGCATGCTCTTCAACCAACACATCGGCACGATAACGCTTCTTGCTGTCTTTGTTGTCGATCATAGGGTCATTGAAAGAATCCACGTGACCGGAAGCTTTCCAAGTTGTCGGATGCATAAAAATCGCTGCATCTATCCCCACGATATTGCCATGAAGACGGGTCATGGTTTCCCACCAGAGACGCTTTAGGTTGTTTTTCAACTCAACCCCGTAAGCCCCATAATCATAGACCGCTTGCAAGCCATCATAGATCTCAGAACTTGGGTACACAAAACCATACTCCTTGGCATGGGAAATAATATCTTTCAATTGGGCGTTTTCCGCCTGGTTTGCTGTCTTTGCCATAGGGCGCAAAAATAAAGAAACAAATTGATTTGCAGGAAGAGAATTGGAAAATCAGGCTGCCCCGAATGGATTTTGGGTCATCGAAAAGTATATTTTTAGAACTATTCCGCAAGCTCAACTCAGTTAGAACGTGTTTAGACTTGGGAGTGGTTTTAAAACTATGCATAGGCCGATTCCAAACCCATTCCGGACTGATCCCCGGCTACCAAACAATCCCTGAATCCCATCAGGAATTAGACGCAACCGGTCTTCAGTCTACGAATACTGTCAATTTTGATGGGTAAAACTGGAATCTTTCAGAAATTCTTTTCAAAAGTGTGGTGAAGATATTGGGGAGAGAGTAATGTTTGGGAAGATATAATCACCTCCTTATTCTTTTTGATAAATGTCAATAAAGTGAATTTTCACATTTGGAATGTATTGGTCAAATGGCACATTTTAAAATTAATCATTAGTACTAAATATTTGATAGTTAGTCATTTCTGAAATGATTGGTTTTTTTGGTTAATCAAATGCTTGAAAGCGAAATTTCTTTAGAATAAAAACACTCAAAATAGTGAATACTTTGAGTCAAATTATTCCTTTTATTCGCGCACCCTTTTCTTCCGAAGATGAAGGGGAGAATAATTCCAGATTCACGCTTTTTCACTATGAAAGAAATTATTTCCTTTAGAAAAATTGGATTACTTGTTTTATCACTTTTAATTTTTCAGAGTTCATTTTCTCAAGAAAATTATCTTCCAGGTTATGTTATAAAAACCGATGCCGATACACTATCAGGGTTTATAGATTATCGGAATTGGGAGAAAAATCCAGATAAAATAAATTTTGTTACTCAATTGGGTGAAAACCCAAGAGTTTTCACATTCCATGACATTTCGGAGTTTAAAGTAGGAGGTGAAATATATGTGAGTGGTATTGTTGATATCGAAGTTTCCCCTATTCAATTGGAAAACCTAACTGAGTCTCCTTCAACTCAATTGGGACGGGACACGACTTTTTTACAAACCTTGGTGAAAGGTCCCAAAAGCCTTTACTATTATAGGCATCCCCAAGGGAGAGATTATTTTTACATTGATGGCGAATCTGGTTTTGAACTATTGCTTTATAAGAAGTATGTCAAAACAGACAATGGTAATCCTAAAATCATAGAAAGTAAAAAGTATGTAGGTCAGTTGACGCTTTATTTAAATGATTGTGAATCTATTAGGGATAGGTTGAGTAGGGTGTCCTATAAGAAGAGTTCTCTTTCAGATCTATTTGAAGCTTATTACAAATGCACGGGGGCAACCGAGCTGACTTTTGATAAAGAAATTGAAAAAGGTCATGCCGAAATAGGTTTGTTGGCCGGGGCCTCCTATACAACAGTAAAATTCACAAGCACCGGGTATCCACATCTGGTGCAAGGGGGATTTAATTCTTCTGTAAATCCGACATTTGGACTGTTTCTGGATTTAGTTTTACCTAGAAACCAAGGAAAGCTTTCAGTTTATAATGAGCTTCAATATGCCAGCTATGAAGTGAGTGGAGAATATGAATCAATCGTTGATGAAAATGAATCTTCTTATACCACAACCAATATTGGTGCCTCTTACATCAGATTAAATAACCTTATTAGATATAAATACCCTGTTGGCAAACTTTTTTTCTTTGTCAATGGAGGTATTTCTAATGGTTTCGCAGTAAGTAAAACAAATTATATCAGAAGGGAATCCATTTTCTATGCTGATGAGAAGGTATATGAAGGTGAGGCAATCGACGATCCTCGAAAAATTGAAACCGGATTTATTGTAGGGACAGGGTTAAAAAGAGAAAAGCTTTCATTTGAACTTAGGTATGAAAATGGAAATGGATTTTCGAAAATTATCTCCTTAAGTCACGTTGACAACAGATATTTCTTTTTGGTTGGATATAGATTTTAATGCTTGATTAAAATCTATATTCTCCCTTCAAACTCCTCTTTCGCTCCATCCAAAAAGTCGATAAAGGCCTGGATATCGGTGTCGTAGGCTCGAGGAGAAGCTACTAGTTCGCCATTGTGATCCAGGATCACATAGTAGGGTTGGGCATTGTTTTCAAACTCGGTGATCTGGAAATCGGCATTTTGCTTGCCGATGGTTTTTTTGACTTTGCCATCGTAGTTCGACGTGTACCACTCGCTTTCCGGAAGCTCTGTTCTTTCGTCAATGTATAAAGCGACCATGACGTAGTCTTCTTTCAGTCTCCTTAAAACTCCAGGATCCACCCATACATTTTCCTCCATCTTCCGGCAATTGACGCAGCCGTGCCCGGTAAAGTCTATCAAAAGCGGCTTATTGGCTTTTTTAGCAGCGCGCATCGCCTGATCGTAGTCGAAATAGCCTTTGATGCCATGAGGGATTTCCAAGATGTCTGCATACTTCACAGGTTCGTCCAGAATATAAGTTCCTTCGGCTTCAGAGCTGTTTTCACCAAGCTTGAAATTCTGCGTAGTCAGTGGAGGCAAGTAGCCGCTGAGATACTTGAGTGGCGCACCCCAGAGACCCGGGATCATATAAACCACAAACATAAAAGTGATCAGAGCCAGCAGCAATCTCGGAACGCCAATGCTTTCCACTTTGGAATCATGAGGAAGTCGGATTTTTCCAAGGAGATAAAGTCCCAGTGCAGAGAAAATCACAATCCAGATCACCAAGAAAATGTCTCGATCCAAGATACCCCAGTGATATACCAAGTCGGCAATAGACAAGAATTTGAATGCCAATGCCAGTTCCAAGAATCCTAAAACTACCTTGACGGAATTCAACCAGCCACCGGATTTTGGAAGTTTATTCATCCACTCAGGGAAGATGGCGAAAAGTGTAAATGGAATCGCAAAGGCCAAAGAGAAAGAGAACATTCCCAGGATAGGCTTGAGAAGTTCGCCACCAGCAGAAGAGATCAGGATAGAGCCTACAATCGGACCAGTGCAGGAGAAAGAGACCAAAACCAAAGTGAAGGCCATAAAGAATATCCCCATCAAACCTCCTTTTTCAGCTTTTGCATCCACTTTGTTGACAAAAGAGGAAGGCAAATTGATCTCGAATAAGCCTAAGAACGCAAGGGCAAAGAAGATGAAAATACCGAAGAAGAATAAGTTGGGAATCCAGTGTGTGGCCAGCCAGTTGGCAAACTCAGGCCCCTGAATTGCCGCAACCGCAGTGCCTGCTATGGTATAGATAGCGATGATGGAAAACCCATAGATAAATGCATTTCTGATTCCGCTAGCTTTAGAACTAGCTCTTCCAGTGAAAAAGCTCACGGTCATCGGGATCATAGGAAATACGCATGGAGTCAATAAAGCTGCCAATCCCGCCAAAAATGCCAAAACCATAAATCCCAAAAGGCTGGAGTCCTCTGTATCTGTCAGTTCAAATTTTGAATTTTCAGAATCTAATTTCTCGGCTGATTCTCCGGAAGCACTTTGTTCTCGTGCTTCTCCAGAAGCTGGAGAAATCTCTGCATCCCCCGGCTCAACACTTGTAAAAGGGCTTTTTTCTTGTCCTGCTCCCGACGACTGTAGAGGATCAGAATCAGGACTGATTGGCTTTTTCTCCCCAGCTGCTTCTGGAAAAGCAGCCGAACTAGAAGGGTCCGGCTGAGCCGTGAAATCCAAAAGGATATCTTCCTCATAATTGATGCACTGCCCAGTCAGATCTGTACACATTTGGTATTCCAAGGTGCCTTTCAATTGGCCTGAGGTGGATTTGAGAATCAATTTTTGTTGGAAGACTCCCTTTTTCATGAAATAGGTAATATCACCTTCCCATGTATCATCGTATTTCGTTTTCGCTCCGACTTCCTCTAGGATTCCAATGGGTTGATAATCTCCTGATTGCTCGAGTTTCAATTCCGTCAGCAAAGGTCCTAGATCTGGGTCAAAGCTTGTCCCATACACATACCAGCCCGCAGGAATTTCCGCTTCCAAAATCAAAGTCACTTCCTGACCTACAGTTGGATTTGCAGGCTCTATTCTACTCGTCCAAACCGGTGGTTTGATGATCTGAGAAAAAGCCGAAAAGCTCACCAGTAGCATTAGCAGACTGAAAAAGCCGATTTTTTGGAGGAATTTAAAGCTCATAAACTCATAGGGAATTAAATCACAAGAGATTTAATTGGGCAAATGGTTCTGTATTTTTGGTCACATTGGGTATTGAAAAAGTCTTTTCATACCCAAATGGTTTTTTCAATCCCCCTATCCCCCTTTTGATCCTCGACAGTTGTCGGGAGGGGGAGTTGTTTAGGGATAAATTTTAAGATTGATCACTCAATGCCTTGAAATGACGGAAGAAGGCCGCAATGGTTTCGATACCCATCAAGTAATTTTGAACGCCATAGTGCTCATTTGGTGAGTGTAGCGCATCAGTATCCAATCCAAATCCATACAAAATCGGGTCAGAGCCCAATTCTTTTTGGAACAAAGCAACGATTGGAATTGATCCTCCTTCACGAGTAGGGATAGGCTTTTTGCCGAAAGTTTCTTCCATCGCCGCTTCTGCTGCTTTGTATCCAACTGACGTGTCAGAAACTACCGCAGGAGAACCACCATGATGGCTTTTCACTTTCACTTTTACACCTGCAGGAGCGATTGACTTGAAATGAGCCTCAAACAATTGTGCGATTTCATGCCAGTCCTGATCCGGAACCAATCTCATGGAGATTTTCGCATAAGCTTTGGAAGGAAGAACAGTTTTGGCGCCTTCTCCGATGTATCCACCCCAAATGCCATTGACATCCAGAGTCGGTCGGATGCCTACACGCTCGATGGTGGTATATCCTTTTTCTCCAAAAACAGTATCCACGTCGAGCTTTTCCTCATATTCCTTTAGATCAAAAGGAGCTTCATTCAATCTGCCTCTTTGCTCAGCGGTTAATTCCTGAACTTTGTCGTAGAAACCTGGGATAGTGATATGCTCATTCTCGTCTTTCAGAGAAGCAATCATCTTGCAAAGTACATTGATCGGGTTGGCAACAGCTCCTCCGTAAGTTCCCGAATGAAGATCGCGGTTTGGTCCAGTTACCTCGACTTCCATATAGGCCATTCCTCTCAGCCCAACGGTGATGGAAGGATCTTTCATGGAAATCATGTGTGTGTCTGAAATCAAAATCACATCAGATTTCAGCTTCTCTTTATTTTCGATGACAAATTTGTCCAAGTTGTCAGAACCCACTTCCTCTTCGCCTTCGATCATGAATTTCACGTTGCAAGGAAGTTCGCCAGAAGCCATCATTGCTTCGAAAGCTTTCACATGCATGTAAAATTGCCCCTTGTCATCTGCAGATCCACGGGCGAAAATCGCTCCTTCTGGATGGATTTTGGTTTTCTTGATGACCGGCTCAAACGGAGGCGAATCCCACAATTCGTAAGGATCTGCCGGCTGCACATCATAGTGGCCATACACCAAAACGGTCGGAAGGCTTGGGTCCACGATTTTTTCTCCATAAACAATCGGATATCCAGCCGTTGGGCAGATTTCTGCGACATCAGCACCTGCTTTGATCAGACTCTCTTTGACAAAATCCGCAGCTTTGAACACATCGTCTTTGAATTTCGGATCTGCACTCACAGAAGGGATTTTCAAAAGATCGATCAGTTCATTTAGAAACCTGTCTTTGTTGGATTGGATAAAATCGTTTACTGCCATGGGTTTGTATTCAATTGGTTTAAAGGCTTCAAAATTATCGCTTTCGGGAGGAAATGCCTACTTTCAAACCACTTTTCTCTGACACCAAACCCATTCAGTATGCAAGCCTTGATTTGTGCAAAATTCGGAATGCCAGAAACTCTTCATCTTTGTGAAATTCCTACTCCCATACCAGGTCCCAAGCAAGTTCTAGTGATGGTAGAGGCTTGTGGAGTGAATTTTCCGGATACCTTGATCATTCAGGACAAATATCAGTTCAAGCCAGAATTGCCTTTTTCTCCGGGAGGGGAACTGGTTGGGAAAGTCATCGTATGTGGAAAGGAAGTTTCCGATTTTCAGGTAGGTGATTATGTTTTGGGACTCAGCGGATGGGGAGGAATGGCCGAAAAGGCTTTGGTGGATGAAGACAGGGTATTTGCTTTGCCCAAGGATATTCCAGCCGAAACGGCTGCTGCAACTTTGTATACTTATGCGACTTCATTGTATGCCTTGAAGGATCGTGGAGGATTGAAAAGTGGAGAGACTTTGCTGGTATTGGGAGCTGGTGGAGGGATCGGTTTGGCAGCTGTGGAACTTGGGAAATTGATGGGAGCCAAAGTAATAGCGGCAGCGTCCTCTGTGGATAAGTTAGCAGCGGCCAAAGCAAAAGGTGCGGATTTGACTATAGACTATACTGAGGAGGATCTAAAAACCCGAATCAAAGAGTTGACCGATGGAGAAGGCGTAGATGTGGTCTTGGATCCTGTTGGAGGTTCTTACACTGAACAGGCTTTGAGAGGAATGGCTTGGGGAGGAAGATATTTGGTGGTGGGTTTTGCGCAGGGAGAAATCCCAAAGATGCCCATGAATTTGCCTTTGCTAAAAGGCTGTTCAATCGTAGGAGTTTTTTGGGGAAATTTTTCCAGAAAGGAAGCTGATAAAAACCGTGAGAATTTGAATCAATTAATGAATTGGATTTCCGAAGGGAAAATTCAAAAACCAGTTGTTTCGAAGTATTCCTTAAAAGAAGCTCCCAAAGCTTTGCGAGCGATGATGGATAGGAAATTGGTCGGAAAAGCAGTGGTAGTGCTTAATTAAGCGTTTTTCGTTTTCTATTTTTTAAAATCACTAGCGTCAAAATATAGATCCCAACTATGGCAAATGGGATGGCGACGAATCGGTATGCGGGCAATAGGTACCAAAGAGCCAAAACCAAAATAGTACGACTGACTGTATGGAAAATTCCGACCCAATGTCTGATAATCCAAGAAAATGGCAGCCACATCAAACCTGTCAGGATCCCAACAGACAGCGGAAGGGACGTATAGTCTTGCAAAAAGAAAGGGATAGCAATCGCATATACTAAAACAGCCTGAGCCACGGTGAAAAAAAACAGTCCATCGAACTCGTTTTTAGGCTTGGTCTTGTCAAGGAAATTCTCTCCTGTGTATTTAGATAGAAAAAGACCTAGGTATACAATACTTCCTGTTCCTATGAAAATGCTCCAAACAGCTATAAAGTCTGAAAAAAATGCCCCGACAATACCGATAATTGTCCAGACGATCAGGCCGGCAAGCGGTGTGGCGAGAAATTTTTGATTGGAAAATTCGAGGCGCTGTTCATCCAGTGTTCTTTGCATCTAGAATATACTTAGTGATTGTATTTTTCTCCTTCTTGAAAAGCCTTGATTTTTCCCTGCAAGAGCTCCATGGCCGTCGTGAATGTGCCGATCTCAATGGTTTCTTCCCCGTCAAAATCTACCTCCAATCGATTGAGGGCTTGGGTGACGGAGGATTGCAAGGACTTGCCCTGATAGGTCAGTTCTACCTTGACTTTGCGTTCATCTTCTTCGCTTCGGATTCTTTTGACATAGTTGCTGGCCTCTAGCTTTTTGATCAAGGGTGTAAGTGTTCCTGAGTCCAAGGCAAGCTTCTGACCGATCTGATTGACATAGAGTCCGTCTTCCTCCCAGAGTACTGCCAAAGTGAGGTATTGGGGATAGGTGAGATCAAATTCATTTAATCGCGACTGGATTGCCTGAATCATAAGTCGGGAGTTGGTGTAGAGGAGTAAAGATAGATCTGTCAATCGCGCCATGAGCTTAGAATCTTGTTTCAAATTGAATAGTGTAAAATTATCTTTTATCACTCAATCTCACAAGTCAATAGTATCTTCCAATCAATGGATGATCTACAATTTTTTGCTTCAAAAGAAGGGGGGACATGATTCCGTTTTTATTGTAATGGATATTTCCTCCAGGCTCTATCAGGAGGGTGATCGGGAGACTTCCATCCCAATCGCTTCCCACAACGTCTATGACGGCATATTTATCATCCGTATCCATGATGTAATTGGGCAAAGCTGAAGCTTTGCCTTTCAGATATTTGAGAGCTTTTTGATCTTGATCTGGAGCATCCATAGAGACTGAGACAAATTGGAAATCACGCTCTCCATACATTCGCTGCATGGTGACAAATTCAGGATATTCAATGATACATGGTCCGCACCAAGTCGCCCAGAAATTGACTAGTAGCAGTTCATCTGTCTCATTTTTAAGTAGTTTAGCCAAGCCCTCTGTGGATAACTTTTCTAGAGTGACAGGCTTTTCACTCCATTCTTTGTTGACTTTTTCTGTGTATTCATTTTTCCAGGCCCATTTCATAGAGCAGCCAAAAGCCGGTGTCTGAGCCTGATCGGCAGGGAGTACCTGTCCTGCCAAAGTTGCATCAATCGCTTTTCGGAGATCCTCTCCTTGTCCTGTACCCGGCTTTTCTGAAGCGTCGATGCGCCCCGAGTAGGTGAGCTTGCGTGCCTTGTCGAATACAAAAACATGGGGGGTAGCAGTCGGGCCATAAGCTGTGGAAAACTCATGGGTATCGCCATCATAGAGGTAAGGGAAATTATAGGTTTTGTTTTCTGCACGAATGATCATTTCTTGAAAACTGTCACTCAGATCCGTATAGCCCAGCTCCTCAGGGAGGATTGCAATGGGGCTATTGGCAGAGATGGCTACAAAGGCCACAGCCTGATCTTGGTAGTCAGATACAGCTTGGATAAACCTATCCTCATAAGCCTGGGCTGTAGGGCAATGATTACAGGTGAAATTGATGACCAAGACTTCTGCTTCTGCATAGTCATCAAGGGAGTGAAACTTCCCGTCTATGCCAGGTAAGTTAAATGGCGGCGCAGGATCTCCAATCTGCAACTTGGCGATTGGCTTTTCGGCTACCGACTGAGGGTCTGGGTCAAAAATCGTAAAGTCGTTTTTCTGCTGATCATCGACTAAGACTGATTCGGTTTTTGATTGGCAGGAAAAGGATGCCACGAGGACGAAGACAATACCTGCACTGTAGGATGCGGTTTTTATTTTAAAGAAGAGAGATTCCATGTTGATACGTGTAGTGTAGATGAGTATTGGCCTCGTAATCATTTCCAAAGTTCTGTGCTGCCGGATCCCATTGGAGAGGCCGATTGAGCTTGTGGGCGATGTTGCCGATAGTGCAAGTGGTGCAGGAGCTGTGGCCTATTTCCACCGGGACGATTGGATCTTTTCTTCGATGGATGGATTCGATGAAATCAACGTAGTGCTGATCGTAAACAAAGTTTTCTGGTTTGTCTTCCAGTGCCAGTTCTGGAATGGATGTGTCATAATTTCCTCTGGAAACCTTGATCCAACCTTTTTCTCCGATGAATTTCACACCTTGCCTGCCCTCATCAAAGGGAGTAATCCACAATTCCAATCCATTTGAATAGCGGTAAATCAATGGCTTATCCCCTGCTGGAGGAATGACAGCTACGGGGCCTTGTCTATCCATGCCCATGCCCCATTGGGCTACATCGATCATATGAGCACCCCAATCGGTCATGAGTCCACCGCCCGTCTCCTCATACCATCGCCAAGCTCCCCAGACTTTTTCATTTTGTTCAGGCTGAAGACTGATGGGAGGATTTAGTTCTGGATTATAGGGGATGTCCGAGATTGGGCCTGTCCATTTTTCCCAATTCAGTCCGGCTGGAATTGATTCTTTGGGAAGATCGTAGGGTTTGGGGAAAGGATTGTCTCCCACATGGGCGAGCACTTGGGTCAGTTTGCCTAGATTTCCCTTTTGTACATGGGTCACGGCTGTTTGGAAATTCACAGCAGACCGCTGCATGCTTCCTACTGCCAAGATAATGGAGTTTTCTCGAACAGCTTTTACCAGTTCTTGTCCCTCGAAAACCGTAAAAGTCAAAGGCTTTTCCAGATAAATATCCTTTTTTGCTTTGCAAGCGTCGATGGCGATTTTGGCATGCCAATGATCTGGCGTAGCAATCACGACTGCGTCTATCTCAGGATTGGCAAGCAATTCTTGGTAGTCTTCATAAGTCTTTATTTCTGGAGCTTTTGCTCCGCGGTCTGCGTAGTTTTTGTGAGTTCGCTGGACAAAGCGCTGCAACTTGATATCGTAGACATCGGCAGCTGCGATGACTTCTACTTGAGGCAAAGACATGAAGCGATTGAGAAGTCCCATAGCTTGTCTCCCTACTCCGATGAAGCCCATTTTGACTGTAGAAAGAGAAGCCTGGTTTTTTGTGTTGGCAAAAGAAAGTTGTGGGCCAAGGCTGAGGCCTGCTCCGGTAAGAAGGCTGCTTGCAATAAATTTCCTTCTTGAAAAATTTGATTTTGACATGGGGGAAAGGATTTTGGGTTTGATTGATTAAAGACATAAAATACTGGAAATCTTTAGGAAAGGGAAATCCAAAGGATGGCGTTGGCTAAAAAATTGGATGAAATGCACCGCCCCGAAAAACAGAGAGGGCTTAAACTCACCTAGCTTTTTCTAAATTAGCAGAGAAAGCTTCAGATATATGACTATCCAACAACTAGAATACCTCATTGCAGTAGACAAACATCGCCACTTTGGACAGGCCGCTGAGTCATGCTTTGTCACTCAGCCTACCCTGAGTGCCCAGCTGAGTAAGCTGGAGCGGGAGTTGGGGGTGATACTTTTTGACAGAAGCAAAATGCCGGTAATTCCTACCGAAATAGGAGTTCAGATCATCGCTCAAGCCAAAAGGGTCGTGTCAGAAAGCAAGGGGATACTGGAATTGGTGGCCCATCTCAAGGGAGATATATCAGGTGTCATCAAGTTGGGTATCATCCCGACCTTGGCGCCGTATCTTTTGCATCGATTTGTCAGGGTCTTTCTGGAGAAGTATCCCAATGTCAAGTTAGAGGTTCAGGAGATGGTCACCGAAGAAGTGATCAGAAGGTTGAAAAATGATGAATTGGATCTGGGGATCATCGTGACTCCTGTCATGGAGCCTGGCATATTAGAGAAGCCCATGTTTTATGAGAAATTCTATGCTTACCTCTCCAAAAATCACCCGCTGCTCCAGTACAAGGAGATCTATGCCAACCAGATCAAGGCCGAAGACCTATGGGTGATGCAGCAGGGACATTGCTTCCGGGATCAAGTAATCAATTTTTGTGATCAAAGTACCAGCGGACCTCAAAATTTTCACTACGAAAGTGGATCATTGGAAGGGCTGAAAAATATGGTCAACCGCTATCAGGGCTTGACTTTGCTGCCGGAACTGGCCACGATGGAGCTTTCGGAGGAAGAAAAGACCAGACTACGGCCTTTTGGAGGGGATGCTCCTACGAGGGAAGTCAGCATTATCTTGAACAGAAGCTATCTGAAGCAAAAGCTAGTCGAGTTACTCTTCAATGAAATCACTGCCGCCATTCCTGCAGAGATGACTTCCAAAGCTCACGGCAAAATTGTGCGTTTTAAGTGATCAATCCTGCTTGGTCAAAATATATTGGTCAGCCAGTGCTCCGGTGATTTGATTGCCATCCATATCCAGGTGCCAAATCCGATTTTCGCCCACTTTGTATTTGCCCGGAATACCATCTACACCATGAAGTGTAATGACAGATCCTGATTCATCCCAGGTGAATTTACCAAGATATTCGTGCTCCAAAGCGTCATTGAGACCGAAATAGTGCGTGGTATAATGATAGCTGCCATCTTGATTGAGTACCAGTTTTGTTTCGATTCCCTCACAATCTGCACAGGGTAAGGTACCCAAGTAGGTGCCAGCCCAGTCCAATGAGTTCATAGAGTTGTCTCCGCTACTGAGCGGAACTTCTATTGTTTCGGGAAATTGATCTAAAGTTTGCTCTTCAGTTTGAGCGGGCTTTTCAGCGCAAGCAAAGAAAAGAAGGGAAAGAAAAGCGAAGGTGGAAACTCTCAAATGCATCATTTATTCTTTAGTGGGATAAACTTAGGAATCCTAGCTCGAATAGACCAAAAAAAGTACCTAGAAAGTATTCCAGGTGCTTCGATTATAGTAGGGGTGACGCTCAGTCTTCGCTATTCAAAGATTTGCGGCGTGGATCAGCGAGGTAGCCAACTACGACGATAGAGGTGATCTCTTTTTCTTTGAGTAGTTCAGCTTTTTCTTGATCCAATTCTGCGAGCAATTTTTTGCCTTTTACTTCATAGAATTCAGCTCGCTCTCGGTAATACTTCGGGAAATATGGATTGGCATCTATCTTTTTGTTGAGTTTGTCCAAGTATTGACGATCAGACTCTTGAGGCACATAGAATCCCGTCTCTTTGGCAGTAGACAGTTTAAATTCAACAGTCATCAAAAACTCTTTGCCATAATATTCAGATCCCAAATGCTGGATGGTGTTTTCCTGA
The DNA here is from genome assembly GCF_000429465.1 of Algoriphagus vanfongensis DSM 17529. Lineage (GTDB taxonomy): Bacteria > Bacteroidota > Bacteroidia > Cytophagales > Cyclobacteriaceae > Algoriphagus > Algoriphagus vanfongensis. The sequence goes on along the minus strand of NZ_AUBX01000015.1, from coordinate 45,801 downwards.
TCCATCAGATTCAACGTGGCAAAAACTTCCTCTGCCAGCAGTTCGTTGCCTGCGATGAGTTCCGGTTTGTTTTTGAGTTGACCCTGCTCGTCAATGTTCAATGAAAAAGTCACGGGGCCTTGAATTTTGTCAGCTCGAATTTCCTGACCGTACTTGAGGTTTTTGGACATGAATTGATTGAACTGGCAGATTCCTTCGCAGTCTTGGGCAAAGGTCATCGCCGAGGTAGTCGCAAAAATGACAGCTATGGCAATTAGTTTTTTCATGGTTTTTTGAGTTTAGTTCACTAAAAATTAGGGATTTAAACCAACAAAACCTGAGAGTTTAGGAGAAAAAACAGATAATTTATTTTTGTAAGTGCTTAATCCTTAGCTTTTAAACTTCCCAATATGCCACAGTACCCCGGCAGGATCATGGATGAAAAACTCATCTCCCCAGCTATCATGGCGGATTTCGGATACTTTGACTCCCGGGAAATGGGTCGGTAGCTCTAGGCTTTTGATTTTTTGGAGGTAGGCTTCCAAGTCTTCTACTTCCAGAAACACCATGCTGTTTTCACACCACTCTTGAGTATAGTAGTCCTGGAGATAAAATCCTATTCCGGGGCTGATAGCCACATAGGCAAAACCCTCTCCATGATGGTGTAGTTCGAACTCCAGCATCTCATAAAAGCGACAGCTTTCCTTGAAATCTTTGGCTCCCACAAAAGTGCGAATGGACTTGCCTGGCTGGATCATACTCCGAACTGGGTCAGGTGATGGTCCAAGTGCTTGTAAAACTGATTATTCCACTCCTGCGCAGTCATTGGTCCAAAGGAAAGGGACTCTTTCCCCTCAAAATGTGCACGACCGAGCTCATGAGTCTGCTGGACATAGGCAAGAAGTTGTTCTTTTTCCTTTTCAAAATTTCTTCGGTCAGCGATGATAAAGACAGGAGCAGTCCGGGCATTTTTAGGATAGGGCTTTTCATTGACCACGCCATTTTTCACGAAAGCTTTCAGGAAGAATCGTAAGATGGCATTGGGCTTGGGATGCTTGTCTGTATAGGCCATCTCGTAAGCGACAGAGCAGTGAGCCAGCATCTGATCCACCGTCATTTTTCCCCATTTTCCCTGAGTATCAGGAGTCAATTGGTTGATTCTAGCCTTGAGCTCTTCATTGACTTGGGGGTCAAAAATATTTTTCATGCTATCGAAATCTGATTAGCTGAAATTAGCAAAAATTTCGATGTGGTACCTGTCTGGAGCGAAGAACTGCTGGATTTATGAGTCTAGACCCAGCTAGGGTTTCAAAAGCTGATAAACCTGATTTTTGAAAATTTGTACCTTGTCTTCGTACATTTCCTCGTCTTCGATCATCGAGAGGTAATAATATGCTCCCTCAACTACCACAAAAATTTGCTCAGAAAGCAACGCGGTGTCTTTTTGGTTGAGCTTCTCATCCTGATCAAGAATCTCTTTTAGATTTTCCCTCAACTTGAGATGCAGGTTACGAAACTCCCGCTTGATGGTCTCATTTCTAAAGATCAAACTAAAACACCCGTAGAATACTCCATCGTCGATCAGCAAGTTCCAATCTCTGGAAAACAACCTGTCCACAAAGGTCACCGGATCGGTATAATTCTGCACTCTGAGCTCCTTGATGATCGGAGTGTATATCCGAAGCATTCTTTTGAGGATAAATGATATCAAATTGGATATCAGGATGTCGCGGGTCGGAAAGTAATGCATGATCAGACTGGGGGGCATTCCCAGGTGCTTTCCGATTTTTGCAATGGATGTATTTTCTATCCCATTGACTTTGGAGAGCTCATAAAAGCCCTCGATGATTTCTTTTTTCCTATCTATGGAAACTCTGGTACTCATGCTAATAATATGATAAAACTAAGTTAATCAACTTTCTATTTAATCGATGTTCTTTTGATTAAAAAATTACAATACATAATATTGAATGATCATTCAACTTTAAAGGTTCAAATTCTGATCGATGAATAGAAGAAAATTTATTGCTCAAGCAGGCTTGGTATCTGCTGGAGCGGTAGTACCGCAGGGCCTTGCCCTTGCCTCAGAGGAGAAGGAAAAGAAAAATCACCTAACAGTAGCCCATATCACAGATGTGCATATCAGACCGGAGGAAGATGTACCTAGCAGGGCGGTAGATTGGCTGAAGCTGGTCAAAAAACACCGACCTGATTTTTATCTCAACGGTGGGGATAGCATTCATGATGCTTCCTACGAAGGAGTGAGCAAAGAGCGGGTACTGGAGCAATGGAAAGTTTGGGATCTTTTTCGTGAAGAAATCCAAGAGAGTGACGTCTATAGCTGCATCGGCAATCATGATCCATGGTGGGATGTGCCCAATAAAGAAAAGGAACCAATGTTTGGCAAGCCTTATGTCGTAGAGCGCCTAGGGATCCCGGCCCCCTATTACAGCTTTGATCAGGGCAAGTGGCATTTCATCATTCTCGACGGCAATCATGAGGGAATCAGCCTGGGAGAAGAGCAGATGGCTTGGCTGGAAGATGATTTGTATAGTTTACCTGCCAATACGCCTACCTTGGTGATGTCACATTTCCCGATCACTTCTATTACCAATGCTCTTGTAGGTGGACAGCACAAGGATCACAAGGAGCTCAAACAATTGTTTTATGCTCATAAAGATAAAGTTCGCGTATGCCTCAGTGGTCATCAGCATTTGTTGGATCGTACATGGTACAATGACGTACATTATTTCTGCAACGGATCTTTGAGTGGTTTTTGGTGGGGAGATGGGGATGAAGAGTCTGCCGGAAAGCAATATTATTTGGAGACCCCTCCAGGATATGCGATTCTCAAGCTCTATGATGATGGCAAAGTGGAAAATGAGTATTTTCCTTTGGTTTAAGACTCTTTTATTGAAATCTCCCAAAGCAGCTAGATAGGCTGCTTTTTTTGTTTTTGACAAATTTTTATTCGTCACCATCTTCCCAAATATCCTTTTATCTACAGGCATCTGGACATTTTTTGATGCAGCCGATAGGGCGATTCGGAGGCTTTATTATCGGACTTTTTCTCCTACGTAAAATTTCCTTACTCAGTATTAATTATTCGTTAAGATATGAGTAGTTGAAATTTAATTCCTTTGAAAAGTAAAATGCAATATTTAATATTGAATGAATATTCAATAAACTCATGCTTATAAACTGGTGAAAACTGGTCGGATTTGAAATAAAATTTGGGATTAGAATCAACTCAATAGTATAATTTATGAAACAAGATTTACGAAAAATTCCTTCTCGCCACGCACTGATAAGGTGGATGGGATGTTTGGCATTGCTCCTGGTGACTGTAGTGAATCAGTCCCTTGCACAATCCCAAGTAAAAGGAAATGTAGTGGATGCTTCAGGCATGGGGATGCCTGGCGTTTCTGTATTGGAAAAAGGTACTCAGAATGGCGTGATCACCGGATTGGATGGGGAATACACCCTCGTGACACGCGCAGATAATCCGGTATTGTTATTCTCTTTTATCGGATATCAGACGATAGAGCGCACAGTCGATGGGCAGTCTGTCATCGATGTCACATTGAAAGAAGAGGATACGCTTCTGGAGCAAGTAGTTGTAGTTGGCTATGGCACTCAGAAGAAAATCAATGTCACGGGAGCTGTAGATCAGGTCAGTGGGGAGGATATCATAGATCGTCCTATCGCCAACTTGGTACAAGGTCTCCAAGGAATGAGTCCCGGTCTGAACATTACCTATCAGGGAGGTCGTCCGGGTTCTGTCCCTAATATCAATATTCGTGGCTTTACCTCTATCAATGGAGGTGGTCCACTGATCGTCATCGATGGAGTGGCAGGAAGTGATAGTGATTTGCTTCGCTTGAATCCTTCTGACATCGAGTCCTACTCAGTGTTGAGAGATGCGGCATCAGCGGCGATTTATGGAGCGAGAGCAGCATTTGGGGTGATTTTGATCACTACCAAAAAAGGTCAGGAAGGCCAGCAAAGAATCACCTATAATAATTACTTCTCTTGGGGCAAACCTACCGTGTTGGTAGAGCCAGTGACTGATCCATACATCTATTCCAGAGTATTGGAGACTTCGACTGACAATACACCATGGGACTATGTCAACTATTCGGATGCGCACTATCAGTGGGCTAGAGAAAGATCAGAAAATCCATCTGTAGAGGATACGAGACTGGATCCAAACAATCCAAACCTATGGGCCTACATGGGGGATAATAACTGGTACGATTACTTTTTCAACCCATCCGCTTTTTCTCAAAACCACAGCTTGGCTTTGAGTGGAAGTAGCGGAGGCAAGGTACCAGTGACCTACTATATCTCCGGAGACTATACCAATGAAAATGGCTTGAATAAACTGGCAGATGATTATTGGGATAGATACTCTTTGCGTTCGAGAGTGACAGCTAATCCGCTTCCTTGGTTGAATGTGGATAACAACCTGAACATCTATCAAACCAAGCGTGCAGATCCGACTAATAGCATCACGGATATCTATTATCTCCAGCCTACAGATGTGGCGGTCAACCCAGATGGCACTTGGGCCAATACCGATGCAGGTAGATTGGCCGGTCGTCTGACAGACGGTGGTAGAAATGAAGAAAATATGTTTGGTCTTCATAACATCCTCCGCACGACTGGAACTTTCATGGACGGTGCTTTGACTGTCAACGCCAACGCCAGTTTCAAAAGAGAGCAGTGGAAATATCACTGGGATCAAAGAAACTACAATATTGGCTATGGCCCTGAGGATATTCGGACAGAAGGTGGAGATGGATCGGTTGTAGAGAGAAATGGAGATCTTTCTGATATCATTTTGGACCTGTATGGCAGATACGAAAAGACCTTGGGTGATCATACATTCGGTGTGCTGGCAGGATACAATCAGCAAAGCTATACATACAGCACTATTCAATCTGAAAGAAGAGTGTTGATTTCATCTTCTTTACCATATATCGGTCTGACTACCGGTGATGCATTCATCACCCCGTCTTACAGTTCCTACGCTACACGAAGTGTATTTGGGAGAGCTAATTATTCTTTCAAAAACAAGTATATCCTCGAACTGAACGGACGCTATGACGGCTCATCCAGATTTCCTTCTACGAGCCGATGGGGCTTTTTCCCATCCATTGCCGGATCTTGGTTGATGATGGATGAAGATTTCTTCTCAGGGCTGGCAAATACTGTGTCGACTTTCAAGTTGAGAGCGTCTTACGGAAGTCTGGGAAATCAAAATGTAAGTGACTTCGGCTATATCCAAGCACTTCCTACAGGTCTTTCCAACTATCTGATCGATGGCAATAGACAGACGATTATCACTTCTTCTCCTTCATTGGCAGTAGATCCCAATTACTATACCTGGGAGCAGGTAGTGACTTCCAATTTTGGATTGGATTTCGGAATGCTGGCAGATCGAATTACGGGTTCCTTTGATTACTTCGTACGAGATACCAAAGGAATGTTGACAGACCCTGTAGAGCTTCCAGGAGTACTAGGTACTAGCCCTCCGAAGCAAAATGCAGCTGATCTCCGAACCAAAGGCTTTGAGTTGACTTTGGGCTATCGAGATAGCTACGGCAGCATGTCCAATCCGGTCAACTTTGGAATGAAGGTCGTACTTTCAGATTCTAGATCTCACATCACCAAGTTCCAGAATGAGCAGAACCTATTCTCCAACTATCGGGTAGGTCAGGAAATCGGTGAGCTATGGGGCTTGGTCAATGACGGAATGTTTACTTCCGAAGACGAAATTGCCCAATTGGATCAATCAGCAATCGTGCCTTGGGGAGCTCTGGACATCGTACCTGGCTGGCCAAAGTATGTGGATCTAAATGATGATGGGAAGATCGAGCAAGGCTTGAGCACAGATGATCCCAAGGATATGCAGGTCATCGGAAATAGTTCTGCCAGATACAGATATGGAGCAAACATCGATGTGTCCTATAGTGGTTTTGATTTGTCTGTTTTCCTTCAGGGTGTCGGCAAAAGAGACTATTACCCACATCATTACCTGTTTTGGGGACCTTACCAGCAGCCCTATGCCAATGTTTACCCTTGGAACCTTGACTTCTACAGAGGTCAGGCGGATAGCGATGCCTTGATGGCACAGCACTCCCAGTCATACATCGATGCAGGGTTGGCCGAGGCAAATCTTGACTCAGAATATCCGGTTCTTCAGTCTTGGTTGGCGGACAACAACTACGGAGCAGGCCTAGATATTCCACAGACCAAATACTTGCTCAGCGGAGCGTATTTGAGAATCAAAAATATCACACTGGGCTATACCTTCCCGAAAGCAGTCACAGACCGAATCAGCGTAGATAGAGTCAGACTTTTTGTATCTGGAGAAAACCTATTCACCTTCTCGTCTATCAAGAAATTTGTAGATCCTGAAGCGATCAATGACGGCTATGGATGGGCTTATCCATTCCAGAGAAAAATGTCATTTGGGGTAAACATCGATCTATAATCAAGAAAGGAAACATCATGAAAAAATATATTATACTAATTGCTTCATTGTTTTGCCTGTCCTCTTGTCAGGATGACTTCATGGACCGATATCCTCAGACATCAGTGGCTCCTGAGGAGTTTTTCAAAACAGAGCAGGATCTGGAGCTCTATGTGAATGGCTTACTTTCTATGCCGGGAAGAGGTAGTTTCTTAGGAGATCAGAGCAGCGACAATATGGCTACTACAGCAGCTGTAGAGATCAAAAATATCATGACTGGTAGTCCCTCTTCCCAAACAATCACCGGAGGATGGGACTGGGGAAGACTCAGAAATATCAACTACTTCCTAGACAACTACGAGAAAGCAGAGACCAGCGATGAGGTGACTGCCCATTACGTAGGATTGGCCAGATATTACAGAGCGTATTTCTATGTGGATATGGTGCAGCGGTACTCAGATGTCCCATGGTATGACAAGACCATGAACCCAGGGGATGAGGAGCTATACAAAGCCCGTGATCCGAGAGAAATGGTGATGGCAAATGTGATAGAAGATTTACAATATGCGGCAGATCACGTCCGTGAATCTGTACCAGAAGGTACTCCGGATCTCTATGCTGTCAAAGCTTTCTTTGCGAGAGTAGCGCTTTATGAAGGGACATACAGAAAATACCACTCTGAACTTGGCCTAGAAGCATCTGCGGATTCGTTCTTGCAAATGGCCGTAGAGCAAGCTTCTGATATCATGGAGGCCAATATGTTCTCCATCTATACGACCGGCAATCCTGAGCGGGATTATGGTTCGCTCTTCAACAGCACCAACCTAGTAGGCAATCCAGAAGTAATCCTCAACAATGCCTATGATGTCAATAAAGACAGAAGTAGTGATAACAATACCGGTATTTTTGGAGACTATGAGCAGTCCCCTTCCAGAGATCTTGTTTTGAGTTATTTGATGAAAGATGGCTCTCGCTATACCGACATGGATGGACATTTGGAGATGACCTTTGTAGAGGAGTTTCAGAATAGAGACCCGAGACTTTCGCAGACCGTCGTCTATCCTGGATGGGTCAGAGAGCCGGATACTACTCCGTATATCCAGTCACTGAACAAGAACTTTACAGGATATCACCAGCTCAAGGGCTATAAAAACACGGTGGACAATATCGATGTGGCCAGTGTAGATTTTGCTGTCTACCGATATGCTGAGGTTCTTTTGACTCTGGCTGAAGCCAAGGCCGAACTAAACACGCTGAGCCAATCAGACATTGACATGACGATCAATGTGTTGAGAGCTAGAGCAGGTATGCCGGATATGATCATGGCTGAAGCAAACGCCAATCCTGATCAGTTTTTGGCATCTAAATACCCTCAGGTCTCTGGTGCCAACCAGGGAGTAGTCTTAGAGGTCCGAAGAGAAAGAAGAATCGAAATGGCGATGGAAGGCTATCGCTACGATGACTTGATGCGCTGGAATGCCGGGAAACTTTTGGAAGCGATTCCACAAGGCATGTATTTCCCAGGATTGGGTAAATATGATATGACCGGAGATGGAATTGAAGATCTTATCCTAATCAGCAAAGACAGCGATATTCCTGTAGGTGAAGACAAAGAGCAAAATAGCCTGGGCGTAGATTTGATCTACTACAAAGCAGGTACAATCGATGATAATGTGGGTGTGTTCCTTGAAAACGGGGAAAATGGTGGCATGATGGTCACTGAGACCAAAGCTCGGAATTTCGAAGAACCCAAGTACTACTACCGTCCAGTACCTATCCAACAAGTGACCCTAAATCCTAATCTGACTCAGATCTTTGGCTGGGATTAAGTTAAATTAAATACCAATTTGAGCCCGGAGATTGATTCCGGGCTTTCATCAGTTCTACACAAGCAATCCAATGATAAAATCAATATTGGCAACTTGCCTCGGCTTGTTGCTTTTCCAGGCATGCTCATCTCCAGAGAAACAGGAAGAGCAATCTGACAAAAAAGTGCTTTTCGTCATCGTAGATGGTATTCCCGATGATGTCATTGACTCTGTGGCCACTCCCAATCTCGATAAAATCATCGCAGAGGGTGGTCTCATGAGAGCTACTATGGGAGGAGAAAAAGATGGCTACAGTCAGACTCCCACTATTTCAGCTGTAGGATACAATTCTGTCTTGACAGGAGTGTGGGCAAACAAGCACAATGTCTGGGGAAATGGGATCAAAGATCCTAACTATCACTACCCGACTATTTTCAAGGTATTCAAAGAGCAGTTTCCGGAGAAGACAATTGGAATCTTTTCTACGTGGCTGGACAACAGGACCAAACTGGCAGGAGCGGGTCTGACTCAGACAGGAAATTTGACTTTTGACTACCATTACGATGGAATGGAGCTGGATACAGTCGCTTATCCACACGATGAAGAGCGCATTTTTATCTTCAACATCGACGAGGCAGTATCCAAAAATGCAGCTCAGACGATACAGGAGCATGCGCCGGACCTATCATGGATGTACTTGGAGTTTACAGATGACATGTCCCACAAGTTTGGCAATAGCCCGCAGTTTGTCGACGCGGTAGAAAAGTCCGATGTGCAGCTAGGAAGAGTTTGGGATGCTATTCAGGAGCGCGAAGCCAAATTCAATGAAGATTGGCTGATCGTGATCACCACAGACCATGGAAGACAGGACAGTGGGTATGGACATGGAGGACAGAGTGAGCGCGAAAGAAGTGTCTGGATCGCCACCAATTCCGATCAACTCAATGCGCATTTTGCCGAAAGAGGTCAGACAGTCGATATTTTCCCTTCGATCGCCAATTTCTTGGGACTGGAAATTTCCAAAGAAAAAGCCATGGAGCTGGACGGGGTGCCATTTATCGGAGCGGTAGATGCCAGTCAGCTAAGGGCTGTCAAAAAAGAAAACACGATCGAGCTGACTTGGAAGCCACTTTCTCAAGAGAACCAAGGTAAAGTTTGGGTCAGTACCACCAATAATTTCAAGACCGGGGGTACCGATGCATATGAGGCTGTAGGTGAGGTGGATTTGAAATCCGGAAGCTTTACTTTCTCTACAGAAGGTATGAAGTCAGATTTCTACAAGGTAGTGCTGGAAACTCCTTCGGGCTATTTGAATTATTGGATTTTAGAAGAGACAGAATAAGAAAGACCGACCTATGCAAGGAGGCCTGTTCTTTCTTAGATAGAGAAATACAGAAGATTGATGAAGTACGATTATATCATTGTTGGTGGAGGGTCGGCTGGAGCCGTACTCACCAATAGACTAAGTGAAAATCCAGCCAATGAAGTCTTGGTGCTTGAAGCTGGGCGGCCGGATTACAAGTTGGATTTCCGGATCCACATGCCTGCGGCCTTGACTTATTTGCTGACAGGAACAAACTACAACTGGGGCTATTCTTCAGACCCTGAGCCGCACATGCACAATCGGCGCATTGCGCAGCCACGTGGCAAGGTGCTCGGCGGTTCATCTTGTATCAATGGGATGATTTGGATTCGTGGCAATGCCTTGGATTATGAAAAATGGTCTCAAGACGATGGAATGGAAGATTGGGATTATGCCCATTGTCTTCCTTATTTCAAGCGGGTCGAAGATCGCCTTATCGGTGGAGATGCGTATCGAGGGGATGAAGGTCACTTGAAACTGACCACACCACAGTGTGAAAATCCGCTGTTTGACGCATTCTTTGAGTCTGTCCAAGAGGCAGGATATCCTTTGACAGAGGATGTGAATGGCTACCAGCAGGAGGGATTTGGCAAGTTTGATCAGACGATTTACAAGTCCAGAAGACTCAATGCTGCCAGAGCATACATTCATCCGGTCAAGGATCAGCGAAAAAATCTGCATGTAGAAACTCAGGCGACTGTATTGCGCATTCTTTTCGAAGGAAAGAAAGCCGTGGGAGTAGAATACAAGCAAGGAGGAAAAGTCAAGCAGGTCTACGGGAAAGAGATTATTTCCTGTGGTGGTGCGATCAACTCTCCCCAATTGCTTCAGCTTTCTGGGGTGGGGAATGCCGAGCATTTGCAAAGTTTGGGTATCCCAGTCGTTCATGATTTGCCTGGTGTAGGTGAGGATCTTCAAGATCACCTGGAAGTATATGTGCAGTGGGCTTGTAAAAAACCAGTCAGTATGTACCCGTCACTCAGTCCATGGAGAGCGCCAAAAATCGGGTTCGATTGGCTATTTAGGAAAAAGGGAGTGGGAGCATCCAATCATTTTGAGGCGGGAGGATTTATCCGCAGCAATGAGGAAGTTGAATATCCCAATCTGCAATTCCATTTTCTACCTATTGCTATTCGATATGACGGTTCGGCTCCCAAGGAAGGACATGGATTTCAGTTGCACGTGGGTCCGATGAATACAGATGTGAGAGGTCGTGTCAAAATCAAATCAGCTGATCCGAGTGAAGCTCCCAGCATTTTGTTCAATTACCTTTCGACCGAAAATGAGAAGAAGGAATGGGTAGAAGCGATTCGTCTTTCGCGTAAAATCATCGAAACCCAAGCAATGGGTGACTTGAGAGGTGAAGAATTGTCTCCCGGTAAGGATGTGCAGACAGATGAGGAAATCTTGGATTTTGTCGCCAAAGAAGGGGAAAGCGCGTACCATCCCTGTGCCACATGTCGCATGGGTGTCGGTCCCATGGATGTCGTAGATCCTAAAACGCTGAAAGTCCATGGGGTAGAAAATCTCCGGGTTGTCGACGCTTCAGTTTTTCCATACGTCACCAATGGAAATATTTATTCTCCAGTGATGATGGTGGCAGAAAAAGCCGCTGATTTGATATTGGGAAATGAACCTTTGCCTGCGGAAAATGTGCCTTATTTTAAGATAGAACAAAAAACAAAAGCGCTTTAAAAACGAGTTTCTAAAGCGCCAGTTTGATACAAAAGCCACGAATACTTATTCGTGGCTTTCTTTTTTGTCTTCTTGATACTTTTTCAAAGCCTTGTTGACAGAGTAGCAGACCAAAAGCATCACGACACAGACAGGTAGACCGGTAACCAATGACCCTGTTTGCAATGCGATCAAGCCTCCGCCTAATACGAGTACAGCGGCGACAGCACCCTCGATCAGCGCCCAGAAAATCCTGAGTTTCACCGGAGTATCGTCACGGCCTCCACTGGTGATAAAGTCAATGACCAAAGAGCCACTGTCTGAGGATGTTACGAAGAAAATGACTCCGGCCAAGACCACGAATAGGATACTGAGATAAGGCAACGGAAACATCTGAAGTAGGGAATAGAGACCTGTGTTGATATTTTCTTGCACAGCTTCACTGATGCCTCCCGGTCCAAACAATTCGATGTGAAATGCGGTGCTTCCAAAAATGGAAATCCAGATGATACTGGCAGCGGTCGGGCCGAGGAGTACCCCGAGGATAAATTCTCTGATAGTCCGGCCTTTGGAAATTCTCGCAATAAACAAGCCCACAAAAGGAGCCCATGCAAACCACCATCCCCAATAGAAGAAAGTCCAACTATCCATCCAGTGGGTGCCTTGGAAAATTTCCATCCAGGTAGAAGTGCCGATCAAACTCTGAAGGTAAAAGCCCGTGCTCTGCACTGTGGAGCCAATGATGAATAGCGTAGGACCGACGATCAGCATAAAAATCATGAGCAAGATGGCCATGATAGAGGCGATTTTGCTGAGGATTTGAATGCCATTATGCAGTCCTGACACCACCGAAATCGTGGCACAGACGGTGATGATTCCGATCAGAATGACCTGAATCTCTGGACTATCCTTGATTCCGAAGAGGTAATTCATCCCTGAATTGATATGTTGAATGCCTAGGCCAAGTGTGGTAGCCAGCCCGAAAAGAGTAGCTACTACTGCCATGGTATCAATTAGATGTCCGATGGGCCCTTTGAGCTTGTCACCCAATAGAGGATATAAAATCCATCGGACGCCCAAAGGCAAACCACGATTATAAGTGAAAAATGCAATAGCCAATCCCATCAAGGCGTAGACACCCCAGCCGTGAAGGCCCCAGTGGAGATAGGATAGGTTGAGTGCATTTTTGGCTGCCTGCAATGTGCCGGCTTCACCGATGGGAGGATTGGAAAAGTGGCTGATCGGCTCCGCCACTGCATAAAACATCAAAACTAATCCGATCCCTGCATTGAAGAGCATGCTGAGCCATGCCCAAGTGCTAAACTCCGGCCTAGCATCAGGCCCGCCGAGACGGATAGTTTTGAACCGACCAAAGCCGAGGTAAATGCAGAAAATCAGTACCACATTGACAGCGATGACATAGAGCCATCCAAAGTCTCTGGAGATCCAAGTTTGGATCGAGGCAAACAGGCTGCCGACGGATTCTTGGAAGATTAAAGTAAGGGTGACAAAGGTGAGAATAAGACCTGCCGAGGGAAAGAAAACCCAGGGCTGAATACTTTTCAGAAAGGGAGTGGGGGTGCTTTTTGAACTTTCGATAATAAAGGCGTTTTTTTGGCTAATTTAAGGCTTTTTTGACCTTTAGGAAAGGAAAAAGAAGCTTTAAAAGGCACATAAAACCGCATTTTTTCAGCCGTATTTGTAGCGACTCAATAGGTGAGTTTGGATCTCGGTACACCGAAGGCCATCACGCTTATCTGAGCCAATATTTCTTTGCGCAGATATTTGGCTTGAAGGTAGTCTTTTTGAAATTTTTCCTGCTCTCCCAATTGTCGAAAAGCCTCTGCTCGGATTGCTATCAGATCAGGGTCATAGGGATTTTGTTGAAGCAGTTCCATGACAGAGTCAAGAGCCTTTTCTGGCTTTTGCTTTTCCAAATATTTGATGGGGATATCTTTCGGTTGAGTGGTGGGCGGACTATTTCCTTTTTCTACATGAAATAAGAAGCTCATCAAGTAGGTTTTGTTGGTTTCTCTTCCTTCCAAAAAATCCGGATGCCACTTTTCTTTCAAGGTCGACAATGATTCAAATACCTCAATCATCAAGGCTTCGTCGGCTTGCTCGAGAATAGAAATACTGTCTATTGATCCGCTTTCGTCTATTTTGATGCCTAGAAGTATGAGCCCGTCTTCCATATTTACTCTTGCCTCACGGGGATATTGGATATTTTCTGCCAGGATAGCGGAGATCTGCGAAGGATATTCTGTCTGATAAGCTGCTGGACTTTGAGGAAAAATCTGACCGCTGAGCAAGAGAAAAAAGAGTACGATGGTGAAAGTTTTCATCCATTTAAGATAGGGATTGTTTTGAATTTCAAGATGAAAATAATTGAAATAAAATAGTTTATAAAATAAACCTATTTATATTTGCTTCGTTAAGCATTTGTAAACGAACTCATAATGGAAAAATCATTAACAAACGAAGAGTCCTTACGCATTATCACGGAGATGATCGGCAAGGCAAAAAGGGAAACTGCCGGGGACGGTGGATTTCAGCTACTCCTCTGGGGCTGGGTGATTGCGATTTGCAATTTGGGACATTATCTGTTGGCTAAGTTGGCTTTTGAAAGGCCGTATTTAGTCTGGGTGCTTGTCATTCCCGCTGTCTTGTTGAGTTTTTGGAAAGGCTATCAGCTAGCATCCCGGTCACAGGTCAAGTCACATATTTCTCAGATAGTGAGTCAGTTGTGGGTCATCGTATTTGTAGGCATTGTCATTACGCTAGCTTTTATGCCTACCATTGGCTTTTATCAAAATCCAATTATCTTGATTCTGGCAGGTATTGGGATGTTTGTCATGGGGGCTTTGATACGAGTCAATATTGTCAAGGCGGGAGGTGTCTTGCTTTTGGTAGCCGCTGTGATTGCTTTTTTATTACCGGTATCCGAGCAGTATTTATTGGCCGGGATTGCGATGGTTTTGGGTTATCTTGTGCCTGGATATTATTTGAAAAAGAAGTACCGTGAGCGAGTTTAAACCCTTAGATCCTTTGTTGCATTCTCAGTTGAGGTTGGCAGTCATGTCCTTGCTGCTGAGTGTAGAAGAGGCTGATTTTACCTTTATCAAAGAGAAGACCGAAGCTACTGCAGGCAACCTTTCGGTACAGTTGGACAAACTGGAAAAAGCCGGCTACATCGAAATAGAGAAGTCTTTCAGGGGTAAAAGGCCGGTGACGACCTGCAAAATCACCAAGTTTGGGGTGAAGGCTTTTGAGTCTTATGTCGAAAATCTTAAAAACTATATCACATAAAAAATTTTCACAATTAAGTTTATAAAATAAACCTATTTACACTATGAAAAATTTAAGTCAAATTTATCTCTTTGTCTTTTGTATGACAGGGTTATGGGGCACGGTTCAGGGTCAGAATTATGAGTTAAGTCCCGAGTCTCAGGAAGCGATGAAGCCATTGGCTTTTTTGGAAGGAAAATGGAAAGGGACGGGCTGGATGATGAGTCGGGATCAGCAGAAATATGAATTTGAGCAGACGGAAGAGGTATCTTTTCAGCTGTCTGGTACGCATTTGATGATCAAAGGTCAGGGGATCTCAGATGGCAAAGTGATCCATCATGCGCTGGCGATGATTTCACCCACGTCGCAAGCAGGGGATTTTGACTTTACTTCCTTCCTCCAAAGTGGACAGAAGGGGAGCTTCAAATCGGAACTGATAGATGGGGTATTGTATTGGTATCCAAATGATCAGGTGCGCTACGTGATCCGCCTCAATGATGCCGGGCAATGGTATGAAGTGGGGGAATACAATATGGGTGAAAACTGGTTTCAGTTTTTTGAGATGACGCTTGATAAGGTAGATTAATGAATAGCCCCGGTTTAAACCGGGGGCTATTCATTTTTATCTGATAGAATATCTAGCTTTGAAACTATGACAAAGCCAAATCTGGCTCTGGCAATAGCGGTTCTGGATTTTCTGGAGGATTGATTTCATTGTTTTCCGCATCCATCATCAATTCTTCTCTCGCGGAATAATTCGCAACGAGCTTGAAACTAATCCCATAGAAGACAATATCAATAAGACTTCCTCCTATCGCAAATTGTGTGTATTCTTCCAGTTGTTCCAAAGTTTCATCAGGCATTTTCCATAGGATTCGACCGATGAAATTGGTAAGGATATTTAGAATCCACCACGTCAACACGAGTCCTCCAAAATCGCTGGGGACTTTGATGCCTTTTGTTTTGAGGTAGAAAGAACTTTCCTCGACCATTTCTTTCATAATCTGATAGGGCCGATACAAATTGAGAAATGGGACAAACCAAGCTCCTGCCGCCCATCCTTCAGAATGATTGAGGTGATTTACTTTTTGATGCAGGTTGAAATAGCCACGTCGAAACCAGGCAATAAAAAATCCTAGCATAACTAAAAGGCAGATTAAACCCGATATTCCAACTATCCCTTGGATGGTGTCGTTCACTTCGGCATCCAATATATAAACCTCATCCCCGGCCATCCAGGATTGGATCAGACGTAATTGGGAATAATGAGAAATGGCGGATGCAGCACTGAATAGGACGCACAGAATCAGAAAGGTCTTGGTCCACTTGGCCCGACCTGCATTGTTTCGAAATTTTTTCATGTATTGGGTTTAGTCTAAAATTACCTTTTCATTTTTCGGGTATTTCACCTCGTATTGAAAAATTAGTTTTTGCTGGGAACCTGGAGGAATCGTGATATTCCAGGTAATGATTCCAGTTTCTTCATTAAGTTTTCCTCCTGAGAGATCTCCTGCCTCTACAGTGATGGAAGAGTTGACCGAAACAGGAATCTGATCCAGGATCTGAAGTTCTACAGCTTGGGACTTATTGTTTCGAACCGTGATTTCATAGCCTCGGTTTTCTGTGATATTGGAGCCGATGGTTCTTTTTTTGGCAAATTCATCCACTTTTTGACGCTGAATGACGATGCTTCGATCTCGGCCCATGGAAACAGATAGCGTATCTTCCAGAGAAGCAGCATTCAAGATTGATCTACCCACAAAACCATCTTCGAAGTACAAGTTGCTTTCTCCCTCGAGCAAAGAATACTGGTTCCAATCGCTAATTTGAGCAATCAGAAATGCATCATTGTCAAGTTTCGGTATCGCTTTGTATTGGTACTTGGCAGGGATTTCATAGGCTTTTAGGTCCACCAAAGTCCGCTCACCATTGGTTTTGATGGAGTAGGGTTCAGTGACTTCTATTTCGACTGTGGTCTGGTTTTCTTGGACTGTAGTTTGAAGCATTGGAGCCTCTGAGATTTGTACACCTGCAACTTTTCCTTGAAGTGCATCTTCAATATTGCCCATTGCCCTCTTATTTGTTGCTCCATAACCCGTCACCACAATTTCATTGAGCGATTGCATATCTTCCAAAAGTGAAATATTAATGGAAGATCTTCCTCTGATAGGCGTTTCTTGAAGTTCGTATCCAATAAATGAATAGGCCAAGGTATTTCCATTGGAAGGGATTGTAATGCTATATCTTCCGTCCACGTCGGTCACTGTTCCGATAGAGGTTCCTTTGACTAAAACTGAAACTCCAGGAATGGGTGCCCCATCTGTTTCACTCACCACCACCCCACTGACAGTTCCATTGAATGGTTGGGAGTTTCTTGGCTCGAAAACCGTCAATCTCGCATAGTTCAGGTTCCACTTATCCAAATCAGGAGCTACGCCGCTTTGATTGGGGTTTCCATTGGAAAAACGAAGCTTGACATCCTTCCAATCGACGCCTGTGTTTTGGAAAACTTCCGCTTTGTAATTGATGGTCATGGGACTGTTGACGTCTTTGACTCGGACATCGTATTTGGGAAACCAGCCTGCATTCGCGACCAAATAATTGAATTCGAATTGTGCCTTTCCGGCACTCTGAGCCTTGATTCGGATGCGAATTTCAGCTTTGGAGTCTCTGGTACTCTCTCTGATGGCATTGATCTGATTTTCCAACTTTCTGATTTCAGTAGAGCTTTTTGCGATTTTATCCTGAATAGTCATCTGCTCGGTTTTGATCTTCATCAGCTCCGTATCATAAAGCTCCAATGTCTGTCTAAACTCAGCCGAGGTGGGGCTCTGACTGCCTCCCAATTTCTTGTTTGCATCCAGGAGACTGATTTTTTCTGCCAAAACTGAGAGCCTCAATTCGTCTTTCTGCACTTCCTTTTCCAAAGCATAGATTTGATTTTGAATCTTCTCTGTCGATTCGCTCATTGCGTCCTCTGTGAGGTAGTCCATGCGCTTGTTGACGGCCTGTATCGTGAAATTCCCCATGGCTTTCACTTGAATGCTTTTCTCCTCGAGGTAGGGTGATAGTCCTTTGATCACTACTGTGGACTCTCCGGTAGGAATATTGGTTTCGGCTTTTTCAAAAACCTGCGCGCCATTTAAAAAGAGGGTGATTTCCTGAATTTTTGATTGGGTTTTTTGCTCTGGTAGATCTTGAGAAAAACTAGAAAAGCTCGCCAAAAAAGAGACTAAACCAAAAATGTAATTTTTCATAATGATGACGTTAGTTTGTAGAAAGAAATGAAAAATCCTCAGATCTTGAAAGACCTTTATAAAAATTAACTAGTCCTAGAAAGTGGCTTTCTTATTTTTGCACATAATTTAAAAACTTGAAACCCTATATCAATCCAGCAAAATGCCCAAAATTTGGCTTGGAGGTTCAAAATTTGAAGTCTTCGGTCTTTCGTCATCGGACTTCCGAACGTATTATCAAAGGCGAGCTGGCTGGAATTGAGAATAGGTGTAGTCAGTAATCCTAATCACCAAGCATGACATTATTTCAATCGATTATCATAGCCATCGTAGAAGGGCTAACCGAATTTTTGCCTGTCTCTTCCACGGGTCATATGATTTTGGCTTCAGCAGCCATGGGAATTCACGATGATGAATTCGTCAAGACATTTGAGGTTTTTATCCAGTTGGGAGCGATTTTGGCGATTGCCCTGATGTATATCAAGCGTTTTTTCAGGGGTCTTCAGATTTACTACAAGCTTTTCTCAGCTTTTGTCCCGACAGCGATAGTTGGCCTTTTGGCTTATGACATTATCAAGGGATATCTTTTCAATCCGATCGTAGTGTCCATTTCACTTATTATCGGTGGTGTGATCTTGATTTTGATTGACAAAAAAGTAGTCAATAAAGAGGCGGAAATCGCTGATGTGGAGGATATCTCTTACAAGAATGCCTTTTTCATCGGGCTCTTTCAGTGTCTGTCGATGGTGCCAGGGACCTCCCGCGCTGCGGCTACCATCATCGGTGGTGTTTTCAATGGTTTGGACAAAAAGCAAGCGACTGAGTTTTCATTCCTTTTAGCTGTACCTACCATGATGGCAGCAGGTGGCTATGACTTGATCAAATCAGATTTGGCATTTACCCAAGCTCAGATCATGATGCTGGCCGTGGGATCATTGGTTGCCTTTATTTCAGCTTGGATCGCTGTAAAATTGTTCCTGAAGTTTGTCTCCAAAAACGGTTTTACGGCTTTCGGTTGGTATAGAATCGTGATCGGAATTTTGTTCTTGATCTTCATGTGGGGTACGGATTTGGGATAATTTGATATGTTTATCCGTGTTTTTCAACACAGTTCAAATTTCCTTTGTTAATAAGGGACGGAGGAAAGAAGACAGAAGGCCGAAGCAGTCTTAACCAGTCCTCGAGACTTCTATTTTACCGATTTTATTTTAACCTGGTGTGTTTGCAGATAGGCAAAAGGTGTAAAATGAATTTTACAATTCTGTATTAGTTTTGAAAAAACGATTTAACAAAAAAGCCCTTCCAGATCATTGTCTAGAAGGGCTTTTGCTTTTTGAACCTCTTACTTCGAAGGCTCGATTTTATTCTTGTTTTTCACATACTTATCTAGCCAGCTATCCATCTCGTACAACGTGTGCAAAATAGACTCTTCGGCTGCATAACCATGACTTTCATTTGGTAAAAATACCAATCTCGCTGTAGCTCCATGACCTTTTAGAGCATTGTAATAACGCTCCGACTGGATCGGGAAGGTACCGGAATTGTTATCCGCCTCACCATGTATAAGAAGGATTGGAGTTTTCACTTTGTGCGCAAAAGAGAAAGGAGACATATTGAAATATACCTCAGGTGCCTGCCAATAAGTTCTCTGCTCGTACTGGAATCCAAACGGAGTCAATGTACGGTTGTATGCACCACTTCTCGCAATACCGGCTGCGAAGAGGTCCGTGTGAGAAAGCAAATTAGCTGTCATAAATGCGCCATACGAGTGGCCACCTACCGCGATTCTATTTCTGTCCCCGATGCCTAATTCCACGATATGATCGATGGCTGCTTCTGCATTGGCTACCAATTGCTCGATGAAGAAGTCATTTGGTTCTTTGTCTCCTTCGCCTACGATTGGCATTTCGGTCTGGTCCATGATCGCATAGCCCTGCGTCACCCAGTAGATCGGAGATCCCCAGCTCAAGCGGGTAAATCTGTACTTGGAGCCTCTTACCTGTGCGGCGATTTCTGCAGATTTGTATTCTCTCGGGTAAGCCCACATCAAGACAGGAAGCGGCCCGTCGGCTTTGGGATCATACCCTTCAGGAGTATAGATCACTGCAGAAAGGTCCAAGCCATCGTTTCTTTTGTACTTCACCAGTTGCTTGTTGATATTTTTGATCGACTCAAATGGATGGGTAAAATTGGTGATCTGCTGAGGAGCGATTCTCTTTTTACTATTGACCAGCCAATAGTTAGGCTGAATATCTGTACTTTCCTTGATTGTAATAAACTCACTTCCATCTTCGCTCAAGAGCTTGACAGCTCTTTCGTAGTATGGCGCTTGTGATCTCCAAAGGATTTCCTGCTCCTTGGTTTTGGTGTCAAAAGTCGAAAGAAATGGCATGCTTCCTTCTGGGCTACCACCTTCGGAAGTCATAAAGATCACATCTCCTTTTCTGATCAATACATTTCTGCCGTACTCATTTTCTGTGTACATCGGATCTCCCGGATCATTGTAGATATCATCATAGGAGCGATCGATGATGGTCTTTTTGCCAGCGCTTGGATTGGACGGGTCGATGACGGATCGGATTTCTCTTCTTGCACCAAACCATCTTTCATTCAAAATAGCAAAATCATCTGTGGACCAAGAGATACCTCCAAATCGTAGGGAAGTGGTGGCCAATTGCTGTTTTTGGCCTGAGAAAGGGGCTGCAAGCGTATAGACGATTTCTCTTTCTTCCATTTCCACTTTGCCATCGCCTCCATCTTGAGCTTCTACCCAATACAAAACTGCAGGCTTGTCGGCTCTCCAGTTGATGCTTCTAGGACCAGTGACTGTCGCGTCAAATCCAGTAGGTCTTTCTTCATCCAATGGAATCTGTGCAAGAGTTTTTACCTTTTGGCCTGTGCTAGACCAAATCTCTACATCGTAAGGGAATCGTGATGCCGGTACCAAGTAAGAAAATGGCTTTTTGATAATATCGACCAAGATATAAGATCCATCAGGCGACAGATCAAATGACTTGATCATAGCCTTTGGACCTACTGGCTTGCTGGTGCCATCCAGAGAGATCAAGTGCAGCTGCGTATCCATGAAATAAGCAAACAGCGTCTCATCGTATGGATTGCTTAGCAAATCTTGGTAGGTACGAGATGGAGCGGCATTGCCAGTAGTCTCCTGTACTACGGGGCCTGCTGGAGCAGATGGGGCCTGTGGCATCGCACCTTTGGATGCGTTGTTTGTCTTGACCAAAAGTTGATTGTCCGGGGTCCAAATCAGGACATTTCCCATGACATCATTGAGAATGGCATCGGATAGTTTTTTGGCAGTGAAAGTAGTCATGTCGACCACCCATAGGCTTATTCCATTGGACTCTGTATTGGTAAAGGCAAGATGCTTTTCATCTCTAGAAAGCGAAAAACTTCCCATTGAAGCTTTTTCTGGAAGACCTGTAATCTGGATTTCTTCCCCACTTTTCGTTTTGCGGATTTTGATGTTTTCTACTCCTCTGGATCTGCTGGGACCTGAAGTAGCAGGATTGATCCGAAGTCCGGCAATTCTCAGCTCGGGCTGAGAAAGTTCCTCTATCGAAGGATTGTCGGCTCTTTCCAAGAGCATCATCCATTCTCCGTCTTTCGAAAAAGATACTGAAGGAGTGCTGGGGGCATTGACCAGGTCGG
Source organism: Algoriphagus vanfongensis DSM 17529 (assembly GCF_000429465.1). Classification (GTDB taxonomy): domain Bacteria; phylum Bacteroidota; class Bacteroidia; order Cytophagales; family Cyclobacteriaceae; genus Algoriphagus; species Algoriphagus vanfongensis. Next base: position 24,303 of record NZ_AUBX01000015.1, on the reverse strand, counting down.
TGATCGCCTGAGGAGGTGTCTGGTAGGTGACTTGCGAAAAGGCCGGAGTGGCCAATCCTATCAAAGCCACGGCCAGAAGCTGGTGTAGTTTTCTTTGAAGGTTCATTATCTATTTGGGTTGTTTACTTGTGAAGTTAAGTAGGACTTTGCCCACTATTCAAAAAATATTATTCAGTGGTAGATAGGATTGATCAATTGATTTTTTTGATGGTTGAATCGACTTAGTGATACCTGATGCAGTAAAGATTCTACTACTTGTAAGGATTTGATTATTTGATGGTACCAGCTTATTTATTGATAGTTCTAATTTAAATATTAAAAGAAAATATGATAAATTAGAAAGGCAAAACTCGATTTTTTGCTATTTCCTATCCATTAATTTTAACCCTTGGTGCCATGAAAAGATTTGGAATTGCCGTTTTAGTATTGCTGCTTTTAAGTATGGGTGTGAATGCCCAGTCTCAGTTTAAACCTGGGGTGGGGATCAATTTTACCAATGTAACTGGTGAAGGTGCAGATGCCACTGGTCAATTGGGGTGGCAGGCTGGAGCAAGCATTGCTTTTGGTGAGAAGTTGTATTTCGAACCTGGGGTTTTCTATCAGAAATCGGCGTTTGAATTTACAACTGCTGACAATACTCCCGAAACAGATGCTTCTTATCATGGCCTGCGCATTCCCGTAGCAGTAGGTCTCAATATTTTGGGAAATGCTGATTCTTCTTTCGGACTCCGAGTATTTGGTGGTGGATCTTCTTATGTGGTAATGGGCACGAGTAGTGATTATTTGGACAAGGATGATATCGAGTCTCCTCAATGGGGAGTTTTTGCTGGTGCGGGGGCTGACATTGCTATTTTCTATGTGGACCTCTCCTACCAGTGGTCCTTGACGAATGTTCAGTCAGATATTGATGACATTGATTTGGGAAAAACGAATGGACTATTTATAACTGCTGGGCTGAGATTTTGAATTTATTGAAGTCCACCAACCTTAATTTTTTGGCGATTCTGTACTTTGTCTTGAGCGCTTTTGATCAAATCGTCTTTCTTACTGATTTATCGAAAATGACTTGTCAATATATGAGCTAGTTGTTTAAGTATTTTTTGTGCTTTTCCTGATAGAGCATTTTTCCTAGCTATCAATCTGAAGGCATATAGCTTTAGTTCACTTGTGCGATGACTTTTCATGATACACAGAAGACTCTTGCAAAGAAAAGGGTTTAGTGCGGGATATGTACCGATATTGGCCCATAGAACTGTAAGAATTTATTCGGAAATATGGGTCGATATTCCCATCTGGCTATCGTGATTTTTTGAAACGGTGTTTTACTGAAAATACCTTTAAACTATAATACAAACCCTTTCTTGTTAATTAATTGTGTAATAAAATATAGGTATAATAATATTTTGAATTTGCTTCAAAATAAAATATGACCGATATTCAACTTGATTAGAGATATACTCCTCGACTCTGGCTACCAAATCACATTTTAAGCTTGAATTGAGGGAATTAAGGGATCAAAATTTTCTGTTTGGTAGATATTTACTTTGGCATATGAACTATTTTAAAGGGGTAGCAGTCTTTTTTTTCTTTGTTGCTACTACTACACAATTGTTTGGCTTTTCTGGAGGAAGGTGGAATGACTTAAACCCTATTATAGAAAGAGGCTCTTCTTTTGAAACTATAGGAGGAATCAGTACCGCTTCTATTGGTAAGGGTCGGGCTAGTAGTTTCAAGGAATTTTTTGATCTAAAGTCAGCCAATTCTTCAAGTCCACTCGCATCAGGTGTTCATAAAGATGCTTTCTTGCCTGATTTGACCATTGATCTTTCGGTTAGCAATTCTAATCCTTTCATAGAAAGTACTGTTACGTTTACAGTCAATCTGTTGAATGATGGACCTGACCTGGCTACAGGAATCAATGTCGCGGCTTTGCTTCCCTCTGGATATGTCTATCAGTCTGACAATTCAGCTGGTGCGTATAATTCACTTACCGGTAGTTGGACAGTAGGCGACTTAGATCCCGCTGAATCTACCTCCTTGAGTATTACAGCTCAGGTCATAGATACTGATGATTATGATTTTACCGTCAATGCTACATCGGCAGAGGATGATGAAAACGGGGATGATAATTCTGACAGTATTTCCGTAACTCCCGTTTTCATTTCGGATTTATCGGTCGATAAAACAGCCTCCTCTAATTCACCCGAGGCAGGTAGCCAGGTTGTCTTTACCCTAGAAGTGGGAAATATAGGTCCCTATGAAACACAAAATGTCATAGTCAAAGATCAGTTGAGAAGCGGCTACACATATATCAGTGATAATAGTGGGGGGAGCTATGATCCAGGATCAGGGAATTGGACAGTGGGTTCCTTGGGAGTTGATCAAACTGAAAGTATAGAAATCACGGCCTTAGTCAATGGAACCGGCGATTATGAAAATACAGCAACTGTATCCAGTGACCAATATGATGGGAATAATTCCAATAATCAGAGTTCAGTTACCTTAAATCCTGTTCCACAGGCTGACTTATCAATAGCAAAATCAGTCAATAATGGAGCACCAGAGGTAGGATCAGAGGTGACTTTTACAATTACGGTTTCAAATAATGGGCCTTCTCCGGCTACCGGAATTACCGTGTCTGATCAGCTACCAAGTGGCTATGAATACCTTTCAGACAATCCTTCTCAGGGAAATTTCGATTCTGGCTCTGGCAATTGGACGGTAGGAGATCTGGCATCAGGTTCATCCGCTACATTGGCCATTTCCGCCCAGGTACTGGAGCCAGTCAGTGGAGCTAACTACGAAAATCAAACCTCCATCACTTCGAGCAATGAAAATGATCCTGATTCATCAAATAATTCAGCCAGTGAAATAACGAGTCCTGTTTCCAATCCAAGTTGGACATTGACCAAAAGCAGCACTAGCACTTATGGAAATCCAGGCGATGAAGTTGACTTTACAATCATTATAGTCAACACCGGAAATGTCTCAATATCCGATGTAGAGATCTCTGATGATTTGGCCACTTCAGGTCCAACGTATAACTCAGGAGACGATGGGGATACTATTTTGGAAGTCGGTGAAAGCTGGACTTACACAGCAAGCTACGAAGTCACTCAAGAGGATATTGACAACGGAAGCGTGACCAACACTGCTTCTGCCTCAGGAAATCCCACAGCTGGAAACCTCGAAGATGCTTCAGATACCGAGACTGTCAATGCGACCATGAATCCGGCTTGGACTTTGACAAAGACTGCAGGGCAGACTGATTTTGACGCAGTAGGTGATGTAATTACTTACACGATTTCAGTTGAAAACACAGGAAATGTTTCCATTCTGAACCCCATAGTATCCGACCCTGGAGCCGATTCTGCTCCTGTTTACTCCTCTGGTGATGACGGAGATGGGATATTGGAAGTGGGAGAAATATGGGTATTTACTGCATCTCACACAATTAGTCAAGATGATTTGGACAATGGAACTTATTCCAACGAAGCTACCGCATCTGGCGATCTAACAACAGGTTCTATTGAGGATACTTCAGGTCAGAATTCAGTATCAGCTATCCAGGAACCTTCGTGGACATTGACCAAAACAGCCAATGAATCCGAGTATGTCAATGCCGGAGACCAAATTACTTATTCAATTGAAGTAGAAAATACAGGAAATGTGTCCATCCGCAATGTGTTGGTTACGGACCCTCAGGCTACTTCTGCTCCAGCCTATGTGTCGGGTGATACTGACGGAGATTCTGAATTGGACCCGGATGAAACTTGGGTCTTCACCGCCAGCTATACGGTCACACAAGAGGATGTAGATGCAGGATCCTTTACAAACAATGCGACAGTGAACGGAGACCCTGCAGGGGGAATTCTGGATCCTGCCTCAGATGGAGAGACTGTCCCTTCCGTGCAAACTCCTGATTGGACTATTTCCAAAACAAGTAATACTGCTACCTATAGCAAACCTGGAGACAAGATCACCTACACTATAGTGGTGGAAAACACAGGGAACGTGACCATCGAAAATGTAGTGGTAACAGATCCTCAAGCCACTGCCGGACCTACCTATAAGTCGGGTGATACAAATGGTGACCAACGATTGGATGTAGGAGAGACATGGACCTATACTGCTGAATATACCGTCACTCAGGAAGATATTGACGCTGGTTCTTTTGAAAACATAGCGGGTGCCACTGGCGATCCTGCTGGAGGCATATTAGAGGAAGTTGATGACAATGAGTCTGTTCCTGCTACACAAACACCAAAATGGAGCATATCCAAATCTGTAAATGAAGGTGGATATGGCGAGATTGGTGACGAATTGACTTATGATATTGTACTTTCTAATACAGGCAATGTCTCTATTAGTAATGTAGTGGTCAGTGACCCTCAGGCTACTTCAGGTCCTACATATGTGTCTGGAGACGATGGCAACAATACTTTAGACGTTGGAGAAACTTGGGTCTTCACGGCCACTCACATCATCGATCAGGATGACTTGAACGCCGGTGAATTTACCAATGAAGTAACGGCCTCTGGCGATCCTGCAGGTGGCGATCTGGAAGATGCGACAGATGATGCGTCTATAGTAGGTTCCCAAAACCCTAAATTCTCTATCAGCAAAACCGTGGCGGAGTCAGGTTATGATGAAGCTGGGGATGAGTTACACTACACGTTGGTCATAGTGAATACGGGTAATGTTACGCTTTCTGATGTGGTAGTGACTGACCCTAAGGTTGGTACATCTGATGTGTTTGCAGAATTCCAACCTGGACAGACGATTTCCTTCGATCTTACCTATACCGTCACTCAAGAAGATGTCGACCGGGGTACATTAGAAAACACAGCTACGGCGACAGCTACTACCCCAGGCGGTGTGACATTTAGTCTAAGTGATTCAGAGATAATCAAAGCCTCCCAAACTCCTAAAATGGAAGTGACAAAATCTGTCGCCAATACGGATTACACTACCGTAGGAGAAGAGTTGAGCTACACGATTATTCTGGAAAATACTGGAAATATCACCATCAATAACCCATCTGTGGATGATCCTACCGCCTCATCTGGACCTACTTATGAGTCGGGAGACCTAGATGAGGATGGAGTTTTGGATGTAGGTGAGTCCTGGACATACAGTGCGACATACATCGTTACACAAGACGATATTGACAATGGCAGCTATACCAATGAAGTTACGGCCACAGGTGATCCTGCGGCTGGAACTTTAAGTGATGAAACTGACGAGGTGACTGTCCCAGCTATCCAGCTTCCAAGTTGGACTATCGAAAAGACCGCTACAAACAATCCTAAAGAATATACCGAAGCTGGTGAAGAGATCACCTATGAAATAGTAATTGCCAATACAGGGAATGTATCTATTAAAAGTGTGGATGTCTTTGATACTGGAGCGACCAATCCGCCAGTTTATTCTTCAGGAGATACAGACAGTGACCAGCTATTGGATGTCGGGGAGACCTGGACATTTACCGCCAGTTATATTGTCACCCAGGAAGATCTGGACAATGGAAGTCATGAAAATACAGCTGGAGCCAATGGCATCTCTTTAGGAGGCAATCTGCCTGATATAGCAGATAGTGAGATTGTACCTGCCAATCAAATGCCAGATTGGGAAATTACTAAAACACCTTCTAGTGAAACCTATACCAATGCCGGGGAAGTCATTACGTATACTTTTGAAGTAGAAAACACAGGAAATGTATCCATATCCGATATCGCTCTGACTGATCCTCTCACAGGCGAGCCAGACTATGTATCTGGAGATACCAATTCCAATGGCAAACTGGATCCCGATGAAATTTGGGTTTACACAGCTCAATACACGATTACCCAGGAGGATATAAATAATGGGTCTGTGACAAACGACGTCACATCTAGCGGTACTCCTGCAGGAGAGCTGGATCTTCCAGATGCCACAGATTCCAATACCATAGACGCTATTCAAAACCCGGAAATTTCTTTGGATAAATCCGTGGACAAAGTCAGCTATGACGATACGGGAATAGTATTGAATTATACCATTACTGTCCGCAATTCAGGGAATTTGAGCTTGATTGACGTGGCTGTTACGGATGATTTGATCGATTTAGATGAAAATGGTCTTACTCTTGAACCAGGTGAAGAACTCACCTATTCAGGATCAATTACTGTCACACAAGAAGATTTGGACAGTGGCTCGATTACCAACACTGCGACTGCCACTGGGAAGGATCCAAACGGGGAGGATGTCGAGGACTCCGATGCCACAGAGTCAGAAGCAGACCAAAAACCTTCCATCGATGTCAATAAAGCCTTGACTAGTGATGGATATGTCGAGGCAGGTGATGTCCTAGAATACACTATTACTGTCACCAATACCGGTAATGTAACTTTGACTGACGTCGAAGTAGTAGATCCGCTGACAGGCTTGTCGGAGACTATTCCAAGTGTGGCTCCTGGAGAAACCATCGTGTACACTACGAGCTATACAGTGACAGTCGATGATGTGGATAACGGCTCCGTGACCAATGATGTCTCTGTAACAGGTACTGATCCTAATGAAGAGGAAGTCACTGATACAGATTCACAGACCACCAATGGAGCTGAGTCAGACGAGCTGACAGTCATCAAAAATGTTCAGGAATCAGGGTATTTTGAAGCAGGTGATGTTTTGACGTATACCATTTTGGTAGCCAATACGGGTAATTCCACTATAAATGATGCGTCAGTAAATGATCCATTGACTGGGATGACCGAAGATATTGGGACACTGCAGCCGGGGCAGGTAGTAACCTATACCACTACCTATACGGTGACCCAAGAGGATGTAGATAATGGCACTATTGAAAATACAGCTACAGCTAGCGGGACCAATACAGGTGGGAATGATGTAGACGATGAGGATACAGAAATCATTAATGGATCTAAAAATCCAGAACTCACTGTCAATAAAACCCATACATCAGGCGAACTGGTAGAAGGTGAAGTGCTGGAATATCAGATCATCGTGACTAATACAGGCAATGTGACGATCACGGATGTCCAAGTCACAGATCCTAGCACCGGATTGGATGAGAATGTAGGGGACCTGGCTCCTGGAGAAACGGTGACCGTCACCACCACCCACACGGTCACAGCAGATGATGTGGCACAAGGTACTTTTGTCAACGTCGCCGAAGCCTCCGGAAAAGACCCAGATGGCAATGACATAGATGATTCTGACAGTGCAATTGCTGGAGGAGGCACCTATAGTCACCTGGATATTGAGAAAGACGTCCAGCAAAATGGCTATAGCGCAGCTGGACAAGTGCTGAACTATACGATAGTGGTGACTAATCGTGGCAATGATGCATTGACCGATGTACTGGTGACGGATCCGTTGACTGGTTTGAGTACAACAATAAATTTAGAATCCAAGGAGAGCCAGACTTTCAACGAAACTTATACCGTCACTCAAGAAGATGTGGACAAAGGCTTTATCACTAATACAGCCACGGCCACGGGACAAAATACCGAAAACGAAACACTCACAGACACAGCTACTGAACGTATCAATGGTGTCCAAACTCCTCAGCTTACTGCTGAAAAAGAAGCTGTTCAAGGTGGATATAAGTCTGAAGGAGACGTCATTCAATACAACATTTTGGTCAGAAACTCTGGCAACGTCACCATTTTCGACACGGAGATTGAAGATCCACTGACAGGATATACGCAAGAAGTGGCGACCCTTTCTCCAGGAGAAATTGTCACTATCACTGAATATTATACAGCGACACAAGAAGATTTGGATGTAGGCACGATCACCAACACAGTTACAGCTGCTGGGGAAGATTATTATGACAATCCAGTCGATGCGCAGGCAAGTGAAGAGCTGACAGGAGCTAGAAATCCCAAATTGCTTTTAACCAAATATGTGGAAGAGAGTACCTATTCTAGTACGGGAGAGGTACTGCATTATACCGTGGTCGTCACCAACACAGGAAATCTGACTGTTTTTGATACTGAAGTGACAGATCCGTTTTTGGGATTCGTGGATGAAATTCCTGAACTAGCTCCTACAGAGTCGGCGACATTTACATTCACTCATACGATCACTCAAAATGACCTGGATCGTGGCAATATTTTGAATACAGCTGGCGCAGTAGGCAAGGATTACAATGGATCACTTGTGACAGCGGGTGGTGCGGTGAACATTCCTGCCAATAGAATGCCTGAGTTGACCGTGACCAAAGTGGCAGATATCACCGAATTTGATGAGCCTGGGGTTGAAATTAATTATTTGATCACTGTAGAAAACTCTGGAAATATTACGATCGCAGACCTGCTGGTAAATGATCCGAAGGCAGCTACCGGACCAGACTATATCAGTGGAGATGAGTTGGAGGATGGAGTTTTGAGTGTGGGAGAAATCTGGACTTACGAAGCTACCTATACGACTACACAAGCTGATGTTGACAGAGGAAGATTTGACAATACAGTGACCGCACGCGGTCAGCAAGCTGGTGGTGGACCTATCGAGGCTAATGGCGACGAAAGCGTGTTGGCTATCCAGACTCCTAGCTGGACTTTGGATAAGAGAGGTATCAATAATCCAAGTACCTATAGCTCGGTTGGAGAAGTTTTGAACTACAGCATCACCCTAGCCAATACAGGGAATGTGTCTATCAGCAATGTCAACCTACAAGACCCGAATGCTACTACTGGACCAAATTATCTGGCTGGCGATCAAAACAATGATAATGTTTTGGATGTGGGAGAAACTTGGACCTATACGGCGACCCACGTCATTACTCAGCAGGATATCGACAATGGATCATTTACTAATACAGCCACAGCCAAAGGCAATCCGGCAGGAGGCAGTATTCCAGATCTAAGTGATGGAGAGACTACCGATGCCATCCAAAATCCTGAATGGACTCTGACCAAAACAAGTACGACTACACCGAATAGTTATAACAGCCCCGATGATATTTTAAATTATTCCATTGAGCTGAAGAATACCGGAAATGTCACTATAGCAGATGTGAGCTTGTCAGATCCGTTTGTAGCTGAGGGGCCTACTTATCGTAGTGGAGACGTAGACGCTGACGGTAACTTGGATGTGGGCGAAACATGGATCTATGTGGCAAAATATACCACGGATCAAAATGATGTGAACGTAGGAGAATTCCAGAATATCGCTACAGCTACTGGTACTCCAGCAGGAGGCAGTCTGGCAGATGCAGTGGGAGATGAGATCGTTCCTGCAGTTCAAAATCCACGCTTGGAAGTCACCAAGTCTGTTCAAGAAAGTGGCTATACAGCAGTGGGTGAAGTTCTTCACTATGATATTACGGTAGAAAACATAGGAAATGTCACTGTCTATGATATTACAGTTTCAGATTCTAAAACTTTACTAAGCACCACCATCGATGAGTTGGCGCCGGGAGAAAGTAGGGAATACCAAGAAAGCTATACGGTCACGCAAGAAGATGTGGACCGAGGTGAGATAGAAAATACTGCTGATGCTACCGGGCAGGACCTTTTAGGAAATACAGTTCAGGATGCTGACACTGAAAATCTCAATGGCGCGCAAAATCCGCAAATCACTATTGATAAATCAGTAGCACAAAATAGCTACATCAATGCTGGGGAAGTGCTGGATTATACCATTGTGGTGACAAACACAGGCAATATCACCGTCTTTGATATGGAGGTGACTGACCCTTTGACTGGGTTGACCGAAAATGTAGCCACTTTCTCACCTGGAGATCAAGTGACCTATGAGGTGACATACACAGTCACTCAGGATGATGTGGACAATTCTAAAATCGATAATACGGCCGTTGCAGAAGGGCTGGATTTCAATGGGAATACAGTAAGTGATGAGGATCTCGAGCGAATTACCAGTGTACAGAATCCATTTATTTCTTCCTCCAAATCTTCCCCTCAATCTACCTACTCCTTTGTGGGCGAAGTGATCAATTATGAAATTCTGATAAATAATACGGGTAACGTCTCCTTCTATAATATGGAGGTCAACGACCCGAAAGCAGAAATTACAAGCGAAAATCCAGTTCCAATCATAGTTGCTGGGACCACAGCCACAGTCACAGCAGTGCATACAGTCACACAAGCTGATCTAGATGCCGGCTCCTACACCAACCAGGCTTCTGCAAATGGAGCTCTGAAAACAGGAGTTCCAATTTCCACTACTACTAATCAAGTCAGGCTTAATGCTGTTCAAAGTCCATCTATGACAGCGGTCAAAGCTACTTCTACTGCGGATTACGATGAAGTAGGGGATGTAATCGAATACACAATCGTAGTAGAGAATACTGGAAATGTGACCTTGAGTGATATTACTATCACTGAGCCAAAAGCTGTCATTACTTCCGGTAATCCTGTTGTCACGTTGGCACCTGGCAATACAGCTACGATCACTGCGGAGCACGTAGTGACTCAGGCCGACTTGGATGCAGGATTCTATAGCAATCAGGCTTCTGCCCAAGGCAAAGACACCAACAATGGCAATGTGGATGCTATTACCAATGAGGTGACAGTTCCGGCCATTCAGAATCCTTCCTTGATCACATTGAAGCGATCCACTACCAGCAGTTATTCATCTGTAGGTGATGTAATCAATTATGACATCATCGTGAGAAATACCGGTAATATCACCTTGACCAATATTGTGGTAACTGATCCAAAAGCTGTAGTTACCAGCGGAAGCCCAATTGCTACCTTGGCGCCTCAGCAAAGTGCTACAGTCACAGCGGAGCATGAAGTGGTGCAGGAAGATATAGATGCAGGAAGCTACACCAACCAGGCAACTGCAACCGGTCAGGACACCAATAGCGAAGATGTCACCAATATCACCAATGAAGTCACCGTACCGGCAATTGAAAGTCCAGCTATCACGATAGAGAAAACAGCGATCACTCCAAACTATACTGAGAATGGTGATGTGATATCCTATCAGGTGACCGTGACTAATACCGGTAACGTCACCTTGACAGATGTAGAAGTGACTGATCCGCTGACAGGGATGAATGAGCAGTTTACAGATTTTGCTCCTGGAGCTTCTGAAGTATTCACCACCACCTATACCGTGAATCAGGACGATGTGGATGCGGGTTCTGTCAGCAACACTGCCTCTGTCATAGCCACTCCTCCGACTTCCAGCGGAATACCTTCTGTGGATGATAGTGACGATGAAATCGTTGAGGCGATTCAGACACCTTCCATAGAGCTGAGCAAATCTCCTGATCATTCCACATACGAAACAGTCGATGAGGTGATCATCTACACGATCATAGTGACCAATACAGGAAATGTAACCTTGACCGAGGTCACTGTAGAAGATCCATTGACTGGTCTTGATGAGAGTGTGGGTACTTTGGCACCAAATGAAAGTGCGACTTATACCAGTAATTATACAATTACTCAAGATGATCTAGACAATGGTAGCGTGTCTAATACCGCGATTACTGCTGGTTTGGATCCTAATGAGGAGCAGGTAAATGATACCGATAACGCGTTGATTCAAGCGCTTCAAAATGGAGACATTACGCTTACCAAAACAGCCGACCCAAGTGAGTTTGACTCACCAAATACGGTAATCACCTATACCATCGAGGTAGAAAACTCAGGCAACCTGACCTTGGTAAATGTAAATGTGACTGATCCACTTACTGGGCTGGACGAGACAATTGATACTTTCGCCCCAGGAGATGTAGAGGTGTATACGACCACCTACACGACTACGCAGGCAGATGTCGATTCCGGATCTATCCCAAATACAGCTACTGCGATAGGGCAGACTACTCAGGGTGTGGATGTCACCGAATCTGATGATGAATTAGTGACTGCATTGCAAAGTGCATCGATCGAAATTGTAAAAACTTCTTCACCTAAATTCTTCAACGCCGCTGGCCAGCAAATCACCTATACCCTTGTGGTCACCAATACTGGAAATGTGACGCTTTCGGATGTGGAAGTGGAAGATCCGCTGACCAATTTTGATGAACTAGTCGGAGAAATGACCCCAGGTGAAAGTGTAACCTTTACGACCACTTATATTCTTTCGCAGCAGGATGTGGATAATACCAATTTGGTAAACACAGCTACGTCTACAGGAAGTACACCTTCAGAAGATGAAGTTTCTGATACAGACAATGCACGAATTTATGTCATCGGAAGTCCAGCGATAGAGTTGGAAAAAACTGCCTCCCCGCTGACATTCGATGCGGCAGGTGAGGTGATCACCTATACCTTGGTGGTGACCAATATTGGAAATGAAACGCTAACGGATGTTACGATTACCGATCCTCTTACAGATACGGATGAAAACGTAGGTTCTTTAGCTCCCGAAGAAAGCAAAACAGTCACAGTCACCTATGACGTTACCCAAGATGATTTGGATCAAGGATTTGTGACCAACATCGCCACTGCTACAGGTATAGATCCTGATGACGATATCATAGAAGATACAGATGATGCCAAAGTGCAGGGTTTGAGAGCCGGTGCTATTGGTATTGACAAGACTGCCAATCAGCAGACCTTTGATGAAGCAGGGGAGGAATTGACCTATACTATTACCGTCACCAATGAGGGTAATGTGACCTTGACCGATGTGGAAGTGACTGACCCATTGACTGGACTGACTTGGGACATCGGTGAAATGGCCCCTGGCGCAAGTGTTTCCACTGTAACAAGCTATACAGCCGATCAAGATGATCTCAATGCAGGAGGAGTGACTAATACGGCATCTGTGGAGGGTACTACTCCATCAGATAAAATAGTATCAGATAGTGACAATGCATTCGTGTTGGCCCGAAGATCAGGTGCTATCAGCTTGGACAAATCACCATTGCAGCGCTTCTATTCAGAGCAGGGTGAAATTATTGAATATAGTCTGGAAGTCACCAATACAGGAAATGTCACCCTGACGGATGTGGTAGTGAGTGATCCACTGACTGGTTTTGATACCACTATTGAAAGCATGGATCCTGATGCTTCCGAAACTTACACCGTGTCCTATACCGTGACTCAAGCTGATGTAGACCGAGGAGCGATTCTCAATGTGGCCACTGCCACTGGTCTGACGCCTGCTGAAAACACCGTTTCAGACAGTGATAATGCCATCGTGCTATCCAGAAGATCTGCAGCTGTTTCCATCACCAAGGATGCTGATGTGCAGACTTACAATGAAGCAGGCGATGTGATCACTTATACATTGGTGGTATCTAATATCGGAAATGTCACCTTGACCAATGTAGAGGTGACTGACCCACTGACAGAATTCACTACTACCATCCCAACCCTAGCTCCTAGTGAAAGTGAGGAATTCAGTACCTCCTATGTCATCACACAAGAAGATGTGGATAATGGAGAGCTTCCAAACACAGCCTCGGTAGCAGGTACTACTCCGGCAAATCTTACTGTACGAGACTCTGATGATGAGTTGGTCAAAGCCATTCAGAACGGAGAAATTGCAGTTTCCAAGACTTCGGATGTTGCTACTTATGACGAAGTCGGTGACCAGATCACTTATACGATTGTTGTAGAAAATACCGGCAATGTCACCTTATCCGATGTCGAAGTTCTTGATCCATTGACCGGTATGGCTGAGGATGTGGAGGAATTGGCACCAGGTGAAAGTGTGACATTCACAGAAGTATATACAGTCAATCAGGCTGATCTCAATGCTGGTCTGGTGGAAAACACAGCCACAGGTTCAGGGATCACTCCTAAAGGTGAAGCGGAAGAGGATGATGATTCTGCTACCGTGATGGCGATCCAAAATGGAGAATTGGAAGTGGTGAAATCTGCTGATAAGCCTACCTTCTCTGAGGCAGGAGAAATCATCACTTATACCATCGTAGTGACCAATACAGGGAATGTGACCCTGTCTAGAGTATATGGTGTGGACAACAATACTGGTTTGAGTGCATTTATCCTCACCCTACAGCCAGGTGAATCCAAAACCTTCACTGAAGCTTATGCAGTCACACAAGATGATATGGACAATGGATTTGTCTATAATCTGGTAGACGCCAATGGGTATACTCCAGATGGTGGACAGGTTGCAGACTCCGATGATGTTACTGTTTTAGGGCTTCAAAATCCAGACATTAGCATCACCAAATCTGCCAATCCTAAAACCTACGCTACTCCAGGCGAAGTCATTACGTATACCTTGGTAGTGGAAAATACTGGAAATGTGACACTGGATGAGGTGACACTAAAAGATCCAAAAACTGGCTTGACTAGAAATATTGGAAGTCTTGCTCCAGGTGAATCCAGCACGCTCACGCCTACTTACACTATCACTCAGGCAAATGTAGACGCTGGTAAAGTGGATAATGTGGCTGAAGTGTCCGGTGTAGCTCCGGATAACAGTAGAGCAGAGGATTCGGATGATGAAACGATCACAGCAATCCTTGATCCTGAAATCACGATAGAGAAGTCTGCCAATGTATCTGACTATGATGCTCCTGGTGATGTGATCAGATATACCTTGACTGTGACTAACACTGGAAACGTGACGCTTACGGATGTTTCGGTAACTGATCCACTCACTGAGCTCGCCGTCAACGTAGGTACTTTGGCTCCGGGAGAATCTACCGATGTCAGAGAAAACTACACCGTCACTCAGTCTGATATCAACAATGGTTCGATTTACAATCAGGCTACGGTAACGGGTAACACTCCTCAAAATACTCAGGTTACCGATCAGGATGACTTGACCCTAGATGCCATTCAGTTGTCCTCTATTGAGCTAGTCAAAGAAACCACACAGACTACCTACGATCAGGCTGGAAATGTGATTTTCTATACGCTTACGGTGACGAACACCGGGAATGTGACGCTGACAGATGTGACTGTTACGGACCCTCTGACTGGATTGACTTACAATGCAGGATCTTTTGCTCCAAATGAATCCAAGTCTGGACAGACTTCCTACACAGTCACTCAGGCAGATATGGACAGTGGAGAAATCCTCAATACCGCTACAGTAGTAGGTGTTGATCCAAATGATGTAGAAGTCAGCGATGAGGATGAGGTCATCTCCAAAGCCAATCAGATCGGTGGAATAGAAATTACTAAATCTGCCTCTCCAAAAATCTACACGGCTGCTGATCAGGTGATCACTTATACATTGGAAGTAACCAATGTTGGGAATGTGACACTGACCGATGTGGAAGTAACAGATCCTTTGACTGGATTGACGGAGACCGTTTCGGTATTGTTGCCAGATGAAACCCAGCAATTCCAGACTACTTACACTGTGAGTCAGGCAGAAGTGGATGCAGGATCTGTGACCAATATTGCTACAGCTATAGGTGCCACTCCATACGATGAAGTGGTGGAAGATACCGATAATGAACAAATCGTAGCTGTTCAAAACGGTGCAATCGAAGTGACCAAAACTTCTAATCCTAAGTTCTACGATGCGGCCGGTGAGGTGATCACCTATACTATTGTGGTGACTAATATCGGAAATGTGACCTTGACGGATGTAGAAGTGACTGATCCATTGACAGCCTTCGATGAGTCTGTGGGGACTTTGGCACCGGGTGAAAGTGAAACTTTCACAACCACCTACACCTTGACTCAAACCGATGTAGACAATAAAAACCTGGTCAATACAGCCACAGCTACGGGAGTCACTCCAAACGATGAGACGGTAGAAGATACTGACAATGCAAGAATATTTGTGATTGGTGAGCCGGCCATAGAGCTGACCAAAACTGCTTCTCCTCTGACATTTGATGAAGCCGGAGAAGTGATCACTTATACGCTTAGCGTGACGAATATTGGAAATGTCACTTTGAATAATGTGACTATAATAGATCCGCTTACAGGTACCGATGAAAATGTGGGCGCTTTGGCACCAGCCGAAAGTACTTCCATCACGGTGACTTATACCGCAACGCAAGATGACTTGGATCAAGGCTTCATTGCCAATACGGCAACAGTGGTCGGTGCTGATCCAGATAGCGATCTGGTAGAAGATACGGACAATGCGCGCGTGCAAGGGTTAAGGTCCGGCGCAATTGGAATCGATAAAAAAGCTAATCAATTGAGCTTTGATGAGTCAGGAGATGAACTTACTTACACGATCACGGTGACCAACGAAGGGAATGTGACCTTGACGGATGTAGAAGTGACCGATCCATTGACTGGTTTGACTTGGGATATAGGGGAGATGGCTCCTGGAGAGCAGGTGTCTACAGTGACTTCCTACACAGTGGATCAGGATGATGTGGATGCCGCATTGGTATTGAATACAGCCACTGCTACAGGGCAAACTCCTTCTGGAAATACAGTAACTGACTCTGATGATGCGAGAGTATTGTCCAGAAGATCAGGTTCTATTTCTATCGATAAAGCTCCTCTGCAAAGGACATTCAGTGAAGCGGGCGAGGTAATTGAATATACTTTGACTGTGACGAACACTGGAAATGTGACCTTGACAGATGTGGAAGTGACGGATCCATTAACTGGATTTGACAATGGTGCTGCGCTTACATTGGCACCGGGCACTTCCGAGACGTATACAGTTTCTTATACTGCTACCCAAGCAAATGTGGATGCTGGATTGATTGTCAATCAGGCTACCGCTACAGGAATTACACCGCCAGGTAGGACTGTCACAGATACAGATAATGCAGTAGTACTCTCTAGAAGATCAGCAGATATTGAGCTGACGAAAGTGGCTGATGTAGAAACGTATGAAGCGGTAAATGACCTGGTCACCTATACACTCACAGTGACTAATACTGGCAATGTAACTTTGACAGATGTGGAAGTAACGGATCCGCTGACAGGTTATAGTACTACTATTCCTACTTTGACTCCTGATGAAGTTCAGACTTTCACTACTGTGTATACCATTACTCAGGAAGATCTGGACAACGGAGAACTACCAAATACTGCTTCAGTGACGGGCACCACCCCAGCGAATCTCACCGTGAATGATACGGATGATGAACTGGTCACAGCTATCCAAAATGGTGAAATCACTCTCACCAAGTCTGCTGATGTGGGTACATATGCAGCTGTCGATGATGAAATCACCTATACCATTGTGGTGGAAAATACTGGAAACGTCACCTTGACGAATGTCGAAGTCTCAGATCCGTTGACAGGATTGACGGAAACTATTCAGACATTGACTCCTGGAGAAAGCAGAACCTACACCGCTGTGTATGCTGTGGATCAAAGCGATATAGATGTAGGTCAGGTAGAAAATACAGCTAGTACTACTGGTGAGACACCTGCTGGGGAAATCGTGGAGGATGATGATACGGTAGTGGTAGAAGCAACTCAAACGCCAGCTATAGATTTGGTGAAAGAGGCAGACAAATCCACCTATTCTACTGCGGGTGAAGTAATCATCTATACGGTAACTATCACCAATACCGGAAATGTAACGCTGAATACGCTGGAAGTGACGGATCCACTGACTGGAGCAGATGAGCCGATTAATACTTTGGCTCCGGGAACAAGTCTTTCTAAAGACTTCCCGTACACGGTCACTCAGGCAGATGTGGATAACGGACAAATCGATAATACCGCTAGTGTGACGGCTTTGGATCCAAAGGATGAAGTAGTAGAAGATAGTGATGATGTGACCGTCGATGCTATTCAGCAGGGTGAAATCGAGCTGACTAAAACTGCCAATGTATCCACTTACGATGAAGCAGGAGACTTGATCCGATATACAGTAGTGATTACCAACACAGGAAATGTCACCTTGACTGATGTGAATGTGACGGATCCATTGGTAAGCTTGGATGAAAGCTATCCATCCATGGCACCAGGTCAGAGCTATACCTTGACCAGTCGCTATACTGTAACGCAGGCAGACGTGGACAATGGACAAATCGACAATACTGCGAGCGTTACTGGTAATTCTCCGAATCCTGCAACAGTCTCGGATGAAGATGATGTGACGGTGATAGCCGAGCAAAGTCCAGCTATTCTCTTGGAAAAAGTCGCAGATGTTTCCACCTACGATGAGGCCGGTGATGTGATCACCTACACGCTCACGGTCACCAACACAGGAAATGTTACTTTGGCGGATGTATTGGTAACAGACCCATTGACTGGTATGAATGAGAGTATTCCGTCTCTTGCACCAGAAGAGGCAGTGACCTTTACCACCTCATACACCGTAGTTCAGTCTGATGTGGATAGCGGCTCTGTGATAAATGATGCAAATGTCACAGGCACTCCGCCGACAGGTCCGGATGTGACGGATGAAGATGCTGTAGAAGTGACCGCATTGCAGAGTGGCTCCATTGAGCTGACCAAAGCAGCAACTCCAAGAATATTCGATGCACCGGATGAGGTGATTACCTATACTTTGGTGGTGACCAATACCGGTAACCTTACTTTGACGGACTTGAATCTAGAGGATGAAATGCTTTCTCTGGATGAAGATTTTGGTCCTTTGGTTCCGGGAGAGTCGGCAACGTTTACCCCGACCTACACCACCACTCAAGCAGATGTGGATGGAGGTAGAATCATCAACACCGCCACTGTCACTGCAAATACTTCAGTAGAAGAAGGATTGACTGATACTGACGATGTTACCGTGTTCCGTAGAGGTACTCCTGGCATTGAGATCCAAAAAACAGCTTCGCCAAAAATATACGAGCGAGCAGGACAGGTGATCACTTATACCTTGACAGTGACTAATGTGGGTAATCTCACTATAGACGATGTCATCATTACTGATGAGCTTACAGGTTATTCCGAAAATGTGGGTACACTGGCTCCAGAAGGAATCGCAATCCGTAATACCACTTACACTGTCACTCAGGCGGATGTGGATAATGGAAGTATTTCGAATGTGGCGACTGTGGAAGGTACTGCATCCAATGATAAAGTAGTCACTGATCAAGATGAAGAAAAAGTAACTGCTTTGACAGCTGGACTATTGAGTATCGATAAAACACCAAGTCCGAGATTGTATAGAGAAGCAGGTGACGAGATCACTTATACCATTGTCATTCGCAACAGAGGAAATGTCACCTTGAATAATGTGGAGGTTTCTGATCCACTTACTGGAATGGATGTGGCCGTGGGTGACTTGGCTCCGGGTGCCAGCAAAACATTCACCGAGGTCTACGCAATCGAGCAAGCTGATGTAGATGCTGGTTTTGTAAGAAATATCGCCACAGCTACAGCTATCACTCCAAAAGGAAGAGACTTGAATGTCACCGATGGTGCAATTGTCGTAGCCTTGAGAAATGGTTCGATAGATATCCAAAAAACTGCGGATGTCTCCACCTACGATGCAGCTGACGATGTGATCCCATATACCCTCGTAGTGACCAATACTGGTAATGTGACCCTGACGGATGTGACAGTGGTAGATGCTCAGACCTCGCTCAATGAAAATGTGGGTGCATTGGCACCTGGAGAAAGCGCAACTCTAACCACCACTTACACCATTACCCAAGCGGATGTAGACGCAGCGGCTTTTGAAAATATAGCCACGGTAACAGGAATCACTCCAGCTGATAGAACCGTGGAGGCCATGGATGATGAGGAAGTGACCGCCATACTGAATGGTGAAATAGACATAGAAAAAGAATCGGATATCAGCACATACGATGAGGTGGGGCAGACTGCCAATTACACCATCACAGTGACCAACACTGGCAATGTGACCTTGACCAATGTAATTGTGAAGGATCCATATACCGGATTGGATGAGGTAGTGCCTACTATGGCTCCTTCTCAAACAGTAAGCTATACCACTTCTCATGTGATAACCCAAGAGGATCTTGATAATGGTTTCTATGAAAATATAGCCGGCACTAGAGGTACAACTCCTCAAAATGTGAATCTGGTAGATATCGATACAGTACAAATCGAAGCAATTCAAGAGCCATCCATTGTACTTGAAAAATCTGCAGATGTAGACACCTTCGACGAAGCAGGAGATGTAATCGAGTACATGGTGGTAGTGACTAACGATGGAAATGTCTCGCTCGATGATGTAGTCGTAGTCGATCCGAAAACTGGTTCAAGTAGGGATTTCGGAACCTTGGCACCAGCTGAAACCGCAACTATATCAGTAAGCTATACTGTGACACAAGCGGATGTCGATAGGGGCTCCTTAGAAAACGTCGCTTCGGTGACCGGCCAAACCCCTGATGGAGGTGAAGTAGAAGATGACGATGAATTGATAATAGATGGTATCAAAAATCCTTCTTTGACCATTGAGAAAACAACGACTTCGATAACTTATGTAGAAGCAGGAGATGTACTCGCATACACCTTGGTAGTGACCAATACTGGCAATGTGACTCTCACAGATGTGACGGTTGAAGATCCGCTTACAGGTCTGACTGAGAATGTAGGCACTTTGGCACCGGGAGAGACCGCCACAGTGACGACGACTTATACTGTGACTCAGGCGGATGTGGATGATGGAGAAGTTACCAACATCGCGACAGCGACAGGCACTGATCCAGACGGAGGAGAGACCGACGGCACAGACAGTACGGTTACGCCTGGTACGCAGACCCCAGGTCTGACAGTGACCAAGGAAGCCAACGTGGATGAGTACGATGAAGCAGGGGACGTAATTCCATACACCATTATCCTGACCAATTCAGGGAATGTCACCTTGACCAATTTGAACGGCATGGATGATCTGACCGGTTTGACCAGAAACTTTGGGATCATGGCTCCTGGTGATACCTATACTGTGACCACCTATTATACTGTGACACAGGCTGATGTTGACAATGGCTCCATTAGCAACTATGCGACAGCGACAGGTACTGACCCTGACGGCGATCCTACAGACGGAGGAGACGGAGCGGAAGTGGATGGCATTAAAAATCCTTCTTTGGAAGTGATAAAAGCTACCAATGCGACTACCTACACGGAAGAAGGTGAAGAGATCAAGTATGGAATAGTGGTGACCAACACAGGTAATGTGACCCTGACCGATGTGACGGTAGAAGATCCATTGACAGACCTAATGGAGGATGTGGGCACCTTGGCACCGGGTGAAAGCGCCACGATCATCACGACCTATACGGTGACCCAGGAAGATGTGGACAATGGTACGATCAGCAACTATGCGACAGCGACGGGCACGGATCCGGATGGTGGAGAAACAGACGGTGGAGACGGTACCGATGTAGTTGCCACACAAAATCCAGCAATAGCATTGGTGAAAACTGCGGATCAAAGCACCTATGATGAAGCGGGAGCTGTGATCAACTATACTTTGGTAGTGACCAACACGGGGAATGTGACTTTGACTGACGTGACTATTGAGGATCCATTGACTGGACTCGATGAGACTGTGGGCACAGGCACATTGGCACCAAATGAAGCAGCCACTATCACGACCAGCTATACGGTGACACAAGCTGATGTGGATGCAGGTAGCCTGAGCAATACCGCGACGGCAACCGGACTTGATCCTAATAGCGATGAAGTAGTCGATGAGGATGAAGTGATGCTTACCGCAGATCAAAGAGGCGAGATTGACATCGATAAGTCTTCTGATGTGACAGGCTATGATACACCGGGAGATGTCATCACCTATACCTTGGTAGTGACCAATACCGGCAACGTGACTTTGGATGAGGTGATCGTTCAGGATCCATTGACCGGTTTGGCTGAAAATGTCGGTTCACTGGCACCTTCCGAAGTAATAACTCTGACAGAAAGCTTTACGATCGATCAGACTCATATTGATGCAGGAGAAGTAGATAACACAGCTACTGTAGAAGGGCTTACTCCGGAAGAAGAGACGGTCAGTGCAGAAGACGACGTGACAGTACTTGCACTGCAGGCGGGAGCGATAGAAGTGAGAAAAACAGCTTCGCCAAGAATCTACGATGAGGCTGGAGACTTGATTGATTTTACTTTGGTCGTGACCAATACCGGCAATGTGACGCTGACTGGAGTGGCCTTGGAAGATCCATTGACTGGCTATTCTGAAAATATCGGCACGATGGCACCGGGTGAATCACTGACCTATACCACTTCTTATGAGATTGTTCAGCAGGATCTGGAAAACGGAAGTGTACTGAATACAGTCATGGTGGAAGGTATGGCACCGGACAATTCCATCGTGGAAGACGACGACGATGTACGAGTCTTTGCCGACGGCGAACCAGGCATTGAGATCCAGAAAACGGCTACACCACTGACCTATGATCAGGCGGGTGAGACGATCACTTACGAAATCATCGTGAGCAATGTGGGCAATCTGGAACTATATGATGTGGAGATCACAGATCCTCAGGTGATAGATGCACCTATCACATTGGCCACCCTGTCGGTAGGTGAGTCAGCTACCTATTCTCTGAGCAGAGATGTGACCCAGGATGATGTCGACAACGGCTTCTTCAGAAACATTGCTTCTGTCACGGCACATGATATAGACGAAGCAGAAGTAAGTGATACAGATGATGCGATCGTGGTGGCCAGAAGGTCTGCAGGACTGGAGATCACTAAGACTGCGTCTCCGAATCTGTATGATGAAGCAGGAGATGAGATCACGTATACCCTAACCTTGACCAATACCGGAAATGTCACTTTGACTGAAGTGCATGTGGTGGATCCATTGACAGGATTGGATGCCGTGATTCCTACCTTGGAGCCGGGCCAAAGCTTGGACAGAACGACTGTTCTGACCGTGACGCAGGAGCAGATGGATTCAGGAAGAATCCTCAACAATGCAACAGCAGAAGGGAAGACACCTGCAGGATTGACGCTGCGCGACAATGACCTAGCAGTGGTGCTTGGCAGAAGAAGCGGAGAGATCAATGTGGAGAAAACAGCTAATGATACAGACTTCAATACAGAAGGCGATGTGCTGAGCTACAGCATCGTGGTGACCAATAGCGGCAACGTGACTCTGACGGATGTGACAGTTGAAGATCCATTGACCGACATGGAAGAAGACATAGCATCCTTGGCGCCGGGCGAATCTCAGACTTATACGACTTACTACACCGTGACTCAGGATGATGTGGATAGTGGCGAGGTAGTGAACACAGTGACAGCGACCGGAAGAACTCCGATCAACCGCACCGTGACAGATATGGACGATGCATTGGTAGAGGGTACTAAGGAGCCGGGATTGGCAGTTGTGAAAACGACCGATGCTACAGAATATGTCGAAGTGGGCGAAGTGATTCCATACACCATCGTAGTGACCAACACAGGTAATGTGACGCTCAGCAATGTCACCGTGGATGATGATCTGACCGGCTTCTCCAACAATGAAGGAACACTGGAGCCGGGCGAAAGTCTGACCGTGACGACTGATTATACAGTCACTCAGGCCGATCTTGACAATGGCAGCATTACGAATTTGGCTTCTGCTACCGGTACGGATCCAGATGGCGGACAGACTGATGGCGAAGACGGAACGACAGTAGAAGCTATTCAGAATCCTGATATCACAATAGAAAAATCAACTAGCGCCACTACTTACGAAGAGGTAGGCGAAGTAATCCCATATACCTTGGTAGTGACCAATACTGGCAATGTGACTCTCACAGATGTGACGGTGGAAGATCCTTTGACGGGATATACTGAAAACTTTGGTACACTGGCTCCAAATCAAACTCTTACTACCTCCACTAGCTATACTGTAACGCAAGCAGACCTAGATAATGGAAATATTGTAAATAGTGCCACTGTTATTGGGACAGACCCAATAGAAAATACTGTGGATGATGAGGATGAGGTTCAGGTAAATGCAATTTATAGCCCTGCATTATCAGTTGACAAAGTCGCTGAAGTAGCAACGTATGCCGAAGCAGGAGACGTGATTCCATACAGTATTGTGGTGACAAACACCGGAAACGTAACACTCACGGATGTTACAGTTGAAGATCCGCTTACTGGCCTGACAGAGAACGTAGGCACTTTGGCACCTGATGAAACAGCTACAGTGACGACGACTTATACCGTGACGCAACAAGATGTGGACAATGGAGAAGTCACCAACATTGCGACGGCGACAGGCACTGATCCGGACGGAGGCGAGACAGGCGGTACAGATACAGTGATCGTACCGGGCATAGATGCTCCGAGCCTAAGTGTTGACAAAGTTGCTGAAGTAGCAACGTATGCCGAAGCAGGAGATGTGATTCCATACAGCATTGTGGTGACGAACACCGGAAACGAAACTTTGACCGATGTTACAGTTGAAGATCCGCTTACTGGCCTGACAGAGAACGTAGGCACTTTGGCACCTGATGAAACAGCCACAGTGACGACGACTTATACCGTGACACAACAAGATGTGGATAATGGAGAAGTC
>NZ_AUBX01000014.1:0-470000 GCF_000429465.1 Algoriphagus vanfongensis DSM 17529 | reverse complement strand
TTACCAAAGGACCAGATTCCACGTATTTCAAGCCTCTCTTAAGTCCTTCTTCTCTATAATGGTCAAACAAATCTGGGTGGATAAATTCAGCTACTTCAATATGCATTTTGGTAGGTTGAAGGTACTGGCCCAAAGTCAGGATGTCGCATCCATTGGCGGCAAGATCATCCATAGCTTTGTAGACCTCTTCTTTTGTCTCTCCAAGACCGAGCATGATACCTGTTTTGGTTCTTTTCCCATATTCTTTAGTCAACTTGATCTGCTCTAAAGAGCGATCATATTTAGCCTGTGGTCGTACTCTCCTATAGAGTGACCCAACAGTCTCCATGTTGTGAGAGACCACTTCCTGACCTCCACTGATCATTCTATACAAGGCATCCCAATTAGCCTTAACATCAGGAATCAAAGTCTCTATAGTAGTCTCTGGAGAAAGCTCTTTGGTTTTGACGACTGTTTGATACCAAATCTCCGCTCCTTTGTCTTTCAATTCATCTCTATTGACAGAAGTCAAAACTGCGTGCTTTACTCCCATGAGCTGGATAGCTTCCGCTACACGGTTTGGCTCGTCTGTATCATACTCTGGTGGTCTGCCAGTCGCTACTGCACAAAATGAGCACGAACGTGTACAGACATTGCCCAGTATCATAAATGTAGCTGTACCAGCTCCCCAGCATTCCCCCATATTTGGGCAATTGCCACTTTCGCAGATGGTATGTAGCTTATGCTGGTCTACAAGTTTTCGGACTTTTGCGTATTCTTTTCCTACCGGAAGTTTTACTCTCAACCAATCTGGTTTTTTCCTGCGGGTATTCTCTTCTGATATTACCGGTAATTCGATCATGTCAAAGTAATTTGAAAGCGAAATTAAGCTTTAATGAATCAAAACCCAATCTTCCTTATTTTCTAAAACCGTAATAGAATGTGAAATAGGCAGATTGGAATAATTGCCTATTCTCGGTCGTTGGAATGAGTGGGATTTCTTTGGTAAAACCCTCTAACATGTATCCGAGTTCCAAACCTGTCACATTGGTTTTAAATACCCCAAATTCAAAATTAAGGGCTGCTTTAAGATTAGCACCGATAGCTAGTTCTGATTGGCCCAGTCCTTCAAATAATCTGCCTGTACCCAAGATATTAAATCGGCTTTGATGGATTTCAGGGTCATATTGCTCCCGCACTGTTTGGAGTCTATTGATTGCATATTCGATGTAGTATGGAGCAATTAAGCCGATTGAAGGGCCGATTCCTCCTAAGGCGGATACTTGTACTCCTTGATTAGGCGCTTTTCTAAAAAGTATAATCTCACGCCCATATTGTGGTCGGATGGAATAGAGGTAATTTGATTTTCCAAAAATATAACTATTGCCTAATACAGTGTTGTAGCGTATTTCTTTTGGGTTTTTGACATTCGAGAGCTCTACAGCAAAAAATGAATATTGATCATCTGTCAAGCGCGTGCCTACCTTGAAAACAAAACCTCCTATCAATCCTCCATTGGTGTTTTTGTTGAGGCCAAACAAGTATTCTTTGTCATACTCGTAATTGCCAGCATCCTCCCTTTGGGCAAACACCAGACTTCCGTAGAGCGTAAAACATGCAATAAGGAAAATTTTAACTCCATTCATTGGCTTTGGGTAGAAAATATTGCTCTATTTTTGAATATAAGTATTTAACTGATAATTAAAAGTAAGAGTTTATGCCCACGATAAAAAGTTCGTATTTAGGAAATTTGAGAACCACTTCTACGCATGTCCAATCGGGGAAAAGCCTAATTACGGATGCTCCCGTAGATAATAATGGTAAAGGAGAGGCTTTTTCACCTACTGATCTTGTAGCCTCTGCTTTGGGAGCCTGTATGGTGACTATCATGGGAATCGTGGCAGCAAGGGACGGAGTAGAACTGGACGGATTGGACTGGGAGGTGACTAAAGTAATGCAAGCCGCCCCTCGTAAAATCAGTGAGATTGTGATTACGTTTTTCTGGGAAGACCCTGTGGCAGATCCTTCAATGATCCAGAAACTTAAAAATGCTGCCAAAACCTGTCCTGTTGCGCTGAGTTTGGATCCAGAAATCAAGCAAACAATCCATTTTAATTTCTGAAAATCTGGTGTCATTTGGATGCCTTAAGTGCTGTTGATATGTGTTATTTATTTGAAAGTTTCAAAGGCTGGAAGCAATACTGTGATGACAAAAAAGTGTCATTGCATCAATCTGTCATCGAGTACGAGTCAGAGCAAAGAGGTAAGACTGAAGAAGAAATTTATGAAGGCTTACTCAAAGCCTACTCAGTGATGAAAGATGCTGTGAAGACGGGATTGGAAGAAGACATGAAGTCTAGGAGTGGCATGATCGATAATGGAGCCAAAAAGGTTTTCAATCATCCATTGACGGTTTTATCACCTGAGTTCCAGAAGTTGATTTCACGCGCCCTGGCTGCTAAAGAGGTCAATAGTTGTATGGGGAGAGTGGTAGCTGCGCCCACGGCCGGAGCCTCCGGAATTCTACCTGGTACGATGGTGACTTTACAGGAAATCCATCATCTATCGGATTCCCAAATCGTGGAAGGTTTACTAATAGGGGCTGGGATTGCTCTTATCATTGAGCAAAAAGCAAGTCTTGCAGGAGCTGTAGGTGGATGTCAGGCAGAGACTGGTTCGGCAGCTGCTATGGCAGCCGGAGCTATTGTCCATTGCTTAAATGGGAATACAGATCAGGTCTTCAACGCGGTAGCAATCACCATTCAGTGTATGCTCGGGCTTGTATGCGACCCTGTTGCTGGTTTAGTAGAAGTGCCCTGTGTAGTGCGAAATGCCAGTGCAGCAAGCATAGCGTTCAGTTCTTCTCAAATAGCTATCGCACAGGTGGATGCTGTGATTCCGGTAGATGAATGTGTGGAAGCTATGGGGGAAATCGGCGCCTCGATGGAAAGCAAATATAAAGAAACAGCCATGGGCGGATTGGCGGCTACCTTGACTGGCCAGGAAGTTTCAAAAAGGGTATTGATTCAGGATATTGAGATCTTACCAGATGATGACTCAACCAAGTAGTTTTTGAAAGAAAGGAATCGCTAGAATTTGATCTATTGTCAGGCTGAAAAAGGTGGCCCATAGTAGTGAAGACCAAAGCATGTGGAAATAAATTTTTCGCTTTTTTGTGCCAAATGAAACTAAGATCAAAGTACCTCCAGCTGGTGTCAAGATCAAAGGAGTAACCAGCGCAATACCTATTTCCCCATACTTCCTCCATAGCTTGACAATAGTTCGATTCTTTTTAGAGAACACCTGCTTCTTTCTTGTGACTTTCAATTGTAGGACTCTTTGAAATTTCTTCCCGATCAGCGTAAAAAGAAAGACGCTCGACATCGTGCCAAAAACAGTGATGAAAATAGTCATAGGGACACTGTAACCTGCGGCGGAACCCAAAACCGGACCTGCTATAAACTTAAAGTAGGTGAGAAAGTAAATACCCAGAAATGTCAGGATAGCTTCACTCATAGCAGGAAAAACAAATAAACCGCGTAGCTGCCGAGTAAGATACCACCTTCCAATTTGGACAATTGCATCTTTCGTTTCATCAATGGGAATAGCAACAAAGTGATTCCTATCATCCACAGAAAATCTCCATAGATAAATGCGTCAGAAACACCGATAGGTTTGATGATCGCAGTGAGACCGATGATGGACAGGATGTTCATAATATTACTGCCTAGGATATTTCCCAGGGCTAAATCAGTCTTTTTAGCTAAAGCGGCCATAACTGAAGTGATCAATTCTGGCAAACTTGTGCCAATGGCAATTATTGTGACTCCTATGATTCGCTCCGAAACACCAAAATTCCTGGAGATGCCCACTGCATTTTCTACTAGTAGCTCCGAGCCAAAATATAACCCGACTATCCCCCCCAAAAATAATCCAATTGATTGTAGCCATCCATAGCCCTTTACCTGTTCGATCTCCTCCTCAGCCTCTGTTTCAGCTTCAGTATTAATACCTCCTTGGATACTTTTAAACAGATAGACGTTGAAAACAACAAACAAAAGGAAAAGAAGTATTCCTTCCCATAAGGAGATTGATCCATTTAATGCTAATCCAAAAAAGAGAATTGTGACCAACACGGTTACTAAATAATCAAATCGAAGGTGGGTACGCTTGATTAAGATTGGGTAGAAGATCGCACTGAAGCCTAAAACCAGGGCAATGTTGGCAATATTGGACCCTACTACATTGCCGATCGAGATATCACTATTTCCTTTGAGAGCTGCACTGACACTGACAAGAAGCTCTGGCGCCGAGGTGCCAAAAGCGACAATAGTCAGGCCTATTAATCCACTACTCATTCCTAGTTTTAGGGCAATAGCTGAGGCTCCGTCTACCAGTATTTTACCTCCTATTAAAAGAATTACAAGCCCAAGAGCCAATAACAAATACGCAGTCATAATTAAAGTTTTGTTCCAAAAGCCAAATCGCCTGCATCGCCTAGGCCTGGCAGAATGTAGGATAGGTGGTTTAGTTTCTCATCTAATGCGCCCAACCAAAACTGGTGGGGAATGGTCAATTGGGAATTGAGGTACTCTATCCCTTCTGGGGCTGCAAATGCAGCAGCGATGTGAATAGTCTTAGGGGTACCGTGGGTGAGTAATGTTTCAATTGTTTGCACGACCGATTTGCCTGTCGCTAGCATAGGATCGGTGATGATTATTGTTTTGCCTTCTATTGAAGGGCTGGCATGATATCCCAACTCGACCGAAATATCACTCCCTACGTCTTCTTTTCGAAAAGCACCAATAAACCCACTTTCTGCTTGATCAAATATCTGGAGAAAGCCTTGGTAAAACGGAACTGCAGCTCTTAAAACGGCTACAAGCACTGGTTGAGATACAGGCAATGCGACCTTAGCTGTTCCAAGTGGAGTCTTTACCTTCTTTTCTTCATATTCCAAGTTTTTGGAAATTTCATAGGCGAGTATTTCTCCCAGTCTTGCCAAATTGGTACGAAAGCGCATCCGATCTTGCTGGATAGATTGGTCCCTTAATTCAGCAATGAATTGGTTCGCTATGGATGGTTGGTTTGCTAATACAAACATGGAGGCAAATTTAACAGAAAACCCGTCGAATCTTCGACGGGTTTTCATATTAATCCAAGAACTGATTTTATTTCACTTCGAAGCTAGCTCTTCTAGCCATTTGTCTTGCATCAGCAGAAGACTTGTCTACAGAAGTATCTTCTCCGTAGCCTTTGTAAGAAAGCCTAGAAGCATCTACACCGGAAGCGATCAAGAGATCATACACTGCTTTTGCTCTTCTTTCAGAAAGCTTCATGTTATAATCTTCTGGACCTAGTTCGTCAGCATATCCTTTGATTTCTACACTTACTCCTGGGTTCTTCTTCATGAAGTTAGATACATAAGAAGCTGCGCTGGTAGAATAACCTAGTGGCTTGGAGGAATCAAACGTATAGTATACGTTTACATAACCATCGTTGATTGCTTTCTTAAAGAAATCAAGTTGTTCAACTACTTCCTCTACCGGGCATCCGTTGGTAGATGCAGGACCTGGAAGGAAAGGACAGTTGTCCATATGATCAGGAGTGCCATCGCCGTCAGAGTCCATAGTGACACCTGCAGAGTTTACTCTAGCTCCAGCTGGAGTGTTAGGTTCTTTGTCTAGGTAATCAGGAACACCATCGCCATCAGAATCTTTCAACATATCTTTGATGCCGTTGACTTGAGTAGCAAGCTCTTCTTTGGTAGCATACTTGTCAGCTGCGATATACCAGTCAGCATGTTCTTCATTGCCACCAAGGTAGAATTGAAGTCCTAGAGTACCAGTCCACCAAGTGCCAGGTGCGTGGACAAAAGGGTTGCTGTTTGGTGTTGTAATCGGAAAGGGAGCATTATAGATGTTCCCGTCGAATGTATAGGTTTGTCTTCCATTATAGATCATTGATATGTCACCAGTCAGTGCGACTTTACTAGTGATCTTAAATTGACCTGTGAACCCAGAAATAATATTGTATTGATAATCAAGTCCACCCTGTGGGAGAGATGCTTCTTTAAAATCTAATCTTCCAAACCCTGCACCAAGATGGGCTAGTACATTTAGGCGTCTTGTGAAAGTTTGGAAGTTTAGCATTCTTCCAAAATTGAAAATCCCTTGTACGTTTGCTCTCAAATACTTAGTGGTAAATTCTGGGCTGACATCCTTTGCTTCTCGGAAGGTGCCAAATCCAAAATCACCTTTGACACCAATGTATTCATTGAACATATACCTAGCTCCGAAATCTGTATGCCCAAGATTCAGCGTAGGTGACAGGTATCCTGGAGTTAATGGAGACATGGGTTTGTTGAAACCATAGCTGGCTTCTAGGGACCATTGGTTAAACTCTTTTTTTTGTGAATAAGCAGTAATGGTACTCCCTATTAGGAATACCAGAGTTAAGAATTTTCTCATGTAGATTTATTTGGGTGTATAGGATGATGACGCAAATGTATTAGGATTTATAATTTTCCCTTTGTATAGGGCAAAAAAAAACCTGGTCAGACTGACCAGGTTTAAAACGAATTTTAATAATTCTTATTTCACTTCGAAGCTAGCTCTTCTAGCCATTTGTCTTGCATCAGCAGAAGACTTGTCTACAGAAGTATCTTCTCCGTAACCTTTGTAAGAAAGTCTAGAAGCATCTACACCGGAAGCGATCAATAGATCATACACTGCTTTTGCTCTTCTTTCAGAAAGCTTCATGTTATAATCTTCTGGGCCTAGTTCGTCTGCATATCCTTTGATTTCTACACTTACTCCTGGGTTCTTCTTCATGAAGTTAGATACATAAGAAGCTGCGCTGGTAGAATAACCTAGTGGCTTGGAGGAATCAAACGCATAGTACACGTTTACATAACCATCGTTGATTGCTTTCTTGAAGAAATCAAGTTGTTCAACTACTTCCTCTACCGGGCATCCGTTAGTAGATGCAGGACCTGGAAGGAAAGGGCAGTTGTCCATATGATCAGGAGTGCCATCGCCGTCAGAGTCCATAGTGACACCTGCAGAGTTTACTCTAGCTCCAGCTGGAGTGTTAGGTTCTTTGTCTAGATAATCAGGAACACCATCGCCATCAGAATCTTTCAACATATCTTTGATGCCGTTGATTTGAGTAGCAAGCTCTTCTTTGGTAGCATACTTGTCAGCTGCGATATACCAGTCAGCATGCTCTTCGTTGCCACCAAGGTAGAATTGAAGACCTAGAGTACCAGTCCACCAAGTGCCGTTAGCACCATAGTATCCATTAGAAATGTCAGGTCTGATTGCTTCTGCCCCATCCCAAGTTACTGTTTGACGACCATTGATGATCGTAGAAATGTCACCAACCAATGCTACACTTTTACCAAGCTTCACTTGCGGTGTAATACCGAAGATGAAGTTGTAAACGTTGTCATCGAAATCATTGTAAGCATTCATTTCTGGATTTACCAAACCAATACCTGCACCACCGTGTAGCAAAAGGCCGAATGTTCTGGTGAATGATTCAAAGTTGAATACTCTACCCATGTTTGCAACACCTTGCAGATCTAGTCTGTAGTATTTGGTGTCGAACTCTTGAGTAAGAGCATCATCTGAACCGGCTTCTTTCATGGAGCCAAATCCGTAGTCCAACTTCAATCCAAACTTCTCATTGACCATATAGCGAACCCCGAAGTCCACATGTCCTAGGTTTAGAGAAGGAGAAAGGAAGTTTTTATTTAATGGAGCCATCGGTTTATTGAAACCTCCATTGACCTCCAAGGACCATTTGTCGAAGTCCTGAGCATTGGCACCAATAGCCAAGGCTCCTGCCATAAGTGTTGAGAGTATTAGTTTTTTCATAACAAAAAATTTTTGTTCAAATTTTAAGTGTTTGATTGATGTGACTACAAATTTATAAACTTTTAATTTACTACAAATCTAGACGAATAATTTAAATGTAATTTACAAATAAAAACTTTCGCCATCTTTTTTTCAATTAACGCTAAAATATTCACATAATTGATGCCAAAATGAAATTATTATATGATTTGTTGAATCAATTCGGAGTTTCAGGAGACGAAAGTCCCACTTCAGATTTTCTATTACACTATATTAATAAGAGTAAGGCTTCTTGGGCAACTCAGCCCGAAGTGTTCTCTGGAGAAGAGTTCCATGATTGTATTTTATTGAAATTTGGAAGTCCTAAAACAGCTCTTTTTGCCCATATTGACACTATAGGTTTTATGGTGAGGTATGAAAATCAATTAGTTGCGGTAGGTGGTCCAGAGGTTAGGGAAGGGGTGAAGCTAGTTGGAAAGGATAGTCATGGTGATGTTTTTTGCAAGCTGATAGGCGATGAAGATGACCCCCGACATGACTTTCCTCGCGCCATCGATAGAGGTGCTCGATTAGCCTTTGCACAAGACATTAGAATTGATGATGAATTTATTCAAGCCGCATACCTTGATAATAGGTTGGGAGTGTATACTGCGTTGAAGGTGTGTGAATCTCTTGAACATGGTTGGGTAGTTTTTACCACATATGAGGAACATGGAGGAGGGAGTATGCCATTTCTCCTTTCCTTCATTCAGCAAGAAAGCCCGATTAAGCAGGCTTTGATAGCAGATATTACTTGGGTGACAGATGGGGTTTTACCAAAAGAAGGCGTAGTGATTTCAATTCGAGATAAATTTATTCCGCGGAAAAAGTTCTTAGATAGAGTCATCGGACTAGCTGAAGAAAGTGGGATCCCCTACCAACTTGAGGTGGAAGCCTCCGGGGGAAGCGATGGACGAGAAGTTCAGTTTTCACCCTACGCTATCGATTGGTGTTTTGTAGGGGCGGCAGAAGAAAATGTCCATAGTCCTGATGAAAAGGTAGCATTGGTTGACTTGGAAGCAATGATCGAACTGCATCAATATTTGATGAAAAACCTTTAATAATAGATGGCAATAAAGATTAAAGACAAGGAATTTGAAGTTTTCATTTCCAAAGATCAAATCAGGAAAAGACTCAAAGAGCTCGGGATTCAAATTTCGAAAGACTTTGACGGGCAGAATCTAGTATTAATAGGAGTATTGAATGGCTCTTTTATTGTGATGGCAGATCTGTGCAGAGAAATAAAGGTGGCTTCGCAGGAAATTAAGTTTTTGAAAATTTCTTCTTATTCCGGGACTCATAGTACGGGTGTGATCAAGGAGGAAATGGGTTTTTCCTCTGATCTGAAAGGAAAAAATATTCTTATCGTAGAAGATATTGTCGATACTGGAGAAAGCATGAACTATTTACTGGGAAAGCTCAAAGGGCTAAGTCCAGCATCAGTTTCTATTGCTACTTTGCTTTACAAACCTGAAGCATTTCGCTATAATTACCCCATTCATTATGTGGGTTTTGAAATTCCCAATAAATTTGTCGTAGGATACGGATTGGATTACGATGGGATGGGAAGGGAACTTCCCGATATTTACCAATTGGCGTAGTCATAACACAAAAAAATCAGAATGCATAATATCGTATTATTTGGCCCTCCGGGTGCAGGAAAAGGTACCCAAAGTGAAAAACTTATTGAAAAATATGGCTTGACTCATCTATCTACAGGTGACTTGTTCAGAAAACACTTGGGAGAAGGGACTGAGCTAGGGACACTAGCTAAGAAATATATGAATGAAGGCCGATTGGTACCTGATGAAGTGGTGATCGGAATGGTCGAGGAGAAGATCGAGGAAACAAAAGATAGCAAAGGCTTCATTTTTGATGGATTCCCTCGAACAACTGCTCAGGCGGAAGCACTTGATGTCATGCTTGCTAAGCATGATATGAGTATTTCAGGCATGATTGCGTTAGATGTAGAGGAAGATATTCTCAAAGCTCGTATCAAAGAAAGAGGCAAGACCTCGGGTCGAGTAGATGATCAGGATGATGAAAAGATCAATACTCGGATCAAGGTTTATTTGGATGAGACATTGCCTGTGGCTTCTTATTATGAGAAACAGGGTAAATTTCAAAAAATCAATGGGGTGGGAGAGATCGACTCGATCTTTCAGGAGATCGCGGCAGTGATAGATTCTTATTGATTTGGCATATTTTGCTAATTTTGCAAACTCAACTAGGCTAGGCTATTTGCTTAGCCTTTTTTATTAATTAAATCCCATGGCAGATTCTAACTTTATAGACTACGTGAAGTTTTGTTCACGTTCTGGCGCAGGTGGTGCCGGATCTCTTCACTTCAGGCGAGAAAAGCATGTGCCCAAAGGTGGACCCGATGGAGGAGATGGTGGTCGAGGGGGACATATTATCCTGAGAGGCAATGCGCAGCATTGGACTCTACTTCATCTCAAATATAAAAAGCATGTGATCGCTGAAGCTGGAAAAGGTGGTGAAGGAGGTAGGCGTACAGGTGCCGATGGGAAAGATATTATCTTGGACGTTCCTCTTGGTACTGTTGCCAAGGACGCTGAAACCGGAGAGAAAAGATTTGAGATCACTGAAGATGGACAGGAAGTTATTCTGACCAAAGGCGGAAGAGGTGGATTGGGAAACCACAATTTCAAATCAGCTACAAATCAGGCTCCGCATTATGCACAGCCAGGAGAGGCAGGGATCGAAGAGTGGATTATTTTGGAGCTCAAACTTTTGGCGGATGTCGGATTGGTAGGATTCCCCAATGCAGGTAAATCCACACTTCTGTCATCTATTTCTGCTGCCAAACCGGAAATTGGAGATTATCCTTTCACTACTCTAGTTCCCAATCTCGGTGTAGTAGGATATCGGGATGACAAATCCTTTGTCATGGCGGATATTCCAGGGATCATTGAAGGTGCCTCTGAGGGGAAAGGTTTGGGGATCCGGTTTCTGAGACATATCGAAAGAAATTCAATCTTACTTTTTTTAATTCCCGCCGATGCCACTAGCATCAAAGAGCAATATCAGATCTTGCTTGGCGAGTTGGAAAAATATAATCCGGAGTTGTTGGACAAGAAAAGGCTTCTGGCAATATCCAAATCGGATATGCTGGATGCAGAACTGATGGCTGAGATGCAAGCCGAATTGCCTCAGGAGCTACCATCTGTTTTTATCTCGGCAGTAGCTCAGACCAATCTGGATCAACTGAAAGATATGATTTGGCAGGCAATCCATGCAGATTGAGTGTCAGTTTGTCAGGATTCTGTCTGTGGCAAACATATTGATGAAGCAGTGAAAACCGGCTATTGATTTATTCAAATGAAAAATAAGGACAAAGAAGTGAAAGATAACCAACAGGAAGTCGTGGAAGAATCGGCTGAAAAAGAAGTGAAAGCTGAAGAGACAGCCACTGAAGTTCAAAATGAGGAAAACCCATTGGCAAAACTGGAAGCCGAAGTCGCTGAGACTCGGGATAAGTATTTGAGACTTTACTCCGATTTTGAAAATTTCAGAAAGCGAAATGCTAAAGAAAGACTGGATTTGATCAAGACTGCTTCAGAGGAAGTGTTGAGAGACTTGATTCCAGTGGTGGATGATTTTGAACGTGCTTCCAAAGCCAACGAGGCAGAAGAAGATGCGCAAAAAATCAGAGAAGGAAATCTGTTGATTTTTAATAAGCTGATGAAAATCCTCGAAAACAAAGGCCTAAAGCCGATGGAGGACCTAATCGGCAATCCATTTGATGCGGATACCCAAGAGGCGATCACCCAGATCCCTGCACCAAATGAAGAAATGAAAGGGAAAGTAATTGACGTGGTAGAAAAAGGATACACCTTAGGTGATAAGGTGGTTCGATTTGCCAAAGTAGTGACAGGAGCATAATTATGGCTAAAAGAGACTATTACGAAGTATTAGGAGTCAGTAAATCGGCCTCAGCTGATGAGATCAAAAAGGCCTACCGCAAGCTGGCGATCCAGTACCACCCCGATAAAAACCCGGACAATCCGGAAGCTGAAGAGAAGTTCAAAGAAGCAGCCGAAGCATACGAGGTGCTCAGCAATGCAGAGAAAAAGCAGCGCTATGATCAGTTTGGCCATCAAGGACTAGGTGGAAATGGCGGCTATGGTGGTGGCGGTATGAACATGGACGATATTTTCTCTCAGTTTGGAGATATCTTCGGTGGCGGCGGATTTTCCTCTTTCTTCGGTGGCGGAGGCGGTGGTGGTGGCCGTCGCACTAAAAAAGGCACCAATCTCCGTGTGAAGTTGAAACTCAACTTGCAGGAAATTGCCAATGGTGTAGAGAAAAAGATCAAAGTTAAAAGACATGTGGTCGCTCAGGGAGTGACCTTCAAGTCCTGTACTTCCTGTAATGGCAGCGGCCAGATCAAGAAGGTGGTCAATACTATGCTTGGTCAGATGGTTTCTGCCAGCACCTGTGGAGTCTGCGGAGGTAGTGGCCAGATAGTGGACAAAAAACCAGCCGAGGCCGATGCAAGAGGCTTGGTAGTCAAAGAAGAAGTAATCTCTATCAATATACCAGGTGGTGTAGCAGAGGGTATGCAACTAAGCATGTCAGGCAAAGGGAATGAAATCCCAGGAGGAATTGCTGGGGACTTGTTGATCGTCATCGAGGAGGTGGAAGATACTACACTACAGAGAGATGGCAACAATGTAGTTTTTGACCTGTATGTGTCTTTTGTAGACGCCGCTTTAGGAGCTTCCGTAGAAGTGCCAACCATAGATGGTAAAGTGAAAATAAAAATCGATCCAGGCACCCAATCTGGAAAAGTGCTCAGATTGAAAGGTAAAGGGATCAAAGATATCAATGGCTATTCCAAGGGAGATCAATTGATCATGGTCAACGTCTGGACTCCTACACAACTTTCCAAAGAGGAAAAACAAACTCTGGAAGCGATGAGAGATTCGGAGAATTTCAAGCCGGACCCAGGCAAAGCAGACAAGTCTTTCTTTGATAAGATGAAAGAGTTTTTCTAGAAAATCCAAAGCCAGAAGCAATTCTGGCTTTTTTTATATTTTTAGAACCTTTTTCGGGTCAAGTCGTAATCTTACCGTATGCTGAGAAAATTATGTCTGTTTCTATTGGTGAGTTGCTATGGTTGGGCTGATGCCCATGCGCAATTGGTCAAGGAATATCGGACACCTGAAAGAGAAGGCTTTGATCTGGTGATCTTGGAGTTTTCATCTTATAAGAGTGCCACCCATCTCAAAAGAGTCAGATCCATGGAGCCTATCTATATTCATGGACATCTTGAGCAGACCAATATATTGCCTTCATTTTATCACGAAGTCAAAGACAACATCCTCTGGTCATCGCTGTCTCATAAAAATATCGAGTCGGACAATCTCGGTAAAAGTATTACCTCCAAGTTTTTTTCCAGTGGAAAAGAAGGCTTTTCTCACAGTTGGGATGTGGGCTTGGCATCTAATTTTTTATACCACTTAGAGTTTAACCTAGGGGTGGGGCAAGCTGAATTTGATTTGGCGATGCTGCCTGTCAGTCAGATGAAGGTGCGCAGCGCAAGTGCTGACGTTCACATCCATTATGGGACTGATGATCCCAACAAAGTGCAAATGGACACCTTGCTAGTGACTTTGAATATGGGTACGGTAGATATTCAGTCTGCTAATTTTACCAATGCCAAGAAGATGATTTTTGAGGTCAACTATGGGAATATTAACCTGTCCTTTGATGATGGGATGGCCACTTCCTCCCAAGTGATCGCCGCCGTTGGTGCTGGTACTTTAAATTTAAAATTGCCATCTGACACTTATCCGGTCAAGATAAAAATGAAAACAACGGCCATGTGTAGGGTTTCAATCCCAAAATATTTGCGTTCTTTAGACAAAGAAACCTACGTGACCAAAGGATATCAAGCGGATGATCCCAAGCTCCTAGAACTCACCGTGGATGTGGGCGTGGGTTCTCTCAAAGTTGAATAAGTTTTTCATTACATGCTTGAAACCCAAAAACTCAATAAATCCTATGGGACCAATCGGGCTTTGACCGATTTGGATCTAAAGGTGAATAAAGGAGTGATTTTTGGATTGCTGGGGCCCAATGGCGCAGGCAAATCTACATTGATCCGCATTATCAATCAGATCATCGATGCTGACTCAGGCCAGGTTTTCATAGATGGCAGACCTTTGGCTCCAGATCATATCAGTCAGATAGGGTATTTGCCAGAAGAAAGAGGTCTGTATAAAAAAATGAAAGTCTGGGATCAAATGCTCTATTTTGCCAGACTCAAAGGACTCTCCCAGATCGACGCTAAAAAAAGGATCAATCTCTGGCTCGACAAAATGGAAATGTCCACTTGGAAGGAAAAGAAAATCGAAGATCTTTCTAAAGGGATGGCCCAGAAAGTTCAGTTTATCTCGACGATCATACATAACCCTCCCTTATTGATCTTAGATGAACCGTTTTCAGGATTTGATCCTGTCAATGCCGAAATCATCAAGGATCAGATTTTGGAGCTGAAATCCCAAGGAACGACTGTGATCCTCAGTACACACAGAATGGAATCTGTGGAACTCCTCTGTGATCAAGTGGCGATGATCAACCGCTCCCAAAAAATATTGGACGGCACGATCCGCCAAGTCAAGAATAGCTATAGACCGGAGGTGTTTCAGGTGACCGTGGATCATCCTGTGAAGCCTATCCCTGCAGAATGGATCGCGCACGAAGAAGACGGTTCTTATCATTTTACTCTTCCTCTGAGCGGGAAGACTCCCAATGAACTTTTGGGAGAGTTGATGCCTTATGGGCAGATTTCAAGATTTCAGGAAGTAATTCCAAGTATGGAAGAGATTTTTATTCACCAAGTAAAATCCACAAAGCATGAATAAGATTTGGTTGGTCATACAGCGTGAATATTTGGCACGAGTCAAGAAGAAATCTTTTCTATTGGCAACATTGCTGACTCCACTGATATTCCCTGCGATCATGGCCATTTTTGTATGGATAGCCGTGGAGGAAAAAGAAAATCAATCCCTACGGATCATTGAAGTGGTGGATGACAACAAGCTTTTCTTTTTGGAAAGCTCTGAACAATACGCGTTTTCTTTTTCGGATCGGAGTATAGATGAAGCGAAAGAGTTGGTCAAAAATGGCGATCGTTATGGGTTTTTGCATATCCCATCCTTTGACCTGAAAAGTCCTCAAGGTATCACCTTCTATGGAGAGGAAAATCCCAATATGAACCTGATGTCCTATCTGGAGTCAAGTCTCAAAAAAAAGATTGAAGATCAGCGTCTCTACGAAACGGGGATAGATCCCAAAATCATCACTGATATCAGGACCTCTGTGGATATCAAGTCCATTATGCTGGATGAGCAAGGAGGAGAGAAAGTGTCTAACGCAACTGTCAACTATGCAATAGGTTTTGTCGCTGGGATCCTGATCTACATGTTTATTTTCATCTATGGCAATCAGATCATGCAGGGTGTCATCGAAGAAAAATCCAGTCGGATCGTCGAGATTTTGGTTTCTTCATTGAAGCCTTTTCAGCTGATGATGGGGAAAATCGTGGGAATCGCTGGAGTAGGTTTGACTCAACTATTGATTTGGATAGTGTTGATAGGGGGGCTGACTACGATCGTCACCGGCTATCTTGGGATGCAGATGCCTCAGCAGCAAGCAATGGAAATGGCTCAAGCTGGCATGGAACAAGTGCCTGACAGCGGAGTGGCAGAGATTTTACAAGTGATCAATGGGATAGACTTTGTGACTCTCGTAGCTTGTTTTGTCTTCTATTTTCTAGGCGGATATCTTCTTTATGGAGCTTTGTTTGCAGGGATAGGATCTGCAGTGGAGACACCCTCTGATGCGCAGCAGTTTATGCTCCCCGTGACGGTTCCCTTGATAGTTTCTTATATGGGCTTGTTTGTATTCATCTTGCAGGACCCTAACAGTACGACCTCTTTTTGGCTATCGGTGATTCCTTTGACCTCCCCGATAGCGATGATGGGCCGCGTGAGTTATGGAGTTCCTTTTTGGGAATTGGCCCTTTCTATGAGTTTATTGATTTTGGGTTTCCTAGGTACTACTTGGGTGGCTGGCAAAATCTACCGAATCGGAATCCTGATGCATGGTACCAAGCCTAGCTACAAAACACTTTGGAAGTGGATCAAGACAAATAATTAGAGCTAAGAAACGAGATTCAAGAGGCAAGAGATAAGAAACAAGAGTCAAGAAGCAACGATTAAAAAGCAAAAAATCCCGACCGTGATAGTCGGGATTTTTGATATGTGTTCGATTGGAATTTATCTCAAATAAGCAGAAAGCATCCAAACTACCTTTTCTTTCGCAGTGATGTAGTCGCTCATCAGAGAGGCAGTTCCTTCGTCGTTCGAGTCGCCGGCCGCTTCCAGAGTTTCTCTTTCCAGTTCCAAAAGCGTGGTCATGTTACTTCTGATAGTTTCTACCATTTTCACAGGCTCATCTACTTTTTTGGCCTCTTGGATGGTGGCAGTTTCGATGTATTCTTGATAGGAAGACAGTGGTCTGCCTCCCAGCGTCAAAATTCGCTCTGCCAATTCGTCCACGGAAACGTTGGCCTCATTGTACAATTCCTCAAACTTGGCATGAAGCTCAAAAAAGTTTGGGCCAGAGACATTCCAATGAAAGTTTCTCAAATTCTGATAGTAAACCTGATAGTTTGCCAAGAGTCCATTTAGCTTTTCTACCAATACATTGCTTTCTTTTACTTCTAATCCGATGTCGTTCGTTTTCATATTCATTGTTTTGTTTTGGTCTTACTTTTAATACCATAAATTTACGACAGGGCGGTCGGAAAAGCCAACTGATAATATCTATAAGCCAGATATACTATCTATGACTTTGCTCAGTTAATAGCCTAGTAGCTGTATTACAATTCATGAAAAACAGATTTCAAGATCTCACCTCTATTGATTTTTATCAAAACCGAAAACAAGTCAAATGGCTCTTGGTTCTGGTCTCTTTGACTATTGGTGCTGGATCGATCTGGTATACCAATAGTCTGGTGGAGGAATTGCGGGATCGGGAGCGGAGACAGATTGAGTTGCTTTCCAGCGCTTTGGAATATGCCGCCTCGACCGCCGAAAATCTGACCTTTATCAATCAGGAGATTATCCAGCAAAATTACTCTATTCCCATCATCATGGTGGATGGGCAGGGAGCTCCGATTGAGTTTCGAAATATTGCTTTCAAAAAAAATGCAACAGCTGCCGATTCATCGAAGACCTTGGAGCTCGAACTCATCGAGATGAAGGCAGAGTATGAGCCCATCCTTCTTCAAGAGGCAGATATCCATGTGTATTACCGCAATTCTGAGTTGCTGCTCAATCTGAAGTATTACCCTTATATCCAGCTGGCGGTGATCTTGATCTTTGGAGCTTTGGCCTATATGCTTTTCAATCAAAGCAAAATTGCCGAGCAGAATCGAGTTTGGGCGGGACTAACCAAGGAAACAGCCCATCAGCTCGGAACTCCCATCGCATCACTGATGGCTTGGATCGATTACCTGAGAAATTCTCCAGTCTGGGAAGAAAACAAAGAGATCATTTCCGAAATGGACAAAGATGTCGTCAAGCTACGAATGGTGACAGAGCGATTTAGCAGTATAGGAAGTAAACCAGTCATCCAGGCAGAAAACCTATATCAAGTAATCGAGGAGACGATCAACTATCTTCGTCCGCGAATCTCTACCAAAGTAGATTTGAGCATCAAGGCTGACTCCAGAGATTTGGATGCAATGATGAATAAGCCCCTGCTCGAATGGGTGGTGGAAAATATCTGCAAAAATGCTGTGGATGCAATGAAAGGCAAAGGGTCCATTACGATTGAGTTGCTTCAGGATAGTGACAAGTTTGTGATCGTGGATATCACGGATACAGGTAAGGGCATGGAGAAAAAGATGTATCGGCGTGTTTTCAATCCCGGTTTTTCTACAAAGCAACGAGGCTGGGGGCTAGGCCTGACACTCGCCAAGCGGATCATCGAAAGCTATCACGGCGGGAAAATCTTTGTTAAAAACTCAGAGCTGGGTGGAGGAACGACCTTTCGGATCATCTTGCATAGTACCTTGGAAGGAGCCGAGCAGTTTGTGACAGAAGGAATCCTTGAATACTAGGGGAAGTTCGAAATGTGAAGTGAGAAGTCTGAAATAGGAACGGGGATTTATTTCTTGATTTTGGATTGATGAATTACGATTTACGAGGGGCAGAGATAGGTTGAGGCATTTTTAATTTC
Source organism: Algoriphagus vanfongensis DSM 17529 (assembly GCF_000429465.1). GTDB lineage: Bacteria > Bacteroidota > Bacteroidia > Cytophagales > Cyclobacteriaceae > Algoriphagus > Algoriphagus vanfongensis. The sequence continues at coordinate 451,845 of NZ_AUBX01000014.1, read as the reverse complement.
GAACCTGGAATTATGAAGTAGGGTCTAACTTTTCAACTTTAGCACCTTTCAACCTTCAAACTGTCCAACCTTCCCATCCAACCTTTTCGCTTAAATTTCCTTACCTTTGCAGCCTGAAAATCACATCCTATGAGTTTGACCCAGGAAATCAATAAGAGAAGAACATTTGCCATCATTGCCCACCCGGATGCCGGTAAAACAACCCTGACGGAAAAATTGCTCCTTTTCGGAGGTGCGATCAACACTGCCGGCGCGGTCAAGTCGAATAAAATCGACACGGCGACCAAATCCGACTGGATGGAAATCGAGAAGCAAAGAGGGATCTCGGTGGCGACTTCCGTGATGGGCTTTGAATACAAGGACATTAAGATCAACTTGCTAGATACTCCGGGTCACCAGGATTTTGCGGAGGATACGTATCGTACTTTGACTGCGGTCGATTCGGTGATTATGGTCATTGACTGTGTAAAAGGGGTGGAGATCCAGACTGAAAAACTGATGGAAGTCTGCCGGATGAGAAATACGCCTGTGATCTGCTTTATCAATAAATTGGACCGGGAAGGACGCGATCCTTATGATTTGCTAGACGAAGTGGAGTCCAAACTCAACATTCAGTGCCGACCACTTTCGTGGCCGATTGGGATGGGAAAAAGCTTCAAGGGGGTTTACAATCTCTACGATCAGAAGCTGAATCTTTTCACTCCTTCTCAAAGAAAGCTTTCCGATGACCGTACGACCTTTGAAAATCTGGAAGATGCGGAATTGGACAAATTGATCGGGCAAAATATGGCTGATCAACTCCGGGAGGATGTGGAGCTGATCGATGGTGTTTACCCTGAGTTTGACCCAAAAGAGTATCTGGAAGGCAAAGTGGCTCCGGTATTCTTTGGTTCGGCTGTGAACAACTTCGGTGTCAATGAGATGTTGGATACTTTTATCAAAATCGCTCCTGCTCCCAAAAGTCGAAATACGGACACAAGAGAAGTCTTACCGAGCGAAAATAAATTTTCAGGCTTTGTGTTTAAGATCCACGCCAACATGGATCCCAACCACCGAAACCGAATTGCTTTCTTGAGGATTTGCTCTGGGGAATTTCAGAGAAATAAACCTTACAAGCATGTTTTGGGTCCGAAACCCCTGCGCTTTTCCAATGTGACGCAGTTTATGGCTCAGGATAAAGAAATCATTGATGCTGCTTATCCTGGGGATATCATCGGTCTCTATGATACTGGAAATCTGAAGATCGGGGATACGCTGACGGATGGAGAAGAGATGGTCTTCACAGGGATTCCGAGCTTCTCACCGGAGATCTTTCGAGAGGTAGTCAACAAAGATGCGATGAAAACCAAGCAATTGGAAAAAGGTCTCAAGCAGTTGATGGAAGAAGGAGTGGCTCAGCTATTTACCTTCGACATGGGATCCAGAAAGGTAGTCGGAACCGTAGGTCAATTGCAGTTTGAGGTGATCCAATTCCGACTAAAAAACGAATACAATGCGACGGTGGAGTTTCATCCGATGAATCTCTACAAAGCTTGCTGGATCAGCAGCAAGGATAAAAAACAGTTGGATGAGTTTGTCCGCTCCAAAAATCGTCATATTGCTCATGACAAGGATGGAAAGCTAGTCTTTATGGCCGAGTCCAAAGCCTGGCTTCAGATGGTGCAAGATAATTACCCGGATATTGAATTCCACTTTACTTCGGAGTTTTAACGGGATGTAACGAACCCTCGAAGAGTTTCAAGCTCTTCGAGGGTTTTTTCTTTTTGGATATAGTTGTCTCATTTAAATACCTCGGTAAACTCAAACTTCTGTCCATCAAACAATCCCTTATCACTCAGCTTCAGATCCGGGATCACTAGCAAAGCCATAAAACTCAAAGTCATAAATGGAGAATTGAGTTTGGAACCCATTTCTTTTGCTATTTTGTCTATTTGGGTATAGGCGTCAGCCACTTCATAACCATCTGAAGCAGACATGATTCCTCCGACAGGAAGTGGTAAAATTTCTTCCTGATTTCCTGAAACAGCAGATATTCCACCTTTGGCTTGAATGATCAAGTTGACCGCCTTGAAAATAGATTCATCATCCACTCCTACGGCAATGATATTATGTGAGTCATGTCCGACTGAGGAAGCGATGGCTCCTGTTTTCAATCCGAAATTTTTGATAAAGGCAACTGCTGGATCCGAATTCTGATAGCGGTTGACCACGGTGATTTTCAGGATGTCCTTGGCTACATTGGATTCCGCAAATCCATCGATTATTAGAACTTCTCCAGAGATTTCGGGAGTGATCAGCTGTCCATCCAGCGCTTCGATCACACGTACTTGATTTCCCTTAGCCTCCAGTTTGAAGTCTTCCGGGCTTTTCAAATCTGTGTCAAAATTATTGATGACCTCATTTTTGATAGAGGGGATAAGCGTTGTTCCATTTTCGGCTACCTTTTCTCCATTGATATAAGTAGCAAGGATCTGAAAGTCTTTGAGATCCTTGGCCAGAATAAAGTCGGCCGGATCCTCTGGTCTCAGTTGGCCGACCTTTAAAGAATAATGTGAAATAGGAGTCAGGCATGCGGCTTGAAGGACGTCGAAAACATCTTTCCCTTTTGCGACAGCCCGTGCGGCCAGTTCATTGATATGTGAAATGGCCAGATTATCCGGATGCTTATCGTCTGAGCAGAGCATGATCATTTCTGGATATTCATCGATCAGATCAATTAGCGCCTCAAAGTTTTTGGCAGCGGATCCCTCCCGGATGGCGATCTTCATTCCCAGTTTGACTTTGTCCAAAGCTTCCTCATAAGTGAAGCATTCATGATCGGTACTGGGACCGGCACTTACATATTTCTCAGCCAGTTCTCCTTTGAGTCCAGGAGCATGACCGTCGATTGGTTTGCCATATTTTTGAGCGATTTTGATTTTTTCCATGACCAGTGGATCACGATTGACTGTGCCTGGCCAGTTCATCATCTCAGCCAAATAGTGGATTTCAGGGCGGGACATCAGATTTTCTATATCCTGAGCATCTACTTCTGCTCCGGCCGTTTCGAATGGAGTGGCAGGAACGCAGGAAGGTGCTCCGAAGTAGAATTTGAAAGGAACCTGTTTTCCGTTTTCGATCATGTAATCGACTCCTTTGACACCGCAGACATTGGCGATCTCATGCGGATCGGAGATGGTGGCCACTGTCCCATGGCATACTGCCAGCCTGGCAAACTCCGAGGGGACCAACATGGAGCTTTCCACATGGACATGTGCATCAATAAATCCCGGCATCAAAAATGGAAGCGAGGGATTGTCTGGGATCTTACTGATTTGAGAGATTTTTCCGTCTTGCACTTCGATCTCTACAGAATAAATTTGTCTGTTTGGGATATCTACGAATTGTCCTTGGAGCTGCATGTTAAAAAAGAATTGAAATACGAGATGCCTTTTGCCGCTGATGGGAGAAGCATCTTGATCTGGGAGATTGGTTTAGATTAAAACTACTATATTTGCGCAGGAATAAAAAAACGAACTAAGCCGGTTTTTTGAATGAATAAAATCGTCATCGCTATCGATGGATATTCTGGGTGTGGAAAGAGCTCCACGGCCAAAGCAGTGGCAAAGGATCTAGGCTATACCTACATAGATACCGGGGCCATGTATCGGGCGGCGACGCTCCATTTTTTGAACAATTATCTTTCTCCGGCTAATCCACATGACGTGGAAAAAGCATTGAAGACCTTGGATATCAGTTTTCACCTCAATCCGGAATCACAACTACAGGAAACCTATCTCAATGGCTTGCATGTGGATGATGAGATTCGCACGATGCGCGTGACGAGTAAGGTGTCTGAGATAGCAGCTGTTCCGGCTGTTCGTAAGGATCTGGTCGCTCAGCAGCAGCGATTGGCCAAGAAAAAAGGAGTGGTCATGGATGGCAGGGATGTAGGTTCGGTGGTTTTTCCGGAGGCAGAGCTCAAGATATTCATGAGTGCAAATCTGAACACTCGGGCAGAGCGGAGACAGGCCGAACTCTTGGAAAAGGGCGAAATGGTGCCTTTGGAAGACATTAAATCAAATCTGGCTGAGCGCGATCGTATCGACTCTACCCGATCTGAAGGACCTCTGATCAAAGTGGCTGATGCCATCGAGATCGATACGAGTCATATTACTTTCGCAGAGCAGGTGGGACAGATCGTGCAAAAGGCGAGAGAAATCATAGAAAAAGAATCAAGCTATGCAGGTAAGCATTGATAAAAATTCGGGTTACTGCTTCGGAGTAGAATTTGCCATCAAGATGGCCGAGGACGAAATGGAGCAATCTGACAAGCTGTATTGCTTGGGAGACATCGTGCACAATGACATGGAAGTCAATCGATTGGCGGCCAAAGGTCTGGTGGTAATCGATCGGGAAGAGCTGGAAAATCTGCATGATTGCAAAGTGCTAATCCGTGCGCATGGTGAACCGCCTGAGACCTACAAAGTTGCAATAGAAAATAACATCGAACTGATCGATGCCTCATGTCCCGTAGTGCTTAAGTTGCAGCATCGGGTCAAGACAGCCTTTGATAAGATGGAGCGTGAGGAAGGCCAGATCGTGATCTATGGCAAAAAAGGCCATGCCGAGGTCATCGGTCTCACAGGTCAGACCTTGGAAAAGGCCATCGTGGTGATGGAAGATTCAGATTTGGAGAAAATTGATTTTGCCAGACCCGTGACGCTTTTTAGCCAGACGACCAAAAGTACGAAAGGCTTTTACGAGCTTTCTAAAAAAATAGAAGATCGCATCCAAGCTGCAAAAGGCGCTCCGGTAGAGACGGTGGATTTCAATGCCAATGATTCCATCTGTAGACAAGTATCCAATCGTGAGCCGCAGCTCCAGAAGTTTTCTCAGGAGAATGATGTGATAGTCTTTGTCTCTGGTAAAAAAAGCTCAAATGGCAAGGCCCTGTATCAAGTTTGCCTCAGTGAAAATCCCCGCAGTTATTTTGTCGAAAGTGAGTCGGAACTGAACCCTGAATGGTTTCACTCCAGTGACAAAGTAGGTATTTGCGGTGCGACCTCTACTCCGATGTGGTTGATGGAGCAGGTCAAAAATTACCTCGAATCTCTGGAAGCAAGTACGCTTCCGGCTTAAACCCAAATAGAACCATTCGAAATGGAGGAAATTCATTTCGGAGAAAATCAAACATAAACTTCCCGATAGTCTTAAAATAAAAAGGTTATTTATTAGATTTGGGGCGTTTTTCAAAAGCTCATAGTTCAAAAACAGATATGTCTAAAATAGTGAAGCTTAAGAAAGGTTTTGACATCAATCTGGCAGGAAAGGCAGCTCAAGAGTTTGCCGATCTAGCAGCCGCTCAGACCTTCGCCATTAAGCCGACTGACTTTCTTGGTATTCAACGACCAAAAGTCCTTGTCAATGAAGGAGATACCGTCAAGGCCGGTACTCCCATCCTGTTCGACAAAGCCATGGACCAAGTCATGTATGTGGCTCCAGTATCCGGCGAAATCGTCGAAGTCAAAAGAGGAGAAAAAAGAAAACTGCTCGAAATCAGAATCTTGGCTGACAAAGAGATCAGCTACGAAGATCATGGTAAAATCAACCTGAGCTCCGTAGATCGTGATACTTTGAAATCAAAACTTGCCGCTGGCGGGGTTTGGCCTCACTTGATTCAGAGACCTTACGGGGTAGTCGCCAATCCGGCGGAAACTCCAAAAGCTATTTTCATTTCTGCTTTTGATACCAATCCTCTTGCACCGGACTATGGCTTTACCCTACAGGGTGAAGAATCCTATTTCCAAGCTGGGCTGGATGCCTTGGTGAAATTGACTGATGGCAAAGTTCATCTCAATGTGGATGGATCCAAGTCAGTACCAGGTATCTTCTCCAATGCCAAAGGAGTAGTGATCAACAAATTTTCCGGTCCACATCCTGCAGGTAATGTCGGTGTGCAGATCCATCACCTAGATCCTATCAATAAAGGAGATCTAGCATGGACTATCTCTCCATTTGGAGTGGTTCAGATCGGTAAGTTGGTAGTCAATGGTGTATTTGATGCAAGCAAAGTGGTCGCAGTGACTGGTTCTGAACTGACTAAAACTGGCTATGTGAAAACATTAGGCGGCGCGTCAGTGACCTCTTTTGTCAAAGGAAATCTTAATTCTGGACATGTCAGAGTGATCTCAGGCAATGTCTTGACTGGTGAGAAAATCTCTTTGGAAGGCTATTTGGGATTCTACCATAGCCAAATCACTGTGATCCCTGAGGGAGATCAGGAAGAATTTTTGGGATGGCTGAAGCCAAGCGCCAAAAAATTGAGCTTCCACAAAGCGATTGGTTTGTTCTCTTTCCTCAACAAGGGCGAGTTCAAAGTAGATACCAATACGCATGGGGAAGAAAGACCTTTTGTGGTGACCGGAGTATTTGAAAAAGTCCTTCCGATGGACATCCTTCCTACCTATTTGTTCAAAGCGATCATCGCTGAAGACTTTGACGAAATGGAAGAGTTGGGATTGTATGAAATCATCGAGGAAGACGTAGCTCTTTGTGAATTTGTGGATCCTTCGAAGAATGAACTGCAGGAGTTGGTTAGAAGTGGGATCGAATTATTAATGTATAGCTAAGATATGAAGGCATTACAAAATCTCTTCGATAGTATTAAGCCAAACTTTGAAAAGGGCGGCAAATGGGAAAAGTTCTATACCCTTTATGAAGGACATAGAACGATCGTATTCGCACCGGACTTGGTGACCAAATCCAAAGGTGCGCAAATCAAGGATGCAGCAGATCTAAAGCGTGTGATGATCACCGTCGTATTGGCGATGATTCCTGCATTGCTTTTCGGTATCCTCAATGTAGGTGAGCAGCATTTCTTGGCAGTAGGCGAAAGCGCTACTTTCTTGGACAAGGCTTTGTTCGGCTTGATTTCCGTACTTCCTATCCTGATTGTCTCTTACGCCATTGGTTTGGCTACTGAGTTTGTTTTCTGCGTGGTCAGAAATCACCCTGTCTCTGAAGGGTTCCTGGTTTCAGGGATGCTGATCGCCTTGGTGATGCCTCCGCATGTGCCACTTTGGCAAGTAGCTTTGGCTACCATCTTTGCGGTAGTGATCGGTAAAGAAGTATTTGGAGGTACAGGGATGAATATCCTCAACGTCGCTATGACTGCGAGAGCATTCCTTTATTTTGCTTATCCTGCTCAGATCTCTGGGGATCAAGTTTGGACTTGGTTGGGAGACAAAGCTGCTGTGGATGGATTCTCAGGAGCTACTGCACTAGGCGTAGCCTATAATGCAAGTGCTGAAGGTACACCAGTAGTAGATGCCTTGGCCTCGCATAATGCCGGCTTAGGAGCAGACTTTAGTTTCATGAATATGTTTATGGGTTGGATCCCAGGCTCTATTGGTGAGACTTCTACCTTGATGGCTTTGATCGGCGCTGTGATTTTGGTATATACCGGAGTGGCAAGCTGGAAGATCATCGTAGGTGGTTTTGGCGGAGCATACGCAATGGGTATGTTGATGAACGTACTTGCTGTAAACGAATATATGGCGATGCCAGCACATTATCACTTGGTGATGGGAGGTCTAGCTTTCGGTGTGGTCTTTATGGCTACAGATCCGGTATCTGCCGCACAAACTGAGACTGGGAAATGGATCTATGGGATTTTGATCGGTGTGATGACCGTGGTAATCCGAGTGACTAACCCAGCCTATCCAGAGGGAATCATGCTAGCTGTTCTTTTGATGAACGTATTTGCTCCTCTGATCGATTATTATGTAGTAAAAGCCAATAAAACAAGGAGGTTACAACGTGCAACAGTCTAACGCATATATTATCACATTTTCGGTCATCTTGACCGTCGTTCTTGGCTTGCTTTTATCAGGTACGTCTCAGGTTTTGGGACCAATGCAGCGTGAAGCAGAAGCTTTGGATAAGAAAAAACAAATTCTGGGTGCTGTGATCTCTGGCGAGGAAATCGCTGCTATGACTCCTCAAGAAGTCAATGAGTACTACACCAACAGAATCTCTTCCGTCGTAGTGGATATCAATGGAGAGGAAGTCACTGAGCAAAATGGTGCTGCTGTGACTGCTGAAACTGTAGATATTGCAAAAAACTATAAGAAACCAGCTGAAGAAAGATTATATCCAGTATTTATCTATCACGCAGAAGGAAGTTCTGATAAGGTAGAATCTTACATCTTCCCGCTTTACGGAGCAGGTCTATGGGATGCGATCTGGGGCTTTATCGCTTTGGATACTGATATGAACACTGTAGGAGGTATTACCTTGGCTCACGCTGGTGAGACCCCTGGTCTGGGTGCTCGAATCACCGAGCCAGGTGTGCAGGCACGCTATGTAGGCAAAGAGATCTTCGATGACTCTGGAGACTTGGTTGCTGTGGAGATGCAAAAGGGTGAGGGGAAAGATTACTCTTCCCAGCCGCATCAAATTGACGGAATGTCTGGAGCTACCATCACCGGAAAAGGTGTCAACAATATGTTGAAGGACTATCTAGGTCACTATCAGGCCTACATTGAATCCAAGAAATCCAATCAGGCTGTAGCCGCTCTTTAATTTTAATCAACTCACAGAATCTAATCGATATGAGTGCTGAAACAGTAGAAAAAGCAATTGAAAAGAAGCCAGCCGAGGCATTTCTTTCCAAGCGCCGGAAAAAATTAGTATCTGACCCTTTGGTAGATGACAATCCAATTACCATCCAGGTATTGGGGATCTGCTCTGCCTTGGCGGTGACCACGCAGATGAAGCCTACCCTTGTGATGGCTATCTCTGTGATTTTTGTGGTCGTGATGTCCAACTTGGTGATCTCTTTGATGAGAAATACCATCCCTAGCCGAGTGCGTATCATCGTGCAGCTGGCTGTAGTTGCGACTTTGGTAACTCTGGTTTCCGAAGTATTGAGAGCTTTTGCATATGATATGTACAAGGAGCTTTCTGTATTCATCGGCCTGATCATTACCAACTGTATCGTAATGGGACGTCTGGAAGCATTTGCCTTGGGTAATAAGCCGTACGATTCCGTATTGGATGGTTTCGGATCTGCTCTTGGATATTCCTGGATCATCCTGACCGTTGCTTTCTTTAGAGAGCTGTGGGGATCAGGATCTGTCTTTGGAATCCCAGTATTTGACTATATCTCTGGTATCTTCGGTCCAGATTTTAAATTGGCTACCAATGGCCTGATGGTTTCCCCTGTAGGAGCATTTGTGATCCTAGGCTTGATCATCTGGGTACAGCGTACCAAAACTGGCTATGTAGAACATTAATCCTGTAGAAGAAATGGAATTATTTAACTTAGGTATTCGGTCGATCTTTATCGACAATATGATTTTCGCTTACTTCCTTGGGATGTGTTCTTTCTTGGCAGTTTCCAAAAAAGTAAGTACAGCTATCGGACTTGGCGCAGCAGTTATCTTTGTATTGACTGTGACCGTGCCTGTCAACTGGCTATTGAATGAATATGTATTGAAAGAAGGTGCTTTGGCTTGGATCAGTGCTGATTTGGCAAGTATCGACTTGACATTCTTGAGATTTATCATGTTTATCGCGATCATCGCTGCGATGGTACAGTTGGTAGAGATGGTGGTTGAGAAGTTTGCTCCGGCTCTTTATGGTGCATTGGGTATCTTCCTTCCTTTGATCGCTGTAAACTGTGCGATCTTGGGTGGATCTCTTTTCATGGCTCAGCGAGATTATACCATTGCAGAATCTGCAGTCTATGGCTTCGGTTCAGGTACAGGTTTCTGTTTGGCCATCGTTGCTTTGGCAGCTATCCGTGAGAAATTGAAATATTCACATGTGCCAAATGGCCTGAAAGGCTTGGGAATTACCATGCTATTGACCGGTTTGATGGGGATCGCATTTATGTCCTTTATGGGCATCGATCTGTAATCAAGATAAACTATACTCAAAAGGGCTTTGGAGAAATTCAAAGCCCTTTTTCTTTTTTTAGCGGTAGGATTTCTAAAGGAGAAAGGCCTAAATTTCGCATTCAAACCTAATTTCACGAACATGAAAAAAATATTTTCATTATTTATCCTGACCCTGATAGCCACTGTTACCTATGGTCAATCCGGTGAGTGGATTGAACTTTTCAATGGAAAAGATCTGGACGGATGGAAGTTGACCACCGATAGCCCTTCTTCATTCCAAGTCGTAGATGGCGAGATCAAAGTAGCCGGACCAAGAGCTCATTTGTTTTATGATGGCCCTGTCGGAGATCATGATTTCAAGGACTTTGAACTCATCGTTGAGGTCAAAACAATGCCTAAGGCAAATTCTGGGATTTTTATCCATACTCAATATCAAGAAACTGGCTGGCCAAACATCGGCTATGAAATTCAAGTGAATCAAAGCCATGGAGACTGGAGAAAAACCGGGAGTGTCTATTCTTTCAAAGATGTAAAAGAAGTCTATGTGGAAGATGGAGAATGGTACACCGAGCATATCATCGTCAAAGGAGATAAAGTGACGGTGAAAGTAAATGGGAAGACCATCAATAAATTTGACGAATCAAAAGATAGAGAAGCGGGTGATTTGGGGACGAAAAAACTCAGCAGCGGGACGATTGCACTGCAGGCCCATGATCCGGAGTCTGTGATCTACTATAGAAGTGTGAAAGTAAAATTTAAAAAATAATAGCATCATTAAAGAAGCCTTGGTCGTCCGATCAAGGCTTCTTTAATTTTCATTCTATTTTTCTGCAATTTCCACCTGGCGAAACATGTATTGATCTTTACTGAGGTCAAGCTTGAACCCACTTTCAATTTGAATGTTTTTTAGGGTCACTTTTTTGGTTATTTGATAGGGAAATGGTTCTACATAAGATTCATCTTTCCTTTGCGGATTGAAATTTCCAAATAATTCTGGCCCTGTATAGTCAGATGTGTGTTCAGCATCTTCTATGGTGAGATTTTCGATTGTTATTTTTTCCGGCATATAGCACACATACCCAAAATCATGCTGCCCTGAGTTATAGCCTCCGATTAAAGCTGCTTGACTGGGCTGTCCATTGCTAGGTCGGAAGACGCAGTCTTTGATAATAAACTCGCCTTCCCACGTACTACCGTAATCAGAACGAAGATTGATCAGGCGATTGCTGGAGATCGTCGTGTTTTCTACCAAAAATGTCCCCGTTCCGATTGCATTGATCCCCATGTGTCCGAGATGTGAATTGCGGATCGTCGCATTGGCTACACCCATGTGAGCATCAAATCTAGAAAGGGTGCAGTTGTCATACAGTAGGTTTTTGCTATAGTTTGATCCTAGGATCCCCCAAAATTTACGGTCGTTGATATCGTTGCTTTGACGGCAATTGATGAAAGAAACATTCAACGATCGGTTGACGGTGAGATCATACGATCCCATGTTGACTGGTTTATCGGCTCTTCCGATCGTACTGTAAGTTTTATGTCCTGTGAATAGCCCATTGATCACTGTGACATTTGCGCAGTCTTGAATCGTGATGAATCCGCTGTATGGAGCACCATGATCACCTTCTCCCGAGATAAAGTGCTGGATACCATCTATGGTGACATTTGATCTGCGGATGAGGAGATTGCGACTATAGTAGTTGTATTTGGACTCTTCCTGATTCGCCAGAGTCGTAAATACGCCTCCTGTGATTTTCAAGGGTTTTGAATCAATCGGAAGGGCGATGATTTCAGTGATTTGATCAAAGTCCCAAATGATGGGGCTAGCAGGATCTATATTGCCTTGTCTGTCCGTTTTGAAAATATCCGTCTGAGGATACCCACTATTTGGGTTGAGTCCGAAGCGAATGTATCGCCTCACGGTGGAGTCTTTGACTGTGATCAAACATTCTTGAGGAAGTGAAATTCCCAGCTTTGCTTGTCCTTTTTGGAGTTTTGATAGTCCATTTACTTGGATGGGAGCTAGCGCAGATTGCACTTCGAAAATTGGCGCATTCCGATTGATTACATCCCTATCATCAATGATGAATTTTGCCTTACCAAAATCCGTGTCCGTTTGAATGATGGCTTTACGATCCTTACCTCCGATATAATAAGTAGCTTCCTTATCTGCTATGACAGGAAGTTGCGTGTCATTAGCCACAGCATGGCTTGCTACGATATTTAATTGGTCATCGGATTGCCCATCACCTGCGGCTCCAAAATCGCTGTATTGTATAAAACCCTGTCTATTGAATCTGCTGAGGTCAGATGTAGAAATAGAAACAACAAGAAATCCTTCTTCGTTTTCAGCTATGCTGGTGGTTGCTTGATCATATAGAAGTTGGATTTTTTCCTGGGAGGACTTTTGTCGGGCTAAAAGATCAAAGCTGCAAATGAATAGTAGAACTAGAAAGAATCGGAGGGGTTTTGCCATTAGATTGTTGTTTGGGATGTGAAAGATGGTTTAGTAAAACCATCCAAAAAGCTAAAAATAGGAGAAAATATTTTTTTGATGGGCTAAATTCACGATCCTGATTAATTTACCGTGATTTGCACAGATATTGATCAGCGCTGATCGGTCATTTACCTTCTGGTAGACGGCTTCTACAGTAAGAAGATTTTAATCTAGAATCAATAAGTAAGCTATGGCATTTACATACAAAAGAATCCTGTCCTACTTTCTGCGAGGACTCTTGTTTTTGACACCGATAGCAGTCACAGTCTATGTGATCTATGCGATTTTTGTCTTTTTGGACAATTTGATCCCGGTTCCCATTCCAGGTATTGGGATACTGATGGTTTTGGGATTGATTACATTTATCGGATATCTGGCAAGTCTATTCTTCACCAGAAGGTTTTTTGACTGGTTTGAGCGGGGCTTGGTACGTATTCCTCTGGTCAACTTACTGTATACTTCTATCAAGGATTTGATGGGGGCTTTTGTGGGAGAAAAGAAAAAATTCAGCTCGCCTGTCATCGTTCAGGTGTCGGATACGCTTTCCAGATTGGGTTTTATCACGCAGGAAGATATGGCAGGAATAGGGGAAGCTGATTTGGTGGCGGTATATTTCCCGCATAGCTACAATGTCTCGGGCAATGTATTTCTAGTGCCGCGTGAAAAAGTCAAGAGACTCGAAGGTATTAAGAGTGCGGATGTGATGAAGTTTATGGTGTCGGGGGGAGTGTCTGATTTGAAAAGTATAGTCTAAAAAAGAAACCCGCAAGAGTTAGCTTCTTGCGGGTTTTTTGTATTGTATAGTAAAGGATTTACTTACAGTTGCGCATCCAATTTTTGAGCTAGTACTGCTTTAGGTACTGCGCCAACTTGCTTGTCTACGATTTCGCCTCCTTTGAAGAATAAAAGAGTAGGGATAGAACGGATCCCGAAAGCTTGCGCCACTCCAGGGTTGGAGTCTACATCTACTTTCCCGATGACTGCTTTTCCTTCGTAATCACCAGCCAATTCTTCTACCACTGGACCGATCATTTTACAAGGTCCGCACCATTCTGCCCAGAAGTCCACCAAAATAGGTTGTTCTGATTTGATTACTTCTTCGAAGTTTGCGTCAGTGATTTCGATTGCTTTTGCCATTTTTATCTGTGTTTAGTTTTTTTCGGATTTCAAATATATGAGAGAAAGTGAATCATCTGGCAATAAGTTCCTAGGGACTTATTTTTTTTGTCTATGAGGGATAGATGGAGTCTTTTTTCGAATGGGAAATAATAGTAAGTAATCATTGGAATCCTGACCTTGACCAGATGCAAAGACTGAAGCGGGAAGACAGAAGACAGAAGAGTCTGCATTAGTCTTCCAGCCCTGAAATCAAAGCCAAATGGGCTTTTGGTATAGAACAAGTATATAGTGAAAATCAAATCACCTTGTAGACTACCTCAGGGATTTCTTTCAGTTCTTTGATCATCTCTGCACTGGGATCGATGGCAAATCGCTTAGAGAAAAGCTCTAGGCTGATGTTTTCTTTTCGATCGATCACATCAAAGTAGAGCTTGGCTTCTCCCTTATACTTCTCAGTGATGGCTTCCAGCTTTTCCATCAGATCCAGACTCAGATCATCCAGATCAATGTTGACCCGAAGACCCTTGACCATTTTGGATCGGACTTCGGACAACAGCGAAATACTGTCGATCTTGAACTCCAGTTCATGCTCGTTCCATTTTTTAGAACCCACTTTTCCTTTGATGTAGAGAAACCATCCTGTCATAAAGTACTCTTTGTACTTGATATAGTCATCTCCGAATAGGAAAAAGGTAAAACCGCCCTGATAATCTTCCATGCTCAGCGTGCCAAAGGGTTTGCCGTTTTTGGTAGTTCGATGAGCAAAAGAAGAAACTGACCCTGCCAACCGGATTTCACTTTTGCTGCGGATGGCTTCCAGATCATTCAGATCAGGAAGTGCGGCATTGGTGAAATTCTCTATTTCCAATCGGTATTGATCCAATGGATGCCCTGAGATATAGAGGCCTACTACTTCTTTTTCGATGTTCAGCTGCTGTAGCTGTGAAAAAGGCTCCATCGGTGTGATCGAAGGCATAGGAATAGCCATGCTGCCACTCCCTCCGCCAAATAGACTGACTTGGGAGCTTTCTTCTTCCTGCTGCACTTTTTGCGCATATTTCACAGCTTTTTCGATCAGCGTCACGTCTCCATCAGCAGCTTCTAGATATTGACGGCGATGGTGCTCGGTAAAGCAATCAAAGCCTCCAGCCATGGCCAGAGCCTCCATCGTTTTCTTATTGAGTGCTCGGGAATTGACTCGCTTCGCAAAGTCAAAGATGTTTTTGAATGGACCGTTTTTCTCCCGCTCTTTAATGATTTCATCCACAGCCGCGGATCCCGCTCCTTTGATAGCGGCCATCCCAAATCGGATTTCTCCTGCGGCATTTACTGTAAATCCGTTTTTGGATTCATTGACGTCTGGACCCAAAACCGGAATTCCCATTCGCTTACACTCTTCCATGAAAAATGTCACCTGAGTGATATCATTCATGTTGTTGCTCAGAACTGACGCCAAGTATTCTGCCGGATGGTGTGCTTTGAGGTAGGCAGTTTGATAGGCTACCCATGCATAGCAGGTAGAGTGGGATTTGTTGAAAGCATAGGATGCAAAGGCTTCCCAGTCCGTCCAGATCTTTGCAAGCTTTTTGGCATCGTGTCCTTTAGCTACGGCTTGATCGACGAATTTTGGCTTCATTTTATCCAATACGTCTTTTTGCTTTTTACCCATTGCCTTTCTCAAGACATCAGCCTCACCTTTGGTAAAGCCAGCGAGTTTTTGGGACAAAAGCATCACCTGTTCCTGATACACCGTGATCCCGTAGGTTTCCTCGAGATACTCTTTCATATCGTCGAGGTCATAGGTGATCGGCTCTGTTCCGTGTTTCCTTTTGATAAAGGAAGGAATATAAGCTAGAGGTCCCGGACGATAGAGGGCGTTCATGGCAATCAAATCTGCAAAAACGGTTGGTTTCAGTTCCCGCATGTATTTCTGCATCCCGGCACTTTCATACTGGAAGATGCCGACCGTTTCACCTCTTTGAAACAATTCGTAAGTTTCTTGATCATCGATGGGGAAATTATCCGGATCAAGCTCGATTCCATGTCGCTCCTTGACGATTTTGCAGGCGTCTTTGATCAGAGTCAGGGTTTTCAGTCCCAAAAAGTCCATCTTCAACAAACCGGCAGATTCTACCACCGAGTTGTCAAACTGGGTACAAACCATGTCTGAATCTTTCGCCAAAGCCACCGGAACGAAATTGGTAATGTCGTCTGGAGTGATGATCACACCACAAGCGTGGATACCCGTATTTCGTACAGATCCTTCCAATACAGTAGCTTGATTGACCGTCTTGGCGGACTCGTCTTGTCCCTGGGCGATTTTTATAAGCTCCTCAGCCTTTTGGATCAGCTCTCCTTGACCTTTCAGTTTATCAGAAAGTGCAGCCCGATCTTTTGCCAAACTGAAGAGTGCTTTGAGTTTGATGTCTGGCACCAAACTAGCCAATCTACCAGCCTCAGGAAGCGGTAAATTAAGCACTCTTGCCGTATCTCGGATGGCGGATTTTGCCGCCATCGTACCGTAGGTGATGATCTGGGCTACCTGATTGGAACCGTATTTTTTGATCACATAGTCGATGACTCTGCCCCGACCTTCGTCGTCAAAGTCAATATCAATATCGGGAAGTGAAACCCGGTCCGGATTCAGGAATCTCTCAAAAAGGAGATTGTAGGATATCGGATCAATATTGGTGATTCCGGTGCAGTATGCCACGGCAGATCCCGCAGCAGATCCACGTCCAGGTCCCACGGAAACTCCCAGCTTTCTAGCTTCTACAATGAAATCTTGGACAATCAGAAAGTAACCCGGATATCCTGTGTTCTCAATCGTCGCCAGCTCAAAGTCCAGGCGCTCCCGGATCTCCGGTGTGATTTCTTCATAGCGCTTTTTGGCACCTTCATAGGTCAGGTGTCTCAGGAAAGCATTCTCCCCACGCTTTCCTCCATCCACTTCATCTTCAGGATGCTTGAACTGTTCGGGGATGTCAAACTTTGGAAGAAGTACTTCTCGGGCAAGTTTGTAAGCTTCTACCTTGTCGACGATCTCCTGAGTACATTCGATGGCTTCTGGCAAATCGGCAAAAAGCTTCTTCATCTCATCTGGAGACTTCAGGTAGAATTCATCATTTGGAAAACCATAGCGAAATTCCCGTCCTCTTTTTCCGATGTATTTTTTCGGTTTTTCTACGAGCTCGCCATCTTTCACACAGATCAAAATGTCATGCGCCTTGGCGTCTGCTTTATCATTGTAATAGCTGTTGTTGGCTGCGAAATATTTGACATCGTATTTCTTGGCAAACTCCAGCAAGACCTCATTGACCTTTTCTTCTTCTGGAATTCCATGTCGATTGAGCTCTACATAAAAATCCTCTCCAAACTGCTCTTTCCACCAGACAAAAGCCTCCTCGGCTTGGGTTTCACCCACATTCAAAATCAAAAATGGAATCTCTCCCCAAAGTCCTCCTGTAGTGGCGATCAGGTCTCCTTTGTACTGCACGAGCAATTCCTTGTCAATTCTTGGGAGATAGTAGAATCCTTCAATATTAGCGAAGGAGGCGAGTTTGGCCAGATTATGATAGCCTGCTTTATTTTTGGCAATGAGGACGGTCTGATAGCCATCGTCCTTTTGGGCTTTGTTTTTTCGGTCTCGGCAAAGGTTAAATTCACAACCAACAATAGGCTTGATCTCTGCGCCCATAGCCGCTTTCACAAAGTGAAAAGCTCCCATCATATTGCCATGATCGGTCATGGCGATAGCTGGCATGTTCAGTGATTTTGCCTTTGCGACTAAAGCCGGGATTTCGGAGGTAGCCTGTAAAACGGAATATTGCGTATGAACGTGAAGATGCGTAAAAGGCACATCCACCAAGTCTGAGATGTCCGCTTTTCCAGCTTGTTTTAAGACGTCTTTCGCAGCAGTCTTTTGGGTGTCTTTTGCTTGTGCAAAGTTAGCCTCAGCCAGTTTTGGAGCTTCGTAAATGACTTCTGAAACAGCGATTCCCTCTTCTGGTTTTAGAACATTTTGAGTGATCAAACCGAAGAAACATCGCGCTGTAGCATCCACGTCATAGGCTGCATCGTGAGCATCATCAAAACCAACACCAAAGAGTTTATGGTGGAGTTCGGTCAGAGTCGGCCATTTGAATTTACCTCCCTTGCCTCCAGGAATAGCACAAAATTCAGTAGAGATGTCTTTGGTATCAAGCTGCTGAGCCGTAAGAGGCATTTCAGTTTCTATCCGGAAATATTCCGAGCCGACTACGTTGACATCAAATTCTACATTGTGGCCTACGAGATACTTGGATTGAGCAACGTCCTTTTCGAAAATCGCCAGCACCTCAGCAAGATCATGTCCTTCGGCCAAAGCTCTTTTGGTCGAGATTCCGTGGACTTTTTCGGCATTGTATGGGATTGTGAAACCCTCTGGTTTGACGATGTAGTTGTGATTCGAAATCAGTTTCCCTTTGGAATCATGCAACTGCCACGCTAGCTGAACTAGCCTAGGCCAATTGTCCACATCGGACATGGGAGCATTGTAATCGCGGGGCAAACCCGTGGTCTCGGTATCGAATATTAAATACATACAGCTACGAAAATTGAGGCTTCAAATTAGGGGTAAAGTAGCAAAGCTGCCAATTCCCTTGAAGGTAATTGTCAAAGAAAATTTTTGAACTGAAGGCCGATTCAGTCCCTGATCGATTTAGAACTTTTTCAGTAGTAGGATAGAAAGGCAAGTACGGTCAACTAGTCCAAACAGGACAATAAGATCAAATTGGATTTGATTCTGAACTTCAACCTTACCTCTTGTCTTCCCAAGGCATATAGACCACCTTTTTGGTCTCAAAAAAATCTTCCTTGAAATAGTCTTCCAAGTGATAGGTCACATAAGACTTGCCGGTTTCTTCCATTTCCTCATCGACCTCTCCACCTTTGAGGTAGAGGATGCCGTTTGGATATTCATTGAAATCCTCCTTTTTGATTTTCCCTTTGACCCAAGGATAAAAATTGATCATCCGAGTGACGGCTCTGCTGATTACGAAATCGTATTTGCGTACAAGTGATTCAGCTCTGGCTTGCTGAGCTTCGACATTGGATAGTTTTAGCTGCTTGGCCACATCCTTGACCACCGTGATCTTTTTGCCTATCGAATCCACCAAATGAAAATGAGTGTCCGGAAAAAGAATCGCCAAAGGAATTCCCGGAAAACCGCCTCCTGTCCCGATATCCAAGATTTTAGTGCCTGGCTGAAAACCCATCACCCGGGCTATACCCAAAGAATGTAGAACATGATGGATATAAAACTGATCCATGTCCTTGCGGCTGATTACGTTGATCTTGGAGTTCCAGTCAGCATAGAGGTCTTGCAATCGATCCAATTGTTCGATTTGCTTGTCGGTCAATTCCGGAAAATAGGAAAGGATCAGCTGGGTTCCTGAATTCATCAGATGTGTTTTTCTTTGCCGGCGGCGATTTCGTATAGTAATTCTCTGGAACGGTGAAGTTGAGCCTTGACGGTTCCCAGTGGCTTTTCGAGTTCTTGGGCTATTTCCTCATAGGATAGCTCATCAAAATATCTCAGTTGAACCAGCTTGCGGTACTTTGCTGGAAGCTTGTCCACAAAAATCCGAACCATCTCGATTCGCTGCGATTTGATGAACTCGTCCTGAGGATTGTTGTCATCATCTTCCACATCGATATTGACTGCATTGCCGCTGTCATCCGAGAGCGTATTATTCAAACTCATGGTTTTGAGCTTTTTCTTTCGGATAAAATCAATCGTATTATTAGTCGCGATCCGGAAGAGCCACGTGGAAAAAGTATAGTCTTTCTTGAATCGGTGTAGATTTTTAAAAGCTTTGGCAAAAGCCTCCATTGTCAGATCCTCTGCATCATCGGCATCCCGGATCATCTTAAGGATCATGAAAAACACGGCCTTTTTGTAACGCTTCATCAGAGTAGCGTAGGCCTGCTGATCTTTGTCTTCGACAGCTTTGTCGATCAGATCAAAGTCTTCCAGAGCCTTGTTAGAAAATCCTCGTTCGTTTACTTCCATTGAATGTCTTTAGCCTGATGAGAGATCGACCCTAAAATCCAAAAATATCCCAAATACAAGAAATCGTTGATCAGGAAATTTGAAGGGATTTTAGTACCGTTTATTTTTTTGCTCGCTGAGGAGAATATCCCGAGCAGCAGAAGAGACCTTCCTAGAATAATACCGAAAATGATCAGAAATTGTTCCCAGCTTTTCTCAAGTCCAAAATAAATCAATAATCCAAAACCTCCAATCCAGAAGAGAGCATGGGAAAGTGTATAAAAACCGATTTTTCTTTTGTCTTCTCCTCGATAATATTTCCCAGCGTGTAAATGCCTCTTTTTCTGAGTTTTGTATTCCTTCCAGGTCTCCTTGGGTTTGGAGATGGTATTAGCTTCGGGATCCAAAACAATCGAAGTATTCCTTCCTGAAGCATATCTATTGACAAAAAGATCATCATCTCCTCCTTCGATATGCCAGATCCCTTTGAAAGCTTTGGCTTCCATGAAAAAGCTCCGGCGATAGCAGAGGTTTCTCCCTACTCCCATAAATGGCGCTTTCCACAGCCCAAATGAAACGTAGTACAATGCCGTCTGCAAAGTTTCAAACTGAATCCATTGGTTGAGAAATCCTTTTGCTAGTTCGTAGCCGGAATAGCCGATGGAGAAAGTTTTAGAATTTTCACGAACAGGTTGGGTCATTTTGCGGATCCATTGGTCAGAGGCAGGGACGCAATCTGCATCTGTCAATAGAATGACGTCGTTTTTAGCTACTTTGATACCCAATGTCAGCGCAAATTTCTTTGCAGTGACATGATCAGGGGTGTATTTGATGGTGACCGACCGAAGCTTAGGGTAGATGGCCATCATTTCTTCCAGTAGCCGCTTGGTCCGGTCAGTGCTTCGATCATTGATGATCATCACATCATACTTGGAATAGTTCTGCTCAAACAGTTTGGGAATCAGTGTTTTGAGATTTTTAAACTCGTTGTGAGCGGCGATGACCACAGTGACAGGCTCTTCTTCGCCCAAGGCAGGCTTGGTTTTTGGACTGTTGAAAAAGGCAGTTCTTCCAAATATCACCAAGAGATAGACGGCTTGGATGATCAATCCAATTCCAAAAAGAAACCAAAGTAAAAATAGGCCCATAGGTCGATTACGCTGGGCAAATATAAAATCAATTTGAGCATTCATTTAAGAATAAGTGGATATTTTTGCAGGTCAAGTCCATCATTTCGTGGAGTTTTTCCACAGACAAGAAAAATCAGAAAATGAAGTTTACACTACAGCATGCTGATCCCCAGAGCAAAGCCCGTGCTGGGCAGGTAGAAACAGATCATGGGACCATTCAAACTCCGATTTTTATGCCCGTAGGGACGGCGGCCAGTGTCAAGGCTGTTCACCAGCGAGAGCTTAAAGAAGATATCAAGGCCCAGATTATTTTGGGAAACACCTATCATCTCTACTTGAGGCCGGGACTGGATGTGCTGGAGAAAGCAGGTGGGCTTCATCGATTCAATGGCTGGGACGGTCCGATATTGACAGACAGTGGCGGATATCAGGTCTTTTCTCTTTCGGGTACTCGTAAGATCAAGGAAGATGGAGTGATGTTCAAGTCACATATCGATGGGTCAAAGCATCACTTCACACCAGAAAATGTCATGGATATCCAGCGGTCGATAGGGGCGGATATCATCATGGCCTTTGATGAATGTACTCCTTACCCTTGTGAATATGGCTACGCGAGAAAATCCATGGAGATGACTCATCGATGGCTGGATAGATGTATAGATCGATTTGATGCGACTGAGGGGAAATATGGCTATGGGCAAACGCTCTTCCCGATTGTGCAAGGGTCTGTCTACAAAGATCTGCGTGTGAAAAGTGCTGAGTTTATCGCTTCCAGAGGGCGGGAAGGCAATGCTATCGGTGGGCTTTCTGTAGGGGAGCCGGCAGAGATGATGTATGAAATGACTGAGTTGGTGACAGATATTTTGCCAAAAGACAAGCCTCGCTACCTTATGGGAGTGGGAACTCCAGCCAATATACTGGAGTGCATCGCCTTGGGGGTGGATATGTTTGACTGTGTGATGCCTACCCGCAATGCAAGAAACGGGATGCTGTTCACATCTGAGGGAATCATCAATATCCGTAATGAAAAATGGAAGGATGATTTTAGTCCGATTGATCCGGCGATTGGCAACTATGCAAGTACCTTCTATTCCAAAGCGTATCTGCGCCATTTGACTATTTCCAAGGAGATTTTGGCTGCCCAAATAGCAAGTATTCATAACTTGGCTTTTTATCTATGGCTTGTAGGTCAGGCAAGAGAACATATCCTTGCAGGTGACTTTGCCGTTTGGAAAGATCACATGGTCAAAAAAGTGAGCACTAGACTCTAAGTATGAAGCTACTCGACAAACTCATCATCAAGGATTTTTTGAAAACCTACTTTTTCGTAGTGTTGATGCTGATCTTGGTGGTGCTGGTACTGGATTTTACGGAGAAAAACGACAAATATATCTCTAATCAGGTGCCGACAGGGGAGATCCTGAGCTATATGATGAATTACGGCTTGTATCTCAATAATCTTCTGACTCCGATTACGGTATTTATTTCCGTGATTTTTATTACTTCCAAAATGGCCGGGCGGACAGAGATCGTTGCAATTCTGAGTAGCGGCGTGAGCTTTGTCAGGTTGTTGAGGCCATTTTTGATGGGGGCAATGCTCATCGGAGCTGCCAGTTTTTTTCTCAATGGCTGGATCTTGCCATCTGCTACTGAAAACATGACGGTCTTCAAATTGCTTTACCTAGAAAAAGGAGCACCAAATACAGAGCAGAACATTCATATTCAAGTAGGCGATAATAGCTTTGCCTATCTAAGTAGGTTTTTCAAATCAAGCAATCAAGGCTACCAGTTTACCTTGGAAACCATAGAAAATGGAGAGCTCAAGGCCAAGCTATCTGCAGACCGAATCGAGTGGGATACTGCAAAAAATACGTGGACGCTGAGAAACTGGAGGTTGCGTGAGCTTAAGGACAGAGAAGAAGTGTGGTCAGTCGGTACAGAGAGAGATACACTTCTCTCGATTGTGCCAGATGATTTTGGGGTGCCCGAAAACCACCATGAGACGCTCAAGCTTCCTCAGCTAAGCCGTCAGATCAGAGTGCTGGAAGCAAGGGGTGCGGATAATGTGGATTTTTACAGGATTGAGCGCTATGTGCGGTATATGTCTCCATTTGCAGCGATGATTCTGACTTTTATAGGAGTGATCATGTCCTCACGCAAAACTAGAGGTGGTTCTGGGTTTCAGATTGCCATGGGCTTTTTGCTGGCATTTATTTACATTCTCCTCTTTATACTTTCCAGAACATTTGCTGAAAATGGTGCAGAATATCCTATTCTGGCAGTTTGGATGCCCAATATTGTTTTTGGCTTGACCGGGCTTTTGCTGTATAAAACAGTCCCTCGCTAAATGCAGTCAGCTTCTATCAAAGATTATTTGATGCTTCACCTGATCGTCTTGATCTGGGGTTTTACTGCGATTTTGGGTTTGCTGATTTCTCTTCCTGCTTTGGAGTTGGTGTTTTATAGGACACTAATTGCTTCTATTGGAGTATGGGCTTTGCTTTGGTTTTGGAAAAAGCCAATTCAGATTCCAATCGGCCAAGTTTGGAAAGTAGTAGGTACAGGATGTTTGATCGCATTACATTGGATTTTGTTTTTCTGGTCAGCCAAAGTTTCTACGGCTTCAGTGTGTTTGGCAGGAATGGCTACGACATCCCTATGGACTGCATTTGTGGAGCCTTTCTTCAATCGTACCAAAATCAAGTGGTATGAAGTGGGGCTGGGTTTATTGGTTATATCGGGCTTGCTTGTGATTTTCAAATTTGAATCTGGTTATTGGTTAGGATTAGCGATGGCGCTAGCCTCTGCTTTTTTGGCTGCCTGTTTTTCAGTGATCAATGGGCGACTCACACAGCATCATAGCCCCTATCAGATTACCTTTTATGAAATGGCCGGAGCATGTCTTTTTACCCTGCTTTTTCTACCGATTTACTCTTTGCTGCTGAATGAAGGCGCTCCGATTCAGTGGGCTTGGGAGGGGATGGATTGGTTTTGGCTATTTTTGCTAGGAGGAGTGTGTACCGTCTATGCTTTTTCTGTATCAGTAGATTTGATGAAAAGGCTCAGCGTTTTTTCGATCAATTTGACGGTTAATCTGGAGCCGGTTTATGGCATTGTCCTCGCTGTTTTGATTTTTGGAGAAAGTGAAAAAATGACTCCTGAGTTTTATTATGGGACGCTGATTATTCTGATTTCGGTCTTGCTTTATCCAGTTATGAATTATTGGAACCGAAGAAGAAAGAAGGCTATAAGGACGTTAGGTTGACCCATTAAAGAGTGGTCAGATCTTTCAATGTTTCCAGGGCAACAGCAAGCTCTTCTTTTGATATCTCTCCGATTTTTTCGATCAATCTAGCTTTGGATATAGATCGGATATGGAAAATCATCAATTCTGAATCTGCATTCAGACCGTTCTTAAGGGAAGGTTTAAGGATTGGGTTCCCCTGGTAATTCTTGATTTTGGAAGTCAAGGGTGCTGTGATTACCACTTGCAGATATTTGTTCATCAGATTCCCACTTAAGATGACCACAGGTCTTCTTTCAGCATGCTCTGACCCAAGGGCAGGATTGAGATCTGACATCCAGATTTCACCTTGCTTCATCTTCGATCTGCTTGAGATAAGAATTCATCCCCTCTTCTGCGACCAAAAGTATGTCTTCATCCTGGCAGACTGCCTGTATGATTTGACATATTCCGCTCTCTTGAGATGGTCGAGGTAAAGGTTCAGCGCATTTTCCATCAACTTATTTTTAGGAAGCGAAAGCTTCTTTGCATACTCTGCCAGCCTTTGTAGGAGATCGTCTGGAAGTGTGCTAGTGAATGTGGCCATATCATTTATATTTATAGATTGTAAATATCTATGATAATTATCGAATTCAACTTCTTTGCTGTTAGTGTTTTATAAAAGGGTTTCAAAGTGGAAATAGTCTTCCGGAAATTCAATCGTTGATGGCTGCTCCTCAAAAAGTCCAAAGACAGTAGAGCCTGAACCTGACATAGAAGCGTAATATGCACCTGCTGCATAGAGTTTTTCTTTGATTTCTGAGACCTCTGGATGATTGGCAAAAACACTGACTTCAAAGTCATTGACCAGTTCTTCCTTCCATCTGGATCTATCAGCCAATACTTCTTCCAGTTTTACTTTGGGCATTGCCGGAGTGACTCCTGCATAGGCTTCTTTGGTGCCAATATGGATTCCCGGATTGATCAAGACCAAGTGACTTCCTTTCAGAGAGATATCAATTGGCTCTAGGATTTCTCCTCTTCCTCTGGCGATTTTGGGAGTGTTTTCTACGAAAAATGGACAATCACTTCCGAGTTGGGCGGCATATTCCTCTAGAAAAAAATCTTCCAAGTGAAGATCGTACAAGTTACTCATCAGTTTTAAAGCAAAAGCGGCATCAGCCGAACCGCCTCCAAGACCTGCTCCCATCGGGATGTTTTTGTGCAAATGGATTTTGAGATTGGGAAGGCCTTGGAAATCTTTTCGGAGTAATTGTTGGGCTTGTAGGATCAAGTTGTCCTTAGGTTCTCCTGGAATCGGAGTGCCAGTACTCTCCCAACTTGCCTTTTTGTCCAGGATCATTTCCAGCGCATCGAAAAGCGGGATAGGGACCATGCAGGTTTCTATTTCATGGTAGCCGTCCTTTCTCTTAGAGGTGATATGCAGACCTAGGTTGATTTTGGCGTTTGGGAAAGAGATCATTTGAAAAGCTTTGAGGCAAAAATAGAGGGAAAATCCAATCTTAAAAGTTTTAAAAATTAATTGATGATTCTTCAAGAAATCGAACTTATTATTGAGGAAGATGTTTTTAGGGAATTTTTTCTTAAAAAAAAGGAAAAGATTATTGAAGAAAATTGAAATTTAAGCAAATCAGTATTTAATTTTGATTTTGAAAAAAAAATGAAATCTTGATCTTGGGAATGGGAATTTTTTGACTTTATTAAAGTAGATAATTCTGAAAATATTTATTTCGCAACACTTTATATTTTGCCTTCAGAGCAAAAAGGAGAATTAAATATTGTAAGATTGATTTTATAGGTTTAAGTTTGGGTCACCGTTCCATTTGGGACTGGTATATCAAATTAAAAAATATGAACAGAGTGGTCTTTTTGCTGAGCTTTATTATTCTCATTGGATGTTAATGTGAGGCACTAGACTATTATCTTAAATCAAATAAAAAACATAAGTGCCTCGCCCAATGAGGCACTTTTTTTATACCCCAAAAACTAATTATGACCCTGAAAAAGTACAGTTGGGAGATCAGTGACAATCAAGAGCATCCTGCCGGGATGGCGATGTTGTATGCTACTGGTTTGAGTGATAAAAAGATGAAACAGCCATTTGTAGGGATAGCCAGTTGCGGCTATGAAAGTAATCCCTGCAATATGCACCTGAATGACTTTGCCGGTCTGATCAAAGCTTCCTCACAAGAGCACGATCTGACCGGTTTAATTTTTAATACCATTGGAGTCTCGGATGGTACGACCATGGGAACCTTGGGTATGCGCTATTCTTTGGTCTCCAGAGAAATTATCGCAGATTCCATTGAATCCTTTATCATCGGCCACTCCTTCGATGGTACGGTAGCTGTCGCTGGATGTGATAAAAACATGCCGGGAGCACTCATGGGAATGATCCGAACCAATAGACCTGCAATCATGGTCTATGGGGGGACGATCGCTTCTGGACATTATAAAGGAGAGAAACTCAATATCGTCTCTGCATTTGAAGCATTCGGAAAGCGCGTCAACGGAAATATTTCCGATGAGGACTATGACGGTGTCATCCGTAATGCATGTCCAGGAAAAGGGGCCTGTGGCGGGATGTACACTGCAAATACCATGTCTTCGGCTATCGAAGCAATGGGAATGTCTCTGCCTTACTCTTCCTCTTATCCTGCGAATTCTCCTGAGAAACTGAGAGAATGCCGTGAGGTCAATAAGTACATGAAGATCCTTTTGGAAAAGGATATCAAGCCAAGCGATATCATCACCAGAAAAAGTATAGAAAATGCTGTGGTAGTGGCAATCGCTTTGGGTGGAAGTACGAATGCAGTCATGCACATCATTGCAATAGCAAGAACTGCCGGAGTGGATTTCACTATCGAAGATTTCAAAGAAATCAATGCAAGAGTGCCGATGCTAGGTGACTTCAAGCCATCTGGTAAGTTCATGATGGAGGATCTTCACGAGCAAGGTGGAGTGCCTGCATTTATGAAATACATGCTTCAGAATGGATTCCTTCATGGGGACTGCCTGACGGTTACCGGAAAAACTTTGGAAGAAAATCTAAAAGACATAGAGCCTGTGACCGTTTCTATGGTGAATGTGATTCATCCTTTGGAAACACCGATCAAGGCAACTGGTCACCTATGTGTATTGTCTGGAAATCTAGCTCCAGAAGGCGCGGTAGCTAAAATCACCGGAAAAGAAGGTAGTTCATTTACAGGCCCGGCTCATGTGTTTGACTCGGAGCAAGAGGCGAATGATGCTATCCGCGATCATAAAATCGAAAAAGGTGAAGTGATTGTGATCCGTAATATCGGTCCAAAGGGTGGGCCGGGAATGCCAGAGATGCTAAAGCCTACCTCCATGATTATCGGGGCAGGTCTGGGATCCGATGTGGCTTTGATCACAGATGGTAGATTTTCCGGTGGGACGCATGGATTTGTAGTAGGTCATGTGACTCCGGAAGCATACAGCGGCGGACCTATTGGCTTGATCCAAAACGGAGATAAGATCACCATCGATGCAGACAATCTCCAGCTGACGGTAGATGTCAGCGATGATGAATTGGCAGAAAGAAGAAAATCCTGGAAGCAGCCAGATATGTCTGCACTTCAGGGAACTCTAAAAAAATACAACAAACTAGTGTCCTCAGCTTCTGAAGGCTGTGTGACAGATAAATTCTAAGCCTATGAAGGGAACAATGACCAGAGGAGCGGATATTATTGTCCAATCCCTGATTGCTGAGCAGGCGGAAATCATCTTTGGCTACCCCGGTGGAGCCATTATGCCTACTTATGATGCATTGTACGACTATCATGAACAAATCAAACATGTGCTGACGCGCCATGAGCAAGGAGCAATCCATGCGGCGCAAGGCTATGCGCGAGTCTCCGGCAAGGTCGGTGTCTGTCTGGCAACTTCTGGTCCAGGTGCGACTAATCTGATCACCGGTTTGGCTGATGCCTTGATCGATAGCACGCCATTGGTCTGTATCACCGGACAAGTGGCAGCTCATCTATTGGGGACTGATGCATTTCAAGAGACAGACGTGGTAGGCATGTCTATGCCTGGCACTAAATGGAATATTCAGGTGCAGCGTGTAGAAGACATTGCTCCAGCTATTGCCAAAGGCTTTTTTATCGCCCGCTCCGGTAGGCCAGGTCCAGTCCTGATCGATATTACAAAAAACGCCCAGACTGACTTTGGGGAGATGAATTACGCGCCATGTTTAGGTTTTAGATCATACAAGACCCATATACCTGTCGAAAAGACAGCAATCCAGCAAGCTGCCGAATTGATCAATCAAGCAGAGCGTCCCTATGTCCTGTTTGGGCAAGGGGTTGTTTTGGGGAAAGCAGAAGCGGAATTGAAGTTTTTCCTCGACAAATCTGGCATTCCTGCAGCTTCTACTTTGTTGGGTTCTGGAGCATTGTCTCAGGATCACCCAAATTATGTAGGGAAACTAGGAATGCATGGTAACTACGCACCCAATCTGCTGACCAATCAATGCGATGTATTGATAGCGGTTGGGATGAGATTTGACGATCGGGTGACGGGTGATCTGAAGCGATATGCCAAGCAGGCCAAAGTCATTCACTTGGAGCTAGACGCAGCAGAGATCAATAAGAATGTGAAGGCAGATGTCCCTGTACATGGGGATTGCAAAGAAAGTCTATCCATGCTGACAGCAGAAGTGGAAGCGAAGACCCATGATGAGTGGATCGGCAAATTCCGAGACCTTGAAAAAATGGAGAAGGATGCCGTCATGCAGCATGATATCACCCCGACCAAAAATGGACTGACGATGGGTGAAGTAATCAATCAGGTCAATCAATACAAAGCGGATGATGCTGTTTTGGTCACCGATGTAGGGCAGCACCAGATGATAGCCTGGAGGTATTTCAACTATAAAAAGACCAGAACTCAAGTGACCTCTGGTGGCTTGGGAACGATGGGATTTGCACTTCCGGCGGCTTTGGGAGCTCAGATGTATGACTATTCCAGACAAGTAGTCTGTGTGGTAGGAGATGGCGGGATCCAGATGACGATTCAAGAGCTGGGTACCATCATGCAGACTAAGGCCCCCGTCAAAGTCGTTTTGCTCAATAACAATTACCTCGGAATGGTAAGACAATGGCAGCAGATGTTCTTTGATAAGCGCTATTCTTTTACCGAATTAGACAATCCTGATTTTATCAAAATAGCAGAAGCCTACGGCATAGCAGCTCAGAAAGTGTCTGCCCGTGAAGGTCTCAAAGAAGCTATCGAAGATATGTTGATCCATGACGGACCATACTTCTTGGAAGTAGTTGTGGAAAAAGAAGATAATGTATTTCCTATGATCGCCACCGGCTGTTCGGTGGAGGAAGTCAGATTAAGCTAAAAGCCTATGAAGCGTTATACCATCTTTGTTATTACCGAAAATTTCATCGGTATTCTCAATCGCATCACCATTATTTTCACCAGAAGGGGGATCAATATCGATGCACTCACGGCCTCAGAAAGTAGACTTCCGGGCATCCATCGTATCACGATCGAGGTGACGGCTACAGAAGAGACCGTCATCCAGCTGGTCAATCAAATCGAAAAAATCATCGATGTGATCAAGGCCTTTCATCACGAAGACGATGCCGTGGTCTATCAGGAAATCGCACTTTACAAGATTCCTGTGGCCAAACTTGACGGAGGATTGGAGAAAATCATCCGCCAACACAATGCACGGATCATCGCTGCCGAAAAGGAATTTGTCGTCCTAGAGCTCACAGGGCATAAAGAGCAAACCCGAGAGCTGCTGGAAATCTTGAAAGAATATGATCTCTTGGAATTTGCCAGGTCAGGTCGGGTCGCTGTCGCCAAGCGCATGCTGACAATTGATTCTTTTGTGAAGTAAATTATTGAAAATCAAACTCTTAATATTAATACCTATCTTATGAAATTGAAATTTGGTAACGTTGAAGAAAACGTAGTGACCAGAGAGGAATTTCCTCTGGAAAAAGCACGTGAAGTATTGAAAGACGAAGTGATCGCCGTGCTGGGCTATGGTGTACAAGGTCCAGGTCAAGCTCTGAACTTGAAGGACAATGGCTTCAACGTCATCGTGGGCCAAAGAAAAGGCTCCAAAACTTGGGACAAAGCTGTCGCTGATGGCTGGGTACCAGGTGAGACCCTGTTTGAATTGGAGGAAGCTTGTGAAAAAGGCACCATCCTTCAGTATTTGCTTTCTGATGCTGGTCAGATTTCTCTTTGGCCAACTGTCAAAAAGCACCTGACTCCAGGCAAAGCTTTGTATTTCTCTCACGGATTTGGCGTGACTTACAAAGAGAAAACCGGAATAATTCCTCCAGCAGATGTGGACGTGATCTTGGTTGCACCTAAGGGCTCTGGTACATCTTTGAGAAGAATGTTTGTAGAAGGTAGAGGATTGAACTCTTCTTTCGCTATCTATCAAGATGGAACTGGAAAAGCCAAAGACAGAGTTGTTGCTTTGGGTATCGGTGTTGGTTCGGGATACTTGTTCGAAACTGACTTCTACCGTGAGGTGACTTCCGATTTGACAGGTGAAAGAGGTACTTTGATGGGTGCTATCCAAGGAATCTTTGCTGCACAGTACGAAGTATTGAGAGCAAATGGTCACACTCCATCTGAGGCTTTCAACGAGACTGTTGAAGAATTGACTCAGTCTTTGATGCCATTGGTAGCTGAGAACGGAATGGACTGGATGTATGCTAACTGCTCTACGACAGCTCAGCGCGGTGCTTTGGATTGGTGGAAGCCTTTCAGAGATGCAACCAAGCCTGTATTTGAAGAATTGTATGATTCTGTGAAAACTGGTAAAGAAGCTCAAAAGTCTATCGACTCCAACTCTAAAACTGATTACAGAGAGAAGTTGGAAGAAGAATTGAAAGAATTGAGAGAGTCTGAAATGTGGCAGGCCGGTGCGGTCGTCCGTCAGTTGAGACCAGAAAATAACTAAAACCCAAACCTTAAGATTATGAGTGACAAGCTGTGGATATTTGATACGACCCTAAGAGACGGGGAGCAAGTGCCGGGATGTCAATTGAACACCCAGGAAAAAATAGTGGTGGCGAAAGCTTTGGAAGAACTGGGAGTAGATATCATCGAGGCTGGATTTCCAATTTCCAGTCCAGGTGATTTTAATTCTGTTCAGGAAATATCAAAAGCGGTTTCTAATCCTATTATTTGTGCCCTTTCCAGAGCAGTAGAAAAGGATATTGAAGTCGCAGCAGCAGCTCTCAAATACGCCAAAAAAGGGCGTATTCACACAGGGATTGGTGTTTCACCGTATCACATCCAGTACAAATTGCGCTCTACCCCCGATGAGATCATTCGTCGGGGAGTAGCAGCGGTCAAGTTTGCCAGAAACTTTGTAGACGATGTGGAATTCTACGCAGAGGATGCAGGCCGATCTGAGCCGGACTTCCTTTGCAAAATCATCGAAGAGGTGATCAAAGCCGGAGCTACCGTGGTCAATATTCCAGATACGACGGGCTATTGTCTTCCGGAGCAATACGGTGCGATTATCTCCAGTTTGAAAAACAATGTGCCTAACATTGACAAGGCAATCATCGCAACACATTGCCATAATGATTTGGGGATGGCTACAGCCAATACCGTAGCAGGTGTGCAGCATGGAGCTCGTCAAGTGGAGGTTACCATCAATGGTATCGGTGAAAGAGCAGGAAATACTTCCATGGAAGAAGTGGTGATGGCGATCAAGTGTCATCAATCCATCCCTGTTCATACAGATATCGTGACCCCAAAAATCTACAATACCAGCCGCTTGGTTTCCAAGTTGATGAATATGCCTGTGCAACCAAACAAGGCAATCGTAGGTAGAAATGCTTTTGCTCACTCATCTGGAATCCATCAGGATGGTGTATTGAAGCATCGAGAAAACTACGAGATCATCGACCCGAAAGAAGTGGGTGTTGAAGAATCTTCAATTGTATTGACTGCTCGTTCTGGTAGGGCTGCTTTGAAGCATCACTTGGATGCATTGGGAGTGGAACTAGAAGGAGAAGAGCTGAGAGAAGTTTATGAAGCTTTCTTGGTTTTGGCAGATTCCAAAAGAGATATCGGAAGAAAAGATTTACTTGAGTTGGTTGGGAAATACATGGATGAATCCAATTTTATCGAATTGGGCGAAATTTCCTACTCTTCCAATGGTGAAATCAAAGCAGAAGTATCTCTCAAAATCGGAAGCGACTCTTATACTGCAGCTTCCACAGGCGTGGGTCCGGTGGATGCCGTGCTGAAGTCCATCGAGCAGATAGTTAAGCCACAAGTGGATTTGGAAGAATTCCTGATTCAGGCCATCACCCACGGTTCGGATGATGTGGCCAAAGTCCACATGAGATTGATCAAGTCAGAGAAGCCTTATTATGGGTTTGCTTCCAACCAAGACATCGTCTTGGCTTCCGCACAAGCCTTTGTAGATGCATTGAACAAAATACCAGTCAAAGAATACGCGACTGCCTAATTATGGAAAAGACAACATTATTTGATAAAGTCTGGGATTCCCACGTGGTCAAATCCGTGCCTGCGGGTCCAGACGTTTTCTTCATCGATAAGCATTTTATCCATGAAGTGACCTCCCCTGTAGCATTTCTCAACTTGGAGAAAAGAGGCATCGGTGTGAAATATCCGCATCGTACCATTGCTACACCTGATCACAATGTCCCGACGATCGACCAAGATCAGACAATTAAGGACAAGCTTTCTCGAATGCAGGTAGAAAAGCTCCGTGAAAATTGTAATAAATATGGAGTTGAACTGCATGATTTGGGGACTTCCCATCACGGGATCGTTCACGTGATCGGACCTGAACTGGGAGTGACCCAGCCAGGTATGACTATCGTTTGTGGAGACTCTCATACCTCTACACACGGCGCTTTTGGAGCTATTGCTTTTGGCATCGGTACTTCTGAAGTTGAAATGGTCTTTGCGACACAGTGCATCATGCAGTCCAAGCCTAAGAAAATGCGGATTTCTGTAGAAGGTGAGCTTGGCAAAGGAGTGACCTCCAAGGATATTATCCTGTATATCATTTCCAAAATCTCTGCTGCAGGAGCTACGGGTTACTTTGTAGAATACGCTGGATCTGCGATCCAAAGCCTATCTATGGAAGCCAGAATGACCATCTGTAACATGTCCATCGAAATGGGGGCTCGTGGAGGATTGATTGCTCCAGACCAAACTACCTTCGACTACCTAGAAGGAAAGCAATATGCTCCAAAGGGTGAAGAGTGGGATAAGGCAGTGGCTTATTGGAAAACCTTGAAAACTGACGAAGGAGCTTCTTTTGATAAAGAATATAACTTTGATGCTGCTGATATCGAGCCGATGATTACCTATGGTACCAACCCAGGTATGGGAATCAAAGTGGTAGGCAGCATTCCTACTACAGATGGCATGGAAGGTTCCAACAAGACTTCTTATTTGAAATCCCTAACCTACATGGGTTTTCAGCCAGGTGAGCCAGTCAAAGGCAAGCAGGTGGATTATGTATTCGTAGGATCTTGTACCAATGGTCGAATCGAAGATATCCGAGCTGTTGCGGAATTTGTAAAAGGACGCAAAAAAGCAGAAAATATCACGGCTTGGATCGTTCCGGGATCAAGAGAGGTAGAAAAACAGGCTCACGAGGAAGGTTTGGTAAAAATCTTGGAAGAAGCAGGTTTTGAATTGCGCCAACCGGGCTGCTCAGCATGTCTGGCGATGAACGATGATAAAATCCCAGCTGGCAAATATGCAGTGTCTACCTCAAACAGAAACTTCGAGGGCCGTCAAGGACCAGGAGCGAGAACCATGTTGGCATCTCCTCTGACCGTGGCCGCAGTTGCCGTAACTGGAAAGATCACTGACCCAAGGGAAGTATTTGAAAATTAATTTTTCAATTTTCCAATCTTTCAATTTTACAATTCGATAAAAAATGGCTTACGATAAATTTACAGTATTGACCAGCACTGCGGTGCCTTTGCCTACAGAGAATGTGGATACGGATCAAATCATCCCCGCCCGTTTCTTGAAAGCAACAGAAAGAGCTGGTTTTGGAGATAATCTATTCCGTGACTGGAGATATGACGTGGAAGGAAATCCCAAGCCGGATTTCGTGCTCAATGATCCTACCTACAGCGGAAAAATCTTGGTTTCAGGCAAAAACTTCGGTTCTGGCTCCAGCCGCGAGCACGCAGTTTGGGCGATCTATGATTATGGATTCAGATGCGTAGTTTCCAGCTTCTTCGCAGATATTTTCAAAAATAACTGTCTGAATATTGGAGTCCTACCTGTGACAGTGTCTCCTGAATTCGCCGACAAATTGCTTTCTGCCATCGAGGCAGATCCAAGTACCGAGATCGAGGTTAATTTGCCGGAGCAAAAGATCACTCTTTTGTCAACTGGTGAATCTGAATCTTTCGACATCAACGAATACAAGAAAAGTAACATGCAAAACGGATTTGATGACATCGACTACTTGTTGAATATGTCATCAGAAATCGACGCATTTGTAGCTGATCGCTAAGCGACCCGAATCCAATTCGAATGACGGCTAATCGCAAAATAGAAATCATGGATACTACCCTGAGGGATGGAGAACAGACCTCAGGAGTTTCCTTTTTGCCTTCAGAAAAACTACAGATAGCCAAACTACTACTCGACGAACTCAAAGTCGATAGGATAGAAGTGGCATCGGCTCGTGTTTCTGATGGGGAATTGGAAGGTGTTCAGAAAATCACCCAATGGGCTGCCCAAAAGGGGTATTTGGATCGTGTGGAGGTATTGGGCTTTGTAGATACGCCTGCTTCTGTGGATTGGATACTTTCTGCGGGAGCCAAAGTATTGAATTTGTTGACCAAAGGCTCTTTGAATCATTTGGTCCATCAATTGAAAAAAACTCCAGAGCAGCATTTCACAGCGATAGAAGAGTCAATCAACTACGCCAGAAAGAATGGAGTTGCTGTCAATGTCTATCTGGAAGACTGGTCCAACGGAATGAGGAACTCAAGGGAATATACCTTGAACCTGATCGAGTTTTTGACCAAACAGCCTGTAGAGAGAATCATGCTACCCGATACATTGGGTTTGCTTTCTCCAGATGAGGTCAGAGCCTATTTTGAATTAATCAGAGAGAAATTCCCAACTGCCCATTTCGATTTTCATGCGCACAACGATTACGATCTTTCCGTGGCCAATGTCATGGAGGCTTTGCTTCACGGTGCTTCAGGACTTCATACGACCATCAATGGTTTGGGAGAAAGAGCCGGAAATGCTCCTTTAGAGTCTGTGATCGCTGTGATCAAAGATTTCACTGACCTGGAGATTGGCGTGCAGGAGCAGAAGATTTTCCGTGTTTCCAAATTAGTGGAGCAGTTTTCAGGGCAGCATATTCCTGCAAACAAGCCTGTAGTCGGTGAGAATGTCTTTACTCAGACCGCAGGAATCCACGCTGATGGAGACAACAAAAAGAACCTGTATTTCAATGATCTGATGCCCGAGCGATTTGGTCGTCAGAGAAAATATGCCTTAGGAAAAACTTCTGGCAAGGCTAACATTGTCAAAAATTTGGAGGAACTCGGTATTTCATTGGAGAAAGATGAACTGGCCCGAGTGACGCAGCGCATCATCGAACTGGGTGATAAAAAAGAGCGAGTGACCACAGAGGATTTGCCTTACATCATCTCTGATGTCTTGCAAAACAACTCGATTTCCAAAGATATCAGCATCGAAGGCTATCACATGACGCACTCCAAAGGCCTGAAGCCAACTGTGCAGCTGAGAATGAAGATTCACGGTAAATTTTATGATGAAATTGCTACCGGAGACGGTCAGTATGACTCCTTCATGAAAGCTTTGAAAAAGATCTATAAAACTCTGGGAAAAGAGCTTCCCAAGTTGACAGATTACCATGTGTCCATTCCTCCGGGAGGAAAAACTGATGCCTTTGTAGAGACGGTCATCACTTGGGACTATGGAAAGATATTTAAAACGAAAGGCCTAGATGCCGATCAGACGGTGGCTGCGATGATGGCTACCGAAAAAATGCTCAACATCATCGAAACAATTAATTATAATCCAGAAAAAGAAGAATCCACTTACTATGGAAATGAATATCGCGCTGTTGCCGGGTGACGGCATCGGTCCAGAAGTGATTGCTCAGGCAGTCAAAGTAGTCAAAGCAGTTGGTCAGAAATTTGGCCATGAAATCAGTTTCAAAGAAGGAGTAGTCGGTGCTGCGGCAATCGATGCCACCGGAGATCCTTATCCTGATGCAACTCACGAAGTTTGCGCTGCTGCAGATGCAGTGCTTTTCGGTGCTATTGGAGACCCGAAGTATGACAACGACCCGAAAGCGAAGGTTCGTCCTGAGCAGGGTTTGTTGAGAATGCGTCAAAAATTAGGCTTGTTCGCCAACGTGAGACCAACTTTTACCTTTCCTTCTTTGGTGCATAAGTCTCCTTTGAAATTGGAAAGAGTAGAAGGTGTTGATTTCGTTTTCTTCAGAGAATTGACCGGTGGTGTTTATTTTGGTGAACCTAGAGGTCGTAATGAGCAAGGAACCAAAGCTTTTGATACCAATGTGTACAGCAAAGAAGAAATCACTCGTTTGGCGAGAATGGGCTTTGAAGCTGCGCAAAAGAGAAGAAAAGTTTTGACCTGTGTGGATAAAGCTAACGTGATGGCAACTTCCAGATTGTGGAGAGAAACTGTGCAGGAATTGGCAGCTGAGTATCCAGAAGTGAAAGTGGAATACGAATTCGTAGATGCTGTGGCGATGAGGTTGATCCAATGGCCAAAAGCGTACGACGTATTGATCACTGAAAACCTTTTTGGTGATATATTGACCGATGAAGCTTCTGTGATTTCAGGTTCTATGGGCTTGATGCCATCTGCTTCTTTGGGTTCCAATGTTAAATTGTTTGAGCCGATTCATGGATCTTATCCTCAAGCTGCCGGAAAGGACATCGCAAACCCATTAGCAACAGTTCTTTCTGCTGCAATGATGTTTGAGTACGCTTTTGATATGAAAGAAGAAGCGAAAGCTATTTCTGACGTGGTGAATCTTTCACTTGCCGAGGGAGTGGTGACCGAAGATATCGCAGAAGGCGGAAAAGCCTACAAAACTTCAGAAGTCGGCGATTGGTTGGCTGCGAAGATTTTGGGGTAAATAAACCGAAAAGACTATCTATTCGAGATTTGTAATCTTGAATTCTATATATCTAAAAACCACCTCAGAAATGGGGTGGTTTTTTTACTTCATCTGATTTTTTTCATTTTTCTTAGTAAGAGAATTTCATTTTTTAATTCTTCCAAAGCTTTTTTCTTTATATCTAAAATTTGGGATTCCAATTCGAGTATTTTTATTGGATTATTGATGTCGGGAGGAGGTGGAGGAAAAAAGCCTGAACCAAAATAATATGGGGATTCAAAACTTCTAGAAAGGCCGCATTGAGAAATTGATATATTTCCTTCGCTATTAAAATTAGTGTAGACTAACCAAGTTTCATAGAGATTATGAGGGATCATTGAGCAAGTATTGTGAGAAATGCCGTTAACAAATGACGAATCTATTATCTCTCCCTTAAACAACTCGATAATTTCTAATACATAGCTTCCGTCATTTCTTATTTCTGTTACTCTACCAACAAAGATTAATTCGTTTTCCTCAAAACTTAATTTCTGAGCTTCTTCTAAATTTTTGTTCATTATACAATCGCATGCAGAAGAATAACTCCAATGAAAAAATAAAAGGATGACAAAAAAAAGATGTTTCATTTTAATATTTGAATAGTTTTCTATTTTCCCTGAGGTCACTTCTGATTTTTTACTAGCTCATTTACCGAAATATCTTCATCTATTAAGGGCCAGTGGATTCCATAGCCGGAAGGAGAAATTTTGTATTTAATACGTTCTTCCTCTGAAGCTTCAAAAAGCCTAGTGGAAACTTCCCTTACATCCTGAATCACTTTCATCCCGTTTCTTGAGATAATCATCCGGTCTTCAACGAAAGTTATTTCAGTTTCCATAAATTCAAATTTCTAATTTCAGATTTCAAACTTTAGGTCAATCCTTCGCCGGATTGATCATAATATGCGCACGATGCGTGCCAGGGTCCATAATCCAAGGCAAGCCCGGTCCAGCTGGACTCAATGGAAGTCCGGTGCTTTCGGCAGTAGCCCATGGAATATAAATCACTGATCGTGTATAGGTGTTTTTTGCCTCTCCAGTAGTCCAATTCACATCAGCTTCATCGGCAGTCAATGCATTTAAAACGCTTCCCTGATCAGGCAATTGAAGTTTTCCGGCTTTGGATTCTGCTTCCCGGATGTCAAAGATCTCCTTAAATGTTTTTCCCTCTTTTTTGAGTTCCCAGCCTCTTGCCATAAAAGGTTGTGCGGATATATGATAACTCGCAATGCTCAGTCCTTCTCTACTCGGATCATCACCCAAACAAACTGTCTGGTTACTTCCTTGTCGAAGAAGAATGATGTCTCCATCTGTGCCGTATCCATAAACTGTTGCATTTTCCCGCTGATCCTCTGGAGCTGCTAGCAATGCCATTTTTATCTGAATTTCTTTTGAAGGAGGGTTTTGTCCAAAGGCAGAAATCCCTGCAAAAATCAGTAGTATGCTGAGAAATGTTTTCATAAGAGTATTTTTGGGTTTGTATCAAGTTACTCAACCTGATCCAACTCTCCAAGAGACTGGAGAATCTCAAAACTCTAACAATCAACCAGTGCAAACAAGACCATTTTCCTATCTTTTTACGATTTCCTATTTTGGAGCCCGCTACAAAGGATGGGCGATCCAAAAAGGGCAAGCGACTATTCAGGGGAAGATCGAACGCGTGATTCGGTTTGTTTTGGGGCATGAAGATTTCACTGTCCTGGGTGGAAGTAGAACGGACTCGGGAGTTAGTTGTAAACAGGGATTTTTCCAGATTTTCTTAAAAGAGGAAGTCGATTGGATCCAATTGATCCCTGCTTTGAATGAAAACTTGGGAGGAGAAATTTTCATTCACGAGGTCAAACCAGTGGAGCGATCTTTTAATTTGATCCAGCAAATCCAAAGAAAAACCTATCGTTATTACTTCACGGAAAATGAGAATCATGCCTTCGCTTCCTCATTTGTAGTACCTCTTTTTAAGGATTTGAGGTTGGAACAAATGGAGCTGGCGGCAAAGGCATTTGAAGGAAGCCATGATTTTAAGGCTTTTTGTACTCCTTCCGCTACCAAATCGGATTTTACCCGCAAGATCAATTTCTGTGAAATACGAGTTGATCAAGGTGTTTTGGCAAAAGAGTTTCTGCAAGATGAAATTTATTGTTTTGAAGTGGAAGGAGAGGGTTTTTTACATCACCAGGTTCGGAAAATGATGCGGGCCATCTGGTATGTCGGGTCTGGAGAATGGAAATTGGAAGAAATCCATAACAGACTTTCTAATCCAGATTCTGATTGGCAGAAAATTCCTGCCGCCCCGGCGTACGGCTTATTCTTGTGGGAAACGCATGTCAAGAATCCTTCTGATTTTTGAATTGAAATATTTGAAAATTGTAAAATTTAAAAATTCAGCAACTTGATCTCTGGATGACCTTCAACTTCCTAGAAACAAAACTATGAGGGTCGGGAACTTTCCAACCTTTCAACTTTTTCACTTTCCAACTCTATTTTCCCTACCTTTGCATTCCCAAATCGACGAATAGCAGTGAAAGCGAGAACATTAAAAAAAGACAAGGTCAATATCATCACCATGGGTTGCTCCAAAAACTTGGTGGATTCTGAGGTGCTTTTGACCCAACTCAAAGGAAATGGAATCAACGCCAGCCATGAGTCCAATACGGATGACAATAACATCATTATCATCAATACCTGTGGCTTTATCGATAATGCCAAGCAGGAATCCATCGATACGATTTTGCAATATGTAGATGCCAAGGAGCAGGGGTTGGTGGACAAAGTCTATGTGACAGGTTGTCTTTCTCAGCGCTACAAAGACGATTTGGAAAAAGAAATCCCTCAGGTGGATGCGTTCTTTGGGACACGGGATTTGCCTGCGATTTTGAAGAAGTTCAAGGCAGATTATAAGCATGAATTGGTTGGGGAAAGATTGTTGACGCACTCTTCTCACTATGCGTACATGAAGATTTCAGAGGGATGTGACCGTCCTTGCTCTTTTTGCGCGATTCCTTTGATGAGAGGCGGACATATTTCCAGACCTATTGAAGAGTTGGTGAAAGAGGCAGAGCATAAAGCTGCCCAAGGAACCAAAGAGCTTTTGTTGATTGCTCAGGATTCAACCTATTATGGTTTGGATATTTATAAAAAGAGAAATCTTGCTGAATTGATGCGTAGACTTTCTGATGTGAATGGCATCGATTGGATCCGTTTGCATTATGCTTACCCAACCGGTTTTCCAATGGATGTGATCGAGGTGATGAAAGAGCGGGATAATATCTGTAACTACTTGGATATTCCTTTGCAGCACGGTTCGACGGATGTGCTGAAAGCGATGCGTCGTGGAACCACCCGCCAGAAGCAGGAGGATTTAATTCACAGTATCCGAGATATTCTTCCAGATATAGCGATTCGAACTACCCTGATTGCTGGACATCCAGGTGAAGGAGAAAAAGAATACCAAGAAATGGTGGACTTTGTTGAGCGAATGAAATTTGAGCGATTGGGAGTGTTCACTTATTCTCATGAGGAAAACACCCATGCATTCACGATGGAAGATTCCATTCCTCAGGAAGTGAAACAGGAGCGGGCAAACAATCTGATGGAAATTCAGGAGCAGATTTCTTATGATTTGAATCAGGAAAAAGTTGGGAAGACTTTCAAAGTTTTAATTGATAAAAAAGAAGGGGGTCACTTCGTAGGCCGGACAGAATACGATTCTGTTGAAGTAGATAATGAAGTGTTGATAGACGCTTCCAAGGATTATTGCCGAGTGGGTGATTTTGTAAATGTGAAAATCACCGAGGCTACCGAGTTTGATTTGTATGGGGATGTAGTAGAGTAAAGCCTTATAAAATACAAGCTACTTCTTTGGAAGTAGCTTTTTTATTTTTGATCAAATTCACGAATAGCTTTCATTTTTGCCCTTTCAACCACTTCCCGTATTTTAGCGGACTAAAATCTCCCCAATGAACTTAGTAGAAGTTAGCAGTCCTGCTCAGGAAAAGGAATTTATCCAGATGGCTGTCCGTCTTTACAAAAATGAAGAGAACTGGATCAGGCCTTTGGACGCAGATATTGAAGGGCTTTTTCACCCTGAAACCAATAAGCTTTTTAGAAATGGAGCCAAAGCCAAGCGCTGGTTGCTTCAAAATGACAAAGGGGAAAGCATCGGAAGAGTGGCCGCTTTCATCAATCCCAAAATGAAAGAAAAGCAGCCGACTGGAGGTCTTGGATTCTTTGAATGCATCAATGATCAGAAGGCGGCTTTTATGTTGTTTGATGTAGCCAAAGAATGGCTGGAGTCAGAAGGGATGGAGGCCATGG
This sequence comes from Algoriphagus vanfongensis DSM 17529, assembly GCF_000429465.1. GTDB lineage: Bacteria > Bacteroidota > Bacteroidia > Cytophagales > Cyclobacteriaceae > Algoriphagus > Algoriphagus vanfongensis. The sequence continues at coordinate 410,432 of NZ_AUBX01000014.1, read as the reverse complement.
ATGGTCCGATCAACTTTGGAGAGAGAGATAAATGGTGGGGATTGCTTGTTGATGGCTTTTCTGAGCCTAATTACAATATGCCCTGGAACTTTGAGTACTACCAGCAGTTTTTTGAGGACTATGGTTTTCAGCTTTACTTCAAGCAGTACACGTACATGAGGCCTGTTCAGAATCTGGGATTTGATGAGAAGATGATCAAACGTGCCAATCAGATCATGGCTGATCCGGATTATTCTTTCAGATATATCAAAGGAAAAGAATTGGCGGAAAAAGCTCCGGAATATTTCATGACCGTCTACAATAAAGCTTGGGCAAGGCACATGGGGAAATCATTGTCTTTGAAAGAGGCCAAGTTGATGTTTGGGAAAATGAAGCCTATCATCGATGAGCGTTTGATTTATTTCGCTTTTCACAAGGAAGATCCAGTTGGGTTCTTTATTCAGATACCTGAGATCAACCAGATTTTCAAGCATGTCAATGGGAAGATGGATTTGATCGGGAAATTGAAATTCTTGTGGTACAAGACATTCTCTCCACCCAATAAGATGCTAGGATTAGTCTTCGGGGTAGTGCCTGAGCATCAGGGGAAGGGTGTGGAAAGCGCCATGATCATTTCTTATGATAAGATGAGCGGGAAGCCGTCTTTCCCTTATAAAACCATTGAGATGAACTGGATCGGTGATTTCAACCCGAAAATGATGCGTGTTTGTGAACAGCTTTTGGCAGAAATCTACAAGACTCATCATACTTATCGCTATTTGTTCGACAGGAATAAGCCATTTGAAAGACACCGGATTTTCGATTGACGAAGTTTGATTTACGAAATTCGAAGTACGATTTACGAGGCTCTTTTGAACCTCAGAGCGGAATTTCTCAATTGACAATAATGATTTAACTGGAATAATGAATAGTGAAATAGAACCTAACTTTCCCACTTTCAAAACCAATTTTAAAATTTTCCAATTCATAAAAAATGAAAAAATACGACGTGACAGGCATCGGAAATGCCTTGGTGGACATGGAGTTTCAAGTGACCGATCAGTTTTTTGCTGACAATGGAGTCGAAAAAGGTCTGATGACTTTGGTGGATGAAGATCGCCAAAACTCCTTGATGGCAGTGATCAATACCAAGGAGGCTAAAAAGCAAGCTGGTGGTTCAGCTGCCAATTCCATAGTGGCGGTAAGTCAGTTTGGCGGTAAGTCATTTTATAATTTCCGAGTTGCAAATGATGAATTGGGACACTTTTACTTGCAGGACTTGGTGGACTCAGGAGTTGCTATTGCCTTGAAAAAAGAGGCATTGGAAGATGGTGTGACCGGGAAATGTCTCGTCATGGTGACCGAGGACTCCGAGCGGACTATGAATTCTTTTTTAGGAATTACTCAAAATTTTTCGACTAAAGACATTCATGACTCAGCGATCAAGGATTCCAAATACCTATTCATAGAAGGATATCTAGTGACTTCTCCTAACGGAAAAGAAGCGATGGTCCACGCCAAGAAAGTTGCAGAAGAAGCAGGTACAAAGGTGGCTTTGACTTTTTCTGATCCGGCCATGGTGAAGTATTTCAAAGAAAACTTTGATGATGTGATCGGTGCTAGTGTGGACTTGCTTTTCTCCAATGAAGAAGAGGCGATGCTTTATACAGGTACAGACAATGTGATGGATGCGCGTGAAGAAATGAAAAAAGTAGCGAAGCATTTCGTGATCACTCAGGGTAAGAACGGGGCGATGATCTTTGATGGGGATACATTTATCGATATCGAGCCTTATCAGACGACTGCTATCGATTCCAATGGTGCAGGAGATATGTTTGCAGGAGCTTTCTTGTTTGGTATCACCAATGGGCATTCCTACGCATCGAGTGGCAAACTTGCTTCTATGGCTTCATCCAGAATTGTCAGCCAATTTGGTCCGAGATTACAATGGCATGAAGCCAAAGAGATTTTGGCTAGATTGAATCCTTAAAGAGATAAAAAGCCCGATTTATCGGGCTTTTATTTTTCTACCACCAACTCTTCAAAAGGAACTCGGAAACGAGGTCCGTAGATCCCTTCCGGCTTTCCGTTTCCGCATCCTATTATCATGCAGATTTCTGAGGCAGTAGGAAGATCTAAAAGTTTTTTTACACGCTTGGAGTCAAAACCCTCCATGGGACAGGTGTCATAGCCGGATGCTTTCATCGCCAGCATAAATGTCATTGATGCCAAAGCGGCGCTTTTATGCACGGAAATTCTGACATCAGTCTCGCTGACTTCCCGAACCATGGGTCTGCGAAGACCTACCCACCAAGCGATTGCTGTCTTGACCAAGGTCCATCCGGGGAATTTTCCAAAGAGTTTTGGGATCAGTTTTTTGTAATAACTCCCTATCTGTTTGACTTTTTTCTCCGATTGATTTTGTCTGGAGTTAAGGATAAACTCATAGTTGGCGTTTGCCCTGGATTTCCAAAGATCCCTTCTGGTAAGGACAATGACAAGCTCTCGGGCAGTTGTTGCAGCTTTTTGGCGCATGCAGAGCTCAGCAAGTTTATCTTTATTGGGGGAAGATTCTGGTATTCGGACAAATTGATACAGCTGCAGATTGGAACTGTTGGGGGACAGGATGGCTGCCTGAATGGCCTTTTCTACAATGTCGTGATCAAAGGCAGCTTCTTGATCAAATATTCGGACCGACCTTCTGGCCTCAACAACATCATAAAATTCGGTTTCTTGTGCAGATTTATGCATGGGTAACTTTTTAGTCAACTGAATTCTTCCTTTATTTATCCTGAGACAGTTTATTAGTTTTTAATACCAATTCTATGTTTTTCGAATTAATTCGACTGCAATTTCTAAAAAGTATTCGATCTACCTCTTTTGCCAAAAGCTTAATTACAAATATCGTTTTGGGGCTGGTCATTTTGTTGTTGCTTTCCTATGTGGTTTTGGCAGGAGTATTTCTCCCCAAAATCATTCAGGAAATCACAGGCTCTAAGGACACCTTGTCGGTGCTCAATAGTTACCTGATCTACTTCTTTTTCTTTGAGTTTATGTACCGCTACTTCATCCAGCAGCTACCTGTGGTGGATCTGGAGAGTTTGCTGCATTTGCCGATCGGGAAAAAGAAAATCATGCACATGCTGCTGGGTAGGTCCTTTTTCTCTCCGATGAGTATCATCGCTCTTTTGCTATTTCTTCCATCTGGAGTGCAGGTAGTATTGCCGGAATACGGCATGCTAGGCGTGCTGGGATGGGTAGGGTCCATCGTCTTGATGAGCTGGATTTTGCATTGGTTCATGTTGTGGTTCAAACAGAAGTTTGAAGATTCCACGCTGGGCTTGATCATCGTGGTGGCAGTTCTTGTTCTTGGTTCTGGATCAAGTTACATGGGTTGGTATAATCTGGGCGAGATCATAAAGCCACTCTTTGACTTTGCATTGACCAGTCTGATTCCGGTAATTGTTTTGGTGATAGGCTTGATTGGGAGTTACTTTTTGTGCTTTTCTTATTACCTATCCAATGCTTATTTGGAAGATCTTTCGGAGGAGGAAAACGTCCGCTTTACGGATCAGTCCATTGGCTTTTTCTCAAGATTTGGTCAGGCAGGTGAGATGGCCAATGTAGAGTGGAAGCTGATCATCCGGCATAAAAAAAGTAGGACTTACTTGATGCTCACGGGTTTTTTTCTCTTGTATGGTTTGATCTTTTATACCAATCCTGCCTATGCATCTGACGAGGGGATTTCGCCAATTTTCATTTTTGTAGGGGTGTTTATCACCGGCATTTTCATGATCCAGTATGGGCAATTGTTCCTCAGCTGGAATTCGCAGAACTTTGATTTTTACCTATCCAAAAAGGGCGGTGTCGAAGAGCTGGTCAAAGGAAAATACTTGCTGTTTATTTCAGTTTCGATTTTGTGTTTTTTAGCTTCGGTACCTTACGTTTACTTCGGATGGCAGATTTTGGCGGTTCATGCGGCTACCTTTTTGTTCAATGTCGGGGTGCTGGTTCATGCGATCATTTATTTGGCCCTGTGGAAGCCCAAGCCAATGGACCTGAACAAAGGGGCCATGTTTAACTACGAAGGAGTAGGGGCGGCTCAATGGCTGATGGTAGTACCGATGATGGTTTTGCCTTATTTGATTTACCTGCCTTTCTCCTTGTTGATCAACGATTACGCCGGATTGATAGCTTTGTCGCTTTGCGGGATAGTTGGGATTTTGAGCTTTAAGCTTTTGAGCAAAATAAATATCAAACGAGTTTACGATAATAAATACGAGATTTCTTCCTCTTTTAGACAAGAATTATGATCAAGATAGATAGCCTTAAAAAGCAATACAAAGAAGCCGTGGTGCTGGATGTGGAATCCTTGGAAATTCCCTCTTCGGAGTGTTTCGGCTTAGTAGGCAATAACGGAGCTGGGAAAACCACTCTTTTTCGGATGATTTTGGATCTGGTAAGACCGACAAGCGGCTCGGTAAGTATCGGAGGTAAGGAAGTGACTCAGGATGAGGAGTGGAAAAAGACCACTGGAGCCTATCTGGATGAGCACATGCTTCTGGCATACCTGACTCCGGATGAGTATTTTCAGACCTTGAGGAAAATATACGGCTTGACTGATGCAGATCTTGAGGCCCATTTGGCCAAGTTTACGGAGCTGTTCAATGATGAAGTAAGGGGGAAGAAAAAGTATATTAGAGATCTATCGAAAGGTAACTTGAAGAAAGTAGGGATCGCAGCTGCCATGATGGGAAATCCGGAAGTGGTTTTGCTGGATGAACCCTTCGAAAATTTGGATCCAAGTTCTCAGATCCGATTGAAAAAATTGATCCTGAAGGAGAAAGAAGAGTCAAGAATGACGTTTCTGATTTCTTCTCACGATTTGAATCATGTGACGGAGATTTGTGACCGGATTGTCCTTCTAGAGAAAGGAAGAGTAATCCGGGATATGCATGACAAAGCTATGATGATGACAGAACTGGAAGCCTATTTCACCGGCTAAAAAGGGTAATAGGTAGATTTAGAAGCCTCTTCAATTTGGAGAGGTTTTTTTATTGCCTACAAACGAAAAAAGGCTCACATTTCTGTGAGCCTTTGTACCCAGGGCCGGAGTCGAACCGGCACGCCCGAAGGCATTGGTGTTTGAGACCAACGCGTCTACCAATTCCGCCACCTGGGCATTTCAAGCAGGTTTTTGATGACCTGATCCAGTTCCTTTCCGAACGGGATGCAAATATGAGTCTATTTTTTTTATCCTCCAATAGCTCTATCCCAATTCGTCTATTTTTTTTGAAGAAAAAGCAAAGGGCCTGTCACCAAACAATGTCTTCGTAGGAATCCATACGGATTTAAAAAGCTCAGAATCACGGTATTGATTCAGTGAATTTTCGGAGTCCCAAATGGAATAAGTAGTGAAAATATTTTTTTGATTTTCGTCCTGCCATAGCTCTAAGTGCCTGCATCCGGGGGAATTTCTGATTTTTTTCTTGTTCTCATCAAAAATCCTGAGGAAATCGCCCACTTTCTCTTCCTGAAATGTCATACGAACTACCCGGATCAACATCGCTTAGGAGTTGAAATGAATGTAGACAACGCTTTCGAATTTCAAACCGAGCAAATTCCCGCCATGTCCGTGATTGATCCCGATTTCCAATAGGCCTAGACTATTGAAATAGGCAAAGCAGTCGCCTGGTTCGACTTGATCGCAGCCAGCGCTCAAGCGGTCGAGACTTTCCCTGCCAAATTCAATGGAGAAACTTCCGGGATTCAACTGATCGAAAACTTCCTTTCGGATATTCGTGATTAGATTTCCGTAGCGATCCACCCGCATCACATGGCCAATGATCAGCTCCCGAGTGGCTTTGGGATTGCGAGGCATCAATTTCCTGAAATTTGTCAAAGGTCCTCCGAAATCATGGATTGCGGCTCCAGATGCTACTTTTGCTGCAATCGGAGCTAAAATATCTTTGGCTGGAAATGAGGTGTCTTTCAGGTGGATATCCGCAAACTGTACCAAAATACCGGGGTCTTGGTCTGCCAATAGACTCAAAATTCCATTGTTGGGACCAATGAAAATATGTTCTTCCAATTTCACTCCGATATAACCTTGCGTCATGTTTCCAGTTGTATTCATGGCAACGAGGTGGACGGTTCCTTTGGGGAAATCCCGAAAAGTAGCTCGGAGAATAAAGGCAGCATGCGCTAGATCGAAGGTCTCGATACTGTGAGAAATGTCGATGATGTTCAATTGCGGATTGATCGCCAACATTTTGGCTTTCACCGCAGGTACGTAGTAGTCTTGGTCCCCAAAATCTGAGAGGAATGTCACCAATGCCATAGAAGCAAGTCAATTAAAATTATGTACTTTTGTTAGGAGGGCTCAGGACAAAAATAGAAATTTTATCCTATCCCATTCAAGCAGATTTAATCAAAGAAAAAGTTTGGTAGAAAAAGTAATCACACTGGAAAATGTGCCCCTTGCAGAGTTTTTGGGGACTGCCAATGAAAATATACGGCAACTGGCACAAGCCTTTCCACAATCAAAAATCATCTCTCGGGGCAATGAAATCCGAATTCAGGGAGGAGCTCCGGAAATCTTGCGTATCAATAATGTGCTCAATTTATTGCTGGAGCACATGGATCGATTTGGGCATCTCACACCTGAAAATGTCAAAGATTATCTTGACGTAGAAGGAGTTCCTTTTGAGGAAGCCAATCGAGATCAGGTGATTGTATTTGGCAATAAGGGGCTGGTCATCAAGCCAAAGTCTCCAAATCAGCGTAAGCTGGTAGAGGCTGCGATGAAGAATGATTTGGTTTTTGCCCTTGGGCCAGCTGGTACCGGGAAGACCTATATCGCAGTAGCATTGGCGGTGCGTGCATTGAAAAATCGCGAAGTCAAGCGAATCATCATTACAAGACCGGCCGTAGAAGCAGGAGAAAACTTGGGTTTTTTGCCTGGCGACTTGCAGGAAAAACTCGATCCGTATTTGCGTCCGATCTATGATGCACTTCAGGATATGGTGCCGCCGGAAAAGCTGAAGTATTATCAAGAAACAAGAGTCATAGAGATAGCTCCTCTAGCCTATATGAGAGGACGGACTCTCCATGATGCCTTCGTGCTGCTGGATGAAGCTCAAAATACTACCTCGGAGCAGATCAAGATGTTTTTGACGCGAATGGGGCCCAATTCTAAGGTGATCATCACTGGGGATCAGACGCAGGTAGACCTTCCTGTCAGACAAAAATCCGGGCTTTCTGAAGCCTTGAGAATTTTGAAAGATGTCAAAGGGATCGGTATCGTCAATTTAAGTGGGAAGGACGTGATCCGGCACAAATTGGTGAAAGCAATTATCGAAGCATACGAAAAGAATCAGGAAGAAAAAGAGCAACAGAAGTATGAGTCTGCTAGTAGAAAAGGCACTAGGTAAGTCTGCAAAAGACATTGTCTTCAGTATTCGCTCAAAGGTTTTTGTAGAAGAGCAGAATGTTCCTGCTGACAAAGAGTATGATCAGTTTGAAGATGAATCTTTTCATTTTCTAGCTTCTGCACAAGGAAAACCTGTGGGGGCAGCCCGTTGGAGATTTACTTCAGAGGGGATAAAACTGGAAAGATTTGCAGTTCTTTCCGAAGCAAGGGGGAAAGGAGTAGGGCAAGCTTTACTCACTGCGGTCTTAAGAGATATTATGGTTCATCCTGATGCCAAAGGAAAAATGAAATACCTCAACTCTCAGATTCTTGCTGTCCCTTTGTATGAGAAATTCGGTTTCAAAAAAGTTGGGGATCAATTTGAAGAGTGTAATATCCAGCATTATAGAATGGAACTGGCCTAAGTTTTGAGTATTTTTGACCAACTAGAATTTTAAACTATGAAAAAACTATTATTTGCCATGTTGCTAATGGGTGCAGTCGTGACAAACGCCCAATCCCAGGAAGTCATCTCAAGTAGTACCGGAAATGGGTATGTCGGAGATTTTAGCAATGAAGTGAAAGTAAACTTCTTTAATCTGATTGCTTTGGGATCTATTGAGATTGGCTATGAAAGATTTCTTTCCAGTGACCATTCTTTGGACTTGCAGCTTCTACTCAATGACAGGTTTGGGTTCAACAATGAAAATAAAGGGAAGAAATATAAAACTAACTCAGCTCAGGTTTCGATGAACTTCTATTTTGGAGGAAATAATACTGATCAGCTACCAAGAGGTCGATTTTACATCTATCCATTGGCGAAGTTACGTTTTGGGGAGTTTGAAGAAACTGTCGATGGAGGGGTGACTACCACCAATATGAATGCGTTCATGTTTGGCGCAGGAGCAGGATACAAATGGGAGATTTCCGATCATTTCGCATTTGGTCCATATGCAAGTGTGACCAGAGGCTTCAGCGATGAAGTAGCAGACAGGTTTGCCAGGATAGAAGTCAATGCTGGTTTTAGTTTAGGATATAGGTTCTAAAGTTTTATAAGAGAATAGTTTAGCCCCGTTTTGGGGCTATTTTTTTGCCAGCAATTTCTTAAATTCACTTTCAATTTTTTTGAAGATGAGGTTTGCTGATTTTCCATTTTTAAGATACTTGCCGTTTCTCCTTCTAGGTCTGGCCATTGGGAGTCGGCTACACTTGTCAATAATACTTATCTCCATTTTGTTGGCTCTGTGTTGGTCGGGGATGTCGCTATTGAGTATTCGCAAAATGGGAAGGGGATTTGTCGCTATTGCCGCCTATTTTCAGTTGGTTTTACTGGGCATCTTGTGTCAAAGTATCCATTCCGCTCATCGCCAGCCCTCTGATTCGGTGGAAGGACCTTTTTTAGCAGTGGCATTGCAGGAGGATGTGGCCAAAGAAAATTCCAATCAAAATCTTTTGGAGGTTTTGGCTACTTTTCATGATGGACAATGGAGAGAGGTTGGAGGGAAGGTGCTTTTCTACCACCAGTCGGAGAAGGGCATTAGGCAAGGTGATGTCCTGGTGGTGCATCAAAAGCCTCCTCCTGTTCCAGCTCCGCAAAATCCCGATGAGTTTGATTACAGAAAATATCTGGAGAAAAAAGGAATCGATTTTCAACAGTTTTCAAAGTCTGGCTTTCAGGTTGTGACTTCTACTGAGCAAAAGGATTGGTTTGCAGATTTGAGACATAGTTTGATTGAGCTGGTCAGGAACAAAGTCCATCACTCTAGAGCGCAGCAGGTAGCTTTGGCTTTACTTTTGGGGCAAAAGGATTTTTTGGATAGGGATACCAAAGCTGCATTTTCCGAAGCGGGTGTAATGCATATCTTGGCTGTTTCAGGATTGCATGTGGGGATATTGGTTGCGGTGTTGCTGTTTTTGGTGAAGCCGCTTCGCCTCAAAGGAAAAGCAAAAAACTATTATCATCTCGGGATAGTAGGTTGTATTTGGGTTTTTGCAGCATTGACGGGCTTTAGCCCTTCGGTGGCACGGGCTTCTGTTATGTTTTCATTGATCACTCTGGGGCAGATGAAAGGGAGAAAACCTCCTGTTTTTAATATTTTGGCCTTTTCTGCAATGCTCATGATCTTATTGGACCCAGACGTGATTTTTGAGGTGGGTTTTCAGCTTTCTTATCTGGCGGTAGCAGGAATCGTCTTGATTCAGCCATTGATCGTACGATGGTGGTTGCCTCCCAATAAAGTTTCCGAATATGTCTGGCAGCTGCTTGCGGTATCTTTAGCTGCTCAATTGGTCACTTTTCCACTTACGCTCTATTATTTTCACAGCTTTCCTACTTGGTTTTTGATTGGGAATTTGATCGCTATTCCGCTGACTTTTTGTGTGATGAATTTGGGCATTCCGCTCTTGATTTTTGGATGGATTCCTTGGGTAGGAGATTTACTCGGAGTGGGGGTGAGTCTTCTACTTCAGCTAGAACTCTGGTGCTTGGAATTGCTAAGAAATTTGCCTTTTGGGCAGGTGACAGGGATAGGTATCCAGCCCGTCTTGATGATTGTGGTTTGGTTTTTTTTATTGATTTGGGCAGCCTGGGATTATGTGTCAAAAAGAATACTAATCTATAGTGGAGCGATTGTATTCGTGATTTTTGTTGTTGTAGATCTCTACAGAGTGAGGCAGAGTGTCCGTCCTGAGTTGATCGTCTATCAAGGGCAACAGGGGTTTGCAATAGATTATTGGGATGGATCAGGTCTCAAATCATGGAATGCCGGCATCCAACCTGATGAATGGTCGTACAAAGTCGAGCCACATCGGATCCGTAGAGCCTGGGGAACGAATGCGGAGGCATTGATGAGTTTTTCTGGCTCTGACCAAGTGGTTGTTTTTCCAGAGGTCGGTATAGTTTTAGATGGGGATCAGTTGAGGTTTTGGAATAGGGTAAAGGTCAATATCTCACTTTGGGAGGAGGACTCTTGGGGTAAATCTGAGTTTGGTCGATCCATCTCCACGGATGTCACGTCAAAAATTCTTTTTTAAGCCTAATTTGGCAATCCCTTTTTCTCCGACTAACTTAATTCACCGAAGTAAAAACGTCATGAGCCAACTGGTACTTACAGAAATTGACAACAGAATAGGGACTGTGCGATTGAATCGTCCTGAAAAAAGGAATGCCCTCAGTCCGAAACTAGTGGAGGAGCTGAAGCAAAGCCTGCGGGCTATGGAAAAGGAAGATGAAGTCAAGGTGGTTCGGATCAAAGCAGAAGGCAAGGCTTTTTGTGCTGGGGCAGATCTGGCTTATATCCAGCAGTTGCAGGAATTCACCCCTGCGCAGAATCTTGCAGATAGCAAAAGCCTGATGGAGCTGTTTGAACTGATTTATAATTTCCCCAAAGTAATTATAGCCGAAGTGCAGGGACATGCCTTGGCGGGTGGCTGTGGTCTGGTGACGGTGTGTGACTTTGCATTTTCTGTTCCTGAGGCTTTATTTGGATTTACTGAGGTGAAGATTGGTTTTGTTCCTGCTTTGGTGTCTGTATATCTACAAGAGCAAATCGGGACTGCTCCAGCCCAAGAACTGTTGCTCTCGGGTGAGCTGATCACTTCCACCAAAGCAGCCTCTCTGGGATTGATCACTGCCGTGGCTCACTCTGATTTTTTGGAAAAAACCGTTTTGGATTTTTGTGACAAATTGATCTCTGAAAACTCAGGATTTTCGATGGGGGAAACCAAGAAATTATTTCGTAGCATCCATCAAAATTCTAGAATTCAGGCATTACGGCTAGCTGCTGAAGTCAATACTCAGGCAAGGTCTCATGAAGACTGCAAGCATGGCATTGCTTCTTTTTTAAGCAAATCAAAGCCCACCTGGTAAGTGCAGCCTAGTCCCAAATCTATATTGAACCAAGTATTTGGATGGGAAGAATTTCGTCCAGTCCAAGAGCAGGTAATCCAGGCAGTAGTGGAGGGTAAGGATACACTTGCCTTGATGCCAACTGGTGGGGGAAAATCCCTCTGCTATCAAGTGCCAGGATTGGTCAAGGAAGGGATTTGTATTGTGGTCAGTCCGCTGATCGCTCTGATGAAGGATCAGGTGGATCAGTTGAGAAGTAAAGGTGTGCTGGCCGCGGCGGTTTTCTCTGGGATGAGTTACAAGGAGATCGATCGCACTTTGGACAATTGCGTCCATGGGGATTACAAGTTTCTCTATGTTTCGCCAGAACGGCTGAAGTCCGAGCTCTTTCTGGAGCGATTCAAGCAGATGAATGTGAATTTGATCGCCGTTGACGAGGCTCATTGTATCTCGCAGTGGGGACATGATTTCCGGCCGTCCTATTTGGAGATTTCGGCTATTCGTGTTTTTCAGCCAGAGGTGAAAGTGCTTGCTTTGACTGCTACAGCGACGCCCCAGGTCGAGCAGGAGATTTTGGAAAGGCTAGAGATGAAATCTCCGGCTGTTTTCAGGCAGAGTTTTGCCAGAGAAAATCTGAGCTTTAGTGTGAGGCTGGCCGAAAATAAGCTTGAAAAAGGAAAGGAAATTCTGAGTCGTGTAGATGGAACTGCGATCTGGTATGTGAGGAATCGGCAAGCGACGCATCAGATAGCCAAAGCACTCAATCAGTTGGGGGTCAAGGCGGGAGCCTATCATGCAGGTATGAAAATGGATCTGCGAAATCAGCAGCAGGAAGCTTGGATGAAAAATCAGTTCCGGGTGATGGTGAGTACCAATGCTTTCGGAATGGGAATAGACAAGCCGGATGTGCGGGTGGTGATTCATTCAGATTTGCCCGAAAATCTGGAGAACTACTATCAAGAAGCAGGTCGGGCAGGTAGAGATGGGAAAAAGTCCTTTGCAGTGATCCTGAGCAATGAAGAAGATATGGAGCTCCTGCTGAAGCGGGCTGATCTGGTCTATCCGCCCCTGGATTTTGTCAAAAAAGTATACCAGTGTCTGGCCAATTATTTCCGGATCGCAGTGGGTAGTAATATGCTCAGCAGCTTTGATTTTGAGTGGAGCTCGTTTGCCGAAACCTACAATTTGGGGGTTTTGGAGACTTTTTATGCGCTGAAAGTATTGGAAGAAGAAGGGTTCATAGGGATCAGTGAGAGTTTTTTCAGCCCTTCCAAACTTCACATTTTGGTTTCACCACAACAACTCTATGAGGTTCAGATTTCTCATGCGGCCTTAGATCCATTGGTGAAGTTGCTATTGAGGACCTATGGGGGAAACCTTTTCTCCGAATATCTAAAAATCAATGAATCCAAATTGGCCAAAAACCTGGAGACTAGCGAAGCGAAGGTGATCAAAAGCTTGCAGCTACTCGCCAAACTGGAAGTGATGGATTACGAGGAGCGAAAAGACAAGCCCCAAATCACATTTTTGACATCGAGATATGATGCAGGGAAGCTTCCATTGAATTTTAAAAGGATTGAACTGAGAAGAGAATTGACCAAGAGCAAGGCCAATGAAATGGTCACGTACACGCGGCAGAAGGTATTGTGTAGGACGCAGTTTATTCAGGAGTATTTTGGAGAGCACACCGATAAGCAATGTGGCGTGTGTGACTGGTGTGTGGCTCAGAAAAAGGATCCAACCAAAGAATCTTCTCGACTCAAATCAGCAGTGTTGGAAACTTTGAAACAGGAAGCTGGGTTAGTTTTAGAGAAGTTGATGGAAAAAATGAAAGTTAGTGATGCTGACTTTTTTCTTAAACTCCTGAGGGAAATGCTCGATGAAGGTCTCTTGACAAGAGATGTCGGGGGAAAATTTAATATTGAAAAAAGATGAGCAGTTTTTTGGATGATTTGCTGAAAAAAGTCTTTAGAGGATCTGAGCAGACTCCCATAAATCATAAGGAAAATTTCACTTTCAAAGAAGAGGAACTGGCAGAGTCTAAGTCTTGGATAGCCTCTGATACGGGCAGAGAAACGTTGGAGCTGATTTACCGAAACTTCCATTTGAAAAGGACTCAGATAGCCAACAGGCCTGAGGTTCACCTCTTTCAGTCACCCTATGCCAATGGATTTGCAGTTTCCTACGATGAACCATTCACCAAAGGATCTTTTTCTGCTCTTTTCTTGGCATTTTCAGAGCGAGTTTTAGATTTGGGGTATCGACAGGTCAGTTTGGATCGCAAGTTGGAAGAAGTCAACCAGCAAGTGAAAGCAACGGAGAAGTTTTATTTTAAACCTCCGCTTCAGAAGACTGCCGAAAATGAGTTGATTTCCCAGTTGTACGGAAATATCAGTCTCGAGAAAATTACGATTGACAATCAGCCCAGCTATATCAAATTCCTGGCAACGGTCTATTCGGATCGGTTGTTTCAGGATGCGTTGCCTTTTGATCAACTGATCGATCACTTATTTAAATCAGCCGATGGATAGACTTATACTCAAAAACCAGCTAGAAAAATACCGGACTCCTTACGAAGAGGAGGCGGGATTTGTACAGGATTTCATCAACCTCACCGATGATCCTTTGGCTTTTCGAAGAGAAAGATTAGCAGGACATTTTACTGCATCCTCTTGGATTGTAAACCCTGACCGGACTCATACGCTTTTGACTTTGCACAAGAAGCTGGGTCGATGGCTGCAGCTAGGAGGGCATGCGGACGGAGAGGAAAATCTAGTCGAAGTAGCTCTAAAGGAAGCCGAGGAGGAGAGTGGGTTGACAAATATCCGCTTGGTCGAGTCCAGTATTTTTGATTTGGATAAGCACATCATCCCAGAGCGTCCTCATGTGCCGGAGCACTTTCATTATGATGTCAGATTTCTAATGGAAGCGGAGCTTTCTGATCAGCTTGTGATGAGCAATGAAAGCATTTCATTGGCTTGGTTTACTTTTGACTCCGTCGTGGATATGATTGGTTACAATCCGTCCATTCTCCGGATGCTGGAGAAGACTTCAAAATCTGAAATTTTACTCTAAGGCCGAAATGGAGCAGTCTATTTCTAAAGAATCCTTCCCTTTTAGTACCCCAATACAGATTCGCTTCTCAGATATCGATGGATATCTGCATGTGAATAATGGGATCTATTTCAATTACTTTGAGCATTCCAGAGCTGATTTTTTACATCGTGCCTGTCAGTGGGATGTTATGAAATTTGGGGCGGTAGTTGCCCGAGTGGAAATGGATTACTTCAGGCCCATTCATCTCCAAGATCAAGTCAATGCTTTGGTGCGCTGTGTCAAAATCGGTACGTCTTCGTTTGTCTTGGAGCAATACCTGGTAGGAAGCTCTGAGACTGAAAAGGATCTGGTCTTTGCCAAATGCCTGAGCACAATGGTAGCTGTCGATATGAAGACGATGAAACCCGTGTCTGTTCCGGAAAATTACAGAGCGAAATTGCTGAATCAGTCCGAAAAGCAGGCCTGAATTCCTATCTTTGCCCCAAAATTAGCTAGCAAGTGAGAAATTTATTGAGTTTGGCAGTAATCGCCGTGGTATTGTTTTCGTGTAGTCCCAGTGAGGAGGAATTGATGACTGCAGGTATTGAAAAAATGGATGCTCAGGCTTGGAATGAAGCCATTGTCTATTTTGACCGTGCTCTGGAGCAAAACCCCAGCAATGCCTCTGCGCTTAATGCCAAAGGCGTAGCTTTGTTTCAACAGTCCCAATATGAGGCAGCGATTCCGGTATTTACTCGGGCCATAGAAGCAGACTCATCTAGCTACAAGCCTTGGTTTAATAGAGGTAACTCAAATTTGGAATTGGGGAATTTTAAGGAAGCTGTTTCAGATTACAACATGGCAAATGGTTTGGACCCGGCTCAAACAGACATCTATTACAATAGAGGTTTGGCACTTTTAGGGATAGAGGCATATGAAGACGCTATTTTGGATTTTGATATGGCTCTTCAAGTGAACCCTAATCAGGCTTTGGTGCACTTCAATAAGGGCAAAGCACAAGTAGGGAACAATGACCCACTTGGTGCTATGGAGTCACTGACAAATGCCGTCAACCTAGACAATAGAAATGCGGCAGCCTATTATCTCTTGGGTGTCACCAGAATGAGTGCACTTGGCGAGCAGGAAAAAGAAGCTGGCTGCGCAGATTTGAAAATGGCGCTTTCATTAGGGTATACAGAAGCCAAATCCTGGATTGAGGAATTTTGTGACTAATGGCTGAAATCGGTCAAGATATTGCCAAAGCTAAAGCTCTGCTAGAGTCTGGAGGACTGGTAGGTATTCCTACAGAGACGGTGTATGGGCTTGCTGCCAATGCACTTGATCCCATGGCAGTGGCTGCGATTTTTGAAGCTAAAAATAGACCGTCCTTTGATCCTTTGATCATCCATACCGATTCATTGGAGAAAGTGGCACAATGGGTCGAGTACATCCCTGATCAGTTAAAGACTCTTGCAGATGTGTTTTGGCCAGGGCCTTTGACTTTGCTTTTGCCTAAAAAGGCGATTATTCCTGACTTGGTGACTTCTGGCTTGGATCGGGTGGCAGTCAGGATTCCGTCACATTCTCTGACATTGTCTTTGCTCCAACAATTGGACTTCCCTCTAGCGGCACCTAGCGCCAATCCTTTCGGCTATATCAGTCCTACCCGGGCTGATCATGTGCAGAAGCAACTGGGTCAGAAAATCCCGTACATTTTGGATGGGGGTTCCTGTCAGGTTGGATTGGAGAGTACCATCTTAGGCGTGGAAGGAGATGAAATCGTTGTCTACAGACTTGGAGGTTTGGAGTTGCATGCCTTAGAAGCTATGGTAGGTGCCGTGAAGGTAAAAACTCATAGCAGTAGCAATCCCAGTGCTCCAGGACTGTTGGAGAGCCACTATGCACCACGTAAACCATTCTATGTTGGAAAACTGCAGGAGTTGGTGCCTTCCTTCCTGGAAGCAGGTAAAAAGATAGGAGTGCTCAGCCTGATAGAGAATTTTAATCAAGTTTCTCAGGATCTTCAGATCCAATTAAGTCTTTCTGGAGATTTGAAAGAGGCTGCTGCTGGACTTTTTGCATCAATGAGACGGCTAGATGAGGCAGAAGTAGAGCTGATAGTGGCTGAATGGATGCCAGAGCATGGCTTAGGTCCGGCGATGAATGACCGATTGAAAAGAGCTGCAGCCCAAGGCTAAGCTGATCTTTACAAATTGATCATTCGATAAAATCGCTTTTTGCCCGAAACTTTGATAAATTCAGGCCTATTTTGTTCAAATTTTGATTACCCATACAATCCTATTTTATGAATCCTAGAATCAAAAATGTAGATAACCTCAGTTTTGAAGGGAAAAAAGCCCTAATCCGAGTGGATTTCAACGTTCCCTTGGATGATCAGTTTCATGTGACTGATGACACGAGAATCCAGGCTGCCTTACCTACGATCAACAAAATCTTGTCCGATGGTGGATCGGTGATTTTGATGTCCCACCTGGGTCGACCAAAAAGCGGCCCTGAAGATAAATTCTCCCTTAAGCATATCATTGTAGAATTGGAGAAGGCACTTGACAGATCTGTCAAATTTGCTCCAGACTGCATCGGAAGTGAGGCAGTGAGCTTGGCAGAAGGTCTTAAGGCGGGTGAAGTTTTGCTTTTGGAAAACCTTCGTTTCTACAAAGAAGAAGAAAAAGGGGATGAGGCATTTGCCGAAAAACTTTCCAAATTGGGAGATATCTATGTCAATGATGCCTTTGGTACTGCACATAGAGCACATGCTTCTACGGCGGTGATTGCACAGTTTTTTAATGATAAAGTCTGTGGCTATTTGATGCTTTCAGAGTTGAAAAATGCAGATAAAGTATTGGGAGATCCGGCTAGACCTTATACTGCTATCATGGGTGGCGCCAAAATTTCTGACAAAATCTTGATCATCGAGCGATTGCTTGACAAAGTAGACAACCTCATCATCGGTGGTGGGATGTCTTATACATTTGCCAAAGCTCAAGGAGGTACGATTGGAGATTCTTTGCTGGAAGCAGATAAAGTAGACTTTGTATTGGAACTGATGGAAAAGGCCAAAGCAAAAGGTGTAAACTTGATTTTGCCTTTGGATACCGTGATTTCCACTGCCTTTGCCAACGACGCAGAGCAGGGCCTAGCTAATAGAGGAGAAATCCCTGATGGCTGGATGGGATTGGATATCGGACCAAAGACAAGAGAGCTGTTTGCTGAGACGATCTTAAACTCCAAGACTATTCTATGGAATGGTCCGATGGGAGTATTTGAGATGAGTTCTTTTGACAAAGGAACCAAGGCAATCGCTGAAGCGGTGGTAGAAGCTACCAAAGGCGGGGCTTACTCTTTGATTGGTGGAGGAGATTCTGCAGCGGCAGTCAATAAGTTTGGCTTTGGTGAGGAAGTTTCCTTCGTCTCTACCGGTGGTGGTGCTTTGCTAGAGCATATGGAGGGCAAGGTGCTTCCAGGTGTGGCGGCATTGGAGCCGTAAGTAAGACACAAGACTTTAGACGATAGACATGAGAGCAAATTAAGGAAATGCTCTTCAGTTTATGTTAGAGAAATTTTAAACAATAAAGGTCACTGTTTTCAGTGACCTTTTTCTTTTGCCTTGCCAAAGAAAAACCCTTCCAGATTGCTCTAGAAGGTTTTTTTTAACATTCAGACCTGTACAGTGAGCCTTTATAGTAATCTGGGTGAAAATGATGTTTTTCTTGTTTGAACTTTAAGGTGTGTACTGAATATCAAAACGGCCATCAGCCACTCTGACTGTGTCGCAAGTTTCATTGGAGGCAGAAAACTCAAATGTCCCGGAAACCACGAAATTGGTTCTGTCTATTTTTGAGTAGGTGATTTTTCCTTCAAATATGTGTTCAGCCTCATATCGGCACTCGTGCACATCTTTGTATCTTAAAAACTTTGCTTTCCCCCCTGTAACTTCATTTTTCAAGTCATAAGTTTCGCCTACCACAATAGGGTCTAAAACCAAAATTCTTACACTTTGAGAAGTATCCGATTTATCCATTTGACCTCCGATTTGCAAAATCCCACCCTGATATATTGCTGTAACATATAACGAGTTATTGGCTACCATTGCTTTCCCATTGGTCAAACAACCAAATGTGTTTTCTCCGGTCTGAGTAATCGGTGGAAGTTTCTCCAATTCAGATTTTGGCTTGATGTCTTTCCAAAGCGAATTCAGGTCACAGGCAGTACATACTGTGAAAATCAGAAAAATAGAAAGAATACGCTTCATGATTGTTGAAAAATTATACCTAAAATAGATTCAAAAAGCAAAATATCAAAATCATAAATAACGCTCCCCAATGGGCATATTTGAACTTTAATGTGTGTACCGAATATCAATTCAATATCCCTGGCAAGCAAGTTTCTTTAGTTACGGATAGTAGCCTTTTTGGAGATGGCTATATGCGAAATATTCTAGGGTTTTCATTTCCTCTAGCCGAAATGAAACCTTGAAAAGTCAAAAATAAAAGGCTGACTCTTTAAAAAGTCAGCCTTTATAAATTTAGTTGGATCGGAAAGAATTATCCGATAGAGATTCTTTTGAATGCAGAGACAGTCATACCTTTGTTTACTCCGTCAAGGTACTGAGCGATAGTCTTGCTGCTGTCTTTTACGAATTGCTGGCTCAATAGGGTGTTCTCTTTGTAGAACTTGTTCAATTTACCCATTGCGATTTTTTCAAGCATTTCTTCAGGCTTGCCTTCAGCTCTTGCTTGTTCTTTGCCTACTTCGATTTCTCTTTCTACAGTAGAAGCGTCTACACCGTCTTTGTCCAAAGCGACTGGGTTCATCGCAGCGATTTGCATAGCTACGTCTTTTCCAGCTTCTTCTACATCTCCTCCGGTATTGGTCAATCCTACCAATACACCCAATTTGCCATTGGAGTGGATGTAAGGAACTACAGCCTCAGCAGTTACTACCTCGTAATGAGAGATTTCGATTTTCTCACCGATTTTACCGGTCATTTCTACGATTTTCTCAGCTACGGTGATGTTTTCGAATGGAAGTGCAAGAATTTCCTCTACAGAAGAAGCTCCTTTTTCCACTGCCAAGTTCAAAAGTGTAGTAGCAAAAGCGCCAAACTCTTCGTTTTTAGCTACGAAGTCAGTCTCGCAAGTCAGAGAAAGGATAGTTCCTTTTGCTCCGTTTTCGGATACGCTTGTCACCACAACACCTTCTTTAGTCTCTCTGTCAGCTCTGGAAGCGGATACTTTTTGACCTTTTTTTCTGAGGATGTCTACAGCTTTGTCGAAGTCACCTTCTGCTTCGGTCAAGGCTTTTTTGCAGTCCATCATACCGGCACCGGTCATTTGTCTCAGTTTGTTTACTTCTTGTGCAGTAATTGCCATGGTTAGGATCTGTTTATAGATTAAACGATTGTTATATTCTTAAGAAATGGGCCAGACGAAACTGCCCGGCGGAGTGTTTTGCGATCGGAAGATCAGGCAAAAACAAAAAATTGAACATCGACCGGAGCCGGATGTTCAATTTTTTAATATTTCAAAATCAGGTGTGGAGATTACTCTTTTGTTTCGGCGTCCACAGCTTTTTTAGCTTCTTCCTCTTCAGAAAGTTTAGCTTCTTCTTTGTCTTTCTTACGCTCAGAAAGACCTTCTTCGATAGCTGCTCCGAAAGCTTTCACCAACAGGTTGACTGATTTGAATGCATCGTCATTGGCTGGTACAGGGAAGTCCACCTCATTTGGGTTGGAGTTTGTATCTACCAATGCGAAAACAGGGATACCAAGCTTTTGTGCTTCGGCAATTGCAATGTGTTCTCTTTTGATGTCTACGATGAAAAGAGCCGCAGGAAGTCTGCTTAGGTCAGCGATACCGCCCAATACAGTTTCCATTTTGTCTTTTTGACGGGAGATCATCAATCGCTCTTTCTTTGCCATGTTCTTGAAAGAGTCTTCCTTCATCATCTTATCAAGGCCAGACATTTTCTTCAAGGATTTGCGGATCGTGGCAAAGTTAGTCAGCATACCACCCAACCATCTTTCGGTTACGTAAGGCATGTTGAGACGCTGAGCTTCTGCTGCTACTAGGTCTTTCGCCTGTTTTTTGGTAGCAACAAACATTACTTTTTTGCCGGAGCGTACGATTTGCTTCACTGCTGCGGATGCTTCTTCGAGGCAGGCAAGCGTTTTGTTAAGGTCGATAATATGGATTCCGTTCTTCTCCATGAAGATATATGGAGCCATTCTGGGATCCCACTTTCTCGTCAAGTGTCCAAAGTGAACACCAGCATCCAGTAAGTCTTTGTATTCGATTTTTGACATGAATCTGTTTGTTTTCTATTGTTGAGAGAAAATAACCAATTAACGCTTGGAGAACTGGAATCTTCTTCTTGCTTTTCTACGTCCTGGCTTCTTACGCTCGACCATTCTAGGGTCACGAGTCAAGAATCCTTCTTTCTTCAATGGACCTCTGTGCTCTTCGTCAAATTCGCACAAAGCTCTGGAGATAGCCATACGGGCTGCCTCAGCTTGTCCTTTGATGCCACCACCGTCTACATTGATCTGGATGTCGTAGTTTCCATCTTGACCTACTAGAGTCAAGGGCTGCTTCACTACGATCTGATGAAGATCAAAAGGGAAGTATACGTCTAGTGCTTGATTGTTTACGGTGATTTCACCTTTACCTGGAGCCATGTAGATTCTGGCTACAGAGGTTTTTCTTCTACCGATTTTGTTGATCATTTCCATGAATTAAGTCGATTAAAGAGTGATGGATTTTGGCTGCTGCGCTTCATGAGGATGCTCAGATCCTTCATATACGTACAGGTTGCCGTACAACTTTGCTCCCAATCTGTTTTTAGGCAACATGCCTCTTACAGCTTTCTCTACCAAGATTGAAGAAGACTTCTGCTTCAACAATTTCGGAGTAGTGATCCGCTGTCCTCCTGGATAACCTGTGTGACGCACATATACTTTAGAGTCCCACTTGTCACCAGTCAATCTGACTTTGTCTGCGTTGATTACGATGACGTTGTCACCACAATCTACGTGAGGGGTATAGCTTGGCTTGTTTTTCCCCCTTAAGATTTTCGCTACCTCACTGGCTAGTCTACCCAATACTGCTGCTTGGGCATCCACAATCACCCATTGCTTTTCTACAGTCGAGTTGTTAGCCGATACGGTCTTATAGCTTAAAGTATCCACTGTGTAACTGTTTAATTTTTAGCTTGTTAAATATATTCGACCCCCAAAAAGGGACACAAAGATAGAAGTATTTTATTTTCTATGCAAAATATTTTCAAGACTACTCCCTAATTTCCATAGGTTTAGCCTCAAAACACCAAATTTCTTGCTGCTTTTCGGGTCTGATTATCAGTTGGTTTTTTCCAGCTGCTGTACCAGTACCTGAAAGTCTTTCGGGTAGGGAGCGTTGACGGTAATCGCTTTTCCGTCCAATCCCTCAAATCCAATCGTAAACGCATGCAATGAAACTCGCTGCATAATCGGTAACTCCTCCGTGTCCTTCTTCAGGTTGAAGCGGCGCTTGAGAGAAGAAAGGTACAAAGGTCTGCCACCGTAAAGTTCGTCTCCACAGATAGGAGACTGCAAGTAGGCTAAGTGAACTCTGATCTGATGCAGTCTGCCGGTGATCGGCTGGCACTGGATCAAAGAATGTGCTCGGTAGGTCTTTAGTGTATGGAAGATCGTCTGAGCGGGCTTGCCATCTTTGCTGACTTTGGCGACTCCTTTGGCCGATGCGATGAGATTGCGGTCCACCATCAATTGATCGTATTCCTTGATCCCCTCGACGACGGCATGATAGACTTTGCTGACTTTCCTGTTTTCAAACTGGATGGCCAAGTGCCGGTAGGCCTCTGGATTCTTGGCGATCACCAGACATCCGGATGTTTCCTTGTCCAAGCGATGACACAGCTGGGCATCTGCTGTATGATCCTTTGCAAGGTCCAGGATGTTCTGCGCCTCATGTCTATCGTCTAAGCTCGATAGGTAGGGCGGCTTGTTGATCACCAGGTAATCCTCGTTTTCAAACAGTACTAGTTTCTGAAAATCTACTTTCTTCATGGATTCTCCTGCCTCTTCAAAGAGGCTGCAAAATTAGGTGAAATTTTGGAGCGAAAAAAATCCTTGACTTATTTCAATGTAGATGTCTCTGGTTTTGGAGTTTCTTCATGACTTGTAGATTTCACTAAAGGCAATGAAAAACTAAAAATCGATCCTTTTCCCACGGTGGAGCTGACAGAGATTTTACTTTTGTGTCCTTCCAGGATGTGTTTCACAATCGCTAGACCCAGACCCGTGCCGCCGTCTTTTTTGTTTCGGCTTTTTTCCACACGATAGAATCGCTCAAAGATCCGCTTGAGATCTTCAGGAGGAATGCCCTGGCCGTCGTCCTTGATGTCTACTTGAATGTGATTTTTGTGGGATTTGAGTGTGATTTTGACTTCTCCCTCATCATGATTGTACTTGACAGCATTGAAAATCAGGTTTTGACAGACCCGATAGATTTTTTGCCGGTCGGCGTGGGTGATGTAGTTTTTTTCGAGATCGTATTTGAAGTTGATCGTGACCTTGCGCTTGGAAGCTTTGTGCTCCAGTTCTTCGATGACTTCATCGATGATTTCTTTCAGGTCAAAGTCAGAAAAAACAAACTTGATCACTCCGCTCTCCATTTGGTTGAGAGTCAGAAGATCCTGTACCAAGATGTCCAGCGAGTCCAAGCTTTTGGCGGCCCGCTTCAAGAATTTCATTCGAACTTGCTTGTCATCCATCGCCCCATCCAAAAGCGTGTGGATATAGCCTTGTGTCGCAAAAATCGGCGTTTTGAGCTCGTGGGAGATATCCGCGATAAACTCTCTTCTGAACTCCGCATTCTTCTGAAGCGTGTCGATCTCCTTTTGCCGGGCGATAGCGTAGGAGTTGATCACTGAGTTGATTTTGCGCAGAGGCGAAATCGATGATTTGGAAGATTTATTAGAAACCTCAGAGAGGTCTTTTTTCTGGATTTTTTCGAGCAGTGAATAGATGTTGCCAATCTCTCTGAATACCAAGAATTCCAGGGTAATATTGATCAATAAGTAGGCTGCCGCCAAAGCCAAACCACCTGCCGTGACGATCAGCAGTGGAGTTGCATCATCCATCAGGGACAAGAAGGCAGCCACCAATCCTGAGATGGCGATAGCCAATACCAATGAAATACCTCTGGAGGTCGAAAGCATCTTTTAGGAACCCAAATCGAATTTATAGCCTACACCTTTGACAGTAGTGATGTAGTCATCTCCGATTTTTTCCCGGACTTTTCGGATATGCACATCGACTGTTCTGGCGAGTACAAATACATCCGAACCCCAGATATTCTGAAGAAGCTCATCTCTACTGAATACCATATTAGGGTTTTTGGCAAGGAAATACAATAATTCAAATTCCTTCTTTGGGAGAGTGATGGTTTTTCCGGACTGCTCGATGGTATAGCTACCTCTATCGATGACCAGGTCGCGGATCTTGATCTGAGATTGCTCCTGTTCCTTTTTGGATTCTCTTCTAAACAATGCGGCAATTCTGCTCATCAGGGCCCGTGGCTTGATCGGCTTGGTGATGTAATCATCTGCGCCCACGTCAAAGGCTGCCACTTCAGAATATTCCTCCATTCTCGCAGTGAGGAATATGATAAAGGTGTTTTTCAGCTCGGGAATCTGGCGGATCTGAAGACAGGTCTCCACGCCATCCTGCTGCGGCATCATGATATCCAGCAAAATCACATCCGGCTGAAACTTGGCGGCAGTTTTGACAGCCTTGATTCCGTCTTCTGCGGTGGCTACTTCATAGCCTTCTTTCTGAAGGTTGTATTTGAGGATCTCGACAATATCCGGCTCGTCGTCTACAACCAGTACCTTGATTTTCTGTTTGTCTCCCATGGAGTTTTTCTTAATAGTTGAGTTAAAATTAGTGAATATTTGAGGATCACTACCAAATATTCAAGAGGCTCCACGCCTAAAACGGTCTAGAATGTATCGAAAAATTAAATTTCCTAGGCTAATGTTAAGAAAATATTACCACACTATTTCTCAATTATAACGCAAACCTTTGGCGGATTTGATGTCCAGATTGAGTGAGCCCAGGAAGAGATTGGCTTTGATTTTTACGGGGATTTTATTCTGATCCTTTGTGACCCATACTTTGACCGGAAACTCCCCCCGGAAAAGTTTGTTTTTGGGAATCTGAGGGGAAAAGATGTAGGTGTCTTTTTCTCCCAGTTCGGTTTCCAGCTTTTCGGAACCCTCGTAGATTAACTTTATGTTATATATTTCTTTGTCAAAAAAGCCTCGGATAATTATCTGCTCTCCTTCTTCCAGATTGCGGAGGTCCAGCGTACGGAGGTAATAAAAGCCACTGACTATATCCTGTACCTGCCCTGGGAGGTCAAACTCTTTCTCTTCCTTCAAGTTTTTGTTCTCCTTGTCAAAAAGCTGCATCAAAGCTTTGTTTTCCCGCTGGTCAAAATGGACCAATTCATGTTTGCGATAGTTGCCCTCTTCGATATGTCGGTAGGACTGTGAGGGAAGCTTAGATTCCATGTCCAGGTAAGTGCCCCAGTTGTCGTTGACTTTTCCGAAAATAGTCGCTGCTCCTTTGGTTTTGCCATAGACATCGATTTTGTAATGAGGTCGCTCATCATGCTCTTGCGGTTTTTTGCCGATCTGCATTTTGGCATCAGCGAGATTAAACCAGCCATAGCTCACCTCAAAGTTTAACTCCTCCCCAAAAGTATATGGCTCGGTCCCTGGATTTTGTGAGAAAACAGGGCTGAGTATCGAAAAGAAAAGAAGGATTGTGAGTAGTTTTGGGCTATTCATAAGATTAATTGACAATACCTGACAAAAACCAAGTATTTTCAGAGTATATACGAAAAAACGTGCCGAATAGTGACTAAAAATACGAATTTGCCGCTCGAAAGCAACAAACTTAATCTATTGATACTAGACTTTAGAATCTTTAACTTCATTCAGAAAATTTAATTTTTGACGATATATGAGCAATAACGCAGAAAAACTAAAAGCACTCCAGCTGACGATAGACAAGTTGGAAAAAACCTACGGCAAAGGCACTGTCATGAAACTCAGTGACAATACCGTTCAGGATGTGCCTGCCATTTCTACAGGTTCCCTTGGCTTGGACATGGCATTGGGTGTGGGAGGTATTCCGAGAGGAAGGGTGATAGAGATCTACGGCCCGGAATCTTCCGGTAAAACGACCTTGACCATGCACTGTATAGCGGAAGCTCAAAAGTCAGGAGGCCTGGCTGCTTTCATCGATGCAGAGCATGCCTTTGACAAGGTATATGCCGAAAAACTGGGTATCGATACAGAAAACTTGTTGATCTCTCAGCCTGACAATGGTGAGCAAGCATTGGAAATCGCCGAGCATTTGATCAGATCTGGAGCGATTGATATCATCGTCATTGACTCCGTGGCGGCATTGGTGCCAAAAGGTGAGTTGGAAGGCGAAATGGGAGAAAGCAAAATGGGCTTGCAGGCTCGATTGATGTCCCAAGCTTTGCGAAAGCTGACTGGAGCGATCAATAAGACTGGTTGTGCCTGTATTTTTATCAACCAGCTTCGTGAAAAAATCGGGGTGATGTTTGGTAATCCAGAGACTACGACCGGTGGTAATGCGCTGAAATTCTACGCTTCCGTCCGCTTGGATATCCGTCGTATCGGTCAGATCAAAGAAAGTGCTGACAATATTCTAGGGAATAGAACCCGTGTCAAAGTAGTGAAAAATAAAGTAGCTCCTCCCTTCAAAGTGGTGGAGTTTGACATCATGTACGGTCAAGGGATTTCCAAAGTCGGTGAGGTGATCGACCTGGGGGTGGAGTTTGACATCATCAAAAAAGCAGGCTCTTGGTTCTCTTACAATGGAGAGAAACTCGGTCAAGGTCGTGACGCTGTGAAAAATCTATTGCTTGACAATCCAGAGCTAATGGATGAGCTGGAGACCAAAATCAAGGCGGCCTCCGGATTGCTGCCGACTGAGCCGGGTAGCGAAGCGGAAGATTGATCGCTTCGATATTTCAGCCATAAAAAAGGAATGCCGATCATCGGCATTCCTTTTTTATGGCTTGAAATTGGGGGGATTCCAGTTTTTATACTGTTCGGATAGCTTCTACCGGGTCCATTCGCGCTGCCAAGGTGGCAGGTACTATCCCCGAGACCACACCGATGATGGAGGATACGCCCAGTCCTAAAATGATGTTTTTAAATGAAAGGACTAAGTCCAGACTGCCGAGATTGATAAAGCTGAGTAGGTAAACCAAAATAATCCCTGTGCCGCCTCCGATAAGACTCAAAAAGACTGATTCGAAGAGGAATTGGAAAAGGATAAAATAGTTTTTGGCACCCAAAGACTTTTGGATTCCGATGATGTTGGTTCGTTCCCGCACTGACACAAACATGATATTGGCAATGCCAAAGCCGCCTACTAGGATGGAGAATCCTCCGATCACCCATCCAGCAGCAGAGATCACGTCAAATATGGATCCGATGGCATTTTGGATAAACTCAGTTTTGTTCAGCGAGAAATTATCCAATTCCGTTGGCTTTAGACCTCTTTTGGCTCGCATGAGTCCCATCATTTCATTTTCAAGGGCTACCAGTCCGATGTCTTCTTCCTTGCCTTTGGCGGCGATGGTGGGCTCAATGCCGTAGCGTCCTGTGTTGAAAAGCTTGTTAAATGCTCCATAGGTGATTAGACAGGCTTCATCTTTGGAAGGCATCTCAAAAAGTCCTTCTCCTTCTTCTTCAAAGACGCCGACGACGATGAATTTCAGACCTTTGATTTTAATCTCTTTGCCGATGATAGGTTGATTAGGATATAGAGTGTTGGCAATCTTTCGGCCGACTATGGCCAGATTCCTGGCAGCATTGATTTCCAATTCCGTAAAAAACCTTCCTTCTTCCAGAGCCACTTCGTAGACATCTTGATAAGTATATGCTACTCCAGTCAGCTGCATGCCTTGATAGGCGTTGCTACCGGCTTGCACAGTGGTCATAGCAGAAGCGGATATAGTGACTGCTTCAGCAGATTCAAGATGCTGCTGCATAAATTTATATTCGGCCATGGTAGCAGTCGGGCGCTGGTAATATTTCCACCAGGGATAGTCCTGTGGTCCAGATGCGAAAGGAAATCGATCTACCCGCATCACATTGGTTCCAAGAAAAGAAAATGAAGATTTGATATTGTTTTCCAGAGAATCAACCAAAGTAAAGACGGCGATAATGGCGAAAATACCCACTGTAACCCCCAGAAGGGATAAAATCGTCCTCGTCAGGTTTGAACTGAGGGCATTGGCGGCGAAGCGGAAACTTTCCCATGTCAGTTGGAAAAAGAGCATGCTTTTCAATTTTGGTTAAAACAATTCAACAAGTTAGCGGATTTTGGACATTATGTTATTATCTTTGCAATTTTTAGAGTAATTCTAAATCAATCAAATAGCTCAGACATCTAAAGCTTCCCTATGAAATTATCAGATTTCAAATTTGACGTTCCAAAGAAACTTGTTGCCCTTTATCCAACCGAAAATCGAGACGAATCCCGTCTGATGGTGGTTCACCGAAAGACCGGAGAAATCGAACACCGGACTTTCAAGGATATTATCGAATATTTCGGTGAAGGTGACGTCTTTGTGTCCAATGACACCAAGGTGTTTCCTGCCAGATTGTATGGCAACAAAGAAAAGACCGGTGCTGAGATCGAGGTATTCCTGCTTCGTGAGCTCAACCCGGAATTGAGACTTTGGGATGTGCTGGTAGATCCGGCCCGTAAGATCAGGGTAGGTAATAAATTGTATTTCGGAGACTCTGACTTAGTCGCAGAAGTGATCGACAATACAACTTCCAGAGGAAGAACGATCCGATTCCTATTTGATGGGACAGAGGAAGAATTCCACAAGACTATCGACAGCTTGGGAGAGACTCCTTTGCTGAAAGAAATTATCGAGAGAAAGATCGAGCCAGAAGATAGAGACCGTTATCAAACAGTTTTTGCCAAGAATGTAGGGGCAGTAGCTGCACCAACAGCCGGGCTACACTTTACTCCTCATTTGTTGAAAAGACTAGAACTTCAAGGTGTGGAAGTGACTCCGATTACTTTGCATGTAGGTTTGGGTACTTTCCGTCAGGTAGATGTAGAAGACCTGACTAAGCACAAGATGGATTCGGAAAACTATGATATTCCTGAGCCAACAGTAGAATTGGTCAATTCGGCTCTTGAAAATAAGAAGCGAGTAGTAGCCGTGGGCACGACATCTCTTAAGACCATTGAATCTTCGGTGACTGCCAATGGTAGACTGAAGGCTTCCAATGGCTGGACTGATAAGTTTATCATTCCTCCTTATGAGTTTAAGATTGCCAATTCACTGATCACCAACTTCCACTTGCCGGAGTCCACACTGCTGATGACTGCAGCGGCGTTTGGCGGTTACGACTTGATCATGAAGGCCTATAAAGAAGCCATCAAGGAAAAATATAGGTTCTTCTCCTATGGAGATGCCATGTTGATCCTTTGATCATTCGAAAAGCTCCCAATGGGAGCTTTTTTTGTATTTTCATTTTTTAATAATTCAAGGATAATATGCGAATGGATCCAAGCGGGTACTTTTGCTAAAAAATAGAGCTATGAGAAAAGCTGCGGTACTAGTAGCAGGAGGAAGAGGAACAAGGATGGGAGCTCCCATTTCCAAACAGTACCTTCCCATCGGGGGAAAGCCGATATTGATGCGGACGCTCGAAGTTTTTTGGGGAGTAGATCCAGAGATGGATTTGATCTTGGTGATTCCGGAAGCAGATTTTTCATCCTGGGGTGAGTTGCTCGAGGAGTATGATTTTCAGGTTCCTCATGTAGTCGTGGCTGGAGGCAACTCCAGGTTTCAGTCTGTGAGAAATGGTCTCAATGCAGTGCCATTTGATCGCGGGTTGGTGGCGATCCATGATGGTGTCAGGCCTTTTGTCAAAAAAGAAGTCATTACGAAGAGTTTTGAACAGGCAGCAGAGACAGGTAGTGGGATCGCCGTAGTCGCTTTGAAAGATTCGATTCGCAAATTGACTGATGATGGCAAATCCTTCTACCAGGAGCGGCAGTATTTCCGCTTGGTTCAGACGCCACAAACGTTTCAGTTGGAAAAAATCCGTAAGGCATTTCAGGTGACGGAGATTCCGCAGTTTACAGACGATGCGACAGTCTATGAGCATCAGGGCTGGCAGGTTTCCCTGATTCCAGGCAATGCTGAAAACATCAAAATCACAACTCCCGAGGATATGGACTATGCAGCCTACCTACTATCCCTGCAAGAATCTGAGTCGGTGAAAAAATAAAGGGATTTTTACCGACTATTTGTGCGGGTTCACCGACTTTTTGCACTCTTGGTCTTTGGTTGATTTTATGAAATAGGCCTTGTGTCTACTTTAGAGCATCATTTAATCGACAAGGCTATGACAAATTACTCCAATCAAAAATCCAGCAATGACGGCGGTATTGTTTTTGGATTTATCATTCTAGGAATAGGGCTTCTTCTTTTGCTCAAAAAACTCGGGATATTCTTCCCGGGATGGATATTGTCCTGGCCGATGGTGCTGGTAGCTATCGGTCTTATTGTACTGATCAAGCATCAGTTCAAATCTTTTTTTGGAACAATAATGCTGGGGTTTGGACTGTACTTTTTGGCCGAAAGAGAATTTAACTTTGACTTTGGGATCGAGCGGTTTGTGTTTCCGGTAGGTTTGATACTACTAGGAGTATACCTGATCACCCAAAAGCAAAAAGAGAAAAGAGTGATAGACAATGTCCGGGAGAAGATGCGCAAGCAGTCATTCCAGTCGGGCTCTAGCTTTTCTTCTTCCACAGTGGAAGATGCCAAGGTGGAAGACGAAAGTGAATCACAAACTAAATCTGGATTCTATGGTGGTCCAAAGACGAATTTTGGAGGAGGTACCTCCGGTATCTCCTATGCTGACACAGTCAATATAGATGCAATTCTGAGCGGCGTCAATAAGCGGGTCCTGTCCAAGAATTTCCAAGGAGGTAAGTTGACGGCCTTTATGGGCGGGATAGATCTGGATCTGACGCAGACTGAACTCTCTGGGATGGTGGTGATGCAGGTAGATGTGATCTTTGGCGGGATGAAATTGATCGTGCCTCCTCATTGGGATGTGCGCACCGAGGTTACGAACATTGCCGCTGGAGTAGAAGACAAGCGTATCTATCGTCAATCGGAAGTGGACTCGGATAAGGTTTTGGTCCTGCGTGGTACGATCCTCTTTGGTGGTTTGGAAATCAAATCATTTTAACGAACTTCCATTCGCTTAAACCCAAGATTTTGTTTTCAAAAGTATTTTCTACTCCATCCAAAGCCTATTGGGTCATTCAAGGAGCCGGGTTGATCTGGCTCCTTCTTACTGCTGGGGTTTTGAGAAGTTTCGGGATGGGTTGGACCAAAAGTCTTCTGGACGCTACATTTTTCTCAATGGTCTTTATGGGAGGAGTGTTTGTATTGGATCGAATTTTCAGTTCTTTCATCCCCAAAGGTGCCAATACTTGGCTTTTGCTGCTACTTCCGGTGCTTCTCAGCTGGGTGGGAGTGATGGTTCATCGCTACGGGCTCCATTGGTTTTGGATGGAAGATGAGGCCTATGTTCTTTTGCTGAGAGAAAGCTTAATACTTCGCTGGGCTTTGCTGGCGGTGGTCTTTGTGATGGTGACTTTGTTGGCGATCGTCGTGTCAAAGCTAGAACAGCAGGAGGAAAGCCAAAAGAGAGAGCTCCACATGATAGAACTTTCCAAAGAGGCAGAGCTCTATCAACTGCGGCAGCAGCTGCAGCCGCATTTCTTGTTTAATAGTCTCAATTCAATCAGTGCCCTGGTGGTTTCACAGCCTCAAAAAGCAAGGGAGATGGTATTGCAGTTATCCGATTTTCTGAGAGGAACGATCCGGAAAGATCTCCAAGCTTGGATCAGGCTGGAAGAGGAGATGAACTATCTCAGAATGTACCTAGAAATCGAAAAGGTGAGATTTGGACATCGCTTGCAGGTAGAATTTGAATTGGAAGAAGGAGTCAACTCCATGCTTTTACCTCAGCTTTTGATTCAGCCACTCTTGGAGAATGCCATCAAACACGGTCTTTATGGAGTCACTGGAGCCGTGAAGATCGTTCTCAAGGCCTACAAAGAACAGCATTACTTGGTCCTGTGGGTGGAAAATCCATTTGATCCCGAATCTCCCGCAGCAGAAGGGACGGGCTTTGGTTTAAGCTCTGTAGAAAGAAGGCTCTATTTGCTTTTTGGAAGAATGGACCTGCTGAAAAAAGATATTCATGGAGATGTGTTTTTGGTGCAGGTCAAAATCCCTCAATTGAAATGATCAGAACAATAATCATAGATGATGAACCGCTGGCCGCTGGGATCGTCCAGGAGTACTTGCAAGATTTCTCTCAAATCGAAGTGGTAGAAATTTGCCAAGATGGATTTCAGGCAATGAAGGCCATCCAAAAGCACCAGCCAGACCTGATTTTTCTGGATGTGCAGATGCCTAAGATCACAGGCTTTGAGCTACTGGAGCTATTGGATGATCCTCCAGCAGTGATCTTCACGACTGCCTTCGATGCCTATGCGCTGAAAGCGTTCGATGCCAAGGCAGTGGATTACTTGCTCAAGCCCTTTTCGTCTGAGCGTTTTAGACAGGCTGTAGAGCGGTTTTTAGAGGGCTTTGATAAAGAGCAGCATCAGTCCAATGCAGAGCTGCAGGAGCTAGCCGAGAAAAGCAATCGCCTAGTTGTGAGGATCAATCATGAGATCAAAATCCTTGCAGTCAAAGATGTGCTGTATTTCGAAGCTCAAGATGATTACATCGCTATCCACATGGAGTCGGGCAAATACTTGAAGAAGATGACGATGAAGTCACTCGAGCAAGCGTTGGCTCCGGATCGCTTTGCGAGAATTCACCGCTCCTATATCCTAAATCTGAATGGGATCACACGCATCGAGCCTTATGAAAAAGACTCTTATTTGGTGTATCTGAAAAACGGAGAAAAGCTGCCGGTGAGTAAGACCGGCTATGCACGACTGCGGCAAGTATTGGGGCTTTGACAGATGAGGGTGATTCGCATCTGAAGATTCAATCACTCGGGAAAGAAGGATGGTGTCCCTAAAAAAGAAAAACCCCGTCCCGATAGCTATCGGGACGGGGTTTGGTATTTAATATTCGTCCTCGTTGAAAAAGAAGTCGTCTTTTGTCGGATAGTCCGGCCAGATCTCTTCGATAGTTTCATAGGGCTCTCCGTCGTCCTCCAGTTCTTGGAGGTTTTCCACTACTTCTAGTGGCGCACCAGATCGGATGGCGTAATCGATCAACTCATCCTTGGTGGCTGGCCAGGGAGCGTCCTCAAGGTAGGAAGCTAGTTCAAGTGTCCAGTACATAGTGTTTATTTTAAGGTGTTCCGGATTTTAAGGTTGCAAAATTATCTTTTTTTTTAAATATGTAATCGTGTACTGATTTATTTAAAAGAAAGTTGCTTCAAAATATAATTTTTTACGTCAACTTTTCTTTTCAGCCCGAATAGTTTTTTCTTCATCATGATTTCAAAATCACTGCTTCTCGTCTGGAAATTGTCAGAATTTCCTTGAGCTGTCTCATACTCAGTTTGATCTCTATGAAGTAAGTCTTTCAATAAAGCGGATTTGATCTGAATTTGTTCCTGCTCTGGTTTCTCGTCAAAATCGGCATATTTTCCATGCACCAATTTGTCAAGGAAAGCTTTTTCGAAAATGATGTCTGAGAAAAACTGGAAGGATCGGGCCAAGAGGTTGGCATCTTTGGGCTTGCGTGGAGGGAGTTTTCTCCATTCTTGCTGGATGTCTTTGGCTCTTTGGATCAGTTCAGGACTGGTCGGCTGAGAAGAAAGCTTCTTCACCTCCTCGGTAAGAGTTTCCACTTTTCTCATTACCTCACGCGGGTGCATCTGCGGTCCCGGGTTGAGCGTACGCTTGTAGCGGGAAAAGATTCTATTGTTCAGCTTGGAGAATTCATCCCAAAGTGGTTGCCTTTTCTCAGCAGGGACTTTGCCTGCGGCTTTCCATTCTTTCTGAATTTTCTTACTGATATCAAAAGCCATTTTGGCATCTGGCAGATCATGTGCTTCACGTGCCTGCACAACTAGGGCCTCGTAAACTTTGATGTTTTCTTCAGCCTGAAGGGCCAGTCCTTCGTAGAAGTGTCTTCTGTTTTCGAAGAAATGCTGGATCGGAGTATTGAACTGCTCCTCGATCTCCTCGTGTAGTTCCTTGTCCACAGGGCCAGTTTTGATCCATCGGAGCTTGAGCTCTTTATAAAACTCAGTAGTCTCTCTCCAGTCGGTATCGTCTTTTTTCTCTTCCGCTTCCAAAATGAGGGCTTTTTTGACCTCTAGATTTTTGCTGCGGTTGGCCTGTATGATTTCGTTGAGAAAGCTTTCTTGCTCATTGAGGGACTCAATCAGGGGTACAAAATCACCCAAAGCGTCAGTTTCGTAGAGTGAATCGCGCAAGTGGATCAGCTTCATCAAGAAAGAACCCTTGTTTTGGTTTTCCTCGATGTCATTTTTTAGCTTCTCTACTTTTTCTTTGATCTGCTCAAATCTTCCTTCAAAATATGCGATAGTCGACGCCTCGTCCTCTTTCACTTCACCGATTTCCCTATCTGCTTTTCCCAGAAATCCTTTTAAATAAACTTTGTCGTCTTTAATGTATCCATACGGATGCTCCATTGCTCTACAGTAGGTTAGGTGGCTGTTTTCAATTTTCCGCAAATTAATTAATTCAAAAGCACTTATCCTAAGAAAGGGCTTTTTTTGCATCTTTGCTCTTTAACGCAAAGTTTCAAGAAAAATTCAACGCATGAGCGCAGAAAAAATCATCTTTTCCATGGCCGGAGTCTCCAAAGTCTATCCGCCACAGAAAAAAGTCCTCAAAGATATCTACCTCTCATTTTTTTATGGTGCCAAAATCGGCGTCCTCGGTCTCAACGGTTCCGGTAAGTCTTCTCTCCTGAGAATAATTGCAGGAATGGACAAAGAGTTTCTCGGAGAAGTAGTCTTTTCTCCGGGCTATACAGTTGGGATGCTCGAGCAGGAGCCGAAGCTAGATTCCGCCAAGACTGTGAAGGAAGTAGTAGAAGAAGCAGTGGCTGATACGGTGAATCTTCTGAAGGAGTTTGAAGAGATCAATGAGAAATTTATGGATCCGGCACTGATGGAAGATCCAGATGCGATGAATAAACTCATCGAGCGTCAGGGAGAAGTGCAGGAAAAACTTGATGCTGCCAATGCTTGGGAACTGGACGTGATGCTGGATAAGGCGATGGACGCCCTGAGACTTCCTCCAAGTGATGCTATCGTGGAGAATCTTTCGGGGGGTGAAAAGAGAAGAGTGGCACTTTGCCGACTATTGCTTCAAGAGCCGGATGTATTGCTATTGGATGAGCCTACCAACCACTTGGATGCTGAGTCTGTTCATTGGCTAGAGCAACACCTGCAGCATTACAAAGGAACTGTCATCGCTGTGACTCACGATAGATATTTCTTGGATAATGTGGCCGGCTGGATCTTGGAACTCGATCGTGGAGAAGGGATTCCTTGGAAAGGAAATTATTCTTCTTGGTTGGATCAAAAGCAGCAGCGCTTGAAGCAGGAAGAAAAAACTGAATCTAAGCGTCAGAAGACCTTGGAGCGAGAACTAGAGTGGATCAGAATGTCTCCAAAAGCTCGTCAATCCAAAGGGAAGGCCCGTCTCAATGCCTATGACAAACTGGTCGGAGAAGAAGCAAGAGAGAAAGAAGCGAAGTTGGAATTGTTTATTCCGCCAGGACCAAGGCTAGGAGCGAAAGTGATCGAAGCCAACAATGTATCCAAGGCCTATGGAGACAAGTTGTTGTTTGACGACCTTAGTTTTGCGTTGCCACAAGGTGGTATCGTGGGGATCATCGGTCCAAACGGTGCTGGTAAAACTACCTTGTTCAAACTGATCACAGGACAGGAAAAAGCAGATTCCGGTAATTTTGAAGTAGGTGAAACTGTAAAACTGGCCTATGTGGATCAGGAACATGATACCTTGGATCCAAATAAGACGGTTTACCAGACAATATCTGAGGGGAATGAACTGATGAAGCTGGGCAATAAGGAAGTGAACTCCAGAGCCTATGTTTCCAAATTCAATTTTGCTGGATCAGATCAGGAGAAAAAAGTAGGAGTGCTTTCCGGAGGGGAAAGAAATCGGGTTCATTTGGCCTTGACCCTGAAAGAGGGCGGTAACTTGTTGCTATTGGATGAGCCTACCAACGATTTGGATGTAAATACACTTCGTGCATTGGAGGAAGCTTTGGAAAACTTCGGCGGCTGTGCGGTGATTATCTCCCACGACCGTTGGTTCCTGGATAGAATCTGTACCCATATTTTAGCATTCGAAGGAGATTCTCAAGTGTATTGGTTTGAAGGAAACTTCTCCGACTACGAAGAGAACAAGAAGAAGCGTCTGGGTGATCAGGCTCCTTCTCGAATCAGATATAAGAATTTGAAGTAAGCTTTGAGGTTTAACCTTTGAGGTCTTCAAGACCTCAAAGGTTTTATCTTGAAAAATTCAGTTTCAAAGCTTGATCAGAGCTGTGTCCTTTTCAAAAAAACTGATTAAAAATCCTATCTGGATTATTTCCGATAATTTTGGGGGTATTAATCTAAAGAAATGCTCGTTCCGAAATGGAATTCAACAATATCTAGTATACATATAGGAGTCAATTAACTACACTGACCCAAAAGAACGAATAGCAGGACAAATACCAAGACGGTTCCAAGGCATCCTCCGCCCAATTTGTAAGCGCCATAGCCTGCGATGAGTGTTTTAAAGAAATTGTTCATGGTGTGGTAGTTTAAAGTTTATAACGGATTCTATTCCGCTAATTCACAAGTTGTGCCAACCATAATTGTTGCTGATAGGGCTGCTAAATAGGGATTAGGGGCTTATTGTAGAATTTATTGAGTAAAAAAAATCTCAAGTTGAGAAGACATTTCCCGATTCCTGTGTCCTGAATTGTGATTGCAGCTTTCAGGCTTTCAATTTTAGACCTCTGACTTCCTCTTCAGCTCCAGCACAGTAATCTCCGGCCAAATACCAACTCTTCCGGGGAAGGCCAAAAATCCAAAGCCACGGTTTACGTGAAGATATCTTCCCAGTTCCTCGTACAATCCCGCCCATTTGGGATAGCGAAGGGAAGCAGGACTCCACTTAATAAAGCCTGGGATCTCGATCCCAAACTGCATCCCATGTGTATGTCCGCTCAGTGTCAGATGGATAAACTGTGAAAACTTTTTCACCTCTTCGTCAAAGTGAGAAGGATCATGACTCATCAGGATTTTGAAGCCATTGTTGCCTAATTTTTCGGTTGCTTTTCTCAAGTCACCGTGCTGTGCAAAGCCTTTGCCCCAGTTTTCTACTCCGATCAGATCGATGCTAGCATTTCCTTTTGTGAGGGGAGTGCTTTCATTTCGAAGCAGCTGGAATCCCAATTCTTCCTGAATTTCAAACAGACGGGTCATGTTTGCTGCTTTGGCTTCCCGGCTAGGCCAGTCCATATAGTCACCATAGTCATGGTTGCCAAGAATGGAATATTTGCCCATGGGGGCTTTAAGTTTTTTGAAAGTGTCGACCCAAGGCTCCATCTCACCTGCGTGATTATTGACCAAGTCACCAGTAAAAAGAATGACGTCCGATTCCTGTTGGTTGATCAGGTCCACGCCGTACTCCAGCTTCTTTTTGTCATCAAAGCTTCCCGAGTGAATGTCCGAAATCTGTGTGATCCGAAAGCCGTCAAATTCCTCTGGCAAGTCATCAAACTCCAGCGTATGCTTGACAACCCGGTAGCGGTATTTACCAATCAGGACTCCGTGGAGAATACCCAAAAAAGGGATAGAAGCGATCACCAAGGCTGTTTGGCTGATGAATTTCCGACGATCCGCTAGGAAATCCCCTTGACGATTTCCGCTGACAGTCTTAAAAACTCCCGTGAGAAATCTGATCATGTCTTCACCAAATAAAAAGACAAGAATGATCAATTTGGGTACCAGAGAAAGTATCAACAGAGAGACCATCCGACCGAAGTTTGGGCTGAGAGCACCTCGATCAAATGTCAGGAAAGCATAGGCTACGAAGAGATAAATGGCTATCGAAATGAGCCAATATGTAAGTCTGATCCAAGGCTGTCCCGGGAAGATTGTTTTGAAAGCCTGGAATGAATACCAGTCGATCAGAAATACAAAAGCCAGGAATATCAGGATGCGAATAAGGATAGGGACCACAGTCGGAATTTAAATTTGAAGGCAATAAATAACCGTAACGAGAGGATGAATAGCAAGTTTTGAGCTCTCATTTTCTGGATATTAAATATCTGGGTTATCCTAGAAGATTAGTCTAATCTTCTTTCTATCTTGTAAAGATGAGAAAAGGAGTGATCATAATGCATGGAGTTTTGCTGGTTGTCAGTTTGGTCACGGCTGGGATTTCTCTTTGGAAGGTTGGTTGGGTGCCAGAAGGGAAAAATCATCCGAATCCAACCATAGTGTCCATGTTTTTTTTAGCTGTAGGCCAAATAATAGGGATTGTTTTTCATAGAAATGAACAGAAGAAAGAAAATTCGTGAGGGTATTTTTCAGATTTGCTTGGTGGAACAGTCGATAGACCACAGACTACAGTATCAGATTCCGACTGACAGAGCTGATTCTATTTCGCTTACCTGCGGAAAGGCGGACCCACATGAGTAAGGTCTTAATTATATCCGCTTTTTTAAATCTGCTATTGTAAAAGAGGAATGAAGCTCACGTCTACCAGCAGTGGATCGTTGGCTGTTGTCTGTGGACCATTCTTCGCTACATTAGAACAGAAATAGGGTCATGATAGTCTAGTTGCAAATAGTCATATTCGGCTTATAGAAAATAGAGTAATTCCTATTTCATAAGGAGGCATTGCTTGATTAGTTTGTCCGTGGTTGAGTCAATTGATAGGTGAAGTCATAGAGACTGAGCTGTCTTTTTCTCCACTGAGCTCCTTCCAAAAACATAGGGTGGGGAAGGCTTACTTCCCAATCTCCCAGTTTTTTCATCAGACGCTGGGTGATTTCTACATTTTCCAGTGCTACATTGTTGAGTTCGGACGGATCTGTCGAAAGATTGTAGAGCATCGGCAAGCGATCCGGAACACTGACAAGTTTCCAGTCCCCTTCACGAATGGCTCTGCTGATGGTGAATTTCCATTTGATCTCTCTGGTCTTAGCTGTTACTTGGGTTCCTGTCAGGAACGGAGTCAAGTCAATTCCAGAAAATTCATCCATAGAAGCGGTTCCTTCGCTCGCAAGGCTTAGGAAAGTCGGGACAATATCAAGAGAAGAAACGGTTTGCTCGGAGACGAGTCCTGATGGATATTTTGCAGGAAAATTAAAGATAAATGGAACGTGGATTCCGCCTTCCAACAAAATGCCTTTTTGTCCACGATAGGGTGCATTGATCGAGGCATTGCTGTCTGTCGGGCCTCCATTGTCACTGATGAATACAACTAGCGTGTTTTCCCGAACTCCATTTTCATCCAATGCCGCCAAGATTTTTTCCACATTGATATCAAGGCGATGGATCATCGCAGCATAGGTTCTACGCTTTTTGTCAGGAATATTTTGATACAGAGCTAAGTCTTCCTCCAAGGCTTGCATAGGTGTATGTGGCGCATTGAAGGAGGCAAAAAGAAAGAAGGGGTCGTCGCGATGTCTTCGGATAAAATCCACACTTTCATTTCCCACATCGTCCGTGATGTAGGTGAGTGGAGCAGGAGTTTTGAAATTGCTTTCGATCGGTTCCTTGTATCCTTTGCCGTCGGGTAGCGCTTCGAAATAGTCATGGCCTCCGCCGGTATAGCCCCAGAATTCATCGAAACCCCTTTTCAAAGGATGGAACTGGGGCTCTTTTCCCAAATGCCATTTGCCGATCAGTCCACTGACATAGCCATGAGGCTTGAGGAGGTCTGGGAGAGTTTTCTGCGAAAGAGGCATTCCGAGATATTCAGGATCAAAGCCGGGTTGGTTTTCTGCAAGGTTATTATCATGCCCAAATTCCACCTGATTGACTCCTGTGATCAGGCCTGCCCGAGATGGGCTGCACACAGCTGAAGATACATAGCCCTGGGTAAATTCAATTCCAGTTTTTGCCAGTCTGTCAATATTGGGAGTTTTGATCTGGGTGCTTCCAGTGTATCCTAGATCTCCATATCCCAGATCATCGGCTACGATGAGGACTAAGTTGTAATGTGGTTTTTCGGGTGAATTCTGACCAAAGCTAATTTTAGGATTCAAAAAAATTGTAAGTAAGGCAAAAATGAGGACGAGATTTCGTTGAGTCATAGGAGTGTGGATGGAGAAGAAATTTGGGTGTAAAAGCTTACAAAAAAAGAAAGCATTGTTGAAGTGAGCAATTTTGCGGTTAAACTTTTTGAAAAAATCCCGAGAGGCATATTTTCATTTGCTTTTTCCTTTCTTTGTACCTTGATTTTTGCAAACCTTCCAAACCTATGCGACAGTTGCTGCTTAGACCCGGAGCGGAGGAGCTTTCCTACGAAATCCGAGGAATCGTAAAAAAAGCCCGCCAAATCGAAGCTTTGGGCTATCCCATGACTTGGGAAAATATCGGAGACCCTATCCAAAAGAACAATAAAGTACCTGCTTGGATGAAGGAAATCATCGCTGATTTGCTCAAAGACGACAAAACCTACGGCTATGCCGACTCCAAAGGAGTTTTGGAAACAAGGAAGTATCTGGCCGAGCTCAATAATAGTTTGGGAGGAAATCAGATCACCGCTGAGGATATTCTTTTCTTTAATGGTTTGGGCGATGCAATTGCCAAATTGTATCAGTTTTTGGTGCCCACAGCCCGTATAATCGGTCCCTCTCCGGCCTATTCTACTCACAGTTCGGCAGAGGCAGCTCATGCCAATACCGCGCCGATTACCTACAAACTCGATCCGGACAATCAATGGCTTCCCGATATGGAAGACCTCTATCTCAAGGTGCGATATAATCCATCGATCGTCGGGATCCTGATCATCAATCCTGATAATCCGACTGGGATGGTTTATCCGCGAGAGGTTTTGGAAGGGTTTGTCAAGATTGCGGAAGAATTTAATTTGCTTTTGATTGTCGATGAGATCTATCAAAACATCACCTATAATGGGATCAAAGCAGTGGCCCTTGCGGAGGTTTTGGGAGATAGGCCTGCTATTTCTTTGAAGGGGATTTCCAAGGAGTTTCCTTGGCCAGGAGCACGCTGTGGCTGGATGGAGTTTTATAATAGAGAGTCATCCACGGAGTTTTCGAAGCTTTGTCAGACTTTGGAAAATGCGAAGATGATTGAGGTTTGCTCCACGATTTTGCCTCAGCTGGCCATTCCGAGGATTATGTCTCATCCCGCCTATCATGCCTATCGCGCAGAAGCCAATGAGGCTATTGGCAAACGAAGCGAATGGATGACCGAGATTTTGGGTGATATTCCTGGGATCAAATTCAATCCTACCCAAGGGGCGTTTTATAATACCATTGTATTTGATGAGGGGGTATTACATTCCGCGCAAAAGTTGGAAGTCGATGACCCTCGCTTGCAAGCTTTGGTGGAGGCATGGACTGCTGACCCGACGATGCCACTGGACAAGCGATTTGTTTATTATTTGCTGGTAGCTGAGCGAATCTGCGTCGTTCCGATTTCCTCCTTCTGCTCAGACTTGAGAGGTTTCCGAGTGACATTGTTGGAGGAAAAAGAGGAGGTGTTTAAGGATACTTTTAGGAGGCTTGGAGAGGCGATTAAGCGGTACCTAAAATCTGAAAGCTAAATTTTGAAATCTGAAAAAAAGAGTGATCAGTTAAGTGTTCTTTTTGGCATTGATGACCATGGGAGTAAAAATTGCGGTTAACTCATTTGCTTCCTTGATAAGAGTGGAAATCAGTCCTTCTTCAGATATTTGACTCTCTTTGATTAATTCTAGCCAAAAGACTGTTTCATCAGCTTCTTCCTGTACTATTGAGAGTTTGGAAATAAATTCAGCTCTTGATCGTCCTCTTTGAGAGGAGCGATAATTGGCACCAATTGAAGTTCCGGATCTTAAAACTTGTTTTCCAAGTTCATAACCTACCGTGTTTTTAGGGAGGTCAGAGACAAGTTTGATGATTGCCAAAGCAAATAATTTGGTTCTAGATTTCAGATCTCGATCCATTAGACTGGGATTTATGTTTCACTATTTAGATTTTAAGATTTCAGCTTTTTCAATGATCTCTCACTTTCAAATTCCCTTCCTCCAAGGCTTCTTCCTCCATTCCCATTGCCTCTAAACCCTTCAGGTCCGGTTGCCCTGCATTGATCCAAGCGGTGTACCAGAAGTCGGCGATTAGTTTGATGCTGCGCTTCATCTGCCGCTCGATCATTCCGTCCAGCTTGATGGCGTAGGCTTCGGAAAATTCTCTGGAATAGACTCGCACAGTCAGTCGATTTCGCTCTTCGAAACTGAATTTTTGATCTGGGGGAAACTCTTCGGAAAGTGTTCTTTCGATCAATAAAACCGAATCCACCTGGTGATGGGCGTGGTAAACTGCTTCCCAAATCGCCTGCTGTGGTTTGTCTACATATTCAGCTTTTCCTATCCAAAGAGAATAGTCGGTGGCTTGAATTTCTGGAATTCTGCTTTCCCAGAAACCATGGATGCCTTCCTGACCTGTCAGTTGGCCGTTGTAATTTTTGGTGGTGTGGAGCGGAACATTCAGATCTGCGAGGTAATGCCCAAGATCTGCCGAA
This sequence comes from Algoriphagus vanfongensis DSM 17529, assembly GCF_000429465.1. GTDB lineage: Bacteria > Bacteroidota > Bacteroidia > Cytophagales > Cyclobacteriaceae > Algoriphagus > Algoriphagus vanfongensis. Next base: position 368,253 of record NZ_AUBX01000014.1, on the reverse strand, counting down.
AGTCTGAGAATTGCAGTTTGATTTTTCTCCTGCATGGCTTTCGTCAGATTGAGAAAAGTAAAATAGGCCGCCCAAGGTCCAATTCCATTGGCTCGGAGACTGTCTTCTCCATATTTTTCGACCGCCTCATTCCAATAAACCGGGAGTGAATCCGAGTAATGATCGAGGTCTATGTAGTGTTTTTCGGCTTCTCCGATGACTGCATACCTCCGCCGGTCGGGGTTGACTGCTTTCTCAGTAATATATTGTATATGAGGTTTGTAAAATGAAATTAATTCGGGTGGTAAGGCAAAGACAGCGAGCCGATTGATCAGGGAATGAGCATAGAATCCCCAGAAAAATGGCTGAAAAATGAAAAATGCTATATAAAAAACCGAAAGGACAAAAATCTTCATTTTTAAATTTAATCAGAATAAAATTGCCAATAAAGCCTGTATTCGCAGTATCTTTGCCTTCTGGGTGGAGTAAATCTAAAATTTTGCTTTCCAAAAAATCCCTGTTGACAACGGAATGTTTTTAATTCCTTTGGCAGTATTAATTATTTACAATAACTTTGCACTCCAATTCGGAATAGGGGAACGTAAAGAACTTTATTAAAATCAAGATATGGCAAATCACAAATCAGCTCTTAAGAGAATTCGTGCAAACGAAGCGAAGCGTTTGAGAAACAGATATCAAGCCAAGACTACTAGAACTTTCATCAAAAGACTGAAAGCTACTACTGATAAAGTAGAAGCGACAGAATTGTACAAGAAAGTATCTGCTATGTTGGATAAATTGGCGAAGAAAAATGTGATTCACAAAAACAACGCTAATAACAAAAAATCAAGATTGGCTAAGTTTGTCAACGCACTTGGTTAATCCCTGAAACAAGATTTCAGTAAAAACCCCGTTCTACGGGGTTTTTTTTATGCCCAAAGCTCAATAAATTGAGGGAAGTATTTTTTAATGGCAGACCTATGGAAAATTATTCCTCTCTCAAAATCAGTCAATTGGCTGAAGAAGACCGTCCCCGTGAAAAGCTCCTGCTCAAAGGAAAGTCGGTGCTCTCGGATGCTGAGCTTATCGCTATTCTCATCGGATCAGGAACACCGTCCCTGAGTGCAGTGGATCTTAGCAAGCATATCTTGGCTTCGGTGGGACACGATTTATCACTTTTGGCCAAGATGAGTATTCAGGACTTGAAAAAATTCAAAGGAATTGGCGAGGCCAAAGCCATCAGCATTGTATCTGCTCTGGAGCTTGGGAGAAGAAGAAAAGAAGTCGAGCCTCAAAAAAAGGCGAAAATCACCAGTTCTCAGGATGTCTATGAGCTGATGAAGCCGGAGCTGTACGATGAGCGGGTGGAGCATTTTTATATTTTACTCCTCACGCGGACCAATCAGGTGATGAAAAAACATCTCATCTCTCAGGGAGGTACATCGGGCACTGTAGTCGATGCAAAGATCGTCTTCAAAGTGGCGCTGGAGCATTTGGCACAGTCCATGATTCTCGTGCACAACCATCCCAGTGGTTCTTTGACGCCTTCTGACCAGGACAGAAGACTGACCAAAAGTCTCGTGGAGGTGGGGAGAGCGATGGATTTGCCAGTGCTGGATCATGTGATTTTTGCAGATTCGGGTTATTTCAGTTTTGCGGACGAAGGGATTCTGTAGAACTATGAGCCAAGAGTCAAGAGCCGAGAGTTAAGAACCAAGGATCAAGATTTAAAAATCAGGAGTCAAGATTGAATTGGAGAGGGGTAGAGTTTTTCCCAAATAATCGGGCAGTTTGCGGATTGATTGTATTTTTGGAAATAATTTGAATCAATCTCCTGTTTCATGGGGCGGGAAGAGCATCCAAATTCATTCATGAAGACAAATCACATCTTACTTATTCTGGTTTCTTTGGTGGTTTTTGCCGCTGTCGCTTATATGTTGACTAGTGCAGATAGTCCAGAGGTATATCAGGAAAAAATAGAAGCAGAGCGGGAAAGGCAGTATAAGTTTATCCGATACAATATCGATTCTCCACTTTCGGATGCGCAAAAGAAAGAGTTTAAAGAGCTTGATTTTTATCCAATCGACCCGACTTACAAAGTCAAGGCGAGACTGGTAGAAGATGAGTCCAAGAAAATCAGGGAGGTACCGATGACTGATGGAAGCGTCGAGCGCTATACGGAGCATTCTTGGGCGGAGTTTGAGCTGAATGGGAAAACCAACCGGCTCCTATTGCTTCAGTCTGTCGATGAGGTGGATAAGCGCAATTTCTTTTTGGCTTTTGCAGATGAGACCAGTGGAAGGGAGACTTATGGAGGTGGTCGCTATATCAATGCGAGGCAAGATGGCAAGTCGTCTATTACCATTGATTTTAATCTGGCTTACAATCCCTACTGTGCGTATAATCCCGACTATGCATGCCCCCTGCCGCCGAGAGAGAATGTTTTGAACATTTCTATAGCCGCAGGAGAGAAAAATTACGATAAATAGCCTGTAAGGCTGTGCCAAATCTGTTAAATTTGTAAGCATTTTGAGGTAAAATGGGGTTTTCGAACCCCTTTTGTTTATCTGGCCAATATGGTTTTTGGCCAAACCCAAGAAGTCTATGAAAATTTCAATCAATCGATTAAAAAAATATATCCCTCTTCAAGAAGATTCCGAGCAGATCGCAGCCTTGCTGACTCAGTCCGGGCTAGAAGTAGAAGGGATAGAAGAGTACATATCTATTCTTGGTGGGCTGGAAGGAATTGTGATCGGGGAGGTACTGACATGTGTCAAACATCCTGATGCCGACAAGCTCAGCCTGACTACGGTGGATATTGGAGCTGAAGAGCCATCACAGATTGTGTGTGGTGCGCCTAATGTGGCTCAAGGACAAAAAGTATTGGTAGCGACAGTAGGAGCTACACTTTACCCTTCTGAAGGAGACCCTTTCACCATCAAGAAAGCAAAAATACGTGGGCAAGTTTCTGCTGGGATGATCTGTGCCGAGGACGAATTAGGGCTCGGTAGCAGTCATGCAGGAATTATGGTTTTGGATACGGATTTCCCGAATGGTACTCCGGCTTCTGAATTGATTCCTGTGGCTCAGGATCAGGTGTTGGAGATCGGATTGACTCCCAATAGAGCAGATGCCGCATCCCATATCGGAGTGGCTAGAGATCTGAAAGCTTTGCTATTGAAAGATCTGAACATCGACGCCGAGCCAGAAATTGCGATTGAAGCAAATGGCCCTCAGATCACTGTAGAGGTAGAAAATTCGGCAGACTGTCCAAGATATGCTGGAATCGTAATCAGCGACTTGAAGGTTGCCCCGTCCCCTCAATGGCTTCAGGATTTCTTGAAAGCCTTGGATCTGGAGCCTATCAATAATGTAGTAGACATTACCAATTTCATCTTGCATGATTTGGGGCAGCCACTTCATGCTTTTGATGCGGATAAAATCTCCGAAGGAAAAGTCATCGTTAAAAAACTTCCAAAGGATACCAAGTTTGTGACTTTGGATGAGAAAGAGCGTAAGCTTTCCGGCGAGGAACTGATGATCTGCGATTCCAAAGGCGGAATGTGTATTGCAGGTATCTTCGGAGGAATCGGTTCTGGAGTTTCTGACGAAACGACTTCCATCTTTTTGGAGTCTGCTTATTTTTCTCCGGATGTGATCCGAAAAGGTGCTCAGTTTCATGGATTGAAGACAGATGCTTCTTTCCGATTTGAGAGAGGAACTGATCCCAATATGCCTGTCTATGCTTTGAAGCAGGCGGTGAAATTGCTTCAGGAAATCGCAGGTGGGAAAGTGAGCTCAGAGATCATCGACTTGTATCCTCAGCCGATTGCCGACTTTGAGATTGAGGTAGAGTATGGTCATATCAACCGCCTGATTGGAAAAACAATTGAGCCGAGCGAAGTGAAATCCATCTTGGAATCTCTGGAAATCCGAGTTGTGGATGAGACAGCGTCTGGTTTCAAAGCAATCGTGAAGCCTTACCGCGTGGATGTCACACGTGAGGCAGATATCATTGAGGAGGTTTTGAGAATCCATGGATTCCATCAAGTGGAGCTTTCTGAAAATCTGGACACCGATTACTTGGCGGAGCATCCGGCCAAGGACCTGAACAAACTTCAATACAGGCTTTCAGAAATCCTATCAGGCCAGGGTTATAGTGAGATCATCACCAATAGCTTGACCAAGCCATCCTATTCTGAAAAGTCAGGCTATCTCGATCCGGCTTTGAATGTAGAAATCTACAACAAACTGAGCGAAGACCTCGGCGTGATGCGCCAGACCTTGTTGTTTTCTGGCTTGGAAGTGTTGGCTCGTAATATCAACAGGCGTCAGACTGACTTGAAGCTGTTTGAATTTGGTACCATTTATCAAAAACCTGAAACAGGCTATCAGGAAGGTCGTCGATTGGCAATTTTCCACAGTGGACAGCGTTCTGCTGAGAGCTGGTTGGAGCCAAGCAAGCCATTTGGCTTTGCGGATCTATACTCGACTGTAGAGCGGATTTTGGAGAAGTTGGGGATCCAGGTTTCCGAAGTTTCCATGATTGAGAAGGCACCATTTGCCTATGGCTTGCAGTTGATGCTAGGGCAAAAAGTCCTGGGTATCATAGGTCTGGTGGACGAGCCTCTGCTCAAGCTAGCCGAAGTGCGTCAGGATGTTTGGTTTGCCGAGCTGGACTGGGATCTTATTTGCAAAAAAGCAGGAGGATTGAAGCGTTATCAGGAGATTTCGAAATTTCCGGAAGTCCGAAGAGATTTGTCTCTGGTAATAGACAAAAGCACATCCTACGATCAGGTGAAGACAGTGGCACTAAAAGCCGGCGGAAAACTCTTGCAGCGAATTGGTGTATTTGATGTCTATCAAGGCGATAAAATTGAATCCGGGAAGAAAGCCTATGCTTTGAGCTTTTTCTTGCAGGACCAGGAAAATACCCTGACGGACAAGGTAATTGACAAAACAATGAGTAAATTGATTCAGGCCTTCCAAAATGAGGTAGGTGCTGTCATTCGAACTTAAGATTATGATTCACGAGGAACTGCAGAAACTGGAGCGGCTGGCTCAACAAGCCAGTCAGAAGCTTCAACTTTTATCAGAAGAAAACAGTCAGCTCAGACAGCAATTAGCGAACGCTACGGGCACTCTGGAGCAGAAAGAGCAGGAAATCGATCATTTTAAAAAACAGATTAAAATTAGTAACATTGTGGACAACCGACCGGTGAATTCTGAGGATTCGGCCGAAATGAGTGAATTAATCAATAATTATATACAAGAGATAGATCAATTGATCACCTACTTATCTGAGTGATATGGAGACACTTGCCATACGAGTCAAAATAGGAGATAGAGAATATCCCATGCGAGTCAAGACGGAGGATGAAGCCAAAATCCGCCATGCGGGCAAGTTGATCAATGAGAAGTTGAGAAAGTACAAGACAGAGTTTGGTTTGGATGATAATCAGGACCTTTTGGCGATGGTTGCATTTGACTGCATGGTCGAGTCCCTGGAGACCAATGAAGTATCCGCTGAGGACTCTGAGCATTTCCGTAGTAGTTTAGCTCATATCAACTCCCTACTTTCCAAAGTTGTATAAAAATTGAATCCTCGCTGATTTTCCGAGCTTTTTAGAATTCCCGCAGGTGAATTATATATCCAAAAAAACCTATGGGAGACATACTATATATTGTCCTGGCGGGCCTGGTTGGCTTAGGGGCAGGAGCGGCGCTTGCGGGCGTTTTTATCAAAAATAAACATAAGCAACTAGAAGATGAGGCTAGAGAAAAAGCCAAGTCCCTATTGCGTGAGGCAGAGATATCTGCAGAGTCTCTGAAAAAAGACAAAATCCTAGAGGCCAAAGAAAAATACCTGAAGATCAAATCTGACTTTGATGAAGAGATGTCTCATAAAAAGAACATCATCATCACCAATGAGAACAAAGTCAAGCAACGTGAGCAGCAAGTAGCCAAAGAATTGGAGCAGGTCAAAAGAAAAGAGGCTGAGCTCGATTCCAAAAAAGAAAACCTCAATGCGCAGCTGCATTCTGTGCAGGTCAAAAAGGATGAGCTAGACAAGATTACGAATCAGCGAATTGCCGATTTGGAAAAAATCGCCGCTCTGACCAGAGAGGAAGCAAGAGATCAGTTGATCAGCATGCTCACAGAAGAAGCGCAGACCAAAGCCTCTTCCCAGATCAAAGATATCCTGGACGAAGCCAAACTATCAGCTACCAAGCAGGCTAAAAAGATCGTATTGGACACGATTCAGCGTACTGCAACTGAGCATGCAGTGGAAAACTGTGTGTCGATTTTCAATATTGACAGTGATGATATCAAAGGGAAGATCATCGGTCGTGAAGGGCGGAATATCCGTGCTTTGGAAGCAGCTACAGGTGTAGAGATCGTCGTGGATGATACTCCAGAAGCTATTATCATTTCAGGATTTGATCCTGTAAGAAGAGAGATTGCCAGATTGTCCCTGCATCGATTGGTTCAGGATGGAAGAATACACCCGGCACGTATCGAAGAGGTAGTGGCCAAGACGGAGAAGAATATCGAAGAGGAAATCGTCGAGATAGGAGAGAGAACTTGTATCGATTTGGGAGTTCACGGATTGCATCCTGAGCTGATCAAAATGGTCGGAAGAATGAGATTCCGATCCTCCTATGGACAGAATCTCCTTCAGCACTCCAGAGAAGTGGCTAAGCTATCGGCTACCATGGCTGCTGAAATGGGTCTAAATGCGAAGTTGGCGAAACGAGCAGGTTTGCTTCATGATATCGGGAAGGTATGGCCAGAAGAACAGGAATTGCCTCACGCTATCTTGGGGATGGAGCTGGCTAAGCGCTACAAAGAGAATCCGGAGGTATGCAATGCAATCGGAGCTCACCACGATGAGATCGAAATGACTTCTATGATATCGCCGATTGTCCAGGCTTCTGATGCGATCTCAGGATCCAGACCAGGTGCCAGACGTGAGATCATGGATAGCTATATCAAGCGTCTGAAGGAATTGGAAGAGTTGGCGTTGAGTTTTGATGGTGTCAACAAATGCTTTGCGATGCAGGCTGGTAGAGAGCTTCGGGTCTTGGTAGATGCTGAGAATGTCAATGATCAGACCGCAAGTCAGCTTTCATTTGATATCTCTCAGAAGATCGAGAAAGAAATGCAATATCCAGGTCAAATTAAAATCACAGTAATCAGAGAAATGAGAGCTGTGAATTATGCCAGATAAGAATTAACACTTTATTTTAGGGCAAGCAGAAAATTCTGTTTGCCCTTTTTTATGTTTTTTGGTCCACACTATTTACAGCTGTTTGGAGATGCCTTGAGAGGTGTCTATGATCTGGTGTTTCATTATCGCTTGACTGCTGCGGATCTGCAGCTTTTAGAAAGGCACTTTCCCTACTATTCCAATCTCAATCCGAGACATCAAGGAGAATTCAGGAGAAAGCTTGAGATGGTACTTACCCGTAAGAAATTTATCTCAAGGGGCGGGTTGAAGCAAGTCAGTACTGAAATGAAAGTGCTCATTGGAGCGACGATTGTCCAGGTGACCTTTGGGTTTTGGAAGGTGTTTTTGAGTCATTTTAAAAAAATACTGATCTACCCAGATACCTATTATTCTACGATTTCTAAATCATATCATCGGGGTGAAGTCAATCCCCGATTTGGGATTATAGTGTTGTCCTGGCCATGTTTTGTGGAGGGGATGGCTGATCATCGAGATGGAGTGAATCTCGGCATTCATGAGATTGCACATGCTCTCAAGTTGGAAAATAGAATTCAATACAATAGAGAAAGCAATTTTTTTCATCCCAGCGTATGGAGTGACTTTATGACTCATTCCCTGCGAGAAAAAGAACTGATTCGAAGTGGTAGAGATGATTTTTTTCGGGAAAGAGGAGCTGTGGATGCTGACGAGTTTTTCGCAGTGGTAATCGAGAATTTTTTTGAAAGGCCAGTGGAGTTCAAAGCTAAAAAAGAGGAGCTATACCAGATTATGGTACAGCTACTTCGTCAAGATCCGATTACGCTTGGCTCAGGAAGGACTTAAAACACCTTCGAGTTGGAGGAGAGCTTGTTCCAAAACAGACGCTAGGCCTTTTTGCTGGCTGAGGTCTTGTCCCCAAAGGCTGGTGTTTTGCAGCACTGTAGTGACGAGATTCTCGCGGTCATTCCATGCCTGGGCAAAAAACTCCAAGATCTCCTGGTCATCATTCAGAGGCATTGCTTCCCCTGCTACTTTTCCTTTGTAAAACAATATCGTTGCGGCAAATGCCGTAATCAATTTTTCTGGCCATTTATTCTTTTGCTCATGGTATGCCAGCAAACTTGGTAGCACGCGAACTTTGAATTTGGAAATGCTATTGAGTGCGATGGATTTCAATTCATGGACGATGAATGGATTGGCAAATCGTTCTAAAACGGCATCTGCGAAAGCTTTCAATTCCGTCTGATCCATGTCTAGGGTAGGGACGATCTCTTCGAAAATCAATTCACGAAGCCATGCGCCGACTTCCGGATGCTCAACAGATTCTCTAACTGTACGCAGTCCTTGAAGATATGCGTAAGGAACTAAGGAAGTGTGCGCGCCATTCAGAATTCGTACTTTTCGGGTACGATAAGGAGTTTGGTTGGTCACAAACTTGACATCCAAGCCAGCTTTATGCAGAGGGAATTCTTTCTCAACTTCTGCTGGCCCTTCGATGACCCAAAGATGAAATGGCTCAGCCATCACGACAAGATTGTCCTCGTAGCCCAAGTTTTTCTGAATTTCTGCTATGGTGTCACGAGGAAATCCAGGTACGATGCGGTCGACCAGTGTATTGCAGAATATACAATGCTGCTCAATCCATTCTGAAAAATGAGTTGGAAGCTCCCAGAGGGAAGCGTAATTCAAGATGCACTTTTTGAGATTTTCTCCGTTTTTGTCGATCAGTTCACAGGGGATTAGAATCAATCCTTTGCTAGGGTCTCCTTCGAAATGGACAAAGCGATGATACAAGAGTGCGCTCAGCTTTCCAGGAAATGTTTTGGGCAGGATTCCGGGGTTTTTGTCTTCCGGATCAAATTGAATTCCTGCTTCAGTGGTATTGGAGATAATAAAGCGGAGCTCAGGATTTTCTCCCAATGCCAAGTAGTCCTCATAGGAATCGTATGGATTGTTGATTCCTTCCAAACAGGTGATCAGTCTGGTTTCCTCGTAAGATTTTCCATTTTTTAAGCCCTGAAGCAATACATGGTAGAGACTGTCTTGCTTGTCCAAGAGATTTTTTAGCCCCTGAGGTATCGGCTGGACGAGCTGCACATTGGAGTTGAAATCTATTTTTTCGTTGGCTACATCGACCATGTAGTCTACAAATCCACGCAGGAAGTTTCCTTCACCAAATTGAAGGATTTTCACTGGATGGGTACTGGCGTTTATTTCGGGCTTTGTTAGGGATTTCATAGCGAGAGAAATTTAAGGAAACTGAAAAAACTCTTTTGAGTTGGAATAACAGATGTCTGAGACGATTTTACCGAGCCATTTTTCATCAGCAGGGAGTTCTCCATTGGCGACGTCCTGTCCGATGAGATTGCAGAGTGTCCTGCGGAAATATTCATGTCGAGGAAATGAAAGGAAGCTTCTCGAGTCGGTCAACATCCCTACAAAGCAACTGAGCATGCCCATATTAGAAAGGGCATTGATCTGCTTTTCCATTCCGTCTTTTTGATCCAAAAACCACCAGCCGGAGCCAAATTGGATTTTTCCTTTAACGGATCCATCGTTGAAATTGCCCGTCATGGTCGCAAAGACTTCGTTGTCCCGAGGATTGAGATTGTAAAGGATAGTTTTTGCCAGCTGGTCGCTTTCGTCGAGTGAATTGAGAAAAGCGGCCAGATTAGAAGCCTGGTCAAAATCACCGATGGAATCAAATCCTGTGTCTGGTCCCAAAATCCGCATCATACGTGAGTTGGTATTTCGCAATGCTCCCAAATGATATTGCTGGGTCCATCCTTTGGCATGATACATTTTTGCCAAGGCTTGAAGGGTTTTGAATTTGAAAAACTCAATTTCTTCTTGAGAAAGTGTCTTGCCAGCTAAAACACTCTGGAATAGACCATCGATGGAATACTTTTCATTATTAAAGAAATAGAGCTTTTCCAGGCCATGGTCAGATAGTCTTCCGCCCATCTTGTGAAAGAAATCTATTCTATTGCTGAGTGCGGCAAGAAGGTTTTCGTAAGAATTGATGAAAATATCCGAGGTCGCACCCAGCTTTTGAAGATAGGCTACATAGGTTTGAGGATTTTCTACTGCATAGGCTTTGTCCGGGCGGAAAGCCGGGTACATGCTGAGAGAAGCATCTGATTTGGCTAGTGCCCGATGATGCTCCAGTGAGTCCGTAGGGTCATCTGTGGTACAGACGATCTCTACATTCATTTTTCCCAAAAGACCTTGGGTCGAAAACTCAGGGCTTTGCAATTGTTCACTTGCGTTTTTGTAGATGGCTTTGCCTGACTGATCGTCCAGAAGCTCATGGATGCCAAAATATCGCTTGAGCTCCAGATGAGTCCAGTGATACAGAGGGTTTCTCATGGTATAAGGCACTGTACCGGCCCATTTTTGAAATTTCTCATCAGAGGACTTGTTGCCCGTGATGAATTTTTCAGAAATTCCAAGCGTACGCATAGCCCGCCACTTGTAGTGATCGCCTTCTAGCCATGCTGCCGTCAGGTCTTCAAACTGGCGATTTTCTGCAATATCTTTTGGGGAAAGATGGCAATGATAATCGATTATAGGTTGACCTTTGGCGTAGTCATGATAGAGTGTTTTGGCAAAATCCGACCGAATTAGGAAGTCCTCTGTCATGAAGTCAGTGGTCTGGAGCGTGTCTAAAATCATGTCCGAATTAGTTGGAAGATCCTCGAATGATCAGTTCTGGTTTGAGTATGGTTTTTTTGGCCAGTTCGCTACTGGTCTCTTTATTCAATAGGTCAAAGAAAGTCTCGGCTGTGATTTTTCCCATAGGAATACTTTTCTGATCAACAGTCGTGATAGCCGGCTCAGTGAATGAAGTGAAAGGTTCATTACCAAACCCAGCCAATTTTACCTGCTGGGGGATTTGGATGCCATTTTCTTTGAGGACTTGCATCGCACCCATGATGGCATAGTCTGAGGCGGAGAAGATGCCGTCAAATTCCACACCTTTTTCCAGTAGTTCAGTGGCGATTCTTCTCCCGTCTTCCAGTTGCATATTGCTATAGAATATCAGGTCTGGGTCGATGTCTAGCTGATGGTCAGCCAGTGCGTCTTCGTAGCCTCTCTTTCTTTCTTTGTAAATATTGATTCGCTGAGAGCTCGTGAAAAGCACGATTTTTTTGCAGCCATTTTTGATCAGGTGGTCTACAGAAAGGTAGGCTCCTAGATGATCATCCAAGACTACTTGGCTCACATCTAATTCATTCGAAATCCTATCAAACAGCACCAAGGGGATTCCTTTTTGCAGTACTTTTTGAAAGTGGTCAAAATTTTCCGTGGTCTTGCCGATGGAGGCAATGATGCCATCTACCCGTGCATTGAGAAAAGCTTCGACGTTGTTGACTTCTCTTTCAAATTCATCATAAGACTGGGAAATGATGATCTGATAATTGAATGAATTTGCCAAATCTTCAATACCCCGGATGACCGAGGAGAAAAAGCTTCTGTTGGCTGTCGGAACCAAAACCCCGATGAGGCGGCTTTTTCCACTTCTGAGAGCAGAAGCGATATGGTTGGGTTGGTAGTTGATTTGCTTGGCTACCTTTAATACTTTTCTTTTGGTTTCGTCCGATATCCTGGGATGGTTATTGAGGGCCCGGGATACGGTACTGGCCGTGATATTGAGCTTGGCAGCAATATCATGGATGGTGGACTTTTCATTTTTCATGGACAGATTGGGTCTATTAATTGCAGGTTTATTCTCCTGCCGGTTTTCCTATTGTTGCGAGAATTCCTCCATCCACATAGAGGATTTGCCCGTTGACAAAATCACTGGCTTCACTGGCCAAAAATACGACGGCCCCTCCTAGGTCTTCCGGATTTCCCCATCTGGCGGCCGGGGTCCGGTTGATGATAAACTCATTGAAAGGATGGCCATCTACCCGTATCGGGGCTGTCTGGTCTGTAGCGAAATATCCGGGACCAATACCATTGACCTGAATATTGTACTTAGCCCATTCAGTAGCCAAGTTTCTGGTGAGCATCTTAAGTCCACCTTTGGCTGCTGCGTATGCGCTGACAGTATTTCGTCCCAACTCGCTCATCATTGAGCAAATGTTGATGATTTTTCCGCCTTGTTGCAGGCGGACCATTGTCTTCGCGACCCGCTGTGCGACGATAAACGGCGATACCAAATCAATGTCGACGATATTTCTGAAGTCATCCGGATTCATCTCCAAAGCTGGCGTTCTTTGGATCATTCCGGCATTATTGACCAAAATAGCAATCGGGCCAAGTTCAGTCTCGATTTTTGAGATTGCCTGATCGACTGCGATTTTGTCAGTGACATTGAAGAGGTATGGATGTGCGATGATCCCTGCCTTCTGGTATTCTTCGACAGCTTTCTCCATTTTGGAGGGAGTGTGTCCATTGATGGCTAAGATAGCGCCTTGACTGGCGAGAGCTTTGGCCATAGCCATACCCAGACCATGTGTGGCCCCGGTGACCAAGGCCACTTTTCCTGATAGATCAAAGTTTGGTTTCATGCTTATCTCATTTCTGATGGTGATACACCATCCATGTCTCCGTAGTCCAGATTTTCTCCAGCCATCCCCCAGATAAAGGTGTAATTGGATGTCCCGGCTCCGCTATGAATTGACCAAGGTGGCGAAATGATCGCCTGATGCTTCTTCATCCAGACTACCCTGGTTTGATCGGGTTGTCCCATGAAGTGGGCTACTGGATTACTTTCTTCGATGTCAAAATAGAAATAAGCTTCCATTCTTCTGTCATGGGTGTGACTGGGCATCGTGTTCCAGACAGATCCTGTCTTTAATAGAGTCATGCCCATTTGTAGTTGGCAAGTTTCTACTACCGAGTTGACCAGAAGCTTGTATATCGTGCGGTGATTGGAGTTTTCTAGGGATCCTAAAGTGACCACTTCAGCATTTTCCTGTGTCACTTTCTTGGTCGGATAGCTGGTATGGGCCGGCGCAGAATTAAAGTAAAGATAGGCTTTGCCGGATTTACTTGGGTGAAAGGTCACCTCTTTGACACCTCTGCCGATATAGAGAGCTTCCTTGTGCTGCAATTCGTATGTCTCACCATCCGCGCTTACTGTGCATGTGTCGCCTACATTGATGATTCCTAGTTCTCTTCTTTCCAAAAAGTACTCCGCCTTGAGTTGATCCGCTGTCTCCAGCTGGAGTGGCTCGGAAACGGGGTGGATCCCTCCGACGATCAGCCTATCTTCGAGTGTGTAAACTCCCGTGATCTGGTTGGAAACAAATAAATCCTCGATCAGGAAATGATCGCGGATCTCGGAGGTGTCGTATTTTTTGAAATCGTTAGGGTGGACGGAATACCGTGTCTGTAAGTTCAGGGTCATGTCAAGTTTCGTGTAATCGGTTGCGCAATATAAAATATTTTTTATGGAAATAAGCAAAAATAAGACAGTGTGATTGTTTTATTTATTCCAAAAATGAAAGATAATATTTTATCATACTTCTATTTATCGCTATTTGATAAGGTTTTTAGGCGTGATTTGTAATTTTATTCTAGAAAATTTTTTTTTGTGCAAACGGTTGTTCAAATTGCCCTCGATCTCTCATTCTTATTTTTGATTTGGTGAGTGTGATTTATCAAAACAATGAACCCATGAAAACAAAAAACAATCCTAAGGCAGGTCTGTTGGTAGTGCTCAACTTGCTCTGTTTTTTTTCAAAATCTGACCTGATTGCCCAGAGCGAGCCTATAACTTGGTCGTTAAAAGTAAGTAATCCTCTGGAATTTTCCAGAACTGATGAGGTGTTGCTGCTTCCTAAAAGTATTGTCAGTCAGAAGTTTGGGGCCGAGTCTCATGCTTTCACTGTGACTTTGGCCGGTCAAGAACTCCCAAGTCAATGGAATGAAGCTGGGCCTGATCAAGGTCTTTTGATTCTGCTTCCTCAAATTGACGCAAATCAAAATCTGGAGTTCGTTGTCAGCAATCAGCAATCTTTTCAATCATTTCCTAAAAGAACCCAAGCGGAATTGTCCCATAAGTTTGGGGGATATTTCGAGAACAGGGAATACATAGGAGGTCATTTCGAAAATGTACAATCTCTCCAAGTTCCAGCTGAGCATACGGATCATTCGTGGTTTATCCGATACGAAGGTCCAGGCTGGGAGTCTGATCTGGTAGGGTATAGATTTTACCTGGACTGGAGAAATGGAATCGATGTTTTTGGGAAAAAAGTGCATACCCCAGTTTTGCAAGGGGTAGGGCAAGATGGATTTGATTCCTATCATGAGCCCGCTGACTGGGGCATGGATGTTCTGAAAGTTGGGGAAACTTTAGGACTGGGTAGTATCGCTACTTGGGAAAATGGAAAAGCACGAAGAGTGGATGAGACGGATAGTCTCTATGCCGAAATCACCAATAATGGCTCGATTTACTCTTCTATTTTGACGCAATACTACGGATGGAATCTGCCTGGTGGCAAAACGGATATTCAGTCTGAGATTTCCATTCATGCTGGAACTAGGCTCTCGAGGATCGATCTGACCTCTTCTGCCGCCATTGCCAATTTTGCTACCGGTCTGATCAAAGATGCCAAGGCAGAATTGATCAAAAGTGGGGCTGATTTGGCCTATGGCTACCTCGCTACTTATGGCAAGCAAAGTTTGGCTGAAGACAAACTCGGAATAGCCGTCATCTACCCAACTGCGCAAGTGGAGCAAATTACGGAAGATGACTTGTCTCACGTGGTGGTGTTGTCAGGAGAAAAGAAGCAACTGAGTTATTACATTTTGGCGGCTTGGGAGCAAGAACTTGACGGTATCACTAGTCAGGAGGAATTCAAAGCCTATCTCGATCAGGAGATCTTAAAATTGTCTCATCCGCTGCAGCTTAGCTATTGATCCTAGATTTTTATCATGAAAACTAACACAATCACATTTAAAGCAGTGTTGATCGGATTGATGGCATTGTCTGTATCCTGTTCAACAGAAAAGTCAATCGAGACTCAAGAGGAAATTGTACCTGAGAAAAAGCTATCGGTCTGGATGGCTGAATCAGAAATAGCCCGAAATCCAGAAGGTTGGACGATCGATTTCAATGAAAAACCCAAATGGGAATATACCCACGGCCTCATTATGAGTTCGATGCAAGCTGTGACCAAAGCTTACGGAGATTCTCAGTTTTTTGACTACACGGAGCGCTTTGCGGACTTCATGGTGGATTCGACCGGAAATATTTTAACCTACAAAAAGTCGGATTACAACATAGACCGAGTCAATGGAGGGAAATTCCTGATCAATCTATACGAGAAAACAGGAAAAGAAAATTACCGATTAGCTATAGAAGAATTGCGGGATCAAATGCGTGAGCATCCCCGAAATTCAGAAGGTGGTTTTTGGCACAAGAAAGTGTATCCTCATCAGATGTGGCTAGATGGGCTATACATGGGCTCACCTTTCTTGGCGCAATATGCGGCCACTTTTGATGAGCCGGCACTATTTGACGATGTAGCCAATCAGATCCTGACTATGGATAAATATGGGTACAGCGAAGAGACTGGACTTTATCACCATGCTTATGATGAGAGCAAGGAGCAAAAATGGGCTGATCCCGAGACCGGGCTTTCTACCAATTATTGGGGAAGAAGTATCGGTTGGTACTCCATGGCATTAGTCGATGTGTTGGATTTTCTCCCAGAAAATCATCCTCAGCGCCCCGCTATCATCGCTATCGCTCAAAAGCTGGCAGATGGAATAGCTCGATACCAAAGTCCGGAGGGAGTCTGGTATCAGGTGGTGGATCAGGGAACCCGTGAAGGGAATTATCTGGAGGCATCTGCTTCAGCGATGTTTACTTATTTTCTCTTGAAAGGCTATCAAAAGGGCTATCTGTCTGAAAAAGACAAGGAAAATGGAGTCAAAGCCTATGAGGGAATGCTCCAGGAATTTGTCAAGGAGGAAGTGGATGGAAGTCTGAGCTTGACACAAATCTGTGGAGTAGCTGGCTTGGGAGGAAATCCCTATCGAGATGGCTCCTATGAATATTATATCGGGGAAGTCATTCGAGTGAATGACCCAAAAGGTGTAGGTCCTTTTATACTTGCTTCCCTGCAATACGAGCAATTGGATCTGCCATGAAAAAAGTCTTTTTGACGATATGGGTTGGCGTATTTGCCGTTTTCATTGCTCGGGCTCAGACCGCTGATTTTGTGGTGGCTGCTGATGGCTCTGGAGATTATGAGACGATTCAGAAAGCATTTGATGCTGTTCCTGATTTTCGAAAAAATGAAACGATCATTCTCCTCAAACCGGGAGTTTATAAGGAAAAATTAGTCCTGTCTGCCTCCAAGACCAATGTGTCTTTGATAGGAGAAAATCCCAAAACCACCTTGGTGACTTTTGATGATTTTGCCCAAAAGAAAAACAAGTTTGGAGAGGAAATGGGGACGACGGGATCATCTAGTTTTTTTGTTTTCGGGGATGGTTTTTTTGCGAAAAATATCACTTTTGAAAACTCCTCAGGTCCAGTGGGACAGGCAGTTGCTGTTCGAGTAGATGGAGACAAAGTCGTGTTTGAGAACTGTAGATTTTTGGGAAGTCAGGACACATTGTATCCGCACGGAGATCGCAGTAGGCAATATTACAAAGACTGCTACATCGAAGGGACGGTTGACTTTATTTTCGGCTGGTCCACGGCTTTTTTTGAAAACTGTGAAATTTTCTCCAAAGCTCCGAGTGGCTATGTGACGGCTGCTTCCACAAATCCCGAAACTGAATTTGGATTTGTCTTTTGGAACTGTAAGCTGACTGGTGATTCTCCGGAAAACTCCGTTTATCTAGGCCGGCCATGGCGAGATCATGCCCAGACGGTTTTCATCCATACAGAGATGGGGGAGCATATCCGTCCTGAAGGCTGGCACAACTGGAATAAGCCGAATGCGGAGCAAACGAGCTTTTATGCCGAATATGAGTCTTCAGGTCAAGGAGCTAATCCTGACAAACGAGTGACTTGGTCTCATCAGCTTTCGGAGCAGGAAGCGGAGAGTTTCACCATGGAAAAAGTATTGGGAGGAGAAGACAACTGGAATCCCTTAGAAATCATCCAAAAACATAGTAAATAATAAAAAGTGAGTTTTCGAATAGTACTAAGTGTTTTTATCTTTTTAAGTAGTGTGGGATTGAGTTTTGCGCAGCAAAATAAGTCTGTCTCCCAGGTCTGGGTCGCTGATCAGGGGGATGGTACCTACATCAATCCCATCTTACATGCTGATTATTCAGATCCGGATGTGGTCAGAGTGGGAGAGGATTTTTACATGACAGCCTCCAGCTTCAATGTATCTCCTGGACTTCCGATTTTGCATTCCAAAGACCTGGTCAATTGGACTTTGGTCAATTATGCCTTGCCTAGACAAGTGCCTTTGGATCATTTTTCTACGCCTCAGCATGGCAATGGAGTTTGGGCTCCGGCCATCCGATTTCATGAGGGGGAATACTACATCTACTGGGGGGATCCGGATTTTGGGATTTACATGGTCAAAACCAAGGATCCATTAGGGAATTGGGAAGAGCCGGTCTTGGTAGAGGCTGGAAAAGGCCTGATAGATCCCTGTCCGCTATGGGATGAGGATGGCAATGCCTATCTCTCTCATGCCTACGCCGGCAGCCGGGCTGGAATCAAAAGTGTCTTGGTGGTCAAGCCGATGAACTGGGAAGGAACTAAGACAATTGGCTCTGGTAAAATGGTGTTTGATGGGCATGAGGCTCATCCGACAGTGGAAGGGACGAAGTTCTATAAGCGAAATGGGTACTATTATATTTTTGCGCCGGCTGGTGGAGTCTCTACTGGATGGCAGTTGATTTTACGCTCCAAAAATCCATATGGGCCCTATGAGGAGCACATCTCTTTGGCTCAAGGCGAAACACCTATCAATGGTCCGCATCAAGGTGCCTGGATAGATACAGACCTAGGTGAAGATTGGTTTGTTCATTTTCAGGATGTGGAAGCTTATGGGCGTATCACCCATTTGCAGCCGATGACTTGGGAAAATGACTGGCCAACTATGGGGGAAGATCCAGATGGAGACGGGACCGGGCAGCCAGTTTTGAGCTATAGAAAGCCAAAAGTGAGTGCTACAACAGAAGTCGCTACTCCTTTGGATTCGGATGAATTTGACGGAAATGATATCGGACTCCAATGGCAGTGGCAGGCAAATCCTGAGGCTACTTGGGCTTTTGCCAATCCTGCTCAAGGAAAACTAAGACTCTTCACTGCCAAACTTCCAGATAACTCCAAAAACCTCTGGGATGCTCCTAATTTATTGCTTCAGAAGTTTCCGGCTGAGGAATTTGTCACTACCACTTCTCTGAAATTCACTCCCAATGCCAAACTGAAAAATGAACAAGTGGGGCTGATCGTGATGGGGATGAGTTATGCCTATTTGGCTCTGGAAAGTACCGAGAGTGGACTCGTTCTCAACTATGTGGATTGTCTAGATGCCGAGCATGGAAAGGCAGAGAGCAAAAGTCCAATCGCCAAGCTGGAAGGAAATGAAATCCAGCTGCGTGTACAGGTGAAAAAAGGAGGTATTTGTACCTTCTCTTATTCAACTGACGGAAAGAAATTTACTGAGATTGAGCAGGAATTTACTGCGGTTCCGGGTAAGTGGATCGGTGCCAAAGTTGGTCTTTTCGCAGTGAGAGATACTCAAACCAATGACAGTGGATTTGCCGATGTGGATTGGTTTAGATTTGAGAAGTAGGATTTCGAAATACGAAGTACGAAGTGAGAATTACGAAGAGCGAAGTTGGAAATACGAGATACGATGTGAGAAGTTGGGAAGTGGGATCTTAGGAAGTTAGAAGTTGAGGTGGGGTGATAAAACATTATGGAAATCCGATTTCTTATCATTCGAGAAAGAAAAAAGGGATTGAAGTTCAATAGAACCTGCTGTGGACTGTGGTCCGTTGACTGAGGACGATTTCAAGCACTATCCAGTTATAAGCTTTACCTAATTGCTTCATTCTGGATAATCAGATAAAATAAATAGCAACAATAAAGAATACCCGAAATATGAGACTACGCAATTTGAAATTGGTTTTTGCTCTTTGGATGGTCGTCATGACTGTTCCGGCTTTTGCCCAGTTGACCTTGGAGCAAGTGTATCAGGGAGTGGAATTTGACATGCCGAAAGTCAAGGAGACTTCCTTTCCGGATTTTTCCAAAAGCATCAAGGAGTATGGTGCTATAGGAGATGGATTGACTAAGAATACCGAGGCTTTCAAGCAAGCCATTGAAGCGGTGAATGCACAGGGCGGAGGGAAAGTGATCGTGCCTCGCGGCGTATGGTACACTGGTCCTATTACTCTTCTAAGTAATGTAAACCTTCATGTAGAAGATGGAGCATTGATTATTTTTAGCAAGGATAAGGAAGATTATCCGCTGGTAGAGATTAGTTTCGAAGGCTTGAATACGGTTCGCTGTCTTTCTCCCATCAATGCCTATCAGGTGGAGAATATTGCCATCACTGGAAAGGGAACTATCGATGGAAGCGGTGAAGTTTGGAGAGCGGTGAAAAAAAGTAAAATGACGGATAGTCAGTGGAAAAAGCAGGTCAATTCAGGAGGTATCGTGGAAGGAAGCAATTGGTTTCCGTCAGAATCGTATCTTCTTGGACATAATTCCAGCTCCAGTTTCAATGTTCCTGATATCACAGATCGTCAAGAATTGGAGAAAATGAAAGATTTTCTTCGTCCTGTCATGGTCAGTATCCGGGAAAGCAAGCGGATTCTATTGGATGGGCCCACTTTTCAAAATTCTCCGGCCTGGAATATTCATCCACTGATGTCTGAGGACCTGATCATTAGAAACCTAAATGTTCGCAATCCTTGGTATTCTCAAAACGGGGATGGACTGGACTTGGAGTCTTGCAAGAATGCCTTGATTTACAACAATGTCTTTGATGTGGGGGATGATGCGATCTGTATCAAGTCTGGCAAGGACAAAGACGGTCGAGATCGGGCTATCCCTACCGAAAATGTAGTGATCAAAAACAACGTCGTCTATCATGGACATGGTGGTTTTACGGTGGGCAGTGAGATGTCCAGCGGTGTCAGAAATATCCATGTGAGTGCCTGTACTTTCATCGGAACAGACATCGGTTTGAGATTCAAAAGTACGAGAGGTCGAGGAGGAGTAGTCGAGAATATCTGGATCTCCGACATCGATATGGTCAACATTCCGACAGAGGCGATCGGCTTCAATTTGTTTTATACCGGCAATAGTCCGGTGCTGGAAGATGATCAGTCTGATGCAGATGAAGCTCCTGAGGAAAACCTCCTGCCGGTGACAGAAGAAACGCCTGCTTTCAGAAATATCTGGATGAAAAATATCACTGTGACGGGTTCGGGAGTTTCGGCTTTATTTATGGGTTTGCCGGAGATGAAGCTGGAAAATATTCGATTGGAAAATGCCGTTTTGGAAGCCAAGAAAGGAATCACGGCGATCGATGCAGATGGACTGGAACTGATCAACGTGAAGGTGTTGGGCAATGAAGATGCTGCTTTGACGATCTACAACAGTCAAAATATTACCGTTTCAGATTTTGATTTTGAAAAGGGAGAAAGCCCGGCAGTCAAAGTGCTAGGAAGATCAAAGAATGTCAATTTGAGTGGAAAAGGACTCGCGGATGAGTCTCAATTATCCATCAATAAGAGCTTGGAGTCAGAAGTGAAAGTCAATCAAAAATGAAAATTCTAGGGAGTTCAATTTTTCTTTTTCTATGGCTGTGGATGAGTATTCATCAGGAAAAGGATGTGGCTTTTTACATGGTGGGAGATTCTACCATGGCTGATAAGCCCTATGCCGGAAGCAATCCAGAGAAAGGCTGGGGACAGGTTTTTCCGCTTTATTTCAAGGAAGGAATTCGGTTTGAAAATCATGCCATGAATGGTCGGAGTACGAAAAGCTTCCGTGCTGAAGGACGATGGGATGTGGTCATGGAAAGATTGAAAGCAGGTGACTATGTAATCATCGAGTTTGGTCACAATGATCAAAAGATCAATTCCGAAGATCGCTATGCTTTTGCCGATTCGACTTACAGGGACAATTTGATACGGTTTGTTGAAGAGGTCAGATCAAAAAAGGCGAACCCTGTTTTGGCCACGCCGATTTCCAGAAGGAGTTTTGATGAAAATGGAGTTCTGACTGATACACATGGAAGGTACTCGGAGGTGGTGAGAGAAGTGGCTGATGAATTGGACGTGCCTTTGTTTGACTTGCATTCCAAAACGGTTGACTTATTGGAGCAATTTGGAGTAGAAAAATCCAAAGAACTATTTCTGCACTACAAGCCAGGAGACTATGAACGATTCCCAAAAGGAGTGGAGGATAATACCCACCTCAGTCCCACAGGTGCTTTCAAAGTGGCTGATCTAGCAGTGGAAGAACTGAAGCGAGAGCTTCCTGAATTAGTAGCGTATTTGAAACATTGATCCACATGAAAAACAATTGGTTTTTTTTAGTTGCAATTGTACTGGTGGTGCTATGCTCTGCTTTTTACTCACCTGAGAAAGTTACCAAGATCTATCTGATCGGAGATTCCACCGTAGCCGATTACTCCACTTATGAAGGAGAAGATTATATGAATAAGCGCTATCCGGTTATGGGTTGGGGGCAGGTATTTCAGGAATTGTTTGATTCTAGCTCTTTGGCTGAACTTAAGTCTTTGATCCATACTGATTCAGTTTTGGTGGATGATAGAGCCAGAGGTGGCCGGAGTACCAGAACTTTTTTCGAAGAAGGAAGATGGTCAGCGGTCTATTGGGAGATGCAGCCAGGAGATCTGGTTTTGATACAGTTTGGTCACAATGATGCCGCCAAAGAAAAGACTGAGCGCTATGTGACTACCGAAGGTTACAAGGAATACATTCGGCTTTTTGTGACTCAAACCAGAGAAAAAGGCGGGGTTCCCATCGTCCTAACCCCAGTGAACAGAAACTATCCATGGAAGGATGGAAAACTGGGCAACGTGCATGGGGAATACTATGAAGCGGCTGTGGAGGTAGCCACAGAGCTGGATGCGATGATGATTGATTTGACTCAGCTTTCCATGGATCATTTTACGGCCAAAGGGCAAGAATATGTGACTTCGCATTACTTTATGAATTTCGAAGCGGGAGTTTTTCCGAATTATCCGGATGGCAGTAAAGACAATACTCACTTTCAGCCAGAAGGAGCTAAAGCTGTGGCTAAATTAGTGTTGGAGGGGATGAAGGAATTGAAGTAGTTCCTAGAACCAAGATCCAAGAACCAAGAGTTTAGAGCCAAGAAATGGGATGTTTGAAAAGTAACCGCATGTGAAATGAAGTTCAGCTTTATGAAAATCTTATTTTTTAATCTGATGATTTTGGTTTTAGCAGTTACGGCTTCTTTTTCACAGGTGTCACCATTAGAGATCAAACCACTGGATGCTGAAAAGCTAAAAGGGAAGATCGAGCATGATCTCGTAGTTGCACAAGATGGATCGGGACATTTCAGAACCATTTCGGAAGCGGTAAAAGCTATCCGGGTTTATTTGCCCAAATCGATAACAGTATTTATCAAGGTGGGGATTTACAAAGAAAAGATCCTGATTGACGGCACTTTGACCGGAGTGACTTTTCAGGGGGAGGGAGCTAAAAAAACCATTATCACTTACGATGATTTTGCTGCCAAAGACAATATGGGGACTTTCGAAACCTATACGGTCAAGGTTTTGGGAAATTCATTGACTTTCAGAGATCTTACATTCGAAAATACTGCTGGTCCTGTGGGACAGGCAGTTGCCTTGCATGCCGAAGGTGATCGGCTTGTTTTTGAGAATTGCCGCTTTTTAGGAAATCAAGACACCATTTTTGCCTCGGGTGAAAACTCCCGACAGCTATACAAAAACTGCTACATAGAAGGTACTACTGATTTTATTTTTGGCTCCGCAACGGCTCTTTTTCAAAACTGCACCATTCACTCCAAAGCCAATTCCTATATCACCGCCGCCTCTACTCCGGCCTGGGTTGAGTATGGCTATGTGTTCCAAAATTGCAGGCTCACAGCCGAACCGGAAGTGAGCGAAGTCTATTTGGGGAGGCCCTGGAGGGATTTTGCCAAGACGGTTTTTATCAATACTGAAATGGGTTCTCACATCCGTCCAGAAGGCTGGCATAACTGGGGGAGAGAAAATGCAGAGCATACGGTCCTATTCGCCGAGTATGGGAGCTTTGGTCCGGGTGGATCTACCGATGAAAGAGTGGCTTGGGCCAAAGTATTGGAAGAAAAAGAACTGAATAACTATACGCTTTACGAGATCTTTGAAGGTGGCAATAGCCCAAGCAATGAATTTGGAGATCGCTGGTATGGCTATGAAAAAGACTCTTCTTTCAACTTAGAAAGTGCTTGGCAAAAGGATAGAAAGAGTTTTCCTGATATTCAGCCTGTTTATCCATTTCCAAGTGAAAATGTAATTGCACATCGGGATCTGGTTTATAAAAAAGTCGGGAATCGGGAGCTAAAACTTGATGTCTTTGTGCCAAAAGAAGGGAAGGATTTTACCTCTTTGATGATGATTCATGGAGGGGGTTGGAAGTCTGGCGATAAAGTACTGCAGGAGCCGATGGCAGTGGCTTTGGCTGAAATGGGTTTTGTGACTATTACAGTAGAATATAGACTCTCGCCGGAAGCTCAATATCCAGCTGCTGTGCATGATGTGAAGGAGGCGATCCGATGGGTCAAAAGTCAGCGGGATCAATTTCGCATAGATCCTGATAAAGTAGCGATATCCGGAAGTTCGGCCGGAGCACAGTTGGCCAGCCTGGTAGGACTGACTCATACGGCAACTTATGAAGGACGGACAGCCTTGTCCCAAAACTCAGAAGTGAAGGCTATTGTAAACATGGATGGGGTTTTGGCTTTTCACCATCCCGAATCTGCCGAAGGGCAGGTGGCCTCTGAGTGGCTGGGAGGAAATTATGAGCAAATACCTGAGATTTGGGATGAAGCATCTCCACTCTATGTGGAAGATCCCCAATTAAAACCTATGCTATTTATCAATAGTCAATATCCGAGATTTCATGCTGGTAGAGATGAGTTGATAGAAGAATTGAAAAAGGCTAATCAGTATACCCAAATCAAGACTTTTCCTGATAGCCCTCATCCGTTTTGGCTGTATGATGTATGGTTTGAGGAGACTGTGCAATTGATTGCTGAGTTTTTAAATAAAACTTTATAGAATACAGGTTTTTAGGAATCCTTATCTAAGCGTTCAAACGGGCTTTTTACTTTTAATTAGTTAATTACGCCTAATATAATTGTGTATAGATTCAAAAATTAAGGTTTTGTTTTGAATTGTAAATTTTTCTAGTCAATCGTTTTCCATTAAATTTTAAAATTCCTATAATGCAATCGATTGCTCAAATATTTTTTGATTGCAGTCGATTAACAAACAACCCAAAATTTACAATGCCTTTATATTCCTATGCTGTATCGGTATTTTTTTCTACTTCCTAGACCAGGGAGAGTGCCTCTGTTATAGTGTTTTCTATAAGCAAAATCTTAATTCTATCTCTTAACAATAACCCAACTAATTTGAAATGAATCTTACCAAACTCATTTTGGGATTACTGCTCTTTGTGTCTTTTTCGGTGCAATCGGGATACGCCCAAGCACAGAAAGTGACGGGAGTGGTGACAAGTGAAGAAGGCGAAGCGCTTCCCGGTGCTTACGTCTTGCTCAAAGGTACCACCATCGGTACTGTGACAGATATCGATGGCTCCTACACGATCAATCTTACCGATGGCAGTGGCACATTGGTGTTTTCGATGATCGGTATGATCACACAGGAGATTCCTGTGGATGGTAAAACCAATATCGATGTGGAATTGAAACTGGATATTGGGCAGCTGGAGACGGTCGAGGTTGTGGATTTTGGCTATGGTACAGTCAAAAGAACCGATCTCACAGGTTCAGTAGCGTCCATGTCTGGCAAAGATTTGGCAAAAATACCCGTAGCGAGCACCGCTCAGGCGATTACAGGTCGACTTCCCGGTGTCAATGTCCTGACCACGGATGGTTCTCCAGATGCAGAAGTAGTCATCCGAGTGCGCGGAGGAGGATCCATTACGCAGGATAATTCGCCGCTTTATGTAGTGGATGGATTTATCGTCAGTAGTATCCGTGATATTCCTCCGAGTGATATCGAGAGTATCTCAGTACTCAAAGATGCTGCAGCTACCGCCATCTATGGAGCTCAGGCTTCCAATGGAGTGATCGTGGTGACCACCAAGACTCCTACTGCAGGAAAAGTTTCAGTCTCATATAATAACTTTTTCCAATACAAAACGCTTCCCAAAAACAGACGCTATGACGTCTTAGATCCTTATGAGTATGTGATGGCAAATTATGAATATGCCAAACTCAGATCAGATGCGGATGTGAGAAACTTCGAAAAATTCTATGGAGTCTATGATGACCTGGAGCTTTACAAGCAAAAACCGGGAACGGACTGGCAAGATGAATTATTCGGCGAGCCAAAGCTGTCTCAATATCACAACTTGTCGCTTTCCGGAGGTACGGATAAGACCAAAGTCATGCTCAGCTTGACCAATAATACAGATGAGGGCTTAATGCTCAATTCCGGCTATCAAAGAAATGTGATCAACTTCAAGCTCAATCAGCAATTGGGAAATAAGTTGACTTTCGAAGCGGGAGCCAGAATCACCAAAACAGTAGTAGACGGAGCAGGTACATCCGGAAGCGCCCAGATCAATATCAAAGATGCGGTGCAAACTAGACCTACCAATGGTATTGCGGATGAGCTGGACATCGATCTGACTCAGGTGAATTCTGAAGATGACTTCCAGTCTTTCCTTTTAAGTCTGGTGAGCCCTGTGGAGCTGGCAGAGCAAGATTGGAGAAAAAGAACAGACAATGACTATGTCTTCAATGCGGGCCTAACTTGGAATATCATCAAAGGGTTGGATTTCAAGACTACTTTCAATACTTCCCAGACATTCAGAGAAGAGTTGCGCTACTACGGGCCATTGACCGGTGAGTCATTCAACAATGGGGGAAGCTTGCCACTAGGAGTGAAGACCAATAGAAATTCGGATTCATATAGATGGCTCAATAGCTTGACTTACAAAGTAGAAGGGTTGGGTAAAAATCATGCCTTGGATTTCTTGGTGGGGCAAGAGGTATATTCGACAGGAGGAGATTATCAAATGATCCGTGCGGAAGATTTTAGACTTTCTATCACCCCTGAGGAGCTTTTTGCCAATATGACCTTTGGCAGAGTGGATCGTTTCGAAACCTCCCAGAATACAGATGTGAATCGTTTCTCTCTTTTTGGTAGAGCTAATTATCAGTTTAAAGATCGCTATTTGATCACCGCTACGATCCGATCGGATGCTTCCTCTAGATTTTCTGAAGAAAATAGAGTAGGTGTATTCCCGGCCTTGGCAGTAGGATGGAAGATTTCAGAAGAAGGTTTTATGTCTACCTCTTCCGTATTTGACGAGTTGAAACTGAGAGCAAGTATCGGTGAGACTGGAAATGATAGAATCGATGCTACGGCTACACAATTCTTGTTTCAGGGATCGACTAATAGAGGGCCAGGTTTTGGCAACGTAGACAATGCATACTACACTCCATCCAGTTCAGTTCTTTACAATCCTAATCTGGTATGGGAGACTACCATCAACCGAAATATCGGCTTGGACTTCACCATGTTTAGGGCCAAAATCGTCGGTAGCTTTGATGCTTATTACAATACGACGCGAGATCTGCTTTTGCAGTCAGCAATTCCTGCCAATACAGGATTTACTACTCAGTGGGATAATATCGGTAGTACCTCCAACAAAGGGATAGAACTCGGTATCACTGGCTATTTGGTAGATAATCAAGACTTCTCCCTTTCACTGAATTTCAATACAGGCATCAACGTATCCAAAATTGAGGAGCTGGACGGGACAGATGAGCGCTTTTTTCAGTCCAACTGGGCTAGTACAGATTTGAACAATATCAATGACTTTTACCTCCGTGTAGGAGGCAAACTTGGGGATATGTTTGGCTATGTGTCCGATGGGTTTTATTCAGTGGATGATTTTCAATCTTACAATGCCATCTCTGATACATATGAGCTTAAAGAAGGTGTGCCAAACTCCGGCGCTGCTGTCGGTAATACGAATATCCGTCCAGGCTATATGAAGCTAAAAGACCTGAATGGAGATGGAGAAATCAATGCAGATGACCGTCAGGTGATTGGGAATGCTCTCCCTAAAAACCAGGGTGGATTTGGCCTGAATGCGAGATGGAAAGGATTTGACGCTTCTGTTTTCTTCAATTATCAATTCGGAAACCAAGTGTACAACACTGGCAAAATCCAATACAATCAATTCCGAAGAGTGACCTATGGCAACTTGCTGACTACGATGCATTCCGATAATCGATTCACCTATATCGATGTGGATGGTAGCTATACCGGTACTCCAGGGGAGGTAGTCACTGACCTAGGACAATTAGGTGAGATGAACGAAGGTAAAACCATGTGGTCTCACAACAGCTTCGGGATAGCAGGAGCGGTGGTGTCAGACTGGGCGATCGAGGATGGATCTTTTATCCGATTGAATGTCCTGACCTTAGGCTACTCCTTCCCGACAGAGCTGATTTCCAAAATTGGGTTGTCTCAGTTGAGAATCTATGGTACGGGAAACAACCTGGCCATTTGGACAGATTACTCAGGCTATGATCCTGAAGTAAGTACGACTCGAAGCAGTGCTTATGCAGCGTTGACTCCGGGGGTGGATTATTCCTCCTTCCCGAGATCCCGCTCATATACTGTTGGACTTAATGTGACATTCTAAGGATAAATCAAATGAAAGCTATAAAATTCAATCAATTCGCACTAGCTGCAGCTTCCGTATTGGTCATGTCCTGCAGTGATTTTCTGGAGCCGGAGTCTATCTCCACTTTTGACTCCAATTATATTTATTCCAATGTAGACGATGCCCGGAAAGGTGTCAATGCTGTCTACTCTCATTTTGGACAAGATGCCTTCCGGTCCCGACTTTCCAATAATATGGCAGGGAATACCGATATCGAGCATCAAAGCGGTTGGACCAGTACCGGCGACAGATATCAGATCTGGGATCTCAATGCACTCGAGAGCAACCGGGATTTGGAGATCGTTTGGACCTATGCCTACCGAGCCATTCGAGATGCCAATATCTCCATCGAAGGACTTAGAGCCAGTGGAAAATTGGAATCCGAAGATCCGGTAGAAGCCAGAACGATGAGTCATCTACTCGGAGAAGCGGTGACCTTGAAAGCTTACTGGTACTCCATCTTGGCTTTTTACTTTGGAGACGTACCCTATGTCAATGAAGCTCCGGTGGCCGGGGCTGATTTCAACCTGCCAAAAGAAGATCGCAATGTGATCCTCTCTGGAGTGATCCAAGATATGATCGAAGTGGAAGAAGGGATGATGTGGGCAGACGAAACTCCATACGGTATTGAGCAAGTGACTCGGGAATATACGCTAGGGATGATAGCCAGACTAGCACTTCAGCGCGGAGGCTACTATGTCAATCCTGACCTGAGCCAAAGCAGAGCATCAGATTACCTTGAGTACTATCAGATTGCCAAAGATTACTCAGCAAAGCTGATTGCACTGAAGGACCGTGAGTTGCCGACAGATTATCGTCAGGTTTTCTTGAATCAAAACAAATTCATCTCTCCGGTAAATTCAGAGGTTTTGTTTGAAGTACCTTTTGCTTTGGGCAATGGAGATGTAGCCTGGAATATCGGGATCACCGTGGAAGGCGGGCCTACGGCTGCACATAGTTTCGGCTCAGGAAATAATTACATGGCTATTCCGCCGACCTATTATTTCTCTTTCGATACGCTGGATGTAAGAAGAGATGTGACTTGTGCTTTGTACAAGATCAATACGAGCTTCGAAAAGGAATTTATCAACAACAGAACGAATATCGCGCAGGGCAAATGGAGCCGTCATTTCTTGGAAAATCCTCCAGGAGCTTCATCTGCGAAAGGTACTGGTATCAACTGGCCGATGATGCGCTATGCGGATGTATTGCTGATGTATGCTGAGGCCGAAAATGAATTGAACGGCCCGACGGCAGAAGCGCAGGAGCAACTGAAGCGTGTCAGAAGAAGAGCCTTCAATTCTTCGCTTTGGTCCGAAAAAGTAGACGGCTACGTGAGTGAGGTATCGGGAAGTAAAGAAGACTTTTTCCAAGCTATCGTCGATGAGCGAGCATGGGAATTTGGCGGAGAGATGATCCGTAAATACGAATTGATTCGATGGGGTAATTATTCCGAAAAAATGGATGAGACCGTGGAGGGATTGAAAAAGATGGCTGATGATGCTTTCTATGGTACAGGAACACTCCCTGACTACATGTATTGGAAAATAGCAGACAATGGAGACTTTGTCATCCTTAATCCAAATACCAAAGTAGTCGCTCCACCGGATGATACGTGGAATCAGGTTCCTTTCCTATTGAGTATGCACGATGAGACTCTTACCTATTCGGAGTGGATCACCAAAGATTGGGCAAACTACATCGACGGACCAAATCCAGGTGTGGTAAGGTATATTTTCCCGATTCCGGCCAGCGCCATAGCCAATAGTCAAGGCACGCTGACCAATGACGGATATGGATTCTAATTCCCTTTAGCCAAAAAAGAAATCAAAATGAAAAACATACAATTGAAATTTAATTCTCTCTTGTTTTTGGCAATTGTTGGAGTTTTTTCCTTCACTGCTTGCCAGGAAGATGAAGAAGTATTTGAGCAGACCCGCTTGTTTAGACCGGTGTTGAATGAAGAGCTTTTTTCAGAAGCCAATGAGATCATTGTTAATATGGGCAACCTAAAGCAAGCCGTTTCCTATACTGTGGAAGTCAGCCGGGATACCTTCAATACGGTAGACTATCTGATCGAATCAGACACCAGTTATGTGCGGATCAATCGTGAGCTGGTAGGAGAAGACTTGTTTTGGAATCAGCTGTACCAAGTGCGTGCCACGGCTCGTGCAACGGACGCTACCTATGATAGTAAGGCCTCCGATCTGGGCAATGTGCGGACGCAGCGATTCCCAAGTATTATCAATGAACCGGCGGTTTATGATGTGACAGATGTAGCTGCACGCGTGAGTTGGGTACTGGCAGGAGCTCAGGTGACCGGAACCAAAGTGTTTGCTGGGGATGACCTTAGGCTGACCACTCCATTGATGGAGGAGCAGCCGGTCTCTGCAGAGCAGGCATTGGCTGGGGAAGTGATCGTGACTGGGCTAGAGCCTGAGACTGACTACCAAATCGCCATTTACAGTGATGAAGTACTCAGAGGTTGGGTGCCTTACACTACCCGAGTAGCAGACATAGATCCTACTGATCCAAATGTCATCGATATTCGAGAAAATGAAAGTTCATCTGCTGTGGCTGATGCGGTTGCAGCGGCACATCCGGGAGCAACTATTCTGGTAAAAAGAGGGATGACCTATGATCTTCCAGAGGAAGATCTGGACAAGTCCATCACGATTCAGGCTGCATATGGCTTCGGAGAGCAAAAGGCCAGATTGGTGACTACAGGCAACTGGAATATTGCAGAAGGATCTCAGATCGATTTCATCAGATTTGTGGATTTGGAAATCAGAGGGGAAGATTATAGTGGAGACTATGTGTTCAATCCGAATACGGATGGAGTCAATGTAGGTGAGTTGCTGTTTGACAATTGTGTCTTGACTACCTTCAGAGGTATCATCAGGATCCGCGGAACAGTAGCAATCGACCAATACACGGTGAGAAATACTCAGGTGGACAGCATCGGGGGCTATGGTCTTTTGACCACAGATACAAACCCAAGCGATGATGAGATGACTGCACATGTCAATCATATCACCTTCGAAAACTCGACTTTCAGTCGAATTCAAAATGGCGTCACTTCCAGAAACAACTCTCAGTCTATCACGATCGAATCCTGTACGTTTGCTAATTTCATCACCTCTGGAAATAGAATCTTCAGATACAGAGGGGGCGACGGCAACAACAATGTAGCTCAAGGAATCAAGATCCGTAACAGCATATTTGGTCATGGATGGGATGAGGCCATGTCTGATGACCTTTCGATCCGAGGGATGGAAGGTTTGGCAGAGACAGTTTTCGATATTGTCAATGTCTACAGTACTTCTGATTTTTCATTCAACTCAGATCCTATTCCTGGCTTCCCTCTTGGGAATTACGCAGGTGGTCAGGCTACACTCTGGGTCAATCCAGACGCTTATAATTTCAACTTTCAGGACAATGGATTCGCTGGGAAATATGACAGCGGAGATCCACGATGGAGAGCAAAACTTTAATGAATCGGGTTTATTGTTTATCTAAAAAGAGGTGTGGAATTTCCACACCTTTTTATTGTCCCTTCTGACAGTGAATCAAAGCGTATGATGAAAAACTATTTGCTGGTTTTATTGCTCTGCACCTTTTGGTCTTGCCAAACGAACACAGAAGTCGAGGATGCTGATCAGGAAGATCCTGTCGTGGAGATTCCTCCCTATGATGGGCCTGAATATGCATTTCCGGGAGCGGAAGGTTTTGGTCAGTTTACCTCCGGAGGTAGGGGAGGGAAAGTCTTCTATGTGACGAGTCTGGAGGATGATGGGCAGGTCGGTACCTTGCGCTATGCTATCAATCAAGCTGGAAAAAGAACAATCGTTTTTGTTACGGGAGGGACGATCCAGCTCAAATCAAGACTGAATATCATTCATGGTGATTTGACTATTGCAGGACAAAGTGCCCCGGGTGACGGGATTACGATTCGGGACTTTCCTGTGGTGA
This sequence comes from Algoriphagus vanfongensis DSM 17529, assembly GCF_000429465.1. Classification (GTDB taxonomy): domain Bacteria; phylum Bacteroidota; class Bacteroidia; order Cytophagales; family Cyclobacteriaceae; genus Algoriphagus; species Algoriphagus vanfongensis. The sequence continues at coordinate 336,212 of NZ_AUBX01000014.1, read as the reverse complement.
TCAGCGCCAGCAACGTGATCGTTCGGTACTTGCGTTTCCGTCTTGGGGATGAGGCTGCTCAGCAAGCAGACGCTTTAGAGGCCAGATTTCAAAAAAATATCATCATAGATCATTGCTCGATTAGCTGGTCTACGGATGAGTGCGCTACATTCTACGGCAATGAGGATTTTACACTCCAGTGTAGTGTCGTGTCTGAAAGCCTCAAGACATCCGTGCATGAAAAAGGATCTCATGGCTATGGAGGGATTTGGGGTGGTAAAAATGCGACTTTTCATCACAATTTGTTGGCCCATCATGATAGCAGAAACCCCCGATTGGGTGAGGCAGCGGGCAAAGCATTTGCTCTGACGGATAAAGTGGACATGCGAAACAATGTCATCTACAATTGGGCAAGTAACAGTACCTATGGCGGTGAAGCCATGAATGTCAATTTGGTCAACAATTATTACAAACCTGGGCCAGCGAGTCCGGGCGGTAGTAAGAGGAACAGGATCATTTCCATTGATAAAAATAAAGTGGAAGGTGCCGAAGTGTTTGGCATTTGGGGGAAGTTTTATATCGAAGGCAATGTCGTCGAGGGCAACCCGAATGTGCTGGCGGATAATTGGCAGCATGGGGTGATCAACCAATTTCATGGAAGCTACGGTACTGTCAGTTCGGACGAACTAGCTGCTATGCGGCTCGATGTCCCGCATGAAATATATGAGAATGTAAAAACTCACAGTGCCGAGGAAGCTCTAGAATGGGTGCTAGATCAGGCTGGCAACAATCTGTCAAGAGACTCTGTGGATGAAAGAATAATTGCGAATGTACGATCCAACACCTTTGATTTTGAAGGGTCTTTGGGAAGTACTAATGGAATCATAGATTCTCAATCCGACGTGGGAGGTTGGCCGAGTTTGCGTGCTGGGCAAGCTATTTTGGATTCCGACTTGGATGGAATGCCTGATGAGTGGGAAAAAGCCAATGGACTGGATCATGAATCCGCCAGTGATGGAAAGGAAGTCAAACCTGGGACTCCTTATACCTATCTTGAAGTCTATTTGAATAGTTTGATCAAAGACTTTCCACTGAAGTAAACTTTATAAAAATGAAAATTGAACATTTTGCAATCAACGTATCCAATCCCAAAGCCATGGCCCTCTGGTACGAGCAGCATTTGGGGATGCAGGTGAAAATGAAAATGGCCCAAGCGCCTTATATGACATTTTTGGCAGATGATAGCGGTAATGTAATGCTAGAGCTCTACTCCAATCCTAAAGGAGAAACATTGGAGTTTTCCAAGCTGCATCCATTGGCGGTTCATTTGGCTTTTGTCTCGATAGATCCAGCATCGGACAAAAAGCGCCTGTGTGAAGCTGGTGCTGAAGAAATAAGTGATGATGTCCTGCCCGATGGATCACATTTGGTAATGCTGCGGGATCCTTGGGGAGTTTGTATTCAGCTATGCAAAAGGACTAATCCTATGCTTAAAGATCAGGGATAAACGATGAGAAAGGGATTGATTTTCTTAGGCTTGTTCCTATTGGCTTCTTTGACATTTGCACAGGGAGAAGAAGGGCAATCATTGGCTTTTCCAGGCGCAGAAGGGTTTGGGAAATATACCAAAGGAGGCCGGGGAGGACGGGTCATTGTCGTGACCAATCTTAAGGACGATGGACCAGGAAGTTTGAGAGATGCCATTCAAAAGAAGGAGGCAAGGATCATCACTTTTGCAGTGTCAGGCACTATAGAGTTGGAGTCCTCTTTGGATGTCAATCATGGTGACCTGACGATCGCTGGTCAGTCAGCTCCAGGAGGTGGAATCACACTGAAAAACTTCCCTTTGAAAATCAAGGCAAACAATGTAATCGTTCGCTATATCCGAAGCAGGATGGGGGATGAGCGAAAGGCGCAGGATGATGCCATGAGTGCGATCCACACCAAAAATGTCATCATTGATCACTGTTCGCTCAGCTGGGCCACTGACGAATGTGGTTCCTTTTATGACAATGAAAATTTCACACTTCAATATTGTATCCTTTCAGAAAGCCTCAATAAGTCTGTTCACGAAAAAGGCGAACATGGCTATGGAGGGATCTGGGGAGGAATGGGAGCTTCTTTTTTATACAATCTCCTTTCTGATCACAACAGTCGGAACCCCAGGTTCAATGGTGCTCGCTATCACAAAATGCCTGAAAAGGAATTGGCTGATTTTAGAAACAATGTCGTTTACAATTGGAAAGGAAATAGCGCCTATGCCGGTGAGGAGGGGAATTATAATTTGGTAAATAATTATTACAAACCTGGGCCTGCTACCGGGGCCAAAAACATTCGATTTGTACAGCCTTATAGTCCATTTGGTAAATTCTATGTGGCAGGAAATGTCATGGAGGGAAATGCTGTACAGACAAAGGATAATTCCCAAGGTGTCCATCCGAAGGGAGATGGAGATTTTGAGCTGCTACATCAGGCACTGGAAGTTGTGCAGGTCCAGACTTTTAGTGCCAATGATGCTTTACAATTGGTTTTAAAAGAAGCCGGAGCAAGCAAGAGTCGGGATGAAATTGACTTACGGATATTGGAAGAAGTGAGGACTGGAAAAGAAACCTTTGGAGCTAATGGAATCATAGATTCTCAGGCACAGGTAGGTGGATGGCCCAAGTTAAAATCAATGCCAGCACCGCAAGATTCAGATCTAGACGGAATGCCGGATGATTGGGAGGTTAAAAATGAATTGGATCCAAATTCCGCTGCTGATAGCCATCAATTTAACCTCGATCTGGACTATACCAATGTGGAGGTTTATTTGAATAGCCTGGTGTCAAAGCAAATCTTGTAAGATTGCTTAATTCCAAGCTGGGAATTAACTTGAAAGCTCATCACTCGAATTTTAATGGCTGATTTGTTAGTTCCGTACATTGACCTGAAAAACAAGCTTCAGGATGCATTGATGCAGCATGGGTTTGATGAGGAAAGAGCAGAGTTATGTGCCAGACTTTTTGCAGAAACAGACTTGGATGGTGTGCGATCCCATGGAATTGAGCGCTTTGGTAGATTTTTGGACTACATCCATCGAGGAGTGGTGCGGCCTGATGCCAAACCAACATTGCTTTCACAAAGTGTAGTCTTTGAGCGATGGGATGGTAATCAAGGACCTGGTAATCTCAACGCTAATTTTTGTATGGATCGGGCAATTTCTCTGGCTTCTTCAGTAGGAGTCGGGATGGTGGGGCTCGCTCATACCAATCATTGGATGAGGGGTGGAAGCTATGCTTGGCAAGCTATTGCTCAGGGGAAGATAGGGATTTGCTTTACCAACACCACACCCAATATGCCGGCTTGGGGTAGCAAGGAGCCCAAATTGGGGAATAATCCCCTAGTCATTGGGATTCCTCACCCCACGAAACCTATTGTATTGGATATGGCCATGTCCCAGTTTGCTTATGGGAAATTAAGTTTATTGGCAGCGCAAGGAAAGGAGGCTGATTTTCCTGTTGGATTTGATCAGAGAGGACAAATGACCAAAGAGCCTGGAACGGTATTGGAAAATAATTTGGCATTGCCGGCAGGTCTTTGGAAAGGAGCAGGGCTTTCACTGATGCTGGATTTGCTGGGAACGCTGCTTTCGGGAGGCAAAAGTACTCATGAGATCGGGAAGGAACCTGTAGAAACTAGCCTTTCGCAAGTCTTTATAGCCTTGGATCCTCAGGCCCTAGGGTTAGCTTCGGAGATGGATGCCAGGATAGAGGCTATATTGAAAGATTATCTTGGTGCGGCAGTATTTGAAGGGAAGCGTGTCACCTATCCGGGACAGAAAACTTTAGAGACCAGAATCAATAATTTGAAAAACGGAGTGCCTGTTTCCCAAAAAACCTGGGAAAATTTACTTCAAACTATTCGCTGAAAATCATGAAAGGAATCGGAATCATAGGCACAGGAGCCATCGCAATCAAACATGTGCAAGCCATCGCAGAACTCGAAGATGCGAAAGTAGTAGGGCTTTTCAATCCCAATCCAGAAAGTGCTGAAGCGGCACGTACTAGATTCATTGAGCCAGTTTTTTCGGATTTGGATGAGTTTTTGGAAATCCCTGACCTGGACATCGTTTGTGTTTGCACACCTAGCGGAATGCATCTGGAGCCTAGCCTTCGTGCTATTCACAAGGGCAAGCACGTCATGATAGAAAAGCCTTTGGAAATTACGCTAGGTAGATCAGATGAGTTGATTCTCGAGGCAGAGAAAAGAGGAGTTCAGCTAGCAGTGATCTTCCAAAACAGATTTGCTGAAGACTATCAAAAGTTGAAAAAGGCAGTGGATGATGGCGTTTTTGGTCGATTGCTGATGGGGAATGCCTATGTCAATTGGTATCGAACGGAGTCTTACTACGCCTCCAGCAAATACAAAGGAAATATCAAAGCAGACGGTGGAGGGGCATTTATCAATCAAGGTATTCATACGCTTGATCTGCTGCTAGACCTGATGGGTGATGTAGAATCCGTCTACGCGAAAACCCTCACTAGCTACCATGATATCGAAGCAGAAGACCTCGGATCAGCCCTGGTAACATTCAAGAATGGGGCTATCGGAAACCTCACTTCTGCTACGTCTCTATTTCCGGGTTATCCCGAGAAGATTGAGATTTATGGGACGCAGGGTAGTGCTATTTTGGAAGCAGGCAAACTAGTCGCTTGGAATATCAAAGGACAAACATCCACAGAAACTCATCAGGAGGTAGTTTTGGGCAGTGGATCTTCTGATCCTAACGCTATTGGTTTTCAGCTTCACCTCGCACAGTGGAGACATTTTCTAAATGCTCTTGGTACCAAAGAAATGCCTGTTGTAGATGGAAAAACAGCCCGGAAATCAGTCGAGTTGATCCGGGCTGTCTATTTATCTTCTCAGCAAAACAAGCTGGTTCGATTTCCTTTTGAAGATTAGAGGGAAACTCCTCTTTTCCAAGGGATAAAGTCATCTTGGTCGAGTAGGACGGCTTTGGTGGATTCCTCACCGCTGGCTACCCGAATGATTTTTTCAAGAATTTCTTCTCCCATTTCCTGGATTGATTTGTCTCCTGAGATCACAGGTCCCGCATTGACATCGATGATGTCAGGCATTCTTTCAGCCAAACGGTGATTGCTGGAAATCTTGATCACTGGGGTGATTGGGTTTCCGGTAGGAGTACCTAGACCAGTGGTGAAAAGGATGACATTGGCACCGGATCCTGCCATGGCCGTAGTACTTTCTACATCATTTCCAGGAGTGCACAAGAGCGTAAGGCCTGGTTTGGCTAGGTATTCGCCATAGTCCAAAACATCAGAAACTGGCGATGTTCCGCCTTTTTTGGCTGCTCCAGAAGACTTCATGGCATCTGTGATGAGTCCATCTTTGATATTGCCCGGAGATGGGTTCATATCAAACCCAGACCCAACTGCTTCCGCTGCAGATGCATAGGTTCTCATCAAGTGGGAAAATTTTTCAGCAGTGGCGTCATTGACACATCTGTTGATCAGTTCCTGCTCTACACCGCAAAGTTCGGGAAATTCGGAAAGAATCGCTTTTCCACCCAAGGCAACCAAAAGGTCGGCAGCATAACCCACGGATGGGTTGGCTGAGATACCGGAAAAACCATCTGATCCGCCGCATTCCAGACCTACTGATAGCTTGGACAATGGAGCTTCTTCCCGCTGGGTCATATTGGCTTCTGCCATTCCCAAGAAAGTTTCCTTAATCGCTTTAGTCAAGAGAGCCTGTTCGGTTCCTTCTTTCTGTTGTTCCAAAATGACCAAAGGTCTGTCGTAATTGGGAGCGATTTTCTTTAATTTCTCCTGCAGGTCATTCACTTGAGCATTTTGACACCCAAGGCTAAGGATAGTAGCTCCAGCAGTGTTGGGGTTGTTGATGTATCCCGCCAAAAGTGCGCAGAGCGCTTCGGAGTCTTGGCGAATTCCGCCACAACCTCCTTGGTGCGTTAGAAACTTGATCCCATCGATGTTTTCAAAAAGGCGCTGGTCTGCTACTTCGTAGGTGCTGCTGAAAGTGAGTCCTTCAATAGATTCTTTTTTTCCGGACTGGTAGAGGTTTTTCATTTCCTGCACCAGCTGTTTGTAGGGACTAGGCTTAGCAAAACCCAATTCCTCCAAAAATGCTTCTTTGATGGTGTTGACATTTCTGTTTTCGCAGAATACCATCGGGATGACCAGCCAGTGATTTTTGGTGCCTACCTGGCCGTCTTTTCTATGATATCCTCGAAAAGTACGTCCCTCAAAGCGGGAAATGTCAGGGGCTGTCCACTGATAGTCTCCTGATTTTTTACCGAAATTTTCAGCTTCGTGAGTCACATTGGCTGTTGTCAAAGCTTGACCGGCACTAATTGGCTCTGTTGCTTTTCCGACGATTCCCCCATACATGTAGATGAGTTCGCCTGTTTGAAAGTCATAGATTGCAAATTTGTGTTTGGCCGATACGTCTGTCTTCAGGGTAATGGAAAGTTCACCGTATGTGATGGTTTCGCCTGCCTTCAGGTCGGACAGCGCTACCAGCACATTATCGTTTGGGTGAATTTTTAAAGTTTTATGGTTCATTCGATTTATTGATTATATTGCGCAATCGATTGCGCAAAATATAAATTTATCAAACAAAAGGAAAAGTCCTTTTAAATTTTATTAATCGACAAAAATAGAAGGATGTCTTTAAAAATTGTTACACTTGGCGAAATTATGATGAGGCTCACAGTAGCTGGTAGGCATAGATTTTCGCAAGCATCAGATTTCTCGGCAGTTTACGGTGGAGCAGAGGCCAATGTCGCCATCTCATTGTCCCAATGGGGCTGTGAAGTAGAGCATGTCACAGCACTGCCCAAGCATGATTTTGGTGAGTCAGTATTGAAATATCTGAGGGCTTCTCGTGTCGGAACCCAATACATTCCCCGGAAAGAGGGGCGCTTGGGTTTGTACTTTTTGGAAGTAGGAGCGATGCAGCGAGCCTCCAGGATCATCTACGATCGTAGTGATTCGGTCTTTTCACAAATTTCCGCAGAGGACTTTGATTGGGATGAAATCATGGATGGAATGGATTGGTTTCACTGGACTGGAATTACTCCTGCTATTTCCGAAAACGCGCTTCAATTGACCAGAAAAGCACTAGAAGCAGCAAAAAAACATGGAGTCAAAGTGAGTGCTGATATCAACTATCGTCGCAACCTTTGGCAATATGGCGTCAGCCCAGTGGAGGTGATGCCAGAATTGATTTCTTATTCCCAACTGATAGTGGCAGGACAGACCGACTTGGAAAACTGTGCAGGGATCCAAGAGGATACTTTTGAAAAGTCCTGTGAAGAAGCCTTTCATAAATTCCCTGCATTGAAATACATCACTACAACTGAGCGCAATTCTATCTCTGCGGATCAAAATGAGTTGTCAGGAATTTTGCTTACCCCGGATGTCTCCTACAAAACGAAGGTGTTTCAAATGGATCAGCTCGTGGATAGAATCGGAGGAGGAGACGCCTTTATTGCAGGTCTGATATATGGTTTAGAGGAGTTTGGGGAAGAAAAAGGGCTTGATTTTGCAACGGCTGCGTCTGTCTTGAAACACAGTATTCCAGGCGATGCCAATGAGGTGAGTGTGGAGGAAGTCTTGGCACTGGTAGAAAATAAAAATGTAGGAAGACTATTAAGATAAGATGATGAGAGAAAAGATTGTTCTGCAGATGAAGGACTCGGGTATTATCCCTGTTTACAATCATTCGGATGCAGATACGGCCCTTCACGTAATGAAAAGCTGTCGAAAAGCTGGTTTGCAGGTTTTTGAGTTTACCAATAGAGGAACTCATTCTGCCGAGGTATTTGCTCAGCTAAGAGAAGCAGCACGGGATTGGGAAGGTTTTTATCTTGGGATAGGGACGATTTTCACCACAGCTGATGCGAAGCAGTTTTACGAGATGGGAGCTGATTTTTTGGTGTCGCCTATTTGGGATGAGGACTTGGCTTCTTATACATCACAGCATGATATCACCTGGATTCCTGGCATAGGAACAGTATCGGAAGCGTATCGGGCTTATAAATCCGGAATTGGATTGATCAAAGCTTTCCCAGCCAATGTATTGGGTGCGGAATTTATCAAAGCGGTGCGCTCTGTCATCCCGGATCTCAAAATCATGCCTACAGGCGGTGTCACCACAGAGGAAAGCAACCTGGCCACTTGGGCCAAAGCAGGAGTACACTGTGTCGGGATGGGATCTCAGCTTTTTGCAGCGGATCTGATCGAAGGGGGGAAGTTTGAAGAATTGGAGAATAAAATCTATGTGGCAAGGGAAAGTTTAAACCGATTCCGTAGATTCTGAGAAAGAGCAAGAGAAGAATAGTTAATATTGTTTGATACAAGTTGCAGCCAATAAACCCATGAAATTTTCAATCAGTAGTTTGTTTTTGTGTTTGGTCCTTTTGGTCTTGAGTTCCTGCTCGGATAATCTCAATGTCAAAATCATCAAACTGGGTCATGCCCAAGTAGTCAATCATCCCGTCCATGAAGCGATGCTTTTTATGGGTGAGAAAATTGAGGAAAAGTCGGGAGGCAAAATCAAGGTCAAAGTATATCCCAATCAGCAGCTAGGTTCTGAAAGAGAATTGGTGGAATTACTTCAGATAGGTAGTCTGGGGATGACCAAAGTCTCTGCCGCAGCGCTGGAAGGCTTTGCTCCGACGATGCAGGTTTTTGGGATGCCCTATCTTTTCAGAGATGATGAGCATCAAAAGAAAGTGCTAAATGGACCTATCGGCAAGCAGCTATTACTCGATGGAGAGAAGTTTTGGCTCAGAGGCTTGTGTTATTATGATGCAGGTAAGCGGAGTTTTTATACCAAAGACAAACCAGTCGAGACGCCAGCAGATCTTGCAGGTCTCAAAGTGCGGGTGATGGAGAGTCCTACCGCTGCCAATATGGTGCGGTCAATGGGAAGCTCGCCTACTCCCGTTTCTTACGGGGAATTGTACACGGCGCTCCAGCAAGGGATTGTAGATGCTGCAGAGAATAATCCTCCCAGTCTCTATACTTCCAAACATTACGAAGTTTGCAAATTTTATAGCCTGGATGAGCACACTTCCATCCCGGATGTGGTGATCATCAGTACCAAAGTCTGGGAAAGTCTCAGTCCAGAAGAGCAAGGGTGGGTGCAAGAAGCAGCTGATGAATCTGCAGCTTATGAATCTATCCTATGGGCAGAATCAACTGCTGAGTCCATGCGTGAGCTAGAGGCTGCTGGAGTGACGATCACCCGTCCGGATAAGGAGCCTTTCCGGAAGGCCGTGGAGGGTGTCTATGAGGAACTGAAAGTAGCCCAGCCTGAAATCTATGCCATCGTCCAATCCATCCGTGAAATCCAATGACCCTGAAATCCCAAAAATAACCTCATGTTTTCTCTAAAAATCAAATCAAAACTGGACCAATTTATAGCCCATCTCTTGGTAGCATTGATGGGACTCATGGTACTCAATGTGACCTGGCAAGTGGTGTCCCGATACGTTTTTAAAAACCCGAGTTCTTTTACAGATGAATTGGCTAGGTACATGCTGGTGTGGCTGGGAATGCTGGGAGCAGCCTATGTGGCGGGAAAAAACGAGCACATTGCCATCGATATTCTTTTGACGAAAATGAAAGAGAAGGCCAGAACAAAGATGATGATCCTGATCAATTGCTGCATTTTGGTTTTTGCAATCGGAGTGATGGTGATCGGCGGATCCAATCTGGTCTATATCACATTTATACTTTCCCAAAAATCTGCCACGCTGCAGATTCCTTTGGCATTTGTCTATGGTATCATCCCGTTTAGTGGCCTTTTGGTTCTTTATTATCAAGCTTATTCCATTAAGCAATTGTCTCACTCTCTTAAAATTCAAGCCTAATGGAACTCGTAAGTGTACTGATTCTCGTTATTTCGTTTTTGTTTTTTTTGGGTATTGGTGTTCCTGTAGCCTGGAGTTTGGGACTGTCTAGTATGCTGACCTTGATGGTGACAGTGCAGTCTTTGCCAGCTATCACTACCATTGCCCAGCGAATGGGGACAGGGCTGGATAGCTTTTCCCTTTTGGCTATTCCGTTTTTTATTTTGGCAGGCGAACTGATGAACAGGGGTGGTATAGCCAATCGATTGATCGAATTTGCTAAAGCTATGACCGGTCGACTGCCCGGAGGATTACTTCATGTGAATATCATTGCTGCTATGTTGATGGGAGCTATTGCAGGTTCCGCTGTGGCAGCTGCCTCCTCGATGGGTGGGATTCTGGGGAAAAGAATGGAAAAAGAAGGCTATCCAAAAGAATTGGGAGCTGCCGTAAATATCACTTCGTCGACGACTGGATTGATTATTCCTCCATCCAATGTGCTGATTGTGTATTCTCTGGCCTCTGGAGGAGTGTCTGTAGCGGCTTTATTTGTAGCAGGATATCTTCCGGGACTCTTGATAGGCTTGCTTTTGATGGTGACAGCGGCGATCATGGTGAAGATCAAAAAACTTCCAGCGGGCGAATCTTCTTCATTGAGCTTGCTAGCTAAGACATTCTATAATGCGATTCCAAGTTTATTTCTTCTCGTAGTAGTGATTGGGGGAATCGTAGGCGGTGTATTTACAGCGACTGAAGCTTCTGCAATTGCGGTAGTGTATAGTTTGATTTTGTCACTATTTTACAAGGAGATCAGCTGGAAAGATCTTCCTGCTGTCCTACTCAAGTCTGCCGAGACCACCGCGGTGGTGATGCTTTTGATTGCTACCTCGATGGCCATGTCTTGGGTGATGTCGGTAGAGGAGATTCCTCAGGGGATTTCCAATTTTCTCCTTTCGCTTAGCGATAATATTTTCGTCATTTTGATCATGATCAATCTCCTACTTCTTTTTGTCGGGATATTCATGGACATGACACCGGCTGTATTGATTTTTACTCCGATTTTCTTGCCTGTGGTGACTTCACTCGGAGTAGATCCTGTGCATTTTGGAATTATGATGGTACTCAACCTGTGTATAGGCTTATGTACTCCTCCGGTAGGCTCCGTACTCTTTATTGGGGTAGGGATAGCTAAAATATCCATTCAGCAAGTGCTTAAGCCATTGCTGCCCCTCTTCTTGGCGATGATCGTCGGTCTGATTTTGATTATGGTTTTTCCAGAGATTTCACTTTGGTTGCCAAGACTATTTGGAGTCATAGATTGATTGTTTGGTTTGGGAAATCAACAAAAAGGCCTCCAGAAAGTGAATTTCTGGAGGCCTTTTTGTTGAGATGGTTGATAGCTTACTTTTCTAATTGTTGTTTGATGAAAGCGACCGAAAGAGGGATCTGTTCCACCGACCGACTACTTTCATCCTCAATGACCAGATACTTTGTCCCTTGTTTTTGAGCTTCCTTGATGATAGCCGCTATCCCGACATCGCCTGTGCCCAATACGACATTGTCTTCTACATCACCATGACCGTCTTGGGTATCAGCGGTGCCGATTCTACGGTCTTTTAGGTGAAGCAAAGGAAATTTTCCTTTATGCTTTTTCATGATTTTCAATGGATCTCCACCACCCATTTTGATCCAGTAGACGTCTAGGTTGAACCCGAAATTTTCCGCATTCTCCAGCATGTAGTCCAGAACCACCCCTTTTTTCATCGGGGTGAATTCATAGCCATGAGGATGGTACAAAAATGTCAATCCATGTTCCTGAAATTCTTTCCCTACTTCATTGAACAGCGCAGTGGCTACTTTGATCTCATCAAGTGAAATAGGTCCGTCGGGATGAGCGATCCAATAGCAAGTCACATATTTGGCCCCATATTTTTTGGCTTCAGCGACGATCGGAGCGATAGTTTTGGTGAGTTGGTTGTAGTCTGCTCCGACTCCAATTACTCGCAGGTCATTTTTAACTAAGAGATTGGCATATTCCGATTTGCTCAAGCCGTATCCACCTCCGCCTTCAAGAGCATGAATGTCCCAAGAGGAAACCATTTGATGATATTTCTCTGGATTTTCGGGCATTTCATTTCTCAAAGAATAGAGCTGCAAAGCGATCTCCTGCCCAAAACTGGACATGGGAATAGTCATTAGGGCGAGGATGAAGATGTGTTTGATTTTCATAGATAGGTTTTTTGGGAAAATTGAATCTAGTGATTTTTTTTCTAAGGCCTTGTGATACAAATATTTTCCGCTGAAGTAAGATTTCTGGCGAGAGTGGGGAGGTTAGCTGTAGTTTTATTTCTATTTTCCATTTCTTAAACAGAACGATTCTCAGAATTACCATTTGAATTCATGAATTCCAGAAGAAAATTTATCCAAAATTCCTCCTTAATTGGCCTTGCTATGAGTGTAAAACATGACTTTTCTCTTTTTGAACTGAAAAATAAAGTCCTAGGCCATGGTGATTTTACCTATCAAGTAGATACCAAATGGGGGAACCTAGACCCGACTAAAGTACCTGTGGTCAATTGCCATGAAATGGTGATGGATAGAAAGGGGCGGATGATTTTACTGACAGACGAGCCGCAAAACAATGTGATCATCTACGATCAGTCCGGTAAACTATTGGAGACATGGACGCTAGGACTCCAATCTGCTCATGGCCTCACTCTCGTAGATGAGGGCGATGCTGAGTATCTCTGGATCGTGGACAATGGTGGCCGAGTAGTCAAAACTACCCTTTCGGGAGTAGTCATAGCAGAGATCGAGTCACCGGTGGTGAATGGGATCTATGATGAAAAAATGAGATGGACTCCGACAGAGACAGCTGTAGCACCCAATGGAGATCTGTATATCGCTGATGGTTATGGCTCTCAGTTTTTCTTACAGTATGATTCAGAGGGTAATTTCATTCGGAAATTTGGGGGAAGTGGTAATGGAGATGCAGAGTTTAGTACAGCACATGGTATAGCTGTGGACCAGCGAGGTGGAGCGGCTCCTACGTTGATTTGCACTTCGAGAGGGCATAACTCTTTCAAAAGGTTCAGTATGGATGGAGCGTATATGGAGACGATTTTTCTGCCGGGAGCTTTTGTCTGCAGACCGGTGATTCATGGAGATAATCTCTACTCTGGTGTTTGCTGGTCAAGGTTGAAATACCTCAATCAGACGGATAATTCCGGTTTTGTCACGATTTTGGATCAATCCAATCAGGTCGTGTCCAATCCTGGAGGTACGGCGCCGGAGTATCGCAATGGAGAACTACAGCTGATGGTGCAGAGTGATCCCGTTTTCAAGCATTGTCACGATGTCTGCATCGATCAGGATGAAAATATCTACGTGTGTCAATGGAATGCAGGGAAAACATATCCGATCAAATTAACAAGAGTATAAAAGTCACAGGTTATGAAAAATGTAACAGTAGGTTGGTTTGAGATTCCTGTCAAGGATATGTCAAGGGCGATTGATTTTTATGAAGAAGTTTTTGACTGCAAGCTAAGCCTTCAGGTGATGGGGGATTTTCAAATGGCTTGGTTTCCCTGGGAGGAAAATGGAAAAGGAGCTGGAGGAAGTTTGGTTTATCATCAAGAGTTTTATGAGACTAGCGGACATGCAGGCGCTTTAATCTATTTCTCATCAGAAGACTGTGCTGTGGAGCTGGCAAAAGTAGAGGGTGCTGGAGGAAAGGTGCAGATTCCCAAAAGGTTGATTGCGGAAGATATCGGCTACATGGGAGTTTTTCTGGATTCGGAAGGTAATCGAATAGCGATCCATTCGAGATCTTAATCAAAGCTAATGGCGCAGTTTTTTCAAGAGAAGTCTTTGGTGTCCCAGGAGCTGCTACAAGAGCGAGTGTCCCGGATTTTTGCACTGCTTTCTGGCGTTTTGTTGATTTTCTTAGGATTGTCAGACGTCGCAATGGGCTTGAGCTGGATGATCGCCGGGTTCAAGTTTGGCTATTCTGGATTGTATTTTCTTTCCTATTGGTGGATGAAACGATCTCGGCGCTATCAATTGATTTTAAGCTTGATCGTGTTTCTGACTCTGGGGTTGATCACGCTGAATTTTTACTACAATGATGGGTTTAATGGACCGACAGTATATACGGTATTTATGCTGGTGGCGGCGATTGCTGTGCTTTTTCGGGGAGTGCTGAAAATCGCCTGGCTGGTGTTTGTATTGCTCTATATGTGTACGATGATCTATATGGATACGAGTGGAATGATCCAAATTCCCTCTAACTACAGCAGTGATGAAGTGTTGTTTTGGGACCATGTGATTACGTTGATCTGGTGCTGTCTTTTTATCTTTTTGGGTATCCAATTCTGGATTTTTGGGTATCGGAGGCAAAACACTTTTCTCACTCAGGTAATGGAGGAAAATGAAGCTGCCAATAAAGAACTGAGTGCTCTGAATGAAAAGAAAAACCAGCTGATAGCTTTGCTATCGCATGACTTGAAAAATCCCATAGCGACACTCAACTCCACGGTGGAGCTCCATAGCCTGGGTATGATGGAAAAAGAGGATTTGCAGACGGTCTTTCAGGAGCTGAAGCAACAAAGCTATCACCTAAACAATGTGCTGAACAATACGCTTCATTGGGTCATGAACGAGCTCGATCATGGCAAAGTTGATTTTCAGCTGATCGATCCGGTAGAGATCAATGAGGAAATGGTTCGAACCATGCAGGTACAGGCCGGTCAAAAGGGACAGCAAATCATTTCGCGATTCAACGAGAGAGGGACTAAAGTCGATCTGGAAGTCAATGAGGTAAAAATCATTCTCAAGAATCTTCTAGATAATGCCATTAAATTTTCACCGGAGGGAAGTCAGATAAGTGTTGACTTTGTCAGGAGTGAGGAGTGGATCTGCTGGGAGGTGATCAATGATGGTCCCGAAATTCCAGATGACTTTGCCGCACGTATTTTCGAGTTTAAGATCAAAGCCTCGTATGGTACCAATCGGGAGAAAGGTACAGGTATAGGCTTGCCGCTATGCAAGAAAATCGCAGACAAGCTCGGAATGAAGTTGGGCTTCCGTACTGGTGGAGCCGGAAAGATTATTTTCTTTTTGGAGAAAAAACTAGCCTGATATCAATTGCCGAAGTCGGAATTGACCAGCATGGCCGCACCCAAAGCAGAGCCGTTGGGGAAGTCACTCGGGATGATTTCCATTTGGGGAAGCTTTCGTCGAAGCATTTCCAGGAAAATATCATTGGCATTGAAGCCTCCATCCACATAGAGTTTGCGGACTTCGGTGTCGTCCAAAACTAGTCTTAGCGAAGCTACCTGCAATTCCGTCAATTCATGGATAAAACAGTAGTAGGCTTCTTCAAAATCCGTGAAACTGTCCAAACTTGCTCCTCCACCTTTTTCGATTCCGAAATCTTCCGGATTGAGATAGCGGAAAGCAATTTTTTTCTCAGGGCATGCTCTGGCTTTTTCAAAACTATGCTCGTCAAACTTCATTTTTTTGTAAGTCCCTTGAGGAAGGTCCCAGTGGGCGTACATTTGCTCGATCTGGTATTTGTGCTCTTCCCCGATGAATAGGCGGGAAATTTTGATCGGTTGTCCTTGGATGCTCAGAAACTGCAAGCAATCGCTTTTCAATTGCTTTTTGGTGAGTTTTGACTTGTTCCAAGGATTGATACTGATCGCCCAAGTTCCTGTAGAAAGCAAGGCAAAGGGAGTTTTTTCCTGACTCAAATAGGGGAGAAGTGCCCCGGATGAGTCGTGAACACCGATCCCACAAGGGATGCTTCCAAACTCCGCCTTGGTCTGAAGAAGTGAATTGCCGGGAAGAATAGGAGGAAGCAAAGCTTCTATGGACTCATTTTTCACCCAATCATGGTAGTCCATTTTTTCAAAATCCCACAATGCTGTATGACAGCCGATGCTGGTGTAATCTGATACCATCTGCCCGGTAAAAAGCATACTGAGGTATTGGGGGAGATGAAGGCTGTATTTGATTTTTTTGAATAAGTCCGGCTTCTGATGCTTGATGAAATAAATCTGCAAACCAGAATTGAGCATGGCCAGAGGAGGAGAGGAAGTCTGCTTGCAAAAATCCATCTTGCCTCCATTTTCCTGATAAAATTTGCTAAGCAAATCTTCTGGAAATGGCTTCAGGTAATCGTACAAAGGGGTGACGGGCTCTCCCTGCTCATCCACATGAACGAATGATGCTCCGTGTCCGGAAAAATTTAATTTTTTGATTTCGTATTCTTCCGACTTCAAAGCCTCTTTCAGTGTGCTGATCATCCAGTCCCTCATCGGAAGGACAGGTTCTGCTGGAAATCCATCCTCATCCGGGATGGGCTCTAGTCTGGTATACGTGTGCCAGACTTCTTGAAGAGATTCGTCGAAAAGAAAAAACTTTTTGTTGGTTTTCCCAATGTCAAAAACAGCAGTGACTGGAGTTTTGGGCATTTGATTCGGCTTTTAGAGAGATTTTCGGATGGTCAGCTTAAATGGGTTTTTGATAGGAATCCTGTCTTCGGTACCCAAAATCTGCTCTGCAATGGATCTCCCCATGTGAGTGAAATCTGTCGAGATGGTAGTGATCCCATCCGCTAAAATTTCCTTAAGAGGTGTGTCATTGTATGAAATCAAGCCGATTTGTTCGCCTAGATTGAAGCCTTGTTCTCTGGTCTTTTTGACCACGCTGACCAGATCCGATTCAGAAAGCACGATGTAGCATTCTCCTGTTTCTACGGGTTCTTCATCATCCATTCCGTCGATGACCAGGTTTTTGAAATCATGGAAAAAGCAAAATTTCTTAAATCCATCGATGATCTCCACCGGATACATTCCTCCTTTGGGAAAGACAAGGATCAGGCGTTCGTATTTCTTGAGATGAGAGATACCGGATTCCAGAGCTTCAAATATGTCTTTGCTGAAATCCTGATAGATACCGGGAAACTCATTTTCATGGCCCTTGACCGCGCGGTCGATGATCAGCAGTTTGTCTTTAGGGATTTTTTTGATGAGGTCGTAAGCCGTCTCCGGGTGGCCGTCTTGATCAAAGAAATGAGGGGCAAGTACGTAATAGTTGTACTTGCCCAGTTTTCTTTCGAGGAAGTCCTCAAAGAGATTTTTGTTGTAATGGTGGATCTGTAGATCCACAGTAGCTTTTTCTCCCAGGCTTTCGACGATGGAGTAGTAAATGATCTTTTTGTAAGAGCTGAGCTTGTTGAAAAGCAAAAGCACCTTGGATCGGGAAGCCATGATAGCTGAGGCCACATAGAATCCTTTTCCTCTTACAGAGGTGATGATGCCCCGATCTCGCAGTTCATTGTAGGCTTTCTCGACTGTATCGCGAGAAAGAAGGAGATCAAAGCTCGTCTCATTGATGGACGGGATGCGGTCCCCGACCTTCAATTCCCCTTTTTCAATTTCCTCCAATATCAGATTGACTACTTGGAGATATTTGGGCGTACGGGAATCAACGTGTATCATTTCTGACCTATCTAAAAGCATGGTTATTTTGGGTTAATTGCTACTCTTGGATATTATCTCGGAAATGCTGCCGCCAATCCTCCGTCTACATTGAGCATGTTTCCGGTGGATTTGGAGAGCAGGCCTCCGACAAAGGCAAATGCCGCATTGGCAATGTCTTCTACTTTGACACTCTCTTTGAGTAGTGTCCGATTGGCATAGTATTGAGGAAGGTCTTTGACCTCGATTCCGTAGGCTTTGGCTCTGTTTTCGGCCCAGCCACCTTCCCAGATGTTGGAGCTTTCGATGACAGCGTCTGGATTGACCACATTCACCTTGATCTTGTCTTCCGCTAGCTCGGCGGCCATCAGTCTGGACATGTGGAGTTGAGCTGCTTTGGTAGTGCCGTAGGCGACATTTTTAGGTCCGGCTACCAGTGCATTTTTACTGACCACATTGACGATGTCTCCACCGGTTCCTTGTTTTTTCATCAAGTCTACTCCTGCTTTGGAGACATGGAATTGCCCCATGACCAAGATGTTGTTTAGTTTGTCCCAATCTTGATCGGTGTGCTCTTCAAATTTTCTTGAGATACTGATTCCGGCGTTGTTGACCACGATATCTATCCCGCCATATTTGAGGCAAGTGGACTTGATGGCTTTGGAAAGGCTGTCGGTATCGGTCACATCCAGTAGTACTCCATGGACGATGTCTTTGCCGTATTTCATCTGAAAGTCAGCCAGAGCCCCATCCAGTCTTTCTTGATCGATGTCAGTCAGTACGACACAGGCGCCTTCGTTGACAAATTTTTCTGCGATTCCTTTGCCAATGCCGCCAGCGCTACCTGTGATCAGAGCGATCTTGCGTGAAAGTGGCTTTTCTTTTGGCATTCTCTGTAGCTTGGCTTCTTCCAATAGCCAATATTCAATATTGAAAGCTTCCTGAAGTGGAAGTGATACATACTCGGATACTGCTTCAGCACCCCGCATGACATTGATGGCATTGATGTAAAATTCACTTGCTACGCGGCTGGTCTGTTTGTCTTTGGCATAGCTGAATAGTCCCACTCCTGGCCACAAGATGATGACAGGATTGGGGTCTCTCATGGCTGGACTATTGGGATGCTTGTGATTTTCGTAATAGGAAGCATACATGTCCCGGTAGTCAGCAAAAGCCTGCTTGAGAGAGTTTTTGATGGATTCGCTATCGGAGAGATCTACATCTGCTGCAAGGTCCAAAACCAAGGGAGAGATCTTCGTTCTGAGGAAATGGTCCGGGCAACTGGTTCCCATGGGGGCTAGTTTGCCTAAATCATGACTGTTGATAAACTGCAAAACGGTATCTGAGTCGCTGAACGTACCTACCATCAATTTTTCTGAAGAAGCAAGTCCTCTCAGGATAGGAGCGATAGTTGCCGCCTGAGATTTTCTGTCCTCCGGAGCTAGAGACTGTACTTTTTCTCCTCCAAAGACCGGCCTGGTTTTGCCATAGTGGTCTTCCAGGTATTGAGATGCGGTCTCGATCACTTCCAGACTATTGACATAGCATTCGTAAGCAGTGTCTCCCCAAGTGAAAAGTCCATGTCCTCCCAGCATAATTCCCCGAATTCCCGGGTTGGCGTTAAGCGCATTTCTAAGCTGTAGTCCTAGGTCAAATCCTGGTTTTTGCCATGGAATCCAAGCAATACTCCCGTTCCAAAGATCTTGGGTGATTTTCTCCCCGTCTTTCGAAGCGGCAATGGCAATGGCTGCATCAGGGTGAAGGTGGTCGATGTGCTTGAATGGCAGAAATGAATGGAGCGGTGTATCAATAGACGGCGCTTTGGACTTCAAGTCATAAATGCAATGGTTGAAAAGTTCGACCATTTCGTCTTCAAAATCCAGACCTCGATAAACTGACTCCAGCGCGCGGAGCTTGTCTACATATAGACCTGCCAAGCCAGATTTGGTCAGGGTGCCGATATCTCCACCGGAACCTTTGACCCACATGATTTCTACTTCTTTGCCAGTTAGCGGGTCTTTTTCAAAAGTTTTGCAGGAGGTGTTGCCACCACCGTAGTTCGTGATTCTCAAATCGGAACCCAATATATTGGATCGATAGATTAAAAGATCTACTTCATTTCCTTCTAATTGATTCGCAACTTGTTCGTCCCAGAGGTAGGAGACATGTTTGAATTTCTGGGTTGTCATCGTCATATTTTGGTTTTTTAGATCTTACGAATTTGTACTTAATCTACCCGTTTGCTGTCCTGTGCTGTCTTGAAAATACGGCTTTTTGTTGAGACAGTACAGGATAGTTTGACAGGATATCCAAGACATCTTGTAAGCTAGCATGATGGAAATATTCAAAATCAAGAAAATAGCTGCGAAGGAGGAGTATGAGCGAACTCCCGTGCCGGATTCAGAACTGAAAGGAAGTCGGGGTTTTTTGGGGATGTATGCAGGGGAGCACGCAGCGGGTACTGAATTTGTCATAGGGCCACTTTTTGTAGCTCATGGGGTCGCAGCAGGAGATTTATTGCTGGGGCTTCTGATAGGTAATCTTCTGGCAGTATTGAGCTGGGGACTGATCACGGCTCCTATCGCTGTCAAAAAGCGCCTGACACTTTATTATCAACTGGAGCGGATCGCTGGTAAAAAAGTAGTTCGATGGTACAATCTGGTCAACGCATTGATGTTTTGTTTTTTGGCGGGTTCGATGATTGCGGTATCGGCTACAGCTGTGGGGATTCCGTTTGATCTCGAGATGCCCACCTTGTCGGATTGGTTTCCGCGAACGCCCGGATGGATCGTGACAGTGGTTTTGATGGGAGGAGTGATCACCTTGGTAGCTATTCAAGGCTATGATAAGGTGTCCAAGTTTGCCAATGTGATGTCGCCTTGGATGATCCTGATCTTTTTCGCAGCGGGAATAGTAGGTCTGTCTCAGCTGGGAGTAGGGTCTGGTGAAGGCCTATTTGCCATAGCTCAGGAGGTCATCTGGAATGGCGTTCCGCTGCCTGGGATGACTCGGTTTTCGATCTGGCATGTGATCTTTTTTGCTTGGTTTTGCAATATGGCCATGCATATCGGGATGTCAGATTTGACGATTTTACGTTATGCCAAATCTTGGACTTCGGGCTTTGCAGTATTTGCAGGGCTTTATTTGGGGCATTTTGTGGCATGGATCGCTTCTGGGATTCTCTATGCGGTGTTTTTGCAAGCCAACTCAGGTTCTCAGGAGTTTGCGCCAGGACCTATCGCCTATCAGACGCTGGGGATAGCAGGAGCAATATGCGTCGTAGTGGCGGGATGGACCACTGCCAATCCGACGATCTATCGTGCGGGCCTTGCCTTGCAGGGAATTTTCCCAAAAGTACCTACTTGGAAAATCACTGCTATCGTGGGAGGAATAACAAGTATAGCTGCGTGTTTTCCGGCTTTGGTCATGAAACTGCTGGATTTTGTGGCATTATATGGCTTGCTCCTGATGCCGATGGGAGCAGTGATTTTTGCGGATTTTTACCTTTCCAAAAGAATGGGATTCCGCTCAGAAGCAGCATTGAATTCAGGTTCAGACTTTAGCCTACCTGCATTGCTTAGCTGGGTGTTGACACTGGCTTTCTGTCTCGGATTAAATCTGATTTACGGAGTAGAGATTTTCTTTCTGGGATTGCCGGGTTGGTTTGTGGCTGTGGCGATCTTCATAGCGCTTTCAAAAATGAAATATCCGGTATCTAAACCTCTTGTGTCATGAAAAATATTTTGAAACTTATCTCGATACTGGGTTTGGTGATGTCTATTCTACCTCCTTTGCTTCTGTTTTTTGGAGAAATGGACCTTGAGTCGATGAAACTATGGATGGGAATAGGGATGGTGGCCTGGATGTGTACGGCCCCCTTTTGGGTCAATTCCAAAACCAGTGAAAATTAAGTAGTAGCTTTCATTTTAAGTAATTATAGTTTGAGCAATCACGATCATTTACATCAAAAGTCCTTAGACCTGCTTGCTGAGCAGCTAGCTAGCAAAGGCAAAAATATATCGGAACTTATTTTACAGGTTTCTCAGTTTCAGATCGCTGTGCCTAGCTGGGCATTGGGCGCAGGAGGAACCCGTTTTGGACGCTTTTCTATCGGTGGGGAGCCTCGCAATCTGGAAGAAAAACTGGATGATATCGGACTCTTGGCCAGGCTGACCAAAAAGACCAATGCCGTCTCTCTTCATATTCCCTGGGATATCCCTCAGGATGTAGCCGCCATCCGACAAAAAGCTGCAGATCTGGATGTCAGTTTTGATGCGATGAATAGCAATACTTTTCAGGATTATGGACAGTCGCTTTCATACAAAATGGGGTCTTTGAGCAATGCTGACTCTGCGATCAGAAATCAAGCTGTGGAGCACAATCTTCAGGTCATCGAAATAGGAGAGAAGCTGGGGAGCAAGGGTTTGACAGTTTGGTTGGCTGATGGAAGTAATTTTCCGGGTCAAGCGCATATTCGCAAGGCACTGCAGTGGACAGGGGAGAGTTTGCAGGCCATATATTCTGGGATGCCTGAGGATTGGAAGCTTTTGTTGGAGTACAAGCCCTACGAACCCAATTTTTACCATACGGTGATTCCGGATTGGGGCACTTCATCCTTTTTGTGCAGGCAGCTTGGCGAGCGAGCCAAAGTGCTAGTGGATCTCGGGCATCATCTTCCCAATACCAATATCGAGCAAATCGTCGCGACTCTGATGCATCAGGATATGTTGGCCGGGTTTCATTTCAATGACAGTAAATATGGCGATGATGACCTGAGTACTGGGAGCATCAAGCCCTATCAGTTGTTTTTGATCTTTTGCGAATTGATCGGAGGGGCGCAAGACGGAGCTCAGGCTTGGGAGTCCATCTCTTGGATGATCGATGCGAGTCACAATACGAAAGATCCGATAGAGGATTTGATACAGGCACTGGAGGCTATTGCTCAGGCTTATGCCAAGGCGCTTTTGGTAGATAGGGAAAAGCTATCCCAATGTCAGCTACAGGGAGATGTGGTGGGTGCACAGGAACTGTTGCAGGAGGCGTTTTTGACAGATGTCCGAGCGCTTGTCAAGGAGTCTCGCATCCAAAGTGGAGGAGAGTCAGATCCATTGACTTACTATAGAAAAGAGAAAATTCGAGAAAAATTGATTGCGCAGCGAGGAAAAGACTCGCATGCGAGTGGCTTATGATCCTTAGTGTGAGTTAGAGGAAAGCATGGGATTCGGACTTCTCCATCGAATGGGTTAACTTCCTGTATGTCTAGTCTATCTGATATGAGAAATTCTATTTTTCCGTTTCTATTTGTGTTGGCTTCATGTTCGGGACCCCAATCTACAAAGGATGAAGTCTTAACTATCGGAGCAGTCGAGCGACTCGATTCAGCCATCAATGCCTTGATACCGAAAGACGCCCAAATAGAGGTCCTCGCCTCCGGGTTTGACTGGAGTGAAGGACCGTTATGGTTAGAGTCTGAGCAGGCTTTGATTTTTTCTGATGTACCTTCCAATCAGATCTGGAAATGGTCTGAGCAAGATAGCCTTACGCTTTACTTGAATCCCTCAGGATACTTAGGGGATAGAGCAGACAAAAGAGAGCCTGGTTCTAATGGGTTGGCTTTGGATATTTCTGGTAACTTGATTTTGTGTCAGCACGGAGAGCGGCAAATTGCCAGAATGCTTGCTCCTTTGGATTCACCTAGTTCCTCATTCGAAGCATTGGCTACAGGCTTTGAAGGAAATCGCTTCAATAGTCCCAATGATTTGGTGTTCAATTCTCAAGGCCAGCTTTTTTTTACCGATCCACCCTACGGACTTGATCCATGGGATGAAAAGGAACTGGATTATCAGGGAGTTTATCGCTTGGATGTAGATGGAAGGCTGAATTTGCTGGTGGATACCTTAAGCCGCCCGAATGGAATTGCATTGAGTCCAGACCAAAGGCGGCTTTATGTCGCTCAGTCCGATGCTGAGCGTGCCCGATATTTTGCATTTGAACTGGATGATGCGGGAGAGGTGCTTTCAGGGCAAGTTCTTCTCGACGTGACCGATTTGCAAAGTGAGACAAGAAAAGGTTTGCCTGATGGTTTGAAAGTGCATTCTTCTGGAGTCTTGTTTGCTTCAGGGCCTGGAGGGATTCTGATCATCGATGCTGAAGGCAGACATCTAGGTACGATTTTGACAGGGCAGGCAACGGCAAATTGCGCTTTCGATAGCGATGAACAATACCTTTATATGACTGCGGATTCTTTACTTTTGAGGCTAAAGCTTAAGTGATTTTTTTTCGATTCTATACTGTTGATAAAATGTTCTTTTACAGGTGATTGCTGTGCAAAACTTGTTGGGAAATATGCGGTGAAAAGATTGGTTTTAGAGTGAAATTTAGGCAACTTTATCTAGCCGAGTATAGGATCAAAGATAGAGAATGCTCCCAAGCCGAGGATTGAATTCCGAGTCGTATTTGCTCTTTTCAGTTTAGAGATCTGACATAATTTTTGGACTGACCAAGATGTGCGACTTTACCCAATGTGAATCTGAGCAGGTATCACGAGAGGACCGTGGAAGATCGCGACTTTCATAGTTTATCCTCCATTAAATAAAAGGGATAGCAAGCTGGATCAATCCTACTCACTCTTCTTTGATCCTCACTTGGCGCCAAAAGGAAAAAGCTGATTTTGAAATCACCAACTAGGGAAGGAATCCACAGGTTTCTTCCTTCTTTTTATGTGATAAATCGGAGGGTGGGAGATGGTGCAGAGGAGCAGGAAAAGAAATTCTCTATTCCTGCATTTCCTCTGACTTGAAAATGTAATTAACCAAATTCGCTTTTCAAGCTTATCTCTCCGAACGGTAGTCCCGAGAGGAGGTTGGCTTTTTTACACGAACAGTAAGTTTTTAGTTTGAATGAAATACTCCTCGTGTCAAAACTGCTTTTCTCAGGTATGATGATTGACTACCAGCTCCATGAAAAAGTCCCGATAGCTCTCCCCGATCATAATGAATTCCTCTATTCCTTTGAGTTTGACCCGATTTCTACTGATGTTTTCGATCTTGTCTATCGACACGATGTAGCGTTTGTGTATTCTTACAAATCCTTTGGAAAACAATGTCGACTCGTAGTGCTTGACACTATTCAGTGTGAGGATTGGTTTGGTCTCATTGAGCAGGTGGATTTTGACGTAGTCCTTGTATCCTTCCAGCAAAAGGATGTCTGCGAGTTTGATTTTGATATTGGCGTATTCCGCTTTGACAAAAATGTAATCACTTCCCTCGTGAGGTATCGTGGTCGTAAGTGGGCTAGTACTGATTGCGTTAGCTCCGGATTTTTGTCCCAGTTTATTGATGGCCATAAAGAATCGCTCAAAGCTGATCGGTTTAAGAAGGTAGTCCACGGCGTTCATTTCAAATCCCTTGACAGCGAAGTCGCTGTAAGCAGTCGTGAAGATCACTTGAGGCTTGGCGGGTAAGTTTTCAAAGAATGCCATGCCATTGATGTCGGGCATATTGATGTCCAAGAAAATCAGATCTACCTGCTGGCTCATCAGTAGGGGGGTGGCTTTCAGTGGAGAGCTGAATTTACCTACTAGTTCCAAAATTGGGAATTTGCTGATGAAGTCCTCCAACACATCTATGGCGAGTGTTTCATCGTCGATTACTATGCACCGATATTTCATTTTTTGATCGTTAAGAAGGTTTTGAAGACATTATTTTCCACAGTCTGATGGAAGCTGTGTTTTCCTGGATAGATCAGTTCAAGTTGTTTTTCCAAGGTCTGGATCCCGAGTCCTTTTTGGGTGTTTTTGGTTTTGTTTTCGGACTTTTTAGCCATGCTATTGACTACCGAAAAACGGATTTCTTTGTCATTTTCTTCCAGCGAAACCAAGATAAAAGAGGGATTTAGGTAAGAAACGCCATGCTTGAAGGAGTTTTCGATCAGAGTCATCAGCAAGAGAGGCTCGATGGGATATTCCATGTTTTTGACTGAGATGGATAAGTTGATATTGGGAGCATCCTCGTCGGTAAATTTCAGTTTTTCGAGCTGAATGTAGTTTTTGATAAACTCGATCTCTTGCCGGATGGGAGTTTTGGTTTTTTTGGTTTCGTAGAGCACATAGCGCAGCAAATCCGAGAGCAGAAGTACTGCCTGAGTGGTGTCATCCGATTTTTTGCGGGCTAGGCTGTAGATGTTGTTGAGAGCATTGAGGAGGAAGTGCGGGTTGAGCTGGTTTTTGAGGAAATTCAACTCTCCGATTGCCTTCTGTTTTTCCATGTCGTCATTTCGTTTTCGCTCTTTGTCAAATAGCGAAATCAACTCAAAGGAGGTTCCTGCTCCCAGCATGACGAGAAATTGGAAAATAAAGGGAAGTAGAAAAAAGCGTGGAATGAATGTTTTGAAGCCAAAGGATTCATCAAATCTCCTTGGTCTGAATTCCTGTCCGTTTTCAGGGTTTATTCTTGGGAAGTTGCCATTTCCCATTTCGGGGTTAAACTGGGGGCGCATGCCCGGAGGGAGGTCTGGAAATACCCGGTTGATGATCGATAGTAAGATCATAGAGAATATCAACAGACCCAAAATGCTGAGGATATACTTGTTGTATTTGCCAGCATGGACAAATTTAGGGATGAGTACAGCCGTATTGACCCAATACATGGCGATCAGGTTTACATTGTAGAGCAGCATTTTGATGATCTGCTCATTGCTCATCTCCGGTCTCGCAAAGAAAGGATAGGTCGAGGAAAGCAGAATTCCTACGATCGCCAGATGTATGATCTTTTTGAGTACAGCCCGATCCTTCATGGATTTGATTTTGCCACAAAAGACGCTAATTGTAGGCAAAGGCTTACAATCAGCGTCTTACATTTAAGGTTTATTATAGGTTTGGAGATTAGTCCTCGTCATCGTAGGTCACAAAAGGCTGGAACTCCCAGATGTCGTCAAATCTCACACTTGAACTACGTCCCAGTAGCACAAAGGCTCTGTTGCCATCAGAAAATGCTGTTGCGCCAGTTCTTAAGGTTCCTTCAAAATCTGTCTTGTCATTCCATTCGTCGGTAGCTGGGATGTATTCCCATACATTGGAGACGAGGGAGCCATTGGAACCTGTAGCGATATAGCCGTAGGCACCTATGGAGAATGCTGTAGCCTCTGTCCTAGCCAGCGTGTAGTCATCCTCCTCGTCCAAGTCTGTTTTTTGAGTCCATGTACCAGTGGTTCCGTCCAGCGCCCAGAAGTCAAACTGGTAGATGCCGTTGTTGATCCCTCCGCCGATGTAGGCTGTATCATCGATGACGAATACAAAAGCACCAGATCTTTTGGAGCCTCCCATGCTGACGATGGTCTCCCAGGTGTCTGTAGCTGGGTCG
Organism: Algoriphagus vanfongensis DSM 17529; assembly: GCF_000429465.1. GTDB lineage: Bacteria > Bacteroidota > Bacteroidia > Cytophagales > Cyclobacteriaceae > Algoriphagus > Algoriphagus vanfongensis. The sequence goes on along the minus strand of NZ_AUBX01000014.1, from coordinate 309,510 downwards.
TATTTGTAAAAATCCTTTTGCTCGCTGCCGTCAAAGCCTGTACCGACATAGCCCGCTCCGGCTACAGCAAAACCGATCGCTGTATGTCTGGCTGTGCCGCCAAAATCGGCAATCTGCGTCCAAGTGTCTGAGTTTTGATCGTATTCCCAGAAGTCTTTCAGGCGATTTCTGCCATCATATCCGGTGCCATAGTAGCCCTTGTTCCCAATGCTAAAGGCGACGGCATTGCTGCGTGGGGTCCCTGGGAAATCGGCTCTTTTGATCCAATAATCGCTGTCAGAGTCATATTCCCATAGCTCGTTGTCATAGTCATCACCCGTGTATCCGCCGACGACAAACATCCGTGTGCCTATCGTGAAAGAGCTGGCATCGGACCGGTTGCTTCCTTCGAAGTAGGATCGTCTGACCCAGTTGCCTTCAGAGTCATCTTCTTCATCAGTTGTACATGCCCAAAAAGGCAGGAGCAGGAGTAATAAGTGCCAAACGGAGAAGTGTTGGTTTACTTTTTTCATAATCATTAGTTTAATGGGATAATTGTGATTTCGAGTCTGGTGCGATAGCGTTCGGAATTTTCGCCGGCCACCAGATAGCCGGTTGTCAGGGAGGATTCAGGATAGATGTCCAAGACTAAGCCTTCGCCAGTCTCGCTGTCCAAAATCATGTCCTCGACAAAATCAATGATGGGGATCTTGTAGTAAGTAGCCTCCTGAAATACCTCATCCCAACTTGCCAGAGAGGCAGTGGTCAGATAGCTTTTGATTTTCTTATTGGCAGACAGGACGTAGACATCTACTTTTTGAGCTAAGGGGTTGAACACACTGCTGTAGGTTCCCTTTTTGATGGGGATAAATAGATTGGCTTCCGAAATATGATATTCATAGTCCACCTCTGCGATGTCTTTGACGTTTCCGATTTCTATCCGGATAGATGCCCCGCTCAGTTCATCGGATATGGCGAGATTTTGACTTTCGGAAGCAGGGAGGATTTCATAAGAGCCTAATCCTGAGAAGGGAGTTTGGTCCAGATTTACCTCCATGTGTGTAAAACCCATCGAGAGATCTCCGATAGGAATCTGATATTCCAGTGCTCCGGGCTCCATGTCATCATCATTGTGATAATAGAAAGTCAGGTAGCTGTCCTTGGTAAATGTGATCAAAGGGCTCGTGCCTTCTGCTACGAGTGAGAGCCCTTTCAGAGCGTCCCTGAAGTCCTCCGTCGTGGTCATAATGGAGCTGCTTCCTTTGGACTGGAGCCAAAGATTATTGCCAAAGTCATAAGGGAGAGTGATGGTCAGGGTGCTGTCTGAGGGATAGAGTCTTTTCTCAGCAGTGACAAGAGGTTCTCTGCCACGATTGAAAGTTTCATAGTTATAGATATAGTCTTTGTCATCGATGTACTCGATGGATTCTGTGATTTCGTAGACTGAGAGCGGAAATACCGCAGCAGTATCATAGTGATAGTCGGACAGTTTGATCGAGAATACCAAGGAATCAAATGCGTGATACTCCTCAAAGCTGGTATTAAGTGTATTGAGCTCAAACTCGAAGTAAGGCTCCGCCACCACATGTCCCCTGTATGGATCGGAATAATTGCCCAATAGAAAGGTTTCTTTGCCACTGGTAGGAATGGAGTCTTCCAAAAAGGTGGAAAAGGTAATATCAGTTTTCTCTACTTTCTTGATGTCAAATGGTACCTCTATCTCCGAGATGGGAAGATCGTCCAGGTATTCATTTTCGAAGCAAGAGCTCAGGATCAAAACCAGAAAGCAGAACCAGCCTGTGTGCCTCATTATTTTTTTTGATTTCAAAACTAGGAGCCGGGAAATGGAGCATGCTGACTTTTAGAGATTTCGGTTGTTTTTGTAGAGCAATGGGTGGATTTTATCGATGAAATTGAAGGCTGGTCCAAAAACTCCATTTTGAGATTGCTAGGGGTTCTTTTCCATTTGGTCTGGAAAAATCCCCTCTTGCTCCAAAAAACCGTCAAGTGGCTTTTGCTCAGGCTAGTTTGCAGGCAAAAAATCAGACATGAATAAAGCAGTAGTTTCTTTGCTGTTCTGTTTTGCTTGCTTGGGTTCCTGGGAAGTATGGGCACAGAGAGGTCATGGATCACTCTATTCTACCTATGGATTGGGATTGCCTGCCTATGATAACTTCGGTATGGCAGGAAGGCTCGGAGGCACGGGAGCAGGAGTTCGCTCTCCTTATTTTCTCAATACGGTCAATCCTGCCTCCCAAACGGGTATTCAGACAGGATATACCTTTATGGTAGATGTGGATGCCAGCTACAATTATCAGGTGGTGGAAACCTCAGGTGATCAGCTAGCCAACAATTTCTCCAATCTCAATTACTTCAGTTTTTGGTTTAAGCCCTCCAAGCATTTCTCGGTATCTCTTGGCTTGACTCCTTTGACGACCAAAGATTACAGCTTCTCGGATAGAGTGTATTTCGAAGGGCTTTCGGAGCAGTATACCCGAGTATTCAAAGGTTGGGGAAATCTCAATAAGGCCTATATGAACCTCTCCACTCAGTTGGGCAACCGGTTTTCGATTGGGGTCAGACCCTATTATCTCTTTGGAAACAATACCGAAGAGGCGACTTATCTCAATGTCAATGAAGCAGGTTATGTGTCCAAAGGTCAGACTTCCTTTTCCGGGGTAGGAGCAGATCTAGGGTTCCAATATATGTTTTTGCGAAAGGATGATTATGCCATGGTGTTCGGGGCTACCGGGAACATCAATTCCAAAATCAAGGGCAATACCTCAGATATTGTCTATACCTACATCGATCAAGACCTGCTCTACGAGTCGGATGAGACATCTGATACCTACGAACTGGGCCCAAGTATACGCGGTGGGCTGGCTCTGCACACCAAATCATGGGTGATTGCGGGAGATTATCTCTATGCTTTGGCTTCTCCGGATGTTACACAGTCGGTGGACAATCAGGTGTATAGCTTTGGAGCCGAATACATGCCCGACTATTTCAGCTCGGAGTTTTTGAAAAGAATCAATTACTCCTTTGGATTGAGCTATCAGACAGGCTCGCTGGCTTTGGATGGTGCCAAAATTCCTATCTACAGTATCGGAGGGGGATTAGGAGTGCCACTGAATGCCAGCAGTCGGGTTACTCTGGGATATCAGTACAAGACCACCGGCTATAGCGATGCTCTTTCCAAAGAAAGCCTTCATACTATCACCTTGAATTTCACCCTTTCTGACCGCTGGTTCCAGCGCTTTAGTTTTGATTGATATGCGTACCTATTCCCTTTATGTGATTGCTACAGTCGGAGTATTTCTGTGTTGCCAGGCGGGCTTTGCCCAGTCGAGTACTCAGTCTCCGATCCTGCGAATGGAAAAATTGCTTCAAGTAATTCACTTTGACTCAGCTGCCATTGCCAAAAAACTCAAAGTGGGAGAAGATAAGGCTGCAGCAAAGATTTTGGACTTTTCTATCGATGCCTATGAGACCGAGATCTCAGACTTGGAGCGGGGCCATCAGGAATTCATTCAGCGAAATTTCGTGGCCTATGATCAGGCAATAGATAAAATCGACGATGCGATGGATTTTGAGGCAGCACTAGCGCAGGTGGACTTGCTGAAGATCTCTCTAGATCCCGTGACTCAGGATATTCGGGGTGTGGAGCGCAAGCTGGACGCTAGGTTGCAGTTGTTGTTTTCCGAAAAGCAATATAAGATCTGGCAGCGGCTCGTGAGCCGGAAAAAGAAAAAACAAACCAATCGAGTTCCAATGCCCATGGCAGGGCCTAGTGCAACCGATGATTTGTTCTGAAGATTTCATGGTTGAGAATGGGGGTAATTGATTTATTTAACACCAAATCGGAGCTTCTTGCTCCTGCCCCCTTCTTTTTACCCTTCAAAAAATGACTTTGGTGTAATGAAAAGGTAACCTAGAGGTGCTTTGCTAGCTGAGAAATTATTTTACCTTAGCGGAAAATAAATTTCTTCTCAAGAAAATTATACTAGCAAGCCATGAAAAAATTTTTGTTTCCACTGATCTTGCTCTTGGTAGTCCTTATCTATCAGAGTTGCATTGATTCCACGCCAGCTAATCAGCGCGTGATCATGATAGGCATTGATGGCTTTGGGACAGAAGGATATTTGCAGGCAAAGCATCCCCATATGGATAGTTTGTTTGCCGATGGGGTGATTTCTCTCACTACCCGCACGGTGATGCCGTCGGTGACTATGCCCAATTGGACCAGTCATTTGACCGGAGCTGGCCCCGAGCAGCATGGAGTTTTTAACAATGCCTGGGAAAAAGAACAGCATCCCTTAGATCCTCAGGAAGTGGACGAAGACGGGTATTTTCCTTCTATTTTCAAAGTGCTCAAGGATCAAATGCCGCATGCAAAAACAGCTTATTATTACAACTGGGCAAATCTGATCAAGCCGATCAATCAGAAATACTTGGATGAGGTGAAGTTTGAGGAGGAAGATGGCTTTTCAGCAAATTATCAGGCGGCATTCGACTTTTTGAAAGTCAATCGGAATAGTCCAAGCTTGGTTTTCTTGTATACCGTGCATGTGGATCATGCGGGGCATTCCTATGAATGGCTGTCGCAGGAATACATTTCTGCCATCGAGCAACTGGATCTGGAGCTTGGTGAATTTGTCTCGCAACTCAAATCAGAAGATCTCTATGAAGATGCGCATATCCTTCTTTTTACAGATCATGGAGGTGTAGGAACGGGCCATGGCGGTACCTCTGTAGCTGAAATGGAAGTGCCTTGGATGATACGCGGGCCTCAGGTTGAGCAGGGGAAAAAGCTTGCATCTCCCAACTCCAATACCAACACCGCCCTGGTAGTATCCCGCATTTTTGGACTGGAAATCCCTTATGAATCTTGGATTGGGAAAGTGCCTGAAGGGGTTTTTAAGGTCAACTAGAGGCTAGAATTCAGAGAGTTAGTGGGTTTTTGGATTCGCATTCCAGTTTAAAATCAGTAACTTGATGTTGCTAGGACCAAAATTTAAGTGATCATGAAAGCTAGAATTTTACTCATGTTGTTGGTGTTTCCATTGCTGTTTGTTGCCTGCATGGATGAATCTGAGGACCCGATAATTCCTGATCCAATGGATCAGATGGACAATCCCAGCGATGGGATGACACTCTATATGGGAGATTTTGTTTCGGATGCCCATCCTACCTCAGGCAAGGCCAGTGCGGATTTGGAAGAGGGACTATTGACATTTTCTGATTTCATGACGGACAATGGTCCTCTATTGGAAGTGTACATGGCGACTGATACCAAGGCTTCCGAATTCGTTTCCCTGGGAGAGCTTCAAGGAATCAAAGGGGATTTTGACTATGATCTACCGGAAGAGCTTGATTTGGATAAGTATTCCTATGTCCTGATCTGGTGCGTGGAGTTCTCGGTCAATTTTGGCTATGCAAAAGTTGAAAAGTAAGAAGCCTTTATAGAAACTGTCTAGCGCACAAAGGGGGAATAAGGCCTTCAATTGCCTTCTCAGCAGAATTATCGCTACCCTTTATTCCCTTTTCTTTTTTAAAATTTTCACGATTCTAGTATTGATGATTTCTGACAGGTTCCAATTGTATAGTTTGGAATCAGTAGTGCTGTAAAATTCCACCGTGACGGCATCGAGGTCTTTGTGGTATTTGGCAAAACTCTGATATCCCGGCACCCATCCTCCATGCTCATATTCATAGATGGATTCGTAGATTTCCTGTTCGCCGGCTGCGAAGACTGACCCATCATTTAGAGCTCTCACAAAAGTGCCTACGTCTTCCGCCGTGGCGAGCATCCCATGCTCGTCAGCTTTCAAATCATGCGGATGTCCCACATGATAGCCACTCATGACATCATCCAGATTCACTTCTTTGAGCGAGCCATAGGTGTGCTTGAGGTTTAATGGATTAAGGATTTCTTCTTGGATGAATTGAAAATTGTCGTAGCCCAGCGCATCATCCATGATTTTATTGATCAGCAGATAATTGGTGTTGCAATATTGATAGTCTTCTCCCGGTTCAAAATTGGCCGGCTGGTCCAGAATCAAGGCAAGGCTCTCTTCATAAGTCTGTGTCGGTTCAGCCCAAAAATTCGGAGCGTCTGTGAAATTGGGAATGCCGCTTCGGTGCTGAATCATCAGCCTTAAGGTGATTTGATCTGCATTTTCGATTCTGCCTTTCAGTTCGGGTAAGTATTCCGCAAGGGTCTTGTCCAAAGAAAGTCGCCCATCCTTGACCAATTTGGTGACTGCTACAGCATCGTATAGCTTGCTGATGCTGGCAATTTTGAAAAGGGCATCTGGTCTGGTAGGGATCTTCGTCTCACGATTATGCCATCCAGAAGCAACAAACTGAGGAGACTGACCACCTTGATCTACATAGACTATCACTCCATCAAATCCATGAGCAATGGCCTGATCTGCTTGCTCCTGAACGCTGTCTGGGAGAGGTAGAATCCATGCTTTTACCAAGAGCCAGGGCACGAAATAGAGAGAAATGGCAGTTCCGACTAGCAGCGTGATCCTGATGAGTAGCGTTTTATTTTTCTTCGTCATTTATCTTGGGTTAGGTGAAGCGAAACAGCCATTTCCGGTGGGGCTACTAGTCCTGAAGCCTTTCGAACCGATCAACTGTAAGTAATTCAAGAAGTTGAAAATACTATAATTTTGCCGACTACTCTGGTGCTCGACTCTTGGCGGTACATTAGCGCTTTGTCTGAGTCATGCGATCTGCGACCACGATGATATAGTCAGCGATGCTTTCTCGGTCTTCCTTGCTTAGTTCTTTCCATTCTTTTTCTGTCAGAGTGGTGATGGATTTGATCGTGAAGCCTGGACGAATCTGATTGATCCACCAGATGATTCCTTGGGAATAATTGGAGTGATAGGAGCCTTGGAAATGGAACAGCAAGTTGCCGGGCTGAAAGGATTCGATGGAAAAGTGCGCCATCGTAGCATCCTTGGCGGCTTGGGCAGTCTGGATGTTGAGCATATTGGGTGGGATATGATCACCCATCGCTTTTCCCATTTCCGCATAAGCTTTGACAGTGGGATCAAAGTATTTTTCCAAATCCGGTCCGATCATAGCTCGTGCCTCTGGGCTCAGTAGTTGAAGGGATTCTATGCCCTTTTTATGGATGAGGGAAGCATACCTGCGCGGAATATTGGTGGCGATAAATCTCAGGTTTTTATCCTTTGCAAAATCCAAAAGCGGTTTGTAGTCTGTTTGGTAATTGGACCAAAGCTGGGTGATCTCTGGGAGCATTTTGTCTTCCGGATAGAGGTCTTGCAAGTATTCGTCGATCACGAGTTGGTTGCCGTTTTCAAACATTTCCGCTCCCAGATACAGGTCTTGCCCTTTGATTTCATAGAAACTGTGGCACATCTCCAGTTGGAGCCAGTGGGAAATCGGATTGGTGTGGTACTCACCGAAAAAGACCATGTCGCTTTTGGCGAGATCCCGAATCATTTTATCATAATCTGCCTGCTTGCCGCGATTGTCAAAAAGCTGGTAGGCAGGTTTGTTTTGTGCCAAAGTGATAGTGGCTATGAATAGACAGATAGAAAAAGTGAATAGAAGCTTTTTCATAGTGAGTATTGTTTGGGTGGATGAAGTCTTAGTTTGGAGCCTCAAGATAGGGCAAAATGTTTGGGATGGCTTTCTAGATAGGGGATCTGATTTAAAAATTGGTTTCTCGAAATAAGACGGGAACAGAACTTCGTCGAAGCAAGCAGACTGCGGCAGTATAGTATCTAGAGTAGCGTAAGTGTCCAGTCTGGGCCAGCCTCATTTTGGAGCGAAGTCTGGAGACTTAAGCCATTTGTACTTAACTTAAAGGCTTTTTAAATATTCTTATGAAAGAAGTATCCATTCCGGTACAGCAAAATAGCCTCGACAGGACGATGCGTTTTGCGGGCCTTTTATTGGTGATCATCGTCTGGGGAAGTGCCGTTTTATTCGGTGCCTATATTTTGGCCTTTTATTTTATTGCCTTGATCCAAGGGAATACGAGCCAATGGAATGAGGTACTTCCGGATATTTATGATGAAAAAACCAGGTCTGCCACGCTGGGAATTGGGCTTCACTTTGCAGCTGGGGGCATTATTCTGATTCTGGGCTGTATTCAATTGGTGAAATCAGTTCGGGTCAAATACCCCTTGCTCCATCGAATCATAGGGCGAATCTACGTAGCTGCCTCGATCGCAGCAGCTTTGGGTGGGCTGGTCTTTATTTTTGCGAAGGGAACCATCGGCGGCTTGATCATGGATATTGGGTTTGCAGGCTATGGGGTTCTGACTTTTGTGGCGGCAGTGGCTACCATCTATTTTGCCAGATCGGGAAAGATGGAGCAACATCGGGCCTGGGCCATAAGGCTCTTTGCCCTGGCGATTGGCTCCTGGCTCTATCGAATGGACTATGGCTTTTGGTTTATGGTGACAGATCGATTGGGGCACAATTCCGATTTCACCGGAGCCTTTGATTACTTTATGGACTTCTTTTTTTACCTGCCCAATTTGCTGGTGGCGGAGATCTTTATAGGAAGGTATAAGGTGCTAAAATCCGGCTTTGCCAAATTCATAGCGATTGTTTTTCTGGCTTCTGCCAATCTATTTCTACTCGTGGCTACCTATTTCTTCACCAAAGAATATTGGGGTCCTGCGATCCTGGATGTGGTTTTGGGGAGGTAGAAAAACGAAAAGGCGTAGAGGATAGGATTGGTTTTATTGGAATGGGTTCAAACCCATTCCTATTCAAAAACATCTCCGTGTAGACTCCTAATTAGCCCCATGCTTTAGCACGGAAAAAATGGTTTGGATGATTTCAAGTTTTGGCCAGTTTGATGTCAATCGTGAAGATAGAGCATCGCCAAAACGAGGGAAGATTAAGGAATGCAAATCCTTGAAAATAGGAAAGCGTAGTTACAAACTACGCATAGAAGGGGAAATCTAGATTTTAGGGTGTAGTTGAAAACTACAGCTAATAGGGCTAATAGCTCACGGCCGTCTATTCGATTGGTATTAGTTATTCTTTAACTTTTTGTACTCAGAATTTGATTTTTCAAGTACAAATTCAATAATCATACCGTTAAATATTAAAATTGGTATTAAAAAGCAAATAACAGTAATAGGAATAATTGGCCCATTTTGTTCTAGTTGTTCTGCGTATGAAACTGAGAGCATGGGGAGCACTTTTATTGCAAGTAAAAGTGCTAGTACGACAGACGGTAATGCATGACCTAATTTCATTATTCTGTCAACTTTTATCCAAGATAAGACTTCATCGGGAGCCGACAAATAATTATATTCTTCATTTCTAATCTTTTGTACCAAGTACATTATAACTTTCAATATTAATTCCATGTTTGTTTCAATTTTTTATTAATGCCAATGGTTTGTGTATGGTGCGGATTCCGCTGGATATGCACTATAACTATGTTGCCAGTAGTATTTTTATTCCATTCTATTCAATTCAGTCGCTCCTTGCAGTGCACCAATTGATTCGAATACTTCATTTTGATCTTGCTCTTCCGTCCAGCCCATTTTAGAAAGCTCGGAACGTACTTGATTCTCAGTTTTCTCCTTGACAAAATGGTAGAAAGCAAAATCTACCACTTCCATTGGAACCCTTTCCAATTGATATGAAGTTAATTTTGAAACTAATTGCAATATTCCAATTGAGTAGGTTATTCCGAGTTGAAAAATCCAGCTTATAACTAATCCTATCCATCCAGTATTTAGAGACTTGATTGTTAAGCCAGCTTCAAGTCGAAGTTTTATAAATTCAAAGAATCCAATCGGCTCGTAGTTATTCTCGCTTAATATAATTTGGTATTGAAAATATTGGTTAGAAACATAAACGAGCACGATCATTCCGATAAGTAAATAGTTTAGAATATCGTAATTGGTGTAGTTGCTTACCTTAATCAAATATTTCAATGTAAATCCAATTGCAAGCGCGACACCTACTTCAAAAAGTCCAATTATGTAAATTCCTTTTATTGAAAGAAAAGCAACAACATATCCAAGTAAAAGAGCTGTAACCAATCCACCCAAAATCGTAATCCAAGCTTTTGGTTCCTTTCTTTCTTTCGGTTTGGGTAAACTTTCTGGGATTTCATAATCATCCCAGTTATTTGTGCGTTCAACTTCTTTCTCTAATTCTGCTAAGGCTTCTTTGTCAAGTTCTTTCTCTGTTTGTTGAAAAGCGTATTTGAATAGACGAACTCTTTTTGAATTTCTTCCATTGTCCCACATTTCATTTCCAAGTGAAACACTTTTAACTTTTACCTTTCCATATTCGTAAGCCACAGAGATTTTCTCAGTCCAGCTTTTCCAATCTCCTTTTCGTTTAGCTTCTGCTGAGGTTTCGTCCTGAAAAACTAGATCCCATCCTAACTTTTCAAAGGTTTTAATGACAATTGGTACAAATACCTTTTTATTTAATTCTGTTCGAAATTCTTCTTCAAATTTTGGAGTCCAGTTGAAACTGTGTTTCTTCTTAATTGTGGATTCGTATTTTTTAAGTTCTTCTGTCATTTTATATTATTGCCAACTTGTTTATTTATGCATTTTATTGAACATATTCCCCAGAATCGGTTGTGTATGTACAGTTTATGCTAGTTTTAATATCCAGAACAAAACATTGGTTTTCGGATTTAATTCCGACCTGACTCTCCAAAAAATCCGAGCTGGCTGCATTTGAAAATCATTGGCCGAAGAAAAGGCTTTTGGTTTGGATTTTTTATACCCTGTACTGGGTATTTTTGGGTTTTTTGAAAAAATAAAGGGGTGAAAAGCAATTTTGATTTGAAATTGGGAATTTGAGATTTTCCTTCCAAACCAAGCTTTTCTCTAATCTCTTAATCTCTGATCTCTAGTTAAAAACATCCCTCCCGTAATTCTTCGGGACAAGCTCTACCCCTCTTCCAAGGGGGGATTGGTTGCGTGTAGCCTTCTCAGACTGCCAAATTTTGGGTCCAAGTCTGGAGGCTTGAACCATTTGTTCCTGTTAGGGAATTAATCTCTGAGCAACCTCTGCGTTCTCTGCGTCTCTGTTGAGAAAATCGAATGAGGTTGCTTCGTCGTTCCTCTCTGTCTGCTGACAGGCAGGCTCGCAATGACAAAGCTCCTAAATCTCTGATCTCAGATCTCTTAATCTCTAATTCTCCAATCTCTTCTAATTATCACTTACAAAACCTCAGCATCCTCCCTATTCACTTACACTAGCAGACCAACTTATACCCAAAGCCTCGCACGTTCAAAATCTGAATATTGGAGTCTAGATGGAGTTTTTTGCGGAGCTTGGTGATAAAGACATCCATGCTTCTCGCATTGAAAAAGTCATCCGAACCCCAAATCTGTGTCAGGATCAAAGTACGGTCTGTGATCTCATTGGCATGCTCGGCCAAAAGCTGTAAAAGCTGAGATTCCCGTGCGGTAAGTGGGGTTTCTTCCTGCTCGATTTTGAGTAGTTGTTTGGTCGGATGAAATTCATACTTTCCTAATGCGATCCAGTCACTTTGGCTTTGTCGGACACGAAGTCTATCCAGTTGGGCTTTGATCCGAACGATCAGTTCCTCCATGCTGAAGGGCTTGCGCACATAGTCATTGGCTCCCAATCCAAAGCCCTTGACCACATCCTCGGTTTGGCTTTTGGAAGTCAGGAAAATAATCGGCGTATAGGGGTCAATCTTCCGGATTTCGGTGGCGAGGCCGAAGCCGTCTTTTTTGGGCATCATCACATCCAGCACCAGTACATCTGGTTTTTTGATTTGATAGGCCTCCCAGGTCTGCTGTCCATCTCCGCAAAGAGTAACCTGGAAATCCCGGCTTTCCAGACTTTCTTGGATGATCATGCCGAGGGCAAGTTCGTCTTCCGCTAATAATACCTTGATTTTGCTCATGGCCAATAGGTGCTAAAGGTGGTGAAGCCTTTTCCAAGCTCCAAATCGATTTTCCCTCCGTGTTTTTCCAGGATTGTCTTGACATAATACAGCCCGATCCCAAAGCCTTTCACATCATGCACATCTCCTTTGGGGATCCGATAAAACTGCTCAAAAACTCTGTTTTTTTGTTCTGGGCTGATATTCCCTCCATTGTCCCTCACGCGTATTTTATTGTGCCCATTCTGATCCAAACAGATGTGAATCTGGTCTCCGCCATATTTGATGGCATTGTCCAGCAGGTTGGACAGGGCATTTTCGAAGTGAAAAGCATCAGCCACGATAGGCTTGCAATGAGATGGCAGAATGAGTTCTATTTTTTTCTCGGGAGCCAAAGTCTGGAATTTGACAGTGAGCTGGCGCAAAAGCGGTTCCGGCTCGATGGGTTCCTTTTTCAAAGCCATCTGATCGGAGTTTAACGTAGCCGTTTCGAGCATTTTCTCGACCATCTGATTGAGTTTGAGCATCTGAGATTTGGAGATACCCAGGTAGCGCTTGGTTTTCTCCGCATCATTTTCCGGATTAAACTGCTCGATGCCTTCGATGGCCGACAGGGTAGTGGCGATCGGAGTTTTGAACTCGTGAGTGATATTGGAGATCAGATCCTGCTTGATTTCGGCGATTTCTTTTTGGTTTTTGATCGTCTGATAGAGGTAATAGAAAGCCCCAATGATGGCCAGAAGCAAGAGTATGGAAGTCACCAGCTCTACCGCACCCCGCTTGAGTATCGTACGGGCGCTGTTTTCAAAGTAGAGTTCCAATGTCTGTCCCCGAGGGAGAAAGGTAGATCTGGATGTCACCAAAAAAGGAAGGTCATCAGTCGCTATCGAATCAGAGGCCGCTTTGTTTTTTGGGTCCAGATGGATCAGTCGGTAGTTGATTTCGATACTTCTTCGGCGCAGTTCGGTCTGTAGGAGCGCATTGATTTTGTCAAAATCCAAAGAGTCTCGAGTGATGGAAATGATGATTTTGTTGGTAAGGGATTCCAGATTGCTGAGACTGTCAGCAAAGGATCTACCGAAGAAGAAATTCAAGCCATTTTTGGTGTCTTTGCCAAAGTTGCCCAAGGAATCTATCGTGATAATTGACTGCGAAGAATCTGTGGTAGCCCTATTCCAGATGAGAGAGTCCAATTTTCCGGAGCCACTTTCGTCCAGATGCTTGAGCAGTTCGCTGTTTCCTACCCGCTCAAAAAAACTGTCCATGTCTTCCATGCTTTCGAGAGAGTCCACCGTGATCCGCTGAACTCGCGTCGTGAATTGGATCGTGTCGGATTTCTTTGTTCTCAATAAGTGATCGTCTGTCAGGGTAATGACGTCGGATTTGGCCTGCTCCGCAAAGTAGTTTTCCACGGCATTGTCCAGGCTGAGCTGGATGTCACTGCTGAGCTGGGACTGAATCAGCCGAAACTGCGTGTAAATCCTCCAGGCTTGGATGCCGATGGTAATCAGCAATACAAGGCTGATCAAAATCCCTATTCGCTTGAATTGTAGCTTTTGCACAGCACTAAATTAGGAGCTTATTGATGATTCAAATTGTAGGTTAACACTCGTTAACACTGCTTAACGCTAGTTCATTCCAAATTTTAATTGGTTTGTAGCAAACAAAACCTGCATTATGAAAGCGAAACTTCTTCTATTGATCGGCTTGATTTCTTTGTCATTTCCCCACTTTTCTATAGGTCAGGGATTGACAGGTAGAGCCTTTTACAAAACTACCTCTTCTATCAAAATAGCAATGGACTCATCTCAAATGGCTCCGGAGCAGATGGCGGAGATTCAGGCGCAGCTCAAAAAACAGATGGAAAAGGAATACATTCTGGATTTTACCCAGACCGAGTCTAACTGGAAGCTGGCACCCAGTCTGGGTGGAGGTCCGGCTACGGCGAGTAGCGGAGGCATGGAAATCCGGATCATGGAAGGCGGACAGGATAGACTTTTATACAAAAATGTCGCTAGTCAGGAATTTGTAGAGGAGGAAGATTTGATGGGGAAAGAATTTTTGGTCAAGGATAGTCTGAACACGATGGATTGGGAGCTGACAGGTAAGACCAAGCAGATCGGAAACTATTCTTGTCAGGAGGCCAAATATTCGAGGATTGTGGATTCGAAGCGATTCTCTACCGGAATGGAAGAGATGGAAACCGTCAAGGATACGGTCAGCATCGTGGCTTGGTTTACGCCGCAGATCCCAGTGAGTCATGGTCCGAATCAATACTGGGGATTGCCGGGATTGATTTTGGAAGTGCAAAATGAAGGCTCTACGATCATCTGTGAGAAAATAGTCCTAAACCCTACAGAAGAACCGGTGGCTATAGTCATTCCCAAAAAAGGCAAAGAAGTGACTCGGGAGGAATACCGCGCCATCGCCGACGAACAGATGCAGGATATGATGAAGCGCTACTCCGGCAAGCCGGGTGAGGGGAATCAGTTTACGATTAGGATAGGCAACTAGGGATTAGGAACTGGGCATGACTCGAATTACAAGTTTGGTAAACAGTAAGCTGTAAGTAGTGCTTCTTGTACCATGTGCCAAGGACCTGCCGAAGGGATATTTTATGAAGTATATATCGGCGAAGCCATGTCTCAAAAAGATAGCTAACGCAGATTTCAATAGTTAGACGAAGACGTATTTCAATAGTATTTCGCGCAGCTTATTTCAACTGAAGAGTTTACTCCTTCCTTCCTGATTTCCTTTTCAGCTTTCAGATTTCATATTTCACAATTCACAAACATGTCTTTTTTAAAACGAGCGACTCTTATTCTCTATCTCACGTGGATGGCGTTTCCTGCCTTTGGGCAAAGTAAAGCCATGATCGGCCAGGTGCTGGATTCACTCGATAATCCCGTTCCCTACGCCAATGTGGTCGCCATCAATCAGTCCACGCAGAAGATCGGAGGATTTGCCGTTTCCAATGAGGAAGGGCGCTTCCGAATCAATCTAGCTACAGGATCTACTTATTTGTTGCGGGTTTCCTTTGTAGGTTTTCAGCCTTTCGAGCGGGAGATTTCAGAATGGAGCTCCGACGAACAGATTCAGGTGATTTTAGCTGTGGATGAGACTACTTTGGATCAGGTGGAAGTGGTGACTGAGTTGCCGATCACCATGAAAGGTGATACGCTGACTTACAAGACGGATGCTTTTACTTCGGGAAATGAACGGAAACTAAAGGATGTGTTAGAAAAATTGCCAGGCTTCGAAGTGGATGATAATGGGGAAGTAAAAGTGCAGGGCAAAAAGGTGGACAAAGTCATGGTCGATGGAAAGAATTTCTTTGATGGAGATACCAAACTGGCCACTAAAAACTTGCCTGCGAATGCAGTGGACCGGGTGCAGGTGCTGAAGAATTTCAATGAAGTCTCTCCGATTCGAGGTTTGGATAACAATGAGAGCCTAGCCCTGAACATCGAATTGAAGGATGGAAAGAAGAATCTGGTTTTTGGAGATCTGACTGCTGGAGGCGGACCGAAAGAACGCTATCTGGGTCATGCCAATGCCTTTTATTACGCTCCCAAATTAAACCTGAATCTGATCGCAGATGTGAATAATGTGGGTGAATTGGCTTTTACCCTTCAGGATTATTTCCGATTCAGTGGAGGACTTTCTGGTTTGGCATCCAGAAATGGATCTCGAGTGGAGATCGGGGGAGATGACTTGGGGATTCCCATGGCTCAGAGAAACAATGCTCGGGATTTAGAAACCAAATTGGGAGCCTTGAATGTAAATTTTACGCCCTCTCGCAAGTGGAGACATGCCGGTTTTTTCATCGCCTCTTCTTCCAATAATTTATTGGGAAGCAATTCTCAGCGAACCTATTTGCGGAGCGATGAAAACAATCAGGAGACTTTGGAATCCGTCAATCGGGTAGAAAATGCCTCGGGTTTGATGAAGTATTCCTTGACCTTCACCCCACGAGAGGAAACTTACGCAAAGTACAGTTTCTTTGGGAAGATCGCCGATATAGAAACCCGAACAGGTTTGAATTCTGATTTTGGCACATTTGATCAGCAAATCGCCACCCGGCAGACCCGCAGGCCTTACTCCCTTCAGCAAAAGGGAGAATGGTATCATGCCCCGAATGAAAGGCAGGTATTCTCCATGGAAGTCAACTGGGAAAGCAAATACCAAGATCCGCTTTATGATTTGACGACCAATCAGCGGCCATTTATGGGAATGCTGGCGGTGGAAGATGCCGAGACTTATCGCTTTCTCCAAAATCAGGAAATACGCGGCAATCGAATCGAGGGAGCTTTCAATTATTATCATATTCTCAATCCTACCAATCACCTCAACTGGACCTTGGGCTACAACTCAACGAATCAGCAGCTATTAGGCGGAGTGGATTTGGTAGAAGAGGACCAAAATACGGAATTGGATGAGTTTAGAAACGATGCAGATTTCGGGATTCAGGATACTTATTTGGGGATGACCTACAAGACCAAGTGGAAAACTTTGATCATCAGTCCCACATTGAATTTGCATCGCTATGCCTGGAAGGATATGCAGGATGACCTGTCTCGAGAGCAGGAAAAATGGCTGCTATTGCCGTCAGTTTATGCCAAATGGGCAATCAAAACCAATCGTAGTTTGACTTATCGATTTGATCAGTCGGCGAGTTTCATGGACGTCCAAAAGCTAGCCACGGGATGGGTGATTCAGGATTACAATTCCATTTTCACCGGAAATCGGATGCTGGACAATGGGCTGTTTTCCAATCATTCCTTAAGCTACAATCACTTTGATTTCTTCTCTGCTTTTAATCTTTTTGGCAATCTCAACTGGCAGCGCAAAAAGGATGATTTGGTGACGGTGACAGATTTTGCGGGTGTAAACCGACTCTTGACCATCCAGAATATTGATCCGATCAATGAAACTCTGAATGGAGATCTGACCTTCGACAAGCGATTCAATACCTTCAAACTGCAAACAGGAGGAAGATGGAATTCATATCAAACAAATACCTTACTGGACGGCGAGACCAACGAAAACCAGTCTTTCACCCAGAGTTATAATTTCAAGATTACAACCACGGTTTTCAAGATTTTGGAGATTGATTTGGGCTACACCTTTGATGCGAATAAGTATCAGGGGAGAAATGTGAAAAATACATTTGTAACTCACAGCCCAAAACTGGAAATCGACTTGGATATCTTCAAGGGATTGAAGCTGAATGCAGACTATACCTACAATGCCTATCTGAACAAAGGAGCCAATACCCATAGTGATTTTGAGTTTTTGAATGCCTTTTTGAGCTATCAGGGCAAGTCGAGTCCGTGGGAATTCAGAGTATCAGTTTGGAATATATTGGATACGCAGGCTATCCGAAGAGATAGTTTTTCAGACAATCTGATCAGTACTTATTCTTACTGGGTGCAGCCGAGGTATGGCTTGCTCAGTGTGAAATATGACCTTTAAATTGAGGAATGAAACTGGCCTTTGAAGGCTCAAGATTCTGATGATAGTAAGCCATAAGCTACTTTTCCATGTCCATCTGGAGTCGTGTAAAAAGGCCTTTGCTCTATCTCATAGTTCAAATCCGGAGCGATTCCCAGAGCATGGTAAATGGTTTGGTGAATTCCATCGATTTTGATCGGATCTTCAATGGTTTTGCAAGGGCGTTCGTCAGCAGTTTTTCCAAAGACATGGCCTTTTTTGATGCCGCCGCCAAACATCAGCATGGAGCATCCATCGGTAAAATGTCGGTGCATTCCGAAGTTTTTCAAGTCCTCTACGATATCCGGAACTTCCACCTGATCTTTCACTTTCAGGTCAGGTCTTCCTTCGGTCAACATATCGCGACTGAATTCACTTGCCACTAACACGATGGTGCGGTCCAATTTGCCGCTTTCATCCAAGTCTTTAATGAGTTGAGCGATAGGTGCGTCGATCAATTTTTTCATGTCCTTGAGACGTGTATGTCCATTGTCATGCGTATCCCAACCCAAAAACGGTTCGTATTCAGTGGTCACGGTGATATAGCGGGCACCTTGATCGACTAGCCGCTTAGCCAAAAGACATCCCAAACCGAATTTCCCAGTATTGTATTTTTCGTAGCTAGCCCGAGGCTCCTGACTCAGATCAAAGGCTTTCGCTTCCGGAGAGTTGAGGAGGATATAGGCTTGTTCCATGGATCGCTTTAGGGATTCCTTTTGATAGTCTGAGCCAAATTCTCCCATTGGCCCTGCTGCAATCAGATCTTTGTATAATTGGTTTCTGGATTCGAATCGCTTGCTGTCCATCCCGACAGGTGGACGCACTGAGTCCAGTCCGGAAGTGGGGTCAGGGATCATAAAAGGGCCGTATTCCGAGCCCAAAAAGCCAGCGGTATGAAAGGCCTTTAATTCTTCACCTTCTCCTACTGAAAAGCGCTGCCCAATATTGATGAATGGTGGAATGACTGGGTTCAGAGCGCCTTTTTCTTTAGCTATCCAACTTCCCAAATGAGGCACTACGACTGATTGGGGCGGTTCGTAACAGGTGTGGAAGTGATATTGATGCCTGGTATGCAAAATATGCCCCAAATCAGCTGCTTGGTAAGACCTGATCAAGGTGCCTTTGTCCATAATGGATGCGATGTTTTCCAGTCCTTCCGAAAACTGAATTCCATCCAGCTTTGTCGGGATTGAAGGGAACGTGCTGAGGATTTCTTTAGCTTCCATTCCCTTGCGGAAAGGGGTGTGTTTTTTTGGGTCAAAAGTTTCGGTATGGGCCATCCCACCGGCCATAAAAAGCAAAATAACAGAGTCTGCAGTGGAGTTCATTTTGCTTTCGCAGGAGGACAGAAGCCCTGCCAAAGGAGCACCCATTCCCATGGTAGCCATGGCGGCTGCACTAGTTCTTTTGAGAAAATCCCGTCTGCTTTTGAGGTAATTCATAACTTAATAGATCATCTGGAATTCTGGTGAAAGGAATAGTGCCCATAGGAAATCCTGAACTTCCGGAGGGGCTGGTTTTTCGCCAAAGGTTTGCATCGCCACTTCCATTTCCCTGGCGTTTGGCTCACGCAATACAGCTTTGGCAAATAGCTCACGGGTTAATTTTTCAGAATCAGGATAGGTAGCTATCCAAGTTTCTGCTCCCTTTTGAAGCGCTGAATTCAGTTTGTCGCCATTACTCAGTTCTAATGCCTGCAGCAAGCTTGCCTGAGAATCCCTGCTAGTGGATACGATTTCCCGAGTAGGACGACCTAATGCTTTAAGAAACTCATTATTTGCTACCAGAGATGCTCTTGCAAAGCCTCGGTTTTGTGAGGCCTCGGGAATGAGTTCATAGGGTTTGAATTTGACTTCCGTGGAATCGAATAGCGGAGCCGCCAAAAGCGAAACTGCATCCGAGAACTGCTCTGCTGTCATCCTTCTTCTGATCATTCCTTCAAACAGATAGTCTTCAGCCAAGAGGAAATCCGATGAAGGAACTGGAATGGATTGACTTTGGTAGATTTTCGAGGTGGCGATTTGCTTGATCAAGCGTTTGATGTCATAGCCGTTATCAGTGAAGTCCGAAGCCAGCCAATCTAATAAGTCCTGACTCCAGGGCTCATTATCCATTTCGTCGACTGGTTCCACGATTCCTCTTCCCATCATTTGTTTCCAGATTCGATTGACTATGGTGCGGGAAAGCCGCCCGTTTTTGGGTTGGACGAGCTGATCAGCTAGTTGCTGAAGTTTTTCGGCTTTGGTGGCCAAGCTGTCTATTTCGCCCAGTTCTTCCCATAGAATTTTGGTTTGGGCCATTTTACCCGTTGGTTTTTCGCACCGGCTGATCTCCAGAGTAGAATCTGCAAAAATGTTGGCAAAAGCATAGGATTCTTCGAGTTTCCAGTCCGATATAAAACTGTCATGGCAGGAAGCGCATTTTAAATTTAGCCCAAGAATCACTTGTCCTACATTCTGGGCAGCTTGCATTTCGGTGCGCTGAGAGGCATTGACAGTGCCTCTCCAGCGAATCCCCTCGATAAATCCTTTGGATTTTTCTGTCGGGTTCAGCAGTTCCTTGACAAAAAGATCGTAAGGTTTGTTTTCTCTCAAAGAATTATAAATCCAATCTGTAATGGCAAATCTTCCTCCTGTGATGTACCCGGTTCCTGTGTAGTCATTGCGAAGGGCGTCGTTCCAGAAAGTCAGCCAATGTTGGGAATAATCATCTTTTTGGCTTAGGAGCTTCTCGACCCAGACCTCCCTTTTGTTTGTCTCAGGACTGTTTTCAAATTCCTCCAATTCCTCTGGGCTTGGAACCAAACCAATGATGTCCAAATATGCCCTTCTCAAGAAAGTGCGCTCATCGATGTCCTCAGTCCATTGGATAGCGTGTTCTTCAAAATACCGATCAACCAATCGGTCTATAGGGTTAGAAAGCCCATTTTTGGCAGGAGGCAGGTTGGGTTTTCTCGGTGCCAAATCAGCCACTCGATAAACAGAGAAATTGTCCGCCTTATCGGGCCAAGGTGCGCCTTTTTCCACCCAGATCGTGAGTACTTGAATTTCCTCTTTGGACAAAAGTTTGCCCTTGGAGGGCATGACATCTTTGTGACTTTTTGAGAGAGAAATTCTTCGAATCAAGTCACTATTGGCTGGATTTCCTGCTTGGAATATTGGTCCGCTTTCACCCCCAGCAAAAATGAATTCTTTTTCGTCCAATCTTAGTTCTCCTTCAATTTTGGCTCCAGAGTGGCATTTGTAACAGTTGTGCGCAAAAATAGACCGGACATTGGTGACGAGCTCTACTTCTTGATTGGAGGAAAGCTCATTTTGGAAAGATGCAAGATTGATCGTGATGGATTCTGGCGCTTCTCCTGCATTTTGGAAAGGCAAAGTCTCCGTCAAGAAGGATTCTCCATGGGTCAAACTTGCTCCATAATGTCCCGCAAATCCCACTCCGATGGCTGTGATCCATAAAAGACCTCGGTAGATTTTGATTGAATTGGGGTGCTTTTCAGCTTTCCTTACTGAGACGAAGAGAGCAATGCTCAGGATTGCAGCTGCAATGCCAAGGTACTTGTGCAGATCCAAAATAGAGCCAGAAGTGCCTTCACTTTCTGCCAAGAGCAAGCCAAAAAGTACTGAGGCTAGGACTGCAATAGCTCCGAAATGAACCATCAAGTTGATGGCCTTTCTCATGGATTGATGGTAGTTGTTTAAGGTGTGTAATTCCAGAAAAGCTGCAAAAAGAAGTAGGGCAATCGGAAAATGCACAATCATCGGATGCAGTCTTCCAAAAAACTCCCAAAGCCAAAATATACTGGAGCTTGATCCGTCTTGAGCCAAAATGGGGAAAACGACCCCCAAGGCAAGAAGAGGTAATAAAATCAGCTTTTTATAGCATGAAGTAGCTAGCAGGAATGGGCGTCTTTCGGTCAATTTGTTTCCATTTTTCAGGAAAAAATATAAGGTTTTTGCCCAAACTATCTGTCCTGAACAGGCTTTATTTGACAAATGGCCTGAGCTTGCTATCTTACTAGAAAGCAAAAAGATAGCCAAGAGATTTCCCCCTTGGCTATCAGATGTTGAGCTTTTTTCTTATTTAATAAATTCGATTTCCGTGATACTCATCAAGGTTTCTCCGCCCGTGGCAGAAGGATTCTTAAATATGAAATAGAGGTCGTGGATTCCAGAAGTTGACTCGATCATAACTTTGGCACGATTGGCCTGCTGCCGTCTCCATTCTACGAATGACATGCCTTCTGGAGGTCTGAAGCCTCCGCCTTCTTTGATGCCGATGCTTTCGGAAGTTCCCAATATTTTGCCGGTCGGTGAGTCTAATCGGATTTCGACAGATCCACCTATGGCTCCATTTCGGGAAGTGATACTTGCCAAGACATCGATCGCAGAGACTCCAGTCAAATCAATACTTTCCAAAGCAAAATAGGAACCGTCTCCCTGAACCATAAAGTTGATGCTCGGAGTGGTCAATAGCTGGACTCCTTTTCGATCCACGGAGCTCTGAGGATCTACAAATGGACTTTTTAGTGCTACGAAATCCACTCCCGAAAGCGAGCCGATTTCACCTGATCCTTTGTCAGAATAGGATGCTCTCAATAGGAAGCTGCCGCCTTCATTTTCTCCCTCAGGAATTGCGACTTGGACATTTCCACTCAAAGGCAAAGAACTGACTGTCGCCTGAGTATCATCCATACTGAGAATGTAGTCCACCATGCGTTTGGCATCTGCCTGAGAAAGCTGCGGATGGGCACTCATGGCATGATCTCCCCAGACGCCTGAACCACCATTGATGATCTTTCCGACCAGGTAATTGGTGTTTTCATCCGAGTTAGGGTATTTCTCAGCGACTGCTTGGTAGCTTGGGCCAATCGAAGTGGATGTGTATTGATGACAGGCTTTGCAATCGCTCGCCTCGATCAGGTTTTTACCCAAATTCAGAATGGCGGCGCTCTCTGCTCCAGACTGCTTGGAAGCGATCTCAATCGGATCAAAGCCTGCGGGAACGTAGTCAAATGTCACCGCGACTTCTTCCGCCTTGATGCTTCCATCGGTAGTAGAGCCATCTTCCTCATCTTCCACCTGAACTACATAATTCATCTGCTTGTCACCAAACCAGAAAGTTTTATTCTGATTGCCAAAATCAATAGTCACCTGTGGAGGTTCGTTTCCCGCAGTGATTTCCAACTGCGCACTGTTGCTTTCTCCCTTGGTGTCCGTGACGGTAAGCGTGGCCGTGTAATTGTCTGCTTCCTGGAAATTGAAACTTGGGCTTGATCCTTCCAGCGTTTGATTAAAACCAGACTCGTTGGTGATTGCCCAAGTATAGCTTAGTTTGTTTTGATCATAATCGTCAAAATCATCCGTTCCTTCCGAATTGAAGTTCACAGTCAAAGGAACTGCCCCTGCTAATCGATCGGCCTGTACCGAGACGTTTGGTTTTCTGTTGCCTTTGTTGAATTCTATTTTTACGATTCTAGAGTTTGCATTGCCCCGAAACCAAGCCGATCCGTACTCCAAAATATACAAGGCTCCATCCGGCCCAAAATCCATATCGATAGCCGAGCTGAAAGTCTGACCTGGAAGAAATCTTTCCATACCGGTCATATCGCCATTTTCATCCATGCTCACCGCATAGATCCAGCCTCTCATGAAATCTACAATCAGCCATTTGCCCTCGTAGTAAGCCGGGAAAGTGAAAGGAGAGTCGTCTGCAAAATCTGCTTTTCTGAAAACAGGTCCTCCTGTGGCAGATCTACCTGAGCTTCCCAATTCTGGAAATTCATCTGAAATCCCATAAGGATAATAGATCATGGCAGGTACTACAGGGGTGGGGAGTTCTCTCAGTCCGGTGTTGTTTCGGGATTCGTTGACTGGCTTATTGACATCGAAAGGCTGACCGTAGGTGTCGGTGTCAAAATCATGCTGGATGTAAGGGAAATTGTTTCCGATGAAATAAGGCCAACCGAAAAATCCAGGACCTTTTGCCTGATTGAATTCATCATAGCCTTTTGGACCCCAGATCGAATCTACCGATGCATCAGGTCCGACCTCACCCCAATAGAGAAAGCCTGTTTTGCTGTCCAAAGTCGGTCTCCAGGGATTTCTATGGCCCATGGTGTAGATTTCTGGGCGGGTTTTTTCTGTTCCGGGAGGAAATAGATTGCCTTCAGGGATTGTATAGCTTCCATCATCTTCTGGATGGATTCTCAAGATTTTTCCTCTTAGATCATTTGTATTGCCTGGAGCTCTCTGATCATCATTGTTTTCCTGACCAGGTCTATCATCCAAGTTGGAAGAACCAGACCTTGGATTGACGGTGTTGTTTCCTACAGTTAAAAATAGGTTTCCTTCTTCGTCAAAAACCATCCCGCCGCCAGTATGGCAGCACTCTTCGCGTTGCGTAGGAATTTCTAGAACTATTTTCTTGGAAGATTCCACCAGTTCATTGCCTCTCAGTTCCCATCGAGCCAAAACGTGTTTGGTGTCTACTGGATCTGCATAGTACATATAGATCCAGTTGTTTTGGGCGTAATCTGGGTGGGCGATGACTCCCATCAGGCCTTCCTCCGCCTCACGGGTTACTCCTTCTTTATTGGTGTATTTGGTGTTGACCGGGATGGTGGCGACAAGAGTGACTTCGCGTGAATCCTGGTCTAGGATTTTGACGCCTCCTTTACGTTCTACAAAGAGGATTTTGCCGTCCGGCAGAAATGTCATTTCCATAGGTTCGTCCATGCCCTCAGCAAGGGTGACGGGAGTAAAGCGATTGTCGTCGGGCTTGGTAGCGGGCTCTTCTTTTTCTTCACAGGCAAAAAGAAAGCATCCTGCCACTACTCCGAAGCAAACACTTCGAAATGTGTTGAATATCATAGGTTTATTGTTAAAGTAATTGGTGTACTAATACTACTAATTTTTCAATAGTCTCTATTATCTCAGCTTGAAAAAATAGTTTTTTTTCTTTCGACAATTTGTGAGCATAAAATGCTTGACTATGTTTAATATGTTGATTTTTAGTTTGTTGTGGTGGTTGTGAGGAGTGTGGGCTATTAAAGGACAGACATAAAAAAGCCTGCCACTCTGAAAGTAGCAGGCTTGTTGAGATCAATGAATTTCAAACTATTCTAAAGGCGCTAGACCTGTCGGAAACCAATCTCCCCGTAGCACATTTTCCTTGGGCACATAGGAGCGAAGTGTCAGGTTGAAAAGACCTTCTTTCGGAGAAGGTAGCCAGTTGGACTTGGGCCAGTCGCTCTGAAGCTCCGGTGCGATATAGAGTGTCAGCGAACCGTCAGGGTGATAGGTGAATTCCGAATAGTTGTTGAAGTTGAAGCGGTTTAGCTCGTTTTCCACCACACGATAGTTGGGGAAGTCCACTAGAATTACCGACCAAAATCCATTGACCTGATCTCCTGGAAGGCTCTCCTTGGGGAAAGTCAGAGAATAGGATTTTCCACTGCCCAAGGCTTCTCCATTGGCATCTTTGGAAGCGATGAAATAAATGACTTCCTCGGAGGTATTTGCCCAGATGCCTACAAAATTGGCGGCGGTTCGAGTCCAATAGTTGCTGTCGTAGTTGCCCGCCAGCAAGGTAGCCAGCCATCCGTTTTCAAATTTGCCAGCTTCGGTGATCGCGTAGTTGATAAATTTCGGTAAG
The DNA here is from genome assembly GCF_000429465.1 of Algoriphagus vanfongensis DSM 17529. Taxonomy (GTDB): domain Bacteria; phylum Bacteroidota; class Bacteroidia; order Cytophagales; family Cyclobacteriaceae; genus Algoriphagus; species Algoriphagus vanfongensis. Next base: position 284,483 of record NZ_AUBX01000014.1, on the reverse strand, counting down.
GCTTCTTTGGTGATCACACTGTCTATCCGACTAGAACTTTCGGGATGATCTGCAAGGTATTGTCCGATTTCCCGAGTCAAAGTCTGGATGCTGTCATTTTCCATTTTTTCATCCGAGGACTGGAGAAAAACCTCCGTGTATTCAAAAAGATTGGATTGCGGAGGAGCCTGGTTGGTGAAGTTTGGAAAGTCAATAGTTGGAGCGATGACAGGGGTGCCTATGACGCTCATCTGAAACTGCTTTTGCAAAGCCACCGCTGCCTCCAGGTCATCCTGAAGCTCGACTCGAGCGAGCATTTTTATTTTGTCCGTATAGACTGGGATTTTCAGGGCATCCTCAGGAATATCCACCTGTGCATTTTCCAGTACGAGAGCAAACTTGCCAAAGGGATGGTCAGGGAAATTGCGCTCATTGAGGTTAACAATCACCTCTCCCCAGCCGTCAAGAAGCTGGACAGTGTAGTACCGGTCTTTGATCTCAGGAATCTCGATGATCACAGCGGACTTTTCATCCACCGCAATCCAAGCTTCCATATAAGCCACATCCAGATTGGGATTGACAAAATCAGCCTTGCCTGCCTCGTTGTATTTGATGGAGTTGTACTCGAGACCCGTGCCTTCAAAATCCATTTGCTCCTGTCGCACGACTAAGGCGCGGCTGAGTAGATAGACGTAAGATTCGACGATTTCTGAGTTACTTGGGATTGTGGCTTCTTGAGATTCCTTTGTTTGACAGGAATAGAGAAGGCTTATGGCGAGTAGTAATGCAAATGGTTTTTCATGAAAGTGCTTGTGAGTGGGCGGTTGAAACATTTGCGATTATTTGATTTCGGCTAATTCGTATTCCCCACTTACCACAGCATCAGAGGGCATATATACCCTGAAATTGATCCAGAATGGTTGGGTAGGCATCAAGAGTTTGTTGGTGAAGTCGGCTTGGTCAAATTGATCCTGTGGGACATAGTACAAGTCAAAGGATTTGCCGTCTGCATTTAATTGGATTTCAGTATTACTGATCGTAGATCCTTGGTCTGTTTTGAGATATTGGTCATCTCCATAAATGGTGATCGAGTAAAACCCAAGGTTGGGATCTTTCATTTCCGGTACTTGATAGGTGACTTTGTGTGCCTTGCTATTATCTAGATTGTAGCTTTCGGTCAGATATACAGCATCTTTGTCTGGTAATAGACCCGTAGCGATAGATACTCCCCGGTTTTTGTCCTCCAAAGACACAGGGCTATCCAGTGTGCCCATGGTCCCTCTGACTCCTTCTTTTTGTGCTATAGCCACATAGTGAGCATGCACTTCTTTAAATTCATCCATGTTCCAGTTGGTAACTTGAAAAGATTGTGGCTGATATCCATTGAGGTACTCTATCTTGAGTAAGTCTTGGAAATCGTTTACTTTTTGAATGTCTTCTGGACTGCTAGCGTCGATTTGCATCCTCACATTGGCGTAAAAAAAGTCACTGGACTTGTCCGCTGGGATTACATATCTTCCAGGTCCATAGAATACTCCAAGAGTGACATGGTCATGATTCATCACGTGAAGCGACATGTAGCGACCATCATTTTCGGGTAATGTGATAGCTACATCTCCGCCACCATCCAAAATCGCAAAGGAATAATTGGTGTCCCGGTTCATCATAGGGGCAGGCTGAGCATCAAGCGGCATAGGCTTGCGATGATGGTTCCAGGTGTTGTCTGCTCCTTGCACAAATTCCTTCTGCATAGCCAAGTCAGTCATGACGAGAGCGTAATTGTCTTTGGTGACAGATACAGTGGAGTCAGCTGTCGAAGCGGTATCTTCAGAGCTTTTGTCTTTCGGTTGACAGGCTGTGACTAAGATGGAAAATGCAATTCCAAATTGTAAAATGTACTTTTTCATAAGGGCTGAGATTTAAGAAAATGTCAAAATATAAACTGGTGAAAAGTAAAGAGCTTCAAAAAACAGGGCTATTCGTCTCTAAGCAAAAATGACGTATTCAATGTTGCTTGTATATTCCTATCCAAGTTATTCATTGATAGGATGCTACACAAGGATACTAGATTAAAAAATTTGAATAAGTGAAGAATAATTTGGATTATTTTTCGCTGATTCTTAATATGACATTGCCGATTTTTTGGCCGGACTGGACATAGGCATAGGATTCAATTGCCTCTTCCAATTTCACTTGGCGATCGATAAGTGGGGTGAATTTTCCTTCCTGAATAAGTGGTGCGATTTTCTCCAAACTGCCCCTGACATCTACCGGGAATGGGAAATTGACTTTCTTTTTACCAATAAAGACGCTTTTGATAGCTAAAAGTGGATTTTCTCCATGAGGCCCAAGCTCCGAGGAAATATAAACTCCATACTCTTTGAGCAGTGGTTTGCAGGTCTTGAATCGGCTTTTTCCCACGGCATCAAATACCGCGTCGAATTCTTTCCCACAGGCAGTGAAATCTTCTTCCAGTCCATCAATCACGTGATCAGTTCCAAGTGCCTGCACACGATCCTTGTGGCCCAGGCAAACCGCTGTCACATGGATATCCATCGATTTGAGAATCTGGATCGCAGCCGAGCCGATCGCTCCAGTACCTCCGATTACAAGGACTTCATCGCCAGCATTCAGTTCGAGTTTGTTAATGAAGTTATAGGCATAATGTACTCCCTCAATCGATCCAGCTGCCTGATCCCAAGGGATGCCGTCTGGCATTTTTTGAAGATTGGAAAATGAAGAGGTGCAAAAATACTCGGCATGACTACCGCAGCCATTGTCAATGAATCCCCAGACTTTTTCGCCTTTTTGAAACTCTTTGACTTCCAATCCCACTTCGCTGATGATACCGACAAAGTCTGTTCCCGGAATCGGGGATTTAGGGTTGGGGAAACCTACAAACAGTCGCATGATCCAAGGCAAGCCAGTGATTACCGCCATGTCTGTACGATTGATAGTCGTGGCAATGACCTGGATTTGGATTTCCTTTGAGCTGGGCTGCGGGATGGGCATTTCCCGAATGGTAATTTGATCAGCTGAGCCATATTGATCTCTAAAGGCGGCTTTCATTGTTGCAAAGCAGATTAGATATGTTGATCAAAAAGAATACTGTTGCCATCTGGGTCGAAAAGTAGAATGCTTCCCGGGCCAGAGCTATTGGGGTCCACTTCCTGTGCCAGCTGGATTCCGGCATCTTTCAGGGATTGTTGTATTTTTCGAACATCGTCAAAGTCGGGGACGTTTTGGGCATCTTGATCCCAACCGGGATTGAAGGTGAGGATATTTTTGTCAAACATCTGATGGAAAAGTCCGATCAGCGTTTGCTCATTTTTCATAATCAGATAGTTCATCTCCATGCTGCCTGCGAAAACTGAGAAACCCAGTTTTTCATAGAATTCTTTGGAAGCATTCAGGTCTTTGACTGAGAGGCTGATCGAAAAGGCGCCTAGTTTCATGGTACTCGGGTTTTTGCTTTAAAATAGGATATTTCATTTAAAATTAATAGTCTCTGCTTTTTCTGCACTTTCCTTGGCTGACACAAGAAACTTTAATTTTTTCATGGGAAAAGAAATTATAAGTTTTTTTTAGATAGAATTAGTTAAATAAAATGTACCTCTACAATTTTGGGCAGACAAAATTCTTTAAAAATGAAAAAACACTTTTACTTATTGCTTTTTACAATTCTAGCTTTCTCATGCAATAAAGAAGACGACCCAAGTCCGATCAAAAATGATGGGCAAATTACGGTCTTTACAAATCCTGATTATTCTAGTTTCAAAGATGAAAATTGGGAAGGTTGGGTTGTTATCCAAAGTTTGGATGGTTCCTTTCTAGAAATGAAAGAGCTTGTCAAAGGTGGAAATGTGAAGTTCGAAGGCTTGGAAAATGAATCCTATCATTTGACTTTTTTCGACAAAACACTTCGTACTTATGGAGGAAGGCCTTTTACCAAATTGGATGGTAAAGCATTTTTAAACGTTCCAGTTGGAAAAATTTATACTCATGGTTTAGTGATAACTGAGACGTCGACAGCAAATAACGAAGGAGAGTTTAAGATTTTTGTATCAAATTCTTCTCCTATTGGCTTAGCAGGTGGATACTCAAGTGGATTGAACAACAGTTTCAAGCTTATGCTTCCAAGTCCCAATCGACTTGAACTTGTCCAGAATTTCAGAAGTGAATCTTCTGAATATTTAGTGATTACTTATGATTATGAAGGTAATCATAGGTATGGATTTTTGTCTGATGTAGAAGTAGGGAAGGAGTATGATTTTGAATATTCTGAAATGAGCCTATTTGATCATTCGATTACAGTACCAAAAGAATTTTTTACAGATATAAATATCTGGGTTAATTCATTGAATGTCGCAAACAACAAATATGAAATTGGTCATGTGTTTAACCGGATTTCTACCGTGTTCAATTCCAATCTTGGAAAATATCAAGTGAACTTTCTGGACCGATTTGAGAAATATAGTGTTTTAATAAACATTGATAAAGACGATTTAAGGTTAGTCTATAATAGAGTTGGATCCGCTCCCTCAAAAATTGAATTTCCTGACAATCTAAATTTTTCTGGACAAAATCTTAAAGCTTCCAATTTCCAGGTCGAATTACCTTCTTGGGCAACAAATTTCAATACTCGGATGGATAAGCAATTTTTAAATCAGGAGGGAGATTATCTGTTTAGTTTAATTGTCGAAGGAAATCAAGGAGATTTTACTTTAATTATTCCTGAGGAATTGAAAAGCAAATACGAGTTCCTAGAAGATTTCGAGAATTTTGAATTTTCCTCCGTGACTGCGAAAAAATCGAGTTACGGTTACCATGAAATGATTGAAAATGTTTTAATCGAAGAACCAGTTTTATTTGATTTTGAAACGTATTCAGTGAGGAAAACATTCGAATGATTATTCTTGGGAGACTAAAAATAAATGGTCTCCCCTTTTTCTGCACTCTCTTTCGCTGCCTGAAGAATCTCCATCACAATCATATTATTTTCCAAAGAATACAGATCATATTCAGGTAAGCTGATTTCATTTCTCACCACTGCTTTTAATAGCATAAAAGGATCAGGATAGGGAGGTTCCATTTCCGGAAGTTGATAGGTTTGCTCATCAAATCCATCGTAGCCCTCAGCCATTCGTATTCTGAGTTGGTTTCTATTGTCAGCGTAGATGGTTCCAGTTAGCCCATAGACCTCCATATCCTTTCTTCCAATTGGCCAGTTCCAGGATGCCTGAATGATCACTTGGGCATCTGGGTAATTGACGATGATAGTCGCATCATCTTCGACTTGGGGATTGTTTTCTGGCTGAAGCTGCTGAGTCACGGCAGTGACTGAGATAGGTCTTTCACCATCCATCAACCAAGTCATCAGGTTGGCACCATAGCAACCAAAGTCCATCAAAGCTCCACCTCCATTGAGTTTGGGATCGATCAGCCAGCTCAAAAATTCAGGACCAACCCCGATTTTCTTAGGACCTTTATGTCCATCTCTCACGATGACTTTTCTCAAGTTCCCGACTTTTCCAGAATCCAAAAGCTCTTTGGCTCGATGATTAGTCGGGTACCAACTGGTTTCATAATTGGTCAATAAATGAATGTTGTGCTCTTCTGCCAAAACTTTCATTTGCTGGGCATGATCCAAGCTGACGGCCAAGGGTTTTTCTACCATGACATGCACTCCCCGAGGTGCTGCGGCCTCGACGACGGCCAGATGCTCAAAGGTATTTCCAAAGGCAGCAACGGCCTCCGGTTGTTGTTTTTCTATTAAATCATTCAGGTTATCAAAAACCAGATCCATACTGAATCCGAATTGTTTGGCGTATTTTTCGGCCAACTCCCTGTTGGGTTCAGCAATCCCTACAATTTCATAATCTCCGCGATTCATGGCATTGAAAACCCAGCCCACATGCCCGTGATCCAGTCCGGCAACTGCCAGGCGAAGTTTGGATTCTTGGGCACTTGAATTTTGAATAGAAGAAAAAAGGCAAATGATTGCAGCCAAAAGCAAGGGAAAGGTTCTCATGAAAATAAGGGATAAGGTTTTGGGTTCGAAAATTTGAGGAGAATGGAAGAGTCTAAAGCTTTAGCTTTTGGCCAGTAGCAGTTGAAATTCCAAAGGACTACATGTTTGAAATTCATCTTCTGCCAAGTCTTCGAAAATCTCTTCGTCAAATTCCATTTCCGTTTTTTCTACTTTTCCGTCAGGATGAAGAATGAGTTCTGTTCCGGTAAAATTTTCCGGGTTGACCATGACCAATACTTGATAATCGTCAAAAACTCGCTTGAAATACTGTGCAATTGCTTTAGCCATATTCGATTGATTGATTTTTTTTCAAAAATAAGTTGAAAATTTTTTATCAGGGTTTTGTCATTTCAGATCCCTTCCTAAATTTGCCGAAGTCTTATGAAAACAATCGCAAACAAATATTGGTGGTGGCATACTGAAACTTTCTCAGGGAAAGATCAGCGAGCCCATGCCTAAAATTTGATTGCATGACGATAGTAGAGGCTTACTGGATTTCCCGGTAAGCCTTTTTTTATGCCAAAAATGAACCACGAATGAACCACGTAAAATATCCGATTCTGACTACCTACCGCAAGCGTCTGGCAGATACGATCACTCCGGTGAGTATCTATTTGCAGATCAGGGATCGTTTTGCCAATCCGATTTTATTGGAAAGTTCGGACTATCACGGTCAGGAAAACAGCTATTCGTATATCTGTTTTAATCCTTTGGCCACTTTTCAATTCAATCATGGAAAAGTAAATGAAAAGTTGCCTGATGGAAAAGAGGTCTCCTACGAGGTCTCTGCCAAGAATCGGCTGATGGATGCTTTGAGAGCATTCGGGAATAAATTTGACCCGACTCCGGATAAGTTTAAGTTTAGCTCCAACGGATTGTTTGGCTATATCCAATATGACACCGTTGGGTGGTTTGAAGATATTAAGCTGACCAAAAGTGAGTCTTCCGAAGTGCCGATGATGTGGTATTCCATGTACCAAAACATCATCGTGGTGGATCATTTCAAAAATGAATTGCACCTGTTCGAACATCGAGTGGCCGGAGCAGAAAATCCAGAATACATGGATGAGATCGAGCAGCTGCTGATCAATAAAAATATTCCGACTTATTCTTTTAAGAAAGTAGGGGAGGAAGTTTCCAACTACACGGATGAGGAGTTTTTGAAAATCCTCAATCAAGGCAGAGAGCATTGCTTCCGTGGTGATGTCTTTCAGATTGTGCTTTCCAGAAGGTTTACGACAGAGTTCAAAGGTGATGAATTCAATGTCTATAGAGCACTTCGTTCAGTAAATCCATCGCCATATTTATTCTATTTCGATTATGGTTCTTTCAAAGTATTTGGAAGTTCTCCGGAGGCACAAATCGTGGTCAAAAACAAAACTGCGACGATTTATCCGATTGCCGGAACTTTCAGAAGAACAGGAAATGACCAGGATGATGCTGCATTGGCGAGAAAGCTTTACGATGATCCGAAAGAAAACTCAGAGCATGTGATGTTGGTGGATTTGGCGAGAAATGACTTGTCGAGATCTTCAGATGTGGTCAAGGTGGATGTGTTCAAAGAGATTCAGTACTACTCTCATGTCATTCACTTGGTTTCCAAAGTCACTGGGCAATTGCCAGAAGGAGCAAATCCACTTCAACTCGTCGCGGATACATTTCCTGCGGGTACCTTATCAGGAGCGCCGAAATACAGAGCGATGGAGCTGATCGATGAATTGGAGAATGTCAGCAGGCAGTTTTACGGAGGTGCGATTGGTTACCTAGGATTCAATGGAGATTTCAATCATGCCATCCTGATCCGATCCTTTGTCTCAGAAAACAACAAACTTCGATTCCAAGCCGGAGCCGGAGTAGTAGCCAAATCTTCCATTCCTTCAGAACTGCAGGAAGTAGCCAACAAACTCGAAGCCTTAAGAGTGGCGCTTAGAGCGGCGGAAGGAATCTGAAATTGCAAAATTTCAAAATTTGAAAATTGAAAAATTATGGCAAAGTATGAGCGGTTTGAAGATTTGAAAGTCTGGAAGGATGCGATTCAGATCGGTTTGAAAATTTATCAATTAGTAGAAAATGATCATTTGGTTCGAGACTACAGAGCAAAAGATCAATTGATAGGTGCAGCTATTTCCATATCTAATAACATCGCAGAGGGCTTTGAATATAATAGCAACAGGCAATTGATAAAATACCTAGGGATTGCGAAAGGATCAGCCGGAGAATTGAGAAGTCAACTCTTTTTACTTCATAAAGCTGAAAAGATATCCATAGAAGTTTATGAAGAGTTTTACAGCCAATTAATTGAAATCTCAAGTGAGCTAAAGGGCTTTATTAAATATTTAAATGAATATGAGAAAATGAAAAAGTAAAAAGGAAAGCTAATTTTCCAATTTTTCAATTTTCCAATTTTCCAATTCCAATAATGAAAATACTCGTTCTCGATAACTACGACTCCTTCACCTACAACCTGGTCTATATCGTCAGGCAATTGGGCTATGGTGATCAGATGGATGTCTTTAGAAATGATAAAATAAGTGTGGAGGATGTGGCAAAATATGATAAAATTTTGCTCTCTCCGGGACCGGGGATTCCTTCCGAGGCAGGGATTATGCCCGATCTGCTCAAGAAATATTCCTCCAGCAAATCGATTCTTGGCGTCTGCCTAGGTCATCAAGCTATAGGTGAGGCATTTGGAGGCGGACTGATCAATCTTTCCGAAGTCCTGCATGGAGTCGCTTCTCAGGTCAAAACTGAGAAAGACCTTTTGTTTGAAGGTATTCCAGAAACCTTTAATATTGGAAGATATCACTCTTGGGTGATTGATGAAGAGAGCCTTTCGCCAGATTTGGAAGTGATCGCCCGCACTCCGGATCAGCAGATCATGGCTGTCCGTCACAAAGAATTTGCCGTGAGAGGTGTGCAGTTTCACCCGGAAAGTATCCTCACCGAAAACGGCATTCAACTGATCAAAAACTGGTTGGAATCCTGATTTATTCACCCCATCAGCCCCAAACATCATGAAAGAAATCCTCAATCAATTAATCGAGCACCAAACACTTTCCCAGTCTCAGGCAAGGGAAGTACTCAAAAACATCGCCTCTGGAGCCTATAATCAGTCTCAGGTAGCGGCTTTTATCACCGTATATATGATGCGGTCTGTCACGGTCGAAGAGCTGAGGGGATTTAGAGAAGCGATGCTTGAACTTTGCATTCCTGTGGAAATTGCCGAATACGATGCCATGGACCTTTGCGGAACAGGCGGAGATGGCAAAGACACTTTCAATATCTCGACCCTTTCCTCTTTTATCGTAGCTGGAGCAGGGCAGAATGTGGCCAAGCATGGAAATACCGGCGTGTCCTCGATTTGTGGCTCATCTAATCTATTGGCGTATTTTGGCTATGAATTCACCAACGACATCAATGAAATCAAACGCTCGTTGGATGAAGCTGGGATTTGCTTCTTGCATGCGCCACTCTTTCACCCAGCGATGAAAAATGTGGCACCGATTCGAAAGGAATTGGGAGTAAAAACTTTCTTCAATATGCTGGGGCCGATGGTGAACCCAAGTTTCCCTCAAAAGCAACTGGTCGGTGTTTTTAGCTTAGAGTTAGCTCGCCTGTATGCATACCTTTACCAAGAGAGCGAAGCTCAGTTTTCTATTCTACATGCTTTGGATGGCTATGATGAGATTTCGTTGACAGGTGCTTTTAAGATGATTTCCAATCGGGGTGAAAAACTCTATCAGCCTCATCAGATCGGTTTGACAAAAGTAGATGCGGCTGAAATCCAAGGTGGAAAAACGATCGAGGAAACCGCTAAAATATTTGAAAGTATTCTCAGAGGGAAAGGGACAAAAGCTCAAAACTCCGTTGTTTTGGCCAATTCTGCAGCCGCTTTGGTGACAGGAGATCCAGAATTGTCCTTTGTAGATGCAGTAGCCAAAGCTGAAGAAGTATTGCTCAGTGGAAAAGCTTTAGACGTATTCAATGGGCTCGTTCATCCCAAAACATCCATTTCATTTGCCTAATAATCGCTATGAATATTCTTGAAAAAATAATTGCCGACAAGTACAAAGAAGTCTCAGATAAGAAAAGTCTGGTTCCGGTGAAATTGCTGGAAAAAAGTATCCATTTCGAAGGTGCTGTGGTATCCATGAAAAAATATGTCACCCATCCTGAAAAGTCGGGGATCATCTCCGAATTCAAAAGAAAATCTCCATCCAAAGGCCTGATCAATGGAGCAGCTTCTGTCGAAACTGTCAGTATTGGCTACATGCAGGCTGGGGCTTCAGCACTTTCTGTATTGACGGATCAGGTGTATTTCGGAGGAAATAATGAAGATCTCAAACTGGCCCGAAAATTCAATTTCTGTCCGATCCTCAGAAAGGATTTTGTAGTCGATGAGTATCAAATCATCGAAGCCAAATCCATCGGAGCGGATTGTATTTTGCTGATTGCGGCAGCTTTGGAACCAGCAAAATTGAAGTCTTTGGCCTATTTCGCCAAGAGCTTGGGAATGGAAGTCCTGTTGGAAGTTCATGATGGCGAGGAGCTGGACAAAAGTGTCAATGACGGTGTGGACCTAGTCGGAGTCAACAATAGAAACCTGAAGACCTTTGATGTGACGATCGATACTTCTTTGGCTCTGGTAGATGTGATTCCGGATCAGTTTGTAAAGATTTCTGAAAGCGGAATTTCCAAACCGGAGACTTTAGTGCAATTGAAAAAGGCCGGATTTGATGGCTTTTTGATCGGGGAGAATTTCATGAAATCCGCCCGTCCGGAGCAAGCTGCCTATACTTTCATCAAGGAGTACAAAAAGCTATTGGCCAAAGAAACCGCTCTAAGCGAATCCTGATGAATCTGAAAGTCTGTGGGATGCGGGAGCCTGAGAATATCAGGCAATTGGAAGAAGAAATCCGGCCAGATTGGATGGGATTAATCTTTTATTCCAAATCTCCACGCTTCGTAGAGGATTCAGCTGCAGAGGCAATGTCGGATGTGACTTTGCCAAAAGTCGGGGTTTTTGTCAATGAGTCGATCTCGTTTATTCTGGACAAAATCGAAAAATTTGGGCTAGCAGCGGTGCAGTTGCACGGGAGTGAAAGTCCGGAGTTTGTCCGAGAGCTCAAGCTCAAGACGGATAAGAAACTTTGGAAAGTCGTCTCGGTGGCGGATCAAATTGACTGGGAGCAGTTGCGAGAGTATGTGGGATTGGTGGAGTATTTTCTTTTCGATACCGCTACCAAAGGACATGGAGGTTCTGGGCGACAGTTTGACTGGAAAGTGCTGGAATCTTATCCTTTCGAACTGCCATTTATCCTCAGTGGAGGCGTGGATGAGGATTCAGTAGAGGAATTGATTCGATTTGCGGAGAAAGCACCTCAATTAAAAGGCATTGATTTGAATTCAAAATTCGAAGATGCGCCGGGCTTAAAGAATATTGAAAAGCTAAAAAGGTTTAGGACAAGATTACAGAAATAGTGTTGAGCAGCCATGTCTTTTGGCTATGGTCTATCAACTATCAACTTGAATAATATGATCAAAGTAGATGAAAAGGGCTTTTATGGCAAATTTGGAGGAGCCTATATCCCCGAGATGCTATATCCCAATGTGGAGGAACTGCGGGAAAACTATGAGGCAATTATGGCCACACAGGAGTTTCAGGATGAATTCCGAGGCTTGCTGAAGGATTATGTAGGTCGCCCGACTCCCTTGTATTTTGCTTCCCGACTTTCTGAAAAGTATGGCGCCAAAATCTACCTCAAAAGGGAAGATTTGTGCCATACCGGAGCCCATAAAGTCAACAACACGATTGGTCAGATTATTTTGGCTAAAAAGCTGGGGAAAAAACGCATCATCGCTGAGACAGGCGCTGGACAGCATGGCGTAGCGACTGCCACCGTCTGTGCGCTGATGGGGATGGAGTGTACGGTTTACATGGGAGAGATCGACATTGCCCGTCAGCATCCCAATGTGGAGCGGATGAAAATCCTCGGAGCCGAGGTAGTTCCTGCGACTTCGGGTTCCAAAACCCTCAAAGACGCAACCAACGAAGCGATGCGTGCCTGGATCAACAATCCCGTAGATACCCATTACATTATCGGTTCGGTCGTAGGTCCGCATCCTTATCCGGAGATGGTAGCGAGGTTTCAGTCAGTGATTTCGGAAGAGATCAAGTGGCAATTAAAAGAAAAAGAAGGAAGAGATAACCCGGATATCGTCATTGCCTGTGTGGGCGGTGGTTCCAATGCTGCCGGGGCATTTTATCATTATTACAATACTCTCGAGGTAAGATTGGTCGCTGCTGAGGCGGGTGGTCTGGGAATCAATTCCGGGAAAACTGCTGCGACGACAGCAAAGGGGTCTCCTGGTATTCTTCACGGTTCCAAAACCATCCTCATGCAAACTGAAGATGGACAGGTGGTAGAGCCACATTCGATTTCTGCAGGCTTGGATTACCCTGGGATTGGGCCGGTGCATGCGCATTTGTTCGATGTGGGAAGAGGAGAATTTGTCGCTGTGGAGGACAAAGATGCCATGGCTGCGGGTGTGGAACTGAGCAAACTGGAAGGGATCATTCCTGCAATTGAGTCTGCACATGCGCTCTATGCTTTAAACATGATCGAATATCAGAAAGATGATGTGATCGTGGTGAACCTTTCCGGAAGAGGTGACAAGGATCTGGAGACGTATATCAAGTGGGGGAAATATTAGGAGAAGTAGGAAGGGGGAAATACGAAGTGGGAAGTCAGAAATATAAAATTGGAAATACGAATTCAGGAATGTCCAATGATGAATTTAAAAGTACGATTGACGAAGTACGATTTACGAGGTCTTTTGGGACTTCAGTCATTTTCGATAGAATCAGCCTTTTAGTACTTTAATTTCGAAAGACTAAGTACGATTTACGGGCTGAAATTGTACTTCTAAGTGGATTCTAACCCTTTATTCATTTTGTAAAAAGATCCAAAAAACTCGTAAATCCCATATCCTATAACTGAATCTTAAAATCAATTATGACTAACCCTGAAAGGGTTGAACTTAAAATAACCATGGGTGCAAGCCATGGGAATACGAAAAATAAATCAAACCAACTCTGAAGGAGTTGAACTATAGTTGGGTTAAAGGAAAGATTTGGGAGAAAAGCTCAATGATGAATTGAACCTCGTAAATCGTAAATTCAAAATCATAAATTTCATGAATAGAATTCACAAGTTGTTCAAAGATAAAAAAGCCCGAGTGCTCTCCATTTACTTCACCGCAGGGTTTCCTGAGCTGGAGGATACGCTGTCCATTATGGAAGCGATCGAGGCGGGTGGAGCAGATATCATCGAGATCGGGATGCCGTATTCTGATCCTGTTGCCGATGGGCCTACGATCCAGGAAAGCAATCAGATCGCTTTGGAAAATGGGATGTCCATGAAGAAGCTTTTTGCGCAGCTGGCGAGTTTTCGGGAGAAAGTATCTCTTCCCGTCGTCCTGATGGGCTATCTCAATCCGATCATGCAGTATGGTATGGAAGCTTTCTGCCAAAAGTGCCAAGAAGTAGGTGTGGATGGATTGATTCTGCCGGATTTGCCTATGCAGCAATATTTGGATGAGTACAAAGGCTTGTTTGAGCAATATGGCTTGGTGAATACCTTTTTGATTTCCCCTCAGACTTCAGAAGCTAGAATCCGTGAGATCGATGAGCATTCCAATGGCTTTATCTACATGGTTTCTTCGCACGCAATCACTGGTGCCAAAGCCGGGATTTCTAAAGAGCAGATTGCTTACTTTGAACGAGTAAAAGCCATGAATCTGAAAAATCCACGACTGATTGGCTTCGGTATTTCTGATTCAGAAACATTTTCGACTGCCTCAGCTTATAGCAATGGAGCCATTATTGGATCGGCTTTTATCAAAGTCCTTCGAAACTCAAAAAACCTGCAAGAGGATGTTCGGGGGTATATTCAACAAGTTATTAGTTAAAAGTTTTAAGGTTGTAAAGTGGAAAGGTTATTATCGAGATTTGGAGATTGGAGAATAGAGATTCGGTTCCTTTTGTAAGCTCAATTGTTTGCTTAAAATTCTTCAAAGACATTTGAAGTTCTCTTCAGGGTCGTAAATCGTAAATCTTAAATCAACAGTTTTCCTTACTACATACATCGTACTTCGTATTTCACAAATCGTATTTCAAAATGATTATTCAGCTTCAACCTGATATTTCTGACAAACAAAAAGACAACCTGATCCAAAAAGTCAATGGAATCGGCTACAAAACTACTGAGGTCAAGACTCAGTTGGGAGACTACATCGTCGGCATCGGGAAAAAGGATTTTGACATCCGCAAGATCGGCCAACTGGACGGAATTAAGGATATTCACATTGTCTCCGATGAATACAAGTTGGTTTCCAAAAAGTGGAAAGCCAAGCCCACTTCTATTGATTTGGGAGATAATGTCTTTATCAAAGACGGGGAGATGGCCATCATCACCGGTCCTTGCTCCATCGAGTCAGAGGAGCAGATCCGTGCGGTCGTCGCTCACTGCGTGGCGAATGATGTGAAAATGATGCGTGGTGGCGTGTTCAAGCCTAGAAGTAGCCCCTATGCTTTCCGTGGCTTGGGTTTGGAAGGATTGAAACTATGGCATGATATCGCTTCCGAGGCAGGAATCAAGATCGTGACCGAGGTGATGCAGACATCTCAAATCGAAGAAATGTATCCTTATGTGGATGTGTATCAGGTGGGTGCGAGGAATTCCCAGAACTTTAATTTGCTCGATGAACTGGGTAAAGTGGATAAAGCAGTGATGATTAAGCGGGGGATCTCCGGGACGATCGAGGAATTATTGCAATCTGCTGAGTATGTTTTCTCAGGGGGAAATGAAAAATTGATTCTCTGCGAAAGAGGAATCAGAACCTACGAGCGAGCATCCAGAAATACCTTGGATCTCAATGCAATTCCGATTCTCAAAGCCAAGTCGCACCTGCCTGTGATCGTGGATCCTTCTCATGGAATCGGCATCCGAGCCTATGTGCCTCAAATGGCTTTGGCCGGAGTGATGTCCGGAGCAGATGGAATTATCTATGAATCCCATGAAGTTCCTGAGAAAGCCTATTCAGATGGTCAACAGACCTTGGATTTTGCACAAAGCGAACGACTGATCTCTTGGATCCGAGATAGCTTTGCAATGAGAAAAGGTTTTGAGTTGTTGTGATAAATCAAACTCTGCTGCTTCTCCGGAAGCAGCATTTTTTTTGTGCTTCAGTATTCAGAAATGAAGATTATGTGAGTTGAGACAAGTCCTGTCTACCCACATTAGCCATGATTTCTACGGTGTCATGATTTATCTTAAAGTAGATGCTATCTGCTTGACAGACACATCTTCTGTAGCTTTCTTTTATATAGTCAACGGACTCGTATAAGAACGGATTTTCAGCAATTCTGTCAAAGCATGAGAAAAATCCCTCAAAGTATTTGTCAGCTTGATTTATTCCGAAGTTCTCAGTTCCAAAGCAATGGATGCGAATCAAGTCATCTTTTGCTTCCTCACTTAGTCTGTAACTAGCCATTCTTTAAAGCCTTTGCTTCAGCCAAAATCTGTTCTTTGGTTTGACTGGTAAATCCGCTTTTTTCCCTTCGGTCAAGTTTCGCCCTCAACCAATCAATTTCTGCCTGTTGTTTTCTGGCTTGTCTTATTAGGTCGTTTACAAGTTCACTTTTACTGGAGTATTCCTGATTTTCCACTTGAGTTTTTAACCACTCGTCATTAGGCTCAGTGAGTGATATACTTTGTCTTGCCATAACTGTAAATATCTGATGTAATAATACACCAAAATCGAATCAATATCAAGCTTCAATGCTCTTCTGTTTTTCCAGAAGCGGGACAACTGCAATGGGTTTTATATATTATATCTAGAGCACAAAAAAGGAGCTGTTAGGCTCCTCTTTTGTGCGATTTATTGTTGTCTTACTCGACGACAAAAGTACCTTTCATCAGACCGTAGTGACCTGGAAAGCTACAAATGAATTCATACGTTCCAGGAGCGGGAGCCACGAACGTGATAGTGTCACTTTCTCCTCCTCCAATGAGTTTGGTATGAGCAATCACATCATCACCTTCTGGGATGTAGTCATTGTCCTTAGCTCTTGCTGCTTTGGAAGCAAAAGATTCTACAGAAACACCATCCTTCAATAGGACGAAATTATGTCCCATCACTTCCTTGCCCATAGAACCGACATGTGTCAAAGTCAGAGTCACTTCTGCTCCAGCAGCTACTTTCAGTTCTGTTTTGTCAAAACGCATCTGGTCATTGCCTTCCAGCGTCAAGGTCACTTGCGAGGTAGGAGCAGCTGGCTCTTCCACAGTGCTTTCAGGCTGAGTGGCTTCTTGTGCTGCTGTTGGGGTAGTTTGTTCTGTACTTTCGCTGACTTTTTCACCGCCGCAACTTGCCAATACTAGTCCGGCGACAGCCGCAATCATTAACTTTTTCATGGTTTGCTATGTTATTTAATTGTTTGTCTGATTCGAATAGATTCCCTTGAGGATTGGAGAAGCTAAATTAGAAAAGTCTATCCTAATTTTGGGCTTAGCCATTTCTCTTTTTGGAAACTCTATTTAAACCGGGTCTAAATTAAGCCCGAGAGCTTTCTGGAGCAAATTAAAGTGAGATTAAAGAAGTAAAGAAGGACTGGAAAAAGTTTAGAAATGAAGCTTGCAACTTTATTTGCCCTTCAAAATAAGCTGCTTATCTTTAGGCTCAGAAATATTTCTGATCTCGATCATAATAGAGGAATCAAGTGAATCCAACACCAAGAACATATGTACATCATTCCTACTATCATCTCCAATGATGGAATGGGAAGACTATGTTTTTGAAAAAAATATAAGAAAGGCCTATTCCATCTCGGAATAGGCCTTTTTGTTTTTAGTTCTGCAGCTTCTCTAGAAGCAGTAGATAAGTTAAAATTAAAAGTCCTGCTTCTGGAGAAGCAGGACAACTGAAACCCTTGGAGGTTGGGAGAAACAAACCCCGAAAGAGATGATTTATATATAAACCCAAATAGAAATGAGTGAAATGATGGAAAAACCAAAAAACTGGGTCTTTAGCGACCCGAGACTTCAGGATCTGAGGCAGGAGTATGCACAATACACACCTGAGGATTTTAAGGTTTGGAAGATCTTGTTCGAAAGACAAATGCCCAACCTTCCCAAAGCGGCTTCTCAAGCGTATTTGGATGGGATAGAGACGGTTGCCTTCAACGCAGATAAAATTGCCAATTTTGAGGAATTGAATCAGATTTTGGCGAAAACAACCGGCTGGGCAGTACAGGTTGTGCCAGGGTTGATCGATGATGATTTGTTTTTTGGCTTGCTCAACAACCGCCGCTTCCCATCTTCCACTTGGCTTCGCAAGATGTCCCAGCTGGATTATCTAGAGGAGCCGGACATGTTTCACGATGCTTTTGCACACATGCCCATGCTGACCAATCAGCCTTATGTGGATTTTCTGGAGAAGCTTTCAGGTATAGCTTTGAAGCATATTGAGGATCCTTGGGCGATCCAGTTGCTAAGCAGGATTTACTGGTTTACGATTGAGTTTGGCCTGATCAAAGAAAATGGAGAACTAAAAATATACGGTGCAGGCATATTAAGTTCGGCTGGAGAGACTAAATTCAGCCTTTCAAATGAGCCGGTGCATATTCCTTACGATGTGCGTAGGATTTTGAACCAAGAATACTGGAAAGATCGCTTCCAGGATAAATACTTCGTAATCGAGAGTTACGAGCAGCTTTACGAGTCGCTTCCTGAGATAGAGGCGGTGCTGGAGGAGATGTTGGGAAGTGGGAAGTAGGATGTTTGGAGGTAGGAGGAATGAGAGGGTAAATTGTGACATATGTAAAATAATCTGACCGGAGACAGGAGACGGAAGACCGAAATAGCGCACTTCCGTCCTCCGTCTTCTGATTTCCGTCTTCCAAAAATGAAAACAGCAGTCATTAAATACAATTCCGGGAATGTGCAGTCGGTGCTTTATGCCTTGGAAAGGCTTGGCGTGGATGCCGAACTCACGGATGATCCGGAGAAAATATTGTCCGCCGACAAGGTGATCTTTCCTGGACAGGGAGAGGCGAGTTCGGCCATGAGATACCTCAAGGCGCGAAAACTGGATCAGCTGATCAAGGAGATCAAGCAACCCTTTTTGGGTGTCTGTTTGGGCTTGCAGTTGCTCTGTGAGCATTCAGAAGAAAATGACACGGAGTGCTTGGGGATCTTTCCTGTGAAGGTGAAGAAGTTTATTCCTGAGAATACACAGGAGTTTAAAGTGCCTCATGTGGGCTGGAATGAACTGGAGAATTTGTCGGACAACCCGATTTTGAAGGATCTTCCCGCCAATCCCTTTGTGTATTATGTGCATTCCTATTTTGCTGAACTCAGCGAGATGACTATTGCTCAGACCCATTACATTCATGATTTCTCCGCGATGCTTCATCTGGACAATTACTATGCGATCCAAGCTCACCCGGAGAAAAGCGGGGAAGTGGGTGAGAAGCTTCTCAGTAATTTTCTTTCCATTTAAATAAATGAAAAGTATTTACGATTTCAGATTTACCATATACGAGGCTTTTATGAACTCTTAACCGACAAATATATTCAAGGGTCTTTTGTATAAATCTGAAAGCTGAAACTTTACAACCTTTAAACTTTACCACTTTCCAACCCAATTTTCCAATCTTTCAATTTTCTAATTTTCCAATCCAACCATGCAAATCATTCCAGCCATAGACCTTATCGGAGGTAAATGTGTCCGACTCAGTCAGGGCGACTACAGCAGCAAAAAAGAATACCATGACGATCCTTTGGAGATGGCTAAGCGCTTCGAAGGTGCAGGAATACAGCGCTTGCATCTGGTGGATCTGGATGGAGCCAAAGCCAAAAAGATTGTCAACGGAGCAGTTTTGGAGCGGATCTCCCAAGGAACGTCCCTGCACGTGGATTTTGGAGGAGGAATTCAGGCAGATGAGGAAATCGAAAAAGCTTTTCAGTTGGGCGCGAAACAGGTGACTGGAGGTAGTATTGCTGTGAAAAACAGAACTCTTTTTGAGTCTTGGATTAATAGCTATGGGACTGAAAAGATAATTTTGGGTGCGGATGCCAAAGACAGAAAAATAGCTGTGGGAGGCTGGGAAGAGACCACTTCTGTGGATTTGATTCCTTTTATCAAAGAGTATGTCAGTAAGGGAATCAGCTACGTGATCTGCACCGATGTGGCCAAAGACGGTCTGCTTCAAGGACCATCCACGGATCTGTATAAGGAGATATTGCAAGAAATCCCTGGTCTGAAACTGATCGCCAGCGGAGGTGTTTCTTCTGTGAAAGACTTGGAAGATTTGGAAAAGGCAGGTGTCTATGGAGCTATTGTTGGGAAGGCCTATTATGAAGGACGAGTGAGTTTGGAGGAATTGGCAGCTTTTGTCTAATTCAGAAAGCTAATGTCAAAAGTCTGAAACTTTTCAACTTTACCACCTTACCACTTTCCAACTTAATTTTCCAATCATTCAATTTTAAAATTTTCTAATTTAAAATGTTAACCAAGAGAATAATCCCTTGCCTAGATATCAAAGATGGGCGTACGGTCAAAGGAGTGAATTTTGTGGAGCTCCGAGATGCCGGCGATCCGGTGGAACTGGCAAAAATCTACTCAGACGAAGGTGCCGATGAATTGGTGTTTTTGGATATCACAGCCACGGTGGATAAGCGGAAGACTTTGGCGGAATTAGTGACCAAGGTGGCGAAGGCGATCAATATTCCTTTTACCGTAGGTGGCGGAATCTCTACCGTCGAAGATGTAAAAGTACTGCTCAATGCCGGGGCAGATAAGATTTCCATTAATTCTTCGGCGGTTAAAAACCCAGGTGTGATAGATGAAATGGCAGCGGAATTCGGATCCCAATGCATCGTAGTTGCCATCGATACCCGGGATGTGGATGGGAGAGACTATGTGCATACCCATGGCGGGAGGAAGCCTACTTTGCTCCAGACGCAAGCTTGGGCTCAGGAAGTTTGTGATCGGGGAGCGGGTGAAATCCTGCTGACCTCCATGGATCACGATGGCACGAAGGCTGGCTTTTCCAATGAGCTTCTCGCTGAAATTTCTTCAGCATTGTCCATTCCAGTCATCGCCTCAGGTGGAGCAGGAAGTATGGCTCATTTCCGGGATGTTTTTACCTTTGGCAAAGCAGATGCAGCTTTGGCTGCCAGTATTTTTCACTTTAAGGAAATAGGGATTCCTGATCTGAAAAGTTACTTGGGAAATGAGGGGATAAGTGTGAGAAAATAAAAAGACGCAAGTATCAAGATACAAGAGCCAAGAAGCTAGAGTCAAGAAAGAAATAAACAAAACCTTCGGGGTTTTGGAAACTCCAAAGGTTAAGAGATATGAACATAGATTTTGATAAAATGAACGGCCTGATTCCGGCGATAGTACAAGATGCATTGAGCGGAAAAGTACTGATGCAGGGCTATATGAACGAGGAGGCTTTGGCCAAAACCCAAGAAACGAAGATGGTCACCTTCTACAGTAGAAGTAAAAACCGACTTTGGACTAAAGGTGAGACCTCCGGCAATTATATGGAGTTGGTTTCCCTAGCTTCAGATTGTGATGGGGATTCTATTTTGATCCAGGCCAATCCAAGAGGACCGGTTTGCCACACAGGAGCAGATACCTGCTGGGATGAAAGCAATACTTCCAAAACAGGTTTTATCGATCAGCTGCGCGCCATTATCAAAGACCGAAAAAATAACCCCACCGATCAGTCTTATACCGCTTCCCTTTTTGCCAAAGGAATCAACAAAGTAGCGCAGAAAGTAGGCGAGGAAGCCGTGGAGATCGTGATCGAAGCCAAAGATGACAACAAGGAGCTTTTCATGGGCGAGGCCGCGGATTTGCTTTACCACTATTTGGTGCTTTTGGAAGCCAAAGGCTACGAACTGGATGAGGTGATGGAGGTGCTGATCGAGCGGCACAGGAAAAAGTAAATTCAATACAAAATCGGACGGAATCAAGGCTGTCCGATTTTTTTTGGCTAAATTTTAATGTCACTGGGTTTGTGATTTTTAGATCCAGAAAAGTGAAAACGAGTATTCTCAACCTGATTTTTATTCATTTATGAAAGGAAAATATTACGATATCCATGGGCCGGTTTTTATTCCTTCCGTAATTCTGGTGGTGCTTTTTATGGCTGTGACCATGATCGTGGGCGATCCCATGTTGGAGCTTTTTACAAGTTTCAAGGATTTCGTCACAGAGAAAACCGGATGGATTTTTATCCTCACTGTCAATGCATTTATCATTTTCTGCTTTTATCTGGGCTTTAGTAAATATGGAAATGTGCGCTTGGGAGGAAAGGACGCTCGCCCAGACTTTTCGACCTCGGCTTGGTTTGCGATGCTTTTCAGTGCGGGCATGGGGATTGGCTTGTTGTTTTACGGTGTGGCCGAACCGGTGTCTCACTATGGCAGACCTCCAGCTGCGGAGCCCTTTAGCATAGATGCGGCCCAGCACGCGATGAACTACACTTTTTTGCATTGGGGAATTCATGCTTGGGCGATTTATGCAGTGGTGGCGCTTTCTTTGGCCTTCTTTGCTTTTAATCGAAATATGCCACTGACAATCAGATCTGTGTTTTATCCGCTTTTAGGAGACAGAATACACGGCTGGATGGGCAATGTGATCGATATTTTTGCGGTTTTGGCCACCTTGTTTGGATTGGCTACCTCTCTCGGAGTCGGAGTGAGACAGGTAAGTGGAGGGCTGAGCCATGTGTTTGGCTTTCCCAATACAGGTTTGTATCAGGTTTTGCTGATTGCCGGGATCACGGGGATTGCGACGATTTCGGTGGTTTCTGGAGTCGATAAAGGAGTGAAGATTCTCAGTGAGTGGAACGTGCGGATCGCAGCGGTTTTGATGTTTTTTGTGCTCCTCGTCGGACCAACTTTATTTATTTTCAAATCTTTTGTCCAAAATATGGGCACCTATGTCAATGAGCTGATTGAGATCTCTACTTGGACCGAGGCTTTTATCAATGAAGGTTGGCAGGGAGACTGGACAGTCTTTTATTGGGCATGGTGGATCAGTTGGTCGCCCTTTGTGGGGATGTTTATTGCGCGGATTTCTAAAGGTCGGACGATCCGGGAATTTATCTTGGGAGTGCTGTTGGCTCCGAGTTTACTGACTTTTTTCTGGATGACTACCCTTGGTGGATCAGCGATTTTTCTGGATATGCAGCAGGCTGCTGCCACAGGATCGCATGAGTTTGCCCAGGCGATCATCGCGGATGAGACGACAGCTTTGTTCGTGTTTTTAGAAAAATTTCCCTTTCATCTTATCGGTTCGGTGCTCGGGATTTTATTGGTAGCGAGTTTCTTTGTTACCTCGGCGGATTCGGGTTCGTTGGTGATCGATAGCATTACTTCCGGAGGGAAACTGAACACGCCGATCCCCCAGCGTGTTTTTTGGGCAACTACGGAAGGAGCGGTAGCGGCTATTCTTCTTCTGGGAGGTGGCTTGACAGCCTTGCAGACGGCGACCATTACGACTGGTTTGCCGTTTTTGGTGATTCTCACGCTGATGTGTTATTCTCTGCTCAAGGGGGTGAAAAAAGAACATGCCCGAGACTCTCAACTCAAGCAGGAAGTCAGTCAAAAATCCTACACGGATCGTCTGACCAAAGTGATTCTGAAACAAATCGACAAAGACAAGAAATCATGAAAGCGCTGACCCACATTGGAATATTTCTGGATCTCAGTGAGACCGATGAGTTTTTGCTTCGCTATTTCAAAAAGCTCGATGATGTATTCGATTTTGCTTCCTTGACTTTGGTGCATTTCGTGGCTTTGGATCATCACTCGACAGAAGCTGAAATGTTGCAAAAGCAAATTCATCAGCCACTTGAGGATCTATTGGAGAAAGAAATTCAGGACTTGGTTGTTCAGGTTTTTGGTGAGAAAAAATCTTCTATTCATATCAAAATAGATACGGGAGGCAAACTGGATCAATTGGTCAGATGGGTAGATCAGCAACACTTCAATTTGATCGTTTTGGGAAAAAAAGAAGAGGAAAACGGAGGGGGAGCTTTTAGTAGCAAGGTGATCAGAATCACGGATTCCGAGAGCTTGCTGGTGCCGGAAGGAAGTCCAGCTGAGTTTGATAAAATGGTTTTGGCCTTGGATTTTTCTTCTTACTCAGATCGAGTGGTGCAGCGTGGGATTAATTTGTCATCGAGGCTTTCTTCAGAATTAAAGCCGATTTATGCCCTGCAGGCTGGCTTCCAATACTTCCCCTATTTCAGAGATGAGGAGGCTTTTCAAAAGGAACTGAAAAAGAAAATCCTTGCGAAATTTTTGAAACTTCAAAAGAAAACCGGCCTCACATCTGAACTGGAAATGCTACCAGACGCCGGCAATGCCATTGCCAAAACCATCATAGAATATACCTCCCAAGTAGACGCAAATCTGCTGATCGTAGGAAATAAGGGGAATTCGGATGAGGATGACCTACTTGTAGGTACTGTCACAGATCAGTTGATCAATTCCGATTTGAGTATTCCGATTTTGATTGTGAAAAAGGGCTATTAGGCTCTGGTTTGACCATTTCCCCGAATGATCCATTTGTAACTGGTGAGTTCTCGCAGTGCCATGGGGCCTCTGGCATGCAGTTTTTGAGTAGAAATGCCTATTTCTGCACCCAAGCCAAACTGTGCTCCATCGGTAAATGCTGTAGATGCGTTGACATAGACGGCAGCGGCATCCACTTCCAAGAGGAACTGTTCTATAGCTTCTTGATCCTCTGATATGATAGCTTCCGAGTGTCTAGATGAGTGCTCCGTGATATGTGCGATGGCTTCTTCGATGTTTAACACTGTTTTGATCGCCAGTTTAAGACTTAGAAACTCCGTCCCAAAATGTGAATCATCTGCTCTTGAAATCAATTCATTGGGCTCCAAGGCTTCGAAAGCAAGAGAGTCTGCATAGATTTTTACCCCAGAATCAATCATCGGCTGCATCAGGTCATTCAAGTCATTCAATCTATTCTGGTGAATAATCAGACAGTCCAGTGAATTGCAGACGGAGGGCCTTCGAGTCTTTGAATTATAAATAATAGCTTTTGCTTTTTCTAAATCTGCAGACTCATCCACGTAGGTGTGCACGATGCCAGCTCCAGTTTCGATGACTGGTACTTTTGCATTTTCTCTTACAAAATTGATCAAGCCTTGTGAGCCTCTAGGGATTATCACGTCTACAAAATCTACAGCTTCCAAAAGGGCTTTGGTGGCTGCTCTATCGGGAGGCAAAAGTTGAAATGCTTCTTGAGGGAGAGCATGGTTTTCTAGGGATTGATGAATCAATCGCATGATTGCACGATTGGAAAAATCCGCGTCGGAACCACCTTTGAGCAGGAGACCATTTCCGGATTTAATAGCCAGTGAAAAGACGTCAAAAGTCACATTGGGTCTTGCTTCGTAGATGATTCCGATGACGCCCAGTGGTACCGTCACTTTTTCCAGAAACAGCCCGTTTGGAAGCATTTTTTCCTCTAAGCGTATTTGTAAGGGGGAAGGTAATTTGCTGACTTGTCGCATTTCGGCAGCGATGCCTTCAATTCTTTCTGGAGTGAGTAGCAAGCGGTCATACATCGGGTTGGCTGGGTCCATCTTGTCCAGATCCTTTTGGTTTTCCTCAAGCAGAAAAGCTTGCTGGGACACCATCAAGTCAGCCAGATCAGCTAAGATTTCTTGAACTTTTTGATCTTTGATCCCGGCTAGTTTGCGGCTGGAATTTTTGACGGATTGGAATATTTCTGAAAAATCACTCATGCTCAAATAAATAAAGATAATCGTAATGTATAAGGGCTTTCTGCTTGTTGAGGCCTAGTTTTTCCCGGGCAGATTTCGATGAGTATTCTGCTCTGCCCAAACCGATTTTTTGACCCGAATCGTCCCGGATCAGCAAAATATCTCCTTTTGAAAATTCTCCTTCGATCCGTGTGATGCCGACTGGCAGAAGGCTCCGGATCACCTCGGAAGTGAGAATTTTCTTGGCTCCTTCGTTAATGAAAACTTCACCGATGTAGTAATGGGTTCCGTGTGCCAACCATTTTTTTGGAGCTTGCTTGGCACGTTGCGGTTCAAACCATGTACAGCGCAGTTTTTTTGCGCTAAAACTATCCAATACTCCTTCTTTCTTTCCATTTGCTATGATGACTTGGATGCCTAAGTTGGCAGACTTTTGGGCCATAGCATACTTGGTCAGCATTCCTCCACGCCCAAAGGAGGATTTGTTGGCAGAGATATAAGAGGAAACTTCTGGCATCTTGGCTTGCACTTTCGGGATCAGTTCAGACGATGGATCGTTTGGATTTCCGGTATAGATTCCGTCTACGTTCGTTAAGAGTAGCAGCGTGTCAGCATTGATCATCGCAGCGGTCAGGCCTGCGAGTTCATCATTGTCTGTAAACATCAGCTCGGTGATCGTGACGCTGTCATTTTCATTGATGATGGGAAGGATCTGCTGCTGTAGGAGGGCTTCGATACAGTTTTTCATATTTAGAAAATGCTTTCTGTCCCGGAAGTCCTCTTTGGTGACCAAGATCTGGGCGATGGGCTGATTCAGTTTCTCAAAAAAAGTCTGGTACTGGTTGATCAGACGAATCTGACCGGTGGAGGACCAAATTTGTTTTTTGAAGACTGGGTTGAGTTTGTCTGGCAGCGGAATAGTCTGCCGTCCAAATGCAACTGCCCCGGAACTGACCAGCACGACTTTCTTGCCAGCGTCCATGAGATTTTTGATCTGAGCCACCAAATGTTCCATTCGCTTCAAGTCAGGCAATCCTGAGTCTTGAGTCAGGACATTGGAGCCGATTTTGATGACGATGGTTTTTGAATCTAGCATTTTTGGAAAATTTGCATGAAAGTACAGGTTTTGCTAGGGATATGCCAAAAAGAAGAGAGGATTGTCGGTTATTCAGCAATTGTACCAAATAGATCGAGGAGCAGAGACGTATTTTGCCTTACAAAAGAGCCATGCTTAGGGTGCCTACGAGCATCAGTACTTTTGCCCAAGCGCTCAGTTGTGTGAAGTGCTCCCTCCGGTCTGCTTGATAGATTTTCCATAAAAACCAAAGAAAGGCAATTCCCAAGACAGCGAAGTAAATGAACAGTTCGGTCTTGTTGAGCCGCAAGGTGATGTAAAGGATCGAGTTGACAAAGAGCAGTGCGATGAGAAAGATTACTTGCTTGGTCTTTCGGAATCCAATCACGATTGGGAGTGTACGGCAGCCGTGTTTTCTGTCGCCGTTCCTATCCTCGATGTCTTTGATGATCTCGCGGATTAGATTGAGGAAGAAGGCGAAAATAGCATAGGTGAGCACTAAAAGCTCATTTTTTTGATAGTAAAAAGTGATGAGGTAGATCGAGAGTCCAGTTAGAAATGCCACAGTGAGATTTCCGATGAAAGGCTCTCGCTTGAGGCGATTGCTATACAGCCAGAGGAGAAAAGCCGCAGAGAAATTAACCAGCCCTATCCGCGGAGCGACCAAAACTCCTAGTGAGATACCCACAAGATTAAAGGTCGTATGAAGGACGATTACTACTCTTCGCTTGATTCCTTTGCCTACGATGACTTCATTGGGTCGATTCACATAGTCGATTTTGACATCATAGTAGTCATTGATCATATAGCCTGCCGCAGTGATTAGCAGCGTGGCTGTGATGAGCAGGTATAGTCTATAATCCTCCATGACGGGGACTCCATCACTGGTGTTTTTCACCAGACAAAAGGCCGTCATCAATTGGGAAAAGCCCACCAGAGCCAAATTGATCGGTCTGCTGATCCGGAATAGTCCACGAATGGAGATAGTTTGCTCTTTGACTAATGGGCTCATGGACCAAAAATAAGGTAAAACTCCGTTAATCCGTTGAATTGGGTTGGAGGAGCATTGGTAAAATCGTTTCCGTAAAAGAATTCGCTGCTTTTTTACAGAAATTCTTATCTTCCTACAGTTCAATCCATTAAACCCAGAATAAATTATGACCAATTCGACTTTTCAGTCCCGAAGGGATTTTATTGCCAAATCCGGTAGTCTCCTTGCGGGAAGTTTTTTTATCCACCCCATTGCACAAGCCCTGGATCTTCATGATAAACCAGCAAAAATGCGAATAGCCCTAGTAGGTACTGGCGTTCGTGGCTGCTCCATGTTTGGAAAATCTGTGCTGGAAACCTACGGCGATCTGGTCGAGTTTGTAGGACTTAGTGATAAGAATCCCGGACGGCTCGCTTACGGAAAAAAATATATCGGAGCAGACTGTCCGACCTACGTTGACTTTGATCAGATGCTGGCAGAGACACAGCCTGATGCTCTCATTGTGACGACTATGGATAGTACCCACCATGAATTTATCATCAAAGGACTTCAGGCTGGAATCAATGTCATCTCCGAAAAGCCCATGACAACGGATGAGTTTAAGTGTCAGGCGATATTGGATGCTGAGCGCGAATCCAGCAAAAAACTCATCGTGACTTTCAATTACCGCTATTCTCCACATCGACAGAGGCTTTATGAGTTGCTACGAGCTGGAGAAATCGGAGACTTGACCTCAGTGGATTTCCATTGGTATCTAGACATTCATCATGGAGCAGACTATTTCCGAAGATGGCATAGAAGGAAGGAGTTTGGGGGCTCGCTTTTGGTACATAAATCTACACATCATTTTGACTTGCTCAATTGGTGGATAGATTCAGATCCAGAAGAGGTGTATGCATTTGGGGAGTTAGAGTTTTATGGGAAAAAGGGGCCATACAGACATACCACTTGTAGAGGGTGTCCTCATGCAGGCGAATGTGATTTTTTTTGGGATATCACCAAAAGCCAGCATTTGGTCAATCTCTATACTGAAAATGAAGAGTATGATGGCTATCATCGGGATGGATGTGTATTTAGAGATGATGTCGATATCTATGATAAAATGGCCGTGCAGATCAAGTATAAAAACAAAGTGCAGGTCAGCTATTCCCTGACTACCTATTCGCCCTATGAAGGCTATCGTATTGCCTTCAATGGAACGAAAGGAAGATTGGAAGCTTGGATCAAGGAGAGACAGCCTTGGGAAGAAGCCTCGGCAGATGAGATTCACTTGACCAAGAATTTCGGAGAAAGAGAGATTATCACCATTCCGCATGGCGGTGGTGGACACGGTGGAGGAGATACCCGTCTGAAGGATAAGGTCTTCAAAGATCCTTCAATGGCTGATCCGTGGAGACAGTCTGCTGGAAGTCGAGACGGGGCCATGTCTATTTTGATCGGAGTAGCTGCCCGAAACTCCATCGAGCAATCCAAGCCGATCAAAATACAGGATTTGACGGATATAGAGTTGAAAGAAACAGGACGAGGAGCTTGATGAACTCCTAATTGAATAAGGCACAAGTAGAGATACTTGTGCTTTTTTGTTTCTGAAGTAAATGAGATGGTTTCTACTTTTATTTTAGAAATTCCACAGAAGCTTGTCTACTTCTGTTGACTTCGAGCTTGAGTACATCTGGTCGTGAATAATGACCTACGAGGTCAAAATTTTGCCTTTCTTCTAAGATTTTTTGAAAATCTAGGCTTTCTATGAGGAGTCCTTCTACATGTGCTGTTGGTTCTATGACCCAATTTCCATCTGGACCGGCAATACAGCTTCCACCATCTGCCAAGACTTCCGGACAATCTTTCAATATAAGATCCAAGTGGGGAGTGTTTGGAGGAAAGTCTGATTTTCTCATCAGACTGGAAACAGAAATCACATAAGACCTACTCTCATGAGCGATCATGCGAGTGATATTTTCGGTGTTTCTCACGGCTCCAGGCCAAACAGCTATGTGAACATTTTCTCCCAATCCGTATAGAGCCGTTCGGGCCATTGGCATCCAGTTTTCCCAGCAGTTCAAACCTCCAAGAGTGAATCCGTTTAATGGATGGGTCTGTAGTCCATTTCCATCACCGGGGGACCAGACGAGCCTTTCGTCGTAAGTTGGTTGGAGTTTGCGGTGGACAGACTTGATTTCTCCTTTTTGATCAATATATACCAAGGAGCAATAAAGGCTATGTCCTCCTCTATCAGATGGCCGCTCTATGATTCCGAGGTATACAGCGATGCTATTGTCTTTGGCTATTTTTTGGATTTCTGATAAATCACCGCGCTCGATTTGGATTGCATTGCTGGCATAGTGGGCAAAGATTTCCTTTTGAATTTGATTGTCCCAAGCAGCGGAATGAGTGATGGATAGCCACCAAGGGTATCCTGGGACCAATCCCTCTCCGAATACAACCAAATCACAGCCTTGGCTGGCTGCTTCCAAAATATTTGTTTTTACTTTCTCAAGAGTTTTTTTCTTGTCTAGCCAGACAGGTGAGATTTGAGCTAAAGCTACTTGAAGTTGAAACGCTTTCATGTTGAAAAAATAGCTTTCGAAGAAGTAATATCCTAGAAAATAACTGGGAGAGGGCCATGATGTGGTCTGTTTATAAACGGGTTTTCATTTTCATACAGGAAAAAAAAGAACGACTCCAGCGAGAGTCGTTCTTTTTTACTTACTAAACCAACTTTACTCTTTTAAGTGTTAACTGTCTCTTTTTCAAAATCTACCAAAGCTACCGCTCCATGAATGGCTGTTTCGTCTAGTTCAGACAGCAAAATTTGACACTTTTCCAAAACCGTCGGGTAATTGAAAGTGGCAAGATTTTTCTCCAAAGACTCTCTGAAGAGGGGGTATGTCTTACGGATAGACCCTCCTAATACGATGGCTTCTGGGGCCAAGCTATATAGAATATGTTTGATGAGCTCTGCCAAATGATGTCCAAACTCATCAAAAGCCTGAATGGCTTCTTTATCTCCGTCGTAGGCTTTTTTAGCCAGAGCCTTGGGTTTTGTCTGGTATTTATTGTGGAAAAATTTTCCGCTACAGTAATTTTCAAAATTGTGGTCTAAATAGGAAACGCTGCACCATTCTCCGGCTGCAGAATTGACACCCGAATAGAGGTGGCCGTTGATCACGATACCTCCTCCCACTCCCGTGCCGAGCGTGATGCCTACCAGATTTTTGTAGCTTTTGCCTACTCCAAATTTATGAACGCCCAGTGCAAAGCAGTTGGCGTCGTTATTGATGAAAATCGGTTTTCCGATCCGGTTGGTCAAAAACTTGCCCAATTCTACATGCTGAAATGCAGGGATGTTGGCAAGTCCCAAGACGATGCCATTTTCGGCATCTACTAGTCCCGGTATGCCGATGCCTATCCCCTCGATGTCATGTGGTAGATAGGATTCAATAAAGAGGGCGATGGTTTCCAGAATAAACTCCTGGGACTCTTTGGCCGGTGTAGGGATGCTGCGGATATCCTCCAAGTGTCCATTGATCAAGACGCCTCCTTTGATACTAGTGCCTCCGATATCTAATCCCAAAATGGCCTTTTCCATTCGTAAATTTTAATAGGGTTATAATAGGTGTGTTAAATCAAAATCAGAAAGCTGCCAACGACAACTTTCTGATCCAATTATCAATCTATTTTCAATATTACAACATTCCTTCAATTGACTTTTCTAGCTCTCTTGCTGTAGCTAGAAACTCATCTACATTCATGTCTCTGAAGAAAATTAAGCCGTGACTAGCTCTTACTTTGGCACGCTCATGCAGATAGAAGTAGTTTTTGCCTAGCAGTAGCTGGATGTCGTCCAACTGACCTACCCAAGTTCTCTTGGCTACAGTACTGAATTTGCCATTGTGCGCATAGCTTGGGAAAGAAGCATTGACCTGGCTCAAGTAGCAGTTAGAAAAAGAATCTTCCATCACAGACATATCTCCCAAGGAAACAGGGACGATTACATTCGCTTCATGTGGTTCGAATTTGAACCAAACGTTTCTATAGCCAATGATTCTAAGGTCGCTGAGATCCTTTTCTTCACTCCATTTTTTCACCGCTGCGGCAGTAGCCTGAAGTACTTTGTAGTGGGTGTCCGGACCAGATCCTTCTGGGTCTAGGGTCAAGCTGATCTTGGTAGGATTTACCTTTCTGAACATCTCTACGATCGGCTCTACATCTCTAGTTTTGTCTGGCTGCTCAGTGAAAATATCTCCTGTATAGAAGCCAAGTCTCAAGTGATGCACATTTTTCACCTGCACACCAAAGTGAGCCCATACCAGCTCCTCCTCAAACTCACGGATCATTCCTTTCAGTTTTTGAATTTTGGCTGGGTTCTTTTCTCCATCGTAGCTTTTTCTCAAGATGCTGATTACATCATTGATCGTTTCACGAAGTTGAGTTTTGTTTTTGATTTCATATATAATGACCAAAGCTCTCACCACTCGGTGACAAAGGCCTCTTTTTCGTGCTTCGGCATTTTCAGAAGCGACATTGGTCAGGTAGTGGTAGACATCCTTGTCAGTTTTGAGGCTATAGCCTACTTCAAAGAAGTCTTCGTAGTTGACCATTTGGATTTTGTCTTCATCTAGCAGCTTTTTGGTATGCTGTAATGTGTCGATGACAAAGGTATTGGTCACGGCTGTGAAGCCAGAAGTCAATACAGAGTAGTGAGTCTCATTGCTTGGCTCATTGAGCTGATTAGTGATATGAGGTAGAATACCCAAGGAAATATCATCGTGGTGAGGTCCTGTGTGGAGGATGGTCTCATTCGATTCTTTTTCCAATCCTTTCGCAAGTTTTGCCTCGATACTTTTCATGACCTGATTGACAGTGTCTTCAGAAAGGTCCGGGATCAGCTTACAATATTTGTCGGCCTTCAGGTCACTTAGCTTAAGTCTGTGTCCATATTTATTCAGCTTTTTGCAAAGCTCGATCACAGATCTCTCGGTCTTTTCGAAAGTCCACTCGCCTTTTTGGTAGTAGGCATCCATCGAGTCTGTAAGTTTGACCGCGGCACCTTTGGTCAGGTAGAATCTACCGTTTTTCAGTTTCTGTAGGACAGTAGCTGGATAGACATTGTTGAGTTTGGTCTCCAAGGAATCTTTGACGATACCAGCCTTTGCCTCACCAGCAGCGATGATGATGGCTACTGCTTCAGGATTGTAAACGATCGTGTCCAGACCGATGGTGATGACTAGTCTATTGGCGGATACCTCGATCCCGCCTAGATCACCGGCAGCCACAGCCTGAGTTTCGAAGTTGGTCTCAGTCAATCGTGTCACTGAGAAAATATGGGATCCTCGGGTGTTGAATGCGATGTGTCCATCCGGACCGATTCCTCCCAAGAAGAAACCGATACCTCCTAAGTCACGGATGCGCTGCTCATAGTCGCCGCACCATTGATCGATGAGGTAGATGGATTCTTGCTGTAGTTTTTCCAGTTCATTTTGTGGTTCTCTGAATCTGAGAGAAAGGTCTACTTTCAAGTCAGGGAAAATCTCCTGGTAGGTTTTGCCTTGTGCCAAAGGAATCTCATCTGAATTGATCAGAATGGCTTTTTCTTTGGAAAGCCCAAAGCCTTGAATGTAAAATTTGTTGACATAGTCATAGAAGGAGTTGTTTTGAGCCGAGGAAATCGGGTAAAACTCATCGATCTGTACAAAGGTCAAGTCTTTAAGGACAGGCTTTTGGGTTTTGCCCAAGCCATATTGATCTCTGATTTCTTTCCCTTTTTTGCTGTCCCAGTTTTCAAGCAAATATTGGGTCCATTTGATAAAAAACTCAGGTGTTTTGCCGGTCGGCAAAGAGATGACGCCTTGAGGGTTGGCAGCAGCCCATTCCAAGAATCGGCAGGCTGTAAGCAGTCCCAGTTTAGGGAAATTGTCAACCGTGAGATAAGGAATCATCGTACTGATTTTTTCAACTCCTGATTCCTGAAAGAAGCTTTTCTCAACATCTGAGAGAGGATACTTACTTAGCATACTGATTTGACAGTTTAGGGTTTGTATAAGTGTTTTTACTAAGAATACATTCTATTCCAAATAATCCACAAATCCTGAGATGGGCCTTTCCATAAAAATTATTACTGAAGCCAGTTTTATAGAATTTCCTTTTGGGAATGGTCTCAGAACTGCAAATTATTCGCTTTAACAAAAATAAAAAACTTTGAGGAATAAAAAATAACTTTTATAAATTTTTTATAAAAGTATCATCTTAAGATAAAATTTATAATGTTCTGGTAAAGGAAAAGCGGATGCGCGCTTGAAAATCCTTAATAACTTTAAAGATCTCGATGAGTGTCACCGATTGCACTTTGGTAAGTGAAGAGATGGAAAGATAGTTTTTGGGTTTTTCCTGCTGATTGAGGATCAGCTCGGCTTGATTTTCAAGTCGGAGAGAGAGGAGATAGTCAAATGCTTGGATGAGTTCTTGGCTTTCAGGCATCGAAAACACTCCCTTTTTCTGAAGATTCTGGATCCTCTGTACGGTGTTGGTTTCAGTGACGGAGTATTTCAAGGCGAATACTCTAGCCAGATCTACGATGGGCCGCATGGTCTGTTTTAGGTTGAGCTGCTTCTCTCCGTCTATATTTTCGGTTCTGATTGTTCTGAAAAATGTCAAAGGAGGCTCAAACTGTAATGCATTATGTCCGAGATTGATAAAGAAGCGTTCTGGAGCTCTTTTGAGCAAGTCCTCCATGTGCTCTTTGAGTTCGGATAGCAGGGAGGTTTGTCCATAGATAGCTCTGCAGTCAAAGAAAGTCGCATAGTTCATGGCTGTTTCTGGGGATGCATCTGAGATCCAGTTTTCATAGTTTCTCTTCCAGTGAGACAGAGAATGTGTCCATTTGGGATTCATTGCCATCAGTTCTCCTTTGCAAAACTCAATTCCTATTTGGTCCAAAGAGGTGGATACTCGTGTGGCAAAGTCCAAAAAATAGGCTCTAACTTCCTCACGATGTTCATTGGCTTTGTCTTCATAGATGATGGCATTGTCTTGATCGGTTTTCAAGGTCAGCTCTCCCCGACCTTCACTTCCCAATACAAAAAACACGAATTGTGCCGGGGGAGGACCGATCTCTTTGATGACTCGTTCGATTACCCGCTGTGTGATCGTGTCGGCCACCGTTGTGATGATTTGATTGACCAATCCGGCTTTCATGCCCTGAGAAAGCAGTAAGTGGATGATCTCAGGCATTCGGTTCCATTTTTCGGCTAATTCGGGAATCTGCCGCGCCTCCTTGACCGACTGGATATACATGAATGGGCCTTGACTCTGTTCAGTCAGGATTTTAGTTCTGGAGATCCAACCGATGTACTGATTGTTTTCCCTGACCAAAAGGTAGCGCGATTTGGTTTCAAACATCAGTAGAAGGGCTTCGACCAAACTTGCATCAGGATGGATGGATATCATGTTTTGCTCCATGATCTCTGATATTGGACTGGGTAGTGGCAGGCCCTTAGCTAATGCCCGATCCCGAAGAGTGATGTCTGTGATGTAGCCTTGGATTTCATCCGATGAGTTTCCTACAAAGAGACAGCTTACCTGCTCAGTAGCCATCTGATTGGCTGCTTCTTGAATGCTGGTTTCAGGCTTGGTCATTCTCAAATGGCGAAAATGAAGTTTCCGGACCGGCTTGGTGTAAAATTGTTCGGAAATTAAGGTAGCTTGGCTTTTCATCTTCCACAAAATAGCCAATCTTTAAGATTGATCGCTGCTGAAATCAATCAAATGTTAGTAATTATTACAGGTGTTTCCGGTACGGGCAAAAGTACTTTGGGAAATGCGCTTTCTGAACACTTTCAAATTCCGTTTTATGACGGGGATCTTTTTCACCCTGCGGATAACATAGCCAAAATGAGTGCTGGAAATCCGCTGAACGATGAGGATAGAAAACCTTGGCTAGAGATTTTGGCAAATAAATTACTGGGTTCCAAAGGAAA
This sequence comes from Algoriphagus vanfongensis DSM 17529, assembly GCF_000429465.1. Lineage (GTDB taxonomy): Bacteria > Bacteroidota > Bacteroidia > Cytophagales > Cyclobacteriaceae > Algoriphagus > Algoriphagus vanfongensis. The sequence continues at coordinate 249,593 of NZ_AUBX01000014.1, read as the reverse complement.
CGGGGGGTGTATCCTAGGTTGCTCAGCGTTGAAAGAGAAGTATAGAGAAATTTTGGCAGTTGATCCCGAAATCAAATGGATTCATCTGAAAGGTGAAAAGGAACTGATTTGGTTACGAATGATTGCCCGCAAAAATCACTTTATGAAAGCAGGGATGCTGGACTCTCAGTTTGCTACGTGGGAGGAGCCTAGCTATGGATACAAATTGAGTATTGATCAAAGTCCTGAGAAAATGATCCAAGAAGCCATCGATTTTCTAGCAAGGTGATTTTACAGGATCGGATTGTTTTCTAGCCTTCTAAAAGCGAACTTGAGATCATTACCTAAATGAATCTGTCATGAAATTCAAAGGAGTTCTTTTTGGAGTGTTTGCCTGGCTTTTTGCCGGTGGACTTTTGGCGCAGGATATCCTCGTGATGAATGTGAATGTCGTAACGATGGATGGGGAGGAGGTATTGGAGAATCAGGCAATTTATGTTTCCGATGGGAAAATCAAAGAAATCATAGCGCTAGGACCTCAAACTCCCCGAATGAGTGCTGATAGGGTGGTAGATGGGGGAGGAGCTTTTGTATATCCCGGATTGGCGGAATTTCATGCACATCTTCCTGTTGCCGATGACGGAAGTACTCAGCTGCAAGAAGAATCGCTGTGGCTGTACCTAGCCAATGGGGTGCTTCGGATCAGAAGTATGCTAGGACATCCTAGCCATGTGGATTTGCGAAGAAGAGTCAATTCTGGTGAAATGATGGGGCCTCGGGTTTTTATTTCAGGTCCTTCCTTCAATGGTAATTCGGTGAGCAGTCCAGATCAGGCAGCCCAGATGGTTCGTGATCAAAAACAAGCAGGCTATGATCATCTGAAAATCCATCCCGGGGTTGAGTTGGACGAAATGTGGGCCATTTCCAAAACTGCCAAAGAAGTTAAGATTCCTTTTGGTGGACATGTACCCTTGGCTGTCGGGATTGACAATGCCTTGGCAAGTGGATTCAAATCCGTAGAGCACATGGATGGCTACATGGAAGGGCTTTTGCCTGAAGATCTGGTAATAGACCCCACTACCTCAGGCCCGTTTAATCTGAAGCTGGTCGGGCAAGTGCAACTAGAGAAGTTGCCGGCTTTGATTGAGGAAACATTAGACCAGGGAACTTATATCGCTCCGACTTTGACTCTTTTTGATCGGTACTTTGGCTATATTCCTGCGGAAGAATTTAGAAAAGCTCCAGAAATGAAATATTTGCCAGGGCCGCTGATTCAGCAATGGGTCAATACCAAAAAGCAGCTAGAACGTGCTGGAATGCTGGATGAGGCGAATGTCGCTCCTTATTTGGCTTTTCGAAGACAGCTTTTTTTGGAACTGCATCAAGCTGGAGTTCCTATGATCTTGGCCTCAGATTCACCTCAGGTTTTCAATGTCCCGGGATTTTCTATCCAGCATGAGATAGCACTTATGTCTGAGGCAGGGATGTCCAATTATGAAATTTTGAAAACAGGCTCGGTCGTTCCGGCCCAATACATGGGGAAAGAAAACGAGTGGGGAATGATCAAGAAAGGAATGGCAGCGGATTTTGTGCTTGTAGAAAAAAATCCTTTGGAAGACCTGAAAACACTCCAAAATCCAAAAGGAGTGATGATGGCTGGCCAATGGCTTTCGGAGGAAAAACTAAAAGCTGAACTGGATCGAATCGAGAAAAATCACGAAAGGAAGTGAAATTTGAAGTCTAAAATCTAAAGTCTGAAATCTGAAACTCCCGATCAGGAAGAAAATTTACCCACAAGCTTAATTTTCAATAGTCTCAACATAAACCTTATGAAATTAACCTCAATTTTTATTGCTGCTAGTATTCTGGCATTTACAGGATCCTGCCAGCAGAAAAACACACAAGAAACTATCAAAGAAGAAACCAATCTCATGATCAAATCTGAGCAAGTGGCCGAGCATCAAGGCCAAGCGGTTTACCGCTATGTATTGGACAATGGCACAATGCAAGTCGAGCTTTCCAATTTTGGAGGCCTAATCACCAAGATCATCACACCGGACAAAGATGGAAACAAAGAGAATGTGACCTTGACCTTTGATACTACCGAAGAATATTTGACCAAAAGCAATCCGTTTTTTGGGGCGACAGCCGGAAGGGTCGCCAATAGAATCGCTGCGGGTAAGTTTACTTTGGATGGAAATACCTATCAATTAGCAACAAATGATGGCGCAAACCACCTCCATGGAGGAAATGAAGGCTTTAATAAAAAAGTCTGGAAAGGGGAGCCCTACTCCAATGATTCGGTAGTGGGAGTCAAGATGGAATACCTCAGCCCAGATGGAGAAGAAGGCTATCCCGGAAATCTACAGACAACCTTGTGGATGGAATTGACCGATTCGAATACATTACGCATCAGGTTTGAATCAGAGACAGATCAGCAGACGATTCTCAATTTGACCAATCACACTTATTTCAATCTCAGTGGTGTGAAAGCCGATGTGCAGGATCATGTGTTCAAGTTTTGGGCAGATGCCTATACTCCGGTAGATAAAGGGCTGATCCCAACTGGTGAAATCAAGGATGTGACTGGAACTCCTTTCGACTTCCGAACTCCAAAAGTCCTAGGAGAGCAAATCGCCGCCAATGAAGGTGGATTTGACCATAATTTGGTGATGAAAACAGAGCAATCGGATGAGATGAAGCATTTCGCTCAAGTCAAACATCCGGAAAGCGGCCGTGTCATGGATATGTATTCAGATAATGTGGGAGTGCAGTTTTATACTGGGAATTTCCTGAGTGATTTTGAAGGTGCAGATGGTAAAACCTACCAAAAGCATTGGGGCTTTTGTCTGGAGTCACAGGTTTGGCCAGATGCGATCAATCATGAAAATTTCCCAAGCCCAATCCTCAATCCCGGTGAAAAGTACGAGCACTTGATAGAGTATAGGTTTTCTGTGGAGCAATAGACAGAAGTGTTCCGTATCCAAAGAAGGAAGTGGGAATAAAAGGGCAATGTGAGGATTTTTTTCTACCCTTGGTCCATGTGTTTGCTGCGAAAATGCCTGATATGATGATTTGAGGCGCTTGGAACAGTCCTTGTCAACTAGGTGATACAATTATTAACCAACTATCACTTATGAAAAAGTTAACTGTTTTAAACCGCGCCACATCTCAAATCAAAAGAAAGGCAAGAATTTCTGGGATGTTGTTGCTGTCGGCTTTTGCTGTAGCCGGATTTACCGCTTGTGAAAATGAAGACGATGAGCCTATCGTTGACACAATCAATGAGCAAGATCGGAATTTTGCAATAGCGGTATCTCAGTCTTTCAATGGTCAAATTGCGCTCGGACAATTGGCCAGTGTCAAAGGTCAGGATGATTCGGTGCAGGAATACGCGACTATGATCTCCGAAGATCATGGTGAAGCGATGATCGAGCTGACGGGAATCGTGGATGGAAAGGATGTAGAAATTTCCGGAGAGGTGCTTCCAGAAATCCAGTCTGAAATCGATCGGCTTTCAGAATTGAGCGATGAGGAGTTTGATATGGAGTTTATCAACAGTCAGCAGGAAATCAATGATAATCTTCGTTCAGCTTTGGCCAATGAGGTAGACAATGGGGAAAATTACCTGTTGAAAAGTTTTGCTTCCAAAGTGGATGATGTCATTAAGAAACATAACACTGAAGCTGATCTAGTGGAGGCTGAGATTAAAATCGAAGACATCTAAAACTGACAATCAACCCCTACTGCTTATCAGACTCACCACAGAATAGGCAGTAAGTCAGAAAACCGAAAGTCGGCTAGTTGATACTAGTCGACTTTTTTTGTGATCAATGTGTGCGATTAGGCTGTTGGTTAACTAAAGAACTTTTCTTTTGCCCATTTTAAATTGGTGTTATTTGCGAATAAATGGTGTCAAAAGTCAGTAGCCCTTCCTCATCGGCAGACAGCTGCGATACTAATTCACCCGATGAGTTCCAAACGGCGCTTTGACCGGCACTCATGAAATTGTCGCAAAAGCCTATGCTGTTTGTCATCAATATAGGAACTTGAAATTGTTTTGCCATTTCGGGAAAATGGTCAAAAGCTTTTTTGAGACCGGACTCGGATTTGGCTACCGATGCGAGGTAAATTTCCGCCCCCAAATCATGTGCATGCCGGAGGTGACTTGCCTGCAAAGATTCGTAGCAAATGGCTGGGGCGATTTTTTTGCCTTTTACTTCCAAAATGAGTTGTTGATTTCCCTCTATGAAAAAGGGCTTTTCATCCGAGTGAAGTTGTTGCTTGGAATAAAGAAGTCTTTTTGCCTGGGGCTGAAAAAATAGCAAGCTGATCAAAATTCCACGGGTGGATCTAGTAGGCAACCCGACTCCAATGACAATCTTATGCTTGTCACTGAGCTGCTGAAAAATATTCAATCTGCTGTCGTCAGAGTCCAAGGCTAGTGTCTTTGCCAAGGACGGTTCGTAGCCCGTCAGAGAAAGTTCTGGGAAAATAATCAGGTCGGAACTGGCTGAAACAGCCTTCTCAATCCATTTTTTGTGGAGCTCAATTTTTTCGGGAATATTCCCTGAGATGGGATTGATCTGAGCTAGACTGATTTTCATAATAGGTTAAAAGTAGGAGGTTTTAGGCTATTTTTTTCCGATAGAATAAGAATCAGGAATTATTGTTTAACCAAAATATCAGCCACCACTTCCTGTACTTCTTCAAATCCTTGATAGGCGCAGACTACGGTTTCAAAATTTTCTAGATTACCAAGGTGCTTCAGCGCCAAGGGATTTCCAAAGTGTACCAAAATACTTGGCTTAGAGCTGACTAGTTTTTTGATTTTTTCTAGCGTTTCCATATCCATCCCAAATTGATTCAGAGGCTTATGACTAGGCACAAAAACCGCGATGATTTGTTTTTCTGGTGAATCAGAATGCAAGTTCAGTTGCTTAGAAAGTAAACTTGGTTGTGATGTGAAAAACTCAGTATAACCCAGCTTGCCAGATTGTGTTAATTCTTTCAATTTTGGAATGTCCTGCTTGCCTGAAAGGACCGAAACATAGTTTTGTGCCAACTCTCTTTGAAGTTCAGAATGCTGATTCCAATCGAAGGTAGGAAGATCTAAAGGCTGGAAATCGAAAACTCCCAATTGTTTTTTCAGGTTCATGACCTTCTCGAAAACCAAATCAACTTCCTCATCCAAGGCATTTTCAGTTATTTTCTGAATTCCTTCTTTCACATGATCTGAAAAACATAAAATGTCATTTCCGGCCTGAAATGCTTCCCATTCCAGCATTCCCGGTTCCGGAAAATGTTTAGCCACGGCTTTCATATTCAGCGCATCAGAAATCACCAAACCTTTAAACCCCATCTCCTCTTTGAGCAATCCGGTAATCAGTTCGAGGCTGATGCTGGCAGGAATTTCCTTTCCTCCAGTCAAAGCAGGTACAGCCAAGTGGCCAACCATGATCATTCCTACTCCACGATCGATTCCGTATTGAAATGGGAAGAGTTCCTGTGCTTCTAGCTGTTCTTTTGTTTTATTCAAAATTGGCAGTCCCAAATGAGAATCAACCGCCGTATCTCCATGACCGGGAAAGTGTTTCAAACATGCTCCAATTCCTGCCTTTTTCATTCCCTGATAAGCTGCCAATGAGAGCTTGGCTACTTTTTTTGTATTGGTGCCAAATGAACGATAACCGATCACCGGATTGTCAGGATTTGTATTGACATCGGCACAGGGGGCGAGATTTAGGTGGATTCCGGATTTTTTCATGTCCAGTCCCATGAGATAGCCCACTTCTTCTACCCATTTTTCAGCATCATTTTTTAGGGCTCCCAGAGAAATTGCAAAAGGGTATTGTGGCGTGTTCTCGATGCGCATCGCCAAACCATATTCCCCATCAATGCTTATTAACAAAGGTGTTTTTGAAATCTTTTGATAGCGGTTGATCAGAGTGATTAGCTTCTCAAAGGTTCCTTCTGTATCCAATGATTCCGCTCTTTTCTCAAAATTAGCAGCGGCAGAATGGCGGCTATGAAAAAAGGTCAATCCGCCAATTTCTTCCTCTAAAATCAGTTTTTCGATAGCCTGATAATTTTCCTCCGAATCATGAATAAATGCTGCTGGAGAAAAGCATTGGGCGATTTTTTGGGATTTGTTCATTGTTTCAATTCGAAAATTGGAAGATTAGAAAAATTGGTTTCAGATTTCTGACTTTAGCTTTCAGACTTCTTGCCAAATTCCTTCGGATACTTGGCTAAATAAGCCATCAGGAAACTCGGAATCGTCGCAATCACGACCCAAACGAAGAAGCCGTCATACCCAAGCCATTCTTGGATATAGCCGGAAAGCATGCCGGGAAACATCATTCCCATAGCCATAAAGCCTGTAGCTAAGGCGTAGTGGGCCGTTTTGAAAAGGCCTTCAGCCAGATAAATCAAAAAGATCATGTAGGCAGCAAATCCAAATCCGTAGCCCAATTGTTCGATAATCACGACTATGGCAGGATTAAGGAGTCCTTCGGGCATAGTCCAAGAAAGAATCACATAGCCGATATTCGGTGCGTTGATCGCAAAAGCCATCGGCATCATCCACTTGCCCAGTCCGTCACGGGAAATCACAATGCCTCCTAAGATGCCTCCTGCCAGCAAAGCAATCACTCCCAAAGTGCCATATAAATACCCAACGTCTGTCACGCTCAGCCCCAAGCCACCTTTGGCTCTTTCGTCCAAGAAAAATGGTGAGGCCATCTTGACCAATTGTGATTCGCCAAGGCGATATAGAAGTACAAATGCCAAGGAAAGTCCTATGTTTTTCTTATTGAAAAAAGTGGAAAATACCTTAGCAAAACTGGGGTGTGGTTCTTTTGGAGTGCTTGATTCTTTGATAGTAGGAGTAGTGATCCAGTTGACCAAGGTCAATACCAGCATCAAGCCTGCCACGATTATCATAGTCCAGGACCAAGCTTTGGAAGGATCGCCAAGGGAAGTTTCCAAATTGCCGGCTATGATGACGATCAGTCCCTGTCCAGTGATCATGCCGACACGGTAGAAGGTGCTGCGGAGACCGACGAAGAAGCTTTGTTGTTCTGGTTTCAGTGCCAAAAGATACATTCCGTCAGAGGCGATGTCATTGGTAGCGGAAGCGAAAGCTCCCATCCAGAAAAAAGCTAATGTGATGATGAAAAATTGATTTAGCCCTGTCGTCAAACCAACCCCTAGAAATACCGCGGCAAGGATCAGCTGCATGCTGAGATACCATTGTTTTTTGTTCCCTACCAATTCCAAAATCGGACTCCAGATAGGTTTGATGACCCAAGGGAGATAGAGAAAGGAGGTGTAAAGGCCAATGTCAGCATTGGAAATTCCGAGGTTCTTATACATGACTACCGATACGGTAATAATGATCACATATGGAATTGACTCAGTAAGGTAAAGAGGGGGAACCCATAGCCAAGGGTTTTTGGAACTGGTTTGGCTCATGATTTTCGCAAAAGGTTTTGATAAATGCTGATTTCTGATCCTTCGATTTCTTTGGCTCCAACTACTTTTTCATAGAACTCCGCAGGTCCTACACCTCCGATGATTGCATAGCCATAGCCCATTTCTTTGAGCGATTCGAGTGCTTTGATCAGAAGAATTTTGCCGATGCCTTTGCCTCGTTCACTTTCCAAAGTGCCGGTAGGGCCGAAGAAATTTTTGGCAGTAGTCTCATAGCAGGCAAAACCGACAAGAGTATTTCCCCGCTGAGCAATCCAGCAGGTAATGGGCTGGCGAGTGAAAGCTACTTCTACTTCAGATTTCCAATAGTCACCAAATTCCTGATGAACCCACTCGCAGACTAGATGCTTCTCGGGGGCGATAGCTTTTCGAAAGATGATCTTTTCTTTCTTCTCTAATGATTTCTCAAGTGAAAGGACCGAAGGAAGGTCCTGCAATCGCACCAGCATGTCTTTCATGGCTTCGATTTTTTAGGTGTTTGGAAAACCTGGGTTTGTACGATTCTGCCATAGTGATCTATCCATCGGATGGCGAGATAATTGGTGTTGAGGCTATTTACTTCTAGACCGCGCGCCCGAGTGCCTCCTACCCACACGGTGTGGATCTCGGCTAGCGGGAGTTGGTTCAAGTCGTCCGCACCCTGCACCATCGCGTAGCGGATTGCTGGATCTAGCGGTTTCTCCATGGAGATTTTTGTCCATTCCCGATTAGTTTCCACTGCCAAAACCACTGGGTTTTCGATGATTGTTTGGCTTTTGGGGCTGAAATAGGGAGGGAGTGTGGGGCTGTCATATACTTCGTTTTTCAGCAGCTTGGCCACATCTTGATTTTTCTGATACATCGACTTGGCTGAGAAAAATGCATTTCCTTCAATATTTGGTAATGTGCGAGTGTAGTGGACTTGTTGATTGATTTCGGAAGGATTTTTCCAAGCTTCATCCGAATCCTCTCTGATTTTGTAAGGGCCATTGCCGATGTAAACATGCGTGTTGTAGCTATTATTAGACCACCAGTCTGCCAATTTCCGGTAGGAAGCCAGTCGGTGATCCATACTCCAATAGAGCTGAGGTAGCATATAGTCCACCCAGCCGTTTTTCATCCATAATAGGACATCTGCATAGAGGTCATCATAGTTGGTCTGGCCGGCTTGAGTTGGAGAGCCTTTGGGATCTTTGCTTTGATTTCTCCATACACCAAAAGGAGAAATCCCGAATTGTACCCAGGGTTTGGTTGTTTTGATGGTGTTGTTCAGGGCAAAAATCAATTCATTCACATTTTGTCTTCTCCAGTCGTCGATGGATTGACCGGGGCTTTTGTAGCGATTGAAGGAATTTCGATCTGGGAAATCCTGATTGGGAATGCGATAAGGATAGAAATAGTCATCAAAATGAATGGCATCAATGTCATAGTTGGCTACCACTTCCTGAATGATGGCTAGGAGATGCTCTTTGACCTCCGGCAGGCCCGGGTCATAGTACCATTTGGTGCCATACTTAAGCATCCAGTCTCGATGCTGATGAAAATCATGCTCTGGGCTGAGGTCGTCTGTTTTGAGATCCATGGTAGCCCGGTAAGGATTGAGCCAGGCATGGAACTCCAAGCCTCTGTCATGAGCTTCTTTGATCATCCAGGTGAGCGGGTTGACGTTGCTTAGAGGTGCCTTTCCTTGTTTCCCTGTAAAATACTTGGACCAAGGAGCGAGATTAGAGGGGTAGAAAGCATCGCCTGCAGTCCTGATCTGCACTATGACAGCATTGAAGTTTAGCTGTTTGTAATAGTCCAATAATTGGATGAAATCAGACTTCTGCTTTTCCCAAGAATCGGTTCCTGAAATAGGCCAGTCGATATTGGCTACAGTAGCTATCCAAACAGCCCGGAATTCTCGTGGCATTTCAGGCATCGCGTAATTGAGAGGCTGTAGCGATACAGAAGCGAGTGGAATGTTCTTTTCTGGAAGATTTTGGCTGGGTTGATTGTCCTTTGGAAGGTTGATGCCCGGAGATGGAGTAGTTGCCGATTGGGAAGGTTTGCTGGATTTACATGCACTTAGCGCAGCAGAAATAAGCAAAGCAGTCAGCAGCAGTCGTATGGATAAACGCATTGTTTAGAGGCTAGGAATGGGTTTGAGGGAAAGGTCTTGCAGGTTTTTTCTGAGTTTTTTCATGAATTCATCCCCAGGATCTGTTTTGACTGTTCGATAGTCCGGGTCAGCTTCTTTCCAGAGTTCAGTGGTTTGGAATTTCTGGTACTCATGATGTCCGATAACGTAGTCGATTGGGTATTTTCTTTTTAAATATCTGATAAGATCTTCGTTGGCTTGGAGTTGGGCTTTGGTCAGAGGCATGTCATCACTCCCGATGTTTTCTATCCCTATGGCGCAATAGTTGAGCCCGATGGTGTGGCGGGCAAAGGTAGTGTCCGGTAGCAGTCTAAAGATCGTGCCATCGCGATCGATCAAAAACTGACTGCTAACATTTAGATTGCTAGCTCCCGTCAAATCAGCTCTGCCACCCAAAGTAGGCGAGTCAAAAACGTCAAATGTCACTTCTATATTGTCAATGGCAGTCCAATGGACTACCACGATTTGAGGAGTGATTTGGGCGGTTTCCTGCTCCAGTCCATGGCGTTCTTTCAGATATTGTAGAGAAAGTTGCTCCCTTTCATCATTCCAAGTGATAGGTTTGTCGATGATTCGAAAGGTGGATTTGGGGCTACAGGCGAGCAGTATTCCACCTAGCAAGAGGTTGAAAATGTGGGTTTTCTTCATTTTTTCAGGATAATTACTTTTCCTTTTGCCAGCTAAACTACCCAGAAATTTTGGGGAAAGAGAAGAATTGATCGCAATAATTTGCTAGAAAAATTTTATCACTGCTACTTTTTGCAAGTTTTTGCTGTTTTTGTTAGTTTCCCAAACCAAACAACCAATCATGCTCAAAGAGGAAAGACAAAAAATCATTCTGGATCAGGTCCATCTACATCACCGTGTGCTCTTGACCGATCTTTCGGAATCGCTGAATGTCTCGATTGACACGGTGCGAAGAGATGTCAAAGAACTGGCCAAAGAAAAGAAGCTTAAAAAAGTACATGGGGGGGCGACTTCTTTTGGCTTCATGAGTTTTAGCAAGGATGATGATAATATTTACCTCTTGTCCAAAAAGATTCGAATTGCAGAGAAAACAGTGTCTCTGCTTTCTGAGGGGCAGGTAATCTTGATGAGTGGAGGGACGACCAATATGGAGGTAGCCAAGATGATTCCGAAAAGGCTTTCCTTGACTGTTTTTACGCCGAGCTTACATGTCGCGATGCAGCTCTTGGAGTTGCCGGATGTAGAGGTGATATTTCTGGGCGGGAAGCTTCTGCACGAAGCCAAGTTTGCTGTCGGAGGGACGGTAGTCAACTCATTAAATCAACTTAAAGTTGACTTATGCATTTTGGGGACAGGTTATCTGGATGCGGATCATGGCTTGACTGAATTTGACTGGGAGGTGATCCAGGTCAAACAAGCGATGATCAGAGCTGCCAAAAAGACAGTGATCCTATCGGTGTCTGATAAGCTTCATTCGGTCCAAAAATTCAAAACTTGTGACCTGACAGCGGTGCATACTTTAGTCACAGAGCTTCACCCGAGTGATCCTGTCTTGGATCGGTTTAGAGAGTTTGATTTGCGATTGGTTTAGATCATTGTTGGGTGCCAGTGGTGAACTTCACTACGGAATTGGAGTGAGCTGGCAATGTCTGAAGATAGACGTAGATAGCTTTTAGATCAGCTTCTTTCATGCCAGCATACATGAGCCATGGCATGATGGTATTAAATTCACCTGGATTCACCTTTGGATTGACATAAGTGGAGTCGGTGTATTGCTTGAATCTCTGGACAAACATTTCTTCAGACCAATTGCCAATTCCTGTTTGCTTATCCGTGCTGATATTGGAACTGGTGACTACTGCACCACCTGGAAATGGGAAGTCTCTCCCTCCAGAAAAAGCCAGATCTGCTACTACCATACCCTGCGCATCCACGGGTGTATGACACTCGACACATCCCGCTGCATTGACCAAATATTTGCCGTAGGCTACCTGATCTTCAGGTGATGGCTTGACCATTGGCTGAGGGTCTTGAGGGATCGTCTTCATGATCAGACTCACTGGGAAATCAGCCTTGGATTCAGGGACTTCAAACTCAATTGGTTTCAGAGATCGGATATAGGCTATGATGTCATAGATGTCTTCCGGATCCATACCCCCATAGTAGCGGTAGGGCATCAGCGGAAACATGACGCGGTTTTCATTAGTGACTCCTGTGGTGATCAGGCGATACAGTTCTCCATCACTATAATCAGATATTCCAAAGGGAGTGATGTTTTTTGCGTAAAAGGTGCCGGGGAGTCCCATGCCATGATCAAAGCGATCTCCTCCCTTGCCCAAAGTGCCCGGTGTAGGTGGTCCAGAAAATTCCGAAAAATCCCTAGCCGAATGGCAATCCATACAGACAGTGACGTGATTGGCGAGATAGGCACCACGTTCTATGCGTTCTGAGGTATATTCAAAGCTGAGTTCGGGGGCTGGGGAAACCTTAGGGAAGGTGAAATTTAAAAATGCTAAACCTCCTACTAAGACGATCAAAACAACACCCACCAACCATGCTAAAACTTTAAACAATCTATTCATGATAAAAATAATTTAGGCCAAATGAAAAGTAGTGATTATTCCGGAATATTAAAATGAAAACTACTGATAATTAAGCTTTTATATTTCAATACTCCTATTTCTGATGAAATTTGGGATTAAACTAAGTTTGTTTTCTTGGGTGATTTTTAGGACATTTTGAAGACATATTTTACCCAAAAACTTTGGTCTATGTCTATTTCAATCTATTTTTCAATATCAACTAAACAAGAGCTATAAAAAGCTTCAAACCAACCTTATGAAAAAACTTTATACTTTGATTTGTCTCCTTGGAGTAGTCGGATTTGGCTATGGTCAAGATCAAGGAATCCTTACGGGCTTGGAAGAAAAGGCGGCCTTTTATGGGACGATTTCTAAACAAATCTGGTCCAATCCTGAACTTGGATACTTAGAAACTGAGTCTTCTACTTTGCTGCAAAAGACGCTTCAGGATGCCGGGTTTGCGGTGAAAGCAGGAGTGGCGGATATTCCTACTGCCTTTGTTGCCGAATATGGACAGGGAAGTCCAGTCATCGGAATCATGGCAGAATTCGATGCTTTGCCGGGTGTTTCTCAACAAGCAGTGCCCTTCCGGGAGCCGGTCGTAGAAGGAGGTGCCGGACATGCTTGTGGACATCACCTGTTTGGAACAGCATCTGTAGCCGCCGGCATTTCTGTCAAGGAGTGGATGGAGCAAAACAATATTCAGGGAACTATCCGGGTATATGGCACGCCAGCCGAAGAAGGCGGCGGAGGGAAAGTCTATATGGCGAGAGCAGGTCTGATGGATGATGTGGATGCGATGCTGCATTGGCACCCAGGCTCTCAAAATGCTGCCGGAGCGTATTCTTCTTTGGCTAATATTTCTACCAAATTCAGATTCTATGGAGAGGCTTCCCATGCAGCAGCGGCTCCTGAGAGAGGCAAATCTGCCTTGGATGGGGTAGAAGCGATGAATTTCATGGTCAACCTGATGAGAGAGCATGTTCCTCAGGAGACACGAATGCATTATGTGATTACCCGTGGAGGTGAAGCTCCCAATGTAGTTCCTGCTTTTGCGGAATCCTATCACTACGTACGTCACCCAGATGCTCAGGTGGTCAAGGAAATCTTTAAGAAAATGGTAGATGCGGCTGAAGGTGCGGCTCAGGGTACACAAACCAGAATGGAATACGAGATCATCAACGGGGTGTATAATCTACTGCCCAATGAGACATTGGCGAGAGTCATGCACAAGAATCTAGAACTGGTGGGGGGAGTCAACTATGATCGAGAAGAAAAGAAATTTGCGGAGGATATCATCGGTACCTTCCCGGCTGGAGTCAAAGCCAGCCCTGAAGATGCAGCCAAGATCGCACCATTTATGGTTTCGGAAAAAGGATCTGGAGGCTCTACAGATGTAGGAGATGTCAGCTGGCTAGTACCTACTGCCGGTCTGGGAGCTGCTACTTGGGTCCCGGGCACTTCGGCTCACACCTGGCAGGCTGTAGCGGCTGGAGGGATGAGCATCGGTCAAAAAGGAATGATGGTGGCAGCGAAAACATTGGCATTGACAGCAGCGGATTTGTTTAAAAACCCTGAGGTGACTAAAGCTGCCAAGGAAGAATTGACGAGAAGACAGGGGGAAGGTTTTGAATATGAGGCATTGGTCGGAAACAGAACTGCTCCCTTGGATTATAGAAAATAAATAAGAATGACCCAAAAGGCTCTCAAGCTAATCCCTATTCTGCTGATGGGATTAGCTTGTTTCCAATTTGTGTTTGCGCAGCAGGTGGAGCAGAAGACCAAAATCGGTCTAGTCCTGAGTGGCGGTGGAGCCAAAGGGATGGCGCATGTTGGAATTATCAGAGCTATGGAGAAAGCAGGAATCAAACCCGACTACGTCGTAGGTACCAGCATGGGGTCTGTGGTCGGAGGCCTGTATGCCTTGGGCTACAATGCCGATGAGCTGGAAAAGATCATCCGCTCCATGAATTGGGACTTGATTATTTCCAATCGGGTAGATTTCAAGGATATTGCTTTCGAAGAAAAGGAGTATTACAACCGCTACTTGCTGGAGGTGCCTTATGTCAATGGGAAACTTTCTTTGCCCTCCGGCTTGATAGAGGGGCAAGTGCTCTCTGAGGTACTCCATTATTATACTTGGCCCGCGCTTCAATACGAATCGTTTGATGATTTTCCGATCCCTTTTCGATGTGTGGCTACGGATATTATGTCCGGTAGTCCTATCGTGTTCGACGGGGGAAGTTTACATGATGCCATTCGGTCCAGTATAGCGATTCCCACAGCATTTTCAGCTTTTGATTTGGACAGCACCACAGTAGTGGATGGAGGAGTCGTAGACAATTTTCCTGTAGACGTGGTCCGGCAAATGGGAGCGGATTTTGTCATCGGGGTCAATGTGAGTAGCGAAGAATTCCAAGGAGTAGAAAACCTGGGAGGATTCGGAGGTATCCTGATGCAGATCGCAATGGCAGAGTCGATCCGAAAAACGATGGTCAATATCGACAGCACGGATATTTACATCAAACCGGATTTGGGGAATTTCAGTACCGGCAGTTTTGGTGATTTTGATCAAATCCTAAAAATGGGCGATGAGGCTGGTGAGCTGAATCTGGAAAAATTTAAAATGGCTGCTGACAGTTTGGGCTTACATGGGCTGGCTTTTACGGTGACGCCGGTGTCGGACTCTATCCGCATAGATAGTGTGAAAGTATTGGGAAATCGCTTGTTTTCAGAGGATTTTATCAAATCCAAGCTGGAAATCAAGCCCGGTGAAACGGTAGACCGTGACCGGGTGAGAGAGTCAGTTCGGCAGGTTTATGGACTGAATGGATTCAGAAAAGTAGACTATAATCTAAACCCAGTAGGAAATGGCAGCTACGATCTGATGGTTCGTACCAAAGAAAAAACACCTACCAATATTTCCTTGGCGATTCACTATGATAATATTTTCTCGGCAGGACTGCTGACCAATCTGACGATCCGAAACTGGCTTGGAAGATCTTCCCGGACAGTCTTCCTGTTGGATGTGTCCGAAAACCCTAAATTTCGATTTGATCATTACAAATACTTGGGGCAGAAGAAAAATTTCGCCTTTAATTTAAGAGGGAATTTTTTGAGGCAAGAGTTTCCATCTTATGATGAAGGACGCAAAAGCGAAGTCAATGTGCTGAGGACTACCCGGCTGGAGGCACAAGTAATAAGCACCAATTCACTGAAACAGTCATTTCTACTTGGAATGGTCTACGATACCGAAAAATCACGGTATCTATTTGATGTGACATTCCCCGAAGAACTGAAAAATGGGGTTGAGACTTATTTAGGAGCTAGGGCTCGCTATTATCGCAATTCACAAAATGATAGAAACTTCCCGACTCGTGGAGCTGAGGCGCTCTTGGAGGGAGAGTTTCGGATGAAAAACTGGCTGAAAATAAACCTGAAGGCTGGAGTAGATACCCTCTATTTGAATATTGACAATGTGATATTTCCAGTGCCGAAAGATGTGATGGAGTCTTTGATTCAGGCGCAGGTGCCATCTCCTTATGGGGCTTTGTTTGGGCGCTATTCCAAGTTTCTTTCCCTTTCCAATGGTTTTCAGATCAAACCCTCTGGTTCTTTTGGCTTGACTCTTTCCGGAGGATCTGATGAGAAGACTTACAAAGAATTTTTTATCGGTGGGTATCAGCTAGTGCGTTTTAATAACACCAGTTTTTGGGGGCTTAACTATGGCGAAGTGGCGGCTTCCAATTTTGCCAAAGTGGGCATGGATGTGCAGGTGATCCCTGCAAAAAAAATCTATTTACGAGGAGGGGTGAATTACTTGGGCTTTTCCAATTCGAATCCCTTGAAAGATGTGGTGGATGACTCCGAGTTTCGATTCGAAAATGACTATTTGGGATTTGGAGCGGATGTTTCTTATCAGTCATTGCTAGGGCCCATCACCTTGGGCATGAGTTCCAATACTTCAGATCACAAGCTGAGGACCTATGTATCAGTCGGTTTGTCCTTCAACTACACCGACCGCTGACGGAAATGATAAAAATCAGTTTGGGCTAGAAGGTCAATTCGCATAAATTGAAGGCGATTTGATGAAGTCCTGATTAAGGCCACTCTTTCATTCCCAATAAGAATAAGCTTAACATGAAGTTTTCAAAAATTTTCTATGGTATTTGGGCGGTATTGTTTGCCCTCTTTGCGTTTTGGCAGTTCAATGATCCAGACCCCGAAGTGTGGGTGAGTATTTACGTAGTTGCTATTATTTTTTGTCTTTTGGCTGTTCGTGGGATTTTTCCCAAAATTCCACTGACCGTAGTTGTGATTGCTTGTTTGGTTGGGTCTGTGTATTTCTGGCCTGACTCAGTGAGCGGATGGATAGGTCAGGAAGTGGAGCAGGGAGATTTGACTATGAAGACTCCCGAAATGGAAGAAGGGCGAGAGTCTTTCGGTTTGCTGATTGTGGCTGTCGTGATGCTGCCTGGCTTGATCAGATCTTGGAAAACCAAAGCGTAGCTTATAGGTTTTTGACTTCAGCGATCAGTTTTTCCAAAGAGTCTTTGGCATCCCCAAAAAGCATTCGGTTTTTGTTGTGAAAGAATAATTCATTTTCGATTCCTGCATAGCCTTTTCCCATGGATCGTTTGAGTACGATGCTGTTTTTGGCATTCCAAACCTTTACCACAGGCATTCCAAAGATGGGGCTGTTGGCGTCCGTTTCTGCTGCGGGGTTGATCACGTCATTGGCGCCGATTACCAAGACCACATCGGTACTGCCCATGTCTTCATTGGCATCTTCCATTTCCAGTAATTTTGGATAGGGGACATCAGCTTCGGCTAAAAGTACATTCATGTGACCCGGCATTCTTCCGGCTACAGGATGGATGGCATAGGTCATGTCTACCCCTTTCTCCTCCAGTATTTTCTCCAAATTGTGTATGGTATGCTGTGCTTGAGCCACAGCGAGTCCATATCCCGGCACTACGCTGACTTTATTCGCATAGGCTAGCAAAATGGCAGCATCTGTCACGGAGATTTCCTTGACAGTTCCCTGTTCTCCTGATTTTGTGGAGCTCGAATTACTCCCTCCAAATGAACCGATGATTACATTGGTGAGGGACCGATTCATGGCAGTACACATCAAGACTGTCAAAATCGTGCCCGCAGAACCTACCAAAATCCCTCCGGTCAACATCGCCTGATTTCCATATAGAAACCCACCAAAAGCTGCTGCCATACCCGTGAAACTGTTCAGAAGTGAAATCACTACAGGCATATCCGCTCCTCCGATTGGCATGACGAACAAGATCCCGTAAAGCAGGGATATCGCTAAAAGGGTATACAATAGCGTAGGACTCAGGCTACCTGCAAAACTCATCCAAATGGCTAATCCGAAAAGAGCCAGAAGTAAAATAATATTGATGATTTGTCCGCCTGGAAGTGCTTTGTCATTTATTTTACCTTCCAGTTTGCCATAGGCGATCATAGATCCGGAGAAAGAAACCGAACCGATGATCAATCCCAAAAGAATGACGATGAGCATCCCTGTTTCCGGATTTTGATTGTGCCTCAAATGGTCAAACTCAACCAAAGAAATCACTCCTGCACAGGCCCCTCCCATTCCATTGAAGAAAGAAACCATCTGAGGCATGGCGGTCATCTTTACTTTCAGCGCCATCCGAGTTCCGATGACTGTTCCTACGATCAATCCAGAAACAATCAAGGTATAATTCAACCATTTGTCAGAAGTGAGTTCTTCTTTGAAAAAGATGGTAGCGAAGATCGCCAAACCCATTCCATAACCAGCGATTAGATTTCCTTTTCGAGCCTTGTCTGGGCTGGAAAGCATTTTTAATCCTAAAATGAAAGTAATCGAAGCTACAATGTAGCAAAGCTCGAGAATGCTGAGTCCTAAAAGTTCTGTCATGGATTACTTGGATTTCTTTTTAAACATTTCCAGCATTCGGTTGGTCACCACAAATCCTCCGACCACGTTGAGTGTCCCTAAAACCACGGCGATAAAGCCCAAAATCAAGGCGTAATAGTTGGCGGGGTCTGCCTGAAGCATGATAATAATCGAACCGATAATCACCACTCCATGGATGGCATTGGCACCGGACATCAGTGGGGTATGCAAGACCGCAGGAACATTGGATATGACTTCAATGCCCAAGAAAACAGATACAACAATGAGGAAAATGAATTCACGGTTTTCGTAAAAGAGACTTAAAATTTCTTCCATGACTAGACAGTTTCTGATGGGTAAAGAGTGGATTTTACACGGGGACTTTGGACTTGACCTTGATGGGTCACGCAAGTGTTCAGGACGATATCATCTTGCCAGTTTAGGTTTAATTCTCCTTCTGGGCCAATGATTAATTTCAGAAAGTTGACCATATTTTTGCCGTACATTTTGCTGGCATCTAGTGGCATGCTAGAGGATAGGTTTGAGTCTCCAATGATGGTCACTCCTTCTTTTTGACAGATTTGATTATTCTCGGTCAGTTCACAGTTGCCTCCAGTACTTGCCGCCAGATCTACGATTACAGAGCCTGAATCCATATTTTTGACCGTGTCTTCCGTGATCAAGAGTGGTGCTTTCCTTCCTGGAATCTGAGCCGTACAGATAATAATGTTGGATTTCGTAGCGTGCTCTTGGATGAGTGCCTGCTGCTTGGCTTTGAATTCTTCCGATTGCTCGACAGCATAGCCTCCAGCGCCTTTGTCATCTTGCGCGCCTTCGACTTTGACGAATTTGGCCCCCAAGCTTTTCACTTCTTCTTCGGCGGCAGCTCTAACATCAAATGCTTCCACTACTGCTCCGAGTCTTCTGGCTGTAGCGATGGCTTGAAGTCCGGCTACACCGGCACCCAAAACCAATACTTTGGAAGGGATGATACTTCCTGCTGCAGTCATAAACATAGGGAAGAATCTAGGCGAATGACTCGCTGCCAAAAGGACGGCTTTGTAGCCAGCTACAGTTGCCATGGAAGATAGAATGTCCATGGCCTGAGCTCTGGTCGTTCGGGGGACATTGTCCATCGAAAAAGTCGTGATCCCTTTTTGTAAGAATGTGTCCACAAGTGCTTTGTTAGCAAGCGGATTGAAAAGGCAAATTAGGACTTGATGAGCTTGAATCCTGTCAATTTCAGAATCGCTTGGAGGATAAATGCCCAGAATGACATCTGCTTGGAGGGTATCCGCCCGCGAATGGACCTTTGCGCCAGCAGTCACATAGGCTTCATCAGAGGAAAAAGCCTTTTGGCCTGCTCGGGTTTCCACCCAAACATCTACCTTCAAATTCACGAGATTTTTTACACTTTCTGGAAGTAGCGCTACCCGACTTTCATGATCGGGCTCTTTCAAAAGGCCAATTGTCATGGAGGATGATTTGATCTAATTCCTTGAATTTAAGGGTTTTTAGTTGATGAAAAAATGCAGGGCTGAAAAATTGGAAGAAATGGGTGGAGGTCTAAGGCAATTCCTAAAAACCGCAAACGTGCTGTGGAATCTCTGGAATTTTGCATTTTTATAACTGAACTATCCATCACTCAAAGACAGTTGCGCCCATGACTCTCGAATATTTCCGTGATTATTGCCTGGCAAAAGCCGGGACTACCGAAGACACCCCATTCGATGCGAACACTCTATGTTTTCGTGTGGGAGGTAAAATTTTCTCCATCACGGACATGGAAACATTTGAATACATCAATCTCAAATGTGATCCGGAGCGGTCTTTGGATCTGCGGGAACAGTATCCGGGGATCACTCCTGGCTATCATATGAACAAAAAACTGTGGAATTCGGTGTCTGTTTTGGGAAATGTCCCGGATCGATTGATTTTGGATTTGGCAGATCAATCCTATGAACTGATCTTTGCTTCCTTACCCAAAAAGCTGCAAGCCGAAATTCGCCCATGACTTTTTATTCCCTCCAAAATCTCAGTAAATCTTACCAAAACAAACCTGCATTATCTCAGTTCTCCCTGGAATTGCGACAAGGTGAATTTATTTCAATCGTAGGAGAAAGTGGTTCGGGCAAGTCCACTTTACTAAGGATCATGGCTGGATTGGAAGTGCAGGACGAAGGGGAGGTCTGGCTCAATGGAACTCAGATTCTCAATCCGAAAAAGAAGTTGGTCGCTGGCTATGATGAGATCAAATTGATCCATCAGGATTATCATCTTTATCCCAATAGCACGGTCGAGGAAAACATTGCCAGGCCTTTGCTACACTATGACAAGGCCTATACAAAAGCCAGAGTTGAGACTTTGTTGAAGCAATTTGGATTGGTGGATTTCAGAGATAGATTTCCAAGACAGCTCTCGGGAGGTCAGCAGCAAAAAGTCGCCATTGCGACGGCATTAGTAATCGAGCCGGAGGTGCTGTTATTGGATGAGCCCTTTTCGTCACTTGATACCATCCAGAAACATCAATTGATTTCTGAATTAGGGGATTTGCTTCAGGTGATAGAGACCACAGTGGTATTTGTGACTCACGATTTGGATGATGCACTTCGCCTGACGGATCAGGTTTTGATCTTACAAAAGGGAAAAGTCATTCAAAAAGGCAATTCGCGGGAGCTCTGTGAAAGCCCCAAAAGTCGCTATGTGGCAAGGCTTTTTTCTCCAATCAATCTGATCCCAGACCGGATGAATTCCTTCCTTAGGCCCAATGATGTAAGGCTTCGAAGCAAAGGAGGTTTATTGGGGCATGTAGTAGACTCGAGGTATTTGGTGCATTACAATTCCTTAAGAATCAAACTGAAAAATGGCGGAGAGATCTGGGAGGTCGATGATCCAAGCAGGAAATATCAAATCACAGATCGGGTTTATCTGCAATGGGACGAAGAGAAGGTGATGGTGCTGAAGAGCTAGGGAGACCATAGCTTTTAGACCATAGTCCATAGAATACAGTTGAAACCATGTTGAAATTTTGAATAGAAATGGAGTTTTAGCTCATTTTAAAAAATGGTATTTATGTTAGCAGTAATAATATGACAGATCAACAAGCCATAGAACTTTTAGAGAAAGAATTCAAGGAAAAGATGCTTGGGGTGACGGAGCAGTATCTTGAAATTCATAGTCCAATCTATACTAACAATAAATTAATAGTTGACCGCATTGACCGAGACAGAAAAAACGAGCTAATTATCGCTTACTTGCCTGTGCTTGACGAGAAATTTTATTTTGCAGTTTACATTGACACAAAGGCAAAAAAAGTAACAGGTGTTGGGACAGAAGCATATCACCGAGTTTATTTCAGAGCGACATCAGAAACATTATCAGCGGATGAGTTAAAAGCAATGACACGTTTGGCACCAACTGAATTTTGGAATAAAGGCGACCTTAGAAAAAGTGGGAAGTCAAATTATACATTCAGCGACTTTACAATTCTGCCCAATTCTGAGCCTGACGAGTTTGAAGACAAGCTAAAAAAGCTACTTGACTTTTTGGAGCAAGATAAAGAAGGTATTAAACGACTTGTGGACAATGCAAACGGCTATATTCAAGTTGCAATGGACATTCATAATGCAAACGGAATGATTGGTGGATACAACATTGACACGGAAGACATAAGAAGAATGAATGACTTAAAACTATCCATAAACTTTGATCTTTATGTTGGCGGAAATGGCTTTAAAGACTGAAGCTACTACTGCTAACTGCACATTTGCAATAGGCTGGGTTTTCTGCTCCGAAGACAGTTTTGTGGTTGCCGAAAGTTTTATGTTTCGCATGAATATTTGTAGCGAGAATCATGCCCATAGCAAACCGATTTTATGAGCTATAGTCTAATCTTTTGATTTGCTAATTGCACCCATCCCAAGAAGCAAAAAACAAGTAAAAATTCCATAGGCGAAAAATGAGAACTGTGACCGCCAACTGAATACTGATTGGCATTTCTATCTTTGTGATTCAAAATTTACCCTAATCTCTTGAAGTACTCATCTATTATAATGTTGGCTGTGTTGTTTTGGACAGCTTGCAGTTCTCCAGTTGCCAACACTCCAGTTTCTATCATTCCAGCTCCAGCAAAAATGGAGGTGCTGAATGGAAGTTTTACCCTCAACCCATCCACCAAACTTGTTTTGAAGGATGAAGGGAATTTTTCAAACGAAGTAGAATTCCTTCAAATCACGTTGGAACATGCTTTGGGATCGCAGATTTCTGAGGAAGGTAATGGCAGTGAGCTCGAACTTATTTTTGATTCCCAAATCCAGCCAGCTGGAGCTTATCAATTAGACGTCAGTTCTGATAAAGTAGCTTTGAAAGCGGGCGATCCGACGGGGATGTTTTACGCAATAGAGACCTTGCGACAATTGCTTCCTGCTGATTTGGAAGGTGATCAGACATCCACAGAGATTTTCATCCCAACTGTCAAAATCGAAGATCAACCCACTTTAGGTTGGAGAGGCATGCATTTGGATGTTTCGAGACATTTCTTTTCCATCGAATACCTGCATCGCTATGTGGATCTTTTGGCTTTGTATAAAATGAACAAGTTTCACCTGCACCTGACAGATGATCAAGGTTGGAGAATCGAAATCAAAAACTACCCGGAACTGACTGAGAAAAGTGCCTGGAGGACATTCAATAATCAGGACTCCGTTTGCATGGAAAAAGCCGTGGAGGATCCTCGGTTCAATTTTGAGCAAAAACACCTTCGTGAGGTGGATGGCCAGACGCAGTACGGTGGCTTTTATACCCAAGAGGAACTTCGAGAATTGGTGGCTTATGCGCAATCCAGACACATTGAGATTATTCCAGAAATCGATATGCCGGGTCATATGATGGCAGCGATTCAAGTTTATCCGGAATTGGCCTGCACAAATAGTGCTGGCTGGGGCAAAGTCTTTTCCACACCACTTTGTCCAGGCAAGGAAGGTGTTTACACATTTGTCGAGAATGTGTTGACTGAAGTGATGGATATTTTCCCTTCCAAATACGTCCATATCGGTGCTGATGAGGTAGAGAAGTCCACTTGGGAAAACTCTCAAGAATGCAAAAACTTGATGGCAGCAGAGGGGATTGAAGATGTGGAGGAGCTTCAGACTTATTTTGTGGAGCGGGTGACAGACTTCCTGAAGTCCAAGGGGAAAGAAGTAATCGTCTGGGATGATGCCTTGAACTCCGGGATTGACTCTACATTGCATGTGATGTACTGGAGGAGTTGGGCTGCGGCTGTGCCTGAGAAAATTGCAGCGAATGGGAATCCGATGATTTTGGTGCCTGGAAATCCTCTTTATTTCTCCCGCCTGGACGCCAAAATGTACCCTATCTATCACATGCCGCTTTATGGACCCAAATTCCCGGTGGAAAAAGCCAATTTGATTCAGGGGATGCAAGCGGCTCTTTGGTCAGAGACTGTGCCATCAGAGACTTTGGCAGATGCGATTATTTTCCCAAAAATGCTCGCCTTGGCAGAGAGAGCCTGGTCCACACCCGAAGTTCACGACTGGGAGTCTTTCAAAGTGAGATTACAAACTCATCTGAAAAGGCTGGATGCCTTGGGTGTCAAGTATTCCTACGAGGTGACCAAGGAGCTGATTCCATTTATGAATGTCGATACAGAAAAGGAGCAAATTGGGATCATGCTGGATAGCGAGCTGAGCAATCCGGAAATCCACTACACGTTGGATGGCTCAGTTCCCACGATGGAATCTCCAAAGTACGAAGATGAGTTTTTCGTCCAAGGAAGTGCCTTAGTTACTGCGGCTGTTTTTGAGGATGGAAAAGCTTTGGAACCTTTCATGACCCGTCAGGTGGATTATCACAAAGCAATCGGGAAAGCAGTGACTTATCATAAGCCTTGGAATGGGGCTTATCCTGCCGGCGATGCAGGGACTATGACAGATGGTTTGAGGGGAGGAGATGCACATCATGATGGCAAGTGGCAGGGATTTACCAATGACTTGGATGTGACGATCGATATGGGAGAGGAGCAAGAGGTGAATTCCTTCTCTGCTACATTTATGCAGTTGAGCGGTCCGGGGATTTTGATGCCTGGGGCTGTAGAAGTTTCCTTGTCTCTGGATGGGGAAAATTTCCATCAAGTTCTTTCAATCGAAAATGATATTCCAAAAGAGAAAAAAGAATTGCTCTTTAAAGAGTTTGCAGGCAGTTTGGCTGGAGAAAAAGCAAGGTTCATCCATGTGAAAGCAATCAATTCCCAAAGGGCCTTTATTTTCACGGATGAGATTGTGATTAATTAAAACTACCTAATTACATGCTTCTTCACCTCAATCTGGATTTCCTTTGATTCAAGGGTTGGAAGACCGATGACGGATGACCGAAGTTTGCTACAAAAAAAGCGAAGTCAAATACCCATCCAGGATTCGACTTCGCTTTTTTAGCTTTCAGACTTTTGCTTTCAGATTTTAATCATGAGCTCCATGCTCGCCATGCACATGGCCATGTTCTTTTTCTTCTTCAGTGGCTTCTCTGACTTCGATTACTTTTCCGTCAAAATGCAAATCAAAACCTACCAAAGGATGGTTGAAATCCAAGAGGATATTTTCTCCCAGATCTTTCAATATTTTTGCCTGCATGGAGTAGCCATCTTCGTCCATTAGTGGAAGGAAGTTTCCTTCTTGGAGCATTTCTGGGTTGAACCCGTTTTCATTGGAAAACTGGCTTTTTGGAAGGGAAACCAACAATTCATCATCGGCTTCACCATAAGCTTCCTCGACTTTCAACACGAAAGAAAACTCATCTCCTACGGATTTTCCAGCCATCAATTCTTCAAATTTTTCTGGCAATCCGCTATTGCCAAACAAGAAATAGAATGGATCTTCTTCATCTCTCACTTCCGCCTCAAATGGCACAGATTCAATATCGTCTTCGATCTTGCTGACTTTGAGTTCGTAGGTGAGGCCTACCACTGCGTTTTCTTGGATTTTCATAGATTTTTGATTTTATCAGACCGATTCGATCCTTTCTTAGTTATGTTCTTTGTATGTGAAATAAATCCCGCTGATCAATACGAGCAAAATCAAATATTGGAAGATGATCATCGGAGTTTTGGTAGCATAAAAGCTGGATGGAGCAAAGGTAAAGACAATTTCATGGCTTCCTGCTGGTACGTCCAATCCACGCAATAAGTAATCTGCACGAAGAATGTCTGCTTCTTGACCATCAATAGTAGCCGTCCAACCTTCTGGATAGAATATTTCGGAGAATACTACGAGTCCGCCTTGCTCCATATCTGCTTGATAGCTGATTTGATTGGGTTCGTCTGCGGTTAGCGTCACCTGACCGGAACCAGCACTAATACTTCCAAATTCCCCGGAATTGATGGTCGCTTGAGTTTTAGTATTGATATTTCCGATTTGCTGGATTTCTTCTTCGTTGGAAGTGACTGGGACGATTTCCGTAGGAACCCAAGCAGGACCATTTGCCTCTGGATTTTGGAATACGGCATTGGCTTCTTGGCCTGCAATCAGATACTTGGTGTTGAGCATATTCATCACGCCGATGCCTTCCCAGTCAAAATTGCCTTCTTGAGCCTTACCGACAAACTCCTGGATTTCGCCTTGCAGCTGATAATCGATTAGATCCTGATATCGGCGGAGTTTCGCACCGTGATAGCCTCCCAAACTATGGAATCGATAGGATGTTCGCGCACCCTGAGTGAGCGACTCGGTCAGACTTAAAACTCTAAAATAGCCGGGGTCAGTTGCAATCTCTTTTTCGGCGGGAGTTTCTGCGAAAAACTCACGGCCTGGGTTTGCCTGGAATGATTCCGCATTCAGGTATTGACGGTTGATGGTCCAAAGATCCAAGGCCACCAAGGCTATCAAGCCGGCTCCGAGGATCAGATCATTGATTTTTCCTTGGAGTTTGAAATAAATCAGGACAAAAGCAGCCGCTAGAAAGCCAAAGCTTTTCCAAGCAGAAGCTGAAAGCATTGCCTTCCGGTCCGTCTGCATCGCTGTCGCAAGCCATTCGGGTAGATTGACGTCTCCGGGTGCCTCAAATCTGAAAAATGCTCCGGAAGCAACTGCTAAGAGCAATATCAGTCCCCCAACAATCCCTCCTGCCAGATAGAGTGGCTTGAGGTCTTCTTTTTGTAAGAGTCTCTCCAGAGAGATCATGCCCAAAACTGGAAATGCAAATAGCGTAATTCCCAATGCCATGGAGACCGCTCTAAACTTATTGTAACCAGGAAGAATGTCGAATAGCAGGTAATTGAACCAGCCAAAATGCTTGCCCCAGCTCAATACGATAAAGAGAACGATGATCGCACCAAAGGTATAAAGGCTCTCCTTTGGAGCAGCCCAAATTCCCAAAATAGCAAGGAATACCAGGATCACTCCGCCGTAAATTGGTCCGCCGGTGAAGGTCTGCTCTCCCCAGTAGGTCGGAGCACCTTTGACAAATCCGTTGATTTGAGTTGCATCGATGCCATTGGCTCGAAGCGCTTTTTCAGAGGCAGAGTTTTTAGGCAAGGGTGTTCTGCTGCCACCTCCGTAAAAATCAGGCACCAAAAGCGTCATGGTCTCCAATTTGCCATTGGACCAGGAGAAGGCATATTCTCGATCCAATCCTGCAGATTCAGTTTCTATCGTTGCTTTTCCTCTTGTGGAGTAGGGGCTATATTCCAAAGCTGTCACAAGTCGGCCGATATTTCCGCCAACTGCCAGCAATGCTCCCAGTACCAAAAAGCCTAGACTTTTGGAGATTTGAGGTAGCCCTTCTTTTTTCCAGTCAAAGATCAAGCGAACCACCACATAAATAACCGAGACGATCAAGGTGTAATAGGTGATCTGGAGGTGGTTGAACTTGAGCTGGAGCAAAAGTCCCAAAGCCAACAAAGCTGCTCCTAAGATTCGCTTTTTCTCAAAAGCCAGATGAATGCCGGATAAAATAATAGGAATGAGGCAAACAGCCCAAATTTTGGCATTATGACCTGCCTCTAGCGAAAGTAAATTGAAGGTGTTGAACGCAAAAGCAATAGCTCCGACGATAGCCAGTAGAGGCCTCACTCGGAAGCTCAAAAGTAGAATGTACATTCCGACCATTCCGAAGAAAAGCCCACTCACAGGGTGTGGAAGCCCCAAAGTCAGGACTTTGATCAGTGTATTAGTGATATCGCCCGGAAACTCCAAAGAGACAAAATAGGTGGGCATGCCTCCAAACATAGAGTTGGTCCAGAGTAGTTGCTTGCCTGTTTCGGCCCGATAGTCCAGCACTTCCTTGGCAGAGCCTTCCCATTGCAGGATGTCTCCCTGGAAAAGTACTTTGCCGTCGAAAACCATGGGAGAAAAATAAAAGGCAATCAGAAGGTAGAAAATGCCCACTCCGATTAGGTGTGGCAAAATTTGTTTTTGAAAATTCAGCTGCATGAAAGGTGATTTTCTTAGGAAATACAGAAAGAGTGCAAATTAGGAATTAAAAGGGAAACGAAGATCGGATTCCTTGGATTTAGGCTTTCCTTAGGGAATGAAAATCATTACTTTTGCAGCAAATAGCGGATAAACCACATGTTTGATAATTTAAGTTTGAAACTGGACCGGGCCTTCAAAACGCTGAAGGGAACCGGGAAAATCACCGAAATCAACGTTGCAACTACGGTTAAGGAAATCAGAAGAGCCTTGATCGATGCTGACGTTAACTATAAAGTAGCTAAGGAAGTCACTGATACGATCAAGAATGAAGCCTTGGGTAGAGATGTATTGATCTCTGTTTCTCCGGGTCAGTTGTTGGTGAAAATCACCCAGGAAGAGTTGACCAAACTCATGGGCGGCTCCAAAGTGGATATCAAATTGAGTGGAGATCCTGCGGTCATCTTGATTTCCGGTTTGCAAGGTTCTGGTAAAACGACCTTCACTGGGAAATTGGGTAGCTTTCTGAAAAAGCAAGGTCGTCAGGTCTTGTTGGTTGCCTGTGATATTTACCGTCCAGCTGCGATCGACCAATTGAAAGTATTGGGAGAGCAAATCGGAGTGGAGGTCTATGCTGAGCCTGAAAACAAGAATGCGCTTGAAATCGCAAACAATGCCATTGCCTATGCGAAAAAGACCGGTAAGAAGACAGTAATCGTCGATACTGCAGGTCGTTTGGCAGTGGATGAGCAGATGATGAATGAGATCGAGGAATTGAAAAATGCCTTGAATCCTTCAGAAACTTTGTTTGTCGTGGATTCCATGACGGGTCAAGATGCTGTAAACACAGCGAAGACCTTTGATGAGAGATTGAATTTCGATGGGGTTGTATTGACGAAGTTGGATGGTGATACCCGTGGTGGTGCTGCTATTTCTATCCGCCACGTTGTCAATAAGCCGATCAAGTTTATCTCCACCGGTGAAAAGATGGAGAATCTGGATGTTTTTCATCCGGACAGGATGTCGCAGAGAATCCTCGGTATGGGGGATGTGATCTCTTTGGTAGAAAGAGCACAACAATCCTTTGATGAGGATGAAGCAAAAAGAATCAATGCCAAAATCCGTCAGAATAGCTTCAATTTTGATGATTTCCTTTCCCAGCTTGAGCAAGTGAAGAAAATGGGTAACATCAAGGATTTGATGGGGATGATCCCAGGAATGGGCAAAGCCATGAAAGGATTGGATATCGATGATGATTCATTCAAGCCGATCGAAGCGATCATCAGAAGTATGACCCCTCATGAGCGTCAAAATCCGGATGTGATCGATGGAAGCAGAAGAAAGAGAATCGCGAACGGTTCCGGTAGAAATATCACCGAAGTGAACAACCTGATGAAGCAATTTGCGGATATGCGTAAGCTAATGAAGCAGATGAATAAAATGGGGGGAGCCAAAGCCGCCATGGGTAAAATGATGCCTGGGATGGGAAGACGCTAAATTCTGAAAGATAAAATATGAAGTTTAAAAACCCGGTCTGAAAGGATCGGGTTTTGTTTTTTAAAATTGAAATGGCCTTATTGGTAAAGGTAAATTCTATCAGAATCTTTTTTCAATGAAATACTTAAGACTTGCTTTACCGATTTTACTTTTTCTTAACTCTGCCTGCCTTAGGACCACCGATGAGAAGTGTACTTCAATCCTTACTTCTGAGACTCAATTTCAGGATTCCATTCCCAGTGGGCTGGAGATGGACGATGGGATTTACTCAGTTTGGATCAGATTAAAAGGGAAAGTGGATCATGAAATTCAATTCAATGAATTCTCCTTCCCGGCTGGAAATGTGGACACCTTGATCACGAATCGGGATTACTATAGTCCCACATTCCACTATAGAGTTTCAAACGAGGCTGGAGGGAATGTGGAACTGGATGTTTGTGTTGGATTTGCCAGGTTATAAAATTCAATAAGTGAAAATGGATCATCCTCTTCTACAAAAAATAATTTCCAGCTATTTTCCTTCTGAGATCGATTTACACCAACTAGAGCGAGATCCCAGAATTGAAGCTTCGTTGGAGTTTAGGACATTGAAGAAGCTGATTTTAGAAGGAGATCATTCCAATCAGACTTCTATTTTGAAAGAGCTTTCTGTTTTAGCTGAAAGTAAGGGGAATCAAGTGACTTTATGTGATCGAAAATCAATTGTGCATAAAAGAAGCTTGGGTTTTAGAATTCGGGTCGAAAGAAATTCAGCTAAAGGAATTCTCACTGATAGAGAACTTGTATTAGCTTTAAGTTTACTGGCTCCAGTTTACTTTTTTGAAACTGTCCAAGTCAAGTCTCAAAGTGGGTTTTTAGTGGATGAAGGGCAAGTTGTTGAATCAGCAATTCCACAAGAGTTTACTTTTATCCAAGATTACTTAAAATCCAAAGGCTACACCCGAATAAGTTCAATTATTTATGAAATGAAAATCCCGGAAATTACGCATCTGGATATTGATACTGGAGATTTCACTTATTTCAATGGCCTTTTCGGGAATTCTGTAGCAGACTTAATGTATTGAAGTTTTATTGAACAAAACCCGATCACTTTTTGGTCGGGTTTTGTTTGTTCTAAGCGAAACTGATTGTTTTCTATGAAAAACAATTTTTAAAAATGTTTTTTATAAAAAACGATTTGCCACCCTGTTTTGAAATACTCCAATGAATAGAAGAGTATTAATATTCTGTTTTGTCCTCTTTCTCTTTCCATGCACTAAAAGCCTGCAAACTTTCTTCGCGTAGAAGTGAGACCATCGGAATAGATCTCTTTTCCAATGGAAGATCAATCTCTTGATAAATAAAATCATCATCAAAGCCCGCTTCAGCAGCGTCTTCTTTGGTACAGGCGTAATAGACCTTGTTTGGTCTAGCCCAGAAAATTGCACCCAAGCACATGGGGCAAGGTTCACAGGATGTATAAATATCGCAGCCTTCCAGCTGGAAATGATTTAGTCGAGAGCAGGCATCCCGAATAGCAACTACTTCGGCATGGGCTGTAGGGTCTTTAGTTTTTAAGACGCTGTTGTAGCCTCTTCCTACGATCTGATTGTCCTTTACTATCACACAGCCAAAAGGTCCACCATGTCCAGCTTCCATCCCTTCATGAGCCATTCGGATAGCTTCTTTCATAAATTTCTTTTGGGTTTCCGTCATGATGCGAAGTTAAAAGTTTACCATGAAAAAGTCCGGATACGTATGGGGGTCATCTTGGGATGATGTCAAAAAAAATGTCCCTCAATCCAGAGGAAAGAGGGACATTGCTCTACTATAAACTCAAATTACCAGCCAGGGTTTTGAGTCAGCTCTACACCGTTTTCTTGGTAGAGCGTGATTTGATCCAAAGGCACAGGATCTAAGTAAACTCTTGGGTCGTCAAATAGTCTTTGCGAAGCATCCGCTGAAGCAGGTATGATATAGCCTTCATCTCCATCAGAAAGCACGACGCTACTTTGCAGCTCTGGGTACTCGGCTCTTGAGATCCAGGCGCCACGATTGATATCACTATTTGATTCAGTATCTGTGTATTCCAGTTTTTTCCATCTCTTCAGGTCATCTAGTCTGAAACCTTCCATCATTAGCTCGATTCTTCGCTCACGTCTGATTTCCCAGAGGATAGAGGAGACAGATGGATCCTTGGAGGGATCTTCGTATACCTGACCGTTTACCGCGGCATTTTCGCCCATCACTTCCAAATGAGGAAGCATGACTCCGGGTCTGTCACGAAGCACGTTTATGGACATGTCTAGGTCAGCTTGCGTCAACGCTGGGCCACCGACTGTTGCCAGTTCAGCTGCAGCTTCCGCATAGTTGATCAAAACTTCGCCATATCTCAAAACTGGAGCGTCAGTATAGTTCAGGTTGGAGCTTCCTTCTGGCTCGTCTTTGATGACTTCATTTAGGAACTTGTGAGTTGCAAAGCCAGTGGTACTGTAATTGGAAGCGATTCCGTTCAGTCTCAATTCGCTGCTGATCAAGGTTTCATAGATTCTTGGGTCACGGTTTGCCATCACGTTGTCGATTCCCTGATCTCCTTGATATACTGCAGACAGAGCGATAGGAAGTCCATCATTGGCCAAGTAGGAGTCCACTGCGTCTTTGGAAACGCCCGTCTGAGGTTCCTTGTTGTTGTAGGAATTCAGCGCGTGTGTGATCAATCCTGGCTCGTAGTGACGGTACAGAATCACTTCAGGATTGCCCGCAAGATTGAGAGAATTGAATACCTCTCGGTAGTTGCCAAGGGAATAGGCTCCCGTCTGGATCAATTGATCTGCCGCGTTTTTGGATGCCTCCAGGTATTCTTTGGCTTTGGCAGTATTGCCTTCATGATATTTTTGCCAGGTGCCTTCGTAGAGGAAGATTCTGGAAAGGTAGGTCAAGACTACAGCCCGATTGACAGAAAGTCCATCATTGCCGTCTGACACTCTCACGTTTGCTGCCGCAAATTGTAGATCTTCCAGGACTCTGTCCATGACGTAGTCCCGTGGATCTCTAGGTCTGTAAAGAGTCTCTTGGTCTGTCTCGGCTATTTCTTCACCAAACCATGGCACATCACCAAATTGCTTGACCAAATCATGATATTCGATCGCTCTGAAGAAACGAGCCACTCCTGACCAATGGGCAATGGCTTCCTCGTCCATCGGGACGGTCTGAACCCTATTGAGGAAGATATTGGCTTTTCTCACATACGAGAAAGTCCAATAGGAACTAGAGGCTGCTGAAGGGACTGTTCTCCGGAATTGTGGAGGGTTACTCGGAGAGAAGTCGTCGTTGAGGTTTTGACCAGAGAAGAATTTTCCCCAGGAAAAACTGGAGCCGTATCCACTGAAATACGCTGTGTAGAAGCCCCAAGAGAAGCTTCGTACATTGTCTTCGGATGTCCAGTAGGTTTCATCTGTCAACCTGTCCACAGGAGGCTTTTCCAGAAAATCATCGCAACTGGTCATTGCGAAAAGGCTAAGTGCAAGTGCTGCTATTTTTAATTTCATGACTGATGCTGATTAAAATGTGACTTGTAGACCGAAAGAAAGTGATCGGCTATAAGGATACACTCGTCCAAAGGTGTTGGAGTCGTTTAGTCCGGCAGAAGTATAATCTACTTCCGGATCCAAAGGCAAGTTCAAATTGTCAA
The DNA here is from genome assembly GCF_000429465.1 of Algoriphagus vanfongensis DSM 17529. GTDB lineage: Bacteria > Bacteroidota > Bacteroidia > Cytophagales > Cyclobacteriaceae > Algoriphagus > Algoriphagus vanfongensis. The sequence continues at coordinate 216,967 of NZ_AUBX01000014.1, read as the reverse complement.
ATTCGAAGAGGTTTTCTCCACTGAAATACACTCTGACTTTTTCCATTCCAGCTTTGGAGATCCAAGTGTATGGAAGAGAGTATCCTACGGTGATATTTTTCATTCTCATGTAAGAAAGATCCAGTAGGTATCTGGTCTGACGTAGGAAGTTTCTAGAGTTGCTGGAAGCTCCGGCATCAGTAGGTCTTGGATAGAATGCATCCGGATTTTCTGGAGTCCAGTAGTCCAAATGATGGTCAAACCACGCTTCTCCCGGTCTGTAGCCCGGCACGAAAATCGGTCCGTTTGCCCAGAAGTCGCGCTTACCCACTCCTTGAATGAACATGCTGAAATCTACACCCTTGTAGTCCATGCCCAATCTGAATCCATACTGATATCGAGGAGTTTCATTTCCGATGACTTTCAAGTCTCCATGATCATCTTCGGTATTGCTTCCGTAGTCGATCACTCCGTCGCCGTTCAAGTCTTTGTACTTGACATCGCCTGGTCCGTAGTAGAACCAGCCACTTTCGAAGATTTCCTGAGAAGGGATACCTTCTTTTAAGACATATTTCCCATTGTCCAAAACAAATTCACCGTTTCCGTCTTTGACAAAGTCATCTTCGGTAAACAGGCGATCTGTCTCATAGCCCCAGATATCGCCTATGACTCTTCCAGGTCTGTTGGAATAGATACTTTGGTTGTCAGCAAATTGGGTGACAGTCTCTATGTAATCAGAAATGACGAAGGTAGAGTTGATGGATAGTCCATTGTCAAATGTATGACCATAGTCCAGGGCCAATTCCCATCCTTTGGTTTCCAATTCACCGAGGTTTTGCTTGGTGGCAGATGTACCGTAGCTGGCAGGCAATACTTCACCTGCACTGTGCATGTCAGAAGTGATTCTTTTGTACCAGTCAAAGCTTACTCCAAACTTATCCTTGAAGAATCGAGCATCGAAGCCCAAATCCAAGGTGGTGACAGTTTCCCAAGTCAATGAGCTTGGCAAAGCACCTGGAGTACCAAATGTCAGCTTGTTGTCCGAGCCGATCAACCAGCTGGAGCTATACGAAGACATGATTCTATAGATGTCACTGATGTAGGCGTTTTGGTTGCCGATAGCACCCCAAGAGCCACGTAGTTTCAAGAAAGAAACCACCGGTGTGATTGGCTCAAAGAAGGATTCCTCGGAGATCACGTAGCCCGCAGACATCGATGGGAAAAATGCCCATCTTTCGGTAGGAGAAAGTCTGGAAGATCCATCGTATCTACCATTAAGCTCCAGGAAGTATTTTCCTTTGTAGTTATAGTTCAAACGGCTGAAAAGACCCGCAGTGGACCAAAGGTTTCTTGCTCCGTCGACAAATTGATCTCCAGAAGCCAAATCCAATTCACCTCTGTCCTGATCCATCAATTGTCTTCTTTGCGAACTGTGATACCAGTATTCGTAAGACTCGATGTCACCACCGACCATGGCTTTGAAGGTATGATCACCCGCTGCTTTTTCGTAGGTGGTAAATAGTTTTCCTACATTTCTATTGCTCCAAGATGACATATAAGAAACTCTATCGTAGGATGCACTGGTGTATGGGGCATACTGAAGATTCGCACCGGTAGACCAGAAGTTGTAAGCTGATACAGATCCGCCTGTCTGATGCTCATGGTAGTTTTGAGAATCGTGGGTGTAGTTGGCCACAATCGAAAGTCCATTGAGAGGGGTGATTGTGGTTCCCAAATTGAATCGGGTCAAGGTGGTTTTTTCCTCATTCATTTTGGCTTGCTGTACTTCCGTGATGGCACTACGGAAAGGGTTGCCTTCATAGGTGCCATAAGGATAGTTTTTAGGCCATCTGAATAGGTAGTACCATGGATCGTATGTTTCGCTGGAGAAGTAGAATGGTCGTGTAAACTTGGTGTCTGAGTACAGTACGCCACCTCTTACTTCCATCCAATCTGTCACCTGAGAGCTCAAGCTCAAATCCGCAGAATATCTATTAAACTCATCAGGATTTACTTTCAAAACACCGTTTTGTCCCAAGTAGCCTACGCCAAGTCGATAGGTGGTCTTTTCAGTGCCACCAGATACAGAGACATCATGTTTTTGCTGAGGAGTCCACTTGTTCATGAACATCTCTCCAGCATCCCATGGTCTATAGAAAAATAGTCTTCCGTCACGAATTTCAAAATCTCTTCCCAGCACCATTTCCGGTCCTAGGTCTTGACCTCCATACTGAGCTTCCCAATCTCTCATCTTCTGAATACCGATTTCATCGAAGTACATCCCTACGACACCAAAAACATTGGTGGATGGGTTGGTTCTCTGCAAAGCACGGAATGCCATCTCGGCACCTTCCGCTGTAGGAGCGATGGTAGGAGTGGTAGTAGGAGTAGCAAATGAAAAGTTATTGGAATAACTGATTTTGGGAGCTTCTCCCTTTTTGCCTTTTTTGGTGGTGATCAAGATCACACCCCAAGCAGCTCTGGATCCATAGATAGAGGCTGAGGCCGCATCTTTCAATACAGAGATGGATTCGATGTCTTCAGGATTGACAAGCTGGAGGCTTGGGATTTCCACGTTGTCCACCAAGATCAAAGGCTGGGCACCGCCGGAGTTACTCAAAGTTCCGACAGATCCTCTCAACCGGATGGTTGGGTTTTGACCGATTTGTCCACTTGGAGTAGTGATGGTCAGGCCTGGTGTGGTGCCTTGAAGGCCTCGGGCCACATCTGTGATAGGCCTGGACTCCAGTACTTTGGTGTCTACCGAACTGACAGAACCAGTCAGATCGCTTCGTTTTTGGGTGCCATAGCCGACCACGACAAATTCCTCTAAGGACTGTGCGTCTGGTTGCAGGGTGATTTCCAAAGTCTGGCTTTGGGTGATGACTCGCTCTTGAGCTTCCATACCGATGAAGCTAAAAACGAGGGTTTGTCCGCTTTCTACTGAGATGGAAAAGCTCCCATCGACGTTAGAGGTTACCCCCTTGGTTGTTCCTTTTACCAATATGCTGGCTCCTGGTAGCGATAGTCCATCCTCTGCACTTTTGACGGTTCCCGTCACATTGAAAGTCTGTGCATTTGCATGAGCATGGAACAGGAGAAAACATACCATGGTAAAAGCACCGAGTAGTAGTTTTTTCATGTTTGACATGTTAAAATGGTTTGAAATGGGTTAGGTCTATCTACCTGATTGGGAGGGTGAAGTCCTGCAGATTCCACATGATCCAATTCGGGTAGATATATTTTTACCGTCAAATCTTTTGAAAAAACAGAGTCTCTCCATCCCTGAAAACAGGGATATTGATAAATCACCAATTCGATTCTGAGTTCTAAATTGCCTTTGGTGTTTTCGATGTTTATTAAAATAAGGTCTTGTAAACAAGTGAGATAATGAGCCCTTATTTGCTCTATTGCTGCTTTTTTGAGAGGCTCTTTGGTAGGGTTCTTTTCGCTTAGCGGCAAAGACGGAAGATGGCTGGTAGTGGGAGTGTAAGTCGCTGAGACTCTCCGCTGGTGGAAAAAAGAAGGAGGATTTCTTAAAAGATCGGTAAACTTATATCAACAATAGAACCCAAATTAATTTTAAGAAAAGACCTTGCTCCGATGATCAATGTACTCATAGCGGATGACCACCAATTATTTATAGACGGGCTCAAAGCCATGCTGCTGGATGTGCCCGGAATTCGTGTCGTGGCCGAAGCCGGCAATGGAAAAGAAGTGCTCCAACTTTGTGAAAAGACTCCTGTCGATCTGGTGATTATGGATGTCAATATGCCCGAAATGGACGGAGTGGAAGCGACAAAGACCTTGTCAAAGAAATATCAGGACATGAAAATACTGGGGCTATCCATGCATTTGGATCGCTATTATATTTCTGATATGCTCAAAAGTGGAGCCACTGGATACCTTCTCAAAAACACCGGTAAAAGTGACTTGCTCCATGCTATTCACACGCTTCATAGTGGTGAGTCCTACGTGAGTGAGGAAGTGAATAAGCTGCTATTGAATAGTTTTTTTAAAAATCCATCCAAATACCAAGTAGAAGAGAAACTCTCGGAACGAGAGTCTCAGGTGCTGGACTGTATCGCCAATGGGCTGACTACTCTCGAGGTGGCAGAGAAACTTTTTATCAGCAAAAACACGGTGGAAACGCACCGAAAAAACCTTCTCTATAAGCTGAAAGCAAAAAATACGGCCGAACTGGTCAACAACGCCTATAAGAAGGGACTCATTAATTGATCTTAAAAGATGGCCTTGGGAAAGTCCGTGATTGTGTGAAATCACTATTTTCAGGGATTGGAGTTTCGACCCTTCCTTTCATTTTTGTAAGGATAGTGGTATTCCAAACCTTTCACCCGACAAACCAATTGCTATGCTTTTATTGGCTGATAGTGGCTCTACCAAGACCGAGTGGAGAGTAGTAAAATCATCCGGAAAGACAGTCAGAGAATTTAAAACGCAGGGCTTCAATCCCTACTTTAAATCTCCCGAACAAATCAAAAATGACCTACTAAGCCAGCTGGGAGATCAGATTCCTAGTTTGGAGCAGGTGTTTTTTTATGGGGCAGGCTGTGCCCATCCTCAGAAAGCAGGAGAGCTCGCCAAGGTGTTGGATGAGGTATTTGAAGCGACACTGCCATCGGAAGTGCATGGAGATATCCTTGGTGCTGCCAGAAGTTTATTTCAGGATCAGCCAGGGATAGCCAGCATATTGGGGACTGGCGCGAGCTCTTGTGTGTATGACGGACATGGGATCAGCGGGACGGTTCCTTCGTTGGGTTACATTTTGGGAGACTATGGGAGTGGGGCTGTATTGGGAAGAGAGTTCGTCAGATTGCTTCTCAGTGAAAAATTGCCCGCTGAATTGACTCAGGAGTTTTACGATAGGTTCTCTATGGATCGGGTATCCATTTTGGATAGGATTTATAAATATTCTTTCCCCAATCGCTTTCTTGCATCTTTCATTCCCTTTATCCATCAGCATAGAGAAGTGCCGGCTGTCAAAGAGTTGATTTTGGATAGCTTTATCCAGTTTTTTCAGTACTACATCCTTCCTTTTCGATCCAAAGGCGTAGAGAGCAAGTTAGCTTTCACTGGTTCGGTGGCGTACCATTTCCGGGAGTCCTTGGTGGAGGCAGCCCATCAGTTGGGGGAAGCGATTGATACGATCCAGTCCAAACCGCTGGACGGTCTTGTGAAATTTCACTGCGGGGAAGTAGAATGGGGTGTGGAAGAATTGGCTCGAAAATCAAGAGACTGATTTAACTATTTCCGGTTTCCAAAAACTGTTTTTTACTGGATGAATCCAGTTCCTATGGAAGACCGATGCATATTGCTAGTTAAAACCTATTTTCACTTTTCGATCAGGTTTTGAAAAAGGAAATGATAAAAGCGATGCAGACATGAAGGAGTTTGAGAAGAAGCATCTGAGCAGTTGGGAAGAGCTCCCGTTGGGAGATAAAGTGGATCGTGTGAGTGAATTGATGCGCTCTGGTGTAGAGAAAGTTTCCCTTTCCGAAAGGTTGGAAATAGCCGTTTTGTTGCTTGATTCGGCAGAAATCGCGCGCTCTGAGCAAGAGCTAGTGGAGGCCAAATCTGCACTAAAAGCTGCTCATGGTTTGCTGCAAGAATACAAGTGGAACGAGTTGGAACCAGTTTTCGATAGACTTTTAGTAGAGCTGGCTCGGGTCAACTATTACCTTGGTGAGTTTGACGAAGCGGAGATGCATCTGGATCTTTTGATCGAAAACGGAAGAAACCCGCAGTGGAGATTTGAAGCTTTTGAGCTCAAAATCATCGTAAACAATCATTTAGGTAGATACAAAAAGTCCCTGATGCTATTGGAGGAAGTCTTGCATGAGTTGGGACTTGAGCTTCCGCTGGGGACAGACGCTGTTTCATTTCAGATCAATCGTCTTCAAGGTCAGATTAAGCAAGAACTTCAGGATCTTCCCGTACTGGCGGAGTCGGAAGTTCAGGCTCAAAGTAGAATCCTAAAATTGCTGTATATCGGAGGGATGGCTATCCACCATACTTCGGATTTATTGATGACATGGGCTGCTCTTCAGATTGTGATTCGCTCTAGATTGATCAATCTTCCCAGTGTCCGCTCCTTGGGATTGGTCAGCTATGGGCGGATGAAAGTGATCGCAGGAGAAATAGAAGAGGGCTTTGATTTGGGATTGCATGGACTCAATCTCAATAGTTCTATTGGAGATATCCAGTACCGATGTCGTGTATTGGGAGTTTTTGGCTTTTATATTTTGCCCTGGAAAGAAAGTTTCCATAAGAGCAATGGTCTTTTGCTCGAAGGGATGGAAGTGGCTCGGAAATCCGGTGATTTGATTGGCTTATACATTCTCAAAACACACCTTTTCAATCTTCATTTTCTGAGTGGGAAGCCCATACAGGAGCTTCTGGGGTTTGATTTCAAGGAAAGCTACGTGGGGATGGAGTTGACATACTACATCACGCATTATCAAAAAGAACTGATTCGCTATGTAGTAGGAGAGAGTGCCTTTCTTTCGTTGCCCAAACAAGAAGCAAGAGGGATGGCAGCCAAGCTGACGCTGCAGGAGGAGACTTTTTACAGGCATTATGTTTTGGCGCGATATTATTTTCTATTTGGCTACTACAAGCAGGCCCTGCGATCTGCCAAGCTTGCAGATCAAAATAGAAAGCTACAGGAAGGCTCACCTCTAGTTCCTGCCAATCTTGCGCTTAGGGCTTTTTCTCTGACACAAAACTGGAGTAACCTCAGCGATCAGGAGCAAATGGAGGAGCTTGAATGGCTTTCGAATACGCTGAAAGACTTTGATACATGGGCAAGTAAAGCTTCTGATAATTTCTCCTCTACATCTTTCTTACTCCAAGCAGAATTGGCTAGAATCACTTCCGTTCCGTATCAGGATGTGGAGGCAATGTATATCTCAGCAATTCAACTGGCGCAGGAAAACCTCTATCAAAAAGCCCTGAGCCACGAGTTGTTTGGGAAGTATTATCTCGGCATTGGACAAAAAGGATCTGCTAGTACTCACTTGCAGCATGCTTTGTATTTTTATCATGAGTGGGGAGCCGTCAGAAAAACCGAGCAGCTGACTCGTCAATTTGCCTTTCTGATCAGAGAAGAGCTAAAACCAAAAAGAGGGCTAGATCTGGAAACGATTCTCTATGAGCTGGCTGGTGAGATTCACGCTACTCAAATTTCCCAAACATTGATGGCTCTCTTGATGCGAGTGTCAGCTTCCAGCAGGGCCATGATCCAGTGGGTCGACCCAGAGGGGATGTTGAAAGTATTTGACCAAAAGCAATTGATGGATCTACCACTGCTTTCCAAAGAGAAAGTAGATGAGGAGACACTCGTGAGCTATTTTCAAATTTCTCATAGAAATAAGACTCCCTTGATTTTCAATCATCTCTCTGCTACTCAGGATGATGAGTTAGGTAAAATTTCCCGCCAAGGGATTTTATCCTGTTTGTTTTTCCCGGTGGGCTTTTCCGAAAACCAAACGATGATCGTGTATCTCGAAAGTTGTTTTGATTCGGAGGCTTATACAGCGGAGATCATCCGCTGGGTGGGAATCGTGGCACGTCAAGGAGGTGTGATTTTGGATAATGCCAGAAATTACGAGAATACACTTCGCCTCAATGAGGAAATCCGTCAGGAAATGATGGAAAGACAAAAGCTTCTGGAGCTTATCGAAAAGCAGAAAGATGCTCATATTCAAGATCTCATACGGGTGCAGGAGTACGAACGGGAGCGCATAGCCGGTGATCTTCATGATAGCCTAGGATCTCAACTGTCTACCTTGAAGTTGAATTTGGCTCACCTCTTTGAGCAATATCAAGAAGAGGACTTGCTCCCTAAGAGCCAAAAGGCTTTACAGAAATTGGATGAAGCGATCGATGATGTCAGGAGAATTGCGCATCACATGTCGCCTGTTTCGCTTAAAAAATTTGGCCTGGCTTCTGGTCTGCAAACGATGATAGAGTCGTTTGGAGTGAACTCACAGATCAAGGCCGAGCTGCAGATCTTAGGGTTTGAGGAGCGGTTGGACTCTCAATTGGAGCTGACGCTTTACAGGATTTGTCAGGAGCTAGTTCATAATGTGCTCCGGCATTCCCGCGCAGATGAGTTTCGGCTTCAGTTGATCAATCATGGTTCTTCGCTGAATATCTCTATCGAAGACAATGGTGTCGGAATGGAGAAATCCAAAGATCAATGGGGGATGGGACTGCTGGGTATTGAGACCAAAGTACAAATGCTCGGGGGAACGTTGCAGATAGAGAGCCAGTCTCAGATGGGCTGCTTGGTCATGGTGGATATTCCTGTTTTGGAAAAGATCTGAAAAAATCAGTTCATCCAACGGCTCATAAACTCTAGGAAAGCATCCTTATAATTGTCGCTCACGGTGATCTGGTTGCCGTTGACATTGATTACGTTTTTGGATACGGAATCGATATGGTCCAAGGCGACGATATAGGATCGGTGCACTCTCATGAATTTATTTGTGGGAAGCAATTCTTCCATGTTTTTGAGACTGGTAAGAGACAATAGAGGACTGCTTTTGGAAAGCAGGTGCACTTTGACATAGTCTTTATACGCCTCGACATGAGAGATGTCAGAGAGTATGATTTTGACTAGCTGATATTCCACTTTTAGAAAAATGTAATCAGGTTCTTTTTCCTCAGGGTTTTTGGCCTCCAGTAGAGTCCGCTGCTGTCGGTCAAAGTAATTGTAAGCCTTTGTGGCGGCATTTAAGAAGTCCTCATAGGAATAAGGCTTGAGCAGGTAATCCAGTGCGTCTACTTTGTATCCTTCGATAGCAAACTGATGATAGGCAGTGGCAAAAATGATCCGGGTTTTGTCAGAATCCTTTTTTCCGTCTAGTACTCGGGCCAACTCCATGCCCGAAAGATCAGGCATTTGGATGTCCATGAAGATCAGCTGCACCTCGTTTTGATTGATAAAACCAAGTGCTTCGATGGCGCTTGAAAATTTCCCGACCAACTCTAGAAATGAAGTTTGCTCGATGTATTTGCATACCAGATCCAGCGCCAGCGGCTCGTCATCTACAGCGATACATTTGAGTTTCATGAGAGGTTGATAGTCAGATTTACATAATATTCCTGATTGTTGTTGTCTTTCCCAAATTTCAATCGGTGTTTTTGGGGATACAGCAAGCTCAGTCTTCGTTGTGTATTGGAGAGGCCTATACCACTTTCCTTGGCTTCCGGACTATCCGGATTGATCGGGAATATCTGATTTCTGGTTTCGAAAAAGAGCGTGTCTCCCATGATTTCTAGCTTGATATGAATCTTGCTTTCCTTTTGGGAGCTGATGCCATGCTTGAAGCAGTTTTCCAAAAATGGGAGTATCAGCATGGGAGCGATGACCTGGTTGTCTTTGGGATCATCCAGTTGAATGTTGAGTTTGACTTTTTCGGTCAGTCGGATCTTCATCAGCTCGATGTAGTCTCGGATGAAGTCCACCTCTTTGCTCAGAAGTGTGTTTTCCTTTTGATTTTCATAGAGGACATAGCGCATCATTCGCGAAAGCTTGAGGAGCGCTTCCTGGGCCTTTTTGATGTCCAGATTGGTGAGAGAATAGATGTTGTTTAAGGTATTGAAAAAGAAATGCGGATTGATCTGAGCTTTGAGGTAGGAAAGCTCCGTATTGATCTGTTGCTTTTCCAGTTCTCTCCGATTTGCTTCGTCTTTTTGCCACTTTTGTACCAAAGCCAAAGAAGTACTCAGTCCGATAGAAACGATGTATAAAAGTACCTGAAATGCATCTCCTTGAATCCATCTTTTTCCAGGTCTGAATGGTTTGTCTGGATTGAAAAACTCATGCATCCGGATCGGATAGTGGATCAATTCTTCAAAATAGACTATAGCAAAATAGAAGACGACCGCTCCTCCGATCACACATAGGAGGTAAATGTAGTTTCTGCCATTGAGAAGGATCTTTGGTACAAAATAGGCTACGTTAGTATAAAATACCAATACCAGAGTCCCAACCAAAAAAAGCTGCTTGTACCAGAAAGCAATGGGTAATTCAGCTTCTCCCATTCTCCAGGAAAGAGGTGAGAGCAGCAATAAGATGATACCAAGCATCATCCAGCCCAATAAGTGGACTAGAAATGAAAGGTTTTTTTTGGGGGTGATCGTATTCATCGCCTAGAATTATGGAGGCCAAACTAACATATAGATTCCAAATCCCTGCCGACTAATCTGCCAATGCGTTGATTTTCACGTCGAATCTGCCTGATGAGCGGATAAAGCCATTCATCGACCCACTTTTACTTTTTGTCTGCTTTTTTCTGGTCTTGGTCGACTAGATTCCTCAATCGGTCTATTTGAACAAAAATATCAAAACAAAGCCTTCAAATTTGGGGTATGAATGTGGTGTGAGCCCCGTATTTGAAAACATAACAATGAAAAATCTACTCAATCTAATCGTTCTTTTTGCAGTCTTGGGACTTAATCAGGCCTTTGCACAAAGCACAGAACCCAAACCAGCCAGGATCATCGGTATAGCGAAAGACGCCAGCAATGGCGAACCTGTAGGCTATGCTACCGCCGCACTTTATAAGAAAGGTGCTGATGTCAGTTTTGCTGGAGCCGTCGCTGATGGAGATGGCAAATTTTATATCACTGGTGTCGAGCCTGGAGAATATTCCCTTCAGCTGACTTTTATGGGTTTTGAAACCCTGACTCTTGAGAGTATCCAGGTAAACTCCCCAACAGGAGATACCAATCTCGGAGAATTGATGATGTCTGATGAAGGATTGGCTTTGGAAGAAGTCACTGTACAAGGACAGCGTGAATTGATCGAAGAGCGTGTGGATCGTACCATCTACAAAGCAGAAAATGACAGAACTACAGCCGGGGGTGATGCAACTGACGTATTGAGAAGAGTGCCGATGCTTTCCGTGGATTTGGATGGCAATGTGTCGATGAGAGGAAGTAGCAACATCACGGTATTAATTGATAATAGACCTTCTGCAATCGCAGCAAGCAGTATCACGGATGCCTTGAGACAGATTCCCGCGGATGAAATCAAAGAAGTGGAAGTGATCACTTCACCATCTGCCCGATTTGATGCAGAGGGTACTTCTGGTGTGATCAATATTGTGACCAAGAAAAACAACCTGCAAGGGATGACCTTGAGCATCAATACAGGTGCTGGTCTGAGAGGATCAAACCTTGGGCTAAACGGTAGTGCCAGAATCGGGAAATTCGGTTTTTCACTGGGAGGATTTGGCCGTGCAGGATACAATGTCCTCGGAAGTTTTGAAAACGAGCAGCAATCTTTCAACTCCACTACTGGAGAGCAGTCTACAGTTATTCAATCAGCGGATACTGAGCGAAGAGACATGTTTGGAAGGTATAACTTTGGAATGGACTACGAGATCGACAAGTATAATTTCATTACCGGTGCTGTGAATTTCGGTATGAGAAATTCAAAGAATTGGCAGACAGATTTCCTTACTGAGAAGTACACAGAGGGAGAGTTGGACTATTCTAATTTGAATGAAACCAATAGTAAAAACAACGGTAATTCCGTCGATGTCAGCTTGAACTATACAAGAACTTATGAGAAAAAGGGCAAGGAGATTAGTTTGTTGACCTTATTTACGCAGGACAAGCAAGACAACTTCTCTGTCAACTCTCTTTTCAATGATGATTTTCAGACAATCGACTATAGACTAAGAAACGATAATCCAAGCAGAAACAGAGAGTTTACTGTTCAGTTGGATTTTGTCAATCCTTTGGGAGAAGATGGAAATCAGATTTTGGAATATGGAGCCAAAACTATTTTGAGAAAAGCCTATTCTGATTTTGCTTATTTCCGAGGAGAAGGTGCCGATGGAGACTTTGTGGAGCTAGATGACCAGACACTCAACAATGAATTTAGCTATGATCAGAATGTGACTTCGGGATATGGGTCTTATACCTTCAATTTCCTGAAAAACTACACCTTGAAAACTGGCCTTCGCTATGAGTATACGACGATCCAAGCAGACTTTGCAAATGTATCTGACTCCGAGCAGGCTGTAGATATCCCATCTTATGGAACCTTGGTGCCAAGTGTAAACGTCAGCCGTAAATTGAAAAACGGCAACATGATCAAGGCGGCATACAACAGAAGAATTCAACGTCCATCCATGCGATTTTTGAATCCAAACCTTGATTCACTTAATAACCCAACCCAGCCATCTCAAGGGAATCCTTCTTTGGACCCAGAGTTGACAGATAATTTTGAACTGGGCTATAGTACTTTCTTGGGCGGGACTATGATCAACTTCACAGGTTTCTACAGAAATACGACTGGATCAATCCAAGCGGTGAGAACTGTAGAGCCGAATGGCGTCATCTTCACAACTTATGAAAACATTGGTCAGGAGCAGGCTGTCGGTACCAATATGTTCACCAACATCAATATCAATAACAAACTCTCTTTGAATGGTGGGTTTGACCTTTACTATTCGATGCTGGATGATGGCCTATCCACACAAAATGAAGGTTGGGTCGTGTCAGGAAGAATGTTTGGTAACTATTCGTTGCCAAAAGATTACCAGATCCAGCTGTTCACTTTTGCAAGAGGTAGAAGAGTGCAATTGCAAGGATCTAGCGGAGGGTTTGCAGCTTATGGTTTGAGTTTCAATAAGCAATTCAAAGAAAAAAGAGGTTCGATCGGAATCGGTGCTGAAAACTTCCTTTTCAAGGAGTTTACAATCAAGAATGAGACGATTACTCCAAACATAATTCAGCATAGCACTAATACCATGCGAAACATGAACTTCAAAATCAACTTCAGCTATAGAATTGGTAAGCTTAGCATGAATGAGCGCCAAGGTAGAAGAAGAAGATCCGTCAGCAACGATGACCTCAAAGGAGGCGAAGGAGGCGGAGAGCAAGGAGGAATGATCCAAAACAACAACAAGTAATCAAAAATCCCTGCTCAATCAAAACAAGGCTTTATTTAAGCGTAAACAGATAGATAGATTGGGTACTAAAAATCCCGACTTTGTTAAAGTCGGGCTTTTTTTTGCCTGGACGAAACTTCTGGAAATGAAAAAACCCAGCCAAATGACTGGGTTTTGAATAGTTGATAAAAGGAATGGTTTATCCTTTGTAAGTTACTTTTTTGATTGCTTCTACTGTTCTTGCCACATTTGGGATAGTAGCATCGATGTAGGTCGGAGCATAACTCAACGGTACATCCATAGAGTTGACACGGAGTACTGGAGAGTCCAAGAAGTCAAAAGCATAACGCTGGAAGTGGTAAGTCAGCTCAGAAGAGATCGCTGCTACAGGGTTTGCTTCTTCTACGATGACAGCTCTGTTGGTCTTCTTCAAAGACTCCACACAGGTAGCATAGTCGATAGGCCGTACACTTCTCAAGTCAATTACTTCGCAGTCTACTCCTTCTTTGGCCATTTCTTCGGCAGCTTGGAGTGCTACTTTCATCATTTTGCCGAAAGAGATCAACGTCACATCTTTTCCTTTTCTCTTGATGTCGGCTACACCGATTGGAAGCAAATATTCAGACTCAGGAACTTCTCCTTTGTCTGAGTACATTACTTCTGATTCCATGAAGATCACTGGATCTGGGTCGCGAATAGCGGCTTTCAAGAGTCCTTTTGCATCGTATGGATTGGATGGTACTAGAACTTTTAGTCCAGGAGTATTGGCAAACCAGTTTTCAAAGTTGGAAGAGTGGGTAGCGCCCAATTGACCGGCATTTCCGGTAGGGCCTCTGAATACAATCGGCACAGAATAGGCCCCGCCAGACATGGCATACATCTTAGCCGCAGAGTTGATGATCTGATCGATCGCCACTAGCGAAAAGTTGAATGTCATGAATTCGATGATAGGTTTCAGTCCATTCATGGCTGCACCTACTCCCAAACCTGCAAATCCAGCTTCGGAAATCGGAGTGTCATAGATTCTTGTCGGACCGAATTCATCCAGCATCCCTTGGGAAACCTTGTAGGCTCCATTGTATTCAGCTACTTCTTCACCCATCAGGAAGACATTAGGGTCGCGTCTCATTTCTTCAGACATGGCCTCTCTGAGGGCTTCACGAAATTGTATTTCTCTCATTAGTAAAAGACAAAATTTTGGCTCGTAAAAATAGGAAGGATTCGGGCAATTGCAAAAATAGCTTCCTACATTATCCAAGCGTCATCTAGCCGAGATAAACGGTCTTTGCATTGACAAATTCAAGAATGCCTTGTTTGCTCAATTCCCGACCATATCCGGACTTTTTGATTCCTCCAAAGGGAAGGTGGGGGTTGGAAGCGACCATGGCATTGATGAAGACAGCACCGCTTTCTATTTCAGCCGCTAATTTTTCGGCTTTTTCTTGATCTTTTGTCCAGATCGAAGCACCCAGCCCAAATTCCGTGTCATTGGCAATTGCTATAGCTTCAGTCTCATTTTTTGCTTTGAACACTAGTGCGACTGGACCAAAAAACTCCTCTGTGTAGGCAGGTGAATTTTTTGGGATGTCTGTCAAAATAGTCGGTTGAAACATAGCGCTATCCTTTTTAGGTTTTTCACCTCCTACTAAGATTTTGGCTCCTGTATTGACTGATTTAGTAATCTGCTCGAAAAGCTCCTCTGCCAGATCAGGTCTTGCCATGCATGCAAAGTCTGATTCTTCACTTAAAGAATCTCCGCCTTTCAGTTGCTTGATTTCTTGGGTAAATACTTCCAAAAACTCTTCATAGACGGATTCTTCGATGATGAAACGCTTGGCAGCAATGCAGCTTTGTCCAAAATTAAGCATACGGGCCTTGACGGCAGTCTTCGCTGCTGTGTCCAGGTCTGCATCTTTCAGGATAATGAATGGATCCGAGCCGCCAAGTTCTAGTAGAGACTTTTTGATATTTTTCCCGGCTTCTGAAGCTACCGAGGCTCCGGCTTTTTCACTTCCGGTCAACGTGACTGCTTTGATCTCTGACTGCTGGATCAGTTGGGTAGTGGCCTTGGAATCGATCAAGAGCGTCTGAAACACTCCATCTGGAAAGCCAGCTCTCTGAAATACTTCTTCGATGGCCAATGCGCATTGTGGGACATTGGATGCGTGCTTGAGTAGTCCGGTGTTACCCGCCATGAGTGTGGGGGCGGCAAAGCGGAATACCTGCCAGAATGGAAAATTCCACGGCATCACTGCCAAGACCGGGCCAATAGGTTGGTAGAGAACTTTGGCTTTTTTCTGATCTGGAAGAGACATTTGCTCTGGTTGCAAAAAACTCTCAGCATTATCAGCGTAGTAATCACATACCCAGGCACATTTTTCTATTTCGGCGATTGATTCTTTGATGACCTTCCCCATTTCCAGCGAGATGAGTTTGGCGTAGTGGTCCTTTCTCGCCAAAAGCTCCTCACTTGCCTTTTTCATCAATTGAGACCTCTCTTTCATGGAGGTGTATTTCCATGATTCAAATGCTTTTTCGCTATGCTTGAGTTTGGTCTCTGCTTCAGGCTCGGTCAGAAGTGTGTATTCTTTTAAAAGTTCTCCAGTGTAAGGATTAATTGACTGCATGGTATATGGTTTTGGTTGGTTTGTTTTGTTGAGTCCAGGCTTGGAACCCTCCATCGAGTAATTTAATTTTTTTGAAACCTTTGGTTTTCATGTAGGCGGCAGCTTTTGCTGCCCTAATTCCCGATCTACAATACAGTAGATAAGTCTTGGACTTGTCTAATTGTTCGATTTTTGCCTTAAAATTATCGGAGAGGCAATCCAAGTTTATGGCCCCCGGAATATGAGATTTTTGCATCTCTTCCGGTGTACGCACATCTAGCAAGATGGTGTTTCTCTTGTTGATTTTTCTTTCAAATTGTCTAACAGAGAGCCTTTTTTCGCCTTCATCCATCGTGGAAGCTACTGAGCTCAAAGAAATACCAATTATGAAAAAAACAGCTAGCAAATAGTGGGGCAGGGATTTCATGGGAGTATTTTTGAGGAGTTTTCAAATTTTCTTACAAACTGCTATGGCTGTCAAAATCGCCCTGATTTCGGATTCACATAATTATATAGATCAACAGACGATCGCGTACCTACAGGATATAGACGAAATTTGGCATGCTGGGGATATAGGTTCGCTATCGATCATGCAAAAGCTTCCCGATTCAAAAACAGTCAGGGCTGTCTTTGGCAATATAGATGGACCCGAGCTTCAGCTGGAATATCCAGAATGGGCTGAATTTGAAGTGGAGGGCGTAAAAGTCTTGATGACACATATTGGAGGTAAGCCACCTCGCTATGCCAAAGGAGTAAAAGCAAGAATCAAACAGGCCAATGCGCAGGTGTTCATCTGCGGCCATTCTCATATTTGCAAAGTGGAATTTGATCGGGCTCTGAATTGCTTGTATATGAACCCTGGGGCTATCGGACAGCAGGGATTTCACAGGATGCGGACGATGCTCTTATTTGAGATAGAGTCAGGGAAAGTCCGGGATTTGCGAGTCGTAGAGTTAGGAAAAAGAGGAGAATGGGAGAAAAAATAAGACTTGACTTTTCAGATTCATGCTAGCGTGTTACTGAACTGACTGGTTTGTCAACTGCTCATTGCCAATTGGTGAGGATGGGTGTGTCTTTAAACTAAAAAAGCGACCTGAGGTCGCTTTTAAGGATCCTGAATTGGATCTTATTTCTTTTCGAAAGACTTTTTGATTTCTTCCACGTCCACGTTTTTGATCACTGGCTGAGCATTCAATTGCTTCAATTTGATCGTACGTGTATTCTGGCCTTGTCTTTTTCTTCTTAGTTTTCTCTTTAGAGTAGTAACTGCCATGACTATATGTGTTTAAAGATTTTTGTTTCGAAACGGAGTGCAAAGGTAAAGAAACATTTTTTTATAGCCTATTATTCTTGGTGAATAAATTAGCGGATATCCTTAAAATCAAAGGGATTTCTACATTTTTTCGATAAATTTGAGCTTTAATCACCAGAAAAAGAAGCATGCAAAAACCAAGTTTGCCTAAAGGAACCAGGGATTTTGGACCTGTACAGATGGCCAGAAGGAATTTTATTCTGGATACGATCAAAGATACATTTCGGCTCTTTGGCTACAATCAGATCGAAACTCCCGCGATGGAAAATCTCAGTACATTGACGGGAAAGTATGGCGACGAAGGCGATCAATTGCTTTTTAAAATCTTGAATAGCGGAGATTTTCTAAAAAAAGTAGAGTCAGCAGACCTAGAAAAAGGTCCTCAGGCTACTCTTTCAAAAGTTTCTGAAAAAGGTTTGCGCTATGATCTGACTGTTCCCTTCGCGCGATTTGTGGTGATGAATCGCAATGAATTGACGTTTCCATTCAAGCGTTTTCAGATTCAGCCCGTTTGGAGAGCAGATCGACCGCAGAAGGGGAGGTATCGTGAATTTTACCAATGTGATGCCGACGTGGTCGGGACAGATAGCCTGGTGTGTGAAGCTGAGATTATTTTGATGATCAGAAGAGTTTTTGCTCAACTAGGCTTGAAAGATTACTCGATCAAAATCAACAACCGAAAGATTCTGACCGGAATTTCCGAGGTGATCGGAGAGTCAGGGAAAGAAGGTCCTTTGTGTGTGGCAATAGACAAGCTCGATAAAATAGGATGGGAAAAAGTTCAGGAAGAGCTTTTGCAAAGGGACTTCGCGGAGAGTTCGATGGAGAAGCTTTCTCCTTTGGTCAACTATGATGGAGATGAGTCCGGTAAATTGGAGTTTCTAAGGACTTTTCTTCAAAGCAGTGCCGTGGGACTAGAAGGAGTGAGAGAGCTGGAGGAGACTTTTGAACTTTTGGGACAGATGGGCGAAAATCTAAACCATGTGGAACTGGACATGGTGTTGGCCAGAGGTCTGTCATATTATACCGGGGCTATTTTCGAAGTGAAAGTCAATCATGTCTCTATCGGCTCAGTGAGCGGTGGAGGTAGATATGATAATTTGACAGGTGTTTTTGGACTTCAGGGAGTATCTGGTGTGGGCTTCTCCTTTGGCGTAGACAGAATCTATGATGTGATGGATGAGTTGGATCTGTTTCCAAAAACGAAACTAGAAGGAACTCAGTTGCTTTTGACCTATTTTGATTCGAAGGGATTTGGGTATGCCTTGTCGCTTCTGCAACAATTCAGGCAAAAAGGAATCGTGGCAGAGATCTATCCAGAATCTGCCAAAATGAAAAAACAACTGGATTACGCCTCCAAGAATAGCATTCCTTACGTAGGAATCTGTGGAGATCAGGAAATAGAAGACAATACCCTTGCTCTGAAAAACCTGGCTACAGGAGATCAGCAAGCATTGACTATAGAAGGTGTGATAGAGGCTTTAGTCTAGCTCATTCGACTTTCAGAATAGAATTGATAGGAATGGTGACGCCTCCTTTGAGTACGATGAATTCACTGGCTACAGCCCACACGGTGGTGTAGACCTCGTAGATTTGCTCATTGGCGGACTGGAAAGTGATATGGACTTTGGAGTGAAGTAAGTTGCCCAAAGTCTGAGATCTTTGGAGGTCTGCGAGTCTCAATTTGATCTCATCGGTACTTTGCAGCACTTCTTTTCTAGAAAAATTAAGCGTGTTGATTTGCTCTTTTTCAATGGATTCTTTGATCTTCATAGGTTGATTGCTTAGATGTTATTATAGACAGAGAATCGTCTGGAAAAGTTTCCGATTGTGAGTGAAAATTTGATGAATGGATTATGTTCGGATGATTGTTTTGAAAAAATATAAAATGTAAAAATATAATTTGTTAGAGTATGTTTGATTTTATGAATATGATGAACAAGGTCAAGGAGGCTCAGGCTAAAATCAAAGAAGCCCAGTCTCAACTTGTTCACTTGACTGCTGAGGGAGAAGCAGGGGCAGGTTTGGTCAAAGTCTTGGTCAATGGTGAAAGAAAGGTTTTGCAGATCGATCTGGATGAGTCTCTTCTCACTCCTCAAGACAAGGAGATGCTCAGCGATCTGATCGTAGCGGCTACCAATATTGCCATGGAGTCCATCGATGGCAAGATCAAAGCCAAGATGAAAGATGCTACTGAAGGAATGATGCCAAATATCCCAGGGATGGATCTGGGGAGCATGTTTGGATAAAAAAACTGTCAATCAAGACCTCCGGCTAAGCAAAAGTTGCAATAACTGGAGGTGAGATCTATTTTTCTTTGAAAACCTGTGCGATTGTCATATTGAACTACAATGGGGAAGAAATGCTGAGGCAATTTCTTCCTTCTGTTTTGACTCATTCTGTCTATGATGTCTGGGTGATCGACAATGCCAGTCAAGACGCATCTCTTGAGGTGTTGCGTCGTGATTTTTCTCCCGTCCAGTTGATCGAATTGAAAGAGAACTTTGGCTATGCCGGAGGCTACAACTGGGGCCTGGCAGAGCTTCAGGGTAAGTATCAATATTACATTTTGCTCAATTCTGATGTGGAGGTCTCCCCTCGCTGGGATAGGATCCTTGTAGAGACATTGGATGAGAATAGGCAGGCTGCTGCAGTACAGCCAAAGATTTTGTCTTATCAGGATTCGAGCAAGTTTGACTATGCAGGTGCCGGTGGGGGGTACTTGGATTCTTTTTATTATCCTTATTGCAGAGGTAGGATTGGTGAAGTGCTCGAAGAGGATACCGGTCAGTATGATGATACGGTCTTGGTCGATTGGGCTTCAGGGGCTTGTCTTGCAATTCGGGCAGATTTGTTTCATCAGATGAATGGCTTTGATGCGCATTTTTTTGCACACATGGAGGAGATTGATCTTTGTGTACGCATGAGACAAGAAGGGTATCAGATTTTATATAATGGAAAATCTGCAGTGCTTCATCTGGGAGGGGCCACACTGTCGCGCAGCAGTCCGCGTAAACTCTACCTGAATATCAAAAACAGTCTGGCGATGATCTATAAGGCTGAGCGGGGATTGCGGTACTATTGGATTTTTCTCGTGAAAGCTATTGCCGAGGGAGCTGCTGCATTAGGTTATTTGATCAAGGGAAAAAATGAATTGAGTCAGGCAATCTGGTCTGGATATCGGGATTTTCTGGCCTCCAAGGACTTATTTTTTCCAAATAAGGCAAGAAGCAGATTTCAAAAATTGGGACTTTCCAACTGGATTTATTGGGATTCTTTAGTCTTGGGCAAAAAGACTTTCAAAGAGCTTTAGTCAAAAAGAGCAGGATTGTTCATCTTTCGGAAGTATTTTCGAATTTTCATCAACATTGCCATAGAAACATAGATGATCACTGGCGAACCCAATGTGATGAAAGAGAGGTAAATGAAAAACAATCGAATGCTGTCTATGGGGAAATTAAGTTTCTCACCCAGTCTGGAACAAACCCCGAAGGCTCTCTCTTCAAAAAACAGTTTCAGTTTTTGCATGACAGTTGATGGTTTAGTTTTACTAAAATAGAAAAATCATTTAAAGTAATTAAAGCAAAATGTCTGCCCGATTGTTTTTTCAATATAGAAAAGTTTTCCTTTTGTTGGTTCTGAATTGCCTGAGTTTCCTCGCATTGGGGCAGGATGGGCGATTTTTGAAAGAAGTAGAGATGCGTCCTAGTCAGCTGGAGTACTTTCGGGATTCTGTCCGTTTTTCCATCAAAGGGAAAGTAGCCATTGAGTCAGTCATGACTCCCCGCAATCCTGAAGTGAAAGTAGTCATGAAGACAGTCGATAGGCAGTTGGATCTTGGAGTACTCGAATTACAAAAGAACTTGGCTGATTATTCCTTTCAGAAGGATTATGTATTGGCATTTGAGCCATGGATGGAAGGAGCTATTCTAGAAGCACTTTTTTTCCAAGGGAAAAAAGAAAGCAATAGTCCGTCTGAGACTTTGCAGCTGGCCAAAGGGGTGATTATCACTCCTTTTCTGGCGAAAATAGGAAGGGTAAGCCCGGATGAACCTATCCCTCAAGCAGGGTTATACATTCCTGCTGGGGCGGTCAGTAGAGACATTGCACAGACAAAAGAATTTCAGATTTTTTTCAACCCCGGGGAATCCAACTATGTAGGCAGTACTCGCAATGAGGAGATGATCAATCAGATCCGTGATTTTGTGGCGGAAAATCCCTCCATTTTGTCTATCTCAGTGATGGGGCTTCAGTCTCCAGAACAAGCTGAGGGGAAAAACAGCAAATTGGGATATGATAGGGCAGTGACTGTGCAGGAGCTATTGTCTGAGCGAAAACTTTTTTTGAGAGATTCTATGATTCAGATAGATTCTCGCTGGCATGACTGGTTTGACCTCAGGATCTTGATCCGGGACTACGAAGGTCTCGGCCCAGATCAGAAAGAAACCTATTATACTATCCTTACCAATGGGGAGAGTTACCTGCAGCAAAAGGAAAAGCTTGAGCAAGTCTCAGGATTCTCAGCTCTGTCAAGAAGGCTATACCCACAATTGCGAATGGCCAAAATTGAAATCAAGGCCAAGCCAGAATCAGGGTTGGGTGCGGAGCGAATGCAGATTTTGAGAAGAGAACTACAAGCTAATTCATCTCAATCAGAATTGTCATTTATTGAATGGGCCTTGGCTGGAGAGACTGCTCCTAGACTGGAAGAAAAAGCTCAGATTTATACCAAGATGACAGAGCTATTTCGTTCGCCATTACCCTACAACAATCTAGCGGTAGTCAAAATCAAGGAGTCACAACGAACACTTGATTCGGATCTTCAGGAAAACCTTTGGGTGGAGGCCGAATGGCTTCTCAATCGATCCTTGCGTCTGGAAGAGAATGCTTTTGCGCTTCATAATTTGGGACAGATCTTTGCCTTGCGTGGTCAATATTGGGAGGCGTATCAGTATCTCTCGGATGCCTCTGTGCTGAATAGATCTCCTGATTTTCTGATGAGGAATGAAAGTCTCAGGGGAGCGCTGGATATCATCAGAGGAGATTATAAGTTGGCGACTCTTCGATATGACTATCCATTCACGGAGTCCTTGGATTTTTTTAATAAAGGGCTTGCTCATTTTCTAGCTAAGGAATATGGGCCTGCTTCGTTGGCATTTGAAGAGTCAGTAGTGAGGAATAGAAGTTTTGGATATGGCTACTATGGGCTCGCGTTGATAGCTATCAATAGTGGTCAAAATGAAGTGGCACTGATCCAGCTTGAAAAGGCAATCCAAGCAAGTGACTTGATCTATCAGAAAGTATTGATTGATCCAAGCTTTGATGATCTGAGGTTGGAAGAAGAATTTTTCGAAGTACTAAAGAGAAACAGAAGCCTTTAAGAATTTTCTTTTTGTTAAGAAACAGCCCCAGTTGTTTGATTTCCGTAATAGTTAAGTCGTTTTTTTTGAAAAAATATCAGAAAAAGGGTAGCTATGTTTAGAATTTTTATGAAACAAAACAAAATTAGGGCAAATACCCTATTGTTTTTTAGGTGAAATACCAAAGAATATTTAGCCTGATAAGTTTGAAAATTGTTTTAGAATATTTAACATTGACGATTATGATTAACAATAAAACCCAAAATATCGCCAATGACCTATTCTACGTAGTTATTCCCCCACTCCTAACTTAGCATCATCCGATGCGCTCAAACCTAGAGGGTTTTCCTCCTTTTGCAGGTATTCTTACCACGGTATAGTAGCCACAGGTAATTTATTGCAAGTCTATTATCTGTAGCCATTATTCTGCAATCTACCCCAATCGATTGCATGATCAATTAACATACAAGTATTTGAGAATAATCTTGTTACCCAATCTATCTATGTTTATGAAAAATCTTTACAAAAGTCTAAGTGCATTCTTATTGCTCTTAGTATTAGCGAGTTCTGCCGCCTTTGCTCAGCGCACGGTGACAGGGACGGTGCTGGATGAATATGACGTAGGGTTACCTGGTGTGTCCGTTCTAGTGAAGGGAACCACATCTGGTACCGCTACAGATATTGATGGGAAGTTTTCCCTCAATGTGCCTAATGATGACGCTGTATTGGTGTTTTCCTTCATTGGATATGCCAAAGTAGAACAGGTCGTCGGGAATAGAAGTGTAATAGATGTCAAACTGGCTCCAGATGAGCAGACTTTGACAGAGCTTGTAGTGACTGGATATACGATTGATAGCCGTCGTGAAACTACAGGTGCCATCGCTACAGTGGACCCTAAGGATTTGACGGTGATCCCTACCGGAAATGTCGAGCAAACACTACAGGGGAGAGTATCAGGTGTGACTGTGATTTCTAATGGTCAGCCAGGGACTTCTTCGATTGTACGCGTTAGGGGATTTGGATCTTTTGGAGGGAATCAACCTCTCTATGTAGTCGACGGGGTGCCAGTCACCTCTACTGATTTTCTAAATCCTGATGATATCGAATCTACGACCGTGTTGAAAGATGCGGCAGCAGCTTCAATCTATGGAGCGAGAGCGTCTAACGGTGTGATTATCTATACTACTAAAAGAGGTAGAAGAGGTGATCAGAAGCTCAGAGTCGATTACAATGGGATGTTTGGAGCTACTGATCCAGGCCAAGGGTTGGATATGATGAATCCACAGGACTTTGCAAACTACACTTGGATCGCAGAACAAAATCGAGCTTGGTTAAGTGGAGAAGATCCGGAATTTGATCATTCACATTTTGGCAATGGAAGTAGTCCAGTGATGCCTTACTACCTGAGTGTAATTCAACAAAATCCAGATGGTTCTTTGCAAAATCAATATGGTGTAACTACTCCTTTGACAGCGGCTCAAATCGAACAGCAGGCTCAGTGGTATAATGTGGACCCAGAGAAAGGTGCCATTTTACAATTGATCCGAGCAGCTCAAGGAGAAGGGACTGATTGGTATGACGCAATTACAAGAGTTGCTCCTCTTCAACGACATTCAATTGGTGTAAATGGAGGGTCGGAAACGAGTAGGTTCTATCTAGGTCTTGGATATCAGGACCAGGCTGGAATTATTTTGAATAACAACTTCAAAAGAATTTCACTAAGGGCCAACTCTGAATTTGATGTAACCAATAGAATCAGAATTGGGGAAAATTTCCAAGCAACATATAGACAAGTTTTAGGTCAATCTGGAGGCAATGGTGGACAAGGTATTGCTCAGGATGAAAATGATATTTTGGGTGCTTTTAGAATGCCTTCAATTATTCCAATTTACGATGAGTTTGGAGGGTATGCAGGTACTTCTGTAGGTGACTTTAACAATCCAAGAAATCCCGTAGCCAGTCGAGAAGGTCAAAAGGACAATAGAAACTTCAACGCCAATATTTTTGGAAACATCTATGCTGAAGTTGATCTCATGGAGGACTTGACGTTTAGGACTTCCATCGGTGGGCAATACAATAATTATTATTACTGGAATTATACCAGAAGACAATACGAGAACTCAGAGAATAATTCTGCTTTTGGATATTCTGAAGGATCTGGATATGATTTTAAATGGACCTTTACAAATACAGTCTCTTGGAAAAAGACATTTGACAAACATGCGTTTGACGTGATCTTGGGTCAAGAGGCTTTGAATACAGGTACAGGAAGAAATATCTCTGCATCTGGTCAAAATCCATTTTCTAAAGACCCGGATTTTGTGACGATTACCAATTTGCCAGTGAGCAGTAGAATTGTAAACTCAGGACTTTACAAAGGCGTGAATTTCTCTTCCTACTTCGGAAGGGTGAATTATACATTCAATGACAAATACTTGTTCAGTGCTGTGGTTAGAAGAGACGGTTCCTCTGTGTTTGGTGAGAATTCAAGATATGGTGTCTTCCCCGCATTTTCTGCTGCATGGAGAATCTCCTCTGAAGGATTTATGCAAAGCGCCACTTGGATAGATGAATTGAAAATCCGAGGTGGATGGGGACAAATGGGGAACTCAAACCCAGTGCCTCCAACAAACCAATACTCTACTTTTGCAGGTGATGTAGGCTCTACTTCTTATGACATTACAGGAAGCAATTCTTCAGCAGTCATAGGGTATAGAAGAAATCAAATCGGTAACGCAAACACGCAATGGGAGACAGCAGAGACTAAGAATATTGGTTTTGATGGTACCTTCTTCAATGGTCGATTGGATGTGATTTTCGATTGGTGGAGAAAGGACACCAAGGATTTGTTGTTCCAGTTGCCAATTCCTCAAACAGCGGGAAGTGATGCGGCTCCTCCATTTATCAACATCGGTGAGATGCTGAATAGAGGGATAGATCTATGGGTGCAAACAAAAGGTAATTTAAGTTCTGCTTTGACTTATGAGCTGACGGTAACAGGGTCTACCTTGAAAAATGAAATAGTTTCATTGGCTCCTGGTTTAGATATCATTACTTCTATCAATCCATCCTATAGAGGTATTCAGCCGATCAGAAATCAAGTTGGACAGTCCTTGTCTGCATTCTATGGATATAAGCAAATAGGATTATTTCAAAGTGCTGAAGACGTCGCAAATCATGCGGTACAATTGGGGGCTGCTCCAGGTCGGTTGAAGTTTGCAGATATTGACGGAAGAGATGAAAATGGAAATTTGACCGGTATGCCAGATGGTAAAATTGATGCTGATGATCGAACTTTCCTTGGTAGTCCAGTACCTGATTTCACAGGTGGTGTAAATTTCTCTCTTGGTTACAAAGGTTTTGATTTGGCGGCTTACTTCTATACATCTATTGGTGGAGAGATTTGGAACCAGTCTCGATGGTTTACTGATTTCTATCAGACATTTGAAGGAGCTGCTATTTCAGAAAGATTGAAAGATTCTTGGACTCCAGATAATCCAAATGCAACCATTCCTATTGTAGAAAGAACAACGAACTTCTCCACATCTGAGCAGGCTAACTCCTATTATGTGGAAGATGGTTCCTACTTGAGATTGCAAAACGTGACTTTAGGCTATACACTTCCTCAGAATATTCTTGAAAGATGGAATATGGAACGTTTGCGAGTGTTTGCTTCTGCAAACAACTTGTTTACAATCACTGGTTATGAAGGGTTGGATCCACAAGTTGGAGGTAACGCAGATACAACTTTCGGTATCGATGTAGGTAACTATCCGGTGACGAGAGGTTATACTTTCGGTGTCAACCTGAGCTTCTAGGGCAAAGGAGAGAAAACGAGATGTTTTATTTAAAAATTGATCATTCAAATGAAAAGATTTAATATAAAAATTGGAGCACTTCTTTCCTCAGCCGCTTTAATGGTTGCGGTAAGCTGTAGTGATGATTTCTTGGATGTGCCACCAGTCGGTGTGCTCAATGAGTCTCAGTTGCAGACTCTTGCTGGACTTGAAGCATCCTTAATAGCGGCTTATTCTCAGGTAAACGGAAGAGCTAATAGACTCGCTTCTCCATCCAACTGGGTTTGGGGGAGTATTCGGGGCGGAGAAGCCAACAAGGGAACTGACCCTGGTGACTTTGCTACTATCAATCCCGTGCAGAGATTTGAAGTGAACTCTGCTTCTGGAGATATTGGAGCCAAATGGAACGGTGCCTATGAAGGAATCGCAAGATGTAACAGTGTGCTGAGACTGATGGCAAACGCTGCCGAAGATGTGACCGAAGAAGATATTATCAGAATCGGTGCTCAGGCTAGATTTCTGCGAGGACATTATTACTTCGAGTTGAAAAAACTATATGGCGATACTCCTTACGTGGATGAAAATGTAGATTATGGCTCTGGTTTAGAAGAAATCAGTAACAATCAAGATTTGTGGCCATTTATCGAAGCTGACTTTGAATATGCTGCTAATAATCTAGCCCCTACGCAGGGACAGGTCGGAAGAGTTAATTCTTGGGCTGCAAAAGCCTATCTCGCTAAAGCCTATCTATATCAAGGGAAATATTCACAGGCAAAATCACTATTTGACGATATCGTGGCAAATGGGATGACATCCAATGGACTGAAGTATGCTTTGGTAGATGACTATGCAGAGCTTTGGAGAGGAGAGCATGACAATAATAGCGAGACCATATGGGCTTATCAGTCAGCTGCGGGTACTGGGTCAGTTAATAATGCAAATCCGGAGTTTGATTTGAACTTTCCGTACAATTCAGCTGCGCCAGGTGGATGTTGTGGGTTCTTTCAGCCATCTTTCACTTTTGTCAATTCATTCAGAACTGACGCAAATGGTTTGCCTTTGATCGATAATTCATATAACGATCCTGCTAATCGAGTGAAAAGTGATATGGGACTTGGTTCTGCTGATCCATTTACTCCTGATACTGGCAACCTTGATCCTCGTTTGGATCACACAGTAGGAAGAAGAGGAATCCCTTATTTGGATTGGCAAGACCATCCAGGAGCATCTTGGATTCGAAATCAACCAAATGGAGGTCCATATTCACCTAAAAAATATGTGTATACGCAATCTGAGGTGGGTTCTTTTCAAGATAATTCTTCTTGGACACCAGGCTATACTGGTTTAAATGTCTATATCATCAGATATGCAGATGTGTTGCTTATGTCAGCTGAGGCGGATATCGAAACTGGTGATTTGGAAGCTGCCAGAGGCAAAGTAAATATGGTAAGAGAAAGAGCCATGAACTCTAAGCTGATGAGGGATAATGGTTCTGAAGCTGCCAATTATAAAATTGGTACCTACCAGTCTGCATGGTCTAACCCAGATATGGCTCGCCGAGCAGTAAGGTTGGAAAGAATGTTGGAACTCGGAATGGAGGGACACAGATTCTATGATCTCGTGAGATGGAATACGGTTCAGTCTGAATTGGATTTCTATTTTGCTTTGGATGGACAGTTGCTGTCTTCTGCCCTTGGTGGTGCTGCATTTACTGAAAAGTATAAGCTTTTACCTATTCCGCAAGATCAGATAGATATTACAGGGTCCGATATTTTGATTCAAAATCCTGGTTTCTAATTAATTTAAGTATGATTTAAAAAGAGGCTTTCGGGCCTCTTTTTTTTTGATTTTGCATTGATAAATGGCTGTTTTTATTTCTCGTACTCTTCAAGAAATGCTATTTTGAGAGTTGATTCAATCACCCAAAAATACCTATGAAGTATCTATCTATTCCTCTTGTTATTGGCTTTGTAGTCTGTCTTTTTTCCTGTCAGAAAACCGAAACTTTATTTGAGTTGAAAAATCCGGAGTATACCGGGATTGATTTTGCCAATCAGATCGTCGAGACAGATTCTTTCAATATTTTGACAGATGAATATATTTTCAATGGGGGAGGAGTGTCTGTAGCCGATTTTGATCAAAATGGTCTGCCAGATCTATTTTTCACAGGCAATCAGGTAGGCAATAAACTCTATCTGAATCAAGGTGATCTGAAATTTGAAGATGTATCCGCAGTAGCCGGAATAGAGGCTTTGGAGTCATGGTGCACCGGGACTACGATTGTCGATATCAATGGCGATGGATGGATGGATCTCTATGTGGTAGCTGCGATGAAGACAGGTTTGGGTCAACGAAATAATCTTCTTTTTGTCAATCAAGGTAAAGATGAAGATGGTGCCATTACTTTCTTGGAAATGGCAGCTGAATATGGAATTGCGGATGCCGGAAATGGTATGGGGGCAGCGTTTGTGGACTACGATTTGGATGGTGATCTCGATCTCTACGTGCTCAATAATGAGCAAAGCAAAGTGATTCCTTCCAACTATAGAGAAAAAATCCTAGATGGTTCTGCCATTAATAATGATGCATTTTATAGAAACAATGGTGACGGTACATTTACCAATGTGACACTGGAGGCAGGGATTACAATAGAGGGTTTTGGTTTGGGTTTATTGATAGCGGATATCAATAATGACGGCTGGCCGGATATACATGTGTCCAATGATTATATCACCAATGACATTTTGTATATCAATAACCAAGATGGTACTTTTTCTAATCAGATAGCTGATCGTCTCAAACACCAAAGTCAGTTCTCCATGGGGGCTGATATTGCTGATTTCAATAACGATCTCAAACCGGATATTATCACCTTGGACATGCTGGGCGAAGATAACTATCGTAAAAAGACGACGATAGGGATGAATACCTATCAAGTGTATATCAGCAATGAGCAGTGGGGCTACGAGTATCAATATGTGCGCAATATGCTCCATATGAATAACGGGAAAGACCTTCCCTTTAGCGAAATAGGAATGTATGCTGGGATGTATCAGACGGATTGGTCTTGGTCACCACTTTTTGGAGATGTGGACAATGATGGCTTGCGGGATTTACTCGTGACCAATGGATTTCCCAGAGATATCACAGATAAGGATTTTGCAAATTATCGGGCTGACGTAGGAAATGTGGCTACAGTGAGACAGCTTCTGGACTCGATCCCTATCGTGAAGATTCCCAATTATGCTTTTCGGAATCAAGGGGATCTGACATTTCAGGATCTGGGAGTAGATTGGGGTCTAAGTGTTCCGTCTTTCTCCAATGGAGCTGCTTTTGTGGATTTGGATCTCGATGGTGACCTAGATTATGTGGTCAACAATATCAATGATCCGGCTTTCGTCTTTGAAAATCTGCTCGATCAAAAAGAAGATTCAGGATCCTATCTTCGGATCAAACTTAAGGGTACTGCGCAGAATCCGTTTGGTCTTGGGACTAAACTTCTACTGACTCTTGAGAATGGACAAAAACTATATCAAGAGCAGCAGATTGTCCGAGGGTACATGTCTTCGATAGAGGAGGTCTTGCATTTTGGGATTTCAAAAGGGGAGAAAGTCGCTTCTGTCTTAGCAATTTGGTCTGATGGCAGACGGCAAGAAATAACTTCTCCTTCATTGAACTCTGTCATAGAAATCAACTACACAGATGCTCAATCTAGCCAAAGTAGACTTGCTCTTGTGGATGAGGATGAATCCACACCGCTTTTGAAAGAAGTGTCTCAGGATTTAGGCTTGTCCTATACTCATCAGGAAGAGGATAAGATTGATTTTTACATTCAGAGGATACTTCCCCATAAGCTGACTCAGTACGGACCTGCAATGGCAGTAGGAGATGTCAATGGAGATGGGTTGGAAGATTTGATCGTAGGCTCATCATCTGGTTTTCATCCCATGCTTTTTGAGCAGAGTTCGGATGGGACTTTTTCCCAAAGTGAATTGCTTCCCGGTGAAAATACAACGTATGAGGAAATGGGGATTCTTCTGTTTGATCTGGAAAATGACGGTGATTTGGACCTTTATCTGGTCAGTGGGAGTAATGAGTTTGCTCAGAATGCGCATGAATATCAGGATAGGATTTATCTCAATGATGGACAGGGAAATTTCACATTGGATCAAAACTTCTCATCTGTCAAAGCAAGTGGAAGCACGGTGAGAGCGATGGATTTTGATCAAGATGGATATCTGGATCTTTTTGTTGGAGGGAGGACGCCTGTTGCCAATTATCCATTTGCTGAGAATAGCTTTCTCCTCAAAAATAGAAATGGTGTACTGGAAGATGTGACTGATCAGTTGGCTCCAGATCTTAGAAATGTAGGAATGGTGACTGATGCGGTTTGGTCAGATGTAGACTTGGATGGCAGGATGGATTTGGTCATGGTTGGTGAATTGATGCCAATTACAGTCTTCAGGAATGATGGTGAAAAGTTACAAAAGATTGATGCTGGGCTGGGCGAGTACCTTGGGTGGTGGAATTCGATCACTTCAGGTGATTTTGATCAGGATGGAGATGTAGACTTTGTGGTCGGGAATCTAGGGATGAATAACCATCATCACCCGACTAAGGAAAGGCCGGTCAAAATATATGCAAAGGACTTTGATAAAAATGGAAGTGTGGACCCGATTACATTCTCTTGGTATAAGAATAGAACTGGAGAATATCAGTCTTTCCCAAGTCATTTTTGGGCAGACTTATATGGGCAAAGCACACTTTTTAGGAAAAAGTTTGAGAGGTATAAAACCTATGCGTTAAGTACAGAAGAGTCTCTGCTGACCGAGGAAGAAAAAAAAGATGCACTCGTGCTTACGGGTAATTACGATCGATCTGTGTATGTGGAAAATATAGGTGGAGGGAAATTTCAAGTGCATCCTTTGCCGGCAATGGCTCAGTTAGGTCCCGTCAATGGCTTACTGTCAGAGGATGTCAATGGCGATGGGTTTTTGGATATTTTGCTCACAGGCAATGATTACGGTAATGAGATTTTCATCGGGAAGCTGGATGCTTTGATAGGCTTGGTGCTACTCGGAGATGGAGCAGGAGGATTTGTCGAGATGAGCCCTTCTCGCAGTGGATTTGTGGTGCCTGGCGATGCCAAAGCTTTAGTCAAGCTCACTTCAGCAAGTGGCGCACCGCTTTACATCGCCTCCCAAAATCGTGGAGAATTGAAAGTCTTTCAGGGGCAAAATAATCCCAATCAGACAATCGTACCAGGCTCTGACGTCGCTGCTTTACTGGTAGAGTTAGAGAATGGGAAGACTCAAAGGATAGAAGTGACTTACGGTGCTGGGTTCCTTTCGCAGTCTTCCAGAGAGCTCACCCTGCCATCTGGTGTCAAGTCTCTTCAGGTAATTGACACAAAGGGAAAGGTGAGAGACTTTGATTTAAATGTGTTGAATTGATTAGCGGTACAATTCTCCGGGATGTACGGAGCAAATGTCGAGAATCAGGTCTGCGACCTTGTCTGTGACATCTTCAAAATAACGCCTTCCCTTTTCTGGGGAGGCTTTTTTTGGATTTCCTATTCCTGTGTCTTCTGTGACTTGGGACCATTTACGCTCCGTCCAGGCCCATTTTTCCCGTACTCCTGCTATGACGGACTTTTTTTCTTTGCCCATGCCGGCCTCTTCTAGAGGAAGAACCAGCTGAGGATGTAGGTGCATGATAAGAGAAGTCTCCAATTCATCTGCATGGTCGCCACCTTCTTCAAAATAAGTCGCCTTATCCAGTGCTTGAAACCAATTGCAGGTGAAAAGAAGCATATCTGGGAATTTCAATCCAAGTTCTCTGAGAGCTGTTTTGAAGTCATTGCCTCCGTGACTGTTTACGATCAGAAGTTTTTTGAGCCCTTGTCTGTCCAAGACCTCAATCAAGTCTGAAAGGATGGCAAGCTGAGTGCTGGGGTTGAGGTTCATATCGAGATAGATATCCGATTGTCCCGTATTGACACCAAAAGGTACTGTGGGGAGGATGGTGACATTTGCTCCGTTTTCCCAGGCTTTCCGTCCAGCTTCCTCAGCTACAGCGTCTGCTTCATAAACATCTGTCCCATAAGGCAGGTGGTAATTGTGCGCCTCTGTGGCTCCCCAAGGCAATACTGCCAATTCAAAGCGGTGGTTTTGTAAATCTTTCCAATTGGCTTCTTTGAGGATGTAAGGTCTCATGTAATTTTTGAGGGATTTGATTGAAAAATGGCTTATTTAGGGCTGAAATTGATAATTTGAACGCTCGAATCTAAAATAAGTCTAATGTCTCAAAGAAGAAAATTTATAAAGCAAACGCTGATGAGTTCTGCTCTGTTTATTCCTGGAGTAGGTCAAAGTTTTGCAGAGAATACACCAATACAAAAAGCCGGTGAAAAGCCTTTGTTTCTGTCTACTTGGAATCACGGGCTTCCTGCGAATGCTGCAGCTTTGAAAAAATATGCTGAAACCAACAGTGTCTTGGATGCAGTAGAGGCTGGTGTGATGGATACGGAGTTGGATTTAAGCAATCTGTCCGTCGGACTTCAAGGTCTTCCTGACCGTGAAGGCATTACTACGCTGGATGCTTCTATCATGACTGGTGATGGCTCTTGCGGTTCAGTAGCTTTCGTCAGACAAGTGAAGCACCCGATCAGTCTAGCAAGAGTGGTCATGGAAAAAACACCTCATGTGATGATCGTAGGAGAAGGTGCGCGACAATTGGCAATAGCGGAGGGCTTTCCGATCGAAGAGGAGAAATTAAGTCCGAAAGCTGAAGCGGCCTATCTCAAATGGAAAGAAACAAGTCAGTATAAACCAGTGATCAATATCGAAAATCATGATACGATTGGGATGATTGGGGTCGATGCCAATGGGAAACTAGCAGGCAGCTGTACCACAAGTGGATTGGCGTACAAAATGCACGGAAGAGTAGGTGATAGCCCTATCATTGGAGCTGGACTCTATGTGGATGATGAAGTAGGGGCTGCTACAGCCACTGGTTTGGGAGAGTCTATTATCAGGATTTGTGGTAGTTTCTTGATCGTGGAGCTCATGAGACAAGGGCGAACACCTCAGGAGGCTTGTGAAGAGACCGTCCGAAGATTGGTCGCTAAGAATGAAAAAAACATCAAAGATCTTCAAGCAGGATTTCTTGCCATCAATAAGGATGGGGAAGTGGGAGCGTATGCAGTGCATCCAGGGTTCAATTTTGCCCAAGGTGGACTTCAGGGAAACACAATGATTGATTCCAATAGTTATTTTAAGAAATGAGAAAATTTGTATTGGAGTCCCCTGTTTTCAATCTGCAATCAGCATTGGATGCAGCCAAATTTGGGGTGAACCGATTGGAGCTCTGTGCAAACTTTCCCGAAGGAGGAGATACTCCTAGCGGAGGAATGTTGTCTTACCTCAAGTCAACGATTGAAATTCCTGTTTTTGTAATGATACGACCAAGAGGAGGTGATTTTTGCTACTCTCCTGAAGAAGTGTCAGTCATGAAGAAAGACATCGAGCTCTTAGGGGATTTGGGTGCAGACGGATTTGTTTTTGGAGTGTTGGATGAGTCGGGGCAAGTCAATCAAGAGGCAAATTCAGTGCTCATCAAAGCGGCGAATGGCAAGCCTTGTACGTTTCACAGGGCCTTTGATGTATGTGCAGCGCCTCTGAAAGCTCTGGAAGAAATCATTGCTTTGGGTTTTGATAGAATATTGACATCAGGAGCTAAAAACACAGTAACTGATGGAATGGAACTGATCGAGCAGCTAATCAAAACAGCTGGTGATCGGATTATTATTATGCCTGGAGGAGGATCTCGACCTGATCATGTGGAGCGGTTGAAGCCACTTTCGGACTTTCGGGAAATACATGCTTCTTGCAAAACGAAAGCGGTGTCAGGCAATCAATTTATCAATCCAGATGTTCAGTTTTCGGATGACCCAGAGTTTTTTACCCATCACTTGGCAATCGATGATCATGTGGTGAAACAGTTTTTGAAAGCCTTCGCTGAATGAGAAATTTCGCTTTCCTAGCGGTTCTTTTTATAATGGGCTGCAATCCGATATCTGATCGGAAGCAGCCCATTCCGTCTTTGCAAAGACTGGCACAAATGGACCTGAAATTGAATGGAAAGCAATTGGCGGAGGTATACTGTGGAAACTGTCATCTTCAGCCCAAGCCTGAAATTTTGGATCTCGCTACTTGGGAGAATCATGTGCTACCGGATATGCGTCTCAGGATGGGGCTGATATTGGCGGAGGATTTGGGAAGAGTCATGCCTGAGGATAAAGGAGTTCCTGAAGGAATATATTCAGAAGTCCCCTTGATAAAAGAGGGTGATTGGGAAAAGCTGAAAGAATATTACATCCAAAATGCTCCCGCTACACCTAATCCCCAAGATAGAAAGATGGTGCCAGCCCAAGGTATCCCCGGGTTTAATATAGAAGTGCCTTCATTTGGTTTTTCTTACCCCAGCTTGACCACCTTGTTGGATGTGGACAGTTCTGGGACTATTTGGATTGGGCATCGTCATCATAAATTGTTTCAACTAGATGTTCAGCATGGTTTTCGAGTGAAGGATTCTGTACATACACCTGTAGCTCCGGTGAAAATGAATTGGCGGGCCGGGGATCAATTTGAACTGCTTTCGATGGGTTTGATGGATCCCGCCAATGATAGCGTGGGGACTTTGCAGTCCTATCACAGAAAGGATGAGGACTGGGTGGGCGAAGATATTCTTGAAGGTTTGATTCGACCGGTTGATTGGGCTGCTGCTGACCTAAATGGAGATGGGCTGGAAGATCTCATTGTGTCTCAATTTGGAGATCATGTGGGGAAATTAAGTGTTCACTATGCTGCGAAGGATGGTAGTCATCGGGAACAAGTGATCAAAGCTTTGCCAGGAGCTAGAAAAGTGGAGGTGTTGGATTTTGACGGTGATGGAGATTTGGACTTAATAGGTCTAATGACTCAGGCAAGAGAGGGAGTTTTTCTATGGGAAAATAAAGGGAATGAGAATTTTGTAGAAAACCCCTTGCTTGAATTTCATCCAGCTTTTGGTGCTAGTGATTTCCAGCTGAAAGATATGGATCAGGATGGTGAGCTTGATCTGATTTTGGTAAATGGAGATAATGCTGATTTATCCCAAGTGCTAAAAAACTACCATGGAGTCCGGATTTTTCTTAACAAAGACGAAGGATTTGTAGAGAGTTGGTTTTATCCGATGTATGGTGCGAGTGGGCTCGAAGTGGATGACTTTGATGGAGATGGGGATCAGGATATAGTAGTGATTTCGTTTTTTCCTGACAAAACTCAGACGCCAGAGGAGAGTTTGATCTATTTTCAAGGAAGAGGGACTATGTCTTTCAAGCCTTTTGTACCGGATGTGGACCTTGGACTCAATGCCATGCTGATCAAAAAAGGAGATGTGGATCAGGATGGAGATCAGGACGTATTGATCGGACTTTTTGAGTTTGAGGACTTGTTTAAAAGTACAGAGAGAGCTTGGAAGCCTATTGTTTTACTTAGAAATAATAGTTTGTAAAATTATATTTTTCAAAATTATAGATTAATTATTCTTTAAATTGAAGATTTTGATTTTTTAAACTTGTAATAATTCAGTATATTATAAGTTCACTTAACATCCTTTTGACTATGGTAAAAAGTTTTCAGGGAGTCAGAATGGTAGAACCCAAAAAGCCCCTATCCAATCCAATCTTAGTAAGAGATCACATGAGTATTAACTTGGTGACATTTCGTGCTGATGACACGATAGATCAGGTTTTGGAAATATTGACAAAGAGAAAAATATCCGGTGGTCCGGTCTTGGATGAGTCAGGCGCATTGATAGGGATTATATCAGAAGTGGATTGCCTTAAGGAAATCATCAAGGGCAAGTATACCAATACCCCGACCTTTCCTGCAAAGGTGAAAGAATACATGTCTACTGACCTGCATACAATCTCTCCGGATGTATCACTTTTTGATGCGGCTGGGATCTTTTTGGATTTGAAAATTAGAAGACTTCCAGTTTTGAAAGATGGAAGGTTAGTTGGACAATTAAGTTTGTCAGATGTAATTCGGGCATTTCCGAAGCTCAAGCATACCACTTGGTAAAAGAAAAGGCAGCCACTGGCTGCCTTTGTTGTGTTATTTCGAAAGTTCCAAAGCTCTCTCTACATCCTGAATGATGTCGTCTGCATGCTCAAGGCCTACTGACAATCGTACCAATCCATCACTGATCCCCACTTGCTGACGTTCCTCTTCGGAAAGCTTACTATGAGTCGTAGATGCTGGATGAGTCACGATACTCCTGCTATCACCGAGATTGGCAGTGACAGATACCATCTGCAAGTTGTCAATAAACCGCTGAGCTCTGGCCACGCCTCCCAATAGATCCAAGGTGACGATTCCGCCTCCCTGACTCATTTGCTTGAGAGCAAGATGATGCTGTGGATGGGATTTAAGAAATGGGTATTTGACTGAATTGATCTGTTGATTTCCTTCGAAATATTCTGCGACTTTCAGAGCATTGGAGCAGTGACGGTCCATTCTCACTCCGAGTGTTTCCATGCTTTTGGAAAGGATCCACGCATTGAATGGAGAGATAGCCGGTCCTGTATGTCTGGTGAAAAATTGGACATCTTTGATCAAGTCTTTTTTGCCCAAAATCAAGCCTCCCAATACACGGCCCTGTCCATCGATATATTTTGTAGCAGAGTGGGTGACGATGTGAGCTCCCCATTTGGCGGGTTGCTGTAGGTATGGGGACGCAAAGCAATTGTCTACAACCAAAATCAAGTTATGCGCAGAGGCAAATTTACCAGCCCATTCCAGATCGATGATTTCCAAGCCGGGATTGGATGGGGTTTCGATGAAGAGCATTTTGGTATTGCTTTGGACGAGATTGTCCCAGTTTTCAAAATCTGAAATATCGCCGTATGTAGAGGTGATTCCCCATTTGGGAAATACTCTAGTGAGTAGCTGATGGGTGGATCCAAAAAGCGATCGGGCTGCCAATACATGATCTCCTTGCTCCAAAAGAGAAGCAATGCTCCCAAACATTGCGGCCATCCCTGAGGCAGTGGCAATGCCATCTTCAGTACCTTCTGCAACGCATATTTTTTCGATCAAATCGGTGGAGTTGGGGTTGGCATACCTGGAATAGATATTTCCTTCGATCTCATCCGCAAATGTAGCTCTGGCCTCCTCGGCCGAGTCAAATGTGAAGCTTGATGTTAAATAGATCGGGGCAGAATGCTCCTTTTGATTGGATTTGGATTTGTTGATCCGAATGGAATTGGTTTCGAAATGTTGACTCATGGTTCCTTCTTTTTCTAAATAAAATATACAGGCCTATCTGGAAAATCAGACCCGAATTGTAGAACCAAAAAGAGGATAAGGATGAGTTAATGCCAATTTATAGTTCCCAAAACCGGGTAGGATTTGGCACCTTTTCGCCGCAGTGAATGGTTGCCAGAGGGTCTTTGAGCCTATTCTCTCGCCTCTTCTTTATAAATCAGTTGCCTGAAGTGATGCAAATAAAGTTCTTGCGATCCTTATTTGCAAGAAAATGTATCAATCATTGTATTGGGTCATCGTCTGTGCGATGCCGATAGTGCAAAACCCAAGCACCATATCTATAGCTTTGTCCATGATAAGTGGCAATTCTGCAAATTCTCCTTCCGTGAATTTGCCAAGTACAAAGTCCACTTGTCTGCCTTTGGGGAAGTCATCTCCTATACCCATTCGCAGCCTAGGATAGTCTTGACCTCCTGTGAGAGCTTCGATGTTTTTCAGTCCATTGTGTCCTGCGGCGCTTCCTTTGGCTCTCATTCGGAGTTTGCCAAATGGGATCGCTACTTCGTCTACCAAGACCAGGATGTTTTCTTTGGGGATATTCAGCTCTTTCATCCAGTAGTTTACTGCCTTGCCGCTTAGGTTCATGTAGGTGGTAGGCTTGATGAGATGAATGTTTCTTCCCTTGTGTTTCAATTCAGTTTTGAAAGCCAGTCGGTCACTTTTCCAGGTCGCATCAAACTTGTCTGCCAGTCTGTCTGCCGTCAGGAAGCCTATATTGTGTCTGGTCAGTTCGTATTCGGGTCCGATATTTCCCAGGCCGATGATCAGATATTTCATGGAAATGATGTTTTGGGTTCAAAATAAAAAAATCCTGCCTTTGGGGCAGGATTTTAAATGGGATAAGAATGATCTTAAGCTTCAGAATCTTCAGTTTTCTTACCTCTCAATGCTCTTGGGATACCGATGGTCACCACAGATACATTAGGGCTGGTAAGGATTTCGAAGCTATCAGACTTCAATTCACCTACTTTGAAAGATTTACCCAAATCCAATTTGGAGATGTTTACTTCTACAAAATCAGGGAAGTCTTTCGCAAGTCCTTTCACTTTCAAAGATCTTGTTTTCAATTCCAATTTACCACCTTTAGCAATACCTGGAGAGTTACCAGTTACCTTCACAGGGATTTCGAATTTGATCGGACGATCTTCGGTGTAAGCCATGAAGTCTACGTGCATCAAAGCTTCACTTACTGGGTGAAATTGTGCATCCTTCAATACAGCTTTGACGATGGTACCTTCGATGTTCAACTCTACCAAGTGAACTTCCGGAGTGTAGATCAAGTCGCGGAAAAGGATAGCTGGACTGGAGAAATGAATTTGCTCAGGGATACCAGGACCGTAAACCACGCATGGTACGCTTCCGTTGTCTCTGATCTCATTCAAGCTTTGGCTATCGAGATTTGCTCTTTTAAACCCTATAATCTCAAGCGTTTTCATATGTATTTGTATTTAAAATTGGTTCTTTTAGATAAAGAGAGAACTGATGGATGTGTGACCCGTTACCGCATGGATAGCTTTGGCAAACAAGTCTGCAACCGACAGAACTCTTATTTTTGAAGATTTTTGAGAAAGTGGAATTGTGTCGGTGATGACTAATTCTTCCAAGACTGAGTTTTCGATATTCTCATAGGCCTTGCCCGAAAGCACTCCATGAGTGACGATAGCTCTGACTGAATTGGCTCCTTTTTCCATGATGATTTCTGCAGCTTTGCAAAGCGTACCTGCTGTATCTACCAAGTCATCTACTAGGACTACATCCCTTCCTTCTACATCTCCGATCAATTGCATTGATGCAATTTCGTTGGCTCTTTTTCTGTGCTTATCACAGACGACCATTTCTACTTCAAAGTGCTTGGCATAAGCCCTTGCACGTGCAACTCCCCCTACATCTGGAGCTGCAAAAATCAGATCCTTCAGGTTGAGCTGGCTCAAATAGGGTGCAAAGATAGCTGATCCATTCAAATGATCCAACGGTATGTCGAAAAATCCCTGAATCTGACCGGCATGCAAGTCGCAGGTCATGATTCGGTCAGCACCTGCGGAAGTGATCATGTTGGCGATCAGCTTTGCTGCTATCGATACCCGAGGTCTGTCTTTTCGGTCTTGGCGAGCATATCCGAAATACGGAATGACGGCGCAGACTTTATAGGCACTGGCTCTTTTGGCAGCATCGATCATCAGGCAAAGTTCCAAAATGTTGTCACTGGGCTGATTGGTACTCTGGATGATGAAAACCGTACAGCCTCGGATGGATTCGTCGAAGCTTGGAGACATCTCTCCATCACTGAATTTGGACAGGGTAAGTACTCCCAGTTTTTTGCCATAGTTTTTGGCGATTTTCTCTGCAAGATGGGTGCTGTTGGAGCCGGCAAATATTTTTACCTCAGACATGTAGGAATGGTTTTTTTGAAGAAAGAATCATACTAGATACTGATACAAAAGTAATAATTTTTAGTGGCAAGGGAAGTACACGTAGCCTTTATCCGAATATTATTTTGAAAGGGCGAATCCAACAATATACAGATAGCCTCAAGTTGGATTATTAGGTTTTTTTGACCCTCCTGTGTCAAATCAGTAGGAAAAATCGTGGTGAATCTGAAAAAGTATACCCGATTTTTCCCGATCCTGTAAAAATTTTGCGATTATACATCTATTATTCAAGGCCTCCTTTTTTTACCCTTATTTTAGGGCAAAAGAAACAAAACCACCAATTCAACTCCTTATGAGAAGACGTTTTACCCTGACAGGGATCGTTTTGTGGATCTGCATCTTTGCGGCGCATGCACAAAGTGTCCCAACTCCAAAATCCCACTTTGGGTTTGATATAGGCGATGACTATCAGCTCGCTACTTTTACCCAAACTGAGGCTTATTTCAAGAAGGTCGCAGATGCATCTGATCGCGTAGTGATGACCAGTATCGGCAAGACAGAGTATGGCAGAGAGCAGCCGATGATGATCGTGACGGCTCCTGAGAATTTCCAAAATCTGGATCGGTACAAAGAGATCTCTCAGAAATTAGCTCATGCTGAAATCAGCAAGGAAGAAGCAGAAACACTGATTTCTGAAGGAAAACCAGTAATCTGGATAGATGGAGGGCTTCATGCCAACGAGGTAGTAGGTCCTCATCAATTGATTCAGACCTTGTACGAATTGGCCTCTAGAGAAGATGAAGAGACTTTGCAGATACTAGAGGATGTTATTATTTTGATTGTACACGCCAATCCAGACGGGATGGAAATCATGTCTGAGTGGTACATGAGAAAGGATGATCCTACTCAAAGAGATCAAAACATTCCGATTTTGTACCAAAAATATGTTGGTCATGACAACAATCGGGATTTTTATATGAACAATATGGCTGAGGCGACAAATATGTCCCTGCAGCAATACGTGGAATGGATTCCGCAAATCATCTACAATCACCATCAGTCCGGCCCGGCGGGGACAGTGGTGGCAGGTCCTCCCTATAGAGATCCATTCAATCATGTGTTCGATCCATTGATCATCACGAGTCTGGACGCTGTAGGAGCCGCTATGATCAATCGTATGCATCAGGAAGATCGGCCAGGATATACCCGCTTGGATGGATCAGTATTTTCTACTTGGTGGAATGGAGGCTTAAGAACCACTCCTTATTATCACAATCAAATCGGTATTTTGACTGAAATCATCGGCAACCCAACTCCATCTGAAGTTCCTTTAGTGCCTGAAAGATTGATCCCCAACAATGGAACTCCTTATCCGATTACCCCTAGAGAGTGGCATTTTAAGACTTCTATCGATTATTCTGTTTCACTCAACTATGCGATTTTGAATCATGCCGTAAGACATGGAGATGAATTGTTGAGAAACATCTACCTGATGGGACGTAGATCCATCGAGAAAGGGCAAAAAGATACCTGGACATTTTATCCTAAGTATGCACAAGCTGTAGAGGATGCTTTTGAAAAAGCCAGGAAAGCTGGTGATGCGGAGCGTCCATCTGGCTGGAGATCCGGCTTGCCTGTAGAGTTTTTTGAAGAAGTGTATACAGACGAAGCCAATAAAGATCCTTATGGCTTCATTCTTCCGTCAGATCAGGCGGATTTCCCAACTGCTATCAAGTTCTTGAATGCCTTGATCAAGTCAGGGATTAAAGTAGAAAAAGCCACGGCAGATTTCAGTGTCAATGGCAAGTCCTATCCGGCAGGTTCTTATATAGTGAAGACAGACCAGGCTTTCCGTCCGCACGTTTTGGACATGTTTGAGCCGCAGGATCACCCGAATGATTTCTTGTACCCAGGAGGTCCTCCAATCCGTCCTTATGATGCTGCGGGTTGGACTCTAGCATTCCAGATGGGATCCGAGATCGACCGCATCATGGAAGATTTCGAAGGGCCTTTTGAGGCAGTTCCTTATGGAGAAGTTCAGTCTCCTCCTGCTAAATCATTGGTAAAAGGATCTGGATATTTGCTTGATGCCCGTGGAAATAACTCTTTCATGGCAGTCAATGATCTTTTGAAAGAAAAGGTGAAAGTTTACCGAACTTCTGAAGAAGTGAATGATCTTCCTGCAGGCTCTTTCTATGTGGGAAGTGCTGGTAAGGCGATTTTGGAAAAAGCGGCCCAAGAGTATGGGGTATATCCTATTGCTGCTTCCATGCCTAAAGGCGCTACTGAAATCAAGCCTGCAAGAATCGGCTTGTATGATTACTATGGTGGCTCTATGCCTTCGGGTTGGGTGAGATGGATGCTGGAGCAATTCCACTTTGACTATGAATTGGTATTTCCTCAGAAAATTGATGCCGGCGATCTCAATGATGACTATGATGTGTTGCTCTTCATAGGATCTGGAATTCCTTCTGTGGGAAGCAGAGGCTTTGGACGATCTCAACCAGATGCTTCAGAGATCGATGAGCAGTACCACCATATGCTTGGCAATTTCACTGGAGACAAGTCTGTGCCTCAGATCGAAGAATTTTTGAATAATGGAGGAGAAGTCATCACGGTGGGCTCTGCTACTGATCTTGCTTTCCACTTGGGCCTTCCTGTCTCGGATGCCTTGGTAGAAATGGGTGCAAACGGAAAAGAAGTATCATTAAGTGGCGAAAAATACTACATCCCAGGTTCTGTTTTGGAAATGAATGTCGACAATACTCAGCCAATCAATTATGGTATGGGAGAGACCTCTTATATCATGTTCAATCGCTCTCCTGTCTTTAGATTGGGACCAGATGCTGCTGGCAAAGGCGTAAAAGCTATTGCGTGGTTTGGTGAAGAAGAGCCACTCCGAAGCGGATGGGCTTGGGGTCAGAGCTATTTGAAAAATGGTGTGACTGCTTTTGAAGCGCAAGTTGGCGAAGGGAAATTCTATGGTTTTGGACCGGAAATTACTTTTCGTGCTCAATCTCATGGGACATTCAAAATGCTTTTCAATGGGCTTTATAAATAATTGAAATTCATCCAATGAGAAATCCTGCTCCAAATGGGGCAGGATTTTTTTTGCCAAAATCCTAACTCTTAAGCCTGAAAAAAGTAAACTTTAGTAAAATATGCGCTTTCATGGATAACTATCAGCACTACGTACATGCAGAACTCAGTTCTTGGCTTTATCAAATGAAAAAGCCTCCTTCTCTTGGGAGTAAACTGAGTCATGGAGTCCAGAGCAAAATCAATCAGTGGATTCCTGAGAAAGTTCATAAAACAATCACATTGGCAATCGAAAACCTGGTAAAAGCCGTGTTGACAGGTTCTTCTTGGATAGTGCCTAGACCTGATGAAACAATGCCTTTGAAAGTGCGGGAATTTAAAATTCGGAATCGCATCAAGTGGTATCGCAATACTGCCTCTGTAGAAGGTGCTGTGACAGGCTTTGGAGGAATTTTATTGGGGCTGGCTGACTTTCCTGCTTTCTTGACGATCAAGATGAAGTTACTCTTCGATATCGCAGCTCTTTACGGCGTGGATACGAAAAACTATCAGGAAAGGCTGTTTTTGCTTTATGTGTTTCAGCTGAGCTTTTCCAGTCAAAGACGAAGAAATGATCTGATTGGGCTTCTGGAAAATTGGGATGTTTACAAGGATACGCTGCCGAAGACCATGGATGAATTTGATTGGAAGACTTTTCAGTTGGATTACCGGGACTATTTGGATCTGGCAAAACTCGCCCAGTTGCTGCCCGTAGTTGGAGCTGGAGTCGGGGCGATCGCCAATTATAAGCTGACGGAGCAATTGGGTAGAAATGCAATGAATGCTTATCGATTGCGCTTGTTGCACTAGTTTAAAAAGAGGAGTTGCTTATGAAAGACAAGTCTATTGAAGAGTATTGCAAAAAACAGTTCTATTCACATATCCATGCGCATGTAGCAGTAAGTCAAAGTGAATTTCAGTATATAATAGATCACTTCATTTCTGAAGAGGTCAAACCAAAGACGCTACTTCAGGTAGCTGGAGGTTTTTGCAAATACGAATACTTTGTCGCGAAGGGCCTCTTACAGCACTCCTATTTGGATGAGTCCGGGAGAGAGTTTACTGTTTCTTTTCCTCGAGAAAACTGGTGGGCAGGCGATTTTAAAAGCTTCAAAAATGAAATCCCAACTGACAAATCTTTGGTTTCATTGGAATCAACAATGCTGTTGAAGATTTCAAGATCTGATTTTTTGCAACTGCTTGAGAATTCAAGAGTTTTCGAGCGGTACATCGGCAAGCTTAGCGAAAACAACAGCCTAAAAATGCAAGAAAGGCTGCTGACTGATATGTCCTCTACTTTGGAACAAAAAGTTAGAGTCTTTTACCAAAACAATTTGGATCTTGTGTCAAGGCTGTCGCAAAAGAAGATTGCGAGTTTTTTAGGGGTGAGTCAGGAGCATTTAAGTAAAGT
Source organism: Algoriphagus vanfongensis DSM 17529 (assembly GCF_000429465.1). Taxonomy (GTDB): domain Bacteria; phylum Bacteroidota; class Bacteroidia; order Cytophagales; family Cyclobacteriaceae; genus Algoriphagus; species Algoriphagus vanfongensis. The sequence continues at coordinate 172,751 of NZ_AUBX01000014.1, read as the reverse complement.
GTTGAATACCAGAAAAGATTTACCATCCATTGACCAATCTTAATATTTTGGAGATTTAAATCATTTAGGATTGTGTTTCAAACAAACACATTTCTAATGGAAAAGCGTCAGCATCAAAACATTGAATTGATTCATTCCTTCTTTTTGGCCTATAATCAAAAAAATATGAAGGCTTTGGAAAGTATTTTGGACCCAGAGATCAATTGGTTTATTCCGGGAGAACATCCTTTGAGCGGATTGAAAAAGGGAGTCGGAGGGGTTTTGGAATATTTTAAGGAGATGGAATATTACCAATTCCAAGCTTCCGCCATCGTAATGGGAGTAGATGACGGATATGTGGTGGACTGCCATCGAAACTGGACGGATTTTAATGGAGAGCGCTTTGAGACTATGTCCTGCTTGCTCTGGAGGATTGAAGAAGGAAAGATCAAAGAGGTCTTTAATTTTCCAAGTGATCAAAAGTCTGTCAACGAGTTCTTTTTAAAAAATAGAAGATTGCTCTAGTGTAAGGGGATGTGAAGACTAGAGACTCTTAAAAAGAGAAAAGCCCTAAATCTTGCGAATTAGGGCTTTTTGTTGGTCTACTAGGGCTCGAACCTAGACTCTTCTGAACCAAAATCAGACGTGTTGCCAGTTACACCATAGACCAGTTTGGATGAGATTCCCTTTTGGTTTCTCTTAAAGTGACACAAAGGTAGAAATCCTCTCCATTTTTTCCAAATAGCACTTTGAAGTTTTTTGATATTGTGTCAAATACCTTGAATGTCAGTAAGAAAAGTTTTTGGTGCGGAAAAGAGGAACGCTCTTTATTATACAGTCAATTTCATTTTATGAATTTGATTAGGTATTTGTGTTCATATTGCTAATCTGTTACTGTTGTGTTAATCCTATTGGTATTTTGAAAATAAATCGCCTGATTTGTTAAGAATTTAGAAGATTTAAACCATAATGACTATGCAAGTAGAAAAAATTGAGAAGACTGTTTCAGAGGCAGTTGCAAAACTGGAGAAATTGAAAGTGGGAGATTCCTTGGCAGGGGAACTTACTTGGTGCTGGTATAGCTACAAAAATGATCAAAACCCAGTAGGTTTTGTACAAAAAGGGCAAGAAGCGCTCGCATTATTTAAGTCGGTTCGTGAGCAAAATAGCCGTGCCGTTTCCAAGAAGCTGCTAGAAGATCTGGAGAAAGCAGTAGCCAGTGCCTAAAATGAAAAAAGCTCGCCAAAGGCGAGCTTTTATTTTTAGATCCGGGTAGGCTTACTCAGCTACTACTACGAATTTAACGTCAGTTTTCACTTCTCTGTGAAGATCTACTTCAGCAGCAAATTCTCCTGCTCCGTCTACTGGAGTGTTGATAGAGATTTTCTTTCTGTCAATTTCAAAGCCTTTGGCTGCAAGCGCATCAGCGATCTGAAGAGTAGTGACTTTTCCGAAGATTTTTCCGGACTCACCGATTTTTGCTTTGATCTCCAAAGTCACATCAGCAAGTTGAGATGCAGTAGTTTCAGCTTCAGTTTTGATTTTTTCAGCTTTGTGAGCTGCTTGCTTGATGTTCTCAGCAAGAATCTTTTTGTTGGAGCTAGTAGCAAGTACTGCGTAGCCTTGAGGGATAAGGTAGTTTCTTCCGTAACCTGGTTTTACTTCTACCAAATCATTTTTATAGCCAAGACCTTTGATGTCTGTTTTTAGTATGATTTCCATTTGTAATAATCTTTATAGGATGGGACGATAGAAGGTTGAATTATTTCAAACCGTCAGTTACGAATGGCAACAAAGCCAAGTGTCTTGCTTTCTTCACTGCCTGAGCGACTTTACGCTGATATTTCGCAGAGTTTCCAGTCAATCTTCTTGGAAGGATTTTTCCTTGCTCGTTGACAAATTTCAACAAGAAGTTAGGATCCTTGTAGTCGATGTACTTGATACCATGCTTCTTGAATCGGCAATATTTCTTCTTGATTTCGCCTCTGTTGATTGGTTCGTTGAATAGTGTCATTAGGCTTGCTCCTCCTTAGCTTCAGCTTTTTTGTTAAACTCTCCTTTTCTTCTTCTGTCTCCGTAAGCAATTGCATGCTTGTCTAGTACAGTAGTCAAGAATCTCATCACCTTCTCGTCACGTCTGAACTCTAGTTCAAACTTACGGATGATGGTCGGATCAGCCTTGAACTCAACCAATACATAGAAACCTGTCGTCTTCTTGTCAATAGCATAAGCCATTTTCTTCAGACCCCAGTTTTCCACATTGATTACATCTGCCCCCTCTTCTTTTAACAAGTTCACAAACTTGTCGACAGTATCCTTCATCTGAACATCAGACAAAACGGGAGTTAAAATGAATACCGTCTCGTAATTTCTTTGGAACATTTTTTAATGTGTTTAAGGAATTTGAATAAACAGACCGCAAAAGTAGAGCAAAATCTTCTGTAATCCAAACACTTTCAGAAATGATAGACAGGTGAGCACAACAAAAAAGCCTCTCCAAAACTGAAGAGGCTTCTCCTTGAAATGTCAAGTCTTTTATTTCACACTAAATGTCTGCGAGCCTACTTGGTAATTGTCTACAAAGATGCGGACTTCGTGATCTCCAGAACTGTAGTCTGAACCTTTTTCATAGTAAAAGGTCAGCGTCTCACCAGAATTGTCAAATATAATGTCTTGTCTAACTGTGTAAAACAACTCTGCTCCATCTACCATGAAGGTACCTGACCCTTTAGCTACGTCGAAGATCGGCTGGGTATTCGGTGCCATGATCTGAACATATACATTTCTTGGACCCTTTTCGGCTACTTTATTGTCTGCGAGATTAAAGCTCACTTTGATCCGTTCTATTTGCCTGTTTTTGAAGTCCTTGGTCGTTTCTACCCGCTCCTTACCTCTGGAGTTGACTGCTGCGATTTGAATATTTTCAGCCTTGAGCATGGAAGCTACATTGACTTTGGCCTGAAGGTCTTCTTTCTGCAAGTTGAGTTGGGCCACTTCTTCCTCGATTTGTGCTTGCGTAGATTTGAGGTCTTGATTTTCGGCATAGAGCTGTTGGTTCATGGCGCGTAGCTCTAGAATTTCCTGATCTTTTTCTTCCAAGAGGCCTGAATAGCTTCTGAGCTTCTCATTCAAGGCTGCGATTTCGGAAGAGCTTCTCTGCTTGGAAGTATTTCTTTCTGCAATGAGCTGGTCTCTGACTTGCTCCAAGGAAGCTATATCACCACCGAGTTTGTCGATTTCCTGGATTCGGAGGTTCAGTTGGTAGGTGACAGAATCCAAGCGTTGGTTTAACTCGTTGTTTTCTGTCGAAAGGAGCAAAATTTCTTCAGTTTTCTTAGATCGATCTACATAGTCCGTATAAAGTTTGATTCCGCTGATGATGACCAGCAAAACCAGAACTATGATGATGATATTTTTTCCCTGATCTTTTTTTGGTCCGGGATCTTTTTCAAAATTAGAGTTCATTTCTAAATCCAAAAGGGCTTGATGATGTTTGATTTTGATGAAAATTACTGGACCGACCGCTATCAAAAAGGCTATACCGGCTGGGACATTGGCTATCCATCTACGCCGATAGTGCAATATTTAGACCAAATTCAAAACAAGAATCTGTCAATCCTGATTCCTGGAGCAGGAAATGCCCATGAAGCAGCATATGCCTTCAATTCTGGATTGAAAAACACGCATATTCTTGATATTTCATCCATTCCTTTAGAGAACTTCAAGAGCAACTTTCCGGACTTTGATCGGGAAAAAATCTTGAAAGGCGATTTTTTTGAGCATTCGGGGAGTTACGATTTGATTTTGGAGCAAACCTTCTTTTGCGCATTGCCTCCCCAGAAAAGAGTGGATTATTGTAAAAAGATGCAAGATCTGTTGAGTCCAGAAGGACGATTGGTCGGTGTATTATTCGGGGTAGAGTTTGATAGGCCTGGGCCTCCCTTTGGTGGGTCGATTGAAAACTACCAGGATTTGTTTTCGAACTATTTTACTATTGAAACATTGGAGCCCTGTGTCAATTCTATTCCAGCGAGGCAGGGAACAGAAGTGTTTGTTTCTTTAGCTCATTAATAATTCAAGACATAGTGAGATTTTTCGGCACCGAAGTCAAAAAATAACACTCCACATTCATAGAAATCCAAACTGAGCTGAACCCTAGGATGGACTTGAATTTCTTTCCAGGCTTTTTCCATTTCATGAGACCAATGGATGTCACCGATACAGATGATGCTCTGAGGCGTGATGGACTGTAATAGAAGGTTAAAGTAAAGCATAGTTCCCTCATAAGTATGGGTGGCGTCGATCAGAGCAAAATCGATTTTCTGGTGGCTAGCCAAGAAGGGAGGGAGAGTCTCTGAGATGTCGCCTAATTGAGGGGATATGGATGGCGGTAGACCATTTTTAAATGCACGCTGGAGTATCTCTGGGGAACCTTCGAAGGTGAAAACGGTGCTTCCAGAAATCTTGGAAAGAAATCTGGCATTGATACCCATGCAGGTGCCTAGTTCGACGATGGTTTTGGCAGGGCTGATTGAAGCAAAGTATTGGTAAAGCAAGTTGAATTTTCTGCCGCTTGTCGAATATCGAGTGATATCAGATACTTTTCTACGTTGGTCGGGTACTTTTTTGGACCCTGCACCTAAATCCAATACTTCGATCAAAGATGAATCTGCAAGCAAGGATTTTCGAATTACTTCGATTTCAAGATGCATGTCATGAGAATGCTTACGGAAGTCTAATAAGCCAGTGTAGAGTTCATAGACTTTGGGGCTTTGGATAGCATGGCGATCCTGTTTCAGAAGCCAATAGTGGAGGTAAGCAAGAAGTGGGTGGATTTTGGAACCCAAATTAATTTTGGAAAAAATTAGCGATCAGCTGAAATTCAGGGACTTTTACTTCCATGATTTTTCCGTCAAAGAGCTTTTGCATATAGTATGTTCCGACCATTTTGCCCAAGCCTGATTTAAGATTGCAGCCAGATACATAACTATGGCTCTGTCCTGGTTCCAAAATGGGCTGCTGTCCTACCACACCTTCTCCTTCTACAGTTTTGGTGGTTTCTGCGGCATCAGCGATTTCCCATTTTCTACGTAATAGCTGGACGGTTTGGCTACTTTTGTTTTGGATGGTTACTTTGTAGGTGAAAACATAATGATGCTGCATGGGGCTGGAAAACTCAGCCTGATAGGTGACTTCCACACTTACTTCTATTCCGTTTGTGGTTGCTGTTACCATGATCTTGTCCTTAAAAGCTAGCAAATATACTGTTTTTCAGCTAGAAACCTTAATTATACTGTATGGAAGTGAGAATTGAAAGTGGGTGGAAAGAAGTTTTGGCTCCGACTTTCCAACAAGAATATTTTCAGGATTTAGTAGACTTTGTCAAAGACGAGTATTCCAAAGGACTTGTTTTTCCGCCGGGGAAGGAAATATTCAATGCGTTTGATTTTTGTCCCTTGGATCAAGTCAAAGTGGTCATCTTGGGGCAGGATCCTTATCATGGGCCGGGCCAAGCCCACGGTTTGTCTTTTTCTGTCAAGGAGGGACAATCATTTCCTCCCAGTTTGCTGAATATTTTCAAGGAGATTAAGGCAGATTTGGGTAAAGATATGCCTCCTCATGGAGATTTGAGCCGCTGGGCTCAGCAGGGTGTGTTTTTGCTCAATGCCACTCTTACTGTCAGGGCACATCAGGCTGGTTCTCACCAGAAAAGAGGATGGGAAGAGTTTACAGATTCTGTTATCCAGGCTATTAGCGACAAGAAAGAACATGTGGTTTTTTTGCTTTGGGGTGCATATGCTCAAAAAAAATCCAGTTTGATAGATTCTAGCAAGCACATGATTTTAAAGGCGCCCCATCCAAGTCCACTCTCGGCCCATCGGGGCTTTTTTGGATGTAGGCATTTTTCTAAAGCTAACACTTACCTTGAGTCTCAGGGGTTAGAGCCGATCAATTGGTAAAAGAAAAGGCTAGCTCAACAAAATGAGCTAGCCTTTTCTACCAGATAGAAACTGTACTTAATTGATTCCTTTGAAGATTCTACTCCATCTGATTTTGCTAAACATGGACTCATACTTGTCTAATGACAACCATAAGAACCACGCCTTGCCTACTACATGGTCTTCCGGTACAAAACCCCAATACCTGGAATCTAGAGAATCATGTCTATTGTCACCCATCATGAAGTAGTAGTCTTGCTTGAAAGTGTAAGAATCTACTTTCTGTCCATCGATGAATAGTTCATTTCCTTTGATTTCTACCTGCTCGTGTCCTTCATAATGCTCGATTGTGAATCCGTAGCGCATCACATGATCAGGCGTCATCTCTATGGTCCATCCTTGGCCAGGAACGGTCAGAGGACCATATTGATCTCTATTCCACTGGGTGCTTAAGCCCTCTGGGAAAATTCCTTTTTCTCCTCCGGGATTTTGAATTCTCTTGATGACCTCCGTGACTACCGGCGAGGACTTGAGCCGCTCGATGATCTCATCTGTTGTGAATACCCAATAACCTGAGCCATCCATAAAAGGCGAATAGCTACCTTGCGAAATGTCGTAGTCTTTAAAAAACTCGTGATTCAACGGTCTATTGGTGATCACATCGTAGGAATATTGCATCTCTTCAGGCTTCAAAGCAGGCTCGCTATTGATGAAAAGATCGCCGTTTTTGATTTCAACTACGTCTCCTGGAGTTCCCACTGCTCGTTTGATGTAGTTGGTCTTGAGGTCGTTGGGGTATTGAAACTCAGTTGGGAAATTGAATACAACCACGTCGTTTCTCTCTACATCCGCAAATCCAGGAAGTCTATAATAGGGGAGCTGAATAGCATCAGAGTAGGAGGGGATTTCTGTTCCCCAGATTTTTTGATGCGTCAGAGGCATTTGAATCGGAGTTTTTGGGATCCGGGTGCCATAGTGCATCTTGCTGACGAAAAGAAAGTCACCTACCAATAAGGACCTTTCCATTGAGGCAGTAGGGATCGTGAATGGTTCCAAGAGAAGCCATCTGATCAAACTGGCAGCCACTACGGCAAATACCAATGCGTCAATCCATTCTCTGGCCGCTGATTTTTTTTGTTTTGATTTGCTCATGAGTTAGATGGTCAAAAAGATAGGAAATCGTTCATAGAAAGGACTCCTTTTTTGCCTTGGATCCATTCTGCTACCAAAACTGCGCCAAGAGCAAAGCCTTGTCTGCTGTGAGCGGTGTGGCTGATTTCAATATCGTCTATTTCTGATTGATAGCGGATAATATGTGTGCCAGGGGCAGGGTCGATCCGCTTGGAAGTAATAGGCAAAGACTGTTCGTTTCCGTTCGATTCACCGGTCAAGTGCCAATCCTTGAATTGGCTGCTTTCATTGATGATCCCCTCTGCCAGCGTGATGGCCGTACCTGATGGAGCGTCCAGTTTGGCGGTATGATGGATTTCTTCTATGCTGGATTGATAGCCCGTGGTTTCATTCATGAGTTTGGCTAGAAACTCATTGACTTTGAAGAAAATATTCACTCCTATGCTGTAATTAGAGGCATAGAAAAAAGCACCGTTTTTCTCCTTTGTCAAAGAGTCGAGCCGAGGCTTTTCATTCAACCAACCGGTCGTTCCGGACAAAACTGGAATGTTATTTTCGAGGCACCAGGTGATATTTTCTACCGCTGCTTCTGGTTGGCTAAATTCTATAGCAGCATCTACCGTCGATGGATCAATCTGCTGTAGATCTTCACGATTGTCTATGCTTATTTTTCCGGCTAGGGTATGACCTCTCGATTCGGCGATTTGCCCGATCAATTGTCCCATTTTACCATAGCCTAAGAGCAAAATATTCATTATTGAAATCTTAGTTTTATTGTAAACCCGTATTGTTGATTCCGGGCAGATAGTGTTTCAAAATTAGGTTCGAATCCCAAAGCTAAGTCATCGGATATGTCAAAGCCTGAGAGGTGGGCGTCTACATTGGCGTCGATGATATTCAATGCATAGATACCAGCGAGGAGCAAGATCGTCAAATCTCTGTTTTTTCGCCAATATTCCACGTTTCTGACTAGCGCATCCCGGTTGAGACTGGGGAAATCATTGACTTCACCGTCATCAAAGGCAAACAAAGCCTCCCGAAAAACCTGATACCGCTTGTTGTTAAACCCTATGAAATAGATGTCGGTGATAAAGCCGGCATAGAGAATCGGGACCTTCCAGGCCTTGCCGTTGTAGACTTGGCCTGCTCCCGGCAAAATGGCAGAAAGCAAGGTCGCTTTTCTGGGATTCTTTGGCAAGGAGGAATAGTCTGGTTTCTCTGATTTTTGTGAAGGAGTCTCTATGTTCTCTATAGCTACAGCTTCCTCTACCTCTTGTGCCTGGACAGGAGACGCATGCATCAAGCACAAAAACAAAAGACCCAAGGAGATCCAAGGGGCTTTGGTCGATAAAGAGAAATGTCGGCTTATTTTTTCCAAAATTAGATGATTTCCAAAAGCTCCAATATCCTATTGAGATCGGAGGTAGAGGTAAATGGGATTTTGATTTCTCCCTTGTTTTTTTCGTTGGCTTTCAGAGCTACTTTGGTTCCAAAATGAGAAGCGAGTCGCTGTTGGATTTTGTTGAGCTCATATTTTCTGACCGGATCTAGGCTTGGTTCAGATTTTTTCTCTGGTTTTCCTTCGTTCAGAGCTTTGACCAAAGCCTCGACTTTGCGCACACTTAGTTCTTCCTCTACAGCCTTTTTGAAAATGGCGAGTTGCTTGTCCACATCTTCGATATTGATCAGGGCTCGCGCATGTCCCATAGATAATTGCTGATCTCGAATAGCCGCTTGGATCGTGGGAGGAAGTTTGAGTAGTCTCAGGTAATTGTTGACTGTCGTTCTGTTTTTGCCAACGCGATCTCCCAGTTGCTCTTGCTTGAGGTCACATTCTGCGAGTAGTCTCTGGTAAGACTGGGCGATTTCCAGTGCGTTGAGGTTTTCCCGTTGGATGTTTTCGATCAGAGCCATTTCCAGCATCTGCTGATCATTCGCAGTACGGACATAGGCGGGGATCTTCTCCAGACCTGCCAGTTTGGAAGCCTGAAATCTCCTTTCACCAGAGATTAACTGGTATTCGTTTTGATCCAGTTTGCGAACAGTGATCGGCTGAATGATCCCTTGTACCTTGATGGATTCGGAAAGCTCCTGAAGGGCTTCCTTGTCAAAATGAGTTCGTGGCTGAAAAGGATTGACTTGTATATCGGAAAGTGAAATTTCAAAAATTCCGGTTTTCGCTACCTCGGGTAGGATGTCTTCTGATTTGCTTTTGGCCGGGCTGTCTTCCAACAGGGCTCCCAATCCTCTTCCTAATGCAGTTTTCTTTCTATTGGGTTTTTGATCAGCCATATTATGAATTTACTTTTTGAAGGCCGTTTTTCTGCGCGATTTCGCTGGCCAAATTAAGGTAGGCGACGGCTCCTTTGCCATCTGCGTCAAATGCAATTGCTGGCATGCCGAAACTTGGTGCCTCTGACAATCGGACATTTCGCGGAATAATGGTATCGAATACCATGTTTTTGAAATGAACTTTGACTTCTTCTACGACCTGATTGGATAGTCGCAGTCTGACATCGTACATGGTCAGTAGAATGCCTTCTATTTCTAGATCAGGATTGAGTCTGGTCTGGATGATTTTGATGGTGTTGAGTAGCTTGCCCAAGCCTTCCAATGCAAAATACTCGCACTGCACCGGGATAATTACCGAATGTGCTGCTGTCAATGCATTGATGGTGATCAAGCCAAGAGAGGGAGAGCAGTCGATGATGATGAAGTCATATTCATCTTTCAGAGGCAAAATCACCTCTTTCATCTTCTCTTCCCGATTGTCCATATTGATCATCTCCACCTCAGCGCCGACTAGGTCGATGTGAGAGGGCACGAGATCCAAATGTTCTATTTCAGTCTGAAGGATGATTTCCCTGACATCTATCCCATCCACCATGCATTCGTATACGCTGGTGCTTATATTTTTGGGATCATGTCCTAGGCCAGAGGTAGTATTGGCCTGAGGGTCGGCATCGATGACCAGGGTCTTATGCTCCAGCACAGCTAGACTGGCTGCCAAATTCATCGCGGTGGTGGTTTTTCCAACTCCTCCTTTTTGATTGGCTATAGCAATGATTTTTCCCATGGTTCTTTTTGAAATTTAGTCTCAATATTAAGCAAATTCCAGTCTTTTTCGACTTCGGAGCTTCCTTTTTTTATCCCGATAGATCTGTCAGTTTTTGTCTGAAAAAGCAGAAAACCTTGCTGTGAGTCTTTCTAATCAGGCTTGGATCAGTCTTTTATTCCACTTCTACGGGAGTAGATGGAAGATGTTAAATTTTCTTGATTCTTAATTTGGACTTGTGATCCTTCCGGTTAGCCCTACTTTTTGATTTATTGACGGCAGCAATAAAAAAAGGCCCGAAGGCCTTTTGATTATTTCTTGCGATTGGCATCAGCTGCCTTCATCGCATCCTCAAGTCTTTGCTGGAATTTGGATTTTTTCTTATTCGCATTCTTCACTTTGTTTTCTTCTACTTTCAGACGGATTTTGTCATCATCCACAAATAGCTTGATCAAAGCCTGCTGTCCAAATGTCACCATATTGGATACGAAGTAGTAGAAACTCAAACCTGCTGGATAGGAGTTTAGGATAAACATAAACATCACTGGCATGATGTACCCTATGTTTTTCATCGGTCCCGTGGCAGTGGTGAGTTGGTTATTGAAGTGTGTGTACACGATCTGTGATACGGTCATCAACAAGGTGAACAAACTGACATGGGATCCATAGAATGGAATGGTAAATGGCAGTTTGATGAATTCATCGTAAGTCGAAAGGTCATTGGCCCAAAGGAAGGATTCCTGTCTGAGTTCTACTGAATTAGGGAAGAAGAAGAACATCGCAAACAAGAATGGCATCTGAAGCAAAAGCGGCAAACATCCAGAAATAGGAGATACGCCCAGCTTGGAAAACAGCTTCATTTGCTCCTGCTGCATTTTGGTCTGATCCTCGCCATATTTCTCTTTGAGCTCGTCTATCTCAGGCTTGATGACCCGCATCTTTGCCATCCCGATGTAAGACTTGTATGTCAAAGGAGATAGGGCAAGCTTGATGATCAGTACGATCAAAATGATGATGACACCGTAGTTGTCAAAGAACTTTTCTAAGAAGTAGAAAAGGTTGACGATGATATACTTGTTGACCCAGCTTACAAAGAAGTAGCCCATGTCCACATTCTTCTCAAAGCCATCGGTGACTTTTTTCAGGGTTTTGTATTGATCTGGTCCGAAGTAGAACTGAAGATTTGCTGAGCCATTTTCCATCGGCACTTGTAGACTCGTGGCCATGGTCCTAACGACGGCACTATCAGCTGGAGTGCTTTGATTAAGGCTTACCTGCTGGAAACCTGTCTCTGAAATAATCCCGGAAGTGAAAAATCGTTGGCTAAAACCAATCCATTTTACCGGTTCAGAGACTGTTTCGGTTTCTGCATCTTCGCCCACTCCTAGGTTTTCATAGGATCCAGAGCTAGTATAATAGTTAAGTTGTGTTTTTCTTCTGGACTCGGCAAGGTCTCTTTCCACGGCTTTGACTTGGTCTTCCCAGTTCAAAGCAAGAGATTGAGAAGTCAATACCCCATTGAAGCGGTCCACAGAGAAACTTTTGTCGACTACATAGCTACCATCTGTAATGGAGAAAACTTGCGAAATAGTACCGTTTTCGGTTCCCGCAGTCAAGGTCAAGGTGGAGATGGCCAGTCCTTCTTCATTTTGACTGTTAGAAAGCTCAGGCGTGAAATAAAACTCAGAAAGAGACACCGGTCCTTTGCTCGTCTCAATAGAGAAATCCATTTGAGAGGATTGCTCATCGATCAAAAGCAAGGGCTCTTGTTCCCAGGTTTTAAATTCCTTTAGGTTTACCTCTTTGATAGCTCCACCTTTAGTGGAGATTGCTACTTGGATTTTATCATTTTCCAAGGTGATTGTTTCCTCTTCTCCTTGGGTCAAGGTAGCTAGTGCACCATATTTTGCAACTCGATTGGCATCGATGGTACTATCGTTTTCTAGTGGCGCAGCAGGACTAAAGTCTGCTGCAGCGGAAGTAGCTGATTCAGTTTGGACAGGGGACTCCTCTAGCACTGGGGGAGTTTCTGGACTACTTGCAAAGAAGATGGAATACACCAAAATCACTGCTGCAAATAGGATTAATCCTGTCGCTTGATTTCTATCCATAATTTGTTGGTTCCCTGATGGGGATTTCTTTTACTTGATTTTCTTATCGATGGCTGCTTGGATAAACTTCACAAACAGCGGCTGAGGACTCAAAACAGTACTCTTGTATTCCGGATGAAACTGGACGCCGACAAAGTAAGGATGGTTTTTGATCTCGACGATTTCGACTAGTCCTGTATCGGGGTTTTTGCCAGTGGCGATCATGCCAGCGCTTTCGATTTCTTTGATGAATTCATTGTTGAACTCGTAGCGATGTCTGTGTCTCTCCTGTATTTTGGTTTTTCCATAGGCGCTATAGGCCTTGCTGGATTTTTTCAGATCGCAAGAATAAGCCCCTAATCTCATAGTACCGCCCATTTGGTCGATTTTTTTCTGCTCCTCCATGAGGGCTATTACCGGATAGGGAGTTTCTGGATCCATTTCAGTACTGTTAGCCTTTTCAAAATTCAGCACATTTCTGGCGAATTCGATGACGGCTACTTGCATTCCCAAGCAGATTCCGAAAAATGGAATTTGGTTTTCTCGGGCATATTTGACTGTTTCTATTTTTCCTTCAAAGCCTCTTTCTCCAAAACCAGGAGCCACGAGGATACCATCTAAGTCGTCTAATTTGGTCTGTAGATTGTCAGGGTTGATTTCTTCTGAAGATATTAGTCTGAGGTTGACTTTGCACTCGATCGATGCTCCAGCATGAGTAAATGCCTCAATGATGGATTTGTAGGAATCTGGCAGGGAAACATACTTTCCGATAAGTCCTATGTTGACTTCTTGGGTAGGATTTTTGAGTTTGCCGAGAAATTCCTTCCAGTTTTCAAGTTCGGTATTCTGCTTGGAGCTTAGCTTGAGCTTGGTCATCACACGCTCATCTAGTTTCTCTTTTTTCATCAAAAGAGGTACATCGTAGATAGAGTCGGCATCGATGGATTCGATGACACAGTTGAGCTGCACATTACAGAAAAGCGCAAGTTTCTTCTTGACATCGGCAGGAAGATGATGCTCGGTACGGCAGACCAAGATGTCCGGCTGGATACCAGCCTCCAGCAATTGCTTGACAGAGTGCTGGGTTGGTTTTGTCTTGAGTTCTTTGGCCGCCTTCAGGTAAGGGATCAATGTCAGGTGGATTACCAAGAAATTATTCGGTCCCAGATCCCAACGGGCCTGACGTACTGCCTCGATGAAGGGTAGAGACTCGATGTCCCCGACACAGCCACCAATTTCGGTGATGACTACGTCAAATTTGCCGTCTTGGCCTAGTTTATAGAAGTTTGATTTGATCTCATCCGTGATGTGAGGAATGACCTGAACTGTTTTTCCCAGGAATTCACCCTTTCTTTCTTTGGTGATGACATTGTTGTAGATCCTTCCAGTGGTGACGTTGTTTTCTTGAGAAGTGGTGATATTGAGAAAACGCTCGTAATGTCCCAAGTCCAAATCGGTCTCTGCTCCGTCGTCTGTGACATAGCACTCACCATGCTCATAGGGATTGAGTGTTCCTGGGTCGATGTTGAGATAAGGGTCAAATTTTTGGATGGTCACTGAAAATCCTCTGGATTGAAGCAATTTGCCCAAAGACGCGGCAATGATTCCTTTTCCGAGGGATGAAGTAACTCCTCCTGTAATAAAGATGTATTTGGTGGATGAGGCCATAAGAATGGTGAGAGATGAAATTTGATTGGATTCTTATGGGGCTCAAAATTAGGAAAATTATCCGATACCTGATTCAGATTTTTCGTTTTCCTCTGATTTGAATCGATTTTTTAGAGCAAAGAGAAAATACTCGGCCAAGTGACGAAAAGGTTAGTATAGCGTTTCATTTGCTTGACATTTGTACATTTTTCACTGTAAATATGAAAATCAATCGAGACTATTTATGAGTTATCAGAATCCTTACTGTTAGATAGTCTTGTGGGATTTATATAAAAGAAGACATGTGTTTTAAAAAAAACTATTGTTCGCTTTTGTCAATCATAATATTATATAAATTGCAAACTACTTTTGATTACAATACTTAAATTAAATTATCATGAGAGACCTTATTAAAGAAGCGATAGCTGATTTGAAAAAAAACGATGGGTTTGTTTACAAAACTGCCGAAGGAAAAAAAATTGATTTGCATGAAGCAGCGGCAAGAGGAATCGCTGTCACTCCAGTCAATCCTAAAGATGATGTGATTAAAAAATTGGAAGCAGCTGGTCTGTATCTGACCGATGGCAAATTCCTTAGTGAATTCAATGAATTGGTTTCTCTAATTAGCGGTGGATCTGTGGCTAAATCATCTAAAAGAAGATCTTTCTCTGACGGGGAAAAAAGTAAAATCATCGAAGAATGGAAAAAAGTAGAGGCTGCTGGTAACAAAACCAAAGCTGCCTTCGCAAGAGAAATTGGAGTGGGATATCAGACATTTATCAATTGGCTGAGAGGATAATCTTTACTCAATGAAAATTAAAAAGTGCAACTAAATAAGTTGCACTTTTTTTATTGTGTTTTTAGATTTTTTATCCTCATAGCAAGTAATGCTAAACTCAATAATCCAAATGATATAATGGACTGCAACATAACTTTGGTAGTAAATACAGAAGGTATATCCAAGTGAGGAGCTTTCAATGATATAGCAGGCAGATCAAATGCAACATAGTCTAACAGATACTCCGACCATGTGCCAGCACTGGCAGTAGGTATAAGAGAGAAGGCTATAATACTCCCAATAAAAAGAGCAATGAGTATCCAGTGAATTCTGGAAAATACTGGCTCATAGGATTTTATGGGTTTTTCTTGGTCCAGTTTGGTCATGACCGACAAAAAGAAATCTGGGCTGGGTTGCTGATGACCAGCCTCTTGAATCCACTTAAATAGTGGATCTTGGTCCTTGTTCAGTTGTTTGCTCATGATATATTTACTTTTTCATTTTCCATGGCTTTGGAAATTTCTACCATTAAGTTTTTTCTCCCGCGGTGAAGCAGGATTTTGATATTGGACTCAGAATAGGAGGTGATCTCTTGAATCTCCTTGATGGATTGCTCCTCGAGGTAATATAGCGTTAAGATCGCTGCTTCTGTAGGTTTGATTCTATCCAATGCCTCCTGGATCATTTTGCTGCGTTCAGCCCTTTGCATAGCCTCTAGACCAGTTTCGAAATCACCAAATTCCATGCCTTCAGAGTCCAGCTCATCTACTCTGAGAAATTGCCTTTGATTCTTGCGCAATTTTCCCAAGGCTTCATGATAAATAATTTTGTATAGCCAGGTCTTGAATGCTGATTTTCGTTCAAATTGAGCTAAGGAATGATAGATTTTGATAAACGAATCTTGTGCAACTTCCTTAGCGTCCTCTTCATTCTTGGTGATCCGCACCGCCAGGGTAAAGGCAAAGGCCTGATGCTTTTGAACCAAAAGGCCAAAGGCATGCCTGTCTCCTGCGAGGATCAAGTCTATATAAGCTGAGTCTTCTTTAAACTTCATTTTCACCTTAGATGAAAAGGATGAGAAAAAAGTTACAATTTTTTTCAAAGACTTGTAACCTTTTCTGAATACGGCTCATCCAAGGAGAAAAAACTACCAAAACTATGATGTCTGAAATCTTAATTCCGCTAATTATCTTTTCCTGCTTGTTTGGGATCATCTATGTGTATCTGTCTACAAGAAACAAAGAAAGGCTTGCATTGATCGAAAAAGGAGCCGATGCAAAAGTGTTTAATTCTGGTAAGAAGTACAGTTTCGGAGAAGTTGTTTTGAATTTTGCGCTGCTGGCGATCGGTGTAGGCGTGGGAATATTGGTGGGAGCTCTACTGGGTCAGGCAGGGATGGATTCTGATGTCTCATTTCCAGCCTGTATTTTTATTTTTGGAGGATTGGGCTTGACTGTCAGTTATTTTGTCAATAGAAAACTGAACGAAAAAGGATAATCCCTTCTTCAAAGGCTTTCCAAAAACCTCTTCTTCTTGGGAGAGGTTTTTTTGTGTGCGTCCTACTCTCAATATTCTGATTATTTTTGTGCAAAAATTTTATCGTTTTGGATCAATCGGAATTCGTCAAACTATTCAGAGACAAAGGAAGCCTCACTATCAAGGAAGGGAATGGGAAGGTCATCACATTGACCAAGCCGGAAAACTGGAAGGAGCAACAAGGGAAAGATGGGATCTATTTGTTATTTGATTTATTTCAGATCAGGTCCATTTCTGAGCAGTTTTCAGAAATCTCTCTCGATATCGTCGAGTATGCTTCGAAGCCCACAATCTACACCAGTCCGGCCAATCGATTGGTCCCAGAGGGCTTGGCAGTGAACGGTTCCATTCGATTCGCGTTGATCCGAGATACGGAGTGGAACAAGTTGCTTTTTCAGATATCCCAGCCGGTACTGGTTTACTTCGACACGAAAGAGTCCGTAGATGTCACTACAAAAAAGTATTTTCCATTATTTGGCCCTTCCGTCAAAGAGATGTATCTCGGGCCGGATGGAGATGTGAAGATCCTGAAAGGATGAATTTTAAAGAACAACTAGATCAAAATGGCATTTTTGCCAAAGTATCAAAAGCCGCTCAAAATCTAGGCTTGGAAACCTACGTGGTGGGCGGCTATGTCAGAGATTTGATTTTGGGGAGGTCCAGCAAGGATCTTGATTTTACCTGTGTGGGAAGCGGGATAGCTCTCGCCGAGGAGGTCGAGCGTCAGTTTGACTTTCATGTGCCGCTTTCGGTATTTAAAAATTTTGGTACCGCGATGCTCAAGTTGGAGGATGCGGAGTTGGAATTTGTGGGAGCGAGAAAGGAATCGTATCGATCAGAAAGCCGAAAACCTATCGTAGAAGATGGGACCTTGCAAGAAGATCTGGAGCGTCGTGATTTTACCATCAATGCAATGGCTATTTCATTGAATCCGGAGAATTACGGGGATTTACTGGATCCTTTTGATGGACTTGTAGATCTGAAGCGGAAAAACATCAAAACACCGCTTGATCCAGATGTGACTTTTTCGGACGATCCTTTGAGGATGTTGCGAGCGGTGCGTTTTGCCTCGCAGCTCAGTTTTGACATCGATCCTGATACTTTCTTTGCCATCGAAAAGAATGCCTCAAGACTCCAGATTATTTCTGCAGAAAGAATCATTACTGAGCTCAATAAAATTGTATTGAGTGATAAGCCGTCTTATGGATTCAAACTCCTATTTGCGGGGAAATTGCTTCATGAGTTTTTTCCGGAAATGGTCGAACTCCAAGGGGTAGACTCAGTGGATGATAAGTCTCACAAGGATAATTTCTACCATACGCTCCAAGTTTTGGATAATGTCTCTCAGGTGAGTGAGGATCTCTGGCTTCGATGGGCGGCGATTTTGCATGACATAGCAAAACCAGCTACCAAGAGGTTCAATGCCAAAGTTGGGTGGACATTTCACGGACATGAGGACAAGGGAGCTCGGATGACTCCTGGGATATTCAAGAGATTGAAGCTGCCAATGGATGAGCGGATGAAGTTTGTCCAAAAGCTGGTCCGTCTTCATCTGAGACCCATCGCATTGGTCAAAGATGAAGTGACAGATTCGGCATTGAGAAGGTTACTTTTTGATGCGGGAGATGCGATCGATGACTTGATGAAGCTATGCAGAGCGGATATCACTTCCAAAAACAACAAGAAGGTCAAGCGCTATCTGGACAATTTTGATAAAGTAGAGCAAAAACTCCAAGAAGTGGAGGAAAAGGATCAAGTGAGAAATTTCCAACCTCCAATCAGTGGGGAGGAAATCATGGAAATTTTTGATTTGAAACCTTCAAAAGTTGTCGGAGAAATAAAAGAAGAAATTAAAGAGGCTATATTGGAGGGCAAAATTCAGAATAACCCTCAAGAAGCCAGAAATCTGATGGTCGAGATCGCCGCAACAAAAGGTCTCCGGCCCAAATCCTAATTGAAAGAATAATTACTAATTACAAAATGAAACGAGTACTCCTTATTATGCTGGTAGCCATGCTGGGACATGGTCTACAAGCTCAGACCAATGATTCCATCCCAAGACTGGATCCAAAGGTCCGATCAGTATTGAATGTCCAAAACCAAGCTTCCTATCAATTAGCGTTGAGATACAATGATCCGGCAGCTGCCAAGACGATCTTGTACGATCTCATCGTGAGAAATCCTGAAAATCTACGCTATCTAGAGGCATTGGCCTCCTTGTATTTTGAGACAGGTCAGGCGATGTCTGCAGCTTTGGCCTCTTTGGATATCCTGGAAGTTAATGATCAAAATGTGGCAGCTTTGGAAATCGCTGCTTACTCCCTAGAGCAAGTAGGTGCTTTGGATCGAGCATTGCCTCATTTTGAGAGCCTATACTTGTTGACTGGTGATAACTTTAGCCTTTACAAGTCTGCGTTTATCCAGTATAATTTGAAGCGCTATGAAGAAGCATTGAACTCTACGAATATGCTTCTCAAAAATGCAAAGCCAGAAGATAAAATTGGATTTCCTGTCAGTCAAACAGAAACACAAGAGGTCTTGATGAAGGCGGCTGCATCGAATCTCAAAGGGATGATTTATTTGGATCAAGGTTCTAAAACTGAAGCGAAGACGGCTTTTGAAGAAGCCATCCAGTTGGATCCGAATTTCCAGCTAGCTAAAGAAAATTTGCAAAAAGCGCAATAACAACGAAACCGGCGAAAGCCGGTTTTTTTTATATAAAAAGAATATATGCCAAGCTAGTGCAGAATGCGGAAAGCAAAAAACTCAAGCCGATTATTTTGGCATAATTGGTAACCCACGTTTTGCCCTTGCCTCCATTGACCGGTACCAATTCTCGTTTGGGATGGATCACTTGCTGGATGATTGCCAAGGTGCCCATGAAATAAATTCCTAAAATCAATATAAAACTGGCTGTAGCTTCCATAGCTGCAAAAGTATTTGATTTCAAAAAGGAATCAGAGTTAAATCAAAAACTTAACGATTTGATAATGAGAAAAAAGCGGCTGATATCAGCCGCTTTTTCCTTGTTAATGATGGGCGATGACGTCAGGTTGGCCGTCCGGGTCACCACTATTGACCTGGCCGTCTGAGTGGATAGTGCCCAAAAGTAGGAGACCAGCTACGTGAGGGGAGGCCATCGAGGTTCCGTTATAGCTTGCGTAGCCTCCAGGAACCGTAGACAATATGTTCACCCCGGGGGCTGCGTATTCGATAGGGGGATTTCCATAATTTGAGAAATAGGCAAAGTTGTCATCTGAGTCAATGGCTGAAACAGTGTAGACGCCAGAATATTCTACTCTAGCAGGAGAACTGTTGTTAGCATTTTGAGATTCGTTTCCAGCGGCCAAGGCTACTTTGACTCCAGACTGTGCGAGCGCCACCACAGCAGCATCCAGAGAAGCGGAAGTAGGCCCTCCCAGACTCATGTTGGCTACATCACCTGGAGAGGCATTGTCAGCTACAAAATTGACTCCTGCAATCACTCCAGAATAAGAGCCGCTTCCTCTGCTATCCAGAACTTTGATTGGAACGAGTGTGACTCCGGGGGCAACTCCTATTACTCCGATTTCATTATCTATCGCTCCCACTGTTCCAGCTACGTGGGTGCCGTGGCCGTTTCCGTCAGAAGTAATGTCTGAGTCTCTGCCTTTGGTGAATGCATTGTATCCTAGATTCGCAGAGACATTTAGATCTGGATGGCTGGAGTCTATTCCGGAATCTATGATGTAGGCTTTATTACTTCCACTATAGGATCCTCCGCCAACTCTTGTGATTCCCCAGGGAATTTCCTGAGGGTTGCTGCCTCCGTTATTTCCGCCTTTGCCTTTGCCTGGAGGAGGTGCCAGCATCACTACTCGGTCTTGCTCAATATATTGGACAGAAGGATCTCCAAGGAGCGATTGGTATTGGTCCTGCGAAAGAGTTGCAGAAAATCCTTCGATAGAACTGCCGTAGACATGCTCAATATTTCCAGCGTCAATTCTGTACTTAGAAAGAAGATCTTCACTGATCTTTCGCATGCTTGCAGTATTTGCAGCATAATCCTGCGTCTTCCTAAAGTTGATTTGTGAGGGGTTCAATCGGACGATGTATTTGCCCGGAATGATTTCTCCGTGAGCGTAGCCAATAAATTCTACCGATTCAGTAGATGGTATTGGATTTTCTTCTTGAGGTTGGCAAGCAAAAGTCATCGCTCCTACTGCCGCTAAGCTAAGTAAAGCTCGGGGATTCCAAAGTTTTAACATTTGAGTTTAGTTGATTGGTTTTCATCAAGTTAAGTTTTTTGATGAAATAGTGAAATAAACTCAGGGTATTTGGAATGAGTACAAAGTACCGAAGAGAGATGTAAAAAAAGCCTCATTTGTGATGAGGCTTTTTTAGGTATTAGTTAAGTCTTTTGTTTTCGATCATGATTCCCTGCCGAACTTTCTTATCGAGGGAGCTGCCCATTTCTTGCCTGTCTAGCTTTTCAACTCTTAAGCTGGAAGCCGTGCCTGTAATTTGCTCTATAGCCGTACGGAGCATGATCTCTTGGGTGTCTCCGAGAGGGAGTAGTCTCTCGGTGAATTCTATAACTTCAATATTTGGTGAAAATCCAGTGGTGTAATCGGATTGATCCAAGCTATTAAAGCTTTGCGATACAATTGGTAGAATTCCATAAGGGTTGGAATCATTCTCTTCATCCTCAAAAGCAATAGAACCCACGTTTTTCCCGTAAGTGACATCTCCGATCAAAAAGACATCCATGTAGGGTTTGAGGCCATTGACCAATAGCTCGGAAGCTGAAGCTGTTCTTTCCGAAGTCAAAATATAGACTCTGTTGCCTTCGAGAGTCGCCCCTAAGTTTTCTGCTTTCGCCTTAAATGGTGTCTGTACGTTTTTAAAGTCATCATATTGACTGAGGAAGCTATTGTATTTAGTCTTCGAAAAGATATCCGAAGCACCTACCCCAGGCCCAATAAGACTTGCAAGGTTGACCGCGGAAGTCACATATCCACCTCCATTGTAGCGAAGGTCCACTATCAGGTGCTGGATGCTTTCATTCTTGAATTTTGCAAAAACGGCATCTATTTCCTGATCATAAGTAGTATTGGATCCGCCTGTCCCTGGAGCGAAAAAGTTGTACATCAAATAGCCGATCTTGGAATTGTCTATGGTGTAAACAGTGTCGATAAAAACTGGATTTTCTGCCAGTTCTATCGTATTCATGGTCACTTCTTCTTTTGCTTCGTACCCATTTAGTTCTTCATTGAATCGCAAATAATTCACCGTATGGGTGCTGGAAATATCGCCCAACACCTGTTGATAATTGGTGAGTGTCATTTGGACACCATTGATCTCATTGATAATGTCTCCGCGCATCAGTCCAGCAGAAGCGGCAGGGCTGTTCTTTTTGATGTATGTGATTTCGGCTACTACGTTTTCATTGCTTTGGCTTTCTCTGAATAGGGTGAATTCATAGCCCGCCTCCAAGGTTACTCCACTTAGGGCGTTGATCAAATCTTGATAATTCGGATAAATAGCGGAAAACCTATCTGTAGGACGATTGAGCAAGGACTCGAAATAATCTTCGGGATCTGAATCTGCCGCAATAGGAGTATTCATATCGTCCAGCCAGTAATATACCTGACTCATCACTTCAAAAATCCAATCATTGACAGCGGATTCTGAGCTGGGGTCTACAGGAGGAGTTGGGTCTTCGTCTGGGTCACAGGAGAAAAGAAATCCGGTACCAAGAAGAAAAGCAAGGGTGAATAGTTTGGATTGCTTCATAGTTGTTTAGTTGTCGAACAATAAACGGTAAAAAAATCCATATGTTATTTGGTAGCGCAGTTAAAAAATCAAAAACTGCTTCCAAATGATACGTCATGAGTCTGGCTGTCAAGCAGTTTTCCGTCTTGGCACTTCAGGACTCTATAGGGGTATTTTCGCAGCAATTCATGGTTGTGAGTTGCCATCAGGATGGCGGTTCCTTTTTTGTTGATTTCTTGGAAAAGCTTGAAAATCCCATCTGCTACATCCGGATCTAAGTTTCCGGTAGGTTCATCGGCTAGTAGGATCGAAGGCTCATTGAGCAAAGCTCGGGCAATCACCACACGCTGTTGTTCTCCTCCGGAGAGTTGGTGAGGCATTTTTGAAGACGCATTGGTGAGTCCTACCAGCATAAGCACTTCAGCCATGCGTTCATTTATTTTGTTTTTATCCTTCCAACCGGTGGCTTTCATCACAAAGTCGAGATTCTCTCCGACCGTGCGGTCATTGAAAAGTTGGAAATCCTGAAATATGATTCCCAATTTTCTTCTCAGAAAGGGGATTTCGGAAGTTTTGATATCTGTCAGATCAAAGCCGGCGATTTCAGCTTTTCCACTTTTGAGAGCCAGATCGGCATAGAGTGTTTTGAGAAGGGAACTCTTACCACTGCCTGTCTGACCGATCAGAAAGACAAATTCGTGCTGCTCTACCGAAAAACTGACATCAGCTAGAATGGGATCTATTCCCTGAAAGATGGTGGCATTGTTGACTTGAAGTACAGGTTGAGTACTGAAATCCATAGTTAAATAGCTAGTTTTTGTAATTTTCCGAAAGGAAGGGATTCTATCAATGCTTCGAGTTCTTTCTCTTTTCCTTCCAAGCCAAATTTTTCAATGTTTTTCATAGGTCTATCTGCTCTGAAATAGGCCACGAGTACGAAGTTTTCGTCACGAATCTGAATGTAGTCTGGGATTTTAGCTTTCCCTTTTACTTTGATGATATACATGGAGGAAGGTTAAAAAAGGTTGACCTTTCGGCCAACCTCCTGATTGATTATTTTCCTGCGGCTTTGGCATGATCTGCCAAAAACTGTGCTAGTCCTGAATCTGTCAATGGATGCTTGAGTAATCCGGTGATGACTTTGAGCGGGCAAGTCACTACATCTGCACCGATCTCAGCGCATTTGATCAAATGCATTGTATGACGTACTGAGGCTGCCAGTACTTCCGTGGCAAAACCATAAGTCTGGTAGATATGCACGATCTGCTCGATCAACTCCAGTCCATCAAAAGAAATGTCATCCAATCTTCCGATGAATGGAGACACATAAGAGGCTCCTGCTTTGGCGGCCAAAAGTGCTTGTCCGGAAGAGAAGATCAGGGTACAGTTGGTACGGATACCTTCGCTATGGAAATACTTGATTGCTTTGACACCATCCTTGATCATTGGGATTTTCACGACGATTTTGTCGTCGATTTTTGCAAGCTCTTTTCCTTCGCGGATCATGCCTTCAAAATCGGTGGAGATCACTTCTGCGCTGACTTTGTCGTCGACGATGTCGCAGATAGACTTGTAGTGCGCTCGCACATTTTCATCTCCTGTGATGCCTTCTTTGGCCATCAAAGACGGATTGGTAGTCACTCCGTCTAGTACTCCCAAGTCGTAGGCTTCTTGAATCTCAGCGAGATTCGCAGTGTCAATAAAGAATTTCATGTAAATAGGTATTTGATTTGAATTGCTAAATGAGAAAGCCCTCACGAGGACTTGTCGCAGACAAAGTTAAAAGATAAATCAGGATACGGAATGGAAAAAAAGAGAGGTTTGCCAAATAGGCAAAAAAAGAAGCGGCATCGCACCGCTACAACCGCCTACCCTTGCTCCCTTCCGGGCCTGGGGGATTCAGCAGGAGCTGGTCGTGCCGCTAGGCCACAAAGGTAAAGCAAAAATCTCTCTTTCCAATGAATCTCGATATTCTTTGATGCTTTTGAAGGTAGTGGGCTGATACTTAGTTTCTTTTATTTTTAAGTGTTCCTTGTCGATCAAGAAAGGGTGGGTTTGGGTCTCACTTGACTCTGACCGCGGTCTACTCGAAAGCTCAAAAATGAAAGTAGAATGCCCAAAGCTGATAGAATAAAGGATAGTTTTATTTCATGATAGGAAACACCAATAGCCGCCAGTTGTAAAGCCATCCCGCTCAGCCAAACCCAATGTCCTTGCGTACTGCGGGCTATGGCTTTGGTTGGAGTGGTGCTGGTGATTTCTTCGTTTAGCAGCGGTCCAAGAAAATGTCTATAGGGGAGCAAAATCAAGAGATTCAGCAAGAGGAGAAAGCCTAGGACAAAGGGCGTTCCTTTCCAATTTTGGGAAATAGTCACCATCAGGATGTTGAGAATCAAGGGAATCATCATGATGCCTCCCACTAGTCTAAATCTCAGCGTGAGGAGTAAATAGCCGATCACTACTTGAGAAAATGCTATGAACTTAGCATAAAAGCCAAGTTGATACTCTTCTAGTCGCTCTATCAGCCAGACCGGTCCGATCCAGCCGATGTACTGATGAGCAGCGAATAATTTGCCCATGCCTGCTCCGAAAAAAGTGAACCCAAGAAATATAGATATTGCAGGTAGTAAAAGTTGTCTGTATAGTTTCATGCCTTTGAGAGATCAATTCTAAAATATCACTATTTTGGGGTTGTCAATTTAACCTTTTTAAAATATGTCTACCAGTGAACTAGCTCCAGGGAGCAAGCTGCGCCACCCCAAATTCGGTGTGGGAATGATCTTGTCTGCAGACGAGAGATATTATAAAATCTACTTTTATGATTCTGAAGAAATCAAAACCTTGGGTCGGGATTATGATGGATTTGAGGTTGAAGAGGCCAAAAAGCCCGATTTTCCGATGTTGACGATGAAAGATGTCGAAAAAGCGATCCGAGAGGCTTTGACTCAGACTTCGGAAAGGGCGCCTATAGTACCGCTAGGAGGCAAGTGGATAGGAGGCTCGGTATTGATACAGCCCGGTGATGATGCATTGCAAAGCAAAGAAATACCGATGGATACCTTTTTTCATAAGATCGTGATGGTCAGAGAGAAGCTCCGGGTGCTGGAGCAAAACATCAATAATCACCCGAAACTGGACGATGAAGATCGTGTTCATTTACAACAGTACATCACGCGCTGCTATGGGTCGCTCACTACCTTCAATGTGCTTTTTGCTTACAAGGAAGATCAGTTTAAAGGGAGCGGAGGGTAGGTCTTTCCTGCTTTTGGACGAATGTAATCGGTACAAAGTCATCTGTCGGTGCACCGATATAGTAGACGGTCCAGGCAGGATCATGCTTCGCCAAAAGTTCAGAAATACAATCTGCCCGATGTCCTTGAGGATTTTTGCATTCGTCCCAGTAGAAGAGTTCTACCTTATAGTGAAGAGATTGCTTTTGATTGTTTACGGTGACATCGATTTGGATGTCCTGTCTTCCGGGTTCTTGCGGGATGGGGATAGCGATGTAGCTCATAATCAGAAGTTTTTTAAAAAAAATAGTCGAAGACTATGCCATGTCAAATCAGCCTCTAGAGATTAAAAAAGGCTTGTCAAGCTTTGAGAAGGCATAAATTTCGATCAAAATCGTTCGCAAATGGGCGATAAAAGTAAACAAAGGGAAATGTTATGTTAGAATTGCCTATGAAAGTTCAGCTTCCGATTCGATTTGATCAAGAGAAGCTTATTCAAGATTGGAGTTTGCTGGAGGAGGCAGAGTGGGTCACTCATTTTGTGAAGCAAAATTACCAGGGAGATTGGTCTGTCTTGCCGCTGACTGCACAAAGGGGGAGGGAGCACCCCATTTTGATGGCATCTGCTGTGCCTGGAGACAAGGATTTTGTGCTCACTAGATTCATAGAGAAAACCCCCTATTTTCAGTGGGTTTTGGATCAATTTCATTGCCCGAAATTTTCCATTCGTCTCATGAGACTGGGACCAGAGTCCGAGATCAAAGAGCATCGGGACTATGATTTAGACCTAGAGGAAGTAAGGCTTCATATTCCAATTTTGACGAATGATCAGGTCTTTTTTTATCTCAATCAGGAGCGGGTTTTGATGCAGCCGGGAGAGTGCTGGTATTTGAAACTTTCGGAGCCTCATCGAGTAGTCAATCAGAGCTCAAGTCCGAGAATTCACCTTGTGATGGATCTAGGGTTGAATGATTGGTTGCAAAAGTTAATTTGCGAGTCAAACAACTGAATTGGTTTATTCTCGAACCCACTTTTTCATAGCCGGATAGGTTTCGTAGTCACAGAGGTTCATCCAAACTAGCAAAGGAAGACCTAGATTTTGACCTGTAGCATATCCATGTACCAACTGTGAGGACTGGCCGTGATAGCCATTTTCATGGAAGATCACTTCAGGCTTCAGGTCCAAGTACTTACTTGCTGCATAGGACCAGGCCAATACCCCCAACTCATCATCTTCAGCAGGACTTCTGTATTCTTTTACATTGCCAACGATTTTATTTCTTTCGTCCTGTGTCATCAGTGCGATATGTCCAGCTTCATGAATAAGATCTCCGGGATTTTCCAGTCTACTGAGATCATAATAAAGTATGCCTTTGTCAATCAAAACGCCAGGTAAAATGCAAGTTTCATCTAAAATCTTTGGTTGGTTAGGAATTCCGATTTGATCCAAAAAAGCTAAGATTGAAGAAGTCAAAGAAGTATCTTTCATAGTCAAAAATTTTTTTCAAAGTACGGAAAGAATTGGAAGGGTTGTGTTTTTTTCTGCAAAACGGTAAGTATGTCTAGTGGCTTGGGTGGATGAATCTGGCAGAATTGTGAAAGGAAAATTTGTTATAAGTCAAAGCATTCATTTTTTTAAAATGAATTACTTTTTAGTGGATTTGAAATGTGTAATTGATTGTTTTTAAGCTGCTTCGTTGATGTGAAAATGCTCATTTTGAGGTCAGTAAGTGAAGGGCGGATAGTTAGTTTTTCTTCTAGTTTCTTGCGTATTGGCTGTTTTTTCCTGACTTTTGACTGTAGCCCATACTTTATTTTTATGTTATGAATTTTTACCGTAGAAAATTTTTCAAGGAATTGTCCCTTATATCTGGAGCATATTTCTTCACCCCTTTTGATTCTATATTGGCCAATGAGGCTAATGCCTCAAAACTTTTGAGTGTTTGCCAATGGAAAGTAGGTGGTCATGATAAAGCAAGCAATTCTGGTCTAGGCTATGAAAGTAAAATGAGCGGAAAAGGACTTAGTTTTCTTACTCATGTACCAGCAAAGCATGATTTTATGGCTGAGTCAATTAGGCCGGATGCAATGCTGCTAGGAAGTGACTTTCTTGCTGGAGAAGAGATAGCGACCTTTGACAAGGTGACAGTTGGGATTAATACCACTTATAAATCTGTGGCATTTGAGAAGGTGCCCAAGTTTAAAATTCTGGAAGTAGCAGGTGTAAGATGTGGTGTGCTGGGAGTTGGCTTTGGTGAGCCTGGACAGAGGGTTTCAGACACGATTTCCCAAATGAATGAATGGGCTGGTTTTTTGAAATCCGAAAAAAAATGTGAGGTAGTATTCTGCCTTACCGAGTGTCCCAAGCGATTCCATCCGGGTCTGGATCTCCAGACTTTGGCACAAAGCAGTGCGGATATTACCATGTTTTTGGCGACACAAAGAGATGACAAGCCAAGTAAACTTTTCTCCCTGTCTAATGAAAAAGGGGAGGGAGTATTCTTGCAATTGGAGGGATTGGAGCCTAATGAGCTGGATTTTATGCTTTTTGAGCGAGGCTTTTTTTGTGACTACCACAAGGTTTAGAAAGGACATAAAGCACTAAAATACGTGGTGGCACGTATGGATTTAGTTTTTGAGAATTTCGAGCTTTACTAGTATATATTTTAACAAAACTGTTTTTACTATGGAACCTTTTTTAGGACAGATTATGATGGTGGGCTTCAATTTTGCTCCACGCGGCTGGGCGATGTGTCAAGGTCAGCTTCTTCCGATTTCACAATACTCAGCCTTATTTTCTTTATTAGGAACAATATATGGAGGAGATGGTCGTACCACTTTTGCATTGCCTGATTTGAGAGGTAGATGTGCCATTGGTATGAACCAAGGGTTTGGGTTGAGTAACCGCCCTCAGGGGCAAAAATTAGGAGTTGAGAACGTTACATTAACTACTCAAGAAATTCCCTCGCATACTCACGGTCTTCTGGCAAGTAGCAGTGCTGGAAATAGCAACTCTCCGACAAATAATGTGCTTGCTGCTGCAAATATGCTTGTGGAAAGGGGAGCTAATCCCTTGCCAGTCAATATTTATAGCAATGAAAGTCCGAATGCGTCTCTTGGTGCAAGCATAGGATCTACGGGCGGGAGTCAGGCTCATACAAATATGCAGCCCTCTATCGCCATGAACTACATTATCGCATTGCAGGGAATTTTTCCTTCTCGTAATTAATCTTTTTCATTTAAACTACTTAAAGCGATGGATACACCATTTATAGGTCAAATAGAGCTCTTTGGGTGCAATTTTGCGCCAAGAGGATGGGCTATGTGTCAAGGTCAATTACTTCCTATTTCACAAAATACAGCCTTGTTTTCATTATTGGGAACCGTATATGGAGGAGATGGGAGGACGACTTTTGGCTTACCAGATCTTCGAAGCCGGGTTGTGGTGGGAATGGGAAATGGGCCTGGATTGTCAAATTACACACTAGGACAAAAACTAGGTGTTGAAAATGTCACTCTGACGCAGGCTGAACTTCCCAATCACACTCATGGACTATCAGGAGTCAATGGAAATGGGACAAGCAATATCCCTACACAAAATGTATTGGCAGTCAATAATGCCACTATTGAGAGAGGTGCTGGTCCGGTAGAAGGTAATTCCTTTGCCAATTCTTCTGCCAATGTATCCATGAATCAGTTTAGCATAGGGCAAGCAGGAGGTAGTTTGCCTCACAATAACATGCAGCCTTCACTTTCATTGAACTATTGCATTGCCTTGGTTGGAATTTTTCCTTCTAGAAATTAAATAAAACCCTAGCGTAGAAGTGCTCTAGGGTTTTGATTTTTAAACAAAACACCCCCACATCATGAACGTTTTTCGCTCTTGTTACTTTTATTTATTGGTTTTGCTTTTTGCGTGCTTAGGAAATGGGTATGCTCAGACTACCGTGACTTTTAATGAAATCACAGGTTCGACAGGAGCGTCCTTAAATAGTTCAAATACTTATGATAATTCGGGGGTAAGGTTTCAGATTTTTTCAGGATCAAATTCAACTGCCTGGGTTAGCTCTACTGACAATGGTTTTAATGGAACAAAAGCCATAGACGATAATAATACTATAGGTGGAGGTGTGACAGGCTGGAAAATCACTAAAGTAGATGGTTCCGATTTTCAATTGCTTAGCATTTGGTTGCAAAATGGATGTCCGGAATGCTCTGCATCTGGGACTGTCAAGGCTTACAAAAATGGGAGTCAAGTTGGCACTACTGTAAATGTTGATTTTAATGGAGTAAAGAATTTTGCGGCGAATCCTGACTTTTATGATATCGATGAGGTGCGGATAGAGGGAGCTGACCTCTATGTTTACATTGATAATTTCACATTTGGGCCATCTTATATTCCCGTGGATGGAGACCCTCCTGTCGTTTCCACCATCGCTCTTGTAGGTACCCCTTTAACCACCGCCACCACTGTTGATTATACAGTTACTTTTTCAAAGAATGCGAAAAATGTCACACCTGATGATTTTCAGGTAACCACCGCGGGAACGGTTGGTACTGTCAGTGCAGTTTCAGGTTCTGGGAATACATATACAGTCACCGTTAATGGGATTGATGGGGAAGGGACGATTCGGCTTGACCTAAAAGCTGGGACAGATATTGCCAACGATGATGATATCACGGGAACTCCAGCGTTTACGTTGGGGCAGCTTCATTATGTGGGAGAGTGTTTTGTGGAAACTTTTGAAACTGAAACAGATGAAGCCACATCTTTCAGCGGAAACGGATTGAACTTTACATTAGGGACTGGTCTGAAAATAGAAAAGCGTGCAGGATTCGGGGCAGGACCTTCCAATGGCTATATCGCTAATAATTTTACAGCCGGTACCTTCTCACTTTCCAGTGGGACAGAGTTTACTATGAAGACCATTGATCTGTTTCTTTCAGATCAAACCAATGGCAATAATCCAACGGGTACTGGGACTATTGTGATCACCGGAAAAAAAGGTGGTGTTGATCAATACACGATTACAAAATCCTCAGGCTTTCCTACGACTACTACTACCAACAACGGCTACTTTACCCTTGATTTTGCCACTGATGGTGTGGCAAACTATAGAGACACCAATGTGGATGAGTTGGTTTTTACAATCAGTGGAGGCTTTACAGAGCTAGCAATTGACAATATGAATTTCTGCGAAGCAGCACCGGAAATAGATGGGGATGCTCCAGCTGTCAATAGTATTCTAAAAGTCGGAAATCCTATTTCTACAGCATCTTCGGTTGATTTTCAGGTGACTTTTGATGAAAACGCCTCGAATGTTTCCATGGATGATTTTGAATTGGTCCTTACTGGAACAGCGACAGGAGCTATCACTGGTATCAGTGGGTCTGGTTCGGTGTATACCTTGAACGTCACCGGTATTACCGGGGAAGGGTCTATTCAGGTAAAACTCTTAGCGGGGACGGATATAGCTGATGATTTGAATAATACTCCTCCTTTTGAATTTGTCAATGGGGAGCTACATCTGGTAGGAGCTTGTTATATTGAGAATTTTGAAACTTTCTTGGACGGTATCACAGCATTTACCTCCAATGGTGTGGATGTAACATTGGGAGGAAACTGGTCTGTAAATGAAAGGAATGGATATGGAATCAATAGTTCTGATGTCTATGTTGAAAATACAGGTTCTGGAACCTATGAAATGGATTTGAGCGAACCCGTTAGAATCAGCCAAATTGCATTCTACCTTTCCTCGGAATCAGGGTCAAGTCCAAATCCAACGAATGATGGTGCCTTGACAATTAGAGGTATTAGAAATGGAGCAACATCTTACACGATCACCAAGTCTGCAGGTTTCCCAACTGATTTTTCTTCAAATAATGGCTTCTTTTACATCGATTTCTCTTCAGAAGGTGGGGCTGATAATTCCAATACCTATGTAGATGGCTTAGAAATTGAAATAGGCGGCAGCTTTGTCTATATGGCGTTGGATAACCTTCAGTTTTGCTCTGACTACACACCTCCAACGGTAACCTTATCTGTTACCCCTGATTCTAGAAGTGAGTCTGTAGCGACCACGACTGAGGTAAGAGCGACACTTTCTGGACCTGTTACCGAAAACGTATTAGTAAGTCTAGGATTTTCTGGTACTGCAACAAGATTTGTTGATTATTCAGTTTCAGGCACTACCATTACCATAGCTCCAGGAAATACAAGCGGTAGCGTTTTTATCACTAATATCCAAGATGCCCTATATGAAGGAAATGAGACGGTAGATATAGACATTACCACTGTGGCCAATGCTGATGAGGATGGGACACAAGAGGTGACTTATACCATTGAGGATGATGAGCCTCAGCCATCAGTCATATTAGAGCTGTTGGATATTTATAATCCAATGGTTGAAAACGGAGGTCAGGCCTTTGTCAGAGCGAAAATAGGTGCTGTTGCAGGTGTTAGAGTGGAAGTTCCTTTAAGCTTCTCCGGGACAGCCACTGGAGGTGGGACAGATTATGCCATTACCGGCACTAACATTATTATTTCTCCAGGGGAAACTATGGATAGTATTCGGGTGACCTCACTTTTCGATGGAATTGAAGAAGGAGATGAGACCGTGATTATAGATATGCTCACACCTACCAATGCGGTTGAAATTGGTACGCAGCAAGTGACCTTGACTATCACAGATGAAGATGCGTCTGCTCCTACAGGATATGCTGTAGCGATAGATCAAGATCCGATTACACCGACCAACTCCTCCAATGTCAGTTTCAGCTTTACTGATGCCGAAATAGGTACGACTTATAATTATCTTTTCACCAGTTCTGCTGGGGGAACTGTCGTTTCGGGATCTGGAACTATTTCTTCCACGAATCAAACTATTTCAACTTTAGACCTGAGTGGAATGGCCGATGGTACCATCACACTTTCCGTGGATTTGACAGATTCATTCAATAATACAGGTGCCACAGTCAATGACACGGCGGAAAAATTGGCCAGTAACCCGCCTTTCCTAACGGGACTTCCAACGGATATCTCAGTGGTAGAGGGCGTGGCAAGTAATATTGATCTATCAGGCACCACCTTTGGAGATCTAGATGCGGCGTCAGATGATGTTTTGGAAATTTCGTACTTGGTTTCAGGAGGAGCACTTGCCTTTAATTCTGTAGCGGGTATTACAATCAGCCAACCGATCCCTGGAACTTGGAAAACTTCAGGTACTATTTCAAACTTAAATTCATATCTAAGTGATCCTGCTTCAATCAAGTTTACAAGTAGTGCAGGAGTAGTAGGGGACGATGCAGGAAGTATCGCTTTGACTGGTTCTGATGGCACTGTAGGTGCATCATTCGGTTCCATCAATATTGATGTTCGGGAAATACCATCGGTGACATCAGTTTCAGTACCTGCCAATGGCATTTATTCCGCAAGCATGAATCTGGATTTTGTAGTCAACTATTCGGAAGCGGTAACAGTGAGTGGCACACCTAGTTTTGAATTGACTGTTGGAAGCACGGTTTATGAAGCCGAATACGTTTCCGGTTCGGGAACTTCTGCTTTGCTTTTCCGATACACCGTGCAGCTAGGGGATTTGGATCCGAATGGAATCTCGGTAGGAAGTATCATTTCATTGAATGGAGGAAGTATCCAGAATTCTTTTGGAATAGATGCAGAATTGAACTTGAACAGTGTGGAATCTACTACGGCTGTTTTGGTCGATGCTGTGGCCCCTCTGGTGTTTGCCATCGATCGGCTGACTCCATTATCCGGTATCACCAATGCAGATGTTGTAACATTTAGGGTAATTTTCTCTGAGGAGGCCTTTGCAGTAAATTCAGGTGACTTTAGCGTCACAGGCCCTACTGGAGCATCAATTGGAGTTTCCGGATCTGGCGCTGTCTATGACATTACGGTTTCTGGAGGGAATTTGGCTATCCTGAACGGGGTAGTTGACTTAAACTTTGCCGGAGGACAAAATATTACAGATTTGGCAGGGAATGCCCTGGTCAACACGGTTCCGACAGGAGCTAATAACAATGAGTATACACTTGATAACACTGCTCCGACAGTAACTGCACTTAGTCCAGGAGACAATGCCACTGATGTGAGTTTGAATTCAGATTTTGTCATCACATTCAATGAAGATGTGGTGGCTAATAGTGGTAATTTGACTGTCCATCGAGTGAGTGATGACGGAGTAGTGAGAAATTTTGATGTGACCAATGGCGCCCTCGTTTCTATAGCTGGAGGAGTTGTTACCTTTACTAATACTTCTGATCTGAATGTAGGGACTGAGTATTATGTCATATTGGATAATGGCGCATTTCAAGACGAAGCAGGAAATGCATTTGGAGGAATAGTTAATCCTTCAGCTTGGAATTTTACCACGTCAGTTCAAACTCAACTTTCCGTCAACGATCCTACCGTAACAGAAGGCAACTCAGGCACGACCCAACTCATATTTTTAGTTTCACTATCGCAACCAGCACCAGCTGGAGGTGCGACTGTTGACTATGCCACTTCCAACGGAACAGCAACGGCCGGATCTGATTATATCGCTGCAAGTGGTACACTAAGTTTTTCTGTAGGGGAAAGTAGTAAAACGATTAATATTAGTATTACCGGTGATGAAGTGGTAGAGCTCGATGAGACCTTTACTTTGACGCTTTCTAATCCTACAGGTACTAATGTCAGCTTAGGAGACTTTGATGGTATTGGAACCATCCAAAATGATGATACTGCCGCAGTCACCATTTCCGATGTGAGCGGGAATGAAGATGATGGTGTAATAACCTTAACGGCCACATTGGACAAAGCTGTCCAAGATGGATTTACAGTTGATGTCAGCACTTCTGACGGAACGGCCACTGTAGCAGATAATGACTACACGGCGGTGATCGGCCAAACCTTAACTTTTGTCGGAACTGCTGGAGAAACACAGACATTTACAGTGACGCCTACACTGGATTTGGTGATTGAGTCGGATGAAACAGTTTCTGTATCTCAATCCAATTTAGCAGGCACCAGTCTGACAGTGGATATTTCAGACGGGGCTACGGTTACGATTTTGAATGATGACTCCGCACCGTCAGGATATACAGTAGCCTGGGATGATTTGTTGATCAATGCAATAGAAGCACCTAATACTTCCTTTACCGTCTCAGGAGCAGAGGTTGGAGCCACGATATTCTATTCAATTTCAAGTGCAGGGGATGGGAATACTTCCAATGTTTTGGGTAGTACAGCAGTGGTCGATCCCAACCAAGTTGTCACTGCAGATGTCAGAACTTTGGTGGATGGAGCACTCACTGTAGAAGTTTACCTTCAAGATGCTGGTGGAAATAACGGAGTGTCTACATCTGACAATTCTGCTGTTTTGGATCAAACAGCACCTCTAGCACCAAGTGCTCCTGACCTTGCTCCTTCCAGTGATACAGGGCTGAGCAGTTCGGATAACATTACTGCGGATAATACGCCAACAATTACAGGTACAGCAGAACCTAATTCTATTGTCACACTCTATAGAGATAATATAACTGTTTTGGGATCTACTACTGTAGACGGTGCAGGAAATTGGACCTTTACCTCGCCTGTGATTCCAGATGGGGTTTATGTTATTTCAACAGATGCTACAGACGAAGCTGGGAATACAAGTCCAAAATCAGCAGGAGTATCAATTACTTTTGATACTACTTCTCCGGTCACTCCTAGTATCCCGGACTTGGAGGCTTCGAGTGACACTGGTGCAAGTGACTCGGATAATATTTCCTCTAATTCCACACCGACATTCATTGGTACAGCCGAAGCTGGATCGATGGTGAAACTGTATTCCGGAGCAAACCTTATCGGAACATCTACAGCAACAGGAGGTAATTGGGCTATTGTCTCTTCTACTTTGGCAGAAGGTACTCACCAAATCACGGCTACCGCCACAGATGTAGCAGGAAACATCAGTGTTCCGTCCTCAGCATTACAAATCGAAATTGATACACAAGCTCCTGCAGCTCCAAGTGTTCCTGACTTGACTCCAGGATCTGATTCTGGAATAAGTGATTCTGATAATATTACGAATGATTTGATGCCGACATTTACCGGAGTTGCTTTGGCTTCAAGTAAAGTGCAGATAATTAGCGATGTTGATGGCGCTTTGGGTGAGACAACGGCTGATGGATCAGGTGATTGGACATTTACTCCGGTCAGTTCAATGACTTCCGGATTGCATTCAATTACGGTAACTCAAACAGATCTGGCAGGAAATGAAAGCCCGAGCTCGCCTGCCCTGAGCGTGGTTTTGGATAATTCAGCTCCTTCAGCTGTTATCCGAGATAATTACATTATTGTCCTCGATTCTGATGGGAATTCCACCTTGGCTCCAAGCGAAGTTGTTTTGAGTCTAGTAGATGACTATTCGGCTGTGGGTGATATTGTTGTAGAGTTAAGTAGAGATACTTTTGACTGTTCATTAGTAGGTACGGGAAGTCTTACAACCTATGTTACTGATCAAGCGGGTAATACCAACTCTTATCCATCCACGATTCTAGTTCAGGATAATACCCCGCCAACTATCCTAGCCAAGTCAGCAATCACCTTGAATGTGGATGCCTTTGGTACAGTGACCTTGACACCGGCAATGATAGACAAAGGATCCACAGATGCTTGTGGAATTCAATCCCAAGTTTTAAGTCAGACTTTATTTGACAGAACGGACGAAGGTGTCAATAACATCACCTATACAGTCACCGATGTGAACGGCAATCCTTCTCAAGTGAATGTGGCTGTGACCATAGTGGTGGTACCAAAAGTATTGAATGTAACTGTCGATGCTGGCCAAAGCAAAGTATATGGTTCGGCAGATCCGGTATTCACTTATACAGCGACAGGATTTGAAGCGGGGGATGATGAGACTATCCTAATAGGAGCCCTTGCAAGAGCGACAGGAGAAGATGTGGGAACCTATGCAGTTTCTCAGGGAACCTTGGATGCTGGGCCGAACTACTCCATTAATTTCTTTAGTACCGACTTTGAGATTATGCCTGCAAATCTGGCTATCACTGCGGATGCTGGACAAAGCAAAATTTATGGCAGTCTCGATCCGGTCCTTACCTATCAAGCAGCTGGTTTTAAAAACGGAGATAATGAATCTGTCCTTACCGGAGCATTGTCTCGAGCAGCAGGAGAGAATGTGGGTGCCTACGCGATCAACCTGGGTACACTGGATGCCGGGGCTAACTATACGATCAATTTTACCGGAGCTACCTTTGCAATCACTCCAGCGACAGTTACAGGAATCACCTTTGATGATGCAAGTTTTGTCTTTGACGGCACCGCCAAGTCCTTGGCGATCACCGGAACGCTTCCAACCGGAACAAGTGTAAGCTATTCGAATAACAGCAGAACCGATGTCGGAACGCAAGAAGTGACAGCGACGATCTCCGGTTCGAACTATACTACCTTGGTCTTGACAGCTGATCTGACGATCACTCCGGCGACAGTTACAGGAATCACCTTTGATGATGCAAGCTTTGTCTTTGACGGCACCGCCAAGTCCTTGGCGATTACCGGAACGCTTCCAACTGGAACAAGTGTAAACTATTCGAATAATACCAGAACCGATGTCGGTACCCAAGAGGTGACGGCAACGATCACAGGCTCGAACTTTACGACCTTGGTACTAACCGCTGATCTGACGATCACTCCGGCGACAGTTACAGGAATCACCTTTGATGATGCAAGCTTTGTCTTTGACGGCACGACTAAGTCTCTGGCGATCACCGGAACACTACCGACCGGAACAAGTGTCAGCTATTCGAATAACAGCAGAACAGATGTAGGAACCCAGGAAGTAACGGCTACGATTGCAGGTTCGAATTTCACAACTCTAATACTGACAGCTGATCTGACGATCACTCCTGCGACTCTTTCAATTACAGCAGACGCGGGACAGAGCAAAATTTATGGCGAGGCTGACCCTGCCTTTACTTACACCGCAAGTGGTTTCGGAGTAGGAGATGATGAATCGATCCTGACAGGAGCTTTGGCTAGAGCAACGGGAGAAAATGTAGGTATGTATGCGATCAACATTGGTACGCTAGATGCCGGAGCAAACTATACCATCAGCTACACAGGAGCAGACTTTAACATCACTCCGGCTACCTTGACGATCATTGCGGATTCAGGACAAACCAAAGTTTATGGCTCTACCGATCCGGTATTCACTTATGAGGTGACCGGCTATCAAAATGGCGATACTGAAACGATCCTGACAGGAGCTTTGGCTAGAGCAGCTGGAGAAAATGTAGGTATGTATGCGATCAACCGGGGGACACTCGATGCCGGAGCTAACTATACGATTAGCTACACAGGAGCAGACTTTGAGATCAGCCCTGCAACTTTGACGATCATTGCGGATGCAGGACAGTCCAAAGTTTATGGCTCTGCCGATCCGGTATTCACTTATGATGTGACCGGCTATAAAAATGGCGATACTGAATCTATTCTGACAGGAACTTTGGCAAGAGTAGCTGGAGAAGATGTAGACATGTATGCCATCAATCTGGGTACACTGGATGCCGGAGCTAACTATACGATCAGCTATACAGGAGCAGACTTTGAGATCACCCCGGCTACCTTGACGATCATTGCGGATTCAGGACAAACCAAAGTTTATGGCTCTACCGATCCGGTATTCACTTATGAGGTGATCGGCTATCAAAATGGCGATACTGAATCTATCCTGACAGGAGCTTTGGCTAGAGCAGCGGGAGAAGATGTAGACATGTATGCGATCAACCTGGGTACACTGGATGCCGGAGCTAACTATACGATCAACTTCACAAGTGCAGACTTTGCGATCACACCAAGAACGCTGAGTATTACAGCCAATTCGAATCAGGCGAAAGTCTATGGCTCAGTTGATCCGATATTGAGCTATTCAGCATCCAACTTTGGCAACGGAGACAATGCTTCTATTCTGACAGGAGCACTCAGCAGAGTAGCCGGAGAAGATGTGGGTATGTACGCAATCACAATTGGAACCCTGGATGCAGGAGCCAATTACATCCTCAACTTCACCAGCGCTGACTTTGAGATAGCGGAGAAAGTACTGGATGTGACAGCGGATGGAGGACAGAGCAAAGTCTTTGGAACGGCAGACCCTACGCTCAGCTATCAGGTGATAGGCTTTGAAAACGGAGATGATACAAGCATTCTCACAGGAGCTTTGGCAAGAGCAGCAGGAGAAAATGTGGGAAGCTACCCGATCAGCTTGGGAACGCTGGATGCGGGAGCCAATTACGCGATCAATTACACCGGAGCAAGCTTCACCATTACCAAAGCAACCATTACCGGAATCACCTTCGATGATGCAAGCTTTGTATACGATGGTACAGCCAAGTCTCTTGCCATCACAGGAACACTTCCAGCTGGCACCTCAGTAAGCTATGCGAACAACAGTAGAACAGATGTCGGAACTCAGGAAGTAACGGCTACGATATCAGGATCCAACTTTATGAATTTGGAGCTGACAGCTGATCTGACGATCACTCCTGCAACGATCACCGGAATCACCCTCGATGATGCCAGCTTTGTCTTTGATGGAACCTCCAAGTCCCTTGCCATTACCGGAACACTTCCAGCTGGCACCTCAGTAAGCTATGCAAACAATAGCAGAACGGATGTAGGAACCCAGGAAGTAACGGCTACGATTACTGGCTCGAACTTTACGACTTTAGAGCTCAAGGCTGATCTGACGATCACACCGGCATCGGTTCAGGAGATCACCTTGAAAGACCAAATTTTTGAATACGACGGACTGGCCAAGTTCCTGAGTATTCTGGGGAACCTTCCGGAAGGGGTTTCGGTCAGCTTTGCCAACAACGGCCAGACAGTCGCAGGAGTCTATGAAGTGGTGGCCACTCTGACAGGAGCCAACTTCGAGGAACTGATTTTGAAAGCGAATCTGACGATCACAAGCAAAGAGATCCAAGTAATGGCAGATTCCGGCCAGGGCAAGACACAGGGTGAATCCGATCCTGTACTGACCTACAGCTATAGCGGACTGGCAGATGGAGACGGCATGGAAGTGTTCTCTGGAGTATTAAGCAGAGCTGCGGGTGAAGCTGTCGGAAGCTATGCGATCACGCAAGGCACCTTAAGCGCAGGAGCAAACTACACGATTGACTTTACCGGAGCAGACTTCCAGATCAGTGAAAAGCCGGATAATGACAGTGACGGCGACGGCGTACCGGATCAAGAGGAAGAGCAAGATGGGACAGACCCGACAGATCCGTATGACTTCAAAGACACAGATGGGGACGGAGTTCCTGACTATGTCGAAGAACAGGAAGGGACCGACTCCGAAGATCCAACCGACTACCAGGATACCGATGAGGACCAAGTGCCGGATTATGTGGAAGAACAACAGGGTACGGATCCCGACAATCCAGATGATGCTCAGGACAGCGATGAAGACGGCGTGCCGGATTACCTCCAGGAGCGGTCCATCACTGAACTGATCACCCAATCCATGCAGGTAGCCTGGAATACTCCTGAGGCAAGCCTGAACCTACCGGCAGAAGCCGTGGCGCTCACCGGAAAATCAGCAATGGTGAATGTGCCGGTGAGCTGGAATCTGACAGGCTATGATCCTCTACAAAGCGGAACAGCAAGCTACGAAGGAACAATCTCAGCGATCTCGGGACTCTTCAATACCTATGGGCTGAAAGCAGAGCTGACGATCGAAGTACTGGCCAAGCCGGCACCGACAGACGTGACACTGAGCGAATCTGAATTCATCGGAGATCCTGATGCAACCTTCCAGACTATCGGCACCTTCACAGTGATCGATGCTACGGATGACCAGCATACGCTGAGCCTACCGGAAGGACAGGGAGATAATGAGCTATTCGAAGTGATCGACGACATCCTATACTGGAGTTCGGAAGACGAACGGGCAGGAGAGACCCAGTTTGAAGTGGTGCTTCAGGTAGAAGACCGGGGCGGCAATGTGATCAGCAAAACCTTCCAGATCACCAGACTGAGGACCCCGCTGGATGAGCTGGAGCTGACCAATACCTTTACACCGAATGCCGATGGAGTGAATGACAGCTGGGGAGTGCCGGCATTGCGCTACTACCAAGGAGTGAGGATCCAGGTGTTTGACAGAGGAGGCCAGCGCCTGTTCTATACCGAAGATGCGGATGTCCGATGGGACGGAAGATCAGAGGGCAGGGAGATGCCGGTCGGAGCTTACTACTGGGTGATCGAGGTCGGGGAGACCGGAGAGGTGAGAAGAGGAATCCTGAACCTATTGAGACAATGAGCATACAAAAGGCCGGGCAGGGAGAGATTCCTGTCCGGCACCGAAAAGAAATCAGCGTGAACACTTATTTTTCAAAGAAGGACATGAAACGAATCTATTTTATAGGATTGGCCCTGCTGGCGGGAATGGTATTAAGCCTGGAGAGCTACGGGCAATCCACCAAATACATATCCCAGTTTTCCCATTTTCAGAGCTACTTCAATCCCGGTCTGACAGGCTATGAGGGAAGCACGATCCGGGGCTTTGTGAGAAACCAGTGGTCGGGCTTCGAGGGGGCTCCCCGGA
Source organism: Algoriphagus vanfongensis DSM 17529 (assembly GCF_000429465.1). Classification (GTDB taxonomy): domain Bacteria; phylum Bacteroidota; class Bacteroidia; order Cytophagales; family Cyclobacteriaceae; genus Algoriphagus; species Algoriphagus vanfongensis. Next base: position 132,004 of record NZ_AUBX01000014.1, on the reverse strand, counting down.
CGTATTACTTCAGCACGGAGCTGGACTTTGGGGAGCTTTCCGGAGAGAGTGACCCGGAGCTGACGGGCAAGAATGCGGTGTCACTGAACCTGCTGCATGATACCTATGGGGCCTTCCGGGAGACCGAACTGATGCTCAACTATGCTTCCAGGATCCGACTCACCGAGAAGCACAACCTGAGGCTGGGAGCCGGGGTGAGCTATCAGAGTATCCGGCTGGATGGCAATTCGCTGACCACCGAGGAGCAGAACGATCCCACGCTGGGACAGTATGTCGGGCAGTTTTCCAATCAGAATATCGTGGACTTCAACCTGGGCATCGCCCTGACCCATGCCAAGTACTATGTCAGCTACGGGATGCACCGGGTGAATGGAGGCAAGATCAGCTCGGGGGATGAGTTTATGGACGGCTATCCGGCGGCCTCGATGGTACAGGCGGGGTTCAGGGAAGCGATCAGTCCCAATCTTTCGGTGATCACGAATGTGTTTTACCGCAGTCAGAAGGACCTGCCCGACCTGAAGGAGTTCAACCTAAAAGTACTGCTGATGAACAAAATCTGGGTAGGTGGCGGCCATCGGATCGACTTTGCGACCAATCTCCAGGTGGGCGTGCTGACCAACAAGCTGCGGATCGGCTATGTGTATGAGTTCCCGATGGGCGGATCCTACCAGCTTCCGGGCCAGATCCATGAGTTTTCGGCTGTCTTCAACCTGTTCAGAGACAATCAACCTACCGAAAACAGACCGGTGACTATGTGGTAAGGGGATAGATGCAAATCGTGAAAAAACGTTTTAAAAGGTCTGCAGGGATATAGCTCTATGCAGATCTTTTTGGAATTTAGGATTCGCAGATTGTCTTGAGCTTATGCAAGGCCTTTGGCCAGGTCTTTTCAAAATATTCTTTGTAATCACCTCCAGGACCCATGTCGATTTTCAGTATTGTTTTGTTTGTATGATCGACCAAGGTGTAATTTTCAAAGCTTCCTTTTAGATTGTCTATTTCTTCACCCTCCTCGATTTCTTTGCCATCGTTGACAAGGCCGATGAATTTGAAGGAGCAATGATAATCGGGGACGAGATCGGCAATCGTCCCAATCATCCCCTCGCGTTGTCCCTTTTCATTGGTCACAAGGAAATAGATTCTTTCACCTTTATTCAAAGTTCCTTCGAAGTAAGAGCCTGGCGAAAAAACAGAAGTCCATTCCCGGTAGCTGTCGGGAGAAAACATTTTATCAAAAACGTGGGCAGGGGAGGCCAATATTTCTATTTCCATATGAAAAAATTCAGTCTGAAGAAATTCGACATAATTTTTGAAATTGTCTAAAATAGCTTGCCATCCAGCTTGCTGCATTTCGAGTGAGTTAGTTCCTTCTGCTTCAAATTGTATGGTGACTCTCGATTCATTTTCTATTTCCTCGAAAAAAACACTTGCCTTTCTTCCGTCTCCCATTTCATAGGATAGCAGTTTGTTCACTTGGATTTTTTGATAGATTCCCCAAAAATCAAATCCCATCGATCCGTCTTTTGCTTCCATTCGGCTACTGAATTTGCCTCCTTCTCGAAAGTCCGATTCGGCCTGAGGGCAATGCCAATCTTCAGAAGCTGAGTTCCATTTTGTAATATGATAGGGGTCATTGTACATAGCCCAGACCTGATTGATTGGAGCTTTGATCGTGGCTGTGATGGTGATTTGGGTTTTTGAGTTGGTATCCATGGTTGTGCTGTTTTGTATGAGTTGAATTTACGCTAAAAGAATCTGAAAGCTTGCCAATATTCTGGCTGAGAGTACGTTTAATTGATATCTATTGAGCTTGTTTGATTTTGGGAAGAAAGCCCGGTTTGTTGAACCGGGCTTTCTTTTGCAAAACCTGCATAGAGTTTGGATTCCAATAGTTTTGGTTATTAATTCGTCTTATCAATTAAGGGGTGCCCCAATATATAGGGCTGAGATCATACCCATCGGCAAAATTTTGCCGAGCACCTGATCCGGGTAATGCCGGCGTAGGGAAACGTATCCTATACCTCCTTTTTTGAATAATCTAATCATTATTCAAATGGAAAATTTTATCGATTTGGATCTGCTACTGGAGCAGATTCGCAACACCGGTTGGCTGGAGTGGATTGCCGTATCATTTGGCGTGTCAGAAGTGCTTTTGGCCAAAAAAAACAAGGTTTGGCTTTATCCTACGGGGATCATCAGTATTTGCTGTGGTGCGATAGTCTTGGTTCAGGCCAAGCTTTACGCAGAGACCCTATTAAATGGGTATTATTTGGCCATGAGTATTTATGGATGGATCAAGTGGAAAAGCCGAAATGAATTTGGAGCACCGCAGGTCACCCGGAGCAGTATCAAAGATCAGCAAGTCACGTGGGCTATTGCTCTTGGAGGTTGGGCTGTTTTGTATTTCTTCTTAGTGACGTTTACAGACTCGGATGTTCCTGTCATAGACTCACTGGTTTCATCGACTGCATGGGCAGGTATGTGGCTGCTAGCGGGTAGAAAACTCGAAAACTGGATATGGCTCAATATTTCTAATGCGATTGCAATTCCGCTACTGTTCTACAAGGGGCTGTTTTTATTTGGCCTGCTGACCAGTTTTTTGTTTGTGGTAGCGATACTTGGGTATCTGGACTGGAGAAAAATCCTCAAAAAACAAGATTATGCATTCGAATCTATTTGACGCACAACATGCTGCTAAATCTGAGTCTCAGGGTAGTCTCATAGATGAGTGGATTCAGGAGATTCACAGGGGGAAGTATTTTCAGCTTTTTGTGCCAAAGTCTTTAGGAGGGCTAGGATTAAGTTTGCCAGAAGCATTGCAGGTCGAAAGGGATTTGGCAAGGCTAGACGGCAGCTTGGGATGGACAGTGACTCTTTGCTCCGGCGCCCTATGGTTTGTAGGTTTTTTGGAAGACTCTTTACGACGTGAAGTGTTTCCTGATCCAAAAGTGTGTTTTGCCGGAAGTGGTTTTGTAGGAGGAAAAGCCGATCTCCATCAGGGGAAATATCGGATCAATGGATCATGGACTTATGCATCTGGTGCCTTGCATGCAAGTCATTTCACGGCGAATTGTGAGATTTGGGAGGGAGGTAGGCCTCTGTTGGATGAAGATGGTAAGGCTTTGGTGAAAGCTTTTCTGTTGAAAAGAGAAGAAGTGGAGATTCTGGATGGATGGAACTATATGGGGATGATTGCTACTGGTTCTCATGCTTTTGAAGTGAAAGATTTGACTGTGCCTCAGAATAGATGTTTTCAGATAGACCCTGCTCATACGACCTTGCCAGACATGGTTTTTCAGTATCCTTTTTTGCAATTGGCGGAAGCTACTTTAGCAGCAAATATTTTGGGTATTTCACAGCATTTGAATGAACTTATTGAATCTTCATTTTGGAGGAGAAATGAATACCGGAGTTTTTCAAATGAGCAAATCACTTATGCAGAAGAGAAGTTTCGGAATAGTCAAGCCGTGTTGGAAGAGTTGGAAGTAGGGTTTAACCAAGCTGTGGGTGAATCATGGCGGATGTTGGAGCAAGTAGGTGAAATCAATGTTGAAAGCTTACAAACTGTGAGCAAGTGTAGCAGAGAGCTTGTTCAGGGGTGTAGAGAGTCTGTTTTTGGGGTGTATCCTTTGGCTGGATTGGATGCGGCAAAGATGGAGACTGAGCTAAACCGGGTTTGGAGAGATTTTGCGACGGTAAGTCAGCATGCATTGGTTATTTTTCCATATTTACATCAGTGAGGTGAAAAAAAAATATGCTTCATTTTCAGGGGGTTGAAAATTAACCTTATCAGTATTTTGCAAAAGTTGAGAATACTCCTACTTTTGCAAACCGAAACAGATCAATGTTTCACTTGTATAGATCACAGAGGAGTGGCAGAGTGGTCGAATGCGGCGGTCTTGAAAACCGTTGTACCGCGAGGTACCGGGGGTTCGAATCCCTCCTCCTCTGCATTTTGACAGTCAAATGTTTCGAAAAGCCCCAGATTTTAACAGTCTGGGGCTTTTTCATTTTATGGACTTTTAGTGTGTTTTGTTGTTTGCCTTTGTCTTGTAGATATTCTGAAAATGATAGCGATAGAGGCCTTACCATTTAGAAGTGGCTTGGGTAAAACTAAAAACCTTGATTCGGACGGCTCAATTAAAAAAATCCTGAAGGGAGGCTTTGTAAGTCTGGCCAATCGGAAGTTTTGAGCCAGAAATACTGATTTGGTTTCCTTCGATGAACTCTATTTTGTCACGGTTGATCAGATAGGACTTATGGATTCTGACAAAATTTGGTGAAGGAAGCTTTCCTTCTAAATCTGAAATTTTATCCGGACAAACAAGCATTCCGCCTGAATGAAAAACCTTGGTGTAGTTGCCTAATGCCTCCACATAAAAAATATCTCGCATTTCAAGTTGCACCAGCTTTTTGTCCGATTTGAGGAAAATTCTATCAGGATACTCTAGAGATGTCTGGTTCTGAACTGGTGCCTGAATAGCCCTCAGTTTTTGGATTGCCTTGATGAATCGGTCCAGGCCAAAGGGCTTCAATAAATAATCTGTGATATTCAATTCATAACCTTCCAAAGCAAACTCCTGATGTGCTGAGGTCACAATCACCTTCGGAGGGTCAGAAATAGACTTAAGCAACTCAAATCCAGTCAATTTGGGCATATTGATGTCCAGGAAAATCAAATCGGCTTTCCCTTTTCTAAAAAACTCCATTGCCTCAAATGCATTATAGAAATTCCCGACCTTATTCAAAAAAGGGAAATTCTCACAATATCCCTCTATGATGCGGTGAGCGATAGGTTCATCATCCACTATGACATATTTGATTAAATCCATGCGATTTCTAGTAGTGCCTGGTAAATGCCATTGTTCTTGGTGATTTGCAAAAGATGAGAATTGGGGTAGGCTAGTTCTAATCTTCTTTTTAGGTTTTCTAGTCCTATGCCCGACACTGTGTTTTCAGAGCTTGAGTCGAAGTTGTTTTCTACATGGAAACTCAACTTTTCCTTATCTGAGTGGAGTGCGATCTTGACATAAGCTAGCTCTGTCATCTTTTCTACACCATGTTTAAAGGCGTTTTCCAAAAGTACAATTAATAAAAGTGGTGAAACCATCCGATCCTCATCAATCTGAATTTGCAAATCAATTTTGGGCTGGTGTCGATGCCTTAATTCCTGCAAGGCAAGAAAATTTTCCAGATAAGTCACTTCCTTACTTAGCAAAATTTCCGCAGCTTTTCCCTCATAGATTGAATAGCGCATCATGTCCGAAAGTTTTAAAACCACCTCTGGCGCCAAATCTGATTTTTCTACACAAAGCCCATAAAGATTGTTCAGCGTGTTAAAGAGGAAGTGGGGATTGATTTGATTTTTCAACATGGCAAGTTCTGCCTGATTTTTTTGAGTTTCCAGCTCTTTGATTCTTTTCCATTGCTCAAAAAACCAAAGAAGAATGAAAAAAGGAATGGGTATCAGAAGCATGAATATAGCCAAATCATGATGCTCGCGTAAGTGGCTTTCATTCCATCTCAACAGAGCGAATAGAATCCAAACGATCCCATAAACGGCAAAAATTACCTTTTGATATTTTTTGAAAAAAGCTGGAGAAACAAATCTGCCAATTCCCATCCAAAACAAGATGAGTAAAAATATGGAGACGGGATTGTCGGGAATGGACATCCACTGATCTAGAAGTAATATTAGACAGAAAAAAAGGGTCAAATACAGTACGGTAAGAAGACTTTTTCTCCGAAGCCAAACTTTCTTGCTATAGTAAAACACCAAGCTGCTTAATATCCACCAAGATCCAAGAATCAAGGTGTTTTCGAGATATTCTTCTGGATCAATTCGAATAAAGCCCATTCGATTGAGTAAATAAGTGACCAGTAAAGTCACGGCCAAACCGTAGCCCAAGGCCTTGAAAAATGCTGCTTTTGGAAACATGCTACTAAACTAACCAATGCAAATTTTCCAAAAAATAAAGAGGACAAACGAGTTGATTTTCATGACGAACACTTCTTATTACGGGTTTTTGTGAGAAATCCACTGATAGGCCAGTTCATCCTCGTATTCCCATAGTTGGTCATTTTAATTAGATGGATTCAAGTGAATTCCCAAGCTTTGGTTGATCATCAATTTTGAGCTATGAGCAACTCACTTGAAATTCACAATCTCAGCAAAACCTATTCAAACGGAGTGAAGGCTCTGGACGACATATCCATTCGGATAGAAAATGGGATGTTTGGTTTACTTGGCCCCAATGGGGCTGGGAAGTCTAGTTTGATGAGGACCATTGCGATGCTCCAAACCTCCGATGCTGGAACTATCAATTTCAATGGGGAGCAAGTGCTAAAAACTCCTGAGAAAATCAGGTCTATTTTGGGCTATTTGCCTCAGGATTTTGGAGTCTATCCCGGTATTTCAGCCTGGGATTTATTGCATCATTTGGCAGTTTTGAAAGGAATTACAGATGGCTCTGCCAGGACGAACCAAATCACTCAGCTCCTTCATCAAACCAATCTTTTCCAACATAGAAAAAAAGCAGTTTCATCTTTCTCCGGAGGAATGAAACAGCGGTTTGGAATAGCTCAAGCCCTACTTGGAAATCCGAAATTGATCATCGTGGATGAACCGACCGCTGGTTTGGACCCAGAGGAACGAAACCGCTTTCTCAATCTACTGGCAGAAATAGGGGAGCATGTGATTGTCATTCTTTCTACACACCTAGTGGATGATGTTCAGGAGCTTTGCACCCAGATGGCTGTACTGGGTCAGGGTAAAATTTTGGCAAAAGGAAATCCTCAAGCTTTAACAAAAAGTCTAGAAGGGAAAATTTGGTCCAAGAAGATTGAGAAATCCGAATTGGCAGGCTACCAGACAGAATACAATGTGATCTCTTCCAAATTGATCGCCGGGAAAACCAAAATCCATATTGCAAGCGAAAAGTCACCGGGCTCTGATTTTGAGCCGGTTCGTCCCAGTTTGGAGGATTACTATTTCAGCATTTTACAAACACAAAATTCTCCGAAGTGAAGCAGTTTTTTCAACTTATCCGCTTTGAATTGCTGATCCAACTAAAAACCTGGGCAGCTCCCATTTTTGGTGTCATCTATTTTGGTTTTGCATTCCTGATGGGAGGCCAAGGAGCCGCGTCCTTTGAGACGGTTTATAATTCCGAATACCAATTCTTTTTTAAGTTGGGGCTGTTGAGTCTGGGTGGAGTTTTTTCCATTATGTTTTTTGTGGTCAAAGCCACCCAGAGAGATTCTCAATCCCGCATGGAAGGGTTGATTTTTGTGACTCCGGTCTCAAAAGGATCATTTTTCATGAGCCGTTTGGTCGGTACTTGGATCGTTACTTTGTTGGTATTCCTGCCTTCTATCATTGGTTTTTGCCTGGGCGTGGCATACTCAGATCTAGATCCAAGTAGGATTTTGGATTTTCAATTGGGTGCCGGGCTTTCAGTGGCTTTCAAACTTCTCATTCCTACGCTATCTACCCTCATAGCCTTACTTTTTACGGTTGGATTGTTGACCAAAAATCCTCTCGCAACCTATGCGACTGCGGTAGGGATCTATGCTGCATATTTTATTTGTTCCATCTTTCTTAACTCTCCGCTGTTGGCAAATGCTGCACCGGTAGCGAGTGAAAATCTGGTCTGGGCAGCCTTAGCAGATCCTTTCGGGATATCGGCATTTTTTCATCAAACGAACCTTTGGACTAGCTACGAAAAGAATAATTTGGGAATTCAGTTTTCTGGTTTATTTGCATGGAATAGGGCGCTTTGGCTTACGTTCTCTTTAGGTGTTTTGGCTGTTGGCTACCGGATTTTCTCATTTAGAGAAGCTAAGGAAAGACTAAAAGTGAAGCAGAAAGAGGATGATTCAGCTGACTTTCAAATTATTTCCTTCGAAAAGATTAAACCTCAAACCGGTGATTTTAGAGCTGTTTTTCGTTCTCAGTTGCGACTTTCTGTCCAGTTTATATTGAAAAACTATCTGTTTTGGATGATTCTTGGCGCTTGGATTATCATAGCGGTTACAGAGATTTATTTTAAGCTTTTCTCTGGGGGCTCGTACGAGGAGAGTTTCTACCCAGCCACTCAAATTCTATTGGATAGAGTACAGCAGCCACTGTTTCTCTTTGGAATTATCCTGTTGATCTTTTTCGGTGGTTCACTGACTTGGAGAGAAAAAGACTACGGCATGCAGGAATTGGTGAGTGCGACTCCGGCCCCAAAAGGATTGATATTTCTTTCTCATTTTACGACTCTGGCATTGGTGATCATCACAATGGTTAGCTTGACAGTGCTGGTTTGTTTGGGTTTCCAACTCTTTGATAGTTCTTGGGCTGGAGATAAATGGGCTATACTCTCGCTTTACCTAAGCCCGGGTTGGAGTATGTTTTTTTTCAGCATCATATTTCTGCTGATTCAGCGATATACTCCTCACAAATACATCGGTATGGGCCTGTCTGCGATCTCTTTTGGGATCTTTGCTGGGCCATTGAGTTCTACACTAGGTTTGTCATATCCTTTATTTTTGGTTGGTAGTACTCCTTTTCTCACTTATAGTGAAATGACAGGGTTTGATTATCAATTAAATCCTTTTTTGAACTTGAGCCTCCTTTGGGGGATCCTTGCTATAGCGATCGCATTGTGGCTTTATTTCTTTTGGGATCAATCTTTTTCATTTCGGAATCGTGAATTTCTCAAAAAACCAGTTCCTCGATTAGCACTGTTTTTTACCGTCCTTTTTCTTGGACTTTGGGGAGGATATTTTTTGAAGACCTTACGAGAGGGAAGCTTCATTCCTACAGCTCGAATGCTGAATCAAAAAGCCCGCTATGAGCAAGAATTCCAGAAGTATAAAGGTGCTCCAGTTTTAGCCTATGCGGATCTTAGAATTGACTTGGATCTGCGGCCTTCGGAGCGAAATTTCAAGGCAAAAGTGAGTGGGAAACTGGTCAATCCCTCATCTGAGCCCATTAGAAATATGTTGATTCAGGAAAAGGAAAAGCTGAGAGATTTTAATTTGGAGAAGGTCGAGGACTTTGGCTATATCGAAGAATTGATGCTCTATCAAGTTTCATTTTCAGAGGCTGTTTTGCCTGGTGATAGCTTGGAATTTTCTTTTTCTGTTGAGCCCCAAAGCACATTGCTCCAAAACCACAAGGCTGTTGTTCAAAATGGGTCTTATCTCAATTTGAGAGATTTTGTCCCTTTCTTTGGCTATTCGGAATCCATGGAGATCAAGGATTATGGGGAGCGAAAAAAGAGAGGTTTGCCTCCAAAAGATAAGGATGACAGAGATGATTCGCACAGTGGAGTCACGGAGCAAAATCTTTATAAAGTGGGTTTCGAAGCTATTGTGAAAACAGATAGTGATCAAACTGCGATCACATCCGGCAATCTGATTGAGGAAAGGCTGGAAAGAAATCAGCGTGTATCTCATTTTCAGTCTCCTGAGCCAATTCTTCCGGCTGTTGGATTCTTTTCAGGAGTCTATCAGGTCGATAGCGTCCAGTATGGAGATGTCATGTTGAAAGTCTATAGTGCAATGAAGCATGGCTTTGCAAATGAAAAAACGCTAAAAGTCATGCAAGATGCATTGGAGTATTGCAGTGCTACTTTTGGAAAGTACCCGTTTGATCACATGAACTTAGTAGAGGTTCCTGGTTTTTGGGGCTTTGGAGGCTATGCGCATCCGGGAGTCATTAGCATGACTGAGGATAAGTATTTTTTGGTCAAAGAAGGCACTGACCAATTTGATCTTCAAGCCAAGCGGGCAGTTCATGAAGTGGCCCATCAATGGTTTGGTCATTTGTTGGCTCCGAGAAATGTGCCAGGCGCATCATTATTTGTAGAAGGTTTGGCCAAATACGCAGAGGTCCTGCTGCTCGAAAAAAGTCTGGGAAAAGCAGCGACTTGGTATCTCAGTGATCAAGCCAATAGAACCTATCTTCAAGGTCGTGCTACTGCGATTAAGTCGGAGCAAAGTCTTGCCGAGCAGGAAAATCAGAGCTATTTGGCGTACGGCAAAAGTTTGACTGCTTTTTTGGCCTCGAGAGATTTATTGGGCGAGGAAGTGCTCAACGCTATCATCCGCGAGTTGGTAAGTAATTCATTGGCCAATAAAAGACCAGTGGTAGATTCTCAGCTTTTGCTCGATAAAATGAAGAAAGAAACTAATCTTGAGGGTCAGAAACTACTTGAAGATTGGTTTCAGAAAGTCATGATCTACGATCTTCAGATATTGGATGCCCAAATTGAAGAATCCCAAAATGGCTTATTCCAATTGACTTTGGACTATCATGCATCTAAGATGGAGCAACAGGCCGATGGGACACAGGTGGAAGTACCTTTGGATGAAGAAATTAAATTGGCCGCATTTGCAGTGCATCCAAAAGCTTTAAATAAGGAGGATGATATACTCTTTGCCCAAAAAGTACGGGTAAAGTCGGGGAGGGGACAAGTTCAAATTTCACTGGATCAACTTCCCCAGGTACTTGCTTTGGATCCTTGGGGTACCAGACCTGATCAAAACCGGGATGATAATTTTTATGAGCTGAGGTGAATTCTAAATTAGGAGGGTTGGAGCTATGATCTTGAGTTAATCTATGAAGTTTTTTAGAGGCTGAATATTGACTTAAGCACGTCTATTAAATGTATAGAAGAGAAAAATGCCAGTAATCATCTAGTCAGAGTGATAAAAAGAAAAGCCTTTTATAATCTGTTGATTACAAAAGGCTTTGTGGAGCTGGCGAGATTCGAACTCGCGTCCAGATAAGGAAACACCGTACCGTCTACATGCTTAGTCACCGATTTGGTTTTCGACCAAACTATGCTGGGTGACACACCTGAGCTTGGCTTATCGATTCGTCTTAAGCTTGCTTAATCGCATCACAAGCAGCAGCCCGATCAAGTCGACACCTCAAATCCACCCGGATCAGACAACGGGCGGTGAGATGTGGCCGGGGAATCACGATTTGTGACTCAACCCTTTAAGCGATCTATCCTATAAGGTTAGATTAGGCAGCCATGGCGTAAGAAGTTTCGCCATTTATAGTTCGTATGAATCTTTCAAGGCCGTACATACTCCAGCCTGCATGCAAGCCCGATCTCTACACTTACTGTCAAAACCGGTCAGCCCCATTTGCTTTGGGATGACAAAAGTAATCCAATTTTAGTTCCAAGGAAGAAAATCAGAGAGTTTAAAGTGAAAAGTTTAAAGTTTGAGAAACTCTTACTGTTGTCAGTGGTCTGTGGTCTGTGGTCACGAGTACTGACCACTGATCACTGAGTACTATTATTAAATTCTACCAAAGCATCCACTTCAAGCTCAATTCCTTATGGAAAATCTTTTGAATAGCCCAGTTTTCGGGGTTTCTGTATAGCCAGATTTTTATATCTTGCAGCGATGGAAAACTTCGTTGTTTCGGCAAGAAAATATAGACCAGCTAATTTTAGAAGTGTAGTAGGGCAGCAGCACATTACTACCACACTTCAAAACGCGATCAAAAACAATCACCTTGCCCAGGCTTTCCTTTTTTGTGGTCCGAGAGGTGTAGGTAAGACTACCTGCGCACGTATTTTGGCCAAAACAATCAACTGCGAAAACCGGGGTGATGATCAGGAGGCGTGCGGCATCTGTGAGTCTTGCGTTTCTTTCCAAAACAACTCCTCTTTCAACATCTATGAGCTCGATGCAGCCTCCAACAATTCCGTGGATGATATCCGGAATCTGGTGGATCAAGTGCGTTATGCTCCGCAAAAAGGCCAATATAAAGTCTATATCATAGATGAGGTTCACATGCTTTCCAACCAAGCCTTCAATGCCTTTTTGAAGACTTTGGAAGAGCCACCGAAGTATGCTATTTTTATTCTGGCTACTACGGAAAAGCACAAGATCATCCCGACTATCCTTTCCCGTTGTCAGATTTTTGACTTCAATAGAATTCAGATCAAGCATATCGCTGATCATCTGAAATATATTGCCGATCAGGAAAAAGTGGAATACGAAGATGAAGCCCTTCGCTTGATCGCTACCAAAGCAGATGGAGCCTTGAGAGATGCCCTTTCGATCTTTGACTTGATCGTCACCTATTCAGCTGGACAGAAAGTCACCTATCAGGAGACCATTTCCAATCTGCATATCTTGGATTATGACTACTATTTTAAGGTAGTCGATGCCCTGATCGCCGGAGATATTTCGCAGTCTTTGTTGATTTTTGATGAAATTCTGAAGAAAGGGTTTGATGGGCATAATTTCATTGTCGGTCTGTGCGAGCATTTTAGAGATCTGCTCGTGGTCAAAGACCAAGTGACAATAGATCTGATAGAGGTATCTGAGAATGTCAAAGAACGCTATCTGAAACAAACCCAAGAAATCAGTTCCTCTTTTTTGCTATCCGCTCTCAATCTGGCCAATCAGTGCGATATCCACTACAAGACTAGCAAGAATCAGCGCCTGCATGTAGAGCTCGCTCTGATGAAAATGGCCAAATTGCCTCAGGCTATCAGCCTAGCTGCAGCAGCAGCGGAGGAATCAAAAAAAAAAGCCTAGCTAAGGAAGAAAAATCTCAAGAACAAGAGACTGATACGGCCGTTGCGAGACCTGCTGCCAAGACTTCTCCTGTTCAAAAAACGATTTCTATTCCTACATCTCTCTCTCAAACTAAAAAGCTGGCAAAGGAGCTTTCGCAACAGACCGTTCAGTCGGAATCCAAAGCTAAAGATCCGGTGGAGTTTGTGCCTACTACCGAGTCACTCTTGCCTTTGACGCAGGAACTGCTGGATCGGCATTTGCCTCAAATCCTGGAGCATTTCAAAAATCAAAAGAAGAATCTCGAATCAGTCATTCTCAACCAGTCTATTCAGGTCAAGGAAAAGGAGATAGTCTTGCAGGTCATGGGACATATGCAGGAAGAAATTGCCGAGAAGATGAAGCCGGAGCTGATTGCTATTATTCGTCAGGTCGCTGGAGTGGGACCGTTTAGGGTCACTCTGGAGCTCAAGGAAGAAATCGTGGATCAGAAGACGAAACTCTATACCAATTCAGATAAATTCATCTACCTTCTGGATAAACATCCGGCATTGAAGGAATTTACAAAGAAGTTTGGCTTGGAGACGGACTTCTAAAAGTCCAGACTAACCCCGAAATTGATGAGGTTTTGAAGCTGGATTGCTTGCTTGGAACTGCCGTCATCCTGTTTGATCAAGACATTTTCGTCATAGATCAGTGCGGTTTCGATTCGGGTCGAAATATACTTATTGACCTTCATCTGAATTTTTGAACTGAAATTGACTACCATATTTCCAAAACTTTCATAGTTGGAGAAAAGGTTGAGATCAGCTTTCCAGGTGATATTTTCCATCAGGACAAAATCGGTGATAGAGGTAGCTAATGACATCCCCGCCTCGGCTCGTACATTCTCTCCTGGAGTCACACCAAATGCCCCTGCATTGCTCAGGGAATCATTCATCACGATGGTAAATCGACCGGTGAAGGGTGAAATAATCATAGATAACTTCCCTTTTCTTTCGTAGGTCTTTCGATAGTTCAGACCGGTGGAAGACTGCACATAGCCCGGTGAAAGTAAATCAGAGATTTTGGTCCTCAGCACCTCGCCATCTGACCCAGCACTGTACTTGAACCCTTCCAAAAGCTGAGTCCGGGCATCCAGCTGGGTAGACAGATAGAGCATTTTGGAAAGCTCCCGGCCATAGTTACTGACGAAAGTGAAATTGTCGTTGGTCTTTCTGGTTTGGTATTGTCGGTCACTTTGCCGGCTGAAACCTAAATTGACATTCAGCTGTGTGTCCCAGACTTTATTGTCTTTCTTGTAATTAGCAAAAACTGACACACCTGTATTCAAGGCAAAAGAACTCGAGCCCCCAGCGGCCCAGTTGCTCAGAGTCACTTGCTGAATATTCATGTTATAATTCCCTCCCGTTTTCCAGAAAATCTCCTTTTTAGGCTCTTCGATCAGAACAGAATCACCCAACATCAGCAATGTATCTCCATTGATGAGAACCGTATCAGGGATGAACTGAATATCCTGTGCCCGAAGTCCCTGGAAGAAGCAAAGGAAGAGGAGTCCTGAAAGGAATAGTAATCTGCGCATGAAAAAAGTCTGAATCAGGGCTTGAAGATAGTTAATTTCTGACCGACGCTGATAATATTCTGGCTGCCGATCCGATTCCAGGATTTCAATTGTTCTACCGTGACCCCATATCGTTTGCTGATGGCATAGAGCGTTTCACCGGCAGCTACAGTATGCGTCATGCTGGAAGAACTAGAAGATGCGGCAGGAGTAGAGCTGCTCGTAGGCACTTCAGCTGGTCTGGTTTGATTGACTGTAGGAGAGCTAGAGGAAGAAGAGCTGGTTTGAGTGATTTGCTGATTGGATACAGGCTGCACTCGTACGATTGGGATATCTTCTCCTCTTTTTCTATGATCTTGAAGATTGAGCACCATTCCCACTTTGAGATCTCTGTCCTTTCTGATTCGGTTTTTAGCTTTTAGAGAAGAGAGCTTGATGCCGTATTTTTGGGAAATACTCCAAAGCGTCTCACCAGACTGGACGATGTGGGTTTCCACGTCTGCTTTCGACTTTTTCTTTTCGGTGTAATAGTAGTCTCCGGACTCGATTCGTTCACCAGCATCTAGATCATTGTATTTTCTGAGTCTTTTCTCCTTGATACCGATTTGATCGGCAAATTTCTCTTGCGTAGTCGTTTTAGCAGCTTGTACGCCATCTAGCTCATTGACAGTGATCTGGTCAGGCCTCGTGGCTTGCGTCGTGTTTCCGGCGATTCTAGGAAATGAATTGGCTTGCTTGTAAGCCGGATTATTGGAAATTTTGGCTTGCTGTCGGGGAGAGTTGGTCGGTTGCTCCTGAGCAATCGCTGGCTGAAAATCAGCTTGACCTTCTTGAATATACACAAGTGAATACCCGCTTCCAGAAGGGATTTTGCCATGAGAAACCCACTTGTTCATTTCTTTCAGATGATCCTCACTTACTCCATATTTTTTGGCCAGAGAGGATAAGGTGACAGGACCTGATACTTTGACTTCGACCAAGCGTCGGTTGTTACTGACAAGACTGTAGCTGCTGTTTTCAAAAGCGACTTTGTGTGCTAAGAATTTTTTGAAATACCAATGTGAATTTCTGTCGATGTCGACGACTGTTTTTCCATTGTATTTTGTGCCAAAATAGGCCTTTGCTCCACCTAGTCCCATCTGATATGAGACGAGTGCGCACATCCAGTTGTCAAAGGAATTATTGTGTTTCTTGAGATATAGGGCTGCTCCGCGGGTTGAGTTGACGATGTTTTTACGATCGTCGACCTGATTGTCCACCCGAAGAAAAACCTCTTCCGCTGTTCCTTGTTTGAACTGCCAAAAACCCACCGCATTGGATGTGGAAACAGCATCTGCAATCAATCCACTTTCCTGAATTACCAAATATTGCAGGTCCAGCGGAACTCCGACATTGGTCAGCTCCCGCTCGATGATCGGGCGATAGAGGTTGAACCGGTCTTGTTTGACTTTGAAATAGGAAGGGTTTCGGTACAAAGCGTCTACGTCGAGCTGGATTTCTCGCCTGGCTTGAGGGTTGATTCGCACGATCAGATCTGCAAACTCCAATTCAGCAGGTACTTGAGGGATCTGGGCTACGACTGTAAATTGAGCAAAAGCAAAGAGAAAGAAGGTGAAAAAAAAGACTCGACGAAACTTCATAAGGAATGGTTCAATTGCACAGCACGCATTGAGCAAAAATGATTCCTATTTTAAAAAATTAGAGTTTTCTGACCATCAATATTCCATCCCGGATCGGGAGGAGGCTGTTTTCGACACGAGGATCTTCCTGGATTTTACGGTTGAAGTCCAGCAAAGCGGCCGTGTTTTTATCGAGTTTTTTTCTCCCTTCAGGAAGTACTTTTCCAGACCAAAGTACATTGTCGGCGAGGATAAAACCTCCTTGGGAAAGTTTGTCAATGACCAAATCATAATAGGCTGCATAGTTGGCTTTGTCAGCGTCTATGAAGACTAGATCAAAAGGGCCTTCCAATTCAGGGATGATAGCTAGCGCATTGCCGAGTCGGTAGTCGATCTGAGATCCGTAGCCGCTTTCGTCAAAAAATCCCCTCACCATTTTTTCCAATTCATCATTGATGTCCAGTGTGATGAGCTTTCCATCTGGAGCCAAACCTTTGGCCATACAAAGGCCTGAGTAGCCCGTGTAAGTGCCGATTTCCAAAATTGTTTTGGGTCGGAGCATTTTGACGAATAGTTCCAAAAGCTTGCCCTGCAGATGGCCTGAGAGCATTCTTGGGCGCATCACTTTGAGCTGTGTTTCCCTCACGATTTTCTGCAAAAGTGGGTCTTCTTCACTCGTATGCGCTTCGCAATAGGCCAAAAGTGCCGGATCGATAAATTCCATTTTAATTGGGTAAGTAGGTGAGATGGGTCAGCTGCTCAGGATCCAGGATCATGCCTGCTATTTCGAGGAGCTCTTCTGCAGTCGTATCTCTGATTTGCTCAAATATACGTTCCAGAGGATCTATTTTGCCATGATCTATGAGGCTTTTTCCATAGACGAGCATGAGTGCGGCGTAGTTTTCCTCGGCCATAGCCATCTGCCCAATGGCCTGTTCTTTGGCCATGTGCAGCTGCATCGTTCCCAGTTTTTTGGTTCGGAGCTTTTGCATTTCTCTCAGAACTATTTGAGTGGATTTTTTGAGAGTCTTTTCTTCGGTTCCAAAGTAGATCCCAAAAAAACCCGTATCAGAAAAGGGCTGATAGCTGGACTCAATGGAGTAGACGTAGCCGTATTTTTCTCTTAATGCGAGATTCAGGCGGCTATTCATACTTGGGCCTCCCAGAATATTATTGAGCAGGTAGAGTTTGTAGCGGTTGGGATCATGCTGCGAAAATGCAGGTCTTCCAATTGCACTCAGCGACTGGGAAATGTCTCTTTTGACAGTTTTGGATTGGGGGGTGTAGTCATGAAAACCACTTCTGAGATAGAGCGTTCTCTTCGGTTTGATTTCAGAAAGAGGACCTTCGATCAGTTTCAGAGCTTTGGAAAACGAAATATTTCCGACGATGGAAAACACCACTTGCGAGGTATCCAGTCTACTGGAAATAAAATCAAAGAAATCCTGTTGGGAGAAATTGGCGACGGTTTCTTCATTTCCCAGAATATTCCGTCCCAAAGCATGATTTTCAAAAACCAAAGCATCCAATTCATCCTGAATGGAATCGTCTGGCGAGTCTCGGTACATTGCCATTTCCTCTAAGATCACCTGCCTTTCTTTTTCTATTTCCTTAGTCGGAAAGGTGCTGTTGAAAGTAATGTCAAAAAGCAAATCAGCGGCTTTGGCATAGTGTTCTTTGAGCACTGAGGCATAGAAGCAGATTTTTTCTTTTGTCGTGTAAGCATTGAGCTCTCCACCGAGCGATTCGAGTCGATTGATGATGTGAAAAGTTTTTCGCTTTTGAGTGCCTTTGAAAGCCATGTGCTCCCAGAAATGTGCCAGACCTTCCTGCTCTTTGGTCTCGTCTCTACTGCCGATATTGAGTATAAATCCACAATGGACCAGACGGGTATGGGTGACCTCCTGATGGACGATGCGGATGCCGTTTGCAAGCTCTTTGATTTGATACATGAAAACCTGTTTGAAATGAAGGTAGTAAAAATTCTGCCTTTTAATCTCCGTGGGAATAATGTTATTTTGTCCCGATCAAAATAAATGAAATGGTGGCAGGAATGGTTCCAGTCACTTATTTTCTCACCAAAAGAAAGAGTTGTTTTATGAAATATACACCGCTTCCTTCCTCACTTTATGTGAAAAACAGAGCCAAGCTAGCCGCCAAATTAGCCAAAAACTCAGTGGCAGTTTTTAATTCCAACGACATCATGCCTACCAATGCAGATGGCACGATGAAATTCAGACAAAACAACGATTTACTTTATCTCAGCGGAATAGATCAGGAAGAAAGTATCGTATTGATCGCTCCAGACTGTCCCAATCCTTCGCTGAGAGAGGTGCTTTTTCTTCGGGAGACCA
The DNA here is from genome assembly GCF_000429465.1 of Algoriphagus vanfongensis DSM 17529. Lineage (GTDB taxonomy): Bacteria > Bacteroidota > Bacteroidia > Cytophagales > Cyclobacteriaceae > Algoriphagus > Algoriphagus vanfongensis. The sequence continues at coordinate 113,933 of NZ_AUBX01000014.1, read as the reverse complement.
ATGAGCATATCGCTGTCTGGGAAGGACATAAGTACACCAAAGAAGAAGCTGAAGCTGCCTCAGGGATTAAAAATATCCAGTGGCTGGACGCATTTGATCAGATATTCAATACAGTGATGGCGCTGTCTGAGCGGATCTACCTGAATACCAATGAGCACCTGCGTGCCGGAGTGGTGGTAGAGACGAGAGATGCCCGATTTATCAAACAATGCAAAGAGCAGTTTCCACTCCATGTCTATGATAGAGCGGCTCCTCTCATGCATGAGCTAAGAGGAGTGAAAGAACAGGAGGAGATCGATCAATTGCAGATTGCCTGTGATATTACAGAAAAAGGGTTTCGTAGAATATTGAACTTCGTCAAGCCTGGTGTCACAGAGTATGAGATTGAAGCCGAATACCTTCATGAGTTTGTGAGAAACCGCAGCAAGGGATTTGCCTATGAGCCGATCATTGCCTCCGGGATTTCTGCCTGTGTTTTGCATTATTTGGAAAATAATAAGGCCTGTAATGCAGGAGAACTTCTTTTGATGGACGTGGGTGCGGAATATGGCAACTACAATGCGGATATGACCCGGACGATTCCAGTCAGCGGAAGATTTACCGATAGACAAAAGTCAGTTTACAATGCGGTGCTTCGGGTGCACAAGCAGGCCAGTAACATGCTGAGACCTGGTGTGACGATTCAGGACTATCATAAGGAAGTCGGCTTGCTCATGCAGTCCGAGTTGATCGGACTGGGACTGATCGATCAGACTGATGTGAAAAATCAAGATCCAAATTGGCCAGCGTATAAGAAATATTTCATGCATGGGACTTCCCATCACCTAGGGCTGGATGTGCATGATGTGGGTACGATGTATGGCCCGATCCAGCCGGGGATGGTATTTACTGTTGAGCCGGGGATTTATATTCCAGAGGAAGGTTTTGGTATCAGGCTGGAAAATGACATTGTCATCCAAGAAGATGGGTTCCTTGATTTGATGAGAAATATACCGATCGAAGCGGATGAAATTGAGGACTTGATGAACTGATTGCAGGGCTTTACGATAGCTTGCCGGTAATTAAGAATTCACATTGTCCACAGGCGACCGACGACGGTCAAAAGTTGGAGCAAATAAAATTCCATCCTTATTTGTTTTGGAATTTGTTGAAAAGTCAGAATTACCGATGCAAAATTCCAAGCTAGGGATTACTACTAAATGTCGTAGGTTTTCGCAAGGCTCCTGTTTTCAGGAGCCTTGTTTTATCCTAAAGAAAAGGTTTTCCAGCTTCTCCAGAAGCAGGAATTAAAGAGTGTAAAGGTGTGTTTATCCGCCTGATTTTGGGTGGATAGGTGTTTAAAAGGTGTGTGTATAAATAAGTTGTGCTTCATGCGAAAAAAATGGAAACTAAGGACTACATAACGATAGGAATTGCGATTCTCGGGTGGACTTGGGCGATTATTCAATATTCTCTCAATAGAAGGAATCAAAAGAATGATAAAGCGCTTGAAAAACGGTTTGAAGTTTACAGTTCCTTTTTGAGCAAAATGGACGAGATTAACCAGAACATGCGAACGGACCCCAAAATGATTTACGGTATAACAACTGAATTTATGGGGAGACTTTTAAAAGGAGATGAAGAAGATACAAATCAGGCTTTGCTCGATTTCAATTCAGAACTGATTGACTACACTAAAAAATCTGTCCAGCCAACAATGATTCTGAATCAGGAATTAAACAAATTGAAATTGGTTTGTAGTGATGCATTACTTCCGAAAATAGAAGAGTATAAACGACTTTCTTCGGATTATGTAGATGAATTTCAAATCGTCTTGAATCGTATTTCGACACAGAAGGATATTAATGTAACTGCCAAAGAACTTGAAAACATAGGACATAGTGATCGAATTCTAATGATGACAGAATTATGGCAGTCAATTGAAAGAATGATGAGAGATGAAATAGGATATTATAAAAGATGAAATCTGAGATTAAAATAAAAGTTCTAAATATTGATGAAGGAGATGATACCATTTTTTTCCAAGGATTCTTTAGCAACGGATTCTGCTCAACGACTTTGGAATTTTACGGCTACTCTGATGAATTTCAAAATTTTGCTAATAATCTGACTGAATTCCCCAAATCTACTAAGGACAAAGCAACCTATGAACTTGGGGAAAAAGGAGATAAATGGGCTTACTATCTTTTGATAGAAGCATATTGTATTGAAGTGAATGGACGTTCGGCTTTGAAAATTGAAGCTACTAACAACGGAACAGGACATTCACATCACGAATCAAAATTCGAACTCGAATCGGAACAAGCTTCATTAAACAGACTTGGAAATAGACTAAAGAATTGGAATCCATTGGAAGAAAAATTATTTGAATGGGAACCAAATGAATGAAAAATAAAAAAGCACGAAAGCACAACATCGGCTACAGCAAATGCGGGCTGACTGCTTAAGAATGAAGATATTTTGACTAAACAACATTCGGTAGGCGGACAAGGATTCGGTTTCAAAATCCCGCACTTGCCATAGCCAGGGCGGTTACATGCAATTATAATAATGAAAATACTATGGCTGCTTATATTGATTTCATCCTACTCATGTGTAGTTGAAAAGGCCGTTGAAATGGATACCGTAAATTTTGGTTCTTTTTCTATCGATTTACCGGTTGATTGGAAAGTTAACGAAATAAAAGGTGTTGACTCATATGTAAAAGAAATTGTTACAAGTGATAGTGACACTATATATTTTGACTATGGATATTATTCAGATTCTTTGGAAGAGGAAAGTATAAGAATCTATCCGAGCAGTATGATTCCCTGGTTTATGGAGAGAAAGATTGATACTTCGGGAATAGTATTTTTAAACAAAGAAAAGATTGAAAATTCAGATAGAGAGAAGTACAGAAAACAGAAATTTACTTATGAGATAGTTGATGGATACCAAGCTAAAATAGTCGAGCCTAGGATAATTGGATACGGATTGACCGGAGTATATTTTGATAGTTTAGGAGTAGGTGATATTGGAAACATCAGATTACAAATCTCAGGTCAAGATTTAGATTCCGACAATAACGAACTATTTCTTCAGTCAATTAGAACGATCAAGATAAAAAACAGATAAAAAAAGCATGTAACACAGGGCAAGCAGCATGGCTGGATGATATGCGAATTGAAGTATTAAAGCAAACAAGTAGCCAAAAGGATAACTCGGATGGAAGTTGTTCCAAATTCTCCGCGCAGTTTGCCCCAACCGTTAGGCAATGGCTAAAGAACACGAACAGAAATGACACCGAAACAACAATTAGAATCAATACTTTCAAATCAATACGAATCGGAAGACGGGGATTCCTTTAAAGTTGAATTGTTGGACGGAATGACTGAAAGCGAAATAGAAAGTCTAAAAAAACAGCTTCCAAATAATAATTTACCGGATGAAATCGAAGAATTATTAAGATTCAGTAAAGGTTTTGAATTCTATGGACTTGAAGAAGTCCGATTTGATTCATTCGGTCTTTTCGGATTTGAAGAAATGTTCCCAAATTCAATCCAACTCGCAGGAGATGGATTTGGCAATTTTTGGATTTTAGATATTGACTCAAAAGGAAATTGGAACTCAGTCTATTATGTCTGTCATGACCCAGCTGTAATCGTAAAACACTCTGAAAATTTGAGCGAATTCATTAAACACGTTGACGAGTTTGGACGAATAGGAAATCAATCAAACTTGGACATTATTCACGAAAAGACGGTGATGGAAATTTGGGAAGAAAAAGTCGGAATAATGGAAAATAACAAAATGGACTATGACTTTGAAAATGGACAGATTGAATTACCCGAAATGTTTTTAGTAGCAGACTTAACGAATAAGCCAATAAAAACAGGGTTTCCTTGGGGAAAGTCAGGACCGAATACAAAAATTATTAGACCGACTGACAAACCAATTTGGATTGTTGAAAAACGAGTAAAACAAGGGTTTTTGTCGAAACTTTTCAGTGGTAAGAAATAAAAGCCAGTGTAGTAACTTATATATCAAATTATCAATTCGCGATTCGCGAATCCCGAATGTTTATTACTTCTCTTGAAACAAGATTTAAAGAGTGTAAAAGCTGTGTTTATCCAAATGATTTTGGGTGGTTAGGTGCATAAAAGGTGTGTATATAAATAAGTTGTGCAACATTTAAAATAGACGAAATCTATCAATGGGAACTTGGGGAACAGCAATAAAAAGTAACGACACTTCAAGCGACATTTATGCTGACTTCTTCGAATTATATAACGAAGGACAAGAACCTGCTGATATTTCTAAAAAACTGATTAAGGACAACAAGGGTTTAATCAACAATCCTGACGATTGCAATAACTTTTGGTTCGTTCTTGCCTTAGCCCAATGGGAGACTAAAAGTCTTGAACAAGAACTTTATGAGAAAGTAAAATCAATTATCGAAAGTGGACAAGACTTGGAAGTTTGGCGAGAACTTGACGCTGACGAATCAGAAATTAATAAACGGAAAATAGCACTTGATAAATTTCTTGACAAAATCAGCTCTGATAAGCCAAAAGCAAAGGCAAGGAAAAAGAAGAGATTTAAAGAACCTGTTTTCGACAAAGGAACTTGTTTGACTTTCAAATTGGAGAATGGAAATTATGGTGGTGCAGTCGTATTGGCAGCAGATACCCGAACGAGTTATGGTTATAATCTCATAGTTTCAACAAGGCTAAACCAATCAAATCGACCGACAAAAAAGGATTTTGGAAAATCAAAAGTACTCGTTGCAAGTTTTGGCAATGCAAGTTTTGGCAATTGGAAAAATGAACCAAAAGTAACTTGGTACTTACCAGACCGATTTAAAAAAGAATATTCTGACCTTTTTGAAATAGTTGATAAAATTGAAGTTGATAAAGATTACACCCCAAACGGGACGGAAATTAAAGCGAGCTTTTCAGCAGGTTGGCAACACATTATCGAATCTGTAAACAGTCAGCTTGAATATGAGAAGGATAAAGGAGAAACGAAATCTTTCTCATTGACAGAACTTACGAAAAGAAAGAAATGGTGGAATTTTTAAAAATAAAAAACGGTGCAACATAGCTTATAGTCTATGGCGGGTGAACGGCTACCAGCAAGGTTTTCGCTCTGTTGCTAGGTTTGGTTTCGGTGGTTAGGAAAGTGCTTTGATCCCGATAGCGGGACGCCGCAAATCGAATGCAAACCGTTCCCACCCAAACCATACTAAGTCTTTAAAGTTTCAGAAACACTAAACGATAAAAACAAAAAATCCCCAGTTGGGGATTTTTTGATTATTGAAGATGATCAGATCAAAACTCCACCTCGACCATGACGGGAAAGTGATCGGATGGATATTTTTTGCCATAGTTGTCGGTCAAGATGCCATGGCGGATGACTTGGACAGCACCATGCACAAAAACATGATCGATGATATTATCAGGCATTTTCTCCCAGTCGAAACCAGTGAAAGTTCCAGCTGGACCATAAGCTGGTATTTCGGAAATCAATCGGGCATCTTTCCAGCCAGAAGTATTGGTGATCGTGGTGTAAGCTGCATTCTCGGGAGTGACATTGAAGTCACCCAATAGCAAAACAGGTAGTTCTTCGCTGTTGATCTCAGCGATTTTTTTCAAAACCAATTTGCTGCTTTCCTCTCTAGCCTGCTGGCCGATGTGGTCATAGTGGATGTTGAAAACATAGAATTCCTCATTTTCAGAATCCTTGAACTTGCCATAGGAACAGATTCGGTTGAGAGATGCGTCCCAGCCTTTGCTTGGCTTCTCAGGGGTAGGAGAGAGCCAAAAAGTGCCTTGATCCAGAAGCTTGTATTCTTTTACGTTGTAGAGAATAGCCGTGTATTCGCCTTTTTCGGCCCCATCATCCCGGCCTACGCCGAGATAGTCATAACCCAGTTTTTCGCTGAGTCCCGTGATTTGAGAGTGGAGGCCTTCCTGCGTTCCGATGATTCCGATCTGATGAAACTGAATCAGGGCAGCGACCTGTGGCAATCTATCTTGCCATAAGTTTCCATCATCGCCTGGATTGGCCCAGCGAATATTGAAAGTGGCGATTTGGTGATTTTGAGCTTTGACAGTCAGTATACTGCACATGAAAAAGCTCCAAAAAAAGAGGTGAAAGAGGGTTTTGAAATTCATAGGACTGTGAACAATCTGGTAGTAAATAGATTTTGTTTTAAAATTGAATCTTAAATTCAGAAAATGAAAACCTTTTATCCCAAAGACCTTTCCACGCCCACCTATCATGCCTTGCTCCAGGGAAGTATCGGTCCAAGGCCGATCGCTTTTGCATCCACGATTGATTTAGCGGGGAACGTGAATCTGAGCCCGTTTAGCTTTTTTAATCTATTCAGTACCAATCCAGCCGTTTTGGTGTTTTCTCCATCTCGCAGAGTGCGTGACAATACGACCAAGCATACGCTACAAAATGTCTTGGAGGTGCCGGAAGTGGTGATCCATACGGTGCATCATGGGATGGTGGAGCAGATGTCACTGGCAAGTACTGAGTATGGCAAGGGCGTAAATGAGTTTGAGAAAGCAGGGTTGACGGCGGTCGCATCTGAGATCGTAAAGCCACCGAGAGTAAAGGAGGCTAAGGTTGCTTTTGAGTGCAAGGTGCTGGAGGTAAGGTCCTTAGGTCAAGAGGGTGGGGCCGGAAATCTAGTGATCTGTGAGGTACTAGTAGTTCACCTGGATGAGCATATTTTGGATGAAAATGGCTCAATTGATCCACGCAAAATCGATTTGGTGGCGCGAATGGGGGGTAATTGGTATACCCGTGCCAATGGAGATTCCTTGTTTGAAATACCGAAACCCCTCCGAACTCTCGGGATGGGTATTGATCAGATCCCTGAAGAAATCCGATTCAGTCCGATTTTGACGGGCAACAATCTGGGAAGGCTTGGCAATGTGGAGCAGTTGCCTTCTCCTGAAGAAGTCGAAGCATTTGGCCAAGGTCCAGAAATCATGGAAATGAAAATTCGATTTCAGAATGATCAGCCCAGTTGGCTAGACCATCTCCACCAGCTTGCCAAAGAAGTCTTGGAAGAAGGGGATGTGGAAAAAGCCTGGAAAATTCTTTTGCAAAAACCTTGATGTAAACGTTGCTCAGACGAAGTCCTGAATGATGCTTTAGGCTTTTGCTTAAAGTCCTCTCCAGCGCCCTCCTCCGACATAAAAGCCAAATGTGAAACCAAAATATTGGTTGATCGCTTCACCGATGACCTCTCCATTGGAATTTTGTAAGTCGCTTGGTCCGACGAAATTGTATTCGGCGCCCATTCGGAATTTGCCGAGCTCTATTCCGGCTCTGACCATGGGGGCCCATTTGAAGGAAGCTTCCAAGTCCTCAAAATTATCTGGACCATCAAAATCATCTGAGTTGATCTCTACAGAACTGAGCCCATAGTAGCCGATTCCTGCACCGATAAAGGGTGCGAAATTGCTGCCTCCATTATTGAAATAGTAATCGAAAGTACCCGCCACAGAAAAATTCGCAGACACTTCTCCTTCATAGTCTTCCGTGATGTCGTAGTAAGTGACGTCTTTGGCTAGCCCGGCCGCTCCAAATCTTACCCCCACGTTCATATTGTCAGATACATTGATCTTGGGTTCCAAATTGAGCAATACACCGATGCCTCCGCCTTTGGGGATAGCGGGCCCAAGGTCCATACCCATCCGAAATCTTCCAGATTGCTGCGCAAAAACCGACTGGATCATCAGAAAGGCAACTAACGTAATCAATGTTTTTTTCATAGCTGAGAGGGGTTTAGGTTTTTTCCAAAGAATCAAAAAAGATTCCAATTCTACCAAAATCCCGATTAGAGTGGTAGTTTAGAATCAAAATAGATTTTTATGCTGACAGTATCCAATTTGGTGAAAAGATATGGCAAGCAAAATGCCGTCAATGATATTTCTTTTCATTTAGATGGTGGTGAAGTGGTGGGGCTTCTCGGACCAAATGGAGCCGGAAAGAGCACCACGATGAAATGTATCGTAGGTCTTTTGCGCAAAAGTTCCGGAGAGATCTCGATCGGAGGACATGATCATCTCTCGGTAGAGGCCAAAAAGTTTTTTTCTTACATCCCTGAGACTCCTTATGTGTATGATCTATTGACGATCCGCGAGCATCTGCAATTTATCGCTCAGGCATATGGAGTCAAAGACTGGAAAGCGAGAGGAGATGAGTTGATGGAGATCTATGATTTGGGAGACAAGGCTGACAAACTGGGGCGAGATCTATCGAAAGGAATGAAGCAAAAAGTATCGATTTGCTGTGCGCTTTTGCCTGATCCGGATTTGCTGTTTTTTGACGAACCCATGATCGGGCTAGATCCCAAGGCGATCAAGAATACCAAGCGGCTTTTTAAAGAATTGAAGGAAGCCGGCAAGACGATATTGGTGAGTACACACCTGATCGATAGCGTGGAAAGTATCGCTGATCGTGTGATGATTTTGAAGAATGGAGAAATTCTAGGCAATGATACCATCGGGAATCTGAAGAGACAGTTTGAAGGAGATGCGAATGAAAGTCTGGAGGATATATTCTTAGAGTTGACCAAAGATGAATGAGATCAAGCTGCTTTTTCTCAAGGATCTGTGGATCCTGAAAAACAACATCCTTCTGATCCTCCGCAATCCTCTCCGGCTGATTCCCTATGCAGTGATGGTGGGATATTTTTTCTTGATCTACAGCTTGAGGATGGGAGATCAGGACGATGCGGCGATGGGTCAATTGGATCAGCTTAATGAAAACGGATTGCCCGATGTCAACTTTGCGATGCAAAATCTAGTGGGAGGGCTGACTCTTCTGGCTTTGGTTTTTTTGATTTTTCAATTGTACCGGGCCACCAAGAAAAATGTCAGTTTCTTCAAGATGGCTGATGTGAATATGCTTTTTCCCTCTCCTGTAAAGCCTGAGAATTTGCTGATCTATTACATGGGAAGGTCTATTCTCCCTGCCTTGGGCGGCAGTTTGCTATTTGTTAACTATGGTGCCAGTCAGATGGCAGGTGAGATCGATCTGAGTCCAGTAAATCTGACTTTCATGATTCTCGGCTTTTCGCTGTTTTTCTTTATGATTTCCCCTCTGAAGTTTTTGATCTATACACTCCATACCAAATATGGGGTAGTAGAATATATCAGAAATGGAATTGTGGTTTTGGCACTTGGTCTTTTCTTGATCATAGTGATTCCAGGGCTAATGGCTGAAAAGTTTTGGCAGGGGATGTTTGCCTGGATTTCTTCTCCTTGGTTTGACTTTTTTCCCCTTGTTGGCTGGAGTCGTGCGATCATAGGGTATGTAGGTCATGCCAACTTGATCTTGGCCTTGGCCTTTGTGGGGATATTTGCTTTGGCCTATTATGTGGTGCTGAAACTGGTGCTGGAGACAGCTGGATATTATTATGAGGATGTATTAGAAACGACTCAGTCCAACGAGGAACAACTCCAAAAGGCTAAGGGGAAAAAACAGCAATCAGAAAGTAGTTTTAGCCTCAATAGTAAAAAGCAATTGGCCTTGCCAGATTTTGGCTTGGGGGCCAAAGCATTTTACTGGAGAAGTTATGTGCATTCGAGCAGGCAGGATTTTCATCCATTATTTGGCCTATATAGTATTATCATGGTGGGCTTGGGGATAGTTTTTGCCATCCTGTCCCATTTCGATTGGTTTAGCCACAAGGTTCTTAATGCATATTTATTGCTGTTGATTTGTTTTTACTTCTTGGCAGGAGTGAGTCGGGCTTCTATTGGTGATTTCTCGAAGCCATACTTTTTTCTGATTCCGGCGACATGGGCATCTAAGCTTTGGAATGTCATCAAACTGGACATCCTGCAGATCGAACTGGTGGCCGTAGCATTGATTGTTCCTTCTGTTTTCATTGCTGGTTTGCATTGGGGACTTATCCCGCTTTTTGTCATAGTGATTTTTTTGGTTTATATGATGGGATTGGCACTCAATCTAATTCCAAAAGTAGGTTTGGATGAAGGGTGGGACCGAAAGCTGATCAAACCGGTTTTGAACATCGGTGTTTTCCTTTTTGGGGTCATTCCGGTGCTGATTATCAGTGTGCTGATTTATATTTTGACCAAACAGTTCGTCTGGGCCATGCTGGCGTTTACGATTGGGCATAGTTTTGTTGCAGCCATCATGCTTCATGTACTATTGGATATTTTGAGTAGACTGGAATTCAAAGAGCATTGATTCTGTTCCTTAAAAACTCCATCGAATCTTTCTGATTTCACTTGGAGCCAAATAATTTCATCTATTTTTGAACAACAAAATCTCTCACAAATGATCTACAACTCCATCATAGAAACCATCGGCAATACTCCCATGATTCGCCTGAATAAGCTTTCCAAGGATATCAAAGGGGAAGTATTGGTCAAAGTTGAATATTTCAATCCGGGTAACTCCATGAAAGATCGCATGGCCATCAAGATGGTGGAGGATGCTGAGAAAGCTGGGATTTTGAAGCCAGGAGGTACGATCATCGAAGGGACCAGTGGCAATACCGGGATGGGGTTGGCCTTGGCGGCTGTTGCCAAAGGGTACAAGTGTATCTTTACCATGGCTGATAAGCAATCCAAAGAAAAGATCGATATCCTCAAAGCGGTGGGAGCAGAGGTGATCGTCTGTCCTACCAATGTGTCTCCGGATGATCCCAGATCTTATTATTCGGTAGCGCGGAAGCTGAATCAGGATATTCCCAATTCATTCTATCCAAACCAATACGATAACTTGTCCAATACTGCTGCTCACTATGAAACCACCGGGCCAGAGATTTGGAAGGACACCGAAGGTAAAATCACCCATTATGCAGCTGGAGTAGGTACAGGCGGATCCATGTGTGGTACTGCGACCTATCTGAAAGAGCAGAATCCGGCGATCATTTCCGTTGGGATCGATACGTACGGATCCGTGTTTAAGAAATACAAAGAGACGGGGGTTTTTGATGAAAAGGAAGTTTATCCTTATTTGACCGAGGGGATTGGTGAAGATATCTTGCCTAAAAATGTCAATTTCGACGTTATCGATCACTTCATCAAAGTCACCGATAAAGATGCAGCTGTCATGACCCGTCGATTGGCGAGAGAAGAGGGGTTGTTTGTTGGTTGGTCTTGTGGTTCGGCAGTGCATGGAGCCCTGGAATATGCCCGTGAGCACTTGCAGGAAGGCGATGTGATGGTGATCATTTTACCTGATCATGGCACGAGGTATCTTGGGAAAGTCTACAATGATGACTGGATGCGAAACCATGGCTTCTTGGAGGATAAAACCTATTCGACTGCGAAAGATATTATTTCCAAAAGGCCACTGACATACTCATTGGTATCAGTCAAAAAGAGTGATTCGGTACGTGACGCAATCGGTCTGATGAATAGAACCTCTGTGTCGCAGATCCCTGTGATGGATGGCAATGAAGTCGTAGGTTCTGTGACAGACGCCAAGCTTTTGAGCAAAATCATCGAAAATCCTGATCTCAAAGATGCCGGTGTATCTGAAGTGATGGAGGATTCTATGACTTTTGTGGCCAGAGATAGTACTTTGGATGTCTTGTCATCCATGATCGAGAAAGAAAAAGCGGTTCTTGTCAGAGATGAAAAAGACCAGATTCATATCATTACCAAACACGATATTTTAGAAGCCTTTACCAATTAAGTTTATTCAGTTTTGATCGATCCACGTAAAGCTGAGCGTCTGCTCAATTCGCCGATTTATTTTGATATAGATGCGGCGCTCAAAAGGGGATGGGAGCTATTTAAAGCCGAACCTGTCATTTTGATTGTTTACTTCTTAGTTGTGCTTTTGGTACAGGTGATTCCGACTTTTTATTTGGAAGATTTTGCTGGCTTGATCAGCATCTTGATCAGTCCGCCTTTGATTGCGGGGTTTTATCTTATTGCCAATAAAATCAGTCGGGGAGAAACTGTAGAATTCAAAGACTGCTTTGATGGGTTTAAGTTTTGGTTACCGGTCGTCTCTGTCAATATTATAGTTGGGATTATCACGCTTCTAGGGTTGATCGCACTGATTCTTCCGGGGATTTACCTAGCAGTCGCTTATTCCTTTGCGTTGCCTTTTGTGCTTTTTGGAGGAACGGAGTTTTGGACTTCCATGGAGCTGAGCCGGAAGTTGATCACTAAAATCTGGTGGAGGTTTTTTGCCTTTGCTCTCTTGCTGATGGTCATCAATATTGTGGGCTTGTTATTTCTAGGTGTCGGGCTGCTGGTCTCTGGGGCCGTTAGTTATATGGCCGTGTATGCAGCTTTTGAGGACTTGGCAGGGGATCTTTTGCAGGAGGGAGAAGTAGAAAATCCGCCTGTGGCGAATGATTGAGTTGTAGAATCGAACTCCAATTCTTGGCTGGACTTCAAAAAATCTGGAATGCAGAGAATGGCTTTCTACAGATTGTAGAGCTTATACCCTCAATAGCATCAAAAGGGAAAAGAGATCTATCATTTTTCTTCGATGGGCCATTTGTGATTTTTTGGTCTAAATGGCTGCCAACTAACGAATTTGGCTGTTTTTGCACATTTCTAGAGATTTAGGAAAGCGATTTAGCATCATTATTTCTAAAGTCAGTTTATCTCAAATAGATCGTTTGAGGAGGAATTAAAAACTAGAATGATGAAAAAATCACTGATCGCAATTTGCGCCTTTTTCGCTTTTTCTTTTGCCACACAGGCCCAGTCTACCTATCGGACCGCATTAGGTCTGGGAATTGATTTTGGAGAGGGAGCTACTTTGGTGGGACCATCCATCAAGCATTTCTTCAATGGTCCGCATGCCGGGATGGGAGAATTTACATTTGGCAATCACATCACTTCCTTCACTGCTTTGTATCAGTATCATGGGGACATCTCCAATGCCAACGGGTTGATGTGGTTTGCCGGGATTGGCCCAAGCATTATGTTTGCGGATTCTTATTCCGAGTTTATGCTACGGCCTAATGCGGGATTGGATTATAGAATCACCAATACTCCGCTGACATTTAGCTTTGATTGGAGACCTATTATTTCATTTGAGGAATATTCCGATACGTTTACTCCTGGAAGATTTGGGTTGGGTATCCGGTTTGCGCTGAATTGATCTACAGAAATACGATCTGAATTTCTTGAGTTTGGTGAAAAATCACTAGATTCAAATTCGAAAATTATCCTTTAACTCTTTGCTTGCAAAGCCCCAGTTTCATGTTTTTATGAAATTTGGGGCTTTTTCTTTTCTCTTACCTTTTCTTTTGCAGCCATGCTTCCGGAGGCGGGATTCTATCTACAAAGCTCCCAAAAGGGTTTTTATTATTTGTCTTTTGTAAAATTAAGTTTCTGAATATCAGTTTTTTGGAAAAATAATAGTCCGAAAGGACTAAAATAGTTTAGTCCTGATGCCCTAATTATGTAACTTGTAGGCTTAGTCAAAAGTCAGTTTTCCCCATAAATCATTTTTCAGGAGCTTTTAGGAGAGATGTTTTCTTCTTGTCTTCAGCTGTATGTCAGAATTTTATGCAAGCTGAAAGCAATCAAAATGGAGTGGGGAATGGTCTTTTGAAATCAAGTATTTATCATTTCTTACCTATTTAGCTTATGAAGAAACTAATTACAGTCTTTTCATTTCTTTTGATGGTCAATCTGGCTTTTGCTCAGGATGTGACGATCAAAGGAAAGGTGATCGACGGAGATTCAGGTGAGTCCCTGCCTGGGGCCAATGTCCTGGTGAAAGGGACTGTTCGGGGAACAGTCACCGATGTAGATGGCAACTACACGATCAGTGCCGATCAAAGTGCCACACTAGTGTTCAGTTTTGTCGGATATCAAACCGTCGAAGAAGTAGTCGGCAATCGATCTACGATCGACGTGACTCTTGCAGGGGAGCAATTGGGAGAAGTAGTCGTGGTCGCCTATGGAACTCAGAAAAAGTCTGATTTGACAGGAGCTATCGGGACTTTGGATTCAGAAGATATCGGGAGCCAATCTGTGACGAGTGCAGCCAATGCACTTTCGGGTAGAGTTTCGGGGGTTCAATTGATTCAGGGCTCCGGTCAACCTGGCAATGACAATCCTACGATCCAAATCCGAGGTATTGGTACAGTAAGGACCAGTGCCGGTGCGCAGAGTGATGATTCAGCTCCTTTGGTACTGGTGGATGGAGTCCAGTCGACTCTTAATGACGTTCATCCGAATGATATCGAAAGCTTCTCCGTCTTAAAAGATGCTGCTTCAGCTGCTATTTATGGAGCGAGAGCTGCGAATGGGGTCATTCTCGTGACGACCAAAAGAGGTAGATCCGGCAAAGCCAAAGTTTCCTTTGATTCCTATGTGGCTTTCCAAAGTCCGACGACCACTCCCAAAATGCTTAGTGCCTATGATTTTGCGAGGCTGAAAAATGAAGCTCAAACAAATGTAGGCTTGAATGAACTCTATACAGCAGAGGAGTTGGAGCTTTTTAGAAACGGCGGGGATTCACGGTACTACAGTGGTCCGACCCTATTTGATCAAGGATACGTCAATGGTGCTCCTCTTCAAAATTATTATCTATCAGTAAATGGAGGAACAGAGAGTACAAAGTATTTATTTTCCATAGGGTATCAGAATCAGGAAGGTATCGTGATTGAGACTGACTCCAAACGCTACAATTTCCGATCAAATATAGATACGAAGATTTCAGAAAAAGTAAGAGCTGGATTTAATATCTCCGGGAGTTTAACGGATAGCAATGAGCCAAACTATAGTGGCTATGGCGTAACTCAATTGATTCGAGATATGATTCGTGTCGCTCCTCTCAACCCTATGACATATGAGAATGGATATGTGTCAGCTGGCAATGCGGCTTTGGTAGGGCGAACCAATAATGGCATACACCCTATCGGGATGGCTAAATATGGAGGGAATGACAATACCAAATATTACCGAGCTACCCCAAATGTGTACATGGAAGTAGAACCTGTCAAAGATTTGATTTTTAAAGCTAACGGTTCCGTATATGTACAGGATCGGAAGCAGAGTCAGTTTAGATCTAAAATGACAGTTTCAGATGGCGTGAATGTGTTTTCCTCCAATGGTTTGGGAAGCTATCTAGAAAGCGACCTGCTCAGTACTACCTCTACTTTTGAAATGACAGGGAGATATCATAAGTCATTGGGCAAATCGAATTTGTCCGGATTGGTAGGCTATACCAGCCAGACTTTTCGGCAAGATTACCTGGCAGCATCCAATCAAGGGTACAACAGTGATCTCTTGACTGAGCTGGATGCCGCTACATTGAATCCTAGTGTGGCGGGAAATGCGAGCGAATGGGCTTTGGAATCGCTATTTGGTAGAGTAAACTATGACTATGAGGGGAAATACCTTGCGGAGATGAATGTGCGCTATGATGGTTCTTCTAGATTCGGTGAAAACAACAGGTATGGTGTGTTCCCATCCTTCTCTGTAGGCTGGAATATAGCCAAAGAAGAGTTTTTGAAGGATATGAGTAAGGTCAATGACATGAAATTGAGAGCGAGTTGGGGGCAATTGGGCAATCAAAATATTGGTAACTATTCCAGTATTTCTACCATCAACCTAGACCAGCCTTATGTCTTTGGGAATTCATTGGTCAGTGGTGGAGCAGCAATAGCCATGGCCAATCCAAATGTCAAATGGGAAACAACTGAAACCACGGATATAGGGCTGGATATGGTTCTATTTGACTACAAACTATCCCTTACTGCAGATTATTATAACAGGACTTCCAAAAATGTCTTGTTGAGCCCTCCAATTGCCGCGACACTCGGTAACCTTTCACCTCCAGTCCAAAACCAAGGTCAGGTTCAGAATAGAGGGTATGAGCTTTCTATCAATTATTATGGGATGGCAGGAAGTGATTTTGAATATTCCATCTCTGCCAACTGGTCTCACAATGATAACAAGGTGTTGAGGCTAGACAGTGAGTTTCTATCTGCCAATAAAGTACTCACCAAAGAAGGGTTTCCGATCAATTCATTCTATGGGCACAAGATCATCGGGATTTTTCAGTCTGATGCAGAAGCTCAGGATGTGGATACCTACGGCGTGCAGCCAGCAGGAGCAGCAGCATCGGCAGGCGACTATATCTATGAAGATACGGATGGAAATGGAGTCGTAGATGCAGCAGATCGAGTGATCATCGGCAATCCCAATATCCGCAACACTTTTGGGATGACGTGGACAGCTGATTACAAAGGTTTCAACTTCCGGGTGTTGTTCCAAGGGGTGTTAGGTAGAGACGTGGAAAATGGCGTATATGGAACTGATGGCTTGAGAGGGCTGAGCAATTTGACTGAATTATACCTGGATCGATGGACACCGGAAAATCCAGATACAGACGTGCCTAGAGTGGCTACTAATTATAAGTACAATACCTCTCTATTTGTAGGTCCTTCCATCTCAAGTGCGATTTTGGACGCGTCATATTTGAGAATGAAACACATCGAACTAGGCTATGCTTTCTCCGATGAATTGGTTGAGCAGATAGGGCTTTCAAGGCTGAGAGTATACGTTTCGGGTCAAAATCTGCTGACTCTGACCAAGTTTGTAGATGGGTTTGATCCGGAAGATGCCCAGACATTCAATAATGTCAACGACAGTTACCCTCAGGCCAAATCATTTACGATGGGACTTAATGTTTCATTCTAATCTCAACTTTTGAATAAAATGAAAAAATATATAGGACTATTCATGCTCATTCTAGCAGTAGGGTGTGCTGATTTGGAGCGATATCCGCTCAATTCTATTGGGGCCCCTCAATTTTGGGCCACCAGTGATGATGCTATCTTAGGAGTGAATGGAGTATACAATGTCTTGGCTCACAATCACATGTATCGGGAGTTTATGAAGCATTCGGATGCTATTGCGGACAATGCATATTCGCAGTACTCTTTCAACTATTACTTGGAGATCAGTGAGGGGCGAGGCTTTGATGCATCTAGTGTCTGGCCTAGCAATATCTGGAAGAAATCCTACGAAGGGATTGTTCGTGCCAATGAGGTGATTTTAAATGTGCCGGACATTGATATGGACGAGACCTTGAAGAATAGAATAATTGGAGAAGCTAAGTTTTTACGGGCCTTGTTTTACTTTCATCTGACCAATCTTTACCAGGATGTACCCTTGGTGACAGCTGAGCAGACGATCGAAGAGTCTTTGGTTCCGAGAGATTCTAAAGCCGTGGTTTTGGATCAGATTTTAGAAGACTTGAATGCGGCTGTTTCTGTTTTGCCAGTAACCTATGGTACTGCAGAAACTGGCCGTGCTACCCAAGGAGCTGCATGGGCTCTGATGGCTAGAGTACATCTTTATAATGAAAATTATGCTGAAGCTTTGTCTGCTGCTGACCAAGTCACTGAACTCGGATATGAGTTGCTAGAGACAGAAGATTTTGCCTCCATGTTTTTACCTTCCCTCGAAAACAACAGTTCAGAATCGATCTTTGAAGTACAGTTTTTAGGGAATACAGGTTCCTCTGGAGTAGGTAGCTCATTTAATTCGAGTTCTGGAGCTGTTCCGGCCTTTGGAGCAGGATCCTATCATCCTATTCAGGAGTTTGTAGATTTCTTTGAGGAGGGCGATATCCGTAAGGATGCCACGGTCCTACAAGATGGTCAGGACTTTGCCGGGATTACATTCTCAGGAGTGAGGACCCCCACTGGATTTGCTGTGATCAAAGGAGTGATTCCTGACGAAATGGTAACGGGAGACGGTGATGCCAACTTCGTGGTTCTTCGCTATGCTGAAGTTCTCTTGACTATTGCAGAAGCAGAAAATGAATTGAATGGGCCTACTGCTACTGCTTATGAAGCAGTGAACAAAATCCGAACTCGTGCTGGGTTGGAAAATCTTCCAGAAGGACTTTCTCAGGATGAGTTGCGTGTAGCAATCAAAAGAGAAAGAAGAGTGGAGCTGGCATTTGAAGGGCATCACTATTTTGATCTGTTGAGATATGGTGGTGAAGATTTGAAAGCAGCTATGGAAAGTGTACAAAGTGTGCCTTCTCATGAGCGAGTTTATGACGAAAAACTCTTGCTGTGGCCGGTACCTCAGGCAGAAATCAACATCAATCCCAATCTCTTACCTCAAAATCCGAATTGGTAAGGAGCTGAATTTATAGACTTCAAAGCCCTTCAATTAGTTGGAGGGCTTTTTTGTTGTCTCTAAGAAGATAATTTGGGAAGGAGCTGGAGAAGGATTAAATCTTAGAATTTTTAATGGACTTTTCTAGAAATCACAGAAAATCAGTACCTTTGCAGTCCGTTCGGGTGAGCGGAGTGTTTTAGGGAGTCCTAATTCATTGATTTACAACTAAAAACCTGCAGTCATCTGACCCGACGACTGATGGGAATTCAGGGTCATCACTATTATGTCTAATAATTCAGATTTTAACTGGGAAAACTTCGAAACCAAAGGATTCGGAGAAGGCTATTCCAAAGCGCAACGCGAAGAAATGGCTGCAATGTACGAAGGTACATTGAACGAGATCACTGAGAAAGAAGTGATCAAAGGAACTGTAGTAGGTGTGAACGACAAGGACGTGATCATCAACATCGGTTTCAAATCCGACGGTTTGGTACCATTGAACGAATTTCGTGATTTGGAATCCATCAAGCCTGGTGACGAAGTAGAAGTATTCATCGAAGAGCAGGAGAATGCTTTGGGTCAGTTGATCCTTTCCCGTAAAAAAGCAAAAATCGTTCGTGCTTGGCAGGATATCGAGAGCGCATTTGAAAATGATAGCGTAATCGAAGGTCTTGTGAAGAGAAGAACCAAAGGTGGTTTGATCGTAGATATCTACGGTGTAGAAGCCTTCTTGCCAGGTTCTCAGATCGATGTGAAGCCTATCAGAGATTTCGATATCTATGTAGGTAAGAAAATGGAAGTGAAAGTGGTGAAAATCAACCACGCTAACGATAACGTAGTCGTTTCTCACAAAGTGTTGATCGAGAAAGATCTCGAGAAGCAAAAAGCAGAGATCCTCAACAACCTAGAGAAAGGTCAAGTGTTGGAAGGTGTGATCAAGAACATGACCAATTTCGGTGTATTCATCGACTTGGGTGGTGTAGATGGTCTACTTCACATCACAGACATCTCTTGGGGACGTATCAACCATCCAGAAGAGGTATTGCAGCTTGATCAGAAAGTTCAGATCGTTGTTCTTGACTTTGATGATGACAAGAAGAGAATTTCTTTGGGTATGAAGCAGTTGACTGCTCATCCTTGGGATTCTTTGGCTGGCAACTTGGAAGTTGGATCTAGAGTACAAGGTAAGATCGTAAACGTAGCTGACTACGGTGCGTTCTTGGAATTGGCTCCAGGTGTAGAAGGTTTGATCCACGTATCCGAAATGAGCTGGTCTCAGCACTTGAGAAACCCAGCAGACTTCGTGAAAGTAGGAGACGAAATCGAAGCTGTAGTCTTGACTTTGGACAAAGAAGACAGAAAAATGTCTTTGGGTATCAAACAATTGACCGAAGATCCATGGACCAAAGAAGACATGGGTACCAAGTATGCGGTAGGTTCCAAGCACAGCGGTATTGTGCGTAACTTGACCAACTTCGGCCTATTCCTTGAGTTGGAAGAAGGTATCGACGGATTGGTTCACGTATCTGACCTTTCTTGGACTAAGAAGATCAAGCATCCATCTGAATTCGTGAAAGTAGGAGACGAGCTAGAAGTAGCTGTTTTGGAACTTGACGTAGACAACAGAAGATTGGCACTAGGTCACAAGCAATTGGAAGAAAACCCTTGGGATACTTTCGAAGATGTGTTCCCTGTAGGATCTGTTCATAAGTGTACTGTTGTTTCTAAAAACGACAAAGGTGCAGTTTTGGAACTTCCTTACGGTCTAGAAGGATTTGCTACATCCAAGAATTTGGAGAAAGAAGACGGATCTCAAGTTGAGGTTGGTGAGTCTTTGGACTTCAAAGTAGCTGAATTCTCTAAAGATGATAAGAGAATCGTCATGTCTCATACAGCGATGTTCCGTGAAGAAATCAAGCCAGCTAAAAAAGCTGCTAAGAAGAAGGAAGATACTGCTGACAACTCTCCAGCTGAGAAGTCTACCCTAGGTGATTTGGACGCTTTGGCAGAATTGAAAGAGAAAATGGAAGGAAAGAAGTAATTCTTTTTGAACCATAGAAATAGGAAACGCCGACTGAGAAGTCGGCGTTTTTTTGTTGGTATCGCTTTTTACCTATTTTTCGTCATTATCTTATCAGCACCATTTTAGGCACTATCTATATGAATAAGTATTTCCTGTTTCTGCTTTTTACTATTTTCTCCACCTCGCTCCTTGCTCAGTCTGGCTTCAGACTTGGGTTTCAGGGAGGTGTTTCTAATGCCAGTATCGACCAAGGGGGAGATCTAGTAGGTGGTCCAGGGCTTGATATGGAAGACTTCTCCACGATTGGACTAGTGGTCACGCGATCTTGGAATGAAAAATGGGAGATGACATCCGGGCTTAGCTATTCTGCTGCTACACATATCATCACTCCGGCTCCCGGTTTGGATCTGAACAAACGATTTGAGGAGTTTTCAATGGTTTCTATTCCTGTGCTGGCTTCCTATTCTTTTTTGCCGTTCGCCTTTGTGACAGGGGGACCCATTTTTGATTTTCAGCTTGGTTCTAGTGATTATCTCAGTCAGAGCGGTATTGGCTATCAGCTTGGACTAGGGGGCAAGTATCAGGTCGATAGATTCCGTTTTGCTTTTATTCCTAATTTCAAGCGTCATGGTGCGATTCAATATGAATCCACAAGTCGTAAAAGGAATGTGATGGAATTGGGCCTAAACCTTGAGGTGACTTACCAGATTCGATGAATAAGGCTTAGAGAAGAGGTGATTTACCTCTCTGTGATGAGCTTAGTCGCTCAGAGCGAATACAAAGCTAGGATCACTTCTGTGAAGCCTCATGTCTAAACAAGTCCTCATACCTTGCTTCACTAGAGCGGTTGTGCGTGTGTCTGCGGAAAAGTCTAGCTCTGACCTTGCTTGAAAGTTCTCTCAGAGAAGGGTGGAAACAGAAAAAGCATCCTATTTAGGATGCTTTTCTATGGAGGTCGCGAGCGGATTCGAACCGCTGTACAAGGTTTTGCAGACCTCTGCCTAGCCACTCGGCCACGCGACCATTTCAATTCGGAATGCAAATGTAGGGAAATATGGTTCTCAAGCAAAAATGGAGCAGTGGTTTTTTGCGAGATAGGTGAATATTTTTCGGATAAGCGGACTTTCTACGTGAAAATAAATGTGAGGTTTTTCTTGATTTTTTGATCTGCTTCAAAAAGGAATAAATCAGCTTCTATTTATAAAGATTCTAAATTGATTTAGTCCTTTGAAAAGCCTTGTAAAAAACTGTAAATCAATAAAATAAGCTCTTATTTAGAATAGCTTTCGATTTTAGGGGCCAAATTATCTCTTGTTTGAAAAATAAGCCCCGGATACTACCTTTGCAGGGGTTATTGAAAACCGATTAAACTATTTAATTAGCTATAATATGTTATCCAAACGCTCGTTAGTAGGGGTTCGATTGAATTTCCACACACTGGCAGTGTTGTTTTGCCTACTGATCGGAACGCAAGCATTTGCTGCAGATCCGGCAATAGTAGAAAGCGACGAAGCAATTGCAGCAGGTAAGTCAATCTTTAATGCAAATTGTAAAACCTGCCACAAACTGGATCAGAAGGCCATTGGCCCTGCATTGAGAGGTGTCACTGACAGACAGTCTGCCGAGTGGGCCAAGAAGTTTATCTTGAATTCTTCGGCTGTCATCGCATCTGGAGATGAATATGCAAACAAGCTGTTTGCAGAGTACAACAGTACTGTGATGCCTCAGCATCCATTTTTGTCCGATGATGATCTTACCAATCTTCTTACCTACATCGAATTTGGTGACAAAGTAGATCCCGCTGCAGAAGCCGCTGCCGCCGCCGCAGGTGGTGAAGGTGCAGTAGCTGCTGGTGGAGGTATTCCTTCCGAATACCTGACCATTATCGTAGTGGTTTTGGTGATCGTCCTTTTGTTGATTTTGATCGTATTGGGACTGATCATCTCAGTCTTGACCAAGTATATCAACAAGCAAGACCTAGACGAGGAAGAAAGAGAATTTGTTCAGCAAAAATTTGACTTGGGCAAAGTGCTGAAGAGTGATGGCTTTGTAGTGATAGTCACGGCATTGGTCATTGCTTTGGTCGCTAAAACAGCTATCGACGGACTATACTCGGTAGGTGTGCAGCAAGGATATGCTCCTACTCAGCCGATTGCTTACTCTCACGCATTGCATGCAGGCACCTTGGAAATCCAGTGTCAGTATTGTCACACAGGCGTAGAGATCGGTCGCTCAGCTAATATCCCTTCTCCTAATATCTGTATGAACTGTCACACTCACGTGCAGAACGTACAAGGTAAAGAAGGTGTTTCTCCTGAAATTCAGAAAATCTACGATGCAGTAGATAATAATAAACCTATTGAATGGGTTCGTGTACACAACCTTCCTGATTTGGCGTACTTCAACCACTCCCAGCACGTGAAAGTGGGAGGGATCGAATGCCAGACCTGTCATGGTCCTATTCAGGAGATGGAAGTGGTCAGACAGCATTCCGCTTTGACCATGGGTTGGTGTATTGATTGTCATAGACAGACTGAGATCAATTCTCAAGGCAATGAGTACTATGACAAATTGGTTCAGTTGCACTCTGATTCCAAAGATGCTTTGAAAGTCAAAGACATCGGTGGTCTGGAATGTGCCAAGTGCCACTATTAATTCATTCATTTCGCAAATTCATTCCTAGATCATACAATGAAGGAAACAAAAAAAACATACTGGAAAGGGCTTGAGCAGCTCAACAACGATCCAGAGTTTGTAAAGCACGCTGACAGGGAATTCCCTGAGCTTCCTTCCGCAGTGGGAGAAGATGGCAGTGCGTCCAGAAGGGATTTTCTTAAAGTGATGGGATTCAGCTTGGCAGCAGCTTCTTTGGCAGCTTGTGAAGCTCCTGTAAGAAAGGCCATTCCTTATGTGAATAAGCCAGTAGATATCAACCCTTCTATTCCTAATTATTACGCATCTACTTTTGCTGTAGGCGGTGAATATGGCTCTATCGTGGTGAAAACCAGAGAAGGTCGTCCGATCAAAATTGACGGAAATACACTTAGTCCTATTAATAAAGGAGGAAGCAGCGCCATCATGCAGGCATCTGTACTTTCCCTTTATGACAAACAACGATTGACAGGGCCAAAGATCGCTGGATCTGATGCTGACTGGAAATCAGTGGATGCAGAAGTAAAATCCAAGTTGGCCTCTGCAGGCGCTATCAAAGTGGTGACCAATTCCTTGTATTCTCCATCTACTGAGAAAGCAATCGAGGAGTTGAACCTTGCCTTTGGTAATGTCGAGGTGATCACCTATGATCCTAGATCCAACTATGGTATCCTCAAAGCAGCAGAGACAAGCTATGGTCAGGCCATGATCCCTGATTATAGATTTGACAAAGCAAAAGTAATCGTCTCCTTTG
Source organism: Algoriphagus vanfongensis DSM 17529 (assembly GCF_000429465.1). GTDB lineage: Bacteria > Bacteroidota > Bacteroidia > Cytophagales > Cyclobacteriaceae > Algoriphagus > Algoriphagus vanfongensis. The sequence continues at coordinate 90,403 of NZ_AUBX01000014.1, read as the reverse complement.
GAGCTGATTTCTTGGGTACTTGGATTTCCCCTACTGAATATTCTGAAGGCTACACTGCCAATAGAAAAGTGACAAAAGAGAATCCTGTGATGTCTCGTCACTACCAATTCGAATCCAATCTTTCCCTAGCCGGTGCTAATGCAGATTATAGAACTCCGATCAAAGCTTCTCAAAGCGGATTGGCAGTTTTGGCGTTGTACAACGCATTGGCTAAAAAAGCAGGTGCTGCTACCGTCTCTGCTCAGGCAGTAGAAATCGCTCACTTGGATAAGGCTGCAAATGACCTTTGGGCAGCAAAAGGAACAGGACTTGTTGTGTCTGGCTCCAACGACCCAAATGTACAGATCGTCATCAATGCCATCAATGATCTCCTTGGAGCCAATGGTTCTACAGTGGATTTCTCCAATCCGGTGAATTTCAGAAAAGGAGATGATGCGAGAATGTCCCAGTTCGTCAATGAATTGAAAGGTGGACAGGTCGGAGCGGTTATCTTCTATAACTGTAACCCGGTATATGATCATCCAAGAGGAGCTGAAATCGCAGAAGGCATAGCCAAAGCGAAAGTAAGTATAGCTACAAACGGTACGTTGGATGAAACTTCATCTTTGGTACAAGTAGTCGCACCGGATCACCATTTCTTGGAATCTTGGAATGATTTCGAACCAAAAAGAGGTCAATTCTCTCTCGCTCAGCCGACTATTTCTCCATTGTTTAATACCCGTCAAGCGCAGGACTCTTTCCTTGCTTGGGCTGGTTCTTCAGTCAATTACTATGACTTCCTTCGTCAAAACTGGGAAGCTGGACTGTTCACCCAGACTGAGACTGGTGGAGAATTCCAGGAATTCTGGGATAGATCACTTTATAATGGTGTAGCAGGTACAGCTTCTGAGCCTGTGGCCCTTGCTGCTATTGCTGATTCATCTTCTGCCGCAGCTGCAGTTGCCAAGAGTTATTCGGCAGACAATGCAGGTAGCGAACTAGTCATTTATAGCAAAGTAGGTATGGGGGACGGTACATTTGCCAATAACCCATGGCTACAGGAAATGTCCGATCCTATCACCAAAGCTACTTGGGACAATTACCTGACTGTTTCTCAAAAATGGGCTACCGAAAACGGTGTGACCATGTTTGAAGAAAACACTCAGAAAGCTCAAGTGACTGTCAATGGCAAATCCATCATTGTGCCGATCATGATCCAGCCGGGTCAGGCATATGGTACTTTCGGTTTGGCTATTGGTTACGGTCGTACCAAAGCCGGTAGAGCTGGAAATGGAGTAGGTGTGAATGCATTTGATCTTTTGGATGTGTCCAAAGGATATGTACAGACAGATATCACTGCTGGTGTAGAAGTAGCTGTGACAGGAGATTCTTATAAAATCGCCCGTACTCAGACCCATCAGACTTTCATGGGACGTGAAAACGTCATCCAGGAGACTACTCTTGCTGAATACAAAGAAGATCCTTCTGCTGGTAGATATAAACCAGAAATCTATAAAGATGGTGAGTTTGTGAAACCATCTAAAATCTCACTTTGGTCAGGGCATAAGTATAGCCAGCATCACTGGGGATTGGCAATTGATATGTCTTCTTGTACGGGTTGTGGTGCTTGTACCATCGCATGTCAAGTGGAAAACAACGTCGCTGTAGTCGGTAAGCAAGAAGTATTGAATAGAAGAGAAATGGCTTGGATCAGAATTGACCGCTATTATTCTTCTGATGCTCCTGCAGATGATTTGGAAGGAATGGAAAAAGCCGCTGAAAATCCAGAAGTGACATTCCAGCCGATGATGTGTCAGCACTGTAACAACGCTCCTTGTGAGACTGTATGTCCAGTAGCTGCGACTACCCACTCTACAGAGGGTCTCAACCAAATGACTTACAACAGATGTATCGGTACTCGTTATTGTGCCAACAACTGTCCTTATAAAGTACGTCGATTCAACTGGTTCAAATACCATGACAACAAAGACTTCGCTGTAGCCAACATGGCCCAGAATGATGATTTGGGTAAAATGGTCTTGAATCCAGACGTGACTGTACGTGCCAGAGGTGTGATGGAAAAATGCTCCATGTGTGTGCAGAGAATCCAAGCTGGTAAGTTGGATGCCAAGCGTGAGAAACGTAAAGTACAAGATGGAGACATCAATGTAGCTTGTGCGGAAGCATGTCCAGGTGGTGGTTTGGTATTCGGTGATTTGAATGATCCTGAAAGCAGAATCTCCAAATTGTTGAAAATCGAAGAAACTGATTCAGCAATGAAGGAAGTGGGTGAAGAAAGAGCATACCACGTATTGGAAGAGATCAACGTGAGTCCAAACGTTTGGTACTTTACCAAAATCAGAAATAAAGACAAAAACGAAGCGTAATCATAATTTTATAAACTATGCAGGTTACTTCATCCGTACGTGAGCCGTTAGTTACCGGAGGCAAATCCTACCATGATGTGACACATGATGTGGCTCGTCAGGTAGAAGGAAAACCAACTTTGGCTTGGTTCCTCGCCTTTTTAACTGCTGCTGGTACTTTGGCCATTGGCTTTATAGCCGTTGCTGCCACCGTTTGGGAAGGCATCGGGATGTGGGGTTTGAACAAAACAGTAGGCTGGGCCTGGGATATCACCAACTTCGTGTGGTGGGTAGGTATCGGTCACGCTGGTACTTTGATCTCAGCAGTATTGCTTTTGTTCAGACAAAAGTGGAGAACATCTATCAACAGAGCAGCTGAGGCGATGACTATCTTCGCCGTAATTTGTGCGGCGATGTTCCCGGTACTTCACATGGGACGCCCTTGGTTGGGAGCTTATTGGGCTCTTCCTTTGCCAAACACATTTGGCTCACTTTGGGTAAACTTCAACTCCCCGCTTCTTTGGGACGTTTTTGCGATCTCTACTTACTTCTCTGTTTCATTGGTGTTCTGGTATATCGGTTTGATCCCAGATTTCGCTACTATCCGTGACAGAGCTACAGGTTTGAGAAAAACTATTTATGGTGCGCTTTCATTTGGTTGGGATGGTGCTGCCAAGACTTGGATGAGATACGAAGCCGTATCCTTGATCCTTGCAGGTTTAGCTACTCCATTGGTACTTTCAGTACACACCATTGTATCCTTTGACTTTGCTACCTCCGTGATCCCAGGATGGCATACCACGATCTTCCCTCCATACTTTGTGGCGGGTGCGATCTTCTCCGGTTTTGCCATGGTATTGACCTTGATGATCATCACCAGAAAGGTATTCAAACTGGAAGATTATATCACGATGGGCCACATTGAGTTGATGAATATCGTCATCATCATCACAGGTTCTATTGTAGGTATCGCTTATATCACAGAATTTTTCATCGCATGGTACTCAGGGGTAGAGGCAGAGCAATACGCCTTCATCAACCGTGCAACTGGACCATACTGGTGGGCTTACTGGTCAATGATGACTTGTAACGTAATCTCTCCTCAGTTATTCTGGTTCAAAAAAATCCGTACCTCCATCGTAGCTACTTTTGTTCTATCCTTGGTAGTAAACATCGGGATGTGGTTCGAACGATTTGTAATTATCGTTACCTCCCTTCATAGAGACTTCTTGCCTTCTTCATGGGCGATGTTCTACCCGACTTGGGCTGACGTGGGAGTTTACTTGTTCACCTTTGGATTGTTCTTTACCCTTTTCTTCCTATTCGCGAAGTTCTTCCCGGTAATCAACATGGCGGAAGTGAAATCTGTTTTGAAGTCTTCATCTGATAAACCGGCTAAATAATCATGGAAAGAGATACACATTTTATTCTTGGAGTGTACGAGGACGAGGATGTCCTTCTCCATGCTGTCAAAGAGGTGAGAACCAGTGGGGTCAAAATCCACGAAGTATATTCTCCATATCCCGTTCACGGATTAGAGCATGTGCTTGGCTACAAAAGAAGCCGTTTGCCAATTGCAGCCTTCCTTTTTGGGATGCTGGGTACTACCTTGGCTTTGACAATGCAGTTTTACATGATGCGATTTGACTGGCCGATGATCATCGGTGGTAAAGACTTCGCTGCTTTCCCGGACTTTATTCCGGTTACTTTCGAATTGACAGTACTATTGGCTGCTTTTGGGATGGTCGGAGTATTCATGATCAGCTCCAACCTGAAGCCTTGGGCTCAGCCTCGGATCTTTGATGTGAGAAGCACTGATGATAAGCATATTATGGCTATTGACATTGCTAATAATGGTGCCTTGGAAATAGAAAAGATCAAAGAAATTCTGAAGTCCTCTGGTGCTACTGAGATCAATAATAAAAGTTTTGAAGAGTAATTCTGAGAATATGAAGATTGCTAACACACTAAGTATCCTGGGGATTGCCGCCATTGGAGCTCTATTTGCCGGATGTAAGGCAGACGGAGACAATCAAGGCTTGGAGTATGCCCCTCAAATGTATCACTCTGTGGCTTATGAACCTTTGACTCAGATTACTGATGATACCAGAGGCTCTTGGCTTTCTACCAGAGAAGATGAAAAAGGAGAGTTTTTCAACAGTAACCCATACAATCCCAACGGGATGAATATGAGAGAGCCTGTGGCTGGAACTGTCCCTAGAAATAAAAATGGATATTTGCCTCATAGATTGAAGCAATTCCAATTGGAAGAAGCTGCTTTGATCGAAAATCCTATCGAACTGAACGATGAGGTTTTGAAAGAAGGCGAAGTTTTGTTCCAACAATATTGCGTAGCCTGCCATGGTCCTAATGGTGAAGGTGACGGGAAAGTAGGAGAAATCCTAGGCGGTGTGGCCAACCTTAAAGGTGGTGCTTACATCAATTTGCCAGAAGGACATATTTTCCATGTGATCACTACTGGTAAAGGTAGAATGGGAGCTCACGGTTCTCAGATCACTCCTGAAAGAAGATGGAAGATCGTTCACTATGTTAAACAAGTAATTCAGAAGCAGTAATCATGGCTCACGACGTACAACATTATAATTTGGATCAAAAATTTGATTTCCGCGCGGGCACCAAGAAGGCTATCATGACTGTATTGGGAATCGGAGCTGCCCTTCTGGTACTTGGAATTATCTTGGCAATGACTGGCGGAGGCCACCATGAAGAAGGTGCTGAAGCGGCAGGTCATGCTTTTCATTGGTATGAAAGATTGTATGCCAACTTGTGGATCAACAACGTGTATTTCACGGGAATCTCTATCGTAGGTGTCTTTTTCTTTGCTATCCAATATGCTGCACAAGCTGGTTGGTCTGCACCGATCACCAGAGTGATGCTTTCTTTGGGTAACTGGCTGCCAATCGCTTTTGTCTTGATGATTGTCACTTTCTTCGTGGCTAATCATGACCTCTTCCACTGGACTCATAGCTACCTGTTTGATAAGTCTTCTCCAGAGTATGATTCTATCATCGATGGTAAGGGCGCGTTCTTCTACTGGCCTATGGAGAAGGGATCTTTCCCTATTTTCTACATTGCCAGAATGATCATCTTCTTTGGATTTTGGGTTTTCTTCTTTAAGAAATTCCAAAAAATCTCAGCACAGGAAGATCAATTGGGAGGTAACTCTCACTGGTTCAAAATGAGAAGCTGGTCTGCTTATTTCTTAGTGTTCTTTGCGGTATCTTCCTCCATCTCTGCATGGGATTGGGTGATGTCTATTGATACACACTGGTTCTCTACCTTGTTTGGATGGTACGTATTTGCATCATGGTTTGTAGCTGGTCTTTCAGCGATGACCTTGTTGACTATCTTCCTCAGAGGACAGGGCTACTTAGAGATGGTCAATGAAAATCACATTCACGATTTGGGTAAATTCGTATTCGGATTTTCTATCTTCTGGACCTATCTATGGTTTTCACAATTCCTATTGATCTATTACGCCAACATTCCTGAAGAAACAGTCTACTTCATTGAGAGATTGGAAAGCGATATCTATGGAGGATTTATCTTTGTAAATATCCTGATGAACTTTGTTCTTCCTTTCTTAGTCTTGATGACCAGAGATGCTAAACGTCATGGAATCTTCTTGAAAGTAGTGTGTACGCTGTTGATCGTCGGTCACTGGGTAGATTTCTTCTTGATGGTTCAGCCAGGTACTTTAGGACACAATGGTGGTCTTGGTTTGATGGAAGTAGGGATGCTTTTGGTTTATGGTTCTTCTATGGCTTTGGTTGTGTTGAGTTCATTGGCAAAAGGTAATTTGGTTCCGAAAAACCATCCAATGCTGGAGGAAAGCTATCATCATCACATTTAATTAAAGCCGAAATTTTATACTTATGTACGGATTTCTAATTGCTGTTGGGGTTCTTTTATTACTTTCCATTATTTGGATGGTGTACAGAATCCAGACTCTTGTATCTGTTGTCAAGGGTTCCGACAAGAAAATTGCTTCTGGGAGCAATAAAATCAATGCTATTTTGTTTGTTGTTTTCTTGGTAGGATCTGGTCTTCTGATGTTCTGGTATTCTATCAAAGAATTTGACAACTACCAATTGCCAATCGCTTCTGAGCACGGAGTGGTGACAGATCGCTTGTTTTGGATCACTATGGCGATCACCGGAGTGGTGTTCTTGATCACTCACATTTTGCTTTTCATTTTCCCTTACAAGTATCAGTATAAAGAAAGTAGAAAGGCGACATTCTATCCAGACAACAATAAATTGGAGATCATTTGGACAGCAGTACCCGGTGTGGTTTTGGCAGGTTTGGTGATTTCCGGATGGATGGCTTGGTCAGACATCACGGCTCCAGCACCTGAAAATGCACATGTCATCGAGGTGATGGGCTATCAGTTTGCATGGGATATCCGATACGCTGGAAAAGACAATGTGTTGGGTGAGCATGACTTTAGATTGATCACTGCACAAAATTCTGCAGGTGTCAATTTCAAGGATAAAAATGCGGTGGATGATTTCTTTTCGCCTGTAGTAGTAATCCCAAAAGGTGAGCCTGTCCTTTTCAAAATCAGAGCAAGAGATGTATTGCACTCTGTGTTTGCTCCGCATATGAGACTTAAAATGGATGCAGTGCCAGGGATGCCGACTCGATTCTGGTTTGTGGCTACTAAGACCACCGAGGAAATGAGAGCAGAAACTGGCAATCCTGAATTTAACTATGAAATTGCCTGTACAGAAATTTGTGGCCGTGGTCACAACGGGATGAGAAAGGTGATCGAGGTAGTAGAGCCTGAGGCGTATCAGAAGTGGTTTGCAGAGCAGAAGACATTCCTTCAAAACGACCCTAGTTTGGCGAATGGAATGGAGACTGAGATGTCCGAACTAGCAGAAATCCAATAAGAGAGAAATACACAAAATTATAAACTATGGCTACAGCGTCAGTTGCAACTCATGATTCGGCCCATGATCATCACGATCATGAACATCATGATAATTTTGTAACCAAATACATTTTCAGTACCGATCACAAGATGATCGGGAAGCAATACTTGGTGACAGGTATTTTCTGGGCTATCATCGGTGGTTTTCTTTCCATCCTTTTCCGTCTTCAACTGGGATTCCCAGATATGGATATGGAATTCCTTCGCCCTATTTTGGGGGGATGGATTACTGAGGAAGGTCAGCTAGATCAAACATTCTATTTGGCTTTGGTGACAATGCACGGTACCATCATGGTATTCTTTGTATTGACAGCGGGTCTATCCGGGACTTTCTCAAACTTCCTGATTCCTTTGCAAATCGGTGCTAGAGATATGGCTTCCGGCTTTATGAACATGCTATCCTACTGGTTATTCTTTATTTCTGGTGTGATCATGTTTATCTCTTTGTTCTTGAAAACTGGTCCTGCCGGTGGTGGTTGGGTAGTATATCCGCCATTGTCTGCACTGGAGCAGGCGATTCCAGGATCCGGTTTGGGGATGACTCTGTGGCTGGTGGCGATGACCTTTTTCATTGCTTCTTCTCTTCTTGGAGGTATCAACTATATCACGACTATTATCAATTTGAGAACGAAAGGGATGTCTTTCTCTAGACTTCCATTGACTATCTGGGCATTCTTCTTGACTGCTGTGATCGGTCTACTTTCATTCCCAGTATTGTTCTCTGCAGCTTTGCTACTTGTATTTGACAGAAGTTTCGGTACTTCTTTCTACCTATCAGACATCTATATCTCTGGTGAAGCTCTTCCAAATACAGGCGGTAGCCCAGTCTTGTATCAGCATTTGTTCTGGTTCTTGGGTCACCCAGAAGTGTATATCGTACTCTTACCTGCGTTGGGGATTACTTCTGAAGTAATTGCTACGAATTCCAGAAAGCCAATCTTTGGATATAAGGCGATGATCATCTCGATGTTGGGGATTACCATTCTTTCCTTTATCGTATGGGCTCACCACATGTTTGTGTCAGGTATGAATCCTTTCTTGGGATCGATCTTCATGTTCTTGACTTTGATCATTGCGATTCCATCCGCGGTGAAGGTGTTCAATTACCTGACTACTCTTTGGAGAGGTAATTTGATCTTTACTCCTGGGATGCTATTCTCAATTGGTTTGGTGTCTTTCTTTATCTCTGGTGGTTTGACAGGTATTTTCCTTGGAAACTCAGCCATTGATATTCAGCTACACGACACCTACTTTGTAGTAGCTCACTTCCACTTGGTAATGGGATCTGCATCCTTCTTTGGAATGCTTGCTGGTGTGTATCACTGGTTCCCTAAAATGTTTGGTAGAATGATGGATGCTCGTTTGGGTTATGTTCACTTCTGGATCACATTTGTAGGGGTTTACATGGTGTTCTTCCCGATGCATTACATTGGTATAGCTGGGTTCCCTAGAAGATATTATTCTTGGACCAACTTCGAATTCTCCAATATGTACACTGATTTGAACATGTTTGTATCTGCTGCTGCAATTGTCACTTTTGCTGCGCAAGGTATCTTCTTGTTCAACTTCTTCTACAGCATGTACAGAGGTAGAAAAGCAACTCAGAATCCATGGAGATCTACTACGCTTGAGTGGACAGCACCTATTCACCCTGGTCATGGCAACTGGCCTGGAGAGATTCCTTCTGTTTACAGATGGCCTTATGACTACTCTAAGCCGGGTGCTGAAGAAGACTTCATTCCACAGACCGTACCTCTATCTGCCACTCCTGAGTCCAACTTGCCACATGAGCAAGAGCAGGTGAAATTGGAGATTGAGATCATGAAAGAGGAAGAGGCTGTGCTGGCATCTAATGAATCCGAACACTGATAAAAATATTCGCAGCTTTCGCCGTGTAAGTACAATCACGGTGATAGCTGTTTATTTTCTGATTCTGGTAGGAGGCATTGTCCGCAGTACCGGATCAGGGATGGGATGTCCTGATTGGCCCAAGTGTTTTGGGTCAGTAATTCCTCCGACTGATGTGAGTCAGCTGCCGGAAAATTATCAGGATATTTACCTCCAAAAAAGACTAGCTAAAAACGAACGGTTTGTAGCTACACTTGAAAAATTAGGATTTGAAAATGTGGCTCATGAAATCGCCAATGACAAGTCAATTTTGATTGAAGAAGAATTTAATCCTGTCAAAACCTGGATTGAATATTTGAATCGGTTGACTGGGGTTGCGATTGGATTGCTGATAATCTGGACGGTATGGAAATCTTTTCCTATATGGAAAATTGATCCTTGGATTCCTATTTGGTCTGTAGCATCACTGTTCTTGGTGATCTTTCAGGGATGGATAGGTTCATTGGTAGTATCTACTAACCTGCTTCACTGGATGATCACATTCCATATGATGTTGGCTTTGCTACAGGTAGGCTTACTCTTGTATATTATACAAAGAGCACAAGATCTATTGGGAAATACTGCTCAACAAGCGCACATTCCTTCCAAGCTGCGATGGGTTTTAGTCCTTGGGTTAGTTTTGATGTTAATTCAAGTAGTACTGGGTACTCAGGTAAGGGAGGAGTTAGATCAGATTGCATTTTCAATGGGTAATATGCTGAGAGATCAGTGGATAGGAAAGACTGGAACGAGTTTTCTGATTCATCGGTCATTTTCTCTCGTATTGCTTGGGGTTCATGTTTTGTATTTCGTGTGGGCATTTAGATATAGCCTGCGAAAATCACAAATCAACCTTTGGTCACAGGTGTTGATCGCGTTGATACTGATAGAAATTGCCTCTGGAATAGGCTTGTCTTATTTTGGAATACCGGCTTTTCTACAGCCGATTCACCTTTTGCTTGGTTCTTTGATTGTGGGAGTTCAGTTTGTGCTTCTCATGCAGTTCAGGAGCCATGTGGATTTGAAGTTTAAAACAACAGAATGATGAGGACAGTTGGAGTAGCTGACCAATCGATATACGAGTTTATTTCTACTAGATTCAAAGCCTATTCGGACTTGATTAAGTTGAGGCTTTCTGCTGTCGTTACCTTTTCGGCCGTGTTTGGCTATATTTTGGGTGACAGTAGCGCAAGCTTTGGTTGGTCGGGATTCTTGGGCTTAGCTTTGGGTGGATTTTTGATTTCAGGTGCCTCAGGTGCCGCCAATGAAATTATGGAAAGGGATCTGGATAAGCTGATGAAGCGGACCCAAAACAGACCTCTTCCATTGCAGGTAATTTCTCTCAAAGAAGCTTATTGGTTTACAGTTATCGTTGCCATAGTAGGGGTATTCCTACTTTGGTTTTTGACTAATCCGCTGACAACTTGGCTGGGCATATTGAGTATGATTCTGTATGTCTTTGCTTATACTCCTTTGAAAAGAGTCGGGCCTATTGCCGTGTTTGTTGGGGCGATTCCTGGTGCTATGCCACCGTTATTGGGATGGACAGCTGCTACAGGATCTATCAGCCATGAGGCTTTGATCATTTTTGGAATTCAGTTTATTTGGCAGTTTCCACACTTCTGGGCTATTGCCTGGGTTAGTGATGAGGATTATAAAAAGGCCGGATTCAAGCTGCTTCCGAGTGGTGGTGGTCAAGATTTGAACACAGCGATTCAAATCATGATCTATACCTTGTTTTTGCTTCCTTTAGGGCTTTTGCCTACTTATTTTGGGTTTACAGGGCTCAATTCAGGAATAGTTGCTACGATTTGTGGAGCGTTATTTCTGGCTCAGACTTTCTCATTGATGAGAGATTGTTCCAGAAAATCGGCTTTGAAGATCATGTTTGGCTCTTTCCTTTATTTGCCTATTGTACAGATCGCTTACATGTTGGATAAAATACCTTCCTAATGGAGAAAGAACTGAAATATGTAGACATGGAGGAGCAGCCAATCTCCATGCATCCAAAAAAGTTTGCAATGTGGCTATTCATGGTGACGGTGGTGATGATTTTCGCTGCTTTGACCAGCGCATACATTGTACGACAGGCAGAAGGAAACTGGCTGGATTATGAGCTACCTGAGATTTTCTGGTTTACCACTGGACTGGTAGTGATTAGTTCCGTTTGTTTGCATTGGGCTTATCTTTCTGCTAAGAAAGACAATTTGGCCCAGTTGCGAATCGGTATGGCCGCTGCAGTTGTGTTCGGTATTGCCTTCTTGGTAGGGCAATGGTACAGCTGGGTAGCTTTGGTAGATAGAGAGGTCTTTTTTGTGGGCAATCCTGCAGGATCTTTTCTCTATGTATTCACCGGGCTCCATGCCGCACACTTGATCTCAGGTGTGATATTTCTGATTATTGTATTAATTTCGACCTTCAGATACAAGGTGCATTCACAGTCAATGAATACCATGGAAATGGCCACTTCGTATTGGCATTTTCTAGGGGGACTGTGGATCTATTTATTCATGTTTTTGCTTTTGAATCATTAAAATTTACCTGGTACTAATTAATTAATTATGTCTGCGCATTCTACTGCTATAGGAGTTAGCTCAAAAAGAGGCACTTGGGGAGGTGGTAACGAACCTCTGAAGGCCAGCTATGGAAAACTGATGATGTGGTTTTTCCTGCTCTCCGACATCTTTACCTTTGCTGCCTTTTTGATTGCTTACTTGGCGATCCGTGTCAGCTATCCTGCTTACGAAGGTCCTATGGATGCCTTTGTAGGTTCCAATGAATATTGGCCTGTACCAGAATTGGTATTTGACGCAGTACCATTCTTACATGGAGTACACGCTCCTTTGGTATTTGTAGGTATCATGACTTTTATTCTGATTTCATCTTCTGTGACGATGGTTTTGGCAGTAGAGGCTGGTCATAGAAATGATAGAAATGATGTAGTAAAATGGATGCTTTGGACCATCTTGGGTGGTGCTACTTTCTTAGGCTGTCAGGCTTGGGAATGGTCCCACTTTATCCATGGCTCTGATGCAGGGTCTGTGATGACTTACATCAACGGTCTTGGTAGAGAAGTCACTGAATCTGTATTTGGTGCCAATCTAATGGTCAATGAGTACGGTCCTGCCGGTTTTGCAAACTTGTTCTTCTTTATCACCGGATTCCATGGATTCCACGTGACGATAGGCGTTGTACTTCTTTTCCTTTGCTTTTATCAGGCAGCGGTAGGGATTTATGACAAAAGAGGTCATTATGAGATGGTCGAGAAAATCGGTCTTTACTGGCACTTTGTAGACTTGGTTTGGGTCTTTGTATTTACCTTGTTCTACTTGATCTAAGAATTTTAAAAATATAGCGATATGCAATTTCAGGAAAATAAATCCACACTGGAGGTGACTCCCAGAAATGATGACAAGATCAAGAAAATCTGGAAGACCGCCGGAATCCTTTTGGCTATTACGGTAGCTGAATTTATCATGGCATTCACCATGGATAGAGGATTGTTGCTTTATGCGTTGTTTATCATCTTGACCATTTGGAAAGCCAAATACATCATGATGGAATTTATGCACTTAGGAGATGAGGTGAAGCCGTTGTTTTACTCCATCATTGTACCCTTGATTTTCTTGGTTTGGTTGCTGATCGCTCTAGCCAAAGAAGGAACAGAAATATTCTTGATGCGCTGGTAAGCATGTCAAATAAATGATAAAAAAGTAGGTTGGAGTGGACTCTTCAACCTACTTTTTTGTTACGAGAGAGTTATGAGAGGAATTAGGATATTACAGGGATTGGTCTTGGTATGCATTTTACTGATACCCGTTTTGATCTTTATGTTTTTGCGAGGTTTCGGAGAAAACAAATATGATCTTCCTGTGTTTTACCAAAATGGAGTGGACAATCCTTTTCAGGAATGTCAATTTGAAGATAGTGCCCAGCATTACATCCCTGAGTTTGCCTTTACCAATCAAGAGGGCAAAACGATAGGTCGAAAAGAAATGGAAGGTAAAATTACGATCGTTGATTTCTTTTTTACTTCCTGTCCGAGTATCTGTCCCCTGATGTCCAAAGAAATGGAGCGTGTCAATGATATGTTTCGGGACAATCCTGAAGTACAGATCATGTCTATCAGTATAGATCCAGAATACGATACACCGGAGATTTTGCAAGAATATGCCGATGAGCATCATGCCATTGCCGGTAAGTGGCATTTCCTTTCTGGTCCTAAACTAGAAACCTACCAACTAGCTCGCTGTGGCTTTGTGCTACCTACACTAGATGGAATGGGTGTGCCGGATGATTTTGTCCATAGCGATAAATTTGTCTTGGTCGATGAGCAGGGAAGGATTCGGGGCTATTATAGCGGTACCAACCGTGAAGATGTAGATTTGTTGATGTTAGAGACCAAAGTATTACTTCATGCAAACAAATAACTCCATGCTTCAAAATGAAGCGAAGGTAAAAAATTGGATCATTGCTATCTCTATAGTTATTCCGGTGGCTGTGGCTGTGTTGTTATTTATGCCGCAAAAATTAGATGTAGGTGCCGACTGGGTTTACTTTCTGCCTCATCTCAATGCGGTCATGAATTCTGCTGCCAGTATTGCTTTGATTCTGGGATTGGTATTTGTCAAGCAAAAGAAATACAGCTACCACGGCGCGACAATGAGCGTTGCTTTTGGGTTGGGAGCGATTTTCCTTATTTCCTATGTCATCTATCACGGTGCTGCTGAGAGTACCACTTTTGGGGGAGAAGGATGGATTCGACCGGTTTATTATGGTTTGTTGATCTCTCATATCTTATTAGCGGCAGTAGCTTTGTTTCCGATATTGTTTGCCTACTATTATGGCTATACAGATCAGCGGGCAAAGCACAGAAAAGTGGTTAAATTTGCCTATCCTATCTGGTTATACGTATCTATATCGGGTGTCATCGTTTACTTGATGATCAGTCCGTATTATGTTCATTGATCCCTAGGATCTACTAATGAATTGCAATGAGTAAATTGAAATACATAGTCCTCTCATTTATACTCTTCTTTGGAGTACAGGTGGCTGTCCACGCGCAGTGTGCGATGTGTCGTGCGTCTGTAGAGAATAATGTAAGCAATGGCGATACCAGTATTGGTGCTGGGCTCAACACTGGGATTATCTATCTCTTTGTCATGCCATACCTGATCGCGACAGTGATCGGAATACTCTGGTATCGTGCAGCCAAAAAGCGCAAATCCAAATTGGCCATCCGATAGCTATTCATAAAGCAAAGTTTGAAATAGGGCTTTGCTTTTTTTATTTTTAGGCAAAATGAACCACGATATCAGAAGGCTGGTCATCCTTGTCAGCGGATTTTCACTCTTAGGAGTCTTAATACTGAATTTCTTTTTCTTCCAAGAGGGTGAAGAGGAGAGCTTTTATACTGCGCTGGAGCAGGAGGTTCGTGATATAGATCAGGAATTCGATGAGGACTTTGTCCAGATTTTGATGGCCATTCGGCCAGAAGAGTCTTTCTCTTTTGATCAAGTGACCACGGAGGCACATCATCCCTTTTTTATTCTTGATTCGGCACAGCATCTTGTTTACTGGTCCGACTTTACAATTTCTATGGATTTCGAGAGGGTCAATCCTGAGCAGGAGTATCAATTGCTCAGTGATCCTTACGGGACTTTTCTCCTGAAAAATAGAAATGTCAGCCGGAATGGACAAAATTATCAGGTGGTACATGCCTTTCGGATGATTTGGCCAGGGTCTATTCAAAATGACTACTTGGTCACGGGTGCTTCCAGTCGGCTTTTTGGCAATTCGAATTTTGAGTTGAAACAAGTGGGGGAAGAGGCTAGCTATCAAATCCAGAATCTAGCCGGTATACCGATTTTTGGGATTGATTTTCAGTTGGGGTATCAGCCGGCTGGTAGATTGGCCAATCCTGCGATTTTGATTTTCTTCACCTCTGTTTTTCTCCTTTATTTCTTGCTGAGTTCTGATTTTGTTCTGAAGAAATGGAAGAAAGGGAGGAGATGGCAAGCCATAGGCTATGGTATTGTTGTGGTTTTGGTATTTCGGATAGTTATGTTGTTGCTGGGCTTTCCCGGATCCTACTTCAGTTTTTCTCTCTTTGACCCCAGCTATTATGCAGCCTCTTGGTTCAATCCCAGTCTAGGTGATTTGTTGATCAATACCCTGTTTGGGGTAGCTGTGTCGGCTATGATTCTCTATCAATTGGCTTCACCGCAGACCCATGAAAAAATACGTGTGTTGGCTTCCAAATCAGAACAGCGTGTCTTTTTTGTCCTGGTGTTTTTACTCACTTCGTTGGGGTTCTATTTCATTTGGGTTTTGCCCAATGATCTGATTCAAAATTCGCAGTGGCCATTGGATATTGAGACGATTCCTACCTTCGGCTGGTTTGAAGGCCTTAGCTTTTTGATTTTGTTTTTCTGGGCGGCTACCTACGTATTGTTTTCGCTGACTTTGGTCAGCCTACTGTTGCAGTTGCCACATAGCAAAAAAGAGTATTTGCAGTATGTGGTAATTTTGGGATTGCCAGTTGGTATTGGGCTGGCTTTTGTGTCTACTTGGCTTGGTATAGCTTGGTTGGTGCACCTCTTATTCCTCTTTGCGATCATCTATTTTGATCTGGCCAAAAACATCTTTCGGCTCGGCTTTAATACATTCTTGACTTTCTTCTTTGCGGGATTGATGGTGGCGAGTATCAGCGGTATCAGTACATTTCAAACTGAGCGTTTGCTTTTAAATCAATCCAAGATCCGCTTTGCCAATCAAAATCTGATTGAAAGCGATGTGATGACAGAATTTTTTCTGGGAGAGATTTTCTCTCGGATCAAGGATGATCTCTTTATACAAAACCGAATGGCGGGTCCTCTTTTGGCGAAAGAGCCTATTGAGACTAAAATCAGGAGGATTTACCTAGATAATTACTTCGATCAATTTGAAGTGCGGATTCGTCTTTTTTCGGCCAATGGACAAGACCTGATTCACTCTCCCGATTCGAGAAGCCTCAAGGAGCTTCGGGACGAATACATCAAATCGGACTTCGTGACTTCGCTGAAGGACCTCTATTTCATCAGAGGCAATGAAGGGAATATCGGAAATCAGTTTATTGCCTTTGTGCCTATCAGCAAAGATTCCAATAGCTTGGGAACCGTCTACCTGGAGCTAAGACAGCTACGAGTACAGCCAGGGTCTGTCTATCCCAAATTGCTTTTGGATAAGCAATACAGCGACAAGCTTGACCCGACCCGCTTTGACTATGCGATTTTCAAAGAAGGAGAATTGGTCCGGAATATTGGGGCTTTCAATTATTCCAACTCAAATCTCATCACCAGACTGGAAGAAGCCAAGCTGCTGACGACTGGTATTCATTCTAACAATTACCACCATCTGGCGGTGAAAAATGGGGAAGAGCTGATTGTCATCTCATCGCCTAATCAGCCGTTTTCCTATTTCTTCGGAAACATATCGCTCTATTTCGTCATTTTCGTGTTTTTGACTTTTTTCGCGATTTTGATTCATTCGATTTTCAAAGGATACAAGACCTTTGAATTCAATTACTCCACCAAGTTGCAGTTGTATCTCAACTTTGCTTTCTTTTTCCCCATTATTATCATTTCCATCATTACAGTAGGGCTTTTAGCCAATAGCTACCGGGAAGATCTCGATCGACAGTACATCCAAAAGGCAAGTTTGATCCGGGGGAATTTGGTGAATTTCTTGGGTGACAGATTGCCGGACCAAGTAGATCGGGATCTGCTCAATGAAGAAGTGGTGACTCTTGCCAATACCATCGCTGCAGATATTCATCTTTATACCGCCACGGGTCAACTTGAATCCACCAACCGTCCGAATATTTTTGACAAGAAACTCCTGGGGCCTAGAATCAATCCTCAGGCCATCGCCGAAATCGTGGAAAATAATCAAATCCAATTTTTGGCAGATGAGCAAATCGGTAAACTCCGGTACAAGTCGGTCTACTTGGCGATACCCCATTCATCGACTCCGGGGATTTCGGCTATTCTGGGAGTGCCGTTTTTTGAGTCAGAAACAGAACTGAATACATTGATTGCAGATGTGCTGAGTAATATATTCAATGCCTTTGTGGTGATTTTTATTCTGTTTTTGATTGTTTCCTATTTCGTATCCAAAAACCTCACCTTTCCATTCCGTCTTTTGACTCAAAAACTCAAAACAACCAATCTGGAAAATAATGAGCCAATGTACTGGGATACCAAAGATGAGATCGGTCTGCTCGTCAATGAATACAACAATATGCTATTCAAGCTGGAAGCCAGTAAAAAGGTGCTGGCATCATCCGAAAAAGAATCTGCATGGCGGGAGATGGCTAAGCAAGTGGCGCATGAGATCAAAAATCCACTGACGCCGATGAAGCTGACCCTACAGCATTTGCTCAGGCTGGAGGAAGCAGGGAGATTGGACGATCTGCAAAAGTTGAGAAAATCACTGGAAACCTTGATTCACCAAGTGGATGCATTGAGTGGGATTGCTTCTTCCTTTAGCACCTTTGCCAAAATGCCTCTTCCCAAAAATGAGCGCATGAATTTCAAGGAAGTGGTCTTGCGAGTATTGGAACTCTATCACAATGATGAGACGCTGGAATTGAATTTTCAGGATGATTCTTTTACGGAGGATATTCCGATCATGGGCGATGAAAAACTGTTTGGTAGAGTGATATCCAATCTGATCATCAATGGCACTCAAGCTGTAGAAGAGGGTGTTTTTCCGAGAATCAAGGTGTGGCTATGGATGACAGATGAGGCAGTCTTCCTGGAGATTGCAGATAATGGGCGGGGGATTCCACCTGATTTGAGAGACAAGATTTTTATTCCAAATTTCAGTACCAAGTC
This sequence comes from Algoriphagus vanfongensis DSM 17529, assembly GCF_000429465.1. Classification (GTDB taxonomy): domain Bacteria; phylum Bacteroidota; class Bacteroidia; order Cytophagales; family Cyclobacteriaceae; genus Algoriphagus; species Algoriphagus vanfongensis. The sequence goes on along the minus strand of NZ_AUBX01000014.1, from coordinate 72,338 downwards.
CACGGGCTCAGGATTAGGACTGGCGATCGCCAAATCAGGGGTGGAGACCGCTGGAGGTAAAATTTGGTTTGATACGGAAGTAGGGGTAGGGACGACGTTCTATCTTACGTTTCCTGTCATTCAATAGGGAAGATTTTTTACCTTGGACTGGCAACTCTCCTTTGGCTCCATGCGGATTTTCATGCTGATGTTTCTTTTCTTTTTTGGGATGCTCTCGAGGGCTGAAGCGCAGGAGAAATGCCAGGAGCTGGCCGTCGCTGACCTAAAAGCAGGACTTGAGCTGGATTCTCTTTCCGGAATAGAAGAGTCCATCCGTATCCTGACCGGGGATGGAGATAGTTTGGAGTTTGAGTTTGATTTTGATCGCAATTGGATCAGCATTTCATCCGTCGAACTAGCCGATACAGAGAAAGTGACTCTTTGCTATCAGACTTTTGCGATTCGGTTTGATAGACAACTTGCCAGGAGGACGCTGCTCACGGACTATGATTCTACTGCGAAATTCAAAGACACGAGACTGCAGGAAGCGCCTCCATTGATGATTCAAGAAGAGTTGTTTCCAAGTACCAATCTCTACAAGACAGGTAGTTTGACGAGAGGAATTTCGGTGGGCAATACACAGAATGTGTTTGTCAACTCCGCACTGAATCTACAACTGGAGGGAGATATTGCCGAAAATTTGAAAATCAGAGCGAGTATTACGGATCAAAATGTCCCTTTTCAGCCTGAGGGGAATACCCAGCAAATTCAGGATTTTGACAATGTGCTGATCGAGCTGTACAATGATGATTTCAATCTAGCTGCAGGAGATGTGGTGTTACAGCAGCGAGAAAGTGAGTTTCTGAGATATTATAAAAATGTCCAGGGCTTTCAGCTGAGCACGCGCTACCAGGTAGCTAACCAGTGGGAGGCCAGTACTCAGGCTTTTGCATCCATTGCTAAAGGGAAGTTTGCTTCCATTCAGGTTCCGATATTGGAAGGAGTCTTAGGACCATATCGGATTCAGGGGCCGAGCAACGAGCGTTATGTCATCATCATGGCCAATTCTGAAAAAGTTTATTTGGATGGAAAGCTGCTTCAGCGAGGATTCAATGCAGACTATGTCATCGACTACAACCAGGCCGAAATTACCTTTACTCCCAAAGTGCTGATAACTCAATATTCTAGGGTACGTGTGGATTTTGAGTATGCGGAGCGAAACTATTCCCGATCTATCATCGGTGCAAATCACCAACAAACAAACGGGAAATGGGATTTTTATTTGAATTATTATCAGGAAAAAGACAATCGAAACCGACCGCTTTTTACAGATTTCAATCAGCAAGAATTGAGTTTGCTGGCCAGTGTGGGAGATGCAGTGGATGAGGCTCGAATTCCACGGATTGATTCAGTCTCCTTTGACAAAAACCTGATTCTTTATGAAAAAGTACTGGAGGAAAATGGAGATGGAGAAGCTGTCACTTACTATCGGTATTCTACCGATCCAGAAACGGCTCATTTTGATCTGTCTTTTTCTCAGGTCGGTGCTGGGAGTGGAGACTATCGTCGCCTCAATCAGCTTTCCAATGGGACAGTCTATGAATACGTGCCGCGGATCAATGGCCGACCTCAGGGGGATTACTCGATTTTGACTCAGCTACCAGCTCCAGATAGCAAGAGAATGATGACCGCCGGCAGCCGAGTAGCTTTGACAGACTTTGAAAAGCTTTACACTGAGCTGGCTCTTTCTTCTCAAGATCGAAATCTCTTTTCTGAACTGGATGACGAAGACAACCAGGGATTGGGATGGAAAGTGGGGTTGCAGTCCCAAAACAGAACCTGGAACAAGCTCGATGGGTACACGCTGCAGGCTCAGACTGAGTTTGAATATAACTCTGCTAATTTTTCTTTTATTGATCGCTTCCGAACTATTGAATTTGATAGGAATTGGGGTGTGAGTCAGGAGGACTTGGAACTGCCGGCTGCTGAGCGATTTTTTCGTGCTGGGTTTAGTATGGACAAGGATGCGGACAATTCGTTTGGGTACCTGATTTATTTGAGAAATAGAGAGCAAAAGCTACATGGAGCACAGCATGAAGCCAGTTGGAACCAGAGTTTCGGGAAGCGACTTTACCTGAGAAATGAATTTTTTCGGATGAATAACACCAAGGATAGCACCTCTTCTGATTGGGTGAGGTATTTGGGGGATTTGTCGTTTAAAACCAAAGTACTTGTTCCCGGATATCAATTTTCGCTGGATAGAAATGTGGTGAAGTCTGCCGAAAGTGATTCTGTCATCAATACGGCGATGAATTATGCCCAGCATTTGGTTTACATACAAAACAACGATTCACTGGCTTTTGATTTTAGGGCTGATGCAGCCTGGCGGGAGGACAAAGCGCCTGATGAAGGAGTATTGATGGATGATACCAGGGCTTTCACCAGCAATCTTAGCTTTGGCAAACAATGGAGTAAACACTCCCTGACGAGTACATTTACCTACCGGGAACTCGAATATCTCCATCGCGAGCTACCTACAGAAATGACAGTCATGGGCAAAGTTGATTACTTGGGTTCATTGGGGACTAATTTGATCCGAAATGAGCTAAGCTATGCACTTGGGAATGGCCGGGAACTGCAGCGTGAGTTTGTATTTATTCCCGCTCCGAATGGAGATGGTACCCACACCTGGCGCGATGACAATGGCGATGGAGTGCAGCAGCTCAATGAATTTTACCTTGCCATCAATCCGGAAGAGAAGCAATACATCAAAATTTTTGTACCCACAGATACCTATATCCAAGCATATACGACATTGCTGAATTATAGACTTCAGGCCAAGTTTCCCGATGATTGGAAGGAAGCGGGTGGGTTGAAGACCTTTCTACAAAAGTTTTCTAACACCAGCAGTCTGAGCGTCGAAAAGAAAGTGACTTCAGACGATTTCGGAGATCGGATCAATCCATTCGTAGGAGGTATCTATAGGGAGGAAGTATTGTCATTGAGACAGGTGATTCGATCCAGCTTTTTCTTCAATCGTGCTTCGGCTGCCTATGGGTTTGATTTGTCTTATTTTGATTCGCAGTGGAAGCAATTGCTCTCGGGTGGCTTTGAGGATTTGATCCAAAAAGACTGGAAACTGAATTCCCGGTTCAATTTTTCAACCAAGACGACCTTTCGGCTTTTGACTTCTCAGGGGAATAGATTCTCTGCGTCTGATTATTTGGATAATCGAAATTATCAGGTGTTTCAGCAAAGTTTGGGGCCAGAATTGGCTTGGCAGCCGAGCCCAAAACTACGTGGAACGGGCACCTATTCCTTTACTTCCAAAGTGAACAAGCAAAACTTGGAGTATGCAGAGAAAGCATTGATTCATCAGATGGGGGTAGATTTTCGCTTCGCTAAAGCAATCAAAACCACACTTAATGCCAATCTGAAATGGATAGAAATCGACTACAATGGAGAAACCAACTCCCCTGTAGGCTACGAAATGCTTCAAGCCTTGACTCCCGGTACCAATATCACCTGGACACTCAATTGGCTCCAAAAAATCGGTGACGGCCTTCAGCTTACGATGATTTATGAGGGCAGAAATTCGCAGGGATTGGATCAGATAGTTCATGTGGGAAGAATGCAGGTGACCGCTCTCTTTTGATAAAAAAATGTAACTTTGCTACCCGATAGTTGTCATACTAACTATTAATAATTCAACAGAATATGCCCAAAAGTATTGTAGTGACGGGGGGAACGAAGGGGATAGGGAAAGCTATCATTGAGCGGTTTGCCCAAGAAGGATTTGATATTGCGACTTGTGCCAGAAATGAAAATGACCTAAAGCAGCTACGCTCTGATTTAGAGACTACTTATCCAGAGATAAGAGTGCTGGCGACAGTCGCTGATCTATCTCAAAAAGCAGATGTAGATAAGTTTGTGCAGGAAGTGAAAGCATTTGCTGTCCCTGATGTCTTGGTCAACAATACCGGCGTATTTCTCCCCGGAAGCATCTTGGATGAGCCAGCTGGCAATTTTGAGTTGATGATGCATACTAATTTGTTTTCTGCTTATCATCTGATTCGCGCATTGGTACCGGGAATGGTGGAGAGACAATCTGGACATATTTTTAGCATGGGATCTATCGCAGGAACTACCGCCTATGCCAATGGAGGGAGCTATGCGATCAGCAAGTGGGCTATGCTGGGGATGACCAAATGCCTGAGAGAGGAATTGAAAGCTGAGCAGGTCAAAGTCACATCGATCTTGCCTGGTGCGACATATACAGCTAGTTGGGAAGGAGTAGATCTTCCTGTGGAGCGATTTATGAAATCAGAAGATGTAGCAGAATCTGTATGGGCGGCTTATAACCTTTCGCCCCAGTCGGTAGTTGAAGAACTAGTAATTCGTCCACAATTAGGCGATATTTAAAATTATGGAGCCAATCACCCAAGTTAAAGACTTGCTTTACTGCAACAGTCTGACAGAGTATTCTAGAAGAAAGACCATCCCGGTCAGAGTAGGAGACGTGCTCATCGGTGGGGACAATCCCATCGTGGTCCAGTCTATGACTACTGTGGATACGATGGATACACAAGGCTCTGTAGAGCAGTGTATTCGCATGATTGAGAGTGGATGCGAACTGATCCGGATCACGGCACCCAGTATCAAAGAAGCCGAGAATCTTAGAAATATCAAGGCAGAATTGAGAAAAAGAGGCTATCAGACTCCTCTAGTAGCAGATATTCACTTCACTCCCAATGCTGCTGAAGTAGCAGCTGGCATCGTGGAAAAGGTCAGGATCAACCCTGGCAACTATGCAGATAAAAAGAAATTTGAGGTCATCGAGTATACCGATGAAAGCTACCAAGAAGAGCTTGAGAGAATTCAAGAGCGTTTTTTGCCTTTGGTGAAAATCTGCAAAGAAAATGGGACGGCGATGCGAATCGGCACAAACCATGGCTCACTATCGGATCGGATTATGAGCCGCTACGGTGATACTCCACTGGGGATGGTAGAGTCAGCGCTGGAGTTTTTGAGAATTTGCGAAAGTGAAAACTTTCATGACATTGTCATTTCTATGAAGTCTTCCAATACCCAGGTGATGGTGCAGGCTTATCGCTTATTGGTTCAAAAGCTCGATGAAGGTGGGTTCAAGCCTTATCCTTTGCATTTGGGTGTGACTGAAGCTGGAGAAGCCGAAGATGGAAGAATCAAATCTGCAGTTGGGATAGGTACTTTGCTGGAAGATGGTTTGGGAGACACGGTGCGGGTATCTTTGACGGAGGATCCGGAGTTTGAGGCGCCAGTGGCCCAGGCTCTAATAGATCGCTATACCAATCGAGCAGGCCATACTGCAATTGAACCTTTGGCAGAATATCCGATTCATCCATTTGACTATAGCAAAAGACAGGCTGCCGAAGTATATAATTTTGGAGATCACAATGTGCCGCGAGTGATCACTGATATCTCCAGAGTAGAGGGGATTACCGAAAAGGAAATCAAGGCGACAGGGCATTTTTATTTACCGGAGTTGGATAAGTGGAAGATGAATGATCTTGGAAGTGACTTTGTCTATACTGGTGACCGACCGATTCCTTTCATGCTACCCAATGGTATGAAGGAAATCCAAAATTTTGGCATTTGGAAGCAAGCTCCAGATCAGGTCAATAAGTTTCCTTTGTTTAGAATGGAAGAGGCACTGAGTGCGGACTTATTTCATGCTGAGCTGAATTTTCTTGAAATTTTTGATTCCGAGATTTCTGATGCGATTTCCTTCCTGAAAGGAAAAGTAACTTGGGTACTGATCTTAAAGAGTAACAACAAGCATGGAATGCCGGCTGTTCGTGCAGCCATGGTGAAGATGATTCAGGAAGAACTTACTACTCCTGTGGTGCTCAAAGTCAGCTATCCAGATCAAACTACCGATATGACTATGCTTTATGCAGCCACCGATGTCGGTGGTTTGCTTATCGACGGTTTGGGAGATGGTATTTTGATTTCTTTAGAAAAAGAAGGGGCACATACCCGAGAGGAAATCCTCGATCAGATCAAATTGCATAATTCGGTATCATTTGGAGTATTGCAGGCGGCAAGAACTAGAATGTCGAAGACAGAATATATCTCCTGTCCGTCTTGTGGAAGGACTTTGTTTGATCTGCAGGAAACCACTGCCATGATCCGAAAGAGAACCGATCACCTCAAAGGTGTGAAAATCGGAATCATGGGCTGTATCGTGAATGGTCCCGGTGAAATGGCAGATGCTGACTATGGTTATGTAGGTTCCGGGAAAGGAAAAATCACGCTCTACAAAGGCAAGGAAGTGGTGAAGCGTTCCGTTCCTTCGGAAAAAGCTGTGGATGAACTGATCGAAATCATCCGTGAAGATGGAATGTGGAACGAACCTGAAAGTATTTGAGCTTAAAAATTGAGATTATGTCAGAAGAAAATAAAGTAAAGGACTTTTTCAAACTGGGCGAGGTGGGCAACTACTTCATCCGAGTGTTCCAAAAGCCGGATCCGAATACCAAATCCAATCTTAATCTGCGGATGATGCATGGGATCAATAAGATTTCGATTATCGTGTTTCTGCTGGCATTGATCATTTGGATTGTTAAGCGATTCATCTAAGAGCCACAAATGCCTTCCAAAAATACCTGTGCCTGACCGCTCAGGTATTTTTTTGACCTAAGGGAAGCAATGCGGATTTTTCAGGTAAATTAGTTTGTCAAATCAAACTCATTCGACCTATGAAACGGATAGCTTTGTCCCTTTTGCTACTGACTTTTTGCCTAAGTGCATTTTCTCAACAGCTACGCGACATCAAGTCCAATTACTTTGAAATGCGTGTTTATACCGCCAATGAAGGAAAAATGCCAGACTTGATTCAGCGGTTTCAAAATCATACGATGGGGATTTTTGAGAGACTGGGGATGGAAAATGTCATTTACTGGCTACCTGTCGATGAGTCTGACAATACACTGACCTATATTTTGGGTTATCCGGATATGAAGTCTCGGGATAGGATGTGGCAGGCGTTCAATAATGATCCGGAATGGCAAAAAGTCTATCAGGAGTCCATTCAGGATGGGCGGCTTGTTCGGGAAGTTCAGGAAACTTTCATGGTAATGGCTCCGGGGCTTAATGATGGAGCTATCCCTAGACCTAGCGGGATTTTCCAGCTGAGAACCTATTATTGCTACGAAGGAAAGATCAATGACCTGCAGGCTAGGTTTCGCAATCACACCCAAGACTTGTTTGAAAAGCAAGGGTTGAAAAATTACCTCTACTTCTTGACAGTGGAAAAAGATGGGACTCAGCCGAAACTAGTTTATTTTCTAGGACACGACAATCAGGCTTCTTTTGAACGTGCTTTTGAAAATTTCAGAAAAGATCCCGACTGGATTAAGGCTCGGGATGCTTCTGAAGAAAACGGAAAGATTGTCGAAAAAGTAGATGCAAAGTTTCTAAAAACTTTGCCATTCTCTCCGATGAAATAATAAAATGTAAGTAGTTAGCGGTAAGTAGTGAGTCGTAACGATCACTACTTACCGCTTACAAAATTTACTACTTACAAAAAGTACTACCTCTCCACTTCTTTCAAGTTCTCAATCTTCTTGTTTCTCAAGAATCCATTGATGTCCTCGAAGTGTTCTTTTACTCGTTTGTTGCCGAATTCAAAGACTTTGGTTACCAATCCGTCGAGGAAGTCACGGTCGTGAGAAACGACTACCAAAGTCCCATCAAATGCTTTCAGCGCATCTTTGATGATGTCCTTGGTTTTCATGTCCAAGTGGTTGGTCGGTTCATCGAGAATCAACAAGTTGACTGGCTCTAGCAAGAGTTTGATCATAGCCAATCTGGTTTTTTCCCCACCGGAGAGAACTTTGACTTTTTTGTTGATATCGTCTCCTTTGAACATAAAGGCTCCCAAGATGTCCTTGATTTTGGTTCTGACTTCGCCCACGGCGATGTGGTCGATGGTTTCAAAAATCGTCAGGCTCTCGTCCAAAAGAGAAGCTTGATTTTGGGCGAAATAGCCGATCATGGCATTGTGGCCCAATTCGCATTTTCCTTCAAAGTCAATTTCTCCCATGATGGCTTTGATCATGGTGGACTTACCTTCCCCATTTTTACCGACAAAAGCTACTTTTTGCCCTTGCTCGATCGTCATGGAAGCATCTTTGAAAACCACATGATCTCCATAGGATTTGCTCATTTCGTCCACGATCACCGGATATTTTCCAGATCGGGGAGATGGTGGAAATCTGAGTTTCAAAGCCGAAGTGTCGACTTCATCTACCTCTACGATGTCCAGCTTTTCCAGCATTTTTACGCGAGACTGTACTTGAAGTGTCTTGGAATAGGTGCCTTTGAAGCGCTCGATGAATTCGGTCGTTTCGGCGATAAATCGCTGCTGCTCTTCGTAGTGTTTTTGTTGTTGCTCGCGGCGCTCTTTTCTCAACTCGAGGTAGTGGGAGTATTTGGCTTTGTAGTCGTAGATACGACCCATGGTCACCTCGATGGTCCGTGTCGTGATATTGTCCACAAAAGCTCTATCGTGAGAAATTACCACGACGGCTTTGGCTTTGTTCATCAAGAAATCCTCCAGCCACTGGATAGATTCGATGTCGAGGTGGTTAGTAGGCTCATCGAGCAGGATCAAATCCGGTTTTTGAAGCAGGATTTTAGCCAATTCGATACGCATTCTCCATCCCCCAGAAAACTCAGAGGTAGAGCGAGTCAGGTCTTCTCTTTCAAATCCCAATCCTAGCAATACTTTTTCCACTTCAGCTTCATAATTGACCTCTTCGATCGCATAGAACTTCTCGCTGAGTTCGGATACTTGCTCTATTAGCTTGTAGTATTCCTCCGATTCATAGTCTGTTCTGACCGTTAATTCCTCGTTGATCCGATCGATTTCGGATTTCATATTGAGGTATGAAGCGAATGCTTTAGCAGTTTCTTCGGCCACAGTACAGTCGTCAGATGTGAGGAGGTGCTGAGGAAGATAGGCGACTACAAAGTCCTTGGGAGCGGAAACAGCCCCGGAACTCGGTTTGGTCTGGCCTGCGATGATTTTGAGTAGTGTAGATTTACCTGCTCCATTTTTGCCCATCAAGGCGATCTTGTCGGTTTCATTGATGGCAAAGGAAACATTGCTGAAAAGGGTCGAACCGCTATGTACGACGGCTACATTATCTACTGAAATCATAGTATTGGAATTGAAGCGGCAAAGGTAAATTTTTAAATAAGAATTCTGAAGTTAGAAATTATAAAAAAACCGCTCCGAAATCAATCGAAGCGGTTTTTTAACATCCGACATCCAACATCTGGCATCGGACAAATTATTTAAGCATCTACGCCCAAAGCTTTTGCCATGGTAGCGCCAATCTCAGCAGGAGATTCTACTACGTGGATGCCATTTTCTCTCATGATTCTCATTTTAGCCGCTGCAGTATCATCAGCTCCGCCGATGATCGCACCTGCGTGACCCATTCTTCTTCCTGGAGGTGCTGTCTGTCCAGCGATGAAACCTACGACAGGCTTCTTGTTTCCAGTTTCTTTGATCCATTTAGCAGCTTCTGCTTCGTAGTTACCGCCGATTTCACCGATCATGACGATAGCGTCTGTTTCCGGATCATTCATTAGCAATTCTACAGCTTGTTTGGTAGAAGTTCCGATGATAGGGTCACCACCGATACCGATTGCAGTAGATACACCAAGACCTGCTTTTGCAACTTGGTCTGCAGCTTCGTAAGTCAAAGTTCCCGACTTGGATACGATACCGATTCTACCTTGCTTGAAAACAAAGCCTGGCATGATACCCACTTTTGCTTCACCTGGAGTGATGACTCCCGGACAGTTTGGTCCGATCAACGTAGCGCCTCTTTCTTTGATATAAGGCTTCGCTTTCATCATATCCGCAACTGGGATACCCTCGGTAATAGCGATGATCACTTTGATACCTGCGTCAGCAGCTTCCATGATCGCATCTCCAGCAAATGCCGGCGGAACGAAAATAATAGATGTATCAGCACCAGTCTTCTGAACGGCTTCTTCTACAGAATTAAAAACTGGCTTTTCCAAATGTGTAGAGCCTCCTTTGCCAGGAGTGACACCACCGACTACGTTGGTACCGTACTCGATCATTTGCTGTGCGTGAAAAGAGCCCTCAGATCCGGTGAATCCTTGAACGATTACCTTGGAATTTTTATTGACTAGTACACTCATGCGTCGAATTTTAAAGTTTGGCACAAAAATAAGAGAAACCGCCCGCTGACAAAAGAATCTAGTAACATTCTCAAGCTAATTTGACATAAGCCTTCTTTTCCTAATTTAGCCGGCATGAATCGCTTATCTCGCAAAGCCCTTTTGGCGCTTGTGTTTCTACTTGTAGTTTTCGAGCTACAGGCACAGACCTTTGAGTACAATACCAATCCAAAAGGAATCAGACTTCCCGTGCAAAGTGTCCTTCAACTAGAACAGGATAGTTTGGGTAGAATCTGGATGTCTACCCCTCGTGGGATTTTTTATTCGGATGGTGTAGAGACACTGGCACTACCGGATACGATTCTCTCCGAATTTGAATACCAAGTCAGGATGCATCAAGATGAGGAGGGGATGATCTGGCTTTACGACGCCCGTGGTGAAGGTAATTTTTGGAAAGGGGGCTATGGAGCCTGGCAAAAAGTGGTCTTTGATGGTGTAGATTCTCTAGTCAATGAATCCCGGATTCGCTTTAGCACTAGAGGCAAAGGCGCCGAAATGGAATATGCATTGGATTTGTCGGATCGGTTTCTATATTGGAAAGAAGGAGGTTCACCGTTGATTTTTGATAAAGTCTCCAATGATTCGGGAGTCTTTACCCAATTGGGAGGGGATTCGGATCACCCAGTTTTTTTCTTCTTGAAGGCGAGTTATCAGCTGCAAGATCGCACCTTCAAAAAAATTCACTGGGATCAAAATATCATTCCTACTGCGCCAGCTTTGGTGAAGCAATCTCCAGAGACAGGCGAATATTACTTTTTGGGGCCTGATTTTTTGGCAAAGGGACCGGATTTATTTCATCCGAAGGAAATTTTGGATCGAGACATCAAGCCGGGTTTTTCGCTTCCCGGCAATCTCTTGGGCTTGGAATTCAGCAAAGGAAGTGTTTTTTATCATTTCAATTCTGACTTGATCAAGATTTCTTATGGCTCGGAGAGACCGCTGGATTTTGACATGGAAGAGACATTTCGGGTATTTCATATCAATGACTTTCTGATTGATCGAGAAGGGATACTTTGGTTGGCTACTTCTCGTGGCATAGCCAATGTTAACAGTCTAGCATTTCAAAATTACAATTCTGCCTTGTCCGGCCTGATGAGTCAGGAGGTGACTGCTATTGGCGCTTTACAAGGCGATGAGTATTTGTTTGGGTATAACAATGGCATCCAGAAAATTTCTAGAAACCTAGTCAAAGAAATCTTTAAGAATTCAGGCAACGGAATACTGCCAACCAGTAGAGTAGTGAATTTTTCGAAGGAAAACGATCAGATTCTCTGGTTTTCGGCAAATATCAAAGGAGTCGGAAGGTACGATGATGCGACCGAGCGGGTGGAGCTGTTCGCCGCTCCAGATAATAGACCCATTTCGTCTGTTCAGGTTTTCGGAGATACTTTATTGATCACAAGCCCCTTTACAGTATATCTCTCTTCAACCAAGAATAGAGGGAATTCACTTTTTGAAAACTCCCTTCAGGAAGAGCTTCAAGAGCTGATGAACCATAAGTTTTTCTACCTAAGAAAAGCCAGTAAGCTCAAAGATGGACGAATCCTGCTCATGAGGGCCAGTCGCTTGGAAAATACCGAGAATCTGATCGAAACCGAGGATTATCTGGTGGCTGACGGGTATGATTTTTTGGAAACTCCTGAAGGCATCTTGCTAGGAACGGAATCGGGTCTGAAAATCATCCGAAACTCCAAAGTGATGGACTATCGAATAGGCGAAGAGACTGTCAGTCGCCCGGTGTTTTCACTTTTGATGGATAGTAGTGGAGTGGTATGGTGCGGAACTGACGATGGAATATATCGCATCACTAAGCATGCGATCACTCACTACAACCATCAAAATGGCTTGGCAAACAATGAGACAAATCGAGGTGCTCTGGTCGAAGGAGTGGCTGGGAGGATTATGGTAGGGACGCTGGATGGCTTTTCTATTTTTAAACCAAATGAGCAGTTTGTGGCCTCTGGAGGGCCAAAAATCCATATCAAATCACTTTTGCTGGAGGGAGAGTCGATTTTGGATCGGGAAGATGTAAGAGGGGATTTTTCTCAGAATTCCCTGCAGGTCGAGTATGCCGCAGTGGGCTTCAACGAAGAAAAGGAACTGTGGGTGCATTATCGCTTGAAAGGTTTTGAGGATGAGTGGACACTGCTCAAAGAACCAAAGTCCCAGCGGATATTTTACCCCAGCCTGCCGGCTGGAACTTTTCAGTTTGAGATCAAATCTAGCTATGAAGGCAAGGAGGAATCAGCGGTGCGTTCCAGTCATCCGTTTACAGTGCTTCAGCCCTTCTATCTTAGGTTTTGGTTCCTCGCTTTGGTGTCTGTCTTTCTAGTGGGGGTAGGATTTTTTGTGAAATCATTCTTTGATCAGCTTCAGAAATTGGGGGTTCTAGAGTCTGCAGTGAGTCGGAAGGATAAAGAAAAACTGAAGGCTGAAGTGCAGTTTAAAAACGTCTGGGATAGCTCCAAAGATGGGCTTTTGCTCAGCCTGAATGGAGAAGTGATCGTAGCGGCAAACCCTTCTTTTGCCTCTTTTATCGGCACTTTGCCCAAGGCTCTGGAAGGGCAGACGCTCTGTCAGGTGCTCAAAGATGAGGAATTGGTGGGTAAGTTTCAGCAGTCAATCGACCAGCTACCTGAGTCAGGATCGGCATTTGATACCAAGATCTACATGGGACTCGATGAAAGGGAGCTGGAGATATTTTCCAAGCCTATTCCTACCGAAGGTCAAAATGCGGAATTGATTCTGTCTGTTTTTAGGGATGTGACTTTCGAAAGGAAAATCGAAAAAAGACTCCGAGAGGCAAAGGAAAAGGCCGAGGAGGCCAACAGGTTTAAGACAAGTCTTCTTTCCAATGTGAGTCATGAGATCAGGACACCACTCAATGTGATTTTGGGAGGCACGGAGCATATCATGATGACTCGCAAAGATGACCAGCGTTTGGTAGAGGAGTTGGAGTTGATTTTGCAGAGTGGGGAGCGGTTGCTGTCCACGATTTCTTCCATCCTTGACATGGCCAAGATCGAAGCCAACAAAATGGAAGTGATCTATTCGGAGTTTGACTTGCTGGAGTTTATCAGTATGGTGATGAAGCCATTCTTTGCCCATGCTGAGCGGAAAGGCATTCATCTGAAACTTGATCTGCGAAAGAAAATTATCATGGGGAGAACGGATAAGCGTTTTTTGGAAATGATTCTGAACAACCTTTTAGGGAACTCGCTGAAATACTCCGAATCCGGCACGGTCAAAGTGACAGTAGATCATCAGGATGATTATCTTTTGGTCAAAATAGAAGATGAGGGAGTTGGGATGGGAGAGGAATTTCTAGGGAAAGTATTCCAGCCCTTTGAGCAGGAAAGTACCGGGCATCAGCGGCAGTTTGAAGGCACTGGATTAGGGATGAGTATCACCAAGAGCCTCTTGGATCTTTTGGGAGGAACCATCGTGCTGGAAAGTGCCAAGAATCAGGGGACCCGTGTAATTGTCGAAATTCCCTTGTCGGACTCATAATTTTTGTATTTTCAACTCTTTAATTAATTCGCCAGCCCATTCGCAATGTTCAGCCTTAATATTCTCATTGTCGAAGACGATTCAGTCTCCGCACTTCTTCTCCAAAGAGCACTCGAAAAAAACAATCATCAGATCATTGGGATAGCAGATACGGGTGAAAAGGCACTCGAAATTTTGCAGGAAAATCACTCTGATATCGTCATGATGGATATCAATCTGGCTGGCGAACTCGATGGTATCACCACCACGGAGATTATCAATGAGCGATTTGATATTCCAGTGGTATACCTGAGTGCGAGCTCAGATGCTGAGACGCTGAATAAGGTAGTAGGAACCAATCCCTCTGCCTATGTGATCAAGCCATTCAATATCCGGGAATTGAATATGGTGATCGAGCTGGCGATCTTCAAAGACAGGAAAGAAAAAGAACTTCAGAAGCTCAATAATCAGCTGGAAGAAAAAGTAAAAATCCGGACAGCCGAACTCTATGAAGCCAATAAAGAACTGACCAAAGCGCTGGAGAAAGAACGGGAAATCAATGAGCTGAAAACCAGGATCGTGATGAATGTCTCACATGGATTTAAGACCCCTCTGACTTCCATCTTGAGCTCCGCACAGCTTCTGCAGATGTATGCAGAAAAAGACCATCCTTTCAAACAGAAAATAGCCAAGCACGGTACCAAAATCGAAAACTCCGTAAGGGCTCTGAATAATCTCTTGACGAGTGTGTTGTTTTTTGGAAAAGCAGATGCAAACAAAATGGAATACAAGCCCAAGAAGATGTATTTGGGGGCATTTGTCAAAGAACTCCTCGATACGGTCAAGGCGGGGATAGAAAATGGGGTTGTGATCAAAACTGAACTTGGAGCTCTTCCCAAGACGATCACTTCGGATCAGGAGATCCTTTACCAGACTTTTGAAAATCTTCTGTCCAACGCTGTCAAATACTCCAAAGATGGAGGAGAAGTGCGTTTTAAGTTAGATTTTCAGGACAATTTCTTAATAGGAGAAGTCAAGGATTTTGGGATTGGAATTCCTAAATCAGAGCAAAGCCAACTTTTTGACCGTTTTTTCAGAGCCAAAAATGTAGGCATCGTTGAAGGTTCTGGTTTGGGCTTGTCCATCGTGAAAAAATGTATGGAAGTGATGAATGGACAGATCCATTTTGAAAGCGAAATCAATAAAGGAACTACCTTTGAAGTGAAAATACCTGTAAACTGATATGCTTTTTTCTTCGAGTGGTCTGACATACACCCACCCAGGTCAATCTCAGCTTTCATTTCCCGACATCTCTTTGTCAGAAGGAGAGTCCATGCTTGTCTTGGGGAAGTCCGGTAGTGGTAAGACTACCTTACTCAATTTATTAGCAGGATTGCTGATTCCGCAGTCAGGTAGCGTGATACTTGGAGAAACTGATATTATGAAGCTTTCCGGAGCTCAATTGGATTTATTTCGAGGCAAAAACATCGGGTTGGTTTTTCAAAAACCGCATTTACTGGCCCCGTTGTCTGTAAGAGAAAATCTCCAAGTGGCTCAATATTTTGCCAAAGAGCATTCGCAGGAGATTGATTTCATCTTGAAGGAACTCGGAATGGGGCACAAAGCAAATGCTTCTGTGCAGGGACTCAGTGAGGGTGAATCTCAACGCGTGTCGATTGCCAGAGCTTTGGTCAATCGGCCTCAGGTGATCTTGGCTGACGAGCCTACTTCCAGTTTGGATGATGAAAATGCGGCTAAGGTAGTTCAGTTATTGGAAGGTCAAGCCAAGAAGATCGGAGCTGCACTGATCATCGTCACTCACGATCAGCGTGTCAAAGACCATATTGCCAATTTTATAGAAGTCAGATCCTCATGAATCTTTTCAAACTCAGTTGGAAATACCTGACCTTTCGTCCACTCTCCACAGGACTAAATGTACTCCTGCTAGCCTTGGGCTTGGCTATCATTACTGTATTGCTACTGATCCAGGATCAGTTTGAGAAAAAAATGAATCAGGATGCAGCAGGTATTGATTTGGTAGTCGGCGCCAAAGGAAGTCCACTCCAGTTGATTCTTTCTTCTGTCTATCATGTGGATTTTCCTACTGGGAATATAGCTATGGAAGAGGCTCAGAAAATATCAAGAAGTAGACTGGTGAAAAATATCATCCCGATGGCATTGGGAGACAATTATCAAGGCTATCGAATCGTCGGTACCAACCACGACTATCTCGATCTATATCAGGTTCAGTTTGCCGAAGGAGAGCCTTGGAAAATGCCATTTGATGTGGTACTGGGAGCGGAAATGGCGAGACAAAGTCAAATGAAAGTGGGGGATACCTTTGAAGGAAGTCATGGAATTAGCGAAGGAAGTCATGATCATGAGGAGCATGCCTTTAAGGTGACCGGTGTGCTGGAGCCTCAAGGAAATGTGGTAGATAGATTGGTGCTAACATCCATCGAATCGGTATGGTATACTCACGATGAGGCAGATAGTACAGAGTCGGAGTCTTCTCACGATCTCTTTCATCAGCCAGTCGCGGAAAGGGGATTTCCTCAGACTGAGCAGGAGAGAGAGCTGACGACTCTACTTCTACAATATCGTAGCCCGATGGCAGCTATTCAATTGCCTCGCATGATCAACTCCGGTACAGGGATGCAAGCTGCTTCTCCTTCATTTGAAATGTCCCGGCTATTTGAATTGCTGGGAGTAGGGATCAGTTTGCTGCAGGGGTTGGCTCTGATCCTGATTGGGATTTCAGGACTGGGGATCTTCATCGCACTATATAATTCACTCAAGGAGCGCAAATATGATTTGGCTATTCTCAGGTCTATTGGTGCGTCTAGAATGCAGTTGGTGATGTTGGTTTTTTTAGAAGGATTGACTTTGACGTTTTTAGGTGCCGTCCTTGGGATTGTGTTGGGACATGGCTTTCTGGCAGGGATTATTTCAGTCAATGACCAAGGGGTAGCAGCCTCGTTGAATCCTTGGGTTTTCTTGCAAGACGAACTTTGGATACTGGTTTTTGCGTTGGGAGTGGGTATTGTCGCCTCTCTTATACCAGCTTGGTCGGCTTATCAAACAAGTATTGCAAAGCAATTGACAAAAAGTTAACTAGGGAGCAAATTCAGTAAATCCTATGAAAAGAATACAATGGTTAGTTGGTTTGGTCTTTTTGTGCAGTGTAGGAATGACACAAGCGCAGGATCAAAATGTGTGGAAAAATCTATCTGAGGTGACCTATAAGATCAGCGAGGATAATTTTGGAGAACTTTATGTGCCGGTTTTCTCAGAAAATATCAAGAAAATGGAGGGGGAAGTAGTGGAGGCTGATGGGTATATTATTCCTTTTGAAGGTATGTTCAAACCAGAACATATCATCTTGTCCAGCCTTCCTTTGGCGGAGTGTTTTTTCTGTGGATCAGGAGGACCGGAGACAGTAATGGAAGTCATGCTTTCCGATCCTATCAAGTATACTTCCAAGCGTGTGAAAGTACGAGGAAAGCTTACCTTGAATTCTCAAGATCCTGAAAAACTCATGTATATTCTCAAGGATGCCGCCTTAGTAGAATAAGAAAAAAAGCCCTGAAATCAACTTCAGGGCTTTTTTTATGCTTTTTAGAAGCAGAGTTCTTTTTCAAGTTCCTTGAATTGCTGAAGCAGCGAAAGGGAAATTGGCCCTGGTTTACCGTTTCCAATAGGAGTATCGTCGATTTGAGTCACGGGGAGAAGTACTTTGGTCGTGCTACTGA
Source organism: Algoriphagus vanfongensis DSM 17529 (assembly GCF_000429465.1). Classification (GTDB taxonomy): domain Bacteria; phylum Bacteroidota; class Bacteroidia; order Cytophagales; family Cyclobacteriaceae; genus Algoriphagus; species Algoriphagus vanfongensis. The sequence continues at coordinate 54,855 of NZ_AUBX01000014.1, read as the reverse complement.
TAAATGCCTCATCTGCCTCCCAGGCTTCTTGCAAAGTGATCGGTCTGACCACGACATTTTTAGCCATCTTCATGAGGTTTTTTCGGGTGATGCCCATCAGGATATGGTCGCCTGGGGTGATGAGCTGCCCGTCTTTGATGATGAAGAAGTTGCTACGAGAACTCTCGTTGATGACACCGTTCATGTGATAAAGGACATCCTCAGCTCCCTCTTTTTTCCAATTCACCGAATGCCATACCGCCAGTGCATAGTTGGTCGTCTTGATATCTGCGATCGGGCGGATGTATTCCAGACTGAGTAGCTTGACGCCTTGCTGGTATTTTTCTTCTGAAGGAAAGATCAATGACTCTGCAAAAATGAAAAGTTTGCCTTCTGCCGGAGAAAAATGATTGTCTGACAAACCGCCACTGAGCATCATTCTCATACCGCCAGCCTGAAGATCATTCTTGTCGATCAGCTCGCGGATGATTTGTCTCAGCTCATCTCTGGTGTAAGTTATGGGAAGATGGGTCTTACTGGCAGATGCAATGAATCTGTCCAGATAATCTTCCAAAAACAAGGCTTGATGATTGACTGTGCGAAAGAAATCAAAAATGCCATACCCTCGTATCAATCCCAAGTCCATTGGATGAATATTGGCCGATGAGGAGTCGATGATTTTTCCGTCCGAAAAGCAATAGGGTTTCATTCAAGATAATTTTTTGATGCCTAAAATTAAAGAAGGAATTTTATATTTTTGGGACTTAATAAATTTTTTTAAATAAGACTTAAATAAGAAAAAATAGTACCTTTAGCGCATTATTAATCCCCGCCATGAAAAGAGTTATTTCAATTTTAATTTTTGCAATATTTTCAATTTTTTATTCCTGCGGCCCGAGCCAAAAGGAGTTGAATGATTTACAAAGAGTTGAGTTGATCGAGATCCATGATGAGGTGATGCCTTTGATGGGTAAATTAAAATCCCAAGAGAAAAAGGCACTGGACCAGGTCAAAGAACTTGAGTCAAGTGATCAAGTGGATTCCATGCGCATCCAATCTTTGAAAGCGCTGGCTTATGATCTGGATCAGGCATATGAGGGGATGTTTTCCTGGATGAGGCAGTACGAAATCGAAGATGGCGACATGTCTCCGGAGGAGGTTAAAGTCTATCTGGAAGAACAAATGATCAAAGTGCAGAAAGTCAATGAGCAGATCAAGGAAGTCCTTGAAAAGGCCGATCAGGAGTTTGAAAACTAGAATTTCTCAGGTCTTTCTTTGAGGTATTTTTCTACCTGCGACGAACTGATTTCACCCTCATTCATCCCCCAGATATTGTAGAGATAGGTGCTGATTTGGGAGATTTCCAGAGGAGTCAGATTGGGATTGGCAGGCATGGCCTGATTGTAAGATTCACCATTGACGATGATTTCACCCTTTTGGCCATATTTCATGATCCAGATGGACCGATGCATGCTTTCCTTGAAATAGTCTGAATCTCTCAAAGGCGGAATCAGCTTGCCGAGTCCTTTTCCATCATTCTGATGGCAGTTTCCGCAGTTGTTTTCATAGAGTCGTTTTCCATTGACTGCATATTTCATCACTTCCGGATCGGAGATCTGAGCAAGGGTGTTTTCTTGATCACTAGCTTTGGGAGCGCAGGAAAAGAGCAGGGCAACTAGCGCCAAAGTCGGGAATTTCATCAGGGAAGAATTTTGGGTATGTCTCTGATCAAGTCATCTACTTGATCTGCTTTGGTGCCGTCGTAAACACCTCGAATGTGGCCATTTTGGTCCACCAATACAAAAGCTCCGCTATGTAGAAAACCTCCAGGCTCCAGCTGATCTTCTTGGGCTGTGGTTAGGTAGCTTGTTTGTCCGATTTCGTAGATTTTTTGGGATGGACCAGTGAGAAAATTCCAAGTAGAGGCATCTTCTACTCCCAGTTTTTCTGCAAAATCCTTCAACACTTCCTGTGTATCGTGAGTAGGATCTATGGAATGGCTTAGGATCTTAAAGTTTGGATTGTCTTTGTAAAGCTCATAGACCCGTAGCATTTCTTTTTTCATGATCGGGCAGATCGTCGGGCAAGTAGTAAAGAAAAAATCTGCCACATAGACTTTTCCAGCCATGTCGGCATTGCTGATGCTGTCGCCTTCTTGGTTGAGAAACTTAAATTCAGCGATCTGATGGTAAACAGTGTCCCCGTTAGTTTCCACGTACCAGTTGCCAAGTTTGGGTAGGGGCTGCTCTACCTGTTGCGGCTTGCTGCTGCAATACCAAAAGGAGAGAGAGGCAAATGTCAAAAGACTGAGAGTCTTCCAGTTATTCATGTTGGTTTAGGATTTGGATCTATATTTTTTGTAAAGCCTGATGGCGATCATGAGCGTTATTCCAAGACTGATCAGAGCGAGGATCCCCCAGACCATGCTCAGAGTGTTTTTCAAGACGATCAGAAAAACAATGGCAAAGAGCAAAAGGGTAGAGGCCTCATTCCAGATTCTTAACTGCGTGGAGGTCCATCGAGTTCGTCCAGATTGGAGTTCTTTGAATAGTTTGTGGCAAAAGAAATGGTAGCCATAGAGTAAGAAGACAAAACCCAGCTTGGCATGCATGAATCCCTGCTCCAAGTATCCCATTCGATAGGATAGGACCCAAGAACCCAGAAAGAGTGTCAAGATCGCGGAGGGCCAAGTGATGATGTACCAAAGTCTGGATGCCATCATGTCAAGTTGAGGTTTGAGAATTTTTCTTTCTGCCTCTGGACGCTCCATAGCTTCAGTCTGGTAGATAAATAATCTGACGATGTAAAAAAGCCCTGCAAACCAGGTGACTACAAAAATGATATGAAGTGCCTTGATGTATTCGAAACCCATTGTCAGAATTTTCGGCTAAATTAAGGCCTAATCCTTTGAACCCCTAAATTTTTGAAGAGCTCTAGAGTCATTTTCTACATTATAGCCTTGTTTGTACTTGTGCTGGTCATTTATATAGGCAAAGAATCTTTCTTCCAGCCCGGTTTGGACAGATTTGAAGGAAAGTATGAAGAACTGGGATTTTACAGAAATGAAAACAATACCGGTCCTGTACTTCGTATCTATGCCATTCGTGTACTGCAAGATCAGCCCGAAGAAGAATGGATGAGGGAATTTGCCGAAAGTCGCCCCCATACCAAATACGGGAAAACATTGGTGTATTTTTTTGAGAGCTCGGTAAGTGAAAAAATCGAATTGAAGCCAGATCCTCCCTTTTTTCCGGAGAACCTGAAGTCTGCCGTCGTGGCAAGTTTTGAACGTACACCGATGGGCGAGCCCCGGTTTGTCAGAGGATTATCCAAATGAGAAAGCGAAAATCCTTAGCCGAATACGAAAAAGGAATTTTGGAGGGAGATCGGGTGATTCTCTCTCAAGCGATCACCTTGGTGGAGAGTAATTTGGAGAGTGATCAACTTTTGGCGAGTCACTTAGTACAGCAGGTAATGTCTCAAACGGGCAATTCTATTCGTATAGGGATCACTGGAGTGCCGGGCGTTGGGAAAAGTACCTTTATCGAGGCTTTTGGAGAAATGCTCTTGGCCGAAGGAAAGAAAGTGGCAGTCTTGGCCATAGATCCGACTAGTCAAAAGACGAAAGGAAGTATTCTGGGGGATAAAACCAGAATGGAGAAATTGTCCGGAGATTCCAGAGCATTTATTCGACCTAGCCCATCGGGAGTCACGCTGGGAGGTGTGAGTTCAAAGACCCGGGAAGCGATGTTGCTATGTGAAGCGGCGGGTTTTGATGTGATATTGATCGAGACAGTCGGAGTAGGACAGTCCGAAACTGCCGTCAAAGGCATGGTTGATTTCTTTCTTCTTTTGATGTTGGCCGGGGCTGGAGATGAATTGCAGGGGATCAAAAAGGGGATCATGGAAATGGCTGATGCACTATTTATCAATAAAGCCGAAGAAGAAAATATGACGGCCGCCAAGCGAGCAAAACAGCATTACCAAAATGCATTGCATTTATTTCCTTTGGGGGAAAATGGATGGAGTCCTCAAGTGCTTTTAGGCTCCGCCATGCAGAAGAAAGGGATGAAAGCTTGCTGGGATTTGATAGAAGACTACTGTCAGCTGCAAAAGAGGAATGGGCACTTTGATAAAAACAGAGCGGGTCAACGAGTGAAATGGCTGGAGGAAAGTGTATTGGATCTATTGGGGAGGGCTTTTTTCTCCCAAAAAGAGATCAGATCTGAGTTTGAAATCGGAAAAGAAAAGGTCAAATCAGGTATTGCACACCCCTTGGTGCTGGCCAATGACTTACTCGAAAAATTTCTAAAGAAATGAAAGTATATACCTATTTTCTGTTTGTCTTGCTGCTGACTTGCCAGCCGACCAAGGAAAGCTTAGATGTGAAGACTGTGAAGCTGGAGTCCTCCAGATGTGTGGATGAATCTTGTGCAGAGGTAAACCTATCTTGGCCAGAAATCTCAGGACATCCATATGAGGAGGAGATCAATGCGTTGACTCTCGACCAGGTGAAGCAGTTTTTGGAAGGAGAAAGCCAAGAGCAATCATTGGAACAGGCGGTGTCTACTTTTTTGTCTGATTATGAAAGTTTTGCCAAAGAATTTCCGGAGCATCCCGCAGGCTGGACTATTGAAGCTGAAGGGAACTTAAGCTATCAATCAGATTCCTTGCTGAGCATTCATTTTTTTGAAAGCAGCTATATGGGTGGAGCTCATCCCAATTCATTTGAGCTTTTTCTCAATGTAGACGCCTCATCGGGCAAATTGATTTCGAATGATCAATTGGTGCTTCAGCCAGATCGTTTGTTGGAGTTGGCGCGTGCCGCATTTCGAGACTATCACGAGGTGGCCGATTCAGTGAAAATTGAACAGGATGATCGGTTTTTTATCCCCGAAACTGGGTTTTTCTTGCCTCAGACGATGGGATTTCTAGAGGGCAAATTTTGGTTGATTTACAATCCCTATGAGATTGGCCCCTATGTGATGGGCTATACTCATCTGAGTTTTGAGCTGGAAGAAGTGAGAGGGATTGTTAGATTTTAAAAAGAGGCTGTCCTCAAATGTAAATTTAGTGACAGCCTCTTCAATTTTTTAGCGAACCAAGAATCCGGATGGTCCTCTTCCTACTTCGTATGTGCGAAGCTCAGCGGCGTTTTCATCTAATACGGTGACAGTTCCATTTCCTTGAAATCCATTGGAGTTGGATACATATACTTCGTCTCTATAGGGATCAAAACCTATTCCATAGAATCCCGATCCAGTATACCAGTTTTCTTCTACTCCGCCAGTTAGAGATACTTTTGCTACGGCATCTTCATAGTCTGGCCATCCAGAACTCGTGATCAGATAAAGAGCATTGTTGTCTCCGATAGCGATTCTGCCGCTTGCATTTGCGACTGGAAGAGTATAAGTGTTGCTGATCGCTAGTGCTCCTAGATTCAGGTTGTAGAAGTAGATTTCTGTCGCTCCGGTAGCATAAAGAAAAGTATGCCCTTCTACTTGAAGAAAGACTTTGGGACTGCCTTCTACATCCAAAGTTTCGATGATCTCCTCGGTTTCTGCATCGATGATCTCAATTTTTCCTTCCTCAGATCCAGCTACCCAGATGTATTTTCCGGAGGAAAGAAGGTCTTCCGGTTTTCTGGAAACAGCGATTTTATTGGATACAGTACCGCCAAGAGTATTGTCCACGACGGCAATGTAGGAGTCGGGTGTGGCATAGCTAGCATCATAAGGGCCGTAGTCTGAGATGAAAAGCTTGTCCGAATTGACTGTCAAAGAGCGTGGCTGATCCAGATCAGTAGTGACAGAGCCTAGGCTGGCAAAATCTCCCGGATCGACAATCTCTATTTTTCCGGTATTGGCTACGAGGTAGAGTTTGTCATCTTCCAATACCAAATCTTCCAAAAGACCCGCAAATGGACGGCTGTTAGCTTCCTCAAAAATATTAGCTTTCAATTCCTCTGTACCGGGATCCAAGTGATAGACTTCCCCGTCATTGGTCCCAAAATTCCCCTCATTCATAATGAGGATTCCTGAGTCAAACTCTCCCAAGGGAGCTTCTGGATCGCTGTCAGAACATGCGAAAACTACAAAGGCCAAGGCGATGAGCCTGCTAAAATGAATTAATCTGTTTTTCATAGTTGGATTGATAAATTAAAATGATAGGATATACCAGGCATTGGTCTTAGGTATAAGACCTGGTAGCTGGTGTTGAGAATGTTTTGAACTCGAAATTGAACTGGAACCATTGCCGTACCGATTCGAAGATGTGGATAGGAGATGGCTCCATGAAGTAAAAAGTAGCGATCCATCGTTCGCGGATTGTCAGCAGTCACGGTGGTTTTTCCTGTGAAGTCTCCGGTAAGACTGATTTGCAATCCTTTCTTCTCACCAGAAAGTTTCAGATTGGACTGATGCTGGGGAGTGTAGGGGAGTTGCTTGCCTACGCTTGCATCCGAGTCGGAGATTCCGATGAGTGAAACCGCATGGTTGAAGCTATACTGTCCTTCAGCTTTCCAGTTGATTTGGCCGGTCGCAAAGTGAACCCGCCCTTGATATTCCAGGCCAGTAGACCTGACTTGTCGGATATTTTCTGGCGACCAAACAGACCCATTCGGTAGCCAGATGATCCAATTGTCTACGTCCATCCAATAAGCTGTTATGCTTTGGGAAAAAGTACTCTGCTTCCAGTGCAGTCCGGTTTCTGCAGACCAGCTTTCTTCCGGGAGTAAGTCGGGATTTCCGCCTGGTTGCCAAAAGCGATCATTGAGTGTAGGTACTTTGAAGCCTCTGGATATGCTTGTCTTCAGGCTGAAAATACTCTTTGTGCTTTTGAAAAAATCCCAGTCCATGCCTGCACTGGGAACTAGAGGTTGGGTCTGGTCCTTGAAAAACAACTGCCTTCCATTGAGGGAAAAAATGAGATTTTCTTTAGGCTGAAATCTGAGCGATTCAAAAAACTCTATTCTTCTATCTGTAGCCGAGTAGGTGCTCAGATCTCCCCGGATCTCGCTGAGTCTTCCGCCACCGTGCAGGTTCCACTTTTCTCCGAGTTCAAAATCACCTTCTGCACCTACAAAGAACTGTCTAGTTTGATTTATAGTTTCGTTGAATGTCAGCTTGTCTTGTACCCATCCTGTTTTGAATACCACAAAGCCCCAGTCTTTGAAGATTTCGTAGTCCATTGACCAGCGGAAGCTTTCGTCAATTTGAATATCCTGAGTACTAGAGCCCATGGGAGGCTGGATTTCTCGGTCGGCCTGATGATACCAAAAGGAAGTTTTGAGCAGTTGGTTGGAGCTAGTTTTCCAGCTGAAATCTTGGACAAAGCCTAGCTGCTCAGCTCTGGCGTGATCCTGATACCGGATGGGAGCACCCGCTTGGGCGAGATCAGCATATGGGTAGTCATTTTCAGCAAAAAGTCGATAGAGTTTGGTCTGAAAGGCTACTTTTTCTGTAGAGAATGCTCCTTTTACCCTTGAGTTGAATTCTCCAAAGCTTCCGATTTCTTGGGAGATGGTGAGTTCAGGTTTTGCTAAAAAACGCGCTCCGCTACTCAGTTGGATACTTCCTCCGATCGATTCATTTCCGATTAGGGCGCCTGCCGAACCAAATTGCAGTTCGGCCTGATCCATGGCGAAAACGGGAAGAAGTGACAGGTCGCTCTGGCCTAGTGAGGGGCTGTTGATCGGAAGTCCGTTCCAGTATAGGGCTGTATGTCCCGCTGACGTGCCTCTAAATGAGGGGGATGAAAGCATTCCTGGGCCATATTGCCTGATAAATAAGGGGCTTTGCTCCGCGAGCAAGTCCGCCAAGGATCTGCTGGAAAAAATCTGAAGGTCTGCTTTGGACCATGCATTGATTTTTTGGCCTTGCCCATAGTCTTGGTAGGCAGGGGCGATCACTTCGACCTGATCCAGCGCCAAGGTGTCTGAGGCATCGGATTGAAAGCCGAAGCCGGTAAATAGCCAAATAAGTAACATCATGCCTGATCGAATTCAAATTCGATTCGGACTTGAAGAGAAATGGGAAGAAATGATTGGGATACCTTATTCCGGTCAATTCTTCATCGCTTTTCCTCCGAAAGCACAGAATCATCAGAATCAGGCAGGTCTCCTGGCTTGTCTGGTTTTGCCGGCCTTCTCAGATGCCCGATGGTATATCAGGCTAGATCCAATGGCGCGGTTGGCAAAATCCGTTCCGATTCCTGTATGCTCAGGAATGGCAGACTTACAGTTGCGGGGACAGCTCCGGTATCACACCGGATTCCCTTTTAATCCCTCACTCAAAATTTTAAATGATGGAACCCGTTTCCGCTGCAAACTTAGATTCAAAATTGATTTCAAAAAAGCCGATCTGAAACATTTTTTGTTTTGCAAAAGATCTTGTTCTTACTTTTAAGGTCGAAAAATGACTACTGTCTTGAAAAACCAAACTCTATTTTTTGCGTTTTTTGCATCCTTTTTTTTGCTGATTTCCTGTCAGGAAAAAGGAACCGAAATTGTATCCAATGAATTGGAAGAGATTCCACTTTCGTATGCGCAAGGATTTGAAATTCAAAGAGCTGCTGATTATTGGGTGCTCGAAGTGACTCAGCCTTGGAAAGGTGCCGATCAGAGTTTTAGATATGTGGTTTTGGAAGAGCATGCACAGCTTCCCGATGGAGAATTTGACGGCGTAGTTCAGCTTCCGGTGGAGGATGTGATTTTGACATCCACTACGCAGATCCCGCATTTGGATTTGCTCGGAGCTACGGACAGGCTTCTAGCCTTTCCCAATTTGGATCTGATCTCTTCGGAGAAAGTCTGGGATAGAATCCGACAAAATCAGATAGAAGATTTGGGATCTGCTCCGAGTGCCAATATTGAGATGGTCTTGGATTTGGAGCCTGATTGGATGATGATATCTACGCTGGGAAGCGATGTAAAAAACTTAGAACTACTCCAAAAGGCAGGCATTGCTGCTCCTATCAACGGTGAATATGTAGAGCAGCATCCCTTGGGCAGGGCTGAGTGGATCAAATTCACTGGTGTACTGCTCGGGAAATTGGACGCAGCTGATTCTATTTTTCGAGCTGTCGAATCAGCCTATTTGGAAGCCAAAGCACTGACGGATCAGGTTGCAGATTCTGAAAAGCCAAGTGTGCTTTCGGGAGTTCTTTATCAGGATGTCTGGTATGCTCCAGGAGCAGAAAGCTGGGGTGCCAAAATTCTCGAAAATGCTGGAGGAGCTTACATTTTCAAAGAAAACGAAGGAAGTGGAAGCTTGGAACTCAACTACGAATATGTGCTTGATCAGGCATTGGATACTGAGTATTGGATCGGTTCGGCTGACTTTGCAAGCATTGATGAAATGGGAGCAGCAGAGCCTCGTTATCGCGCTTTTAAAGCTTTTCAAACTGGAAATGTCTTTACTTATACTGGTAAAAGAGGCCCCAAAGGCGGCTACGAGTATTTTGAGCTCGGATATATGCGGCCGGATTGGGTGTTGAAGGATTTGATCAAAATTCTTCATCCGGAGCTTTTGCCAGATTACCAGCTTTACTTTTATACCCAGCTAGATGAGTGATCGCAGAAATAGTTGGCTGATGCTAGGTGCAGGGATGGTCTTAGTGATCAGTTTCTTGCTCAATGTCAGCTTGGGCTCTGTTTCGATCTCTATTTCTCAGGTTTTTGAAGGTTTGTTTTTTGGGGAATGGTCTAGAGATTCCTTGAGACAAATTTTAGTGAATTACCGCTTGCCAAAAGCTCTGGTGGCTATTTTGGCTGGCTTAGGCTTGAGTATTTCCGGGTTGCAGATGCAGACTTTTTTTAGAAATCCTCTGGCCGGACCTTATGTTTTGGGGATTAGTTCGGGGGCTGGTTTTGGAGTTGCTATATTGATTTTGGCGGGGTCTATTTTTGGTTTTGCCAGTCACGCGGTGAATCCTTGGGCTATTGCTATTGCAGGGACGCTAGGGGCTGGATTGATTTTGGTCTTGGTGAGTTTGGTGGCTTGGAGGGTGAAGGATAGTATGACGCTATTGATTGTTGGGGTCATGTTTGGAGCCGCAGTATCCGCGATTATTTCAGTTTTAGCCTATTTCTCTGGTGCGGAGGCGCTGAAGTTGTACACGATTTGGTCCATGGGAAGTCTTGGAGGTTTGGGCTGGGAGCAGGTGTGGATGATGATGGGGGTGGTCCTTGTGGGACTATTTCCGGTGGTGTTTTCTATTCGAGCATTCAATGCACTCTTATTGGGAGAGTCCTATGCTTCCAGCATGGGTGTCAATACGACTCGCCTGAGATGGTGGATGATACTTAGTGCAGGCCTACTGTCAGGAGTAGTGACGGCATTTTGTGGTCCCGTGGCATTTGTAGGGATCGCAGTACCTCACATGGCTCGGATAATTTGGAAAACTGCCGATCATCGGGTTTTATTTCCCGCATCGGCTCTTTGCGGAGCAGTTTTGTTATTGCTTTGTGATGCCTTGGGACAGTTGCCAGGCTCTGCTCAAAGTCTTCCTATCAATGCCGTGACATCCTTGATAGGGGCTCCTTTGGTGATTGGATTGGTTTTGAAGAGAAACTTTAGCAAGGATTTTTAGGATGAAAAAGTCAGTGATATCAGGGAGCTATGTAAGGCTAGGCTATCAGAAAGGAGGTCAGAGCAAAGAGATTTTTCAAAACCTGCATTTTGACTTGCTTCCGGGACAATTGACTTGTCTTTTGGGACCAAATGGAGTAGGCAAGACTACCTTGGTCAAAGCGATTTTGGGAAAATTGCCTTTGTGGGATGGGAAGTTGGTACTGCAAGATCGGGAGATTAGCAATTACTCACAGGCGGAGCTTTCACGGCAACTGGCGGTGGTGCTGACTGAGCCTGTGCTGGCAGGAAATATGACCGTAGGACAGTTGGTAAGTTTGGGGAGGACTCCTTATTTGGGTTGGTCTGGATACCTTTCTGTCAAAGACAAGCAAATCGTCAATCAAGCAATGGAGCTCACTCATCTGATTGAATTAAAGGACGAGAGGCTCAGTGAGCTTTCGGATGGACAGCGTCAAAAGGCGATGATTGCCAGGGCTTTGGCGCAGGATGCGCCGATTATGATTTTGGATGAGCCGACGGCACATTTGGATCTTGTCAACCGGTTTGAAATCATGCAGCTTCTCCATGGGCTTTCGAGGACTCAGGACAAAAGTATTCTAGTGATCACCCATGATCTTGATATTGCACTGGAAACTGCAGATTATCTTTGGTTGCTTCGAAAAGGTCAAAGTTTGATAGCTGGATTGACCGAAGATCTGATTTTGAGAGGTAAAGTCAACGAACTTTTTCCTAGCTCCAGCATCCGATTCAATTCTGATAGAGGGAAAATGGAGCTGGATCGCCCAGAGGTGAAAGTGGAGGTGAATGGCGATGAGTCTCAAGTGAGCTGGCTGCTAAATGCTATGAAAAAGTCAGGGATCAATGCTGCCACTAGTCCCATCTTCCTGGAAAAGGAGCCATTTTGTATCCGGTATGAAGAGTTTGAATTTCAGTCGATTCAGGAGTTTTTGGCCTATTTGTACTGAGTGAATCAGTAGTGGATATTTTAATTAATCTATAAAACCTATCAAAAAGGTAGAGAATTGTTTTAATCACTAACAATTTTCATATATTTGTCACACTAATTATTTGTATGACACAGGAGCAATTTGCCAAATATTCCTTCTTGCTGGATCGTACTGCCAGAAAAGTCAAGCAATATGCCCAGCAGCAGTTTAAGCTGGGGGAGTTTGATGTGACGGTTGACCAATGGTTGGTGATGAAGAATCTTTCAGAGAATGGTCCGCTCAGTCAGACTGAATTGGCCGGTCTGGTATTCAAAGATCATCCTACACTGACCAGAATAGTCGATCTACTGAGCAAAAAAGGGTATGTAGAGCGTGTTCCTCATCCCTTGGACAGGAGAAGTTTTCAGTTGCACCTAACCGAGGAGGGACTATCCAAGGTGTCAGCTCTGAGGCCGAAGATTTTGGAAATCAGAGAAAAGGCCTGGGAGAATCTGAATGAGAAGGATTTTGAGGAGTTTAAGCGCATACTGAATACCATCTACCAAAATCTGGACGGTCAGGTACTGGAAGAATAAAGTTGAAAAAAATAAATTGAGCATTTCGGGATTTCCCACAACGTTTAAAAGACATGATTAACACCGACATTTGTATTATTGGAGCAGGGCCTGTAGGTCTATTTTCAGTATTTGAGGCAGGTTTGCTCAAGATGCGTTGTCATTTGATTGACGCATTGCCACAGGTAGGGGGGCAGCTATCGGAGATTTATCCCCAAAAACCAATCTATGATATCCCTGGTTATCCCGAAGTGAAAGCTCAGGAATTGGTAGACAATCTGATGGAGCAGATCAAACCTTTCAAACCTACTTTTACCCTAGGTGAGCGTGTGGATCATCTGGACAAGCAAGAAGATGGGAGCTTTATCGTGACTACCAGTGACAAGACTCATGTACACGCTCAGGTGATCGTGATCGCTGGAGGTTTAGGATGTTTCGAACCAAGAAAGCCAGCCCTCGAAAACCTTGAGGCGTTTGAAGGAAAAGGAATTACCTACATGGTCAAGGATCCTGAGACTTTTAGAGGGAAGAAAGTAGTGTTAGCAGGAGGTGGTGATTCTGCGTTGGATTGGACTATTTTCCTTTCCAATGTTGCTGAGAAAGTCACTTTGGTGCATCGAAATGAAACATTCAGAGGTGCTCCTGATTCCGCTGCTAAAGTATTTGATCTAGCCAATCAGGGAAAAATTGATTTGATCCTCTCTGCTAATCTGAAAGAAGTAAGCGGTAATGGGGTGTTGGATACTGTGACACTTCAGGATAAGTCCAAAGTAGATTTCAAGATCGATGCAGATTACCTGATTCCATTGTTTGGCCTGAGTCCAAAATTGGGTCCTATTGCTGATTGGGGACTTTCTATTGATAAAAATGCCATTGAGGTAGATACCAGAGATTATTCCACAGGAGTGGAAAGAATCTACGCGATCGGCGATATCAATACCTACCCAGGCAAATTGAAGTTGATTCTGTGTGGGTTCCACGAAGGGTCCATCATGATGCAGTCAGCTTTCAAATATGTGTATCCTGATCAGAAATTGAGCTTCAAATACACCACCGTAAACGGCGTAAACGCATTCTAAATTCTATATTTGCAGCATGGTAAATTTCACTGTAGAAGATCATGACGGAAACCGTCAAGCAGTAGAAGCTCCAGACGATATGGGCTTCAGCCTCATGGAAATTTTGAAAGCTTCAGAATATCCTGTTTTGGCAACTTGTGGAGGAATGGCCCTGTGTGCTACCTGCCATGTGGAAATTTTGGAAGGAAAAGATGAGCTAGGTGAAGCGACCGATCTGGAATTGGATCAGTTGGAAAATCTCCCTGAGTATTTCCCTACCTCCAGATTGGCATGCCAAATCAGAATTGGTGAAGTTCTCGAAGGCGCTGTTGTCAAGCTCCGAGGAGAAGATGTAGCCTAAAAGAATGATATATAAATAGTCAAGAAAACCACTCATAATGAGTGGTTTTCTTATTTTAGAGAGATGAAGACTCTTCTTCTTTCTGTTTTGATTTTTCTCTCGGGCACAGCAGCAGCGTGTGTATGTGGGCTGACCAGTCAGCTGACCGAGCACTATCAGGCTGCTGAATTTGTAGCTTTGGGAAAAGTGCTCAAAGTCTACCCCAATGAATCTGATGAAGAAGCCTATCGAGTGGACATTCAGATTTATGATAAAATCAAAGGTCCAGATATAAATAGTCTATATGTCAGAGGCCGAAGCGATGGCCGGATAGGTTCATCCTGTGCCCTTTTTACTCCAGAGGGGGAAGAATACCTTTTCTTTGCTCAAGAGGATCGATTGGGACGAATGGCTTTTGGGGCCTGCTCTGGTACTGTCCAGCTGAACACAGTCAAGAATAGAACTCCCTATTTTCTAGATATTTTGGACATTCTCAAACAGGAGGGTACAAACTACTCTAACCATCCCTATGTAGTCAATTGGACCACGATGCGCCTGACGCTGGAAGAGTTTAAGGGGCAAGCTATGCAAGAGAAGTTTGCCCTGTATGCGATTACTTTTCACAAAGATCTGAAGGTCAAAAAAGTCAGGGTTATCCATGGTTTTGGGGGTCAGGTGGATAGCAGGATTGTGGAGGGCTTTTATGGTTCGGAATGGAAAAATCAGTATGCTACAGACAAACTGCGAGTGCCGAAGGGAACTCAAAAATTGGTTGGAATTTATTATTACGAAGCCGAAGGGACTTTTCCGAGCTTTTTGAGTATGTTCAGTCTTTGAATAAAATCGCTATGAAGCAGCTTATTTTACTTTTGTTGGTGTTCTTACCTGTGATTTCATTTGCTCAGATCACAGAAGAGGAAAAGGAAAACAGTCTGAAAATCCACCAGCTCATTCAGGAATATTCCAAGGCGAGAGAAGCAAAGGATACAGTGCTACTCCAGGAAATCCTTACAGAAGATATGGATCAGTTGGTGTCAAGTGGAACCTGGCGAAATGGTAGAAAAGAAGCTCTTGCTGGGATGATGGAAAGCTCCACACAAAATCCCGGTAGTCGTACTCTTGAAATAGAGAAAATCAAATTCCTGAGTGATGAGATTGCGGTAGTGGATTGTCGCTATCTGATCTCAAACCAAGACGGAGTAGCTCCGCATCTGTGGAGTAGTTTTGTGGTGGTGTATCACAAAGGCAAATGGAAAATATCTGCAATCCGGAATATGAATCCAGGCAATTAAATTCACGTAGATTGTATCAACTGGGTCGTGTTTTTCGTAAGGGTAATAGTTTTTAAGCTATAAAATTCATGAGAAAAATTCTGGTCCTTCTATTATTCTTTGGTGTGTCTGCATGTCAGATTTTTGAGTCTGCGGACAAGGATGTTTCTGACAAAGAGCTCGAGATTCTATACGATGAAATCGTGCAGCTTGCCGAATCAGAAAGCTGCTCAGATGCTGCCCAATGGAAATTTACAGCTATCGGTAGCAAACCTTGTGGAGGACCTACCGGATACATTGCTTATTCTTCTCAGCTTGATGAAGCGTCTTTTTTGGACAAAGTGAAAAGATACAATCAACTGATGGCAGATTACAATGCAAAGAACAATCGCTTTTCTGATTGTATGTACCTGAGCCCACCCAGTCAAGTCATTTGTGAAGCAGGAAAGCCTGTCTTGGTGTACGATTAAATTTTAAGATTTGTCTGTTGATGGCCATTACCGGATTAAAGCTTACGGTTGCTTCACCTCGACTCCGAGGGTAAGTTCCAGTTCGGTCGGTTGCTCGATCACCTCTTCTATTTCTTCTTTGATCTCAGCAAAATCAGTTTCGGTCAATTGTTGATTGGAAAGGATAGTGACAGAAAGTCGGAGAGGATTGAGCCCGATTACTTTCACATCTCGCATCAGCCCATGTGGTATTTCTTTGCCACTCAAATCCTGAATTAGCTGATTCTCCAATACCATATTTCTAAAACTGAGAACCAAAGGAGCTGTCACCAAAATTAAAATTCCGAGGCTGATAAGAAGTCCTTTTTTAGCCAACTGAAATGGGCTAAAGCCAAGTACCAAAAAAGTCAAAGATGCAGCCATTACGATCCCAGCCAGATTGGTTCCCAAGAGTAGAATAGCTCCAAAAAACACATTCCATTCGCCCCATCCCAATCCAATGCCAGCTACTGCCAGCGGTGGCACCAAGGCTACAGATATGGCTACTCCAGCTAGTGTTTTTGCGACTTCCTCTTTGGAATGGGCATAAGCACCGGCTACACCAGAAGCGATGGCTATCCCCAAATCCAAAAGATTGGGACGAATACGGGCTATGATTTCGGAATTCATGGTTTTCAGGGGAGTGATCCAAGTGATAAGTATGGCGAAGATCAATCCCAAGAATATGCCCCAAAAAAGAGTGATGAAGCTGTTTTTGACCAGAAGCCCATCCTGTCTCAGGGCTCCCATAGCCAGTGAAATAATTGGGCCCATCAGTGGAGCTAAGATCATCGCGCCTATCACTACAGGACTGGAGTCGGCAAATAGACCAAAAGTTGCGATCAAGGTAGAAAGAACCATCAGTACCAGAAAGGTAGACGTCGTCTGGGAGTTTTTGCGAAGCAAAGTGAACAGCTCCTTAAACTCGTCATAGGTAGCGTGTCTCACCCACGGAAGGTATCCCCGTGTGAGCTCTACCCGGAGTTTTCCGGTTGGCAAGGCCGCGACGTTCACTTCCTTTTTTTGAGTCTCACTTTCCTTGGTGGATTCGAAATAAGTCTGAATTCTTGCTTTCTCAGGCTGGACTTCCAATTCTAATCGCTTGGATTTTTCTTCGACTCCGTCCAATGCGAATTCAAATTCCCCTTCACATTCGATTTTGAGTTTTTCGGTAGAGATATAGCTCAAAAAGTCAGGAATGGCACTTCCTTTAATCGGGAAGAATAGATTTGACATTCCAAACTGAATGATGGAAAAGAGGCTTTTCGGTGCCAAAATGATCACGTGCATCAAGCCTTCATTGAGCCCAGAGTCTTTGATGACTCGTTTGAAAATCAGATTGCTTTCGCAATGGGAAACTGCCAAAATTCCCATGGCAGCTATTTCTAGCGTTTTTGCCTCTTCACCATCTCCATAGGTTATCGTGTAGTTGTGAAGTTTTACTTTTTGAAATAGCTTATTGAATTTTGAAAACCGATCCGCAATATTTCGGAAAAAGCCTTTCTTGATCGAGTCATAGAGTGGGGAAAGTGACTCACCGATTACCAGTGAATTGAGGCAAAGCTGGTCATTGATCGAAAGCAGGTCATAAGGAGGCGTCTCTTTTTGTTTTTCAAAGGCTTTGAAAGCCGTTTCTTTTGAACTGGGCACTCCAAATGACCGAGCTAATAGAGTCAAATCTGGATGAGGAAGAAAATGTATCGTGGGTGAGTTTTCATCCAGTTGTTTGATCAATTCTTTTCCTTTAGCATCACTCAGCCAAAGCAATAAATGATCCTCAGATGAAAAGCTTGAAAGCGAAAAGTCTGAGAATGAAATAAGCTGCTCTGGAGCGGGGTCGAGTTTTTCGAAAAAGGAATCCCTTTCCTCCTGATCGAGATTGGGGTCGAAAATAAGTGAATAGGTATCCATAGTCCGAAATCAAAAAAATGAATTCATTGATTATTCTTGTTGAAGTAGCTTTTCTAGTATCTCAATAGCGGCTTCTGAGAGCACCGTGCCAGGACCAAATACCGCCGCAACTCCAGCCTTAAATAGGTAGTCATAGTCTTTGGGAGGGATGACGCCTCCAGCCACTACCAAAATGTCTGGCCTTCCGATTTTTTGAAGTTCTTGGATGAGTTGTGGAATCAGCGTCTTGTGTCCACCGGCAAGAGATGAAGCACCAATGAGATGCACATCGTTTTCTGCTGCTTGCATGGCCACTTCCTTGGGGGTTTGGAAAAGAGGTCCGATATCTACGTCGAAACCCATGTCGGCAAAACCCGTGGCTATGACCTTGGCTCCCCGGTCATGTCCGTCTTGTCCCATTTTTGCCACCATGATCCGCGGACGGCGCCCCTCTAGTTCGGAGAACTTATCCGATAGGATGTTTGCTTTGATAAAAGAATCCTGGTTTTTCACTTCTGATGCATATACTCCTGTGATCGATTGAGTTTGGGCTTGGTGTCTTCCAAAAACTGATTCCAGTGCCGCAGATATTTCACCCAAAGTAGCTCTTTTTCTGGCTGCATCTACCGCAAGGGATAGTAGATTTCCTTCGGAGGTTCTGGAACTTTCGGTCAAAGCTTTCAGAGCTTGGTCAACTTCCGCTTGGTTGCGCTTTTCCTTAAGAGTCTTGAGTCGCTGGATTTGAGATTCCCTCACGGCCTGATTGTCCACTTCCAAAAGGTCGATTTCCTGTTTTTCTTCGTGCTGATAGCGATTGACACCTACGATGATGTCTTTGCCGCTGTCAATTCTGGCCTGTTTTTTTGCAGCAGCCTCTTCTATCCGAAGTTTTGGTAAGCCTATTTCATTGGCTTTGGCCATTCCACCGAGTTCTTCCACTTCTTGGATGAGAGTCCATGCTTTTTCCACCAATTGATCTGTGAGGTATTCGACATAAAAAGAGCCGCCCCAAGGATCTACTACATCACATATTCCAGTTTCTTTCTGAAGTATCAATTGTGTGTTTCTGGCTATCCGAGCCGAAAACTCAGTCGGAAGAGCAATGGCTTCGTCCAGCGAATTGGTGTGTAGAGACTGTGTGTGTCCCAAGGCAGCAGCCAAAGCTTCGATGGTGGTTCTGGCTACATTATTAAAGGGGTCTTGCTCAGTCAGTGACCAGCCGGATGTCTGGCAATGGGTACGTAGTGCGAGGGATTTGTCATTTTTCGGGTTGAAGCCCGCAACAATTTTCGCCCACAAGATCCTACCCGCTCTCATTTTGGCGATCTCCATGAAATAATTCATCCCTACAGCCCAGAAGAAAGACAGTCGAGGGGCAAAATCATCGATGTCTAACCCTGCTTTGATGCCAGTTCGCAAGTATTCCAGACCGTCGGCCAGTGTGTAGGCCAATTCAATATCTGCCGTAGCTCCGGCCTCTTGCATGTGATAGCCAGAGATGGAAATGGAATTGAATCGAGGCATGTGTTGAGATGTGTACTCAAAGATATCCGCAATAATCCTCATGCTTGGTATGGGAGGATAGATATACGTATTCCTCACCATAAACTCCTTTAGAATATCATTCTGAATGGTTCCGCTCAACTGCTCGGGAGAAACACCCTGCTCCTCAGCAGCTACGATGAAAAAGGCCATGACTGGAATCACAGCTCCGTTCATTGTCATCGAAACTGACATTTGATCTAGAGGAATCTGATCAAAAAGGATTTTCATATCCTCGACGCTATCGATGGCCACTCCGGCTTTGCCGACATCTCCCTCGACTCGAGGGTGGTCCGAATCATATCCTCTATGCGTTGCTAAGTCAAATGCAACTGAAAGGCCTTTTTGGCCAGCGGCAAGATTTTTTCTGTAAAACGCATTAGACTCTTCTGCAGTGGAGAATCCGGCGTATTGCCGAATAGTCCAAGGTCTCATCACATACATCGTGCTGTAAGGACCTCTGAGATAGGGAGGGATCCCAGCAGTAAAATTGAGGTGAGCCAAGGGAAGGATTTGCTCAGAAAGAAATGTGTCTGGAATAGAAATCTGTTCGGGTGATTCCCATTTGGATGTCTCCTTGTCGCTTGCCTCCAGCTTTAGCTTTTTCCAATGTGTAAAATCAGGTCTCATAGGTTTTTTTGCTGATCAAATGAATAACTGATTCTATTCTCTTTCAATTGGTAATCTTCTTCTTCGATTTCTTCGAAAGAAATATTCACTGCCGAATTGCTTTGGTTGGTATAAATATTTGAGCCGATGCCTACGTGATGGCCTTGCAGGAACAAATCGTGCGAATGTTGTCTTTGAGATCTGATTTTCTGCTGCATGGATCTGTTTTGAAAGGCAGCGAGCCAGCCACCTTCTGATTCCAGTAATGCAATTGATTCTTGAGTCTGAGTCTGAATCTGATGGATCAGTGACTCTACATAATAAGAGCCTGCGGCAGGATCGATGACTTTGTCCAGATATGCTTCTTCTTGGAGCAGGATTGAGACATTTTTAGCCATTCTTCTTTGCATTTCATCAGATGAATCCGGCCCGGAAGGAATAGTCCATAAGGCATTGCATCCTCCCAAGATAGCTGACATAGACTCAGTGCTCTGTCTGATTAGATTATTGTGACTGTCTGATATGGAATGGTTCCAAGTCGAAGTAGAGCAGATCAGGTGGAGCATCTCGGGGTGAACAGTGACCTGAAAATGCGAGGCAATCTGGGCATATAGAAGTCTCAAGGCTTTTAGTTTGGCGATCTCCGGGAAATATTGAATCGTCACTGCGCTATGGATCAAGGTATTGCGAAAGGTGCGTTCCGGACTTATTCCCATCTCTTCTAGATTTGAGGTGAGTTCGATGAGTTCCCCAAATCCGTAGCAAAGCTCCTGAAGACCAGTGCCTCCGGAATTACTGTACCGTGCAAAATTCAAACAAATCGGGTGAAAGGCAGGGAAATCATCCCAGCGATCCAATTGTTCCTTGGCAAAACTCAATGTTGACTTAAAGTCTTCATTTCTGGAAAACAACTCATCAAAAGGGGAGTGGAGAATCCCTCCTCTAAGGTCTTTGTGAGTTGATTTTTGAAAATATTCTCCAAAAGATTCGATTACATCCCGACTTTCTGTCTGAAGATAGATTTCGATGTAGGGAAACTGGATCTGGTCGAGCAGTGTGCCCCAAGCTAGAGGAGAAGATAGTTGAAGGACAAGGCCATCTACGCCATTGTTTAGCAACTGAAGAATTTCCAGGTTTCCGGACTTTTCATCTGTAGGCGAAACAGAGGCTAGGTTGCTCCATAGTCTAGGAGGAAGTCCCGGGGTGTCACTTTCGCGGTGAAAAGACATTGCTTTTGGCTTTTCGGGCCAGTCTTCTGCGTTATAGTAGGGATCTTGGGGGATGGTGTTCCAAAGAGACTGAACCAAGGTTTTGTCAAAGTCTTTGTCACCAAGGTCTTGCTGGGCCTTTGCTCTCCACTGTGATTTGGTGCTTGGGTCAAAAGGATAAAAGTTAGGTTGAATCATTGTGGGTTTATATTTTCTGAGTGTTTTGAAGGTAAGTTCTTTTTCCAAAAATTGCCAGAAGGAGAGAATTTGTATTGACCTGCCTATTGCCTAGTCACAGGAGAATATTTGGTGAGTATCGAACTTGAAAGGAGCAATCGAGGCAGAATGAATTTTATGGAATGAACTAGCAAATCCCGGATTGGTTTATTCGCCATATAAAATTTTAAATCTTCCGCTTGCCTGCTTAATTTTTCACTTTTTCAACCCAAAAACCATTTTTTATTTAAGTGTTTTTTGTCCAAATTTGACACCCTTGTGGTAATCCGTCCGGGTCATTGTTTTTCAGAAAACTTCTCTAATGAGTTCAGAAGCTAGCGCAGTTTGGAGTGAATGTTTACGTGTAATTGAGCAACACGTAAACGAACAGAGCTTTTCTACATGGTTTAAACCAATAAACCCTGTAAGGCTGGATGGGACTAGCTTGACTATTCAGGTTCCGAGTCAGTTTTTCTATGAATGGCTGGAAGACAATTACATCCAAGAGCTCAAACTTGCCATCAAGACCGTTTTGGGACAAAGTGGCCGATTGGAGTATGCTGTCGTTGTGGATAGGGGCAACTCGTCCAATAGCCCGATTGCCGTCTCTTATCCTCAAGGAAATCATGGAGCCAAAAAGCAGGCAGCAGCGCCTGTCCCTGAGCAAAAAGCAACACCATTTGAAATGGAATCTTTGGGAGCAGAAGCCCTCACCCAAAGCAACCTGAATCCGAACTATACTTTCAACACTTATATAGAAGGAGACTGTAACAGGCTGGCTCGATCAGCAGGTTTTGCAGTGGCCACCAAGCCCGGCATCACTTCCTTTAACCCGCTCATGGTTTATGGCGGTGTCGGATTGGGTAAGACTCACTTGGTTCAAGCTATCGGCAATGAAATCAAAAATGGTCCGGAAGATAAATTTGTGCTCTATGTCTCTTCGGAGAAGTTTGTAAATCAATTCATGGACTCCATCAAAGATGGAAATGTGAAGAGCTTTACCAATTTCTATATGCAAGTAGACGTGTTGATAATCGATGATATTCAGTTTTTGGCTGGAAAAGATCGGACTCAGGAGATGTTTTTCCACATATTCAATCATCTCCACCAGAGCAAAAAGCAAATCATCATGACTTCAGATTGTCCTCCGAGAGATCTGAAAGGTCTAGAAGAGCGACTACTGTCCAGATTCAAATGGGGCTTGACCGCAGATCTGCAAATGCCTGACTTTGAGACTAGGGTAGCGATCATCCGTCGCAAGATGCAATCGGAAGGTATTTTTATTCCTGATGATGTAGTAGAATACTTGGCGTATACGGTAGATACCAATGTGCGGGAGCTTGAAGGGATCCTGATCTCATTGATTGCCCATGCTTCGCTCAATAGGGTGGAGATTAATCTGCAGCTGGCCAAGACTGTGATGAAAAATATCATCAAGGATATCGAGACTGAAGTAGGAATAGAGTTCATTCAGAAGTCTGTGGCTGAATACTATGGCATCGATCAGGAAGATCTCAAAGCAAAGACTCGTAAAAAAGAGATCGTCGTGGCCAGGCAGGTGGCTATGTATTTTTCGAAGGAATTCACCAATCACTCCTTAAAGTCGATAGGATATCACTTTGGTGGGAGAGATCATTCCACCGTGATCCATGCAGTGACGACAGTCAATGATCTGATAGAGACGGATAGTGCTTTTAGAAACACGATCAATGAGTTGAAAAAGAAATTTAAGATGCGCTCTTATTAATTAATAGAGTTCCTTTTCCATCTTATCTTCAAACTTATCCAGTAGTCTAATATATTTATTTTTAATGTTTGTAATAAAATCCTCCTGAGTATCAATAGGATATATAGGATTGTATTGGATTCTATCTATTACCATGTCCAGCCATCCTTTGCCGTCGTCTATGAGGTCTGCATGAAAGGCTTCTACCGTAGCATCTCTTGATCCTGAGAAGGGACCTTTACCGAGTTTTTCAAAATACTTTGTTATTACTTTTAGTCCGAGCTCATGCGCTACCTCAAAATTGATAATAAGCTCGCGAGACTGACTTTCATTTAGAATACTCTTTTTTGCTCTTTGTATATAAGTACGAAGGTCTTCTAGGGCTGCTTTATATTCTTCAAAGCACTGGGAGCATGTCTGGGGGAGTGATTTCATGGGAAAATATTGTTTTTGGGCCCTTTTTCTAGTGTTTTTACCTAATTTACTTAAAAAAGTTAGAAATAATTATTGTTTATATTTCTAATTCAGAATAATATATATGTTTGATATATATCAAATTGTATTTTTCTTTATTAAAAATATGATATTATCTACTTGATATAAGTGGTGTAAATATCTTTTTAACTCAAAACATAAATATTGTTTCAGGAATTATTCAAGTAACTATTGAAAATATTATATTTCTAAAAGGTTGCATTTTTTATATAAAATTAACATACCGTTAATATAGGATATTAACCGATTAAATAGCGAAGCTGTCCGCTTTTGAAACTTTTTAAATAATAGGTGTCCGATTTTAGACAACAAGATTTTTGTTTTTCTCATATTCGGCTCCAAATAACAGTTAACCAAATGAAGAAAATAGTACTAGCTTTTATGCTTATGGTTGTCTTTGTTCAAGGAGCATTGGCTCAGAGCAGGACAGTAAGCGGGGTAGTGACTTCGTCCGAAGATGGGATGGGGCTACCCGGAGTAAGTGTGTTGGTCAAAGGAACGACCAACGGAACAATCACAGGAATTGATGGGGATTTTACCCTTCAGGTTCCAGATGGAAAAAATATCATTCAGTTTTCATTCGTAGGGATGGTTTCTCAGGAGATCACTTTGGGAAATGAATCTGAGATCAACGTGGTAATGGACCCGGATGTTAAGGCTCTTAACGAAGTGATCGTTACTGCATTGGGTGTTTCCAGAGATGATCGTTCTGTGGGTGCTTCTATCCAATCTGTAAAAGGGGAGGATCTGACTGCTACCAGAAACTCCAATGTCGTAGGAAACCTTGCCGGTAAAGTAGCCGGTGTGCAGGTGATCGGATCTTCCGGTGCTGCTTTGGGTGGTACACAAAACGTGCGATTGAGAGGTATCAACTCCCTAGGAGGTGGTTCTCCATTGTTTGTAGTAGATGGTACTCCTATTTCTAACACCTCGATCTCTCCAAACAATGATGCTGCTGGTCGTGACTACGGTAACTTGGCTTCTGATATCAACCCTGACGATATCGAAAGTATTTCCGTATTGAAAGGTCCTTCAGCTGCTGCATTGTACGGTAACAGAGCTGCAAACGGTGTGATCATCGTCACTACTAAAAAAGGAAACAAGAAAAAAGGACTTGGTATTGAGATCAATCAAAGCACCACATTGGAAAATGTATACGTGCTTCCTGAGTACCAAAATGAATACGCAGGTGGTTACACTCAGGATTTCTTGACTTTCGAGTACAATCCTGCTATCCACCCTGAATCTTGGGCTTCTTTTGATGGCCAGAAAATGTTGAACTATTCAGCAGATGAGTCTTGGGGGCCTAGAATGGACGGTACCTTGGTGAGACACTGGGATTCTTGGTTGGAAGGTGACCAATTCGGTGAATTGAGACCTTTGGAAGCAAATCCAGACAACGTAAGAGATTTCTTTGAAACTGGGGTGACTACTAATACAGGTGTTTCCTTTGCTGCTGGTGATGCGGGTTCCAACTTCCGTGTTTCCCTTAACAATATCAATCAGAAAGGTGTGATGCCAGGTTCTGAATTGATCAAAAACAACGTATCCTTCAATGGTACTCAAGAATTGAACGACAAGCTTTCTGTAGGTTTGAACTTCAACTTCACCGGAACTAACGCTCACGGACGTCCTGCATCAGGATATACTGGTCGTAACCCAGTGAACTCTTTCAACCAGTGGTTCCAGCGTCAGTTGGACATGGATCGTTTGAAGCAATACAGAAATCCTGACGGAACGTACAGATCTTGGAACATCAGAAGCCCAGAGAACGCAAGACCATTGTACTGGAACAACCCATACTATGAGGCTTATGAAAACGCTCCAGACGATAGCCGTGATAGAGTCTATGGTAACTTCAGCGCTACTTACAAGCTGACTGACGCTTTGAAAGTTTCTGGTTTTTTGAGAACTGACTTCTACAATCAAAAAATCGAAGAGAGAATCGCCTCTGGTGGATTGGATCTGGATTTCTATTCCATGAGCCAAAGAATCGGACGTGAGGACAACTACGAGATCCTATTCCAATACGACAAGACTTTCGGAGATATCTCCGTGACTGCGAATGCTGGTGGTAACATCAGAAAGAACAAGTATAGCTACATGTATGAAGGTACTGTAGGTGGACTTGCTGTACCAGATTTCTACAACATCGATGCTTCAGTCGATAGACCGACTACTGATACTTATAAGAGCAATAAAACAGTTCGCTCAGTATATGGTAATGTGTCTTTGGGTTATCAAAACACCATCTTCTTGGATGCGACTTTGAGAAATGACTGGTCTTCTTCTCTTCCAGAAGCAAACAATAGCTACCTGTATCCTTCCATCACTTCCAGCTTTGTATTCACTGAGCTAATGGGAGGAGGAGGAAACTTCTTGAGCTTCGGTAAATTGAGATTGAGCTACGCGCAAGTAGGCTCTGATGTAGATGCTTACGAAATCGCTCAGATTTACAGCGTATCTACTCCTTATGGTTCATACCCGAACCTACAGGTGCCAAACACCAATGCCAATCCTAACTTGAAGCCAGCTCTTTCTTCTTCTTACGAAGCTGGTTTGGACTTGAGATTCTGGAATGGTAAAGTCAACTTGGATTTTGCATACTACAGAAATGACAACAAAGATCAGATTATCAACTTGACCCTTCCAGGTTCTAGTGGATTCTCTCAAGCTTTGGTCAATGCAGGTAATATCCGTAGTGAAGGTGTGGAACTTTCCATCGGTGGTACTCCTATCCAGAAGCGTGACTTCTCTTGGGATGTTAATTTGAACTTGGCTCACAATACTTCTACTGTCGTAGAATTGGCTGCTGGCTTGAAAAACAGACAACTTCAGTCTGCATTCTGGGGTATGACTATCAACGCCAAAGTAGGTGAAGAGTGGGGTACTTTGATCGGTACAGGTTTCAAATATGCTGACAATGGATTGCCTATCATCAATGAAGATGGATCCTATGTGAAAGAGCAAAACAAAGACCTAGGTACTACGCTACCTACTGCAACTGGTGGTTTTACCAACACTTTCAGATATAAAAACTTTGACCTAACTGCTTTTGTAGACTTCCAGATTGGTGGTCAGTTCTACTCTGTGACTAGAATGTTCAACGCATACTCTGGTCTAGGTATCGAGACAGCTGGTAACAATGACAAAGGAAATCCTTTGAGAGATCCTGTAGCTGACGGTGGTGGTGTACGTGTAGACGGTGTGTTTGAAGATGGTACTGCGACTACTGTTTATGTAGATCCTTATGACCATTTCTCTGGAATGTTCGGATTGCACGAAAACTGGATCTATGATGCTACCTATGTGAAGTTGAGAGAAGTGAGACTAGGATACAATCTTCCTGCGACATTGATCGATAAAACTCCTTTCCATACTATCAACGTAGCTTTCATCGCCAAAAACTTGTGGTTGATCCACACTGAAGTAGATGGACTAGATCCAAGTGAATTCGGCTCTGGTGCCAATGGATATGCTTACTTCGAAAGTGGTCAGCTTCCAGGTGTAAGATCTCTTGGTTTCAATGTTAGACTAGGACTTTAATAGATAGGAATTATGAAAAATATAAAAAATACAGTTTTGGGTTTGGTAGCAGGTACCTTGGTACTGAGTGCCTGCTCTGATTTTGGAGATATCAACGTGGATCCAAACAGACCCTCTTCCCCTTTGACTTCCGGTCTTTTGACCGGAGCGGAGAGAAGTGTTTCAGATGTAGTGGGGAGTGCTATTGGAGTACTATACACCCAGCAGCTTTCTGAAAAACAGTACACTGAATCTTCCAGATACCAGGATATTTATTTTGACTTCAACGGGTTCTATACTGGCCCATTGATGAACCTTCAGCGTATCATTGATCTCAATACCAATGAAGCTACCAAAGGAGACGTATTGAGCTCTGGAAGTAATGAGAACCAAATCGCTGTAGCCAGAATTCTGAAGGCTTACTTCTTTGGAGTGATGACTGATAGATGGGGTGAATTGCCTTACACTGAGTCTCTTCAGGGTGAGTTGAATTATTCTCCTACTTATGATACTCAGGAGTTTATCTACACAGATCTTTTGAAAGAATTGGATGAAGCTGCTGCTCAGATCGACTTGAACACTGCTGGTGTAGAAGGAGATCTACTTTTCGATGGAGACATGGAAAAGTGGAGAAGATTTGCCAATTCCCTTCGTATGGTAATGGCGCTTCGCATCAGCGATGTAGCTCCAGATTTGGCTCAGTCCAATTTCGTGGCTGCTTACAATAGCGGTGTCTTGATGGATGATTTCACATATCCATATTTGGCAGAGGCCAACAATCAAAACCCTTGGTATGGTAGATATTTGACACGTGTGGATTATGCTATCTCTAATACCATGTATGATTACATGAATCCACTAGGTGATCCAAGATTGCCAGTGTATGCTGATCCAGCTGCCAATACCGGTGAAATCACCCCGATGCCTTACGGTGTTTCCAATACTGTGGCTGGTGAAATCACTAACGCTTCTGTATCTTATTTGGGTTCTGATACTAGAGCTCAAAATGCAGAACTCCCTATCATTACACTAGCTCAGATCCACTTCTCTCTAGCAGAAGCAGCTGTCAAAGGCTGGGTGTCTGAAAGCGCAGAAGAGCATTACCTGGCAGGTATCAAAGCTTCTTTTGAGCAATACGGAGTGTATACTGAGGCAGCATACAATGCGTATGTAGCTCAGGCTGAAGTGAAATTCTCCTCTGCAAATGCAATCGAGAAAATCGCTAACCAAAAGTGGGTAGCACTTTTCCTTCAAGGCTATGAATCATGGGCTGAGTGGAGAAGATTGGATTTCCCTACTTTGGCTCCTGCCGTAGATGCGATGAACGAAAGCAAAATGATCCCTGTAAGACAGGCATATCCTACTACCGAGAGAGATATCAATTCAGAAAACTATGACGCTGCTGTGGCTCGTCAGGGTGAAGATGGATTGGATACCAAACTTTGGTGGGACGTGAAATAATCCTGTAGGATTATCAACTAATTGAAAAGCCTTCCGAAAATCAATTCGGAAGGCTTTTTTTATTTCGGAAATTTGGACTTCAACTCTCTTGAAATAGGCTGTGAATCAAACTGATTTCAACGAAATGCGCAAAAGTGAATGGTTCTTTTACCTCACATTGTAACTCTGCATGAAAGGCTGTCCATTGGAAGCGACTCCTTCCAATAGTAATCTACCACTATAATTCTCCAGGTATTCACCTACTTTTTTCGGATCACGCGCAGGTTCTCTATTGATTTGAGTGATCACAAATCCATCTCTCAATCCCAAATCTCTCAAATAGCCGCGGCTAAGAGCTGTGATTTTGATACCATAATCGATATCTAATCTATCTTTCTCGATGGTGTTGACAGCTTCCAGACGAGCTCCAAGTAGTCTGGAGCTATAATATTCCCTTTTCAGGATTCCTGTGCTTCCCTCCAGATTTTGAAGGGTCAAAGAAGTGGATTGTTGTTGGCCTGCACGAGTGTAAGTCACTGGCATTTTTTCACCAGGATAGTAATAAGAAAGTGCTTCTTCAAAACTTCCCATTCCTGTTATCGGTTGATCTCCCAGCCTGGTGATGACATCATTGCGCTGCAATCCTCCTTGCTCTGCGGCTCCACCTTTGATGACATGCGTCACAATCACTCCATCCAGAGATCGGATGTCCATTTCTTCAGCCAATTCTGGAGTGATCTCTACTGCATCGATTCCCGGGATGGCTTTTTGGACTTCACCATATTGGATCAGATCATTGGCTACTTTCAGCGCGATATCTACGGGGACTGCAAATCCATATCCAGTGTATGACCCAGTTCGTGAAAGGATCGCGGTATTGATTCCAACTAATTCTCCAGAGACATTGACCAGCGCACCACCTGAATTTCCAGGGTTGATAGGAGCATCCGTCTGAATGAAGCTTTCCAAAGGAAAATCTCCGCCAAGGATATTGATTTGACGTTCTTTGGCCGAGACGATTCCGGCTGTGACTGTAGAGGTCAGGTTAAAAGGATTTCCAACTGCCAACACCCATTCTCCAATTTTTAGATCTCGGGAGGAGCCCTTTTTGATTGCAGGAAGATTTTCTCCTTCTATTTTGAGAACCGCGATATCGGTATTTTTATCTGTTCCTACCAATCGGGCCTGATAGGTTTGCTTTTTGTGAACGACCTCGATCGTCTCGGCACGATCAATCACATGGTTATTGGTCACAATATAGCCATCTCCAGAGATGATCACGCCAGATCCGGTGCTGACTTGCTGGGTTGGGCCATTTCCAAAAAAGTAGTCAAACATACTATACCTTCTCGGATCACTACCAGAGAAATTTTTGATGAAAACTACCGATTCGGTGCTGTTTTCCGAAGCTTCCACAAATGAGATTGGAGGATTGCTTCGCTCAGCATGTGAGGTGGAAAAATTGGCAAACTGCCCGACTTGTTCCTGTTGATTTGGTGCAACGGTAATGTCTGGCTGGACTTGGCTGGTAGTGATAGTAGTCCAGAGCGCTGCTCCGGCAATCCCAGCGGCGAAAGAGATTCCGGTTGTTTTTAGAAAATTTTTCATACCAATTGTTTTTTCAAATTGACGACCTAAATGCTGTTTGGATGGTCAAATTCACATCATTTAAGAATTTTTCATCGCAAATATTTTTCCGATCTGCAAAAACTGACGATTTGTTCAAGGAAAAGTCTCAGCATCTTGTAATTTTGTCAGCCTATGAATCAAACCTTTGCCTAGAGCCTAAGGTTTTGTTTTTTTCAATTTTACAATAGAATGACAGAAGCGAAGCGTGTAGCCATCCTGGGTAGCACCGGAAGTATTGGTACTCAAACCCTGGAGGTGATCCGTCAGCATCCGGAGACTTTCGAAGTGGAAGTGCTCACGGCTCAAAATAACAGTGAACTCCTGATCAATCAGGCATTGGAATTTCGTCCCAATGCCGTCGTCATCGGCAATGAATCCCTTTATCCTTCTGTCAAAGAAGCTTTGATTCCTCATGATATCAAGGTTTTTGCTGGACAAAAAGCACTCGCTCAAGTCGTGGAAATGGATGGGATAGATGTGGTCCTGACCGCATTGGTGGGTTATTCGGGATTGATTCCTACTGTGCATGCGATCAAAGCTGGGAAGCAAATTGCCCTGGCCAATAAGGAGACGCTTGTCGTCGCAGGAGAGATCATCACGCAGCTGGCCAAAGAATACGGGGTCAATATCTACCCGGTGGATTCAGAGCATTCTGCGATTTTCCAATGTTTGGTGGGTGAGTTTCACAATCCTATTGAAAAGATCATATTAACTGCTTCCGGAGGGCCTTTCAGAGGAAAAGATCGTGCTTATTTGGAGACAGTGACCAAAGCTCAGGCACTGAAGCATCCTAACTGGGAGATGGGAGCCAAGATCACCATTGACTCTGCTTCCTTGATGAACAAAGGCCTGGAGGTGATTGAAGCCAAATGGCTTTTTGGTCTGAAAAATGAGCAGATCGATGTAGTGGTACATCCCCAAAGCATCATTCATTCATTGGTGCAGTTTGAGGATGGATCGATCAAAGCACAACTTGGCTTGCCGGATATGCGTATTCCCATTCAGTTTGCATTGAGTTACCCACATCGATTGAAAAGTAATTTGGAGCGATTTGATTTTATCAACTACCCCAATTTGACTTTCGAACAACCAGACCTCAAGACTTTCAAAAACCTACAGTTGGCATATGACGCCCTGGCAAAAGGAGGGAACGCTCCTTGTGTGCTCAATGCCGCCAATGAGATAGCCGTCGCGGCTTTTCTCCATGAAGAAGTAGGCTTTTTGGAAATGTCCGATCTGATCGGTGAAACTCTAGAAAGGGCGTCCTTTGTGTCACATCCTACTTTGGAAGACTACGTGGCGTCTGATCAGCAGGCAAGAGAAATTACAGAGAAACTAATAAAGCGTAACGTATAATGGATACATTGATTATGGTGGGCCAATTGCTCCTAGGATTGTCGATCTTGGTGGGGCTACACGAATTGGGTCACTTATTGACTGCCAAGATGTTTGGCATGCGAGTAGAAAAGTTTTCAATTGGTTTTCCTCCAAAAATCGCAGGATTTCAATGGGGTGAGACAGAATATTCGATAGGAGCCATTCCTTTGGGTGGATTTGTGAAGATCTCCGGGATGGTGGATGAGTCCATGGATACCGAGCAGATGTCCGCTGAACCTCAGCCTTGGGAGTTTCGCTCCAAGCCAGCTTGGCAGCGTCTGATTGTGATGTTAGGAGGGATTATCGTCAATGTGATTACGGGGATTGTGATTTTCTTTTTCATGGTCTACAATAATGGCGAAACCTATTACTCTCGAGATCAAGTGATCGAAAACGGAATTGTCGCCTATGAATATGCTGAAGCCATCGGCTTGCAGACTGGAGATAAAATCCTAGACGTGAATGGCGAACCCTATAAGAGTCTGGGAGACCTCACAAGTGGCAAAGTGCTTCTGAGCGAAAATGGCTACTATACTGTCGAGCGGAATGGAGAGCAATTGAAGATTGAAATTCCGAAAGGTTTTATCAATACTTTTAATTCTGATGAATCATTTACCAAGTTTGTTTCTCTAAGATTTCCATTTGACGTAGGCGTGGTCGATGAAGGCAGCGAAGCGGAGAAAGCAGGTGTGAAGGTTGGAGATAAAATTTTGGCAGTGAATGGTCAAAAGGTCGATTATTTTCATGAAATGAGGGAAGCTTTGGAGGGCTATGAAAATAAAAACGCTGAGATTGTGATTCAGAGCCAAGGTGATGTTGATACGCTTTCTATTCTAGTGGCCGAAGATCAGAGAATTGGGATTGTAGCCAATATTTTGATAGAGCCAGTCAAAAGAAGCTTTGGAGTGGGAGAGTCCTTGGTCAAAGGTGCCGAAAAAGCCTTTGGAGTAGTGATCTTGAATGCTAGAGCCATGGGTAAAATGTTTACTGGAGAAGTCTCTGCGAGAAATGTGAGCGGTCCTATCGGCATGGCCAAGATCTACGGTGATGTGTGGGACTGGACTAAATTCTGGAGTATTACAGGATTGATATCCATGATTTTGGCCTTTATGAATTTGCTCCCTATTCCAGCTTTGGATGGTGGGCATGTGATGTTTTTGCTATATGAAATGATCTCTGGGAAAGCTCCTTCTGACAAGTTTTTGGAGAATGCCCAAAAAGTGGGAATGGCTATTTTGCTGGTTTTGATGGTCTTTGTTATCGGGAATGATATCCTAAAGATATTTATGGGAGAGTGACAACTTATTTTGTCAAAGTACTGAAGCCAGGTTGAGAGCCTGGCTTTTTTTATATCTGCCATTCTGACCCATTCCATGCATTGGCACAGGCATTGAACTTTACCGAGGAACCTTCGTAAATTGAGGGTTCCTTTTATATTTTAGCTAAAACACGACAGCTTGTCTGTCAAAATGTCTATATGAGTCTATTCGAAAATTCCCTGTTTGAAAATCTGATGGTTGGTGAGTATGCTGGAGAAGGAGATCTGATCCAGTTGATCACAGATGAGGAGGACGAGCAGCAGGGGAAAGAAGCTTTTGGTGAAGAAATTCCGATTTTATCCGTCAGAAACACGGTGTTGTTTCCAGGGGTAGTAATCCCAATCACGGTAGGTCGGCAGCGCTCCATCAAATTGGTGAAAAAAGCCCAGAAGGGTGATAAGATGATCGGCGTCTGCGCCCAGATCAATCCCAATACCGATGATCCAGGATGGGAGGACATCTATCAAGTCGGGACCTTGGCCAAAATCATTAAAATGATCGTCTTGCCAGATGGTAATACGACGATAATCATTCAAGGGAAAAAGAGGTTTGCCGTGCGCGAGCAGGTGACTGACGATCCATATTTCATTGCCAAGGTGGATTATTTGGAAGAGAACTTCCCGAAAAGCTCCAAGAAGATTACTGCTTTGGAAGAATCTCTCAAGGAAGCGGCTACCCGAATCATGCATTTGAATCCTGAGATTCCTCGAGAGGCTCAGGTTGCTCTGGATAATATTGATAACACTCCTTTCCTTACCCATTTTCTTTCTTCGAATATCAATGCATCCGTAGAGGCGAAGCAAAAACTATTGGAAATTAACGATGGTGTGGAGCGTGCTACCTTGCTCTTGGAATTGATGATGAAGGATATCCAGATGCTGGAATTGAAGTCTGAGATTCAGAAGAAGGTGCATACTGATATCGACCAGCAGCAGCGGGATTATTTCCTCCGTCAGCAGATGAAAGTCCTACAGACTGAGCTGGGAGAGGAAGGTCCAGAGAAAGAAGTAGAAGATCTTAGAGCACGTGGAGCCAAGAAAAATTGGCCTGCTGAAGTAGCCAAACATTTCGATAAGGAATTAGATAAAATATTGAGAATCAATCCTTCGGCGGCTGAGTATCCTATTGCGCTCAACTATGCTGAGACGATGGTCGAGTTGCCGTGGAATGAACTGACCCAGGATAATTTTGATCTCAAGAATGCCAAGAAAATATTGGATTCGGATCACTTTGGGCTGGAAAAAGTCAAAGAAAGAATCATCGAATACTTGGCAGTGCTCAAGCTTAAAAATGATCTGAAAGGACCAATTCTATGTCTCTATGGCCCTCCAGGAGTAGGGAAGACTTCCTTGGGGAAATCTATCGCGGCTGCGTTGGGGAGGAAATACATTCGGATGTCCTTAGGGGGATTGCACGATGAAGCTGAGATCAGGGGCCATCGAAAAACCTATGTAGGAGCCATGCCCGGTAAGATCATTCAGAATATGAAGAAGGTCAAGATCTCCAATCCGGTATTTGTTCTGGATGAGATTGATAAACTTTCTTCTGATTTCAGAGGTGATCCTAGTTCCGCCTTTTTGGAAGTGTTGGATCCAGAGCAAAACTTTGCTTTTCTGGACAACTATCTTGAAGTGGACTACGATCTGAGCAAGGTGCTATTTATTGCTACAGCCAACTCATTGGATACAATCCAGCCAGCTCTTAGAGATAGGATGGAGATCATTGAAGTCACTGGCTATACCCAAGAGGAAAAAGTAGAAATCGCCAAAAGACATCTAGTGCCAAAGCAGCGAAAAGAGCATGGTCTCAAAGCTACCCAAGTACGGTTTGACAAGGCATCTTTGATCAAGCTCATTGAAGATTATACTCGTGAGTCTGGTGTTAGAAATCTTGAAAGAGCTATCGGGAAGGTCATCCGGAATGTCGCCAAATCTATAGCGATGGAGGAGGAATACGATTCGAAAATCACTCCAAATGCGGTACGGAAGATTTTGGGTTCGGAGATTTTTGACAAGGAGTCTTATCAGGACAATTCTGTAGCAGGAGTCGTCACGGGGCTCGCTTGGACCAGTGTCGGTGGTGAAATTTTATTTATTGAATCCAGCCTAAGTCGAGGGAAAGGGAAATTGACCCTGTCAGGACAGCTGGGAGATGTGATGAAAGAATCCGCCATGACGGCACTTTCTTACTTGAAGTCCAAAGCCGAAATTTTAGGAATTGATCACCGGGTCTTTGACCAGTATGATTTGCATATCCATATTCCTGCGGGTGCAGTACCTAAAGATGGGCCTTCGGCTGGTATCACGATGCTGACTGCTATGGCTTCTGTCTATACCCAAAGGAAAATTAAATCAAAAATTGCGATGACTGGAGAGATCAGCCTGATCGGTAAAGTCATGCCTGTGGGTGGTATCAAAGAAAAGATTTTGGCAGCAAAAAGGGCTGGTATCAAAGAAATCATATTGTGCAAAAAGAACATTAGAGATATTGAAGAGATCGACGAGCAGTACATCAAAGGAGTTGAATTTCACTTTGTAGATCGAGTGGAAGAGGTCTTGGATATTGCTCTTCTGAAAAACAAGGTCGACAAGCCTCTTCAGTTTACATTCCATGCCGAAAATGGAAAATAAAAATAGATAAAGGAGTCACCAGGCTCCTTTTCTGTCTTTTACTCAAGACAGAGCAAAACTAAACCACAACAAAAAACATACTATGGAATCAGCATTTTCATTGACTCCAAAACAAATCGTAGCGGAGCTGGATAAATATATCATTGGGCAAAAAGACGCCAAAAAGAACGTGGCGATCGCCTTACGGAATAGAGTGCGTAGGATGATGGTCAAATCCGATATTCAGAAAGACATTGTGCCAAACAATATTCTGATGATCGGGTCTACCGGTGTGGGTAAAACCGAGATTGCTCGGAGATTGGCCAAAGTAGCGCAGGCTCCTTTTACTAAAGTGGAGGCTTCCAAGTTTACGGAAGTAGGGTATGTGGGCAGAGATGTGGAGAGCATGGTGAGAGATTTGGTGGAGCAGGCAGTTCATTTGGTGCGAGAAGTGAAAAATGAGGGCGTAAAAGCCAAAGCTGCAGAGGCTGTGGAGGAAATCATTTTAGATATTTTGATTCCCCCAGTCAAAGGAGCTGGTTTTAGACAAAATACTGTACCTGCAGGAGAGGTCGAAGAGCCAGAATCCGATACCGAATTGAATGAAAGAACTCGAGAGAGATTCAGGGAAAAACTCAGGAATGGCGATCTAGATGATAGAAAAGTCGAGATCAATGTCAAAGCATCTTCTTCTGTGGGAGTGGGGATGATTGGAAACGGAATGCTAGATGATGCCAGCATGGCGGGGCTTCAGGATATGATATCTGGTATGATGCCCAAAAAGACTAAAAAGCGAAAGCTGTCTATAGCAGAAGCCAGAAAGGTTTTGTTGGAAGAAGAGGTATCCAAATTGATTGATTTTGATGAAGTCAAGGAGGAGGCGATCAAACTGGCGGAAAACAATGGAATTATTTTCATTGATGAAATTGATAAAATAGCGTCCAAATCCGGGAAAAATGGAGGTGGTCCAGACGTAAGTCGTGAAGGAGTTCAGCGGGACTTGCTACCTATCGTGGAGGGTTCTTCTGTCAATACTAAATACGGTGTGATCAATACGGACCATATCCTATTTATCGCAGCGGGTGCTTTTCATGTGAGTAAACCATCTGATTTGATTCCCGAATTGCAGGGGAGATTTCCGATTCGGGTAGAACTGAATAGCCTGACTCAGGAGGATTTTTCTCGAATTTTGCGAGAGCCAAAGAATGCACTGACCAAGCAATATCAAGCTTTGTTTGAAGCGGAGCAGGTGTTTTTGGAATTCAACGATGAAGCGATCGAAGAAATCGCCAGATTGGCTTTTCTCATCAATCAGGAAGTGGAAAATATCGGAGCTAGGAGACTGCACACAGTCATGTCTCACTTGCTTAATGATTTTCTATTTGAAGTTCCAGATACGATTGAGCCGAATTCCCAGATCATGGTGACCAAAGAAATGGTCCAAGACCGACTCAGTACCCTTGTCAAAAACAGGGATTTGTCCCAATACATCCTCTAACTATTTCAGGGAAAGAAGCATATTCTTTCCCTTTTTTTGACTTTCAAAAAAGAGAAAACCTATTTTGAAGAATTGTGTTTTATATTTGACGATCACCCTACCTAACCATGTCTAAAACACTGTTGATCCTCACTGGCCATAGCAAAGGCCTCGGGAAAGCGATTCTTGACCATTTTCTGGCCAAAGAAGATGTAGAAATTTTGGCTGTTTCCCGTACAAAAATTGATCTCGAACATCCAAGGTTGACCCAGCTGTCCATCGATCTCTCAGAGCTGGAAGAAGTGCAATCCGAGCTTGAAAACTTATTTCCTATCGGGAATTTCAATAAACTTATCCTCATCAACAATGCCGGTTGGATAGGCCAAATCAAAGCAATAGGTAGCCTGCATCCGGCTGAGCTACGCACCCAGGTCAACCTGAATTTGCTTGCTCCGATGTTTCTGACCAACTCCTTTATCAAATCCTATAAATTTCAGGATGCTCAAAAAACCTTGATTAATATCAGTTCGGGAGCAGCCTATAGAGCAGTATCCGGCTGGGGAGGGTATTGCAGTACCAAGGCGGCTTTGGCGATGTTTACACTAGTAGCAGCAAAGGAGAATCAGAATGAAAATTTCCGATTTTATAGCTTAGCTCCGGGGATTGTGGATACAGAGATGCAGCAGGAGATCAGAGAAGCGCAGGAATCGGATTTTCCGGAAATCGAAAAATTCAAGGATTTCAAGGAAAATGGAGAGTTGACTTCTCCGAGTCTTGTAGCTCAAAAGATTGACTATTTGATCAGTCGACCAGATGAGTTTACAGAAGTCATACAAGATGTGCGAAAAATCGAATTGCCTTAATTTCCCTTTTTAGGATAGTCATAAAAATCAAAGACAATGTTGTCTGGAAGGAATTCATTCCATTCTTTACAATCAGATTTAAAACATACTATTCCGGCAGTCGGTAGATTGTCTAATACATAGCCTAGCTTGTTTACTAAGTCAGTGATTCCGGGGTTGTGACACACTATATAGAGTGTCGTATAATCATTCTTTTGCTCATGAATGTAATGCATTATGGTAGATGCAGAAGAATGATATAGTCCCTTCTCAAACTGGATATCTTGAATAGGATATCCGATTTCTTTCGCTATTAGTTCAGCAGTTTGCTTTGCCCTGAGGGCAGTAGAGGATAAAATCAAGTCTGGATACACGTCTAATTTTCGCAGTTTTCGCCCCATTTTTGGGGCTGCATCAAGACCTCTTTGAGCCAGTGGTCTATCATGATCTTCCAACCAAGGGTTGTCCCAAGCTGATTTTGCATGACGTATCAAAATATTTTTTTTCATTTCGCTAAAATAAAAAATTATTATTTTGTTTTTGTTGGTTGAATATTTACTTTTAGTGCACTTTCAATTACAATTTATTACAACAAATTATGTTTACCGGAACAATTAAATTTTACAACGAGGCCAAAGGATTCGGATTTATCGTGGATGATGAATCACAAAGTGATGTATTCGTTCATGCCACTGGATTGGTGGACAAAGTTGCCCAAAACGACAAAGTGACGTATGATGTCAAAGATGGCAAAAAAGGTCCTAACGCCATTAATGTCAAAAAAGCATAGTCTTTTTGATTTTTTAAAAAGTCCTCTGTGCCACAGAGGACTTTTTTATTTTTCTTAGCTCTCCTCGTTGTTTTCCGGATTATTTATTTCCTGTTTAGAGGAAGGTTTATTTTCCCATGACTCTGGAACTGACTTGAGATAAAAGTCTCTTTTTGGATAGGGGATTTCTATATTGTTTTCTGCAAAAGCCTCAAAAATTGCAGACATCACATCGGCGCGCTTATCTATCCAGATGTCCATGCTTTCTACCCAAAACAAAAGACGGAAATCGACTGAGCTGTCCCCAAAGTTTTGCATCAATACCTTAGGCTTGGGGGTTTTGAGTATTTGATCTCTAGTCAAGACATTCTCCAGAATTTCTTTGACAGTTTTCATATTGGAATCATAGCCGACCCCGATGATGAGTTCTATCCGTCTCTTTCTATCTGAGAGCGTCCAATTGATGAGAGATTGAGAAAGCAGGTCCCCATTGGGTACAACTATCTCAGATCCGTCGTAGGCTTGAATTTTACTGGCTCGAATACCAACATCTTTTACGGTGCCCGCATTTTGTCCTACTTCGATTTCATCTCCGATTTGTATAGGCCTTTCAAAAGCCAAGATGATTCCAGACACTAGGTTATTGATGATGGTCTGAAGTCCAAAGCCAATCCCAACGGACAAAGCGCCCAGTACCAGGGTGATTTTATCCAAAGGTATTTTAGCCGCTGCAGCAGCGATGATAAAGCCAAAAGTGAAAATGGCAAGTCGAATCAGAAGGATTGAACTACCTAGTCTATTTTTTCTGTCAGTTGCATTCTTTTGATCTTGTGCTGAAAAGAAATAAGCGATGTTATTAGCCAAAAAAGAAGAGACCACGAGAATACCAATGAATAATGCGATAGTTCCAAAAGTAAAATCAGTTTCTCCTAAAATCCTAGGTTTAGATAAAAAACCGGATACTACATTAAAAATAGGGTCAAAATAGCCGGAATAAAAAAGTATGCCATATGCCCAGATTGAAAATCCGATAAGTTTTAAAAAGCCGCTTAATCGGTATTCTAATTCCTTAAAGTCAAAAAAGGAAGTGATAGTATTTGCATTTTTTTTGGATTCCATCCAGAGATAGACCGCTTCCAAAACCACCATGGTGAAAACATAAAGGCCGATACCTCTATAAAAGCTGGAAATTCCGACGATAGTAAATATTTTGGAGAGGTTGTACCTGCCTAGAATATTCATTATTGCGGAAAAGACTTCAATCAATATTAAAAATTGGGCAAGAAATATCACCAATTTCACTCCAGCATAATGCTCTTTTTTACTATGCTGGTAAATCAAATAGCCAAATAGGATGGATAAAATATTGCATAAAAGCAGAATATAACGCTCATCATAGTACGGGTCCCAGTTGAGTCCAAGTGTAGGACTGAGCAAATTGAGTGCGAAAAACCAAACCCATAATTTGTAGAATTTCTCCGGAAAATGCTCCTTGATGAGCGGAGTCGCTATCAAGGTGAAAATAAATGATAAGACTGAGGATAGGGCTAGAGGTGGGTTGTGAAAGAATAAAAAACCAATAGGAAGAAGGGAGACTAAACAGGATGAAAGCAAATGTTTATTAAAGTAGTTGCTGCGAGCCAAAATAGCTACGTTGTGTTCTTTCTCTTTTTTGATAGATGATAATACTGAACGGATCATCCACATAAAAATCCCAGCGACCAATATGATTAGAAGGAGAGAAGTGATACTTCGCTCTAAAAAAATTACGCTGATAGTGGTATTTGTGAGGACGGACTTTTTTAAAATATCCAAGAAAGAATTAGTACTATCGTAGCTTCTTTTTTCCCAGATAAAATTGATCTCCTTATTCCAAGATTTTCGCGAAACTTCCCGTTTCTTTTGACTGAAAAACTGCTCTAACGTGATGAATCTAGAATTGAGATCAGAAATAGTCGCCTGAATTCTAGTGAGCTGAATTTCCTGTTCGAAAATTGTATTTTCTAATTCGACTATTGAATACGTAAGCCTGTTAAGTTCTTGATCCAGTTCGGGAACAATATATTTATCGTCATCATCAAGCCGCAAAACAGAGTCAGCCTTAATTTCCGCAATAATAACATTAGCCTCATTGATACTCTCAATTCTGTCAGTCAGAATTCCTTCATACTTGGTGGTTTCCTCGTGGAAAGTTTCTAGGAGATTGACCATTCCAGTCAAGAATCTAGAATTTACCGCTTGCGTAGTATCTTTTGAAATAGCCTCCATCGCTGTCAGGTAAGCTTTGAGGTCTGGCATGTTTCCCACCATTTCCAGTGTGTCAAGGGGCTTGTTGAGGTCTATTCGAATCTTGCTGAGATCGATTGAGTATTTCTTGGTTCGTGAAATCAACAAGGAAAGGATTTGTCCAAGTCGTGCATTTCTTCGGCTGATTTCATTGGACTCCTCTTCTGAAATGACAGGTGTTGGAGGGATAGAGTCTTTCAGGTTTAATAGCGAGTCTAGCCTTTCGGATTGTGAGTTTTGAAGCAAGGAGTCTCTCTCCAGCACGTTTTGAGCTAAGGATAGATTGGAAAAAACTAATCCAAACAGGCAAAAAAATAAGGCTACTAGATATTTTGGCATTGATTCAAAATTTCACTCAATATAGGAAAATTCGAGAAGGCTGTAAAAAGTCTAAGGCCTGACTAAATGGCTTGTTTTTTATAGGTTTTTCTTTAAATCAAGACAAAATGGCTTGAAAATAGGGTTGGTATAAGTTTTTCTGTAAGGGATGTACATTACTAAAACCAACAAAATCATGAGACTAGAAAAGTATAACCAACTCGATCCTTTGTTCCCATCTTCATTTACAGGTGTATTGGACAAACTGTTCAATGAATCTTTCAAGACATCCAACAGACATTTTAATCCAGCGGTGGATATTGCAGAGGATGATAAAAACTTTGAAATCCAAGTGGCAATTCCAGGAATGAATAAGTCAGATTTCAAGGTTGACTTTACGGATGGAAGATTGACCATCTCAGGTGAACGAAAAATCGAAGAGAAAAAAGACGGTAAAAATTATCACAGTATTGAGACCCAATATGGATCTTTTAGCCGATCATTCTTTGTGCCGGATACGGTGCTAAGTGAGCAGATTGAAGCAGCTTATGAAAACGGCGTGTTAAAAATCACCCTGCCCAAGGCTGAAAAGAAAGTGATCAAGGCAGCGATTGAAGTAAAATAATCTAAGAGCGGGAAACCCCGCTCTTTTATTTTGGTTAAATTGTAAACAGACGTGAATTGCGGTTAATACTTGTTAATTTGAGTGATTGCATGCACCTATTTTGCTGAAATTCGTGTCTTAGTACTAGCAATAAATCTTATTAAAAATCAATTATTATGAGCAAAAAACAATTCTTTCTTGGAATGCTCTTGGCTTCACTGATCGGAGGCATGGTTGCCTTGGCAGGAGTGAGTTTTTTGGTACAGCCACAAGAAGCCGGTTCATTCGACGAAAAGCAAAAGACAAGTTTCGTCAACCTCCTGTCTGGAGATGAGTTTACAGTGCCTGATGGGATCAATTTTGTGGCTTCCGCTAATGTCGTCACCCCGGCAGTAGTCCACGTCAAGAGTACTATTTCTTACAATTCAAGGTCTCAACGTGATCCGATTCAGGAGTGGTTTGGGATACCTCCAAGAGGAGGTGATAGCGGTGGAGGGACGCAGGCTCCGGTCAGCTCTGGCTCTGGCGTTATCATTTCGTCTGACGGCTACATAGTGACAAACAACCATGTGGTCGAAGGTGCTACCCAAGTGGATATTTCATTGGAAAACAACAAAAGGTATGTAGCCAAAATAATCGGTACAGACCCTACTACTGATTTGGCTTTGTTGAAGATCGAAGATAAGGGTCTTCCTTTTGTCAAATTTGGTGATTCTGACAATACAAAAATCGGTGAATGGGTGCTTGCAGTGGGTAATCCATTCAATCTGAATTCTACAGTCACTGCCGGGATTATCTCTGCGAAAGCAAGAAATATCGGCATCCTCAGAGGGGTAGAAAACAACCTCCAAATCGAATCTTTTCTTCAGACAGACGCCGTAGTCAACCCAGGTAACTCCGGTGGTGCTTTGGTCAATCTAGCTGGTGAGCTGATCGGGATCAATACGGCGATTGCTTCCAATACGGGGACATTTGCTGGGTATTCATTTGCTGTGCCAAGTACATTGGTCAAAAAAGTAATGGATGACTTGATGAAATATGGAGCGGTGCAGAGAGGTCTATTGGGCGTTTCTATTCAGGATGTTTCTCCAGAGTTGGCGCAAAGTCTCAATACTGAATTCCCCGTAGAACAAGGAGTTTATATTGGCTCTGTCAATGCGAATAGCGGGGGAGAAGAAGCAGGTCTCCAAGCAGGTGATATCATTGTAGGGATAGATGGAAGAGATATTACCAGCGTAGCAGTGCTGCAGGAAATGGTAGCGCGAAAAAGACCTGGTGATCAAGTAGAAGTCAAATATCTGCGAGATGGTAAGTCTATGGAGACCAAAGCTACTCTGAAGAATTTCTCAGGTGATACGGAAATTGTGAAGAAGGTGATTCCTAAAACCTTTGAATTTGAAGGAGTGATTTTCGAAGATGTGACCGATGAACAAAAAGAACGATTGGATATTTCTGGAGGTGCTTTGATCAATACAGTCGCTACTCCTAAATGGAAAAGATCTGGCGCAAGACCTGGATTTATCATCACTTCTATCATGGCCGAAAACGGTAGGTTCCGAGTAAGCGACGCTGAAAACATTCTGGAGATCCTCGATGAATTGAAAGGTGAAGAGATTGTAGTTCTCGGCATGTTCAATGATGGAACTGAATATTATTTTGAAGTAGATTTGGATTAAAATCCAGCTCTTTCAGACCAAAAAAAGCCCGTCAATTCAAAATTGACGGGCTTTTCGTTTTATTTGATTGATTTGCCTTAGGCTACCTGAAGTCTTTTGAATTTCGACTTGTCAAACTTGGACTGGGCATATTCCCGATCAATTACGAGTTCTTTGATGTTTTCGTCCGAAGGCAATTCATACATGGCATCAGTGATGATAGCTTCGCAGATAGATCTCAATCCACGGGCACCCAGGTTATATTCCACAGCTTTCTCTACGATGAAGTCAACTCCACTGTCTTCAAAGACTAAGTTTACTCCTTCCATTCCCACTAGCTTGGCGTATTGTTTTACCAGAGCGTTTTTAGGTTCAGTAAGAATTCTCTTCAAAGCATCTTGATGCAATGGGTCCAAATGAGTCAAGACAGGAAGTCGTCCAATCAACTCAGGGATTAGACCAAAGGCCTTCAAGTCCTGCGCAGTGACATATTGTAGGAGGTTTTCACGATCAGCTACCTGGTTTCCGGCTGTTTTGCTGAAGCCCATCGGCTGAGTGTTCAATCTCTTTCCGATATGTCTCGCAATCCCATCAAATGCACCTCCGCAGATAAACAGAATGTTTTCTGTATTGACAGCGATCATTTTTTGATCTGGGTGCTTTCTACCTCCTTGTGGTGGCACATTGACTACGGTACCTTCTAATAGTTTCAGCATGGCTTGCTGTACACCTTCTCCACTGACATCTCT
Source organism: Algoriphagus vanfongensis DSM 17529 (assembly GCF_000429465.1). GTDB lineage: Bacteria > Bacteroidota > Bacteroidia > Cytophagales > Cyclobacteriaceae > Algoriphagus > Algoriphagus vanfongensis. The sequence continues at coordinate 11,341 of NZ_AUBX01000014.1, read as the reverse complement.
GGTGATAGATGGATTATCAGATTTTCTGGCGATTTTGTCCAGTTCGTCAATGTATACGATGCCTCTTTCAGCAGCTTCTACATTGTAATCGGCAGCTTGCAGAAGTCGGGTCAGAATACTTTCTACATCTTCACCTACATAGCCAGCTTCTGTTAATACAGTCGCATCGGCAATGCAGAATGGGACTTCCAGTGTTTTTGCAAGCGTTTTTGCCAGATAGGTTTTGCCAGTTCCGGTATCTCCGACCATGATGATATTGGATTTTTCGATTTTGATCTCATCCTTTTCATCTTTTTGGAGTAGTCGCTTGTAATGATTGTATACAGCCACGGTGAGGACCTTTTTCGCATCTTCTTGTCCGATGACGTACTGGTCCAAGTAGGCTGTAAGTTCTTTTGGTTTTTGTAGCTTAAATTTTGGCTTAGCAGCATCACTTTTCTTGGTCTTTTCTTCTTCACCAAGAATCATGTGTGCCTGATCGATGCAGAAGTTGCAGATATGGGCTGAAATGCCCGATACCATTAGATCTACATCTTTTTTATTTCTGCCACAAAAGGAGCAAGTAACTTGGGCCATTTTTTATTTTTTAACTAATACTTCGTCGATCAGACCATATGCTTTGGCCTCTGGTGCTTTGAGCCAATAGTCTCTGTCCGAATCTCTCTCGATTTCTTCGTAGGTTTTTCCGGTGTGGTTTGCCAAAATTTGGTAGAGTTCCTGTCTCATGGAAAGGATCAGTTTCAAAGAGATTTCCATGTCTTTGGACTGTCCTTGCATGCCTCCTGATGGCTGGTGAATCATCACTCTGGAATGTTGCAAAGCGGATCGCTTGTCCTTGGCTCCACCTGCGAGCAATACAGCCCCCATAGAAGCGGCGATACCTGTACAGATAGTAGCTACATCCGGCCCGATGTATTGCATAGTGTCATAGATCCCTAGACCTGCAGTGACAGAGCCTCCTGGGCTATTGATGTAGAGCAATACGTCTTTTTTGGCATCTACTGATTCCAAGAAAAGTAATTGGGCCACGATAATATTGGCGATGTGATCGTCCACACCTGTGCCTAGGAATATAATCCGGTCCATGATCAGTCTAGAAAACACATCGATTTCACGGAAATTCTGTGGTCTTTCTTCGATCACAGAGCGGGTCATGTTCTCGATATGTTGGGTATACTGGTCAAATGCAGTGCCGCTCACACCTTGATTGTGAATGGCGTATTTTCTGAATTCCTCTTTATTGATCATGTCTATTAGAATGTTGAAGTAAACAAAAATAAAAAAAGCCCTTAAATAAGGACTTTTTTATAGAGGTAAAAGCATTTTACTTTTCTAAAAGTTCCTTGAACTCGTCGATGCTAATTGCTTTTTCTGTGAGATCAATTTTCTCTTGGACAAAAGCCAGGACTTTTTCGTTTTGTACAGAGGTGAGCATATTCATGTAGTTTTGACCTTCTTCGCCTTTGAGGTAATTGTCTACAAACATATCCATGCTGTCTTCCATCTGAGTGCCAAGGCCTGAAGAAGCAAATTGCTCGCGGATCATTTCTTTGGTTTTGGCGATCACATCTTCATGTTCTGCCTTGATTTCATTGGCTTTGGCCAATTCATTAGAAACCAATGACCAAACCAATTGTCTTGCGTAGATTGGAAATTCTTTTTCTACGTCTTCTGCAGTCACTTTACCTTCGTTTGCTTTTAGCAACCATTCTTTCAAGAAGTCTTCTGGTAGATCCAAGTTGGCTTTTTCTACCAAAACTTTCTTCAACTCTTCCTCTGTGAAAACTTTGGACTCTTTGTCGTAGTTGGTTTGAAGCGTTTCCTTCACTTTGGCAGTGAATTCCTCTTCCGTAGAAACTTGCTCTGGGCCAAAAATCTTGTCGAAGAATTCTTGGTTCAATTCAGCAGCTTCAGTTCTGTTGACATTCTTAATGGTGAAAGTCAAAGCACCTTGTGCCGCTTCAGCTTCTTCAGTCTCAAGTCCAAAAGCTTCTTCCCACTGGCCTTTCTTCACGTCTTTGGCATCAAACTCCACTACAGTGTCTTTACCCTGACCGATGAATTTGCCAGCTAGTTTTTTGGTGATTTTGGTCAAGTCCAAAGAAACAGATTTGCTGAATCCAGTTTCAGCAGCTGCCAAATCACCATATACATTATCTCCCGCTTCGGCAGTCTCTGGATTGGTGCTGTTGCCGTATTGAGATTTTAGGTTGTCGATGGTTTCGCTTACCAATTTATCATCTACTTGGATTTGGTATTTGGTAGCTTTTACTTTTTTATCCAATGGCAATTCGAAGCCATCGATAAATCCGATTTTGTATTCAAAGTCGAAATCTTTCTGGTTTTTCCAGTCGATTTTGTCTTCTACATTTTCTACAGGAAGTGGGTCGCCCAATACTCTGAATGTTTGTTCCTTCAGGTAGTTGTTGAGGGACTCGCCAAGAATTCCGTTGATTTCTTCCACGAGTACGGAGGTACCGTACATGTTTTTTACCATAGAAACTGGCGCCTTGCCAGGTCTGAAGCCACGGATGTTGGCTTTTTTGGCGTAGTCTTTCAGTTTCGCGTCTACCTTCGGTTGATAATCTGCCTCTGTTAGTTTAATTTTAATAGAAGCTTGATTTGTTGAGTGCTTGTCTAATGTGATTTCCAAAGCGCTTTTACGTTTATAAGTGAAGATGAACTAAAAACCCCCAATCTCTTTCCTGAGCCTGAGGCCAGGGGAGTGATTGAGGGTTCGGTATTTGTGCGGATGGAGGGACTCGAACCCCCATGCCTCGCGGCGCTAGATCCTAAGTCTAGTGCGTCTACCAATTTCGCCACATCCGCATTCGATGCAATTTTAAGCGGAAATTTCTTCCTCTTTTCAATTGTGGATGCAAAGGTATGTGCTTCTAGGCAAATTGCAAATAGGTGCTAAAAAAAAATAGAGAACATTTGAAAAAAAATCCAGACTCGTACCAATTTTGTTGTAAATTCCTTCTGTATGATTCAAGTAGATGAAGAAGTAGAGAGAAAAGAGATCTTAAAACGCTACCGCAGATTATTGCGTCACGCTAAGCCTGTTTTGAAATCTGGAGATGCCAAGCTGATCAAGCAGGCATTCAATGTCTCCCTGGAAGCTCACAAGGATATGAGGCGAAAGTCCGGTGAGCCGTATATCTATCACCCTTTGGAAGTGGCTTTGGTCTGTGTCGAAGAGATCGGGTTGGGGACGACCAGTATCGTAGCGGCTCTGCTGCATGATGTAGTAGAGGATACAGACTGGGAGCTGGAGGACATTGAGCGGGAATTTGGCCACAAGGTCATGACGATCATCGATGGCCTGACTAAAATTTCTGGGGTGTTTGATTACGGGAGTTCGCAGCAAGCGGAAAATTTCCGGAAAATGCTGCTTACGCTATCAGATGATGTGAGGGTGATCTTGATCAAAATCGCTGACCGTCTCAATAACATGAGAACTCTGGCCAGCATGCCACGCCACAAGCAGCTGAAGATCGCATCTGAAACCATGTACCTCTATGCTCCACTGGCGCATCGACTGGGACTCTATGCGATCAAGTCCGAACTGGAGGATCTTTACCTGAAATATACCGACACGGAGACTTATATAGATATTGTCAAAAAGATCAATGAGTCAAAAGCCTATCGGAATAAGTTCATCAAAGCCTTCATCCAGCCCATAGAAGAGGAACTGGAAGATCAGGGATTTGAATTTAGTATCAAAGGTCGCCCGAAGTCTGTCTACTCCATTTATAATAAAATGAAGAAGCAGGGGATACCTTTCGAAGAGGTTTATGACCTTTTTGCTATCCGGATTATTCTCCAAAGTGATTTGGAAAACGAAAAAGCGGATTGCTGGCAGGTATATTCCATTGTCACAGATTTTTACAAGCCCAATCCTGATAGATTGAGAGACTGGATCAGCACACCTCGATCCAATGGATATGAATCCCTTCATACCACTGTGATGAGCAATTCGGGCCAATGGGTCGAAGTACAGATTCGGACAGATAGAATGGATGAAATCGCAGAGCGTGGCTATGCTGCCCATTGGAAATACAAAGAAAAAGACAGCAATGGCAAATCGACTTCCGGCCTCGATGACTGGATCACCCAGGTGAGAAGTCTTCTGGAGTCCAATGATGGGAATGCCATTGAGTTTATGGATGATTTCAGAGGAAATCTATTTCATGATGAAGTATTTGTCTTTACTCCAAAAGGTGACCTAAAAGTATTGCCATTTGGAGCTTCTGCTTTGGATTTTGCTTTTGAAATACATACTGAAATTGGAGCTAGGTGTATCGGTGCCAAAGTGAATCAAAAGCTGGTACCGATCAATCACAAACTCAAAAATGGAGATCAGGTAGAAATCTTGACCTCCGGCAAGCAAAGACCGACAGAAGACTGGCTCAGCAATGTCGTGACTTCGAGAGCCAAAGCTAAAATCAAGGATGCACTTCGGGAAGAGAAAAAGTCGGCGATTTTGGATGGGCGTGAAATAGTGCAGAGAAAGTTGAAGCAGATGAAAATGGATTTTTCATCAGAAAACATCGAAAAGCTTCGAGCCTATTTTGAGCTGAAGACTGCCAACGAGTTTTATTATCGAGTAGGGAAAGGAATAATAGATCCGACCTCGATCAAGTCTTTCATAGATTTCAAAGAAAATCAGAAGCTCAAGCACAAGGCGATCCAAGAAAAGGTGAGAGACGAAAGTTCTTTTACCAAAGAGATCAAAAGCCTAAAAGGGCCAGACCACGATCAGCTGCTGATAGGGGAGGACATGGATGTGGTGGATTACATTTTGGCAAAGTGCTGTAATCCAATCCCCGGGGACGATGTATTTGGTTTTGTGACCGTCAATGAAGGAATCAAGATTCACAGGACTTCCTGCCCCAATGCACTCGAACTGCTATCCAATCACGGCAATCGAGTGATCAAAGCCCGCTGGACCAGTCAAAAGGAAATCGCTTTCCTAGCGGGACTTCACATTGTGGGCACAGACAGAGTCGGATTGATCAATGACGTGACCAAGGTGATTTCTAATGAACTGAAAGTGAATATGAGGTCTATTACGGTGGATTCAGATGCGGGTGTGTTTGAAGGCACAATCAAACTCTACGTTCACAGTACCGAACACTTAGATAGTTTGATGGAAAACCTTTCAAATGTGGAAGGAATCATCAAGGTTTCCCGCTTTGATTGACGAAATGAATCTTTTTCATCACACAAAAGTTATATTTGAAAAAAATAGCTCAAGATGCCTTTGGATACGAATCACTTTGAAGAGGTAAAAAAAATATTCACCGCTTACCTGGAGAAACAAAAACTCCGAAAAACTCCCGAACGTTATGCCATTTTGGAAGAAATCTACAGCAGAACGGGTCACTTTGATGTAGAATCTCTCTATATCAGCATGAAAAACAAAAACTACCGGGTCAGCCGCGCTACAGTGTACAATACGCTTGATCTGCTCGTGGAGTGTGATCTGGTGACTAAGCATCAATTTGGAAAAAATCTTGCTCAGTTTGAAAAATCCTATGGATACAAGCAGCACGATCATTTGATCTGTGTAGAGTGTAATCAGGTGCTGGAGTTTTGCGATCCGAGAATCCAAAATATCATGAATACGGTAGGTGAAATTCTGAACTTCAAAGTAATGCACCATTCCTTGATCATGTATGGAGTATGTAGTAAGTGCGGAACTCAAATCGCTGACAAATGAAATTGACTTACCAAACAGGAAAGGACGATAAGGCACATTATCTCTATATCAAAGGAGACCTCATCGGGGATGAAGTGGGCCCGAAGCTCGTGGAAGTCGTGTCAGATGCGATCCAAGAGGGAGCGAAAACCTTTGTCATTGACCTCAGTGAAGTGCGATACATCAGCTCTTCAGGTATTGGCCTGCTGATCACGATGCTGACCAAAATGCGCAATGTGGACGGAGAGGTATACCTGACATCTCCTTCAGATCATGTGAAGAAGCTCCTAATAATCACCAAACTGAACAATATTTTCACTGTTTTTGATTCCATAGAGGATTTTAGAAATCAATAAGATAGGCGGAAATATTCCACCTGAAATACAAAGCAATGACAGTTCAGCCCAGTTCGATTCATTTGGACTGGGCTGAATTATTTATAGGCTTTCTCTTGGTTTTCATGAGGCGAATCGCAAATTTCGCCCTTCAAAAACTCTTGAATAACCGTAAAGACCGGACATCAAATGAAGATGGATGTATTATTGGGTCTCCAGTGGGGAGATGAAGGAAAAGGCAAAATTGTAGATGTTTTAGCTCCTGAGTATGAAATCGTAGCCCGTTTTCAAGGTGGTCCCAATGCGGGGCATACGTTGGAATTTGACGGAATCAAGCACGTTTTGCATCAGATTCCTTCAGGGATTTTCAGATCTCAGCTATTGAATATCATCGGTAATGGCGTGGTCCTTGATCCCATTATCCTGAAAAAAGAAATCGAAGGACTGGATAAGTTCTCTATTGACTATATGAAAAACTTGGTGGTTTCGAAAAAAGCCACCATCATCATCCCTACTCATAAGCTACTCGATGCAGCTTACGAACAGGCAAAGGGAGATAAGAAAATCGGCTCTACCTTAAAAGGTATCGGCCCGACCTATCAGGACAAAATCGGTAGAGTTGCTCTGAGAGTCGGCGATATTTTGAGCCCTGACTTTTCTGACAAGTATCAGGCTTTAGTAGAAAAGCACAAAACGATCCTTTCGTTCTATGAATTTTCGCTGGACAAATTGCCGGAGATGGAAGCACAGTTTTTTGAGGCGATTGAGTTTTTCAAAAGTCTCAACCTCATCGATAGCGAATATGTAGTCAATGAGGCACTGACGGAAAAGAAAAGAATTTTGGCTGAAGGGGCTCAGGGATCTTTGTTGGATGTGGACTTTGGTTCTTATCCATTTGTGACCAGTTCCAGCACGATGACTGCTGGGGCTTGTACAGGTCTCGGAGTATCTCCCTCCAAAATCGGAGAGGTATTTGGAATTTTTAAGGCTTACTGCACCAGAGTAGGTAGTGGTCCATTTCCTACGGAGTTGTTTGATGCGGATGGTGATGCGATGCGAAAAGAGGGGAATGAATTTGGAAGCACCACTGGTCGGCCACGCAGATGCGGATGGCTGGATCTGCCAGCTTTGAAATACTCCATTATGATCAATGGGGTTACTCAGCTATTTATGATGAAGGCGGATGTTTTGAATATTTTTGAAAACATCAAGGTCTGTACACATTATGAATTGCCAAATGGTGAAAAAATTGATAAACTTTCTTTTGAAATCACCGACACAGAAGTGAAGCCAGTATATGAAAGCATGAAAGGCTGGAATTGCTCTCTGGAATCAGTAAGAAGTTATGATGATTTTCCAGCCGAATTGAAAGACTATGTTTCTTACCTTGAGAAGTCTTTGGAAGTGCCTATCAAGCTGGTGTCAGTCGGCCCGGATCGAGTACAGACAATTATGAAATAAATAAAAGCCCCAAATTTACCATTTGGGGCTTTTTTGCTTTCTAGGAGTTTTTCATTTTGTATTTTGAAAAACTAATGCCCATACACTTGAAACTCCGATTCATCTTTTTGTTCATTTTTATAAGCCAGTTGTGGACCGTGTCGTCGGTTTTGGCTCAGGTCGGTTTTCCGTATTGCGAATCCTTCCAGACTCCCAATACGCAGGCAAATACTATTTTTGGTGGCTCTGCAGAGTTGGTTCAGGGAGTCCTTCGACTTACTTCCAATGAAAATGACCAGAATGGCTATGTCTACATCGATGTGCCATTTCCATCTAACTATGGGATTAAAGCTGAATTTGAATACTTCATGTATGGTGGTACCGGCGCTGATGGATTAACGGTTTTTTTGTTTGATGCCGAGACAAGTAATTTTTCCCTCGGAGGATTTGGGGGTTCTCTAGGGTATGCCCAAAAAAACAATCAACCTGGTATGACCGGGGCTTATTTGGGGCTGGGGTTTGATTCGTTTGGGAACTTCAGCAATATCTCTGAAGGGAAGCAAGGCGGTTTTTTTGGTGGAGATAATAGCCTATACCCAAATAGTATAACACTGAGAAAAGGTGGAAGCGGTACTTCTGGGTATGAATATGTGATAGGAAAAATGACAGATGACCCTCCTTTTGGAGATGGTGACATCGCTTTGGATGTTGAATATCGCTTTCCTTTAAGTTCTGGAGGGGTGGGTACCCAGCGTGTAACAGATCCCAATCAGGTCGGATACCGAAAGGTATTTTTGGAACTAGAGCCTCATCCTACAGGTCCAGGTTTTTTGGTGAAGTTGGAAATGGAAGTGACTACAGAAGCGGGAAAGCCAAGATTGGTGACCATTTTTCCTGGAAATGCATTTCCCTATGTAGCGCCGGAGAATCTTAAAATTGGTTTTGCGGGATCTACTGGTGGTGAAAATAACTTTCATGAAATCCGTAATCTCAAAGTGGAAGTATCTGCTGATGAGGAATTGCAAAATCCTACAGCAGTGGATTTTGAAGCACTAGTAACCTGTGAAGGGCAGGAGAACACCTTTGAGATCACAGAGGAAGATGTGCTTCTGCCCAACGAATCTTCAGAAATTAGATGTCTTCAGTTTTACCAAACTCTGGAAGAAATCGAAAATCAGTCTACTGATATCTGTACTCAGGCGAGATGTCTAGAGGAGAATAGGTATCTTATTTTGGAAGAAGGAATATTGGAAGCTGGCGATAAAGGAGCCTATACTTTTTTACCCAATGCAGGAACTGCCGGAAAGGAGGTGGAGATCTACTATACTATCACTGATAATTATGGAAAAGCCTCGGCCGGGAATAAAATTAAGTTTGTGATCAAGGAATCTCCCGAGCCTGTATCGTTGATAACGGAAGGAGGAGAAGATATCCAAGAGCAAATTAAGATTTGCGAAGGTGAAGAGATTCGGATGGTGGCGACAGGGGAAGGTGCGTATACTAAATATGTGTGGTATCGTGATGGTGAGTTGCTGGCTGAGGAGAATACTTCCTTGCTAGTCTCTGAAGAGGGAGAATATGAGGTTTGGGCTTTTAATGAGCAAAACTGTCCTGCCAAATCGAATAAGGTTCATGTGGTTTTTCCTGTTTTTCAAAATCTGGAATTCGAGGAAAGGATTGTTGGATGTATTCCCGAGGCAGCTGTAGATATTTTTCAGGGTCAGGAATCATATGATCCGACTGAATATGATTATTTATTGGAAGGGGAGGGGATAGTTTTGGAAAATGAACAAATCCTGAGTTTGAATCGGACAGGTTTTTATTTTCTTTCCAATAGACCCAAAGGCTATGATTGCTATTCGCCACCTGTAGAAGTGGAAGTGGTGATTCAAGAGACAGAGCTGGTAGCTGATTTTGATTTTGTAGTCAGTGGTACAGAAATACGTGATGATGCCAGTGGAGGGATATTTCCTGATGATCCGATTCAGTTTACTGATCTTTCGGATCCTAGGGCGATTTCATGGGAGTGGGATTTCGGAGAAGGAACTCTTTCGGAGGAGAAAAATCCAGTACATGTCTTTGGCATCAAAGGTGAGTATGATGTCAAGTTGACCATTACAGATGAGCTGGGGTGTCAAGCCGAAGCTATTCACAGGCTGTCAATTACTAAAAGTTATCGTCTGATGTTTCCGACAGGATTTACTCCTAGTTTGGAGAGCAATCAATTATTTGCGCCTAAATACAAAGGCTTAGTAGAAGCAGAATTGTTGATTTTTGATGTTTGGGGTGAGCTCATATTTAGATCAGAAGGAGTCAATGCAGATGGGTGGGATGGAAAGTTGGACGGAGTGCTATTGGAACCTGGAGTATTTGTGTATAGATTCAATGGGACAGCGACAGATGGAGAAAAGGTAAAAGAAGGAGGGAAATTCAAATTGATCCGATGAAACGATTTTTGAGTTACATACTATTTTTAATAGGGTCCATTTCAGGCGTGTATGCACAGGATATTCAGTATTCTCAGTTTTATGCCAATCCATTTCATATCAATCCGGCATTTGCGGGCAGTACATCTGAAATCAGATTAGGAGTTAATTTTCGAAACCAATGGCCTGCATTGGATCAGAGTTTTGTGGCTTCTACAGCCTATGCAGATTTATTTTTTGAAGAAATATCCAGCGGAATGGGTTTGGTGCTGTCTGGAGCGCAGGAGTCTTTTACCCAAAGCAGGCAGTACGAGATAGGGTTGGTGTATAGTTATAGGTTGAAATTCGATGAAAAGAATTTTTTGCAATTTGGAATTCAGGGAAGTTATGCCGGACGCGAATCTCAGTTTGATAAAGTCATCCTGGGGAGCCAATTGAATATTTCTACAGGTCAGATAGAAGGGCGACCTGGAGAAGCTTTTGAAGGAGATAGTAAATTAAATTCTTTGGATGCCCATGCGGGGATTTTGGCATACGGTGAAAAGTACTGGTTTGGAGCTTCCGCATTTCATTTATTGGAGCCTCCGATCAGCTACCTTAATATGGATGAGGGTGATCTTCCTATTCGCTATGGCCTACATGGTGGGTATCGAATCGATTTGGCACCAGGAAATATCAATGATTTTTTCAATAACACTGACCAAGAGAGATCTTTGGCTTTGGCTTTCAATTACAAAAAGCAGGGGCAATACTCCCAGCTGGACGTCGGCGCAGAGTTTTTCTTTGAACCTTTGGTTTTAGGTGTGTGGTACCGTGGGCTTCCGACCAAGTATGAATTACCCAATAATGAATCTCTGATCGCATTATTAGGCCTGAGTTTGGAGTCAGGTATTGAGATCGGATATTCTTTTGACTTTTCGATTTCCAAATTAGGGCAGTCTGTTTCCGGAGGAGCGCATGAGTTGTCCTTTCGGTATGTGTTTACTTCTGGAAATAGAATAAAATCTAAGTACCCGCCCCTTCCTACCTTCAGATTCTAGACGGTAGTTCGTCTACATGTTTGGTTATTTATTGGTGTTTTGATTTCTGTGGAATTTTATTCTGTTTTACTGGGCATTTTGCTTGAATTTGAAGAATAAAATTTTTCAATCAGTTGATCAGGGAGTTATGTAAAAGTTAGATTTTTTTTGGTGGTAGGTATTGTGGACTCGGATAATTCTCGGATATTTGCACTCCCAATCGACGCAAACGGCGCTGGGAAAATTTGAAAAACGGGGTAGAGCAGGAGGATGGTTCTGGTGATATCGGGGCCGATGAAATGAGAGAGCAGAAACGTTGAAAAAAATATTTCAAAAAGTTTTTGTGATTGAAAAAACTTCTACTACCTTTGCAAACCCAATCGGAAAGAGATCGGGAAATAAAAACAGAAAAACACG
>NZ_KE386906.1:357645-482381 GCF_000429465.1 Algoriphagus vanfongensis DSM 17529 | reverse complement strand
GTGGCCCATGGGATTTGAAGGGAGTCATTAGAAACTAATACAGGGAAAGACGTCTCAGTTTGAACCTTCCAAAGTCCTTGATGGATTACTGTATCCACCTTCATTTCTTGTCCTGACGTATTGATTTGAAAACAAAAGCTAAGCGTAAGAATCAGGAGTCCTATTACTTTTTTTTCCATAAACTTCGCAAATATTGTTATTGCCTATTTCAAGAATAGGCATTCAAGTAAATCCCTGAATTGGGAGAATTTACAAAATTTATTTAAGTTTTACAGTTGTAAACTAGTGCGAAATCCTTTCTTATGTGCTTCTTTTTCTTTTATGATGGACAGTGGCTCAAAGATGTGAGTACAGATGAGCTCTATGCCCCCTATGCAAAGGCGGTGCAGGTAGACCTTTGGGAAAAGCCCAACTACCTCAATGGCTTTGCCCATCCCAAGCTTCCCATCATGAGCGATGATCCTAAGCAGCCTATTCAAGAAATGGAATGGGGGCTCCTTCCCCACTGGGCCAAGGACAAAAAATTCCAAAAGAACACCCTGAATGCCCGTATCGAAACGCTGGAAGAAAAACCAAGCTTTCGGAGCTATACCGGCAACCGATGCCTGATCCCCGCAGAAAGTTTTGTGGAATGGCAATGGCTGGACCCCAAAGGCAAGCAAAAGCAGAAATATAGAATTCGGGTTAAGGATGAAAACTGGTTTTCATTTGCGGGACTGTATAGCGTTTGGACTGACCCTGTCACAGATGAGGAGATCCCCACTTTTACAATCATCACCCGGGAAGCCGAGGGGATCATGCGTGAGATCCACAACAATAAAATGCGGATGCCAATGATCGTCAATCCTGAAGAACGAGATCTGTGGCTGGCCGGAGAGATAGATGTGGCTCAGCCACCTGAATTGGAGGCCGATCCTGTCACAGATGAATCGTAATGATGTCCCGGAGATCTGTAGAATAGCTTGGTGAGAGTTTTTCCTGTCTCATTTTCCAGACTTTGCCCGGATCATGGGAAGCCAGGCGCACTTTCTTCCCATATAGAAAATTCAATTTGTCCACTGCCTGCATCAGGGGAATCTGGCGCTGATCCCGATTGGAGAAGCAGCCGAGTTGGGGCTGGGAATCCGGAGTAAAATCCTCTACAATCACTCCGGCCTTTTTGAAAGCATAGCCTTCCCGATAAACCTGCTCCAAGGCCTTTAGTGCGAACTTGGAAAGCTCCATCCCTGAGTTGGTCGGAAATGGCAACCTGATCCGGAACTTCTTTCCGTATTGCGGCAGGTCTCTCCGATGTCCATTGGTATAGGCAAATACCGTCAAGGAGGAGCTGTTGCTATGCTGCTTTCTGAGCTTTTCCGAACAGGCAAAGGCAAAGGTGGAAACCCGTTCTTTCAAGGGCGCCAATTCGCTATAGTTGGTATCAAAACTTCTGGTCACAGCGATTGCCTTACGATCTTCAGGGCTTTCGAGCTGCAGCACTGCAGTTCCCTGTAGTTCCCGCTTCAATCGTAAGCCTACGATAGACAGGTGCTTTTTGACCCAATCATCTCCCAGCTGGACAAAGTCGAATGCCGTCTTGATTCCCATTTTGTCAAGTCGCTGCTGATGCTGTCTACCGATACCCCAGACATCTCCTATTGCTGTCCACTTGAGTGCTTTGATCCGCTTTTCTTCCGAGTCCATGGCATAGACATTTTGAGTGCGCTCCGGATACTTCTTGGCTATTCGATTGGCCATTTTGGCCAGTGCTTTGGTAGGAGCGAATCCTACAGTGATCGGGATTCCGGTCCATTGAAACACTTTCTTGCGGATTTCCTGTCCGTAGGCTATCAGATCATAGTGGTCAAATCCCGAAAACCTGAGAAAAGCCTCATCTATGGAATAGACTTCTATCTCCGGTGAGTAGGTTTCCAAAATAGACATGACCCGATGACTCATGTCTCCATACAGGGGAAAGTTGGCAGAAAACACCTCTACCTTGTGTTTTTCGAACAGCTCTTTAAACTGAAAGGCAGGAGCTCCCATGGGGATACCCAGTGCTTTGGCCTCATTGGACCTGGCAATGGCGCATCCATCGTTATTGCTCAGAACCACGATAGGCTTTCCATTCAGTTCCGGCCGAAAGACCCGCTCACAGGAAGCGTAGAAATTATTACAGTCTACAAGGGCGTACATCAGAATGCCTTGATTACAAAGGTGACTACTCCCCACACTACAAACTCCTGATCCGGCCCTACCTGAATCGGTGAATAATCTTCATTTTCCGGCAGCAGCCAAAGCTCCTTCCCTTTCTTGAGAATCCGCTTGGCTGTGAACTCGCCATTCAGAAAGACGACGGCTATTTTACCGTTTTGGGGAGAAACACTTCTGTCAATCACCATCAGGTCACCGTCTGAGATGCCCGCATTCTTCAGGCTATTGCCTTTTACTCTTCCGTAGAATGTAGCAGAGGGATTATGGACCAGATGCTTGTGGAGATCAATCTTCAGGTCTTCAAAATCCAGGGCTGGAGAAGGAAAACCGGCACTGATTCCCAGAGGGAAGTATGGCAACTCCAAGCCAGAGCTGGGATTGGCTTCAAATAAGGTGATAGTCAGATCTAAATTGAGGGATGTTTCCATGGCAATGAGATTTTGCTGGATCACAAATGTACCTGAAATCCAGATTCCTTCCATGGATCGTGACAAAAAATGTCATTTATAGTAACACTATATTGTTAATATAAATAACATTTTAGAGATTTGTCAAAAGGCGAGAGTAGAGAGTCTGCCTCCAAGTCAAAATTCCCAACTTATTAACTCTGATAGATCATGCAGTACAACTGGGCAGAAATATGCAGTGAACTGAAGCTGCTGGAAAAACGGGCGGACGAAAAAATCAAGGTCCTGGCAAGTGTCCAAGGAGGTACTTTCCCAATTGATCGGCTGAAAAAAGGAAAAGAAATCATCGCGATTTCCAAATCCATCAGGCTGCTGATGGATCAAGATCTTGAAAGGGATGCTGAGACATTGATCAGAATGCTCTTGGCCCAGGGAGTCAAGTTTAAGTGTATCCGGTAAGTTGAGGGAATAAGGATCTAAGCCATGCTCCATCAAGGTTAGATTTCTCAACTTTTTAGATAGTAATTTAAACCTTTTCAAGTTTCAAATTATTAAACCGGAGATGAGATTCATCTATGCTCACTTAACCTTCCATTCTTAGCTGCGTAAATCCTAGAAAGCAAAATACACCAAGATGAAACTTATTTTTCCTACCAACCCTCCGATCAGCGCTGCTATACCCAGCGATTATCCAATCCCTCCTATCGGAGAGGAATTTTACATTCGATTTGAGACATTCGTGACTGACCCCAAGGAATGGGATCAAGTAAAAAATCTACTTAAGACATCAAGCTTGACGGTAGAAAAAGTAGAGGACGGGAAAATCTATCTCTATCCAGGACAAAAAGTAGATCTCCAAGGAACCATAGAGAGTGATGAATATATGCCTTCTATTGTTCAGTATTGGATCAAGCATCCTGAAACCAGACCTGAAGATATGTAGGATGTATTTTAATTAGGATGTAAAATAAAAAAGGAGCCAAATGGCTCCTACATCATTTTTTGGTAATCCCTTAGTATTTTAAGTATTGTCAGTCTCTGCCAAATCCGATTGAATTTTTATCTTTAGGCAATCCAAAAATTGAATTCCATTGCTTGGAGCCATCCTTTTAATTTTCATTCTTTTCTTTCTATCACAGCCCATCTTAAATGCGCTGCAAAGAGAACACAAATGGCTGAAGGCAGGACTTCTTAACCAAATGTATTGGTACCATATGTTTTTTGGACTAGTTTACTGGACTTACTCCCAATTCAATCGTTCCGATTCCCAATATTATTTCTATAAAACCCAATTCAAATGGAAGAATTGGTTTGATGCATTTTCGGAAGGTACTGATTTTATAGAATGGATGGCGTTTCCATGGGTCCGATGGCTAGGGTTCAATTATGATATGATGATGTTCCTTTTTACCTGGTTAGGCTTTTGGGGCTTTGTCTATTTCTATTGTTTCTTCAAGGAGAATCTTCGATTCAATCCTAAATTTGAAGGCTGGGATGCAATTACACTTTTTATGTTCTTGCCCAACATGCATTTTTGGACGGCCTCATTGGGTAAAGGAGCGGTAATTTTCGCAGGAATTGGTTTCCTCACCTACGGACTTTCTTGGCCTGCTAAGAGAATATTTCATATAGCATTCGGAAGTTTTTTGGCTTATATGGTCAGACCACACGTATTATTTGCTATCCTGATAGGTATGGGAGTTGGTTTTGTTTGGGGAAGAGAAAAAGTTCCTATTTACCAAAAATACCTTGTGGTGCTCATAGGTATTGTCGGAAGTATTTTTGTATATGAAGATTTAATCGTCTACTTAGGATATGACCCTAATAATCTAATAGACTCTTTTGAAGAAGAATCCACACTTAATGCCCAAAGACTTCAAAGTTCTGGTTCGGGAGTAGATATGACATCATATAGTCTCCCTATGAAACTCTTTACTTTCTGGTTTAGGCCACTTTTCATTGATTCTCCAAATGCTTTAGGTTTAGTAGTTTCCATTGAAAATGCTTTATACATCTACATGTTTAGTAAAATTTTTAAGAAAAGCTTTTTGGAATATATCCGCATCGCACCAGCTATGGTCAAAATGTCAGCAGTTGTGTTTTTTTCTATTTCCGTATCGATGACATATGTCATGTCTAATTTAGGAATCATCATTCGCCAGAAATCACAGATCATGTATTTTATGCTCTTTGTAATAGTGGCATTTATGGATTGGGAAAAACGAATGAAAATTAAAAAAAGAGCCGAGATTTATAATCGAATAGTGGAAGAAGAGCGAAGGAATCGGGAGTTGGCAGAGACCTAATTTAAAGTTTAAGGTTTGGTAAGGGAAAGGTAAAATGCCTCAAATTTCTTTGAAATTTTTGAAAGAGAATAGTGGGAAAGAACCAGATCATGGGCAGACTCTGTAATTGAATCAATCTGATTAGATGGTGAACTTAGTAGTGATTGGAGCTCCTTTAAAAATGATAGCTCCTCATTAGGTGGGATACAAAAACCCGTGGTGGTGGTCAGTACTTCGGGAATACCTCCGACTCCATAGGATATTACTGGCACTTTTAAATACATGGCCTCCAAAATCACTGCGGGAAGGCCTTCAGCTTGGGGACTTAAAGCAAGGGCTTTGGCTCCGGCCAAAATAGGAAAAGGGTTTTCTTGGTTTGGTAGAAAAAAAACTTTGTCATCTATTTTTAGAGACTGGCATAAGGCCAAAAGCCTTTCCTTTTCAGTTCCTTCTCCCACTAAAACCAATTTTAGATCCGGAAAGTCTTTAGCATTTAATTTGGCAAAAATTCGGAGTAAAGATTCTTGATTTTTTTCAGGTACAAGCCCTCCCAAATTTAGGATGTAGGAAGATGGCAGTTCTTTTATCTTTTCAGCTTTACTCTTTAAATCAAGCTCCTTTGGGTCAATTCCAATTGGTAGGACCCCAATCGATTTGGAATAGGAAAAAACATGTAAAAAATCTGCCTTTGAAATCCCTGAAACGGAGGCTACCCCATCTGTTTGCTTTATTAAAAACTGATTCCAGATTCTTTTCAAACCTGAATTGATAAAATGGGAGATCTGATTTGCATTTCGATAAACAAGCTTGAAATCCCCACGCCCTAACAACTTAGCAAATGCTCCAAACCTCAAAGTTTCTGAGGCATTTGCCTGTACCAAATCAGGTGCTAAGTGAGCTATTATTTTTGAAAGCTTTTTATAGGGGCCCAGATTAAGGTTTTTACTTTTTTTCCAATCCAACTGAATCCATTCTCCTGAAAAGCTCAGACCTCCCGTCCCTTCAAAAATGGATATGACAATCACCTGATGCCCCATGGAGACCAGATCCTCAGACAATTGTAAGGCAAAAATCTCAGCACCTCTCCGTTGCGGACGGGTTATCAGCTGAACAATCTTCATAAACTTTTGTGAAACTTTTGAAACTGCTCCCCCACGACTTGCATATCAAATTTTGCAACAACCATTTCCCGCGAAGATGCTAGCAAGTTACTTTTCTCTTCCTCAGCCATAGAAACCCAATAATTCATAGCCTGAGACCAATTCTCGATGTTTTCAAATTCAGGAAGGAAGCATGCAGGCAAGGCTTCTACCATTTCCGCAATTCCTCCTACTCTATGTGCGATTACCGGAATCCCTGATAAAATTGACTCTGCAATCACTGAAGGCATCCCTTCGATTTTGCTTGGCAGAAGTAGAATTGCATTTTTAGGCACAAAGGCCCAAGGATTTACTTGACTACCCAAAAGGTGGATGTTGCTCAGGCTTTTTGAATCTATCAATTGCTCAATCTCTGATTTCTGTGGTCCACCACCGATCAGGACAAGCATGGATTCTGGAATTATGGATTGATAGTTTTCCCAAAGAGCAATCAAGAACCGATGATTCTTCTCAGGAGTAAACCCTCCTATATGTACAAATACCGGATTCGGAGCAGCTTCTTTCAAAGCAAACTGAAAATTCGTATTCAACCCGATTGGAATTTGACACTTAGGAATAGAAGCGTCTAGCAAGCCGTTCAGATCCTGAGCAGAATAAGACGAGATCGAGATCAATCCCTGCAATCTGTTTAAAAGAAATCGATAAAAAAACTTCTGCAGACCTGATCGGAAATAATAGCTGACCACTCCCCCGTTATTGAAAATAACCTTTCCTGAAAACGGAAAAATCATAGCTGACAGCACCGAATATTTGAGCGTGTCACCTCCATTTGCTTGGACAATATCGGGGTTGAACTTTCGCAGCTCGGTGGACAAGGACTTGAATCGAGAAATCCCGATCCATTTTTGCTTTACCTCCCAATTTAATGAAACATGCTTGCCTTTAAATGACAAAGGAAAGTCACCTTGAAACAGACTAATTAAAATGACCTCATGATCCTGATCGAGGAGGAAATTACCCAATGTACATGCAAAAAGTTCCTGTCCCCGCGCCTGTGGCTGTTGGATCACTAAGGCAATTCTCATCTCCTAAAATACATATCCAGGTAAATTCCTTGTGGGCTTTCGTTGTAGGTATGTATCCCCAAAACCTGTGAATTGGTTTTCGGTTCAATAGTCCTTAGCGTTCTTTCCTGATAGTTGTCGGTATTTATCAGAAGTATCTCCTGAATATGTATTCGATGACCGTAACGCAAACCCGAATCCTGAGCCGGTCTAAAAAGCTTTCCATCTTTTTCAAATATTCTCCCAGCCGGACGAGATTTTCGAACATCCGAAACAATCGGGTTCTGGGGATGGGAAACCCAGGAATATGGCTCCAGCTTGTCCGAATAATACAAGTAGAGTTCGTCAAAAGAAGAGCATGCTGGATGGGCCTTTTGATTAATGAAAAGCCAATACCTACCATCCTTTTTCAGTAGCGTCGGATCGTAGGCTTCGCCATCAAAAATGACACGATCTCTGATCCACGCTTTAGGAAAATCAAGTGCTCGATAGGCATAGACTTTTCCCGACTCGGCTGCTTCGGGAATAACTAGCAAGTCTCCATCCTCCTGCCAAACAAAAGGATATGACAAGTGCCATGGCTCATCCATTTTTGATTTGTACACTAATCTCTCTTGGATCCATTCAAGACATGCTATTCTGCCTTTTTGAGCATTTTTGTCAAACTCTTCTACCAACACATACTCTTTTCCTTCCACAACAAGTGGAAATGGATCCGCCCAATAGAATGCTGAAGGATCAGGATGCTCAATATTCAGCACCTCTTCCGAAGAGAGTTTGAGATCTTTTTTTTCCGAAGTGCAGGTATGCTTTCCGATCTTCCAATGCGCTTGAAATCGTAATTGCCTTACTTTTCTTTTGATGGTCCTCGAAATCAATTTGAAGATAAGACTGACCATCTCCCAAGCTTTAGGAGGTCGGAGCAGTGCACCCTTAGGCACCTCGGCTTGATTGGCAATATCCTTTTCCCAAGACTCTCTCCCAATTTGATGGAGTTTGCGCAGGGTTCTTTCCACAAAAAATGAGGATAGCCAAAATAGCTTATTGGCATTTCTTTGTACAGAGACTGGGTCAGTCTGAGTAAAACTCTGGTAGAGAATCTGGCCTTGGTCGAGATTTTCGTTGATACGCATTAACACTACGGAGCTAATAGATTGCCCATGCATAACTTCCCAAAAGGCAGGAGGACCGCCACGATACGCCTTTGGGTCACCATGATGAAAAGACCAAACCCCAAGTTTAGCAACTTGCAAAATCGGTCCTTTTAAAATTCTGAACCCAAAGCGAAGTAGAATATCCAGGTCGAAGTCCTGAATGTCCTCAAGAGTTGCTTCGGGAAAGGTATCGGTATATTTTTCCTGAATTGGCTGGACGCTGATCTTGGCAATAGATGAATCAAGTATAGTCTCGATAGAGCATGACTCAAATGCGTCGGCCTTAGTCTTAAAAATCAATCTATCCAATTTCCGATAAAGCCTGTAAAAATATGGAGAAGGGATCCCAGAAGTTTTTGGACTCTTATTAAAAATCAGTACAGCTATCTCTGCTGTACGCGAGTGCATAATTTGCCTTAAACACTCAGCTTGCCAAGCCTGAATCAATACTCCGTCTAGAAGGACACCTATTTTGAGTTTCGAACTTTCCAAAGCACCTGCTCGTATTGAATAGCGATCTTTTCTATATCAAACCTCTCTTCGGCATCTTTCTTAGCTTGCCTTCCTAAAGTCAACATTTGCTCGGGATGTTCTATCGCCCATTTCATTTTATCTGCCAGTGTTTTTGAGTTTCCAACCGGAAATGTCAAGGCTGAAACATGATCCGATACAGCCTCTAAATTCATTGGGATATCTGAAGCGATGATAGGAATTCCAGCCATCATCGCTTCAACTAGCGCTCCTGAAAAGCCTTCATACCAGCTGGGGAAGATAAAACAGTTGCCAGTGATCAGTGGACAGTTTTCAGTGCCTATTTTGAGGCCTGTCGAAACAGGCAGTGTATGTGTTGAGCTTTGTTGAGGTTGGCAGTATCCATTAATGAGCGCATCCATCGGGTTGGATATTTTGCCGGGGAGGAAGACTGACTTTTGGAGATCGAGGTTTTGGATGAGGGTTTCTAATTGATTTCGATACGGTCCATCACCAAAGATGGTTAGGGTGCAATCAGCATAGATTTTGATGACTTCCGAAAAGGCACAAATGGCATCCTGAAAGCCCTTTCTTTCCAATAGGCGTCCGTAAGAGATGAAGTTTCGGATTGTATCGTCATCGCGAGAAACGAAGCGATCTGTCTCCATCTTTTGAGATTGCCTGCCTGCAGGCAAGGTAGGCTTTCCCGAATCGAGTTCGGGACTGGATGCTCCTGCGTCGCACCCGCCATTGCGGGCAGGCGCAATGACGGGCCTCCCACGATAAACCACCGAAATCTTATCCTGCTTAATCCCCAAAGTCTTTACATGAGAATCAGCCAAGGCTTGGGCATTGGCGATCCAATGCAAAGGAATACCTGCTGTCAATCGATCCAACCAGTAAACGACTTTATATTTCAGACCCTTTTTGTCTTTCCAAGCCAAAGGGCTATAGCTATCATTTACCAATGTCCCAATCAAAGGAACTCCTGTAATCCATGAAGCCAATCGAGTGATAATATCAGCTCTCCAAAGGCAAGAGACTAACAAATCGGGTTTTTCACTTTGTATAAGCAAGACCAACTTTCTAATGGCCAATCTAAAATGATAGCCTTCCGGGATATCCAAAAAAATAAGCCGGATTCCGGCTTTTTCATATTCAGTTTTTAGTTCATGCTTAGGATAGAAATACACAAATCCCACATCTACCTCCTGCGAAAAACGAGAAAGAATCTCCAAATGACTGCGCTCCGCACCGGCATTTACTAGGGCGTCTTGGGTAAATAGGATTTTCAAATTGTTCTTGACTTAAAAAAAAGAGATTTAAGAAGCCTTGATGATGTTTTCCATTTAAATAAAAACTCTTCTGACTTTTGAAAAACCTCCTCCCAACTTTTATTCACTTCATTTTCGTAAACATCTGAAATACTCAAACCATTTTTTTGAATCATTTTCAGATGATATCCATAGTTTTCCTTCATCTCCAAAATCTTTGCAAAAAGTTCTGTTTTACTAGTAATAATGGGCAATTCAGGAAAATAATTTTTTTTAAAATAAATAGAACTACTTTCATTCGTTGCTATCATAGGTACACCGGCAATCAAGGCATTTATAAGTTTAGAAAATGGCTTATTTAAATAATTGCCTCCCTTCAAATCTCTAATCGCCAAAATTAAATCAAAGTCAGAATAATCTTTCCATCTTTTCCAATCATCTACAATTTCAAATACTAAATGACGATTTTTGCAAAATGAATCCATTTCCTTGTTTAAATCCTCATCAAAATTATTTGAATTACCAAAATACCCTATCCGAAATAAATCCTTTTCATTTTTAATCCTTTTTTTTATTCTTGGTTGAGACCAATGGGGAACAAAAAATGAATCACAAAATGGAAACATTATGTCGGCTATTAACCTTTTGTTTCGACAATTAATAACAGATTGAAAGTGGTTTTGAAACAAATGAATTTGTGCATACCTATGTCTTCCATAATCAGCGGCAACACAAATAAATAATTGATCAGAATTTGGCTTGATATTTTTATCAAAAAAACCTGAATGAAAAACAATTATTCCTGAATCAGGGATTTCTGAAACTAAGCATAAATTTATACTTGTTTTATTTTCACTAAATCTCGAAACAGTTTGATCAATCCAATTTTCTAGTCCAAACCTCGGTTCAAAAGTTCCATGTTTTTGAGGATTAGGGTTATAAAAATAAATCACCTGATTCAAACCTTCTATTGAAAAGAATCAGGGTCCAATATCATTCCTTTTTTTCCAATCATAGCATGCCAAGTAGCCAATGCTTTTAATTTTAAGCGAAATGTTTTTTTATTTTCCCATCTTAATATGGCATAAGAAAATTTAATTTCTCTAATCATCCATGCCCAGATTATTTGAAAGTCCATTCTTTGGATTCCGAGAAGCAAATGATTTCTGGTATTATAATATTGCCTCCAAGGGGGAGTCCCTCCAGTTGAACCCGCTTTTTCATCTTCAATTAAACCATTAGGAATAGTATATATTTCATATTTATGATCTGCGGCCTTCAAGCAATAGTCAAATTCATAAGTACCCATGAAATAACTGGGATCACAGGTACCAACTTCTTTTATTAAGTTTGATGAAATCAAACAACCATCGAAAGTAATTAAGTCGGTCTTTATTAAATCTTGGGAAATAGGCACATATTTAGGTTTCCTACTACCATTCCAATATTGTAAAATTGCTTCACCATTAGAATTTAAATTGGCTAATTTCACCATGCCCGTTTTACTTACCTCTAATCTGGCATGATGATTAATAATAGATTCTATAGACCCCTTGACCGGCCTCGAATCATCATTGAATAACCAGGCCCAATCCAATCCATTTTTTGCTACTATGGACATACCAAGAGCAAAACCTCCAGCAGAAGCAATGTTTTTGCTTTGATGAAGAAAATTAACCCCCATAAAATCCGGATTGGATGTTGTTGCTTTTAACTTTTCTAAAGGATTATTGTTAATAACCCAGATTTTTGAAGCATTTATACCCTGATTTAAAACTGCTCTTAGAGTTAACTGTAAGGAATTTTCCCTTTTATAGGTAACTATGACTACACCTATTTGATTGATCATTTTGGAGGAACAGAAAGTGCTAATGTAAATCCAGATTTTCCTTGATAATAATCATAAACAGCTCGAAAAATCATCTTTGCATTTCTATATCCATAAACTAGTCCATATCTAAATCCATAAAGAATTTTGCCAATTGCCTTTTTCAACAATTGATTCCTCATAGCATTTAGAGTTAAAGAATCAGAAATCATCAATAAATTCCTTAAGCTATAATACTCTCTGACCAAATTCTCTTTCTTTTTGTATAAAGGTCTTTCAAAATCAGTCCTTTGATGTAGCTTTCTTAAATCCAAAAAAAGTGAACAAGGAACAATAATACTATATCCTCGGCGACTGGCTTTTAAGCAAAAATCCAATTCTTCAAAGCCAAAAAATAATTCAGGATTAGGCAGTATCCCATCTCGGATCATTTTGGAATTGACAATCATAGACATATTTCCAGCTACGCAATCCACTTCCAGACATTCTTTCTTTTCCAGCAATCTGCTTTGAATCCTTTTTATTACTCCCCTTTTTCTATCAAAGAAATGGCCTACAGAGCCTAAAATTCCGCAAAAAGGATTTTCATCTTTATAGGCCAATAATTTTTCAAAGGTATCTTCAAAAAAAGGGGGGTCGTTATCATCACCCCAATAGATCCAATCTGCTCCATCCTGATTACAAAGTTCCAAGCCAATAACAGCAGCTCCGGCAGGTCCAGCATTGTAGCCCATTCTATGGTAACGGATTCGGGAATCAAGCAAAGAGGCAACAGCATGTTCGGTCTCCAGATTTTCAGAATTATCAATAATCCAGATAAAACCAGGAGGATAAGTTTGAGAAAAAACAGCCTTGATCGTGTCCAACAATATTTGTGGACGATGATAGGTGATAATAAACGCTCCCAACTTAATCAAAGCTAACTTTAGTTTGATAAATTTTCTTTGCCAATGGAGGAAAAAATGTTAGTCCTAATCTAGCCCATGTAGGTAGTTTCCAGGGTTTAAATTTTAAAGCTTGCAAAAAATGATATCTGGCTAAAGATATTTTCTTGAAGCGGATAAAAATAACCCCTGCAGATTGATGATAAAGGAACTTGATATGAGGAGAAAGCGAATCTTTATGTTTGTCTAAAATATATAGGAGCCCATGAAGAATATTTTGAGTGTTTTTAGATCCTCCTACCATACTACTGAAATATTCAACACTAATAATGGCTACTTGTAAAAATTTGACTGGCAATAGATGGATGCGGTGAAAAAGCTCTGTATTTTCTGAAAACTTCAAATTTTCATCGTATCCACCTACTTGTTCAAAAAGAATTCTTTTCAATAAAACCGAGCCCGCTAATTTTCCTACATATACTGATTTACTTGGAATTCTTTCTTTTACATCCTTTTGACTTATTGAACAGATACCAAAATGAAAATAATCATAATCAGGGTACTCATTTATACAACTATTCATCTTTGTAAAAGAATTTGGACGAAGAACGTCGTCTGAATCCAAAAATATTAGCCAATCTGCCTTGGCTTTACTAGCTCCTAAATTGCGAGCTGCACTGACTCCCATATTTTCCTGATAGGAATATAAAATCCGGTGATCGCCCAAAAATGATTTAGCAATCCACTCCGATTGATCGGTACTCCCATCGTTCACTAAAATCAATTCCCAATCTTCAAATGATTGCAAAATCACTGAATCAACCGCTCTTTTCAGCGTTGATTCTGAATTAAAAAAAGGAATAATGATGGAGATTTTAGGATCCAAAAATTTTTTGGTTTCGTTTGTATCCATCAACAGCTACTTGGTAATTTTTAAGAAAAGCAAAAAATTTAGCCCTTACGACCACATAATCTACCTTTCTTTGATAATTATTTTGAGGCAAAAACGCTGTTTTAATTATCCCTTTTACTAAAAGGAAAAAGCTACTAATCAAATGTTTTCTAAAATCGTTAAAGGCTGGATAGGTATCTAAATTATACGAAGCCAAAATAGGAAAACTACTACTAATCCCTCTTTTTAAGCGAAGGTAATATTCAAAACTAATCCGTTCTGACCCTATATTATGGAAGAATTTTAAGGTTTCTGAATACATCAAATCATACCCCAATAGTTGTATGGCATGGCAAAACTCTACATCCCCCCCTGAAGTCAATTCTTCCCCTTTTCTGCAGGAAAGTAAGGACTCAAACTCCTTTTCACTTAAATCATTTAAAATAGATTTTCTATAAAAGCAGCCAGCACCATATAAATAAGCAAATTTTGGTAAGGGCTCTAGATTTCTCCCCTGGGGCCCTAAAGCATAACTTTTGGAAAATTGATTAAACCAATCAGGAACCTTTTGAGCAGGTAATATTCCAAGACTACCCAAAGCACCTAGTTTAGGTTTGGCATTTAATATTTTTAGACCTTCCTCCAGAAAATCAGGGAAAAGTTCGTTGTCATCATCGCAATCTAAAATGAAAGCGTATTTCGCGAAACTGATTCCATGCCAAAATGCATACATTTTACCGGGTTTTGAGAATCGTTCTATACGATAGTCTATTCCGGAATTTTTGAGTAACGATTCAGAAAAGGAAAAAGTATTATCAGATGAATTATTGTCGATTATGATCAATTCCCAAGGAAAAGTAGTTTCTTGATTGATAATAGCCTTTAACGTGTTCTGGAGCTTTGTTTCTCCATTGTAGGTGCAGATGATAATACTACAACTCAAAACCTTAATAAACGATTTATAACAGCCCCAAATACTTTTCCATATCGGATATGATTCAATTTTTTTAACTGAGGTGCAAAAACCATTCGGGAAAGGTGTCTACTCTTTTTTTTTGAATACCCCAATTGGATAAAAAAATCTTCTACATTAAGAAAAGTCTCTTTTTGCAAATCTTTTATATCTTTTTTTTCAAAGAAATAGGCCCATGAAAGGTAAGAACTTAAGCCTTTCCAATCTTCAGGAATTATTTTCCAATTCCACTTATTTTGTTCTAACCGATACCATTTTTCAGCTTCTAACACATTTCCTTGATGAAGCATTACTCCAAGCATACGAATCAAATGTTTCTTTTGGATTTCTAAATAGTCTAAATTGTATTCCTGATTAAAAGGCGCATCTTTAGGAAGCCGAGCATCTTTTTTCCCAGCTCTTCGACTGACTTCGGTCAGTGCCTTATACATCACTTTAGGATTTCGACTCATACTATTGGGAACGTATCTATAAGCAACCAAAACTTCAGGAATAGTTACAATTTTCGCTCCAATCTTACTGGCTCGGATCCAATAATCCCAATCTTCACAACTTTTCAAGGAACCGTCAAAAAGCCCAACTCGCTGGACGATTCTTCGAGTCAAAAAGAACGAGGCAGGTGGGGCAATACTAGAATGAACTAAATTTTTTAAGAAAATTTCATAACCAGAAAATTGATGAGTATGAATAAACTTTCTTCCCCTAAAATAAGAATATCCAGAAACTAAAATATCCAAATCATGACTCTCTTGAAATCTATCTACTATGTTTGAATAAGCCATAGAAAAAACTTTATCATCTGCATCTAAGAAGTGAATTAGATCACCAACACTCTCTTTAAATCCAGAATTCCTTGCTTCTGACAACCCTCTATTTTCTTGAGAAATAATTTTGATATTTCCGTATTTCAGAGCTAATTCCTTTGAAATAGTTTCCGTATCGTCAGTGCTTCCGTCGTTTACAATAATAATTTCTAATTCAGAAAAACAATTTCTAATTACTGATTCTATACATTCAAATAAATAATGAGACTGATTGTATACAGGTATAATAACAGATACTTTCACTTCGAAAAAAAATCTTCTCCTAAAGCTTCTTTATAGCCCCTAACTTCAATTATATTAAACTCCTGTAAAGCTATTTTTTTGTAAAAATCACCTCTATTACGAAGTGATTTATATAATTCTGAATTAGGTGTCCATTGATCATGTATCACGCCACAAGTACGAGTAGTTCCAATTTTTAAACCAGCCAATTTTGCCCTTATAAAAAAGTTTTGATGTTCTCCTCCTTTTAAAATTGGATTCCACCCTCCAAAGTCTAAAACTTTGTCCGTCCGTGCTAAAAAGAAGTTATGTGTTAGATCACATGCAGTTACTGGTTCAATGAAAGGCTTTTTTTTGAAATATATTACACGGGAATCAATATAGAAGTTTGCATAATAATCGTACTTCTGATACGATGGGAGAAACCAATCAAATTTCATCAAAAGAGCATTAACATTGTTGAAAAATTCTCTTGTTCGTCCTCTTCGTTTGTATTGAATGAAGACACCTCCTAAAACGTCAAGATGATAATCAATTAGATATTTCTTCATTAAGGGAATTCTAGATCTTCGATCAAATACAAAGTCATCGTCACAAAGTAAAAAATAGGGGGTGTCCACCAACTTTAGCATCTCATTTCTACCCTCTGCCGTACCTGTGTCATAAGGAAGTTCCAAATATTGAATATTCAGATACGGAAATTTAGCCTTGACAGATTTCCCATAAGGCACCTTACTATCATCTGCTATCAAAATCGGACCTTGAAAGCCATATTTTTGGATGGAAGCCAACAGCTGAATTAAATGCGCCTCTCTCTCCAAAGTTTTGATCAAAATGGATATATCATGGATTCCAGAAAGACTGTAATTAGAAACTCTTTCAAAAGGGGCTAAATCAATCAACTTCATTTTTTGGACACTATTTTGCTTAGCCATCGCTTTAAAGGGTGCACCTTCAACTGTTTTTCTAAATGAGCTATTCGGTTTTCAAAAATCTTATTTTTTGTATTATACAATTCCGGATGAACCAAGGAAAGAGAAGAACTTGGAAACTTAACGGCTAATTCATGAGACTCTTTGACTACTAAAAATATATTTTGCTTATACCAAAAATCAACTTTCGAGTTATTCCAAATTAATGGACGAATAATGTCCAAAAAAACATATCCATTCTTTGAAAATTTCTCTGCCCAATAAGCTGGCCATTTTTCATTTAAATGATTCTGTCCGCCTTGTCCCGGAATTGCTGCAGAAAAAAGAATTACATCTGAGTACTTTTTTAAGCTATCAACCAAAGTATTAGCTGCATACTCAGGAATGTGTTCGGCCACCTCTAAGCAGATGCAGAGATCATACTTTCTACCCAATTCAAGCGGTTGAGTTAAATCATGGGATTCAAACTCACTTTCCATTAAATACTTGGAAAGGAGAGCCCGATCCACATAGTCTCCATCAACACCCAACAAATCCAAAATACCTGAATCTTTGGCGACCGAGAGCCAAGTCCCGATACCACAACCTACATCCAAAACCGATTTTGGATTAATTAAATCCAAAACTAACGGAAGAATAATTTTTGCAGATGAGGTATTATGGATCTCTTCCTTATGAAAATATTTTATCTCCATATAAATCGCGAGTTCATTATTCCCTTTGGATATTCAATTCCAACGTGGAAACCTACCCAGTTTCTAGGCGCAATAATTACGGCGTCCTCATGAATATTCAAGAAAGCGGCCCACCAAGCAAAGGAACTATTGGAAATGATCAAGTATTTGGAAGTCATTAATTTCACAAAATCTTCCATAGGGCTCTGAATTAGGGCTGATGTATCCAATTCCAACTTCTTACAAAAATATTTCAAGTAGTTTCCATCATCCCCCACTACCTTAAAATTTTCAGGTGAATATTCCTTTTTAATATAATTTAATTGGTTTACGAACCATTCCTCTGGAACAACCGCATTTGAATTGATTTCGGCAAATATTGTAGTAAGGTAATCCCCCCTTCTAATATGAGTCACGCAATCATTTGAAGCAAAAAATCGAGTTAAAGACACTTTAAACAAACTTTTAACAAAATCCCGATTTTCCTCGAAAACCTTGGAAGATTGAAAATATCCAGAAACATAACTAAAATTGGAAATTGCATTCAAGTCGATTTCTTCTAGACATGAGTGAAACTCTTTGTACCTTAATCTATATCGCAAAAAAAATCTTTCAAATAGTGAAATGAATTTATTTGAAGAATTAATGTAGTTAATTCCAGCAAATCCATTTAACCTAAACTCAGATACTTTACAGATAAAGTAAACAGGAACTTTCCTTTTCTCTTCTAAAAGCTTACCAAATGCATATTGAAACATTTGGTTCCCCATACCAGAATGTAACAAAATCAAAACCAATTCTTAATATATCTAAATGGAGACACAATTAAATCACCTATTTTATACCTAGTTGAATTTAAGACTTTGGCCCTTCCTTTTTGATATTCAAATTCATTAAATTTTCTAACATCATATACTTCTAATTGTTCAATCTTAATACCGAGGTCGGAACTAAAATCCTCGACTTTACCAAGAGAAATAGAGTTCCCTTCACTTAGATCACATTCGAGTGAAAGTAAAACACCTAGTTCAGGCGGATAAGATATCAATGGATATTTTTTAATTGGCTTGTCACATCTCTTAATTGACAAAAGGTATTTTGATTTAATTTGACATAGCCTTTTCGAACCAGATAAATCAAAAGTAAGCGATTCAAGCCCCAAAAAAGAAGGGGCAATTGAACTATCAACCTCTTGGAACTGGTCATAAATCGATTTGGATTGACTGAGTGACGAAAAATTATAATTCAATTCGCCAACTAGCAAAGAAACCTGAAACACTCGAACATTTTTTAAAAAATGCTGACCAACATCACCACAATTTGAACTTAAACTTATTCTTGGATAGAAAATATATTTATTGTCAAAAACTAAGAATTGGAAATACAGTTTTTTCCATGATGAGACATCAGGCCATTTTAAGACATTGTCAGGTAAATCAATTTGATTAACACCTTGATAATTATATTTTGCTACAAATTTTTCAAAATTAAGCCATTGATTTTTTAAGAATATTTGACCCCATGAGCATGGAATTTTCATATAAAAATTATCGTATCCATCTTCCAATGCGGTAAATGGGAGCAGAGATGTTTCACTCAATCTTGGTGAATATAGGGCAAAACCTCCAATTCTATTATCATCACTAAATTGGCTGATAACACGCAATGAATATTGATAAAATTTTGGTGATACAATTAAATCATCCTCAAGCATTATTATTCCTTGATAATTCTCTGATAATCTCCCACAAAAAAGAACATGAGATTTAAGCCCTAATCTTTCTTCATGAAGAATAACATCTTTTTGGCCAAACTCCCATTTAAAATCATTGGCGATATTCGCGCAGCAATCCTCTTCCGATTTATCCAAACTTATTACCAACCTAACTCCGTCGGGAATATCCGAATCCGCTAACGTAGACAATAGTCTAGCCAAAGAATTTGGCCTATTATATCCAATTACAACGATTGGTAGCTCACTAGGATTGATTGGCTTCACACAAAAAAACTAGATAGTCTAAACTTTGATTTTACTTTAGAGATCCCCAAATCTAAAATGTCTCTCGGAGGTAGGAAGCTTTGTTGTAACTCGGGAAAAGGATAGAGACCAGAGGTTGATTATCCATTAGTTACAGCGGTAGTGATAAGGGAGTTTATCTTTTGAAAATAATCCTTTGAACTAAAATTATTTCGGATAAACTCTTTTCCATTTATCCCAAAGTTTTTTGCTTTTTCCCGGTTTTGATACAATTCTATAATGCAACTTGCCATAGCCTCTATATTACCTTCAGTGACTAGGAATCCATTCTTTTTATGTGAAACCACATCTGGAATTCCTGCATGTTTTGTGGCGACAATTGGTAATCCTGTCGCCATAGCTTCCAAAATAGCAACAGGTGTACCTTCCTTGTCTCCATTAATCGCCTGTTTACTATGCTGAACAAAACAAAAGGATTGTTCCATGAGAGAAGCGATTTCTTCAGGAGATTTCACACCTAATAACTCTACTCCTTGAATTTGCATGGACTCACATAAGTCCTTGCAAACAGATAGAAATTCGCCGTCACCTACAAACTTCAAATTTAAATCCAGACACTTCTCTTTTGCACTTTTAAAAGCCATTAAAGTGAGATAAGGGGCTTTCTTTTCTACAAACCGACCAACAGCCAGAATTTGATTACTTTGGTAGTCAGGCTTTAATTCCAAAAATCGAGAATTTGGGGAATAGGTGATTTTTATCAATTTACCTTCAGGAGCCCCAAGATTTAATAAATCCTGGTTCATTTCGTCTGAAACCACAATGATAAAAGAGGCTATCTCAAACATTCTTTTATACCCTTCTTTATATTTCTCGATTACCTTAAAAACTGAAGCATCAAATCCATGAAAATGGACGATTAAGGGCACTCCCATCTTATAGGAAACTGGTGCCAAAGCAGCCCCTGATGGACCATAATTGGCAAAAATTATCTGAATTTTATTTTCTCTTAAGTATTTAGAAAAATAATACTCTCTTAGTGGAAGAGTTATGAAACCAAGCCTTTTCTTGATCAAATCAAAAATAGGAGGAGTCTTATAATTCTGGAGTGAGCCTTTTAAAGTCAGGAATGGAAAGAACTCACCATAACAATGAAAAACATTTCCAGACAATCCAGACTTTAGATTCTGAATGAAGGTTTCAGAGTAAGCATTTGTGGATGGAGAAGTAAAGCAAATATTCAATTTATTCATTAGCTCAATCCACAAGGTATTTTTTTAATTCCTCTTTTTTAAGGATATATTTTGAATGAGATCCTACTTTATTTTTTATTCTTTCTTTGAGGAGATCCTTTATCCCTTTCTTTTTGACTTTCAGCTTATCTGAAAAGTTTCCAGAATCCGGAAGCTTACCTATTACTGCATGTTGATAATCTGAATAACTCCAAACTGAAATAACTTTATAATAAATCAATTCAAGTTGAAGCATCTCACTTAAATTCAAAAAATCTTTTATTTCCACATCTCTATCAATTGGTTGAAGGCCTTGTGGATTATGTTTTCTAAGATAATTTTGATGATTAATTGTTGGACAAGAAAAGAAGATCAAAGTATTTCCATTATCCCTGTTTTTAATAAGATTCCTAAATGAATAAATGCTTTCATCATCAAAATGCTCATAAACATCAATTAGAAATATAAAATCAAATTTCTGATCTTTAAGAAAGGAATCTAATTCTTTAAGGTTCTCGTAAAAAACAAGTTGAAGATTAGCCAAATTAAAAACATTTCTTCCAAACTCAATCGTACTCTCACTAATATCAAATCCAACAAACTCAATATCTGGGAACTCCTCTGCTAATCTAAAGGAAACATCGCCAATCCCACAACCTATTTCAAGTATTCTCTTAGGCTGATACGTTTTAATCAATTTATAAACTTCTTCATAAGCTCTAAAAACTCTCTCATTACCATAAACAAAATCCTTGACTCGTTTATTAAGCTGGGAATTATAATATGACCTTATATCCTTAATTGACATACTAAGAAATTTTATTTACACACCACTCACTTTGAGGAACGAAAGTGGCATGCCCTTTATACCAATAATACTCTCTAAGTTCATCTTTAAGTTGAACTTCAAATGGACAAACGTCTTCGATAGTTTGGAATTTTGATTTCAAGAAGTTATCTGCAAAGTGAACTTTGAGCCTATATTTATCTGGATAAAGAGACAATTTTGGTATTTTAGAAACCAATCTGTAAGATCCAGATTCCATTAAAAATGGAATTTCAGAACTTAAATTTAGTATATGAATCACAGATACATTTTCTGAATTAATGATTTGGTAAGATATTGCAGCATCTTTAAATGGGAAATTGGAATTAACAATAAATTCAATTTCAAAATCATCTTTATAAAAATGAATATTATTTTCTATTGAAGTTTTCAAGTTGATGGATTTTATATATACATCCTTTTTTATATCATCTAAATAAGAGAATTCGGATTTTTTTGAGCCCGACAAATAATATTCAATCAATTCTGTAGTTGCTCCATGTTTCTTTATTTTTCCACTTTCTAAAAGCAAAGATTTTTTCGTCAAAGCTGATACAGCTTGCATATTATGACTAACAAAAAGCACCGTTCTACCCTGATTCTTACTTACATCCTCCATCTTCCCTAAGCACTTTTTTTGGAATTCATAATCCCCTACAGCCAAGACCTCATCAATGATCAAAATCTCAGGGTCAAGATGTGCCGCCACCGAAAAGCCTAAGCGAACTTTCATGCCAGAGGAATAGAACTTGACGGGAGTATCGATAAACTTCTCCACTCCCGAAAAATCGATAATCTCATCCAGTTTAGAATCGATCTCTCTTCTGGTCATGCCCAGGATGGTACCGTTCATATAGATATTCTCTCTGCCCGAAAGCTCCGGATGAAATCCGGTACCCACTTCCAGAAGGGAAGCTACTCTGCCATAGATTTTTATCTTCCCTGAAGTCGGTTCAGTAATTTGAGAAAGGATTTTAAGGAGGGTTGATTTACCTGCTCCATTTTTACCGATAATTCCCAATACTTCGCCCTCCTTCACCTCAAAGGAGACATCCTTAAGCGCCCAAAACACCGATTCATCTTCTTCGCCAAATCGACTCAGTTGCCGAAGTCTTTTCAGATTCTGCCAAGGCGATTTAATTGCATTGGCGATTTGACCCGCTAGGGTTTCAGCTTGTTTTTCCTTTAGCCCTAGGCGGTAGCGTTTGGAGAGGTTGCTTACTTTAATTACTGTCTTCAAGCTTAGAAATTAGGTAATTACTATTCAGATTAATTGCCACAAAATTTGACAGTATGAAATTTTCCATCTCTTTTGAATACGGCCTAAAATCAATCCATTTAGGATAAATTTTCCCAACTCGAAAACCTTTCGTCTCAAAGAATTTATAAAAATCCGATAAGAGGAATTTAGAATCTATGGCCATGGGTCCATATTCATACTGAACAAGACGAATCTTATTGTTTTCAAACATGGTGGTAAACCCTTTCAATACCATTGATTCGAAACCTTCCGTATCAATTTTCAATAAATCGATTTGCTGAATATGATTATCCTCACAATACTGATCACCTTGGATTACATCTACTTCTATTGATTGTCCCTCCTTTCCTAAATCATGCTCAAATGCAGAAGATAGATAGGAGGAATTAGGATAAAAATTAAAATTCAGCTTTCCAGACTCAGAAGAAAGTCCTAACAGGTTCAGTTTTATATTAGGAAATGCTTTAAGGTTGTTTTCTAACTTTTTAAAAGTATTTGGAACCGGTTCAAAAGCATGAATTTGAGCTTCTGGATTGACCTCTTTCATTTTTTTTGACCAGTTACCGACATTGGCACCAACATCAAAGACTACTTTTATATCAGAATGATTAAGGTTTTCTAAAAACCAGTTTTCTCCGCTTAAATCAGGATCATTTATCTTATTATTCAGCGCATTCATAAAGCTTTGAGAAACTGAAAATAAAAACTTCCCAAGGTTATTTTTTCGCTGAAGGGCAATTAACCAGAATACTCTTTTTTTGATTGATTTAATCATCAATTCTTTTGCGAAGCCCTTGCAGCACTAAATAATCAAAGCTGAACAAATCTATATGTACCTTTAGATCCTTCTGAAACACAAACCTATAGCCCTTAAAGACTAGAGGAAGGAAAATCAGAAATTCAAAAGAGTTGAAAAGCAAGGTTGAGTTTAAAGTTTAGAATGGAGAGTTTAAAGTGGATTGAGATTGCAGGATGTCCGGTGTCCGATGCCCGATGATTTAAGTATTCAGTCACGGTGATCAGACAATTCTGAAAGCTAAAGTGAGAAAGCTGAAAGGTTTCGGAGAAATTTTCAAGTCTACTAGGGTTCGAATCTAGGTGTTTTTGTGGGCCCAGCTGGGCTCGTGCCAGTAATAGCCTATGATTGAAGTACTTGTATTATTGATTTGAGCAAAGGGCTCATTCAGTACCAGAGCCGGAGTTGAACCTGATTGGCCTTCGTCAATTTCCTGTTGATTTCTCACAGCTTCGCCCTTTCAGTCACATCATGACTTAAGGGTGGTAAGCTCCAAAATTTAGTTCGAGACGGATTCAAGAACTCCTGTCCCGACTGATACTTAGGACGTTACTTTTATACCTGCCAATAGACCTGGAGCAACTTTGGAATATGCCGATACAAGTAGCCTTGGTCTTAATTCACAATACCAGGCAGAAGCAATACTGACTGAGTAATAAATTTACTCGGTTGCTTTTGACAAGCAAATTTTTGTTGGAAAGAATTTTTGGAAAGGGAGGTGCGGGAAGTTTGGAGGTGGGAGGTTTGGAAGACAGGAGACCGGAGACGGAAGACGGAAGATCAATGGTCAGTGATCAGTTGTCATTGGTTAGACAATTCTGAAGTTTAAAGTGAGAAAGCTGAAAGGTTGTCGGATGTAGGAAGCTAGGAAGCGGGAGGTTGGAGGTTTGGAAGACAGGAGACCGGAGACAGCAGACGGAAGACAAAAATTGGAAGGCAGGACGAATCCCCCTTGAAAGAGTTATCACCATTTGGTACACAAAATCATGTCAAAGGGGGTTGGGGGGATTGATCCTGTCCCAAAGAATTATGGGGAGGAATTTTTGGAAGATTCAGGTTAGAAGGCGGGAGTTCGAAGTGGGCAGATGCAGTAATCAGTGATCAGTGATCAGTCCCGATAATTATCGTGATAAGTGGTCAGACAATTCTGAAGTTTGAAGTGAGAAAGCTGAAAGGTTGTCCGATGTCGGATGTAGGAAGCTGGAGGTTGGAGGTGGGAGGTGGGAGGTTTGGAAGACGGAAGTTGGAAGTTGGATGTGGGAGGTTTGGAAGACAGGAGACCGGAGACGGAAGATCAGTGGTCAGTGATCAGTCCCGATAATTATCGTGTTCAGTGGCCAGAAAAGTCTGAAGGATGAATTGTTGTTGGATGTCCGATGACGGATGCGAGTAGTCGCAGTTACAGTGGACTGTGGCCTATAGACTGTAGACTATCGACTATGGTCTGTCGACTGTGGAGTATTGACTGTAAGTCCCTCCCAATCAAAACATTTTTTCCAGAAAGCTCTACCCGATGCTGCAGGATGGTTGCCATACTATAAATCGGTACCTTATTAGATTATAAGAATTTGGTCAGGCTACAAAGCTGGGACCGATCCCAACCCAAAACAACCTGTGAAAAAACTGCATGCCTTATCTGAAGAAGATCAAGAGGCCTGGAAAAAACTCCAGTCTGGGGATATGCATGCAATGGAATTTCTGTATAGAAAATATATACAGGAGTTTTTTAGATTTGGGATGAGCATCTGTCCTGAGGAGGATCTGGTTCAGGACTGTATCCAAGAGGTATTTTTGGATCTATGGAACTATCGGGAAAGCATCTGCCTACCCTCCAACTGCAAATTCTATCTACTTAGGACCCTCGGGAATAAAATCAAGCGCGCAAAAAACAAAAAGCAACTATTCTCCCTAGATGAGAATATTTCCAGAGAATCAGTAGAATTGATTGATACCTCAGAATTGGATTTGTTTCTAGAAGAGGAGAATTTTGCCCAGCAAAGCCGGCAACTGGAAAAAGCATTTAAGCATCTTTCCTCCCGACAGCGTAAACTGATTCACTTATTATTTTTTGAAAACTACAGCTATACAGAGGCGGCACATGTCCTGGAAATCAATCTCAAATCCACCTATACCCTAGCATGGAAGGCCCTGAAAAAGCTGAGAAATGTTCTCTCGACTGTTACGGTTTCGATACTATTTCATCTGTTTTATTAGTGCCCGATGTCCGATGTCAGATGCCCGATGATGGATGAAGGAAGCTTGGAAGCAGGAAGTTGGATGTGGGAGGTTTGGAAGACGGGAGACAGAAGACGGAAGACGGGAGTGGGCAGGAAAGTCTGAAGGATGAAGTGAGAAAGCTGAAAGGTTGTCCGATGTCAGAAAT
The DNA here is from genome assembly GCF_000429465.1 of Algoriphagus vanfongensis DSM 17529. GTDB lineage: Bacteria > Bacteroidota > Bacteroidia > Cytophagales > Cyclobacteriaceae > Algoriphagus > Algoriphagus vanfongensis. Next base: position 456,728 of record NZ_KE386906.1, on the reverse strand, counting down.
TGGAAAATTGAAAGATTGAAAAATTGGAAAATTGGGCTATCAGCTAGAAGATGGAAACGGAATATTAATACTATAAGCTCAAGTTAGAAGGATGAATTGTTGTCGGAAGTTGGAAGTAGGATGTTGGGAAGCAGGAAGTTGGAGGTGGGAGGCTTGGAAGACAGGAAACCGGAGACGGAAGACGGGAGTTGGATGTAGGAAGCTGGAGGTTGGGAAGTTGGAGGTTGGATGCGGGAGGCTTGGAAGTTGGAAGTCGCTAAGTTGGAGGTTGACAGATTATGAATTGGAAAATTGAAAGATTGAAAAATTACGCTGAAAGCCGAAGGAATGAAATCGACATGAGAGCCCTGTAGGGGCGAAATATTGGTAGCCGTTGGTGTAGTCCCGATGGAATCGAGGACTGAACCCACGGTTAAAAAAAAGGAGGCCTTTCCCTCCGGCCGAGGGACTCAATAAAAAGACAAGAATCAGTGCCGGAGGATGGAAACGGAATATTAATTCTATAAGCTCAAGTTAGAAGGATGAATTGTTGTCTGGTGTAGGAAGCAGGAGGTTGGGAAGTTGGAAGTCGGGAAGTTGGAGGTTGGGATTTGGAAGACTGGAGACCGAAGAAGGATGACGGGAGTTGGAAGCAGGACAACCGGGAATATGTACTATCCATTTTCATATCAGTAATAAATTCATTGTCTTGATCAACTATTGGTAAAATAATAGCCATTTAAACCACACATCCATAAAATTTTATTTTTTCATAAAAAAACAGGATAACATCTGTACACATTGCCCTCTGTAGGGTAATGAATGCAAAAGAATACGCTACTGTTGAGCAATTTGTGATGAATGTTCGGTTTAGGGACTATGTACTAAACCCCAAGTCGGAACATCGGGAATACTGGGAATCCTATCTGAAGGATCATCCTGAGAAAATATTGCTGATCCGTGAAGCCAAGCAAATGGTGCTTTGGTTGGACAGGAACAAGAAGGAGAGCCTTAGTCTTGAGCTTTCAGAATCAGAAGTCCTCAGCCTTTGGAATAAAATCCATCAAAAAGCAACTGATAAAGCAGCTTCAAAGCATTCTGAATTATCTATCCCAAAAAAATCCGGACCATTTCCTATCCTTCGCTATGGCATAGCCGCATCTATCGTGCTTCTACTTGGATTTGGCTGGTGGATAAGCACTCAGGACAAGGAGCTTATTCTGTCTGCTGAAGAGCAGCAAGTAGCATGGGTAACCAATACAAATGCTCCCGGAACCAAATCAAGTATTCGTCTCAGCGATGGATCAAAAATCACCCTCAATGCGGGTAGTGAGGTTCGCTATAAGAATCAATTTGACTCTGAGTCCAGAGAAATATTTCTCTCTGGGGAGGCATTTTTTGAAGTGGCAAAAGATAGCCTTCGTCCTTTTATAGTGCATACAGGAGATTTTAGTACTCAAGCTTTGGGCACTTCCTTCAACATCCGAAGCTTTGAAGGTAAAAACACCCAAGTCAGTCTGGTGACAGGAATCATCCAAGTGTCTGACAGACGTCTCCATGCTGAAAAAATCCTCCAACCAGGGGAAGGTGTCATCCTCGCAGATGAGATAGGGCATATTCGTCAGATTGACATCCAAAAGGCTATTTCCTGGACTCAAAAAATCATCAGTCTCGATCAGGCCGATTTTGAAGAAGTGCTGGATGAATTGAGCAATTGGTTTGGAGTAGAATTTCATCTTGAGAATGCTCCCCGATCTATCCCAAGTACTACTGCGAGCTATCAGGATGAGAGTTTGGAAAACATCCTATTAGGTCTGAGCTACAAACTGGACTTCAGCTATGAAATCCAAGGAAAAGAAATATTCATTGACTTCAGCAAAAAATAAAGATCTGCCTATGCCCTAAAACTCATGACAAAAAATGTGGCTGAAAGTGCGCCAACACTTCCAGCCGACAGATCAGGAAGCATTCCTTTCTGTCAATTAGCTAAACCCATTCTCAAAGATTTAACCGATGTAAAGGTATGAAAAATGCTATAATCTATCATTTACTGGACATGTCCAAAAAACTCATCTATGCCTTCCTGATCCAAGCTCTGACTATGAGTCTGCTCCTCGCCAATACGGGTGAGGCACAGGTAAAAAGTATCGATCAGGTGTATGTGGAATTGAAAAAAACCAGGTCAACTGTGGTACCCATCCTGCAGGAGATCGAGCGGCAGACAAATTTCAGATTTGTCTATTCCAAAGAAGAAATCACAGCTTCCCTCCCTATCGATGCACCCCAAAAAGGGACTGTGTACGAGATTCTGTTGGAGATAGCTCAGGCTACTTCGCTCAACTTTAAGCAGATCAATGAAAACATCATTGTCAAAAAAGTAGAGAGATCTAGCAATCCCCCTATAGAAATCGCGCTGGTGCAAGCAGTTGAGATTCGGGGTACAGTCACAGACCAGCAGGGGCTCCCCCTACCCGGTGTCACTATTATCATCGAGGGCACTTCATCAGGGACCGTGACCAATGAAATGGGAAACTATGAGATCAGTGCAGAGGAAGGACAAGTTTTGGTTTTTTCCTTTGTGGGATTTCACTCCCAAAAGCACACTGTATCCAATCAAAGCATCTTGGATATCACCTTGGAAGAAGATGCCAAGTCTCTGGACGAGGTGGTAGTCATTGGCTATGGAGCAGTGAAAAGAAGTGACCTGACGGGTTCCGTGGCTCAGGTCAAATCTGAGGAACTCAACTCCTTCCCCACTACCAATGTCATGCAGGCTCTGAATGGGCGTGCGGCTGGTGTTCAGGTGATTCAAAACAATGGATCTCCGGGAGCTCCGGTAAGCATACGGATTCGGGGTACCAATTCTATTCAGGGAGGAAATGATCCACTGTATGTCATTGATGGTTTTCCGTTTTCAGGCAATCCTACCCAGCTCAATAGTTATGATATAGAAAGCATCGAGATACTCAAAGATGCCTCTGCGACTGCCATCTATGGGTCGAGAGGAGCAAATGGAGTGGTTTTGATCACTACCAAGCAAGGATCTGAAGGCCAAACAAGGGTGGATATTGAAACAAGCTATAGCTCACAATCCCTCAGAAAAAAACTGGACCTGATGAACGGGACAGAATATGCCCAATTGCAAAATATGCAGGCGGCGAATGACAATATCCCTCTTTACTTCACAGATCAAGAAATCAATTCCTTTGGTGAAGGCTACGACTGGCAGGACCTGATCTTTCAAGACGCTCCTATATTTTCTTCATCTGTCAATGTGAGCGGAGGGAATGCAAAAACTAAATTTTCGGTAGCTGGAGGATTTTTTGGGCAAGAGGGAATCGTGAAAGGAAGCGACTATGATCGCTACAACCTGCGGACCAACCTGAATCATCAGATCAGCGATAAATTTTCTCTCAATTTCAACACGAACCTCTCCCATCTAAAGACCGAGCGGAGAGATAGTGGGGGTGGACAAAGAGGAAACTCAATGATAGGCTCTGCCATATCAGCTTCCCCGATTTCTCAGCCTTATGATGAAAATGGATCATACACCGTGCTGGGGAATGAATATCCCTTCATCGCACCGGATATTATCAACCCACTGAATTTCATCAATGAACAGAGCAATGTCGTCAAGGCAAATGTCGTCCTGAGTAGCTTGACTTTTGAATACAAGCCCATTCCTGAGCTTTCTATCAAGGCTACCGGAGGAATAGAAAACCGGGATGACAGAACTGACTCCTATACTACCCGAAATTTTTTCAATTCAGACGGTAGAGCGGGTGTCAGCACTTCCCAATTCAGGAGTTTGCTAGGGGAAGCCACCGCTACCTACCAAAAGACTTTTTCCTCCATTCATAATCTTACCATTCTGGGAGGCTTTACCTATCAGGATTTCCTAAGCACTTATCTGAGCGGAAGTGGCATAGGTTTTCTCAGCGATGCCTTTGAGACACATAGTCTGGAAGCATCACAAACCCCGGGAATTCCTAGCAGTGGCTATAGCAAGTCCGTCTTACTTTCCTATCTCGGTAGAATCAATTATTCACTGAAAGATAGGTACCTGCTGACTTTCAATTTCAGAAGTGATGGATCATCACGCTACAGCCCAGGGAATAAGTGGGGATATTTTCCAAGCGGTGCATTTGCATGGAAAGTATCAGAAGAAGAGTTTTTGAAAAACAACAGTAGTATCTCTGACTTGAAGATCCGAACCAGCTATGGTCTGACCGGAAGTCAGGCGATCTCCCCTTATGCTACTCTCAATCAGCTCAGTCCAGGCAATACCATATTCGATGATAGAATGTACAATACTTTTGCTCCCAGCTCTGTATTGCCAGGCGATCTCAAGTGGGAAACCACTGAGCAATTTGATGTGGGTGTAGATATTGGGATCCTGGATGATCGCTTCACCTTCAGCACTGATTATTACATCAAAAACACCAGAGATCTACTCAATACTGTAAGACTACCAAGTTCTTTGGGTTTCACCACTACCATCCAAAACGTGGGTAAGGTCCAAAATAAAGGGGTGGAATTTGCAGTGAATGCAAATGTGATCAATACCTCCAATTTCCACTGGTCACTCAATGGCAATATTTCATTCAATAGAAACCAAGTCATTAGTCTGGCTAATGGGGAAGATATTCTGGGAGCCTTTACCAATGTGCTAGTGGTAGGAGACAATATCACCATACTGCGGGAAGGAAGACCTATAGGACAGTTTTGGGGATTTGAAGAGGATGGATACGATGAGACTGGCAGAATCAAGTTTAGAGATCTTGATGGAGATGGCACGATCAACAATAATGACAAAACCTATATCGGTGATCCCAACCCCAACTATATCTATGGAATCAATTCAGCGATGGAGTTTAAGGGTTTTGCACTCACGATATTTATCCAAGGCTCCCAAGGCAATGACATCTTCAATGTCAGCTCCATCCCAAGCACCTTAGACTTTGGGCAGGGTATGAACATGCCAAAAGAGGTGCTCTATGATCATTGGAGTCCAGAAAATCCCAATGCCAAGTACCCTATCATCAGCAGAAATGTATCGGCAAGGATGTCTGACCGATTTGTGGAAGATGGATCCTACTTGAGATTCAAAAACATCCAGCTCGCGTATTCCTTTCCTATCCAAAACTCAAGTGTGAAAAGTCTGCAGGTATATGTCAGTGCGCAAAACTACATCACCTTTACCGACTACTCATGGTGGGATCCTGAGGTCAATTCTAGAGGTGCCGGTACCCAACTAGGGATAGATCATTATTCCTACCCTATCCCGAAGACATTGACTGCAGGAATGAGAATTGGATTTTAAAAAAACACCTTGGACAAAACCCAAAAACCATGAAATTTCAACATCAACTTATCTATATAGCAGGATTCTTGGCTTTAGTCTCCTGCTCGGATCTTCTTGAGGAAAATCCAAAGACTGTGGCCGTAGAAAATTTTTACAATACTGCAGAGGAAGTGGAAGCGGCAGTCAATGCCATCTATTCCCCTCTCAGATCCACCAGAGCGGAGCAAATAGTCATATTGGACACTCATACCGATTGGGGATATGGTAGAGGCAGCCGTGCTCAATACAACGACTTTGCCGGTTTGAATGCCACCAACACCAATACCGCTGGCTCTAGATGGGACTCCTTCTACTTAGCCATCCGCAATGCCAACCTAGTCATCAAAAACGCTCCCTCGGGTACGGACATAAGCCAAGATGATATAGCCTACTACACCGCAGAGGCAAAATTCTTGAGAGCAATGGCCTATTTTGACTTGGTAAGAAATTGGGCCGGCGTCCCCATGAGAACCGAGAATACCATGGAAGAGATAGACCTTCCCAGGAGTTCGGAGGAAGAAATTTACCAGCTCATAATCGATGATTTGATTTTTGCTGAAGCAAATCTCCCTGAGGTGGCCAAAAATCAAGGACGACCTACCCTTTATGCTGCCAAAACAATGCTAGCTGATGTATATATGCATCGGGGCAACTATGAACTTGCAAGTAGCAAAAGTAAAGAGGTGATAGATGCAGAGGCATTTAGTCTCGTACCAGTGAGTTCGATTGAGGACTTCCAACAAAACATCTATGGTGCAGACCTGCTCAATAGCAGTGAAGAGGTGTTTTACCTGAAATATGCCAGAGAACCAGGTCAAGGGAATTACATTCTATGGATTCTTAACCATCCCAGCACAGGCTATTTCAGTTTTGGAGGAGCCTATGCCCATTACGCAGATGCTCAGGATCCATTCTACCAAGAGTGGGACGATGCAGATATCAGAAAGTCAATGTGGGATCAAGTGGACTTTGGCCTAGGTGCCACGACCATCGTCAGCAATAAATATATCGATCCAGATGCCATCAGCCAGAGTGGAGCAGGAAATGATCTACCCATCTACCGCTATGCCGAAACACTACTCCTTTTTGCTGAATCCGATGCCCGTGCAAAAGGGGCTCCAACAGCTGAAGCAATAGAGGCTCTCAATCAAGTGCATAGAAGAGCCTATGGCATGAATCCTACTGCCTCTTCTGAGATAGATCTCAGCTTTGAATCAGGCGATTTGGAGGCATTCATAGACGCGGTCCTGCAAGAAAAAGCCTATGAGTTCATATTCGAAGGCAAGAGATGGTATGATCTAAAGAGAACTGGGAAAGCCGCTGAGACAATCTTGGAATACCGTGGAAAGACTATCGCTGAGGCTCATTATTTATGGCCTATTCCACAGCAGGAAATCAATTTCAACGGTGCGATCAATCCTGAAACTGACCAAAACCCAGGGTATTAATTCTAACAAAAATCTATGCTGAGAGGAATTCATCTTCTCTGAGCAATAAGGAATTTCATTATGAAAAGAAGAACAATGCTGTCCACCTTGGGAGCTATTTCCTTTGGTATCACAGCACCAAAAATAGCCAAAGCAGACTTGATTCTCCCTCCCTATCAAACTCAGGAAAGAGAACTGGAAACAGATATTTTGGTAGTGGGCGGGGGTACGGCCGGGGCCATTGCAGCCATCCAAGCTGGAAGGGCTGGAAAACGGGTTATCCTCATAGAATGTCAAAGCCAACTGGGCGGCACCACTACCACAGCCGGTGTGGCATTTCCGGGTATCTTTTTCGCTTGGGGAAAGCAAATCATAAGCGGTATAGGATGGGAGGCAGTACAAGATGCAGTTGCCCTAAATGGAGACACTTTACCTGACTTTTCTATCCCTCATGGCCGAGAACATTGGAGACATCAGGTACGACTCAATGCTTCCATTTACACCATTTTGTTGGAGCAAAAATGCCTGGAGGCTGGAGTCCAGATTCGCTATTATGAAACCCCTACCCGACTGGAATTTGACGGAAGCAATTGGCTAATTGAAACTTCTGGTAAAGGCATTCATACTCAGATCAAAAGTAAACAGGTCATTGATTGCAGCGGAAATGCCATTGCAGCCCAGCTCGCAGGATTTACCGTACTCAAGGAGGCAGAATCTCAGCCGGGCACCTTGATGTTTACCCTAGGCGGCTATGACTTTGACAGTTTGGATCTCAATCACATCAAAGCTGCCTATGAAGAAGCCATCCAAAAAGGAGAATTGGTCAGGGCAGAATTTAGGGGAAATATAATAGGGCTTTTGAAAAACAAAGGAGATAATATACAGCATATCGCTGGAGCAGACTCTACCACATCCGAGTCGCATACGCTTACCAATATCAAAGGAAGGACATCTCTGCTTAAGCATTTGGAGTTTTTGCGTCGGCAGCCAGGTTGTGAAAACACCCGAATCGTAGCTATGTGCACTGAGGCGGGTGTCAGAGAGACCTACAGGATAGAAGGGCTTTATCAAGTTTCGCATGAAGACTATGTGACTGGCAGAAACTATCCTGATGCTGTATCTTACTCCTACTATCCGATCGACCTACATATCATAGAGCATGGAGTGACTCCAAAGCATCTATCCGAAGGCGTGGTAGCTAAGGTGCCTCTGAGGGCTCTTATCCCGAAAGGCAGTACAAATTTTCTTGTTGCAGGCCGATGTCTCAGTAGTGATAGATTGGCTAATTCCGCTTTGCGGGTCCAAGCCTCTTGTATGGGAATGGGACAAGCCGCCGCAGCTGCAGCTGCCTTGGCCATAAATCAAAATTGCAGTCCTGAAGCTGTAGATTTTGAAAGCCTTGCTACTCTAATTCAAAATCACGGAGGATTGGTACCTAGTCAATCTGACTATGTCTAAACCAATTTTACATAAAGGTTTTGTTTTTCTGTTGTTTCTCATGACCAGTCCACAGGAAGTTCAGAAAAACAAAGCCTCTATTTATTACGGCACTCCAGCTACAATTGCTGTACCTGAAACCCATCATAGATCAAAGGTCAGCCCAGTACAAGAAGAGTATATGCCTCCAGATACCCTTATCCAACATTTAGGAAGGGATAATATTCCAATTTCATATTCCAAAAACATCCGTACCAGCGTTTGTTTTGACAATCAATGCAGGCTGCTGGTTGCTAAAGTCCACTGGAACCCAACAGGTAGATATCTGGGGTATAGTTTGCCAGAAGGAGAATTTCTAAGTAAGAAAGAACATGATCCCTTTTCAGTTCAAGAGTATGAGCGATTAAATTCATTATTGGCAGACCCCAATCTTCCTTTGGGGTCAATATCCTACAATGAATTAGTTTTGGAATCTCAGGCACCTTTGGTCGGAATAGACGGTGTCAGTGGGGCTACTAATCAAGATTTGCTCGCCTATATTGTCGAAGGAGCTGCCTATACAACATACAAACTCTATCAGATTCTATATGGTCCGGATAGACAATTTATAGAAAACTGGACTCGAGAGACCCTGAATGAGGCCTTTGTCATTGAAGCATTGAAATCACCCGAGATTGCTGATCAACTATGGCTGTTAAAAGTACTGAAAGGCAGGCTTTCAGAGTTTCCAATAGCCAGACAACAAATTGCTGAACTTACAAAAAGTCCCAACTTTTCTTTAGCAGACAATGCGCTTCAAGCCTTTTCTGAAAGAGATCTTGAGGATGATCAAATTACAAATCTACTATTTGACCTATTTGAAATGGGGGATTATGGTAAAAGGAATAGGATTTTGGCCCTGTTGGAAAGTTCAAAGACTGTAAACACAATCAGTATAAAACGACTGTCAGAACATGTATTGCAATTGGAATCTCCATTTCAGGTAAGGGTAATCCGTTTGTTTGAAAAGCACAAAATCAAAAACTCAGCCTTTGATCAAGCCATGAAGCAACTATCGCAATCCAATAATGATTTTGTAGCTCAGGAGGCTAGGTCTTATTTGAAATTGAGGTAAAGGGGGTGCTGGGAGGCGGGAAGCTGGGAGGTTTGGAAGACAGGAGACGGAAGACGGGAGTTGGAAGTTGGATGCTGGAAGTTGGGAAGTTGGAAGTGAAAATACGGCTAGAATAAAAAGTTCAGTATATAGGATTAATCATTTCCTAATCAATGTATTCACCTCCTTATTGAGTTTCGGAAGGTGATTGATCAAGATTGACCAAATGTTTTCGTCAGAAATATTATCATAAGCATGCACAATATGATTTCTAAGAGAGATTATGGCTTTAGCATATTGAATTTCTTCAAACAATTCTACATCGGTCTGTTTGATTTTATTCATGGCCTCACCAATTATAGCTAGATTTCGTTCGACGCCTCTTTTGATTAATCTATTCTGAGAATAGCTACTAAAGGATTTAATATTGTATTCATCCAGAAATCCCTGAATCTCCTGAATGGATAGAAATATATCGAAAAGCCATTTAAGACTTTTTTCCTTCATAGATATTGAGCTTTTCCTTTTCGATAGACTGGATCAGATAGGGGTTTTTAAGAGTTTGAGCTTCAATAAGATCTACATTTCTTCCCAATAGCTTTTCCAAAGCTACCTGAAACCCTATAAAATTTTCGAAATAGTCATGTAGTGGTATGGAGTGAAACCGAACCAAAAAATCGTAATCAGAGGTGTCATGAAATTCGCCATTAACAGCTGACCCAAATAAATCCAATCTTTCAACATTAAAGCTCTTGCATACCTCGGTTATTTCAACCTTCTTTTTTAAAACCAATTCCAAGCCTTGAAGTATTTGGTAACCGGCTAAATCTGGTTCACTAGCTTGCTTAGATTGTGATTTATCTTTGGACATAAGGACCTAAATATACTGATTAATAGTTGATTTGATACACTTCTAATGAAACAAGGTTTGGAAGTTGGATGACAGGAGACGGGAGACGGGAGACGGAAGATCAGTGGTCAGTGATCAGTGGTCAGACAATTCTGAAGTCTGAAGTGAGAAAGCTGAAAGTTTGTCGGATGTAGGATGTAGGAAGTTTGGAAGCAGGAAGTTGGAGGTAGGAGGTTTGGAAGACAGGAGACCGGAGACAGAAGATCAGTGGTCAGTTGCAGTCGACTGCGGTCGCTGGTCTGTTGACTGTGGAATATGGACTGTAGACTATCGACTATCGACTATGGTCTGCTGACTCTGGACTATCTACTACCACCTACTCTCCGTACCCAATTCTTTCAGCCACTAAACGGATTACTTCTTCCTGTTCATCTGGAGTAAACCAGTGGATTTCAGTATCTCGTCTAAACCAGGTCAATTGTCTTTTGGCATAGCGTCGGGAATTTCGCTTGAGAAGCCTAATCGCCTCCTCTTTATCATAATTTCCCTCCAACATGCCAAAAATCTCCTGATACCCCACAGTCTGAAGGGAATTGAGTTGCCGACGGGGAAATAGCATTTCTGCCTCCTCAAATAAACCCTTGCTGATCATCAAGTCCATCCGTTGATCGATGCGCCTGTAGAGTTCTTCTCTCTCTCGATGTAGTCCAATCTTAACTATTTCAAAGGGTCTTTGAACTTTATTTTTGACTCGAAAAGAACTAAAGGTCTGCCCTGTACCACGGCAAACTTCCAAGGCCCGCATCAGTCGCTGAGGGTTTTGGACATCTACTTTTTCAAAATATTCTGGATCCAGTCGTCTGACCTCCTCCTGAAGGTACTCCAGTCCTTTTGACTCATACGATGCGATGATCTCTTTCCTGATCTGGGGATCGATCTCAGGCATCTCATCCATGCCTTCTGTGATAGCATCTGCGAAAAGCCCAGAACCACCCGTCATGATCACGGCTTGATGCTTTTTGAAAAGGCGAAGAAGTATTTCCAATGCATCCTTTTCGAATTGCTTTACATCATAGTTTTCCTCGATGGAGAGGGAATTGATCAGGTGATGAGGGACCTGCGCCAGTTCCTCCGGTTCCGGCTTGGCAGTACCCAGATTCATTTCTCTATAAAACTGTCGACTGTCACAAGAGACAATTTCGGTCTGGAATTTTTTGGCTAGATTGAGACACAATTCGGTCTTTCCCACCGCCGTGGGGCCGACTACCAAAATCAAATAGCGTGTAGAAGTGTGTGTCATCATGGATTCTTGCAGTAAAATTCTAAACTAAAGGATGAAAAGCAAAAATATTTTGATCGTTGAGGACAATGAACTCAACCGCAAGCTTTTTGAAAACCTCATCGGGCAGATCTGGAACTACCAAAGTGCTACCAATGGACTGGAGGCAATAGAGAAAGTAAAATCCCAGGATTTTGATCTGATATTGATGGATATACAAATGCCTCATCTCGATGGCATCTCTACTCTCAATCAAATCCGAAACGAGTCCCTCGCAAGCTGTCCTATTATAGCGGTGACTGCCTATGCAGATGAGTCCGATCGCAAAGCTTTCCTGACTCAGGGTTTTGATGAATTTATCACCAAACCTATCAGGCCAAGGGAATTTATTGAGATTGTTCAGGGTTTTATCAACAAACCCCTTCAGTCCGAAACTGAACAAGACAGTGTCGAACTGAAAGATGTCATCCTGGATTCGGATGTAGTAGAGCAGTTGGGCAAATACAATAAACCGGAAATGATCAAGCAGGTCTACTTGGATTTTGTCCTAGAATCCAAGACCATTCTGCATCAGATCCGGGAGCAGCTCTCTTCGCAGCAGGAGGAAGACATCCCCGCCTCTCTGCATATTCTCAAGGGAAATTCGGGAACTTTAGGTGCCAACCGTCTCTTTCTAGCCACTCAAAAAACAGAAATTGCGGCTAAAAACGGAAACATGGAGGAGTTCAGAATTCAATTTGAAAATCTCCAAAAGGAATTTGAGTCTTTTCATAAATATTTAAATGAAGCAACTATTTTTGAACCATGAGTAAGCCCAAAAAAATATTGGTAGGCGAAGACAGTTCCGTCATCATCAACCTCACAAAAAACGTTCTGGCCTTTGAAAACTACGAGATGACCGCTGCCCGAAATGGGAAGCAGGTATTGGACTTGTTGGAAAAAGGTGACTATGATCTGATCTTGATGGACATAAGCATGCCTGTATTGGACGGGATCTCTTGCACCAAGGCCATCAGAAACTTGCCTGATGAGACGAAATCAAAATTGCCCATCATTGCGATTTCCGGTAATATTCACAACCTGACCCACGATGATTTTCGCAAGGCCGGTTTTGATGCCTTTATCCAAAAACCCCTAGACTACGATCAGGTATTGGCTACTGTCAAAAAATTTCTCAGCTAAATGGCGATTAAATACACGAAGCATTTTTTGGACAAACTGGAAAATCTCTTTGCGGCCTCTGACTATATGTTGCGCTACGAAAAAGGGAGTTTCAAGTCCGGCTACTGTGTATTGAAAGACACCAAAATCGTCATCGTCAATAAATATTTTCCACTGGAAGGCAAGATCAATGCATTGATCGACATTCTGGGAGAGCTGCAGTTTAATCCACAAGATTTCAAGGAAAAATCAGCTCAGGACTTCCTCAAGGAGTTGAAACAAACCCAGTTAAAATTTTGAGAGTCAGATTCCTAGGAACCGGCACCTCTCAGGGAGTCCCTGTGATCACCTGTGACTGTGAGGTTTGTCGTTCTTTGGATTTCCGCGACAAAAGAACCCGCTCCTCCATTTTCATAGAAATAAATGGACTGCATCTGGTGATAGACACGGGACCGGATTTTCGTGCGCAGATGCTTCAGGGAAGAATATCACAGCTGGATGCGGTGCTCTTTACCCATGAGCACAAGGACCATACAGCAGGCCTGGACGATATCCGCCCTTTCAATTTCAAGCAGCAGAAAGACATGCCGATTTTTGCCAGGAAGCAGGTTTTGGAGCAAATCCAACGGGAGTTTTCTTATGTATTTTCTGCAAATAAATATCCCGGGGTGCCCCAGATCGAAACTGTCGAGATCGATGAACATCCATTTTCCATAGAAGGCGTCGGCATCAGCCCTATTCCGGTTATGCATTATAAGCTTCCGGTTTTGGGTTTTCGTATCGCCGATTTCACCTACATCACAGACGCCAATCATATCCCTGAATCCTCCATCCAACTGATCCGAGGCTCTGAGACAGTAGTCATCAATGCCTTGCAAAAAACTCCCCATATTTCCCATTTCACATTGGATGAAGCCATAGAAATGGCAGAAGTTTTGGGAGCCAAAAACACCTATTTCACCCATATTTCGCATAAGTTGGGGCTTCATTCTGAGGTTGAGAAAGAGCTTCCTCCGGGAATACACCTTGCCTTTGACGGCTTGGAGCTATCTTTGTCCTGATGCATCTCAATTATCATTTTCTCACCTATCTCTGTCCAAGTCTTGCTGAAGAATTTCGGGGAAAAACTATTACCTCCTGCTTTTCTCAAAGTAAAGACGAACTGATCATCCAAACGCAAAGTGAAGCAGGAGAAAGGTACATTCGGGCGCATTTTCTACCGCCTCAGATTTACTATTCATTTCCCGAAAAGTTTAGCCGGGCCAAAAGAAACTCTATTGATCTTTTTCAGGAATTGATCGGTGAAAAGATCCAAAGCTGTCAAGTACTGCGTTTTGAGCGGGCATTTTATTTTTTGATGGAGTCTGGAGCACTCTTGCTTTTCAAGCTGCATGGAAATAGAAGCAATGTGCTTTACTATGAAGCGGGAGAGACTGTTCCGGTCAAAGTATTCAGGAATGAATTTCGGGAAGACAAAAATCTGGATTGGAGAGAGCTGGAGAAAAACTTGGATCTGAGCCGCGAAGAGTTTGAAAGACTAAATGGCAATGCCTCTCAGTTTCTGCCGACGCTAGGAAAAGTCCCGAGGGAGTGGCTCAAAAATGAAGGCTATATAGAAGCTGATCTGGATAGAAAGTGGGAACTCATTCAGGCTGTGATGGATATGCTGGAAACGCCCCTGTTTTCCCTGGCGGAATCTGAAGGTGACATTTTCCTCACCTTGCTCCCTGCTCAGCAGGCTCAGCAAACCTTTTCTGATCCCCTTCAGGCTGTCAATGAGCTTTTTTATAAGGCCTTGGTCATCGGAAATTTTGAAAAAGAAAAAAAGCAGCTTCTCAAAAAGTATGGGGATGAACTGAAAAAGACCCAAAACTACATCCACAAATCCAGGCAAAAGCTAGAGGAACTGATCCATTCCCAACCTCCCTCCCAGGTAGCAGATGTGATCATGGCTAATCTACATGTGTTTCAGCAAGGAGTGTCAAGCTATGAGCTGGATAATTTTTATACTGGAGAAAAGCTAAAAGTACAGTTGAAACCCAATCAAAAAGCCAGTGAATTGGCTGAAAATCTGTACAGAAAGAATAAAAACCGACAAATCGAGGTAAACCAGATAGAGCAGGCTATTCAAGCCAAGGAAGCGAAAGTCACAGAGCTGGAGGAGAAAGTTTTTCAACTGGAGTTGATGGAAGGGTTTCGGGACCTGAAAGACTTTAAGAAAAGTAATCAGGAGGACAAGGCCTTGCAGAAGGAACAGCTCAATCTTCCTTTCAGGCAATTCGAGATCAATGGATTTTCGGTTTGGGTGGGCAAATCCGCCAAGGACAATGATGAGATGCTGCGAAACTTTATCCACAAAGAAGATCTCTGGTTGCACGCTAGACAGGTAGCAGGCTCTCATGTCGTCATCCGAAATAAGGGCAAGCTCAGTATACCTACATACGTCTTGGAGCGGGCAGCCTCTCTTGCAGCATTCTATTCCAAGCTCAAGTCCGATAGTCTTGCACCGGTGATCTATACAGAGGCCAAGTTTGTCCGAAAAATGAAAGGATTGGCACCAGGAGCGGTGAGAGTGGAAAAAGAAAAAGTGATATTGGTCCCTCCTGCCGGGCCTTCAGAGGATATCGCGTAGCCTTTGGTCTCAAGTAGTTATGATCTATTTCCCTTCAAGTGACTATAGGTTGGTTTGGGGTCAAAACCATACTGACTAGGATTAGGAAAAGGGATATACGCTGGCAATTGCAAACCTCGAACAAGTAAGATATCAAATCGCTCCTCTGGAGCTCTTTCGTTAATTCGCATCTCTCTTCTACAATCAAATCGCCACACAGCGGCTCATTTCGTAGCTTTGATGGGTTGGTCCTAGCTACCGCTTACTACCTGTTTTTCCAATTAACCAGTTCCAATAATCCTTCCCATAATTCTTTGGGACAGGATCAATCCCCCCAGCCCTCTTTGACATGATTTTGTGTTCCAAATGGTGAGAACTCCTTCAAGGGGGATTCGTTCGGTTATCCAACCTCCAACTTCCTGCTTTCAAGCCTCCCGACCGAATTTTGTATTTCCACCTTCGTACTTTATAATCTGACCACTGATCACTTCCACTTCCCGTCTTCTGACTTAGAACTCGGATTTAAATTCTTCCAAACATTCCTCCCATAATTCTTTGGGACAGGATCAATCCCCCCAGCCCCCTTTGACATGATTTTGTGTTCCAAATGGTGAGAACTCCTTCAAGGGGGATTTGTCCCGTCTTCCAACCTCCAACTTCCTGCTTCCAAAGCTCCCGACCGAATTTCGTATTTGCACCTTCGTACTTTATAATCTGACCACTGCGACTGATCCCGATAATTATCGGGACTGATCACTTCCACTTCCCGTCTTCTGATTTAGAACTGCCATAATTCTTTGGGACAGGATCAATCCCCCTAACCCCCTTTGACATGATTTTGCGTTCCAATTGGTCGTAACTCCTTCAAGGGGGATTCGTTCGGTTTTCCAATTTTTGTTTTCCGTCTACTGTCTTCCAACTTCCCAACTTCCAACCTCCAGCTTCTTACATCCGGCATCGGACAACCATTCAGCTTCATCCTTCTGACTTTTCTGACTACTGATCCAACCAACTTTTAAACTCGGGGACTCTTTCTCTAGCCACAACCAACGCTTCTTCGCTCTTGACAGAGAGAGTTAAGGAAAGCCTGCCATTGAGATAGGGTTTGATTTCTACCAAGCCATCCAAATGCACAATAATTGAGCGATTGATCCTATAAAACTTGAAGGGGTCCAGCAGCTTGGACTCCAGCTCAAGCAAACTATACTCTACAATATACTTACTGGAATAGCGAGCCTCCACCAGATATGTAATCCCCTGGTCAGAATAAAAATAGGCAATACTCTCTACAGGGATGTAGACATATTTATTTCCAACTTTCGCTAAAAATCGCTTCTTATATACCTCTGAAATAGAATGCTTTAAAAAACTTCTATTCATCCAGTTTTTTGATTTTTCTGAAAAGGAATAGTTCTGAATCATTCTGATTTTTTGAAAAATCTGTATCACGGACTTTTCACTTAACGGAGAAAGCAGATACCCCAGACAAAAATGGGAATGCGACTGGATCGCCAGACTTTCATCCTCATGGATCAATACTATCGGGATTTGTTTGTTACCAAGTGGTAAATGATCAAAAAGTAGTCTCTCTCCTATTCTTGCCTGACTGATGATCAAATCTAATTCGCTAGTCGGCAAACAATCCTTTTGGAGAAGATCAAAATCTGTGGATTCCTGCAGGAGATTCCATTCTGGAAATCTCATGGATAGAATGGATTTGATAAAGTTCCTGTTTTCCGAATCTGGATCTATAAGCAAAAAGTTCATGGAAATGGGTCTATTGGGTTTGCTTTATTTCCACTACCTAACTTTCGACTTCTCAAGATTGTTTGATGCAAACGGACTAAAAAAATCTTAATCTGATTATCCGCAATTCTGCCAATAACCAACATATATACCTAGCTAGCACAGGATAATCGACCACTGACGGCTGTCCGCGGTCTACAGGATGTTGAAAAGAACGGTTCTACCCGGAATTTAATGGAAAAGCAAGTTGGCCTTTAAACTAATTCCTCCTACAGAAAGCAAAGTTTCTATGTATCATTGATTAATTTTTCTTTAGAGAATCAACATTGCATTCACCTTCCTCCATTTTTTTATAGATTTTATCTTTGTCACTTTTTGGCGGCCAAAAAGTAACCCCGCACACAGGCGGGCAGGCAAAAAGCCTTGAGCCTCGGTCTTTTCTTTCCGCTGGCATCTTTTTTCCCTATATTTTAAACTGCAAAACAGCGGAATTTTGTTCTGGATTTCACACCTAAAAATGACTGGATCTCCCTCGTCTCTCGGGAGCTAAGTCATTTTCTTAGCGGCGATCAATCCAGTCCAAAACCGAAAATCCCGCAAGGCTCACCCATCCGGATGAAAGCCTCCAGAAACCATTTATTAACAATGCAGAAGTAAACTGCATTAAAATCGTGATGGCTCCAAAAGAACTATAAGCTTGTGTTTATTTGGTTAACGATAAGAAAAAGGGTGTCAAAAAGTTTAATAAGAAAAGAAGCTGCCTCAAACCTAATCCAATCTAGTTTTTAAAATCACTGGATCGAATAAAAAAGATCTGAGACAAGCCCCTTTCAACCAATAAACTAACTTACATAGATGGCAGTAGCACTCCGTCGATGACATGGACTACGCCATTTTCAATCGCAACATCCGCAGCCACTACTGAGTAGGTATTACCCTCACTGTCCATCACCATGACGGTGGCTCCAGTGCGAGTGACCTGCAAATTTTCTCCGGCTAGGGTAGGCACTGACTGTGTACCATCTTGCAAATCAAAAGAAAAGGCGGTTGCCGGTACTACGTGAAAGCCTAATACCTTCTGCACTCCTTCTATTCCAATCGCATCTATCAGCTCCTGCAAAGTGGACAGCTCCAATTCATTTAGAAGATTGACAAAGGCATCATTGGTGGGAGCGAAAACGGTGATAGCTTCAGCCTCCAAAAGTGTAGACCCAAGGCCTGCAGCTGTCACAGCATCTAGCAACACAGTCAAGTTGGCAGCGGTAGCAGCCTCCACCACATTTGGCAAACTGATCTCAGGAAGCAAAACCCCATCGATCACATGAACTACTCCATTTGCCACGGCTACATCGGCAACAACAACATTAGCGGTATTTCCCATCGCATCGGTCACAGTCACGCCAGAGGCAGACATTTCTACCATAAGATCTTGTCCAGCAAGTGTGGTAAAGGTATTGGTTGCTTCGAGATCTGTAGAGAAAGCTACAGCCGGCACCACATGAAATCCAAGTACGGTCTGAAGATTTTCCATCCCTCCTAGTTTGGCTACGAGTTGATCAAGATTTGCGGCACCGTAGGCATCCAAAGCTGCAGCAAAAGCATCATTGCTTGGCGCAAAGACAGTCACCGCCTCTGCTCCCAAGAGTGTTTCTCCTAAATCTGCTGCAGTCACAGCATCAATCAAGGTAGTCAGACCAGCCGATTGAGCAGCTTCCACAATGGTAGGCAGCATCAGATCCGGTAGCATGACATTATTGATGACGTGCACTACGCCATTGGCAATCTCGACATCTGCAGCAACTACCTGAGCAGTTCTCCCCCACTGATCTGTCACAGTCACCGTACTACCGGATACTTCCACCATAATCTCCTGACCAGACAGGGTAGTGAATGTATTCATCGCCTGCAGATCTCCAGAAAAAGCAACTGCTGGCACTACATGGAAGCCCAACACTTTTTCCAAATTGTCTACTCCACCCAGCTTGATGATCAATTCATCCAAATCTGCTGCACCGAAAGCATCGAGAGCAGCTGCAAATGCCTCATTGGTAGGTGCAAATACGGTAATCGCTTCTGCGGACAGTAAGGCTTCTGGCAATCCATCCACTGCAGATACAGCAGCAATCAAGGTTGTCAAGCCTGCATCTTGCGCAGCTTCTACCAAGGTAGGTTTTGGTAATTCGATGGAAGGTATCAATACTTGGTCGATCACATGAATTACCCCATTCTCCATTTTGATATCTGTCTCTACGACTCTAGATGTATTGCCAGCCGCATCGATTACTGTCACTGCTCCCAGGTCATTATTGATTTGCAGAGGCTGACCAGCCAAAGTGGTGATAGTCGCTGTTTCATCCAGCTGACGTACCAAATAGGAACCCGGAATCACATGAAAACCAAGCACCGTCTCTAGGTTCATTGCTCCACCGATCTTCATCATCAGTTCGCTCAGATCGGAAGCTCCAAAAGCCATCAGGGCATTTTCAAAAGCTTGATTGGATGGGGCAAAAACAGTTATTTCGGTTTGATCCTGAAGGCTAGCTTCCAAACCTGGAATCGCTCTGACCGCAGACACAAAAGTAGTCAGGCCGGATTCCTCGGCTGTTTGCATCAGTGTAGGATAAGGCAAAGGACCTTGATAATCTTCATTTTCGCAGGCCGCTGCCAAGCCGATAAAAAATACGGCAAGTAGGTATTTGAGTAGTTTTGTCATAGTTGTAGATTTTTCTAAGACAACTCAAAGCCTGAAAAATTGATCAATTGATGTGGATGAACTGTAGCGGAAGAGGTGTGAATTGTAGGATTAAACAGTTAACCTAAAGAAACAGGTGCATTAACTACTCATCCTGAAATCAATGAAATGACATTTTTAGCTTTTGAAAAAACTGAACTAGAATAAGGAAGAATACTAATTTTTAAAGCTAGAAGCCAGCTATGAACAGCCAGTAGTAAACTCCATAAAAATCGTGGTAGTACCTGAAAAAAAATATGATTGTCCGCAATCTTGCCAGTTAAATCTGGAATCGGCTAAAAAACAGCTATGAAATACCAATTTAGTAAACTTCGGTCATCGGTCTTCCGGCCCTGATTAACAAGGAGAATTTGGATTGTGGTGCAAATGCGGATATACACAAAAAAGAAAAAGGCTGCTCTTAGAATTAAGAACAGCCTTCCATTTATAGCTCAGAGACTCCGGCCTAGTTGACCATATGAATTTTAAGCATATTGGTACGGCCATTGGATTTGAGAGGCATGCTTGCAGTATTGATGATCAGATCGCCTGAGTTGACATGTCCATCACTTTTCAGCGTATTTTCGATGTCATCAAAAGTTGCATCGGTAGACACTTGGTTTTCGTAGAAGTAGGCCTTCACACCCCATACCAAAGACATCTGAGTGATTAGGCTTTTGTTGCGGGTGAAAATGAAAATATTCGCCAAAGGTCTATGCGAGGAAATTCTAAATCCTGTAAATCCAGACGAAGTGATTCCCACGATTGCTTTTGCTTTCACATTTCTGGAAAGTCTGGCAGCCATTAGGATCAGATTATTGCTTAGGAAGGTATTGTCATCCTCAGGGATTTTGTAGAGGTTGTGATATACATCGGCATTTTGCTCCAAGTAGCTGATGATGCTGGTCATTGCTTTGACAGCATTCACAGGGTATTTGCCGGAAGCGGTCTCAGCAGAAAGCATGACAGCATCTGCTCCATCCAATACCGCATTCCCTACATCGTTGGTCTCAGCACGGGTAGGACGAGGATTTTGGATCATGCTCTCCATCATCTGGGTAGCGATGATGACAGGCTTGCAAGCTAGCTTACATTTTTCAACCATTCTTTTTTGCCAAAGCGGAACGATTTCCATTGGAACTTCCACACCCAAGTCGCCACGGGCTACCATGATCGCATCAGTCGCTTCTATAATAGAATCGATGTTTTCAAGGGCTTCAGGCTTTTCGATCTTGGCGACAATCTTGCAATGCTTTCCTGCTTTTTGGATACGCTCTCTCAAATCCAAAATATCATCCGCAGAGCGGACGAAGGAAAGAGCGATCCAGTCTACATCCTGACTAAGTCCGAATGCCAAGTCTTCAATATCTTTTTCTGTCAGAGAAGGAGCAGAAACTTTAGTATTTGGAAGGTTGATTCCTTTTCTGGATTTAAGGATACCTCCATGGATCACGGTACAGTTGACGTTTTTGCCATCTGTATCGTTGACTACCACTTCCAGATTGCCATCATCGATCAGGATACGGTCCCCTGCTACTACATCGTTGGGAAGATTTTGGTAGACGGTGCTGACCAATCTGCTGGTACCTACTACAGGTTCGTTGGTGATGGTGATAGGCTCACCAGGTTTGATTTCTACCCCGTTGTTTTCTACTTCACCTACGCGGATTTTGGGACCTTGGAGATCTTGTAAGATACCGAGGTTCAGGCCATTCTCCTGATTGACACGACGGATGATCTGGATGACTTCATGATGAATTTCGTGTGTACCATGAGAAAAATTCAATCTAAAAACGTTTGCACCGGCAGCTGCCAAGCTCTTAATCATTTCATAATTGTTAGAAGCAGGGCCGATAGTCGCTAGTATCTTGGTCTTGTTGATATGACTCATTGATTTTTAATAAGTTAACAGATTTTCTTTAGATTTAAGTTTGCTGACGTCCAGTTTCATCACGTTTTGAACAAATGGATTTTTCGCAAGTTCGCTGGCAAAGGTATGAATACTTATTTGAAAGGTTTGGTCTTGTACCAAAAGGAAATAGTCCATGTACTTAAGCTCCGGGATGAGATAAGACACCTGATGATGGGTATCTAGGGCTTTGTTTTTGAGAAGCTGAACGTATCCATGGGGTAAAGAAAGGAAATATTGACTAATTTTCAGATGAGGATCGGAAAGAAACTCAATTTCTAAATCGTCAACTTTTATGAGATCCAGGTCCAATTGGCGATTGATCAACCAGGCCATCTTATAGTCCTTCACTGGGGACACAAGACCCAAAACATCAAAATCATACGTATGTTCAATCTGTAATTTTACCTTCTTCATGGAGGAAGAAAATGGAGCAAAACAAAGTTAGAAATAAAAATTCAACACAAAGGAAAGGCAATTTGGCGAAAAATTTACTTGAATCATTTCTTTGTCAATTAGCTTTTAAATATATTTCTTTGCGGAGTGTTATTAACTAAACTGATCACAAAATGTCTGAAATTGCACAAAAAGTAAAAGCCATCATCGTTGACAAACTGGGCGTAGAAGAATCTGAAGTGACCATGGAAGCGAGCTTCACCAATGACTTGGGAGCTGACTCTCTTGACACTGTAGAGCTTATTATGGAATTCGAAAAAGAATTCAACATCTCTATCCCAGATGATCAGGCTGAGCAAATCGGCACGGTGGGACAGGCTGTTTCCTACCTTGAGGCTAACGTAAAATAATAACCAATAAATTCATTCCATGAATTTAAAAAGAGTTGTTGTAACTGGTATTGGTGCCCTTACCCCCATAGGCAATACTTCCACTGAATTTTGGAAGGGCTTGACTGCGGGAGTAAGTGGCGCTGCGCCAATCACCAAGTTCGACGCTTCACTTTTCAAAACCCAGTTTGCATGTGAGGTGAAAAACCTCGAGTTGGATCAGTTCATAGACCGCAAAGAGGCCCGCAAAATGGACCCTTATACGCAATATGCCATGATCACTGCCGATGAGGCCATGACAGACTCCGGGTTGGATCTAGAAAAAATCGACAAATCCAGAGCAGGTGTCATTTGGGGCTCCGGGATCGGCGGGTTGAAAACGTTTCAGGACGAAGTCACTGACTTTGCCAATGGAGACGGGACGCCCCGTTTCAATCCTTTCTTTATTCCTAAAATGA
Organism: Algoriphagus vanfongensis DSM 17529; assembly: GCF_000429465.1. Classification (GTDB taxonomy): domain Bacteria; phylum Bacteroidota; class Bacteroidia; order Cytophagales; family Cyclobacteriaceae; genus Algoriphagus; species Algoriphagus vanfongensis. The sequence goes on along the minus strand of NZ_KE386906.1, from coordinate 433,918 downwards.
TCGCAGACATCAGTGCGGGCTTTATTTCCATCAAGTATGGTTTTAGAGGTCCAAACTTCGTGACTGTATCTGCCTGTGCTTCTGCGACCAATGCCCTGATAGATGCATTTAATTACATCCGTCTTGGCAAAGCAGACATCTTTATCTCCGGCGGCTCTGAGGCTGCCGTGACCGAAGCCGGTATCGGTGGATTCAATGCCATGAAGGCGCTTTCCCAGAGAAATGATTCTCCTGAGACTGCCTCCAGACCATTTGATAAAGATCGCGATGGATTTGTATTAGGTGAAGGTGCAGGAGCACTTATCCTGGAAGAATACGAACATGCCAAAGCCCGAGGAGCCAAGATCTATGCTGAGCTCGTAGGCGGTGGGATGTCCGCAGATGCCAATCACATCACTGCCCCACATCCGGAAGGATTGGGAGCCAGCACCGTGATGGAATATGCACTTCAGGATGCCAATTTGAAGCCAGAGGATATTGACTATATCAATGTACACGGGACTTCTACTCCTTTGGGAGATGTGAGTGAGACTAAAGCCATTCAGAAGGTATTTGGAGAGCATGCCTACAAACTCAATATCAGCAGTACTAAGTCTATGACTGGTCACTTGCTGGGAGCTGCAGGTGCGATCGAAGCGATTGCCTCCATATTTGCCATCAATCATGGTATCATCCCTCCTACCATCAACCATTTCACCGACGATGAAACCTTTGATCCGGGATTAAATCTGACCTTCAATAAAGCACAGCAAAGAGAAGTAAACTATGCGCTGAGCAATACGTTTGGATTTGGCGGACACAACTGTTCTGTCATTTTCAAAAAAATTAACTGATCTGGGTTTGAAACTCTTTCAGAAACTCGGAGTACATCTTCTCTTTCTCAGTAAAAAAGACAAAAGGCTTGCTGCCTCCATCAAATTGATGACAGGTAGCAAGCCTTTTAATATTTCCCTATACAAACTCGCCCTGACTCCAGCCGGACTGGGAGAAGAAACCGACAAGGGATTCAAGATCTCCAACGAAAGACTGGAATTTTTGGGGGATGCCGTATTGGGCGCTGTCATCGCTGAGCATCTATTCCAGAAGTATCCCTTTCGGGATGAAGGTTTCCTGACCGAAACCCGCTCCAAAGTGGTCAATCGGGAAAGCCTCAACCAAACAGGAATCAAAATAGGACTGAAAAAAATCCTGGATATGGAGCTCGGAGACCGCAACTTCACCGGCAATAAATCCCTCTATGGAGACATGCTGGAAGCACTCATAGGAGCCACCTACTTGGATCATGGCTACAGCTTTACCAAAAAATTTATTCTCAGACGGATTTTGCTTCATTTTGATCTGGAAGGCATGATAGCCACCACGACCAATTACAAAAGCAAAATCATCGAATGGTCCCAGAGATCTTCCAAGTTTGTAGAATATAAAGTTTTGCAGGTGAGAGGGAACCAGCGATTCAAAGAATTTATTGTATCCCTAGAAGTGGAAGGCCAAGAAATCGCCCAAGGCAAGGGAAGTACCAAAAAGAAAGCGGAACAGGACGCTTCCAAAAATGCCTGTGAGGAACTGAACATCGCCACTTGATTTGCTTTAACTCAAACCATGACTGGACTCAAAATCGGAGCAGCCACTCTCAATCAAACACCACTCGATTGGAAAGGCAATTTTAGCAGGATTACAGCAGCTATCAGTCAAGCCAAAACTGAAGGCATTCGATTGCTATGCCTGCCTGAACTCGCAATCACAGGCTATGGGTCTGAGGATTTGTTTCTTAGTTATTGGTATCCCAAAAAAGCTTTGGAGCAGCTCCGCAAACTCCTCCCCCATACAAAAGACATTACGGTAGCAGTAGGCCTTCCTTTCCGTATTCAGGAAAAAGTCTACAATACTGTGGCCATCCTGGAAAACGGACAGCTCAAAGGCTTCGTGGCCAAGCAATTTTTAGCTATAGACGGAGTTCATTACGAATTCCGATGGTTTACCCCATGGATAGCCCACGAGCAAATAGAAGTGGACTTCTTCGGGGAGCAGATCCCTTTTGGAGATCTGACCTTCCATTTGGAGGACGTTCACTATGGGTTTGAAATATGTGAAGATGCCTGGCGAGGCCCCGTGCGCCCGGGTTACAGACTTCAGGAGCGCAAAGTCGATTTGATATTCAATCCCAGCGCAAGCCATTTTGCCATGGGCAAAACGCTACAAAGAAAAGAACTGATTGAGTCCAGCTCCAGTATTTTTGACTGCTATTATTGCTATGTCAATCTACTGGGAAATGAAGCCGGAAGAATGATCTTTGATGGGGAAACCATGCTAGCCAAATCAGGCAAACTGCTCCATCGCAACCAATTACTTTCCTATCAGGACGTCCAGCTACAGTCTTTCTATTTAGAAGACAAGGTTCAGTCAGTCGCTCCTGTGCTAGAGAAAGAGCAGGAATTTGTACAGGCGGCCAGCCTGGGGCTCTTTGATTACCTTCGCAAGAGTCGCAGTAGAGGGTTTGTTCTTTCTCTGTCGGGTGGAGCGGATAGTTCCACGATTGCTATTCTGGTGGCTGAGATGGTGAGAAGAGGCCTGGGAGAGCTGGGATTGGAAGAGTTTTGTAGAAAAACTGGTCTAGACGCCTCCACCATTTCCGGAGATCCTGAAAAGGCCCTAGTTGGAAGACTCTTGACCACCGCCTACCAAGGCACCAAAAACTCCTCAGAAGACACCCTTCAAAGTGCCAAAAAATTGGCAGAAAGTCTTGGGGCAGTCTTTCATCACTGGACCATCGATGAGGAAGTGAATTCGTATACTTCCAAAATAGAAAAAGCACTTGGGAGAAAACTCACCTGGGAGCAAGATGACATCACCTTACAAAATATCCAGGCCAGGGCCCGCTCTCCGATCATCTGGATGCTGGCCAATATCCAGAATGCCCTACTCCTATCTACTTCCAATAGATCTGAGGGAGATGTGGGCTATGCCACTATGGATGGAGATACCAGCGGCAGTATCTCCCCTATCGCCGCTGTGGATAAGTATTTCATCTTGCAGTGGTTGAGATGGGCAGAGGCAAATCTTGATCGTCCCGGACTTCGCTATGTCAACTCACTCCAACCTACGGCAGAACTCAGGCCTCTGGAGCGCACACAGACGGATGAAAAAGATCTTATGCCTTACGAGGTGATCGTAGAAATAGAGAAGCTTGCCATCCGAGATCAGCGTTCTCCTTTGGACATTTATCTGATCTTGCAAGAAGAACTCCAACTAGAAGCTTCCGTATTGAAGGGATATATTAAAAAATTCTTTCAACTTTGGTCCCGAAATCAATGGAAGCGAGAGCGACTGGCTCCGAGCTTTCACTTGGATCAATTCAATGTAGACCCAAAAACTTGGTACAGATTCCCGATTTTGTCGGGTGGATTTGCCGAAGAATTACAAATTTTAGAACAATCAGAATAAGCCATCATGCTGACCTATTTGCTGAATTACATCGTATGGGATCCCAATCCTGCCATCATTCCGGGATTTGAAAGGCTCAGATGGTATAGTATCCTCTTCGCTTTGGGATTTATTATTTCCCAGCAGTTCATGGTTTATTTCTTCCGAAAAGAAGGTCAGGATGAGCGATTGGTAGACAAATTGACCATCTACATGGTACTCGCTACCATCATCGGAGCCCGTTTGGGCCATGTGCTTTTCTACGAGCCAGACAAGTATCTGAGCAACCCGATCGAGATACTCAAAGTATGGGAAGGTGGACTGGCATCACACGGTGCAGCCATAGCGATTCTTTTTGCACTTTGGCTGTATGCCAAAAAGACTCCCGGACAAAGCTATCTCTGGGTAGTAGATCGCATCGTGATCGTGACGGCTATGACCGGAGCCTTGATCCGCTTTGGAAATCTGATGAATTCGGAAATCGGTGGAAAGGATACAGGTTCTGATACAGGAATCGTCTACATGAGAGATACGGAAGACCTTTTGGGATCACTTCGGGTACCGATAGAGAGCATAGACGCCTATAAACCTGCTGATCGTGATGAAGAGCTTCAAGGCAATGGCATAGTCCCCGTCAATATCGAACTGGTCATCAACAAGGGAAACTATACCAAAGAAACGCTGGAATCTACTCTGAAGAGTGACATCAAATATGCATTGACGCAGTTCCAGTCCTCCAAAATCAATTTGGCAGAAGCTCCGGAAAGTCCTCTGGATCTGGTATTGGAAGAAAATGCATCAGCATATATCGCCACGGTGAAGACCTTTGGCCGAGTCAAGCATCCGACTCAGATCTACGAATCCCTATCCTACTTCCTGATATTCCTGATTCTATTGGGCATTTGGGTCAAATACAAACAAGGTGTACCGGAAGGTTTGCTTTTGGGCTTGTTTCTGATCTTGGTCTTTGGAATGCGTTTTGGGTGGGAATTTCTCAAGGAAAACCAAGTAGCATTTGAGGACAGCATGCAATACAATATGGGCCAGCTGCTCAGTATACCGCTAGTCGCTGCCGGAATATTCCTTGTGATCCGTGCCCTGAAAAAGGGATTTCCTACAAAAGCTTAAGGGACAGGATCATGTCCGTGACCTCCCCAGGGATGGCATTTGGAAATCCGCTTGATCCCAAGCCAGCCTCCTTTGAGAGGCCCATGCTTTAGGATGGCTTCCTTCATATACTGACTGCAGGTCGGGGTAAATCTGCAACTCGCCGGAAACAAAGGTGAAATCATGTATTGATAGACCAACACAGGGAAAATTGCAATTTTTCTAATGAGGGTTTTCAGCATTTGTATTACCTTTTGGCGAGGTCTAGCATCTCAACCAAAAGTACCCAATCAGAATTCCTTTTGAAACTTAAATTTAAATATCTATTTCTTTTGATCGCCTTGGGAATGCTCGGAGCTCAGCCATCGGCTACAGCTCAGGACACTTCCCTCGCTCCTGTCACTTCAGCTACACCTGAGCGGGTCAAGGTCAATAATATCTTTATCATCGGGAATGAAAAAACCCAGAAGAATGTCATCCTGAGAGAACTGGACTTCACGACGGATTATTTTTACGATTGGAATACCTTCCTGGAAATCATCCAGGCAGATCAAAAGAAAATCTATAACCTGAGGCTTTTTACCTCGGTAGAAATCACTCCCTTGATCACGGGAGAGGAAGAAGTAGAAGTGCTCATCGCCGTCAAAGAAAGATGGTATGTCCTGCCTTCTGTGATTTTTGAATTGGCTGACAGAAACTTCTCCGAATGGTGGACCAATCAAAACAGGGATTTTTCCCGGGTCAATTATGGATTGAGACTCTCCCACTCCAATGTGGGCGGACGAAATGAAAAGTTAAGGTTTGCCGGACAACTTGGCTTTACCAAAGAGCTGGATATCCAATATAGCAAACCCTACATTGACAAGAATCAGAAGCATGGTTTGGCGCTTCAGGTGAATTTTTTCGAGCAGAAAAACATCCCTCTCAAGTCAAGTAACAACAAGCAGGTGTTTTACACCAATGACAATGAGGACATCCTTCGGAAAAACTTTGGTACAGCCCTGAGATATACCTATCGTCGGACTTTCTACAATTTCCACTTTTTGACAGTGGGCTACAACAACACCAAGATCCATCCTGATGTACTGATCCAAAATCCGGAGTATTTTCAGACGGATGATACCAAGCTACGCTATCTCTACGCGACCTATACCTTTAGACATGACCGCAGAGATAATGTCTCTTATGCCACAGATGGGGAATTGCTCCAACTCAGTGCGACCAAGTATGGAATCTTCTATACCGATGAGTTGGATGAAGTGGAAGTCAACCTTACCGCCAACAAATACTGGAAGATCAGTGACAAGTTTCACTTTGCTACCGGACTGACAGCTAACTGGTTTCTAAGCATCAGTCAGCCCTACACGCTGGTACGCGGCATCGGATACAGTCCCAATTTCATCCGAGGCTATGAATTGAATGTCATAGAAGGGCAACAGCTCTATGTCCATAAAAACAGCTTCCGATGGAAGTTTATTGACTTGGAACTGGACATCTCCAATATTGTCCCGCTTGAGCAGTTTAGCACCATTCCTTTCCGCTTTTATCTCAGTGGTAATTTTGATCACGGCTATGTCAAAGACAGAAACTTCAAACCAGAAAATGCCCAACTCACCAATCAATATCTGATCGGCTATGGTTTGGGTATCGATATGGTGGGCCTGTATGACAATGTGATCCGGTTTGAGTATTCCCTCAATGACAATGGAGGAGCCAATTTCTTCCTCAACTTCAAAGCTCCATTTTAATTACTGCCTCAGCGATAGCTAGTTAGATAAAATTTAACTAACTTATCTATCTACTTTTTGAGCAGTTTTATGAAACCTTACTTTTATCTGGTTTTGATGCTGGCATGCCCATTCATTTCATTTGGGCAGACTGGTCCTTTGACCCAAACCCACGGAGCGGAGAATCAGGCTTTGGGAAATATCAAGGTTCACAATCCGCATGTTTGGTCCATTTTCAATAATGTAGGAGCGCTTGCCCGCATTTCGGAGTCTGCTATTGCTGTGAGCTATGATCAGAGGTATGGTCTTCGTGATTTGAGCACCTTGGATTTCGCTGCAGTGATACCAGGTGCTAAAGGAAGTTGGGGATTGGGCATCAGTCGATTTGGAGGAAAACTGTTTAATCAGCAAAGCTTTGGGCTAGGCTATTCCAATCAGCTAGGGATCGTATCTATGGGCCTGAAGGCAGAATGGTATCAAACCCAGATCGAGGGATTTGGATCCGCGGGTTGTATGATCTTCAGTTTTGGAGGGATCGCAGAGCTCAGCCCTGATTTATTTCTGGGAGCACATATCAGCAATATCAACCGAGCCAAGATCAGCGCAGCATCATCCGAGAGGCTACCTACCGCCATCCAGATGGGAGCTCACTATCAGGTAGAGGAGAGTTTGAACCTGTATCTAGAAATAGAAAAGGACATCAGCGAAAAGCCTGTCAGCAAACTTGGCCTTTCCTATTCGATTCAGGAATGGGTCATTCTAAGAACCGGGATCAATACCCAGCCATCTCGATTGTTTTTTGGTTTGGGTATACTTCCTGGAAGATTCGCCATTCACTATGCCTATGGGCAAAATTCCGCTTTGGGAGCCAGTCATCACCTTAGTTTGGAAATGAAATGGAAGGAAGACTGAAACGCATATTCATGGGTCTTTTGCTCTCCTTTTTGGGAATGTCTATAAAGGCACAAAACCCTCCCAAGCCCACTATTCCCTTGGAAGAACTCATCGAGCGACTATTTGCTGTTCAGGATGAAGATTTGGACTATGAGAGCATCTATGAAGTGCTTTTCCAACTTTATCAAAATCCCATAGATATCAATGAAGCAGATGCCGAAGTCCTACAAGCCACTTACCTCCTCTCTCCCCATCAAGTGAGTGAGCTTTTGAACTATAGAAACCAACATGGAAAATTGATCTCTTTGTACGAATTACAGGCCATTCCTGGCTTTGATCTACAAACAATCAATCAGATTCTCCCTTTTGTCCAGCTAAACCAAGCGTCAAAAAATCAACAGAGTTTTTGGAAAAGAGTAAGTCAGGAAGAGCAAGCGTATGTGCTATTTCGAAGTAGAAGAATTTGGGAGACAAGGCGGGGATTCACTGCTCCAGACACGAGCAGTACCGGAGCATTGAGCACACGCTATCTCGGCGACCCCAATGATCTCTATCTTAGATGGAGGATTCAGCATCCGCGGGATTTTAGCATGGGAATGACTTTGGACAAAGATGCCGGAGAGCAATTCATCTGGGATCGTCCTACCGCTCGCTATGGGTTCAATTTCGTTTCATTTCATCTGACCCGCTATCAGGTGGGAAAATGGAAAACAATCAGTTTGGGAGACTATCAGGCTTCTTTTGGACAAGGTTTGGTATTCGGAGCTGGATATGCTTTGGGCAAAGGCGCTGAAACTGTCCCTACGATCCGCAAAAGCTCTTTCGGGATTCTTCCCTACACAGCTGCCTTGGAATTTGGATTTTTCAGAGGCTTGGGAGCCACTTATATATATAAAGACTGGGAATTCAGCCTGCTTAGCTCCTATGCTCCCCGAGATGGTCGAATCGCTGAAAGTCTGGATAGCCTCAGTCAAGAAGAACTCACCGTAAGTTCACTGAATCAAAGCGGACTTCACCGAACAGTAAGTGAATTGAGCACCAAAAATCAATTGAAAGAACTGAGCCTGGGAGCAAATGTCCAATACCGCCATCCTTCAAATCGGCTGACAGTCGGAGTCAACTACCTACTCACTGAATTTGACCATGAGTGGATACGTAATCCCACGATCTACAACCAATATGAATTCCAAGGCAAAAACAACCAAATCGCCAGTATGTATGTCAATTACAATTGGAAGAATTTCTTCCTATTTGGAGAGACAGCAAGGTCGATTTCGGGAGGAATGGGAACAGTCATTGGTTTTGTCAGCAGCCTCCATAAGCAAGTGGACTTATCTTTTCTCTGGAGAAAGTATGACAAAGACTTTCATACGTTTTATGGAAATTCCTTTGCTGAAAGCACTCGCCCCATCAATGAACAAGGCAGCTATTTGGGATTGGAAATTCGGCCTTCCACTCCTTGGAAACTCAACTTTTTCTATGATTTCTTTAGATTCCCTTGGTTGAAATACCGGGTCTATGCTCCTTCAAAGGGCTATGAGTGGCTTGCGAGAGTCACCTATCGGCCCAATCGAACGATCCAAGCATACCTTCAAGTCAGAGAGGAGCAAAAGGATAGAAATATTCCCGATAGTGGAGAACCCAGTTTGGCTTATCAAACGAGTGCTTTAACCCGATTCAACGGCACGCTCAATCTTGACTATCAAGTGAACCGAAACTTAAGCATCCGGTCTAGAATCCAATGGAGCCAGATTTATCATTTGAATGAGAAAAATCCCGGGTTTTTGATTTTGCAGGATGTGAAATATGGAGGAGAAAACTGGAAGCTAACGGCTCGCTATGCCCTATTTGACACCCAAGACTACGACTCCAGAATCTACGCTTTCGAAAATCACGTGCTTTGGACTTTTTCCGTCCCAGCATTTTTTGGACAGGGGCAGCGCTACTACCTCATAGGAGAATATGATCTCAGCCGAAAAATCACCGTCTATGGCCGAATAGCACGTACCAGCTATACAGATCGGGAGCAAATCAGCAGCGGCTTACAGACTATTGAGGGAAATACGCAAACTGAAAGTACATTTTTGATCCGATATTTTATCAATCGCTAATTTTCCATCAATGGTGTGCGGATACCTTTTAAAATTTGATAATTTGACCTCAAAGATCAAACCTTATGAAAAGAACATTTACCACCACCTTAGTCCTTCTTTTCTGTTTGTTTCAGGTACAGGCCCAAAACCTGGACTTGTCCAAAATGAGCAAAAAAGAAGGGTTTATTGACTTTTACCTAGATGAAGAAAAAGGAAAAATCTACCTACAGGTAGATGAACTGGAGGAAGAGTTCCTCTATGTGAGTTCCCTGACCGCCGGTGTCGGCTCCAATGATCTTGGTCTGGATCGTGGGCAATTGGGCGGTACTCGGATTGTGGAATTCAGAAAAACCGGCAACAAGTTGCTTCTGGTACAGAAAAACTACGATTTCAGAGCTTATTCGGATAATCCATCCGAAGTAAAGGCTGTTCAAGATGCTTTTGCCGAATCCGTACTTTGGGGGTTTGAGATCGCCCAAAAAGATGGCAGCACTTATGTCGTAGATGCCACGAGTTTTTACCTGCAAGACACCCATGGTGTAGCGGATCGACTGACCCAAAGACGTCAAGGCAGCTATAGAGCTGATGCTTCCCGCTCTGGACTTTACTACCCGATGACCAAAAATTTCCCTGAAAACACCGAGGTGGAAGCAATAGTCACACTTACGGGTAATGCATCCGGTGGATTGATCCGCTCTGTGACACCGAGTGCAGATGCGGTTACGGTCCGTCAGAGACACTCCTTTATCCAATTGCCGGACGATGCCTATAGCCCTCGAGATTTTGATCCGAGAGCAGGCTTCTTCTCTATCAGCTACATGGATTTCACCACGGAAATTTCCGAGCCTATTGTCAAAAGATTTATATCAAGACATAGACTTGAAAAGAAAAATCCCGACGCCGCAGTCTCTGAAGTAGTAGAACCGATTGTCTATTATCTTGATCGCGGGACTCCCGAACCAGTAGCATCTGCCTTGATTGAGGGGGGTAACTGGTGGAACCAAGCCTTTGAAGCTGCCGGGTTCAAGGATGCCTTCCGTGTGGAACTGGCACCTGAAGGCATGGATCTGATGGATGTGCGATACAATGTCATCCAATGGGTTCACCGATCTACCCGAGGATGGTCCTATGGTAGTAGTGTGAGAGATCCCCGAACAGGTGAAATCATCAAAGGACATGTATCCTTGGGTTCTCTGAGAGTGAGACAAGACTACTTGATTGCCCAGGGCTTGATACAGCCATTCGAAGAGGGCAAAGAAGCTGACCCAAGAATGTTGGAAATGGCTTTAGCGCGTTTGAGACAGCTTTCAGCTCATGAGATCGGGCACACTATTGGTTTGGCACACAGCTACGCAACCTCCGCAGAGAGCAGATCTTCTGTGATGGACTACCCTTACCCGATGATCACTCTGGACTCTTCTGGAGAAATCAACCTGAGTGAGGCCTATGATGATAAAATCGGCGAATGGGACAAATGGGCTATTACCGTAGGATATGGCTATCCTGCAGCAGGACAAAGCGAAGCTGATTTCATCAATGAAACTCTGGAAAAAACCTACGATGCTGGCTACGAATTCATCACGGATTCCGACTCCAGAGATCCGAGTGGTGCTCATCCGCGCTCCCATCTTTGGGACAATGGGGCTTCAGCATCCGACGAACTCGAACGCATGTTGGGTGTCAGAAAAGCCAAACTGGCCACTTTTGGGCTGAATGCCATCCCTGAAGGAACTCCAGAAGCCATGCTCGAAGAAGTATTGGTTCCTTTGTTTTTGATGCATCGCTATCAGCTGGAAGCAACCAGCAAAGTGATCGGAGGACTGGATTATACTTACAAAGTGAAGGGGGATAATCAAGCCAGACATCAATGGGTAGCTGATGCTGACCAGCAAAAAGCCTTGGATGCTTTGATGAGAACTATCTCTCCTGAAGAATTGGAAGTACCAGCCCATATTTTGGCCCTGATCCCACCTCGTCCTTATGGATTTTATAGAAACCGAGAGACTTTCGTTTCACGTACCGGGCCGGTATTTGATCCGATTGCCCCTGCGGAAAGCATTGTGGATCTGACATTTAGCTTTTTGTTTGAAACTGGCAGAGCCAACCGGATGTTCCTACAAAATCTACAGGACAGCAAGCTTCCGGGCTTTGAAGACATCCTGAATGAAGTGAGTGATGAAGTTTTCTCTCCTTCTCTCCCATCAGGACTTCAGGCGGAGATTAAATTGATGACTGAAGCGAAACTTGTGGATCAGCTGATTGCTTTGTCCAAAAGTTCTGAGGCATCCAATTCCGTGAGAGCATTGGTTCGATACAAACTTGCAAATCTGGCTGATTCAAAACTGAAAGGTAGAAACTCATCTGGTCTGATAGGAGCACATTCCGCCTATCTGGCAGATAAAATTCACGCATATTTGGAATTGCCAGAGGAGTTGGTCGTACAGGAAAGCTTGAAAGTACCGGATGGATCTCCGATAGGAAGCGAAAGCATGAGTTGCGATATTGAGTATTGATTTGATCTAGGCCGGGAAATCCCGGCCTATTTTTTTGTTTTCTTTTTCAGCCCAAGATATCCCTTAGGGAAATATGAATTCTTCTATGAAAAACTTAGATTAACAGATTAAACCACTCTTTATCAATTTTTTAAAAATGGGAGAATCTAAACGAAGATGTTTTGTCGTGATGGGATTTGGAATCAAAACCGATTTTGTAAACGGAAGAAAACTAGATCTGAATAAATCCTACCGCCTCCTCATCAAGCCTGTCGTAGAAGCAAAAAATCTGGAATGTGTAAGGGCTGATGAGATCCTTCATTCCGGCAATATCGATGTGCAGATGTACCGGGAGCTTTTGGAAGCGGACTTGGTGATAGCAGATCTTTCTACTGCCAACCCGAATGCACTTTATGAATTGGGAGTCAGACATGCATTGCGTCCTTTTACCACCATCGTCATTTCAGAGGACAAATTGGTCTATCCTTTTGATCTCAATCATATCCTGATCACCAGCTACCAGCATCTGGGAGACGCGATCGACTACGAAGAGGTGGAGCGGTTCAGATTAGCTTTGGGCAAGCTGATCGATTCAGTGATAGACAAAGATGAGTCAGACAGCCCGGTATACACCTATCTCAATTCCCTGATCCCACCAAAGATCCAAGAAGAAATCAAGGAGGCGATATTGGAAGCGCCTGCAGCTCCCAATCCTGCCAGCCCCAGCGTCGGCAAGGCCCTTTCCCTGATTATCCAGGAGGCGGAAGATGCCGTTGAGGTGAAGGAATTTAAAAAAGCCAGGGATTTATTTCGCTCAGCCATGTTGCTTTCAGGAGATCAAAAAGACACTTATTTGGTTCACAGATTGGCTTTTTGCACATACAAAGCTGCGGACCCAGACAGTTTGAGTTCGCTCTACGCAGCTCTAGATCTCCTCAAATCCATCAATTTGGCACACACCAATGATCCGGAGACGGTCTCGTCTGCAGGTGCAGTAGAGAAAAAACTCTATGAGAATGGGCAGGGCAATCAGCATCTGGAGGACTCCATTCTCTACTATCAGCGAAGCTACTACCTACTCAACAATCGCTACAATGGGATCAATCTGGCCATGACTTTGGTCTATCGGGCTACTTCTAGTTTGGCCAACAATGATCAGGAGCGAATTGCAGACCTGATCTTTGCGCAGAGAACATGGAATCGTGTGTTATTTCTCTGTGAGCGGGATTGGCCCATCATTCTCAGCAAGGAAAAGAATGATTCCCCACTTATGAATGATGGCAGCAAAGATGGTCAGGAGTTACGGGAGTATTATTTTTCCCAAAAATACTGGATACTGGTCAACAAGGCAGAGGCGCTTTTTGGCTTGGGAAGGTTTGAAGAATACAAAATGGCACTCGCCGAATCCGAAAAAATCCAACATCATCCCTGGCAAGTGGAGAGCTTTCAGCAACAATTGGGTAAATTAGCATCAGAAATGAAAAAAGTCGGGCATTTGCTAGAACCAAAATGGATCGCTCCCGATTAATACCCTAAAGCAATATTTCTGTATGAGTAACCCACTTTTGGCGCCTTTCCAGACGCCTTTTGAAACAGCGCCATTTGATCAGATCAAAACTGAGGACTTTTTGCCCGCCATCAAACAAGCCATAGAGTCCGGAAAAAAGGAAATTGAGCAAATCAAAATTCAAGCACTTCCGACTTTTGAAAACACCATCGAGGCTTTGGATATGGCAGGAAAGCAAGTCGGTATCGTTTCCGGTATATTTTTCAATCTCAATTCGGCCGAAACCAATGATGAAATCCAAAAATTGGCTCGGGAGATTTCCCCTTTGCTGACCGCCTATTCCAATGACATTCTTTTGGATCAGGCATTATTTGAGCGGGTTGCTCAGGTTTTTAGCCAAAAAGACCAATTGACGCTGAGTCCAGAGCAAGAGACACTGTTGGATAAAACATACAAGTCCTTCGTGAGAAATGGTGCAAACCTCAACCAAGAGGATGCTGAAAAACTCCGAAAAATCGATCAGGAACTGGGGCAGCTTTCACTTCAGTTTGGAGAAAATGTTCTGGCTGAAACCAATAAGTATGTGCATTATGTAGAGGAAGAGGCAGCTATCGAAGGATTACCGGAAAGTATCAAAGAAGCTGCTGCCCAGACTGCAGAAGAAAAAGGAAAACCTGGCCAATGGGCTTTCACCTTGGCTTTTCCGTCTTATATCCCAGCGATGACTTATCTAGACAATCGTGAGCTTCGCAAGACCTTGTTTATGGCCTACAACACCAAGGCATGTAAAGGTGATGAGCTGGATAATCAGGAAATCATCCGCTCTATTCTTCGACTTCGCAATGAGCGTGCTCAGCTCTTGGGTTATTCTTCTCATGCGCAATTTGTCCTTGAAGAGCGCATGGCCAAAAGCCCAAAAGCAGTGATGGACTTTTTGGAAAACTTACTGGAAAAAGCACTTCCCAAAGCAAAAGAGGAAGTGAAAGAACTGGAAGCCTATGCCCAAAAACGGGATGGCCTGAAGCAGTTGGAAAAGTGGGACTTTGCTTACTATTCCGAATTGCTCAAAAAAGAAAAATATGAGCTAGATGATGAGTTGCTGAGACCTTATTTCCAATTGGAAAAGGTAATAGAAGGAGTATTCCAGACAGCTTCCAAGCTTTATGGTCTCCAATTTATCCCCAACAAAGACATTCCTGTCTACCATCCAGATGTCTTGGCCTATGAAGTCAAAGACGAAAGCGGGAATTTTGTATCCGTCTTCTACGCTGACTATTTCCCAAGAGCCGGCAAGCGCAACGGAGCATGGATGACCAGCTACAAAGGGCAATTTGTCTCCCAAGGCCAAGAGCAGAGACCTCATGTGTCTATTGTCTGCAACTTTACCAAACCTACCAAAAGCAAGCCGAGTCTATTGACCTTCAATGAAGTGACGACGCTATTCCACGAGTTTGGTCATGCCCTTCATGGCATGCTGGCCAGAGGTACTTATGAATCGCTTTCCGGCACAAGTGTGTTTTGGGACTTTGTAGAGCTTCCTTCGCAGATTTTTGAAAACTGGTGCTATGAAAAAGAATGTTTGGATCTATTTGCGGTACACTATGAGACTGGAGAGAAAATTCCAGAAAACTTAGTGGAGCGAATCAAAAAAGCGGCAAATTTCCAGCAGGGCTATCAGACTGTCCGACAAATCAGCTTTGGGCTTTTGGATATGGCATTTCACTCCATCGCTCCCAATGAGATCTCGAGCATTCCTGATTTCGAAAAATCCTGTATGGAGAAAACTGCCCTTTTGCCAGAAGTGGAAGGTACCCTGATGAGTACTTCCTTTTCCCACATCTTCCAAGGGGGCTATGCGTCCGGCTATTATAGTTACAAATGGGCGGAGGTCTTGGATGCAGATGCCTTTGAGCTGTTTCAGGAGAAAGGTGTGTTTGACAAAAATACCGCGCAGGCTTTTCAGGATCATATCCTTTCTGCAGGTGGCAGGGAGCACCCTTCCATACTTTACAAAAGATTCAGAGGTCGAGAGCCTCAACCCGAAGCGCTTCTCCGAAGAGCCGGATTGATTTCCTGATTTTTGAATTCTGAAATAGTAGCTCTATCTTCTCAAAAATTAAGATAATGGTCTCCAAAAAGCTCAATATCCCCCCCTATCTTTCTGCCTTGTCGATTATGCTTTTCATCATCGTCTTGGTGTTTTTCCTGATAATTGGCAAAAGCCTTCTGATTCCGCTCTTTTTGGGAGGATTCTTTGCGATCCTTTTTACGCCTTTGACCAATTGGCTGGAAAGAAAAAAAGTGCCGCAGAGTCTATCGTGTGTGATTTCTTTGCTTTCCATGACTTTGATCGTAGGGGGCCTATTGACTTTTATCATCGCCAATGTCGCATCATTCACCAATGATTTTGACAATGTGTCTACCAAGCTTGTTACGTATGGCGAGCAGATCGATGAGTGGACTCAGGCCAATCTGCAAGCAGACTATGAGATAAGAAAGAAAGCAAATACGGACTACCTCAAAAGTGTGCTGGTGGAGAACAGTTCCAGTATTTCTGACTTTGCTCTTAAGACTGTAGGCTCACTATCAGGGCTGGTGTTGATTCCTGTCTTTATGTTTTTCTTCCTTATCTATAGGCATCATCTGACGAGGATGATGATTATGATCTATAGGGACCGGGATCCTGTACTCGTGAGGATGAGGATCAACAGTCTGACCAATGTGATTCAGCACTACATCATCGGAGTAGGCAAAGTCATGATCATTTTGGCAATTCTCAATATCTCTGCATATACCGCCTTGGGCATCCAGCATGCGATCTTCTTTGGAGTGCTGGGAGCGATATTGAATATCATACCTTATGTAGGACCATTTATCGGCGTCTTGCTACCGGTGACTTATTCATTTCTGACCAAAGACAGCTTGTTCTACCCTGTGGCGGTGCTCGTCTGCTATCAGATCATCCAGTTGGTAGAGGGAAATTTCCTGACTCCCAAGATCGTCGGAGGCAATGTCAACCTAAATGCATTTATCACGTTTTTGGGTTTGTTGATCGGAGGTACAATCTGGGGAGTAGCTGGTATGGTTTTAGTGATCCCTACTATGGCAATTCTCCGAGAAATATTTGACCTAAGTGAGGAAACGAGACCTTTTGCATATCTCATGGGAGAAGAACCCAATTCTAAGAAAGCCAAACCAACAGAAGACAATGAAAATTCAGAATAGTATTCTTTACGGAATACTGGCATTTAGTATCCTTTCTTGTGACTCCGTAGAGGACAAAAAAGGAAGGTTTCTTCTCAAAGGAAATGAAAAGCTAGAGGAAAATGACCCTCGTTCGGCCATCCAACTGTATCAGGAAGCCTTGGAACTGGACTCGGCCTATGCGGACGCATGGTTTAACAAAGCCGTGGCCCATGTGCAACTCAATCAGTTTGGTCAGGCGATTTCGGACTTTTCGCAAGCAATCTATTATCGTCCTGATTATTCTCAGGCCCATTTTCAGAGGGGACTGAGCTACTTGGACAATGGTGAGTTTTACAATGCTCGGAGTGATGCCGACTGGATGAAGAAAAATGATCCAGAAAATTGGGAAGGTCACTTTTTAGCAGGTTTGGTAGCCGAAAAATTCGAGGAATTCGATGATGCTCTTCTGCATTTTCAAAAAGCCAGCGAATTGGATCCGGATAATTCTGACCTGCTGGTCAATCAAGCGACGATTCATTATTACCTCAAAGATTTTGACAAAGCCAAAGATTTGCTGATCCAGGCCGAAAGCATCAATCCTTTTGAGCCAAACCTGCATAATCTTCGGTCCATGATCGCATTTGACGAAGGCAACTATCAGGAAGCACTGGATGCAGTCGATAAAGCGATCTCCTTCAACAACCGACAGGCTTATTTCTATAATAACAAAGGGCTCTATCTCCTCTATCTAGGCAAAAATGAGGAAGGAATCGACCTGATCAATCAAAGCATACAAATGGATGAAAACAACCCCTATGCCTATAGAAACAAAGGAATCTATTATGTGCTGGAAGGGGATAAGATTTCTGCGTTGCAGTTTCTAGATGAGCTATACCAAGACTATCCAGAAATGGACTTGGTAGAAGAGTACTTTGAGAAAGCTCAGGAACTGTGATCTACTTCAAGGATGACATCCTGGATTTTCTTGAGAAGCTCTGATGCATCGATGGGTTTGGCTACAAACCCATCAAAGCCACAGTCCTCTATTTTTTCCATAATCTCCAGTTTGGCCGCAGCTGTCAAAGCGATCACCGGAGTGTTAACCATTTCTTTGATGGCGACAGTCGCTTCAAATCCATCCATGACAGGCATCTGGATATCCATCAGAATACAATCGTAGCGCTTACTTTGGCAGGCTTCGACAGCTTCAGCCCCATCCTCCACGCGATCATAGGTAAATCCCCATCTCTTAATTATCTTTCCCAAGACCAAGGCATTGACATCATTGTCTTCCGCCATCAAAAAGTGAAGGTTGGAAAAATCTCTTCTAGATCTATCGGGCTGAGCACCATTGGCTATCGGTGTATTCACTACCTCAAAAGGCAGCTCAAAATAAAAAGTGCTTCCTTTACCCAGCTGGGAGTCGAGCCCAATGGTCCCTCCCATCAGTTGAAGTAGTCTCCGGGTAATCGCCAATCCAAGACCTGTACCACCATATTTGGTACTGAAGCTCGGCTGCACTTGATCAAAATCATTGAAGATTTTTTCTTGGTTTTCAGCAGCTATGCCGATTCCATTGTCTTTAACTTCAAAATAGACTTTGGCCTGAGTCCCAGAATTGCGTAGCAGTTTCAAACTCACGTCGACATTCCCCTCTTGGGTAAATTTCAGTGCATTGGTGATCAGGTTATTCAAAATCTGGGAAAGGCGAGTTTTATCTCCTTTTACCATCAAGTTGAGATCACCATCCAGATGCAGGTTCAAGTCATTCTTACTATCCTTGGCATGAAAAGTCAAGCCTTTCATAACCTGCTCTACCAAGTCTTTCAATTGGAAAGGTGCATTTTCAATGGACAATTTTCCGGCTTCTATTTTTTGAAAATCCAATAGATCATTGATCATGATGATTAGATTTTCTACCGCAAAATTGATTGTTCCCAGTGTGCTTTTTTGATTTTCCGATGGGTCATCTTGGAGCATAGCGTAGACTGATCCAGAGATGGCATTGAGTGGAGTCCTCAATTCATGGCTGATCATGGATAGGAAATCAGACTTGATCTGGCTCGCCTTTTCGGCAGTTTTCCGAGCCACATCCAATTTGCTTTCAAATTCTTTTTGCTGGCTTATATCTGTCAGATAGCCATACCATACCATATCTCCATTTTCCATGGATTGAGGTCTGGCAGCTCCCAAAACCCAGGTGTATCCGCTAGGATCCAAATCACTTTTGACCCGAAACTGACATTGCCAAGGTTCCTGCTTTTTGGCGGAAGCAACAGATGACATGATCACCTGAGGCAAATCCAAGGGATGAACCCTCGCTATTGCCAGAGAGATATCGGAGAAATTCTCCACTTCCTCTTCTGACAATCCCAAAACCGAAGCGATACCTTTGGATAAAAATGAAAATGACATGGTTCCGCTTTCATCCAAAACCAACTGATACAATCCTCCCGGAACCTGCTCGGTCAGATTCATCAAGAAATCACTGCTCTCGGCTAGGGATTTTTCGAGGCTTATTTTTTCCACTACATTCTGGAAAGAAATCAAGATGTATTCCTGATACGGAGCTGCCATGAGCTTGAATGACAATTCCAATTCAAGTTTTGTCTCATCCCTGCGACTTAAAGAAACAGGAAATCGCTTTGCATTTTCATCATGGCGGGCTTGCTCCAACCACTCTTTCCACTGTGTCCCATCTGTAAATAGACCACTCAGTTCATCCAAATGTGCAAAATCATCACTAGAGTCCAAGCCAAGCAGTTTCTTACACTCCTCATTGCAAAGGAACACTGAACCATCAACTTGGGTGACCATGATCGCTTCCGGAGTATTCTGAAAGAGCTGATGAATCAGATCATTGGAGTTTTCCAGCTGCTTCTGCTTCGTCTGCTCTGACACTATCCCCAGCCAAGTAGTTTCATATTTCTCAGCCGCAAGCTTCCAATAAGTTTCCTCTAGTTGGACCTCCAGTGCCCAGTGAGTTTCCTGTGAATCAAGTTTACTGAGTTGCAAAGCTATCTTATGCTCAAGTGCTTGAGGGGTGGATTGTGGCATATTGGTTTCTCCAACTCCCCACTCCAGACTCCGATTTCCCTGAGACCAGCTCCATAGGATGCTCTCTTCACCTCCATGATACTTTTGCAAAAGATTATGTTGGATAGTTTCCTGAAGCGCCAATTTTTGCTGATCAGTCTTATCTCTTGCAATCAGGTAAAAATGCTCTTCTGTAAACTGTACAGAGCATTCCAGATAGCGATAGCCTCCATCCTTCCCCTTAATGCGGGCTGCAAAGAAATCCATCTGCGCATCTCCCCCTCTTCGCTTCCAAATTGCCGTAATTGCCTCCACATCCTCTGGATGCAAGAAAAGGCATAGACCCGAATTGAGTATTTCGGCAGGCTCATATCCCAAAATCGGAGTCACTGCAGCATTGACATAGGTAAGATAATCATGCTGCCCCAGGGCGATGAGATCTAATTGGGATTTGAAAAAATGATGAATTTCCTTTCTAGCCGGAAGGCCTTGCGTTCGGATTTCTTTTCCCTTATAAAACAGAAAATAATTGGAGCCATTGTCTTGGGGCAATTCCAAATGAAAAGCGAAGTCTCTTTCCTGATGGGAAAGCACAAGCTCCTCTTTGAAAATGTAAGCATTGATATCCAAACCGAGCCCCACGAGATTTCTCTCTTCCAATGACTCTCCTATCTGATTTTCAAAGGATTCATTGCCATAAAAAATACTATAAGGATAGGTATCATCTGCAAGAAAAACCATCTCCGATGACTCGTAAATGATCTTTTTAAAAGTACTATTGATACCTCGTTCTTGCATTGAATTTTAAATTGCTGAATCGGTATTTTTCAAGGACATGGAATAGAAAAATCAAACCCGATCACTCACAACGCAAACATACATCAATTTGTATTTCACAACAAATTTAAAGCCTTTCAAACCCTAAATTTGGTCTAAAAATTATAGAAATATCCTATTTTGAACCATAAGCGGTTTCGGAACCCATCTTGAAAAAATCCATCAGTTCTATAATCAATGCTATATTCAATTTTATTCTGTTCATCTATCAGTTTACCCAGAGATAAAACCAGCCTATTCTCAATATCAAACTCCTCTCCCTGTAGACCAAAGATAGGTTCGTCAGATATCACCAAATACTTCTCCCCCGGATCCAGCGTCGTACCTTCCAATGGAATGTCCCAAGCCAGACGATAACGAAGTCTATAGACGACCTGTTCAGCCGTCTGAAATGTCTGATCTGTCCGGATTCGGTGTCCCAAGCGGCCAATCCTTGTTCGCTGGATAAAAGCCAATTGCTGGATCAGTCGATTGGCATTGGCTCCCTCATGAATTCTATGAAATACCCCAAATGCAAGACTGTATAAGGGACTGGCTTTCCAATCATAAAAAGCCATCAAGTCGGTTCTATAGTGCGACACCTTCCATCGTTCAGACGGATCCTCTACATTGCGATAAAAGTACTCCTGATTTTCCACCTTGAAATTGATCTTATTCCCATTGGATAACTTTTTGGTCAAGGCGGCTTCCGGGAAAAACCCGGTCATGAAGACCCTATCCTGAGCATAGACGCTCTGGATAAATACCAACAGAAAAGCAAGAAGCGACAGCTTTTTCATCAAAAAGTAAGGTTATCCGAGATGCGAATGATTATTTTCCGTTTGCTGATGAACACTCCCGCACTATCAAATGTAGCTTCCCAGATTTCATCTGCCCCACTGATCTCCTTTCCATGATATTCAATTTCATAGGCGATTCTGACTCCTTCCATTGAATCCTCATCAAAAAAATCTTCCAGGTCATCTTCCTCTCCAGAATATTGAATCTGAACTTTTAAGACCTTGTACTTCTCATAGTTGGTATCCCAGTATGCTTCTATTGTCTCCCGAATTTCACTTGCCAGTTCGGAAAGCTGGATCTCTACTTCTACATCTTCTATCCGACCAAGGGAGTCAAATTCCACACTGTAAAAATGCTCTTGAAAGCGAAATTTTGCTTCGTAGGAATACCCATTTTCAAAAAACTCCTGATACCATTTTGGCTTTTTGATTTCTTCAAAAGCATCATCCAACCATTCTAAGGCTGCCTCAGGCACCTCGCTCTTTTTGATGCTTTTCTCTTTTTCAATTTTCCCCTGAGAAAATACTAGAGCGGCCTGCAGGAAGCAAGCGGCGAATAAAAGTGAAAATCGGTAGATGCGCATGGCCCAAAAATAAAAAATCTGCAGCTTTATAACTGCTGCATGATGAGACCAATATGTTATGAATTATGCTATGGAGTAAATCTCCTTCAAATGCCCTCCTGAAAGGATAAAAGTAAAGCTTTGATAAATAAATCCAATTTTCTCAGTATTTCTTAGATGCTAATCAATCATCGACAAAAGATATTTTTTAGAAAATCTTAAGAAATTTAAAAACTGGCAGAAATCAGTCATACCCAATACCATAAGGAAAATCGCACGAACTATTTTTATAGGATTACTGATTTTCAAGCTGATTCCATTTATTTCTTTTGATTATTTGATGTAATATTAGGAATCAATCCCCAAGTCAAGAATAAACAAAAGAATGCCACTGGCATTCCCAGCCCAAAATGGAAATCCTAAGCAATCCATTTTCTTCTATTCTCATAGTTTCTAGCCTATTGGTCGGAATCTTGTCGATCTATATAGCCATCAAGCTGGGGGATTCTACGCGATGGATCGCATTGACCATGCTTTTGGTCTGTATTTGGGGCTTTTTTTATGGCCTGGAGCTGAGTGAAACTCGCTTGGAAAACATACTCTTCTGGATTGATTACGAATACATTGGCATCAGCTATGTGCCAGCGGCATGGTTGGTTTTTACTTTAAACTACTCTGGTTTTAATAGGTGGCAGGCACCACATATCCTGATTGGGATTTTTCTGATACCCACTCTTACTTTTTTAGCCGTACTGACCAATGACCTGCATCATCTCCACTATGCCCACACAGAAGTGAAGCAAAGTGGTTCTTTGGCTATTCTTCAAATCCAGGTAGGGCCTTGGTATTACATTCACACAGCTTATTCTTACTTGGCTTATTTGGCTGGGACATTGATCCTGTGGAAGCGCTTCAAAAGCGCTGACCCCATCTATCGCATCCAAACCAAACTCATGATTATCAGCGGATTTCTTCCTTTGATTTTCAATGTATTATACCAAGTCGGATTGATCAAACCTTTTGATGGAATAGACCTCACGCCATTTGCATTTTTGCTGACGTATGCCTTATTAGGTTTTGCCATAGTACGGTATAGCCTCTTCAGCCTGAAGCCCATAGCGCAGACTAAGATCATGGAATCCCTGAGCAAGGGAGTACTTGTAGTAGATGCTCGTCATCAAATTGTTGATTTCAATCCTGCTTTTAGAAAATTCTATGGAAAAGAGAAGTCAATCTCTGTAGGTCTATCTTCTAAGGATCTACTCGTGAATACTCCTGAAGTTCTTGACTTATTAGAGCAGGAAAAAGAAAGCAATCAAACTATCTCGCTGGTCAACCGGCAAAACCAGAAAACCTATCAAGTAGAATCCATACCGCTGTTTGAAAATAAAACGACATATTACGGTGAAATCCTACTGTTTGATGACCAGACAGAGCAGATCAAAACCAATGAGCGGCTAAGAGAGCAAACCAAAGAATTGCAGCAGCTAAATGATCTGAAAGACAAATTTTTCTCCATCATTTCGCATGACCTGAAAGGTCCTGTCTTTGGCGTGAAAGAGTTGATCCACATGACTCAGACAGGCTTGATTACTCAGGAGGAATTTATGGAGATGCTTCCGGAAGTTTCCAAAAACATGGAGCAAGTGGCCATTTTGCTAGAAAACCTCCTTGCCTGGTCCAGTAGCCAAATCCGTGGAGAGCAGATTCATCTGGACAACTTTGATATTGCTATCCTGATGCACCAGCAGCGGAAACTCCTCCAGCGAATCGCTGTGGAAAAAGAGGTCGAAATTCAAATAGCAGACTACCCTCCGACCTGGGTTTTGGCGGATAGAAATATGATGGATATGGTTTTGAGAAACCTCATCAATAATGCTATCAAATTTTCGAAGGCAGGTGGGACTGTTCAGATCAGTGTCAAAGACTTAGGCCAAAGCATTCAAGTCTGTGTCAAAGACAATGGAATCGGCATCAACCAAGAGAACCTTCAGAAAATCCAAGAAGGCGTCTCATTCACTACCCGGGGACAAAATAATGAAAGTGGCACTGGTTTGGGCTTGATTCTCGTGAAAGAGTACATTCACAAAAACAAAGGAAAGCTCTGGATAGAGTCAGAAGTGGGGCATGGATCCAAGTTTTGCATCCAATTGCCCAAAGGCAGCCCGACTAAGAATTAGAGACTTTGTAAAAACCGGAGCGTGTCTACCCCATCCGCATAATCCCATGGCTCAGGACTTTGTGCTTCCCCAAAAGAAATAGCTCCTGGCCACAGGTCAGTGTGAGAGACTACACATTGAATTTTTGACTCTTGTTGTTTTAATTTTTCAGTCAGCTCCTCCTTCGATGCATACAATTCATAATACACCACTGCAATAGGAGAAACTAGCTCTTGACTTTCTTTGAAAATCAAGAATCCATTGTCCAGGTGCTTTTCCCCATTGACTAGGTAGATGGACTTATTGTACTCGTAATTATTGAGAAATTTATGAAGAGAGACTTTTTCAGAGAAAGAATTGAATACATCCAGAATTCGTGTCAGTTGCGCTTCCTCTTGCAAGTAGATTTTGGATACATTTCTACACCCCAGTCCAAAGTAAGTAAACACATCCTCCCCTAGTCTGGCTAGGTCTTCCTCTGATTCACTTCCATCTAGTATGGCAATAGACGTTCTATTTTGACGGATAATGGAGGGATATTTTCCAAAATAGTAATTGAAATATCTTGCAGAATTATCTGAGCCTGTAGCAATATAGGCATCCTTGTTTTTGAGCATTTCAGCCAATTCAATTCGTTCTGCAAAGGCCGGCTCAAGTTCCAGGAGCTGCCCTATCAGCCAGCGCATCAGGACTTCATCGGCAGAACTCAGCTTGACACTGGCCTTATGACCAGCCAGCAGGACCGTCATAAGGTCATGAAAGCCAACGGCAGGAATATTACCAGCCATCAAAACACCCACATCTTGCACAGGTACTTTTCGATCCAAGTCATAGGAAGAAAGCCATTTTTGGAGCTTCTCTGCCTGGAGCATGGCTACCAATCCCTGCAATGCACGCTCACAGCTTGCCGGTGTGAACCAGTTATTTTTGTTTCCGGCTCTGCGAAAAAGATATTCTTTTTGGAATTCATCGAGATTTTCGATTCTTTCTCCCAAAGAGACAAAGACTGCGATACGCGTTTTGAGGTCAATCATGCTGCAAATTTATCAGTTTCTGGAGACTGAAATAAGAATTATTATAAATTAGTTAGTATGACAACTTTTTATTGTGGGTCTAGGTTTCGCTTAGTAATTTTGAAACAAATACTTTGTTTATGGCGATAATGATCACAGACGAATGCATCAATTGTGGTGCATGCGAACCAGAATGTCCAAACACTGCAATCTATGAAGGCGGAATCGAGTGGACCTGGGCTGGAGGAACATCCTTGCAAGAGGTAACGCTTGAGGATGGTACTGTAGTAGATGGCAACGAAAGTCAAGAGCCTGTCTCTGATGAGTTTTACTACATCGTGACGGCGAAATGCACCGAGTGCAATGGCTTTCATGAAGAGCCGCAGTGTGCTGCCGTATGTCCGGTAGACTGCTGTGTGGATGACCCGGATCATCCTGAAACTGAAGAAGAACTGATGGCAAAAAAAGCATTTTTGCACGGAGAATAAAGAAGGCGGTTTATCCGCTTTTTTTTATATCCATTTTTGACTTTTTAAGCGAAACACAAATTCTCTACTGTTTTTTCAAAAAATATTCGAATTTCTATTTGAAATCTAAAATTGAATTATGCTATCTTAGTTTTCAAATAGTAACCCCAGCACATTAAACCAAAACGAATTGTGGAAGATCGAAGAGGCTATGACCGAGATGAAATATTCTCCAAAAAAGTAAAAGCAGGAAAGAGAACTTATTTTTTCGATATCAAATCTACCCGCTCCAACGATTACTACCTGACTATTACAGAAAGTAAGAGAAAAGTAAATGGAGATAACTTCACCTACGAAAAGCATAAAATCTTCTTGTACAAAGAGGACTTTTTCAAATTTGTAGAAGCACTCAATGAGTCGGTGGACTATATCAAAACAGACTTGATGCCTGAGCATGATTTTGAGCAATATGAGCAGGAAGAGTCAGAAGACGAATACAACAGAAACGAATTGAGATGGGAATAAGCCCGGTTTCAAATCGGATTACATTCTGAAAACAGTATATTAGAGGAGGCTTGAGGCCTCCTTTTCCATTTGTTCTATGCAGCGGTTTTTTCTATATCTATTTCTGATAATCGGGGCCTTTGTACTGTTTGGCTGGTACTTTTCCAATATATCTGCATACCTGATCCTCTCCATGATCTTGGCAGCACTGCTGAGACCCTTGACCAATCGACTCAATGATTTCCATGTCTTGGGACAGCATATCCCAAGATGGTCCGCTATCCTTATCTCCTACACCGCTATTATTTTGCTTTTGGTATCACTGGGACTTTTATTCTTCCCACTGATCAATAATCAGGTGATCATCCTCAGCAATCTAGATCTGGAAAGCATCTACGAGCAGATCAAGATCCCGGTAGTGCGGCTGGAAGACTGGCTACTGAAGCATCGACTGATGGATTCGGAGCCAGGCTACCTGTTTGATGAGCTGAAAAACAATTTTATCTCCATGATTGCGGGGTTTGATTTTGGAAACTTCCTAAGTCAGGTCATCAACACAGCCAGCACCTTTTTTATAGGACTGATGGCGGTAGCATTTATTACATTCTTCCTTTTGTTGGAAAATGGATTGTTGAGAAGAAACTTTCTTCATCTGATTCCCAACCCCTATTTTGAGCTGTCTGTGGCCACTTTCTCCAAGGTGGAGCGACTTCTCTCCAACTACCTAACCGGACTTTTTCTTCAAATTTTGGCAATATTCTCTATTGCGAGTATAGGCTTAGGAATATTGGGAGTGGACTACGCCTTGACTATCGCCCTGTTTGCTGCTTTTGCCAATTTGATTCCCTATGCGGGACCTATCCTGGGAGCCACCTTTGGAATCA
Organism: Algoriphagus vanfongensis DSM 17529; assembly: GCF_000429465.1. Classification (GTDB taxonomy): domain Bacteria; phylum Bacteroidota; class Bacteroidia; order Cytophagales; family Cyclobacteriaceae; genus Algoriphagus; species Algoriphagus vanfongensis. Next base: position 407,250 of record NZ_KE386906.1, on the reverse strand, counting down.
TCGTTGGAATCTCTACAGGCAATTTTGCCGATAGCAATGAGTTCACTTACCTTTTGATCAAGATTTTATCTGTTTTTGCGGTTGTGCAGGTGACTGACAACATTGTTTTGCAGCCTTTGATCTTTTCTAAATCTGTAAAAGCACATCCCCTTGAAATATTTGTTGTTATCTTTGCCGGTGCAAAAATCGCCGGTGTCTTAGGGATGATTTTTGCCATTCCGGTTTACACCATTTTTAGGGTTTCAGTGATGGAGTTCTACCAAGGGTATAAATCCTACAGAATATTTAAAATAAAAACTTCGAATTAATGGCCTTACAATGTGGCATCGTAGGACTTCCAAACGTCGGCAAGTCCACTTTGTTCAATGCAATTTCCAGTGCAAAAGCTGAAGCAGCGAATTTTCCTTTTTGTACCATCGAGCCTAATGTAGGCGTGGTGACTGTTCCGGACAAGAGATTGCAAATCTTGGAGCAACTCGTCAATCCTCACAAAGTACTTCCTACCGTGATCGAATTTGTCGATATCGCCGGATTGGTCAAAGGTGCTTCCAAGGGAGAGGGACTGGGAAATAAATTTCTCGCAAACATCCGGGAAGTAGACGCGATCATACACGTAGTCAGATGTTTTGAAGATGATAATATCGTTCACGTCGCTGGCAGTGTAGACCCTATTTTTGACAAGGAAGTGATCGATACGGAGCTCCAATTGAAAGATTTGGAATCTATCGATAAGAAAATCCTGAGAATCGAGAAGGTTGCCAAATCAGGTGATGCAAAAGCCAAAAAAGATCTGGAGACCTTATTGAAATTCAAAGAGGGGATTAAGTCTGGGCTCAACGCACGTGCTGTGGATGTAGAGAAAGAAGACTTGGAGGCTGTCAGAGATTTGCATCTTTTAACGATCAAACCGGTGCTCTACGTAGCCAATGTGGATGAAAACAGTATCCTTGAGGGCAACAAATACGTTGAAGCATTGAAAGAAAAGGTTAAAGAGGAGAATGCTGAAGTAATCATCCTATGTGCAGCAATCGAATCTCAAATAGCCGAATTTGACGATCCTGAGGAAATCGAACTATTTCTTGGGGAATATGGCCTAGAAGAAAGTGGGCTCAACAAATTGATTTCTGCCGCCTATTCATTGCTGGATCTTATCACCTATTTCACAGCAGGCGTACAGGAAGTCAGAGCCTGGACGATCAAAAAGGGCTGGAAAGCACCGCAGGCAGCGGGGGTAATTCACACTGATTTCGAGCGTGGATTTATCAAAGCTGAGGTCATCAAACTAGCCGATTACCAACAGTTTAAGACCGAGGCTGGATGTAGAGAAAATGGGAAAATCGCCATAGAAGGGAAAGAATATATTGTAAAAGACGGGGATATTATGCATTTTAGGTTCAACGTTTAACGTTTTTTCAAAAATAAATGTAATTTTGCCTCTGTTTATTCACCCAAAAAACGTTACCTATTTTCCTTAATTATTGTCTCATTATTTTTAAAACACCGTGAGAGTAAGACTAATATTTTCGTTAAAGAACAAAGGTTCTTATTTGCCTTTCCATCACCAATACATCTTGGCGCAGTTTCTCAAAGGACTGATTGTCAAAGGAGGTAGAGAAGAATTCTTCAATTACAATTACTTCAATTTCTCTGGTCTCAAAGGCCAGACGAAAGTGAGCAGAAGCGGTTTGCATTACTATTCTAGCTTGGTCACCTTAGTCCTCTCTTCCCAGAGCGAAGAGTTTTTGGACTACTTGCTAGAGCAGGTTTTTGCAACTCCGAAAATTGAATTGGGGAACTTGATTCTCTCTCCTGAGTATACGGAATTGGAAGTAGAACCTGAGTTGGAGACTTCAAACAAATTCGTTTGTATCTCCCCCTTGGTATTGATCACTCCTGCATTCAACGAGGAAGCAGGAAAAAGATTCATCAGCCCAGACAGTGATGAATTCTCCGATCTATTGTATGAATCCACTCTGACCCGTATGGAGAGATCCGGATGGTATTCTCAAGAGCAAATGGAAAGCTTCTACAAGTTTCAGGTAGTGCCTGACATGGTCTATGTCAACAAACTGAAAGAACAGCAGAAGAAATTTGCGAGAATCTATGCCGTCTATGACATGGATGTGAAATATGAAGTGAGAGGTTACACCCTTCCATTCACCCTCTATGCAGCTCCTGAAGTACAAGATTTTGTCTTCAAGTGTGGCTTGGGAGCCTTCACCCACAAAGGATTTGGTATGTTGGATCTGGCTAATCACCCATCAGGAAACAGAACCACTACTTACAAATTCAAAAGAGAAGGTTTTGTTCCTTACAGACCTACAGAGCGAGTCAGACAGAATGTAGCTCCTACAGAAGGAGAAGAAGAGCAAAGCTCAGAAGATTAAGCAACAATAACTCCCCGGTACAGATCGGGGAGTTTTTTTTTTTAGAGCCTTCGTCGATTGGGATGCAAATACACGTATCCAACCAATTGATCATAGCGAGACCCCAAGGCCCTGTAATAAACCAAAACCTCGTATTCATTTTCAGTTTCGAAGTGACTTCCTTCAAAACTCAAGGTCTCAAACACCTCCCCTTTCTTGACTCCATACTGATAATCATACCAGCCTTGTTTGAGTAGCAGGGTCGTCTCATACACTTTGAGATCAGTATTCCAGACCAATCTTGCCTCAGGGCTTTTCCCCCAAGCGGTCATGGAACCCAAAATATAAACCGGCTCGCTCTGCTGAGGGATCGCAAAGTAGAACGTAGTCAACATGTACTCACTTTCTATCTCAGGGGCTCCACCTAATCTATCATTTGTATAGACCAAATATTGCCCATTAAGATCTAAATATTGAGAATAGGGCGAGCTAGGGCGTGGCGTATCTACTTGAGCTTTGGCATAGATCACATCCGGCAATACCTCCACAGAAGCGACATTGACTCCTGTGGCACGCATAAACCTCAGATCTACAAAACGAAATTCATTTCCTGCCTGAAATGTATTTTCTCCATCAAAATTCTCAAAACGCATGGTTTTCGTAGCCTCATTCAAGAATGTAGGCTTCTCTAGAAACTTAGCATTATCCCAACGCTGATTTTGACGCATGACTACACGGATCTGCGCTTGAGGATTGGTGACTTCTCCCTGAGAATAATTGACTACCACATTGAGCTGCTGACTTGTCTGTCTTTCGGCACTTTGGGTAGGAGGCACGAGAGATGCGCCCACAGCAAACAATTCCTCATACACCATAAACTTCCTCGTCAAAATCACTTTTTCTTCATCCCGATCTGCATATACTTTGATCACATAGTTACCGGATTTGGTCACTTTGGGTATTTCAAAAAAGTAATGAATAAATGGAATCCTCGTATTGGAAGAATAATCAAAGTCCTGCACATTGAATTCATTGAAAGAAAGCAGGAAATCATTGTCCTTAAGTTGAGACTTTTGCCAATCCGCATCACAATGAATCAACTTTGCAGTGTACAATTGGGGTTCGTACGCCAAATCGTCAAACAAAAGCATCAGTGAGCTTTGGTCCCGAATAGAAACAGTCGGTGCATTCAATTGATCATCATACTGCTCTCCTACCGGATACAAACGTACAGACTGGATGTGATCCATATAGACTTTATCTTCCAAAGTCTGAGACCTAATCAAATTACCAAAGCCAAAAACTGTATTCAGGCACACAAAAAGAATCAAATACTTCATGGCTGAAAATAGGCAAAAAGGCACAGAAATTTGCAAAACCGAAAGCATATCCCTCCATTCTCTCCTGCTTTAGAAGAGAGGATTTGTTACATGAGCCACAGAGATCAGGCGATCACTTCCTGCAATTCTGAAATCTTGTCCACCAGCTCTTCCCACTCTCCATTTTTCTGATCCAGTTGGGATTTGACAGTTTGGTAATTGTCTTGAACTGATTGTGCTTTGGATTCATCAGAGTAAAGAGCCGGATCAGCCAGTTCTGTTTCCAACTTAGCTTGTTTCCCTTCCAGCTTTTCTACTTCTTCTTCCAATTTGGAAAGCTGAAACTCGAGCTTCTTCAATTCCTTCTTAGCTTGCTGCACCTCGGGGTCATTCACAGATCTCGGCTTCTTTTCCTCCTTTTTGACCTCTTTTTCTTTTGGCTTGCTTGGCTCATCTGCTTGCTGGCTTCTCCAAAATTCATATTCTTCATACGATCCTGGGTACTCTTTGATCTGATGATCTTCTATGTACCAGATTTTATTGGCGACGCCTCGGATAAAATGCCTGTCGTGCGACACCGTGATGAATGTACCCTCATACTGCTGCAAAGCCTGAATCAAAATATTGACAGACTGAAAGTCAAGGTGGTTGGTAGGCTCATCCAAAAGCAAAAAATTAGCCTCTGAAATCAAGGTTTTCGCCAATGCAACTCTTGATTTTTCTCCTCCAGAGAGAACTTTGATCTTTTTGAACACATCATCATTGGTAAACAAAAAGCAACCCAGGACATTCCTCAACTCAGTTTCGGTCTTGGCACTCCCAGCCTGTGTCATTTCCTGGATGATCTCATTATCCAAAGTCAATGCCTCCAACTGATGTTGGGCAAAAAAAGCTTTGATGACATTATATCCCTCTGTTCTACTTCCTGTGATTTTCTCTGATCCGTCTATGATACGCAGAAGAGTGGACTTCCCTTTTCCATTGGCTCCGATCAGGGCAATTTTATCCCCACGCTCGATACGGGCTGTGGTATTTTGGAGAATTTTCAAATCGCCATAAGACTTGCCTACCTGCTCCAGTGTGACTACATCCCTTCCGGATTTCTGAGAAAACTTAAACTTGAAGTTCACTGTCACCTCATCATCCACTACCTCGTGTACCCGGTCCATCCTATCCAGAGCTTTGATACGGGACTGCACCTGGTTGGACTTGGAAGCTTTGGCACGAAAGCGCTCGATAAAGCGCTCCGTTTGCTTGATCATCTGCTGCTGATTTTCATAAGCATTTTGCTGGATTTCCATTCTCTCCTTTTTCTCTTCTTTGTAGAAAGAATAATTACCAGCATAGAGCGTCAGGCTGTGATTGGCGACCTCCACGGTGCTGGAGATGCAATTATCCAGAAAAGTCTGATCGTGAGATACTACGATCACTGCCCCTTCATAGGTTTTGAGGTAGTTTTCTACCCATTGGATAGAGGGTAGATCCAGGTGGTTGGTAGGCTCATCCAGCATCAAAAGAGAAGGTTTTTCCAAAAGCAGTTTTGCCAGCATGACCCGCATTCTCCAGCCACCTGAAAATTGACGCAAGGGCTTTTGTAAATCCTCCGTTTTGAATCCAATTCCTTCCAATACCTCCTCAGCTTTGGCTTTGATGGTATAGCCTTCATGAGCTTCAAAGCGATCTTGGAGATGAGCCAGTTTATTGATGATCTCTTCCGAATGGTCCGTTTCCATCTGCTTCAAAACCTCATCGATCTGATCCTGCAAGGCCAGTGTTTCTTTGAAAGCCTCCAGTGCGACATTCAAAATACTGTCATCTGACTGATAGGAAAGCAAATCCTGATTAAGAAAGCCAATCGTACAGTCTTTCGCTTTTTGCACTTCACCACTGCTGGGCTGATAATCCCCACTGATGATCTTTAGAAGCGTAGACTTTCCCGTTCCATTTTGCCCCACCAAACCGATTTTGTCTTTGGGTTTGATGTGGAGATTGGCATTTTCATAAAGGGCTCGACCGCCGATAAAGTAAGAAAGGTTGGAAATGGATAGCATGGCGCAAAAATAAGGAAACGACCGTTTATTGAGGACAGGTTTAAAAACAATCTGAAAAGAATTATCTTTTATGTCTAAGCTTCAACCCGGATTTTGCATTGGATTCGTAGCTGTCTGTCCCGACGTATATCGGGAAGGAGTCAAGCTGCAAGAAAATCAGTCACTTTATAGCTGCATAGCATCGCTATGGGGAGAGCGAAAAGTAAAGCGTAGTATCTGATTTTGTCCAACGCGGCGGAAAGGTCCGAAGCAGATTTTCTAATGCATCATGCGGATTTAATGAACCACTTGCTTAGCATCCTTTGTTGGATGGTCTGGATACCGGATATATGATCATTGATTTTGAGAAATACACCAGAATATAAAAACGCATCAAACAGGATGGGTTTAAGCTTATCCGATTATGTCAATCTTTTCAAAAATACACCATGAAATCACTCTCTAAAATTAGTTTATTGGCCGCATTGACTCTCGGTAGTATCAGTGCTGGCTGCCAGCAAAAAGGAAGTTTGAGCGAATTTAAAAGCCCAGATGCTCCCAATAAACAGGACATTTCCACTGCAAGCGCTGAGGTTCAGCTTGACAAATTAACTCTTCCCGCAGGTTTTCAAATTGATGTCTGGGCGGCAGATGTACCCAATGCTCGATCTTTGGCTATTTCTGACAAGGGAATTGTCTTTGTAGGAAATCGGCAGGAAAATAATGTCTATGCCCTCGTGGATGAAAATGCAGATGGAAAAGCTGATTTCAAATTCACATTGGCTGAAGATCTCGACATGCCCAATGGCGTCGCTTATAAAGACGGCGACCTGTATGTGGCAGAGTTGAGTCGTATCATCCGATTCAAAGACATAGAAAATAGTCTCGGAAACCCAACCTATGAAGTGGTCTATGATGGGTATCCCACTGAGTCTCATCATGGGTGGAAATTCATTTCCTTTGGACCAGACGGCATGCTGTATGTGCCAGTAGGAGCGCCATGTAATATCTGTAAGGAAGAAAATGAGATATTCGCCTCCATTACACGCTTGGATGTGAATCAGGCCAACCCGCAACCTGAGATCTATGCGCATGGAGTGAGAAATTCCGTTGGATTTGACTGGAATCCCGAGACTGGGGAATTATGGTTTACGGACAATGGCCGGGATATGATGGGAGACGATATTCCAGACTGTGAACTCAATAGAGTAACCGAGGCAGGACAACATTTTGGGTATCCGTATTGGCATGCTGGCACTGTCAAAGATCCAGAATTTGGAGACAAAGGAAAATCAGCCGACGAATATATCAAGCCGGTAGCGAAGCTGGGAGCTCATGTGGCTCCATTGGGAATGCGCTTTTATGAAGGGGAAATGTTTCCAGAAACTTTTCAAAACCAGGCTGTGATCGCCAAACATGGCTCTTGGAACCGAAGTAAAAAATCAGGCTATGAAGTAGTCACTGTCTCCATCAATGCCAATGGAGAAGCTACAGGCGAAGACAGCTTAGTAAGCGGTTGGCTGGATGATGCAAGCCAGGAAGTTTGGGGAAGACCGGTAGATGTGCAGGAACTCCCAGATGGTAGTCTGCTAATTTCAGATGATATGGCAGGCTGTATATACCGTGTGACGTATCAGAAGTAGTTTTTCAGTGATCAGTGGTCAGTCCCGATAGCTATCATGATCAGTAGCAGTAGTCAGCAGGGAAAAGTTTAAACTCTCCGCCCAGACCCGTGTCTTCACGGATTGTTTTTGTACTAGATGGATTTACACATCCCCCATGCCCCCTTCGAAGGGGGATTTGTTGCGTTGTAGCGTCATGATCCTTGTATTCACGAATATTTTAAAAATGAGAATTACAATCACTAGATCAGAAAAGAGCTCCAACGTGACGAAAATGTATTAGCCGTGGGTGTCTTCCCGATAAAATCAAAGACGGAACCCATGGTAAAAAAATTAGATTCCATTGATTTGGACCAAGTAATCAATGCGAAGGTTCTACTCAGTTGCCGGAGTATAGCAAGCTAAAGAGTGATTGGAAGTGAAATCTGAAAGCTAAAGTATGAAAGATGAGATAGTAGTCAGTCCCAATAGCTATCGGGATCAGTCGCAGTAGTCAGAAGGAAAAGGTTTAAACTCTCCGTCCAGATCCGTGTCTTCACGGATTGTTTTGTCCTAGATGGATTTACACATCCTCCATGCCCCCTTCCAAGGGGGATTTGCCGCGTTGTACCGTCATGATCCTTGTATTCACGAATGTTTTAAAAATGAGAATTACAATCACTAGATCAGAAAAGAGCCCCAACGGGGCGAAATAATTAGAACCCAAAGCTCAATACCTCTGAATTTTTGCTTCTAGGTGAAAGGACTTGAATCTGGTCCGCAGTAAATTGATGAAAATATTGTCTTAAAATGTAGGCAGTCTCTGGATAAGGTTTGACTAGCTCCAATGCATCATCTTCCTCCTGCACAAAGCCATATTCCCGGAGCATCCCGGCTTCAAAAATACAAACAGCTCGCTCTCCTGCTTCTCTCCCATCCAATTCTAATCGTATCGCCCCTTTACTTTCTTTGATCTTTTTGACAAAATCCTGAGCTCGAAGATTATAAACTTCTGCTGACTCAGTTTGGTGACAAGCTCCATGACAGGAAGCATCCTGCACGATATCACAGTTTACTTTCCTGATACCACAAAGTTTGGAGCAAAGCTCATACTGCAAAATTCCGTGCTTCAAAAACTCCTTTGCTTCGGCTGCTGAAAAAAATGTCTCTAGTGCCTGTAAAGATTTGGTCACCTTGCCTACTTGGAAGCGTGTGTAGCCATTGCCATCCTGATAGGTAAACAAGCCCCACAATGCTCGAGGCAATTTCATGGCTGCATTGTACTTGGGCCAGATCCTTTTGATTTCTATTGCTTCCAAGAGCAAAGCCATAAATTCTGTCCCGGTCAACTTCCAGGTCAAGCTATGCACCTCTGCCTTCAGTTGCTGCTTGAGTTGAGGATGACTTTGTCCTGAAAAATGTCCCTTGAAGCGATCTCGGATATTCAAAGCCTTTCCGACATAAATGGTTTTGCCCTTTTCATCCAGCATATAATAGACACCGCATTCGGCAGGAATTTCTCTGTACTGCTTCAATGAGAAATTGGGGGGCAAAAATGCTTCTCCAGAATTCCTTTTCAAAGATGAATGAATCAACTCCGGCTGCATCTGCATGATTTGATCAAATAAAATAGCAGTAGCTTTGGCATCTCCCATCGCTCTATGTCGAGCCAAAATCGGAATTTTGAGATGCTCACAGATTCTGCCCAAGCTATACGATCTCTGTCCGGGAAAAGCTTGGCGGGAAAGCTTGACAGTGCAAAGCTTCGAGGATTTGAGTTCGTAGCCTGCCTCTGACAAGAATCGCCTTACAAATCCAAAATCAAAATTGACAGAATGGGCAATAAAAACTCTCCCGTCCAGCAAGTTAAAAATTTCCTCTGCCACTTCATCGAATACAGGGGCATTCGCTACCAGTTGATTATCTATGCCTGTCAAGCCAGTGATATAGCCTGGTATTTCTTGCTCTGGATTAATCAGTGTCTCGTATTCGGCTACGATGGAATTGCCGTCATGAATAACGATCGCTATTTCGGTGATTCCAGCATTGCCAAAATTACCGCCCGTCGTTTCTATATCCACTATTGCAAATTCCATATGGCAAGTTAACAAATGCTGCTATACCCTGTCAAAATTGACAGCAATGGTCAGAACATTACTTGTGCACATAGGAAGCGATTAGCTTCTCGGCACATCGCTCTCCATCCATTGCAGCCGAAACGATGCCACCGGCATAGCCAGCACCTTCTCCACATGGATATAATCTTTTGATTTGAGAATGCTCAAAAGACTCCCTATCCCGAGGAATACGCACTGGAGAAGAAGACCTACTCTCTACTCCGATCAACTGGGCATCATTGGTCAGGTAGCCTTTCATTTTTTGCCCAAAAACCCGGAAAGCCATCCGCATACGCTCTGCTATAAAATCCGGCAAAAACTCATCCATGGAGGAGGCTTCCAGCCCAGGTTGATAGGAAGTATCCAAAACTGTGGAACTGGTCTTTCTATTCACAAAATCCATCATTTTCTGAGCAGGAGCTACTTGGGATTTACCACCCACTAGCCAGGCATTTCGCTCAATTTCTGCCTGAAACTCCATCGCCGCAAGGGGTCCAAATTGACTATAATGAGGCAAATCTTCCAACTCCACGGCAACGACCATTCCCGAATTGGCAAACTTACCATCCCTACGACTGGGACTCATCCCATTGACTACCAGCTCTCCGGGAGACGTAGCTGCAGGCACAATAAATCCACCCGGACACATACAAAAACTAAAAACCCCGCGCTGTTTTCCTGCAAACTGAGTTTGGCTTACCAAAGCATAAGAAGAAGCAGGCAAATAAGGTCCTCGATCCGTACTGCAATGATATTGGATTTGATCGATTAAGTTTTGCGAATGCTCTATCCGTACTCCCAAAGCAAAAGGCTTGGCTTCGATCTCTATTTTCTTTCGATGCAGCAGATGAAAAATATCCCGCGCCGAATGACCAGTAGCCAGGACCACTCCCATCCCTAGGATTCTCTCACCATCTTGAGTCACCACGCCCTTGATCTCATTTTGCTCAAGAACAAAATCCTGGACTCTTGTGTCAAACAATACTTCCCCTCCAGCCTCTAGAATACTTTCCCGGAGTTCTGTGACCAAAACGGGAAGTTTATTAGTACCGATATGAGGATGGGCATCCACCAAAATTTCTTCCGTAGCACCATGGGCTACCAAGATCTCCATGATTCTTCGGACATCCCCTCGTTTTTTCGAACGAGTGTAGAGCTTGCCATCTGAATACGTACCAGCCCCTCCTTCTCCAAAACAGTAATTCGAATCAGGGTTGACCACATGCTCCTTGTTGATAGCTGCAAGATCCCGTCTTCGCGTTTTGACATCTTTGCCGCGCTCCAAGACTATCGGCTTCACTCCCAATTCAATAGCTCTCAATGCAGCAAATAGCCCTGCAGGACCAGCTCCTACGATAATAATTGGGTCAGCATTGGCTACGGAATTGTATTCTTTTGACTTTTCGATCAAAGGATTGGGAGATTCCTGCACAAAAAGTTCTGCTTCTACATTGATTTTGACCTGTCTAGATCTTGCATCTATGGACCTACGGGTCTGACGAACATAGACTTTTTCAGTTTCAGGATTAATACCCGCTTTTTTTAGGGCAACTTTTTTAAAAAGTTCAGCATCATAAGCCTCTTCTGGGCTGAGCTGCAGTGTGAGTGTTTTTTTCATAGTAAGGTATTTATCCTTAAATCCTCATAAAGATACGAGTATTCTCAATGCCTCCTATTCTCTCTTTAGAAGGTAAAAATTTTCATGAAGCCTTTTATGTGTAAACAGTAAGCGGTAAGTAGTGCCAAGGTCAATTGTCATTGATTAGAAATCCATGAGAGATAGTTCAGTTACTCCACCTACAGCCAGGTTCTCACTAAAAAAAATCTTGATTTCTGTTACTTGCTATTTGATACAAACTTAGTTCAGTCTATCAAGCACCTCGAAGCGGGAGGAATTGGAAATAAATTCAGGAACAATGGTCTTTAAGTGTGCGACTATTTCATTTTCGGATTGCTTTTGAATCAGCTCCTGGAAAAGCTCTACTTGCCCGTCGATTTTATGGTAGGCTGCCGGCACTACTTGAGCAATTTTTATTTTAGGGTGATGCGTGATTTTCACCGTTTCAAAATCATTCAGCAGTTCCTCATACAATTTTTCTCCTTCTCTCAGTCCTGTAAAAATGACCTTGATATCCTCATCTACTTTCTTTCCGGAAAGCTGGATCATTTTATTTGCCAGATCTAAGATTTTGACCGGTTCTCCCATATCAAAGACATATATCTCTCCTCCATGTCCCATTACTGCAGCTTCCAGTACCAGCTGACAAGCCTCGGGAATAGTCATAAAAAATCGGGTAATCTCCGGATGAGTTACTGTAATAGGACCTCCATGCAAAATCTGCTTTTTGAAAAGAGGTATAACGGAACCATTGGATCCCAAAACATTTCCAAAGCGGGTCGTGATGAATTTGGTGTGATATTTTTTATGGTTTACTTCCAAATATTCATTCAAAGCCTGCACATACATTTCTGCAGCTCTTTTACTTGCTCCCATCACATTGGTAGGGTTGACGGCCTTGTCGGTAGAAACAAAGACAAATTTATCCACCTGAGAGAGTACTGAAAGGTCTGCAAGAATTTTGGTGCCCAAAACATTGGATTGAATAGCCTCTTCTGGATAGTTCTCCATCATCGGCACATGTTTGTAAGCTGCCGCATGGAATACCACTTGTGGTTTGAATGCCCTGAAGACTTCTTTCATCTTCTTTTTATTGCGGACATCACCCAGAATAATCTTAATGGGACAAGCAGAAAAACTTTCCCTGAATTCATTTTCTATATCATACAATGCCGATTCAGCGATATCCAGCATGACCAGCAGCTTGGGCTGATAATGAGATATCTGTCGGCACAGTTCCGACCCAATCGAACCTGCTGCACCTGTGACTAACACCACCTTGTTCATCAGGTCTTCCTGAATCCTAGGATTATCCAGCTGAATCTGCTCTCTGGAAAGCAAATCCTCAATTTTAATTTCTCGGATAGCGCCTGCTGTCAAACCACCATTGATCCATTGATCCACAGGAGGAACGATGGAAACAGAGATTTTGAGACGAAGACATTCATCAATGATTTCCCTTTTTCTCTGCACTGAAATATCCCGAACGGAGATAATTAATTCTTTGATCTCAAATTGCTTGGACAATCTCTCCAGATCTCCAATTCCCTCGTAAATGCGAATACCTGAAATGATCTTTCCTTCTTTTTTCGGATCGTCATCCAAAAAGGCAACCGTATTGAAATAACTCTTAGAGTCTCCCTTAATCGCTTCCTGAGCAATAATTCCAGATTCGCCTGCACCAAAAATGACTACATTTTTCAGCTCTCGGGCGATAAAGCCATTTCTAAGATAGACAAACAGTTCCTTGACCAGCAAGCGATAAAATATCAGCATAAACATGGCAGATAAGCTGGCAATGATCAACACCGAAGTCGGCAATAAGAAACGATCATTCAGGAAGTTGCCATGAAAGAAGTTGAGGAAAAGGAAAAGGATAAAATTGATGAGAACGGTTTTGAAAATATTAGAACCGTCTTTAAAGCCTGTATGCCGAACTATACCTTCATAGCTCCGGGTATTTTGCATCACCAAAAGTCCCCCTACCATAAATGTGAAAGACCCCGCAACTGCATCATACTGCTCGATCAAGGCCAGCTCAAAATTGAAACGCACCAGATAGCCGAATAAGGCACACTGGAAAAGTATCAGCGCATCAAGTGAGGCAATGATCCATCTAGGAAGGATCTTTAACCGTGACAAAAAATTCATAGTAGAAATTGTTTCAAATAGAAGTATTTAAAAGATATGCCAAACAATCATCTATGATGCAAAATAAGCTTTTTCGTGAAGTTAAACCAAACATCCTAAGGTTATTTTCCCCTCAATCCAATTATATTCTGTCATTTCTTAGACATGAGAAATTGTCAATTCATTCCATTGACAAGTCTCAATCTTGTTGATTTCCTAGAACCAAAAGTATAACAAATTTATAATTAAACAGTTAAGAGAATGAAAAATTCTTGTTATTCAATGATTTCCGGTAAACTTCCCCATACTCACATGGCCTTGCTGGGACACGCCTTTTCCCCGAATCACATTGAAGAAAGTGACTAGCAATATTTTCCAGTCTAGCAAAAAAGAGTAGCTGTCTACATAGCGCACATCAAACATAAATTTCTCCTCCCAAGAAATGGTATTTCTGCCATTTACCTGAGCCAGGCCTGTCACACCCGGTCTAACTTCCTGTCTTCTCAATTGCTCAGCAGAATAAAGCTCCAAATATTCCGGCAAAAGAGGTCTGGGTCCTACCAGACTCATATCCCCTTTGATGACATTGAGTAGCTGAGGAATTTCATCCAGAGAAAACTTCCTTACCCAATGTCCCACCTTGGTTATTCTTTCAGAATCAGGAAGAAGCTGTCCCATGCTATCAAGACGATCTTGCATCGTCTGAAATTTCAGAATTTCAAATACTTTGGAATTTTTCCCAGGCCTTTCTTGTCTAAAAATAGGATTGCCCCGAAAATGAATGCCAAGACAGCAATAAAGCAGAATAAAAAGAGGGAAAAGAAGTAAAAACAACAAGGAAGCTAAGAGCAAATCCATTAGCCTCTTACCAAAAATTCGATAAAGCACTTCTTAGAATGTTTTGGCAAGCTCTTGAATGATTACTCCCACGATTTTCTCCTGATCTTCCAAAGTTAAACTTGCAGAACTTGGTAGGCATATCCCCTTTTTAAAAAGCTTACGCGAAGTATCTCCTCCAAAAAACTTGATCTCCCGATATACAGGCTGGAGATGAAGCGGTTTCCAAAGAAAGCGAGTTTCGGCCCCGTTTTTCATCAATGCTATGCGTAGGCGATCATTTGAAAATCCTGTAACAGTCTCATCGATCAAGATGGTGCTGAGCCAATAATTGGAAAATGCCCCTTCAGGTTCATTTTGAAATGTAATACCTGGAATAGCTCCAATTAGTTTTCTATACGTTTCATTGATCAGTCTTCGCTTTTCGACCCACTTTTCCAATTGCTCCATTTGCGCTAAACCTATAGCAGCGGAGAGGTTATTCATCTTATAATTGTAGCCGATCTCCAAGTGCTGATAATACGGTAAATCCTCCCGGGCTTGGGTAGATAGATATCGAGCTTTCTCTACAATTGCCGTGTCATTGGCAATCAGAGCCCCACCCCCACCGGCAGAAACGATTTTATTTCCATTAAAAGAGAAAACTCCCAAATCCCCAAAAGTACCGCAAGCTTTGCCATCAATATGACTTCCCACAGCTTCTGCAGCATCCTCCAACACAGGGATTTGATATTTCCGAGAAATCTCCATGATTTCACGCATTTTGGCAGGCATTCCAAAAAGATGAACGACTACGATAGCCTTGGGCTTTTTCCCATGGGCAATTCTATCCAAAATTGCATCTTCTAGAAGTTCCGGCGACATATTATAGGTATCGCTTTCACTGTCTACAAAAACGGGTTTTGCCCCCAAATAGATAATGGGATTGGCAGAGGCACAAAAGGTAAAAGACTGACAGATCACCTCATCACCAGCTGTAATCCCCATCAGTACCATTGCCAAATGGATGGAACTAGTGCCGGAATTGAGCGCTACCACTTGATGGGTTTTTAGTTTCTTTCCTAGGAGGCTTTCAAATTGTGGGATAAATTCTCCTGCTGTGGCCAACTGGCCAGATTGAATGGCTTGCTGGGAATAGATCATTTCATTCCCCTCAAATATCGGTGCAGAGAGTGGATATTGGTAAGCCATAGTGGGTGGATAAACACTTACAGCCCTCAACTTAGCACCTATTTAGAAAAAAGCAAAATTAAGTTCTTTCCAGAAGCTAGAATTAGCTGGTAAATACCTAAAAAAATGACTGTTGGATGTGGATATAAGTCTGAAATTTAAAGTCAGAAGTCTGAAAGTAAATTATGCCACTTCCTATCAAAAGATTTTTTTTCTCGGAGACGGGCGACCGAGGACGGAAGACAGGAGTTTGGAAGTGATAGTGTTCAGAAGACGTTATTGCAACCGTAATTCAAAAAATACTGTCAAGTATAGTAGATTAAAATCTTTCATCCTATAATCTAGGTTCTTGACTCTAACTTCTTTATTCTATTCCTCTCAATTCATATTCACCTTAGAGTCGGTGATTTTTTTGAGATCCATTTTGATTTTGGCCCTTTTTGTAGATCCATTGGCATGGACGTCTAGTACCTTCGGCAATTTTGCTACTTTCTTTTTGACTTTTTTGACAGCCACCAAATCCAGCCACAAACCTAGAGAAATAGCCAACACCGAAATTACTGGCAGTACTATGTTATCAGAATAGTTTTTCAAAATCAGGACCAATACAATAAAGGACAGTTGAACCCCTCCCAAAATTAGCGCTACCTGATTATGTTTCAGTCCCATTCTCATCAGAAAATGATGGACATGGCTTTTATCTGGAGTCATAGGTCCTTGTCCTCTTCTAATTCGGCGATAGAATACTCTAGCCATATCATAAAGAGGAAACATCATCAAGGCTACTCCAGTAGAAAACACAGCTTCAAATTTCCAAGCAGTACCTGTTGGTAAAGCGACGTTGTACTCCATAAAGGCTATTATCAAGGCTCCCATGGTAAAGCCCAATGTCAAGGAACCTGTATCGCCCATAAATATTTTTGCAGGGTGCCAGTTGAACACCAGAAATGCCAATACTCCAGCCAAAAAAGTAAAAGAAAGGATCGCAAAGCTATCCAGACCCTGCATCATAAACCAACAGCCCAAAAATGAAAAGACAATCACTGCCATAGTCCCTGCCAAACCATCTAAGCCGTCAATCAAATTAAAGGCATTTGTCAAAGCAAGCATTACAAAAGCTGAAAAGGCATAAGAAATATATAAAGGAAGTTCTTCTAAACCGAGAAAGCCATGCAGGTTTTTGATGCGGATGTCGGAAGCTATTACTACTAACAGGACTGCAACAAGCTGGCCCAACAATTTATGGCTGGCTCTTAATTCTACCATATCATCTCGAAGGCCTACAAAAAACACCAAGACAATCCCACCTACCAAATACCTAAGCGAAAGCGGGGAAAGTGGCCAGTTCCAAATAATAAAGGAAAGCAAGGCAGCAACTACAAAACCAATTCCTCCCATGGAAGGGATAAGATCTTGATGAATCTTCCTTCCCCCTGGGATATCGGCGTAGTTGAATTTTGAAAAAACTTTAATCAAAACAGGGAAAATCGAAATTCCAACAGACAAAGCAGTAAGAAATGCAAAAATTGTGGTCATGGTAACATCAAAGTTCATATAGCACGCAACGCAAAAAGTTGTCCAATCATTACAGCAAATGTAGGATTTTGACTAAAAAAACTTAGTCTTTAAATCAAAAAATTAGAAAATGAAAAATAATCTTTCATAAAATACAATTTTATGTATTTGTAAAAAAACATAGCCTTTCTTTGATTTTTTTGCAAAAGTAGAGACCTTTACAGAACCCAAAATTAACCAACCAAGGATTTTTTTTAACAAAAAACCACCATGATAGACGATTTTCGAAATAATATTGGGGAAGTAGGTTTTCATTTAGAGAAAAATCTACGAGATCAGGATTTAAATGAAAGTTTATTTTCCGATAAATACAATTGGAAAAACCTTACCATTAAAAGAATGACAGATTTGTTTTTGTCTTTTTTCTTTATGCTGGTATTTGGTTGGTGGCTATTTCCACTGATTGCAATTGCTATTAAACTGGATTCTAAAGGACCAGTATTCTTTAGACAACCAAGAGAAGGGATCAACAATACCACATTTCATTGTTATAAATTCAGAACAATGGTTGTGAACAAGGATGCAAACCTGAAGCAGGCTACCAGAAACGATCCTAGAATAACCAAAGTAGGACGAATACTTAGAAAGACGAGTCTTGATGAACTTCCTCAATTACTCAATGTAATTTATGGAAATATGTCCTGCGTAGGGCCAAGGCCTCATATCCATGTACAAAATGATCAATGCGCCAAGCAAATCGAAGGCTATAAAAATCGTCATTTAATGAAGCCTGGCATTACAGGCTTGGCACAGGCTAAAGGTTATAGAGGAGAGACTGAAATTAATAATGGGATGTATTTCCGCTACAAACTGGATATGTATTATATCAAAAATTGGTCTCCTGTATTTGATTTAAAAATTATAGGCATGACCATAGTTTCTGTTCTGACAGATAATGAGAATGCCCACTAAGATAAATTGATTAATTTTAGACTATGAAGCATTTCTTTGAAATGCTTTTTTTATGCAATTAATTGTGTCACCGGCAATATACGTATGAGAAACTTCACCCTACTTGTTCTTTTTACTTTTTGTAGCATTTCGGCCTTTTCTCAAAACCTTCCGTTATCATTTAGTCAGCAATACGAGTACTTAAGAAGAGAACAGGTAATTGGAAACATCAGCAGAGATATAACCTTTAATATCAGACCCTTAGCCCCATTTAAATCTCTTACAAATTTTGAATCCGCCTATCTTCAAGATTCCGTATCTCGATACAATCCTAAAATTTCTCCTTTAAAAAATCAAAAGGGAAATTTAATCCTTTCTCCAATCCCTTTACAATTTACTTCAACTTATAATTCTAGCATGCCTGATGGATGGGAGAATTCTGAAATGCTGTCCAATGTAGGATTACAGACCTTAGTATCTGCAGGCTTTCATTTAAAATTCGGGAAATTATCAATTCAATTTAATCCCAATTTTCATTTTGCACAAAACAAGAATTTTGAGGAATACCCCGAAGATGCCTCTATTGAATATTTCAGACATTTAAGAAGAAGCGTTTTTGGAATAGATAAGCCAACAAGGTTTGGCAACAATTCTATCTCTAGCATTAATCTGGGCAACTCCCATCTCGGAGCTTAT
The DNA here is from genome assembly GCF_000429465.1 of Algoriphagus vanfongensis DSM 17529. Lineage (GTDB taxonomy): Bacteria > Bacteroidota > Bacteroidia > Cytophagales > Cyclobacteriaceae > Algoriphagus > Algoriphagus vanfongensis. Next base: position 388,900 of record NZ_KE386906.1, on the reverse strand, counting down.
TTAGGAGGTATCTTTGTGGGAGTATCTTCAGAGAATCTCTGGTCCGGTCCAGGACAGTTTACTTCTTTGATTTTAAGTGATAATGCCCCAGGTTTTAATCATTTCAGAGTGCAAAGCACCAAACCGCTCAAAACCTTTTTAGGGAATTTTGAGGGAATCTATTGGGCAGGTCAGTTAAAGTCTTCCAACCTAAGCCTCTATTCTGATGGGGCGCATCAAGCAATCTTTGGAGAGAAGGAAGAGGATAGCTGGAGATATTTTACAGGTTTGACAATCTCTTATAGCCCAAAATGGATTCCAGGTTTTTCATTAGGAGGTACTAGAGGTTTTCAGATTTATCGAGAAGATATGGAAGATAATTTTACAGCTTTCTTCCCCCTATTTGCTCCATTCCAAAAAGAAGAAGAAGGACTCATAGAAAGCAGGGATTTGAGACAAGATCAAAATGTAAGTATATTTTCCCGATGGGTAAACCCCGCAGCCAAAACTGAGATCTACTTTGAATTTTCAAGAAATGACCACCCCCTCAAGTGGAGAGATTTAATTCTAAACCCCGAGCATAGTCGTGCATTTCAACTAGGCTTTAGCAAATACCTTTTACTTCCTAATAACTATCAATTGGGTATCCAAGCTGAAATCACCCAGTCCCAATTTAGCATCAATAATATTATAAGGTGGCCCAATGCACAAGGATCTAGCAATAGTGGATTGGGATCCTTTGACAATTTTCAGGTAAAACATGGATGGACGAATGAGGGACAATTGCTGGGTAGCAATACAGGAATAAGTGGGAATTCCTATTTATTAAAAGTAGGCTTATATAAAGGCTTGAAAGAGATGTCAATCAAAGTAGAAAGTTTTGAAAATCATCCCAACTTCTACGAGTATGCAAATACAGCTGGATTAGATGTAAAACCTTGGGTAGATAATTCTGTATTTCTAAATTATTCAAACAGCTTCAAGAACCTACTTTTAAAAAGCTCAGTGGGTCTAACACAATCACTGAATTATAATTTCTTAGTTTCAAATCCATCAATAGATTCATTTTCTTCAATTGACAATAAACAGCCAAATTTTTCAATGAATTTATCTCTTATATATTTGCTCTAAATTAAACTGAAAAAGCCTCCTTAATAGGAGGCTTTTTAGAACATATTCAATTAAATTCTTTAGGATTTACCAATAGCATAAACCCTAAAGCCAATTTTCCTCAAAGCTTCATGGTCTAAGATATTTCTTCCATCAAAGACCTGAGCGGGTTTCAGCATGGAATCATAGATTTTTTGCCAGTCATATCCCTTGAACTCATCCCACTCAGTCAGAACAGCCACAGCATGCGCTTCCTTACAGGCCTCATAAGGATCTGATTCTACATATAGCAACTCTTTATTGGCTTCAGGACTCCGGGTGTTCAAGTAATCCAGATCTGCGTACATCTGATTGGCCTTTACTTTCGGGTCAAATACATGGATATTCGCATTTTCATTAAGCAAATGGTCTGCAACATAGATGGATGCTGATTCCCTGGTATCATTGGTATCCTTTTTAAAAGCCCATCCTAAGAATGCGATTTTCTTTCCACTCACCGTATTATACAAGGACTTGATTATTTTCTTGGCAAATCTACCTTTTTGATGATCATTCATTTTGATCACCTGCTCCCAATAATCAGCTACCTCAGTCAAACCATAGGATCTACTGATATAAACTAGGTTTAGGATATCCTTTTGAAAGCAAGAACCTCCAAATCCAACCGATGCTTTTAAGAATTTACCACCAATACGGCTGTCTGCTCCTATTGCACGTGATACCTCATCAATATCTGCTTCCGTCACTTCGCATAGCTCAGATAATGCATTGATAGAAGAAACCCGTTGAGCTAATACTGCATTGGCTGTGAGCTTAGAAAGCTCAGAGGACCATACATTGGTAGTTAAGATTTTTTCTTTTGGGATCCAATGTGCGTAAATATCCACCAAAGCCTGAATAGCTTCCTTGCCTTCTGGAGAATTTTCACCTCCAATAAGCACTCTATCTGCCTGCTGCAGATCTTCTACAGCTGTGCCTTCAGCCAAGAATTCAGGATTTGAAAGAATCTGGAACTTCACTCCTCCTCCAGTATTAGACAATATATCTTTGACAGCCTCAGCAGTACGTACAGGGAGAGTAGATTTTTCTACAACAATCTTATCTGTGTTAGATGCAGCAGCAATTTGTCTGGCACATAGCTCTATCCATTTTAGATCCGCAGCCTGTCCTTTTCCTTCTCCATAGGTCTTGGTGGGAGTATTGACAGAAATAAATATCATTTCAGCTTCTTGTATGGCCTCATCCACCTTGGTAGAAAAAAATAAATTTCTTCCTCTAGTCTCTGCCACTACCCGATCTAATCCAGGTTCATAGACTGGTAAATCATCGAAATTTTCATCATTCCAAGCGGCAATTCGAGCTTCATTGATATCGACGACAGTTACTTTGATATCAGGACATTTTTGCGCTATTACCGCCATGGTCGGCCCACCAACGTATCCTGCGCCAATGCAACAGATTTTGGATATTTTCATATTATTAATTATATCTTAATACTTTGATTTTAAACCATTCCCGTAGAAAGAGAAAAAGGAAAACACTGTTGGTTATGAAATATCGACTAAACAATCGTTTCGGTTCTTGAGACAACCTAAATAACCATTCTAAACCTGCTTCCTGCATCCATTTCGGGGCACGCTTCTGCATCCCTATCATTACAGGTAATGCGCCACCGATCCCAATCATACAAGCATTGATACGTCCTTTCATAGCTGCCATCCATTTCTCTTGTTTTGGGCATCCCAATGCTACAAAAACAAAACCGGCTCCGCTTGAATTTATTTTTCTAATGTAAGATTCCTCTTCTTTATAAGAGATAGCTCTAAAAGGAGGGCTAATCATGCCAACAACATCCAAACTTGGATAAACTTTGGCGCAAAACTTACGTGTTAAGTCAAGCATAGAATCTGTTCCCCCAAAGAAAAAAACCTTAATTCCCCTTTCCTCTGATGATTTAAGCAAATCTGGTAGTAAATCCATCCCAGCTACTCTATCTTGAGATACTCCGTAAAAAAATTTAATACTTTTAGCAAGAGGAACTCCATCTGGAGTTACTAGATCAGCTCCATTCACTATTTTCGAAAAACCCGCATCTTGACTAGCTTCAACCAACATATGAACATTTGCTACACATACATAAGAAGAAACAAAACCAAGTGCCAGATTAATAGAATCTTCTAAAAACTTGAAGTAAGGCTGAGAAGTAACTTCTAAACTAATTACTCTTTTTTTTGCGTTCATCTAGTATTGATTCATAAATGGACAATAACATCTGCAAATTTTTTTCAGGAGTATAAATTTTCTCATAACTAGTAAGAGCCTCTTTGCCGAAGTTAATCCTATCATTTTCAGTAAGACTATTCCAATAAGAGGTCTTAGAAATTAAATCATCGACTGTTTGGGAAAAATGTAATCCATTTACTCCATCTTCAATCATTGATTCCATTGCACCAAGTTTATTAGCTATTACTGGTGTACTCAATGAAAATGCTTCAATTATTGTCATGGGCATTCCTTCAAACCAAATAGATGGAAATATTAAAGCAGTACAAGATTCCATCTCAGTCTTAACTTCTTCCAAGCTCAAGCGCCCTAGAAATAAAATATTTGGATAGCTACGAGATATATTTAAGACTTTTTCTCTAAGAGGCCCATCTCCACCTATGCGAATAGGATATCCACTTAATATAAATGCATCTAAAAGTAAATCTATACCCTTCTCTTCACTAAGACGTCCAATAAATAAAAAGGAAGAAGACCTTCTCTTCAAATAAGCAATAGGTCTTTCAACAAAATTAGGTTTAATAACCATTTTTTCCTTTTTGAGACTAAAAGATGAATTTGCGAACAAACTTTTTGCAAAAGGAGTTAAAACTATATAACGATCGACCTTATCCCAAGATCCAATTTGTCTGTGATAATAATTAACAAATGTAAGCCAAAAAGTCAATAGTACGGAATTTTTATATACTCTATTCAAAATAGCACTCCAATGAAAACGTGAATACATACTATCTAAAAAAATTGTTCCCTTATTAAACAGTGTAGCAGAAGGACAAATCAAACGATAATTATGAAGGGTCATAACTATAGGAAAACCCAATTTTGAAAGCTTCCGCAAAACTAATGGACCTATCGCAAAATGAATATTGTGAAAATGAACAATATCAGGTTTAAAAATCTTAATCCTCCTATAAATTTTTCTCCAAGCAAAAGGATTCGATATAGACATAATAAAATCAAAAATCCCCCGAAATCCGTGAGAATTAAAAAGACTTACAGATTCTACTTCAAAATTCGAAGACTTTACAAGTTTTAGTTCTTGTTCAAATACACTGTCCTCACCACCACGAACTGTATAGAAAACATGAATAAATAAAATTCTCAAAACTATAAGATTTTTAATTACTAATCAAATTCTTTAATACATCAAAATGCTTTGAACTTTCATATATATAATTAGAAAAAGAAGAATAAAAATCTGGATCATGCGAATTTAAACAATTGTCTACTTGTGCAAAGTCATTACAAACATAAGTATCTAAATTGGAACTTTTTAAAAATTCAACAGCCTTTCCAGGACCTCTATAACTAATAAAAGGAACACCAAAGGACAAACCAGTAACACCAACATGAAGTTTCGAAGATATAATAAAATCAGCCTGAGAGAGAAAACATACAGTTTCTTTTAAATTATTAAAAACATAGTGATTAGTATTAGAAACAAGCTCATAGTCATTACCCGAATTTGGCAAATGGCTTCCAAAAGTTATAATTTCAAAAGTCTGACTATAATCGGAAAGAAAATTATCAAGAAATTTTTCACTTCCTTGTTTCAAATTTAGAACAATTCTCTTTTTTGGAGCAGATTTTAAATTATCATTAAAATCAAAAAAATTTGGAGTTTGTAGAACAATGTCCGGAATGAATGAAAACAAATTAGAATCAACAGTATTTAAATCAGATTCCAACCTTACAGTCCCCCCTAAACAAATAGGGTTATTAAATAAACGTCTTTTAAAAGGATTATTTAAATAAGTAGAACCATCACCACCAATAGAAATACATACTAGCTTTTTATTGTACTTAACTATTGCTCTAAGAAGGTTAAAAAAAGAAACTTCAAAATCAAATGCAACTTTTTTTGCAATAAATCTGAGAACAGAATTATTAATTAACATACCACCACCACCAATCACAACAATATCTGATTGATTTACAAATGAATCAATATCATTTACAGAATAACAAGAACATTCAATTTCCAATTCCTTTGTAGAAGAATATAAGATAACATCGTTACCCAGATTCTTAAGATAAGTAGAAATCATAAAGGCCATTAAATCATCACCAAAGTTGCCTTTATCATAAGACCCCCAAAGACCAATTTTCATAATATTAAATTTATAAAATTAAAAACGTAATTATTTATATTTTATAACTCGGCTTATCATCGATATACATCTATGATAAATCTTATTCATGTAACTATAATGATTAATATGCTTTCTAGACAAAACTTTATTATCAATATCGAATGCAGACGGAAATAAAAAAAATGTATTTTCGGAAAGATCCAATATTGAGTCGAAAAAACTACTTTGCAATTTAGTATGAGTTGCACAATCCCCAAAACCAACATTTCTAACTTTAGAAATTTTTGGCACTATAGCATATAAGTTATTCAACAAATGAAAATAAAACCAACGAATCGCCCAAGAATCGATATCTTCATTTAGTTGCTTAGAAATCAGCGATTTTAGATCATCACCATATAATTTAACATTAACCTCATCTTTTATATAAACATTTTTAAAATCCCAATCTACTTTATTCCATCGATCCTTCCATGTAGCCCATCCCCAAGATGTTACACGATGAGAAAAAAACGCATCAAATGGAAAAGATTCATTAATTTGGAAATTGGGTCGATAACCAGAAATAGAACAAACTAATTTATTGGAATTATAATTCACTAAAGCTTGATTCATGAAAACAAGAAAATTATTAGATAGAATTAAATCGTCTTCCAAAACTATAGCAGAACCATATTTAGAGATTACTTCAGAGACACCAGAAATAATAGATTTTGCTAAACCTAAATTATTTTTTCTTTCAATAACAAAAACACTCTTAAACCCGTTAATATTTGACAAATATTTACGAATCAAATCAATTGATTCTATATCGGAAGAAGATTTGGGACCATCTGAAAAAACAAAAAGATCTGATTCATTACTTAAATAATTTCCTTTCAAAGAATCTAATAAAGAAACAACATTATTAAATCTATTATAGACAAATAAACAAATTGGAGCAACCATTAAAGTTATTTTTTATATAAAATAAGTGAATATGAAAGAATAGAATAAAATATATACATAGCTATTTCATATAGAAAGACATTATCAGTTTGCATCAAAACCAAAATAAGAATAAAATTAGAAAAAGCGAGTGGTGAAATTGTAATAAACTTCAAATGAATAAAAACCCAAATAAAAAAGAAAAAAGAACCAAACTCAAGGATAAATCTAAGAAAATCATTATGAAACAACCTTTCAACATTAGCAAAATTATACAACACATTATCAACATAACCTACTCCATACCCTAAAAAAAAATCAAACTCATCAGGTTTATAATTAAAAAATTCACCGGCAATTGATAATCGTCCCATAAAAAAAGCATTTGAACTTAAGCCCGTATAATCTTGAATAACATTATCAAAATAACCTGAATAAAGAAGAAACCATAAATTACCACATATCAAAAGAAGAAAACTAAAAATATATTTGAACAAATTGGAATTCAAATAATTTAAAAGAATCTTATAATTAATCAATAAGAGATAAACGAAAGAGGAAAATAGCGAAGCCAATATAGCTATTCTCTTTCCTCCAATAACTGTTAAAAAAAGCGCAAAAAAGAATAATTTATAATTTTTCTTAGATAAAAAAAACAAAACAAAAAAACAAAAATATAATGAAGAAGTACTCTCCGTATCTACATCTGAATTAACAAAATCAAAACTAAAAATTGAATCAATTAATGAACTAAAAGAAACTCCAGACGATATTAAAGAAAATAAGTAAATAAAAAAATTCAACCAAAAAAGAAATTTTAATAGTTTATTTATTTGAATAGAATTAAGTTTAACAGAAATAAAAATAAAATAAAATACTGGTGTAACTAATAAAATTATATTTACAATATTTCTAAATGAAAATACAGCATTAAATAAAAACAAAGAAGTTAAAATGGTCAAAATTGAGATCAATAAATAAAATTTAATTAATTTAATTGAAAACAAATAGGACAAATTTGAATCTATATTGTTAAAAAATTTTTTATCAAAAACTAAAAAATAAAGAATAAATAAAGGGGTCAAAAAACGCAAATACTTAAAGTAATCAACATTAATGTTTAATACAATCAGAAATTGAGGAATAAAGATAAAAATAAGAAAAAAACACAGATACTTATAGTAAGAATTATTTTTAACCAGCATTGATATTGGATTATCTATAGAATAAAAGACCAGTAAAAAACACTAAACTATTATTTCAGTAAAGAATTTGAGAAATTTTCAGTAGTACAATATTCGATAAAAAAAGTAGAATCAAACTCAAATTTTTCATTATTTAATCTAAAAATACAATCAGCAATTTCTTTTCCATTAATACTTTCTAAAGTTAATCCCAAATGATAAGAATTTATTAATTCACCTAATAATCCCTTATTGGGCCCAATTACAGGAATCTTAGAAAGTACAGAATGCCCTAAAATACCACTAGAAGCTTCAGGATTTTTATAAGGCATTAGAACACAAAACGATTGTACAAAAAGTGATTTTAATCTTTCATTGGAAACGAATGAATTATCAAATATAATTGAGAAACCTTTATTTTTAATTTTTGACAACCGATTATAAATCAATTTTTCAACATTTGATTTTGCTTTACCAACAATTAAAATTGCATACTCAGAAGAAATATTAGTTTCAAGATAATCAATTGCATCAATAATCTCCAAAGTACCTTTCCTAACGTCTATTGAACCCGCATGTAAAAGAACCTTTTTATAACGAGGAATATTATAATGTTTATACAAATCAAATTCAGGATCCATCTTATAAATTGGAATTGGATCAGGAAGAACATTAAAAATATTTTTATTAAATTTAGAATTCAAGGAATTTACAGTACTAAAATCATTTAAAATAAAAACCTTATCCAAACTGCGATTCTTAATATATAAATATGTGATAATTGATTGAAAATAAAATTTCAAACATTTTTTCAAACTGTTTTTTTCAATCCTATAATATGGAGAGAACAAAATTCCCCTGATATTAAAAGAGGGTTTATTAAATACTAAAGAAACTTCAAAATAATTAAACCACATTAACAAAACATCTGTTGCATTAAATAACTCTACGTAATATTTAACTAAAGACAAGTATTTAAAAGATCTTTTAAATAAATTCATTTTATGAAGATTAAAACAAACCTCATCCTCCAAAAAATACCAATCAACAACTTCATCTTTTAAATAATCACCAACAGAATTATTCAATATTTCCTTCATAGAATAGGGAACAATAAAAATTGTACGATAAGATATATTACCATTAAGCTTTATATAATTAAATAAATGCAATACATATTCTGGATGATGACCGGAACTTATAGTATCAAAAATCAATCTTACCATGAAATTTAAAATTTAGAGACTACAAAAGTTTTCCAGGAACACCTATTACAGTTGCAAAATCTGGCACAGACTTAATTACAACTGAATTAGCTCCAATTGAACAAAACTTACCAATAGTAAGTATATCACTAGCTATAATCTTTGACCCTACACCAAGCATTGCACCTTCAGATATAATAATTTTAGAAAACTCTTTTTTGCTAGTACTACTTAAATGTTGTCCTATAACTACATGAGGCATTATTACAACATCTTTTTCAATAACAGTTTTATGATTAATCACTACTCCTAATCCATAATGTTTAAAATCTACTGATTTATCAATAATTGCTTTACAAGGTATATCACAGGAATTAAAAAAATAATTTAACTTTTGAAAAATAATATGAATTTTAGGAATACCAAAAGAGTAAAACCATCGACCCATTAAATACAAGTAAATTGGATTAAACATAATCAAGTTTTTTCATAGTTTTTCCAAAATGATAATACAATAAATCCAAATCTTCAGAATCAAAATAATCTTTCCATTCATCAATTTCCCCTTTACGAACAAATGCAATATTTTCATTTGAATTATTTAGAATTTTTATATTTCCTGAATTCAATTTTTCATTTTTCTTCATGTTTATAAATGAACTATTATTAACTGAATTTGCAATAACTTCATCACTAACATCAATATCAATAAATTTAAGAATTTTAGTAAACTCCAAATTCGTATTTAAAAGTAAATCTTCATACTTAATTAAAATAAATTCATTCTCATTATTCCCTTTGGTGGACAACCAACTTTCAACATTTTCAGACCAAGAACCATAAGAATCTAAACTTCCCGATAAATAACTTTTCAAAAAGGGCTTAAATTGCATCTCAGAGGGAATTTTATTGACTTTTTTTAAATAATAATAATAAGAAACGGCAACACTTCTAGGATCCCGAACAATATAAATTACTTTTTTGTAGTTTGGATGGAAATATTCATGACTTTTCAAAATCCTTGGTCTTCTCTGTTTTAATAATTCATTATTATTAACTACATAAATATCAGGAATTAAACTCTCCATATTAGAAAAATCATAATTCAAATTAAGAACATTTCCTAAAAGAAATCTCACCCAGGTATTACCACTTTTTGGATATGAAACAATAAAAACATCATCATGAAAAACATTTATACTTCTACCTCGTGCCTTTTTTTTATATAAATCTAATATAAATCTGGAAAATAAACGCTTAATTTTCATATTAAAAACTTGGTATGGTATTAATATTTGTTTTTTTTATTGTGTAAATGTATTTTAATAAATTTTCCAAAATAAGAGAAATACTAGTAGCAAAGGCCGCTCCTATTGCTCCAAAATAAGGAATTAATAATAAATTTAAAATCAAATTTAGAAGAAGAAATGATGAAGTTAATAAACCCACTATTTTTTCATGCCCAGTCATAATCAACAAGACACCAGTACATCCAGAGCATATGTTGATAAATTGACCGAATGATAAAATAATCAAAGGCCAAAATGCAACAATAAAATCTTCACCCCAAAAAGACAATATAAACCTTCCAAAAATAACAAAAAGCAACAAACTACCACCTCCAATTAAGAATAAAAATCTTGAAACACTTTGAACCATAGTCTGAATTTCGTCTTTCTTATTAATCGAGTTCAAACTAGCAATCTTAGGTGATAGAACAGAAGCAGTAAGGATTAAAAATAGACTAGTTGACATTGCTAAACTTGATGCAACACTATATAAACCGACTTCCTTAACCTCACTTAAAAATCCTAACATTATCGAATCAGCATTATTGGATATTAAGGAAGTAGAAGAAACAATTAATAAAGGAAAAGACATTTTAAGAATAGAGCCAACTACAACTTTTGGTTTTTTATAAAATTTAAATAATTTTCCCCAATACAAAGAGGTCGAAATAAACACAAAAAACCTTCCAAAAGCATAAAAAATTGCTACTTTAATTAGATCTATCTTAATATTAAAGACCATTGATAAACTTAGCAAAAGTAAAACAATAATAATACTCAGTGTTTCATTAACCAAATTAGATTGCCACACCTTCCTAAAACCATTTATACAAGATGCATTTATTCTTGAAATCAATTGAGGAATAAATGCTAATAATAAAATATAGAAAGGTCTTAGAATTTTAGATTCCTTAAAAACATTTAAGGAAAGAAAAGGCGAAATAGAGAACAATATTAACACAACAAATATCCCAATTGGGATAACGATCATTAATGATGAAAAATAAAAATTTGATACCCGCTTCCAATCTTTCAATTCGAAAGAAACACTAATTTCTCTTAACAATGATGTATTTATTCCTAGTAATGAGAAAATTAAAAACACCGAAATTAATTTATTACTCAAATTTATAGCACCAAGACCCTCACTTCCCAATTCTCTACCTAAAATCATACTTACTAGAAATGTTGCAAGTATTGCAATAATTTTCACGAAAAATGAAGCCGAGGACTTAATGAAAACTTCTTTAGAATGAATATCTAAGTTATTGATTTTGTTTTTAAACAAATTAATATTGAAACTTTTACTCATTAAATCAACTCTCAAACCTACAAATAAAAGAAGAGTTCAAAAGATTATATTTATTATATTCTAAATTAGAATTAATAGACATTACCTTTATTAATCCACCAAAAGAATTCAAAATTCCATGTGCTGCAGCGGTATCCCACTCCATTGTTGGAGCAAAGCGAGGATATATTTGGGCTTTCCCTTCAGCTACCAACATAAATTTTAAAGATGAACCCATTGAAATAATTTCAACACCGGGGTATCGATCTATAAATTCTTGTGTTTCTGGGTTTAAATGGGATCGACTTGCAACAATAGTTTTCACTATAGTTTTTTCTTGTTTTTTCAATTTAAACGGATCTTCATCTCCTTCTTTTTTCCAAGCCCCTTCTTCTTGATTTCCCCAATATAACCATTCCAATACAGGAGCATTCACAACACCAATAATAGGCTTTACATTATGAATCAAAGCTATATTAACAGTAAACTCTCCATTCTTTTTAATAAACTCTTTGGTTCCATCCAAAGGATCTACCATCCAGAAATATTCCCAATTTTTTCTAATCTCATATGGAATATCCTTCCCCTCTTCTGAAATGATTGGAAATCCAGTAGTTTCCAGATAGTTTACGATCACCTGATGTGCTACTTTATCTGCTTTGGTAAGCGGAGAGTTATCACCCTTTATTTCAACTCCAAAATCAGCAGAGTTATAGATTTCTAGAATGGCCTTGCCAGCGGCTAGGGAAGCTTCCTTGGCGAGATTTGTTAATTCTTTTATATTAATATTGTTCAAATTCTTGTCTTTTTTTAATCCCCCTAGCCCCCTTTGAAAAGGGGGAATTGTGGTGAGGTAAATTATGTCTTGATTCTAAAATCTTGAGTCTAGGTTCTTAAATAATCATTCCAGCTCCAACGGTTTCATTTGAATTAGGGTCGATTAGGATAATGGAACCGGTTTGTCTGTTTTTACCATAGGAATCAAAAAAGATAGGAGAAGCTGTTCTAATAGATACTCTAGCAATATCATTCATCCCAATTTCTTGGATATCTTCAATTCTATGCAGTGTATTCACATCAACTTTGTATTGAATATCCTTCACCATTGCCTGACATTCTTTGGTAGTATGTTTGACAATAAGTTTGGTTCTGTTTTGAAGAGATTTTTGATTCATCCAGCAAACCATTACTTCCAAATCTTGCTCAGATTTAGGTTGATTATTAGGTCTGACAATCATATCTCCCCTACTAATATCAATTTCATCTTCCAAAGTCATTGTAACAGACATCGGGGCATAAGCCTCAGCAATGGTTTCCCCATTTAGTTCTATACTTTTAATTTTGGAAGTAAACCCAGAAGGTAAAACCTTCACTTCATCTCCTGGCTTAAAAATACCTCCATCGATTCTACCGGCATAGCCTCGGAAATCTTGGAACTCAAGCGTATGGGGACGGATCACCATTTGAACCGGGAATCTACAATCAATATGATTAAAATCAGAAGCGATATGTACATGTTCCAAATGGTACAATAAGGTAGAACCTTCATACCAAGGCATATTTTCAGATCGATCTACCACGTTATCTCCGTTTAAGGCTGAAATAGGAACAAACTGCACATCTTTGATATCGAGTTTGCTTGCAAAGGCCTCATAATCAGCTACGATTTTATTGTAGACATCCTCTGAGTAGTCTACCAAATCCATTTTATTCACACAAACCACTACATGAGGAATTTTCAAAAGTGAGGCAATAAAGGAATGCCTATAAGTTTGTTCTAACAAACCTTTCCTGGCATCTACCAGAATAATAGCTAAGTTGGCTGTCGATGCCCCTGTTACCATATTTCTTGTGTACTGTGTATGGCCAGGAGTATCGGCAATGATAAATTTTCTTTTTGGCGTTGCAAAATACCGATATGCTACATCAATCGTAATTCCTTGCTCCCTTTCAGATTTTAAACCATCAGTCAATAAGGACAAATCAACATAGTCAAAACCTTTCTTTTCGGAGGATGATTTTACAGCCTCGATTTGATCTTCAAAAATGGATTTGGAATCATATAATAACCTTCCAATTAGAGTACTTTTCCCATCATCAACTGATCCAGCAGTTGTAAAGCGTAGTAATTGATTCTTTTCTTGTATGGACATTTTAATTTGTTGAAAGTTAAAGGTTAAAAAGTTAAAGGTTGAATTATTTTATAATGAATATCCGCTTTTGCACCACAATCCTAATTTCCTCTGTTTAAAGGGCTAGAAGACGGGAGACAGAAGACGGAAGCTTGCAAGACTGGATCTCCAAAGCTTCTTTTTCGCCGTTTATTTATGAAACTGACAAGATTGCGGATAATCATATTAATTTATTTTGGAAATCTTGATACTGGATACTAAGCACTTGATACTTTCTTAGAAATACCCGGCCTTCTTTCTATCCTCCATTGCCGTTTCTCCCCTCTTATCATCAGCTCTGGTACCTCGTTCAGTAGTTCTAGTAGTGGCTACTTCCTCAATAATCAATTCCAAAGTATCAGCATTAGAAAGGACGGCACCAGTAATTGGCATATCTCCACAGGTTCTGTAACGAACAATCAGTTTTTGAATCTCCTCTCCTTCTTTCAAAGGCAGGTATTCGGATTTGGCCAAAATAACTTCATCTCTAACTATGCATTCTCTTTCATGAGAAAAATACAAGGATGGCAATGCGATATTTTCTTCTTTGATATATTGCCAAACATCCATCTCTGTCCAATTAGAAATAGGGAATATTCTGAAATGCTCTCCGTGATGTTTCCTCCCATTGAACAAATTCCATAATTCAGGCCTCTGATTTTTAGGATCCCATTGTCCAAATTCATCCCTATGGGAAAAGAAACGTTCTTTCGCTCTTGCCTTCTCCTCATCTCTTCTCGCTCCACCCATAGCAGCATCAATTTTTAAATCTTCTAGGGTATCTAACAAAGTGACAGTTTGAAGGGCATTTCTACTGGCATTGACTCCAGTTTCCTCTCTTACACGACCTTTATCAATACTTTCCTGAACTGATCCAACAACCAATTGAACACCTAATTCCTCAACCAATTCATCTCTAAATTCCAATGTTTCGGGAAAATTATGTCCTGTATCAATATGGATTAATGGAAAAGGAATCTTAGCTGGGTAAAATGCTTTTTTTGCCAAATGAGCAAGAACAATACTATCCTTTCCTCCTGAAAATAGAAGTGCTGGTTTTTCGAATTGAGAAACTACCTCACGGATAATGAAAATAGCTTCAGCTTCCAGTTCTTTTAAATGTGATAAATAATATTGTCCCATTTCTATTTTTCTTACTTGTTACTTAATGGCAAATATTTGCCGAAATAGTTTGAATTACTTTTTGAACCGAAGAAGTTAACTCCTCTTTGTCAGAATGAATATGAACAGCCGGATTTATCGGAGCTTCATATGGAGAATCTATCCCTGTAAAGTTTTTGATGATCCCTTTTCTGGCTTTTGCATATAGCCCTTTCACATCCCTTTGCTCACAAACTTCAATTGGACAATCCACAAAAACTTCCAAGAAGTTTTCTTCTCCGACTAATTCGGCAACCATTTTTCTTTCATCTCTAAATGGAGAAATAAAGGCTGAAACTACCAATAAGCCTGCATCCATCATCAATTTTGCTACCTCTGCAATTCTTCGAATATTTTCAATTCTATCTTCTTTTGAAAACCCTAAATCCTTGTTCAAGCCAGATCTAATATTATCCCCATCTAATAGATATGTCATATATCCGTCTTCAAATAATTGCGACTCAACTGCATTAGCAACGGTAGACTTCCCAGAGCCGGATAATCCCGTAAACCAAATTAGCTTTGGAGATTGTTTTAAACGCTCCTTACGCTGTTTACTAGATACCTTGAAAACGGTAGGATGAATATGGTTTTCCATTTTAGAAATAAAATAGATATATAAATGTGATTACAATACTAGAATAAAGAATAGTCAGAGGTAGGCCAATCTTTGTATAATCGGAAAATTTATAATTACCTGGCCCCAAAACCATCAAATTGGTTTGATAACCTATGGGAGTCATAAAATCCGCTGAAGCAGCAAAGGCGATTGCTATGAAAAAAGGTGTTAAGTTCCCTCCATACCCTAATCCCATTTCATAGGAGACAGGAAACATTATAGAAACCGCTGCTGCATTCGTTATCAAGGATGTTAGTCCTAAAGTCATTAGAAACAATATCCCAATACCCCAAATGACTGAATAGTTCTTGAAAATATTAGAAATTTCCCCAACCAAGAAAGAAGCAGAACCAGATTTTTGAATTGCCAATCCAACTGCTAAAGCTGAAACCAAAATGATTAATAAATCAAGATCAATTGAGGATTTTAATTGATTTAAATTAATCACCTTAAAAATGACCATGATTAAAATCCCTATAAAGGCTGCAAGAAATAAATCTATAATTCCAAAAATCCCTATTAATAAGATCAAAATAGATAAGATACTTGGCAGGCTATTTTTGAAAGAAAGCTCAGTATTGACTTCTCCAGACTTGGAAAGTGCTATTAAATCTCTGGTTGAATTGAGTTTAGAAAAGTCGTTGGAACAAAGCAGAAGAAGCAAATCTCCCTCCTTCAATATTGTTTCACCCAAATTTCCTTTTACCTTTTCCCCTTTTCTATAGATAGAAATAATTGAAGCTTTATATCTATCCCTGAAACCCAATTCTTTAATAGAATTTCCGACTAAAGAAGATCCAGAAGGAATTACAGCTTCGGTCATAGCAGAAAACCCGTTGGATAATAAATGGGAAGTATCTGGAATCTCCAACCCATTGTCATCATTGATCAAATCAAGAATGGATTGGGTATTTCCAGCAAAAAACAATAGATCATCTGCATGAATCAAACGATCTGAAGAAACAGCAGTAATATTCCTATCTCCCCTTTTAATCTCAACCAAAAACAAATCTTTTAGGTGCCTCAACCCTGCCTCTTCGATAGTTTTTCCAATTAAAGGGGAATTATTCTTTACCCTTGTTTCCACCAAATATTCATTCAACTGCTCCAAGAATGCTTCTTTATTAGCTGTTGTATTAGGTAGTAATTTTTCAGAGAATACAGCCATGTAGACTATTCCAATGACAGTTACAATTAATCCCAAATACAGGAAGTCAGAATATTGAAGTGAATCTAAACCAGATTGCACAATCAAGCCATTTAAAACCAAATTGGTGGATGTCCCAACTATTGTGATCATTCCCCCTAAAATCGTCGCAAATGAAAGTGGTATTAAAAACTTAGAAGCTGAATATCCATTTCCTTCTGCCCAGTTCTTCACATATGGAATCATAAATGCTACCACAGGTGTATTATTCAGCATACTGGATAGTCCTGACACAGTAAGCATCATTCTCAATCGAAATTGAAAGGGAGTTAAGGATTTATTGAATAAAGAATAAAAGAAGCCCTTTCCCAGATTTTGTTGAATTCCAGATGTTAAAATCATCAATAAAAAAATGAGAATAATTTGCTTATTGGCCAAGCCAATCAATAAATCATCTATTGTAATTATTCGAAAAATAATAAATATAAAAACTGCTATAGCAAAAGCAAAAGAAGGCTTGAGCAGATTTTTATATAAAGTAATTATCAGTATAATTACTAGAATAAAAGTTGAAAAAATCTGGAAGGTCAATTTGAATAAATCGGTGTTTATGATTGAAATCTAGATTACCCAACAATATGCTCCCATTGAGCATTGAAGTTTTTCTTTACAATTTCCACGTCTGAAGCTACCATTTCACTTACCAAACCCGCTAAATCATATTGAGGCTTCCAGCCTAGTTTGGTCTTAGACTTGGTTGGATCGCCAAGCAATAAATCTACTTCAGTAGGTCTGTAATAGGCTGGATCTACTTTGATTAATTGCTTTCCAATTAAGTTGGAAGGTTGAAAAGTTGAAAGGTTGGAAGGTTCATTAAACTTTACTGCCTCCTTATATTTATCTTCATCTACTTCCACTAAAACACCTACTTCATCTACTCCTTCTCCTTCCCAACGAATATTCAAGCCAACCTCTTTAAAAGATAACTCTACGAAATCTCTAACTGAGGTGGTTACTCCCGTGGCAATCACGTAATCTTCAGCTACATCCTGCTGCAAAATTCTCCACATCGCCTCTACATAATCTTTGGCATGTCCCCAATCACGAAGAGCGTTCATATTACCGAGATAAAGGCATTCTTGCTTACCCAATGCTATGGCTGCAGTAGCCATGGTGATCTTTCTAGTCACAAAGGTCTCTCCTCTTCGAGGGGATTCATGGTTGAATAAAATCCCGTTACATGCGTACATATTATAAGCTTCTCTATAGTTTTTGGTGATCCAAAAGCCATAGATCTTGGCTACTCCATAGGGGGAACGTGGATAGAAAGGAGAGTTTTCATCATAAAACCCTTTTTCATTCTTGTTTTCTTCCAGGCCACCGTAAAGTTCTGATGTGGATGCCTGATAGATTCTCGTCTTCTCAGTAAGCCCTAAAATACGCACAGCTTCCAAGATCCTCAAGGTTCCCATCCCGTCTACATTGGCCACATATTCCGGAGAGTCAAATGAAACCTTCACATGGCTCATGGCTCCCAAATTGTAGATTTCATCCGGCTGAACTTCCTGGATAATTCGGATGATATTGGTTGAATCAGTCAAATCACCGTAATGCAATTTGAAATTCACATGGTTTTCATGCTGATCCATATATAAATGATCAATTCTTGCAGTATTAAAAGAAGAAGCTCTTCTTTTAACTCCATGGACCATATAGCCCTTTTCCAATAAAAGTTCTGCCAAGTAAGATCCATCTTGACCAGTAATGCCTGTAATAAGTGCCGTTTTATTCATGTTTTCTGTTTTAAAAATAGACTCTTGTAAAGGAATGCTATTTTAGTTTTAATGTTGATAATAAGCTGAAAGGTCAAAGGCTCGAGGTGAAAGGGCTTTAAGCTTTTACCTTCCGCCTTTGAGCTAAATAACTTCTTTGCTCTTTAAATTTACTGATAGGTTAATCTGAAAGGTCAAAGGCTCGAGGTGAAAGGTCTTCGAGATTTCAGCTTCCACCTTTGAGCTAAATGACTTCTTTGCTCTTTAAATTTACTGCTAGGTTAAGCTAAAAGGTCAAAGGGTCGAGGTGAAAGGACTTTGAGCTTCATACTTCCACCTTTGAGCTATTCCCTATAATTTCACCTGCTTGAATGTATCTTGATTCTCCAAGAACCACTTATAAGTCCTCTTAATCCCCTCTTCCAAGTCTACTTTTGCCGTCCAACCTGCTTCGGTCATTTTGGTTACATCCATCAATTTCCGAGGAGTTCCATCTGGTTTGGAGGAATCCCATTTCAATTTACCTGAATGCCCAACAGTTTTCTGTATTAGTTCTGCCAATTCTTTGATCGTCAAATCAACACCCGTTCCGACATTATATAGATTATCCTGAAATCTATTCTCTAAGGCAAACACCACTGCATCGGCCAAATCCTCCACATATAAAAACTCCCTCATGGGTGTCCCAGATCCCCAGAGTTCTACTGGGGTATTGCCATTTAATTTGGCATCATGGAATTTTCTGACCATGGCGGGAAGAACATGGGAAGTCTTTAGATCAAAATTATCAAAGGGACCGTAGAGATTGGTAGGCATCAGAGAAATATAATCTTTCCCAAATTGCCTTCTGATAGCTTCGCAGGCCTTAACACCTGTGATTTTTGCAACGGCGTACCACTCATTGGTTGGCTCCAAAGGACCTGTCAATAAATACTCTTCCTTCAGTGGTTGGGGAGCCAATTTGGGGTAAATACAAGAAGATCCCAAAAAGATAAATTTTTGTACATCCGCTTTGAGGGAAGAGTCGATGAGGTTGTTTTGGATCTGCATATTCTCCATCAAAAACTGATAGGGATAGTCATTATTTGCCAGTATACCCCCTACCCGAGCAGCAGCATCGATCACCACTTCCGGTTGCTCAGTAGCGAAAAAATCCGATACGGACTCTTGACTTCTTAAATCAAGCTCTTTCGAGCTTTTTCCGACCAGATTGCTATATCCTTTGGACTCCAGTGCTCTCCAGATAGCAGAACCAACCATTCCACGGTGGCCGGCGATATATATTTTAGTGGTGGTATTCAATTTATTATGTTGTTAGGTCTATTAACTCTATTACAAGAATAAGTCTTAAGGTCGAAGGTGAAAGACATAAGGTCAAAGGATTTAGGTTCGAATTATAAGGTTCTTGCGATTGCATTTATCAGACCTTTGAGCATGGATACTATTTCAATTCCCATCTTTTCTAGTCTTTCTAAAACTTCCTTTGTTATCCACTTTCTTTTCTCAAACAGAGTTAAAATTGAAATAGATTCGTACAAGGACCCTCTAGCGATATACAGAAATCGTATATACTCTTTCTTTGACTCTCTTCCTTTTCCCTCGGCAATGTTTGAAGAAATAGAAACAGAACTTGCTTCAATTTGCTCTACAAGTCTGTAATGTTTGAAGGATGAATTTAAGTTTTCTACTAGGTCTAGTATGGCATTAGCAAATTCAATTGACATTTGCCAAACTTTAAGCTCTTTAAATGCAAAATCACCCTTCATAATCTGGACACTAAACCTATGAGCTCAATCCTTTCAGCTTTCCATTTTTATTAATGAACCGCTTAACCTTTAACAAATTAACAATTAACTCCCTTTTCTACTTTCACCTTTGAGCTATCTCCTTGTACCTATGAGCTACATTCTATTTTGACAAGAATTGCTTCGCCGTATCCAAATTATCCAAGACTTCAACTTTTCAACAACCAGCTGCTTGACTGGATTTTTTCTCCCAAACCATCGATCAAATCAATGTTCAGCTCTTCACAGACTGGTACTTCAGGAATAGATTGATTATTCTGATCCCCTCCATTGGCAAAGGCTAACTTATAGGTTGAAGAAAGTTCCTGATGGATATGCCGTATGGTCTCACAAACCGTCCTATCTTGATCTATAGAGAGATAGACCTTGTCTACACTCTTAATATTCGAGACAATAAACACGCGCTCCTGCTCTTTTTGAAACTCTTTTGATCCTTTCAATGCACGTTGCAAATCATTATTGACTATCACGATCAATTCATCCCCAGCAGCTTTTGCATGATTAAAGTATTCAATATGCCCCTTATGCAAGGGATTAAAGTAACCTGAAACGATAATTGCCTTTTTCATTTTAGATTCATTTAAAATATTTGGAAAGAATTCAAAACATTCAGCGGAGGCACAGCTTCGCCCTTTCAGTCCCATAATTCAATTTGATTTTTCACTATCGCTGCAGGAACAAAAGTAGCCCTTTGATTCCCTAGTGCTTGAAAGAAAAATCTTATCTTCTATAGTCTTAGCTAAAGAGTTCAGTATCAGTAGAGAGATCCTACAAACGGATCAAAAATGGGCTTACTGTCTTAAAAAAAGGCCTAAATCTTTAATCAGAAGCCATTTTTTATTCTCGATTCGGCGGTAAAGATAGCAACTGAGTCCTTTTGGTACTCATTTTTTATCCTATAATTTGTCTTTTTTTTCATATTCACATAAATGCTTTTCATCCCATTTTCTTGCACTACCTATCAGAACATAGGGAGTTGGAAGTCATCAGTGGTCAGTCGCAGTGTTCAGGGAAAAAGCTGAAATCTAAAGTGAGAAAGATGAAGTGGTGTCCGATGTCGGATGCCCGATGTCCGATGTCCAATGTATGAGATGTGATCTGAAAAGTGTGAAGCGAGAGAGCCGAGGGCAATACGAAGTTGGAAATACGAAATACGGTCAGGTGACTTAAGTTGCAAGTAGTCTGCTTTTTAATTGGAAAATTAGATTAAAGAGTGGAAACGGAATTTAAAATTTTAAAGCTCAAATCAGAAAGCTGAAGTGGTGTCAGATGTCGGATGTTAGATGTGGAGTTTTGGCTTAGGGTACAGCTTCTGGAGAAGCAGTTCAGGATGTTGGAAGTCGGGAAGTTGGAAGCTTTTTGAAAATCTAAAATTTGAAGTGAAAAAGCTGAAAATGATTGGATGCCGGATGCCCGGTGTCTGATGATGGGGGCTGGATGAATTGAGAATATAAAATGTTGAGCACTCTGGAATTTGGAGAGCATGCTGTAGGTATGCAAGATGGGTAGCGGCGGGTTTGAACCCGGCGCAAAACGAGATTTAAAATCTTTCTCAGCTCTGTCCCTGTATCTTGATTCGGAGACGGAGGCGATTTGCCAGCAAGATGGAAACGGGAAGTTGGAGGTTAGGAGGCAGGGATGTTGGAGGTTAGGTGTCCGATGTTGGGAAGTTGGAAGTTGGAGGTTGGGTGTCGGATGTCTTATTGGATCAAAGTGCAGCTTCTAGAGAAGCAGCATAACATAAAGACAAAAGGCAGCAGCGGACAAATCTTCTTCTTGGTACTTTTGAAGGCCAAAAGTACCCAAAAGCCTTTGCCCGAAATCAGCTTTGAATTGCCTTCGGACAATTCATTTATTGGTTCAAAGTCCGGCTAAAAACAATCGGATCTCCGAGACAAGCTCGGAGCTAGCTTGTTTTTGACGCCTCCCTTTTTCACCAATAAAACACCTGCTTCCAAGGGCTTTTAATCCAAGTAGCGCTTGGTGTACTGACTCCAGAGGAGTAAAATAGTAAGAGACCTGGGTGAAACGAAATGGAAACCAAGGATAACAAAGGATAATTCCTATACCTCGCCTTGATCCGTGTCTTCACGGATCATTGCAGGTATGAAGTGTGGGTGCTCAGAGTGCAGCTTCTGAAGAAGCAGCACAACATAAGTCCGTAAGTTCGAATGATGAATGCCAAATGTAGAATGATGAAGTTGGAGTAGTCTGGAAAAGCAGCACAACACAAAATCTATTTGAAAAACGCCCGTGATGACACGGGCTTGAACGAGCCCAAATCCCAAAGATTGGGCTAAAGCGCCATTCCAATTCATACAAAATGACCCAAAAATGGATTCTCTTGCCTAAGGTTCATTTCGTCCGAAGGACCTGTCTCGGTTTGTCGGCGGGAAATCTCATATATTACGGATTGAAAATCCTATCATAAGTGGTTCGACATTACTCGCGATGAGTATCGAGAATGCCAAACAGCTTTTCGCCTTGATCCGTGTCTTCACGGATCATTCTGGTGAGGGAGTTCAAAATGCAGCTTCTGGAGAAGCAGCACAACGTAGAATCTATTTGAAAAACGCCCGTGATGACACGGGTTTGAACGAGCCCAAATCCCGAAGATTAGGCTAAAGCCCAGAAAAGATTGAGACCTGATTCATTGAAATGGGCTAAAGTGCCATTACAATTTATTATTGTCAGCAACATATGCATAAAAATTGGGTAGGTCATGCTTCCCAATGAATTTACATACTTGACAATTAAATGATATATATCAAAATTCCTCCAGAAAAGGGCTACATGAGAAAATCTATAAAAGCTGGAGACGAGGTACTAGTCGAAGGGCTCAATAGGAGCTAAAAGAAGTAGCTTGAATGAAAAACAAAAGGAAATTCTAATTCTAGGAATATTTTTACCGCCTTTCTTAAACACCTAACATGCTTGTTATTAGCAATTTAAAATCAGTCTTTGCTCTCCATCCCAAATTTATAAGCGCTTTTGATGGATCTGCACGACTTATTTTGAGATCTGTAGGCCTAATTAAACCCTCGCTCTGAATCAAATACTTTTTCCAATCTAAATCCAAACATTGGAAAGTCAACTCGACAAACTCTTGAAGACTATGACTTTGACCTGTGGCTATAATATAATCTTCTGGCAAATCTCCCTGTAACATCATCCACATAGCCTCTACATATTCAGGAGCCCAGCCCCAATCTCTGCTGATATCTGTTCTACCCAAAATCAATTTTTCATCGGAACCAGCTGAGATTCTTTTTGCAGTCTGGATAATTTTTTGAGTAACAAAGCGCTCAGGCCGTAAAGGAGACTCGTGATTAAACAATATACCTGTGCAAGCAAACAAATCATATGCTTCACGATAATTATTTACCAACCAAGTGGAAGAAGCTTTTGCCAATGCATAGGGACTTCGGGGTTGAAAAGGAGTCAATTCATTTGCTGCTTCTCCATTTGTGTCACCAAAAGCCTCGGAACTACCTGCATGATATACACGAATGCCTGAATTTTCCAATTTCACAGCCTCCAAAATATTAAGGATCCCCAAGGTAAAGCTTTGTATGGTCTCCGCTGGCTGTTCAAAAGATAAGCCTACAGATGATTGTCCTGCCAAAAAGTAAATTTCATCTGGAACTGATTTTTTAACTGCCAGCAAAACAGATCGAAAATCTTCAGGATCCATAGAAATCAAATGTATTAAATCTTTGATTTGAAGCTTGACAAGGTTTGTAAAGAACGAGCCCTGAGCATCTCTGGACGTACCATACACCTCGTATCCCTTGCTAAGTAAGAAATTTGCAAGATAAGCTCCATCCTGACCACTAACACCACAAATTAGTGCTCTTTTCATATTATAGCAGTGATTTATAAACCTGAATAGTCTCTACTGCTGTTTTTCCCCAGCTGAATTGTTCCCTTCTTTGAACCCCCTCATCTATCAACTCCCCCCTATAAAAACTGTCTTCACTCAGTTTTTCAAGTAAATAACTTAATTCCTCGCAATTATGCGGATCAAACAACACCCCTCCTGAACCAACAATTTCAGGAATACAACTTGTATTACTTGCCAGTACAGGGCAATCATAATTCATTGCTTCCAAAGGAGGAATTCCAAAACCCTCATATAATGAAGGATATACAAGAGCACATGCGAGAGAATATAGCTTTCCAAGTATCCTATCCTCACCTGAGAAGTATTTCACATGATCTTTTGTAAGACCAAGACTCTCAAATTGAGCCAGTTCGGTTTTTGAGAAAGGCGGACCACCGAATGAAACCAGTGAGAAATCAGACTTCAATTTTTCTGATTGAGCAAATGCCTTCAATAAGATATTAAAATTCTTATAGCCATTCCTATCTCCCACATATAGAAAAAATGGCCTATTAAGCTCTAACTCTATACTTTCCAAATCCTTAAAAGGAGAATCTGCTGCTAAATGAACTACTGAAATTTTGGACTCATCAATCCCAAGTATCTCACAACAATCATCTTTCGAATGCTGCGAGATACTAATGATATGGTCTGCACGCTGCAATGCAGCTTTCTTGGCCAATAATGTGGGATTTTCAGATGGAAAAAGGTCTGGAAACTTCTCCTGGATCATATCATATAAGCCCACAACTCTTATGGCATTTGACCTTTTAAAGGAATCGGCTCCAAAATAAGTCTCATGAATTAGTTGTGGAGTATAAAACGACTCATAGGTGGCTTCATAAAAGCTATTTATGCGTTTTAAAAGGCCCTGAGACTTAGATGGGAATTTTCGAATCTGTTTCCCCACCACTAATCCTGAGGGCATTTCTGTTAAATAAGCATTTGTATTTATACCAGAAAGGATTTTAACATCCTGATTTAAATGCGTAAGTCCCTCTGCCAATCGACTAAAATACCTCGATATTCCACCGTAGCGCTGAATAAAAAAAATTTGGTGATCAAATAGAACCTTCAATTTTCGATGATTTATTTACTCGTTAAAAAATTTCTTAACGAAACGTATTTGTCAGTGAAAATAAGCTTCAGATAGGTATCAATCCATGATTTGACTCCTACCAAAGCCCCATGATGATATGTCTTAAAAGCAATATATTCCGATATTGCCCTTCCCTTCACATCATGCGCCATCTTCCATCGGGTCTTGAGCGGCACTTTGGAATCTGCCCAGTCAGGCATAGGATTAGCTTCACATTCAGCCAAGTATTTTGTAGTAGTAAAACATTTGAAGCCAGCCTTTTTGGCCCTCACACCATAATCAAAATCACCAAGAAAATGAGTGTATTTGGTGGAGATTAAGCCAATGGCATCTACTACGATCCTTGGGATTAGAGTCAAATTCCCATTGATAAAATAGACCTCTTGCAAGCTTCCGTTTGGAACCACCGGAATCATACTTTCCAAATGTCCTCCGTAAGAAAACTCTCCAGTAAGAGGCCCTTTACACGCAGCAGTAAGAATCGACTTTCGCCCGGCATGCTCAAATTCTTCAAAAAGACTGTTTAGAGCATTATCCAATAAATAGGTATCATCATTCAACCACAAAAAAGCATCAAAATCGCTCGACTGCAAAGCACTGTCCCATGCCATTCTCATCCCTCCACCCCAATATAGGTGTCCATCCCCCATAACTACGTTTACTTGAGGAAACTCCGAACTTAGCATCTGGGAAGTACCGTCTGAAGAACCATCATCACACAAGAAGACTTCAAATTGGTAGGGAGCTTTAACTTGCTGCCCGTACAAATTACGGAGACATTCTCTGGTCTTAGCACATCGATTAAAACAGGTCAATAAAACAGCAATTTTCATAATTATATGCGCCTAACCGCTTTAAACGATAATTGATTTAAAGTATTGGCTAACTTATTCAATTTTCTATGCAAAAAAGATCTTAAAACAAATCAAACTACATCTTTAGAGTGGTCGCATACGCCTTTCGTGTACTTCTCACAAACTTTCTGCAAAAATCACTTCCTATTCAATGCTCTTTTCCACCATGGCAATTGAACTTCCTCGTGATAGCCATAAGAATTACCTCCATAGCCGTAGCCATATCCGTAGCCATAACCATAGCCATAGCCTTTGTCTATGTGTAGATCATTGAAGATGGCATACATTTTTGTCACACCGCCTTTTTCCACCAAATTATTCAAAATAGCTGTATTTCCTTTCATAGAGTATCCCTGACGGAATACAAAGAAATTGATATCAGAAAAAGAGAAGAGTTCTTTGGTCTCTGAAACCAAGCCAACTGGAGGACAGTCAAAAATAACCACATCATAGGCTTCTTTGATCTCATCTATAATGCGCTTGAATTTATCCTGAAGCAACAACTCTGCTGGGTTAGGAGGAATAGGACCGGAAAGAATCACATCCAAATTTTCATGTCCAGACTGCTTTACTACCTCCTGCCAAGGAGTATTTGTACTCAAAGCAGTACTCATACCCTTATCATTTGGCATATTAAAATCCTCAGCAATCTTGGGTTTTCTCAAGTCCAAACCAATCAATACCGTCTTCTTGCCCATTAAAGCAAAGACGGAGGCCATATTAATGGAGACAAAGGTCTTACCTTCCCCAGAAATAGAAGACGTAAACAAAATGCTGAGCTTTTCCTTATTGGGACTCAAATAGGAAAGGTCTGCCCTTAAAGACCTGAAGGACTCCGTGACCGTAGATCTAGGGCTATTTA
Source organism: Algoriphagus vanfongensis DSM 17529 (assembly GCF_000429465.1). GTDB lineage: Bacteria > Bacteroidota > Bacteroidia > Cytophagales > Cyclobacteriaceae > Algoriphagus > Algoriphagus vanfongensis. The sequence goes on along the minus strand of NZ_KE386906.1, from coordinate 362,166 downwards.
AAACTGGCAAATTATCCACCTCATCTGATCTACCAATCATCCCGATCAAAGGTACCTTGATCTGATTTTCCAACTCTTTAGGATCTTCTATTTTGGTATTCAAGAAGTCCTTCACCGTAATAAAGCCAATTGGCAAAATTAAGCCCAAAATCAGACCAATTAATAAATTCAATTTTGTCTTCGGTGCCACAGGCAATTGACCTGATTTGGCAAAGTCCAAAATGGAATTTTTCGGCATATTGGACGCCATGGTGATCTCAGCTTCCGCTTTCTTTTGAAGTAGATAGATATAGATGTTCTCGTTAATGGAAAACTGTCGCTCAATCCCGATTAGGTTTCTTTCAGTGGCAGGAAGTGCATTTACATCTCTTTCAATTGTTGAGATCCTACTATTGAGATCTGCTATTACATTTCTGGTATTGTTGATAGCAGAATTGACATTTTCCTGCAATGCCTTTTTGGTATTTTCTATTCTTGTGGCATTATCGCGGACTAAAGGCAATTCATCTGAGTAATTTGATTTGAGGCGAATTCTGTCAGCCTGCAGTTCGCTGAGACTTTCTACCAGAGAGTTGAGCAAGGGGTCTGTCACTCCAATGATAGATGGTGCGACTAATTCACCTGTTTGATTATTGGCTAAGTAATCACTTAGAGTCTGGTAATATTTCAAATTAAGATCAGCTTGACTCTTTTCTTTTTCTAACTCCTGCAATCTTTCAAAGATTACAGCTCCTTCTTCAGAAAGGTTAAATACATTATTCTGAGTTCTAAATTCCTGCAGCTTGGTTTCTGAGCTTTCTAGAGACTGGGTAATGCCACTTAACTGATCATCAATAAACTTTACGGTACTTTCAGAGGCACGATTTTTCTCATTCAATTCCCGCTGTAAGTACATTTCCATCAACTTATTGACATAATCCTCACCTAGTCTTCTTACAGGAGTTTCCAGACTTAAAGTCAAAATTGAAGCCTGTTTGTTAATAGGTGATACAGCAAGTTCTTCTTTGTACTTCATAGCCAAGGAAGGAGTATCCACCATTTTGAACAAGACAATATCTTCAGCCAAGCCGGAAATCTGGTTGATAACGAAAGAGTAATTTTCACCATTGATTCTCTCACCAAAGCTGTATACTGACTTTTTAAGGGAGACTTCTGATTCAGGCTTAGATTTGTAAAAAGGATCTGCAGGATTGTAAATTGAAAAATCAGAATCTTCCACTGTCAACTCAAACGAACTCTCATTTAAGATTTCCAATCGAAACAAACCTCCTACTAATTGTGGTTGCTTCCAGTCTACATCAACCAAAACCGGCAATTTTTCATAAATCTGGGCAGTTCGGATTACCCCATCAGAGAAATATTGAACGTTCAGGTTCAACTCTGAGACTGTTTCCTCTGCTAAGGAATACGATTTCAAAATCCCTATTTCATTTTCAATATTATTCTTGCCTTGCATCAATCCAGCAGACTCAAACAAGTCCATTCCCAGGCCAGATTGCTCATCATTGACCAATACACTAGATTGAACCGAATAAATCGGCGTAGAATATCTATTAAACAAAAAAGCCGCAATTAAGCCTGCAAACATAAAAGCCAAGATCATGGGCCAATACTGCAGGTAATTGAATACTAAAACCTTCAAATCAATTTCATCTTCCTGCTGGTGCGAAAAAGGTTGACTGTTTCCTGAATTTTGGATTTGATTTGGGTAACTCATTATTTGGATACAGTATTGATAACTAAGATGGCAAAGGTTAAAGTAGAAATAATTAATGAAAGTGATTGCGCAGCATTTTCTCCTGCACCTACTTCTCTGACTTTCATGGGCTCAGCATAAATTTGATCATTTGGCTGAATAAAATAAAATGGCGATTTGATGATCTGCCTATCATTCAAATTAATATGATGAAGTTTAGTTCCTTCTGGATATTGACGAATCAATAAAACCTCATCTCTCTTTGCAATATTGGATAAGTCTCCTGCATTGGCAATTGCCTCAAAAATTGTCATCCTATCTTGCAATACAACAAACTTACCAGGCCTTCTAAATTCACCTAAGGCGGAATAGCGTATCCCCCCTAATTTCACCTTGACATATAGCTCGGAGGTCACATAAGTTCTTAGCTTTTGCTCGATCTCTGTACGGGCTTCTTCCAAGGTCATATCTTGTACAAAGACATCGCCCAAAATTGGCAGTCTTATGTTTCCGTGGGTATCAACAGTATAGCCAGTCATATAATATACATCCCCTCCAGATTGGGAAGCAATATTCCCCATCTGACCATTTGTAGTTGTTGACTTGTTGTTAAATCCAAATTGCAACATATCCTCTACAGTTTGCACATTGACATCAATAATATCATTGTATTGCAATCTGTATTCAGGGATTTCGTAAGTGATCAGTTCTCCATCCTCAATGCTTGAGTTTCCCTCCAAATTTTGCAGGTAAATGATTTTTTCATTAGAAACGCAGCTAAATGCTGCCAATGAAAGCAGGACCAAACCCAGCCCTTTCCACAACTTCCTCATATACTACTAATTAACTCTAAATGGTCTTTCAAAAGATGGACAAACATAGATAAAATCCTTAAATAATTTCACTATTTAAATAAACACACTTCTAGATCAATAAAACTATTTCAATATTCTATTGAACATAACAAACAAAGAAATACTGTGTTAAGCTTAATTTTTGAAGGCATTAAGGATTCATATAAAGAAATTCAACTTTCACACACAAAATAATGAATCCTCTCCATTTTTCTCATTCATTTATTTTTAGCAGGAAACTTCATAGCATTTGAAAGTAAGCTAAAATTGCTAGAGTAAATGGAGCAACAGAACCTATCAATCGAACTTTATTTTTAGGTAAGCTGGAACTTCAAATTTATTGCCAGCCCATCAATTTTGAGTTAAAAAAATTAATTACTTATTGACAATTTTCGATTTTAACAAAATGTCACACCTTTTTAATCAAATAAAAAAAGAAAGTCATCTTTCGATGACTTTCTTGATTGGATTAGTTTCTGTTCACTGCATTTAGCATATCGAACGCCATTTCAAGGCGCTTCACAAAGTTCTCCTCTCCCTTTCTCAGCCAAACACGTGGATCATAGAATTTTTTATTTGGGCTATCTGGTCCTTCAGGATTACCCAACTGGGTCTGTAGATAGCCTTCGTTTTTCTTATAGTAGTTTAAGACTCCTTCCCACATGGCCCACTGCATATCTGTATCGATATTCATTTTGATGGAACCATAAGAATTGGCTTCTCTGATTTCTTCTACTGATGAACCTGAGCCACCGTGGAAGACAAAATTCAAAGGCTTTCCAATCGTGCCATATTTTTCATTGATATAATCCTGAGAGTTTTTCAAAATCACTGGCTTCAAACTCACATTTCCAGGCTTGTACACGCCATGTACATTTCCAAAGGCCGCTGCGATTGTAAATAAATCACCGATTTGCTTCAGGTGCTCATAGGCATATGCTACTTCTTCCGGCTGAGTATATAGTTTGGAAGAGTCGATATCCGTATTGTCTACTCCATCTTCTTCTCCTCCTGTCACTCCCAATTCAATCTCAATGGCCATTTGAAGTTTCTCAAACTCCTTGAAATAGTTGCAAGAAATCTCCACATTTTCTTCCAAAGGCTCTTCTGAAAGATCCAACATATGAGAGGAGAAAAGTGGTTTTTTATTAGTTGCATAATAAGCCTTACCAGCCTCAAGCATCCCGTCTATCCAAGGCAACAATTTTTTTGCTGCATGGTCTGTATGCAAAATCACAGGTACTCCGTAAGCCTCTGCCATTTGATGCACATGATGAGCTCCAGACACAGCACCGGCTACACAAGCTTGCTGCTTATCATTGGCAAGTCCTTTACCTGCAAAAAATTGAGCTCCCCCATTGGAAAACTGGATGATCACCGGGGAATTGAGTTTTTTGGCAGTTTCTAATACTGCATTCACAGAATTGGTTCCGATCACATTGACAGCTGGCATCGCAAATTCACTTTCTTTTGCATATGCATAAAGCTCTCTTAGCTCCTGTCCGTATTTTACTCCAGGTTTGAATTTCATTGTTGAATTAGGTTTGTTGAAAATTTTCAGGGCCATTTTCGGCACCTTTCTGCTTTGAAACGATCCAAAGATATAAATACCCAAAGGAAAATTTCTTAATTCCTTGTATAATTCTAATCATTTGGACTGGCTAAAAATAGGCAGAGACATGTTTTTATTGGTTCTTTTCAAATGAAATCGATTGAACTGGCTTTGAAGATAAGAAGGGGCTGGAGGTGGGAAACGGGAAGCAGGAGGTTGGAAGTATAAAAGCTGAAGTGATAAAGCTTAGGTAAGTTAGAAGTTGGAAATACGAAGTACGGTATTTGATGGAAGCTGGAAGCAGGAGGTTGGAAGTGAGCAGTCGTAGTGATGAGGAAAATATAAAAGCTGAAGTGAGAAGGCTTAGATAAGTAAGAAGTTGGAAATACGAAATACGATTGTTGATGGAAGCGGGAAGC
>NZ_KE386906.1:0-357425 GCF_000429465.1 Algoriphagus vanfongensis DSM 17529 | reverse complement strand
GAAGCAGGAGGTTGGAAGTGAGCAGTCGAAGTGATGAGGAAAGTATAAAAGCTGAAGTGAGAAAGCTTAGGTAAGTAAGAAGTTGGAAATACGAAGTACGGTGTGGGGATGGAGGTAAAAAGCAGCCAGAGACAATTCAGAAAGCTCAAATTAGAAGGATGGAAAAAGAGCAGGTTGATAGTCCAGCTTTTAGAACAAGGAAAACCAAGAAACTTATTTGTACCAACCATCAGCCGTCGGCTGCAACTCGTGGACTAATGTCAGCAACAATAAAAAAGAAATAAATGACGGATTACATGCGGATAATCATTCATAACGGTTTTGCATTTATTTGGATTCGTAGCTGCCTGTCCCTATTCATTTCCGGAAGGGGTGAAACTGCAAGTAAATAAGTCCCTTTGGTCCCAATAGCCATCGGAAGTGAAGCGTAGGAGCTGATTTTCTCCGCCGTGACTGATGAATCCTTAGCAAGTTAAACGCATAATGCGAGTTAATTTTTTCATCAATACCCAAAGCTGTCTAACTTAGTCCAAATCACTATAACAAGCTTTGCATGGGGTCTAATAATAAAGTAAGTCTTCCAAACTCATCTTCCACCCATCAATCCATGGGAAGAGTTATCCAATGGAAAAAAACTCCAAGAGGAATAAAAGGAGAATCTGAATGGGGATTTTTCGTCGTGAGTGTTTTTGACTCACAAATCATCCGAGTGCAGGCTAGTCGTTGGGATCAATTTTATCCCAATCCTTACTCTGTCGTTTATTCGCCAACTAATCCACCCTTTGACTTTACAGAATCTGAAGAATATCTGGAGCTCTCCACTCAAAAACTCAGTCTCCGAATCAAGCTAAGTTCTTTTTCCTGTACCTTCCTAGATAAAAATGGAAGTATCCTCAACGAGGATGATCCCTTGGGGATTTCATGGATAGGCACAGAAGTCTCCTGCTATAAGAAGCTTCAGTCCAATGAAAAATTTATAGGTCTGGGAGAGAAAACAGGCAATCTTAACCGAGCTGGAAATGCCTATACCAATTGGAACACGGACTATTTTGCCTACGGCGTAGGCGATGATCCCCTCTACATGAGTATTCCATTCTATATCGGAATCCATGAAAAAGGAGCCTATGGTGTATTTTTTGACAATACGCATAAATCGGTATTTAACTTCGGAGCCAGCACCAACCGGTTCACTTACTTTTCTGCAGAAGATGGAGAAATGGATTACTATTTCATCCATGACCCACAAGTCAAAAACATCATTTCAAAATATACAGAGCTGACTGGCCGAATGGAGCTTCCTCCCAAATGGGCTTTGGGCTTTCAGCAATGCCGCTATAGCTACTACCCCGAATCAGAAGTCAAAACTCTCGCTAATACCTTTCGGGATAAAAAAATGCCAGCCGATGTCATCTATCTTGACATCCATCATATGGAGAGCTACAAGGTTTTCACATTTGATCAAATCAAATTTCCCGACCCCAAAGCTCTGATTTCCTATTTGAAAGAAAAAGGCTTTAAAGTGATCGTGATTCTGGACCCGGGGATCAAAGCTGACAGCTCCTATCTCCCTTATCAGGAAGGAAAATCCTCAGGTTTGTTTGTCCCCTATCCAGATGGAGAAGAGTACCAAGCGCAAGTCTGGCCCGGCTGGTGTGCGCTACCTGATTTTACACAAGAGAAAACAAGAGAATGGTGGTCAGAGAAAATGAAATTCTACACTGATGCAGGTGTGGATGGTTTTTGGACTGATATGAACGAGCCAGCTTCTTGGGGTCAATGTACTCCAAACTTGCTCGAATTTGACTGGGAAGGAGACAAAGCCAGTCATCGCAAAGCCAGAAATGTCTATGGCATGCAGATGGCCAGGAGTACCAAAGAGGGAAATGAGAAACAGGCGAAACAAAAACGTTCATTTGTATTGACCAGATCTGGATTTGCAGGGATACAACGCTACGCAGCCGCCTGGACAGGAGATAATGTGGCCAGTGAAGCGCACATGCTTGCTGGCATCCGCTTGGTCAATAGTCTTGGAATCAGCGGAGTTTCCTTTGCTGGCTATGATGTGGGAGGATTTGTCGGTGATGCCAGTCCCGCACTCTTTGCAAGATGGATGAGTATTGCAGCCTTCAGTCCGCTTTACAGGGCGCATTCCATGATCAATACCAGAGATGCAGAACCTTGGGCTTTTGGGGAAGAGGTAGAAGAGATTTCCCGCAATTATCTCCAACTCAGATATCAGCTACTACCCACTATTTATGCTGCATTTTATTCCTCCACACAGACTGGGTTACCCCTCGCAGAAAGTTTGGCGATATCCAATCCTCAAGACCCTAAAGTCTTCGAATCAGCCTTCCAAAATCAATACTTATTCTGTGAATCATTTCTGATAGCTCCGGTCGAAAGCACCAAAGAAATCACCAAGGTCTACCTACCACATGGAAACTGGTACAATCTCTATACGGATGAATTTTTCACGGGGGGAAAAGAAATCTATGTGGATTGTCCGCTTAATTACCTGCCGGTCTTTGCCAAGGCCGGTGCGATCTATGCCATGCAATCAGAGGTCTTGCATACCTCACAAAATCATGATCAGATTCTGAGAATCCATGTTTATCTCAGTGATCAGGGAAGCACATTTCACTATTACGAAGATGATGGGATTAGCAAAACGTATCAAAAAGGTGCCTATTATAAAAGGAGTATCAGCTATGATCCTCAGCTGATGGAATTGAAGTTTTCTCCAAAAGAAGGGGATTTTAAAAGCACTTTTAAAAAGACAAAATTATACTTACATGGATTTCACACTGAGGTACTTTCGGTGAATGGTGAAAGCCAAAAACTGGAACTCGAAAACTTCGCTTTTTTGAACAAACTGACTGAATTTGACCCATTACCTGAGAAAGCGCACCCTTATCATGAGATTTCTGATCTGAAAGTTTTGGAACTGGAGCTGATCGACGAGGAGATAGCGATTGCTGGCTTATTTTAAAAGTATCGTCACCACTTCAATAGACTATTGAGATAAAGCAATACAAAAGTTTGGAAAAGAGAAAGGAAAAGCCCTTTTGCTAAATTAATAGTATCAATCATTAGAGTGTTAAAGAAGCGCTCCAATTATGTATCTCTATCTGTTCAATTACCGGATACTCTTCCGAGGACGACAGCCAGCGGTACACTTCTGGCGCAACCGAACTTCATAATAGAATTTGTAAGAGAGCAGCCATTGACGAAAAAATACAAAGACTCATGCGGACAAGCGGTAGCCAATTCCAATCATCAAATTAGTCTAGAAGAAATCCCCATCAACCCCTACTTTTGTCCAAATTCTAGTAAAATGAAAACCATCCGAATCACTGGCGTCCCTGAGCATTTCAACTTCCCTTGGAAAAACGTCATTCAAAACCAGCCCTTTTTGGAGCAAGACATAGAACTCGAATGGGTAGATGAAAGCCGCGGTTCTGGCCAGATGAACCTCTCTCTTCGGGAAGGAAGCACTGACATTGCCTTGGTTTTGACAGAGAGTTTTCTCAAGGATTTTGAAGCTGGTAATCCCTCCAAAATGATCGGCTTTCATGTGATCTCTCCCTTGATTTGGGGGGTCCATGTGGGAAGTCAGAGCGATTGGGATAGCTTGGAGCAAATCGACCATCCGCATTTCTATATCAGTAGACCTGGTTCGGGCTCCAATTTGATGGCCTTGGTATTGGCCGAGAAAGTAGGCTGGGCGGCAGATTCACTCAGTTTTGAGAGCATCAACAATCTTCCTGGAGTGCTCCAAGCCTATCAGAAGAATCCCAATGGGATGTTTCTCTGGGAAAAATTCACTACCAAACCTTGGGTGGACAGCAATGAACTCAAGCGAATCGGCGAAGTGCCTAGTCCTTGGCCCTGCTTTGCAATCATAGCGACAGATCAGGCACTGGAAGAGTTTGGCGAGATCCTTTACAAACTGAGAGACTTAGTGTATGAGGAGGCTCATGCTTTGGAACAAGACAAGGAACAAAGCATCAGATCCATTGCTACAAGCTACGAGTTGAAAGAAGAGGATGTAGAAAATTGGTTTGGTCAGACCAAATGGGCGACTTCACATTTGGTGAATCTTGCTGAGCTGAAAGACTCTATACAGACCATGAAGCACTTGGGGATCTTAAAGGAAATTCAAAATGAAGAAGATTTCTTAAGAATTCACTGGGTTTAATCGAGTCACCACAATACGAATCGGGAAGCTGACGCAAAACTTGGCTCCCTGTCCTACTTCACTGTCTATTTTCAGTTCTCCCTGACTCATCTGGATAAATTCCTTGCAAACCTGCAATCCCAGACCTGAGCCTTTTTCATTATTGGTGCCTGGTCTGGAGTGGGAAATCAGGTAATCTTTGGCCAAAATCTGTTCAATTTGCTGTGGAGTCATTCCCATACCTTGATCTTTCACACACCATTCCAGCGTATTCTCTTTTTCTTTCAAACTGATAAAAATTGTCTTGCCTTCCGGTGAATACTTGATCGCATTGCTGAGAATATTTCGGACGACCACCTCTATCAAATCCCTGTCCAAAAGCAAAATCAATCCATCTGGCATCTCCACTCTTACTTGCAGTTTCTTAAGCAAAACCCTTGGATTGAGGAGTTGCAAGACCGAAGTCACTACCTCTTTCAAGTCGAGTTCCGTCGGTCTAAGACTAAAGCCTTCCATCTGTGAGCTAGACCATTTCAACGTATTGGTCAAAGTAAAATGGACATTATCCAAGTCCTGCTTCATGGCTCTGAGCAGCTCATCAAACTCCTCTTGGTCCAGATGATTGGACAGGGCTAGATCTACAATATTCTTGACCTGTCCCACCGGACCTCTCAAATCATGCCCCAAAATGGAAAACAATTTGTTTTTGGTTCGATTGATTTCCTCCAATTGTTGGGATTTGGCCTCCAGCTGAGAGTTTTGCTCTTGGATCATCTCCTGCTGCTGCGTCAGCTCTTTATTTATTTTATCAAAATTCCTATTGAGACGAGCGAGCCAAAGCAATAATGCAAAAATCAATAGCGCCCCGATGCTAATAATCAACACCACTTTGTTGATAAAGGCCAGTCTATTGGCCTGATTGTCATTTTGGGCTTTGAGCAGCTCTAGCTCTGACTTTTCGAGATTATCCTCAAACATCCCCTGCATGAGGGCAAGTCTATCTTTATTTGCCTGATCCACCAAGCTATCATTAATGGCTAAATAAGCACTTTGGCTTTCAAATGCCTTCCCTATATTGCCTTCCTGTTCATAGACTTGAGCGAGGTATTTATGACTTTTGGCCAGCTCATCTCGATAGTGATGCTCTTTGGAAAGCGCCACTCCTTCTTCCAAGATTTTCTTGGCTTCTCTCAGTTTGCCATCCTGCAAATAAGTCCTGCCCAACCTATGGAAAATACTTGCCAAAAATGAATTCAAACCTTGCTTCCTCGCCAGGTCAAGGGATTTCTCATAGATAAGTTCGGCAGAGTCCAGTTGGTTTCGAGCAAAATACACATCGCCTATCACCCGATTGGAAAAGGAAGTCAAATAAGGAGATCCTGCATTTTCATTCACTTGAATAGCCTTTTTTGCAAAAAACATAGCAGAATCCAAGTTGCCCAACATGGTATGATTGAAGGCCAAATTATTCAAACTTCGGATCTGAGTATAGAGGTCATCTGAATTGGAGCTGATTTCGAAAGCCTTTCGGAAATTGCGAACTGCCATTTCATAGTTTTGCTGCTCATAATAGAGAGCCCCCATATTGTTGAGCACTCTGGCAGCTCCACTGGAATCTTGGCTGTTCAAAGAGATCTGATAGGCTTCCTCGGCATAGTCAAAAGCTTTTTGCCAATGCCCCATGCGATAATAAATCCAGCTGATATTTTCTTTGGCTTTGGAAAGTGCCAGCATATCCTGGAATTGCTCAGCTAGTTGCTCCGCTTCGAAGCCATGCTCCAAAGCTTGTTTTTGCTCGATTTCACGAAGTACAAATGATAACTCGACCAGTATCTCCAGTCTCTCCTTGCCTTGACTTTGAGCTAATCTAGCCTGCAAACTATCTGCAGCGGAGCTCTGAGCCAAACCAACCAAAGACTTGAAAAATAAAACAATAAGTAAAGGCCAAAGAATTGATTTCCTATTCACAGTATGGAAGTTACGCAATCACAAAATAATAAATATCCGTGAATTGAGCATAGACTGCTGCAGGAGACCTATTATTTCAACTGATTCCAATCCCAGTCCTTATTCATCTGGGTGATAGCATGATGTGCTGTCAGATCATATTGACATGGCACGATGGAAACGTAGTTATTCGCAATAGCCCATTCGTCATTATCCTCACCTTTGTCATAATTGACAAAATTGCCTGCAAGCCAGAAATACTTCCTTCCCGTAGGATCATAGCGCTCATCAAACTCTTCCTGCCACTTGGCATCTGCTTGTCTGCAAACTTTGATTCCTTTGATCTCTTCGTTCTGTTTGGGAGGAAAATTCACATTCAATGCAATTCCTTTGGCTATTCCATTTTCGAGAACCTGGCGGGCTATTTTCTCGATCCACTCTTCAGTATGCGAAAAATCAGCTTTGGAAGAAAAATCACACAGGCTAAATCCAATGGAAGGATAACCCTCCAGCGCACCTTCAATCGCAGCTGACATCGTCCCGGAATAAAGAACCGAAATGGAAGTATTGCTCCCGTGATTGACTCCACTTACGATGAGATCCGGAGAGCGGTCTTTGAGCAAATAATGCTTGGCCAGCTTGACACAGTCGGCAGGTGTGCCACTACACTTATAAGCCGCCACACCTTCAAAAATATCTACTTCAGATAGTCGCAAAGTCTCCCCTATAGTGATCGCATGTCCCATTCCGGATTGGGGGCTATCCGGTGCTACCACCACAACTTCCCCCAGTTTTTTCATGATAGATACCAGTACGCGAATTCCTTTGGAAGTAATCCCGTCATCGTTGGAGACGAGAATCAGTGGTTTTGACATAAAAATTTAATTATTCAATTCATTATAATAGGCTGTGATTCTTAGCAAATCGCCTCTTTTATCGTGTTCAAGCCTGTTTTTCCGAATATAAAGTGACATCTCATCATCGTATCCCGGCAAGAAGTCATACAGGTCTTTTTTCTTCAGGCTGTATTTCTGGATTTGGTTATCCTTGAAAAAATAATAATTGAATGCCAAGCGATAGCCTGTCATCTGTGGGCCCCAAAATGGATTCATCCCCATGGGACCATAAGCCCCCATATTTCTAGAATCAGAAGTCACATATTCCCTGCATAGCAAGGCCAGGTCATTGCCTTCTGTCAAGACTTCGAAAAACACAGGAGTGACATAGTCGGAATTGATGCTGTAAGGCAAACTGTAAAACTTGCGGATGCCTCCATAAGTCTCATCATAAATCTCGAAATAACTCACATTGGATGCAGTGAAGGTAGAAATCGTTTCTGTTTGCAACTGCACCAGGTTATTTTCAAGATCATATTTGACCAAGCCGCTATAGGTCTGTCCTTCAGTGCCAAAGATATTTCCCTTATGCCAGATTTGGGAAGGGAATTGGCCCTGCTGCGCAAGAGTCAACTGCACAGATGTAAGTAGAAGTATCAGAGAAACTATTGCCTTTTTCATGAGTTCTTTCATGCCTTTTAGTACGATTTTCCAGCTGAGAAGTTGATATTCTCCAATTCAACAAGAGATAAATCCCTAACGGACTTATTTCAAAATGTTGTGCCCCATCTTATCTCTTTTGGTCTGGAGATACTTTTCATTGTGGGGATTGGGTTGGATTTCTATTCCTACTTGCTCCACGATTTCGAGTCCATAACCGATCAAGCCTACTCGCTTTTGAGGATTGTTGGAGATAAGTTTGATCTTGCCTACTCCGAGGTCTCTCAGAATCTGCGCACCTACTCCATAGTCTCTGGAGTCCATCGGTAGACCCAGTGCCAGATTGGCCTGAACCGTATCCATGCCCTGCTCTTGGAGCTTGTAGGCTTTCAATTTATTGATCAGTCCGATTCCTCTTCCTTCCTGATTCATATAAAGCACCAATCCTTTCCCTTCTTTTTCCACCATCTCCATGGCCGCATGCAACTGAGGTCCACAGTCACATCGACAGCTACCGAAGATATCTCCTGTGACACAACTGGAGTGTACCCGCACCAAGATAGGCTCGTCAGGCTCCCAACTCCCTTTGATAAGGGCCATGTGAATCTCCTGCGTATTGGTTTGTCGGAAAGCAATCAAATCAAAATTACCCCAGTTAGTCGGCATATCCACACCGATTTCCCGCTTGATCAGGGATTCATTTTTCAGTCTATACGCAATCAGATCTTTGATCGATACAAGCTTAAGATTGAATTTCTTGGCTACCTCAACCAGATCTGGAAGTCTGGCCATGGTACCATCTTCATTCATGATTTCTACCAGCACGCCTGCGGGTTGCAGTCCTGCCAATCTTGAAAAATCAATGGCCGCCTCTGTATGTCCCGCTCTTCTCAATACTCCTCCCCTTTTGGCTTTCAGCGGAAAAATATGTCCTGGCTTGCCCAGCTCAGAAGGATCAATGCTGTCATCTACCAATGCCTGAATCGTTTTGGCACGGTCAGATGTAGAGATTCCCGTCGTACACCCATGTCCAATCAGATCCACGGAAACAGTAAAAGGAGTTTCAAAAGCAGCTGTATTTTGGCCAACCATCAGCTCCAATCCCAATTTTTCGCATCGATCCTCGATCAAAGGAGCACAGATCAAACCTCTGCCATGCGTAGCCATGAAGTTGATGATTTCGGGCGTGACCTTTTCTGCTGCACAGACAAAGTCTCCTTCATTTTCACGATCCTCATCATCTACTACGATGATCACTTCACCATTTTTGACTGCTTCGATAGCATCCTCTATCGGATCCAATTGGTAATTTTCCACAAGATTTGGGGTTGAATTCATTCAGAAAGCAAATTTAAGCGCTTTCGTGTTTTAAACAGGTGATAGCCAAAGAAAGTTTGGTTTTAGCCTATGACTATCCCCAATTCCTTATCGATCTCTATCTGGACTTTCTTTAAAGTGAAATAGATCTCCTGAAGCTCAGCGACTTCCTCAAACTCCAACGCCTGAGCTTCGGCATTCTTAATTTTCTGCTTCGCCTCTTCCATCATTTTTCTTACAAACTTTCTTTTGAGCCTCAGGATACTTTTATATCCCGTCAGAGTCAGGTCATCATTTTCCTTATTGATTATGATTTCGTGTCTTCCTTCCCAGTGGGTGGATACTTCATGTCTTGGACTGATCAGGTCTATCACTTCCTTTTTGACCTCAGCATCAGTACCCGTCAGAAAAAAATCCGTTCCGGGAATCTGATTTTGAGAAAGTTGCTGTCGATATATTCCCAAGATCTTGGCATAGACGGGAGTTTCAAATTCCAAATCAGCTGTTTCGCTCAGCAAGTATTGACTCAGGTGCAGCTCTTGTCCTTCCAGTTTTTCGATCCCATAATTCACCAATAAGCGGATCATCTCCTTTTCCTGCAATCGCAGAATTTCTGAAAAAGAAGTCTCCTCTTTGGCTCCGATCAACTCCTCTATTTGAGCTTCCTGAAACTCCTCTTCCTTCTGCTTTTCAAAACTGTCTTTTTGATGCTTCAGGAGAGATTTATTGAGCTCGGCATGAATGATCTCTTCTTCAATATCCAGCAATCCTGCTGCTTCCTTAGTGAAAACAGATCTTAGGATGGGGTCAGGAATTTTGCCAATACTTTGGACTACCTCCCGGATTACTTCTGCTTTGCGGATAGGATCTCGGGCGATTTCATCTTTATATAGCCCGATTTTAAAACCAATGAAATCCCGACTATTTTTCTCCAAATAGCTCTGAAACGCATCGGAACCTACTTTTCTGGAATAACTATCCGGATCTTCACCTTCTGGAAACACGACCGCTTTGACATTGAGTCCTCCTTCCAGCAAGAGGTCTATCCCGCGGAGCGATGCTTTGATGCCCGCAGCATCGCCATCATAGAGCACCGTCACCTGATCGGTAAAGCGCTTGATCAGCTTGATCTGACCATCTGTGAGTGAAGTACCCGATGAAGCAACGACATTTTCTATCCCCGAAAGATGGAGCGAGACCACATCGGTATAGCCTTCGACCAGGTAGCAGTTATCCTTCTCCCTAATAGCCTTTTTGGCTTGATACATCCCATAGAGCACATCACTTTTGTGATAGACTGCAGTCTCGGGAGAGTTGATGTACTTGGGTTGATTTTTGTCTTTGGTTAGGATTCTGGCGCCAAAACCAATCGGCTTTCCGCTGATATTGTGAATCGTAAAGGTGACTCGATTTCTGAATCGATCATACTTCCTATTTGGGTCACCTTCCTTCTGGAGTATCAATCCAGCTTTGAGTAAGATTTCTTCTTGAAAACCGGCTTTCTTGGCTGCATTCAGCAGATGATCCCATCCGTCCAGCGCATAGCCCAAGTCAAACTTCTGAATGATCGTGGGGCTAAATCCCCGCTCTTTGAAATAACTCAGACCGATGGATTTCCCTTCCTCGGTTTCCAGATTTTTCACAAAAAAATCCCGGGCAAAACCCAATGCGATCAGCAAACTTTCCCGCTCACTTTGAGCCTGTTCCTGCTCAGGAGTTCTCGCCTCATCCTCTTCCACTTCGATGCCATACTTGCCTGCCAGATGACGAATCGCTTCCTGAAAACCGATCCCCTCGATATCCATAATAAACTGGATTGGGTCTCCGGCTTTCCCACATCCGAAGCATTTGTAGATCTGCTTGGCAGGAGCTACGGAAAATGAAGGGGTTTTCTCCCCGTGAAAAGGACAGCAGGCCCAGAGGTTTTGCCCTTTTCGCTTGAGAGGAACATAGTCGGAGATCACCTCCTCTATGTCCATGCGTTCCTTTACCTGATCTGATGTGATTTTACTGATTCCCATAGTGACTCCTACCTAAACAAAGGTAATGCGAAAATAGGACTAAAAATTGAGAACTATTTGGAAGGGCGGAGGGTTGAGGAAAGCAGGCTTTTCAGTCAAGTTTCAAAAAGCCGCCACAAAACCTTAACTTTGTGCCCAAATTCCAATTACCCTGATGCAAATTACCAAAGAAGCCATTCTCAAATCACTTTCCAAAGTAGAAGATCCCGATCTCAAAAAGGATCTGGTCACCTTGGGAATGATCCAAAACATCCAGATTTCCAGCGATATAATCAGTTTCAAAGTGGTATTGACCACTCCTGCCTGTCCTCTCAAAGAGGTCATCAAAAACAACTGCTTGGAGGCTTTGGAAACTGATTTCGGCAGTGGCATCCAGTGGGACATTCATATGACTTCCCAGGTGACCACCGTGAGAGATGCGACTCCTCTTTTGCCTCAGGTCAAAAACATCATCGCCGTAGCTTCTGGCAAAGGCGGTGTCGGAAAATCTACCACTGCTGTAAACCTTGCCGTTTCTTTGGCAGAGCTCGGAGCCAAAGTCGGCCTAATCGATGCGGACATTTCAGGACCTTCTATCCCCACCATGTTCAATGTCGAAGGAGAGCAGCCTACAGTCAAAAAGGTAGGTGATAAAAACATCATTGTACCTGTCAATCAGTATGGAGTCAAATTGATTTCCATAGGATTTTTGACACCTTCGGACTCAGCAGTAGTATGGCGTGGACCGATGGCTAGCTCCGCGTTGAAGCAGTTTATCTCAGATGTAGACTGGGGAGAACTGGACTATTTATTGATCGACTTGCCTCCGGGGACCTCCGATATTCATCTGACTATGGTGCAGACAGTGCCAGTGACTGGAGCCGTGATCGTGACCACCCCACAAAAAGTAGCGCTGGCAGACGCCAATAAGGGTGTTTCTATGTTTAGACAGCCACAAATTAACGTGCCTATCTTAGGTGTTATTGAAAATATGGCTTACTTTACACCCGAGGAATTACCTGAAAACAAATACTATATTTTCGGGAAAGACGGGGGCAAAAAATTAGCTGATAAATACGAGGTTCCATTCTTGGGAGAAGTACCGATCGTACAGAGTATCCGAGAAAGCGGTGACACTGGCTATCCGGCAGTCCTGAAAAACGGAATCACCAAGGAAGCGTATATGGAATTGGCTGAGTCGGTAGCAAGGCAGGTTGCCATCCGCAATGCCTCACAGAGTAAAACAGAAATCGTAGAAATAAAAGGATAAAAGATGGACGCAGTATTGAGTGAGCAGATAGAAAAGGCATTGGAAAGCATCAGGCCCTATTTGGAGGCTGATGGAGGCAATGTCAGAGTGGTAGAGTTGACGGACGAAAAAGTATTGAGAATAGAAATGCTGGGTTCTTGCGGTTCTTGCCCCATGTCATCTATGACATTGAAGGCGGGAATAGAAGACGCCATCAAAAGAGCTATACCTGAAATCATCAGAGTGGAAGCTGTAAACCTGACAGAGGCTTAAGCTACTATTTGGATGAAAATAAATTCTGGATTTTTATACAAAGTCTCTATGCTCCTTTATGGAGCAATTTTTACTTCTAGCCTTGCCTTTTCTCAGGAGTTTACACTCCAGCCCCTTCACAAATCCTATGACTCCGGGAGCAAAGATTCCCATACCCACAATGAAAAATGTGCCCATGGCCATTTGCAAGAATTGATGGAAAAAGAAATGGGATACTTTGGTACGAAGGACTTTTTTGAAAATTGGATAGACACCAAGCTAGAACAGAGGAGAAACCAGCCTCAAATCCTTTCCAGAGCTCAGGAAGAGGTCAGAAAAATCCCCGTAGTTTTTCATATTGTCCACAATGGAGAAGCTGTCGGGACTGGAAGCAATATTCCTGTTTCACAGATCGAATCACAGCTCCGTATTCTCAATGAGGATTTTCGTAGACTCAATGCAGATGCCAGCCAGACTCCGGCGGAGTTTCTGCCTGTAGCTGCAGACGCGATGATTGAGTTTGTCATCGCCAAGCAGGATCCAGATGGACTTCCTACTGATGGCATAGTGAGGATCCAGGGACCTCAAACTTCCTATGTGGATACCGACGCCACGATGATAGGGCAGCTCACCCAGTGGAACCCAGAAGAATATCTCAATATTTGGGTAGTCCCTTTGACCAGCCCCTATATAGGCTACGCCTCCTTTCCTATTTCCGATTTACCTGGACTCAATTTCAGTCCTACACCGGCTATCATCGATGGTGTGACGATTGATTACAGATATTTTGGTACCGGAGGTAGTGCTACAGGTGCTTCTTTGGGCCGGACTGCTACTCATGAAGTGGGGCATTATTTCGGTTTGCGTCATATCTGGGGTGATGGCGGATGTGGAGTCGATGATTATGTAGCGGATACGCCCGAGCAGGACAATTCCAACAATTCCTGTAGCGCCAATGCTTCGCGTTTTAGCTGCGACTCCAATGACATGATCCAAAACTTCATGGACTATACTCCTGATGCCTGCATGAATTTATTTACCGCAGGTCAGGTGGAGCGTTTCAATGTGGTATTGGCAAACAGCCCCCGAAGAACCACCCTGATCAACAACAGAGCTACTCAAGATCCTGTATTGGCAGATAGAGACCTAGCTATTTCCAGAGTCATAGCACCTGGGGACTTTACGTGCTCTCCCCTAGTAAGTCCACAGATTGAAGTGATTAATGCAGGGGAAAACACGATTACTTCTGCGCGATTGGAGCTAAGAAGAAATGGCACGCTGATCGAAAACAGAAGATTTTCCCTAATCCTTCAAACTGGACAAAACCAAACCTTAACATTCCAGAATTTCTCACTTCAGGGAGGTGAAAATGAAATTGAGTTTCTAGTCACTCAAGTCAACGATGCAGCAGATGAAAACGCTGCCAACAATCGCGCTATTTCCAATCCTGTATTGCAAACCACCGTCAGCCTTCCTATCCAATTGGATCTTGGAAATATTCCTTCGAGCTGGTCTATCTCAAACCCTGATGAGTCCATGACTTGGGAAAAAACCAGTCTGACTATTTCCGGAGCCCAAGAGGACTTGATCTATCTGCGCAATTACGAATATGAAGCACCTGGCACCTTGGATTATTTCATCTCCCCTGTGATAGACCTGCATCAATATCCCAATGCACAGGTAGTATTTGAAATGGCTCATGCTCCATACAATCAAGATGGCTTCCAGGACAATTTGATCGTAGCAGTATCGACAGACTGCGGCAATACTTTTGAAATAGCGAATGCTACTTATAATAAGTCAGGAACGAGTCTGGAAACCTCTTCTGCTACTTTGGATGAGTTTATCCCGACGACATCCAGTCAGTTTAGAACAGAACTGGTAAACCTAGCCCCCTTTGCTGAACTTGGCTCTGTGCGGGTAGCCTTTATCAATCTCAACGCCTATGGCAATAATATTTATCTCAAAAACATACGCATCCTAGAATCTGAGGAGTACAGATACGAGGTACAACTTGAAGAACTGCTTTCTCCTTTTCCGATTTCTGATGGGCGATTTGAGTCTGAGATCTTGACGGTCAGAAATACAGGCAATCTCCCAGTCTCCAAATTTGTATTTACAAAAAGCACCAATTCAGGTACTCCAATAGAATATTTGGCAAGTGGAAATGCGATAGCGCCAGGGCAAGCAATCAATATGACTGGCTCCAATACAACTGTCGATGGCCTCAATCGCTTGGATTTCGAAGTGAGCATGCCAAATTTTGATCAGAATGGAGGAACTGTAAGTACGCTTACCCGCTATGTCGTAGTGGATGGAGAGACGACATTGGTTCCTTGGAGACAAAATTTCGATAACTCAAGCAGCATATCGCCTTGGACCGCTGTCAATCCACGTGAGAACAGACCTGCTTGGGAAGTATTGGCTTTGGGCTCGGAATCAAATAATGTATCAGCAGTCCTAGAGCCAGAGAGCGGGTTCACCTATTGGCTAGGGTCTCCGATATTTGATCTTTCAGATCGCACCCAGGCATCTGTCTTCTTCGATGTGGCCGCTGGACAAGTAGGTGCCAACACCTCTCTCAAAGTCCTGATCAGCGGAGATGCAGGAGAAAACTACTACATCATCTGGGAAGGAACCGGCGCAAGCCTGAGTACAGTCAGCACTGGAAGTGCCAGTCCTAACAGTACTTCGGATTTCGTAAGAAACTATATCGACATCTCTGATTATACCGGCACAGGAAGCGAATCGGTGCGCCTTGCTTTTGTGCTGGAGGTAGCTGACGGTCAAAACAGTCCTGTCTATCTGGATAATATTGAACTGTTCTTGACAGCTAATCCAAATCCAGTGATACCAGGAGAAGGAAAGGCACTGCTTTTCCCAAATCCAGCTACTGCGTTTTTCAACATCGCATTCAATCTCCCCCAATACGAAGACGTGACCATCCAGATCGTATCTGCCAGCGGGAGCCTTTTGCATGAGGTAGTCTATCCAGAGACTCTCAACCAAACCTATTCTTTCAGCAGAGAGCTATTCCCAGCTGGCCTTTATATTGTCAAGATCACAAGCAATTCGATCAGTGAAACCAAAAAACTGATCATTAATTGATAAAATAAGCCGAAGCTTTTCACTTCGGCTTATTTTTTGTCTGGCTAAAAGCTCCCAGCCCAAAACATTGGAGGGATGGGATTTCCCGATTATCTTTAGCAATTGTAATTTTCGTTCATGAGCGGCTTCTCCTATTCATTGAAAAAAGTACTGATTAACCTTATCGTCATCATCGCAATCTCCTTTTTGCTGGGATTCCTGTTTTTGAAACTGTACCTACCGATGTACACCAATCATGGGGAAACCGTCTCCGTACCGGATCTCTCTGGATACACTTTTGACGAAAGCACAGACATTTTGGAAAATGCAGGTCTGAACTATGAAGTGTCCCTCGATTCGGGATTTAGTACAGATGAGAAACCACTTGCGGTACTCAAGCAAATGCCCGCAGCAGAAGAACAGGTGAAAAATGGCAGAAAAATCTATTTGACACTGAATGCCCGAAACGCTCCTTTGATTAAAATGCCTAAATTGGTCAATATGCCTCTGAAAAATGTCCAGGAGATTTTGGCAAATATCGGTTTGGAAAGAGGGGAAATCATATACGTCCCAGATATTGGTATCAACGTCGTTCTGGAGCAGCGCTATAGAGGCGTGTCCATCGATGAAGGCTTTGAAGTACCCAAAGGTGCCAGAATCGATCTAGTCGTCGGAGATGGACTGGGCAATCAGATTTTGAGCGTGCCTAATTTTGTAGGAATGGATGAAATCGACGCAGAGTTTTTGATTTTGGGATCAGGGCTTCGTGTGGGTCAGAAAAATTATTTTAAGAATGACACCATCCCGTCAGGACGAGTATTCAGGCAAACTCCTGAAGCAGAGATGCAAGTAAAAACCGGAGAAATCATCGATCTTTGGATTTCCGGCGAAAGAGACTTTTAAAAATACATGGGAAATAAAGCCCGCATTTATCTGATTTTTGCATTGCTCCTGATCCAAACAGGAGTGGTTAAGGCTCAGTTTGTGCAATTTTCGGCTGTTCCCCATCATAAAATCAAAGTTCAAGACTCTAAGTACCAAGCCAATTTCAGGACATCCCAACTGAACTCACTTCCCTTTTGGGATGATTTTAGTCAAGGTTTGGACACTTTGAAATGGACCTTTGAAGGCGCGACCTATAGTGAGAGCGTCGGCAATTCAGCACCTTCCTTAGGTGTGATCTTGATGGATGGAGTAGATGCGCTGGGCACGCCCTATTCCAGAGAAGTGAGAGATCAGGGGGCTGGCGACTATATCACCTCCCGGGAATTTGACCTGAGCACCCTCAGTCCAGCAGAGCAATCTTCCCTGTATTTGAGTTTCTTTTGGCAGGCTGGAGGCAAAGCTGAAAGACCGGATGAAAATGACAAGCTAACTCTTCAATTTCTCAATGCATCTGGCCAATGGATCACTGTCAATGAAATAGCTGGAGGAATTGATAAAAATCCGGAAGAGTTTAATCAAGAAATCATCTCTGTAGACTCAGAGTTTATCCATGAGGCATTTCAGTTTAGATTTGTCAACATGGGCAGATTGGCTGGACCTTTTGATTCTTGGCTCATTGATTATGTCTATTTCAATTCGGGACGTACAGCTAGCGATCTCACCTATTTGGACAGAGCCTTGACTCAGCCCAATTATTTTCAATTTGGCAATTACTCCAGTATTCCGGCGGGCTTTTTAGCCTCTTTTGATGCAGCGGATGCCAGTACCATACAGAACGAATTCTACAATCTCGAAAATCGCTTTCGGGCTATGGAATATTCCATCGCTGTCTCGCATCTTCAATCAGGAGCTAGTGAAATATTGAATCTAAATACACCTTTCAATCCTGTTCCTTTGGCTTTGGAGAGAAGAGGTTTTGAAAGCAGAGAGATCAATGCTCTGCCACAGGTATCAGAGGAATCCGATTACGAGATTCTGACCTACTTGACCACTGGCGACAGAGAGCTATTCACTGTTTCCGGTCAAAATGACACCACCAGCTATTCACAGCTGGACTATAGACTGAATGACACCGTGAGAACCGTCGTACCCCTTCGGGATTTCTTTGCTTATGATCACGGAAGGGCTGATTATGCTGCTGGCATTAATCAAAAATCAGGAAGGATCGCAGTGCAATATGAAATAGAAGAAGCGGTGTTCCTCAAAGGTATTTCCTTCAATTTCACCAATGCAAATCAGGTCGACTTGCCTATCGATATTTTGGTTTGGCAAGAGCTGGATCGAGAACCGATTTTTCAAAAAGAAGTGTTGATTCCGGCCAAAGAAAGTCTGGAAGAGCTTCAGTATTTTTCTCTGGACACCAATATCCAGGTTACCGGACAGTTTTATGTAGGTTTTGCGCAATTCACCAATGACTTTATCCATGTAGGTCTTGGAAAAAGCAATGATCAAGCTGACAAGATCTACTATAATATCAATGGAGCCTGGGCTCAAAATGAACAAGTGAGAGGCGCTTTGATGATTCGTCCTCATATCAGTTTTAGCCCTCCATTTGAGCAAACAGAGGAGGAAACGCTCGGGTTTAAGCTTTACCCCAATCCAGTCATCAATAGACTCTCGATAGATGGGAAGTTTGAAGATTTGAAAGTGTTTGACTCCTTTGGAAGGGAGATTTTCCTGGAAAGAGAAGGAATGGAAAAAGGAGAAATCCTTAACTTTAGCGGTCAGAGACCAGGAGTGTATGTAATCCGGCTCCTGACCAAAACCGGAGCAGAATCATTTAGAATTTTAGTCAGATAATTATGGAAGATATCACAGTACAAGAGCTGAAACAAAGGCTGGACAACAATGAAAAATTCTTTTTCCTAGACGTACGGGAAGAGTGGGAATATGAAGATGACAATTTGGGAGCTAAAAATATCCCATTGGCTAACCTTCCTCACCAATTGGATGAACTGGAAGACTATAAAGACGAGGAAATAGTCGTTCACTGCCGAAGTGGAGCCCGTAGTGGCAATGCCAAAAAATTTCTTGAAAGCAAGGGCTTCAGCAAAGTAAGAAATGTACCGGGAGGAATTATGGCTTACCGAGAGCTTTAAGATTATAGATACAAATTAAAAAAGGGTCATTATGAATTTAATGACCCTTTTCCTTTTTAGGATCAATCCACTTCTAGAGGAATAGATTTTCGTGTGACATTACCTACTTGATCTTCCGCCCAAATGATCAACACCATACTTGAACCTTGGGAAGGAATCAAGATAGGATTTTCCTCGAACAATTGATCAAAGGTAAACTCCACCTCAGAGGGCAAAGCAGGGCCTGATTTTGATACTCTACGAGATTCGCCCCAAGCTCTTTCCTCCAATACCAACTGCTTAATCCCTTCAGGAGAATCGGATAAATTATCACTTTCCTGCAGCCTCGCCCATACAAATTTCAAAGGAGTTGAGAGTACATTGTTACTTTTGAAAATAGCCCCTTTCAGCAAAAGCTCTTCCCCTGGAATTATTGGACCAAACTTAGACTGGCCTTCAAACCATATATTTGGCGAATAACTCCTTTCGACAAAAACCGTCGTTTGGTAGCTAGCTCCTTCTTGAGATTTGGTTTGATTGCCATTGATATCAGCTGCATGAATAGAAATATCATAAGGTCCCGATAAAATAGGCTTTTCCGCCACCGAATATTCACCAAGACCCCAAGAAATGGGATAAGGATCAAATTTCAATTCGCTCAATCCAAACGGAAAATGCTTAAAAGGATCCTCGTAGTGCTTATCCAGAACCCGAGTATAATTCAATAGCTCAAATTGATCACTGATTTCATTGTCGGCAATAAATGGATACTTCCCAGCTATTTCCAGTTCCACTTCTGACACCCCCTCTGGATCCTCAACTTTAAGATAAAACGAAATACCATCTACTAAATGAGAAATAACTTGACCTGAAGATGGTTGGATTTGATCTGAAGTTTCCAACTTAGAAATCACAGGAATAGAAGAATCGATAGGTACAGCAGGATCATCACTACATCCACTCAATGTAACCAATGCGCAGGCGAAAATTGAAAAAAGACACTTATTCATCCAGTTAATATAGGGTTTAGTTATTTTGACAATATTTTTAGTAAATCAATTAGCAAATAAGTTTTGAAAAAACATAGTATCCTATTCTCTATAATAACAGCTTGCTCACAAGAGAGCTCAGATATAGCTGATGGGAAAGAGTAAATCGATGGAATTCTATAAAATAAAAAAAGGCTGAAACGAATGTTTCAGCCTGAAGTGGGCCCAGCTGGGCTCGAACCAGCGACCTCCTGATTATGAGTCAGAAGCTCTAACCAACTGAGCTATAGGCCCAAGAATTTATCAGATGATTTCCCAACTCGGGAAAATATTGCCTTTTACAACTCCCAAAATCCTCCCTATTTGTCAAATACCTTGGTTTTGGGAGTGCAATGTTACATATTTGATATCAGATTCACAACCTATCTTTCGGATGAAAAAAACACCTGATGCTGACTTTTTGATATTTGACCTCGGAAATGTAATCATCGATATAGACTACCAACACTCATTAAACCTTATCCGTCAGCAACTTCCCTCCTCTCTCCACTCCAAATTGGATGATTTTTACAGGACGGAGTTTCATTACAATTATGAGAAAGGAAAAATTGATTCAGCTACATTTCGTCAAGAAGTCAACTCCTATTTCGGGCAAGATTGGGAAGATGCACACGTGGATTATCTCTGGAATTCCCTTTTGGGGAAAATCCCTGCAGAAAGACTCGCTCTAGTCAAAAAAGTACGGGAGCACTATCAAGTCGGAGTTCTGAGCAATACCAATCTGATTCACATCCATGCCGTCAATGATATCCTTCAGAGAGATCATGGCATCAAAAACTTTGACCCTATCTTTGACTGGGTATTTTTAAGCCATGAAATGGGCTATGCGAAACCTCAGCCGGAAATCTATGAGAAAATGCTCACTGATCTGGGGACATCTCCGGAGCGAGTTGTTTTCTTTGACGATTTGGCCGCAAATGTAGAAGCCGCAAATGAAATAGGCATTCAGGCCATTCAGGTCACTGGACCAGATGTGATTTTTGATTATTTACAGAATGTACAGTAGCAAAGAATACCTCAAGCACCTCCTCTTTTTCCTACTTACTTTGATCACGACTACTCTGGCTGGAGCAGAGTGGGTTTATGGCAAATCTGTATTGGGAGAGGGAGAATCTGCAATGACTTGGGAGTATTTTCTAAAATCCCTCTCATTCTCTATCCCGTTTATAGGTATTCTACTCATACACGAATTGGGTCATTTGTTCACCTCTATTTACCATAAGGTCAAATGCTCCCTTCCATTTTTCATCCCTGCTTGGTTCGGATTTATAGGCATTCCTTCCATAGGGACTTTTGGTGCTCTCATCCGCATGAAAGGTTTTGTCAATTCGCGTAAAAAATTCTTTGATATAGGCGTAGCAGGACCTTTGGCAGGTTTCGTCATAGCTTTGGCTGTGTTGGTTTATGGTTTCTCGACCCTACCTCCAGCAGACTACATCTACGAAATTCATCCTGAATATGCCGATCCCGATTTCCAAGGCTACGGCGAAGATGTCTTGGATTTTGAATTGGGAAGCAATTTGCTTTTCTCATTTCTGAGCCAAACTTTGGCAGATCCGGAGCGGATGCCTGCCATGTCAGAATTGATCCATTATCCGTTCTTATTTGCCGGCTATTTGGCTTTGTTTTTCACAGCTCTCAATCTCCTTCCCATTGGCCAGCTGGACGGAGGACACGTGATTTTTGGGCTCTTCCCAAGACATCATCGGGAAATCTCCTTGGTCACATTCACTGGTTTTCTGTTTTATGCAGGTTTGGGAATGATCAGCCCCATGCTTCCCTTGGAGGATTTGATCCTTCGAATTCCTATTTACTTGGGCTTTTTGTATATCTGCTACCAAAAATCCGGTCTGGAACTCCAGACGAGACTGACTCTGATCCTCTGCATGGCTGCTGTGCAATACCTGATTGCTTTTTTCTTCCCCGCTATTCAAGGCTATCAAGGCTGGCTATTTTATGGATTCCTCTTGGGGAGAGTGATGGGAATCCGTCATCCAGAAGTATCTGGATTTAAAAAGCTGGACAGAAAAAGGCAATTGATCGGCTGGCTTGCCATCCTGATTTTTGCACTTTGCTTTTCTCCCCAGCCTTTTATTTTCTCCGAATGATCAGCGCTTACCGACTCCCTTCCACCAAGGCCATGTTGACGATGGCACCAGCGAAATTGCCTGTATAAACCGCATTGGCGACAGAGCGTATCATGGAACTATTATCACCACAAGCGTAGATTCCCGGCACGGTAGTCTCCCGCATCTGATTAGTCTGAATATACCCATGTTCATCTAGTAGACAGCCCAAAGACTCCGGGATTGCAGAATGCTGATAAAATGGAACCGCAGCATAAGCCACCTCAAATTCTTCGGAAGTCTGATCTTCCAAAACCAGTTTCTTTAAAATACCTTTCTCATTGCTGATGCATGAAACTGATTTCTCGATCAGGCGAATGTTTTTCTTGCTCAATATATTCAGTTGTTCCGGAGAAAAATCCGCCTTTCCTCCTGTGATAATAGCTAGGTCTTGACTCAAATTATGAATCAAGCCAGCCAAGTGAAAAGCCTTCGGTCCATTGGCAAGCAAGGCTGTCTTTTTTCCTCGAAATTCATACCCATGGCAATAGGGACAGTGCACAATCGTCTTGCCCCAGCTTTCTTTGAAACCAGGGATTTCTGGAAATTGGTCACGGATCCCGGTGGCAAAAATCAGTTTGCGAGCTCGAAACCCTTCCTCAGCTTCCGTGAACACCTGAAAACCTTCCTCCACTTTTTCGGCATGAGTGGCCCAGGCTTGATGATACTTCACAGTGGAATAGGCTAAAACTTGGTCTAGCGCTATTGTATTGATGTCTGCTGGACGTGCGCCATCCTGAGTTAGGAAATTATGAGAATGTGGCGTTTGAGCATTGCAAGGCTGCCCACTGTCGATAATCAAAACGTCGCGTAATGATCGTCCCAATGCCATGGCGGCTGACAGCCCCGCGTAACTTCCGCCGATGATGATGACATCGTATAGTTGATCTGATTGCATAAGATATTGGTGTAAAGTTGAATAAAAATCAATTTGTAATCCAGATTTTAAAGCAACTATGTTGCATTTAAAAAAGTTCAGGTAAAAAAGTAAATCATAAAAAAAGCTATCCCTTTTGCCACTTTTGAATACAAATGGAAAAGAGATAGCTTCTTTTGAAGAGGTGAAAATTTAGACTGCTTTCACACCGTTCTTTTCTATAAGCACTCCGGTCTCGTGATCTTCGACGATCAGGGTGAAAGAATCATCAGAGAAAACCTTGGGACGAAACCCTGACGCAGGAATCCGTCTTTTATACTCCAATTCCTCAGTCGTTTCATTGATCACAGTGAGCAAAGGAAGATGTCCATTAGGAACCTTGATCTCGGGTAAATACCCCAGCGCCTTGCGTCCATAGCCCTCATCTACGGTGACTGTCAGCGGCCAGTCCGCATATTGCCCTTCTGGATTTTCTACAGGATCGACATAGCGTGGCCAGCATTCGATCTTCATACTTTGCTGCTCCTTGTCAAAAGTGACTATACCATAGCCTGTAGCCCTATCATACACCCTGGCCGGCTCCATACCGGTCAAGTGTGGATTGCCGATAGCATGGACGGTCATTTTATTCCCAAAACCATCCTCAAAATCTCCTGTGTAAGCAGGCTTCCCAGGAATGTGCTCATGCGCTGCATGTACGTCTGGCCACCATCTTCGAGGCCAGATATTATTAAGAGCAGGACCTGCAAATGCGAAACCTGAATCCCGGTATTCCTCCACACCGTACTGAACTGTACTCGCCAGATGCTGGTCTCCTGCGATATGTAGCGCATGGCTTTTTCTGATGATTTTGACTGCCTCGTCACGACCTTTTTGAGGCCATCCATTGGAATCCATATCTACAGTAGGCGCATCCCCCTTGATGTATTCACCTTTCTCAGGGATTTTTAGACTCGGCACCACAGAGTCAGTCATACTTCCGACAGGCAGAGTCGCGACGGTACAGAAATTAGTCTGGGACAAAACTGCCTTCATTTGAGTAGATGGAGACCAGTTTTCCACCCATGATTCCAAAAATTTCAATTGTCTATCACCCAGCAGCACTGCGTCCACATCCCTATGCTTCTTGATATCAAAATCCGGATTTTGAACGAATCCATTTTGGATCTCAGCTTGGGGCGGAAGTACATTTTTAGGTGCTGATTTGAACTTGCGATCTTCCAGAATCGCAAAACTCACTCCTCCATATTCCCAATCGGTGAAATAAACCTGAATATTTTGCTTCACCGGTTTCGGATCAAAAGGGTCCGGCAAATGACTCGTTTGAGTCTCCTGGACCATGTTGACCCACTCCCCTGGCATCTTAAATCCTCCTTGATCTTGGGCTATCGCACCCCAGCCTTTGTCCGTTGGGGCTACTTTTCCTCCTTCACCCCATACATTGCCATGGTATACATCATGATCATCAGGAATGAAAGCGGATGGAATAGTTCTGAAAATCTCCCGATAAGACCACCCAAACATGTACCATTTCCTCAAATAATCCAGACTTGACTTATCAAATGGACCTGTCTGAATGCCAAAGCCTCCGGTGGATTCATAAAATTGATCTCCCAGAAATAGCGCCATATCGGGCTGATGCTTCATCACGTGAGTAGGCACCTCCTGATCTGGAAAGCCAAAATCTGCATTGCAACTAAAAACGGCTGTTTTCAATGGCTCCATGACACCAGGTTCTTGGGCGATTTCGCCGTAGTAATAGAAATCCTGATCCCCGCTCTTCAAAGGAATTTTCACGCCAACCCGATAGGGGACTTTTCCCTTATTCCAATTCTCAATTCGGAACTTGGCGGTACGCGCCATAGCTTGGATTTCCGACTGTGCGATCTGCGTCCAAGTATTCTGTTCTTGGATTTCAAGGGTAACATGCAAGTCAGCGATCTGTTCTACAGGTGCCAACTGGGCAGTGAGCTTGAGTGTATTCTGGTGCAAGGTATAATGAGCAAAGCAAATCGGCCCAAGGAACTGCTGCGGTTGAAACTCCAACTTTTCTCCCTCAAAAAACCAATCCGAAAAAGAAGCCATAGGACTGACTGCGGATTCCAATTCTTTAGGACAATCAGCAAGAATGCTGAGATTTCCGACGACTTTTTCGGGAGATATAGTTTCTAATTTTAGACTTACAGCACGACCCGATTGCTGACTCGCGGTGATACTGATCGCATAGGTCTCACCCTGAATGTCCCCTCTGCAATGAAGCAAAATCTCCTCTTCCAAACTCAAGCTACCAGATGAGCTTTTCCCCTCTCCCACCAAATGTCCAGCGCCATTGATACCGATATCTATTCCTTTCCCAAAAACTGCTGCCGAGCGATAATCCTCAAAATGACCTTTGGCTCCTACTCGAAAGCCCACAAAAGCATCGGCGTTACCTTTCAACTCATCATTTAGCCACTTTACTCTGACGGATTGCTTGAAGCCAACTTGCTTCTTGCCCAACTGATGCGTGAGAATGTGCAAACTGCGATTGGGACCACTCAGATTGCAGACTGCTCTGCCAGATTTTATCTCCCAATCTTGAAGACGGTTACCCCAATACTCCGGTCCTATCCACTTCATGTCCGGCCAATTTTCCCAGTTACTTTTATAGGAGTCGGCCAGTTCCCCATTCTTGGGCAGCAAAGCTGAAAAAGCCTGGGTCGGGAATGCAACTACACTTCCCAAGGTAGAAAGTGCCAAAGTTTTGACTGCGGATCGTCTCTTCATTATCTCATTTAATTGAATTTTAAAAATAGGGCAAACAACCTAAATCTTACTAACCTTTAAAATAAACTCTAAAAATTAATGGAACATCCTCTATTTTCGGGGAATTTTTCGTCAAAAATGAAAGGAAACCAATCGCATACAGGAATTTTTCTCGCATTAGCAGCGGCTATCTTTTGGGGCATTTCTGGCAATTGTGCCCAATTTCTTTTTGAGCAGAAAGGAATTGATCCGGAATGGCTGGTCTGTTGGCGCTTGATGTTGGCGGGGTTTCTTTTGGTACTATTTGATGGATACCAAACAGGAAAAGAAACTTTTTCCATTTGGAAAAGCCCCAAATCAATCATTCAGCTCACGCTATTCAGCATTCTCGGCATGCTGGCCGTGCAGTATTCCTACTTTATTGCAATTCGCCACTCCAATGCAGCTACGGCTACCATTCTTCAGTACATCGGGCCGGTATTTGTCGTTGGATTTTACGCACTCAAGTTTAGAAAATGGCCTGTGCTATCAGAGTTTGCATCTATGATTTTGGCTGTTTCAGGCACCTTTCTGCTGGTAACGCATGGGAGTTTTGATGAATTGGTCATCTCTCAGCAAGCATTTTTCTGGGGAATTTTCTCTGCTTTATCCTTGGCTTTTTATACCATCTATCCCGTACAAATGCTTCAAAAGCACTCCGCTGCCAGTATCAGTGGATGGGGAATGCTGCTGGGAGGAGCTATCCTTTCCATCTACTTACAGCCTTGGGAAATTCACGGCATTTGGGATCTCGAAGCCGTAGCGGCTTTCGCCTACATCATCCTTTTCGGGAGTCTGTTAGCCTTTTACTTTTTTCTCACAGCAGTACCCAAGATCGGTGCCCAGACAGCCTCACTGCTCTGTAGTGTCGAGCCACTTTCGGCAGCCATCATGGCCGTGATATGGTTGGGAGTCAGCTTTAGCGCTATCGATTGGATAGGCACCAGCATGATCCTATCGACGATCGCACTGTTGACTTTGGGTACCAAAATAAAAAACCTTACAATTTGATTTTCATTCATTTCTGCAATTCCCTTGCAGGCCTCTTTTTTCTATTTTTGAAGATCAATGAAAGCCTATGGCCCATTCCCATCATCACCATGACCATACGCATGGTAGCAGCAATCTGAAACTTGCATTTTTCCTCAATCTTGGTTTTACCATTCTGGAATTGATTGGAGGGTTTTATGTCAATTCGGTTGCGATCCTTTCTGATGCTATCCATGATCTGGGAGACTCCCTATCTCTGGGACTAGCCTGGATATTGGATAAGAAATCAAAACAGAAGGCCAATGACAATTTTTCCTTTGGCTATGGTCGCTTCTCCTTACTTGGCGCTCTGATCAACGGCCTCGTGCTGATCGTCGGATCTGTTTTTGTAGTGAGAGAAGCTATCCAAAGATTGCTAGAGCCTGAGCCCAGTGATGCTACAGGAATGATTCTGTTTGCCATCGTGGGAGTAGCAGTCAATGGCTATGCTGCATGGAAGGTCAGCCATGGCGCTTCCCAAAATGAAAAAGTGATCAGTTGGCACCTGATAGAAGATGTCCTGGGATGGGTGGCTGTACTGATTGCAGGTGTACTATTGTACTTCTTTGATATCCCATGGATAGACCCTGTCCTCTCGCTTGCTATAGCTGTATTCATCCTTTGGAATGTCTTCCGAAATCTGAAAGACACATTATATATTTTCCTGCAGGCTGTTCCGGCGGATATCTCTTTGGAAAAAATAAAATCTGACATCCTATCCCAACCCAAGGTGGATTCCCTGCATCATGTACACATTTGGTCGTTGGAGGGAGCCAACCATGTATTCACTGCCCATATTCGACTCAAGGAAATCCATGATCTCGCTGAGCTCACCGCCACCAAATCGACTGTGCAAAAAATTCTAAAAAGCTATCCTCTAGGACACTTCACTATAGAATGGGAATTGCCCACGGAAGAATGTGCACTGAAAGATCTGGAACACCAGCATTCCGAGCACACCCATAGTCATTGAGTTTGCGCTAGTTCTCCAATGTCAATTTGTAAAGGACGATTCCATCATCTTCTGTCTCTGATAGATTTGGATTTTTGGAGACGACTATCTCATTGCTAGCATTGACTACACGTGGAACCCGGATATTCTCAGGAAATGGAATACCACTGGCTAGTTGCTTGAATTCCCGATCAAAAACTGCCGCAAAGTAGGGATTCATCTGCTCGATCTGCATAAAGAACTCCCTCTCCTTGCCCTCTTCCCGTTGCGGCATTCGGATCTCCTCTATTCCCTTTTTATACACTGCCAAATAATAATCCTCTAGGATCAAAACATCCTCAATCACTCCGGGGCTATGTTTTTGATTTCTTATAAAAAATTCCCCAGGGTCCTCTGTATCCAAGGGCTCATAGTGTACAAAGTCGGGATCTTCTAAGACTATCCTCGTTTCATAGACTAGGCGACCAGCATCTTTTCTGTAAACATACAACCGATTCCCAATCCAAGGACTAAAAACCACATGCGTATCGGAAACAGAGTAAACTGGAAACACCATCCCATGTACTTTTCCATCCAGTAATTCAGATTCATCAGGGATTTTCATAGCACTCAGTGTATCTCCTGTTGCCAGATTTTGCCCCTGCAGCACAGGCATGTGATACACAGCTTCAAAAAAAGAACTCCCATCTTTTCGTTTGTCAAGAATGGATTCTGAAATCAAATTAGGATAATACACATAGTCCCCATATTCAAAAACACCCAATTTTGGATAATTCAGGTATGGGATAAATGGGTGGTGAAAAGGGATCTCTCCTACTTTCTTCGAGTCCTTAAATTTCAAGTATCCTTTTGTTTCGGACAGGACTGTGACAGCCCCTTGGAAATAGCCCATACCCAATACGTATCCGACTGCATCGACTCCGTCGCTAGTAAACTGATCCTGATGTACCAAAGTCCCTTTGCCATCCACCTCTAGATAGCTTGATCCCTCCCTGTAATCTCTCAAAAGATAGCGGTCAGACCCAGGCTCGTAATCCTTGAGTTCATAATCTCCCAAGAAATCAACAACAATTGAATCTTTCAGTACAATAGAAAAGTTTTGAACCTCTCCATTCTCAGTCTCCTTTTCTTGGCATGAGATCAACACCAAAAATGCCATACTTCGATAAATCCACTTCATATTTTCTTTTAAAAAACTTGAATAGGAAAATAGGGAATTCCTGCGATGGAACCGTTCTGTTTAACCAAATTTGACGCTACTCATCCGTTATCTAGGAGAGCTTGTACCCTATCTCTCAAAACAGGGATCACTTCCTCTTCAAACCAAGGGTTTCTTCTCATCCACATCCTATTGCGTGGCGATGGATGGACCAGCGGAAAATACATCGGCAAATAAGCCTGAAAATTGCGAACGGTCTCGGTCAAAGTTTTCATTCTATTTTTGAGATAATAGGCCTGCGCATAGCTTCCTATTAAGAGGACCAGTTTGACCTCAGGCATCTGTCTACGTAGTAAAATATGCCATTGAGGTGCACATTCTTTGCGTGGAGGCAAATCTCCACCTGCTCCCCTTCCCGGATAGCAAAATCCCATCGGCATGATCCCAAATAGCCGAGAATCATAAAAGGTCTCTCTATCCACATCTAGCCAGCGTCTGAGCTGGTCTCCGCTGGGATCGTTCCATGGGATTCCTGTAGCATGCACTTTGGTCCCTGGGGCCTGCCCTATCACTAAAATTTTACTTTGTGGATGCACCGACACCACCGGCCTTGGGCCTAATGGAAGCGAAGATTCGCAGATAGTACAAGCCCTAACTTGCTGCAAAAGTGGGGATAAGAGATTCAAATCATTCGTCATCTTCCTAATTCTATCTTATCTTAAACCTATGAAGAAAATCTTACTTTCTCTTTGTATCTGGCTAGTAGCCATAGCTAGCCAAGCCCAAGATAATCCAGACTTAGGTTCTTGGTATATGTACTTTGGTAACTTCCGATGGAAAGAAAGCCCCTGGGCCATCCATGGCGAAGTGCAATACCGAAATCACAACATCCTAGGTGATCTCGAGCAGCTACTACTCAGAACAGGCCTCCAGTATAACCTACAGGACGGTTCGGCTAGCTTTACACTTGGATATGGCAACATCACCAGCCAGCCTGCTGGAGATTCTGATCTTTCTATAGGTGAAAGCCGAATCTATCAAGAAGCTATTCTCCGTCAAAAAGTCTATCGGGTAGGATTGATGCATCGATTCCGATACGAGCAGCGATGGGTAGACTCCAGTCCCTTCCGAACTCGCTTTCGATATGCGATTTTTGTCAATGTACCGCTGAACTCTAAGGAATTGAATGAGAAAGGTAGCTGGTACATCCAGGTTTATGATGAAATATTCATCAACGGAGAGACTCTGGATGGACTGGTAGAATATTTCGATAGAAACAGGATTTATCTGGGACTGGGGAGAAGAATAAACCCCAAATTGGCCTTGCAGGTGGGTTTCATGGAGCAAAAAACAAATCGAATCAGTAAAAATCAGTTGCAGTTTTCGGTCTTCCATCAATTGTACAATCGCTGATTTGATGCAATTCTGAAAAAAACACAATGATTTGCTAATCCAATCACTATTTTTTCTTCGTACTTTTTAATAAATTATATCCACACTTTATTGAATTTCAACTATTTGAAACATTCGATTAGGATACGAGTTGATTATGAGTCTTTCTATTTTCATAAAAAAAATCCAAAATCAGCCAGCCATGAAAACCCCATTCTATCTCTTATTCATCCTTCTATTGGCTGTGACAGGTTGCTTTTCGCAAAAAGATTATGTCACAGAGTATGATTACAATTATCAGGGATCTTTCAAAAGATACAAGACTTTTGCTTTTGTAGAACCCACCATTCCGGACACCACACTTTTGACTCCGGTATTGACTGCTACGATCGGCGCCCGCTTGGGCTCTCAGGGCTTCAGGGAGAAAACTGAGAAGCCGGATCTCCTCGTCAGCTACAAAATATTCACCGACTCCATCCGCTACAGGGGCTACGTTCAGCCAGAGTTTGATTATTGGCTCAAACGAACCGGAGCCCAAGTAATCGAAGTAGATGAGGAGGAGGAAAGGGAAAAAGAATTGGAAAAAGATGAAACCTACAACTCTGTCAAGTACAAAGAAAATAGCGGAATGTTGGTGATCTATGTGATTGACTCCAAAAGAGGCAATACGATCTGGCAAGGCTACACAGCCGCCAACTTCGATTTTGATTCTCCCAATTTCCAATCAGACATCACCCGAGCGGCCTACCGCGTCATGAATGAGTTCAAAGTGGTAAACAGGTACATGGAATAAGACAGTTTGTGGAGATTGTCCACAGATTCTATCAGCAAAAGCCTCACATTGATGTGGGGCTTTTTTCGTTAAAAAAGAATCAAAATACTGTTTTTCAACACGTTACAATCACGCCAGTCGATATTCGTTCAGATTTGGCAATTCATTTGGATCAAGGATATCACACCTAGAAAAACAAAACATTATGAAAAATTCTTTGATCGTAACAGGAATCATCAGTGCATCTGTTCTTGTTTCCTGCGTCTCTAAAAAGAAATATACCGAATTGGAAAGCAATCTTTTTAGAACTCAAACCGAACTGGCCACCACCAATCAAGAAAAAGCTGAACTAGAAGAAAAGATGGCGGCTATCGAAGCTCGTGTAGCTGAGTACAATGCACGAATCAATTCACTTCGTGATACCAATGATGCCTTGAACGAAACCAACAGCTCGCTTTACTCTATTCAGGAAGGAACGGTGATTTCCAAAAACTCCAAAGCTAAAATGAATGAGACTTTGGCTAAAGTGGATCCCGACAAACTTGCTCAAGCGAGAACTTTGGAAGACTCTGTAAACCTAGCAGTAGAGTATAACCTTAAGCAAAATATCACTGAATCAACCATCGATGGTGAGGAAGATGACGTTCAAATCGACATTGACCAGACGGTAGTGATGATTTCAGTTTCTGATAAATTGCTTTTCAACACAGGTTCATACAGAATCAACAGCAAAGCAGAGCCTCTATTGAAAAAACTATCAGAAGTCATTAATTCAGAACCTAGTCTTCAGGTAATGATCGAGGGACACACTGATCCTCGTACCATTCAAACAGCCGTTTTGCAGGATAATTGGGACCTGTCAGTCAAAAGAGCTACATCAATCGTGAGAACGCTTCAGAATGACTTCGGAGTAGCGCCAGAGAAAATGATTGCTGCTGGTAGAGCTTCTTACATGCCGATCGTCACCAATGACACTCCTGAAAACATGGCCATCAACAGAAGGACAAGAATTGTCTTGATTCCAGATTTGGACATGTTCTTTGCGATGCTTTAATATTTCAAACTACCACACAACCATAAAACAGAAAAAGCAAGCCTGATTCGGGCTTGCTTTTTTTATTGCTAATCACTCAACTAATGATTTGCTAAAATCTAAGACTTATTTCTGTTGCTGAAGATAAGTCACCAAGGACGCCAGTTCCTCGAATGAAAGAGAGTTTGCAAGGCCTGGAGGCATCATTGAGTTTTCCAGTTCTTTCCGCTCTTTGATGTTGGTTTTAGTCAATTTAGTTGCATTTCCAGTGATATCCTGTAGCACGATTTCATTGGCATTTTCACCGGTCACGAAACCCATGTAGAATTTACCATCCTTGGTTTCAACCTGAACTGTAGAGAAACCTTGGGAAATAGAAGCATTAGGCTTCATGATGGATTCAGTGATTTGCTGTCGGTTCATGATAGATCCGATCTGGCCCATAAATGGTCCTTTGAGAGGCTGACCTTTTTCGATGCTATGACATGCGATACATCCTTGGCTATTAAACAATGTTTTACCCAAAGCAGGATCGCCTTTCAATTCATCCACTGCCAAAATCACATCCTCAATAGAGCTTTCGCCTACTTGACCTTTTTTGTTTTTGATTTTCTCAAGATCAATCGTAGTCTCATTTACAGCCAACTCCATGGAAACATTTCCAAATTCGGCGATTTCCATTCTGTTTTTTTCATTGAGATCTGCAAAATATTGCTTGCCTTGATTGTCTTCCAAAATAGCATATTCAGCTGTCAAAAATTCTTTGATTTTTGGAGAAGCTTCCCAGTCGATTCCTTTGTAGTAAGGTCCATGCGTGTCAGGGCGAGTACCCCACCACCAATCGCCTTTGTAAGGAGCTTCTTTTTTGTAAAGTCTTGAAATTGTTCCGAGGATTTCGGCTCTCAAAGCTTTATCATCCGTGTCTTGATACGCAGCGATCAAGCCATCGACAGCTTTGGGGTCATGCATGTATTTCAATGCCCAAAGAGCGATTTTAGACTCATCCGATCCGATTGCCTCCACCGCTGCATCCACTGCTCCGATCTGTACCAAAGACTGAACAGCTATGTGAGGAAGAATGATTGCTGAATTTGGAGTGGCATGTGGACCTTCGGTTCCTTTTTCTGGTTCTACAAATGAACTAGGCACCGCCACACTTAAAAGCGTCTCAGCAGCATCTGGGTTTCCGATTCTCCCCAAAGCCACAATAGCAGCTGATTTCACACGATCATTTGGATCAGTGACTCCCTCCTCAAAAGGATCAATGGATAGCCCATCCAGACAGGTCTTCCGGTCAGTCAGTGCACGAAGGGCAAATTCACGGATTTTATCTTCCTCAGCCAGCTTGAGGAGCTCGCTTTGCCCATCCTGGCAAGTAGCCTGAGCATAAGTATAGATGG
This sequence comes from Algoriphagus vanfongensis DSM 17529, assembly GCF_000429465.1. Lineage (GTDB taxonomy): Bacteria > Bacteroidota > Bacteroidia > Cytophagales > Cyclobacteriaceae > Algoriphagus > Algoriphagus vanfongensis. The sequence continues at coordinate 324,304 of NZ_KE386906.1, read as the reverse complement.
CTGCCACTCTGTTTTCCAATGGCAAAGTCTGATCTTGTGCGATCGCCAAAGCTGCATCTCCAGCTTCAGCAGGGAATCTTGCCAATAATTCTTGCTGCGCTGCCAGTCTCGATACGGAGTTAGAAGCTTTCAACTGTCCAGCCAACTCTTCCAAGCTAGCAGATCCAAAATCAATTGCCGGCTCATAGACAAAACCTTTTGGCTCGACTTTGACTACATATCCTTTTTCAGGGGAACCTTTATATCCTGCTCCATCCCAAGCAGCAAGGTACATTCTGCCACTAGCATCCAGATCAATATCAGTGATTTGAGGGATTTTGATAAACTCCTCCATGGATTGCGTAAATCCAGGCCCGTCCATAGTCACACGGTGAATATAAAGCTGGCTCTTACCCCAGTCGGCCATCATTGGCGTGTGGTTGTATTTCTCTGGCCATCTGCTGTCATCCATAAAGTAGCTACCTGTGCCAGATCCACCTCCCACGTCGATCAATGCAGGGATAGTCTCATTGGTGAAATGCTTAAAATAATTCGGATAGCCATATTCTCCAGACTGCGTGTAGTGGATGAATCTCACGTTCCAGCCACCACCATCATTGGTATTGCCTCGTGTGTAGATGTTCATGAAAGGGTCAATCGCCACATCGTAGATATTTCTGGTTCCGTGCGCGTAGATTTCCATCCCAGTGCCATCTGGCCGAACTCGGACAATCCCTCCACCCAGCATGGTCATTTTTTTGCCGGTACGGTCTTCTGCCTCATGAAATCCAAAGTCACCCACGGCGATATAAATCCAACCATCGATTCCCATTCTGATACCATTGGTAGCATGATCGGTACCACGGGAAGTCAATGGCTCGAGAGAGCATATATTTTTGATCAAAGGCTTGGAAGGACCATCAGCCACTCCATCTTGATCTTTATCTTCAAAAACTACCAAGTCCATTCCTGAAGCGATGCCTGTTTCGGGATTGAAGACAGTATGCAGAACAAAAACCTGATCTCTCATGGCAATGATCCCACGAGGATTGTCCGCCATGGCAAAAGTAGTATGAGCATCTAACTGACCGTCATTGTCAGAATCCACAAGCTTGACGATAGAGCCTTTACCTGGCTCTTTGCCCAAGGAACCGATCATATCGACTCCTACGAATACTTCTCCATTAGCCGAAACTGCCAAAGCCGCTGGGCTTGGGACGAGATCTGGGCCTGCTAGTTCGGTGAAAACTAAGTCTGTACTGTCGGTGGTTGAGCTGATTCCTGAATTGAAATAGGCTTTCAATTCATCCAAATCAGCAGTTTTAGGTTTGTTGTTTCCCGTACAGCCAAAAGCAAGCAAAGCCGCTCCTGCCAGTAAGGATTTAGGTTTGATTTGAAACATCGAAACAGAAAAGAATTTGAATAATAGATTGAACTGTAGAACAGCAAATATATTGGAATCCTAGGGCAAGAGGCTAATTTTTATGGATTGCTTTGCCTTTATGGTCAAAAAACTGGATAAATGGAAGATGTGACAGAATAAAGCTATAGTCCGGAAAACCCTTTTACTTGATCTGTTGCACAAATGAAAAGATAGAGGCTATCAATTCTGATTTGGCACTTTTGAACACATAAAAATCTGCAAATGAGAAAACAGAGCCATCGGAAAGTGTCATTCGACCCCTTACTGCCGCTTCTTTGCCGTGTGTCAGGACTTGTGAAATATGCAGTTCTTTAGTGGGGTTTTGCTTCATCCCATTTAATGCTTCCAAAAAAGCGGCTTTTCCCGTTATGGGTTCATCCCCCTCAAGCTGCCAGGATACCTTCTCGTCTAGAAAAGGCTCAATTTTTTCCAAATCATAGGCTGCAAATGCCTCTGTCAACTTAGAAACCAAGATTCTTTTGGGAGAATTTCCGCAATCTTTGGGGAGATAGACTTTCATACTGATCGAATAAAAACTTATTGCCGAAGGATTTTCTCCATCTTTTTGCCTTTGGCAAGCTCATCGATCAATTTGTCCAGATAGCGGATTTTCTGCATCAATTGATGCTCGATGTCCTCCACTCTATAGCCGCAAATAACTCCGGTGATTTTGGTGACGTTGGGATTGAGCTGAGGTGCTTCATCAAAAAAAGTCTGGAAATCTGTCCTCTCATCCAAAATTCTGGTCAAATCACTAGCCGAATAACCGGTCAGCCAAAAGATGATTTCATCGACTTCGGCCTTGGTTCTTCCTTTTTTCTCCGCTTTGGTGATGTAGTGGGGATAAACGCCGGCAAAGGCCATTTTGTAGATTCGGTGATTTTCCATGGGGTGAATTTTGCTCTAAGTTACTAATTTACTATGGTTAGCTTATTACTCGTTCAAATCCAGCTTCATCATCAAATCAACTTGCTTATCATCTCCCAGCATGAAAATATGCTGATCAAACTGCACAAAACCATTTTTCTCATAAAAGCGAATAGCTCGGGAATTATGCTCCCAGACTCCTAGCCAAACATAGCGCATGTGCTTTGCTTTCGCCAACTCCAATGCTTTCTCATAGAGTAATTGTCCCACTTTTTTACCGTGAAATTCGCTCAAGACATAAATCCTCTCAATTTCCAAAGAATTTTCATACTTCATTTCTGTCTGAGAACTACCGACATTTACTTTCAAATACCCGATGACTCTCCCTTCCGCTTCAGCAAAGTAAATTTCAGCATTCGGATCGTACAGTTCAGTAGTCAATTTTTCCCTTGAAAACCCATTCTCCAAATACTCCCTCATATTTTCTTCGCTATTCTCTGATGCGAAAGTTTCAGCAAATGTGAGTCTTCCTATTTTCTGCAGTTCGTCTAGATCTTCAACGGAAGTCAACCTAAGAGTTATATTCATTTTAATCTTGTTTAATGAGCTGAAACTGCTTTAAGTCCGATGATAGAGCCAATCAGAGTGGCGAGAAATAAGATTCTCAAGAAAGTGGCGGGCTCTTTGAAAACAAAAATCCCCACGAGTACCGTCCCGACTGCCCCTATTCCAGTCCACACGGCATAGGCTGTTCCGATGGGTAAAGTTTGAGTGGCTTTGACCAAAAGTCCCATACTCACGCCAAGAGTCACTAAAAACCCAACATACCAAAGGTACATTTCATTTCCTGTTGCTGATTTTGCCTTTCCCAGACAAAATGCAAAAGCTACCTCAAACAAACCTGCGATGACTAATAGTATCCAATTCATGATTTTTAGATTTTGGACAAAGTTCCGTCTCAGGACTGAGGAAAAAATTAACAAATGATAAAAAGGGATCTGATTTTCCTCAATGATGCCAGTAACCTTTTTCTTTTGACAAACAGGCTAGAAGACAGAGGACCGAAGTCGGAAGTTTGCTTGAATTGAACCCCAATGCCTTTTTTAGGCCTTCAAAAAGATCTGCTGACAGGAAAGTGGCTATCCATAAAAAAGAATTTATTTGATACTGGCTCTGATTCGGCTCAGGCTCACCTGTGTGATTCCCAAATAAGAGGCCACTAGCCCCAAAGGCACTCGCTGGATGAGGGTAGGATGTTTTTTCAAAAGCTCCATGTAGCGCTCAGTTGCTGTCCCGAGCTGATTGGATATGAATCTATGTTCTGCCTTGATCAGTTCCTGTTCTGCGAATTTCCTTCCCCAATTAGCGATATCAATATCCTTTTCAAAAAGTGATTGGAGGTCTTTCACACTGATTTTGTACAAGTCACATTCTTCCAGCAATTCGATATTTTCATATCCTGCCTGATTGAGAATATAGCTATTGAGCGAAATGATGGTATCCCCTTCTTCCCCAAATGCAATCGTAACTTCCGCATCATCAAAAGTGGAGAATGCTCGGGCTATTCCTTTCTTGATAAAGAAAACACTCCTTTCTACCTTGTCCGAACGGATAATCAAGTGATTTTTAGGCAATCTGATTTCTTCAAAGCAGTCGATAAATTTCTGCTTGGAGGCATGGTTGATAAGGTATATCTGATCCAGTATTTGATCAATATTCATTTCTCAATAAGTCTAACAAATCGCGCTTTAAGATTCTATTTCAGAAAATCTGCTCCTTTCATGATTTTCTTCCAAAGCTAATTGCTTGAATTTGTTTGTAAGTCTAGTTAGTCTTTTCCAGGACCATCACGACTCGATTAGGGATGTAAAGATGCAGTTCATTCTGCTCATCTGTAGGATAAAGAGTTTCCTTTTCCAACCTTTGAAATCCTCCAAACTCCTGCTCATCAGAGTGAAGGACAACTTGATAATTTCCGCTTTGGCCTACAGGAATCTTGTATCCAAAAAATGACTCTGTCGGATGAAATGAGAAAACGAAAATTAAGCCTGCTCTTTCATAGGCTAGGATTTTTTTATCCGGCTCCAAATAAAGTTGATGCGCATGAGCTGCCATACCTATACTATGTTTTTTGGCAAGTCGGATCATAGCTTTGTCCCAGGCGTCCATTTGACGGTAGCGAAGGTGCTCTGTGTCTACCAAAGACCATTGTCGTCGCGCATGCAGGTAGCTCCAGTCATTGCCCTCTCTGGGAAAATCTACCCACTCCGGATGGCCAAATTCATTTCCTATGAAATTCAGATAGCCCTCTCCTCCTAGCGTCAAGGTAATCATCCGGATCATCTTGTGAAGGGAGATCCCCCGGTCTATGATCATATTTGGCTGCAGGGCAGACATAGAGTGATACATCTCCTGATCCATCAGCCAAAAAGCTAAACTTTTATCCCCTACCAATGCTTGATCATGACTTTCGGCATAAGCAATCGATTTTTCCTTTTCGGGGCGATTGGTCAGCTCGCCCCAAAGCTCAAACATATCCCACTCTTCATCTTGCTTATGCTTGAGTGTTTTGATCCAATAGTCAGGGATACCCATTGCCAGGCGAAAATCAAAACCTAATCCTCCATCTTCTATTAGCCTACAAAGTCCCGGCATTCCGGATACTTCCTCTGCTATTGACATAGCCTCGGGTTTGAGTTGATGGATCAATGTATTGGCTAATTGAAAGTACAAGACTGCATCCGCGTCAACTCCCTCATCAAAGTAAGCCCCTGGCTGATCAAAAGTCCTATGTCCATGATGATGATAGAGCATAGAAGTAGCTCCGTCAAATCGAAATCCATCAAAGTGAAATTCTTCCAACCAATAGCGAATATTGGAAAGTAGAAACTGCTGAACTTCCCACTTGCCATAGTCAAACAATTTGGAGTCCCATCCTTCGTGATAGCCTCTATCACCCGGATGGAAATATTGATGATCACTTCCGTCAAATTCATTTAGCCCCTCATTGATATTCTTCACGGCATGTGAATGGACAATATCCATGATCACAGCTATTCCCATATCGTGGGCTTGATTGATTAGGCTTTTGAGATCCTCCGGGGTACCAAACCGTGATGACGCAGCAAAGAAATTGGATACGTGATAGCCAAATGAACCATAATAAGGATGTTCCATCACAGCCATCAATTGGATGGCATTGTATCCGCCCTTCTTGATCCTAGGCAGGATTTCTTTTTCAAACTCTTTATAAGTCCCGACTCCTTCTTTTTCCAAAGCCATACCCACATGACACTCATAGATCAATGGCATCGCAGAGATAGGTGAGAGATCAAAACCCGCGTCTGTCCAAGCAAATTCTCCGCTGGTAAACCACAACTTCCCTGAAAAATCAAGGGTAGACTCATCCTGAATCACCCGCTGGATATAGGCCGGAATGCGATCTATTGCTTCATTTTTCTCATTGATGACATGCACTTTGACTTTGCTGCCATGGACGAAGGATTCTTTGTATTCCACCTGAGGCAAAAAAATCTCCCAGTCCCCTCTTCTGTTTTTTTTCAAGGGATGGGAATAGCGATCCCACAGATTGAAATCACCCGTCAGGTAAAGTTGCTGTGCCGCAGGGGCCCACTCTCGATAGATCCAGCCTTTGCGAATCGGATCAAAGTGAATCCCATAATACTGATGGAAGTTTGCAAACTCCAGAATACTCCCATATTCTGACTCGATCTGTTGCAGAGATGAGTGAAACCGGTCGATTCTACCTTGAATTTCCTGTTCGAAGCCTTGTAGCCAAGCTTCATCCTGAATCAATTTGGGGGTGGTGTTTTGGCTCACGAAATTGCAATTTACCTGCTGCTGAATATAGGAAAAATTGAGGGCAAAGGAGATGATACTACCTAAGAATTAAAAAAAGGAAATGTAAGCTTCACATTTCCTTTTCCCTATTATGATTTATGGCTGTCTTCTCAATGCTTCTCGTAGACAAATTCCGGCTCTAAGACTTCCACATTCCCCACTTCATTGATTTGATCCAATGTGACCAGTTTGGTCTCATTGATCAGCATGGGGTCGTATTTTGCAGCGACGCGGATGTAGTTTTCAGTGAATCCGTGCATTTTGCCATCTTCCACATCTTCCTCAAAGAGTACAGTGTAGGTTTTACCTAAGTTCTCTTCATAAAATTTCCTCCTTTTCTTTTCAGAAAGAATCCGTAGCATTTTGGATCGCTCATTTCTCTTTTTCATCGGCACGACTCCATCCATTTCCGTAGCCCGTGTATTGGCGCGCTCAGAATAGGTAAATACGTGCAGGTAGGAAATATCAAGATCATTGAGAAAGTTATACGTTTCCAAAAACAACTCATCCGTCTCGCCTGGGAAACCAACAATCACATCTACACCGATGCATGCATGAGGCATCAATGTTTTGATTTTGGAGACACGGTCTTCATATAGCTCTCTCAGGTATCTTCTGCCCATTCGTCTCAAAATAGTATTGGAGCCAGACTGAAGAGGCACGTGAAAATGAGGAACAAAACGATTGGATTGAGCTGCAAAGCTGATGATCTCATTAGTCAACAGATTGGGCTCGATAGAAGAAATTCGAAACCGATCGATACCTTCCACCTCGTCTAGCGCAAAGACCAAGTCCGCAAAACGCTCATTCCTTTTACCATCCACAATTCCAAAATCTCCGATATTGACACCCGTCAGCACTACTTCTTTGACATCAGTTGCTGCGATTTCTCGGGCAGATTCTAAGACTGACTCAATGGTATTGCTTCGGCTTTTGCCTCTGGCTAATGGAATCGTACAAAATGCGCAACCATAATTACAGCCATCCTGTACCTTAAGAAAGGTACGTGTACGATCATTGATCGAATAGGCATTATTGAAGGATTTGACTTCTGTGATTTCGCTAGCAAGTACTTTTGCTTCTTGCTCTTTGGCAAAGTCTCCCAGGAGCTCTATCAGTCTGAATTTCTCAGCAGCTCCCAAGACCGCATCGACTCCCTTGATTTCGGAAATCTCACGTGGCTTAAGCTGTGCATAGCAGCCTATGATCGCCACAAAGGAGTTGGGAGAGATCTTTTTCGCTTCCTTGACGATCTTCTTACACTTCTTATCGGCGTTTTCGGTCACCGAGCAGGTATTGATGATGAAAATGTCGGGATTTTCCTGAAATTCCACTTTCAGAAAGCCCTTTTCCTCAAATTGCCGGCTGATAGTAGATGTTTCTGAGAAATTCAGCTTACATCCCAGTGTATAAAAGGCTACTTTTTTCACAAATTTCCTCCTGTTTATGAGTTTGCAAAGTTAAGCAATCTTCAGTTGTTTTCAATTTTCCAAAAATTCGAGTAAAAACACCTCTTTTTTGGGGTCTTGGGTCCAAAAAGATCATGTTTTTTTAAAAAATGTGTAAAAATTTCAAAAAATCAGCTCAAATTTTGATCAAAAGCTTTTTAGAACAAGTATTTTTCTATTTTTGCTAGGGTAAATTTAAACCGCAAATTGTAGATATGGCAACATTAAGACAACAAGCCTTGGCCATGGTTCAGGCCAGACCTCGAGTGAAAGTCACTCCTCCTTCTTCTAAGATATCGGACTTCTTCGGTACCAATGTCTTTGGCACTAGCCAAATGAAGCAATCTTTGGCTCCTTCTGTCTATAAGAAGGTGATGGAAGCTGTCGATAAGGGTAGCAAAATCGATGTATCCACAGCAGAAGAAGTGGCGTCAGCTGTAAAAACCTGGGCATTGTCCAAAGGTGTAACGCATTATACGCACTGGTTTCAGCCATTGACAGGATCTACTGCAGAGAAGCATGATTCATTCTTCGATGCACATGCAGGTTTAGAAAAATTCAAAGGATCTGCTTTGGTTCAGCAAGAGCCAGATGCATCTTCCTTCCCAAATGGTGGTATCCGTTCTACTTTTGAAGCGAGAGGTTATACTGCTTGGGATCCATCTTCTCCGATTTTCATTTTTGACAATACGCTTTGTATCCCTACCATCTTCGTATCTTATACAGGAGAAGCGTTGGATTACAAAACTCCTTTGTTGAAGTCTCTTGAAGCAGTCAATGAAGCAGCTATTCAGGTTTGCCAACTGTTTGACAGAAACGTAAAAAAAGTATCTCCATCTTTGGGCGTGGAGCAAGAGTACTTTGTGATTGACAAAGCATTGTTTGCAGCGAGACCTGACTTGGTTATGTCCGGACGTACTGTCTTCGGTCACAACCCAGCAAGAGGTCAGCAATTGGAAGATCACTACTTCGGATCTATTCCTACTAGAGTAAAAGACTTCATGGTCGACTTTGAGATCGAAGCTCACAAATTGGGAATTCCAGTATCAACCCGTCACAATGAGGTAGCTCCAGGTCAGTTTGAAGTGGCTCCAGTATTCGAAGAGATCAACAAGGCTGTGGATCACAACCAGTTGCTTATGGATATGATGGACAAAGTAGCTGAAAGACATGGTCTGAAAGTATTGTTCCATGAGAAGCCATTTGCAGCAGTCAATGGATCTGGTAAGCACAACAACTGGTCTTTGATCACTGACACAGGTGTCAACTTGTTTCAGCCAAGCAACTCTGCCAGAGAAAACCTTCAATTCTTGACTTTCTTGGTAGCTACAGTTAAGGCTGTTTATGACAATGCCGATCTACTTAGAGCGAGTATTGCTTCTGCTTCCAATGATTTCCGTCTTGGAGCTAATGAAGCACCTCCAGCGATCATGTCCGTATTCTTGGGTGAAACTTTGACCGGAGTATTGGATGAGTTGGAGAAAAACGGAAACATCAAAATCGAGAAGGGTGACAACATGTACATGAAGCTGGGTATCTCTAAGATCCCAGAAATCATCCTTGATAATACTGATAGAAACAGAACTTCTCCTTTTGCCTTCACAGGTAATAAGTTTGAGTTTAGAGCGGTAGGATCCAGCTCCAACTCTGCAGGTCCTATGTCTATCCTCAATGTGATCGTAGCTGAATCTTTGAGAACGATGTACAAAGACATCGAAAAAGAAATCGAAGCTGGAAAAGAGAAAAAGATCGCTATCGTCAATGTATTGAGAAAGTGCATCAAAGAATCTAAGAAAATCAGATTCGAAGGAGATGGTTACTCTGAAGAGTGGGAAAAAGAAGCTGCAAAAAGAGGCCTTTCCAACTTAAAAGCTACTCCAGAAGCATTGGACGTATTCAGCAAAAAAGCAACGAAAGAGCTTTTCGCAAAACACAATGTGATGAACGAATTGGAAATCCATGCGCGTCATGAAATCCAATTGGAAAACTTCTTGAAAAAAGTACAAATCGAAAGCCGTGTAATGGGTGATTTGGCATTGAACCACGTGATTCCTACTGCCATTTTGTACCAAAACAAAGTGATCCAAAACGCTAACGGTCTTCAGGGTCTAGGTTTGGACAACTCTGCTGCTGTCGAAACAATCAAGCAAGTATCCAAGCACATCGAATCATTGAAAACCAACGTGACTGCAATGATCGATGCCCGTAGAACTCTCAACAAAGAAGAAGATATCGTGAAGAGAGCTAAAGGCTATCAGAAAGAAGTCAAAGAAGCTTACTTTGACAAAATCAGATATGCAGTAGACAAATTGGAACTATTGGTAGACGATGAGTCTTGGCCTTTGGTAAAATATAGAGAAATGCTTTTTATCAGATAATTATCCGGTCTGATTCTAATAGCTAATCATCAAAGCTAGTCGAGAAATCGGCTAGCTTTTTTATTTTTAACAAAGCAAGCAATTCAACGCGAGCCCTACATCCTTCTAAAATCAACTTTCTTGACCAAACTATGGCAGCTCAATGAACTCAGATCAACTTCATACCAACTTTTTACGGACTGAGTCTGAAAGAAAAATCCTTCTCCAGGCGAACCCTGACAACCTAAAAGAAACACTCCACTTTTTCAATGAAGAATCAGAGAAGGTTCGCCAACTCTTTGATCCAAATGTATATGAAATAAAATCAGCCCAATTCCGGTCTCACATATATCAGTTAGCCAATCATGAGCAAGCTGCCTACCTTGAAAACCTCAAAATACTCTCCCTACTAACAGCCTCCGACAGTAGTACAATTTACTTTTTGGCCATGCTCAGTACCTTAAAGTACCTCAGAAAGAACCAGAACATGGGGTAAGCATTGGATTATTTTCACCTTGCGTTGGATCAGATTCACCTTAGCAACTTTACTTATTCGCTCCCCATTCTATCGGAATATGTCCTTCTACTTAATGATTTGAGCAAATCTTTTGAGAGGAAATATGAGCCTATCATTCTCCAAATAAGCGAAGAGATGGGATTTGAATCTACTAAGAAAAATCCAGCAGAAACTGTCCGCTGGATGTATGCCGAGAATAAACTTTGGAATAAAAAGTATGCAGCCATCCAACTCATGGAGGGAAGTCAAGAGGAGCGCAGACAGGCTTTAGAAGACTTTGAATCGCACTGCCCTATAGCATTTTACAGAGACCAAGCCAACCAACTCATCACCCAAATCAAGACTGGCAGGTCTGAATAGCCAAGAGCTACCATCATTATTTTCCGGTCCAAGAATCAAAAATCGCTTTCTGATATTGATCCGGGTTAGAAATCATCTCTATTTGAAAAACCTCCCTATCATCCTTTGAAACTTTCGCCAGGCTTAGGCCCGCCATTCCCAGGTATTTTTTATAGTCAAGCGGCGCAGTGGTCTGCAAATAATCAAAGAGTTCACCCAAAGGAATTCCAGCTGCATTTTCAGAAGCTTCCCGGATCTCAGCATCTGTAAACCCTCTTCCCAATTTTTGATAATAATGACGGTACATATACCGCATGACATCGTCCAGGGATTGCTCATTTTTGCTTGCATTTCGAATAGCAAAATCAAGCAGCAACCCTACCACAGGTCCCTTTTCGTAATAGGTAATAGTCGTGTCCTGAGCAGTTCCTTGCTGTCCAAATGGCCCCTCATCCCAAGTTCTGTAACTCGACTCTTCTAAGGATTGGAAAGCTTTTCCAGCATCATTTTCATAGCTCGTAATCAAACCTGAAAAGTAGCTGAGCAGCTGAGCATCATCGATCACGTCAGATCTCCGCATCAGCAGGTATTCATAGTAAACCGTCAATCCTTCACTGACCCACAGTTGTGTAGTTCGGTTTGCCTTTTGGTAGTCAAAAGGCCCCAATTCTACCGGGCGGATACGCTTGGCATTGTAATGATGAAAATACTCATGTGTCAAAAAAGCAATAGTCCCATTGACAGCAGATTCGCTTTTTAGTTGATTTCCATCTAGACTAAATGTGGTATTATTCAAATGCTCTATCCCTCCTCTACCAGGTCCGATCGCAATAAATGTATATTCATCAAAAGGAATATCGCCCATCAAATCGACTGAAGCATGAAGAGAATTTTGAAGTCTCTTGATGAAATCAAGCTTATCAAAATCTCCCAGTTGATAGCCAAGAAAGCGATGCTTCACTCCTGCCACTTCAAAACTCGGCAGCTCCTCCAAAATACCCAGCAACAGAGGGCTGTCAAACAAAACATCCATATCTGAGGCAGAATAAGTAAGATTTCCTTCCTTCTTCAGCCCTGTAGCTACATCAGTCCAGGCATCAGGAAGATCTACCTTTACTTCAGCTTGCATTTGAAGTTTCCCTACAGGGTATAGCCAAGAATTGGTAGGTACTATATAGGCATGCGCTTCGTCTACGAAACTGGTTGCCACAAACTTTCTTTCGGTTTGAATTTCGTACTGAACTTTGACCGAACCAGAACGAATTCCGGAAATCTTCCATGTAGAAAAATCAGGTTGAGAAACCTCCAAGGCCTCAGATTGATCTGAAAAAGCCTTCAGGTTCTTGACTGTTTTGCCATAATCCATCAATTGATAGTATCCAGGCATCCAGCGAGGCATCTGCAGTGTCAATTCTGATTCCGTCAACCCATCCAGACTCATCTCAACCTGATATGAGCCGGATTGCGGATCTGGAAAAGAAATCGAATAACTTACCTGACTCTGCGCCAAAAGGTTAGAAGGCAAGCCGGCTAAACTCCAAAGCAATACTATGCTGACTACTATTGAATTGATTTTATTTAAATACTTCATAGGAAAAATAGATCAATCAAATATCAGTCTTTCTTCTATTCCAAACTACATTTTTCTGTCAGACGGCCAATCTTCTATGCGAGACAATCAAAAATCAAGACTCAAATTCCCTCCTCTTCGAAATGCCATCAAGTTAAACTCGGGAAACTCTCTGTCTCTAAAATACTTACTGCGAGAATGGCGGAATAGCTGTTGGATCATGCCAGCAATAGGCCCCTCACCTCTCATCCGACGCCCAAATTGACTATCATTGATCGTTCCTCCATGCATCTCAGCTACTTGATGCATGACTTTTTGATAGCGATCAGGAAAATTCTTTCGCAGCCAATCCCCAAAAACATCTCCCACCTTCCCATTCAGACGGACAGCAGTCATTCCTGCGCCCACAGCACCATTTGCGGCCGATTCCTTGAGAATTTGGGGAATTTCATGGTGATTGAGACCAGGAATAATAGGCGCGCTCATTACACCTACCGGTACTCCTGCCTCCGTCAATTGCCTGATTGTATCCAGCCTCTTGCTGGCACTGGCCGTACGGGGTTCCATTTTCCTTCTCAGGTCCTCATTCAAAGTAGTGATAGAAATGTAGACCCGCACCAAGCTCTCCTTCGCTAGGTCTTGAAGCAAATCCAGATCACGCAGAATAAGACTATTCTTCGTGATCAAACCGACAGGATGACGATATTTCACAAAAACCTCCAAAAGCCTCCGGGTAATTTCCATCTTCTTTTCCAAAGGCTGATAACAATCCGTATTTCCTGAAAGTGAAATCGGAGCTACTTTCCAGCGGGGATTAAGCAGGAATTTTTCTAGCAGCATCGGAGCTTCAGGTTTGGCCATCAACTTCGTCTCGAAATCCAATCCAGCCGTAAAACCATAAAATTCATGCGTATTTCGAGCATAGCAATAGCTACAACCATGCTCACACCCTTGATATGGATTGAGGGAAAAAGCCATGGGAAGATCAGGGCTTTTGACAGGATTCACGATGGTCTTGGGGTGCTCAAGAAATATCTCCGTTTTGGGTACTGAAAGCAAGTCTTCATCCAAGCCTTCTACATGCTCAAAAACCACACGCCTTTCCAGAAATTTATTTCCAGTTTGAATTTGAGATCCCCTTCCTTTGAAATAAGCCTTTTCCATGTCCATACCGTCTATCGAAACTCTAGAGTATAGTTAAGTATTATTTTACAAAACAGACACTCAAAGGCACAAGTTGTCAGTTTTATGATTAGCTCTCTTTATACAATTCAATATTTATTTATTGTTTTTCAATAAATTATTACCTTTATTTGAAAAACAATTATCAGATGAAAGCTGAAAAAACACTTCCTCTTCTTCAGGTAATTTCCTGGATAATCTACATCGGAATCTGCATCAAAACCGGAACAATCATGATTGCCTACCTGATCAGTATTTTTAGTAATCCACAAGCAGCCGCTGATTTGGAGCTGGGATTAAACCTATCCTCTTTACTCGAATTCAAGCCAATTTATTATCACTTGATGCTCTCTTTGGTGATAGGGATCTGGATGCTAAAGGCAAGCATCATGTACCAAGTAATCCTAGTTTTCAAAAAACTAAAATTGGTTCAGCCGTTTACCCAAGAAATATATGCTCATATATACAAAATGAGCCAATTGGCTTTGGCGACCGGTTTGCTTTCTTATGGGGCATTTATGTATTACAGATGGCTTTGGAAGCTGGATGTAGAACTTTCCAATCTTCAGGAATACCTCAGCGGAAGAACTGAGATTTTATTTATGGCAGCTATTCTGTATGTAATTTCCCAGGTATTTAAACGAGGAATTGAAATTCAATCCGAAAGCGATTTAACCATTTGAGTTATGCCTATTATTGTCAATTTGGATGTGATGATGGCAAAACGAAAAATGTCACTCAATGAGCTATCAGAAAAAGTAGAAGTCACACTTTCAAATCTATCGATTCTCAAAACAGGAAAAGCCAAAGCAATAAGATTCAGCACCTTAGAATCAATCTGCAAAGCTTTGGACTGCCAGCCAGGTGATATTTTGGAATTTAGGGAGGAATAAAAAAGAGGAGCTTTGTGCCCCTCCTTTTTCTATTTCTCTTGTTCCGCCAGCCATTCTAGGATAGTCACAGGTCTCCCTTCATAGTATACCTGCTTTCCATCAAATCCCGTTCTGGCCGTGTTAGCATGGCTATAGATCCAAGACCAATGGCCCGGATGGTGATAGTTTTCTCCTCCATAAAAACCTGTGATATCAATCACGTGATCGTAGTAGGAAAAATGAACATTTTTGGCTCCCGCATCTATCAATCGTCGGTATAGCGGAACGACAGTTTCATCGGGTTTCGTGGTCGTATCATCCGCAGAGTGAACAAACCAGATCGGCACGTTTTTGATCGACTTGACCTGATCCTCGGACACAAACTCATTGTTATAAGCCAAAGCCGAAATGTAAGCAGCTGCAAAATAATCAGGATGCTCCAAAATCAACTTAAGCGACATATAACCCCCATTGGAGCAGCCACCCACATAGATTCGATCCGGATCGATTTCAGGATTGTTTTTTACGAAATCTTCAAACAGGGCAAATAAAGCTTCATGATAAATATCCTCTGTATTGCCTCTCGTCATACCTTCTGCAGCCTGCATCCAAAAAGTAGGGGCTTGGGGTGCCAAAACGAAAGCACCACTTTCCCCAAATAATGCCTGAATCTCCGGTGAGGCATAGTTGGCAGCTCGATTGCCCAATAGAGGAACTGTTGGATCCATTCCACCTTCTCCTCCGCCATGGAGCCAAATGATCAAAGGAACCTTTGATTGGATTGATTTGGGTTTGAAAGCCGCGTAAGACATGGTAATCTCTCCATGCGAAAACTTTCCATCAAGATTAAATTCATCTACCAAAGGCATGATTTTGCCAGCTTTTTGATCCCAGATCTGATTGGTTTGATGATGGATAATATTCATGGAATAATCCACCCAAAAATTACCACCCCGACCGCCAGATCGCATGTATTGGAAGGGAGACCCTATTGGGATTACCGGACTTACCTCCAGTACCAAAGTGATAAACTCTCCTGCATCTGCGCGATTTCCATCTCCATCAGAGGTGTAGGCAAACACCACCCTTCTTTCACCAAATTGTTGACTTTCGGGAATCTCTCCATCCTGAGAACTTCTGCTTACAAACACTGAAAAGTCTGAGAATCTGAAATTCTTGATTCCTTCTTGGTTATTTAACACAACTTTGCTCACTGCAGGCCCCCAATCGTATCCTTCTACGATGAGGGTATATGATCGGGAAGACTCAGGTAGTGAAGCGGGTTTAGTAGCCCAAGCTAGCTGAAACATCAGCAGCAAGGCTAGAAATGAGGTGATTTTTTTCATGGTTATGATAGGTTTATAAAATTTTATACAAGCCTATTTAAAAATAACCAAAGAATAAAGTAAATACTATTTGATAAGCGGAGGCAAATCCCCTCCGCTCTCTAATCATCAGGAGATCGTCCCTTTTTTAAGTTCCTTTACAGCATAATCCACAGCTCTTGCGGTGAGGGCCATGTAGGTTATCGATGGATTCTGCGTACCAGTCGAAGTCATACATGCTCCATCAGTCACAAATACATTGGGAGCCAAATGCATTTGATTGAAACCATTCAAAAGAGAGGTCTCTGGATCTCTGCCCATACGGACTCCTCCCATCTCATGTATATCCAATCCGGGAGCTTGCTTGCTGTCTGACTTACGGATATTGGTGCAGCCTCCCACTTTGAGCATCTCCTCTCCCTGCTCAAAGAAATCCTGAAGAATCTTCTCATCATTGTCATCATAGCTGACATCTATCTGCAGCAATGGAACTCCCCAAGGGTCTGTCTGGTCTGGACTCAAACTTACCTGATTGCTCAACTTGGGTATAGTCTCAGCCTGAATCATCATATATACACCCCAAGGCCCCGGCTCAGAATTAGCGGCTTTGAAATCAGCTCCAAACCCATCCGTAGCGGCATGACCAAATCCTGCTCTCCCTGCGGAATAAAAAGTCATATAACCACGAAGAAATTCCATTTCCTGCTTTTTGACATTTCGAAAGTTAGGCATCATGATAGCTGTCGGCCTTCTTCCGAAATAATACTTATCCTCGAAACCTTCATAATTGGCAGCAATGGTCCCACGATAATTATGAAAAGCGATATACTTACCCAAAATACCAGAATCATTTCCCAAGCCATTGGGAAAACGTCTCGATTTACTATTCAGCAGGATCAGATTGGTATTGAGTGCAGCAGCATTGAGAAAAATGACCTTCGCAAAAAACTCCCGCTCCTCTTTGGTAATTCGATCGATCACCCGCACTCCTGTAGCTTTTCCTTTCTCTTCATCCCAAATCACAGAGTGCACCACAGAATCGGGCCTCACAGTAAGGTTTCCCGTCTTGGCTGCACAAGGCAAGGTCGAAGAATTGCTACTAAAGTAGGCTCCAAATGGACAGCCTCTATAGCATTGATTTCTTGCCATGCATTGTCCTCTTCCCTGTGCTAGATGTTCGTCTTTCGGAGAGGTCAGATGGGCACATCTTCCGATGATAAACTTCCTGTCTTTATAATGTGCATTGACACGGTCTTTGAGTTCATTTTCCACACAGTTCATCTCCCACGCCTTGAGAAACTCTCCGTCGGGAAGTGTATCCAATCCTTCATAACTACCCGATATCCCTACAAATCGCTCTACATGACTATACCATGGCGCCACATCCTCATATTGAATCGGCCAGTCTACGGCAAACCCGTCCCGTCCGGGACCTTCAAAATCATACTTACTCCAACGCTGGGTTTGTCTCGCCCAAATCAACGACTTGCCCCCTAATTGATAGCCCCTGACCCAATCAAAGGGTTTCTCTTGCACATAGGGATGCTCAGAATCTTTCACAAAAAAATGAGCCGTATCCTCTTTGTAAGCATAGCAGCGATTGACCACCGGATTTTGTAGCTTATCCGCTTTGGGAATCTGATTGTGGTGGGGCATTTCCCAAGGTGAGGCCGTCATGGTCGGATAGTCCTTGAGATGCTGCACATCTCTGCCTCTTTCCAACACCAGCGTTTTCAACCCTTTTTCACAAAGTTCCTTTGCAGCCCATCCACCGGAGATTCCAGAGCCTACTACTATCGCATCGTATTCGTTTGATTCCATTGTTGAAACTAGCATTTTCTCCTTTCGATCTGCTTGATCAGCAAGGATAGATCATCAAAACTTCACTTTTTCTTATCGTGAAGTTAGTTTTAAGTACCTAAGTTTAGTTTGAATTTCAGTGAATTTTATGAGAAAGATCATCTTGCTAAGCGCGTTTTTTATAATCGGTATTTTCTATTCAGGGATTTGTCAAGTAAAGCCCGCTCTTCCCGAGAAGGGACTCTGTGCGCATCGAGGCGGGATGGATAATAGACCAGAAAATACCCTCCCGGCATTTGAGTATTCGATCGAAAAAGGAGTCCAAATGATTGAGTTTGATGTACAGTTTTCCAAAGACAGTGCTTTGGTCATCATACATGACGATACCGTGGACAGAACGACCAATGGTAAAGGAAAAGTCGAAGATCTCACACTAGCTGAGCTCAAAGCCTTGGATGCTGGCTCATGGTTCGGTTCTGAATACATCGGCACTCAAATCCCGACCCTGGAAGAGACGCTTCGACTCATGCCTCAAAACATCTGGATCAACTGTCACTTGAAAGGCGGAGAGGCCTTGGCAGTAGCCGTAGCCAAAGAGATTTTGAAGCAAAATCGCGAGCATCAGGTTCTATTGACTGCAGAAGAGCAAGCTATCCGGGCAGCAAAAGCCTATGATCAAAATATCCTAGTCTCCAATGTAGAAGGTTCGTATAGGAATATGCCACTTGTCTATGCAGAATCTACTCTAGACTTAGGCGCCAATGGGCTCCAATTCCGAATACCGAACGAGGGGAAAATTCCAGAAAAAGCGATAGAAATCCTTCGAAAAAAGGGAATCATAATCAATTATTTCTATGCTAAAAACCCTTCTGAATTAGAAGATCTTTGGAATCAAGGGATGGGTTTCATTTTGGTAAATGAACTGGAAATATTCACTCAGGAAGCAAAAAAAATAGGCATCACGCCAGTGAAACCTATTTTTTGAATAGGGAATAATACGAATATCTTATTCGTATCTCAATGCTTCGATCGGATCAAGCTTGCTTGCTTTGAATGCCGGAACAACACCGGAAAGCAATCCTACCACCACACAAATCATAAAAGCAACAATCATCCACAACCAAGGCACCAAAAATCCTCCTGGGCCAATAGCATTGGCGATAACGTTCCCGATGGCAATTCCGAGAATCACTCCGAAAATCCCTCCCAAAACACAAATCATGATGGCTTCTATCAAAAACTGCTGGCGGATTCTAAGTGGAGTGGCTCCCAGAGCTTTTCTGATTCCGATTTCGCGCGTTCGCTCAGTCACAGAGACAAGCATAATATTCATCAATCCTATGGATGCTCCCAAAAGCGTGATAAAGCCGATCCCAAATCCACCTATCCGTAGATAGCTGGCCACTTCTTCTAAACTTTCTGCCACAGATTGGCTTTTGGTCAAATCAAACGAATCCTCTTCCGTCAGTCGATCTTGACGGATTTCTCTCATCATTCCTGTAGCCTGACCCATCTCGTATTCTACTGTCTCTGGACCTGATGCCCAAGCGGTGACATTATAGTTGAACGTCCCTCTCCCATCCAGCCTGGCAGCGTTTTCTACGGGGATCAAAATCTGTCGATCGGCGCCTTGATCTTGCCCAACTCCTCCTTGTTTTTCCATCACACCCACGATGGTATAGGGTCTACCAAAAAAACTGATTTTCTTAGTAATAGGATCCTCATTAGGTTCAAAAAGTGTCTCCTGTAGTTCTTTTCCGATGATGCAGACATTATTGCCATACTGGACCTCTACATTGGAAAAATTCCTTCCACTTTCCAATTGAATCGCTTTGATTGCAAGGTAGTTTTCATCTCCACCCCTGATTCTGGTATTGGGATTGGTAGTCTTGGAGCCTCTTTTAATTTCTGCTGTACCCGAAACACTCACATAGACTGTAGAGAGTCCAATCGAAGAATATTTTTGTTTGAAAGCCTGAACTTCCCTGAATTTGAGTTTGGGGTAAGTTTTTTCCTGCTTGCCATCCTGGATAGCCCGTCCACCACTAAAGCCCTTATTTCTCACATCGAAGGAATTGGCACCTAATCCTGAAAAGCTTTCTGCAATCTGGCTTTTGATCCCGTCAATCGCAGTCAGCATCCCCACCAAAGAGGAAATACCTACAGCGATAATCGCACCTGTCAGGATCGTCCTCAGGATATTCACCTGTACAGACTTCAAAGCTTCCCTTATATTTTCGATCAGATTCATAGAGTGTTCGGATTGGAACAGATTTTAAGAAAAATGGCTAGAAACAAGCCTAATAATAAACAAATACACTTGATATGGCTATAGGATTTTGAAAAAATCCAGACCTCACGACATTCCTATCAATGCATTCTATCTCCCCGGATTTCCATTTCTTTCAAAATGGAGGCTTCGAAATCAAGCCATTCCTGCCAGCGCTTATTGACTTTGTCAGGATCCTGATATTTGCGGGCCATTTCAATAAAGGTGACATAATGCCCCGCCTCAGAAATCATCAATTCGTAATAAAACTTCTTCAATTCATCATCCTGAATATGAGTAGACAGCAGCTTGAATCGCTCACAGCTTCGAGCTTCTATCAGCGCATTGAGGAGAAGGTGCTCGGTCAATTGCTGCATTCTCGAACCACCCTTTTTGACAAAACCATTGAGTTTGGTCACATATTCGTCTTTTCTGGCCATCCCAAACTTCAGGCCCCTTTTACGGATCTGATCCATCACCCGCTCAAAATGTCCCCACTCTTCGGCCACTATGGGAGTCAGCGTATCGACTAGTTCGTCCAGATCATTAAATCTCACAATCAGAGAAATACAGGAAGAAGCTGCTTTTTGCTCACAATAAGCATGGTCAGTCAGAACATCCTCGATCTGCATTTCCGCAATACCTACCCATCTCGGATCGGTGGGCAATTTCAGATGCAGCATTTTTTGCTTTGTGCTTTCTTCCCAGTTCATGATCAGTCAAATAAATACCAAGTGATCCCCAAATCGATGAAAGACTTATATCCTGTATAATCTGGCGTCACGAAGTATCCTTCCTGCTCCATCATACCGGCATTGAGATGATTGTACTTAAGTAAAACTCTAGTTCGGTTGATTCTGAAATTCAGGAAAATGTCCGCTACAGGATAAGCATAGACATCAAAGGAGTTTTGCAAATTGAACTGCTGAGTAGCTGTAAAATAGGCATTTGCATAGTAACTCGACTTGTACCGTAGATCCACTCCGAGTTGGACAAATACATTCTCATTAAACGCCGGACTGTCAAAGTAAAATCGCGTATTGGCGTAAAATTCCGGAATCCGAAAAGCATCCGAGCCAGTTCCTGACACATTGCTGTAGATCAACTCGGTATCCCATTTGAATTTCTTCCCGACAGGAATTGAAGCCTCCAGGCCTGGCATCAGGATAAATGCATCGCCGCTAGATTGTTCTGGCAATCTTTCTTCGTTGAAATAAACATATCCATTGACCCGGTTGATGGTCAGTTTGGGCCGAAGTCTGATTTTACCAAAATCCAGCTTAAACGTCCCCTTGACCTGATCTACTCCTGTGTTGTCAAAATTATTTTGCCAGGCATAATGATTACCGGCGTAGACCTGCTGTAAACTGGTCGGTTTGTAGAGCGCCTTGGTATATTCTACATCTAGCCAAGGAGACTGGAGGTAGCCGTGCAGCCTAAAAGCGCCGGGAATTAGATATTCCCCATCAGCACTTAGACTCCATTTTTCTGATAGTTTACCGATCAGCTCTCCCCCGATATAGACTTCATCGAAAGTATTGTCGGACTCAAAAAAAGTGCTTTTCATCCGGCCGTTTCTCAGCCGCACAAAAGCATTGTAGTAGAATCCACCAAAAGTACCCTTGAAACCCATTTCATTTCTCCACTCAGCAAAATCATTGAAATTCCTCGTGGTATCAGGTTGGTTGAGCCGAGTAGACGGATAGTAAAGCGAGTCTGTGGTAGTCAGATCAGCGTCGAAAACCAAGTCTTGTTTTCTCCTATCGAACACATGGTACACTTGGAGTCCATCCCGAACCTTGTATTCATGATAAAAATGA
Source organism: Algoriphagus vanfongensis DSM 17529 (assembly GCF_000429465.1). GTDB lineage: Bacteria > Bacteroidota > Bacteroidia > Cytophagales > Cyclobacteriaceae > Algoriphagus > Algoriphagus vanfongensis. Next base: position 302,675 of record NZ_KE386906.1, on the reverse strand, counting down.
TAGTCCTGTCGCAAGTCCCTCGCTTGGGAATAGCGTAGCCAGACTTTGGCGTCCTCATAGGTAAAATAGACGGAAGTCGAATCTTCCTCAGGTGGAATAATGCCCCCGATTTCATTGACGATATGACGCATTCGGGAGAAATTACCCAAAAACCAGTACCTCCCATTTTCAGATCTATAATTGGTATGGAGGGAATATTTGGTTTGGTTGACCATTTGATCATCCCGTGCGTTCGGGTTGAGTGTCTTCCTCGCTTTGATGGTATGAAAGTCAAAGCCTACATTCCAGCGGGAATTGATATTCCGGGCAAACTTGATATCCAGCATATTCCTATGCCCTCCCCCAAAGAACGCCGACATCTCCGTAAAGGGTGATTTGGTGTCAAAATAGCGGTTTTCTGAAGGATCAGTGTAATAGAGATCATACGCATGAAAGCCCGATGTAGTACCGATTAGCTTGGGGATTTCGTAGTAAACCGGAATAGCCGCACTTCCAATATTCCCTAAATCCTGATATTTCCAGCCACTTTTAGCCACTGGATCATAATTGTGAAAATTAGTCAGAGAAGTGTCCTGCGGATAAAGCGTCAAGCTATTCCGCTTGATGTCTTTTTCGAAATAAAACAGGGCTGTTTTCGGTCCAAAAACCATCTTGGTACTGTCATCCAACAGAGTTCTACGCCGACCTTCTTCCCCTTCTTCCTCCAGCTCTCCCGGCCTTACCTGCTGATTGGGATCTTGGACCTGTCGTCCATTTTGGGTGCGTGTCACCTGACTCCAGGCGCTATTGCCCGAAACCAAAATCATCAAAAAGAATAAAGCAACTAGAATTTTACGCACTTGCAGAGTCTTCCAAGACTTTTTGTTGGATCAGTTTTTTTAGTTTTTGCTCATCTTCAGTAGAAAACATCACCTGAATTGGCAGGACAAAAATCGGAATTTCTCCCAAAAAACCATTTGGAAGCAAGTTTTTTACTTTAACTCCGTCTTTTTCTGTGCAGAGAAATACGAAATCATCCGAGGAATAGTTGGCTCCAAGCCTTCTGAGTTTATCCAAATCTTCTTCATCATACTCGTGATGATCACCAAACTCCACAAAATCCAACACGTCAAAATTTCTATCACAATAGTGCTTCAACGCCTCAGAATTGGCTATCCCGCTAAATAAAATCACTTTTGAACTGAAAGGAACAGCCTCCCCCATCGCTTGAGGAAGTCCGTAATCAATGGTCGAAAAAAGCACTGGCATTTGTCTACTAGAATACTTCCTTACATGGTGAATCGCAGCTTCTTTTTCTGAGGAAGTTAATCCCGCAGGACATTTGGTCACTATCACCACATCTGCGCGCTTTGCGCCAGCTCGACTTTCTCTAAGCCTCCCCATCGGTAGCAGGTAATCTTCATAAAAAGGATGAGACCAAGTGCTCAAAAGGATGGAAAAATGAGCCTGAAAAGCACGATGCTGAAAGGCATCATCCAAAATCAACAGATCCGGCTGGATGCTGGACCTTTCGATCCGCTGGCATGCTTTGCTCCTATCCTCGCCCACAAACACCCGTATTTCATTTTGAAACTTTTGAAAAATCTGAAATGGCTCGTCTCCGATTTCCTGAGAATTTGTTCCCTCCTTGGCTTGGATAAATCCTTTGCTTTTTCTCCCATATCCCCGGGAAAGTGTGGCAATTGCCTGTTCTTCTTTCAGCATCCGAATAAGATACTCCACCATAGGAGTTTTACCTGTACCTCCTACTCTTAGATTCCCCACGAGAATACTGGGAATCTGGGACTTATAGGATTTGAAGATTCCCAGGTCATAGAGAAAGTTGCGCAACCGGGTGATTCCGTCAAACAAAAGTGCAAATGGAAAGAGCAAAAAAGCCAAAGGATGCATTCCTCAGAATTTGTATTTTTGACCAAATAAACCAAAAAAATATGGGATATAAGATTCGGGAAGTAATTTCATTTTTAGAGCAGTTGGCTCCTCCAGCCTATCAAGAATCCTATGACAATGCCCGACTGATCACTGGAAATAGCGCAGATGAGTTGACAGGCATAGTATGCAGTTTGGACTGTACGGAGGACATCGTAGAGGAGGCCATTCAGCTGGGAGCCAACCTGATAGTAGCGCATCACCCTATCGTATTCAAAGGACTGAAAAGCCTGACTGGTAAATCCTATGTAGAGCGAACGATCATCAAAGCCATCAAGCATGATATCGCTATTTATGCTATCCATACCAATCTGGACCATGTCGCACATGGTGTCAATAAAAGAATCGCAGACCGGCTGGAACTGACCTCTACCCGCATCTTACAACCCAAAAAACAACTACTTCAAAAGCTGGTATTCTTCGTGCCTGAAGAATACAAACAGGAAGTAATAGACGCAGTACATCATGCAGGAGCAGGTCAGATCGGAGAATACAAGGATTGCTCTTTTCAAGTCAAAGGAATGGGAACCTTCACTCCTTCGGAAAATGCCAAGCCATATCTTGGCCAAAAAGGCCAACCAGAGTACGTATCTGAAATTCGTGTGGAAGTAATTCTTCCTACCCATTTGAGTGGAGCGGTGGTCCAAGCCATGAAAAAAGCGCATCCATACGAAGAGGTAGCTTACTATCTTCAGTCCTTGGAGAATGCGAACCAAGAAGTCGGAGCAGGTATGATTGGAGAACTTCCCCAAGCACTTAGCGAGGAGGACTTTGTCACCTACCTCAAAGAAAAAATGAATTTAAAAACCTTCAAATCCACTTCATTCTTGGGCAAACCAATCCAAAAAGTAGCGGTTTGTGGGGGTGCTGGAATTTTTCTTTTGAATGATGCCAAAAGATCGGGAGCAGATGTATTTATTACCTCTGACGTGAAATACCACGAGTTTTTCGATGCAGACGGGCAGTTGATACTTTGTGACATAGGGCATTATGAAAGTGAAATTTTCACAAAAGAATTGTTAGGAGAACGATTGTCACAAAATTTTCCTAATATTGCACTCTATTTGACAAAAGTAGTTACAAATCCCACATCCTACCGATAGTACATGGAAAGTACAGTAGCACAAAAACTCGAAGCTATTCACAATCTTCAGCTTATAGATTCCAGATTAGATTCCATCATCAAAGTCCGAGGAGCACTTCCTGAAGAAGTCCAGGATCTAGAGGATGAAATCGCCGGCTACGAAACAAGACTCGAAAAATTCAACTCTGAAATTCAGTCTTTCGAAGACGAAATCAAGGCTCTTAAAGACAGCATCAAGGAATCTGAAAAACTGATCAAAAAATATCAGGACCAGCAGATGAACGTACGAAACAACCGTGAGTACGACGCCATCACCAAAGAACTGGAGCTGCAAGATCTGGAAATCCAGGTAGCCAAAAAGAAAATCGGAGAAGCTGGTTTCAAAATCGATCAGAAAAAGAAAGATCTTGAAGAGCTGACCGACGTGATGAAGGATAGACAAAAAGATCTGGATCTGAAAAACGAAGAGCTTTCTACTATCATTTCCGAAAGTGAAAATGAAGAGAGCAAACTGAACAACGATCGAGACAAAGCCGTCAAAAAAGTAGAAGAAAGACTCTTGAAGTCCTACACCAAGATCAGAGCAAATGCCAAAAACGGTCTCGCTGTGGTCATGGTCAAAAGAGGAGCTTGCGGAGGTTGCTTCAACACCGTACCACCTCAGAGACAAGCTGACATCCGCGAAAAGAAAAAACTGATCGTATGTGAGCATTGTGGTAGAATCCTCGCCGGAGTAGAAGACGAAATCGTCGAAGAACCAACTCCAAAAAGGAAGAGAGCTTCAAAATCATAAATTTTCAACCCCGATTTATTCGGGGTTTTTTTATGTCTTTAGCTTGGAGTCCTTGCTTTCCAGTGATTTAATTTTTTATATTGGTAGCTATGCGAAGAGCTTTATTCACCCTGTTTTCATTCCTTTTACTGCTATCCGCTTCTGCCAATGAAGTAGAAACCAAAACATTTTTGGTCCTCTTCAAAAACAAAGAACTCAAGCAGCACAAAACGAATCTAAAAAGCATCGAAACCCAATTTTCTGCTTTTGACACAAAAATCTATACCGGCAATTCTGAGCTTGCTCTGCTGATCGAATTACCACCTGGTGATTTTGACGAGTGCTTTGTAGGCGATTTGGTGATCGAAATAGGCGAAGAAAAAAGAGTCAAGCTCCAAGAGATTGCTTTCCGCGTATTTGACCTGACCGAAAGCGAAAAAAACCTGGCGCATTACCTCCAAGCTTTTGCAGAGCAGTCGGACAAAAAGAAACACCTGAGAGCAGGACTCTGAGTTAAAGCCCTGGTGCAAGATGTGCTCTGTCGTTTCCTTTTTGCATTACAAATGATCCATCACTCTGCTGCTCCAGCAGATACAAGCATAAATTACTATGCTCAAACTGATCCATTTCTGAAAGATCAAACCCAAAAATCAAGCTCAGAAAAATTCGCATAGCCCGGCCGTGCATGCATACCAGTACTGTCTCTCCCGGTCCATCCATTATTTTCTTAATCCCTTGACGCATTCTTACGGCCACTTGATTGGGGCTTTCACCACCAGCGATCGCATAATCCAGATTACCCTGCTGCCACTGGCTAAGCATATGCTGATAGTACTGGCTCTCCTCCGGAGTCATCGGAGTGCCTTCATAGTCACCCCAGGATATTTCATTCAGTTCGGGAAGGACTCCGGTAGGGATTCCTTTTTCAATAAATGACTCGATTGACTGCCTTGTGCGGATCAAAGCAGTGTGATAGATTTGATCAAAAGGCACTTGCTGATACGCCTCAAAAAATGACTTGGCTTGTGCCCTACCCGTATCATTAATCGGAGCATCGATACCGGAGCCTTGTACGACTCCCTTCAAATTGAAATCTGTCTGACCGTGCCTAACTAAGTAAATTTTTTTTCGATTCAAGTTTCTCTATTTTTGTCCAAGCCCAAAGAAAAACAAATCCTTTTAGAAATACATGGTCTTTCGTTCAAAGCCTGATTTGGATCAGCTCAACTTGATGAGCAAAGGAAATATGGTGGAGCATCTCGGGATTGAGTTTACCGCCATTGGAGATGATTTTATTGAAGCGACTATGCCGGTCGATTCTCGAACCAAACAGCCCTTTGGTCTGTTACATGGAGGTGCAAGCGTAGTGCTGGCCGAGACTTTAGGTTCTGTCGCCGGTGCTATGACTGTAGATAGTCAAAAGCAGCTATGCGTAGGCTTGGAGATCAATGCCAATCACTTAAAATCCGTCACTGAAGGCAAAGTCACAGGCAAAGCCAGTCCTATCCACGTGGGAAAATCCACTCAAGTATGGGAAATCAAAATCTTCAATGAAGCCAAAGCGCTGTGCTGCATCAGTAGAATCACCCTAGCTATTTTAGATAGAAAATGATCGAATCTATCCAACTAAATTCGCTTACAATTACCCAGGTCTTGGACCGATTCCTTCGAGCAGGCTTTGGTTCCGGAGGGTCCTTTGCCATATGGAGAAAACCCAAATCCAATCTATTGGAATTTGCATTAGACGGAGATGAGCACGTCAAAAAAGTGTCACTTCAGCTAGAAGAATTGCCTGCAGGATTCATCGCCCATCCTTTTGAAGACCAAAAAGATAAAGAAGCCTACTTCATTCAGGCATCCAACTATTTCAGTTTGGAACTGGACCAGGATCTCGATGAGCAAGAGCTGCCAGAATGGGTTCGGATCAATTCTGATACGTCGCCACAGAAAGCACTCAAATCAATTTCTAAAACCCAATCTCTGACTAGCGGCAGTACCAAAGAAGCCGAAGGAGACTCCAGAGATCATTTTATTGAATTGGTAGAAAAAGGTATTCGATCTATTCAAGATGGCTTTCTAGAAAAAGTGGTGCCCGCCCGCACCAAGAGTATGGATATTCCTGAGAATTTTGATTTGGCCATAGCGATCCATCGTCTACTGCAAGCATCTCCCAACTCCTTTGTCAATTTCTTTCATCTCCCTCAAATAGGCACCTGGCTTGGAGCAAGTCCAGAAGTACTGATCGAAACCAAAGGCGATGAGTTTTACACTATGTCATTGGCAGGGACACAGGCAGCCAAAGGAGAAAATCCTCTCAAAACTGCAGCTTGGACCCAAAAAGAAATTGAAGAGCAGGCACTAGTAAGTCGCTATATCGTGGATTGTTTCAAAAGAATCCGTCTCAGAGAATACGATGAGCATGGTCCCAAAACCGTCATGGCCGGAAGCCTTCTTCACCTTCGGTCCGACTTCCGTGTCAATATGAAGGAGACCAACTTCCCTCAACTAGGTACTGTAATGCTAGATCTCCTGCATCCTACCTCTGCTGTCTGTGGCATGCCTAGAAAAGAATCCCATGATTTCCTCAAGAAAAATGAAGGGTTTGATCGTTCCTTTTTTGCAGGGTTCATCGGCCCAGTGAATATCGCGGATTCTACTTCGATCTTTGTAAACTTGAGAACAGCTTCATTTCAGGATGGAAAAGTCACACTTTATGCCGGAGCTGGAGTCACTGAAGATTCCGATCCTGCCAAAGAATGGGAGGAAACCGAAATGAAATGCGAAATCATCGGTAAATTCATCCAAAACTCACAAGCTTGATCCCTTCTTCTATTATTGATCTGGTCGCAATCTGTGCCAAAAAAGGCGTTCACCATGTGATTCTTTCGCCAGGTTCCAGGTGTGCTCCTTTGACGCTGGCTTTTGCCAGACACCCGGATATTCAAGCCAGAACCATCTCTGATGAACGTTCGGCTGCATTCATTGCTTTGGGCATGGCGCAGCAACTCAAAAAACCAGTAGCTCTGGTCTGCACGAGCGGTTCTGCTGCGCTGAATTATTATCCGGCGATTGCTGAAGCATTCTTTCAAGAAATCCCCTTACTCATCTTAACCGCTGATCGACCTTGCGAATGGATAGATCAATTTGACGGGCAGACTATTTTTCAGCAGGATGTCTATGGAAAGCATGTCAAAGCGAGCTACGAACTTCCAGACCAAACTAATCAAGCCGACTTGGCGTGGCATAGCAGCAGATTAGTCAATGAAGCGCTAAATGTGGCCATGCAGGCACCATTGGGACCTGTTCATATCAATATTCCTCTCCGGGAGCCATTCTATCCTCCCAAGGAAGAAGTCATCGTATTTCCGGAGAACCCAAAAGTTTTCAACCGCATCGCGCGTATTGCAGATCTGGATCCGACTACCTACACCCAGCTCAGCAGTAGGCTCCAACTGACGAAAAAAATCTTAGTCATAGTTGGTCAGCAGGATCCCAATAAAGCAATACAACAGCTATTGGACCAACTCGCTCAAGAAAAACATGTGGTAGTCGTGACGGATACTATATCTAATTTGCAATCTGAGCACACCATCAGCCTACATGATCACTGGTTAGGCAATGATGCTATCGCTGCTACACTCAAGCCTGACCTGATCTTAAGCTTTGGAAAATCCATTATTTCAAAACCCCTGAAATTATTTCTGAGGAAATGTAAGGTTCCTCATTGGCATATACAGGAAGAGGGAAAAACAAGAGACACATTCCAGAGTTTGACACAAATCCTGCCTAGTTCACCTACTTTGTTTCTGACTTGGCTTACTCAAAATCTAGGAGATCAAGACATCGAGTTCAAAAGCTCTTGGGTAGCGCTGGAAAATTTAGTTGCAGCCAATTTGACTCCAATCCTTCAAAGTCTGCCATTTGGAGAATATGCAGCCTTAGACTGTGTCGTAAAACATATCCCTAGAATAGGAAAGATTCATCTGGCCAATTCGATGTCCGTACGCTACATCAATCAACTGGGAAAGCGTGAGCAGGAACTATACTGCAACCGCGGCACCAGTGGGATAGATGGGTCCTCAAGCACTGCTGTAGGCTGCACTTTTACAACCAAAGACCCGGTCACTTTGATTACAGGAGATTTGGCATTTTTCTACGATCGCAATGCTTTTTGGCACAACTATACTATGCCAAATCTACGGATAATCCTACTGAACAATCATGCTGGGGGAATTTTCCGATTGATCGAGGGACCAGCCAATCAACCAGAACTTGAAGAGTTTTTTGAAACTAAGCAAAGTCTGACTGCCGACCATCTAGCTACCGAATTTGGATTTTTCTACAGCAAAGTCACCACTCAAGATGAGCTCAGCACAGCACTTTCTGATTTTTACAGTCCCGGGATTCATCCTAAAATCTTGGAAATCGAAACTTCAAGTCCAAAAAATGCTGAGATACTCAAATCAGTAAAGGAAAAAATTAAGCAGATACTTGAGAGCTAAAAATAGAATCGGGAGAAGAAGTTCTCCCGATTTTAGTAATGCCCCAGATTAAAAATCCAATTTCTCCCAATTCAAACAAAGTCAGCGGAATCAGTCCAAACAAAGCTCCGATGACAGAAAAAATCATTACTCCCGCGACGATGCCCAGTGCTCCGATGATTTGAGGGATTGTAGACCAGAGGTTTTTATAGGATAGATATCCAACCCCCATCAGGCCATAAGCCAAACCAAACGAGGCCAGCTTGACAAAGTAATAATCTTCAATAGCATAAGCATCGCTCATCAAGCAAATCAGATCCACTCCAATCCAAAAAGCATTAAATATCAGCATCAAGAGAAGTGCAATTTTTAATAGCTTATTTGGGAAGACCACTGCCATTTGTTTCAAGCCTAATAGAAACAGAGAGAATGTAACTAAGACTCCTGCTTTGACCCAAGCTAAGGATGTCTCATTGAGAAGAACTCCTTCCACCCATTCTATCTCCATACTGATTTCAAAGTATGATAGAAAAAAGTAAACAAGACCGCCCACCAAGCCTGCGTATAGCCACGGTAGTTTGGATGAGTGGGGGAGCTCGGATTCTGTAGGTTCCACCTCTTTACCTTCAATTCCCAAGGCTTCAAACAAAGCCTTGACCGTATAGCTTCTTGGAGTCACCTCCCCTGCTTCGATCCGTTGGATAGTCCGCACATTCAGATTGCACATCTCGACCAACTGCTCTTGCGTCAGTCCTTTTGCTTTTCTCATTTCAGAGATTCTTTTGCCTAATTCTGGTTGTTTCATTGTGAATTGTGATTTTGATTTAACCATGGCAATTTCTCTTTTTAGGTCGAGACAAAGGGCGAAAAACACTCGGATTTGACCCGACATTTACCCGACAATGTAGAAAAAGTGCTTAAATAGCCCAAAACACAAGGTTGATAGATTAAAACGGATACCCTATCGCAAAATTGAAAATAAGGTTTTCTCTTCTCCAGGATTTGCTTCCTATATCAAAACTATTGCCCCATTGCTCTCCATCCGGCAAATATGGAAAGCGTACTGGAATGGCCAAATCAAACCGCAAAACGAAAAACTGAATATCTATCCGCATCCCAACTCCTGTTCCGACAGCAATCTCTTTCCACCAATTCGAACTGAACTTTCCTCCTGGCAAAGCTTCATTTTCATTTTGAAGCCAAATATTACCGGCATCCATGAATAGCGCCCCCTTCAAAAACGAGAATATCGGAAACCGATACTCAATATTCCCTTCCAGCCGAATATCCCCTGCCTGATCAAAATACGAATTCACATCCGAGGCCTCTGGGCGATAACTACCAGGACCAATGGAACGGATCCGAAAGGCCCGGATGCTGTGAGGCCCTCCTGAGAAAAACTGTTTGGAGTAAGGCAAAGAAACACTTCTTCCTAAGGGGATGCCCCAACCAGCAAATAGTCTAGTAGCGATCGTCTGCTCTTTCCCAAAATTGAGATGATAGCGCAAATCCAAGTCAAACTTCCCATACTGTGCGTATTCCAGGCCAAAAACCTTCCCATCATCCGAATTGAAAAGTGACTCAAGCCCATGAGCTAGATTGCCTGCAAAATCTACCCCAAAGCCTAAAAAATAGGCGTGAGTTCGAAATCTATCATTCAGCTTATTGTAATTGAATAGATAATTGATTCCAAGGATAAAATTTTGTTCAAAACTTCTTCTCAAAAATGGATTGTTGTCAAGAATCTCCTCAAACTCAGGAGAAGTTTGGGTCAAATTGACCAAATTGACACTGATCGGATTAAACTCATGATAGGCAAAGCGATTTGCATTCCAGAAGTACCCAAAGGAAGAATAGAAAGAATTTAAGCGATACAAGCCCCCCCTACTCAGGTATTCCACACCCAGGCTGGCCTTGGTCTTTGGCACCGAATAGCTAAACCTCTCCCTGATTGGCACAAAAAAGATAATCCGAGGAAAGACCAAATCTCCCTGTAGCCCCAACTCGAAGGACTGAAGTCCCGTCCGATCCCCTTTGGCAACTTGGAATTCATATCCAGCCCGGGCGCTGAGATTGAGCATCTCGCCCCCATGAAATAGATTTCTGTTTTTATAGCTCAATGTCACTGCCGGACCGGCAAAACTGTTGGACTTGGACACACCCAGCAACTCCGTTCGAACAGATCGCTTGGTCATCGGAGAAAGCTGAAAATCTGCTCTCAAATGCCCTGTCGAGTCAAATTTGTTTAAATCTTTATACCTCAGGTTGACAAATTTGTAATTGCCTATTGCACTCAACCTGTTACTACTCAGCCTTGATTTGTGCGGATCATAGCGTTTGCCGTTTTCAATGAGGATGTACTGATCCAATAGTTCTTCTTTGAAAACTGTGCCCTCTTGGATGTATTGTTTTTCATTATATCGTACGGTGTCAGCATCGCTAGCCTGTTCTTCTACAGAATAATTGGGAAACACCAAGATGCTATCGACCACATAGGGAACAAGCCCATTGTCCGGTACATTATTCTTCAACCTCAGATAGAGCCTGAAATTCCTCAGTGAATCCGTATCATTGGTATCCGCTTCGAAAATCAAATAGTCCGAATTAAAATTATAGTACCCCTTAGATTTGAGCAAAGAGTCTATTCGATCCCTTTCCTTTTTGAACCGGTCCAGATCAAATCGATCTCCTTTTTGCAAAAAGCTCTCTTCTTGAGCAAGGAGCATTTCATGTTCGATTTCCAAAGAATCCCTCTCAAGAATCAGAGTATCCATTTTGTAGGGCTCGGTGATCTCCGCCGTGTATTTTACAGAAGCAAATTGATTTTTCATCTTCACTTCTGATGTAGCCTGGCTATAGAAAAACCCTCTATTTTCCAGTCGATTGATAATCAGCTCTTCGGTTCTGGCCGGATCTACTTGAGAAAAATAAACAGGCTTTTCTCCTATTTTTTTATTCAGAAACTTGGGAATAAACCCGGGGCTATCCTCTTGACTCTTATAGTGGGCCCAGAGTCCTACGTACATGCCAAGAATCTTTCGATTGGGATCCGGTCTCATCAGCCCTTCGAGTTCTTCAGTAATCTGCTTTCTACCCCTTACTTTTTCGCTGTATTGAGCTTCCAGCTCAGCGCCTTTGTACAGCATCTCCTCCTCTGGAATAAACTTTTTGACACTACAACCAACCAGAAGTAGCAGGACTGCCAGAGAAAATATGGGGCTATTCTTTCTCATTTTCATTTTCTTCTTTTTTGGTTCCCTGCTGATTTTTCTTTGAAGAATCCGACTGCTCCTCAGAATCCTCTTCATCCTTAACTGGAGGCCTCCACAGCTCACTAAATTCATTGAAGTCCCGGTTGAAAATCAAGCCCAATCCAGTCACAAACAGCTGTCCATCAATGATAGACTCAAATTGATTTTCGCGAAATGCCCTGATTCTCCAGCGCCCATCTTCTGTCAGCAGGTATTCAAAACTGATATTGGCCAGCAAAGCATTGGCTTCTTCTTCCTGAGATTGAGAGTTGCCTTCTATTCCTACTTGGCTACCCACCTTGACAATCACACGATCATCAAAGAGTTTCTGCTGAGCGTTGATATTCAAATCAGTCCTATTTTGGGCAGTTCCAGTCTGATAGTCTTGGTAGCTATCCACATCAAAGCCAAGCGAAAATCCAGTGTCTCCGAAAAGCTTGCTGGAGAGTGCATTCATCTGATCGGACAGTATCTGGCTGGCACTATTCCGGGCAATTGCTTCAGCTCCTCCATTGGAACCGTCGCTTCCCTGCGATGGGAAAAAGCGATCCAAAACCAACAGGGAAAACACCTGCTTGTTTAGCTCATCTTCCTGTCCATTGAGCTGTAGGACACGCGAATAGACATTTCCCCCAAAAGCTCCACGCTGGTTTTCGGGCATGTCCAAAGCAAATGTAATCTCAGGTTTGAGGAGTTCTCCTTTGACATTGAGATACACCAGAAAAGTGAGGCGTTGTTGGTACTGGCTCTTGACTTCCGTATTGGAGCCTGTAAGCTGGGAAGCCATCAAGTCGGAAGCGCTTGTTTCTACTTCGTATATTGCCTGAATATCCATACTTGCATCCATAGGATCCCCATTCCAAGTGATGCGACTCCCTGAGTTGATCTCAAACTTTTTACTGATCAGATTATACAAAGTCATTTCGTAGAACCCATCATTAACTTCATAGTCGCCCATCATGGTCATCCTTCCATTGGGATTGATTTCCAATCTGAGTTCCGAATCACCCGCAATGGTCAAATTATCCCCGGTATACGGGTCGATGACAATCTTGAAATTAGCTTCGGAATCTACTGCCAAACTTGCTTGAATATCATAACCGGAAAATCCACTGCTAGTCTGATCAAGCGGCCTCGTCAAAATATCATCCGGGTCAGACTTATTGACAAAAGTCACGACACCCTGTCTCTCCACCACATCCAACTCAGATTCGGGGATGATCACCGTCAGATCTGTATTGTCCCGTACTTTAAGATTGGCCCGGACGACAGGAAGAGTCAAATCTCCCTCAACAGTGACATCTGCGTCCAAACTTGCCTTGCCATACACCAACTCATTATCTTCATTGGAAGAATTGATAGCCAAGAAATTTTTTGCCGTGATCTGGAGGTCAAAAGATGGATTGGTATAGCTTTCCGTCAGCACTGTCCCGTCGATCGCGAAAGTATTTCCTTCCCCATCCCGAATAGTAAACTGATCCAAATACACTCCTTCGTTGTCCAACCTAATCACCTCATCCGACAAAACGTAGGTGGTACTCAACTGCGTAGGAATGACAGATGCCTCTTGGAATTGAAATTCTCCTTCATATCTAGGATCATTGGTACTTCCGCTGGCTTTGACCGTGCCACTGATGTATCCTTTTCCTTCGGTCAATTGTCCTTGAGAAAGAGAAGCTATTTTTTCCATATCGATCCTGTCCAAATCTAGGTTCAGGTCAAAAGTCCCACCTGCTTCATCCGCCACGAAACTCCCCTCTAATCCAAGCTCCACACCTTCATCCTGCAGTCCTAGATTCAACAAATAATTCCCCAAGCTTTTGGCAGTTGCCTCTAAGTCCAAATTACCCAAATGGGTGTCCATCACAATCAAATCTTCTACCCGTAGCTTGCCCATGATTCCGGTCGCACCGAAAGGATTTTCCACCACCAACTGCCCCTGTAGAGCTCCTCCTGCCAAAGTATCCGTAGCATTCAGCAAGCCAGTCAATGTCTCCAGTCTAAAATCGCTGAAATCCACTGCAAGGTTCTTTTCGGTAAAGCCAGGAATATCATTCTGAATCTGAAGACGCTGGCTCTCACTACTTAGATCAAACTCTCGAAACTCTAGATTTCCGGTAGAATACACCACCAAATTGCTTTCGGGTATCTGCCATGGGGAATTGTCCAAAATAAGATCTTCCGGTACCAGGTGCACTTCTACCGAGTCCCCATGGATCCCTATCTGAAATGGCACATGAGCCAGAACTTCTTCCTCATGATAGGTGTAAAAATCCATATTCATCATCGAGTTTTCCAAGACACCCGAAAACGAAGTTTTTTGCATCGCAATAGGTCCTGTATTCAATGCCAAAAAGCCTAACTCCAGATCTAAATCTGTTCTGTCAGCATTGATCCTAACCCTCAAGCTATCTAACTCTGTCCCGGCATAATTGATATAAGGGAAATCGACAGAAGCCACCAAAGAGTCTCTGGCCTGCACGAAGTCCACTTTGATCTTGGCACTGTCAAAATCTTCCAGTCCACCAAGCAATACTTCGCTGAGCAAAGGATCATCAGAAATACTCAGATCCAGCTGCATCACCAGAGAATCTTGTGTTTCTCTTGCTTGAGAACTCGAGTCCAAATAATGAGTAAACAATTCAGAAAGTGCCTGCTGAAGCTGACTAGGATCGGTATTGGTACGAACGTAACCGTTCACCACTTTGCTATCGATGGTCACACTGGTGCTATCGGGCCTCAAACTGGCATCCACTTGAAGATCACCGGTCTGATAGTTTCTGTCTTTGTAAAACACATTCCCATCATGCAAAAAAGCTTTCAAATCAAAGCTCTCTGGATTTCCTTCAAAATCAGCTTCCAGTTGAAGCTTTGCACGGCTATTTTCTCCCGTCAATCCCATTTCTTTGAAATCCGCCCCCTCTAAGTTGAGGACAAGATTGATCTTGGAATTGACAGAATCCAAATCCAAATGTGTCGACAGGTCAAACTTCAAAAACTCCTGATCCAGTGCCATCTGCACATCTCCGGCTCCATCGACCAGTTTCCCTTCCAGCAAGAGTCCGCTATAGTCTCCCCCATAGACAGGAAGCCTCTCAAAGACCGAGGTCAATTCTGCATTCAGAGCATATAAATCTCTTCCAGAGCCTTTGGCCAAAACCTGAAAACTAAGCGTGTCCAGCTCAGGAGTTTGAAGCAAGTTCCCCAATTGGAAGTTTTGAACATCGAGTTTGGCATCGAAAGCGAGTTGCTCCGAATCCTGATATGTAGCATCCAAGAATATCTCTCCCAAACTTGACTCTACCTCCACTTTAGCCCAAATATCTTGCAGACTTCCGCGGATTTGGGAATTCACTTCCAATTCCTCTGGTAGCTTGATTCCCATTGCTTGCTCATCTACCCACTTTACCAAATCCTGACGCACAGAAGCGATATGAATCTCCGGCAAGTCTACCACAATCCTATCTGGATCCATCCAATCTAGCAATCTTCCATTCGCAGTCAGCCTTGTCTCTGACCATGCCAAGTCCAATTGGTCCAAATCCAAAGCCTCAGTATCTCCGGAGACTGTTCCTTCAAGCCTGATAGGAGCCTGAGCTAGTTTGCTAAGTAAAGTATCCTGCGCAAGTTCTGGGGAGAAAAAGTAAGCATCCCTCAGATCCAGATAGGTATCTGAAATAGCTAGTTCTACCTGAAGCAAATCTGGCTGATTTATCAATTGAGAAATAGAGGAGTATTCAAAGAGTGATTCTAGCTCCAATTGACTTCGGTTCGTTTTCACCTCCAGATCGTTGATACGGGTCTCTGTAGAGCTGACCTCCAATCCGAGTGTCAACGTCTCCAATTCAAACCCACTTCTTTCCTTGAATCGAAAATCATTCAAATCAGCCTCAAAAGCGGACTCATCCAGTTGCAAGTCCTCCAGATCCAAAAGCAAATCCTGAATCAGGATATTATTCGGGTCAAAAACTCCATCTCGTCCAACCGATCCAGTCGTCTGATATGCGAGTTCGGTGCCTTCTATTGAGATTTTGTCCAGACGGACATCCCACTCTGGCCAGGTAAACTCTGCACTTTCACTCTCTGAAGAAGAATCTTGAATCGGAGTCGTCGAATAATCAGCGTATCGAATCTTAGTTTCCTGCACTTCAGCTAATTTCAGATGCACCAATTGCTCGGCTAGATTCGCTTCAGGCAGTTGGATTTCCAACCATCCTAAGTCTGCCTGAGCTTCCATTTGATCAGGCACACTCTGATAGTCCACCGAGACCTGACTGAGACTCAAGGATCCAAGTTCCAAAATTGGCAAAGGAGCTTCCTCAGCCTCCTCTTCTGAGGGTGGGAAAGCTTTGGTTTGGTGGTATTTCACCTGAGTATTGCGTAGCGCTACCTCTTCAACTTCAAAAAAATATGTTTCCAAATTGATTTCTGGAATATCCACTTCCAACTCACCCATTTTCAATAATGCATCTATCCCGAGCTCTTCATCCTGATAGCTGAGATCAAAATTTCGCAGTCTGGTAGATGAAATCTCTATGATCAGAGGATCAGAGCCTGTGGTGTCTGTAGGAGTGTCCGCGGCACTGCTATCTGCCGCAAATGCTTCCAGCAAAAAATCGAAGTTAAATTTTCCGGTCTCCTCACGCCGACTCACTCTTGCCATTAGGTCTTCCCAGTGTAATTTGGTGACGTGGATTTTCCCCGTAGAAAAAAAAGGAGCCAAAGCCAGCCCCGCTTCCAGCTTTTTGGAATACAGCAAGGTATCTTGATTTTGGTCTTCCAGATAAAAATCCTCCAAATAGACATTTCCAGAAAACGTAACATAGAGACGACCGATATGAAACTCAGTATCAGTTTTTTCACGGATAAATGCACTCGCTTTTTCTACAACTACTGCCTGACCCCATGGGCTACGGATAAAAAGAACCACTGCGATCAAAATCACAAGAAGGACTCCTAAGACAATGCCCAGGATCTTAAAAATTTTCGAAAGGATCCGCTTGGTAGTAATGGCTAAAAGAGAATTTGTGAATAGAATTTAGGTAAAAACAGACTCAATAAACAAGCCAATTGCTTCAAAAAAACAAGGAAAGCCAGTTTATTGATTGACCGGAAAAAAGAACCCTCCAAACTGACTAAAAGTTTACGCCAATTTGTCGATTAGCCGCGTTTTTTTCCATAATCTACTATTACAAGAAGATTAATGAGGAAAAATCTCCCCACTTCTGAGGTGGAATTCCCCAATTTCAAAGACTCCTATTATTCTTCTTTCGCAAGCATCTCCCGATACTTGGACAAATGCTCCTTGACGTCCGAATCCAGCTCTGGTTCCTGTACTCCTTCCAGTTTCATCATCGTTTCGTAAATCACCTTGGCTACAAGTAATCGAGCCGTTTCTTTATTGTCTGAAGGGATGATATACCAAGGGGCATGCGGGGCAGAAGTCTCATTGATAGCTTCTTCATAATATTGCTGGTATTGATCCCAAAGAGCTCGCTCCTTCAGATCACCAGGCGAAAACTTCCAATTGTGCTTTTCGTGTTCGAGTCTTCTCAGGAGTCTTTTTCTCTGCTCTTCTTTCCCCAAATGGAGAAAAAACTTCAATATGATCGTACCGTTTTCAGTTACATGTTTTTCAAAATTCCGAATCTGCTCAAAGCGCTTCTTCCAAAAATCCTCCGGAATATCCTCCACTTGATTGATCCCAGGGATATTTTCGGCCAAAATGTATTCGGGATGAACTCTGGTCACGAGGACATTTTCATAGTGAGTCCTGTTGAAAACAGCATACTTACCCCGCTCAGGCAATCGGAGGTAATGCCTCCAGAGATAGTCATGCTTCAGCTCCAAGGTGCTCGGAGTCTTGAAACTATGGACAACCACTCCTCTCGGATTGAATTCCTGAAAGACCTCGCGGATCAGACTGTCCTTGCCCGCAGTATCCATTCCCTGAAGACAAATCAAAACCCCATATTTGCCATGAGCATATAAGATATCTTGATGCTTGCTCAAATCTTCTCTCAGATCGTTCAACTTTTGTTTTTTCTTCTTTTCTGAAGTTTCCAAATCAATGGCAGTAGGCCTTTTTGATAAGTTGACGGTAGTATCTGCGAGAAGGGTTTTTAGATCGACTTTTTTCATAGGAGTACATTCGTTTGCATCAAGAGACAGAAACAAGATAATATTTTATCTTCAGGCGATAGAATATATTGAATTTAAAACCACCATCCATGACACAAATCCCCCAACAAACAGGGCTAGGCAACCGCTATCTGGCCTTGGATGTCCTGAGAGGTATGACCATTGCCTTCATGATCATAGTCAATACACCTGGCTCTTGGTCCAATCTTTACCCCCCATTGGCCCATGCAGACTGGCATGGATTCACACCCACTGACCTGGTTTTTCCTACATTTCTATTTGTGGTAGGCAATGCTATGAGCTTTGCCATGAGGAAGCTTTCTGACATGTCGGCCTCTGATTTTTTCAAAAAAGTAGGTAAAAGGACTTTCTTGATTTTCCTCATCGGCTGGTTACTCAATGCTTTTCCTTTTTTTGAGCCGAATGAAGTCGGACAATGGGCTTTTATTGACCTTGCGGAAGTCCGGCTATTTGGAGTTCTCCAGCGAATTGCCCTGGCATATTTCTTTGCCGCAGTCGTGCTATACTACGGAGGAGAGCGATTTGGTTGGATTTTTTCCGCGATAGCTTTGCTCGCCTATTGGCTGATCATGGCACTATTTGGAGACTATTCCTTGGAAGGGAATGCTGCCATTTTACTCGATCTGCAGCTAATCGGCCCTGAGAGAATGTATGGAGGTGAAGGAATTCCATTTGACCCAGAAGGAATCCTGAGTACACTGCCAGCCATTGTGAATGTCATAGGTGGCTATCTGGCAGGCAAATACATCCAGAAAAAAGGAAATACGGTAGTGACTGTGAGAACTCTCATGGTTTCCGGAGTCGTGCTGATCGCAGGCAGCTATCTCTGGGATTTGGTATTCCCTATCAATAAGAAAATCTGGACAAGTTCCTATGTGCTGATCACCGTAGGATGGGACTTGCTGCTTTTGGCTGGCTTGATTTTTCTCATCGAAGTCCGAAAAATTCAATCTTGGACCTATTTCTTTCAGGTTTTTGGGAGAAACCCACTGATTTTGTACATCCTTTCAGGAGTGGTCGTCACCTTACTTTCGATGATTCCCGTGGGAGATACGACTCTGAAAGGAAGCATCTATACCAACCTCTATACATCTTGGCTAAGTCCTAAAAATGCCTCCTTTCTATTTGCCATCAGTTACATGCTGCTGATTTGGCTGATCGGGCTTTGGATGGACAAAAGGAAAATCTACATCAAAGTCTGATAATCAAGACTTCCCATCTGGCATTTGAGGCAATTTGCTTATCTTAAAGCTCTTACCTCAAATGCTTTTTTATGGATCTTACTTTTAGCGTATACAATGTAGAATGGATGAGGGATCTCTTTGACCTGGACGGAATCCCTAGAATGACAGCAGCCGAAAAAAAACGCAGTGAACAATTAGCGGAAGTCATCCAGACAATCAATCCGGATTTCATCGGGATAGTCGAGGGTCCCAATACCTTGGTCGATCAGTCCAAAACTGCTTCCAAACAGTTGGAGGTTTGGGCACAAACTTTCATGCCCGGCAGTACCTATAAAGCGATTCACGGATTTCCTTCACCTGGACAGCAGGAGCTTTGCGCCCTATATCGTCCGGACAAAATGAAAGTGCTCTTCACTCCCGAAAACGATCCCAAGAAAAGTTTTAAAGAACCATTCCTGGTAGACACACTAAATCGACTAGTGCATGAGCAATACAAGCACTACCGACCACCCTTGGAGCTCAGTGTTTTGGGACTGGATGACCAACTCATCACGCGCATCATCATCGCACACACCAAATCAAAGGGGATTTTTGACCGGGTAGATTATGCGAGATTTGAGCAACTCTCTCACCGAGACCGTCTGAGGCTATTTGCAGAGTGCACACATATCCGATCCCGATGCGACGACTATCTGGCAAAAGACCAAGCTGTAGTGGTGATGGGCGATATCAATGATGGTTTTGAGCTGGATTTCTACGAAAATAAATTCAATAAAAGTGCTGTCGAGATTCTGCTCGGAGATCCTTGGAAACCTGAATGGATCTTGAAGTCTGTGCTTCCCAAACCCAAACTAAATGCTTACGGATGGGTACCGAATTCGGGAAGATATCGGGATCGAATCACCGGAGATGAATTCAACGTCCTGATCGATCATATTCTCGTCAGTCAGCAAATCACTTTCCAATATGGAAAAGTCTGGAATCCTTATACTGAAAAAGATGATACTATCGTCCAAGGAATCAAAGATTCGCTCATTCGGGCCTCAGATCATTTCCCTATTTCTGTCACATTCACTGTCTAAAAAAAGCTACTATGGATGCAGCCACCCAAACCATGATTAACAATCTCCAGAAGAATACTGGTAAAAGTCTGGAAGATTGGATTTCCATTGTTCAGAAAGAGAAACTGCTCAAGCATGGGGAAATCGTCAAATACCTGAAAACAAACCATGAATTCACTCATGGTTTTGCCAACCTCGTGGCCCACAAAGCACTCCAGTCAGATGCCGGGTCAGCCACCGACTCTGATGATCTGATCCAAAAACAATACAAAGGCAAGGAACATTGGCTTCCTACCTTCGAAAGCCTCAAAAAAGAAATAGCTGCCTTTGGAAAGGATGTTGAATTTGCTCCAAAAAACGCCTATGTCAGCGTTCGCCGCAAAAAGCAATTTGCCATGCTTATCCCTGCCACGAAAACTAGGTTTGACATTGGCATCAATCTAAAAGGCCAAGAACCCAGTGGATTACTTGAAGCTGACACCAAATCAAGCGGAATGGTCAGCCATCGGATAGTCATCAATCACGAAGAACAATACTCATCAGAAATGATCGATTGGCTTCGCAAAGCTTACGAAGCTGCTGGATAAATAGAACCATTTACAAAATTCCACCACTTTCGGTCAATTTCGAGTGCATATTTTCCAGCTTTTGGGGATAATTTGATTTTCTGATTCAAATCATCCCCAAGTATGTCAAAGCTTTATCAATTTTCAGCAGTTCTGGTGATTCTCACTAGCTTCATAAGCACACCTCTACAAGCACAAATCACTGAAGACACCTACCATCGGGCAGAATATTTTCTGAGCAACTCTATCCAGCGGGAGGTCTATCACCTAGAAGTAGACCCAAACTGGATTCGGGGATCAGCTGACTTTTGGCATCAAGCCTACACACCTGCAGGCAAGCGATTTTTTATTACTGATGGAAGTAGTTCTAAAACAAAAGAACTCTTTGATCATCAAAAACTTGCTCGGCTTCTATCCGAAAAAACAGGAGCTTCTGTAGATGCGAGAAATCTTCCATTTGATAGAATTCAAGTTGACAAAGATGGGTTGATCGAATTTGAATGGAGAAATCAGCAATGGAAATTCGATCCAAAAACGGAGTCATTGACCTCTGAAAAAAAACCGGACCGTGGAAACTATGATTATTCAGTTTCACCGGATGGCAAGTGGAAAGCCTACACCCAAAACTTTAATCTTTTTGTCGAAAACCTGGAAACTGGAGAGGTCAACCAATTGAGTTTTGACGGTAAAAAGGGGTATGAATACGCTTCCTACTGGGGCTGGTCAGATATGATGTATGGAGAAAATGGCGAACGTCCTGCCCACTTTATGGCCAGATGGTCACCTGATTCCAAGTTTTTATTGACTCAAGTAGTCGATCTACGGTTGGCAGAAAAAATGTTTTTGTTAGACTACAGCCAAGAAGATAAATTTCGACCTCAGTTGCAATCTTACTATCGGGGCTCTCCTGGAGACAGTACAGTAGTCACTTACACTCCTGTGCTTTTTGACATAGAACATAAAAAAGAAAGTAAGTACCCTGCACTCCGTGGCACACATTTCAATAGTCTCAATCTCCGCTGGTCTCCAGATAGCCAAACTTTAAATGGTTTTTTTGTTCCGAGAGGCTTTAAAGAAATCAACCTTTTGGAAATGGATCGCAGCACCGGCAGTCTTAGAAAAATCTACTCTGAAGCTTCCAAAACAAACATCAATACAAACCCAATTCTCCGAAGACTGGAGAATGGTCAGTTTATAATCAGTTCGGAAAAATCCGGCTGGAATCAGCTATACCTATACGATTGGGATAGTGGAAGGGAACTACAAAGCATCACTCAGGGAGAATTTGTAGTCAAAAACATCACCTATATAGATGAGGCAAAAGGGGTGATCTACTTTGAAGCTACAGGAAGGGAGAAAGATGTCAATCCTTACTACAACATGCTCTACAAGATCAATCTAGACGGAAGCGATCTGCAGCTGTTGACGCCAGAAAAGTCATTTCATGGCATTTCCTATCAGGATGGAAAGGATTATTTTGTAGATAATTATTCCCGTGTAGACCAACCGACCATTTCGGTCATTCGGGAATTGGAAACAGGAAAAATCCTGCAAAAGATATCTGAAGCTGATATTTCCAATTTGAAAAAAAGAGGCTATGATTTCCCCAAACCTTTTACTGCCATCGGGAAGGATTCTAAAACCCCCATTTATGGAATCTATTACGTTCCGACAACATTTGATCCTAATAAAAAATATCCGGTCGTAGACTACACCTATACGGGTCCTCATATCGATATTACTCCCAAAACCTTCAAATCAGCTCTCATCGGGCTTCAACAATCGATGGCCGAACTGGGCATGGTCGTCATTACTGTGGATGGCTTGGGTACAGCAGGGAGAGGCAAGGCTTTTCATGATTTCTCCTATAACAATCTAGGCGATGGCACGACAGACCATGTGCTAGCCATTCAGCAATTAGCCAGTCAAGTAGACTTTTTGGATATAGACAAAGTGGGGATTTTTGGCCATTCTGCAGGAGGCTATGATGCTGCCAGGGCCATGCTTCTTCATCCTGAGTTTTACAAGGTGGGCGTGGCATCCGCAGGAGATCACGATCATCGCATGGAAAAAGCCTGGTGGCCAGAGATGTACATGGGCTATCCAGTTGGCGATTTCTACCACAATCAAAGCAATGTCACCAATGCTGCTAATCTCCAAGGACATCTATTGCTGGCTCATGGAGGAATTGATGAAAATGTAAACCCTTCTGCTACTTACAAACTCGCCGAGGCGCTTATTGCAGCAGGAAAAGATTTTGACTTGTTTATCTGGCCGAGCAGAAATCATAGTTTCGGAAGGACCAACGGAGATTATTTCACCAAAAAACGCTGGGATTATTTCATTGAGCATCTTTTGGATCAAGAGCCTATCAGACATTATCAGATCAAAACAGACTAAACCATCTCCTCTAGCCTTCTATTTCTTGTAGCAATTCTTGATACCAAGCTTCCCCGTATTTCCTTACCAGTGCATCTTTGAGGAATTTGTAAAGGGGCACCTGAAGGCTTTTGCCCAGATGACAAGCAGGATCACAGATATGCCATCTGTCATAGTTCAGCGCTTCAAATTCATCGTATTTGGTCACACGGATCGGGTACATATGACAGGAAATGGGCTTTTTCCAGGAAATCTTACCATCTAAGTAGGCCTCCTCTATTCCGCATTTGAGGATTCCCCTTTCGTCATAGAGGGCATAGGCACACTCCCTATTGTCCCCAATGGTAGGAGTACCTTTGTCTCCGTCTTTGTCAATGACCCAAGTACCTTGCTTTTCTATGACCGCACGTCCTTCAGGAGTGAGGTAGTCTTTGACCACTGGATAGATCTCTTCCAAGATCTTGGTTTCATCATCCTCCAAAGGAGCTCCTGCATCACCTTCCACGCAGCATGCACCCTTGCAAGCTTCCAAATCACAAACGAAAAAATTCTCCTTGATATCATCGGAGAGCACCGCATTACCTACCAGAATCATATGCTTTTTTTTGCAAAGGTAAGGAAGCCACTCGGAATGCAAGGCCTCGCTGAGGGCATAAAAAAAGAACCGCCTCCTTATGAAGAAGCGGTTCAACCCAGCACTATGAAGAAAAGCTTTTGCTAGCCTTCGATATGTCAAACAGAAGCTGGCGGAAAAAGTTTACTATTCGGAGATTTTTTTAGATTTTTTTACAATTCGCTGGAGAGTTTAAAAAATCCCGAACCGAATCCTTCAAAATCACGTAATTTGCAAGGTGCAAGTCGGCTTGTCGCTCCAGATCTTTATGATTTGGGGAGGAAAGTCCGGGCAACATAGAGCGCCATACTTCCTAACGGGAAGGGTGTCTGCTGGTGACGGCAGGCATACAGCTAGTGCCACAGAAAATATACCGCCCCGCCCCCGATAGCTATCGGGATGGGGTAAGGGTGAAAAGGTGGGGTAAGAGCCCACCGTCCCGATGGTGACATCGGGAGCATGGCAAACCTTATGGGTTGAAAGATCAAATAGGCCTCGGGCAAAGAGCTGCTCGTTCGACTCCCGCTAGACGGGAATCCGGGGTGGGTAGATCGATAGATCCTGATCGCAAGGTCAGGGCTAGATAAATGACAGGCATTCCATTGGAATACAGAACCCGGCTTATAGACTTGCACTTTTTCTTTTAACTTAGCCCTATGCCAAAAATCCTGATCATCGATGACGAAAAAGTCATCAGAGCCACCCTTAGAGAAATACTCGAATACGAAAAATACGATGTCAGCGAAGCCCAAGATGGTGAAGAAGGACTCAATAAACTCAAAGATGAAGATTTTGATCTGGTCCTCTGTGATGTCAAAATGCCTAAAATGGATGGCATTGAAGTATTGGATCATGCCAAATCACTGGAAAAATCTCCGCAATTCATCATGATATCTGCCCATGGCAGCATCGAAACTGCCGTGGAAGCCACCAAAAAAGGAGCTTTTGATTTCATACCCAAGCCGCCAGACCTCAATCGTCTGCTTCTAACTGTGCGCAATGCTCTGGACAAGAAAAATCTGGTCACGGAAACTAAAGTTCTTAAAAAGAAGCTTTCCAAGAAATTTGACATGGTCGGTGAGTCCAAGCCTATCCTTCAAGTCAAAGAAACCATTGAGAAAGTAGCACCGACAGATGCCCGAGTACTGATCACTGGACCTAATGGTACAGGCAAGGAACTCGTGGCTCATTGGATCCATCAAAAAAGTAATCGCTCGTCTGCACCATTTGTGGCTGTCAATTGCGCGGCCATCCCATCAGAACTGATCGAATCAGAGCTTTTTGGTCATGAAAAAGGCGCTTTCACATCAGCTCACAAGCAGCGCGCAGGAAAATTTGAACAGGCGCAAGGCGGCACTCTATTTTTGGATGAAATCGGAGACATGTCCTTATCGGCCCAGTCCAAAGTACTCCGTGCCCTTCAGGAAAATCTCATCAATCGAGTCGGTAGCGACAAAGACATCAAGGTGGATGTGCGCGTACTGGCAGCGACCAATAAGGATCTAAAGAAAGAAATTGAAGAGGGCAAATTTAGAGAAGATCTGTACCATCGTCTAAGTGTGATTTTGATCCAAGTACCTGCCTTGAAAGATAGAAAAGACGACATCCCGCTATTAGTGGATAAGTTTCTTCAGGATATTTCTGCCGAAAATGGAGATGCAAAAAAAGGCATTACCAAAGATGCCATTGCCAAGCTCCAAGAATACCCTTGGACAGGCAACATCCGGGAATTAAGAAATGTAGTGGAAAGACTGGTGATTTTGGGAGAACCCACCATCAGCCTAGAAGACATAAAAAAATATGCTGACTATTGATAGTCAGCATATTTTTTATCCGTTTGCTCTTTGATCTACAGATGCCTTAGCGTATGCAGGACAAGGCTTGCTGGAAGCACAGGCTCCCAATGCTAAAACTCCGATCAAAAGTGCGATAGTGGCTAATTTTTTCATGAATTTGTCTTTAGGCTGTTCAAATATGTCCAATTAATATTTTTTAAGCAATTACTGAACCAGAAGATTGCAACCTCTGATCTCTGAGTTGTCAAATCTACCGAGTACCTCCAGCGTCCCATCCTCCCCCATCCTACCCAAATCCTGTGTTTCCAGAAACGCACAAGAGTGAAAATTTCCCAGGTCAATCACGTTGATCCCACCCTGAGATCTACTCGACCAAGATAGCGGATCATTGATATCTCTCAATAAAACGCGCATACTCTTCGGTAAGGTATAGACGCCCCTCCCTTTTGAATACGCTTGAGACATCATTTCTGTCATTCCGTATTCAGAATGGATCATATCCACATGAAAGAAGTCACAAAGAACCTCATGAACTTCCTCTCGAATCATTTCTTTTCGACGTCCTTTCATCCCTCCCGTCTCCATGACGATTAGGTTTTTCATGGGAGAAAAAGCCCTACCAGATTCAGCCAGATCCAATAATGCAAACGTCACCCCTAAAAGCAATACTTTCTTAGAATCAGATTTGAGCAAATCCAGCTTAGCCAAAAGCTCCTCTTCATTGTATAGATAAAATCCAGAATGCTCGGATTGTGAAACCTGAATAAAATGATCCGCCATCGCCACCAAGCTACTGCCTTTTCTCTCCAGATATGCAGGAAGCAGAGCCAGCACATGATAGTCTTGAAGTGAACCAAAACTCTCCTCGAAAATTTGCTGTGCATGCTCCAAATACCCGCTTTGAGACCAGAAGTAATGCTTGCTGGTGATCATCCCCGTAGTGCCCGAACTGGAATAAAATCCTTCGTAATCTGTGATTTTTCCTGCTATCACATCGAAATCCTTGAAAAAGCGAATCGGCAGAAAGGGAATACTTTTCAGCTCACTGATAGTCAAGGGATTGATTTTTCTAGCCGCTAGGTAAGAGCGATAAACTGGGTTTTCTTGAGCTTGAAACCTAAAAACATCCAACGCGAAGTCCTCAAACTCCTCTGGCTTTAATTTGCTCAGTCTATCAGAAAAACTTTTAAATTCCTGCATCGTTTTATATTTTGCATCAATGGCCAGACACTTTTCGATTCTGGTTGTAAAATTAAAATCCCTTATGCGTTTCAAAAGTTATTTAGGAATAATCTTTTTAAGTGCCACGGCAGCGAGCTGTGTCAACCCTCCGGATAATTTCCCAACAGTTCCTTCCATTACTTTTGAGTCGCTGGAATACGTCCCAACCTCTGGTGCTGATTCGCTCATAGTCGGCATAGACTTTCAAGATGCCGAGGGAGATCTAGGCCTGAGCGCGACAGATGACGATCCACCATTCAACTCTGTCAATTTCCAGCGGGATGCTGCAGGCAATCTGATCACCTATAGTAATCGTCCCCCGGAAGCTCCCAGCTACAACCCGATAGACTGGGCGATCGACCCAATTGTCAACAATCAAACTGTCAAAGACACAATTTGGGTAGAGCAAAACCCAAATCAATACAATATTTTCATCAAGTTCTTTATTAAGAGGAACGGACAATTCACTGAGTTCAGATGGCAAGATCCTCCCTACTACACCACTTTTAACGGTCGTTTTCCACGAATCCTCACTTCAGAAGAGGGTCAATCAGTAGAAGGAAATATCAAATATGGAATGCTTTCGTCTGGATGGGAAGCAATCTTTAGAAATGACACTATCCGTGTGGATGTGCAAATTCAAGACCGTCAGCTCAATCGAAGCAATGAAGTTTCCAGCAGTGAGGTTACATTAAGGCAGATCACCAGGTCCACATCCCAATAAAACGAAAAAGGCGGTGAATATTCACCGCCTTTTTTCATTTTAATATATCTTCTCAAAGAATCATAAAGCGGGAAATCTCTTAGGGTCTGATTCATGAATCAATCCGTAGACTTTCTCTACCACATCATCTACGCTAGGCTTGGAGAAATAATCCCCATCTGATGAATATGCAGGCCTATGGGCTTTGGCAGTGAGTGTCTGCGGCTCAGAATCCAAGGATTTGAAGATTTTCTGAACGTCCATTGCCTGCTGCATCATAAATGCACTAGCCCCACCAGGTACATCTTCATCTGCAAACAAAACTCTGCTGGTTTTTTTCACAGATTGTCCGATTACTCCATGCACATCAAATGGCAACAAAGTCTGGACATCTATCACCTCTACATCGATTCCTATTTCTGCCAGTTCAGCCGCTGCTTCCATCACTATTCTACACATGGAGCCATACGTCACTACTGTGATAGCAGAGCCTTCACGAAGTACCTCTGGTTTTCCAAGAGGCACGGTGAATTCATTGAGGTTTTCAGGCAATTGCTCTTTCAATCGGTAGCCATTGAGACACTCGATCATAATAGCAGGATCATCCGACAGCAACAGTGTATTGTACATCCCTGCTGCCTGAGTCATGTCTCTCGGAACACAGACGACCATTCCTTGAAGTGAGGACAAAATCATCCCCATCGGAGAACCCGAATGCCATACTCCTTCCAGTCTATGACCTCGAGTACGAATAATCAAAGGTGCTTTTTGCCCTCCCTTGGTGCGATAATGAAGTGACGCCAAATCATCAGATAGCATCTGCAATCCATAAAGCAAATAATCCAAATACTGAATCTCTGCCACTGGTCGAAGCCCTCTAAGTGCTGCTCCGATTCCCTGTCCTACGATCGTACATTCCCGGATACCAGTATCGGAAACTCTCCATTCGCCATGCTTGGCCTGTAATCCTGCAAATGCTTGGTTGACATCCCCGATCTTCCCTACATCTTCTCCAAACGCAAAGAATCGTGGATCATTCTCTAACTTTTTATCAAAATAAGCCTGAAGAATTTCACGACCATCTACTGTGGGACTGTGCTCTCCAAACTGAGCCGGAACTTCCTCCACATTCAGCACCGATCCTTCTGTCTCAGCATATAGATGGCTATTGTAGCGATCGTAATTCAGCTCTTGCTGAGCTGCATACCAAACTTTCAAAGCATCCTTGGCTTGATTTTGCTCATTTCGCAAAATCAGCAAGGTTTTCCTCACGGTGGACACCACATCCTTTCGGATAGGGTTGATGGTCTTTTGCAACTCATGCAGCATCTGCTCAAGCACTACTTTTCGCGTGGAACTCTGTGCTGCCTCTCGGATGAGACCGACCACTTCCTGCAGTTCAGATTTAATCTGACTACTGAAAGCCTGCCAAGCTGCATCTTTTTCCTTTCTTACCTGTGCTTTGGCTTCGGCTTCTATTTCATCCAAAGCATCTGCCGTTGCAATATTGTTTTTGAGAATATACTCTCTGAATTTCTTATTACAATCCCATTCCGCCTCCCAGGCCAGTCGCTCTGCTGACTTGTAGCGCTCATGGGATCCGGAAGTACTGTGTCCTTGTGGCTGCGTCATCTCTTCCACATGGATCATCACCGGTATGTGGGACTTTCTTGCTAGTTGCCCCGCTTCCATGAAAGCCTCCAAAAGACCTTCATAGTCCCATCCTTTCACATTGATAATCTCTATGCCAGCTTTTTCTTCTGTTCGCTGAAATCCAGCCAACACTTCCGAAATACTTCCCTTCGTGGTATGGTACTCCTGCGGCACAGAAATACCGAATCCATCATCCCATATAGCGATGACCATTGGCACTTGCATCACACCCGCAGCATTGATGCTTTCAAAAAACATCCCTTCAGAGGTAGAAGCATTGCCTATAGAACCCCAAGCGACTTCATTTCCTTGAATAGAAAACTGAGTCAGGTGCTTCAATCCCTTATTCTCCCGATATACTTTGGATGCATAGGCCAATCCTAGAAGTTTTGGCATCTGTGCTGCTGTCGGAGAGATATCCGCCGCAGAATTATACATTTTGGTCAATTCTTTCCAAGTACCGTCCTCATTCAAGGAACGGGTAGCAAAGTGACCATTCATCAGTCTACCTGCACTGGCAGGCTCCGCTTTGACATCCGTATGCGCATAGAGCTGCGCAAAATACTGCTGCACGCTAAGTTCGCCCAAAGCCATCATAAAGGTCTGATCCCGATAATATCCGGATCTAAAGTCTCCAATCTGGAAGGCACGGGCCATAGCAATCTGGGCGAGCTCTTTGCCATCTCCAAAAATCCCAAACTTGGCCTTTCCCATGAAAACCTCTTTTCTTCCCATCAGGGAAGCATGTCTACTGATCATGGCCACTCTGAAATCTTCCAGAATTGCCTCAGGGTCATTGAGATAGCCGGGGCGACTTTTTTTACTAAGTTCTACTTCTGCCATTTGATTTGTTTGCTAAAGTTATTTGGGTCTATAAGAGCACTTTTTCTATGCAGACCAAAAATAGCCAAATACTTTTTTTTTGCAAATTTAATCAATAGATATTTTCAGACTAAAATTTGGCAATCCAACAATTTAAAACACGTTATCAAAATTTTATTCTGATATTCCATTTATTTCTTTAAATTTATTTGAAAAATACAAACCTATATTCTACTGTAAACCAGCTTTTTATCCAAATTTAATTTTCAGAATTTTCAACTTTTAAAATTTGATTTTTGAAAGATTCATAATCCTCAGAATAAAAATCAGAATATTATGCTGATTATTGACTTTTTTCAAAATGAGACCAAATACTATTCTAAAAATTGCTTTTGAAACAGTCCCCCTTAGTATCTTTGCCCACACAAAATGTAAATCCAAATAGACTTGCCATGATTATAGGTGTCCCTAAGGAAATCAAAAACAACGAAAACAGGGTCGCTCTGACTCCTGCCGGTGCCAAAGAATTGGTCAAAAGAGGCCATACCGTCTATGTACAACATACTGCAGGTGAAGGAAGTGGATTCTCTGATGAGGCCTACGAAGAAGCTGGTGCTAAAATCCTTCCGACTATCGAAGCGACCTACGAAATCGCGGAGATGATCATGAAGGTCAAAGAACCTATCGAGCCGGAATACAAGCTGATCAAAGAAGACCAGCTATTGTTCACTTACTTCCACTTCGCTTCATACGAGCCATTGACCAAAGCAATGGTAGAAAGCAAATCAATCTGTCTTGCATATGAAACAGTGGAGAAAGCAGATAGAAGTCTTCCTTTGCTTATCCCTATGTCTGAGGTAGCAGGTAGAATGTCTGTTCAGAAAGGTGCCAACTATCTTGAGAAACCGCTTAAAGGTCGTGGGATTCTTTTAGGTGGTGTACCAGGTGTACTTCCTGCCAAAGTGGTGATTCTCGGAGGCGGTATTGTCGGTACTCAGGCTGCTTGGATGGCTGCCGGACTCGGTGCGGACGTCACTATCATGGATGTATCACTTCCTCGTATGAGATACCTGGAAGATGTGATGCCTGCCAATGTAAACACCATGATGTCCAACGAATACAATATTCGTGAAATGATCAAATCTGCAGACTTGATCATCGGAGCAGTTTTGATCCCTGGAGCGAAAGCACCTCACCTAATCACACGTGACATGCTGAAGGACATGAAGCCAGGAACGGTATTGGTAGACGTGGCTGTAGATCAAGGTGGATGTATCGAAACATGCAAACCAACAACGCATGAAAACCCTACATTCATCATCGATGATGTAGTACATTATTGCGTAGCCAATATGCCAGGAGCTGTACCTTACACCTCTACTTTGGCACTCACTAATGCGACTCTTCCTTATGCGATCCAACTAGCTGACAAAGGATGGAAAAAAGCAGCTCAGGAAAACAAAGAATTGGTTCCTGGTCTCAATGTCATCCATGGAGATATTGTCTACCAAGCAGTAGCTGAGGCTTTCGATATGCCTTATGTTCCAGTTGAAAAATACCTATAATCGGTAATCATACCAGTCCGAAAAGGTTGTCTTAGTCATAAGGCAACCTTTTTTTTTAGAACTTCTTGCCAATAGCTTGTCATGAGTAGAAAACCAATAAAACCGATCCAGCCTAAGAATCTCCTGAGCAGGTCTTCCTGATTTGATGTTTAACTAAAACACCAAAAAGAGAAATATACCAAAGGCTTTCCCTATTTTTAGAGGTTCATCTTCACCAGATATCCGTGAAAATCAAGATTTCTTCCCAGTCTACTGGATCAAAAAGAACTGCATCTCTGATCCTAGCCTGGACACTGTCGCTATTTTTATATTCTTTCTCCCTACAGGCCCAGTCCGACCCAGATTACAAACTCGGTTTTATCCCCGCCTCCATCGGGGAAGTAGATGTGGCTTTTCCCATTAAAGACAAGTGGAATCTGTCCGGTCAGATGGATATTCAAGTGGTGACTCAAGGTGCTTATACCAACTCTAATCCCTATGCCTATGTCCAGCGATTTGTCATGAGACCTTGGCTGATCTATTCGGGTTTCAAGCATATGAAACTTTATGTAGGATATGCCCGAAATAAAAAATATGAAATAGAGGAAGCCGGAAATCCAGAAATCCTTGAGCGACGCTTGATCATCATGGGAACTTACATGCAGACTATGCGGCGAGGAAGTATTTTTCAACAGTTCAGGTTCGAAACCAAATTCTTTGATGATAAAGATGGGATAGCCCGCACCATTCCAAGACTCCGCGGACGTGTAGGCGTCAACCACTTTTTACCTCAAGGGGATAATCCAATCTTTCGGTCTCATAACCTCTCCTATTACACAGAGATCATGTTCAAATTTCCGGACAAAGATTACGCAAAAAACAGGTTTGACATCCTCAGACAGTCCATTTACTATTCGGCTAGTCTGACCCAAAACCTTACTGTCCTGACCGGCATTATTGCACAGATGCAACTTAGAACCAGCGGTAGTCAATTTGACGTCTACTATGGTCCTACCATAGCTCTCAAATGGAACTTCACTCCTAAACACCGGGAGACATTTGACATGGTCAATAGTGGCACTGAGCTTTGAGTCTAGTTGACGAAATCAAGGTAGGATTTGCTGAGCCACTTTTCTTCCAATGCAAGACGGCACCAGTCTCCCTCTTCTGCAATGATAAAAACCTCTTCAGACTTAGGAAGTGTGCCCACAACGGAAAATTGTGTTCCCGGACCACTTCTCACGTTGAGTACAGAGGCATTGATGGTAGCTCGTCTTACCGACTCGGTATAGCGTCCATACACCCAATGGGATTGACTTTTGGAGATTTTAAGCCAGCCATTTGATTCCTCATAAATCCTCAAAACAGCCCCTCTCTCTACAGGAAGTCTATCATTGGCTTTGCCAAAAGTACTGGAAGCCCCGACCCGGACATTTAGCCTATTAGCAGTCACAACAGCATAGCCCAAGTCCTTAGGAATATCAGTCACCATACTCCCTCCTACTTCGGCAGCTACCAGCGGAGCAAAATGCTGCAAGAAATCCTCCACTTTGTTTCCTCCAAAAAAATTCGTTCCAGGACAGGATTTATTGGTTCCAGTTCCATTGTTTCTTTTCCCGGTACTGAGATCAAACCAGTGATGATAGACAATACCAAACTGATTGACCGGAAGATTGAATTTGGAACAAATCAATGCCGTTGCTTTTACAATAGTGAGCAATTGCTCTTGACGCATCTGATCTCCCCCAGTATCAAAATTCCCAAAATGCTCAAAGCAGATCGAATGTTGATTATTCCCAAAAATGCAAGCTGGAGTTGCTTCCAAGGATCGCCCTGTAAGAATCATGCCGTCTGGAAAAACCGTAAAATGCTGCCCGATATCACTCCATCCATTTGAACCAACATGATGATTTTTCATTGCCTGTTGTCGTTCAAAATGATTGCTTCCGCTAAAGTGGGAATAATTAGGAACCCAGGTATGATGCTGCTGCACCGTGAGTATGGTTCTGGCTACCCGCTGAGCCGACAACCAACTTTCAAATTCCTGAATATCCATTTTCAAAAAGCCGTATTTCGATTCCATAACTAACGTGTATAAAAATTATAAACAAAATGAATGCATTCAATTTACTAAAAATGATGCATCATATACAGGGAAAGCAACAAAATCAAAAACATCCAGACAACTGAAGACTAGGGAAGAAAATACCCAATTCAACACATTTTTTACACAGTAAGATTTTCAAAAAGGACCTCCTATCGGCAAAATGCCGCTGGCACAATATTGACTCTAAATAGGTCATCAACTCATTTTCTTTCTCCAAAAATCCACACTCATGAAAACCGAACCCAAAATCGATGAAGAACCCATTCAACTAAGCAAACGAGGTTTTTTGCTCGACACCTTGATTCAAGGATTTATCATCTTGCTCCCTTTGAGCATCATTTTACTTCTCTTATCCTTCGTTTTCAATTTCATTTTCAAAATTGTATCTCCCATCAGCTCGATGCTGGACTCGAGTACCGGCGAGCCGCATTGGTCTATCAATTTCCTTTCGCTTGGGATTTTAATTCTTTTCATCTTCCTCATCGGAGCTATCATCCGAAACAGATTGGGCAAATTCTATTTTTCGATTCTTGAGAAAAAATACCTTTCCAAAGTTCCGCTATATAGCATGATCCAGCAGACGGTGTTGCAGTTTGTCGGACTTAAAAAACTTCCATTTTCAGAAGTGGTTTTGATAGATCCATTTCAATCCGGAACGTTGATGACCGGCTTCATCACAGATCGGATCAATGAAAATTTGATCACAGTCTTTGTACCTACCGCTCCCAACCCCGCCAACGGCAATATTTATCACGTTCCAAAGGACAAATTGATCCTGCTAGACGTCACTACTCAAGATGCCATGAAGACAATTATGGGGATGGGGACCGGGTCTTGTAGCATGCTTGCAGAAAATCAGGATGTTTTCAACACCAATTGCTCTGAAGAATCCAAAAATCAACTGCTGAAAGAATAAAAAAGTCAACCGCGACCAGTCTTAAGAAAACCAAGTGAAATAAAGCATCCTCAGCCCAAATGCGATCAGGATAATCCCCACGGCTTTATTCATGTAAAATGTAATTTGCGGGGTGATGAACCTCGAGAGTTTCTTGGCGATGTACGCTTTTAGCAAATCAATAAGGAAGACAGTTCCAAGAATCCCAGAGTAATACAACATCACGCTGGAGGTAGTGAAACTTTTTTTTGAACCGACCAAACTGGCGATCGAAATCCAAAATAGAAGCACAAAAGGATTGATTCCGTTGATGCTAAATCCTTTTAGGAAAGCTGTTTTCTTCCTTCCTTTTGCGACAGGAAAACCACCCGAATTAGGCCTAGCTTTGGCTTGCTTGACCAAACTCCCAATTCCAAACCCGATCAGAATCAAGCCTCCCCCATAGCCCAATGTCTGTTCAAAAGAAGGAAATTTGACCAACAGGCTAATACCAAAATAAGTCAGTAAAACATATACAGTATCAGAAATCAAAATCCCAAAAGCCAAAGCCATCGCATAGCGAAAACCATGTTCTAAACTGCTTTGGATCAGGGTGAAAAATACTGGACCTATCATCGCAGAAAGCAAAAGTCCCATACTGACCCCTTCCAGCCAAGCCCCCATCAGCTACCAGCTCCCTTCTCTTGGATATAAGCTTGCCAGTCTTGGGCTTTTTGTCCTTTCAAAACTCTGGGAAATTTATTTTGACCACCTTCTTTGCCTTGATTTTTCATCCAATCATAAAATGTCTCGGCAGGCAACACCTCACAAAAGACTTTCTTCAGTGCGTGTCTCCGCTCTACTGCATAGTCGTCGTTGAGATCTTTCAGGTATCCATCGATCAGTTTCCCCAATTTCTTGGCATCTACCAGATCCTTAGTTCCCACATACCACTGATGCGCAAAAAGACTCCCATGTGGAATACCCAAGACAGTGAATTCTTTGACATCGATGTCTAGCTTTTCGGCTGCCAGTTCTATCGCACGATTCATATTATCCACCGAAAGATGTTCCCCGCAAAGACTTAAAAAGTGCTTCGTACGTCCAGTGATGACGATCTCTGATTCTTCTTTGGACACAAACCTCACGGTGTCCCCGATCAAATAACGCCAGGCCCCCGCACAAGTCGTAATCAATAGTGCATAATCCTTCCCCTCCTCCACTTCATCTATTTTCAATGTTTCTGCTCCGGATCTTAGAGTTCCATTTTCATCAAAATTCTGATCATTGAAAGGAACAAACTCATGAAATATCCCATTATTGAGCACCAGCCTCATGGATTTGCGATGGGGCAAGGCCTGAAAAGCCAAAAATCCCTCAGAGGCTAGGTAAGTTTCTATGTAAGTCAATGGCTTGCCCAGTAGCTTTTCGAAGCCTTTCTTATAAGGCTCAAAGGAAACACCTCCATGAACGAAAATCTGAAGGTTGGGCCAGATCTCATGAATATGCTCGACCTGATATCGCTCGATGATTTTCTCCAGCAAGATCTGAAGCCAAGCAGGCACTCCCACGATGATGCCTATATCCCATTTTCGCGCATTTTCCACAATTTGCTCGAGCTTGTCTCCCCAGTTTTTATTGCGGGATATTTTTTTACCAGGCTTATAAAAACGCTGAAACCATATGGGCAATTTCCCCGCGGTGATACCGCTGAGGTCTCCAGAAAAGTAAGTTCCGTTAAACTCCAAATCCGTACTCCCACCAAGCATTAGGATTCCCTTGGTAAAAAGAGAAGTGGGCAGATCATACTTGGACAAACTTAGAATCTGCCGGACGCCTGTTCTCCGAATAGCCCTGACCATATCCTTGGTGATCGGAATATATTTCGAAGCCGCTCCCGATGTGCCCGAACTCAAGGCAAAGTACTTGACCTTGCCCGGCCAAGTCACGTCACTTTTCCCCTCCAGCGTCTGAAACCACCACTCCTCGTGGATACTGTCATAATCGTAGATTGGTACTTGCTCTTTGAACCGCTCATAAAAAGTCTGATCATCCTTCCTGAAGGACTTCAGAATTTCATGAAAGCCGTATTTACTGGCTATTTGGGTTCTATTGGCTTGAATTAGCAGCTTTTTCAACTCGTGCTTTTGGAGTTCCAAAGGCTGAGAATGCTCCTGCTCCAAACTTTCACGCAAGCGAATGCCTTTCTTTAGTAAAGTACTGATGATCGCCATATCTTTGTCTTGGCTCTGATAGAAAAATTGTTTGACTAAAAATAGAAAATGGAAATCAAAGCGAATCTTGAAACGGTAAAAAAAACCTTTAAAAATTCAGCTTGTCTCCTCGTGGCAGTGAGCAAAACCAAGCCTTTGGAAGACCTGAAAGAAGCCTATGAAGCTGGCATTCGGGACTTTGGAGAAAACAAAGTACAGGAACTTCAGGACAAGCAGCCTCAAATGCCGGAAGATGTGAGATGGCATATGATCGGGCATCTTCAGCGCAACAAAGTCAAATACATCGCTTCCTACGTTCACTTGATCCACGGAGTGGACTCATTCAAGCTGCTCAAGGAGATCGATAAACAAGGAGCAAAAGTGAACCGACAAATTCCGGTCTTGCTTCAAATTCACATTGCAGAAGAGGAAAGCAAGTTTGGCTTTGACAGATCAGAATTGGAAGAGATGCTGAGCAATCCTGAATTTCAGGCGATGAAAAACGTGGAAGTTCGAGGCCTCATGGGAATGGCCACTTTTACTGAAAATCAGGACCAGGTGAGAAAAGAATTTCGGGGACTCAAGTCGCAGTTTGAGGAGTTGAAATCACAGTCTTTGCCGGATTTCATGAAAATGGAAGAGCTGTCAATGGGAATGAGCGGAGACTATCTGATCGCTCAAGAAGAAGGAAGCACCATGGTGCGGATCGGTTCGGCGATTTTCGGAGCGAGAAATTATCAATAAGAACTAATTGAACAATTAAGGCTTGAGTAATCAGTCTCAGTGATCAGTCTCAGTGATCAGTTTTCTGAAAATTGAAAAAGAAAGTAGAGCAAAACAGAATTTGGTAAAAATCAAAACTTTAAACCTTGGCACATTACAACTTTAAACTTTTCAACAATAAATAAATGAACGGAAAACAAATCATCATGGCGGCAGGCCTATTTGGCGCATTAGCAGTAGGTCTTGGAGCATTTGGGGCGCACGGATTGGCCGCTATACTTGCCGAAACGGGAAGAACCGAAACTTTTGAAACAGCCGTGAAATACCATTTCTATCACACTTTGGCTATTTTTCTGATTGGTGTACTAAAGCTTGTGAAACCTCAGTGGAAAAGCTTGGCATTTGCTACCTGGTGCATGATTTTTGGCATCCTGATATTCTCAGGATCACTCTACATTCTTTCACTTTCTGGGATTACATGGTGGGGGGCTGTCACTCCCCTTGGTGGAGTTGGCTTCATTTTGGGATGGTTAGGCTTGTTTTATTCAGCATTGAAAAATGATCAAATTGAAACCAACTAAGACTCTCCTTCTTTTATCCTTTTTATTTCTCAGCCTGGGAGCCCAGTCCCAGATTACCAAAACCCAATATTCCCAAATGGAATCCGCACTGGGTGATGGAAGCTTTTTTTCTGGTCACTTGACAGGCTTTATGCTTTACGATCTGGATTCCCAGCGAGTGATGTATGAAAAAAACTCCCAAATCCGCTTTACCCCAGCCTCGGTTACCAAGCTTTTTACGCTTTTCTCCAGTATCCTTATCCTCAACGACAGCACGCAGACCCTGCGCTATGTGCCTGCAGGTGACACCTTGAAAATCTGGGGAGCAGGTGATCCTTCCTGGAAATATTTGGACCTACCGTCTCCAGACTTCCAAAAAATGTTTGCTCCTTATTCTGTCATCCAGTTTTCGGATGCCAATATGAAATCTACTCCTTTTGGCGACGGTTGGCAATGGGATGATTATGCTTATTATTATTCTGCTGAGAGGAGTTCTCTTCCTATTTATGGCAATTTGATGCATGTCTTCCCCGGCAAAAGCAATCCAAGAGTATTTCCTTTCAGATTTCAAGATGCTATTTTCAAAAGCACCAAAGAACTCAAGGACATGGAACGGGATTTTCATGAAAATGAATTTCTCTACAACCCACTGACCTATAGAGGAAGAGAAGATTACCTGCCTTTTATCACCTCTCCCGAACTTTTGGTAGAATTAGCGGCAACGGAAACGGGCAAAACATGGATTTATCAACCTGATTCGCTTCCTGAAGAGCACTATCTCTGGAGGGGAAACGCACTTTTCCCTTTTCTGAAAGAAATGATGCTGGAAAGTGATAATTTCCTAGCAGAACAATTGCTCATGATGGTTTCGGACCGACTATTTGGAGAGCTGGATTCGGAGCGGGCGATAGAGTACATGATCAAAACCTACCTCTACGATCTCCCAGACGAA
This sequence comes from Algoriphagus vanfongensis DSM 17529, assembly GCF_000429465.1. Lineage (GTDB taxonomy): Bacteria > Bacteroidota > Bacteroidia > Cytophagales > Cyclobacteriaceae > Algoriphagus > Algoriphagus vanfongensis. The sequence continues at coordinate 264,025 of NZ_KE386906.1, read as the reverse complement.
CCTATCTGGGTGGATGGCTCTGGCCTCAGTCGCTACAATCTTTTCACCCCTAGAACCATGGTAGGACTCTTTGAAAAAATATTCCGAATCGTTCCTGATGATATGCTCTATGAACTGCTCCCGACGGGTGGAGTATCTGGCACTATTCAAAACAACTATCAAGCGGCTTCGCCTTACATTTTTGCAAAAACCGGTACCATGAGTAACAATCATAGTCTGGTCGGTCTGATCAAAACAAAAAGTGGAAAGACCTATTGCTTTGCATTTATGAACTCTAACTATCCGCATAAAGCCAGTCTGATCCGAAGGGAAATGGAAAAAGTACTGCTACTGGTCCGGGATATGTTTTGAGCTGAGATTTGAATGTGTCTAACCTTTGAGGTTTTCTAAACCTCGAAGGTTTCTATTTTTTCAACCGCAAAGACCAGCTGTTCGGGATTTGTAATCCCGAACCATAATTCGGCTATTCAGGATTTGCAATCGTCTTATCCTGAATTCGTTTTGGCGAAGCGCCCTCTTCATCACAAACCTTCACCCAGCCAAAACATGGAAAAAATCGAATCATTGGCATCCTCATGTTAAAACATGGGGCTACAAAAATCATTGCCCTGTCTCGGGTCACGAGACATTATAACCTTAATGACCGTGAAGACACGGTCATTGGCGATGCGAAGTCCTTTTTATTGGTTCTTGAATCTAGGTTCTAAAATCTTGATACTAGACACTTGATTCTAGATTCTTGGCTCTTGGCTCTAGGTTCTTGTCTCTTGATCCTAGGCTTTAGCCCCTGCAATACATCCTTTCTAAACACCTGAATTCTAGCCTATTGCTGATTTCAACTAAATAACCTAACTTATGGTAAGTTTTTAAATTTTTGTTTCACATAATCTTCATTTTTATGAGCAATTTGATTTCTGTACAAATCCCGGAACCTGTCAAACAAAGCGTCCGGGCGCACTTGGAGGCCATCAATAACGAACTCAATCCCTATCTGCCGGATATTTCACCGGAGCTGCTAGATGGAATGCCTCGGATGGCTGATGGTCGGGAGCCTTTCACCGGAAAAGCTCTGGACTTCGCAGAATCCAATCCTCAACTCAACCCACCCTATCTGGATGTGGCCGAGCTGAGAGTCGATCTGCAAGCATACCGAGATCTGACTCCCATCTATTACGAACTGGAGCAGATCACCAATCGGGTCAAAGTCGCCTATACCGCTGCCGGTTCGGAGGCTTATGGTGCTTCCCTTACTTTCTACAACACCGTCAAGCAAGCTGTCAAGGTGGGACTGGCCTCGGCCAAACCTATCTACGATGCCTTACGGATTCTTTTTGAAAACAACGGTCGTAAAAAACAAGGGTAAGCTTAGAAAAAAAGCTGCTTAAGATCCCAAGCCGAGCCCATCTGGGTTCGGCTTTTTTGTGGATAAAAGTTCAGACATGGTAAAGTACACCACCATACAAGCACCCGGAAATCAAAATATTATTTCGAAAAATAGAAAAATATTTAGCTACAAGTGAGTGAATTCACCTACAGGAGAATAAAGCTACCCCCAACAAAACAAGTTTTGTCTTTTACAGAACTCAGTTTGTCAGGAGCTGAACTCATTCTGTTTTTAGCTAAACTAGTTCTCTGTTTTGCTAAACTGGTTTTAGATTTTGGTAAACTAGTTCTCCCTGGGACAAAACTGATTCTCCTTTTTACTAAACTGGTTTAGGGATTTGCTGAACTGGTTTTGGTTGAGGGAGGTAAACTAGGCTTAGATGGGGATTGCAAATCCCAAGAAATAAAAAAGCGTAGATTCAATCTACGCTTAGTGGGGGACAAATAACAAATCGATTTGTAAAAAAACATCTTTTATATACTATCAAAAAATATACTTTATCACCTTATTATAACAATATCTAACCAACCTTTAAATAAATTCAAATATGATTTTATTTTACTTAATTCTTCAGACAGCCTTTCAACTTCTGCTCTACATTCCTTTTCATCATTTTCTAATTCTTTAAGTTTTGCTCTAAAGCTAATTTCAGGTAGAGAACTTGGGATTAATTGGTTCATTTGTAAATCATGTATACTATCTATTAATTTATCTTCTTTTTCTTCAGCTTCTGAAATTTGAAATTTTATTCTCCAAAAAATGAATAAAGTAAGTTTGAAATTTTCACAAGAAAACTTATTCCAAGTTATCATCTTAACTTCTCTTACAGGTTTGTCTTTCCATTTTCCTCCCCAAACTACATCCTGTATCAAAGCCCAATACTCTTCTTTCTTGTTCTTGAGATTTTCAATTTTATCAAAGTTCTCTATAACTAAACCCCGACATATATAATAAGCAGTATCTATCTCATCAATTGCCCAAAAACTTTCTTTTGAGGTATTTTCACCTCCCACAAGTTTTACACAGTAGGTTTGATCAATATTGTCAAAGATGTCCGACTTAATATCCTCATTTTTTCCCATGGCACTTTGGTCATTTTTTTTGGATTATCCTCCTTCACCTTTCTTCCACCTTCCACTATCCTTATCTCCTCCTTTGTCAATCGATATAGATTATAAAATAGCTGGTCGATTTCAGTATCGATGCAATTGAAGTCGAATTGGAGGACAAGGACTTTATATTATTATTCGGCAAAAACCTATTAAACAAGTTTATAAATACATGACACCAGGTTTTAATGGAGCTTCTGGGAGTTGATTAGGAATGAAGTAGATTCCAGAACTTTGATATTTTTTACCTAATGAATCATTAACTAAAAACTTGAAATACACTTTGTTTCTAGACCATTCCGATTTATAAAATAATTCATAACTCAAAAGAGTCAATTCACCACGATCAAGGGCTATTGGTTTTGAAAATTCTTCCTTTTGACACCATTTTTTAATTTGATTTTGGTTCTTTTCAGTTTTAATAAAATATAGACCAAATCTACCTCTTGAGTTATGTTGAAATATTGATTTTATATATCTCTTTTCAAGACTAGAATTAACTATTTCAATTTGACACATAACTACGCAATTTTCTTTGGCCGTTCTTTTTTGAAGAGATTTTATTTTAACCTTAATTTTGCCTTTAGTTCTTCTATTTTCAAAATAAAAGGATAAACCAATTGAAAATAGAGATAAAAAAAATCCACCTATCCCAAGCCAATCAGCCAAACTTAAATCCAACATTCCTTATTCCCTTTTTCCTTTAAACAATGGTAGATATTGGGATTTTTCGAAAATTTCGAAAAAAGTATCCTTTTTGCTCTTTCCCTAATTTCGACTTCCCATTTCTTTGAAAACCTCAAAATTCTATCATTTATATTAATCCAGCAAATTGCCACCATATCCTATCAAAAATAGTAATTCCCATAAAGATATCATTTCACCCGAAAACTAAAAGCAGATTTTTTTATTCAAAAAGCATATAGAGTCCGAACTTGCTAATCCTCAGAAAGAATTTCCAAGGATATCAAAAAATTGATTCTCCGGTGATCAAATGGATTGATTTCTGCTTCGATTCCTTTCTAAAAAGTCCCTATTTTCAAGAAAAATTAGAATCAATGCAGAAAAGAGAATTCCTCAAATCCTTGGGCCTTCTTGCTGGCGTCACTCCTTTTATGGCATTTAGCAGTTCGGCTTCCTATCCTAAAAACTCAACATTACTTCCAAAAGCTCTTCAAAAAGGAGATACTGTCGGACTGATCAGCCCATCTGCGGCGACAGCTGACAGGATGCAATTCACTTTTGCAAAAGAGGCATTGGAAGCGCTGGGTTTTCAGGTAAAGCTGGGAGAAAATCTCAAAAATCGCAGAGGCCATCTCGCTGGAACTGATGCCGAGCGTGCCGGCGATCTCAATGCCATGTTTGCTGACCAAGAGGTGAAAGGAATCGTGTGTATCCGCGGAGGTTCCGGCGCAGCTCGAATCCTTCCTTTGATCGATTATGACATGATCAAAAAGAATCCCAAACCTCTGATGGGTTATTCGGACATCACTGCTTTGCATTGTGCGATTTATTCTCAAACTGGACTGATTACCTTCCACGGTCCCAACGGAACTGGAAGCTGGAACAGTTTCAATGTGAAGCGATTTGAAGATCTTTATTTCTCTCAGGAATTGGTCACTTTCGAAAATGAACAAATCCAGGGAGACGACCTGGTGATCAAGTCAAACCGAATTCAGACGCTTTTCCCTGGAAAGGTCGAGGGAAAACTTCTCGGTGGAAACCTGACTGTACTGACAGCATTAAGTGGATCTCCTTATTACCCTGATTTTAAGAATGCTATCCTGTACATCGAAGATGTAGGTGAAGACCCCTATCGCATCGATCGGATGATGAGTACCCTCAAGCTAAATGGCACATTGGACCAACTCAACGGATTCGTTTTTGGGCAATGCACTGACTGCGAACCAGGCGGAGGATACGGTTCTTTGTCATTGGATCAGGTATTGGATGATTACATTTTACCATTGAAGATTCCAGCCTATTCAGGAGCGATGTTTGGACACGTTTCCAAGCAGTTTATCATTCCCAATGGCGCCAAAGTCCAATTGGATGCCGACAGAGGTAGTTTTCAATTGCTTGAAAAAGTGTTCCAATGAAAACATTATCTAGCTTCCTTTTTCTCATTTCTCTTTTGGCCTGTCAACCAAATAAGTTAAAAAACACGACTGACGAAACTACTATGGCAGATATACCAATGACTTACCTAGCCTTGGGCGATAGCTATACGATCGGTGAAGGTGTAGCTGAAAAAGATCGATATCCTGCTATTTTGGTGGAGAAACTTAATCAATCTACCGACACCCAATGGGCTGAAGCTGAGATCATCGCCAAAACAGGTTGGACTGTGGATGAATTGGAAGAAGGAATCAACTCGGCAGCTCCTAAAGGCGAGCCATATGATCTGGTGACTCTACTGATTGGGGTCAACAACCAATACAGAGGAAGATCTGTCGAGGACTTTCAATTGGAGTTTGAGCAGATGCTTTTGAGGGCGATTGGCTTTGCTGGCAATTTGCCCAATCATGTCGTCGTTTTATCCATTCCTGATTGGGGCATCACACCTTTTGCTGTAGAAAAAGGAAGCCACTCTGAAAAAGTAGCTGCGGAAATAGACGCTTACAATCTTGCCAAAAAGGAAACTTGTGAAAAATATGGCGTCGCCTTCATCGATATCACTGAGGACTACAGACAAATAGGCGCTTCCCCTGAAATGCTGGTCGAGGATCAACTGCATCCAAGCGGACTGGTCTACCAAAGATGGGCACAGGCTTTGTACCAGCACATGGATCAATTAAACCTTGAAGAATCATGAGAATGCTAGCTTTTCTATGTGCTGTAATACTTTGCAGTGCTTTTTCCTGCCAAGAAACCAAAGATGAAATGATAGAAACCTGGTGGATCAATAGTGCAAAAGTAGAATGCACCGGAGTAGGTCCGATGCAATGTCTCCAAATCCAAAAATCTGAAGAATTGGAACCCGACAAGTGGCTCCTCTTCTACGACCAAATCGAAGGCTTTGACTACCAACCCGGATCTATCTATCAGATCAAAGTAAAAGTAACAGACAAGCAGGAGCCCATTCCAGCTGATGCCTCTTCAAAAAACTATGAACTCATCGAGGTGATTTCTCAAGAAAGTGACCCAAAACTGCGGCTAACCAATGTGTGGAAGCTGACCAAGGTAGGAGAAATCGAAAACCCCACTCACCCAAGAAATCAGGAAGCACTGACCTTTGAGTTTAATGCTTCTGAAGGCACCTATTTCGGAAATGCAGGTTGCAACACAGTGCGTGGTGAGATCACTCAAAATGATGGAGAAAAACTCACTTTGGGAGCGGGAGCCATGACGAGAATGGCCTGCATGGATATGACTGTAGAAAATGCCGTCACTCAAGCCTTGCCCCAAGTATCGAGCTATACGATTGCAGAGAGGAAACTTCTGTTGAAAGATGCATCAGGAGCGATCCTGATGGAGTTTTTAGCGGTAGATTGAGTTCTACGACTTCTCTTATCAACAGCTAATTGGAAAGCACCAGTTTGTGAAAAATGGGTGCTTTCTGTGTTTTCTGCGAATCAAATCTTTTATTTTTACCACCCAATTGCTATCCCAGACCCCACATGAAAATAATCTGCATCGGCCGAAATTACGCTGCGCACATAGAAGAGCTACATAATGAAACTCCCGGCAATCCGGTAGTATTTTTGAAACCTGACACTGCGCAGCTGAAAGACGGAGCTCCATTTTATTACCCGGAGTTTTCTAAAAACATCCACCACGAAGCAGAATTGGTGCTGAAGATTTCAAAAGAAGGAAAATACATCCAAAAGGAATTTGCACATCGATATTTTCAAGAGATCGGATTGGGGATAGACTTTACTGCTCGGGACCTACAGGACCAATGCAAGGCCAAGGGTCTTCCCTGGGAAATCGCAAAAGCATTTAATGGCTCCGCTCCTATCGGTGATTTTGTAAAAGTGGAAGAACTTGAAGATTTGAAAAATATCGACTTTCATCTCACAATCAATGGGGAAACGCGCCAAAAAGGGAACACCAGCCTGATGCTCTTTGATTTTGGGACTATCATCGAATATGTCTCACAGTTTTTCACGCTCAAAATCGGTGATTTGATATACACCGGTACTCCCGCAGGCGTGGGTCCTGTACAGATAGGAGATCACATGGAAGGTTTTATCGGTACCCAAAAAATGCTTGACTTTGAAGTTAAATAAGCTTCTCCCCATTTCATTTCTTTTGGTGATTGCTTGCTCCATGACTGTGTATGGTCAAGGAGTGATCCAAAATCACTTTCGCTCAGCTGTCAAACCAGGCGGGAGAAACTATTTATCCGGAAATTTCTCTGAGTTGCGTCCCAACCATTTCCATACGGGGCTCGACTACAAGTTTGGAGGAGTGGAAGGAGAACCGATCTATGCAGCTGCAGACGGCTGGGTGCATCGCATCAAAATCTCCACCTATGGCTACGGAAATGTCATCTATCTGAAGCATCCGACGGGCCATATCACATTGTATGGCCACCTACGCAATTTCAGCCCAGAACTGCAGCAATACATGATCCGCAAAATGTATGAAGCAAAGGTCAACGAATTGGAAGTTTATCCTGAGCCAGGAGAGTTGTCGGTGAAAAAAGGGCAACGAATCGCTGATGGGGGAAATACCGGGAGTTCAGGAGGACCGCATTTGCATTTTGAGATTCGCGACAGTCTGGACCGGGCGATGGATCCTTTGTTGTTTGGCTTCCCAGAAATCATCGACAAAACTGCCCCTAGTCCTCAGAAAATTGCCTTCGTGCCATTGGATGTAGCCTCGCGTATCAATGGGAAATACCAACGACTAGAGCTTTCGCTTAATCCAATCACAGGAGGATATGGAATCGGTCAAACGGTGAAAATCACGGGAAAAGTAGGTTTGGAAATCCAATGCTTTGATCAGCTAGACGGCGCCAGCAACAGAAATGGCTTCCCCTATTTTGAGCTGTATCAGCAAGACTCCATGCTATACAAACTAACTGTGGATCAAGTTGATTTCAATTTTTCCAGACAGTTTCTACTACATACATACCAAAACAAATTCACCAAGCTTTACTTTCAGGACAAGTTAAAATTTGACTACCTCCAGCCAAATACACCCACTACAGGACATCTATCTTTAGATCATGGGATAAAGCGAGACTATCAGCTTAGGCTGAAAGATGCCTATGGAAATACCAGCAGAATCAATTTCTCACTGGAAGGGCGAGATCAGGAATTTGAAGTAGCTGACGGATCTGCTCCTAGCAAAGCACAGGTGGACTATCTCGGAAACATTCTAAAAATCAAAGCGCCTGTAAGTAAGGAAGGCGGACTTGCAAAATATTACATCGGGACCAGCACTTATGAAATGCTCCCGGCCTATCAGGACACCCAATCACGCACTTATCTTTGGGACATGCGTTTTGGGGTTCCGGATCAGATTGATATCTGCTCCGAAGTGATTCAAACTCCGCTTAAAGGCATCATTCCTGCTGGAAAAGAAAAACTTTTTGCCGCACAAAAAGTCCAAATCAAATTTGAAGAGAATACGCTTTTGGAAGATCTCTACTTGAGAATTGAAGAAAGTGGAAATGGCAGCTCTGCTCGTCTCCAGATCAATGACCCGTCAGAATATCTATGGAATTCTATGGAGATTCTCTGGGACGTCTCCCCTACTGGAATGGACCCGAGCAAAGCTCAAGTCTATCAAGTCAACAGTCGAGGCTCCAAGTCATTCGTAGGAGGCAAATGGGAAGCTGGAGGAATCCGCTTCAAAACCAGAAATTTTGGTACTTTTATGCTCGCTGTAGATTCCAAGCCACCGACGGTCGCACCTGTGAGGGTCAATAGCTCAGAGATCCGATTTACGATCCGGGACGATCTCTCTGGGATTCAGAAATTTGAAGCCCAAGTAGATGGAGAATGGGTACTGATGCGATACGAGCATAAAAAAGCCCTCATCTGGTCAGATAAGCTGGTCGACAAACCTTTCAAAGGTGCAGTGATCCTGCGCGTGACCGATCAGGCTGGAAACGTGACCGAGTGGAAAGGAACTATAGGATAAACCGATTTTGAACGAAAATAACCAATCATGGCAGTAGAAGTAGGCCAACAGGCCCCCGACTTTGAAGCGAAGATCGAAACAGGAGAAAGCATCAAACTTTCTGATTTTAAAGGAAAAAAAGTCATCCTGTATTTTTACCCAAAAGACAATACACCGGGATGTACAGCGCAAGCTTGCAATCTGAGAGATAACTATGAAGCTCTCCAAAAAGCTGGCTATGTCGTACTGGGGATCAGTTCCGATTCTGAAAAATCACATCAAAAGTTTATCGAAAAACAATCGCTTCCCTTTTCTTTGATCGCTGATCCAGATCTCACTGTACACAATCTGTATGGCACCTGGGTCGAAAAACAAATGTATGGCAGAAAATACATGGGCACAGCCCGATCTACTTTTGTCATTGACGAAGAAGGAAAAATCGAAGAGATCATAGCTAAAGTAAAAACCAAAGAGCATACTGCTCAAATTCTTAAATAAATCCGCAATGGAAAAACAACCTATTGAACAACTCCAGAAGATATGTACCCAGCTCAGACGGGATGTATTGAGAATGGTACATGCGGTACAATCCGGTCACCCAGGTGCACCGTTGGGCTGTGCCGAATTTTTTGTCGCACTGTATTTTGATCAGTTGCACCACAATCCAGATTTTCAGATGGACGGCAAAGGAGAAGACTTATTTTTCCTTTCCAATGGTCACCTTTCTGCAGGATGGTACTCCGTCTTGGCACGCTCTGGATATTTTCCGGTGGAAGAGTTGAAGACTTTCAGAAAATTGAATTCTAGACTACAAGGCCACCCGGCTACTCATGAGCACCTCCCGGGTATCAGGGTAGCTTCCGGATCTTTGGGACAGGGGCTTTCAGTGGCTATCGGAGCTGCTCAAGCCAAAAAAATCGATAAAGACGACAGCCTTGTTTATGTCTTGATGGGCGATGGAGAGCTTCAGGAAGGACAAGTTTGGGAAGCTGCGATGTATGGAGCTCACTTCGGGGTGGACAATCTGATCGCTACCGTAGATTACAATGGTCAGCAGATCGACGGTCCTACTGACAAAGTAATGGATCTCAAAAACCTAAAAGCAAAATGGGAAGCATTCGGCTGGGAAGTGATCGAGACCAAAGATGGCAATGACTTGAAGGCTGTTTTGGAAGGGTTGGAAAAAGCGAAATCCCTCACAGGAAAAGGCAAGCCGATCTTGAATCTACTCTATACCGAAATGGGCTATGGTGTGGACTTCATGGTAGGTACGCACAAGTGGCACGGTTCTCCTCCGAATGACGAGCAGCTGGCCAATGCTTTGGGACAATTGGAAGAAACCCTAGGCGACTATTAATCCACCCTACTAACAGAAAAGAAATGAGCTTAGACTTAAAATTCACATATACAGAGAAAAAAGACACCCGTTCTGGATTTGGGGACGGATTCTTGGAAGCTGGACGCAAAAATCCAAATGTTGTCGGCCTATGTGCTGACTTGATCGGATCCTTGAAAATGGGAGCTTTCCAGAAAGAATTTCCTGAGAGATTTTTCCAAACCGGGATTGCTGAAGCCAATATGATCGGACTTTCCGCAGGTTTGGCTTTGGGAGGAAAAATCCCTTTTGCAGGTACCTTTGCCAACTTTGCCACGGGACGTGTCTATGATCAGATCCGTCAGTCAGTCGCTTATTCCAACAAAAATGTGAAAATCTGTGCGTCTCACGCAGGCTTGACTTTGGGAGAAGATGGTGCCACTCACCAGATTTTGGAAGACTTGGGCATGATGAAAATGCTCCCGCACATGACTGTCATCAACCCATGTGACTATAACCAGACCAAGGCAGCTACTCTAGCTATCGCAGAATACGAAGGACCGGTTTACTTGCGTTTTGGTCGTCCAAGCTGGCCAATCTTCACTCCTGCCGATCAGAAATTTGAAATCGGCAAAGCCTGGAAAATGATCGACGGAAAAGATGTGACCATCTTCGCTACTGGACATTTGGTATGGGAAGCGGTGGTAGCAGAAGCGATGCTACGAGAGGAAGGCATCTCTGCTGAGGTGATCAACATCCATACTATTAAACCTTTGGACGAAGAAGCTATTCTAGAATCAGTCGCCAAAACAGGCTGTGCTGTGACTGCCGAAGAGCATCAGATCAATGGAGGTTTGGGAGATAGTGTGGCTCAGACTTTGATCCGCCACAATCCTGCGCCGCTGGAGTATGTCGGTGTCAATGACAGCTTTGGGGAGTCTGGAGCACCTACCCAGTTGCTCGAGAAATACGGATTGAATGCAGAAAACATTGTCAAAGCTGCGAAAAGAGCTTTGGAGAGAAAATAAGCACTTTAGGACTAATTAATTTAAAAACCGCAAGCTTTCGAGTTTGCGGTTTTTTAGTTTGCTATGGAAAAAATCAAACTCACAGACAGTCTCGAACTGATATCAGTGCAAGCAAGTCAATGGCAAGAACTCAGGCAACTCATGGATTTCATTTACAAAGATGCCTATTCGGAATATTGGGAGGACGGAGGCAACTGGTATGTGGACCTGATCTACAATGAAGCCAATATTCTAAAAGAACTTGGTCGAAATCGCAGTCATTATTTTTTTGTGATTCATCTGGGAGAGAAAGTAGGAATATTAAAATACGACTTTCCTTTTTCTCCGAGAGAAATAGAAATCCCAAATGCCATGAAACTTCATAGACTCTACCTAGCTGCAAAAGCCCAAGGCCAGGGAATCGCAGCTCATTTGATGAGGCATATTGAAGATGTCGCTAGGCTTGAAAAATTGGACTGGATCTGGCTAGAGGCTATGGACTGCAAGCCACAGGCTATGAGATTTTATATCAAAAATGGCTTTAAGCACACCTATAGCTACATTTTACCCTTTGACCTTCTCAAGCAAGAATATAGACAAATCCATATCCTCAAAAAGGAAATCAATCCGATTTGAGGAAATCTACGTTCTCCTCCTTATTTTTAAAAAAAAGAGCCATGAAAAAGCTACTTTCCCTTTTTACGAGTGTTTGCCTGATCTCACTTTTTGCCTGTCAGCCCACTCAGACTTCGCAGCAATCAGCCTCATTGGGTATATTCTCAGTAGATGCACCCACAGCTGCACAACCTCCCCAAGACGAACTGGTAGGGGTCTATTACATGCCTTCTTGGGACACCGATCCTGATCCCAATGTAGACAAGGATAGTTTCTGGTCTTGCCTACAGGATCCAGCCAATTGTGCTCACCTGACAAACACTGCGACCTGGGGACCAAAAGGAAGAGTTTACAACAAGCGCTACCCATACGAAGGCCCTTACTTGGATAGAAAACCAGTAAAAGAATTAAAGGGATTTTATAAAAGAGATGACCCGGAAGTACTCAAAAAGCAGCTGCAGCTGATGAAAAAGTATGGGATTGACTTTTTTGCCTACGACTGGTTTTATGGCAGAAATTACTACTACCATTTATATTTTGGCCCTCAGTCCAAGATCTACTACCCCAAAGGTTGGAAAATAGATACCCAAAGAGATGGCAGGGTGGCTGTCCCTGGTCTGGAAGAATGGAATGAGCAACTGAAAGTCTTACTGGAGGTTAATTCCCAATTGCCAGAAAAAGAACATATGAAATGGGCAATCAACTGGTGCGACGATAGTCATGAGCGGTGGATGGCTTGGCTCAAAATCGGCTCTCCGGATGAAATGGCCCGTAAGGCCAACTACGAAGGAGAAAAACCTGACAAAGCACTTTATCTTCAAGTTCATGAGAAAATCACCCGGCAGTGGACAGATTCCTATTTCAATAGAAAAGATTACCTCAAAGACAAAGATGGGAGACCTATCGTTTATTTCTACTTTCCTCAGGACTCAGAATCAAGAGCAGCATACTATGGGTTGAAACTCAATGACCTCCTCGATTTGTCCCAAAAAATAGCAAAAGAACAAGGCTTTCCAGGAATCAAATTCATCGCTGTCATGGCAGGTCCCATGCTGGAGAGAGAGAGGATGTATGGACTCCCGACAGTTTGGAAAGCAAATAATCCAGCTCGACCGTGGGAAGGAGGCGAGTATCAGAAAAGACTGCTACTTCAAGAATATGTACCTCGGCTCAAAAGCATGGGCTTTGAAGGCATGACCACTTACATCTATCATAATTTCATGGAAAAGGACAATCGATCCTTTGCAGATATGCGTGAGACGTACCGAAGTCACTGGAATATGTGGGGAGAAAAATTCAAATCAGATCCGCAATTTGAATATCAGGTCCCAGTGGCTATGGGTTGGGATATGCGCCCTGCGGGAGGCACTTGGCCGCAGCAGACTGGTTTTCCTTCTGAGCCTTACAAAGACCTCGTGCACAGCGACAAAAAGTCTTTTTCCGCCATGCTCCGCGATGCCATGGAATCTTCTCGCAAATACAGACCCAACAATGGAAACACTGTCATGGTTTGCTGCTGGAACGAGTACCTAGAAGGCAACTACATCGAACCAACCGAAGGTCATGGCTATGACTACTTGGAAGCTATTCAGGAGGTTTTTGGAGCTGATTAATTATTGTAAACCCTATTAGAAACAAACCCAGATAAAGTTGAATTAATTAGGATTAGCTAACCAAAATGACAAACTTAAAGTCTAAATAATTTAATAAAATCATGATTGATCAACTTTTAAAAATGGCAGATGGACCTCTCAAAGAGGTTCTTAGAAATTCGGGGATGAGCGAAGGCCCCGGCACTGCGGATGCAATCGAAGAGACTTTGGCATCCCTCCTTCAAAACAAAGCTTCGAATGGAGATCTTTCTGCGATCAAAGAGATGTTTTCAGGAAGTGAGACACAGCATGATAGCCCGGTGGTCAATAATCTTGCTGGAGATCTCTCATCTGGATTGATGGACAAATTGGGCATCAGCAAAGAGCAAGCTCTGAGTTTGGCTATGACTGTTCTCCCTTTGCTGATGAATTTTTTCAATAAAAAGGTGGATCAAGCTCCCGGCGCAAACAATGACATCATGAATTCAGTAGCGGATGCCCTTTCTGGCAAAGGAAACTCCTCAGGCGCTGCGGATCTTCTGGGTGGGCTACTCGGAGGAAATTCCGGAGGGAAAGGCGGAATGGATCTTGGAGGATTGATGGATTTAGGCAAAGGACTATTTAAGTAATAAAGCTATGAAAAACATCTTATCACTAGCAGTTATTTTCTTTTTGGGATTAGGATTCGTGTCGCATGCAAATGCACAAAAAATCTCTCTTCCATCTCCGGATTTCAAAAAAGACATGTTGGGGGCCTTGACTCCCGGGTCTGACGTTTCCCTCTCAGATTCCCAAAAATCAGAACTGAAACAATCCAATGAGAGTTTCCTCAATGATGTGCTCAAAATAGCCGGAGGATCGGATTCGGATGAAGAAAAGAAAAAGTCCATTCTCAATCTCGGTAAAAAACAATCCTCTGCATTTGAGAAAATCCTCGGTGAGGACAAAGCAAAATCTTACAAAAAAAGCGTCAAAAAGAAAATCAGACCATTTAAAACCAAGTATAAACTAGCTACATTCATTCTATGAAAAATCTAAAAATCTTCGCTCTATTAGGAGTGTTTTTTCTGATCGGTACTGCCGCCAATGCACAAGGTCTCAAAGTCCCCAAGCTCGATCTGTCCTCTCAGGTACTCGGCATTTTGGATGACACCAGCGGCCTGGATCTGACCGCAGATCAGACTAGCAAACTTAAGACAAACAACAAGAGCTTTGTCGACGACCTGATGAAAATCACCGGGAGCAGTGCTTCTGATGATGATAAAAAAGCCAGTATTTTAGGGCTCAAAAACAGCAGAACCAAGTTTTTGACAGATCTACTCGGAAGTGATTTATTCAAAAAATATTCTGGAAAAGTACTTAAGGGAATCAATCCCCTGAAATCCAAGCTCGGCCTTGCTGCATTGGCATTTTAATTTTTTGATTTTATTGTCCATTATGAAGCCTCGGTGAAAACCGGGGCTTTTTTCATGCAATAGCCTGCTTCACCAAACAATCTCTCATAGAATTAGTTTTTATGAAAGAGATAAAGAGTATTCTTCTTACTTTAGCGCCTCGTTCTTTTGAATCTGATTTATTCATAGCCGTTGAAGGTTTCCTCTAAGGGGAATTAATAAGGAACCATGTGCAAATCATGGACTGTCGCGCAACTGTGATCCTGTGCCGGAAAATCCGGTATCAGCTTTTACCAATCATGCCATTGAGCAGAACCGATAGTGATCGGTACAGCTTGAGAAGGCGGTAAAAGTCAGGAGAGTCAGGAGACTTGCCTACAACGCATTGACATTGCTTTCGCGATCTGAAGTAGATGTCAGGCCATGTACTCCCTCTCCCACTCTTCACGGGATTAGTGTGTCTATTCCTGATTTTTAAGCTCCGAAAGCATAGCGATTAGATGATCAAGAATTTTAAATAATTCTTCATTTAACAAGCAAAACTATGCTGACGCACAACCTCGGCTATCCGCGAATTGGTAGCCACCGACAACTGAAAAAAGCCTGTGAGTCCTACTGGTCCGATCAGATCAGTCTCCAGCAATTACTCATCGAGGGCAGAAAAACCCGTGCGGCATACTAACCTTAAAATCAAAAGCATGATGAGTTTAGATATTGTCTTGGAAAACCTCAATGATTTACCAGACAGCTTACAAAAGCAAAAGAGCGCAAAGACGTGTCGCCATCCATTGCTAGCATGGGATATGATATCCATGACTTTGAAAGAAGAAAAGATAGAATCCCTGCGAAAACTCAAATCACTCAGCCAAGAATATCAATGGAGTTTTGATACGGCAACACTTGTAAAATCAAAATTCGATGCGCTGGTCGTCACGGATCTGAACCAAAAAATACTTTGGGCGAGCATTGGATTTGAGCGAATGACCGGATATAAACCTGCAGAAGTCATAGGCCTTAAACCATCTTTGCTTCAAGGCGCTAAGACCGAGCCCTCGACAAAAAGGAAAATCAAAAAGGCTATTTCTAACCTAAAGGGACTTGAAACCGCCCTTATCAACTATAAAAAAGACGGAACAGAATATCTCTGTCACATTCGAATCATCCCACTTCACAGAGAAAACCAACAAGTCACCCACTTTTTAGCCGTCGAATCAAGCATCTAAACTATGGAAGATAAAATCCAGCAATCCATCACACGAATATTCAAGGCAGTATTTCCTAGTACTACCAATCACTATGATACGCTATTTGGAGGGACAGCCATGCAACTCATGGATGAAGTTGCGTTCATTACTGCCACACGGTTTTCCAGAAAAAGAGTAGTTACGGTCTCTTCCAATCGAATCGATTTCACACATCCCATTCCAGCAGGAACTATAATAGAATTGGTGGGAAAAGTATCTCAGGTAGGCAAAACTAGCATGCAGGTTTCAGTCGATATCTTTGTGGAAGAAATGTATTCTGACTCACGGGAAAAGGCGATTTCAGGCAGTTTTACTTTTGTCGCAATTGACGAAAACAAAAAACCGATTAGTATTTTGGAGCCAAAGGAGAGGCAAGTTGAATTTTAACCTTTCAACTTAGGTTCCAGCCACATTGCACCTAAAAATAAAAGCATTCCCAGTATCCAAATCCATGGTGAAACAGGTTGGTATCTTCTCAGATCATTCCCATCTGTAGAAACTTGGCCTTGATTGATGGCTTGGATTAACTGCCCAGAAAAAATGTTTGGCAATTCTTCCGAGGTATAACTGTAATAAGCAGGGCCGTTTTCCCTCCTATTCCAACCTGCAATTGCCGAAGTCCACTTTCCGCTAGCTTTGGAAGGATTGACAAGACTTTGACTTACAAAAACCAGTTCATTCCCAAAGCTCAATTCAGATGACAAACTATCCCGATTGAAAAGCTGAATTTGGCTTTCAAAGCCTATCAAAACCGGTGCGGAAAAGTTGAAACTTTGGGCTTCATCTGGTTCCAAAGCACCGATCACATCACCCCAAAATTCTTCATAAGTCTTTTCTTTTCCTTCCAAAAGCAAGGGAAAACTAGCCTGTACCATTGAAATTGCAATCTTTCCAAAGTCCGTATCTTGAATGGCTACACTCCCTTCATGAAAGGTTTTTTGCCCGGATTGCTCTTTCCAGCGAAAAGGCAGGGCTTCCATCCCATTAGCAAGTGTCCTAGACGTAGCATCAGCTGTCGCTTCAGCTTGAAAGTCCGTCCCAAAGAGCCTATTTACTTCCTGACTGATTGATCTAGGGTCGCTCAACTGAACAAGAAGTAGCGCTGTATTTTCTTCTTTCACCCATTCCTGAACTTGCTTTTGCGCCACCTGAGAGGGATCAGCTATCAATACTTGCAGGGAATCTTCAGCACCACTTTGGAGATAGGAAGATCGGGAGAGCTGGATAGATTCGTTTACATGCTCTCCTTTCTCCCTCAGCCAATTAGTAAGAGTACGAGTCTCTCCACTCGGAAATCCCAACTTGAAAAAGTATTGCTTCGGCGAGGAAGCAGCAGTAAAATAACGAACTGACGTCAAGGTATCCCCATCCAAAATCAGTGGCAAATTGGTTTCTCCTACACCAGCATTATAAAACTCCAATGTTCCCTGATTCCATCCTTTTTGAAGCTGAATCGAATCCGAACCGACAGACAAAACCTTCAAATAGGCACTGTCTCTATCCGAAAAAACAGTATAGGTCAATCGCTGCAACTCCCCTTTTCTGATGGCTCCTTTCCAGGAAATATCTTGCAACTGACCGTGTTTTCGAGGAAGAATCCAGGTAATTTTCTTCTTTCGAATGGGAAATAAATCCTCTTCAGAAAAATCTGCTCCCAAAAGAAAAATATCATTTTCGCCCGAAGAAAAGCGCTGAAGTGGAATCGCTTTTTTCATTTGAAGACTATCTTTCCAAAAATCAATCTCAGCCTTATCTAAACTGCTGGAATATACTAGAATTCTAGACTCATCAGAGTCAATCCCCAGTTGCGGCCTGAGTAGAGCCAAAGCCAAACAAATCCAAAAGCCCAAAAACAGGCCAGCTTTGAGAAGTAAACGCTTGGGATCATGATTTTTTCGAGCCAAAAGAAAAATAGGTGCAGCACCTACCAGCAGAATAAGGCCTAGAATCACCAAAAGAAAAGGGATTGAAACTATCGGATTGAGTTCAAACATCATTTCAAATTCTCTCTAAAGGCATTTTTCAATTTAGCTGCAGTGGGATAGGAAGCCTCCACACTTTTATAGCTTTTGGCGATAGGATAGAGCTTCTCCTGAAGAATTTCACTTCCCTTGGCATCCAATTTTCCTACTTCCAGTTGCTGCAACTCTACTAAAACAGACCAGTCATCCAAGCCGGACTTTTGCAGTCGCTCTGTCCATAGCTGTCCCAAATCCCGGATTACCTGCTTCTCAGATTCTCCTAAGTTTGGTCGATTCAGATATCCCAAAACCTGGGAAACCAATGGCTCCATCCGTCGATTCAACTCTTGCTGCTCTCTGCTGATTCGTTGCCCAATCTCATCCAAATCACCCGTCAGTCGCTTTTCTTCTTCTTTGATTGGCGGCGGATCGTAGCCGGTCTTTTTGATATAGACTCTTGATTTTTGCTGCACAGTTTTCAGATATTCCAGTGCTTTATACTGATATGGTAGAGAAGTCTCCGGCTCAAAAAGCCTCAAATAAAGCTCCGCTTGCCACATTTGTTCCAAGGCTGATTTCAAAGCGCCGCGTGTACTCGCTTCGAAATAGGTATTCATATCCTCCGAATCATGGGCATGCATGTACTCACTCAGGAGGCTTTCGATTCCACCCTCTTGGGCTGGATCTACCTCTTCGCCATGCGAGTGACCCTGTTCTTCCTCATGTGATTCGGCAGGATGAAAATCAGGATCATGCTCCCCTTCTTGATCATGCAAATGCATAAAACCCGTCAATAAATCTCCTCCTTCAGCGTCCAGTTCTCCTCCCCCAGCATCAGATTCAAACTCCTCTCCCAAGTATTGCCCATAGCGAAGTCGGAGCAACTTCTGATCATAGCCGATTTCATTGGAGGTGTAGTTGAAATCCTCCTTCTTCTTGGCTTTTCGCTCAGCGATCAGCTTTTCTGTATCGATGATGATCTGTCTCTGACTGCGGAAATATTCTGGTAAGACATTGATTGCCATCCCGGCCATGGCTTCCTCACTGTCATCATTTTCATCAAAATACTTGATGAAAAAAGTATCCGTTCGGGAAGAATTAGCTTCTGGTCTTTGATTATCTATCGCCGTCCAATAGTAATACAGCTCATCTCCGGGCTGAAAATCCATTTCTGACACATCCAGCACCAAGGAGGAGTTTTTGGATTGAAAAGGAGAATTTTCAACGGCAATCCGAGTCTCGCGGAACTTGACATTTTCACCTTTCCCTCTTGCCAAAGTAGCTACGATAGCGACCTGATTTACTTTGAAATCATCAGAAATCTGCGCTTTCAAGACAAGCTTCGGATTATTGCCCGGAAAAAAGTATTTGTAGTTTTCCTTCTCAGTAGGGATAATCTCCGGAGCCTTGTCTTCCAGTGAATTCATTCGGTAAAAATCGGACTGGAAAACCTGTAGAGAATCTTTGAAAGCTTGAATGGAATAAACCCCTGAATGAATCAGCTCCTGTTTCAATAAAAAAGCTTTGTCTGATTTCTCAAATGACTGTTTCTCTCCTAGGCTATTCACCCAAAAAACAGCTAAATCAGAGGAATTCTCAAAATTGAGCTCCCAAGAAACCTGTGATCCTTTGTACGCTTCGATTTCAAGATTTTGCTGCGATGTAGCCGCAATCCCAGTATAAGCAGGCGATTGAATTCTCACCTCAAAATCACTTAACAAAACCGGAATTTCCTCCGAAGGCATCAAATTTTCCATTTGAGAGAAATTTGTGTTTTCAGCCATTCCGGAAGAAGTTTCCTTGATTTGAAAAACCAATGCAGTCGCCAAAATCACAACACCTACAGCAATCAAATACGGAATCAACCCTTGTGAAAAAACGGTGATTTTCTGAGGAAGTCGGGATGAAATCCGCTCCAGTTGGAGTCGTTCACCGATCGAATAGTTTGTTTTCTCCAAAAGCTCCAAGCTAAACTCCATATTGCCAGACCGCTCATGAAGCATTTGAACTGCCTTTTTTTTCTGACTTTTGAAAGCTCCCAAACTGGCAGCAAAGATCACAGGCAATGCACCAAACAATGCTTTCCACCATGTCCTATCCTCCATCAAAAACATGAATGGAAGAAAACATAAAGCCAATAGAAAACCTTTCAACCAAAGATTGAGAGACAATTGTCCTTCCACTGAGGCGATATGTTTCTGGATCTTGTTCACAGGTTTTTACGATAAGTTAGAAAGCGCTCTCCTCCGAAAATCAATAGCAATAAAACCAACCACAACTCAGTCGTGTTTGGCACTTTGGAAAGTTGAGCCTCAGGAATCTGACGAAACTTACTTGACAAACTCATTTCAGAGATCTTAGTCTTATCTGCATCTATTTCAAATTTCTTCAGAATATCTTCCAAAATCAATTCGGGTACTATTCCTTCCGAGACCAAGTTTTGCCATGACAAGCCGGTCTCCCTTTCATAATTCTTCTTACTGATAATCTGATAATTACCATTTCCAATAGCAAGTGAACTGGAAGTAAAAAGAAGAGCTACCTGACTGGAGTCAGATTCTAAAAAATCAAGCTGATAAACGGAATGAATGGCATCCATCGCCGCCAAAAAATCTTGTTGCTCGGGAATTCCCTCTTGTTCAAATGCATATCGAATAGGCATTTCAATGACCTTTGTCCTAGATTCTTTCTCTTCAATAAAATTCAAAAGCCCATTTTGATCTTTTCCCAGATACACCCCTGAGTCCAGCTGAAAAACAGAAGCTGTAGCTGAAAAATCAGCATGCTCACTGAGGTGAAGCAGAGGCTTCTTGGGCAACCAATACATTTCGTCTGGAAAGTCAGACATCAAACCCGGCACATACAGATGAACAGAATCCACTTGAGAGTCCAATTGATCAAGATAAGCCTGAATAGATACAGGCTCAAAATCCAAATCGGGAAGAGCGGCTCCGGTCTCCAACTCAGGTAATCCATCTGCCAGCCAAAGCACGGTCTCACCTCTTTCCTGTGCCTGCTCAAGTTCGAAACGAAACTCCGATTCCAACTCTTGATGCGGCAGCACCAAATGGACAGTTTCTGAAAAAGTATCTTCAGCAAATGCCTTCCACCACAGTCCAACCAGGAGGATCACGAGGCAAATCCAAAGTAGTATTCTGAGCAGTAATAGTAATTTTTCTTCCAGTTTGACAGATCTACTGGATTGAGATTCTTGTGGATTGAGCCAAGCCGTAGCCGCCCAATGAATGACTTTTCCTTGCCTCCCATTCCAAAGGTGTATCATCACCGGAACAGAAAGTCCCAAAAGGCCCCAAAGCATGGTAGGTTGAATCCAGTCCATCAGCTCAGGTGTTTGCGGTTGAGAATCTGCCTTACTACCTCGGTCAAGGGTTGCTGCATACTGACGCGCATTAGCTTCACTTTCGGCAATAGCATCGCCTGGTCCAGTTGTTTCAGATAGGTGTCAAAACGGGATTTGAAGTCCTTTTGCACAGATTTTCCATTCTGAATATATTCAGCACCAGACTCCAAATCCTTGAAAATAAAATTGCCATCCAGCTGAAAATTGAGTTCCTGCTCTCCCAAAATCTGAATCAAAATCAGCTCTTTTCTAGGATGAAGAAAGCTCTTGACCAAGCTTTCCCATTCGGTATCTTTCTGCAAAAAATCTGACACCCAAATGATTAACTCCCGATTTCGACCTTGGGTCAAAGCTTCAGGAAAGGCACCAATAGGCCAGTCTCCATGCGCTTTTTCATCTTCCAAATAGTACAAAATCCTCTGAAAACTCTTCGGCGTTGGAGACACCTTTTGATCAATCTGCCCAGCATGCAAGGTGTAATAGCTCATCGCATCTCCCTGCAAGTATCCCAAATAAGAAAGGGAAGCGAGCAGATTTTTGGCATAATCCAGCCGGGTAAAACCCGACTCTTCATAGTTCATTGAGCCAGAAAGGTCCAGCATCATTCGAATGTGAAGATTACTTTCCGTAGTGGATTCCTTGACCATGTATTTTCCTGATCTGGAAAAATACTTCCAATCTATCCGTTTGAGATCATCTCCGGGGCGATAATGCCTGTATTGCTCAAATTCACTTCCCACTCCCACCCGGATGCCCGAGTGTATCCCTTGCCGCAACTGCTCCGAAATCAGTCGAGCAGACAGCCGAAGGTCATTGAGCTTGATGATCTCGAGATTACTTGGCATGAACAGGCACTCTGGCTAGTATCTTGGAAATAATAAAATCGGTATCCAACTGCTCTGCTTCAGCTCGGAAATGCAAAGAAATCCGATGTCTCAAAACCGGGTAAATCAGTGTCTGGATATCTTCTGGGATCACCGAATACCGTCCCTTGATGATAGCCCTAGCTTTGGCACAAAGCACCAAGGCCTGTCCGGCACGAGTTCCAGCTCCCCATTCCACATAGGTTTTGACTTCCTCTACATCGGTATTTTCGAGTCGCGTGGCACGAATCAGTCGTGTGATATACCCCAACAGGGAAGAATCCAAATGCACCTCCCGCGTTAACTGCTGCAATTGCTGAACTTCCTCACCGGAAAGCACCTTCTCTGGCTGGGCACGATAGGTTCCGGTAGTTTTCTCCAAGACCTCTGCCTCCTCCTGCTCACTTGGGTAGCCAAGCTTGATATACAAAAGAAAACGATCCAACTGCGCCTCTGGCAAAGGATAGGTCCCACTTTGCTCGATCGGATTTTGTGTAGCGATGATCAGAAAAGGACTCGGAAGCTTGTAGTTTTTCCCTCCATAAGTGACCAGCTTTTCCTGCATGGCTTCCAATAGAGCTGCCTGAGTTTTGGGAGGAGTTCTATTGATCTCATCCGCCAAAACCATATTGGCAAAGATGGGACCTTGATTAAATTGAAAAAATTTCTTCCCGGTACTATGATCCTCTTCCAGGATCTCTGTCCCCAGAATATCACCAGGCATCAAATCCGGCGTGAATTGAATCCTTTTGAAACTCAATTCCATCACTTCTGAGATTGTTTTGACCATCAGCGTCTTCGCCAAACCCGGAACTCCTTCTAGCAAACAATGTCCTCCAGCCAAAAGCGTGATGATCACTTCATCGAGCACTTCCTCTTGACCGACAATCACTTTGGCAATTTCTTTTTTCAACAGGGGAATCTTATCCACTACCTGTTGATATTTAATCAGTTCTGTTTCCAAGGTTGGTTTAGGTTAAGGCATACACGACGATATTCACTCCAAAGCGGGTATTGTCGATTTTATTGAATCTTTTGTTTCGAAAGTCATAGTCCCACTCACAGCCATAGTCTTTGTTGCTGTAAAGAACTCCGATTCTTCCATTGACCTCGATGGCCTTCAGGTAATCATGAACCAGATCATCACCCCAGCCATTGAGTTCAAAAGAAGTGGCTGGTGGCCCATCTTCAAACTCAAAAAAGCAGCGGTAAATCCAGTGGTCGTTTGGGATTTTTTGGAGCGAATCTGCACCAAAGGTTCTGGTCATTTCTTCCTCAAATGACTTAGCAAAGAGACCGTCAATATCATGGTTGCAATCATCCACAAAGACGAATCCGCCCCCTTCCACGTACTTTTTGAAGATCTTTCTTTCCTCTTGCGTAAACTCCACCAGCTTGTGTCCACTGAGGTAGCAAAAGGGACTTTTGAAAAGCTCCTCACTGCTCAGCTCGATCACTCTCTCCTTTTCATCCACCGGAATCGTCGTGTATTCCACCAGACTATGAAGCAGATTGGAAGGCATACGCTGATCTGTATCCCAATTGCCTGAGCTGTATTTGATTCGGGTGAAAAAGAAGTTGGCAGTCAAAGCTGAAAGTTTTCAATGAGTAGCAAGTAGTAAGTGGTAAAAAGTAAGTTGTACCAATTTACTCCTCACTACTTACCACTTACATTTTACTGGTACAGACGTGCTATCAAATTAAACAGCGTCTGACAAACTGGAGAAGGTAAAATCTCTGATTTTCATCGGAGGCACCATATTTCCATTGGTTCTTTCCGGCTTGCCCATCGCTTCGATGTTATTAAGCATGATGATTGGACTTTCATTAAAGCGGAAATTTTTCACCGGGAATTTGATCTGACCGTTTTCGATGTAGAAAGTACCATCCCGAGTCAACCCTGTATAAAGCAAGGTCTGAGGATCTACAGATCGGATGTACCAAAAACGAGTCACCAAAACACCTCTTTCGGTATTGCGGATCATGTCCAGTAGGGATTCATTTCCTCCTTCGAAAATAAATCCTCCTGCTCTTGGTACAGGCTTCACACCTTGCTTTTCCGCCCAATAGCGGGAATAGAACATATTTTTAACTACTCCATTTTCGACCCAAGTGGTCTTTTCGGTAGGAAGACCGTCTCCGGACCAAGGGTTGCCAGGGATATCTGGATGACTGGGATCAGAATAAATCTTCACTCGCTCATCGAAGAGCTTCTCTCCTACCTTGGTGCCGCCACCTTTTTTGCTGAGGAAGCTACGTCCCTCATCTGCACTACGAGCATCCATACCAAATGCCAAGAGTCTCAATAGGTCATTGGCAGCCATTGGCTCTAGGATGACCGTGTATTTTCCGGGCTCAATTGCCTGGGCATTACTAGAGGCTTTAGCTTTTTGCGCTGCAATATTCGTCACAGGGCCTGCTTTGAGAAGGCTGGCATCGTTGAAATCCTTGCCCGCATAGCCTGAGCCTGTTCCGTCATTGGTACGGACAGTCACAGTGAAATCGACAGATGTCGATTGATTGTATCCAAAAAGACCTTTGCTGTTCCCAGTAGCCACAAATCCGGAGAAATCCTCCAGGTATCCAGCTGCAGTCAGGTCATTTTCCTCACAGGGAGCGATGGAATCCATAGCCACCTGAGCTCTATATTCCGGATCAATCTGGTCCGTAGCCGAAGCAAAAGTCTTGGATTCAGCATAAGTCTGAGGCCCAAGCATCGGCATGTATTCCGGGTTTTCCGGTGCCAATCTTGCGATTTCCTCAGCTCTTGCTACTGCTTTTTTCAGAGATTCATCGTCCAGTTCATTGATGGTGGTGGAACCTGATTTTTTACCAAATACAGAAGTAATGCTCAATCCGATTTCGTTGGTTTCCCCACTCGTATTGACCGTATTTCTGGCGTAGCGAATATTACCAGTACGGCCTCCACGGACGGAGACTTCTGTTTCATCTGCTGTCGCAAAGGACAATACTTTGTCTATGATTGCCTTCGCTTCTTCTTTCGTTAGTATAGCCATGATGTTGATTTAGAATTAAATGGATCTACCGGTATTGATTACATTGACTCCGTCAAAACGGGTAGTCGAGCTACCATGAGACACAGCACTCACCTGAGAAGGCTGGCCTTTTCCGTCAAAGAAAGTTCCGAACAAACGGTAATCATCCTTGTCACAAACTGCTGAGCAGCTATTCCAAAACTCTTGGGTATTGGACTGGTAGGCTACGTCTTCGAGCATCCCAGCGATTTCGCCATTTTTGATTTCGTAGAAAACCTGCCCCCCGAACTGGAAGTTGTATCGCTGCTGATCAATAGAATAAGATCCTCGACCAATGATATAGATTCCTTTTTCAATGTCCTTGATCATATCATGAGGACTCAGTTTGTCCGGCCCTGGCTTGAGAGAAACATTAGCCATGCGCTGAAACTGTACAGAAGCCCAGTTGTCCGCATAGCAGCATCCATGAGACTCTTTTTCACCGATGATCTGCGCTTGATCTCGGATAGCCTGATAGTTGACCAAAACTCCGTCTTTGATCAGATCCCACTCTTTGGTTTGTACCCCTTCGTCATCCCAGCCTACATAGCCTAATGAATGTGGCTGAGTTTTATCTGCCACGATATTCACTTTGTCTGAGCCATATTGGAAAGACTTGGTTTCCCACTTGTCAATAGTGGCAAAGCTGGTACCTGCATAGTTGGCCTCATAACCCAAGACACGATCAAGCTCTAGCGGGTGGCCCACAGACTCATGAATAGTCAGACCTAGGTGATCCGGATCCAGCATCAGGTCATATTTACCCGGCAATACCGATTTGGCAGATAGTTTTTCTTTGGCATGATTGGCAGCTGCAATGGCATCTTCTACCATGTCGTAGCTATTTCTGTAGCTATTGAAGCCGGCTGGGTTGAGGTATTTCTCAGACTCCAAGCCATCCATGTATTCATATCCCATGCCCATCGGCGCACTTAGTGCCTGACGGGAACGGAAAAGTCCTTCTTCCCGATTGACCGCAGTCACGTTGAATGTAGGCCAAATCCTATGCACATCCTGATCGATGTAGGATCCATCGGAGGAAGCAAAGTATTTCTGCTCATTGACCATGAAAAGGTTGGAATTGACAAAGGCAGCTCCGTTTTCCAAAGCAGCATTGTTTACATCCAGCAAAAGATCGATTTTCTCTTTGACTGGCACCTCCATGGAGTTCTTTTGGATAGGCGTCTTCCAACTTACTTCGCCGTAGGCCGCTACTGGAGCGAGTACAACAGGTTCTTTTTGCAATTTGGAATTTGCTTTGGCGATAGCCACGGCGGTCTCCGCACATTTTTTGATCCCTTCAGGAGTCACATCGGAAGTGGCCGAAAAGCCCCAGGTGCCATTGGCAATCACCCTGATACCGACTCCAAAAGATTCGGCATTGGTGATCCCTTGGACATTGCGCTCTCTGGTAAAAAGGAACTGCTGGAGATATCTACCGATTCTCACATCTGTATAGGTAGCTCCCAAAGATTTGGAGGTGTTGAGTGCCACATCAGCGAGCAACTTCTTGGCTGCCACATCGATTCCCGGTGACAGCAAGTGCTCCTCCGAAACGGGCCTGCTATGGGCTGCTAGTCCCGGAACCATCATGGCTCCTAGTCCCAGACCCGATAGATGAATAAAATCTCTTCGTTTCAATGGATTTTTGGTTTATAGTGATGGGAAATTTCTTTCTCTTTTAAATGTAAGAGGATATTTCGGTTGATTCAACCTGAATCTTACAGTTGTGGTCAATTGGTTGTTTTTGGGGAGCTTTTTCGATTTGAAACCAGCAATCCCTGATTTTTAGGTTTAAAAAACTCCATATTCTCCAATAATAATGTCCGATTTTGGATACATTGGCTTTTTAAGACTACATAATAGACCGAAATTCTCGAACCATAAAAAAAGCCCATTTATTCCAAAATGGGCTTTTTCATCAAATTGCTCGAATTGCTACTAATCCTCCAAGCGATAAATTTCCATAATATCGCTGAGGGCTTTTTGGAAGTCAATCTCCAAATCAATCAATTTCCCCGACTTGATGTCAAATACCCAGCCATGGATCTGCATCCCTCTTTTTCGCATAGCTCTTTGTACAGCAGCCATTTTGACCACATTGATTGCCTGCTCCTTGACATTGAGCTCCACCAAGCGGTCATAGCGCTTATCTTCATCGGAGATCGCATTGAGTTCATCCTTGTGCGAACGGTACACATCGCGAATATTGCGAAGCCAAGGGTTCAGAATCCCTAAATCCTGAGCTTGCATCGCAGCTTTGACACCTCCACAGGAATAGTGACCGCAGACAACGACGTGATTGACCTCCAGATGAGTAACGGCATAGTTGATCACACTTTGTGCATTGAGATCAATGGCATTGACCACGTTGGCAACATTACGGTGGACAAAAAGCTCTCCTGGCTGCATCCCCATCAGGTCCTCAGCTGTCACACGTGAATCAGAGCAGCCGATGTACAGCACTTCTGGTTTTTGGCCTTTATTTAGATTCTCGAAATAAGCAGGATCATTTTGGGTTTTGGATTGGATCCACTTTTCATTGTTTTCAAAGATTTTTGATAAGTCCATAGTATTGGTTTTGTTAATTGTTTCTTTCAGTTTGAGTGAGATCTAGCATGATCTTGATAGTTCCTTTTGGTTGCATGGCCCAATCTTCCAGAGCCTTGGGAGCTTTCTCCAGTGAGATTCTCTTTGTAATCACTTCCTGAACCGGAAAACTACCTGACTCAAGATAAGCAATCACTGCTGGAAAATCCTTCCTTCCTACGGAATTTCTCGAGCCCAGGATTTCTATTTCCTTTTGTACAAAAAGTGAGGTATTGAAGCCTACTTCTGATTTTGCATAACCAATACAAACCACACGTCCCAAAAATGCAACTTCATCCACTGCTGCCCTATAAGTAACTTGAGTTCCGGCAGCTTCGATGATCACATTCGGCCCGTCTCCATCAGTCAATTTTCTCAAGCGCTCCGCCAGATCCACTTCCAATGGATTGATGGTATGCTTCACCCCGATCTGTTTGGCAATTTCCAGCTTAGCATTATCCAAATCCACAGCGATCACCTCCGCTCCACGATCCACCGCAGAGGCGACGGCTCCCAAGCCCACGATTCCGCAACCCAAAACTGCCACTATATCTTTGGCCCCAACTCTACCACGATCTACTGCATGAAAGCCTACTGTGAGAGGTTCGACCAGAGCCAATTCTTCGTAAGTCAGTTTATCTGATGGAAAAACGTCCTGCCAAGGAGCCGCAACATATTCGGTCATTGCCCCTGATCTCCGCACACCCATTGTTTTATTGGATTGGCAGGCATGAGGTCTATCCTTGCGACATGCAATGCATGTTCCGCAGTTTTGATAAGGGTACAGGGTCACTTTGTCCCCTACCTTTATAGCTGAAGGCACTCCCTCTCCTACGCTCACTACTTGTGCTCCCACTTCATGGCCTAGGATAATGGGATATTCCTGAAGTGGAAAAAGCCCCTTAAAGCCATTCAGATCCGAACCACAAAAACCTACTCGTTTTACTTCTAGCAAGACCTCACCAGATTGGAGGAAAGGTCTTTCGGTTTCGCGTACTTCTGCCTGACCCACATCGGTCAAAAACAATGCATTCATGTAATCAGATTTTATTGGTTTACCTGCTTTAGGTCCATATTCACTTCCATTTCTTCTTATTGAGAATCTTCATCAGTTCCTGAGCCAAATACTGCCCTTTCATCTGGATGACTTCCCTCGGTGTATTGTCACCTACCTCAAAAGTCATAGATTCTGCCTGATGAACAAAGAAAAAATAGGAATTGGAAGTAACACTTCGTTGATTCCCCTCATTGGGACGGATATTGGGAATATAATCTGGGATTCGCTTGGAAGATCGCTTGATGACCTTGGGAATCAAGCCCGGAAAGTTTCCTTCCAACTCTTCATTATTGGTATAAAAAATATCTTCCCAAGTGGAATGGAAGTCAGCTGCAAAAACGAACTTCCCTCCTGATTCAGCGACTTTTTGCTCCATAAAGTCAGAAAGGGCTTTCGTTTCTGGTTGATTGAAATTCACCCAATCCCGATTGAGATCTATCCCTCTTGCATTATGTCTCCAGTGTCCATTGGCAACACCATCCGGATTCATCTGAGGCATGACATAGAGATTGTATTTCTCACGAAACTTCCTCGCTTCTGGACTATCCTTGACTAGCTCCTCCACAAAAGCTTCCATCGCCAAAAAGCCAGTTAACTCAGGCGGATGCTGCATAGAAATCACCATCAACATTTGACGATCATCAGCCTCTCCTATTTTCAAAACTTCCAGTGGCCTTCCCTGCTTACTTTCTCCAATTGCTATTTTGGACACAAAATCCTTTTTCAAAAGCTCCTCTTTCCAGTTCTGAACATGTGCTGTGCCGATTCTATCCTGAGCCGCAATCCACAGTGTATCTTTCGAACTCTTCACTTTCAAAAAGCCCATTTCAGGTCTTCTTTCTTCGGTCTTAGGTTGGAAAAAATTCGCCGAGTCAACATTCACAAAGTCAACTCCATCTTTGCTGGTTTTTGGAAAGTAGCGATGAAAGCCAATTCCCCCATAGCTGAACTGAATCCAAAACTCCTTGGCTTGCTCTGACCAAAGCTTAAACCCATACCATGGACTGGGGTTGATTGGCTGATTCTCTGGCAAAATGCTCACCTGAATCAGCGTATCATTGAGTCTTTCTACTTCATTTAACCGAGCTCCTTCGAGTTCATTTGAGAAAAACACACCATCTCCAGCATCAAAAGTCTGCTTGGTTTGGATGGCAATGGGCTTGTCTGTGGTTTCAATGATCTGAATTGGGCCTTGCCCTTCCCATTGAGAGACGGACTTGCATGCCATCAGGATAGTAAAGAGCAAAATCAGGATACGTGGCAGGAATGATTTCATGGTGAAAGATAAAGTAATCTGAGTCCAATTCTGAAGCACATTTTTTTCAAATTTGGAAAAGCCCTAGTGTATCGAAAAAAAACACTCCTATCCTGTTCACTTTTCCCAATTGCCTTGATAATGATTTACTACACTTTAATCCTAATCATTATGAAATTGAACAAACTTTTACAAGTTGGCATATTTGCCCTTTTAGTTTCCATTGGTTCCAGTTGTGGTTCTGAAAGCGATCCTGATCCAGTTTTTCCTCCTTCAGATTTGCAGGAGGACATTTCTATCATTGACGATGCGGCACAGGCCTTTATGAGCAAATACAATGTCCCAGGACTTTCTCTAGCCATCTCCAAAAACGAAAAACTGGTCTATGCCAAAGGTTATGGTCTGGCGGACAAGGAGGCAAATGAAGCTGTCTCGACAGAAACACTTTTCCGCATAGCCAGTATTTCCAAATCCATTACGGGTATAGCCATGATGAAGCTGCTGGATAATGGTCAGGTCAATATGGATGACAAAGTTTTCGGTGAAGGTGCCATCTTGGGCACCACCTATGGTACCAAACCTTACTCTTCCCATCTTCAGGCCATTACCGTCCGCCACTTACTCAACCATACTGTTGGAGCATGGGCAAATTCCGCAAATGATCCGATGTTTTCCAATCCCAACATGACTGCTGATGAACTGATGACTTGGACACTGGACACCTATCCAGTGACATCTACACCCGGCAATACCTACGCCTACTCAAACTTTGGCTATTGCATCCTTGGTAGAGTTATCGAAGAAATCACTGGTAAAACTTATGAGAACTTCGTCAAAGAGGAAATCTTGAATCCCATCGGAATCACTCAGATGAAAATCGGAGGAAACACACTCGCGCAACGGAAGACTATGGAAAGCAAATACTATGGCACTTCCACAGGTGGATCTGATCCCTATGCCTATCAGATAGCCAGAATGGATGCCCATGGAGGATGGATTGCCAGCCCGTCAGAACTCTTAAAATTGCTTGTCTATGTAGATGGATTTGCTTCCAAATCTGATTTATTGAGCGCATCCGCAATCCAGCAAATGACCAATGAACCCAACCTAGCCGTGAGGAGCTATTATGCTGCCGGCTGGGGAGTCAACGATGCTAACAATTGGTGGCACTTGGGTTCTTTGCCAGGCACCTCGTCAATCTGGGTCAGAGCCAGCAATGGCTACTCATGGGCAATCATCACCAACACCCGAACTGGCACTGAGACCAATGATCTCGATGCGATGATGTGGAATATCTTAGCAAAAAACCCTGTTTTTCAGGATATAGATCAGTTTTAGAATTGAAACGGCGCATGATTATTGAATTATGCGCCGTTTCGTTTCAAGACCTCAAGTTCCTTTTTAAACTCCTGAATCAGCTCATAGCTATCTGAAATCCCAATGTATTGGATTAAGGCCAGAAAGGAGATTTTGTCCTGAAGGTGATAAGAAATCAAAATGTCTCTCATTTTCTTCTGAAATTCATTTTTATAGTTCAATTGAAAATTGAATTTCTCCTCAGTTCCGTCATTCATTTTCAAACTAATGGAATTCCCTACTCCATTTGAAATATAAGGTATAGAATGATATCTAGCATAACCACGATCCATTCCATCATAATCATGGAGAAAAAATTCCATTTTTAAAACATCATTTAAGCGGAATTCTTTGTCTTCAACAGAAATCAACGATTCAGAAAAAATCAAATTACCTTTAAAACTTCCATTCAATTTCTCTTTATCACCTACAGAATTAAAACTGAACACCAAACAAGCTAATCCTGCACAAGCTAAAATTACTTCTCCAATAATTTCGAAGGCTCCCCAAGCCAAATATTCATTTCCACCTAAACCAACCATTGTCCCTCCTATAGCCAAAAATGTAAAAAGCAAAAGATCTCTATCTATTTGACCATTTGATTTAGGAATAAACAATAAAAATTCTACTTTTTTCATAAACAAAACCCTCCAAATCTCTTCGGAGGGCAATTTCAAATCTCAAACTTCAAATTTCTAATCTCCTCAAACCTTCGGCACTTGCCAGCCATTATGATAATGCGCTCTCATCAACTGATTTGCTTCTGAATCCGTAAACTGATTCTTCGTCGCATCCCAATAAACCTTCTTACCTGTCTTATAGGCTATATTCCCCATCTGAGCATTGATCGCAGCTACAGAACCGGTTTGAATCGCGCACTTGAGCTTACTTGGATCGTTGGCCATGACAGATTCCACAAAATTCGTAGCGTGATGATCCAGCGCATTGCCCTCGGGCTTGATATGGGCCACTTCCTCTACCTTGTTTCTTCTCGCTCCATCGACTGTTTCGGTTTCAGGTATCACTTTCCAACCTCCTCTGTTCACCACCAAAGTGGCATTGTTTCCGATGAAAGCAATCCCTTCCGTGGTACCATAGTTGCCTCCATCTATGCCTGTGGCATGCTCCCAAAGCATATTGAAACCCTCGTATTCATAGACTGTCTGCAAGGTATCAGGAGTTTCTGAGGCATCATCAGGATAGGCAAATTTCCCACCGGAAGCCATTACAGACTTTGGAGCGCTCACACCCATTGCATACAATGCAATATCTATTTCGTGTACTCCCCAGTCAGTCATCAAGCCACCCGCATAGTCCCAAAACCATCGGAAGTTGAAGTGAAAGCGATTGGCATTGAAAGGTCGTTTTGGAGCTGGACCCAACCACATATCGTAATCGACTCCAGCCGGAGGAGTACCATCCGGCAAAACCGGAACTGGCTTCATCCAGCCCTGATAAGCCCAGCATTTTACCAGACGAATCTGACCCAATTGTCCTGATTTGACATATTGGATGGCTTGATCGTATTGGGACCCTGAGCGCTGCCACTGTCCTACCTGCACGACTTTGCCATAGCGCTCCTGAGCCTTAACCATAATTTGGCATTCCTCGATGGTGTTGGCGATGGGCTTTTCGACATAGACATGCTTGCCGGCAGATACTGCATCCACCATATTGAGACAATGCCAGTGATCCGGTGTTCCGATGATTACTACATCGATGTCAGGATCTTCGAGGAGCTTGCGGTAATCTTTGTATTACTTGGGTCTTGTACCCCTGATTTTAAACACATCTTCACTGCGCTGATCGAGTACAGATTGATCGATATCCGCCAAAGCAACACAGTTGACATTGGGAATTTTGAGATGCGCATTCATATTGGACCACCCCATCCCCTTACAACCAATAAGGCCATAATTGATCTGGTCTGAGGGCTTAATTTTCCGGGTAAAAGTCCCGAAATCTGATGCTGTTAGTACAGAAGGCATGCTCAGTCCCGCCCCCAGCAACATGGTGTTTTGGATAAATTTTCTTCGTGAAGACATCTTTCGAATGGTTTTTGGGTTATTGGTTAAAAGGTCCACAGCCCACTGACGACGGACGACCGTGGGCTGTGGACTGTGGACAGTGGACAAAAAATCAAAGAGGTCTGACCCAGATATTTCTGAATCTTACCGGGTTGCCATGATCCTGCAATTTGATCGGCAAAGTCTCTGCATGTGCCTTGTAATTCGGAATACCAATGTACTCAGTAGGACCTCTGAGGATCACATGATTTTGCACCAAAACTCCATTGATCAAGACAGTCACAGTAGCCGGTGAAGTCAAAACGCCATTTTTATCAAATCGAGGAGCTTTGAAGATAATGTCATAATAATTCCACTCTCCTGGAGCTCTCAAAGGATTGACCAATGGAGGAAATTGCTTGTAGATCGAACCTGCCTGTCCATTGGTGTAGGTTTTACTTTCGTAGGAATCCAAAACCTGAACCTCGTACATTCCCATCAAGAAGAATCCAGAGTTTCCTCTACCCTGTCCTTCACCTTTTATCTCGGTTGGAGCAGTCCATTCGAGGTGATATTGCGCATCACCAAAGGGCATTTTGGACTGGATATCACCCTGTCCCGCTGTCACGACCAATTCTCCGTTTTCGATTGTCCATGCTGCAGGACTGGAGCCGTCTTTAGCAGAAACAAAATTGTTAAGGCTTGTCCCGTCAAAGAGAACAATCGCATCTGACGGTGGAAGATTGTTTTCGGTACCAGGGGTGATTTTCGGTGGCACAGGTGCGTAAAACTCAGTAGCCTGAGGTGGTAATTTGGGAGGTGTCTGATCCTGAGCGTAGGTCATGGAACTGATACACATCCCTACTGCTAGAATAGCCAGGGTCTTTAATTGCTTATTCATTGATACAATAGATTATTTTAGGAAAGATTTCTAAAGGCAATAAATAACCGTAAAAATGCCGTGAATCGAAAAACCGCTGATGGATTTTTAGCAGAAATCTACTCTTCCAATTAATTTGAAGAGAGTAAGAAGAAGGTATTCCTTCCCAAAAAAAGTCCGATCAAAAAATGTAAGTCGCTAATTCAGGCAAGGACTGACTACCTCTCCTTACCTTTTATAAATAAGAGTGATTTCTCCAGCCAAATTCCCCATCGGAGTCTCGTAAGCGACTTGATGTTTGGTGACCAATCTGTTTTCACTCAGGTCCACCACTTCATACAAAATAGTATCCGACCCAGAAATAGTCTGCAGAAAGTTTCGATCGATCACGCTCCACACTCCCTCCCCATTCGGAATTTCTTCTTTGACCACTATTTCATACGTCCCGTCCGCTTTCAAGAGCAACTCACTCTGCTCATGCAGCTCTCTGCCTCCATCGATCATCGCAACGACATTTGGACCTTCCGATTGGACAAATCGAAAATCCTCTCCTTTCCAGTTTCCTTCAAGTTTTTCTTCGGAAACTCCAGAGGAGCAGGAAGCCAATCCACTCAGTATGACTGCAGCCACCCAAGTACCCAATCTAGTCAATGATTTCATTTTCATGTTTTTCTTAAAAAGGAATCCCTACTATGTATCCGCAATATGAATGACTATCCTCCCTCAAGATATGGCTCAGCTAATAATTTCTCGCAGGATGCCTGAGCCTGCACTGATGTATTTCCAAGAGTCAAATTCAAATTCCAGATAAGCCAAAGTCCCAGGACTCATATTTTGATAGGAATGATCCGTCAAGGTAGACAGACAGAGGCTGATGATAGGATTGTGCCCTACGATCAGACAAGAATCTACAATTGTGGGTATATTTTCCAACAATCCCATTAAAGAAAGTAGATCGCCATCATAAATTGACTGATGGTATTCATTGGATCTAATTTGCACATTTTTCCGGAGCACATCGGCAGTTTCCATCGTACGCTGTGCCGGAGAACAGTACATCAGATCTATTTCCGGCTGGATTTTGTGGAGCGTTTCGCCTACCCTCAGGATCTTTTCTATCCCTAATTTGGTCAGCTGGCGCTGAAAATCGGTTCCTTCCGAAAAACCTGCTTCACCGTGTCGAATTAAAAACAAACGCTTCATTTTGGGAGTTTTAAGTAGATTCCTTGCAAGTCCTACTATATCAAAAACCATTCTAATTCGAGCATGACTAAAAGATATTTATTTGGAGGTAATCACATTGCCCTCTATTTTTAGCTTTTCAAAACAAGCCACCCGGCTTTAGATCTTTGCTTTTATGTCTAAAAACCTTGTAATCGTCGAATCACCTGCCAAAGCCAAAACCATTGAAGGGTATTTAGGCAAGGACTTCAAAGTAGCCTCCAGCTACGGGCACGTTCGAGACCTGCCCAAAGGTGATAAAGCGATTGATATAAAAAACCGTTTCAAACCGACCTACGAAGTGACTCCTGATAAAAAGGAAGTCATCAAAACACTCAAAAGTTTGGCCAAGGATGCTGAGACCATCTACCTAGCGAGTGATGATGACCGCGAAGGAGAAGCCATCTCATGGCACCTCAAGGAGGTACTGAAACTCAACGAGACCAATACCAAGAGAATCGTATTTCGGGAGATCACCAAAAATGCCATTTCCAAGGCCATCGAAAATCCCCGCGGAATAGACTACGACCTAGTCAATGCCCAGCAAGCCAGAAGGATTCTGGACAGGCTGGTGGGATTTGAGCTTTCTCCCATTCTCTGGAAAAAAATAAAAACAGGTCTATCTGCCGGACGGGTGCAGTCTGTGGCAGTGAGACTCATTGTGGAGCGAGAAAGAGAAATCGAAGCGCACAAGGCAAAATCATCGTTCCGAATCACTGCCCAGTTTGAGGCAGATGGCAGATCTTTCAATGCCGAACTTCCTCGTAAGTTTGAAACAAAAGAAGAAGCCGAAAACTTCCTAAAGACTTGCTTGGAAGCAGACTTCTCCATCAAAAATCTGGAGAAAAAACCTGCCAAAAAATCGCCTGCGCCGCCATTTACCACTTCTACCCTTCAGCAGGAAGCCAGTAGAAAATTGTATTTCTCTGTAGCTCAGACGATGTCCGTTGCGCAGAAGCTCTACGAAGCAGGTAAGATCACCTACATGCGTACTGATAGTGTCAATCTATCCCAAGACGCTATGAGTTCGGCAGAAAACGCGATTTCTGATTCTTATGGCAGCCAATACCATAAGGCACGAAAATAT
This sequence comes from Algoriphagus vanfongensis DSM 17529, assembly GCF_000429465.1. Taxonomy (GTDB): domain Bacteria; phylum Bacteroidota; class Bacteroidia; order Cytophagales; family Cyclobacteriaceae; genus Algoriphagus; species Algoriphagus vanfongensis. The sequence continues at coordinate 227,619 of NZ_KE386906.1, read as the reverse complement.
ACCACCAAATCTGAAGGCGCACAGGAAGCTCACGAAGCGATCCGCCCAACGGATTTTTCTCAGTCCCAAGTCACTGGAGACAGAAATGAGCAAAGACTCTATGAACTGATCTGGAAGCGGGCGATTGCCTCCCAGATGGCAGATGCAGAACTGGAAAAGACCACCGTCACCATCGGTATCTCCAATTCTGAGTTGACACTATCTGCTCACGGGGAGATCATCAAATTTGATGGATTTCTCAAAGTCTATCTAGAAAGTACTGATGATGAGGAGGAAGATGAAAGCACAGACAAATCACTTTTGCCTCCTTTGACTGTCGGTCAGTCACTGGAGCTTTTGGAAATGAAGGGAAGAGAATCTTTCACGAGAGCCGCTCCACGCTATACGGAAGCTTCATTGGTCAAAAAACTCGAAGAACTGGGCATAGGCCGACCATCTACCTACGCTCCTACGATCTCTACGATCCAAAAGAGGGACTATGTGATCAAGGAATCCAGAGATGGCACCCCGAGAAACTATCAGGAAATGAAGATTTCCAAGGGTCAGTTTAAGGAAGAAACTAAAACAGAAATCACGGGAGCTGAAAAACAGAAGCTTTTCCCTACCAATATCGCCATGGTCGTCAATGACTTCTTGGTGGATCATTTCCCTAATGTGATCGACTTCAACTTCACCGCCAAGGTGGAAAAGGAGTTTGACGACATTGCAGCGGGAGGTCAAGACTGGCAAGATATGATCGATTCTTTCTATGGAAAATTCCATCATACCGTAGAGGAGACCGAGCAAGTTTCCCGTCAGGACATCAACACCAGCCGATTCCTTGGCAATCATCCTCAGAGTGGCAAACCGATGACTGCCAGACTGGGAAGGTTTGGCCCTCTCGTGCAGATAGGAGACAATGAGGACGAGGAAAAACAATACGCTTCACTGAAAAAAGGCCAATTCATCGAAAACATCAGTTTGGAAGATGCGCTGGAGTTGTTCAAATTACCTCGCGATGTGGGGATGTTTGAGGACAAAAAAATGGTAGCTGCCATCGGTAGGTTTGGTCCTTACGTGCGTCATGACGGTTCTTTTGTTTCGTTGAAAAAAGAACAGGATCCACTGAGCATCACTGAAGAGGAAGCAATCCAGCTCATCAAGGATAAAAGAGAAGCTGACGCCAAAAAGCATATCAAAAGCTTTGATGAAAATCCTGAACTGCAGATCCTCAATGGCAGATGGGGTCCTTATATCAAGATGGGGAAAACCAATTACAAAATCCCCAAGGATAAGGAAGCAGAGAAGTTGACATTTGCTGAAACGATGGAAATCATCGAAAACCAACCAGAACCTAAAAAACGAGGTGGAAGGTTTGCCAAGAAAAAATAAAGAATTAAGGCCGGAGGATTTTCCGGCCTTATTTTTTATATTTTTAGTCGTATATGAAAAGACTATTATTTTTTACCATTCTATTCCTTTCTTTCCATCATACTTTTGCTCAGGCTGTTTTAAAAGGAAGAATTGTCGAGGTCGGCAGTGGAACCCCTGTTCCTTTTTGCTCGGTATTTTTGCCAAATACCACTCTGGGAATCTCAGCGGATGAAAATGGACATTTCGAAATTGAAATCCCCAATGGAAGCTACGAAGTAGCCATTCGGATGATTGGCTACGAGACTCAAGTTTTCTCGATCCAAACAGACAATCTTCCAAAAGATGGGTTTTTGATTTATCTCCAGATCATGGAGGTCGAATTGAAAGCTATTGATGTGAATGAAGATCGGGATTGGGTTTGGTATCGGAATCTCAAAGATTTCAAAAATTACTTTTTGGGAAATACTGAAAATGCCAAAAGTGCCTGGATTGAGAATGAAAAGAAGATTCTACTGGATAGCGATTCACGACGAGGGGTCCTCACTGCTAGTGCCCAAGAACCGCTTCTCATCCACAACCCCAACCTGGGCTACACCTTGGATTTCGAGCTGGTCAAATTCGAATATGACTCCAGAGCCGGGTCCTTCTATTATTTGGGCTACCCCTTATTTATTCCTGATCAAAATCTCTCGAAATCCAAAGCCTACCGGATTAAAAAAAATAGACAAAAAGCCTATCAAGGCAGTCTCCAGCATTTCATTTCCTCACTTTACGAAGGGACAACGAGGAAAGAAAAGTATCAAATACGAAGGATTTATCAACTGCCAAACCCTCAAAAACCAAGTCGCGAGACAATCAGAAAAGCTGAGGCTCTATTCATGAAAACACAAGAACGGTCTATCAAAGACTCTCTATTATTTAACATCCTCAATAAGAGACACTTGCCAGATAGTGTCGAAGTACTCGAAAAAAAACCGATCAATTCAACTGAGATCATGATGACCACTCCAGATGGTAAACGTCAATTGAAGGGAAATGCCATCTTACAAATCACTTATTTGGGGGAAAAAGAGTCGTCAGAATTCCTAGGTGCAATAAACGCCTCTCATGCAGGCCATCAAGTGTCCAAACTTTATATCAGAACAGACCTCTTGGAGCTATTCGAGAATGGCAGCTACTCAGAACCTCTGGGTATTTTAGTAGATGGATACATGGGTTGGGAAAAAGTAGCCGACCTGATGCCCATGGACTACAGGCCCAAGGACTAAAACTTGGATCATTTGAGCACTCCAGTTAATTTTAAGTATGAACAAAAAACGATTGGTTGTGCTCTCGGGAGCTGGAATCTCTGCTGAAAGTGGCATCAAAACCTTCAGGGACAGCGGTGGTCTTTGGGAGGGGCACGATGTCATGGAAGTAGCCTCTCCGGGCGGTTGGAGAAGAAATCAAGATTTGGTACAGACTTTCTACAATCTCCGCAGAAAGCAGATGTACGAGTGCAAACCCAATTTGGCACACTTGATTTTGGCGGAGCTGGAGGAGTATTTTGATGTACAGATCATCACGCAAAATGTCGATGACCTGCATGAGCGCGCTGGATCTACAAACGTTTTACACCTCCACGGCGAACTCAAAAAAGCCCAGAGTTCCCTAGACCCATTGCTTGTCTATAATTTGGACCATTGGGAGATCAAGAAAGGTGACAAATGTGAGAAAGGAAGTCAGCTTCGACCTAATGTCGTCTGGTTTGGTGAGCCTGTCCCTATGATGACAGAAGCGATCCATTTGGCTGGAAAAGCCAATATTTTCTTAATAGTTGGCACCTCCTTGCAAGTCTATCCGGCAGCTGGTCTGATGGACTATGCTCCTCAAGGCATCCCTATCCACCTGATCGATCCCAGTGATGACTTCGGCAAACTACCCAAAGGCGTGATTCATTGGCAACATTCGGCTACTGCCGGGATGAATTTGCTGAAAGATTCATTATTAAAGGATATTTAATTTCGATGATTAGGCTAAAAGCCATAAATTGAAATAGAAATTTTTACCATGGCAACAAAAAAACTCACCTGGCCTTCCTTGAATTTTAATGAGTACAAGGACACCATTTACCTCTTACATCACTGGACTCAGATGGTGGGAAAAGTCCGATTAAAAAAGTCTCCATGGCAGAATCACTCTTGGCACGTAGCTCTATATGTGGATTCCCAAGGCTTGACCACAGGTCCCATTCCCTACGAAGGAGGAGTTTTTGATATCCGTTTTGATCTGACCAGACATGAGCTCAAAATCAAAACTAGCAACGGTACGCGTGACCGTTTTCCGCTAGGCGGACAGACCGTGGCCAGCTTTTACGAGCAGCTCAATGAAAAATTAAAGTTTTTGGGTATCGCTGTCAAAATCAGCACCAAGCCCAACGAGATGCCAGTTTGTATCCCCTTTGCACAAAACACAAAACGAATCCCTTACTTGGCTAATGAAGCTCAGAAGCTCTGGAAGGCAATGATCCTGATCCAAAATACTCTGGGAGTGTTTAGAGCTCGATTTAGAGGAAAAAACAGCCCCATTCACTTTTTTTGGGGTTCTTTTGACATGGCTTATACGCGCTTTTCTGGCGCCACAGCACCAGAGTTTGAAGGAGATGTACCCAATATTTCCAAGGATATCATGAGAGAAGCCTATTCCCATGAAGTCTTCAGTATTGGATTTTGGCCTGGAGATGAAAGGCTCCCCGAACCTGCATTCTATGCCTATTGCTACCCCAATCATGATTCGTTCAAGGACAAGCAAATTCAGCCTGAATCAGCCTATTGGAGCGATAGTCTGGGCGAATTTATTCTACCCTATAAAAGCGTCCAGACCAGTAGCAATCCCAAGGAAACGCTTTTGTCTTTCCTACAAAGCACCTACGAAGCTGCGGCAGAAGTGGGTAATTGGAACAGGGAAGAACTGGATTGTGACTTTTCAGAATTAGAAAAGAAAAATTCCAACATCACGATATGAATGCGGGCCATCATATAGCCCCCATCTGCTCCAGATAACTATTTATAAGAATGAAATCAAAAGTCAAATTCATTCTTTGGGGCATCGTAGGCTGGCTAGTGATATTTCTGGGAATCGAGTGGTGGAATAGCTATCCGAGGATCACTTTGGCTCCTCCCATGGGCTCCACGAGTCTGAAGGAAAAATTGGATTCTAGCCTGATTGCCAGCTTTAATGAAAATTTCCTAGCGGGGATTTCCATCTCTATCATTAGGGATTCCAAAGTATATCATAGAAAATCGCTGGGCTTTCTGGACCATGACACACATGATAGCCTGAATTGGAATTCTACTTTGCCCGTGGCCTCTGTATCCAAACTATTTACCAGCTTGACTCTGGCAAGATACCTTGACAGGCTAGATATCACGCTGGAAGACTCACTTCACATATTAAAACTTCCCGAATTGGATCGGGAAACTGCTCTGGGAAAGCTGACGTTTGAAGAGCTACTTCGTCACCAATCAGGGATCAGTGATCCGGGAAAACTAAACTCCCTGCTGTCTTTCCAAAATAATCTTTCTTTGGAAACCTTCGGTAAGGAACTGACACAAAAGTTTGCAAGTGAAAGTCAGATAAAGGAATACCAATATGCTGACAGCAATTTTGATTTGGTGGGATACCTCCTCCAGTCCTACTCCGGTATGGACTTCACTGCTTTGTCGGATTCCCTCACTTTAGAGCGATTGGGAATGGGAAACTCCTATTTCAGCTTTGACCACCATCTCCCCAATGGGCATAAAAAAACAAGGGTCTGGAAAAGGATCAAACCTGCTCCAATGACTCTGGCCCTCACTCCTTCGCCTTCTTCTGGTTTGATCAGCTCGGTGGAAGATTTGGAAAAGTCCCTCATCCAGATGATCCGTGGAGATCTTGGTCTTCTGCAATCTGAGTTGAACTGGTTGCAATCAGATCCAGACTTGCCCCCTGCTGGATTTCAGGCCATCTCACTTCATGATCATACATATTTTGGACACTATGGCGCTCAGGCAGGTTTTAGTTCGCTCCTTGTTTTTGACCCTACCTCCAAGACGGGTTTGATTCTACTTGCCAACTCCAAAGACGATCAGGACTTTCGCAAAAAGATAGCGAGTCAGCTCCTTGCACTAATGCGGGAAGAAGATACGCTCTAAGACTAAAGAGGCCAGTCACCCCACGTATTCTTTATTTGAATTCCTTATTTATAGCCTTATTTTGGCTCGGTATAAAACCTAAAAGACCTTTATGAAAATCAACGATCACAATCCTCTGCCTTATTATCAACCTTCAGCTGATCGCTACGAGCAGATGAAGTATAGACGATGCGGAAAGAGTGGCTTGCTACTTCCGGAAATCAGCCTGGGTTTATGGCACAATTTCGGACACAACGCCGATTTCACCTTGGGCAGATCCATATTGAGGAGAGCTTTTGATTTGGGAATCTCCCATTTTGATCTCGCCAATAATTACGGACCTCCATTTGGCTCAGCTGAAGAAAACTTTGGAAGAATTCTCAAAAAGGACTTTTTACCCTACAGAGACGAGTTGATCATATCTTCCAAAGCTGGATGGGACATGTGGCCTGGCCCCTATGGCAACTGGGGCTCCAAAAAATATTTGGTAGCCAGCTGCGACCAGAGTCTCAAGCGAATGGGACTGGACTATGTAGATATTTTCTATCATCATAGACCTGACCCTGAGACTCCTTTGGAAGAAACCATGGCCACGCTAGACCTACTAGTAAGACAGGGAAAAGCGCTTTATGTAGGCATTTCACAATATAGTGCTGAGGATACTGCTCGGGCTTATCAGATTTTGAAAGAAATGGGGACACCTCTTCTCATCCATCAGCCACGCTACAGCATGCTGGATCGCTGGGTAGAAAATGGTCTGCTCGATGTCTTGGGTGACAAAGGAGTGGGAAGTATCGCATTTTCACCGCTTGAGCAAGGTATGCTTACAGACAAATACCTAAAAGGAATCCCTGAGGATTCGCGGGCTGCTAAAGATGGTCGCTACCTCAAGCCAGATCAAATAGGTGGAGAAAAACTGGAAATGATCCGCCAACTCAATGAAGTCGCCAAAGAAAGAGGGCAGACATTAGCTCAGATGGCTATTGCATGGCTTTTGAAAGATGACCGAATCACCTCAGTTTTGGTAGGAGTATCCAAGCCTGAGCAACTGGACGATAATGTAAAAGCAACTGAAAATAGCCAGTTTTCTTCCGAAGAAATCAGCAAAATCAAAACAATCCTAGGTGCCTAAGAGCATTCAGAGAAGTCCAAGAAGTGCTCTGATTCTGATCGTGATCGCTCAGTTTCTGGGCACTTCTCTTTGGTTTGCAGGAAATGCAGCCATTCCGGAAATGAGCAAACTTTTGGGACAGCCCGAGCTAACAGCTGCTATTACCAGCTCTGTCCAGCTCGGTTTTATTCTTGGCACTTTAGTGTTTGCTCTACTTTCTATTCCAGATCGATTTCCTCCCAATCGAGTATTTCTCCTCAGTGCAATAGCAGCCGCTATATTCAACTGTCTAGTGACTTTCATTCCGATTCAATTGGAAGCTGTATTGCTTTGCCGCTTTTTAGTTGGATTTTTTCTCGCCGGGATCTACCCTGTTGGGATGAAGATCGCCGCTGACTATTTTCAAAAAGGGCTTGGAGCAGCCTTGGGATTGCTTGTAGGAGCACTTGTACTGGGGACGGCATTTCCTCATCTGATCCGAGCACTGGATTGGCAACTGTCATGGCAGATCATTTTCTGGATCACTTCCTTTTTGGCTACTATAGGAGGGGTACTTGTGGGGCTTTGGGTACCCGATGGTCCTTATCGCAGAGCCAACCCAAAGTTCGATTGGAAAGTATTACCACAACTCTCTAAGATTCGTTCTCTCAAAAGCGCTGCGTCTGGCTATTTTGGCCACATGTGGGAGTTGTATACCTTCTGGGCATTTCTGCCGGCTCTCGTCAGCTATTTTACGCTAAAACCAAGCATCTCTTCTTCCAATGGACTCATATCCTTTGCTATCATTGGTGCTGGTGCTGCATCTTGCGCTTTGGGAGGTTTTCTAGCAGCAAGAATCGGCTCTGCCAAAGTTGCCAAATTTTCACTGATTGGTTCTGGGGCATGCTGTCTTTTGCTCCTGTTCATTCCTTCAGACCCAAGTTGGGGCTGGATTTTCTTTTTACTGATTTGGGGAATGCTAGTCACGGCGGACTCTCCTCAATTTTCGACGTTGGTTGCCCAAGCAACTCCTGCTGAGTACAAAGGAACTGCCTTGACTCTGGTGAATTGTCTGGGTTTTTCCTTGACTATATTTTCGATCTATCTTAGTCAGTGGCTCCTGCAATGGATCCCTATCACCCAAGTTCTTGCGCTATTGCTCGGTGGACCATTGCTGGGGATTCTTCTATTTCAAAAATTCAGAAACTAAAAAAGAGGCTATGTCTCTTAGCCTCTTTCTCATGATACAAACCGGAACAACTTATCTCACTACATTTTCTAAGGTGGCCAGATAGACCCATTTTTGATCTCTGGAATTGAGACCTTCATTCACAGCTTCGCGCTCTGCGTCTGTCTGCTCAAGGTCTTCATAGGCCTGTCCATTGAAAAACTGCATGTAATCTTTGTACATATTTATGGTCAAATGGGTGGATTGAGCCTGTGAACCTAATGGCAACGCAGTTCGCAGCAGACTCCAATGTCCCATCAGTCCTTTTTCAATACGATTTTGGTGAATGGGCTTAAACACCTCCATTTCAGCTTGCTCGTATTTTTCAAAATTGCCTTCGTTTGCTTTCATCAGATCGAATGATGCCAAAACTCCAGGCCTCATCTGAAAATTATCACTTGTGGCGACCACTTCTTTCATGTAGAGTCGCATGGGCATATCTCTCATCGCCAAGGATTCCTGAAAGAGTTTTCCTACTTGGACATCATTCAGATGGGGATAGGCAATTTTGGTATATTCCATCATTTTGGCATCGTCCAGACCATTCATCATCTTCACAGGATCATTGAAGTAGGTGATCATGATATACTGAAAATCACTGTGAGTACCTCCTGATTGTAGGGCCCAAAAGTCCCAACCATTGATCTGTCCATCGTTTTTTGCCTGGCGATAAACCTTTTCCATTAAGTCTTTAAATTCGATGTAATCAAAGATTTGATCGTTTTCAACCTTGATAAATTCGAACACCAAATACTGAGTCTGCTGGGCGCTCAGGGTGGAGAACCATAGCAACCCTCCAATCAATAAAAAAAGCATTTTTTTCATAATACAGTGGGTTTAGGGTTAATTGTGCTTCACTATAATTTAAAAATATATTCTGTTATAAAGCAATTTTTTAGAATGAAATTTCTTTTTCATTCATTTTTCGTATCAAAACTTATTTTTAATAAAGTCAGGAAGAAAATACATTTTTGATAAGGCAAGTCGAAAAACCTTATAATTTTTCTAATAAAATGAACTTTGCCTATCGGGAATTACAAGTAGATTCTCCTGAAAAAAAGCCTAGCTTTATAAGAATTAAACACTGGCATCAGGCCCATAAAACCTCTCTCCCTCTATGCTGACCGATCCCATTCTCTTACAAAATGAACAGATCCTTCTCCGCCCTATCGGCAGAGCGGACATTGATCAGTTGTTTCAGATCACACAGGACAACACTCTTTGGGAGTATTTCACCTTTGATCTGAGTGATAGATCCGAACTGGAAAAATGGGCGAAGCCGGCTTTTGCAGGGGAAAGAGATCAGTTGGCTGTCGTCGACAAAGCAAGCCAACAGCTACTAGGCTCTTCTGCCTTTGGCAACTATTCTCCCAGAGACGAGCGAATAGAAATCGGCTGGACTTGGCTAGGAAAATCATTTCAGGGAAAAGGAATCAATGCGCAAATGAAATACCTGATGATGGAATATGCCTTTGAAACACTGCACGTAAAACGAGTTGAGATCAAAACCGACGTCCTCAACCAAGCTGCAAGAAAAGCTCTTCTAAAAATGGGAATTACCGAGGAAGGAATCCTGAGAAGTCATACATTGTTGTGTACCGGCAGGAGAAGAGACAGTATTTATTACAGTGTTTTGGCACATGAATGGCCGGTTTTGAAGAAAAATTGGAGATAAAAAAAGCGCCGATTGGCGCTTTTACTATTGAAGCCATTTCGGCTTTGTCGTATCTATTTCCGCTTCCAGCTGGTTCAATAAATTGTAAAGCCCAAAATAGGTTCGATTGATATACAGGCCATGTCGGGAACCTCTCGCCTGTCTGGATTTTTTGAACATTTTATCATTGGAAATCCGATCTCCCAACTCAAAAATCTGATCAAAAAAACGGTTGTCTGCAAAGTCAAAGCGATCTGAATGGAAGGGTTTCCCCAGCAAAGAAATCATCTCTCGGAAAGCAGCTTTGTAAAACTCCTTTTCGGCCGGACTGTCCTTGTCAGAAATAAACTCCAAATCATAGAATACTTGATTAAGCTCATCTTCATTGAGCAGCATATCTTTTTTGATCAGCGCAAAATAGCCCTTGTAGAAGTCCTCCGGGATGATTTTGACACAGCCAAAATCAATAATCCCTAGATTCCCATCATCCTGAACGATGAAATTTCCGGGATGCGGATCTGCATGCACCTGGAGCAGATGATGCACTTGATGATCATAGAAGTCCCAAAGGGCTTGACCAATTTTATTTTTCTCCTCTTGAGCAGGATTGGTTTCCAGCCATTCTTTGATGTGTTTTCCCTGAATCCAATCCATCGTAATGATCCGATCCCCACTCAATTCATCATAATAGGTCGGAAAATTTAAATTGGGAATATGAGCACATGCATTTGAGATCTCCCGAGAGCGCTCCACTTCCAAGATATAATCTGTTTCCTCCAATAGTCTTTCCTCCACTTCAGCCATGTAATGATCCAGCTCCCGTTCATTCATATTGAGAAGTCTCAAAGCAAAAGGTCTTACCAATTTCAGATCAGAACTAACTGAATTGGCCACTCCTGGATACTGGATTTTGACTGCGAAAAGCTTATCTCCTTTGGTCGCCTGATGAACTTGGCCAATGGATGCAGCATTCACCGCAGATCGTGTAAATGAATCAAAGATCTGATCGGGAGTTTTCTTCAGGTTTTGTTGAAAAGTCTTTACCACCAGTGGGTAAGACAAAGGAGGAGCTGAATACTGCGCCATGGTAAATTGATCCTGATAGGCTCTAGGAAGCAGATTTTTGTCCATTGACATCATCTGCGCCACCTTCAAAGCAGAGCCTTTCAGCTCACTCAGAGAGCTATAAATATCTCTGGCGTTGGATTCATGCAAAGCTTCCTTTTCCAACTTGGGATCCACTATTTTTTTGGCGTAATGCTTGACGTAATTCCCTCCTACTTTAGCACCTGTAGAGATAAATTTGGCAGCACGCTGAACTTTGGAAACCGGAATGGATTCCTGTTCTTTTAATTTCTCAGCCATGATTTACTTGTTTTGGTATAAAAACTTCGCAAAGTCCAGAAAACGATCCAAGGCACTTTGTCCCATCAGATCAAAGGCCAGATTGACCGATTTTTCGATTGCTGCATCTGTCTTTTCAAATCTTGGTGATTGATCCTCCATCCAGTACTTGAGCACAAACAAAACCTGCACCCAAAGCGCCTCTCCATACCGGTCTGATAAAATCGGACGCTTGGAAATCTCCTGAGACTCTTCTCCCTCTTTGAGGATCTCCGTGGAAAACTCCAAAAAATCCTTTCTGAAGGTTTTCAACTCAGCAGGAAGCATCCCCAATCGGCTACTTTGCTTTTGGTACAATGCCAATAGGAAAGACCTGTGATTTTTCAACACTTCTATCCAAGTGAACAAAAAGCCCAAAAACTTTTCCCTTGAAGAATAAGAAGGATACACTTCCTGCGCCTTCAGCTGGCTCAATGTCTCATCGAGAATCTGCGACCAGATTGCGGCTTTGATACCCTCCATAGATGTGAAGTAGGAGTAAAAGTCTCCTTCTTTCATTTTTAATTCCTGTGTGAATTTAAAAATCGATTTGGGCTCGGATCCATGTTCCAAAACATGGGAGATATAGCTTTCAATGATTTTCTCTCGTGGATCCTTTTGGGTAGTCTTTTTAGCAGTTTGAGTTTTCATTTTCAAGGCTTTGATTCAGTTCATAAACATCAAAAAGTACCTTGAGGTTTTCGAAAAAGGCACAAAAAAAACCGGGATTTTATACTCCCGGTTAATTTATTGAGTCATATCAATTTGTGACTTTTTCGACTACCAAATTATGATTGGTGTAGATACAGACATCGGCTGCTATATGCAGACTCTCCCGTACCATTTCCTCCGCACTGAGATTCGGCGCAAATTTCTTCATGGCTCTTGCCGCGGACTGGGCGTACATACTTCCCGATCCGATAGTTGCGATCTCCAAATCTGGCTCGATCACATCGCCTGTTCCAGAAATGATCAAAATATCATCCTGATCTGCTACAATCATCATCGCCTCCAGCTTGCTCAGCATTCGGTCCGTTCTCCATTCTTTGGCAAGCTCTACAGCGGCTCTTTTCATGTTATTTCCAAAGGCCCCCAATTTCTCTTCAAACTTCTCCAAAAGGGTAAACGCATCGGCCGTGGAGCCAGCGAAACCTGTGACGATTTTACCTCCTTGTAAAACTCTGATTTTTTTAACGCTGCTTTTGGCTACTGTATTTCCCAAAGTCGCCTGCCCATCAGCACCGATGACAGTTTCGCCATTGTGCTTGATCGCTACGACCGTGGTTGATTTTATTTTCTCCATGTGGCAAAAATTTATACTAATTGGTTATCGTGTCATATCATGCTACCAATAACCGTTCTAAAGCAAAAAGTCCTGTCGAAACAGGACTTTTTGGCAGTTTATTAGATCAGGATTCTGACTGGATCTTCCAGTAGCCCTTTCAGTGTCAATAGGAATGCGGAGCCTACAGCTCCATCCACCACTCGGTGATCACAGGAAAGCGTCACCTTCATGACATTTCCGACTTTCATCTGGCCATCCTTGACGATCACAGTCTCCTTGATCCCGCCTACAGCTAGGATACAAGCATCAGGTGGGTTGATGATGGCAGTGAATTCATCGATTCCGAACATACCCAAGTTAGAGATGGTAAAGGTGTTTCCTTCCCAATCTTTCGGCTGAAGTTCTTTCGTTTTGGCTTTTCCACCCAAAGTTTTTGCTTCGTTGGAAATTTGAGAGAGTGACTTGCTGTCTGCGAAACGAATCACAGGTACTAATAGTCCTTCCTCTACAGCTACCGCCATACCGATATGGATATGATCATTGTATCTGATCTTATCGCCCAACCAGCTGGAGTTTACTTTTGGATGCTGACGCAAAGCAGCTGCAGCGGCTTTGATCACCATATCGTTGAAGGAAATCTTCACTGGAGCGATCTCATTCATGCTCTTACGAGCTTCGATCGCTTTGTCCATGTTGATCTCCATAGTCAAATAGAAGTGAGGAGCAGAGAATTTGCTTTCTGCCAATCTCTTCGCAATGACTTTTCTCATTTGAGAAACTTTCTCCTCTTTGAAGCTTTCCTGTCCTACCATCGGCATGACAGCTCCTCCAGCCGCAGATGCAGTTGGTGCAGCAGCAGGTACAAAGTTCTCGATATCTCTTTTGACGATTCTACCATTGTCACCGGAGCCGGCCACTTGGCGAATGTCAATTCCTTTTTCTTCAGCAATCTTTTTGGCAAGCGGAGAAGCTTTCACTCTTTCACCATCTGCAAGAACTGGAGCAGAAGTGCTAGCAGCAGGAGCAGCTTTTGGAGCTTCTGGAGCTTTTGTTTCAGCAGGTTTTTCAGCCGGAGCAGGTGCTGCAGCTTCTGGTTCTGCAGAAGACGACTGTTCTTGAGCTTTCAGCAAAGTCTCAAAATCAGCTCCCTTTTCACCAATGACAGCAATGACTCCGTCTACAGGAACACTATCACCAGCTTCCACTCCGATATAAAGCAAAGTACCATCTTCGTAAGACTCCAATTCCATGGTCGCCTTATCAGTTTCAACTTCTGCAATGATTTCACCTGATTTGATATCATCCCCTACTTTCTTCAACCAAGCAGCAATCGTACCTTCCTGCATGGTATCAGACATCTTAGGCATGGTGATCACCGTTGCATTGATATTGGAGGTGTCAATTTTTTCAGATTTAGCAGCTTTCGGTGCTTCTTCTTTTTTCTCTTCAGCTTTCGGTGCTTCTTCCGATTTGGACTCAGAAGCTCCACCATCTTCACTGAGGAGATGCTTGAAGTCTTCCCCTTTCTCTCCGATGACTGCGATGATTCCATTCACTGGAACAGCATCTTTTTCTTTTACTCCGATATGTAAGAGGACACCTTCTTCGTAGGACTCCAGCTCCATGGTGGCTTTGTCAGTTTCTACTTCGGCCAGGATATCTCCGGGCTTCACAGAATCTCCAACTTTTTTCAACCATGCAGCGATCACCCCTTCTTCCATGGTGTCGCTCATTTTTGGCATTCTTATTACTTCGGCCATAGGTTATTGCGCGCTAGTTCGTTTTAAAGTGTCCAAAAATAGTTTTTATAATGTCTTTATTCAAATTTAAAACTAGTATTTTCCCCAGTTCAATTTGCACAGCAATCTGAGACAATTTCATGCCTTTAGTCACCTCCAAGACCTATCAAAGACCTAAGTGGCTGTTTAATGGACATTTAGAAACAATTTACCCGGCGCTTTTCCGGAAAGTCACTATAGCCGCTCCCCAACGTGAGCGATTAAAAACACCCGACGAGGATTTTTTGGACTTGGACTGGTATCGTCAAAATGGCTCTCATCTGGTCCTGATCAGTCATGGATTGGAAGGGAACAGTTCTCGCCCCTACATGCTCGGCATGGCCAAGCTGTTCCTTCAAAATGGATATGACGTATTGACCTGGAACTTCAGAAGCTGTAGCGACGAGCTCAACCAGCAACCTATCTTTTATCATTCCGGGGCTACCTATGATCTTGACTTAGTCGTCCAGAAAGCTCTTGAAAAGTATGAGGCCATCTCTCTAGTCGGCTTTAGCCTAGGTGGCAATCTCACCTTGAAATACCTGGGAGAAAAAGGAGACTCAATACCACAAATCAAAAGAGGAGTAGCGATCTCTGTGCCCTTGCATCTTTCCAGCTCGAGCAAAAAAATCGCAGAAACAGAAAACCTTCTCTACACCAAGCGTTTTCTAAAAACTCTCAAAAAGAAAGTCATCCAAAAAGCTGAGGCGCATCCGGACCAGATTCCTGTTCATTTTCTAAAGGATATCAAGACCCTGAGCCAGTTTGACGATCAATACACTGGACCACTTCATGGATTTAGCGATGCGGAGGAATATTACGAGGTCAACTCATCACTTCATTTTTTGGAAAAAATCACTGTTCCTACCCTGGTGCTCAATGCCAAAAATGATCCCTTCCTAAGCCCTCAGTGCTTCCCTGAAAATCTGGCAAAGAAGCTCCCAAAGACCTATTTCGAATTTCCAGAATATGGTGGCCATGTTGGGTTTTCTCCTAAAAACACCAAAGATCCTTATTATTCTGAGCAGCGAGCATTTGAATTTATTGGGATGGATCTCTAACTTCCAGCAAATTATACCAAACTATGTGCGGCAGATATTCACTGAGTAAAAGTAAAAGCGACTTGGAAGAGAGATTCCAAGCGGAAATGCTATCGGACTTTAAGCCAAGATATAACATCGCCCCCACTCAGCTGGTCCCGGTCATTACCTCTAAGAGCCCCAAAGGTTTTTCTTTTTTCTACTGGGGCATCACCCCTGATTTTGGCAAAAACAAACCCGTAGCCCAAAAACTCATCAATGCCAAAGCGGAATCTGTTCATGAAAAAGCTTCTTTCAAAAACTCGTTTAAATCCAGACGCTGTATAATTCCTGCAGATGGATTTTATGAATGGAAACGATTGGGCAAAAAAACCAAAATCCCTCACCGCTTTACCTTGCGCGAAGATGAGCCATTTGCTTTCGCAGGGATCTGGGATGAATATGAAAATGTAAAGGGAGAAACAGAACACACATTTCTGATTTTGACCACTTCGCCCAATGAGGTAGTCTCCGAAGTGCATGATCGCATGCCGGTGATTTTGGACAAGTCTGATGAAAAAAAATGGCTGGACAACTATGCGTCAGAAAACGACCTCCTCCAAATCCTAAAACCTTACGACCCCGATCGAATGGTAGGATTCACGGTATCTCCCCTTGTCAACTCAGTCCATAACGACAGCCCCGCTTTACTCCGCAAAACTTCCCCCATGGATCAACATGGGAATTATACATTGTTTGGGTAATTAAGGCTGAAAAACCATCTTTGTAAAAGTGATTTGGCAGTAAGCCGACGTGAATTTTACAGAAAAACCCGATAACCCATGAGAAAATCCAGAATCCTAGGTGTAGGTCACTATGTACCCAGCAAAGTCGTGACGAACGATGATCTGGCTGAAATGATGGACACCAATCATGAATGGATCGTGGAGCGGACAGGCATCCAATCCAGACATTGGTTTACACCAGGTGAAGATACTGTCACCTCCATGGCCAAAGAGGCTACCGTGATGGCCCTTGATAGAGCAGGGTTAGAAGCTCATGAGATCGACTTTATAGTTTTTGCCACCATTACGCCGGATTATTTTATTCCCGGCAATGGAGTTTTGTTACAAAGAGAATTGAACTTCGGAAATATTGGAGCGCTCGATATCCGCAATGCTTGCTCTGGATTTATTTATGGACTCTCTGTCGCAGATCAATTCATAAAGACCGGAATGTACAATAAGGTGCTGGTAGTAGGAGCCGAAATCCAGTCTTCCGCTTTGGACAAAAGTGATGAAGGAAGATCCAGTTCTGTCATATTCGCCGATGGAGCCGGAGCAGTGGTACTTGGTGCTGCAGAGGCTGATCATCAGGGGATTTTGTCCACACACCTCCACTCAGAAGGAGCCTATGCCGAAGAATTGTATTGCAAAGATCCAGGAAGCAGTCGTGAAACCAGACTTTCTCCCGATTTGATCAACTCGGGAAGCTTCTTTTTGAAAATGAATGGAAATGCAGTGTTCAAGCATGCCGTGGTCAGATTTATGGAAGTGATAGAAGAAGCACTGAGCCACAACCAGCTAGACAAATCAGCGATTGACCTGCTTGTTCCTCATCAAGCCAATCTGCGAATCAGCCAGTACATTCAGCAGAAGCTCGAACTTCCGGACGATAAGGTGTTCAACAACATCATGGACAAGGGAAACACCACCGCAGCCACCATCCCTATAGCACTCAGCGAAGCTTGGGAACAAGGAAAAATAAAAGAGGGTGATTTGGTCTGCCTGGCAGCTTTTGGTTCAGGCTTTACATGGGCCTCCGCCTTGCTCTATTGGTAAGATGAAGGATGCTCTGGATCTGGATCTCTGGAAGGACGAATTGCTTTTTCGTAAGCAAAACAAACTCAAAAGCCAGTTAAAAAACCTGCTCGGGGAAGTAGGCAACAAATTCCCCAATAAAAAACTTCAACTGCTGCATCATGCTTCGAAAGGCAAAAAAGTCAGTCAAGGCTATGAACTAGATGGCTTGCCTTATCAGGTGTTGGATTTGATTCGGGATTTTGATTTTGAGACAGGCCTGAATATCAGAATTCTCAATTGGTATGGAAAAGGAGCCTATCTCCTGCTACTCTGCGGCAAGGAGAAATTTCGAAGATGGGCACCTGAAGATTCTCATTACAAAAAGAGTAAAACTCTCTCTCCTTGGGACTATCCAGCTATGTTTTTTGAAAACCAAGCTGTCGCCGCAGAATTAAACTACTCACAATGGTTCAAAGAATTACCCATTGCTTCTGAATCTGCTGAGCTTTTACGCCTATGGTCCGAAGAGATCAAAAAAGTGATCCTTTCCCTAGAAGCATTTCTGGCTTTGCCAGAGAATTAATATATTTTTAAACAGGAAAATCAATTGTTCGTACAATAGATAGCAATCATCTGACCCAATATTCGATTCTGGATTGATTCCAGCTTCACCACCAACTATATGAGGAAATTAGTCATTATTCTCCTACTCTTCAGTTCCCCACTTTTAGCTCAAGAAAATCAACTTGTAAGTCTCTATAACACTGACTCGACCATTGTCGCTACCGGTGTGATGAGCAACAATGCAAGGCAAGGCTTATGGAAATTTATCAATCCAAAGACCAACACATTGCTTCAGTCTGGCACTTATGAGTTTGGCAAAAAAGAAGGAACCTGGGTAACAAATTTTCAAGATGGAACCACCCAACTAGAAGCAGAATATAGAAACGGAAAATTATTTGGACCGGCCAAAGTCTATGATGTAGATGGAGCCCTAAGAAGAAGGCTGATTTTCCAAGACAGTATTCTGGTGGGCAAATTCATCGAATACTATGGCAAAACTGGTAATCCTGACTACATCGACCCTACGCAAGTCTATCGAGAAGGACAATTTGAAAATGGAGAAAAATCGGGGCAATGGATCACCTATTATCCTTATGGAGAAGTCAAGTCTCGGGTTTTTTATGTCAAAAGTAAGGAAGAAGGACCTTATCTAGAATATGACCTAGACGGAAACCTCATCAAAGAATCCACCTATAAAGACGGCAAGCTGGAAGGAGAATCCACTTCTTATTCCATGTACAACAGCGTACTTGAAAAGGGAAAATATAAAAACGGCAAAAAAGTCGGACAATGGGTTCGATATTTCCCGGAGACGAAAGTCATCGAGGCCGAAGAATTCTACGACTCCAATGGCAACCGGATCGGCACCTGGAAATATTATTATGAAAACAAAAGGCTTGCCCGTATCGAGTCTTATGAAAATGGAATTGCAATAGGTACTTGGGAAGAATACTACCCAAACAAAGTCTTGTCAAAGCGTAAAACTTATGAGTTGGGAGTGCCAGTCGGAAAATATGAAGAGTACTTCGATGATGGATCACCTTCGGTACAGGGTCAATATCAGAACGGGATGAAGAGCGGCTTATGGAAAAGTTTCTTTCCTGATGGTACTCTATTTTCTATCGGAGAGTACCGCAATGATCTGAAAAGTGGGCTTTGGAAGTATTTCAACAAGATAGGAATTCTCATAGCTGAGGGAGAATACGAATTAGGCATGGAAAACGGCCAGTGGGTCTACTATTACGATGGCGGTCAGTTGAAATCTATTGGCGCATACAAACTGGGATTTGAAGATGGAATCTGGGGGCTTTTTTATGACAACAAACAATTGACTCAAGAAGAAATCTGGGACAATGGTCGCCTCCTAAATGTCAGTGAATATCACTCTTACTCTGGAGAGAAAACATTGGAAAAAGGCTCGCTTAGCAACGGAAACGGAGTAAGAATAACCTATTACACCAATGGTAAAATCGAGTCTGAAGGCAGATACAAAGATGGAAAATCGGATGGAATCTGGGTTTTTTACCATGAAAATGGTAGAAAAGCTTCTGAAGGGAACATGGAAGACGGGATGAAGCAAGGTCCTTGGCGCTATTTCAATTCCTCAGGAAGATTGGAAGATCTCATCAATTACAAAGATGACGAGCCAATTGAATCGAATGTTGCAAGCTACTCCTTTTACAATTTCGATTAACGAGCCTGTTTTTCTGTTGGACAGGTATAAATGGAGAACAGCGAAGCTTAAAATTGAAAAAATAGCCCAGCATAGTTCGCCCAATTTTGCATTTCACAATAAAGCAAAAGCCTCATTTGCCACTAGTCCAGGAATCCGTATTTAATATTTTTAAACACAAATATTTGTATTTCAAATAATTGTATTTAACTTGAACATGTTGTTTTAGCAAGTCCGCTAGACCATTTTTTAATCTTGATTAGTTTATTTTAAGGGTGATTGAGCTACGGACCTTATTGAACAATAGGAGTGGCCCGAGATTTCGGGCCACTTTTTTTATTGAAACCTCCAAAGTATTCCTGCAAATCTTGTGGAGATCGCCGCACCTTATCAAATAAATTGTCTTTTTATCTTTTATTTAAAGATTGTTTTCTGATTTTTTTATGAAAGTATTTTTTGAAACACAAAAATTCCTTTAATTCAGGAACAAATGTGACTAAATGAATCTAATCGATCCAAATGCCGTCATTGAGAAAATGGACGGAGTGGTAGAAATCAAAAGCTACCTGAACAAAATAAAAATCATCAAAAACCTCTACCTCAAAGAGGCCAATACCGCAAGTGAAATCTGTAATGAAGTTGGCATTTCACTACCAACAGTCAACTCCCTGCTCAGTGACCTAATGACCTCGGGAGAAGTCATCAAGCATGGCCGTGCAGAATCACAAGGAGGCAGAAAGCCCGATCTTTATAGATTGGCAGAAGATGCATTTTATGTGCTATCGGTTGACCTATCCAAATTCAACATGAATTTGGCACTTTATAGCTGCAACAATTCCATAGCCCATCCCAAACAAAGCCACAAAGTCACGCTCAACAATGAGAAGGACACCTTTGACAAAATCTGTGACCTCATGGAAAAATACATCCAGAGCACAGGCATCCCCAATGAGAAAATCATCGCCATCGGGATCTCCATGCCTGGCTTGCTTGATTCAGTAGGTGGGGTAAATTATACTTATTTCCGCTTTGGCAAAAAGACCTTATTGGAAAATTTCCAGGAGCGATTTAAGAAGAAAATATTTATGGAGAATGATGCCAGAGCGATGACTTTGGCAGAATTCAAATTCGGCTCAGATCATAATCACAAGAATGTATTGGGCCTTTTCGTAGGCTGGGGAATAGGTCTTGGGATCATAATAGATGGTAAAATCTACCGGGGTGCATCAGGCTTCGCCGGTGAGTTTTCCCACTCTCCTATTTTCGAATCAAGAGACGTCACCTGTACTTGTGGCAAAAAAGGCTGTCTCGAAGCGGTCGCATCCGGCACCGCCATCGTCAAAATGGCAGAAGATGCCATTCAACTGGACAAAGACAGTATCTTGGCACGAATGGTACGAGATCATCAGGGCGAACTGGAACCGGGCATCGTCGTCGAAGCAGCCTTGGCTGGTGATCAGAGAGCAATCACCATCCTATCAGAAGCTGGATTGGATCTTGGACGTGGAATATCTATGCTCATTCAGGTGCTGAACCCCGAACTGATCATTATCGGCGGCTCGGTAGCTGAAGCCAGTCAATACCTCATCACTCCTATTCAGCAAGCACTGAATATCTACAGCATGGCCAAATCTCGCGAAAAGTCCGAATTGGCACTCTATAAGCTTGGTAAAGATGTGGGACTAATGGGCGGAGTCGCGGTAGTGAATGAGCAGCTCTTCGAAGATGTAATCAACCGACTTGGTTAATTCTAAAAAATGACTTTCAATTCATTATTCAGTCGAATCTTCCAACTTGGAATTTTCACCTCCATGCTTGTTGGGCCTACTCTACCAAGCATGGGACAGACTGAATTCGAGGCAAAATTCGAAGAACTCAAACCTGGTAAAACCAAAGTAACATTCAAAAACAATCTCACTGAGGACAGCGAAAACAACATCCTTCGCTATGAATATTTTTATAATGGAGGCGGAGTAGCTGTAGGAGATTTAGACGGAGACGGCTTGGATGATGTGTTTTTTACTGGAAACATGGTTTCTAATAAATTGTACAAGAATCTCGGAAATCTGAAGTTTGAGGATATCACCAAATCAGCCGGAATAGCCGGAAAAGACTCGTGGACTACCGGTGTCAGCATGGCTGATGTCAATGCAGACGGACTGTTGGACATCTATGTATCCTACTCCGGCAAGGGCAATGAAGCCAGCCGTCGTAATGAGCTTTGGATCAATGAGGGTAACTTTAAATTTGTAGAGAAAGCAGCTGAGTACGGGATAGACGACCCTGCCAATTCTACCCAAGCATTATTCTTCGACTTTGACAGAGACGGCGACTTGGATCTGTTTTTACTCAACCACCACATCCAGGTCATCACAGAGTTGGAATTTGACGAAGTCAAAAAAATCAGGCATCCCTATGCAGGAGACAAGCTCTTCAGAAATGATGGGGGGAAATTTGTCGACATCAGTGAGCAAGCTGGGATCAAAGGCTCTGCCTTGGGTTTTGGTTTGGCAGTGATCGCATCTGACATCAACGATGATGGTTGGCCCGATCTATTGGTAACCAATGATTACATCGAGCCAGATTATTTGTACATCAATCAAGGCGACGGAACTTTTAGGGATCAACTGACCGATCATTTTCAGCATATTTCCCACTTTTCTATGGGAGCAGATATCGCTGACATCAATAATGATGGACTGAAAGACATCTATACCCTGGACATGCTACCTGAGGACAATCGCAGGCAGAAGCTCCTCTACGGACCAGAAAACTACGAACAATATGCATTGATGATCAAACAGGGCTTTTATCATCAGAACATGCGAAATATGCTTCAGGTAAATCAAGGAAGTGGTCAGTTTGCCGAGCTCGGGCAATTATCGGGTATTTCCAACACAGATTGGTCTTGGTCAGCTTTGTTTTTTGATGCCACCAACGATGGCAACAAAGACCTCTTTGTCACCAATGGCTATTACCGTGACTATACCAATAGAGACTTCCTCAAGTATAAAGGCGATTATTATTTCAAACAGGCTGTAGCCAACGAAAAAGCAGACACTCTCCACCTCGTGACCACAATGGAATCCACGCCGGTCCACAATTACTTTTTCGAAAATCAAGGCAATCTCCAATTCCAGAATCAATCCAATACTTGGGGTTTTGACAAAAAGGGATTTTCAAGTGGAGCTGCTTATTCTGATTTGGACAATGATGGAGACTTGGATCTGATCGTCAGCAACCTGAATGAATCAGCAAGCATCTACGAAAACACGACTTCAAAAGGCAATTATCTTCAAATTCAGCTCCAAGGTCCTACTGGAAACAGTTTTGGGATCGGGACTCAAGTACGAGTCTATCTAGGCGAAAAATTGCAAGCACAAGAACAACAAGCTGTTCGAGGCTTCCAATCCTCCAGTACTTTACGGATGCAATTTGGTTTGGGAAATTCTACTCTGGTCGATTCTCTCCAAATCACTTGGCCTGACGGCGCTAGCCAGATACTTCATCAAATTGCAGGAAACCAAGTCCTGAAACTTCAGCATTCTGAGGCAAAAATGCAGACCGGAAGTCCTGAAACATCTTCCACACTTTTTTCCAAAAGCAAATCTATCCCAGACTTCGTGCCTGATAAAAATAGGTTCAATGATTTCAAAAGACAGCCGTTGATGCTTTCCATGCCGGGCAGTATCAACCCTGCTTTAGTAAGTTCTGATCTGAATCAAGACGGAATCCCGGAGATTTTCATTGGAGGCGCCAAAGGGCAAAAAGGTGAAATCTATAGTTTTGATGGACAAAACTGGACCAGCTTTACCGGATTTACTTCCTCGGACGAATACACAGATGCATCAGCTATTTTTGCAGATTTCAATGGCGACGGTTGGGACGATCTTTTCATCGTCAGCGGTGGCTATCACGATTATCTGAGTTCGGATGAGTCACTCCAGGACAGATTGTACCTCAATGATCAAAAAGGCAACTTAGTCTTGCAGGAGAATTTCCCAAAATATGCTGTCTCAGGAGGGCCTTCTTTAGCCTTGGACATCAATCAAGATGGGGCTCTGGATTTATTTGTGGGAGGAAAAGTAATCCCAGGCCGATATCCATTGAGTCCGAGCAGTAAAGTGCTGATCAACGATGGTAAAGGCAATTTCTCGGATCAATCATCCACTTTTCTTCCTGAAGAAGGCAAACTGGGAATGATCACGGCTGCCATCAGTCAAGATCTAAATGGAGACAATTTCCCTGATTTGATTTTAGCGGGAGAATACCTCCCTGTTTCAGCTTGGATCAATGAAAATGGAAAAAGCTTCAGCAATCAAACTGGAAGTTATTTCAGTGAAAACCTTTCGGGCTGGTGGTCCTCACTTGCCCAAGCAGACATGGATGGAGATGGCGATCTGGATTTGATTGCAGGGAATTTTGGACAAAACTCACAATTTGAAGTCAGCGAGTCCAAGCGCTTGAGATTATACGCAAAGGATTTTGACAGCAATGGATCGATCGATCCTATCCTGGAGTGCTTTGTGGGAGATCAGGCTTATCCATTCGCCAGCAGAGATGAGCTGCTGGATCAAATGGTCGGCATGAGAAGCAAATTCACCACGTATGAATCCTATGCCGATGCCCAAATGAAAGATTTATTCAATCAAAAAGACTTGGAATCTGCCCTTGTATTGGAAGCCAACACGCTTAATTCTTATTACTTTGAAAATACAGAGCAAGGCTTCAAAGCGCACCCTCTTCCCGCATTGGCTCAAGCTTTCCCTATTTATCAGATCCTGACTCAGGATTTTGATCATGATGGACATGTAGATCTTTTGTTGGGAGGAAATCAAAGTCAAACCAGAATCCGAATCGGAAATATGGATGCAGGCCTCGGGTTGATTCTTAAAGGAAATGGAAAAGGGCAGTTTCAACCTCTTCTTCCTAGCCAAACCGGCATGGCAATCAAAGGAGACATCAAGTCCATCCTTCCACTTCATGTAAATCAAAAAAGCTTCCTGCTTTTTGGCATTCATGGACAAGCTTTAGAACTGTACCAAAGCAATGAAAAGTAAATCGACTCTGATTATCGTATTTCTTTTGGCTTTTGCCAACAGTTTGGCGATGGCCAATGATGAGGTGAATTGGCCTAAAATATACAAGGACGAACTTTTTCATATCACCAAAGTGATGGTCACCGATGTGGCCAGCCCACCTGTAGCCGCCAGAATCTATGCCTATTCTAATTTGGCGTCCTACTTGGTCATGAAAAATCAAGGGGCAGCATTTCGATATCCGGCTTTGGACCAAAACTCCCTCATCGGTGAAATTTCCGCCAATGCAAATATCTCCTTATCCTCTCCTGAATTTTCTGCCATTTATGCCCTCATGACAGTAGGTCAGGGTTTGATGCCATCCGGATATTTGCTGGAAGAGAAAAAAGAAGCTTGGATAGATTTTGCCATCAAATCCAAAATCATCAAGAAAAAAGAAGTAGAAAATCATTTGGCTTTTGCCAATGAAATCGCCCAAAAAGTATTGGCACAGGCCAAAGCAGATGGCTACCTCCAGCTGCCGGCTCTTACTCGATATACTCCCAAGGAAGGGCCAGGCAACTGGTACCCCACTCCACCGGCCTATATTTCTGCCATCGAGCCTGAGTGGCGGACGATCAAGACATTCTTTATTCCTGAATTGAACGCCTACAGTGGCAATCCCATGGCTCCCTACGACCTCACACCGGGAAGTTCATTTCATACCCAAATGATTGAGGTCTATGAAACAGGCAAAAACCTGACGGATGAGCAGCGATTGATCGCCAATTTTTGGGACTGCAATCCCTTTATGGTCAAATTTTCGGGCCATATGGCCATCGGCGTCAAAAAAATATCCCCTGGAGGTCACTGGATGGGGATCACAGGAATAGTGGCAGAAAAAGCTCAAATCAGCTTTGCCGAAACTGCATACATTCATGCCATGGTAGCGATGGGGCTCCATGATGCCTTTATTTCCTGCTGGGAAACAAAATACAAAACCGACCGAATACGCCCTGAAACTGTGATCAATCGAGAACTGGACCAGAGATGGAGGCCGCAGCTTCAGACACCTCCCTTTCCAGAATACACCTCCGGTCACTCAGTGATTTCGCGGGCTTCCGCAGTAATACTTACAGGTTACTTTGGAGATGATTTTGCCTTCGTGGACAATTCTGAAGTCTATTTTGGTTTGCCGGAAAGAGAATTTACCTCATTTTTGCAAGCTTCCGAAGAAGCTGCGATTTCCAGACTGTATGGAGGAATCCACTTTCGAGATGCCATCGAAGAAGGAATCACCCAAGGAGAAAAAATTGGGAAAATGATCTGGAAAAAAGTTACTAAGTCTGAATTATTGATTACCAAAAAATAACAAATGAAAATCAACCATTTCCTTCTTTCAGGAATTTTGATGGGAGCTCTGGCCTGCCAATCCAAGCCAGCTGAAGAAATCTCCGAGAAAACAACAACACCGAATATCGTGATCATCTTCGCCGATGACATGGGCTATGGAGACTTAGGAAGCTATGGAGCCACGGGCTGGGAAACTCCAAATCTGGACCAGCTAGCAGCTGACGGCACCAAATTCACTCAGTTCTATGTACCTCATGCGGTTTGTTCTGCCTCGCGTGCGGCCCTTTTGACCGGTGCTTATGCCAATCGATTGGAGATCTTCGGTGCATTGGATCACTCAGCCAAGCATGGTCTCAATCCAGAAGAAACCACCATTGCAGAAATGCTGAAAACGAAGGGCTACAGTACTGGAATCGTTGGAAAATGGCATTTGGGGCATCAGCCTGAATTTTTACCAAGCAAGCAGGGATTTGATTCTTATTTCGGGTTGCCCTATTCCAATGACATGTGGCCGCATCATCCGGAGACAAAAAATTACTACCCTCCTCTTCCATTGTATGAAGGCGATTCTGTCATCCAGATTTTGGATGACCAAAGCCAGTTGACCACTTGGTACACAGAGAAGGCTGTCAGCTTTATTGAAGAAAATCAAGAAAAGCCTTTCTTCCTGTATTTAGCGCATTCCATGCCTCATGTGCCTCTTTTTGTTTCAGAGAAATTCAAAGGAAAATCTGAGCAAGGCATGTACGGTGATGTGATGATGGAGATCGACTGGTCTGTGGGACAGGTTCGTGCCAAACTGAAAGAATTGGGATTGGAGGAAAACACGCTGATCATTTTCACATCTGACAATGGACCTTGGCTATCTTATGGAGGTCATGCCGGGACTACCGGAGGGTTGAGAGCTGGAAAAGGGACCTCATTGGATGGAGGTATCCGAGTGCCTGCCATCTTTACTTGGCCAGGACAAATTCCAGCTGGAAAAGTACAGGATCAAGCAGCTATGACGATCGATGTATTCCCTACTATCGCATCTTTGACTGAATCCAATCTTCCCGATCTGAAAATCGACGGTAGGAATATCTGGCCGCTTCTTCAAGGTGAAAAAATGGACGACAAGCCTTACTACGCTTATTACAATCAAAACGAGTTGCAAGCGGTGATCTATGGCAAGTGGAAAGTGGTCTATCCACATCGATATAGAATCATTCCAGAAGGAACCGAATTGAGAAATGACGGCTTCCCGGTCAACTACCTGTATTTGGACTTCGAAAAAACAGAGCTGTATGATCTGGAAAAAGATCCTGCGGAAAGTACGGATGTGAAAGATCAATTCCCCGAAATCATGGCACAAATGGACTCTTTGGCCAATATTGCCAGAGGAGACATGGGAGACAAACTGACCCAATCCGAAGGCCCCGGATTACGAAAACACGGGAAGATTCAAGATTAAAACAAAAAAACCGGAGCCGCTAACAACTCCGGTTTTTTTTGATTCATCTATACCAAATCCTGATACTTGATACTTGATACTAAAGTCTAGATACTAGACTACGGTATCCACTTGATATGCTTGAAATTCGGCTTTCTTTTCTCCAAAAAGGCATTTCTACCTTCTTTCGCTTCTTCTGTCATGTAGGCTAGACGAGTAGCTTCTCCCGCAAAAACCTGCTGACCGACCATCCCATCATCTGTCAAGTTCATCGCAAATTTGAGCATTTTGATAGATGTCGGAGATTTTTCTAAAATCTCCTGTGCCCACTGATAGGCTGTATCTTCCAGTTCATCATGAGGGATCACGGCATTGACCATTCCCATTTCGTAAGCTTCCTGAGCAGAATAATTTCTACCTAAGAAGAAGATTTCTCTCGCTTTTTTCTGCCCAACCATCTTAGCCAGATAGGCTGACCCATAGCCACCATCGAAACTCGTCACATCTGCATCTGTCTGTTTGAATATTGCATGTTCCTTACTTGCCAAAGTCAAATCACAAACTACATGCAAGCTGTGTCCGCCTCCGACAGCCCATCCAGGCACGACTGCTATCACTACTTTTGGCATAAATCGGATCAAGCGCTGCACCTCTAGAATATTCAATCGATGGTAACCATCATCTCCTACATAACCTTGATGTCCTCTCGCTTTTTGATCACCTCCGGAGCAAAAAGCCCATTTTCCATCCTTAGATGAAGGTCCTTCTCCACTCAACAACACGACACCTATTGATGTATCTTCTTGCGCATCATAAAACGCATCATACAGCTCGGCAGTAGTTTTAGGACGGAAAGCGTTTCTCACGTCCGGACGATTAAATGCAATTCGGGCGACGCCATTGCATTTTTTATAAGTGATATCTTCGTATTCTTTGACAGTAATCCACTCCATGATTTCCCTTTTGGTTAAAATCAGATTTTCTTGCAAGATAACAGGCTTCTATGGAAATTGTTAGCTTTTCAAAACCGAAGCTATCCCGAGAAAGCTAATACTTTATGTTTCAGCTAATTTACAACAATAGAGTCTTTACTGGCGCCGAAAGAGTCGACAGTCCTTCCGAAGAAAAACCTGGATTTCTTCAGGAAGCTTTGAGCTTTTGTAATGCTTGGATAGCAGGAAGACAGGAGTTTGACCAGCAAACTTCAGGGTCAACTGGCACTCCAAAAATCATCAAAATAAGCCGTGAGGCAATGATCGCCAGTGCAGAGGCTACGGGCAAATTCTTCCAAACCAACTCTGAAACTACTCTACTCTGCTGCCTCAATCCTGCTTATATCGCTGGAAAAATGATGTTGGTTCGGGCCATGGTTTGGAACTGCCCCATCATCCTCGAGGAGCCGACTTCCAACCCTCTTCGTGATTTAGACGCTAATTTATCTCCCGATTTTCTTGCTTTGGTTCCTTTGCAAATGGAAGCCATTTTGTCAAATGAAAACAGCTTAGCGAAGATTAAAGCCATCAATAACACCATTTTGGGAGGTGCTCCAGTTGGGTTTGCATTGAAGGAAAAATTGATTGAAAACGAAATAAAGGCCTATCAGACTTTCGGCATGACTGAGACTGTATCTCATATTGCTCTGGGAAAATTAGATAAAAACCCACTCACTTATGAGACCTTACCGGGAGTCCAAATCGGTACCGATGAGCGAGGCTGCTTAAATATCCTTTCTCCCATGAGTGGGCCCAATCCCATTCAAACCAATGACATCGTGGAAATTTTGGACCGGAACCGATTCATCTGGAAAGGACGTGCTGATTTCGTAATCAATTCTGGCGGAGTCAAACTTCATCCAGAACAATTGGAATCCAAAGCTGAAAAAATAATAAAGGCGATATTTCCTGAAGCACGCTATTTCTATATTGGAAAAACCCATCCCAAACTCGGAGAAATGCTCACACTATGGATTGAAAATGAAGGACATTCTGAAATGCAAAAAGGCAGGCTCGAAGAACTCCTAAATTTGAATTTTCATCCTTACGAAAGGCCCAAAGAAATCAATTTTAGTAGCAAATTTGTAGAAACGCCGAGTGGCAAAATCAATAAACTAGCTAGTGCACAATGATATTTACTTGGATTTTAACTCTTTTCATCAGCTTCGCTTCTTTTAGCCAAAGTAAAAACGAAGCCTCCTTGACTATCATGATCACCCATGCAAAATCAGATGAAGGTCTGATCCGATTGCTGGTATTTGATCAAGCTGTTGGATTTCCAGAGCATGTTCAGTCCGCCGTTGCTTCCTACTCTCTTCCCATACAGCACAAAGAATCCAAAGTTGTCATCGACGACTTGCCACCTGGAGAATATGCAGTTTCTGTTTTCCATGACGAAGACAATAACGGTGAATTGGAAAAACACTTGCTTGGATTTCCTTCAGAACGATATGGTTTTTCCAATAATCCCAAGCTTACTTTTGCCGCTCCAACATTTGAAAATTGCAGCTTTCTGCTGGAAGTCAATCAAAACAAACACGTGCACATCAAACTCCGCTAATCAATCGTCCGGAGCCAACCAGTGATACTGTTTCTCTCCTTTTGGGTAGGCAACACCTCATGAGGAATTTCCCCACTAAGAAAAACCACCAACCGGCCAGGCAAAGGAAGATAGTCTTCCACCCTTTCACCCCCATCTTCTTGAGGCAAATACATTCTCAAAGCACCCTCATCTGCCTCTGTCCAACTGTCATTCACATAGAGAATCACGGTCACTTCGCGGTAAGGAACCTGATGAAACTGATCCAAATGTCTCTTATAGAAAGACGCAATAGGATAGCGGGCAAAATGCCCTTCGAATGACCTCAATCCCAAAAAACACCGGCGATTGAGCATGTGACGGATTTCATCGACCCTGTTCCAATACTCAGCCTGCAATGGACTGAGGTTGTCAGGCTCCATCCAGAGCACCTCATCACTTCGGATCTCAGTTCGTATTTGCTTTTGGTCACCTGTACCTATGGCAGCCTGACGAAATTTGCCCTTTTCCAGCAAATCTGTCTGCTCATCAAAAAGTGCCTTTCTGAAAATTTCATCCACGAAATTGTCAATGACCACATAAGATTTCTCATAAATCCCAGCAGCGATCTGTTCGAGTTTATCCTCCATTGGATCTGTTTTGATTGCAAAATAAATGCTTAATCGCCTGAAAAAATATACTTTTGTGCCAAACTTCACAGCATGACTTCCTCAAAAAGCAAGCATACAGGAATCGTCCTCGAATACGACTCCGGCATAGTACCACCTCCTTATAGCCACGTTTTTCACCTGACATTGGATTGGTCGGATGGCAAACTACTGACCATCCTAGAACTCCACTATACTGATCGGGAAGATCTGACAGAACAGGAAATACTAGATGAGGGATTCACAACCAATGACGACTATAGCTATCACGGGCCTTTAAGTGCCGTGTGGGCAAAACCTGTACAGGAACTCATGTCCAGCTCCAAATGGAGTGCAAAATCACTAGATGAAGGAGGAATCCGAATCGGGATTTTGGACCAGGGAAAAGTAAAAGACTACAAGACTCCGGCAAATCAGGAAGAGTGGCAACTCATGGCACAGGATATCATTCAAGCCATCTACGAGAGCAATCAAAAGGAGGCGCCACTTCAGGTTTTCTACAGAAATGTGGACTCTGAAAAGACTCAAGACTGCTCTATCACCGTAAAATTTTCTAATCGGGAAGTGATTTTTGAGAGCAATGGCCAGCAAAGAACCATCAATTGGGAGTATGCCATCCAATTGATGAAACTAATTTTCACTCCAGATTATCATTACGAATTGGCTAAGGATAAAGCCGGAAATAAAAGAGGTTCGTACATCGACTGCGGCGATGGCTATTGGCATGAATTGGGCACCGGTGTGGTCAATATAGATCCGAGTTTTGACGCAGTAGGAAAAATCCAAGAAGGCTTTGAAGATTTATTAGCAGGATAGTTCTTTAGCTATTGCATTTAAGAACCTGATTTCCTTAAATTTAAGTGAAGAAATCAGGTTTTTTTATGTCCAACAACAAAATTTTTGTGAGTTACAGAAGGCAAGATGCTTCGGGAGAAGCAGGCCGTCTGGTAGATCATTTGCAAGAAGTCTTTGGAGACTCCAGTGTTTTTTTAGATGTAGAGACGATCGAGGCAGGTCTGGATTTTGTTCAGGCAATCAACAAAGCCTTGAACTCATGCAAAGTGCTTATCGCTATGATAGGTCCTCACTGGGCCAATATCAAAGATCCGGAAGGAAACCCAAGATTATTTAAGGAGGACGATTTCATCAGAATTGAAATCGCTGCTGCTCTGGAAAGAGACATTCGGGTCATTCCCGTTTTGGTCAATGGAGCATCCATGCCTACAGCAGATCAATTACCGGAAAATCTTCGGGCTCTGACTCGCAGACATGCGCAAGAGCTGAGCAGCTCGAGATGGAAATACGACTGTGAGCAGCTTACAGAAGTACTCAAAAAAATCATAGGCTATCAGGAAGTGCCCCCACCAAAGCCACAGCCAACTCCACCCATACGTAAACAAAAAAGTTGGCTGGAAAAAAACTACCTCTGGATACTGGGCGCATTTGTAATTCTCTTGATCTTGGCAAACCTGGGATCAGGAGATGACTATGAGAATGGCGGTGCTGGATACGAGCCAGAACCACGACCTATTGTCGATGGTTCTGAAAGTGAAATTCAACCTTCCAATGATCCTCCGCCATACACTCCCCCAGGCAACACAAATGAGTTCATGGATATTTCTGGCTATTGGCTCTTACAAGACAAGGATGGAAACCAATCATCTCTTTTTTTCACACAAGAAGCAGAGGAGGTGAGTTTTATAGAATACAATTTGTTTGATATGGAGATTGGGCGAGGTTCCGGATACCTAGATGGCAACTCCCTGAATACCGACTACTACAACTCTATTTTAGGAATATCAGGAGAATTTAAATTATCGAGCGCTAATAAAGGTACATCCTGGACTGGAAGGGCAAACTTCCCTAGCTTAGGCACCTACAATCAAATTACACTAACCCGAGATTAGCTTTTTAGTCTTCTCAGATCATCCTGAATATCCTTGATCATTTCACCCAAGTCCTCCAGACTTAGCGGTTTTTTCTTGTCACCAGGATTGGGGAAATCAGTACTGATAAATGCCTTTGCTTCCCATACTTCCAATATGTCCTCCCCTTTTACCTCATACGGTTTGTAATGATCATTATCTGACACCAAGAATAGTTTTCCATTCTCCTGTAGATAATTAAACACACGCTTATACACTACCCCTTCGGTCTGGGTCACCAGGATATAGGTCCGACCACTTTTAATGGATTTCAACTGATCCACAAAACCGCCGATGACAATAGTACCAGGAACCAACGGAAGCATGGAATCCCCAGCCAACTCAAAGGCACGGTAGGTCATCTGACTAGTCAAATTGGGGAGATGAAACTGCGGAAGCTTATCCATGTACTCAGGATCTGCAAATCCATTGAGATATCCTGCTGAAGCTTTTTGTCCCACCAAGGTGATATTTTCTTTCCCTTCTTCGTTCGTCGCAATAGTGAGAATATTCAACTTGCGCTTTTGGACGGCCTTACGCCCCAGCTGTTCGATAGGATGCTCGATCAGTTCCTCCAGCCCTACTTCCAAAATATCACACAGCTTGAGCAGAGTAGTCAGTTTCGGCTCGGATCTACCATCTTCATACGCAGAAATCATCGTACGCTGCACATCCAGCTGCTCTGCCAGATCTGATTGGGTGATGCCTTTTTGCTTGCGCAAAAAACGAAGGTTGGATGCTAAAAAACTCATGCTGAAAAAAGATAAAAGTCAGCATCATCTTGCGCTGGAGCGAGAGGAAAAAGAGGATTGATACGCTTGGCAGCAGCTCTTCTTTGCTCCAATCTCCGCTGAACTTCTTGGATGATTTCTCCGACTGGTCGAGGCTCAGACATGAGCAAGTATCCGTATTGCTGCTCGGCACTATTCTCCACGGTGAATTTCACCTGACAATTACCTGACGCCAATTGCTTCGTTGTGACGTTAATTTTTTCCTGCTGTTCCATATCCTTGATGATTATGACACTAATATAAAATGTTGTTTTTATAAACACTCTATTGACAATAAAAATAACATCAATTCTGACAATAATTGACACAAAACCGACACGCCCCCAATAAGACTTTGAAAATCAGACTAATCTGTTATTTTTTACATGATCGGTAGGCACTTATTGGCTCATATGACCGCTTAGCCCAAATCTTAAAACAATTTAGCGTCTTAGCTATTTCCTTTGTATACAAATTGCCATAACCGAGATGGCCAATTCCCAAAAACCAACTAAATGAAAGTTTATTTAAGTATCCTTTTTGTATGGGTAGTTTCGGCTGCCTCCTTTGCCCAATCTTACACCGTCAAAGGGAAAATCCAGGAGGCTGGATCTTCCACTACTATTCCTTATGCCAATGTATTGATCCTCAGCGTCAATGACTCCTCCCAAGTCGATGGAATGATCACTGACCTCGAAGGAAATTTTGAAATCAACCAAGTAAAAGAAGGGGACTATCTCCTCAAGGTACAATACCTCGGCTACAGTAATTTTTTCAAAAGCATCCACGTCAATCAAGACCTAAACCTAGGTGTCATTCCTCTGCGTGAAGAAGCTACCGCATTGCAGGAAGTGACTGTGGCAGCTAGACGCTCCACCGGTCAGCAAAAATCTGACACGACCATGTACAATGCCGATGCCTTCAAAACCATGAGGGATGCCTCGGCTCAGACATTGATCGAAAAACTCCCAGGAGTCAATTCCGCCGAAGGAGCACTTCAGGCTCAAGGTGAGAATATCGCGCAAATACTCGTGGATGGTAAACCGTTCTTTGGAACAGATGTGAGAACAGCCCTTCAAAATCTACCTGCAGAGGTCATCCAAAGCGTTGAGATCTTTGACCAGCTCAGCGAAAAAGCGAGATTGAGCGGCTTTGATGATGGCGAAAGGATGAAAACCATCAACATCATCACCAAACCGAATCGAAGAAAAGGACAATTTGGTAGAACTACTGCCGGATATGGCACAGACGACCGCTATGTGGTCGGTGCTTCTATCAATGCCTTCGATGAAGATCAACGAATCACATTCACAGGACTGACAAATAACATCAACCTGACGGACTATTCCTCTGACCCTAACGCCCAAGACAATTCCCGACCTCAAAGTGGGATTATCAACACCCATCTCGCCGGACTTAACTATACGGATCTTTGGGGAGAAAAAGTCAAAGTCACTGGAAGCTATGTATTCAACAGCCGAGAAAATATCGGGCAGGAAATCCGCTTCAGAGAATTCATCACCAATGATGAAAGCCAACAATTCTACAATGAAATCAGCAACGATTCCAGGCTAAATAATGAGCATCAGTTTGACATGCGATTGGAATACGACATCGATGAGAAAAACAGAATTCTATTCATTCCTCGTTTGTCCGCCCGATTTGAAACAGAAAACTCGGACTTCTCTGGAGAAACCACCAACGGAACAGATCTGATCAATACCGTAGAAAATACCAGAACTGCCAAAAACAAAGATTACGATATTTTCAATCGTTTTCTATACAGTCACAAATTCGACAAGCCCGGCAGGACCATGACCGTAAGAGCTAGAGTCGGCAATCATCAAAATGAAGATCGCTCCAAAAGATTGGCCGAAAATCAATATTTCGAACCAGAATACAGAACCGAAACCATCAATCAATTGATCAATCGGGATAGAAAAGGATTTGATTGGGAGACGGGCATTTCCTTTACCGAGGCTGTCAGCGAAAGAAGTCAGTTTGAATTGGAATACGAAATCGGTAATCGTGTCAATGATTCAGATCAGTTGATCTTTGACGTGCTGGATGAATCTCCTGGAGAAGCAAATCTTGCTTTGGACACCGCATTGAGTAATACCTTCGAAAGCAAATTCTTGACTCAGGAAGTAGAACTCGGTTATCAATACTCCAAAGATGGCTTGAGATTCCAAGTGGAAGGTCAATATCAAAATGCCAAACTGGACAACGAGCAGGGCTTTCCTCAGCCCTTCGAATTGGAAAGAACGTTCCAGAGTTTTCTTCCTACGGTTCGGGTAGATTATAAATTTTCAGACAATACCAATGTCGAATTTGACTACGATACGCGTACCAACGAACCAGATCTCAGACAGCTTCAGCCTGTCGTAGACAATTCCAATCCGTTGCAGCTCTATGTCGGAAATCCTGAGTTGGATCAGTCTTATTCGCACCGAATGAGAGTCCGATTCCGATCCAACAATCCGGACACGGACCGCAATTGGTTCCTTTTTGCTCAGTCCTCCATAGTCAACAATACCATCTCGAATAGCTCTCTGATCGCTGACGAAGCCACCGAAATCCAAGATGGGATTATTTTGGAACCTGGATCGCAGCTTTACAAACCAGTCAATCTGGATGGCTATTGGGATTTTAGATCTTGGATGAACTATGGCATCCCTGCAGGATTTATCAAATCAAACTTCAACATCAATTTCGGAGCCTCCTATACCAAAAGACCTACTTTGGTCAACGAGCAGTATGGCTTCAACAATTCGAGCCGCTATAGCACCGGATTTTCTTTGAGCAGTAATATTTCCGATCAGGTGGACTTCAACATCTGGACGAGATTCTCCTTCAATGATGTAGAAAACACCCTTAACACTAGCCTGAACAATAAATATTTCAACCAAAGAGGTCGTGTAAACTTCAATTGGATCATCTGGGAAGGCTTTGTCTATAGACTTGACCTGAGCCATCAGATCAACTCTGGTCTAAGTGAAGGATTTGACAATAATTTCACCTTGGTCAATATGAGCTTGGGCAAAAAAGTATTTGGAAACCAGCGAGGAGAGGTCAGTCTGAATGTCTATGACCTCTTCAGACAAAATGCAAGTATTCGTAGAAATGTCACCGAAACCTACATCGAAGACGTGCAAACCAATGTCTTGCAGCGCTATTTCATGTTGACATTCTCCTACAATATCCGTCGCTTCAGCAAAGGCATGGACATGGACGATTACAATAACATGATCAATACCGGTGAAGGTCCAAGTATGGGACCAGGAGGAAGCAGAGGAGATATTTAGAAAATCAAAAGTTTGAAATCAGAAATTTGAATACAAAGAAGCTGCTCCGATCCGGAGCAGCTTCTTTTTTTTAAACAATACTTCTTCGAAAAAACCAGTTTCCTTTTACCTTTCCCAGAATGCCGGCGGCTCGACTCCCAAAGCCCTCAGATATACATAGGCTTGTCCCCGATGATGTATTTCATTGTCAATAAAATACAGCACTGAGCAATAGCCGGGGTTTTCATACATCCCAAATGCGACCTGAGTTTCCTGAAATCTTTCCTCCGGGATTTTGGACCAGTTTTCATCCAATACCTGCGTCGTCTGATCCCACAGCTCTAGTAGCTTCTCCTTGCTCTCTTGCGACCTATCTTTCTCGTCAAGTTCCTTCCACTCATCAGTTGCCAAACCAACTGCACCTGGCCCAGCAATGGCCAGTAGTTCCCCTACCATTTGGCCAAAAGTCCGCATGCCTCCGATGGAGAATGTGAAAAGATCCTTTTCGGGAAAAGCTTCAATCACCCTTCTTGTCAATGCTCGATGTCCTTGCCAGTGAGCCAAAACTTGTTCTCTGTCGATAAATGTTCTTTGTTTTTCTTGCGTTTCCATAGTTTTTATTCGTTAGGATACACAAAGAAACCGACGCTTAGTGACAGCAGTATGTCAGTAGGATTTTGTAATTTTTCATTTTCTCTGACAACAATGAACAGAATCGACCGCCTCACCGCCATCCTCACACATCTGCAATCCAAACGACTGACCAAAGCACAGGAAATCGCAGATAGATTTGAAATCAGTCTCAGAACTGTCTACCGGGATATTCGGGCCTTAGAAGAAGGAGGAGTGCCCGTCATCGGAGAGGCTGGACAAGGCTACTCCCTGATGGAAGGCTATCGTTTGCCGCCGGTGATGTTTACAGCTGAGGAAGCACAATCTCTCGCTTTGGCAGAAAAAATCATCGGCCAAATTTCGGACCGAAGCAGTCTGGAACATTTCCAGTCAGCCATGCTCAAAATCAAATCTGTTCTGCGTACCACCGAAAAAGAAAAGGTGCAGCAACTCTCATCCTTGGTAGCGGTATTCAATCAGAAAAATCAACTTCTACATGATAGTAAGGACCGTTTTCTGCAACAAATCCTAGAAGCTCTTGTCTCTCGCAAGCTCATTGATATCACTTACACGACTTTCGTCGAGGAAAAAACCAGCCGCCGAACATTGGAAGCTGTCGGCGTATATTATGCATACCAGCAATGGTACTTGATCGCCTGGTGTAGGATGAGAGCCGATTATCGCACTTTTCGACTCGACCGGATCAATACGCTTACTGTGCTGGATGAAAACTACAACCCTCAATCCCACCCTTCCCTTTCAGAATATCTCGAAAAAATCCGCTCCTCCGAAAACCTGCTGGAGATTGTAATTTCCATTCCCATCTCAGCCGAAAAATACCTGAGAGTCCAAAAGTTCAACCAAGGGTTTGTCCTAGAAAGACGGGAAAAAGACCGCGTATTGATGACTTTTATGTGCACCTCTCTGGAAGGATTTATTCGTTGGATTATTTGCTTGGGAGACAAAATTCAGATCATTTCCCCGCCAGAAGCGCAGCAAAGACTCCAGGAACTCACTCGGGAAATCTGGAAAAAGCAGAACATATCCGTTCATGAATCAGATCGTTAAAGCATTGGCTTGGAACATTTGTCGATTTGAAAAGGCATTTCAATTCCTATTTTGACTTTTTGATTCGACATATTTTATTCATTTTTGTCGAATACATTCTACAATATGGAAATTTTAGTCTCAAACTTTCACAACCTCCTGAATCAAGTTAGTGATCAGTTTTTCCGATTTCTTTATTCGGAAATAGACTGGAATGAGCGGATGATAGCGATCAAGGGGCCAAGGGGATCAGGAAAAACAACCCTTATGCTCCAACGCATCAAATTTGGAATCCAATCCACAGGAAAGGGAGTCCTTTATTTTTCTGCAGATCATTATTGGTTTTATACCCACAATCTAGTAGAGACTACACTCGATTTTTATCAAAATGGTGGAAGATATCTATTTATAGATGAAGTACACAAGTACCCTAACTGGTCCAGAGAACTAAAAAACATCTATGATTCCTTTCCTGACTTGAAAGTGGTTTTTTCATCCTCTTCTGCTCTAGACATCTATCGTGGAGAGTCAGATTTGAGTAGAAGGGTTATCACTTATGAACTACCCGGTTTATCTTTTCGAGAGTACATTAGCTTGACAAAAAATATAAATTTGAAAAAGGTCGATCTGGGAGAGATCCGACAATCACATTTGGAAATCGCCCAAGAATTTCGACAGCAATTCCAACCCCTTCCAGCTTTCAAAGAATACCTCAAACAGGGATATCTGCCCATTATAGCAGAATCAAGGCCAGATAGCATCCCCATCTTTCTTCAACAAATCATCAACACGGTAGTCGAGTCCGACTTGGCATTTATAGCTGATTACAATGCTGGATCAGCCTATAAAGTCAAAAAACTCCTGGTTGTTTTAGCGGAATCAGCTCCTTTCAAACCTAACCTTTCCTCAATTTCTAGAAAAGTAGAGACCAGTAGAGACTCAGTCTATGAGTGGCTTGCTCAATTGGAAAAGGCAAGACTTCTCAATTTGCTATTGGCAGATGGAAAAGGAGTCTCTTTGCTGCAAAAGCCCGACAAAATCTACCTGGAAAACACGAATCTTTCCTATGCTCTCAAAGCCTTACCAGAGATTGGTGCTATCAGAGAGACATTTTTACTCAATCAATTGAAAAACAGTAAAATCGAAGTTACTCTACCCAAAGAAGGAGACTTCAAGGCCGGTGAGTTGGTGATAGAAGTGGGAGGTAAAAATAAAGACGCAAGTCAGGTCAAGCATCTAGAACACTATCTATTGGCAGCGGATGATATTGAGTTGGGCTTTGGGAGCAAGGTCCCTTTGTGGCTTTTTGGGATGATGTATTAAATCGATCGAACTGGTCTGACACCATCCCAAAAATATCACATGGCTTTTTAGACGACTTGACACCAATTTGAAATTAGAACACTTAAATTCTTCATTTTTACCCTCAGGCCCTCAGAGCTTTAAAAGCCCTCCCTTTTTCAAAGCCTTTTTTCCCAACAATGCAGACTTAACTTGCAGCTTGATTGATTAAAACCTCCTATTATCGCTATGAATTACGATTTGAAAATCGCCTCCGAGCTATCCATCAAAGCCAGCCAAGTCAAGGCTACTTTGGAACTTTTGGATGAAGGAGCGACCGTACCTTTTATCTCCCGCTATCGAAAAGAAGCTACCGGCAGTCTCGATGAAGTGCAGGTGGCGGGTATCCGAGACCGGGTGATCCAGCTACGCGAACTGGACAAAAGAAAAGAAGCTATCCTCAAATCCATCTCCGAGCAAGGAAAACTAACCGACTCCTTACAAAAGCAGGTTCTTGAAGCCGAAACGATGTCCAAACTGGAGGACATCTACCTTCCATATAAACCTAAGCGAAGAACCAAGGCAACAATAGCAAGAGAAAAGGGGCTTGAGCCTCTAGCAGAATTGATTTTTGCGCAGGAAAGCATAGACTTGGATACGGAAGCTGAAAAATATATTTCCGAAGAAAAAGAAGTGCAATCCATCGAAGAAGCCCTCCAAGGTGCTCGCGATATCATCGCCGAGTGGATCAATGAAAATGCCTCACTTCGTGAAAAAATGAGAAAACTCTTTTTGGAAGAAGGCACATTCAGCTCCAAAGTCATCCCAGGAAAAGAGACTGAAGCCGCCAAATTCAAAGATTATTTTGACTGGAAGGAGCCTATCAAGACAGCTCCTTCTCACCGGGTTTTGGCGATGCGAAGGGGGGAAAAAGAACTTTTCCTGATGCTGGACTCCTGTCCTGAAGAACTGGATGCTTTGGCCGTGATAGAAAGAGAAGTGCTGACAGGACAGGCCAACTCATCAGCAGATCAAGTGAAAATTGCAGTCAAAGACGCTTACAAAAGACTCCTGAAACCAAGCATGGAAACAGAAGTTCGACTTCTGACCAAAAGAAAGGCAGACGAGGAAGCTATTAGGGTATTTGCAGAAAACCTTCGTCAACTCTTGCTAGGAGCACCTTTGGGTGAAAAATCAGTTATGGCAATCGACCCTGGATTTAGGACAGGATGCAAGGTCGTCTGCCTCGGACCTCAAGGTCAATTTTTAGAATATTCAGCCATTTTTCCACATGAGCCGCAGCGCAAAACTGCCGAAGCAGGCATGATTCTAAGAGGCATGGTGGAGAAATATCAGGTTCAGGCCATCGCTATCGGCAATGGAACCGCCGGACGTGAAACAGAAGCTTTTGTCAAAACTCTTGGACTTCCCAAAAGCACAATCGTCACCATGGTCAATGAAGCAGGCGCATCGATTTACTCGGCCTCAGACGTGGCAAGAGAAGAATTTCCTGATTTGGATCTGACTGTCAGAGGAGCTGTTTCGATCGGGAGAAGACTGATGGACCCTTTGGCTGAGCTCGTCAAAATCGATCCCAAATCAATCGGTGTTGGACAATATCAGCACGACGTGGATCAAAACTCCCTCAAAAATGCCTTGGATGACACAGTCATGTCCGCTGTAAATGGCGTGGGAGTAGAAGTCAATACGGCATCCAAACAGCTCTTGACTTATGTTTCCGGTTTAGGCCCTGGATTGGCTCAAAATATCGTGGATTTCAGAAATCAAAATGGTCCATTCTCCTCCAGAAATCAATTGCTCAAAGTCCCAAGACTGGGAGATAAAGCATACGAACAGGCTGCGGGTTTCTTGAGAATCGGTCAGGCTAGCAACCCACTCGATTCCTCTGCAGTCCATCCAGAGCGCTATTCTTTGGTGGAAAAAATGGCCCAAGACCTTGGTTCATCCGTCAGTGAATTGATCCAATCTGAGGACTTGAGAAAGAAAATCAACCTCCAATCCTATGTGTCTGATCAGGTTGGTTTGCCAACTTTGCAGGATATCTTGGAGGAACTTGCAAAGCCGGGTCGTGATCCTCGCGAAAGCTTTGAAGTCTTCCAGTTTGAGGAAAGTGTCAATGCCATCACCGACCTCAAGACTGGAATGAAACTTCCTGGTGTCATCACCAATATCACCGCTTTTGGAGCATTTGTAGATGTGGGAGTACATCAAGATGGCCTAGTCCATTTGAGTCACTTGGCAGATCGATTTGTGAAAGATCCCAATGAAATCGTGCATGTCAATCAAAAGGTCGAGGTGACCGTATTGGAAGTAGATGTCCCTCGCAAGCGAATCGGTTTGAGTATGAAATCTGATCCATTTGCAGAAAGAGGCAAAAAGATGGAGAAAGGAAAAGGGAAACCTGCCCGCAACTCCGAGTCGCAAGGAACAATGGCCGAAAAACTAGCTGCGCTCAAAGGGAAGTTTGGAAGCTAAGCTTTTCTAAAAAGCAACTAGCTGTTCCATATCCACTGCAAAGGAGCTGATTCTACCAGCATCCCACTTTCTTCGCCAGTCTCCTCAGAAAACTCTTCTCTGTGAAACGTTTTCTGAATTGAAAAACTCTTCGAATAAAATGGGATCAATCGGGAAAAATCAGCTCCTTTTTTCATTTCCATAGTGATCAAAATTCAATTCTATAACTTAAAATAGGAATCAATGGGCTGAGATAGGAAGTTTTGACCTCTCCTGTCATTGGCTCGAAATAACTTCCGTACACATTTTTTCTGTTGCTCGCATTCTGGATATCCAAAGCCCAGGTCCGTGTAGATTTGGCTTTGTTTCTTTTGAGACTGAATCGCAGATCAGCCCTGAAATAGTTCGGATTTTGCTCCTCAAAAGCCTTTTCTTCTATCCAGACAGTTTCTCCTTTTTCGATGGAAGCCTCCATATCAATCGGAGTTACTCTCATACCTCCGCTATATATCGCACGGATATTCACCCCAAAGCTCCTTCCTTTTTCCCACTCAAACTCCTTTCCTCCTGTCAGCGTCAGGTTAAAATTTCCATTGAAGCGGGTATTTCTCCATTTGGACTCTTCGGTTTGGTAGAGTGAATTATATAGAGAGCCTGAAAAAAGAAAGTACATTCCCTGATTGGTAAACTGTTCCAATGTCATCTCCAGCCCGTAATTTTTTCCTTTTCCATCACTGATCAAAGGATCTGTCATAAAACTCCATTCCTGATTGATAATAGAATAAGTCTGATCAGCACCTGGTTTGATTGGAATCTGGTATAGATGCTGATAGTACGTTTCCAGCTTCATGCGTAGATAAGGATTGATCGAGCGATCATAGCCTAAGACCACCTGATGGGACTTGCTCAGGTCCAGGTCATGATTGGGCAAAGTAACCTGCTCTCCCACTACCTGCTCCGCAAAGTAGGTTCCCAATGGCTGGATCTGACTGTGAAGCCCATAGCCAAAGCTCAGACTTTGTCGCTCATCCAATGCATAACTCACGCTCGCTCTTGGCTCCAGAGACTGGCTTTGATTGAGATTGAGGCGCAGGTAGTGCATCCCCAGATTGACCGTCCATCGCTCTGATGCTCGGTAATTCCACTGGCTGAAAAGTTGCAAAGTTTCTGTATTGCCATTGGAATTGATCTTTGTCTCCAATCCACCCAGTTCTACTTCATAGGACTTTTCATGAAGTTGATAGTATAGCTTATTCCAATAAATCCCCGACCTCAGACTGGATCTGGCCGATAGCTTCGAATTAAGTACCGAACTGACGGTTAGCTTAGAGTTACCGAATTTTTCAAAATATCGCTCCTCAGGCACATATTCCTCATCCAGCCGATGGTAATTATCGCCCAGTTCTGTCCCGGACAAAAGCACCGTGTTTTGAAGCACATGATTGGAATGCAAGAGATAGACATGCTTGACCCCTGCTGCTCCGGTATTGGAAAAGAAAGTAGAATTGTAGCGCTCATCATCCGACTCCCACTGTAAGGAATCCAGCTCCGCATCACTCTTCTGATCACTAAGGCCTCCAAATCCGAAGATGGAAAAACTGTTTTTTTCACCTGCCGGCAAATAGAAATTGAAGGACAAATCCTGAAAATTGGTCACATAATCGCCCAATGGCACCCCGATTTTTGACAAGAGGGATAGTGTGGAATAGCGATAGTTAATCAGATAAGAACCTTTGTAATTGGGAGAAAATGGACCCTCTACTGCCACATCCGTCCCCAAAAATCCAGCTTGAACAGTGAATTCTCTTCGCTCATTATTTCCTTTTCGCAGACTCAGATCAAAAACTCCAGAAAGAGCATTGCCATACTCAGCAAGAAATGCGCCCGTAATAAAATCCGAATTGGCCAGCAACTGAGAACTCAATATGGATACGCCCCCTCCAGACGACCCCGGATTGACAAAGTGATTGGGATTGGGAATATCGATCCCTTCCATTCTCCAGAGCAGGCCGTTGGGACTATTGCCACGGATAGAAATGTTATTATTCCCATCATCCGTGCTTACCACTCCGGAAAATGAAATCGCCATCCGTCCCGGATCATTTACTGCCGCTGCAAACTTCCTGGTTTCCTCCACCGAAAAAGTTCTTCCACTGACCGCTATCATGTCATTGACAGTTTTCTCCTTTTGGCTGGCAGTCACGACAAACTCGGAGATTTCGGAAATATCCTCTTTCAAAGTTACAGCAAGAACAGTCTCCTTCCCGCTATTGACCTGAATCTGGGACAGAATCACTTTTTCATAGCCCATAAAACTCACCTGCAAAGCCTGCGTCCCTAAGGGCACCAGAGCGATTTTGAATTCCCCTAGTCGATCTGTGACCGCGCCCAGCACCGGATCAGAACCCAGTACAATCACCGATGCTCCTTCTATGGGATTTTGGGAAATCTGATCTACCACCTTCCCACGGACCGTTTGCGTCAGTTCTTGGGAATAGAGTTTAGTTGGGCTCACAAAAAGGCATAGCAAAGCCAAGGCAATGAAAGTTTTCATAGCGAAAATTGATTAGATAAGAAAAGAAGGAGAATTAGAAGAATCGAAGTCCTGCACGGAATCCCCACCAAAATTGACTCGCAACTCGGTCAGGATAGTAGCGCTGATTTCGGATTTGTGGAGAAGTATATTGGAAGAGTTCGGGATGAAACTCATAGGTATCATCGTAAACCCTCAAGTTGGCAGTGGGACCACCGAAAATCGCAAGCTTTTTGGCTACTTGAAACTCCGCTCCTACATAGAAGCGATTGATTAGATTTAGTGCCATGACATTGCCCTGGTTGAGCTGCTCAGAACTCGCCTCTATATTCAGATAGAGCCAATCTGTCAACTTGGGAGAAGTACCTACTCCATAGCCAAAGGACCACACTACATCCCGCTGGATCTCCGGTCTGAACCCGACGAACAACATATTGTAAAACTCTCTCTTGCCACTGCGAAAGGCAAGATTAAGCGGCAGCACCTCATTGGCACTGAATTCCAAAGTATGATATCCCGAGCGCACAT
Source organism: Algoriphagus vanfongensis DSM 17529 (assembly GCF_000429465.1). Taxonomy (GTDB): domain Bacteria; phylum Bacteroidota; class Bacteroidia; order Cytophagales; family Cyclobacteriaceae; genus Algoriphagus; species Algoriphagus vanfongensis. The sequence continues at coordinate 183,203 of NZ_KE386906.1, read as the reverse complement.
AGGTAATCAATCCTACCGGCACCCCGCTCATGGAGTCTGCATAGTTGAACAAACCCAGTTGGAAGCCTTCTACTTTCCCTCCGAAATTAGCCAAACCTACTTGGGAACCTTTCACATTTTTGGCAGTGAAATTCAAGCCACCTGAGATCTGTGAACCTTCCAGATCTTTGGCCGAGAAATTCAGCAAACCTGCAATTTGGACACCTTTCACCGATTTGGGAGTGAAGTTCGCCAAACCGGAGATTTGTACTCCATCTACTTTTCCGGTGGTAAAGTTGGTCAAACCGGCTAGCTGCACCCCTTGTACCGAATCGAGGTTGGAATTGAAAAGACCTGCCATCTGAACCCCATCCACGGTACCTCTCACCTGATTAAACAAACCAGCCACTTGTACCCCGGTCACATTTCCACGGTTCAGATTGAAAAGTCCAGCTGCTTCAAAAGCTCTGTTTCCTGCAGAAAAACCTCCCAGTACATTGATGGAAGTTCCATTTACGACATTCCCGGAATTGCTTCCATTGGTACCTACAAAAGGAACCAGTGAAATCTGAAAGGGCACATAGCTTGTATCTGCTCCAGGTTTGGTGAAAGGCTGAAATTGAAAATGCTTTTTCTGAATCACTTCTTCCTCAGCGGATTGAACCTGCGCCAGAATAGGCTGACTGATCAAAAAGAGGAAAAGCAGTGCGAATTTTTGGATCGTATTCATCGTATTGGTTTCGTTTCATCTTTAGGACAGACAAGTCGCGCTTTACCCCTATGGGAGGAATTGGAAAATTTTTGGGAGTGGGAAGGTTGAAAAGTTGAAAGGTGGGAAGGTGGGAAGGTTGTGAATTTACGAGAATTCGAGATTGAGAGATTGGATAAAGGGGACGGAAGAGCGAAGACCCGTCACAGCGGACAGACAGGATACGGAAGAATAAGGAGTCAAGAAGATCAGAGATCGATAAGCAAAAAAATCCGAATTCATCAAAAAATACCCTGTACAGGGTATTGTCTCCTATCGATTATGTACCTTTCTTAGCCAAGAGATTTTTTCTGAGGCCGAACAGGGATTTTTTAGGGAAGAAATGAAAATTATCAGATTTTATAAATATCAGACACCAAACGGTAACAATCGGATAAACCTCAAATTTGATCAATTGAAAGGGTTTTCGATTGAGGATATATGAAAAATATACCCAATTGGTTGGGTATATCGATTCGTTACCTGCTATGAGTAGGAGCGGAAAATCCAGATGTCAACAAATAAGTAAAACCTAAATTCACTACGAAATGAAAAAATTATCAATGCAAAAAATGTAAGACTCACATCACAAGCGACAAAACTCCAAGTAGTTTCAATTGCCCCGGAGGGGGAATGCATTCATGGACAGACTTGGGAGAAGTTGGGCCTAACAATTACCAATGCAAAAAATGTGGGACTTTAGTTAAATCAAAAAATACGCCTTCCTCATTTAATTGTCCATCAGGAAGCATGCATTCATGGTCTAAGATGTAACATGGACAGAACTACCGATTCTCGATTTTTGGAAATTAAAGGCTTAAAATGGCTACCTTGGGTTGGTAGCCAATTTGATTCACTGGACACTCAAAACAAACTTCTAATTGTTGGAGAAAGCCACTATCATGACAACACCCCTGAGTCAATTGAAATACATAATTCTCCAACTTTTACAAGAGAAGTGATTGAAGAACTTGCAATTGAACGTTGGTACTACGGAACAAAAATCTTCCCAAATCTTCATCGGGCACTCTTTCGAAATGATGATTTTGATTCATCAACTTTTTGGAATTTGGTTTCCTTCTACAACTTCATCCAAAGACCTATGGAAACAAATAAGGGACGACCAAGTTACGAGGACTTTTACAGTGGTTGGTTCCCATTTTTGGAGATTATGAAATTGCTTAAACCCAAAACTTGCCTGTTTATCGGAACAAGTGCTGCAAATTTATTGGCTAACGCACTCCAAGAAACCGAATACTCGACTGAAGGCGTAAAATGGGAAGATTACATTAGTAACGCATATGCTAAGACAGCAACAGTTAGACATTCCGAAGGAACAGAAACACAGTTAATTTTCATACGGCATACCAGCCAGATATTCAGTTGGGCAAAGTGGAACGAATATCTCCAGAAGAAAATGCCTCACGAACTCTCTTGGTTCAGCGAACAACTCCAAACGTAAACATTATGAACGGAGAAACACAGCAGGTACCAAATGCTATGAATGAATGGGGGTTCATCAGTCAGGACAGTTTTGTGGGGATTGGAAAGTCCGCCACAAGTTTTAAATTTAAATCAAGGCGTGGCTATGTGCGAGACGAGAGGTTAGTGCTTTCTAATCCCCACTTATCATAGCTGGTCGTTAAGCATAATACTAAAAATATGGACAAAATATTACTATCAACATACATAATTAAGGTTCAGGACAACAATAACAATGATCAAATACTGAGCAGGTTTAATGGAACAGATGATTTTTTTCAAGTTTTTGAAAATTATTTGAATTCTATATTTGAAAACATTATTGATACATCTGACGCTCGTGATACGACATCATTACATTTGACTTTAGATGCTCCCCCGACAGTTGATATAGCCAGCAGAAGAATTTACGGATATTTCTCTTCTGGAGTAAGTGGGGAACAATATCAAATAAGAGATGTGGAATCGAGAGAAAATATTTTAGATGTTCAGCAGAATCATGCTGCCTTTAGGAATATTTTCTTTTACTTGAAAATACCAACAAACAGAAATTCAGGAGCGTTAATTCTACAACGAAAGGCAAAATTTGGTATAAAAACCGTTTTTAAACGGACAATAAATCAATTCGTAAGAGCTGAAGGATTTCAAGTTTATAAGGTTTTAGTGAATAACATTCTTCATGGCAGTGTATACAGAAGAATGATGGATAATGGAAATTTAAAAAAGGTTGAGTTTATTAAACGTAGGATACCGAATTCGATTGAAGAATACTACAGAAATGGTGGAAATCCAGAAGAAATACCAGGAACTCTTAAAACCTCTATGTTATCTAATTCAAGTTTACCTCAAAACTTTAAGAATTTTGTAGATAACCTGTTTACAAATCCAGAAAATGAAAGAATTGAGATTGATGGTATAGATGAAGAATTTGATGAAATTGAATTTGAATTGGAGTTGAATGGAAAAAGAAAAACATTCTATGTAGCACATAAAAACAGGATTCAACCAGATGTAGATGTAACCAGTCAAATTGATTTTGATGAACAAGGAAATCCAATTCTTCAATCCTTAATCGACCAAAGTGAAGAACTCATAGAAGATATTATTGAACTAAGAGTAAGGCAATAATGCTTGAAAGAATTAACATATTGAAGATTATTTTTGACCATTTTGGCACTTTGAAAAGCCTTAATCAACGATCAAAATATATCAATTGGAAGGATGCAATTCTTTTTTTGGCATTTCCCATTCTAATATCGATTACTTTAACATATAATGGATTCGATTTTAAAGGGCAGTTAGGAAACTTAATTGCCGCTATAGCAATTTTTGGCGGCTTTTTATTTAATCTATTAGCAATTATTTATAGTCAAATTGACAATATTAAAAAGGACGCTGACAATGAAAGCAATGAACTAAAACAAAAATTTGTGAAGGAAATTCATGTTAATATTTCGTTTTGTATAGTTCTGTCAATTTTCTTAATATTAACACTTTTGTCAAGTACTGTGTATATTCCAAATTGGCATTACAAATGGGTTATTGAGAAAACTATAATCGGAATAAACTATTTTCTATTGACACTTTTTCTTTTGACCTTAATTATGGCAATTAATAGAATTTATATACTTTTAAACAAGACAGTTGAATGAAGCACTATGCCTAATCGAGTAGACGGCCGTGAGCTATAAGCCCACAGCCCGCCACGATGCATCGGGGTGCGCCTCTCACACCACCGTACGTACGGGTCTCGTATACAGCGGTCCATTGATTCTCAGGTTTTGATTTAGAATAATAGTCCAGCATACTTAGACAACCTTTTCTTCCTAGTTAAAAGAGTTAAATATTTTGACAGATTTTGAATGTTGAAATAAAAACCTTTACAATTTCCATGAATCGTACTTCGTACTTCTCCAATCGTTTTTCAAAATTTCAAACCCTCACAACTCCTCTAAATCCCCTAGCGGCATAGTAGGAATCCGCTCCATTGTGATAAGTGAAGACCTGATCATATCGTCGATCGCAGAAAAGTGCTCCGCCTAGTTTTCGGATTTTGGCTGGTGTGCTGATCCAAGAGGAGGTTTTGAGATCGTATTTGCCCAGAGTCTGTAGAAAACGATACTGCTCCTCATTGAGGACCTCTATTCCCATTTTCTCGGCTAGTTCCATAGCTGAGGTTTCAGGCTTGAATTTCTTGCGGGCTTCCCAAGCTTCTCTATCGTAGCAGACACTTCTTCTCCCCGATGGACTCTCTGCCGAGCAGTCAAAAAATAGGAACTCTCCTGTTTCAGAATCCACTCCCATCAGTGCAGGTTCACCACCTGTTTCTTCCATTTGGTAGAGGGAGGCTAGTTTTTCGGGTTGGGAGGCAAGTCTTTCCTGAACCTGCTTCCAGTCTAGCTTTGGATACAGGCTTTGGTTCTTTTCAAAACGGGTTTTGATTAAGTCCATTAAGATCTGCTGGTCTTGGGTGGAGAGGTTCATTTTTGGTACTATGGTTTAGTTGATACTTTCTTAGCTTTTCAATCCCTCCCGAAATTCTTCGGGACAAGCTCCAACCCCCTTTCCAAGGTGGAATTATAGCGTTAAGTTATTAAAAAAACCGAACACCAAATCGTCCACCTATCCAAAACTGATCGGCCAGATTGTTGGCAGCGAAGCTATGCTCGGAAAGAAGCTTGGGACTGGTATAGGTGAATGTCTCGGGATGGAAATCATAGCTTTCATCATATAGTCGCCAATTGATACTTGGTCCGGCAAATACGCCGACATAGCGGGTGATTTGGTATTCAAAACCCAGATAAAAGCGAGTAATCAAATTAATAGCGGCCAGGTTTCCCCGAGTCAATTGCTGAGAACTCAATTCTACATTGAGGTACGTTTTTTTGCCCAACCTCGGCGATGAACCGATTCCATAGCCAAAGGTGTAGGTATTCACATTGGTATCATCAGGTCGAATCCCTCCCAATAGAATATTATAAAAGGATCGTGTGCCAGTCCTCAGGGATACATTTAGCGGCATGACTTCATCCGCACTTAGTTCGATTTTGTGATAGCCTTTTTTCACTATACTGATCAGTCCAAAAGGGATGCCCTGAATGCTGTCTGAATAATTAAACAGGGCGATTTGGGAGCCCTTCACCTTTCTCGCCCCATTAAAAAGCAGCGCCAATTGTGTCCCTTCTACATCCCGATGGGTATAGTTGGCTAAGACGGAAGCCTGAAGCCCATGGAGATTTCCTCCCGTACTATTGAGGATCGTCGATAGCTGCACTCCATCTACATCTCTGAGGTTGAAATTGACCAAGCCTGCGGTTTGTAGCCCTTTGCTTTCTCTTAAGTTCATATTCAGTAATCCCGCCAATTGAACTCCCTGAATACCTCCTCCATTGAAATTGAACAAACCAGCCGCCTGAAACTTCCCGACATTTCCCCTATTCAGGTTAAACAAGCCACCCAATTCTGCTTTTTCCGTACCGGCAGAGTATCCTCCCAATATGTTTAGAGAATAGTCATTGACCACATTGCCGCTGAGTTTTCTATTCGTTCCCAGAAAAGGAAGAAAAGAAACCTGAAAATCCCGATGGATGGTATCCTTCAGGTTTTCTATGTTTTTGGCCTGATCCGTATCCTTATTCAGCTTCCAAAACTTCCAGCTATCCGTGCTATCCATGGCATTGAGAATGCGCTGTGGGTCCAGGCGAAGCAAAATATTCTGAAACAGCTGTCCCTTGGCACTCGACACGAGCATGGTATCGGTATATTATGCCTTATTGACGATCAATTTATAATCTTCAGCAGCTGGGTTTTTGACTTGAATTTCGAAGAACCCATATTCATCCGTTACGGAAGATTGGAGTGTAATCGGATCATACACGGTGGCATTTCGGATTCTTTCACCCGTTTTTTCATCCAATACATAGCCACTGACGGTCACTTCTTTTTTGGATACAGGAGCCGGAGTCAATATGATGTAGTTTCCTCTTTCCTTGTAGTGAACCTCTCCCTGAAAAATCCCTTCCAAAACCTCCCGAACAGATTGGTTTTCAAAATTGCCTGAAACAAGTCTGGTAACATCAATCGCCGAGCTACTGTATGAAAAAACAAATGCAGCCTGAGCGGCTACCTGATCGAGCACGCTAGACACAGGCTTTTGCTCAAAAGTCACCGTAACCTGTCTCTCCAGCAGAGGTTTTTGCTGCGCAAAAGAAGCTCCAGAGAGCAGAATAAAACCGAGCAGCAAGCTCAAAAAAATAGGTTTCAAGGATTTATCCATCGCTTAATAAAGATACACGGAAAGGCGCATAGTTGAAAAAACAGGAGAAGCAGCAATGTGAGTCTGAACACCCAAAACAGAATTAACTGAGCTCCGATCTTCCTGCGTCCAAAAGGCTAATGAGTTCTTATTTGAATCAATTTTTAGGAAAGTCATTCTAAAAGCAAGTTTCGCCCGAAAGGATAATTTGCTCCCCATTTCTGGCAATATCCACCTTAATCGTTTCCGAAATGATATCCAGAATAGTTTCCAAGTCTTCATTCACAAAACCCACGGTGATCTTGCATTGAGCTATTCCACCTTGGATGATGATCTTTTGATCATAGACTTGGTTGAGTTGCGCGACTACTTCCTCCAATCTTTGATCCTCAAACCCAAAGGATCTTGTCTTATAAGCCAAAACGTTCTCATTGGCTACTGCTTTCACAAATTCCCGAGTCGATTTGGAATAAACACCTTTTTCACCCGCCAAAAGATGTATTCCCTCCTCACCTGCGGAATAAAACTGCACTTCTCCTTCAAACACAGAGACCTCCACTTCATTTTGATCGGGCAATGCTTTGACATGGAAGACAGTGCCTATATCCCGAATGAGCAGCTCACCAGTTTGCACCAGCCAACTTGACTTTTTATCCTCCGAGATGCTGATCGTAGCTTCTCCTTGCAGTTCTATGATACCTGTTTTCTTTCTGGAATTGTAATCTACAACCATCTCCGCCCCCTTGTTGAGCGTGATTTCAGCTTCATTTGCGATCAATTCCGTTCTTACTTCATTGCCGCTGTAGTAGGTCTGTCGCTCTCCCGGCGCAAACTGATAATAAAGGAAATAGGCCAAACCTGCGAACAGGACAAAGCTCGCAGCCACCTTCCATAGAGAAGGAAAAATCAATTGCCTGCTCTTGGTAGCAAGCTGAGGCTTGACTTTGCCCCAAGCCAAATCAGCATCAAAAGATGCATCGACCTCGAGCTGGCTCTTTTCAAAAATCAACTGAGCATCCTCCAGATACTTTTGATTGGCCGGATCAGAAAGGGCCCATTTTTCCAATTGAGACTTTTCAGTCTGGCTGGCTTCACCGAAGATATATTTCCCGATCAGATCCTCTATATGTTCTCTTTCTTGCTCGCTCATAGTTCCAAAAACCCTTTCATCAAGAGCATGATCAGTGGCAAATAATCTTTGAGCTGCTCACGCATGATGCGGAGCGCTTTTCCGATTTGATTTTCTACAGTTTTAATAGAAATCCCCAATTGGTCGGCGATTTCCTGATACTTCAGTTCTTCATAGCGGCTCATCTGAAAAATGAGCCTGCACTGCTCCGGCAATAGCCGAATGGCATGCTGTATTCTATCTTCCAGTTCTTGCTTGAGAGCAGGTCGGTCTGAGGCTTCAGCATAGCCTGTCGGCCCTTGCAATACATCGGCGGCATGTGCTTTTCGCACCTGCAGTCTTTTGATTTCATTGAGGCAGGCATTTCTCACACTTCGGTAGAGGTACGCTTTGACAGAGCTTTCTATTTGGAGCTTTTCCTTTTTCTCCCAAATCCCAATAAAGGTATTTTGGACGATCTCCTCGGCTTCATCCGAGTCTTCAAGATAGGCAGAAGCAAAGCGACACAGAGCCTCATAATGCTCTTTGAAAAGCACTTCGAAGGCCCGCATATCTCCATCTTGGATCGCTGAAAAACTGGTTGCCGCGTGGACTTGCATGGAAAAAACAAAATCTTCCTGCAAGATAAGACTTTGCATGTTTTTTCTTTTAGGACAAGTCAAAAGGACTTTCCCCCTATCAGCAATTACAATTTTTTGTAAAAATCTTCTCTGTCAATTCTCTACTGAAGAAAAGTCATACGTCCTTACTTGCGGAGAAAAAGACTATCCAAAGTCCCTCCACTCTGATCTAATACCTTCAATGAAAGAGAGGTTTCATCCAGATCCATCAGACCAACGTGATGTTTTTTGATCAACTGATCCATCTGAGGAAAAAGAGAATCTTCACCCACAGGTTCCAGACCCCCACCGGCGCCACCGAAAATAAAAAACTGCACCTGGGAACCAGAAAAATCCTGACTCAATCGCTCGTAATCATGTGTATGTCCTGCCATCACCACATCGATTAACCCTCTGTGAAAATAAGGCTCCAATAGCTTTCGAATACTGATTTCCCCATGATAGCCCGGCCAGCCTTGAGAATAAGGAGGCTGATGGATAGCCAAGATTTTCCATGCAGAATTTCGCCACTTTTCAGACTCTATCACCTCCAAAAACCAGTTCAATTGAGCAGACTTCTCAGGCAGAGAAACCGGAAAAAATTCATTGGGATCCAATCGCATCAGCGCCACTGGCCCCAGGTAATTGACTCCATACGTCAATTCTTCTTCGCGAAATACTCTGGATCTCAACAGGGTCGGAGCAAGATCTTCGTAGTAGCCATCGTAGTCATGATTGCCCGGAACGGGGATCTGAACGGTCTTCATCTGTGCAGCTGCCTCTAAAAAACGCTCGTATGCCCAAGTCTCTGAACCGTCATTGACCAAGTCTCCCAGACCGATGCTGTAGTCTACCTGCTGTCTGCCGATGAGTTTGGATAGCTCATCAAAAGTCTCCCAACCACCTTGTGAATCTCCCCAAACGGCTAATTTCACATGATCAGACAATGAAGGCTTCGCAAAAGTATATTTCCCATGAAAAGTCTTTTCCTGCCCCAGATCAAATGATAGCGTGTGCTGATCAAACTCATAAGTAAAAACTCCATCCTGAGATGAAATGACTTCTCTGCTTCCGTCGGGAAATTGCAGAAAACATTCTCCTGCTTTTTCGCTGATCCATCTCACATAGTGAATTCCATCTGTTCCCAGCAGCATCACTGGACTGGAAAATAAGATAGGATACTCGTCCAAATTTGCATTCGAAAGAGATTGACTTTGAAGCAATTCCCTTTTGCGGACCAATAAAAGGGAATCCTGCTTATCTTCTGTTCTTTCCTTCCAACTTTCAAAATCCTGACGCTCCATCCAATACACGCTGTGCAGCCCTCCTGCCATGGCATTGTTTACTACTCGGATCAACAATTCCTTTGCTCCAGCAGTGGTGATTTCAAAAAACTCCCCTAGATCAGATCTATGTAGCCTCTTCCCGTTGACCCAAAGTTGTGTACCATCATCTGCCCGTATCCCTAAAAGCCCCGGCGGTAATTCTATTTGTGCACGATACCAGAGAGAATGATTGGGTGCATCAAGGCGGTGAGGAAGCAGAACAGGCTCTCCTGAGATTAGATTTTCCGGATACTCTCTGTCAATTCCAGAAATTGAATCCATTCCCAAAAATTGCCAGGAAAGATCCAACACCTCTGCATCCGACGAGAATCGAGAAAGATCAGACCACTCATTATTCCAACTTGTATTTGAAAAAAATACCTCTCCATAAGTTGGAGAGGCAGGGTCATTTGCTGGAGTGCAGCTAGCGATACTAGCTCCCAGAAGAAATAATATCAGCTTATTCATCGGATCATTTCTTGGATAGCAGGCTCAGCTTTGGAGTCTGGATATTCCATTCCTAGCAATTGGAAAATAGTCCGTGCGATCATGGCTGAGTGCCATTGTCCTTTTTCTTTCATCTCGCCATCTGCAGGAGTATCAGGACCAATAGCAGCTATCCAGATCTCTCCCGCTTCTGCGATGGCATCTCCATGGCCAGTCCAAGTTCTTTTGGTCACGCCTCTCCCATGATCGGTAGTGATGATCATGGTAGTTTTGTCTTTGTACTGAGGCATGGATTGGACGGTTTCCCAAAGCTCTTGTATGAAAGCATCCGTTTGCTTGGCTGACCAGATGTATTGATCGTATTTATTGCCATGTGCCCAATCATCCGTTTCGCCATAGGCGATGTATAGGACTTTTGGCTGGTGTTTCTTGATAGATTCCAGAGCATAATGATGGGTAAAAGGATCTAGCCTTACACCTCCCCAAGGGCCGCGAATTTCTTTTTGAAGACGATTGATGGTTTTTTCCACATCCGTCAGATCATCTCCTGTTGCAATGTCAAAACCCGCATTAACCGGCACTCCACTTCTCTCTTCATTGACGATATAGGGAAACACATCCCAAGACCCAAAGGCCATCACTTTCCCTTTGTACTCATCTTTCTGATTGAGGTATTCGAGCAAAGTCACATTGGGGTTGTTGATTTTTGAGTTGGAATTGATGCGCTCATCATCTGCAAAACCACTGAGAACCTCATTGTAGCCAGGATAGGAAAACCACATAGAATTGGCATTATTGACATAGTTGCCATAAGCTCTATTGCCGTAAAGCTGTCCCTCCTGAGCAAGGGTACCCCAGAAAAAAGGCATGAGTTTTTCTCTTCTTTGCAAAGGATCCGGATGCCAAAATTCTTCCAAGAGAGAACCTTGTGATGCAATCATCCCGGTATCATCCACCATCAGCGAGTCTGCGCCATTGAACACTTCCTGCCATCTCATCCCATCCAAAGTAACCAGGATGATATTTTCAGTTTTATAATCTTGGGCTTTTGCCTGAAGTCCTACAAGGCAAAATGCGAGAAACAAATAGATCTTTTTCATACGAATATTAGCTTGAAAAAATCCTGCGCAGCCTAGACTGCGCAGGATTGATTGATTTAAGGTGGTGTCTTTTCAGATCAATCCACGTCCCACCATACGCGGGTTGTGATGGCATCTTCTCCTTGTCGGTCGATTGCCTCTAGATAATTTGTCAAATTCAGAGCCTGTACACTGGATGGATACATGATTCTCACCGGCACAGAGTTGATGTAGGCAGCTGGACCTGGCAGAATCTCCGGGTAATTGGTTCTTCTCCAGTCATACCAGCTTTCCATGCCATTGAAAAACAAAGCCAACCATTTTTGGGTACCGATTTTTGAAAGCTTCTCTTCCATTGAACCGGTATAGGCCACATCAGCTTGCTCAAAATACGAATTTCCTACTTCCAATTTTTCTGCAATTTGCGGCAAGTTGACCAATTCATATCTTTCCTTGTAATAAGAGAATGAAGCTTTCACACCATTCATGTAGTATTCTTCAGCCGAACCTGTCGTGATGTATCCCTTTTCTCTCGCTTCTGCCAAAACAAACTGAAGCTCTGCGTAACTCATCAAAATCGCCTGATATCCAGTCGGATTGGCTAGAGAAGTACACGCTGAACAGGACCAAAGCAATCCAACACGGGAGATGAAATTGGATCCACCTTTGGAAGGATCGCCGGATGGAGCATAAGCCAATGCTTCCTCATCCGCCAATCCATTTGGAACTCCTTGGTAATCTTCCAAATCCCCAATCACACCAGCACCAGAATTGGTAGTAGGCTGCGCATAAGCATACAATCTAGGATCCTGAAGTTCCTTTAGGGTATTTTCCATTTTCTCACTCAATCGAAACTCATCAAATGAACCGGAACGAGTGGTATACAATGGATGCTGATTAGGTACATCCAGCAAATAAGTCAATGCTGCGTGATCATCATTTCCGGTAAAAATCGGTGACTGGGCAGGATTGCTCAAAATCGCCTGCATGGCAGCCGATGGGTCTTGTCGATCAGACAATCTCATCAAGATTCGCAATCTCAAAGAATTGGCATATTTCTTCCATCTTTCGATATCTCCGTTGAAAAGGATGTCTCCGCTCACCTGCTCAGTTGTCGATCCCAACAATTGATTGGCTTCTTCCAACTCCTGCAAAACCCCGGCATACAATGACTCCTGTGTGTCAAATTTCGGATAGTTCACACCTTCTTTGGCCTGAATCGCCTCAGAATATGGCAAATCACCATAAGCATCAGACATAAAGGAAAACAAGCTGGCGCGAAGGACTTTGGCTATACCCACATAGTTTTGCTGATTGGCCTCGGAGGAGATTTGGATCACGTTGTTCAAATCCCGCATGGAGTTGTAAAAAGTGGAATAGGGATTTCCAGACGGGCCCCAGTTGTAGCGATCTTCACTGGTAAACTGGATTTTGGCAGTAAACTGCATGACCACATTCCCGGTACCCCAGGCAGACCCGGCGATTTCATTGGTTGTGGATCTGATCACATTTGGCAGCAAAAGATCTGCGGAAACAGTCTCAGGACTATTCGGATTCATATTGATCTCTTCGAAATCCTTGTCACAGGAGCTGAGTCCCATAACCAGAGCCAAAGAGAAAAGAGATATGTATTTTTTATTCAATTTCATGATTTTGTTGTTTTTCTCAATCAGATTAGAATTTCACGTTGAGGTTGAAGCCGATGCTTCTGGTAGATGGGAAGGACATATCCTCCACACCAGGGATCAAAGTACCACCGCTCATGGACATGGTTTCCGGATCGAAGTGAGGGTTTTCAGTCCAAAGAGCCAGATTTCTTCCTACTAGGGAGATTTTGACATCTTGGATCGGAAGATTTCCGAGCACTGATCTTGGGATGGTATAGCCGATGGTCACTTCTCGTAGCTTCAAGAAAGTCGCGTCATATTTGGCTGCTTCTACGTTGTTTCTTTCGTAGTAGCGGTTATGCCAGTTTCTGGAAGATACTTTGAAGGTATTTGGAGAATAAGATCCATCTGCGTTTTCTACCACACCTTCACTGATGATTCCATTACCTTCTACAGTTAGGTCATAGCCGTTTTCACGACCATACAAGGTCTCTTCTAGCTGACCAGAAGTAGAACCGATCGTTTTGGTACGGGAAACAACAATGCCACCATATCTAAAGTCAAGCAAGAATCCCAATGAGAGGCCTTTGTAGCTGAAGTTATTTTGCAAGCCTAGCATCCAATCCGGATTGTAATTTCCTTGATTTTTCAACTCAGGATCTGTAATCGGAGTACCGGTAGAGTTGTGGATAATCTGTCCAAAATATTCAGAATTAGGATCTTCTACTCTGGCGAAACCTGAGCCATAGATATTCCCCATTCTTTCTCCGATTCTAGCTTGGATATTGGCACCATTTCGACCTACCAAAGTGTAGGTATCTAGCCCCTCAGTCAATTCCAATACATAACCTCTCGTTCTGGTGAAGTTGGCGATAAAGTTCCAGTTCAATCCATTTGGATTTACTATAGGCGCACCATTCAAAACTACTTCGATCCCTTTGTTTTGGATCTCTCCGGCATTGATGATTCGGGAAGAGTAACCTGTGGCGATATCCAAAGTGATCGGGATGATCTGATTGCGGGTTCTATTGTCAAAGTAGGTGAAATCCAATCCCAATCTACCTTCCAAGAATCTGATATCAATCCCTGCTTCAAAAGAACCGGTTCTCTCCGGCTTCAAGTCTGCATTGGACAAGGTGCTGGATTCTGACTTAGTCTGTACAGACCCCCATGCAGTTCCTGAGTTGAACACATTCGTCAAAGCATACGGATTGGTGTCATTCCCTACTTCTGCATAGGCTGCACGTGCCTTCAAGAAAGAAATCGCACTAGGTAGCTCCACCATATCGGAGATGACTGCACTAAGAGTCGCTGATGGATAGAAGTAGCTATTGTTGCCAGTAGGAAGCGTGGAAGACCAGTCATTTCGGCCAGTGACATCCAAGAAAAGGACATTTTTATACCCGATCTGACCAAATCCATACAATGAATTGATTCTTTTTTCAGAATTATACTGACTGATCTGCAGGTTTACAGCGGTATTGGTAAAGTTGTAAATACCCGGGATCAACAATTGAGGAGCAATAGTCTGTAGATATCTGTTTTCCTGTCTCATTTGGTTGCCACCCACAGCGATGCTATAGGACCATACAGGCTTGGTTTGCTCTGAATAGGTCAACAAGAAGTCGGAATTTTGCTCGGTAAAGAAGACATCATCTTCTCGGTAGTTTCCTTTTGGAAATCTCTGAGTGCTGAAAGCTCTTTTTCTGTCTCTTAGCTCATTATAGGTATCCAAACCGGTTCTGAGCATCAAGCTAAGTTTGTCAGTGAATTTGTAATTAACTGACACATTCCCAAAAATTCTATCCTTGGACTGCCCATTGGTATTTTCATACACATTGAAGTAAGGGTTGTCGTGGTAGTTGTAGTTGTAGTTAAACTGCTGTACCCCTTCCAAGCCCGGCATCCAATAATCTCTCAGGTTTCTGGTATTGATCTGTCTTCCGTACCAAATCCACAGGTACATCAGGTTTTCTGTACCGTAGCTGATATTCGGTCTATTTCCGCTGTTTGTTCTCTGATAGTTGACAGCCGTGTTGACAGAAAGTTTGTCAGTGACATTGATTCCACCATTGATAGCAATCGTGTTTCTTTTCAAATCTGTATTTGGTACAATTCCTTTTTGGTCCAAATTGGTCCAAGAAAGTCGGATATTGGCATTGTCATTGGCTCCGGCGATAGAGATGTTATTGGACAAAGTCACACCTGTCTGAAAGAAATCATTGATATTATTTGGAGCAGCTACCCAAGGAGTAGCCTCGATGGTACTCCCAGCCGGCGCATTCAAATCGCCGCCTCTAAAGCCATCCACATTTCTCGGGGAGTCAAATTGAGGGATCATCAATCCCGCATCCAGAGCCGGGCCCCAGCTTTCATCTACGCCATCAGCAATACCTGAGCCTGCCCCATCGACAAATTCAAACTGGCCATTATTTCCCTGACCATATTTGTTTTGCCACTGAGGCATCACGAGAGGATTGTCAAAAGTCGTATTGGAATTGATCGTTACGCCCAATCCTTTTTTGCCTTTACCAGACTTGGTAGTGATCAAAATCGCACCATTCGCAGCTCTTGAGCCATACAATGCCGCCGCGGCAGGACCTTTCAATACCGTCATCGAAGCTATATCATCCGGGTTGATTTCTCCTGCGGCATTACCATAATCGACTTCCTGATTGCTAGAACCAGAAGACCCCACCACATTATTAGAAATAGGCACGCCATCCACTACGAATAGCGGCTGGTTGGCATTGATATTCAGAGAGGATTCTCCACGGATGGTCACACGGCTGGAGCCGCCGATTCCTGAGGAACTATTGGTGATCTGCACACCTGCTACACGTCCGCTGAGGGAGTTGATCACATTCGTCTCTCTAGCTTCGGTGAATTGATCCCCATTCACCTCTTGTACAGAGTAGCCCAAAGCTTTGGTTTCCCTCTCCACACCCAGAGCTGTGACCACCACTTCATTGAGAGCAAGTCCTTCTGAGAGGGTCACATCGATCACTGAGGAATTCCCTACAGTAATCTCCTGTGCTTCAAAACCAACAAAGGAAAAAACAAGCACTTCTGACGAGGCGGCTTGAATCACATAAGCACCATCTACATCAGTCACAGTACCTTTAGAAGTTCCTTTCACCAAGACAGTAGCTCCCGGTAAAGGCTCGTTGTTTGCATCACTTACTTTTCCTGTGACCCGGATAGACTGGGCGAAGGAAAAATTCAGAACGAATAGTAGACAGGCCACCATCATTCCTTGCCAAATTCTCGTTTTAGCAATCATTTTTTAGTAGAAGTTTTGAATAGATTGTTTTTAAAAATTTTAACAAAACTATACTTCCACTATTCCGAGGTGGTTAATTCGAGTTTACCAAAAAATGAATTAATTTATTGTTAAAACAACAGAAAAGCAGGCAAAATGAATCAAAAACGAATTTATAGAGCATTAAATTGACTTAACATGAAAGGGAGGATTAAGAATATTTTAAGATTTGTTTATCAAAAATTGTATATAAATTCTAAACAAATAAGTTGATTTGCCACTTCTAATGAAATAAGTAGACTTCCATCAAAGCTAATCCCACACAAGGCTTTCTTTTGATTTTTGTCACTAAAAAAACGTTTTTCAACATTCAAAAACAATAATGTGAGAAAGCTTGATTATATTGGTATTAACCCAGCTGGCTCTATGCCAATTTATTGATCGATTTACATGTCAACCCAAAGCTCCTATAAGCAATTGATACTGGTAGATGATGATCCTCTTGTCCACTTTATGGTCAAAAAATACCTTGAAATTGCTCAGATAAACATTCCGATGTTGTCCTTTTACAATGGACTAGAGCTATTGGAATATGTCGCTGGGAGTTTATCATCCAAATCATTGATTCTACTGGACCTCTCCATGCCCATTGCCAGCGGCTGGGACTTTTTAGAATCTTATCGGAAGCTATCAGTGGCTCAAAAGGAGTGCTTTCGGATCTATATCATGAGCAGCTCCATCGACCCCAATGATCTGACCAGAATGGAAGAGTATGATGAGGTCATCGATTTTTTACCCAAACCAATTACCGACAAGACTTTGATCAAAGTCCTTGTATAAAAAAAACCAGCCTCAATTGAGACTGGTCTTCTTACGTTACTTTTCCCAAACATTATCAGATGCATCCTTGTCAGGAAATCTTCTATGAGGGTCCAAGGTGATTTTCTTGATTTGAGATGTCCGGAATGGAAGAACTAGTTCAATTTCCTTTTCCCCGCCAAACCAGATATCGACTGGATAGGTAATGAGCATAGTGGTCTGGCTCGTCTGCTCCATTTGAATATTCGTTGCAACCCCTCCTTGTAGTTCACCTTCGTATTCCACTTCCAATACCACAGGTGAAGGCATCTGGCCATCTTGCCTTACCGTGACTACAGCCTGATCATCTTTTAAGTCTACCTTTTGGATAGAGCCATCGACTGATTCAGTAGTAAACAACCAATAATACCAAAACCATTCTAGGTTTTCCCCCAACTCATTTTGCATAAAAAACATATAATCCCACGGAGAAGGATGCTTAAAAGCCCAGGTATCCGTATACTTTTTCATCGCAGCAATGACTTGCTCATCACCGACGATCCCGCCCAGCATGGATAGCATGAGTGGAGTCTTGAGATAAGTCTGAAAACCATAGCCGCTCCCGGCGTCATTGGAAGCCCACATCAGAGGAGCTTCATCCTCACTTCCGCTCATTCTCCCGTAGCTTTGACCTCTACCATCAAGATTGTAAGGTTCATTATTGCTATCTGCAGCCGAGAGGATATTCATATATTGGTTAAACCCTTCATCCATCCAGCCATAGCGAGTCTCATTGGTACCTACCATCATAGGCCACCACTGGTGTGCCACCTCGTGGTCAGCCGCACCCTGATTGGAATTAATGACCATGGGATATTCCATCCCGGCACTCGGCCCATCTTGCATGGTCAGCTGAGGAAAAGGATAGGGAGCCCACAGGTCTGAATAGAACTCAAGGGCATGACGGCTGATTGCAGCCGCTTCTTCAAAATATTTGGCTCTCTCAGGAATAAAAACCATGTGAAGCGGAATGAAGCCTTTCCCCGGAATATTAGCTCGGGTGGCTTTCCAGATAAATCTATCTGATGTTGCCCAGGCAAAATCATTCACTCTATCCGCTACAAACCTCCAAGTGAGCATATCTCCCGCCAAGGTACTCTTACCTGGACCTTTCTCCTCCTCACTTACGATGGTCACTTCTTCGTCTGTATCCAATACTCCTGAAAGCCTTTCTATCGCTGTCGGAGTCAATACTTCTTCTGGATTTTGCAAAACACCTATTCCACTGACAATCCATCCAGCAGGAACGGTCAAGGACACGTCGAAGCGTCCGAAATTATTAAAGAATTCAGCTGGACCAAGATACTCACTCGTCTCCCAACCCCTGAGATCATCATATTTGGCCAACCTTGGGAACCACTGTGTCGGCTGAAACAAGGTGCTATCAAATCGCTGGGTCATTCTATGGCCTCTTCCATTATCACCACCGGGCAATTTGGTATTCCAATCTATTTCCAGCTCCGCCGTTGCCCCAGCAGCAATGGGTTTTTCCAGACTGATGTACGCGACCGTTTTGGTCAAATTCATGGCTTTTAGGCTTGGTGGATCATTTCTCCTTGGTCGAGGTGGATTGAGATTCACAGCCTCCCCATTGACGGTAATGCGAGTGACGATCATCCCTTCTGTCTGCTCTGCAGGTGTAGACGAACCTCTCGGCACATCTGCCCTGAAAATATTATGATCCAGTCGCAGCACAACCACGTCCAGTTCATCGGGGCTATTATTATGTACTTTGATAGTTTCGGTACCGGTAATAGTCTGTGTCGAGGGATCCAAACTCGCTTGGATCACAAAATCCGTTTCCATCTGCCAATAATTGGCGCCAGGCGTACCGGAGAAATCTCTGGTTCCTGCCTCAAAGGCTTTCAGGATGGAGTTGGTCATGGGAACATCCCTTCGAATGGCCCGGCTATCCGGAGAGAGACTGCTTCTTTGTTTTTGCTGAGCCAATGCTACAGAGCTACAAAATGTCAGCAGTAAAAGTATTTTTTTCATATAGTTCAATTCTGGAAATTCAAGGTACTAAAGTTTAAATAATTGCAATGACCAGAAATAAAAATATGAACTATGATTAAGCGCAATCACACCATCAAGGATTACTTTAAGTGTATTGCAGCGAATGATCGTCCACAGACGACGGGCAATTGCCCTCCGCTGGTTCAAATGAACTTCAATTCCTTCAGAAAGGAATCTCATTTTTTACTTAAAGAAAATCGCAATACTATTTTTTGCTAAAAAGCTCTTGGGTGTATCGAATCAATTCCTGATCTCCAGTTTTTCCATGGCCGGGAATAATCACTTCCGCTTGCTGGTAATGCATTAGGATTGCCTCCATTGTCTGCGGCCAAGCCTCGATGTTGGCGTCTTCGAGATTGCCCTCTCCTGCTCCTAAAGTCTTGATCAGACAGCCACCAAACAAAACTCTATTAGACGGGATATACACCAAACTATTGTCTCTGGTATGCCCCTCACCTAGAAAATCCAAAATGACTTCCTGGCTTCCTACTTGAAGAGTTTTCTTGGTTTCAAAAACCTGCTGAGGAATGGAATAAGCTGCTTCTTTAGCCAGATCAACAGTTTTGTAATAGCTATAGGAAGGAATCCCTGCCTGGTGAAAAGCATCCAAGCCGCCCAAACAATCAATGTGAAAATGGGTCGCGACTACTCCGATCACTTTGGCGCGAAGCTCCTTTTGCACGTAAGCGATCAACTCCTCTGAATCCTCATTCCTACTGGGAGCATCGACGATCAATGCCTCACCATCCGAGACAAAAATCATCCCATTGCAGGCAACTTTGCCAAAATCCTCCGTCTGCAGGTAAGTGATATGCCGGAAGGTATTTTCGGTGAGCTGTTCTATTTCCAGATTGGGACTTTGAGCAAAGCTCCATGTCAAACCTGCGAAAAACAGAGCTAGTATCGATGCAACTTGGGAGAAGGTTTTGAGCATAATATCAGAAGTCAAGATCAACCCCCACTCAAAAATCAAGCTACTTTTTTCATACTAATTTGCTTGGATCAATTTCATCAGAATCTGATGGATTTCGGTATTTTCCATGATTCCAAAAAACTCCCTGCTTCCAGCACCATAGGCGAAGATTGGCACCATGATACCTGTATGATCATCCGAATAATAGGATAGTTCGACTTCATTGGAAGCAAGATCCCCCTGAGGCAATGCCACTCCACCCGTCTCATGATCCGCCGTCACCAGTATCAAAGTACCGGGGTTTTGATCTGCAAACTCGACAACTTGCCCAATCACCCGATCAAAATTGATCATTTCTCTCACAATCTTTTCGCTATCATTGGCGTGCCCACCAGAATCTATCATGCCTGACTCTACCATCATGAAAAATGGTTTCTTTTTTGATTTTAAAAACGCCAGCGATTGCATGACACTGGCTTCAAGCAAATCCCCTCTACCCTCACTCATAGGCGGCATTCCTGACTTGCTTGCGAAAAAACCTATTTTATCAGCAGATGAAGGAAAAAGCTGTTTAGGAGAAATCACCAATTCAAACCCAGCACTTCGAAGTGCTCCCATTTCCGATCCAAAATCTTCTTCACCTCCACCTACAAAGAGGCTTAGTGGACTTTTGGAAAGCCATGCCGCCAAAATATCCGAATCATCTCGCTCTGAATGATGGGCATAAAAAGAGGATGGCGTAGCTCCTGTCAACTTATCGGTGGTCACAATCCCTGAATTCCATCCCATAGCCTGAATTTTTTCTGGCAAGGAAGCCAATACCTCACCATCCGGCCCTACTCCTATGGCTCTATTATTTGTTTTTTGTCCAGTGGAGTAGGCTGTAGCCCCGGCAGCAGAGTCAGTCGTGAAGTCATCCGCAGCGTGGGTTTTGACCAGTCCCATTTGCTTGAAAGCACCCAGGTTCAACTGTCCGCCATTGCCAACCATGCCTGCAGAGATCTGAGCCAAGCCCATGCCGTCTCCTATCATCAGGATGATCTGACGTGGAGAATCGGATTCATTTGCATAGCTAGGCGCATAGATCGAATGCTGCTCGGCCGAAGAGAAGGTATTTTTCTGATAAGTCTTAAGATATGCCACGGCTCCCTTTGGGTCATCCGTATTGATATAGTCTACCCCCAGCATCGCAAAGGCATTCCAAGATGTTTTGGAATCTGGCGTGGCCCAAAATCTGACAGGCTTCTCAAAGGAGTGTACTTTCTCAATAAATTCCTGAATAGGCTCCAACTCTTCTTCTACGATTCTTCCTTTTCCATTCCAAATGGAGAAAGATCGAAAGCTCAAGCTGACCATTCCAATTTTGTCCCATGGCAAAGAAGTATCTAGTTCCCTGCTTTGATAGTCGAATAGAATGAAATCAGGATAGTTTCGATAATCCTCAGGCTTAGGCCGGTTCCCAGATATGATCAGTTTGAGTCCGGTCGGATTGGTTTTAGAGAAAAGTATAGATTCAAATTCCTGAGCTGATTCCACCACCTTATCCAAAGTGGTATAAGCCTCCGTTTTGAGATCTACCAAAAGATGAAAATCTATCTCGTCGATCAAGCCCAGCTCCAGTCCTTTCCGGATGGGTTCCAGATACAGGCTGGTCAATGTTCTGGAAGGCTCTACACTGGCCGCTTCATGCGCTACCAGTAATTTTCCATCCTGCAAAATCACATCCGCTTCAATTGACTTGGCTCCTCCAGAGTAAGCATCCCAAAAAGGGACTTTTTGAAGGTAATCATTATGCGAGTGAACCTTAAAAGTAGCTTGGGCCAAAAGCCCGGAACTCATCACTGCACTCAATAAGAAAAGGAGGACAAACATTTTTTTCATCCTCAAAAATAAAAGGAATCCCAAAACTGCCAGAAATCATATCCTCCCGAAATCCTTAACTTAATACTTTAATAATCCCATTCTCGATTTGGAAACATTGACAATTATCGAAATTCACGATTTATTGAACTCAGACGATTGTAAAACACTGAGAATATCCTGAATATTTGATTTCCAAATCACCTTCAAATGCTCCAAAAAGCCCTTTTTCTTCTATTACTTCTAGGAAATACAGTAGCAGCTTTCTCTCAAAGTCAAGAAAAGCCTGTCATCGCATTTGTTTCTGACATCCACCTTCAGGATGTCTATGGAGATTTTGGAGAAAATTCCTTCCTAGGCATTGCCATGCCATCATCGGAAAATGCCACCATCAGAAGCATGCGCGCTCAGCTTAATTCTACAAGACTGTTCAACGAAAATTACTTTGCTCTGATAGAGACTCTCAATCAACTGGCAGAGCAGAAGGTCCGCTATATCGTGCTGCCCGGCGACTATACGGACGATGGACAACCTATGAATGTGCGAAAGCTTCAAGAGATTCTGGAGGACTACGAAAATCAAAATGGCATGCGTTTTTTTATCACCACCGGAAACCATGACCCCGTATTGCCAACTGGTGGGAAAGCTGGAAAAAGAGATTTTCTGGGAGCAAATGGAGAGGAAGTAGGCATCACTGGAGATAGTCTACAGCTGGGCAAGGGATATGCTTACTATTCCGATTCGCTGAATTATTGGGGCTATGAGGAGATCATGACTTCACTCCAAAATCATGGTTTTTTCCCACATCAGGCGGATATTTTCTGGACCCATCCCTTCGAGGAATTGGATTACGATGGCTACGATTTCGATCTAGCAAAGCAAAATTCTTCTTTGGAAATCCGGCGATATAAAGAGAAAAACAGTGGACTAAATCTTCCTGATGCCAGCTATCTGGTCGAGCCTGTAGCAGGCATTTGGCTCTTGGCATTGGACGGAAATATCTATCAACCAGCAGCAAATACCCAAAATTGGAAAGGCTCAAGTGTGGGATTCAATCTGGCAATGGAGCTCAAAGAGCATCAACTCCGATGGATCGAAAAACTACGGAAAGAAGCAGATAAGCGAGGTAAATTACTGATTTCATTCAGCCACTATCCTCTGGCCGATTACAATAATGGCAGTAGCGAAGAGATGAAAAAACTCTTTGGAGAGAACAAAATGCAACTTTCCCGAGTTCCACATCCTGAAGTAAGCCAAACTTACGCCGAAGCCGGTATTCAGATTCATTTTGCAGGGCATATGCATCAAAACGACACGGAGCTATACCAGGGGAAAAACGGCCAAAAACTACTCAATATCCAAGTTCCTTCGCTTGCGGCATTTCCACCAGCCTACAAAACACTAGACTGGAACAGTCCAGAAAGACTTCTCGTGCAAACTCACAAACTAGATGAAGTAACCGGCTTTGACACTTTTTTTGACCTTTATAGACGAGAGCATGATTTTCTGAAAAAAGGAGCCGCGCCTACGCTTTGGAACAGAGAAATACTCGAGGCAAAAGACTATTGGCACTTCACCAATCTTCACTTGGAAGGTTTGACGAGGGAACGATTTATTCGCCAAGACTTCCCCGAAGACCTTGCCAATAGACTCCGAACATCCGATCTACAAGGGCTTGTAAAACAAGCAGGATTACAGACTAAAAACCTAGAAAGTATCTCAGGATCCGATGTTCCAGGTCAGGTGATTCAGGATTTCTTTTGGATCAAAAATGGCGGAGATCTGGGCAAAAACTTGGTTTCCGAAGACAGACTAAGGTTTTATCAAAACTTGACTTGGCCAGAGGAACAAAGTGCGGAACCGAATGAGGTGCGACTTTTTCTAAAAATTCTCTCCCAGCTCAGTCAAGACCTGCCTTCAGAAGATTTCTATATCAGCTTACCGGACTTGCAGGTAAGCGACTATTGATATCTCCTAAAAAGCTTATAAATGAAAAAGGGGGAAATTTCCTTCCCCCTTTCTTGCTGCTGTACTATATTTTTCCCTAGCGACGACCAGAGCTTCTCTTAGATATCCAAACTATTAATTCTGACAAACCCAATAAGGCAAGGCAAACTGTAAAGACTGTAAAATAACTCAAAACTCGCTGGGGATAATTAACACGGCCGCAAAAGTAAACGAATATGAATGGGAGGCTAAAGAATGTATGTTAAGAATGTACTTAAAGGCTAAAACTTAACACTAAACAATTAATTGAAACATTGCTCCCATCCTAGCTTTGACCTCACTAAAACACATTCTTTCAATTATTTAGAATGCTTTGAAAACAAAAAAACCAGCCGGATTGGACCCGACTGGTTTTTAGCTGTAACAGTTTTGAGTTTTTTTAATTGAACAAGTCAAACTTCAACCCAAAATTGAATCTTGCATTGTAAAATTCAGATTGCATCGTGCGAGCCTGAATCCCCTGATAATAGCGCAGTGGCTGGTTGGTCAGGTTGTTTCCTTCCGCAAACACTCTCCATTTTGGAGTGATGGCATAGGAAGCATTGATATCCAAGAAGGTCTGCTGATCATAGAATCTATCCTCAAATCCCTCTCCTCCAAGCTCGTCTAGATAATCCGATGAGAAATTGACGGAAGCCCTCACGACCAAGCGCTTATTTTCATAAGATAGTGACGCATTGAACATGTGTGTAGCTGTACCCGGCAATTCCAAATCATCTTCTTCTCTACCTTCGATCCCTGTGGTGCTGGACTGAGTGTAGGTATAGTTCAGATAGACTCCGAAGTTTTTGAAAAGCTGTCTTTGGTAGCTGGTTTCAAAACCGAAGACTGAAGCGGTCCCACCATTATCAGGTCTGGAGTATTCCAGATCAGAGCCAAATTGCGGATCGCTATAGCCCTGCGTGGTGATTGTGTAGACAAAGTCATCTATATCTTTGTAAAACAATCCTCCGGAAAAGAGTCCTACGTTTTCATAATACCGCTCCGCCATCAAATCAAAATTCATCGCTGTGGTTGGTTTCAGGTTTGGATTTCCTCTCTCCAATTCCTCATCTTCTGGACTAAATGCCGCATAAGGCACCAAATCATAATAATTCGGTCTCGCAATGGTGTTGGTCCAAGCAAACCTCAAGATGGTATTGTCATTCGCATCAAACTTGAAGTGCAAGCCCGGCATCACATTGGTATAGTTTTGATCACCTACAGCCGGAGCGATCGTTTCATTATCGATATCAAAAATATTTCCATTGTACTCGATCGCTGTATTTTCTACTCGCAGGCCACCGATCACAGATAGCTTATCTGTAAACTGATGGTCTGCCATCACATATCCTCCGATGATCGTTTCTTTTGCGGTGAAATTGCCCGGGGCATACTCTTCCAAAATATCAGATTCTTCGAAAAGACCGGAATTGGTCAGATCAAGGTTCCCTAGGAATTTAGGATCTACGAAGGTTCCGGCCTGATATTGAGCTCCAGGAAGGAAGTTTGGATCAGAAGCGTCAATGGTAGGCACATCTGCCAAAGTGGCTCCAAATGCATCTTCATCCAGCGGCTCATATTCAAAGTAATTATTGTTTCTTTCTTTGTTCTTACCTCTGTATCGAGCACCGAATTGTAGGATTCCTTTATCTGAATACGGTAACTTGAAATCAATTTTGGCATTGAGATCCTTGTCATCCGTGTAGCTGTATTGCTCGGCAAGACCATTGAATCCGATTGCCATATTATCCTCCATATTGCTCAAAATAGCCAAAGGCTGTTCTGGATTGGAGATATCTACCATCACATCTTGCCCTGAAGATCGGTAAGAAGCATATCGCTCATGCGGTCTCTCCTCAGAAGCTTTCGCATAGGTCAAGCTCCAGTCCATTTTCAGTTTATTGAAAAGGTGATCCCCACCAAACGTCATATTGTACACACGCTGATCTTCCAGTCTTCTTGCTTTGATGCGTCCATTGTCCAGACCTCCTTTTGTTTCAAATTCTACTCTTCCTTTGGTCATGTATACTCCAGGAGAAGTCTCTGTAAAGTCACCCTCGTCAAATGACTCATCGAGTTGACTCACTCTCATACGGAATCTGTTTTCCCAGTCATCCCGATGATTGTACATACCGGAAACAAATACGCGGTGATTGGGGCTCAACTCATAATCCAAAGCTAAGGTCAAAGCTCTTCTCACTCGCTGTACGCGATATTCTCTGATGTCAAACTCTTCTAGCGTAAGACCATTGTCAGAGTCATACCAAACCGCCTCGATATTTTGGGATCCAAAATCATGATTATTGTATGAGCCAGAAAGAATCACTCCCAGTTTGTCATCCAAGAATCGATTACCGAGAACCAAAGCTCCGGTCCATATCGGCTTGTCAGAAAGCAGATTGACCCCTGAAGCAGCCGTGCCAGAAATCCTCAATCCATTGGGAGCCTGACGTGTCACCAGGTTCACAGAGCCACCGATCGCATCTGCATCCATACTTGGAAGGACAGCTTTATTGACTTCGATGGTCTGGATCATGTCCGATGGGATCAAATCCATCTGCACATTTCTATTATCACCCTCTGCTGAGGGGATACGCTCTCCATTGAGAGTCACCGAGTTCAGCTGGGGAGCCATCCCACGGATCACAATATTTCTGGCTTCACCTTGGTCGTTTTGCATCGTGATCCCAGGAATCCGCTTCAGTGCATCTCCAATATTGGCATCCGGAAAACGACCGATTTGATCCGATGAAACCACATTCGTGATATTGGCGTTGTTTTTTTGCTGATTGAGGGCTTTTGCCTGACCTTTCAGCCTATCTCCGAAGATGACGATTTCCACACCTTCCAGAGTTCCCTCTTCCAATTGAAAATCCAAAACAGTCGTCTGACCATTTGTAATAGAAATAGATTTTTGGACACTTTGGTAGCCCAAGTATGTTACGATCACCTCATAGCTTCCAGCTTCCAAATTCAAAATAGAAAACTCTCCACTTTGATTGGTCACCGAGCCTACCGTAGTCCCTTTTAGCAGGACATTGGCTCCGGGAAGGGAAAGATTTTGAACGTCCACGACTTTCCCTTTCAAAATCCCCTGGGCAAAACTTCCCATACTGAGAGAGAAGAATGCCAATAAAAGTACTAGTTGCTTTTTCATGTAGAATAGCCTGGATTAGTTGTTTTTGATAAATTTCTCAAGATCCTCCCAGTTGTAGATTTGGAAGGTTTTGTCATCTGACATGGCCACAAACAGGCCTTTCGGAAAATCAGGACCTAGTGCTTTGTTGGTTACCTCTGACCCATCGCTAGAGATGGTACTGAGTGGTAGTTTGCTGATCAACTGATGCTCATGAGGATTTCCCTCAGCTCCTTCTCTTGGGAAGACATGGAAATAGTTGACCTCCTGATCAGACACCAGAATATATCCTGTCGCATCTCCTGTTTTGTAAATAGAAATGCCTTCATGATCTTTTGTAAAGCCTTCTGTAGCAAATAGAGCCAACTCTTCGTTCCCTTTTCCAGGATCTGCATAGTACTTGCGCACACCTACTCCTTCATCAGAATAGTAGATATAGCCCATCTCCGCATCGACTGCGATCGCTTCGATCTCTTTGTTTCCAGAGTAGTTTCCAAACTTTCGAACCAATTCCAGCTCAATTCCAGTTGCTGTACTTTTCACCTCATATTGCCACAGATAGGTTCCATCAGTAGGTCCATTCTTTCTACCGGCGATCACATACGTTTTGCCGGATTCAGGACTCTGATAGACTGCCACACCCATTAGATCTTTGTACTCTGGACCAGTTTCACCCAAGTACACCTCGATGCCACCAGCGTTGATTTCAGTCATATCAGGTAGAGAATAAAATCTCAGTCTGGAAGTCAAGCGCTCACCAGTAACCGCAAAATCCACCTTTCTGTCTCCCGCCTGAAGTCCGTATCCGATGTCCACATTATTGGGACGCTGAATTCCTTTTCGCACGAGAGAGTCGATGATGTTTCCTTTGAGATCAAATACATACAAAGCCCCTAAGGAGTCCTTGTCTGTGCCTACGATCAGGCTTTGAGAGGCGTCATCAGGATTGATCCAAATGGCCGGATCATCCGAATCATGATCCAAAGCCCCCGTCACATAAAGCGGCTTGATTTTCTCTTCTTGGAGAGAAACTTCAGTGTTGATTTCTTCTTTCGGAGAACTGCATGCAAAGCCAGCCAAAAGTCCAGCTCCACCTAAAAACATTGTAATTTTTCTTTGCATTTGTTGTTGGTTTTTACTCTGGCAATTTTAGAGCGGTGCAGAGAAAATGTCTAAAAATCTGCGTTAGCAATTAGGCAACTCAAAGGAATCTGAGCGTTAACAAAACGAAAACAAAAAATCAAAACCCACGCACAAAAAACTGAAAACCAACCTATTGCACCATGTTAAAATGGAGTTAACAAATTGTGACTCATATACAAAGGATGTAATTCTGAAGACTTTCTCCCTTTTGTAAGCCCAGCTTCTTTCTCAACCTATAGCGAGAGATTCTCAAGCTTTCGGGTGAAATCCCCAGTGTAGCCGCTATCTCTTTTGAGCTGAGATTCATTCGGATCAGACTTGCCAGCTTGGCTTCCGCCGGAGTCAATTCCAACCCGTTTTTACCAAGGGCTTTGAAAAAATCCTGATGTACTTTTTCGAAGTTGGTTTTGAAATCCTCCCAATCCGTGTCCTGCGAAAAGTTATAATCTATCTGCTTGATAAGATTGCGAATCCATTTTTTCTGATCCTTCGTTTCTGCGTCCAGAGTCTTCTTCAGTTTTTGACGGATTTCTTCCAGCATCTGATTTTTTTCGAGCAAGTGGACGGTCTGGGCAGTCAAAGCTTTGGTCTGAGACTCTACCTCCACAGACATGCGCGCTTCGAGGAGATTGATATTTTCTTTTTCTGTGGCGATGAGTCTTTCCTTGATTTGCAGGTTTTTTTCCTGTTGCTCAAGGAGTGCTTTACTGCTTCTTATTTTCAGTTTTTGCCGGTTGAAAATCAGCAAACCTAGCCCAACCAGAAGCAATAATAAGAACAACAGCAAGGCTCTAAACTTGTCCTCAAACTCCGACTCCTGCTCCAGCTGTTTGATTTGAGCAATCTGCTGATGCAATCTGTACTGTGTTTCCTGCATGGAAAGTTGCCGGGCTGTCTCGTCCGAAAAAATCTCTTCATCGAGTTTTCTGGCTTCTTCAAGTTTTTCGTAAGCCAAATCATACTCTCCCATAAGCGCCCAAGTTTTAGACAGGTCGACTATGGCACTTTTTTGTTGGTAGAGATTTCCCAGCATTTCTCCCGTCTTCTGCGCTTGGCTACTCAGAAGTAGAGCTCGTTCGAAATTGCCGGTTTTTCGCTCGATGTCTGCCAGATTGTTGAGGTTGCCCGGTAGATGAATGCTATCATTAACAGCCAGGTTTAATTCCAGAGCTCTAGAAAAATAGACTTTGGACGAGTCATAGCGCTCCAGATCTTCGTAGATGCTGCCGAGATTTTCGAAAATAAATGGACGAACCAAGCTTTGAGGTTGGGAGTCAAGATTTCTCAAGGCTTTCTGCTGCATCGCGATGGCCTGCTCATAATCGCCCAGCTTTTCATACATCGTACCGATGAACCCTTGCGTTTTTGCAACCTGCTCTCTTAGATTGAGTTTTTCAAATAGTTCCAGTGCCTGCTGGTGTCTTTTCAGAGCGGCATCCACTCCCTTTATTTTATAGTAGAGCTCTCCTAGATAATTGTGGTTTTTGCCCAAGCAAGACAAGCAATTTTGACTCAAAAAAATCTCCTCTGCCTCGTAGAGCGTAACTCCGGCCTCTTGATACAAACCAAAATCCAGAAGCAACTTTCCCCTCAGAGATTGGATTTCTCCTTTTTGGAGAGGATCAAGGTCTGGGTTGTTTTCTACCTTTTCGGTTAGTTCTTCAAAAACTTTTTGAGGGCTAGTGAGAGCTTGCTTTTCAAAAGTTTCCCAAGGCTTTTGGACTGGATCAGCTGAAAATACAAAGAAGAAAAGGATCAGAAATTTCATACCCAGCAAGTACAGAAAGTGATATGAACTTGCTGTTAAGGATTATTTGTATTTCAGTCAACTTTTGAAAACACTCTATCTCCTATACAAGCCTCATAAGTCGCTTTACAAGGAAAGGTAATGATGATTTCCTGCCCGCCATTTTGGGACACGAGAGTTCCTCTTTCTATGCTTTCCTCAGCATCCTCGAGCATTCCCAATCCATCTTTAGGGCCGAAGAGTTCTTCCGGATCTTCGGAATACCAAATGAAATATTCTTGTAGAGACTGACTAAACTCCTCTCCGTCCAAATAATAAAACCCTTTATTGGATAGGACATAGCCCAAGTCTTCCCCTTGCGGATTTTCTCTTGCTGTCAGTGTGATTTCCAAATCTCCATTTGGATGAAAAATGTAAGAATAAACCATCCAAAGCTCATTAGTCTCATTCTGGAAAGCAAATTCATAGGTTCCGTCCATACCCGCTGGATTCATATCATCCTTTTTCTGGCATGAAAAACATGTAACGACAACCAAGATGGCAAATAATAAGCTGATTTGTGATTTCATAGTATTAGGTTTAGGTTGCAAAGAAGACGATCTAGCATCCTGATTAGCTACATATTTTATCACTATTTTTTCAGATTTCGACACGTAAAGATCTGGAATCCAAAGCAACTCACCTCATGAAAGCATCCCATCTAGTAATCCTTCTCATCTTTTGTTCCTTTAGCCGATCCAGCTTGCTATTCGCTCAGGAAGTGAAGGTCATGAGTTACAACATCCATCATGGAGCTACTCGGGCGGAGAAATTGACCCTGCGGGAAATGGGAGATTTTATCCTCAGGTCAGAGGCAGAAATCGTTGGACTGCAGGAGGTGGATTCTGTCTGCAATCGATCTGGAAAACAAGATCAAATGAGAATATTGGCTCAAATCACCAAAATGAACCCAAAGTTTGCAAGACATTTTGCCTATGACGGCGGTGCCTATGGCCTAGGAATTCTTTCAAAACACCCTTTGGAGGATGTCAAAAATGATCGAATTATGAGTATCCGCTCCAATGGAGACACGGCTACTTTGGCCTTACTTTCAGCTAGAGTTCTATTGCCTAGCGGCAAAAACATCCGGTTTGCCACTGCTCATCTAGCCTTGGATCATCCTACCCGCATGACTCAGATCAATCAGATATTGGGGTTTTTAGAAGGAGAATATCCCGTGATCTTGACAGGAGACTTGAATACGCTACCTGACAGCCCCGAGCTGGAACTCTTAAAATCACGCTTCCAGCTCACACAGGAGGACACCGACCTCACCTTCCCAGAGCAAAACCCAACCAAAAAGATCGATTACATCTTGGTAGACAAAGATATCAGCCAGAAGTCCTTTCAGAAAAAAGTATTTATCTCCAACCACCTGTCGGATCATCTTCCGATCTTGTCGGTGGTGGATTTTGGAAAATAAGCGTCCCAAGCTGGATTTTAGTAAAAAAAACAGCCCTTTGGAAATCCAAAGGGCTGTTAAGGGATTCAGAATTAACTTATTCCAAACCTAACTGTGAGCTTCCTTCGATTGATTGTTCCTCTTCCGGAGAGGCTAATTCTATCACTTGTGCAGCAAGTTGAGTGATTTTCCCTCCAGCCCTTACCAAAATAACAATAGGATAGAATGGGAGCTTTTTCAAAGGAGGAAGAGCAAAGATCCCCGGGACCAAATAGATCGCCCGTCCCACATTTATCATATTAAAGAAAGATTTAGGATTATAAATCATCGCAGCGATGACCAGGCCGCCGCTAGCCAAATAAAGTATTGGCTTTCCAAAATTCAGGATTTTCTCCAGAAGCTTGGGCGATCCGGTTTTCATCATACTATAGATCCAAATCGATTCAGCCAATAAAATAAGAGTCAAAACCGGATAAGCGATCCATTTAAATCTCCAATCAAGCTGGATGTCTCGAGCATAGACGATTCCGAAAGAAGTAATTGTCGACACCATCCCAAGACCAAACAGGACATTGCTAGTCCGGGAAATCAAATTTTCTTCCTGATCTGCCATCTCTAATATTTGCTCGGCAGGAAACAACAATACCTCCAGACTGGTCAATCCAGCGTCTGCATATTGGAGGATTTTTTCAATAGTTCTATCAACACTCATTTGATTTCAGTTTAAGTTAGTTGGAAAATATTTTTGCCTCTGGCTATAAATGCATCTTTGACCTCTTCGGATTCAAAAGGCGCTTGATTCTCTCCTATTTTGAATAGGATGGTACTTGGAATAGCTACAAAAAGACACATCAAATCCAAGAAAGTCAGCTTGTCGCCTTCGGAAAACTCCTCGTAAATAGGAGAGATAATAGGAACATTCCATGGCTGTGTGAGCCCTATAAATGCCACTTCTACCAAAGATTCCAATGAACGGAGAATGACATCCATCAATTGCTTGAGAATAAACAATCCAGAACCGGCCAGTTTCTCCATGGCTATTTTCAGAAACTCACCAAAGGATAGTTTGCCATGGATAACATTCGAAAACTCATCCGCAACAATTTTAAGCTCCTCCAGTAATCCTTTGCCTGTTTCTTGAACAATAGGGATCAGATCAGCCATCAAACTCTCGAATACATCTGACAACTCTGTTGGCATCTTTTTTCCTTCTCCTTTTGTTTTTCCATTATCCAAGTATTGCTTTTTAGAATTGAGCCAATTGGACCGGGGGTCGGGGCTGGATTCTTTCGGGGATTCGGATACATTGACTGAGGCAATGTCTTTTGGAATAGAAACTAACTCAGGGGAAAACTTCTCTATTTCCTTTTCCAAGGTAGCATCGATGAATTTTCTAATATTCACCAATTCTCCCCTGAGATTGACTATTGCATTTTCGACAAAGCCTTTATAAGCTCTTTTAGTCTCTAGGATCGCATGCCAATCAAAAAGGAATGCCAAGAAATCAAACAAATCCTTGAAAAAGACCCCAATGGCTTCAAATACTCGCTGGATGAAACTGCCAATTTCGCGGAGCGTCTTGACGATCCAGTTGAAAACCTGCTCACCTATTTTGATGATAAACTTGAATCCATCGGCAACTTTCTCCATCACAAATTCAAAAGCCTCTTTGGCTTTGCTCCACACGGTATGAAGAAAATCTCCCAAACTATGTCCGGCATGTACGAAAAATGACTCTACAGTCGGTGCAGAGACACCGGCGGAGACCGCTCCCTGAACTCTAAATGAGGAAGAATTCAAAACCGGAGCAGCTTTTTTATCCATAGAACTCCCAGCACTGATCATTTGAGAAATCCCAGCCTGCGCAGCCTGGACAGCATCTGGCTGCACTCCAGCAGGTACTAATGGCTTTCCTTTGGAGTTTTTGACATTCCCGAGACCATTCGCTTTTTCTATCTTATCCTGAAGTCGATCGAGTGCCTTTCCAGACAGATTGATCAATTCTTCTCCTTGTAGAAAATCTGCTGTGAGATGAATATTGGCTGCTCCAAGCTCTTCCACAGGGCAGATAATGGTAAACTCCGGTACCAGTCCCAAACTAATCTCGACCTGATGAGCTGGCCCCAAGTGATAACTTTGGCTATCCACATACACAAAAATGTTCGAATCAGCACTCAATGACACCTTTTGCCCCTGAAAGGACCGCAAGCTAGTAGCTGTACTAAATCGAACTTGAGCCGAATAACTAGCCACTTCTTTCAAACTATCCATATTTGACAGCGTCACCTTATTGGTATTCCACAGTGTCGTCACACTATCCTGCCAAAGTCGCGTCAACTCACTACCATATTCTGTACTGATGGCATAAAGTTGATTTCGGATGCCATTTCCCTTGGCACAACTAAACTGTGCCACACCTTCTACCATGAGCAAAGGGTTGGTCCATTGTCCCACCTGAAAGCCTTGGCTGCTTTGGTCAAAAAAGCGGTTGGTCTGATAAAAGAGTCCTTGCTTATCCATGGCCCATACTGTT
The DNA here is from genome assembly GCF_000429465.1 of Algoriphagus vanfongensis DSM 17529. Lineage (GTDB taxonomy): Bacteria > Bacteroidota > Bacteroidia > Cytophagales > Cyclobacteriaceae > Algoriphagus > Algoriphagus vanfongensis. Next base: position 149,655 of record NZ_KE386906.1, on the reverse strand, counting down.
CGCTCTTGATCATAGGACGCCACGCGGATTTTTTGGATTTGATCATAAGTACCCGGGAGAACAGCATGCTTACCATATTCTCCTTTTTCAGGGCCCTTATATTCATGCACCTGATTCCCTGCAGCATACAGCATATGATTCCCGGAGCTCGTCTCCAACAGAGCAAAACAGTTGAATGACTCCTCCGATTCAAATCGTACATCGTCTGTTTTCCCTGTTTCCTCATCTTCAAAAGACTGAAAAAGCATGGTTCTCTCTTGACCGATTTCATACAGAAAAAACACGCCACTAGACTTGGCATACGTACCAAGCTCAAACTGAACAATACGCTTGGCATGCTCAGGAAAGGTATAGGATACTGGCTTTAGGTCATTGAGATCTGCGAGGTAAAACAAAGCATCGCTCTTCTCAGCGGAAGTCCCAAAAAGCACATGTCGCGTACCTATTGAAACTTTGTCAATGGTTTCAGAAAAACTATCGGCATGGATTTTACGCCATTGGATGACCTGATCCAGCTGCTCAAAATCAGTATCTTTCACCACGAGTGCCTGAGATACCCACACTTGATTTCCTTCTACTTTTGCTAGCTGAAATGTTCCTTTTTTGGGATTGAATTCAAATTCATAGGATCTGACGGCATCCTCTGAGAGCGAAAAGGGAATCCAGCCGGACTCGGATCCTTCTTTTCTCAAAATAGCTTTGAGCATCTCCTGCTGATCCTGATAGAAGATCAATGACTGGTCTGGCCCAACCATGAAAGTCCGGATCTCCCTACTCCCTTCGATATTGGACTCCGGGAAGTAATTACTCATTAGTTCACTGGCAAAGCTGACACTTACCTGGTCTTCTTTGGATACGAATTTTACTTGTTCTTTTTCCATGATTCAAAGGGGTTTATTCGGTGACAGGTGCATAGGTGATATCATAGACTATCAAAGACTTATCTTCAATAGCTCTCAGGTTTTTGTAGGCATAGGTTTTTCCCAATGGAAGGATTACCTTATTGGTCTGATTAAGCACATCCAGCTCACGGAGCTTTTGAATTGATTCATTTTCCTTGGTGACATCCTTGTTGCCTAGGTCAATGGCGATCTGGTTGATAATACCCTCTACTATCAAGATCGGCCATGCCAGAACCAGCTTGAGAATATTGAGGAAAACCTTAAGTGCCCCCCCTTCAAAAAGGTAGACCGATTCATCAAAAGCAATTGTTGGAGGGTCCAAAGAGTTTTCAAGATCAAACCGCCCTTCCTTGCCATTTTTGATCAGAAATTTCATAGAACCGACCTTCCCCGGACCCTTCACGTCCTTGTAGCTATACTGACCGGAGGTAGAAAGGTCTATCTGTTTCAATTCTATCTCAACAAAGACCTTGGCGATCAAATGTACCTTGATGCTCACATGAAACTCATACTCTACTTCTAATCCCTGATCTACATTTTTCAGAGGTTTTCTTACTAATGTATAAGTAGTATCGATCTTGTCATCTCCCAGTTCCCCACCTGACATGTGAGATTTGGCTACCATCGTAGGTTTCCCATCTTTCACTTGAAAACCATCCGACTCTATGCTTACATCTTTTTTTTCCTTGAACACACTGACCACATATGCATCCAATGAGTCTATATACTGGTCAAAATGTCCTCTATCAATTGCAAAAACTCCATCTGTAGTAGAACTCGTATCCTTACCCAGCTCGATCACACTAGCCGGCATAATCCCAGCCGTCGGTCCAGTAGGAGCGTCTTCCTTGTTGAGCATCATCAGAAAATTCAAAGCGCTAAATTGTCCTTTGATAGGCTTGGAGGTATTTTGCTTGCTACTGTAGCTAGATGAAAAAGCCAAAGAAGTAGGCTGAAACATCGCCTCACTACTTTTGACATCTGGCTGAGTGACACCGTAGCCCAAAACATAGGGATTCTCTGCTCCCTTTAGCATCAAATTAAAGTAGCTCTCCACTGCTATCTGAAGCGGAAGAGTGGCATCCTCTGGAAACTTGCTCCTGTTTTTGTCAAAATCAGAAATGTTGGCGTTTTCAAGATTTAGAAACAGGCTCTCAATTCGAAAATCAGCTTCCGACAAACCGGAATTTCGGATCAACGAATCCATTGCCTCATCAGCCTCCATTACCATCTGATCTTTGTTTATCTTGATCCGACCGATAGGAGTAGTAAAGGCATAGACGCTACCGGACAGGTCAAATACCTTGACAGCTGAGGTGGACTCAGGGCGATAGTATAGTTTGCCATCCTCAAATGACAAATTGAAATACAAGTTGCGGGGATCCTTGTCGATAATCTCAATGCTGGGAGCCTTGAGATCGGCATCCCAGGCATAGTCAAAATTGAGCCCTTCAGTCTTGATCGTGTTCATTAGCTGTCCAAAAGCAGCCCAATCCTCCGATTTTTTGGCTTCTTCTACATCATGTTGCAGTGCTATCCAACGATCGATTTTGGACTTCAACTCATCATCGGCCCCTGCCAAATGGAACGGCTTTTCACCTTCCTTTGGATTCAGGACATTTCCTACCAAAGCGAACCATTTATCTTGGATAAAGTCGTTTTGGTAGAGTTTTTTAAACTGATAATTGATCGTCGTCTGGGAAAGACCCAGTACCATGTCAAAACCAGCCAAATTGGGATTCTCTTTCATGAGATTTTAGGTTTGGATCCCAAATACCCTCATTTAAAAATATGATCAGCAGGCAAAGTGCTTTTGTGAAAAGTATCCAATAAAAACTTAGTCAACTGAAATTAAACGGCCTGAAAACCAAATAGAAACATCAAACGGGGTATTGAGAAAAATGAAACAAAGAATTAATAGATTAAAAGTAGATGCTTTGCAAATGAAAGTAAATACGTGTAAACACGTATATTTCAGTAAGTTACAATCACAACTAAATAACAGTCAATGAGATACTGTAAAGTGCACATCATCCCAAATCCACAAAAAATCCAAGTCACTATTGCCTGACTGAAAAAGTGTTTCATTTAAACTATTACTCTTTGGTCACAGCCTGCACCAAGTTAGTCCAGTCTCCTTCCAGCGCCTCTTGGATCCACATATTCCATTTTTCCTGCATGTCCCGATTTATACCATTGCCACATTGCTGATCGTAGGCTTCCTGGATTTTGTTCATTTCCCTATAGGAGTCAAAAAAAACTTCGTTCAGTTTAGCTTGAAAATTAGCCGGAGTTTATCACAAAGAAGTGTTAAGCGACCCTTGATTCAGAATAAAGATCATAGGCTGCTACAAGCGCCTGCGGCTCAGGTGAATCACCATACTTGGAATAGGCTGCCATATCAGAGCGATTTTCTACATACACCGGACTGTAGCTTCCCTCCATGTCATCCCAAATAATCAATAGATAGGCAAAAGAAATTTTACTGTTTCTACCGGCTTCCAACCAAGATTCAAAAGTGGATTCCTCCAGCGCTTTGGGGAAATCAGAACTGTCAAACATCATATCCCAAAGTTGGGCATTTTCAAATAAAAAACCTCCTTCGGGAAGGAAGGAGGTTTTTTATTTTAAGGGTAAGGTTGTGCTTAATAGTAGCGCACTTCGCAGTCAGGATTAGTTTCTTTGAATCTATCCACAGTACGGCTAGAAAGCCTTGTATTGAAGCAGCTTAATTTTTCTAATCCGCTCAGCCCCTCTATCGGTCTCAGAGATCGGAGGTTGGTACTAGCCACATCTAGTTCTTTGAGATTATGGAGACCTTCAAGACCTTTCAAAACCCGGAGATTGGTGCCTGAAATATTCAAAACTCGCAAATCCGTCAATGAAGCCAACGGCTGTAGATCCTCTATCCCAGTATTAGAGATATCCAAAGTTTCCAGCTTGAACAAACTAGACACAGGAAGGAAATCAGATATTGGCGCTTGGGACAATTGAAGAGAGGTCAGAAGACTCAATTCAGAAATCGGTGAAATATCCTGAATAGGAGCATCAAATACTTTTAATGATCTCAAATTGGCAAAAACAGTCAACGGTCTAATGTCTTGAACTGACACTCTATTCAGCTCCATTGTAGACTTACCTGTCAAATCATGAAGTTGCTCTGTGCTTGGTTCTTCAGGCATTTTAAACTCCCTTCTAAACACTTCTTTCCAGTTGGTCGGAAGTTCGTTCCACCAAAGCTGCAAAGCCTCTGTCCGATAGATCAATGTCAATTCGGGCTTTTTGATCAATACTTCTGGTACCTCCTCGGCAAAAATGGCACTACTGTCGACATTGAGGTAGGCCAGATTAGGAAGGCTCAATACGGGAAGTATACTTTCTATCGGACTTCCTTCAAAATTAACTTTCTGGAGTGCTTCATTATTGCGTATAGCGGAAAGATCTCGAACTTCTGTATCTATCCCAGTGATTTGCTCAAGTGTTTTGACTTCACTCAATGGCAGCAAGTCAGAAATAGGATTTCCGGAAAAGTCCACTGATTTCAATTTCGCAAATCGAGTCAAGGGATTAAGTGTCTCGATTCCTGAATTGGAAAGATCGAGTTTCTCCAATCCGATAGTAGTCGTCAAGACCTCCACATTCGGTTGATCATTTCTGATCTGCGAATTCGCTTTTTTCAAACTCTCCTTCCATGGGTCGGATAGTCCAGCCCACCAAGATTCCAAGTCCTTGACATGGTGAATCAACAGTACATCAGGATTATTTCGAATAAAATTATCCGCTGCAGAGACAGACAAACCAGTCTGATCCGCCAAGACTTTCTCAAGGTTTGGTTTGGCATTCAGTACTGAAATATCAGCAATTTCCGTCTGTGTCAAATCTACGATTTCGAGATTCTCCAACTTATTCAGCGGAGTCAAATCCTGGATATTGGTCTGGGACAAATTAAGATATCTGAGAGACTCCAACTCTCCCAAGCTGGTGAAATTGATCAAATAATTTCTACTCAGATCCAATCGCTCAAGCCTATTGAGTTCCTTGATATTTTCTGCATTATTAAAGCCACTCTCCGCCAACTCTAAAGATCTCAAACTGTCAAACTCATTCAACACAGCAAAGCTCATGATCGGAGTTTTTTCAGCTTTCAGAGACATCAGGGATTTTAGATTTCTCAGCTCACTGATATCCTGAATTTGGGTATTGGAAATATTGAGCTCTTTTAGCCTATCTGAATATTTGATAAACTGGATATCCGAAGTCGGGGTATTGGACACGTCAAGGTATTGCAGGAAGGTCACATTAGAGATCGGACCCAAAGCTGTGATCTGCGTATTGCTGAGATCTACAAATTTGAGTTCGCGAAGCGCTTGCAAAGGACTCAGATCCAACAGTGAATCGGTGCCAGAAATATCCAGTGAATCAATCGAAACGAAACGGTACAGTTGCTCCACATCGACGGAGTCATACGGACTCACATCAAATCTTTGTTGGAAATAGGCTTTCCAATGAGGATTCAAGATTTCCCACCATTCCAATAGCTCTTCATCTCTGCTGAGCTTGGTAGTATACATGCTGACGATCTTGAGCTCTTGACTTTTTTCCAAAAGATTGACCTCTACAAATCGTGGTTTTGTATTCGTTACCTTTTTGCCATCCTTGCCGGTAGCATCTAGCGTACGATCCAGCGAAACCATGAAGTATACTTCTCCATTGTCCTTTTGGGCGGGTTTTACTTCTCTTACTTTAAATTTGAAATTGACATCCTGAAAGAAAAATTCAATGTCTTTCATGTATGCCGTGACGTCTTTATTCGTCACTACTTTGCGATCCAAGAGCAAATCATCTTCTACCTGCACCTCGGCATCTCTGAATATCTTCAGGTAGCTCTCACGGATGATCACATCCTTGTCTCTAGCAGAGGTCTGGGATGAGCCCACCGTATTGAGCAGGTATTCCAGGAAGCGGACTTGATCCTCTACCTTGGAAGAAAAGTCTTTAATCTCCTCTTTGGTGTAGCCCTTGATACTCTGAGAATATGCAATAGGACCGGCCAAAAAGATAATCAACAGCAATAGGAAATGTCTCTTACTTCTGATCATAAATGTATTTTTCAATGGCTTTTTTATCTCCAGGATTTAATTTGACCAAGTTGGAAATCAACCAACCTGTATTGAAACCGGGACGATTGAATTGAGAAACTTCAAAATACCAGCCTTCCACTTGAAAGAAGTGAAACTTCACATCGTTTACCGTCAGGAATTTGAGATTTCCCTGTTTCATTTCGTAAAGAAAAATGGTCAGGTAATCTGGATGAAAGGTGCTGTTTGTGAATGATTCGGGCATCTTAGAATCTTGAAAGGCCCTTCTCAAATTCATAAATCCCAGCTCGTGGGATAGCGGATGGAGAAAATCTTTTTCGTCACCCACCGGTTTGTTGAATAAATTTTTGAATGGAGGAAAGCTTACCGCATCGATGACCCACTCATAGCCCAAGCCTTCTGGCTGGATCTTGAGGATAAGCGTAGCTTTCTCTCTTTTTCCCTTAAACATAAATTCGGCCTGAACCTCTGAATACCACCCTTCACGATGAAAATTGATATACTGAGGATACGAGTCTGAAAGTAATGACTGGGTAAATTGATTTTTTAAATCCGGAGAAATTGATCCTGTCTGATTATCAAAAAGTATCTGGACAAACCCCTTTCTAAGGGCCAGGTTGTGATAGAGTGAGTCACCTGGATAATATCGAGTATTGCCATCTGGAGACTCTTCTGCATTGAATCTTCTGAAAAATTGATTGAGTTGTTTGGTAGAAGCGGCCAATCGGCCGTCATCTTGGATTGTTCCGCCAGAGCCAATGCCCTGAGCGGAAACAATCGAAATGCTTGCGAATAAAATCGCAAAGGTAATTAAGGTAATTCTCATGCAGATGTTTCAGTCACACGCACATCACCCAGCATCACATCCCAGAATTCGATGGTTCTACCGGCGATTTGAGTTTGTTTTTTCTCTACGTAGATCGTGATATCTTTTTTGGTGGTGTCTTTGTAGTTCATTCCAGTCTCAATAGAAGTTCCTTCGAATCTCTGGAAGATGGTGATCACACCCACATATCTACCGTCAGGTTGTCTTTCCAAGTCAGAGATATACTGGATGTCATACCAAGTAATGTTGACACGGTCGTAGTTCAAAGCCATCAATCTTTCAAAGTATCTTCTCACTTTATAGTAAGCGATCTCGTTAGAGTTGATGCTAGATACGCCCATCTCAGCACCTGGAGCGAAAAGCTCCTCTGCACGATCCATCACGCGGTTGGCCTCAGAAAACTGAGTCTCTTTGCTACCGATGATAGCGATATATTTACTTAAGTCTTTTACTTTCTCAAGAGCCAAAGAATCGATTGCCTGCTTTCTAGCTGGGCTGATATCATCTGACTGGGCAAGAGCTACTACTGAACTTGCAAGAAAAAGGCCAAGAAATAGGATTAATTTATTTTTCATTTTCAAATGGTTTACTAGGGACAATTATTTTCTTCTCAATTCAAGTTCAGAAACCTTACCGTTGGCATCCAGACGGATGTCAGAGATATAGTTTAGGTTTTTCTTGGTGTCTTTGAGGTATTCCAGATACTTCCGGATAGTAGTAGGCTCGTCGTAGTCCTTGATGCCGTTTTCCTCATGGATCACGATCAATACTGGAGTGTCTTGATTGGAAAACATAGCCAAAGTCTGCTCGATAGATTGGTTAGCCATGGCGGTGTTACCGGCAGCAGCTACGGCATTGAAAGCACTTTCCAATTTCTGTGCAGCTAGCTCTTCGGCAGTAGGCTCAGGAGCAGCAGGTGGCGGAGTAGGTTGTGTCTGCTCCACGGGTGCAGGAGCTGGCTCTGGCTGAACAGCTTTTTTCTTGGACTTACAAGCACCCATGGCCATCAAAGCCACCATAGCAATCATCAAAGAGCGGTTGAGCGAAAATGAGATGAACTTTTCTTTCATTTTGGGGAATAGATTATGATTTATTTGGTTTTTGGAAAAACTTATTGGTTGATTTTTCCTTTTTTGAAATTTGGGACAAAGTAAATAAAAACCAATGATTAACCTGCAATGCATGTTCCAAAAGAAATTTTACTTCTGTCAATTTTTATTAAAAGCATATAAGCGGTATTTGCCAAATGCCTAGCATGAGGACAAGTGTGGAAAAAAGCCTGCTTTTGGGGCATTTTTTCTCAAATTTCAGATTTTTCGATTTACATACTGTGGGTGAATTTGATGGCTTCTACGCCAAGTGTCTGGAGAAGGTTTGAGGAATTTCATCAGTTTTGGAACTTTTTTCTCAAAAAATAATCCCTGCAACCGGACATCGAAAAATAGTCCTAAGTCATGAGGTTACCTTCTTTCCAAATACCGCCAAACTTCACTTAGAAATTATCCAAGTCATCCTTGAACACAGGGTGCTCAAAAGACCAAAAACAGAAAGGCCCACAAAAGTGAGCCTTTCAAATTTCTTTGATATTCGACAGGCAACAACCTCAAGTCAAAAGATATTTCTTTCTGATCCAATTCTTGAAAAACAGATAGGCAAAGCCCAACACCGCCATAAAGGCAAAAGCAGTGCGTGGCTCAGGATAGCCCTGCGGAAGGATAAAAAACCCAAAATTGATTGCGCCTTGCAATAAAGCATAGACTAAAGCGATGATCACGTGATCAATTTTCACTTGATTGACCAGAAACTGATATAAATGCGTACGATGGGGTTCGGTTAGCTTTTCTCTTTTTTGGATTCTTCTGACAAATGTCGCTGTCACATCGACTCCATAAATCAACAGGAACATAATAATTGTCCAGTTACCATCAGCCAAATACCATTTGGTTAAAAAATAAATCATGAGATAGGCAAGCGTGATACTTCCTATATCTCCTGCAAACATCAAAGCCTTCTTTCGCAGGTTGAATAGTAAAAACACGCAAATCGCCAAGACCTCGTAATGTAGGAGCTCGTCCTGAAAAAAGGGAGAATAAGTATTGACCACCATCAAACTCGCGAAAAACACCAAGCCATAAAGCCCTGTGATTCCATTGATCCCATCCATGAAATTGATGGCATTGATGATCCCTAGGCCAAAGAAATATAATATGGGTAGCTGATACCAATCCACCGTCTGAAAGACTTCAAGATCCCAAAATGCCATGGTCAGCGCCAAAAACTGAACTCCAAATCTCAATTTGGCAGAAAGCGTATAGATATCATCCAGCATACTAATCGACGATATCCACAGCATTCCGATGATCATCCAAGTATTCTGAAAGTCAAAAAACAGCCACCAGATAATGGCTGCTGCTGGAAATAAAATCCCTCCTCCCCTAATTGTCACCTGTCGATGAGAACTCCTCTCATTGGGCAGATCCCATACTCCGAATTTTCTGGCCAGTCGGTAATAAACCAAACCAATCAGCAGGAGAAATAGGAAAATGGATAAATAGGATAAGATCATGAAACGATTTTAAAATCAAGTAAGCAATCTTGATGAATAATTGTAAAGTTATTTCCTATGCTTAGGACTTTCTAAAATGCAATTAGAGATTTCCTAAAAAATAATCTTTTAAGTATAAGTTATTCTGGACTTCCATGTAAAGAAATCCAATTTTCAGCCTCCTTCCAGTCGTCTAAGGTGTCAATATTGACATAATTTTTAGGATCATTCTCTAAAAAAGTCATTTTTGATCCGTACAAAGAACCAGAGCGGATTATAGATGCCTTTGTCAAATACACACTTCCATCGCGATGATAGGCTTTTGGAAGTGCTTGTCTCCGTGGTATTATTTGTCCCTCTCCTGTTGATATAGCGAGATAACCATCCTTATTTTCTTCAAATGTCCAATGAGGATTATAAGTAGCTGGGACCTCCAATACTGAAACTAAGGAATCTGCATCCAAGTCAATGAATTTTTTTATAGCCTGATCCAAAAATGCTACGGTCCGAAAGGGAGATGTCACTTCCAAAAGACAAACTGCGTCATAGTCCTCTCCAATCGAAGAGTAATAATCCAGCGCATGCTGAACCACAGGCAAGGTAGGGGTAGTATCCAATGCCAGTTCAGCAGGCCGTGTAAATGGCACTTCAAGTCCGGAAGCACTACCAACTTTTGCGATTGCTTCATCATCGGTACTCAGAGCTACTTTGGAAATCAAAGACGACTGTTTCGCAATTTTCGCGGTGTAATCAAGTAATGGCCTACCGGCCAATTCTTTAATATTTTTCCCAGGAACTCCTTTCGATCCTCCCCTGGCAGGGATCAAAGCAAGTATTCTCATTAAAATCTAAGTATAAAACTAATAACCAACTACTTAAAACTATCTAATCAAAATAAATACTCCTGATTTTTCAAATTTCTCTCCAGATCGGCTTGTGAATTTAGCTCGATAGATATAGTTGCCATTTGGTGCTGAAGTTCCTTTTACGGTACCATCCCAGCCTTGATCTTCCAAGGTGTCGGCATGATAGATCAATTCTCCCCAAGTATTGAAAATAAATACTTCCATTTGCGCAATCCCTCTATGCTGAGGTCTAAAAGTTTGATTTTTCACTCCGTCTGGAGTAAACGCGTTTGGAAACATTACCATGTAATCATCAAAAACCTGAACCACCATTTCGAAAGTAGAAACACATCCAATCGAATCGATCACCTGTAATGAAACAGTATAGATACCTTTGGATTGATACTGGTGTATAGGATGCTGCTCAGAAGAAGTAGAGCCATCTCCGAAATCCCAATTCCAGATTACTGCATCTCCAAGACTCAAATCCTCGAATTGAACATCTTCTTGGATCTGAATATCGCCGTTGGTGATCAATGTACCATCGCCTAGATCGACTTCAAACTGAAACTCAGCCTCAAGTAAGGTCTCGGCAATTAAAACTCTGATTCTTTGTGGTTGATTCCAGCAATCGGACCCTTTGGCGGAACTGCTAACTCGATAATCCCCTGAAATCGCCACATGATCCAATTCGTCCAATCGCATGGCAGTTCCAGATGGGCTTAATACATTATAGTCATAGATAGAAGGATTGAACCCTTCGATATAATCAGTCAAATCAACAGTACCTCCTGGATCACAAACAACAGATGGATTTGAAACTCTTAAGATAGGTATCTCATAGACTGACACCTCAACCTCTTCTGGAACGATGTTGCAGATACCATTGCCACTAGCAGTTACATAGTAGGTGGTAGGTGAATTGTCGGCTGTTAGCCCTTGAATAGATAAAACTCCATTGGAAGCTATCGTGTAGGTAACCCCATTGGAAGTACCATTAGAAATCGGATTATTACCTGCAGCATCAAATGACCATGAAAAAGCAGGATTAGTGATATTTTGAGGCAAGGACGGAGTTATCTGTGCTGTTTCTCCTTCACAAATCGAATCATCAGGCGCGGTGATCACAGTAGGGACCTCCACCAACTCAATTGGACTTGGAAGCGCAATCACACATCCCTCACCATCTTCTATTTGGAGTTCATATTCACCTTCTCCTAATCCGGGGATGGAAATTTGCCCAGAGTTTGCCAAAGGAACAGTTCCCTGATCAATTCCATTTTTGGTGTAAGAAATGACATAAGGCTCATATCCGCCTGAAACGATGAATCTAACTTCACCATTGGATTGATCACAAGTTGGGTTATCAGACTCTACAGCGGATACTTCTAAGGCCGCTGAAGGACCTGTGACTTGGATATCTGAAATCACAAAAGAACATCCCTCGGCGGTCATGACTTCCACTTGATAGGTGCCCGTGGCGACGTCAAATACATTTTCAGTAACAAATCCAGCCCCATTCAAACTGTACGTGTAATTACCTGAGCCTCCAGTGGCATTGACAGTAATTTGGCCACCATCTCCAAAACAAACCTCATTTACAACAGTCGCAGTTGCTGAAGGTGTGCCAAAGACTCTTACCTCAGCTTCTCCTATAAAACCAGGACAAACACTGGATCCAGATGCTGTCACATAATAGATGTATGGTGTGCCACTTTCTGGAAGATTGCTGATCGTTAATTCACCAGTGGTTGAATTTATTTGATAAATCTTCCCGTCTGCAGCAGGAGAAGCACTACTGGTGATGGGCTGAGAAAGTGAAGAATCAAAATACCATTGGAAGGTGGCATCGGGTGCTACAGGATCCAGCACAGGAGTCAATGTTGCTATGGCCCCTACACAGATTTCGTCCTCCTCTATCAATATTTGGGTAGGCCCATCTACAAGTGTAACAGTATTGGTCGTCACAAAGCAACCTCCTGCATCTGTAATGATGATTTGGTAATCTCCAATGGAATAGCCATTGAGACTGATATCGTTTTCACTTACTGTCTGGCTTTCCAAAAGTGTCCCATCTTTGATTACTTCGAGAGTATATGGTACCCAACCGCCAGTAACAGTCAATTCTAGCTTCCCATTGCTTGCTCCACAACCGGGATCTATTTTAGTCAGTGGAGAGCTAGCCAGCGGATCATCAGGACCTTCGATTTCAAAATCAATCATTTGTGCACATCCTGCTGGTGTGCTGATGATTAATTGATAGCTTCCCGCAGCCAAATTCAAGGCTTCAAAATTAGATTGATCCATGGAAGCTCCACCATCCAGACTATAGGTGTATGTGGCCATTCCTCCGGAAAGAACCATTGCTTTACCATCCGTATCCCCAAAACAAGTAATGGCTTCTGTATCCAAGACCACTTGAGGTGTATCATACACAGTTATGTCAATTTGGATTTCCTGCCCAGTACATACCACATAGAAATAGTAATCATAAGTTCCTGCAGGTAAACCTTCGACTATCAATTCAGGATTCAGCCAATCAGAATCATCGATGGTGTAACTAATAGATGGATTGGATGGATCTGGACCGTTCTGAATCTCATCCGTTTGTCCGGGACCAGCAAACCATCTCACCTCCGTGGCTGCGGCAGGTGGAAGTGATGGATCTGGGGCAATATGAACGGGTCTGATTTCCACCGGAGTCCCCATACAAGCATCTATAGGCGGTATGATTGCATAAACAGGATCTGAGGATTCCTCTACCAAGAAATCGAACACTTCCGTACAATTGCTGGCATCAGTTACAAGCAAGTAATAGGTATCCGGAGCCAAATCCATTGCTCCATTTTCATCACCTGCAACCACCGTACCTGTGGCACTCCCCTTTCTCCATTCTACAGAATAGGCAGGTGTACCACCAGATATCACCAAATCCTCAATACTTCCATTGTCCAGGTCACAAGAACTTCTGATGATGGTCGGAGAATTGATAGAAATGGCTGAAGTCGGCCCTCCAATTGTAACATCTTCGGAGTAAGTACATCCGATATCATTTCTAACTGAAATAGAATAAGTCCCTTGAGGCAGATCTGTCCATGCATTGGTGGCTGAAAAAGCAGCTCCATTTAAGCTATATTCATAGATTCCATTTCCCCCAACTCCATTTGCGGTGATACTGCCATCTTCTGCTTGGAAACATGTTTCATCTGTCAAATCTATCGTGGCTGTTAGTTCAGGATAAACTTCCACACCTGCCTGCTCCACAGAAGTACAAATACCTGCTCCAGAGATCTCCAAATAGAAATCATGGCTTCCTGCCAATAGTCCACTGACAGTCAGATTGCCATTTACAATCTGATAGGTTAATCCATCCACATCTGGATCAGGACTAGAAGTGATCGGTTCGCTCAGTTCCGAATCTTTAAACCACTTAAGTGTCGGAGTAGTTGGTGGTGGACTTTGGAAAACAAGCTCCAACAATACATCCTGTCCTTCGCATATCTCTTCAGCAATCGGATTTATACTGACATCTATCCCGGCATCATTGACCAGGGAAAACAAATCATCTCTTGTCAAGATACATCCATTTGCATCCACCATCGCAACGGAATAGGTACCAGGAGCCAGATTTTTCACCTCATAGGTGTCTCCCGTTTTACTATTGACAGGGAAATCTTCTATCGGTGTTCCGTTCACTGTCACTTGATAATCTGGAGTACCTCCAACTAGATCAAATGAGATCGAACCATTGTCATCCCCACAGGTAGGATCGATTTGAGATTCGTTGAGCAACTGAAGCTCTGAAGGTTGTAATACCTCCACGGTAAATTGATTGCTACATGGCGCTCCATTTTCTTGGGCCGTGATGGTATAAATTCCTGCTGCCAAGCCTGTGAAATTACCTGTAGCATTACTGGCACCAGTTTCCATAACCGAATAGGTCATATTTGCGGATGGGTCACTGGAGATCAGATTAATTCCTCCATCATTTCCTCCAAAACAGCTGACAGAATCTTGCTCGAAAACAACTTCAGGCAATTTCAAAACTGTAACCACAGCTGGAATAGGATCTGCCGGGCAAACTAAGTTTCCAGAAACTTTCAGATAATAGGTATAAGGTGAACCTGAATTTAGCAAACCTGCAATTTGAAGGTCGTTACCTACTAAGGTGTGGGTTGCACCATTGATATTGTCATTATTGGCAATATCGATATAGGAACCTGGATTGCTCGGATCTTCATAGGACCAGACGAACACAGGAGTAGAACCAGCCTGATCTACAATAATTGGTGATAAAGTGGCCGAAGCTTCATTTTCGCAGATAGTCACATCCGCCACATCGAATACCGGGATCGCTTGAGCTGTGAAGGTCTCGGTCAAATCCATCGGACAGGAGTTTGCATCCTGAACTGTAATCACATGATCACCTGGAGAAAGATTTAGGATCGAAAAGTCATTGGTTCCATTTACCTCCCAATCCGTTCCCAATGAAGATACTGGGCTTCCGTCAAGACTAATTTCATAGCTACCGCTTCCATCTGGAGTTCCTCCCGAAACCGCAAATGTCCAAATACCATTAGCCTCTCCACAGGTAGGTTCTATTTTATCTGTAGTTTGAATTAAAATTTCGGTAGGCTCGGTAATTTCCAAGTCATCGATTGTCGTGGCACATCCCTCTGCATTTTGCATCGTAAGGGAATAAATGCCAGGAATCAAATTATCAAACAAGCCATTGTTTGCCGCAAAAGGAATATTTACCCCATTGTCACCAGAAAGGCTAAATTCAAAATCAGTCAAATTTCCTGATGGAATGACAGCTTGAATGACACCATCTCCAGCACCAAAACAAGTGACCATGTCTGAAGTTGGAGGACTCATCTCTGGCCCAAAATTCACAATAACATCAACTGGTATAAAACCTTGGTCACAAACTTTGGAACCGGTCACTTCCAAATAATAAGTGTACGGTGTAGCAGAAGCAGCAAGTCCCGAAACTGACATGGAATTCGTCGCGGCATCAAAAGTAAAAGCCCCTCCGTCAAAAGTTGAAGATGTTGTAATCGGTAGATAACCTCCCGCTCCGTCTGACGCAAACCAATTGAAAGTTGGAGCAGAAGTTGATAATT
This sequence comes from Algoriphagus vanfongensis DSM 17529, assembly GCF_000429465.1. Taxonomy (GTDB): domain Bacteria; phylum Bacteroidota; class Bacteroidia; order Cytophagales; family Cyclobacteriaceae; genus Algoriphagus; species Algoriphagus vanfongensis. The sequence goes on along the minus strand of NZ_KE386906.1, from coordinate 134,312 downwards.
CAATTATTTCTGCCTGTACGGTAGCCGTTTGGCCCTCACAGACTTCATCCGGTATCGTTCCAAATTCAGAAGGAATTTCATAAGGAACATCTATAGAAATACTGATCGGACAATTCTGGCCGTCCAACACCTCGATGGTGTAGGTTCCTCCAGCTAAATCTTCTACTAGATAATTATCCCCGGTCTGAGTTATGCTCAAGGTATTGACATCTACCCCTCCTACTAGAATAGAATTGTATGGAGTATTTCCACCTGAAAGTGAAAAGGTTAAAGATCCATTTTGAAGGTCACAGAATTCCTCTGATTTGGAAACCTCTGTAAGAGCCAATGGAATTTCAGGTCCCTCAACGGTGATTGGACTTAGTAAATTGGTACAGGTTGGGTTTTGAGTGACAACCTCTACTTCATAATCACCTGGGTAAAGGCCAGTGAAAGTAAAACTAGTTCCATTTATCGCACCACTTTGTTGAATCGGATTTGTATTCCCTACTTCATACAAATAAAATTCCTTGGCACCTGTTCCTCCGATCGCAGTCACCTCTATAGTACCGATATTTTCGCGACACCAATCTGGAGTTTCAACTATCTGTATGTTGATAGCTGGATGAACGGTAATGGTTGCTACAGTTGAAACTGTCCCATCATATTGACAAAAGTTACCTGAATTACTCCCACTATTGTCCCGGAAATCAGTTTCTACATAGAAAGAGTAGGTTTTCGGATTAGTACCATCAGCTAATAATCCAGTGATGGTGATAGTACCATCAGCTGCAACCTCAACATCTACAGGGGCTCCATCTATGGTTGTAGATCCGGTAACCAATTCTTGTGACCTGTTCTCGTCTGCATACCACTTAAATGGAACAGGAAGACCATTTGGGTTATAAACAGGATCTATTGAAGGGGAAACCACTGCATCATTTAGCTCACAAATCGTATCCTCATAGGGTTGCAAATCCACAGGGGTCCCCATTTGCTGGGTCAATTCGTGCAGATTAAATTCCGCATCACAAGGATCAGAAGATGGAACCTCATCAAAGTCATCAGAGCATTGGTCGCCTAATCCTGCCACATTTGGATTGGTTACTCTCACTCTGTATGCCGCCAAATTAAGTCCCGTAAGATCAAAAGTTGCTGTCCAAAAACCATTTGCTTGTTGAGACTCAGAGACCAAAGTAAACGGAATTACATTATTTGCGTCATCCAAGAATTCAACTTGATATTTACCTGGTTCAGCCAAATCGGTAAGAACAACTCCTGTAATAGAACCATCTCCCTGACCGTCACAAGTCACATCTGTTTTGGTTCCAATACTTTGAATTTTAGGAACAGGATTGATTGTTATTGAAATAGGAACACCATCTGATTCAAGCCCAAAATTGTCCACAATCTTGTACCAAGCTGTAACGGTGCCATAGAAACTCATGTCCGTTCTTACATAGCGAATCACTGCTTGATTAAATTCACCAACGGCAACTTCATCGCTCAATTCGCCAATAAACTCTCCAACTTTATTTCCGGTTAGAGGATCAATTGCGTCTAATCTTTTGAAGGTTTCATTACAACGCTGTGCGCAATAGCCAGATAGCCCGCACTCATAAGTATCTGTAGCAAAATTATTATCACCTGGCCCCGGATCAGTATCATAAAGCTGAATACACTGAATAAAAGCATTGGAAGATGAAGGCAATTCTACACAAAATGGAAGCTCAACTTCTTGCTGATCTTCCACACAAATCTCCCTAAATAAAGAAGGGGGCAAAGGCTTTGCTTGATCTTCAATACTAGATACCTGAACTGCTACATTTCTAATTTCCTGAGTGCTAAAAAACCCACCACCGGTAGAGGCTGTAAAACCAACTTTCAGGGTGGCTGGAGCAGGCTTATTAGTATAAGGCACACCATTAAAGATATTAACAGGTACTGGATTACTTCCCACCAACATATCTAATGAAATGAGGTAAGGAGACATTGGATTACCTGTTGGTTCAAGGTTTATAAAAACCTTTCTATATCCATCTGGTAAAGGAAAAGAGCAATTCAAATCCTCAGGACGTAAACCTGACCCAATTTTAAACATATCACTCATTCCCAGAAATTTGGTAGGATTTGTGACATATAAATTTCCAGAACCATTTACAACTCTATATTCGGTCCCACCATAATGGGAATATGCTCCAGGAGTAGGATCAAAATAAGTAATCTTACCTTCCACAAACTGATAGCTATCCAAAGCGATATTAGTAGCATCAGCCGTGGGGCTGCCATTTCTTCTAGATACATCAGCAGAATTTAATGGACCTCTAATTGTAATCCCATCAGGATACATTTGTCTTGTCAATGGAGGGCTGGTGTAATTAAATTGGTTTGGATCATGAAATCCACCATATTTTTTCTCGTGATAATTACCATGATTTCCTAAGACGTCGAAGCCAATCCCCATGTATCCTCCCGTAATTCCACTTGTACTGTATGTACCAGCGCCATCACTACCATGAGGAGCATAACCCAATGATCCTCCGACTCCACCGATCTGAAAAGTACTCGAAGTTATAGCTCCATCAATCAAGAAAAAGCCAATTCCATCTCCCAACCCATTACCACCTGGTGTATGAATAAAATATTCAAAAGATGCCTTAATTCCATACTCAGAAGAAAATGGCAAATCAATTAAGACATATCCCCTACGATTAGAAACTGTAGAAGTAAGTTGAAGTGCATTGCCTGTTAGGATCAAATCTTCATCTGGAGACACTTGACCGGTCCCATAATCTATAACTGTATTACCTCGTGCAATTGTAAAAGGCAATGAATTGGGGTTCACCGTGGTGCCAGTAAATGGCTGACAGTATGGGAATCCGGCTCTAGGAACCGTGACTTGTCCAAAAACAAAAAATGGCAAGGCCAATAGCATTGCCATTCCAAGAAGTGCCTTCACTACTTGGTTACTTTGAGAAATTAGTCGGGTAATTCTTTTCTTCATGCAATCCTTCAGCTCCACTTAATCCATCCCTAGTAGGGATAAAAGAGAAAAGCCTCATATATCGTACCCAATTTAAAACATGCCGAGCAAATGAGACAAAAAACTCAGAAATAACATTTGGCATTTTCCACCATCCATTAGTCAAAGACGGCATCAATCCAGCAATCGCAAATCATTGAATTTTTTCTGTCTATCTACATTCCAAACCCTATCTTCTAGCAATGAATTTAAGAAAAGCTGGTCACTGTTACCCTTGCCAAAGAGATCTTCTTTTTCAAATTCGCTTTGACTCGCGACATGAATACCTTGCAAAATTTCGTCTTTTTGATAACCAGAGTTGATTATATCCTGATGCAATGCTCTATTCTGCTGTCTCGTCCCAATATTCACTACTGGTATTCCATAATAAGGTGCTTCACGAATACCTGCACTAGAGTTGCCAACCATCAATTCCGCATTCTTTAATAAAGTAAGAAAATATTCAAACCTAATAGAAGGAAAAACCCTAAAGCGAGGATGATTTTCTAATCGTTTATATTCGTCAAGAATAAATGCACTTCCCAAATCATTATTGGGGAAAATCACCACATAATCCCGATCACTTTCTAAAATTGCTTGAACAAATTCTTGAGCATAGCATTTCATATTTGCATATTCGGTCGTCACCGGATGAAACATAGCAATACCATACGTTGGAAAATCAATCTGGTAATAGGCCTTGACTTTTTCCAAACTTGGCAGGTTGGGAGATAGCATCAAATCCACATCAGGAGATCCAATGACATGAACTGATTGTTCAAGTTCTCCCATTTGGATCAGCCTTTGCTTTGCTTTGACATTGGAGACAAAGTGTATGTGACTCATTTTGGACACAGAATGACGGATCAATTCGTCTATCGTTCCAGATACTTCCCCTCCTTCTACATGTGCAACTAGTACATTGTTCAATGCACCAACAATTGCTCCAGCCATTGCTTCTAGCCTATCGCCATGTACTACTATCAAATCCGGTTTAAGTTCACGCACTACAGAAGAAAATCCCTCAATTGTTTTGGCCAAACTGAGGTCCATGGTCTTTTCATCTGTATGGTTACTGAAAGAATGAATATTGTCATACCCGCATTTTTTAACTTCCAGATATGTATATCCATATGCCTCCAGCATATGCATCCCCGTCACGAAAATATGTACTTCAAATTCCGCATGGTTTCGGGTGATTTCGATTAAAGATTTTAGCTTTCCGAAATCCGCCCTTGTTCCAGTTAGAAAAACTATTTTTCGCTTAGTCAATGTCATCCCAAAGCAACTGAATATCGGTTTCTAGATCTCTTTTGGCCACTTTCCCTATCACCTCCTCGTAGTGTTCCGCCAAAATCCCTCCCTTACCGGGACGCTTTACCCATATATTTTCTTTACTGAAGCTTTCACCAGACTTGATAGGTTTGATCGTGCAGATAGTCGCAAAAGCAAAGTCAATGGTCACCTTTTCTTCTTCTGCAGGACCTTTTGTTCCACCCCTTTGCAATTGCAGAATTTTAGATCCTTCTATCAGTTCTGTACAAGCTTTCTCATCCATTGAGCAGACGATATCTGGTCCTGGCCTGTCCATGTGATCTGTGAAATGTCTCTCTAGAATAGAAGCCCCTAAAGCCACTGCACCAAAACAGGCATGATTACTAAGTGTATGATCGCTCAGGCCAACAACTGCATTGGGAAAATTTTCTTGGACCTCGACCATCGCTCCCAGTCTTACCAAATGATCTGGAGTAGGGTACAAATTTGTCGTGTGAAGAAGTGCATAAGGGACACCATGCTTTTCAAAAACAGAAACAGCCTTCCGAATACTTTCTATCGTATTCATACCTGTACTCATGATGATTGGCTTACCAAATGCAGCTATATGATCTAATAAAGGGTAATTGTTGCACTCGCCAGAGCCAATTTTAAATGCTGGAACGTCCCATTGAATCAATCTATCTGCAGCCGCTCTTGAAAACGGCGTAGAAATAAAGATCATCCCCTTACTTTCCACATAGTTTTTAAGCTCTAGTTCGTCTGCTTCGTTTAGAGCACATCGCTTCATGATCTCATAGATGGACACTTTGGCGTTGCCTGGAATTGTATTCTTAGCAGCTCTGGACATTTCATCTTCCACAATGTGTGTTTGATGCTTAACCATTTCAGCTCCTGCTCGATGTGCAGCGTCTACCATTTCCTTGGCCGTAGCTAGTGAACCTTCATGATTTATTCCGATTTCGGCGATGATCAATGGTGGAAAATCATAACCGATTTTTCGTCCAGAAATCTCAAAATAGGCATTTCCGGTAGTTGGATTTTTATGATAGGACATAATTTATTTTTTCTGTAACTATTTTTTTTGTCAATGGAAATGGGATAGAATATTTAGCTAACTTCAAAAAATACTGATCAGCTGGACTATCACCATACGCATATTCAACTTCATGGATATTCAAGGAATTCAAGATTGTAGTTAGACGTGGGATTTTTTCTCTTCCGTAGCAGTTTTTTCCTAATATTTTACCGGTATATCTACCATTGGACACCTCGAAATCAGTACCCGCAATATGTATCCCTTGCTCAGAACACCATGGTCCTAGCCAAATAGGCGAACTTGCAGTGAGAAAGACTACCTCATGACCATTCTGTCTATGCCAGTTCAGAACTTGGCTTGCGGCTCGATAAATCAGGTTTGGAAATTGACTCAAGGCAAATTCCCTCCCTAATTTTAAAACTCCTTCTTCGGGCTCATTCTTGAAGTAAAAACTAAAGAAATACTCTTTGAGGCGATAATTAGGAATTAATTTGAGATAGTATAAAATAATGTAGGGGGAGTTAGCAATAAGACACCAAATGAAAAAATTCTTGCCTTTTACAAATTTTAGAAACTCCAAAAAAGTATCCTTTGATGTCAGCGTACCATCCACATCAAATACCGCAACTTTATTATTTTTCATTAGCAAGCCAGAATTCTTTTTTATAAAACCCAAGACCAAAAATGGCCAGGGCTGCTACCATACATCTAATTAGTAGTGGCACACGATCTACTAAATCATCCATTAATGGAATAGTGTACACGCAATTGACAATTAGTAGACAAGCAGCTCCAAATTTAATTTTGCTCGAATCAAGATTTGCTAACCCTCCATTCAAAATAAGCTGCAAACCAATCAACAATGGAAAGATCCAGATACGGCCTGTATCTACTGCTATCAACTGCAAAATCAATGGAAATCCCAGAATCAAACCGAGCATTATTTTTTCTTGTTTCTTCTTCCCAGTCGCTAACAAAAAAAACATACCCAAGCAATTGAGGAAAACCATAAAATAGACCGGATTTAAGAAACTTCTCCTCCACTTGAAATAGGATACAAATGAGTGAGTAAATGAATAAGCTACATATTCAATTTTTGAAGCCACAAAAGGAAAGTAACCTAACCCAGTAATGATATTCTCTTGGATTAAACTGCTTTCTGAATTCCTGTCAGTGAAAACAAGAATACTCAAGAATACAAGTAGTGGTAATGCAAATACTTTGGATACAGGAACAGTCAATTTTGATGAGAAATCATACCGAGAATAAATCGCATAAAAAGCGGCTGGCATCGAAATGAAAATGCAGTTTTCATGGATTAATATACCGATGGCAAGAAGCACTGAGGCTAAAATGAATTGTTCATATTTAATCAAATAAAGTGCTAGGACTCCCAGGAAAACTAGTTGAAAATCAAAATAACCATTGAGGTGAAGCATCATCACTACCATGGGTGAAACCACAACTGCTAATCCGACTAAAAGTGGTAGAGGTTGATAAACTTTCCAGAGAAGCCAGATAAAAATCATCACTGACACGAACGAAAATAAGGAGATAGTCAATTCTACTTGACTAACATCCATATTTGAAAAGATAGGATTCAATAGAGTGCCTACTAGAGCTCGTTTTAACAAACCCATATCATAGGTTATCAACCAGTGAGCTTCACTCCAATCATTGGGAAATCTCAAACTACGAGTGAATCCGTAACCAATGGCCAGCAAAAAAAAGACGGGCTTCTCCCATTTAACCAAATTTGGGTTCATTTAAAAATTAAGTTTTTTAAAAATATTTTCAGGAATTAGTTTGATTATAAGCATGATTAACCACCAAATACCTCTAACATAAATGACGCTTTTCTTTTTACTAAAAGCCTTGTATACAGCTTCACCCACCTCCTCAGGAAGTGCTGTCAAAGGTGCTGGGGTTTGCATATCTCCAATCATTTTGGTCTTGATAAAACCCGGAATGACAGTAGCCACATGCACTCCAAAAGAACTGAGTTCTGCTCTCAAGCCACTTAGATAGCAGGTCAATGCCGCTTTGGAACTTCCATAGATGTAATTACTTTTTCGACCTCGTTCTCCTGCTACAGAAGAAATGCAGATTATACTACCTGAGCCGATTGCTTCAAATTTTTCAGCAAACAGACCCAGTATTGAAACATTTCCCAAAAAATTTGTATTTACAACCCTAGCGGCTTCCTTAAAATTGCGAGAGGCTTGCTCCTGATCTCCCAATACCCCAAATACACTGATGACAACATCCGGAATCAAAGGGAGATTTTCAACAAATTGAGGATGTACCTCGGTATCTAAGGCATCAAACTGGAAGGTTTCACAACTTATCTGATACCTAATTGCCAAGTCATTTGCCAAATTTTTCTGTGATTGGTTCACATTTCGGGTAGCTAGATAGATATCAAAGCCCTCTTTGGCAAATCTATGAGCGGAAGCTATTCCTACGTCGGAATTGGATCCGAGGATCAGAGCTGTTTTCATTTATACGATATTTTCTTGTAACTATAATCCTCCACATCCAGCGTGGCCAAAAAGTCCTCAGAAGCAAAGGTTTTGATAGAGTAATCCAAATGCAAATTGGAAATAACAACAGCATCGAATTCATTTTCGAACTCAGGATTGCTATCTATTGATTTAAATACTTCTCTAGAAAACTCACCTATTGTAAGAGGCTCATACAGTCTAGGGTCATCATTTTCCAATATCTCCAGAGATAGAAAAAATATATCAGGTTCTTGCTTAAAAAATACTTCTTGCTTGAATCCACTATGATTTTTAGGACCATTCGAAGAAACACCTACCTCCTCAAAATGAGCCATTTCAGAATTATTCAAGCCTAGCAAATCATTTGTTTTGCCTAAATAGGTATAGGCAGAACCACCCGCGGTCAATACGCCAATCTCAGGATAACCATCGTCCTCATAACTAAAAAACTTATTTAGTCTTTCAGACTTAGACCTACCACTCTGAGCCAGAGCAAATTCATGCGAAATAGGTCCGGATCTGAATAAAATGGACTCATACCAAGAATTCTGTGACGTAAAACTTAAAAACAAAACCAGAGCAGAAACTTCTTTTAAACTAAGCTGCCTCTTTTGAAAGATCAACAAAACCAATAACAGGTAAACCCCAAGTAAAGATGGCTGAATAAACCTACCCATTCCAAAATGATCCCCCCCCGTATAAAGTGGAATAAATAAAGTCACCCCAAAAAACCCTGTCAATATTATCAGCAAATAAGATTTAGAAATTGCTTTAATATTAATCAGCACTAAAAGAGCAGTCAGTAAAAGTAGTGGGTTGTGAAGGAAGTTTTTATATAGATAAAAGCCTCCATAAAGTAGATTATGAAGTTTGTCACCAGATACCTTAGCATAAAACGTATTTGGTAGAGGAAATCCAAAATAGGAAATCCTCCACGTGATTAGAATACTTATCGTGATAATGTAAATAATAATACCGGGTAGCATCTGGTAGAAAGAAGCACGTATATTTCTGGTATCGTATGCAACTTTAAAGCCTCTAGCACTCACAAAAAATAAGCCCCAAAGCAATGATTCAGGTCTAATCAAAATCAAGATCACTATCAAAGAACAGAAATAAATCTCATCTGATATTTTGCTCCTTCCAGTATTCTTTAGAACGAACAATAACAATAAAGAAAGAACTGAACACCAAATCCCAGTTTCTAATAACGCAATCACTGTCCATGAAAAAAAGCCGGGAATGACAACTATCAATGAAGCAAACAAAACTTGAAATGGAACAGTCAACTTACTTCCATAAGGTTGATTTTCCTGGATAAATAGCAAATATTTATAGATGGAATAAGTAATCACCACTATATTAATAAGCATCAAAACTGGCCCGATAGAATCAGTAAAGTGATATATTCCTGCACCAAGAATGGTCCAAAATAGAGAGGTGAATCCCTCTACCCTTTCTCCGCCTACATTATAAACAAATCCATGGCCTTCTGAAAAATTTCGCATATAAACCATGTAAATATTTGCATCGTCAATCCCATCAGTAGGAAACCCATTGACATAAAATGCCAGAAAAGACCCCAATAGGACGGTCCCCAAGCTTAGAAAGAAAAGTTTAAAATTCATATGTGTAACTTAAGCCTCTGTGATTGGAGAGAGGAAAATTTAGGTTGAGTTGGAAAGCCCAATGGATACATTTTTTGAAAAGTCTCTGGGGACATTCGCGCATCTTTGGTCAAATATACCCTTCCTCCAAAATTTAAAACAAGCTGATCTAATTCATCCAATAGTTCAAAAATTCCTGAGGACACCGGAAAATCCAATGCGAGTGTATATCCTTTCTGTGGAAATGAAATGTCGGATTCCAAAGATGTAGAAGGACCAAAAGTTTTCAAAACTGCCAAGAATGAAGCAAAACCAGAAGCAGATATCTTTTGTAATATCAATTCAAGTCCTTCTGCTCCTGCCTCAAATGGAATGACAAATTGATACTGAAGAAACCCCTTTTTACCATAAATCCGATTCCAATGAAGAATTTTGTCCAAGGGGTAAAAAAAAGGATCATAATGAGCCAGAAAGCTTCTGCTACTTTGGAACTCTTTATGAAAATACAAATGATTAAATATCGAGACGGTCCATCGATTTAGCATTCCAGAAGGAAAATGAAATGGTACCGACACATGTTTATTTGAATGAGACTTTAAAGGGAAATTCCGTTGATCAGTAGTCTCAAGCTCATCTAGATCAGCATGCTCCCCTAAGATCAATATGGATCTTCCCAAATCCTTTCCTCCTTTTTGACAATCAATCCAAGCAACAGAGTAGGTACTCGAATTGCAAGATTCGAATAATGACAACAACTCACCCAGATTCTTTGCTTTATGATTGACCTGTTTGATATAGGAAGATTGAATTTTTTTCAACCTAAATCGCACCCACAATATCACTCCTGTCAAGCCCATACCACCTATCGTCTGCCGAAATATGTCTGAGTGATTAGTTGGACTACAAATAATGTATTGACCTTGAGCGGTCATTAATCCCAACTCCAATACAAAGTTGGAGAAAGCTCCTTCTTTATGATGGTTTTTGCCATGTACGTTTGAAGCAATAGCTCCACCAAGAGTAATAAACTTAGTTCCAGGGGTGACAGGAAGAAAAAAGCCCTTGGGGACCAATACTTCCAAGAGGTCACTAAAGAGAACTCCAGCTTCAGCGGTCAATTCCCCCCTAACTACGTCGAAGTTCAGGATGCGATTAAAGCCAAGCATTGACGCTACTTTACCATTTAGAGCACTATCTCCGTAGGATCGTCCGTTACCTCTAGGAATAAAAGTTTCTGTCGACTGAATATAATCCGACAGTGGCTCAAATTCATGGGTATAAAATTCCTTTGCTTCAATCAAGGGATAATTTCCCCAACTACTCAGCTTAGCCATACAGAATCACACCAATTGTCAATACCCAACCTAAAATTGTCATCTGGATAAATCTATCTTGATAAAGCACCTTCACGGGAGATCCAGCATCCTGATCAACTACAGAAATCTGGATGTAGCGCATTATTCCTAAAAACACAAAAAAGGATGTCAGATACAACTTATCAGACCCCATACTAGCTATAGTAATGGGATCTATCGAATAAAGTATGTATGCTACCAGAGTGATTGAAAAAGAAATAGATTTAGCAATATCAAGAAAAACCAATGAGTAGCCTGTATTAGAAACACGCAACTTGGTTTGGTCTACTCCGATTTTAAAATCATCTCTCCTTTTTGAAAAAGCAAGTGCAATGGTCAATAGAAACACTAAAATAACCATCCAATTAGTCACATAAATATCTGATTCTGCTCCCCCTGCCATCACTCTAAAAACAAACCCCAAACTAATACAGGTAACGTCCACTATTGAGAGGTTTTTCAAATAAAAAGAATACAAGAGGTTAAGTGAAAAATAAGATATCACATAAACAAAGGCACTCATTTGCAGGAAAAAACCTAAAGTGCCAATTATCAATAGTAAACATAGGAATACTCCAATTGCTTGACTGGGAGAAACCTCTCCGGATGCTATTGGTCGAAAGCGCTTTTCAGGATGCATTCGATCCTTCTCCACATCCACCAGATCATTCACTACATAAATCGAAGATGCAGCGAAGCAAAATGCGATAAATAGCAATAAGAGATCCCAAGTAAAAGAACTAACTATTGAACCAGAAAAGAGTAATGGAAAAAAAACAAATACGTTTTTTGCCCAATGTTTGGGCCTTAAGAGACGAAAGACAGCCTTTAAAAACATAAAAAATTATATAGAATCTAGAATCATTTTGGCTTGAGTCTCAGGTAAACAATAGCGTTCAAAGTACTCTTTGGCCCCTTTTGATACATTTTTTCGATACTTCTCGTTTTTCATTGCATAAGTAATCACCTCATCAAACTCTGAAACATCTTGAATGTAGTGGATATCCTTTCCATGAACTGGCTCTACTGGCACTTCAATCTTGAAAGGAAAAGAAATAATAAAACAACCATAATTCATATACTCGGCTAACCTCCAACTCACCGCGTCGAGCACAGCAGGATTGCTAAACCCAATCACAGACTGCGAGGACTTTGTAGCAAACTCTTCAGGAGTATATCTTTTGTCCATGACAGAAGGAGAAAGACCACATAAATCTCCATCTGATCGTGGATTCATTCCTCCTTCAAACTGAATGTGAGAGTTAGCTTGACAGGCTTTGACAAAAGCTGCCCTTACCTGATTGGCCCAGTTTTCCTTTTTCCATATACTACCCGCAAAAAAAACATAATTCCCCTCCTTTTCCTTATAAGGCAAATTGACAAAATCCGGTCTCCTATAAAGAATATACGTTTGCCTCAAAAACTCCTTAAAGCCGATCTCCCTTACTCCCCTTACTCCAAAAAGTTGAAGATACTGACCCCAATTATCAATCGAATAATGAGGGAAAATAGCTCTTGTTTTTGGCCAATTATAATCCTCACGGCTTTTCAGTTTATTGGTAGCAAAGTACAGATCAGCCAATTCGTAAGAAGGCTTATCTACTCCTATAGGATCATCATTTTCTATGACGATCACTTTGCCTTTCACCTCAAGCACCAAAAAGGGCTTGTCATTTAGATGCGCAAATTCAGGTAAAGGTGTGTACTTTAGTCTAGCTACACGGCCAAGTCCCAACAAATAGTATGAACAATAGTAATTGGGAACATTTAAAATATTAACTATTTGCATTGGGGTAAAATTAGAAACTTAATTACTCTTGAAAAACACATTTTTCATAAATACCTTTCATCTCTGAATACAATAGTTGAAGTAAGGCACCTTTCCGATAATAGCTTTCCCAAACTTTTCGACAAGTCAACTGCAATTGGATCAGTTCTTCCTCAGATTTTTTCTCTATAAAATCCTCAAGAAATTGATCTATCCTATTACGCTCTTTGTACGGAACTCTCAGATAGAAGCCTTTTTCCGGTATATACTCTTCGAATGGTACTTTACTTTCTGTATCTACTAGTACAGGAATTCTACCCATAGCAAGAGTCTGATAAAACCGAACGGAATAGTTTCCCATCCCTCGAAGGCAAAGGGTAAACATGTTATCACGAATATTCTGATAAAATTCCCGCTCCACTTTGAGTTTATCTTCCGCGGTATGAGCACCTGCACGATATTTCATACGATACACAAAATCCGTCTTGATTTTTGAGGATTTTTCCAAATTTTCCAGCAATCGGTATCGCTCATATGCAGGTAAAAACATGGGGATCGTAAGATAAGGCGACTTACCTATTCTCTTAGAAAACTTTAGCCTCAAAAGCAAAAACAGATCCTTAGCTGTTTTAAACCCATTTGCGGTGGCTTGACCGCAAAAGCCAAGAGTAGGCTTTTCTTTTTTACCAAGCGGAGCCAAATTTCCTTCAAAATATTTTGAAACAGGATCGATAGGCAACAGAGCAGGCAACTCAATCAACCTTTTATCAGTAGAATATGCTCCAGGAGTAAAGAGATGGTAATTAGAAACTCGGGGATCTACAATCAAATCAGAATTTGAAAAAAGCCCCAGCGGTTTCTTGTGTTTTTTTGATAATTCACTGACTTCTTTGAGATAAGAATATCCTGCTTCATTGACTAATCCTGAAAGAAAAATCGGGATCAATATCCAGTCTGCATCCTCCGGAGAATTGACTTGGACAAAATTCTCTTTCCCTAAAGAGGATAATACTAGCCTTCCTTCTGGAGTCCACTCAGCAATTTCCATTATCAATCTTTTCCCACCTGAATAGGTAGGAAAGTAAATTTTAAAATGGCTCATTTTACTCACCAAAGTGATTTTTATACCAAAGAGAAAGGAAGAATAACTGCCTCACCATCCCATAATTTGTAACCCCATCCTTTTTGAAATCTCGAATAATTTGTGGGATTTGCAACTTTTCAAATGTTTCGAATTGAAATAAGGGACTTTTGTTCATTTGCTCAAAATGAAAATTGAACTCCTTTTGCTTCAGGAAGTATTCATTCCACGGAACAGACAGTCCTATTTTAGGGTGTTTTGTGATATAATCTGGAAGATGTCTACCTATGGATTGAAACAATAATTTCTTCCCTTTACCCTTTGTGTCAAACCATGCATCAGAAAGACTCGCAGTACCTATCACTAGGTTAGGGTCTAAAAATGGATCCCTGCATTCAATAGAAGCTCCCATTGTAGTTCTATCATTCCTATCATTTAGCGTAAATAGATGAGTGTGTTGCTCTAAATAAAGGAGTTGTCGAAGGCGGCTACTTGGGTATAATGACTTTGCCTCTTCCAGCATTTGCTGCCTGTAGGATACATCTAGACCACCAGTGACGCCACCTAATCTATTAATATCTGACAGGAAGTTTTCATTACTATTGGACATAATCTGAAAGTCCTCATTGCCGTCCATTAGATAGCGTCTCATTTTCTTCAATCGCTCATTCTTCAAAAAGCGATCTGGAACATATCGAAGTACTTGCAATAATTGATATCTCCATACTTTGTCATGGACTTTATATCTCACGTAGCCTCCCAAAACTTCATCCGCACCTTCCCCACTTAGCAAGACAGACACCTGCTCTTTTGCTCTACGTGCTATCCCTAACAAATGACCATCTTGCAAGTGCATCAATGGCTCATCATGATTGAAAATAGCCTCTGTAACAAGTTTCATTAGCTCTTCACCTCGAAATTCATGAGTATTGAAACCTACATCTAGGCTTTCAGAAAACCTCCTTGCCACAGACGATTCGTCATGCTCATAATTGGAAAAAGAAATATTCCAAGAACTTAAGCCCTTGAAGCCTTGTGAAACTTGGCTATATAGCACAGAACTAGAATCTAAGCCACCACTTAGTAGAGTACCTACAGGCACGTCAGATATCATTCTATAGCGAATAGATTGATGGAAAGTTTCCTCAAACCAATCCAATGGCTTTGTAATCCTAGAATGTGCTTGAGCAGATTCTTTTAAAGAAAACCAGCGTTTGACTTCCTTAATATTTCCGTCATTGCTGATTTTCATCCAATGGCCAGGAAGCAGCCTTTTGACCCCTTTGAATGAAGTATTTTCTCCTGATACGTATCGATAAAAAAACAATTCATTCAACACGGATTCATTGATTTCTTTTCTAAAGCCTCCAGCAAAAAGGGCTTTTGGCTCACTGCCAAAAATTAGCTTTCCTGAATCCTGTCCGTAAAACAAAGGTTTCACTCCAAAACGGTCTCTTGCCAGAATGAGCTCATTTTTGGTTCTATCAAAAAAAGAAAATGCAAAAAAACCATTGAGTCTAGAAAGAACCTCAACTCCATATTCTATTAAAAGATATAACAGTACTTCAGTATCAGAATGAGATCTAAAAGAATAACCTCTATCTAGCAACTCTTGAGCGAGCTCTTGAAAATTGAATATCTCACCATTAAATACTAATACATATCTACCGTCATCCGAAATAAATGGTTGATTACCAGCATCACTAAGATCTAAAATAGACAAACGTCTATGGATAAACCCAATATTCTGCTCTATAAATTTTCCCGAGGCATCCGGGCCTCGATGAAGGATACTGTCACCAATCGTATCCAAGAGTTGGTCAGTGACTAGTTGAGAATTTTTATGTATGATTCCTGCGATTCCGCACATATTAAGGAATTAGTCTAAATGTGAAACAAAGTCTCTCAATTTGCCTGACTGCTGCCTGAAGTCATGATTTTCGATCAGACTTAGATCCAAATCCGAGAAATATTTACTAGCCTCTGTCAAAATCATTGAATTGAGAGATTCTGTGACTGGCTCTTTCACCCAAATTTCCAGTTTACCTACTTCATATTGATGGGCCTGAAAGTCAATAGTTTTGTGATCATTGAAATAAAGGTTCTTGAAGATGTAATAGAGTGTGAGACTTGGGTAGATCTTATTCCTTCCAAAAATTTTCTTACCAATCCTCCCAGTCACTTCCTTGAGGACTGGAGCTTTCAAGCCACAGGAGCACTCATATGTCTCCGGTGCCAATTCAATTTGGTCTCCAAGCTTGTAGCGAATTGAAGGAAAAGAATAGCTTTGGAGATTTGTGACTAAAATCCCTCCATCCTCCGGATCTTGCTCTACATAAACCCCTTCCATATTGAGGTGCATATTTCCATTTGGGCATTCAAAAGCTATAATACCAGACTCAGTAGCACCATACTCATTAGCAATTGAAAGACCATAAACCTTCCTTGCGATATCCTGATAATGAGGAAAGACCTTTTCAGAGGTACCTTTTACAAGCTTAAGAGAGCCAAATTGTGGTTTGCGATCCTCCAAAATATTGGCTAGTTCATAAATCATTGAACTATATCCTTCTATAATGGAAACATTCTTCAACTTTGGCAATAGCTTCTTCAGTCTATCTGCATCATAATCAAATAATCGAAATCTATTCACCATAAAATCCAGTATCTGGAGTTTTATCCTTTTTAAAGGAGCGGTGTTATAACCCCAGAAATACAATTTTCTATCCCAAGGATTTACACCAAACCAACTGTACCCCCTCCAAATAGATGCCCTATTAAATGAATCCCACGATTCATCTCTGTGAAAAGTCAGGATTTCTCCGGAGGTCCCGGATGTTTCGACAAAGAAACGCTTTTTAAAAAAATGAGAAGGTGTGTGAATTTCCGAATTAAATTCAATAAGATCTTTTTTGGATACTTGTGGAAGTCGCTGAAATCCTGCTAATGACCATGAGTTTACAGGGTCAAATGAAACCCTATTAAAACGGTCTCGATAAAATTCACTGTTTTCAAAGGCAAAAATGCAAAGTTTTTGCAATCGCTCTTCGTTGAGTTTTTTTAATTCAGCAAGTTCACATTTCTCTGTCTTTTTCAGATCAGAGAAATGTTTAAAAAGAGAAGGATTCCGCTTTTTTGCACCTCGATAATACAGCCATTTGTGGAACTTACTCATAGCTAGTTGTGATCAATTTTGGAATATTTCGAGATACCTTGACCAGATGTTATCCATGTTTTTCTTCAGGTCGACCTGTTTTTCGATAAATTCCCGATTTGCAATAACCTCACTTTGAAAATATTCCTGATTTTGCAGATAAGATTCTATGGCCTCTGAGATTTTCTCAGGGGAATTTACAGGAACCAAAAATCCATTCTTCCCATTTTTCAAAAAGGCCCGTGTACCAGGAAGATCAGTCACAATTGGAAAGCACCCAGAGGCCATTGCTTCAAACAATGAGGCAGAAACCCCTTCAGTTTCTGGAACAGAAAGATAGATTTCAGATTTTTGCAAAAGTCTAGGAAGAGCTGAATTAGGAATTCTTCCAGTAAAATTCACCTGATCATCAAGGGATAAGTGTGTTGATTGATCTTTTAAACTATTCAGAAGATTTCCGTCACCTACTATAGTGAGATGCACACAAATGCCTTTTCCCTTTAAAATCGCGAGTGCATTCAAAATATCGCTATGATGATAAACTGAAGTAAGACTTCGCGTAACAATGGCATGAAACGGAGTCTTGTTGTCCCACTTTTGATATTTGCCAAGGTCTATACCCTTAGGACCAATCATAATTTTCTCAGGGGAAGCATTAGAAGAAATCATAGCTGGAACCATTACTTCCCCCCAAGCGTGAATCAAATCTACTTTCTTGTATACCAATGATTGAAGGTATCTCTTATATACGCCTGAAAAACCAGTCTCCGGCCAAGCATCTGTGATTCCCTGCTGCGCTACTACCCTTTTCTTGGCACGTACAAAAAGTGAAAAAAAACCATAACTAGTCGCTCTTTCAGCTAAAACCAAATCATAGGACTTAGAAAAATTTCCCTTCAGAATCTTTAGACCAAAGCCAATAAAATTTACAATTCGACTTATCCTAGTTGTAGTAGGCTCGACCTCCAATGTATCAATCTGGACATTAGAAGCTCTCTCAATACCCGAGATCCAAGTCTGTGCATCTGCACGATAAGTTTCACCTAGAAAAAGTATTCGTTTTGGGTAATTCATTGCTAACTTATCGTAGGTCTAAATTTCCAATGACTGGACGTGGATCCCAAGACAATTCTCTTCTGGCCTTTGCGTCATCAAATGTCAAAGAGTCTCCCAACTTCCCCATTCTATAAGAGTTAATTGGAAATCCAGGAATCAAATCTCCAAACCATGTTGCTACTCTTAGAATCCATGGGGCGATTGACCTGACTCTCTTCCCGTAGAATGAGCCAAGGTATTCTTCCAATTCAGCTAGAGAAGGATTAACACCATCGGTCAAATTAAAAATACCAGTAGTATTTATCAGTGTAGGTATCAAGCATGCAACATCTTCAGCCAAAACCAAAGACTTTTTTGCACTTCCCTTTCCAATTCGGAAATAGTATCCTCTTTGGATCGCTTTGATCATTGCTCCGAGATTTCCAGGTGTTTGATTGCCTCCTGCAATCAGCGGAAGTCGAAGAATAGATAGGTTGACACCATGTTGACTTGCCCAATCTTGAAGCAATTGTTCTGCCTTATATTTACTTTTTGCATAGGGAGTTTTGGGATTTGGCTCACAACTCTCAGCTATCAGTTCGCCCGTATCCACACCATACACAGCAACTGTACTAATGAAAACCATAGCCTGTGGGTACTTTCCGCTATTATCTATGCCAGTTACTAGATTTTGTGTACCTACAAAATTAACTTCGAAGAAACGCTTTTCTTGTTCAGGTGATTTTGGAATCCTGTGTGCCCATCCAGCATTATGAACGATAAGGTCGTATTCACTCAAGACTGGAACCTCTTTATCAAGACTACAAATGATAGAACTTGAACTTCGCCTACCTAGCGTACTCAGTTCACCTATAAGCTCTTTTTGCAAATAACTCCCTAGAAAACCTCCCGCACCAGTCAGTAATATTTTCATGGGACTAATTCATTTAGTCCTGCTAAAAATTTATTTGAAAGAACGGTTCGATTAAAGTCATTCTCCGCAAGAGCTTTTGCGTTTCGCCCCATTTCATTAGCAAGATCAGGATTCTCTAAAAATAATTGAATAGCGTCGGCAAAATCTTTGGGCTTGGTTGGATCTACATTAATTCCACAGGAAGATTGATTGACTAAATTAGCTATCCATCCACGAGTAGATTGGATAATAGGCACACCGGCAGCAAACGAATCAAACATTTTGTTAGGAGAGTTGGTCCCTAATACTGGCAGATCCTTGAATGTCACAAAGCTTGCTCTAGCCAGTCCAAACCACTTGACTACCTCAGTCTTTGGGATGAGACCCAAAAACCAAACTTTTCTATGGAGTCCATAATCTTCGCAGAGTCTTTCCAATAGATTTCTCTCGGCTCCATCACCGATAAAAACTACATTATATTCCAAATTGTCAATAAGCCTTAATCCCTCAAGAATCTGACTACAGTCGTCCATTAAGCCTAAAGATCCCGCATAGATAAATATGGGTAAAGTAGCATCAAAGTCTTGCGGAAGATTAGGGAAATGCTCATTATTTGAAAACAATTCTACATCAGATGAATTGGATATTACTAAAGTAGACACCTCTGGAACCACATTTTTCACTCCCTGTTCCATCCCACCTGAACAAGCCACAACAAGAGATGAGTTTTGATAAATTATCTTTTCAAATCCTAGTGCAATCCGTTGAATTATTGGATTTTTCAATTTACCCAGTTCAATTCCTCCTTTAGGCCATAAATCCCGAACTTCAAAGACCAATTTTTTACCCCTAATCCATTTGGAAAATAATCCTGGTACCGCTGTGGTTATCGGCCCTGAGCTGGACAACACTAGATCATGATCTTCACTCAAAGCAAAATAGATCGAGACTATGCTGAACCGAAATGCATTCCAAGCTCTTTTAAAAAATGAATCCTTATTTGAGTCTGGAGAATTTACCACGATAAGTTCTACACCCTCCACATTTTTTCTCGAAATAAACCCATCAGCTTGTATATCCGACTTATAATATGGAGATGTAACAACTGTCACTGAGTGACCTGCTTTGACCCAACGTCTAGTAAATTCATAATAACGCGTACTCCAACCCCCACTTGGAGTGCCGAAATACTGATAAAAAATCAAAATCTTCATTTATCCTGTTGGGTACTTACAGTTTAACTAGCGTTTGATTTACGCCGAGATCTGATAGTTGCTTAGTCTTTTTTCTTGGAACTAATGACCTTACATAGATCATGCTGAGGCCAATAGTCAAGGGTGAAACAAAAGTTCTCATCGCGGCATGAAAACTGGTAAATACACCCACTGCAAAAAAAGCACACACAATAGCTACTACAGATGGGTCCGCGTTAGACCGTGGCAACCTTATTCCTAGGTAAATAAGCAAACAAAAGTAAATCAAACCCAGCAACCCATGCTCTGCCAATAAACGGCTGAATTCGACATGGGCTACTACGTTATGCATTTTATCTCTTAAATATTTAGAAGCACCTACACCGACACCAAAAACTGGATGTTCAAGCCAAAGGTCCATGTCTCCCTCGAAAATATCTAACCTTCCGGATGTGATTGTATTTAGATCTTTCTCTTTATTGCCAGCCATCGTACCAGTTGTTTCGCCTTGGTACCTTAAAAAGAGCATTCCGTTAGTGATGATATTCACTACATAAAAAGCTCCAATCATCAAGCCTATTGCAGGCAACAGGTATTTACCTATCCTAGGGATATGAAATGCTTTGCTCTGCTCTGGAGAAGCACGTTTGAGGAAAACAATCACCATGACAATCCCCACAAACCCAGTAACCATCCCACCTCTAGAAAAAGTAAGGAGCCCTTGAAGAATGAAAATTATCATCATCAACGTATCGAGCCACCGATATCCTGAGAATCTCCATCGATTAATCCAAAAGATAAAAATTAAAAATGATGCCAAGCCTAATCCTGTCGACACTTGGTTGGACCCGAAGCCACCACTAGTTGCCATATTTGCCCCCAATCCAAACTCTACCTTATCCAAATCTGGAGCCTTGAAAAAGGAATGACACAATACCGAAATCAAAGGTAAAATACTGACCGTCAAAATACGTTTGAGCATAGTCTTGGAAATGGGAGCAGCAGAAAATAAAAGTACTGCAAGACCGGTATTCAAAGGTCCCAAAAAATTAAAAACTATATCCTGCCTGTTGACTTCACCCGAAAGGTCTATCAATAATCCAGGAATAAGACAGAGGATCAACCAAAGACCCGGCAAATTTGAAACCCTGTATTTGACGATTCCAAAAACGGTAAAGGCGAAGAACAAATATTTCCCCAACTCATATGGAATATAGGGAGATGTACCACTCATGCGCGAAAGCAATTCGAATGAGACATGGTAGCTTATCATCGCCAAATAAATCGACAAAGGAACCTTGGGTCTCAGAGCTACCCACAACGAAGAAAATAAAGAAAGGTAAAACCACCCAATAATTGGGAAAGGGCTCAGTAATGAGAGAATGCCTAAGATAATATGGACAACTATCCAGAATAACCCACTTCTATAATTCAGTAAATACTTTATCAAATTATTTCAATTAAGTCGTTGTCGGGATTATTTTATAATAACTGTCGAGAAAATTACCCTTACCATATTCTCGAATTATTTTTTCTTGCAATTTCTCCCCCATCAATTTATTGGATGAATAGTCCGAAAGCAGTCTATCCATAGCGAGAGCTAATTCCTCTGGAGAAGACTTCGGGACCAAAATCCCTAAGTCAGGTGAGCTCAAAACCTTTGGGCAATCACCTACTTGGGTACAGATGACAGGTAATCCTGCCAATCCGTATTCCAATAAGGCCACTGGAAGTCCTTCGGATTCTGAACTTAAAATCCCGGCATGCGCTTTAGCCAAACATAAACTTACCTCGCTGACAGGTCCTACGAGTTCGACAAAACCCTCTAAATTCAGATCCACAAGTGTATCTTTCACCTGATTAGTCCATTCCTGATCTACATATTCTCCAACTAGCTGTACCTTAAACTTTCTATCTTGATCTACCAATATTTTGCATGCCTTCAAAAGAGTAATTTGGTCTTTTTGTGGTCGAAGATTTGCCAAATTGAGAAAAGTGAATAGTTCACATTTTGTTTTCTCTGGTAAATTAAGCCATGGAAAATTGCCAATATATGTAATATCCTCTTTACGATAAGGAATAAGATTTCTCCAGTAATCTTTTAATTTTTCGTTGACTACAATAATCCGATCAATCCATTTGGACAAAACAACGATATCCTTCCTAGGATATTTGTCTAATTGGTCACTCAGACCAAAATGATCATGCCATATCAAGTGGAAGTCACCTACAACTATTTTAAGCAAAACTGCCCAATAAATGGATGTGCTATGTGCATGCAAGATCAATGGACGATGTTTGCGGAATAACTTAATCAAGTTATAAAAAGCTCCTAAATCATAAAAAGTCGATTTATTTAAGAGATGAACATTCACTCCTGAAGGTAAGTGAGCCTCTAGTCCTCCTCCGCTTCTAGAAACTACTAAATGGCTCTCCCAACCATCCTCCTCCATAGCTCCGGCTATATTGACACTCATACGCTCAGCTCCTCCCATAGATAGGGTATCGACTAGCTGGAAAAACACTTTATTCTTCAATTCAACAATACTTTTTGAATTTCAGCCTCAAACTTTTCTAAAGTAAATCTCCTTGACCATTCCATTGCGCTTTGGGCTTTTTGTCCATACATACGTTGATTCTGAAGGTAAAATTCTATTCTAGCGGCAAGGTCTTTAGCATCCTTTTTCACCAAATCCCCTCTACTGCCATCACCTATCATCTCTGGCACACAAGATACTGGCGTAGTCAGAGGCAAACAGCCCCAGAACATTGCTTCAGCAACAGCCTTTGGCCAGCCTTCAGTTTCTGAAGCAAAGAGCAAAAAATGACTTTGACAAAATGCTTTCTTCAGTTCTTGTGCACCTACATTACCATGCAAAACAATCACAGACTTTAGCTTATTATCATGAATAAATTCTTGGATTCTTGTACGCTCCGTACCTTCTCCATAAAGATGCAATTGACATTTCACTCCACCTTGGGTCAAATGTTTAGCTGTTTCGCAGCTGATCATCGGATTTTTGCCTGAGTGAAGACTTCCAACGTAAATCAATTGCAAAGGGAAAGATAAACTTCTGACGGGACTTTCGACGATTTCTGATTCTGAATAGGATGCAGTAAAAAAGCTCAAAAGATTTCGATTGTTTCGGTTCCAATCTCCATACACAAGCACTCGCATATTTCTAGTCCAAAATTGATTTGCAAGGATATTTCGCTGCCATTTGTAAGTGAGTGGTTGCGCACTATTTGGGTCCCAGTTTCCAGCATATTTAGCTGACTTATTCTTCCAAGGAAAGAAAATCTGCACGAAAGAACCAATCAAACCTATATTACCAGGACAGCGAAGATGGATATGATCTGCCCTACCCATTTCAACAAATGTTTTGAAAAATGCTATTGGAAGCTGAATCAACAACTTCAATCTGGCAGGCCATGATAATGTGTTAATTTCAGGTACCTCCACAATTTTTAGATTGGAGTGGATGTATGGCAGATCAATGGGGTCAGGACTCTCGTCGTCGATGCATGGAGCTAGGACTATCACCTCATCAACATGGCGGAACCAAAGATTCATTTCCTTAACATATGGCCCGTAAGCAAAAAACTTATCTCCGACCTTTTTGTGCACCACATGGGATACGATCAAAAATCTCATAATTGAGATAGATTGTTTTTCACCTCAGTATAAAAATCTAAGTTTTGGTTTAAGATATTTTTGATATTAAACTGATGTTTGACTTTTTCTTGTCCGGCACAAGCTCTTTTTTTCATCTCTGTATCATTTGAAAATACATCTATGATTTTTTCTGCAATATCTTCCGGGTCATGAGGGTCACAAAGCCAACCTGAAACACCATCTTCGATCACTTCTGGACCGGGACCAGTAGATGTATAAATCACAGCTCTCCCCATAGCCATAGCTTCTGGTGCTACTAAGCCCAACGTTTCTACATGTGAAGGAAAGACACAACAATGTGCTTTAGAGTAAATTTCTGGGAGAGATCGCTGGTCTACCTGTCCATGGAAAACAATATGATTCTGAAGCGATTTTGGAATAATAGATTGGAGTATTTCCAAATATGAATTACCTGATCTATCCTTCCAATCTCTACCATAAACATGCAGACGAGCCAAAGGAAATTTGTCAACTACTCTTGCCATTGCTTGGCACAATTGCCTTATTCCTTTTTTTTCTATCAAAGTCCCTGCGAACACTAACTGGTAAGGTTCTATAGCAGAAAACTCACCGCCTGAAAACATTTCCAGATTAATTGGGATCATGATTACTTTTACTGGTCGAGGTTTGATTTTAAGGAAATTGGAGGTATGTCTGACGACGTAGTTTGAAACTCCTATAAAACCATCTGCCTTGGCAAAAGACCTTTTTTCTTGATATCCTTTCCAAAAATTCACCTTTCTATTTTCACCTTCTGCAAAAAAATGATGCCCGCCATGGAGGCGGATTATAAAGGCGATATCTGGTCTTTTAGTTAAAAATGCAAAGCTCAATTCAGAGCCCTCTATTACGTCTATTGGTTGAATTCTATGCAGAAGTTCTATTTCCCTATCAACTGCATTATAATTATGAGCCCAAGCAATTCCTCTTTTAGAGGAAAAAGGAGTGTATATAATTTTGACTCCATCCCTTTCTACAATATCTCTTTGACCCGATGTACCATTGATGATAGTCACTTGATGACCTGCCTTGACCAATGCAGGACAAATCACTATTAAAAAACTTCCAATACCACCATGAGACTTTCCTGGTCCCGGATATTCATTGGTCAGATAGCAGAGGTGCATACTATTAACTCTGTGTATTAGCCAAAGAGATCAAAGCATCAGCTACTCTTTGGGCAGATGATTCAGACTTTTTAGGTTCCACTATTTTATCAAACCATTTGGTACGATCAGGAGCCACCTCATCTGGAGCCTTGATAGCTCTTTTTATTTCAGGCAGAATTTCAGACTTGGAATAGATGAACCCTACAGCCTTCCAATTTTCCATAGATCTGAAATGCTGAAATTTATAAATCGTATCTACAGACCAATTCGATTTGACGTCCTTGTAATGATCATATCTCAAATAAAGACCTACATTTCCATAGGTAATAAAGTCCAACGCCATAGTGGATCCCATATTGATTACTACTTTACAATGGAAAGCGAGATTCACTAAGAGTTGGATATCCTCAAATAATGGAAAAAAACTTCCCCAGTGATCGCCTTTTTCCCATTTGGGTTTAATCAAACGAACTTCAGGATACTCCTCTAACACTTTAAGGTAACGAGATAGGGGCTCTACAGGGACAGGTCTAAATATGAGCTGAATACCAGACTGATCAATCAGAGCTTCCCCAACATCTTTTAGATATTGAGGGTCATTTGGAGAAGTGATTGTATCACATCCGGAGAAACAAACCCATTCTTTGGCTATATCTAGATCAAATTTATCGGCAAACTCTTTTCGGTCTAGTATAAGGCCTTTTTGAAAATAAAAATCAAACTGAGGAGAACCAGTCACCTTGATAGTCTTATCCTCAATATCAGGATAATAATCCTTCAATTCGTTTTTCATGTATTCGCTCCAGACCAAATATTGATCTGCACGGAATGGCAACCGCCCCTTTGGCAAATTATCCCAAGAAAAAATAGCTGTAGATGTAGGGATGTTTAAAGCTTTTGCTGCTTCAATTGCTGGCGTCACAGAATAAACCCTCTGATGTGTACAGAAAAGTATATCCGGCTTCATCTCCTCCAAAACTTTCTTTGCTTCTCGATACTCTTTGCTTGATCGAAGCAGCTTAAATCCCTTCTCTTCAATCAGCGAAACCCTGTCATAGCTCTTAACCCTACTGCCAATCTTCTCTGCAAAATAATTAAGTAATTTCCCTTTGAAAGAAGTAGAAGCTCTTGACCAATTGGTCAAAATTGTGGAGTTATTTTTCGTTTTTGCATTTAGTCTTATTCGTCCATATCGTCCAGACTCTCTCAATAGCTGCGCAGCTACCCCATTGGGTCTATGAACGTAAGGAAACTGATCAAATTTGACACCAAGTCTGTTTTCAGCGATTTGTATCATTTGAGGATCCAAACTATGCCAAAGAACTACCTGGTTACCACCTTGCTGAAGTATTTTAATCAAATCTGAATAGAGATAATTCCTTATCCCTACCCCATCAGGTATCAAAAGACAAACTCGCATGTACTATTTTTTCGTGCTAACTGAAATGTGGATATTTTGATCTAAATGAAAGACTCTAAGCCATATTTCCATTACCAATGCTGAAAATAAAATCCGGGCGTATGACTGTCTTGGGACTTCCCTCAACTCTCTGAGCATTTTTAAAAGGCCATCAGTATTAAAATCAAAATATTGGGCAGAAAGCTTTTCTTTTAGGAATTTTTCTAAGACATCTCCCCATGCCCCTCTCAGATAATCAAGATAAGGGATGGAAAAACCTTTTTTACTGCCCACATGCTCATATCCTGCAAAATCTTTATATATAGCCCTAGTGACCTCCTTATCAATTTGAGTTGGCATTAGAGATTCGGTACTACTAGATAATGATAGATCTACAAGTCGATGATCCAAAAAAGGAGCTCTTACTTCTAAGGAACTCCGCATTGAAGCGGCATCGACCTTTTGCAAAAAATCTCCAGGAAGCCTGGTCTCGATATCTACACCAAATGACAATTTTTCCGGATTCCCAGAATACTTTGGTAATAATTGAGCTGCAATCTTACTTACTTGGTTGATGGGTTTACCAGACCTAAACACTTTCCAATAATTACCAGAAAGATTTGTTTTCAAATAGAAGCCTTCCCAACTACTAAGTTTGAAGCGATTCTTATCAGATAGATACTTTTCCCAAGATGACTCAGAAATCTTCATAAAGCTAGATATGAATGTGCTTCCACCTGGAATGGACCTATTTCCAAATTCCTTATATAAATTCGGTTTATTATAAGAGCCAAAAACTTCATCCCCAGCATCTCCAGATAGCATTACTTTAGTATGGGAATTTACAGCCTCTGTTACTAGATGTGTGGGAATCAAAGAAGCATCTGCTAAAGGTTGGATGTTTTTGAGCAGTTTGACCAACACATGGAGAGAGCTGGGCTCTACCGAGACAATTTCTTGTTGTATATTAAGCTTTTTAGCAAAATTTCGGGCAGGATCTGTCTCATCACTTTTAGGATCACCAGTAGACATGGTTATTGCTAAAATATCTGGCTTGTGCTCTTTAGCTATTGCAGTAATCACTGAAGAATCAATCCCTGAACTCAAAAAAGTAGCAACCGGAACATCAGCATGGAGTTCATTGGCCACTATTTCAGTTAATAGACTTTTTACTTGGGATTTAAGACTTCCAAACTCTTGATTTTTAGTAGCCACAAGTGGATAATGGTAATATTTCTCCCACTCCAGTACATTATCCCTTATAAACAAATAATGAGCTGGCGGAAAAACACTGACCTCTTTATAGATGGTATGGTGAAGATTGATATACATGTTCTCCATCAAATCCACTACTGCATTTTGATTGATATTCAAATCCCCAGCATAGAGTTTTTTTAATGCAAGAAGCTCTGAAGCAAATATAATTTCTTGATCAGATTGAATAAAAAATAACGGCTTCTCCCCAAACCTATCCCTGCCCACAAATACGGTCTGTAATTGGCGATCATATATTACAAAGGCAAACATCCCCACCAATTTTTCTAGTACTCGTTTTCCAAAATGATGATAAGCTACTAAAAGAACCTCAGTATCTGAGGTAGTAAAAAATTGAAATCCAACACCTTGAAGAGTATCTCGTAACTCTTGATAATTGTAAATTTCACCATTAAACACAACAGTTAGTCCCAAATCTTCGCGAGAAAACGGCTGGTTTGCTGAAGAAGAAAGATCAATAATTGATAGCCTATTGTGGCCCAATGCAATCTTCGGACAGTTCCAAGAAGAACTAGCGTCAGGTCCTCGATGATTTTGAGCCTCCAAAGCCTCATCCAACCTCGTCAATTCCTCGTCAGAAATTTCCCCTTGAAATTTAATTATTCCTGCTATCCCACACATAGAGCTATCTCAACGCCGCCAAATATTTATTTTTCCAATCCTCCAGATCGTGGAAATCCCTAAGGGATGATGGATCTGGAACAAAATCATTCCGACGGGACCAAGCCAAGTTAAAACCCTGTTCCCAAGCCTCTAATTGATTAGGTTGATCTATTAGGATCGCACCTGGCAAGCCTTTAACTACCTCAGGAATTCCACCGGATTTTGACGCAATTACTTGATTCCCACATTTCGCTGCTTCAGCCAGTGATAAGCCAAATCCTTCTTTCCATAAGGATGTAAAAGTGTAGAAGTCACCTATCTGAAGATATTTAGGAAGATCCTTGTTAGCAATCTTGCCCAAACAATGAATTCTCGGACTATCTTCTAAACCTTCTTGTTTAGTTCCAATCACCAGCACTTCTAATTTCTCATACTTTATGAGCAGCTTTTCAACTAACTTTTGAAATAAGTGAAACCCTTTTTTAGGGCGATTATTTGAAAGCCAAATTAAAATTGATGAATCATCAGCAAAGCCCAATTCTCGCTTACGGATGGCCTTTTCTTTTGATGAAAGTGGAAAAAATAAATTAGAATCGACTCCATTTCCTACAATTGAGACCAGCGGAGTGAATACCTCATGCCTTTGGAAAGTCTCCATATACCCCAAGCTTGTTAGAAAAAGAACCTGATTCACCATGGAAGACCAGCTATCGGGAAAAAGAAAGGAGTGCCCATGAAATGAATAAACTAAATTAAAGTCATGCCCTCTCAACTTGAGTAATGCAAATGCTTCTAACAAGACAAGGTCATCCATTACCAACACTTGTACTGGCTGAGTACCTAGAGAAAGTGATTTAAAGGCCTTTACAAATTGACCTGCCTGGTTATTTAATACTTCCCATGATCTAAACCTCCTAGGAAAATGGGGAAGCCATTTTTTCTTTACACAATTGAAATGGGAATTGGTAGGACTGGTGGTTGGGGATAGTATAAAATCAAAAAATAGTGGCTCTTCTTGAATCAACTTGGATATCCTGTTGGTCCAACTCCCAATTTTTTTGCTGGGTAACTCCGTATTTGATACTAAGATGCGAATCAAAAAAAAATATTAAAATTCCTGAAGTTCTACCATTCTTCGGAACTGTGAATTGTTTTCTAGCAACTCTTCAAATCTGCCTGACTCCAATATTTCTCCTTTAGACATTAGATGAATCACATCTGCCTTCCTCACCGTACTCAGTCTATGGGCGATTATCACCATTGTGAATTTCCCCATCAAAAGATCGATGTTATCTTGAATTTGACGCTCCGTTTCCGAATCTAACGCAGAAGTAGCTTCATCAAAAATCAATATATCAACATCTTTAAACAACTCTCTAGCTATTGACACACGTTGTTTTTGCCCTCCACTAATTAATATCCCATTATCTCCTAGTCTAGTGTGCTCTTTTTCTGGCAAATCTTCCAGAAAATTCTCCAGTTTGGCCAACTTGACAGCATTTTGGAATCTTTGTCGATTTTCAGGAGTATCTGGAGCCCATAATGTGATGTTGTTGAAAATCGAATCATTAAAAATGACGGGTTCCTGAGTTATATATCCAAATCTTTTTCTGTAAGAAGCTAAGTTAATATCAGATCTATTCGTTTCGTTGACATTTAATTGACCGGCAGAAGGACTTAAAAGACCTATGAGGAGATTTACAAGAGAGGTTTTACCGCTACCACTTTCACCAACAAATGCATATGTCTGAAGGGGCGCCAATTCCAAATCAATGTTTTTAAGTACTTCAAATCCATTGGGGTATGCAAAACTTACATTTTTGAGAGTAAGGGAATTAATTTTTTCAATGCTTGGATCAGAATTGAAGTACTCTTTTCCATTATCAAACTCATCTATTAAGTCTACAGAAGCTCGAAGCCCTCCTATGTTGGAAATGAATCCTTGCCAACTCCCTTGTAAAGTCACTATATAGTTAAGCGCTCTATACAAAAACATCAAGCTGAGCATGATTGTAGCAATAGACCCACCTAAGTAATGGACCTGGATGACAATAATGAGTACCACAACCAAAAGAATCATAGGCTCCCTTGCGCTAGACATGATAGCATTATAAACACCTATTTTCCTTTGGGTTAATTCAATTTTGTCAATAATATCCTTCAATTTGTTTTTATAAGAAGAAAAATAGCCCGTAGCCTTGAGATATTTAAAATTATAAACAGACTGAACTAAGTAAGATTGGTAGGTATGACCTAAATTAGAAAGCCCTACTGATGCTATTTCGGTATTTTTGAATAAAAACCTAAACACATAATTAGACAAGTATCCCCCAATGCTTACCAAAATTGCAAATTCAAAATTGGACAGCATTGCAAGACCAATATATACCAAAAGTAACACCGCATGCTGCACCGAATTGAAATATGCCAAAAATCCATAGGTGAGTTTAATCCCCTCAGCTCCTAGGACATTTTGGATTTTACCAGAATCAAGATTTAGGAAATTTTTGTAATCCAATGAACTCAATCCATCGACAAGCTGATTACGCAGCTTCTTTACAAAGTGATTTTGAAGCTTGATCTTGTAACACCCATCCATAAACTTCAGGATAGCCTTCAGTACAAAAAGTACAATCATCACCACTATTACTGTATTGAGATTAACAGGCAAGCCAACCGTTTTGATCCAATCCAATAAAAACTGAAGCTCACCCATGGACTCAGTAGAGGTCATTTCTCCTCCATTGGCGGCTAGCTGAAAAACCGGAATGAACATGGCTAGTCCAAAGCCATCCAATAAACCAACAAAAATACTGAAGGATATCAATAGAAAGGATCGGTATCCTAGATAGGAATAGAAAAAGGCAAAATGCCTGAAATACTTGGTAATGACCTTATCGCTAAGTTTCATAATAACTCAAGCCCTATGCTTGAAGGCAAATTTTTTAAATTTGTAATAGAGATTATATTTCACCCGTTTCAAAAATCCAAAAGACACCTTCTCATTGAAAGTACCATCATAGGCATCATAAGCAGGATAAGCGGGCCACAGGTGAAGTTCACCTCCATCAAGTAGGAAAAAAAACATACTTTTAATAAATGCATTTTCCATATATACCTTTTTTGATTCATCTAAGAACTTTTCGGCAGTAGGAATAAAATAATTAAAATAGTATGATTTCCGCATCATCATCAATCGGGAGTCTGCCCACCTCAAATTTCTAGTGGGGTTTATGTATAACTCCTCCCGCATCTGATTTGTAGGAAGAAGAACTTCCGAAATATTCTTGATCAAATATCTTCCAGTGATTTTAATTAAATAATCAACTTTAGAGAGAAGCACGGAGTTTTCTACTGCGTATTGCATGATTTCCACTTCACCGTGTGATTTCCCCAAATAACTCCTTTTTGTCTCAAAATGAAGATATTCCAGATTCCCATATTCATTTCCCAATGCTACAATCATATCAGATTTAGTATTGGAATTATCAACAAAGACTACTTTAAACCCCTTAGACAAATAATACTTAGTAGCCTTAAAATAATCTCTTTCACGATCTTTAGGATTAATTCTCCCTCTTGTATCATCTGATGGATAAGGGCTAATGGAAGCTGTAAGCAATAGAACAAAACTCATTTAGATATAATCTATGCCTTATCTACATAAGGGTTAGTCCCCTTATATATGAAAATCAAATTGTGATAAAAGTGAATGGATGAAATTTGCTGCTCAAACGGGGAAGGTTTTCTATCCGAATCTTTGAATTCTGTATGATTTAATCCATGAACTAGTGATTTAAAATAGCCCATTGCGGTACTCAATTCATCTGGTTCTCCACTATTGCCACCATATTCAGGCCAATAGGAAGTCTGTATGTCTTCAATTGCATAAATTCCTCCTTCTTTAAGAAGAGGGAACAAAATTTGAAACGTGTCGATAATATGTTCATTCATATGACTTCCATCGTCGATAATAATCTCGAATCCACCAGCTTTTTTCGAGAGGTTTTCCAACAATGGCTTATCAACTTGACTCCCTTTGACAATACTAATTCTACCTTCCTCAAGTAGAGTCTTGTCATAAATATCCAAACCAAAGATTTCAGCTTTCGAAAAGTATCTTTCCCACATTCTTAAAGAACCTCCTCCTTGAGTTGGATTATCATATCCTCCAATCCCAATCTCAAGAAGTTTAAACTTCTTATTTCGGAATTTCTCAAAATGAAAATTATAATGTTGTGTATAAAAATGCTTTCCCCACTTATCAGTTTTATACGTGACAGCTAAAAAATTGAGGTTTTGTGTTTTACCAAAAGTCCTAAATCGATTAACCAGGCGGATGAGTTTTCTTCTCTTTTTGAAATCCAACTTATCCAAAAAAACTTCTACTTTATTCATTTAAATATTTTTTTCAGGATCGAATATTTTTGCGGCTTGTCATCTTCATAGTAGCCATACCCATAACCATAAGTATATCCATACCCATATGTCACTTTACTGCCATCTACTCCATTAAAAACTGCATACAAATTCTTCATCCCTTTATTAAGCTTCAACCCATTCAGTGCCTCTACAAAGCTTCTTTGGCTATAATTCTGTCTGAAAACAAACAAAGTCAAGTCAACAAAAGGCAATAAATCTAATGTCTCACTAACAAGGCCTACTGGTGGTGTATCCAAAATCACTACCTCGTAGGTTTCTTTTAAAGTAGTGATCAAGTTTTCAAATTCCTTGGTAAACAACAATTCAGCAGGGTTTGGAGGAGTTGGTCCAGAGACCATTATATCCAGATTGTCATACTTTGATTGTTTGATTGCCTCATTCCATCCGATCTGACCACTCAAAACTGTAGATAACCCAACATCATTAGTGATTCCAAAGTCATTGAAAATTCGAGGTTTACGCATATCACAACCAATTAGTATCGTTTTCTTACCCGTAAGTGAATAAACTGATGCTAAATTCATTGCACAAAATGTCTTGCCCTCTCCAGAGATAGTCGAGGTAACCATCACAGTGAGCTGCTTCTCATTTGGAGAAATAAACCTGATGTTTGCCCGTAGCGACCTAAAGCCTTCTGCAAGCCCTGACTTGCCTTGTTCCAATACCACTAGATTTGATTTTTTCTTATTGTAAAGAATGGTAGACAACAAGGGGATTCTTAATTTTCGCTCCAAATAAGATACATCCTCTATTTTTGTGCGAGTTAATTCTCTGATTAATACAATAAGGATCGGAATCATTATTCCTGCAAATATCCCGAGAGTATAGTTTCTAATAGGAATTGGACTAGTTAAATATCCCCCTGATGCTGGCTCAATTATTTTATTTTCAGCCTTATTAGAAGCCTTGGTGATAGCAGCCTCGGCTCTTTTTTCCATCAGGTAATTATAGATATTCTCATTTAATGCAAACTGCCGTTGAATTCTTATTAGATTTTGTTGGGTCTCTGGTAAGTCTCTAAACGAACTCTCTATACTTTCTATCCTATTTTTCAAGTCCTCGATCAAAAGTGCTGAGTTACTATCAACATTTTTCAAGACCTCTTGTATGGATTTGTTTAGCTCTCTAATTTTATTGTTTGAAGCCTGGACCACAGGAGCCTGCTCAGTAAGAGTTGCAAGTTGTCTTGACTTTTCTACTTGCAATTCCATCAGATTTGAAATCAAAGAGTTTAGGATAGGATCATCAATACCAATCCCAGAAGGAACTACGAGGTCACTATACTGTTCTCTGATCAGGTATCCTCCTAAATTCCTGTAATAGTTCCTTTTAAACTCCTCCTGCCCTAATTGATTTTCAAGTTCAGTAAGTTGACTAAAAACTGAAGAACTTTCGGATTCGAGATTATAAATCTTATTGGAAGATCGGAATGTTTGAAGTTGATTTTCAAATTGCCTTAAACTATCTGAGACGCCTGCTACTTGGCTGTCAATAAAATTCACTGTGTTGGAAGCAATCTGATTTTTTTCTTCTAACTCCAAAAATAAATACGTTTCCATCAACTTATTGATGTAAACTTCTCCCTTTCTTACACTAGGTGTGCTCAGTCCCAACTCAAGTATTGAGCCCTCTTTTTGAGCATTCTGAATCATCAATTTATTAGAATATTCCCCTATCAATGATTCTAAATCTCTAAACTTAACCAAAACCTCCCCTTCTGGCTCCACACTGGTTTTAGTAACTTTTATTGTGAAATTATTAGTCTGAATCCACTCCCCAAAAGGGTAGTTTTTGGGCTCAGGCAATATCTCCATTTTTGCTTTAGAGCCGTCTGGAAGATATTTGCTATATTCTTTATCCTCAAAGGAAATTTCAAATTCCTTTTCATTCTTCCATCTTATGGTCACAAGACCCTGCAAAATTTGAGGTTCTTTCCAGTTAACTTCTACGAGAATTGGTGTATTGATGTAAAGCTCGGTGTTAATAAACGTCCCTCTTGAATAATACTCAGTATTAAAGTCAAGTTGTCTTAAAGTTGCCTCTGCTATAGGTCTTGACTTTAGGATGGTAATTTCATTTACTAGACCATTTTTTACAGATCCATCAATTGCCGGACCATTAAATAATGAAAATTGACTATCGTTGTCTTTAATAAAAAACAAGCCCGAAACTTTGAACATCGGCGTGCTCATTCTTGTATAGACGTAAGAGCCTATTAGAAACAAAAAAGCTGAGACCAAGATAATTGGCCAGACCCTAATGATTTTAGGGATCACGGATTTGATATCAAACGAACTGTCTTCGCTAAAAAATTCTTTTTCTTCGGAGTCAAAACTCATATTTACTTAATTATTGACAAGAGTTAGTATAAGTGTAATAGCTGTAATTGAGGTAGTCAATAGCGTCAAAGTCTCAACCAATGAACTACCTGCTCCAATTTCACGAACTTTCATAGGTTCAGCATAAATTAAATCATTAGGCTTCAACCAATAAAATTCGGTAGTTAAAAGATCTCTATCAAGAAGATCAATTTTGTGTATTTGCGTACCATCTGGATATTGTCTCACCAAAAGCACTTCATTTCTTTTGGCTAATCTGCTCAGGTCTCCCGCAAAGGCAATCGCCTCAAAAATAGTTACTCTGTTTTGGAGGATTGTGAACTTACCTGAACTATTAAACTCACCAAGAGCACTAAATCTCACACCTCCCAATCGCACTCTGACGAAATACTCGCCTTCCTTAACGTATTTTTTAACTTCATTTTCGACAACGACCTTAGCTTCATCTATAGTCATTCCGTCTAGTTTTACTTCTCCAATAAGCGGGAGTTCAATTTGCCCTTGTTCGTCCAAAGAATATCCATTCATAAAAAAAACATCTCCTGCACTTTGGCCTCCTCCTGCCATTTGATTCCCATTTTGGTCATTAAAGGTTGAGGAAAGTAATCTATTCAAATCCGGATCAGTTGTTTTGATATTCACTTCTATGATGTCATTTACCTGAAGTAAATATTCCTCTGGCTGATAAGGGTATTTGACGCTTGACTCTTTTAAAGGGCCTGTACTATCCTCTAATTCTTGCATGTAGATCACCTTCTTATTTGACACACAGGAAAACAAACTCAAGACAACAACCACCGAAACGATGGCGATTTTAAAATACTTCGAAAGCATTTATACTATTATTTAAAATTTTAATACTAAAACCACCCAAAAATAGAAATATATCTAAATAATACTCTTTCGGGACAAACTCATTTATAATCTAGCATCCACCCTATCTTTTTCAAGAAATCCTTTCACATCAAAGACAACTTGACTTTCTGATTTAGAGATGGCCAATGTTTTGAACTCTTTGTGAGCAACTGCCAAAATCACCGCAGAATAATCACCTAACTCTGGCTCTTTGCTTCCAGAAATGATATCAATCCCATATTCATGCCTAACCTCAGCTGGATTGGCCCAAGGATCGAAGACATCCACTTCCATGTCGTAGGACTTCAGTTCCTTGTAAATATCAATCACACGCGTATTTCGGACATCCGGACAATCCTCTTTAAAGGTAAAGCCTAGAATCAACACCTTGGAATCAATCACTTTCAGATCTTTCCGCATCATGAGCTTGATCACTTCTGTGGCGACATGCTTGCCCATGGAGTCATTTAGCCGACGGCCTGCCAAAATGATTTCAGGATGATAGCCCACTTCTTGAGCTTTTTGTGCCAAGTAAAAAGGGTCAACCCCAATACAATGACCACCAACCAATCCTGGTCGGAATTTCAGAAAATTCCATTTCGTTCCAGCTGCTTCTAACACTTCTTGGGTATCTATTCCCAATAGGTTAAAGATTTTCGAAAGCTCATTGACAAAAGCAATATTGATATCACGTTGGGAGTTCTCGATCACCTTTGCCGCTTCGGCTACTCGGATCGAAGAGGCTTTGTGAGTCCCAGCTGTAATAACTGTTTTGTATAACTGATCCACATACTCTGCAACTTCTGGAGTACTTCCAGAGGTGACCTTCAATATTTTAGCTACGGTATGTTCCTTGTCACCAGGGTTGATTCGCTCTGGAGAATAGCCTGCAAAAAAGTCCTCGTTATAGGTAAGGCCAGAAATATTCTCCAAAACTGGCACACATTCATCCTCTGTGACCCCAGGATATACAGTAGATTCATAGATGACCACATCCCCTGTTTTTAAAAATTTCGCAATGTTCTCGGAAGCTTTTAGCATCGGAGTCAGTACTGGTCTATTGTGTCTATCAGTTGGCGTAGGGACAGTTACAATATAAACCTGACAGTCTGACAAGTCTTGGTCAGTGAATGTGGGTAGTAGGCCAGTAGGCTTTCCGGCAAGATCTTCTTGAAGAACCGAAGCAAGTAATTCATCATCGACTTCTAACGTATTGTCTTTCCCTTTTTGCAGTTCGTTAACTCTCTTTTGATCAATATCAAACCCTACAACAGGGAACTTTTTCGCAAACTCTACCGCCAGAGGAAGGCCTACATAGCCTAGACCAATGACTGCTATTTTCACTTCTTCAAACGGTCTCAACATATTACTCATTCTTGGTAGCACTAGCCAGCTTCGCCCCTTCAGTCACAGAGACTTAGCTAATTAATTATGAAATATTTATCTAAAATTTGTAAGAGGAAGTACTTAATTCTTTTCAAAAAAGTAGCTTTCCTAGCAAATTTCAAGCTTTTTGACTAGGGAAAAATGAGTACCAAAATTACTCACCCCATAATTGATAGCAAAACTAACAGAAAATGTGTGAAATAAAACCAAGGGTATCTTACTCAATTTCCAACTCGATAAATCAGGTGGATTTGGGTGAAAAAAGATCCTAAGTTTTGACCGTCAGGAAAGTCAACTGTACTTGTAGCCTCTGATTGCCACTGATAATTCAAAGCTCGAATATATTGGAACTTCCCACTCAAGATCAATCGATCCCATTCCTGATCCCAAAGCAAACCAACACTGAGGTCAATCCATGGCTTTTTCTCGGTGTTTTGCCCGAAAGCACGGTAAAAAAAATCCTGATTATTGGCCAATCTTTCAAGTCTTACTCCTCTTTTATTCAAGCCTGCGACCTTCGCTATTTCCAACGTCTGAACATTAGAGCCTACCCCGGGACCTGTACCTAATGCTTCCCCGAAATTAGTAAAACCTCGAGCCTGTCCATGGGTATGCCATGTGTAAGACCCTCCTAAACCCGCATAACGAATATATCTGTTAACCGACTCTTGCTGATGGAGTAGTTCAGCTCTAACTTGAACATACTCTTCTTCAATCCCTGTTTTCCAAACCTTTTGAAATCCCAACAGATAGGCTCTCGCATGCTCTGGGTTTAATATAGCCTCTCTCCAATTGTAGGCATGGTCTCTTCTGCCGTATTCAAAATACACCTCCATGCTGGCTTTGGGAATGACGTATCTCCCAAAAAAAGTAAACTGCTGATCTCTGCCTTCGCTATCCTTATCAAATCCATAAACAGACTTTTGGAAAGGCTCGAAAATAGGGAGATAGTCAAAAAATTCATCCCCCATTTGATCTGAGTATTGCTGATGTGTCCTCGTAAAACCAACGAACATCGTGGGCACCCATTTAGGATTATAAGTTAATGTCATTGCATTAACATACTTATGATCACCTGAAAAGGGATAGAAATACAAGCTGTTCAATTCAGCTAATTGCGCAGGAGCTAATCCTGAATCTTCAATTTTTCCAGATAAGATTTCTCCTTCAAACTGCCCCAGAAAAGTTTTAGCCGGCCTTCTTGTTCTAAGAGTCAAGTGAGGAAAACTCCTTGCATTATTTGAGAAAGTCAAAGCGCTGAATTGCCCTGGACCCCACCAAATATTTTCTGTAGAAATACCTGCTTCCAGAAATCCAGCCTGCAGCGTGAATTTCGACTGTCCCCACCAAATTAAGGTCGTTGGGCTTTCTCCATATCTTTCGGGATAATCACCAAAACTCCATGATCTGTATCTTGCTTCTGCAATATTTCTCTGAGTAAAACTAAAACCCTGAAAAGATTTGTTTTCCGTCCAAATTAATTCGGGGCTTAGTTTAATGTTGAATACCGAAAATTTTGCTTCAACCCCCAGATTTGTATAGGATTGAAGTCCCACGTTCGGTACCATTGCTCCATTTCCCCAACCATATGGACGTTTTGAATTAAACTCCATCGTCTGTCTTATAGGTAAAGCCCTGATGAAGTTTTCGTTTGGAGAGATGAATAGATTCAAGGACGTAAACGCTTGAGAGCTATCCATCCTATGAAGTGCCAGAGGTAGAGGTCTCAATGCAAAACTAGGCCCTTGCATTTCACTATTTAAGAGTTGACTCCTCCGTATGGCCTCCTCGATGACAGGCATTCCAGTTTGTAAGGACTGCCCATACAGTGAATGAATCCGGCCAAACATACCGAAGACAAAAACTGCAAAGATTAAAGTTGGAAGGATATTTTTACCTATCTTTTGTCTACTTACCATTAAACTTCTATGAAAAGGATCGTTCAACAATCCATTTTTTTAATTTTTATTTCCCTCAATCTCCAAGCCCAAGAGGTGAATATTCTTGATTTTGGCGCTGACCCAAGTGGCAAATTCGAAAATTCCGATTTAATCAATATATTGGTAGATAGTCTGTCTACAAGTGGGGGAGGAACTGTTTATGTTCCTAAAGGTAAGTACCTACTCAACGATGCTATTATTCTGAAAAGCAATATTTCATTGAAGGGTGAAAATTCTAATGAAACTATTTTTTTTAGAGACTCCGTAAAGGGAGGCTGGAGTATCAGCAAAGCCCAAGGATTAATCACTACAAATCCTGCAGCAGCTAATCATAACATCCACGTCTCTCATGTTCAAGTTAATGGTAATTTCAAAAAGAAAGCCTCAAGAGGAAAGGCGGGAATTGCATTGAGAAATTGTAGCAAGAGTAGTATCAAAGACGTACAAACATTCAATACATGGCATGGAGTTGCTTTCTACGACTTTAAAGGGGATGATTCGCAAAACATTATAGACCGAGTGATTTCTACCAATGCCCACACATTCACAAGTAAAGACAATTCTGGACGACCAAGAGGAATATTATC
Source organism: Algoriphagus vanfongensis DSM 17529 (assembly GCF_000429465.1). Lineage (GTDB taxonomy): Bacteria > Bacteroidota > Bacteroidia > Cytophagales > Cyclobacteriaceae > Algoriphagus > Algoriphagus vanfongensis. The sequence goes on along the minus strand of NZ_KE386906.1, from coordinate 94,775 downwards.
CGTAGATCCCGGTAGCAAAATATTGAATTCTAAAAGCTTTAATGCAGGAACAGGATTTTATGCTTATGGAAAAAACATTACTCTTGAAGGGAACCATGCTGAGGGCTGGTTTGAGGACAATGGCTATTATTTGATCGTCGATAATCTTACAGTCAAAAACTGCTCAGCCAAGGGCGGTCCAAGTCCTGAAAAAGGTTATGGATCCGGGTTTGCCATAGGCTACAAGAAAGGAGCTCTTATCGAAAATAACCTAGCCGAAAATTGTGACAATTATGGCTTTAGAATTCATGTACCTCAATCAAACACCAAATTGATAAATAATCGCGCGATTGGTTGCGGAAATGGATTTGGTATTGAAACAGCTTCACACCCTTATCCTGAAGTTTCGTCTGATATCTACATGGAAGGCAATTTGGCTCAAAATAGTGGCATACATGGTTTTCTTTTTCGCCAAATGGAAAATTCTCAGGTACTTAATAACAAAGCTATCAATGGCAATCAACGCATGCTAACCTTGTCTACTCGAGGAGCTATAGCTTTGAAAGATTATTTGAAAAACAATACATTCTCAAACAATATCTGCGAAGACAACCAAAACAAGAAAACTCAACTTTATGGCCTATATGACTTTTCTGTAAATGACATTAAATCTGCATCCAAAAAGGGGAAAAACAACAAAATCAAACATAAGTCAAAGTCAGGAAAAGACGTGTTCTAGTATTTTTTCAACATCATGTTTTTAACAAATCCGACCAGTTTCAGCTGCCTTGTGATACGCTTAGGGTCGGAAAGTAATCGGTAAAGCCACTCCACTTTGAAATCCAAAAATACTTGGGGTGCTCTTTTTACCTTCTCAGTATATACATCAAAACTCCCACCTAATCCCATATATACAGCTGCATGAACCTTGACCATTTCGGTCATTAGGTTTTCTTGGGCAGGACTTCCCATCGCCACAAAGACGAAATCAGGTTTTTTTTCTTCTATGTCTTTAATCAATAGTTTACGATCTCCTTCTTTGAGATACCCATTTCTATATCCTTTGATCGCTATTCCGGGATATTCAATTTTGATTTTTTGAACTACTGCTTGTATTACAGGTTCTGTCCCACCCACAAAGTAAAAAGAACTATCCTTGTAACAATTTTTCACAAACTCAAGCCAAAGCTCTACTCCAGGGATTTTGACCACATTGTTTAAGCCTTTTTGTTTAAGAGCCCAGACTGCACCTACACCATCAGCATAGCCAATGTTAGCATTTATAACTTCTTTCAGTTGAGGGTTGGAATTGACTATTTTCTCAGCATTTACAGCAATCAGTATTACTGGTGGCCTTTGATTAGCAAACTCTATTAGGTCTACCTTGCTTCCAAAGCCATACACTCTGATACCATTTATAAATTTATGCTGCATTGATAATATACTAGTTGGAACTTGATTACGTGAGATGATAATAATGATTCACTAAGTCTTTACCAATAGACGCAGAATCATATTTTAAGGCTACGGAATAAGCCTTATTTTTCATTTTTTCAGTTTGTTGTTGATCTAAACTAAAAAAATGATCAACCCATTTTGCGATTTGCTGTGGATCTTTTTGCGGGACCAAATAGCCATTCTCATCGTGCAGGACAAAATCACGAACAGCACCTCTATCCAAAGCCAGAACAGGGCAAGACGCCGCTAACGCCTCTAGTGCTGTGAGCCCCAAACTTTCTCCCTTTCGATCGCTCAAAAATAAGAACAAATCGATATCATCGAAAAACTGTGGAACCTCTGATTTGGCAATTGCACCTAGATACTTCGTAGTGGGCAACCTTCTATCTTGCTTAATCCGGTCGTTCAGCTGATGAACCATCTCTCCTGTACCTGCTATTTTTGCTTTAATCCCTTTGGTTTTAGAGAGTGATATAGCATCTAAAAATAAGTTGATCCCTTTATTTTCTTCTATCCTTCCAAGAAACCCTACTACTTTCCTAGAAGGATCGATTGCTCGAATCCCTCTAAATAAAGTAACATCAACTCCTCCCGAAGGAGAAATAAACACTGTATTGGGATTCAAGCTAAATTTCTTAACCACCTCTTTCTTAAAATATTCTGAAGGCACTACAACGCTATCTGCTTTTCTTATCGCCCACTTTGAAACTTTCCCCAATACATCTCCCCGTTTTTTTTCGGGAAACACGTCACTTCCATGACCATTAAAAACCCATTTGGACATGTTAGACTTGTTCAAAAAAAAGAATGGAATCAATGTATGGTTGAGAAAATGTGCATGAACAACATCATACTTTTTCCCAAAGAGGCCTAAAGTTAAAACCACCCGACTAAAAAAAGTCAAATAGCTAACCGCTTTTATGATATAGTTTTGACTTTTAGTTATTACAATCCGGTCAATTTCCACTAATTGCGTCTTTATCAATGCATCTTCCATCTCTTTAACAAAGGTCCCATAATAAGGAAACTGGGAAGAAGGATACATATTAGATATCAAAAGTACTTTAAGCTTCACCTAGACTAAAGTTGATGTTGACTGGGTTTTACTTGAGGGGTAATGAACTACCAAACCATTGAAAAATCCTAAGCTAATTCCTAGCATCGCAGAATTGAAAATATGCCCCGCCATCATCGATATCAAAATCAAAATCAAATTTATCGCCCAATAGGGTGTATTAGAAATGATTCCCTCATACATTGACTTGCAAGTGACGGCCACATAAATTGCCAGAATCAATCCCATCCCGAGCATACCATTGATAAACAACAAGTCAAAAAAATCAATTTCTATTATTTGGGCTTTAGTATGATACCGACCCATCATATCAACAAACTCACCATTGCCCAAACCGAAAAGATAGTCCCAAAACCCAAAAACCTCCGTATAAAAACTCATAGCTCCTGCCACCATTTCATTTCTTCCAGACAGTATAAATGTCAATAAATCCATCCGCTGATAAAAAAACGAGATCCTGTCGATGAGTCCTGTGGCTTGAACCCCATAATATACCGAGCCGACGATTGCAAATGCTAAAAAGGGTAACATCAACACAATCAAAAACTGACCAAGAGACATTTTCTTTTTGAGTAGTGTAGGTAGCTCTGTCAATCCTACTATCAAAATTATTCCTAGAATGGCCGTTTTAGAAGTATTCATAATTCCCAAAATCAAGAGAAATACAAAAAAAACAAACCTAAAGATCGAACCCCAACCCTTAGTCAAATACCAACAAACCCCACCAAACAACACAAAAATTCCAGCTACTTCATTGCCCGCATAAAAAAAGCCGCGGCCTCCTATACCTGCTCCTTCAGGACCATTATATTGACTATAACCAATACCTGCCACACCAAGCAGAATATTAACAGCAATAAGAGCAAAATTGCTCCAAGCAAATGTATTGCGGATTTTGAGGTTTTGACCCTTGATATTGTCTAGGCTGCCAAAAAACAAAAAAGAAATAGGAAATAATATCAACTTGAGGTTGTATCCAAAATCTCCTACAACACCTCTGGTGTCACCAGTAAAGATAGATCTGAAAAGTAAAGGGAATAGAAAAAATAAAATCAGCCCAAAGGAAATCAAAAAGTAAGAAGTATTCTTCCAGAGCAAGTATAATAGCATCCCAGCTAGTAGTGCCATCTTAAATAGTTGGGAAATAGAAAGCCCCACCCCTATCCGGATCAATACACCATTAAGACAATCTACCCAAAGATATGTAAAAGCCATCCCGAGTAGCACCCATTTTAGTAATTCAAACACATCACCTAATGGCTGCGATCTATCCATTTTTAAAAATATACTCCTTTAGATAAAGGAATAAAATCAAGGCAAATCCAGTCATCAAACCCAAAAATATACATACAGCCAGAATGAGTGGAATATTTGGTTTAGATGTCTGATAAGAAACCACAGGTGGATTAATAACCGTCAACTGAGGAATATCTTCCTGTACTTTCAGTTTGGCCTGATCACGCTGGACCGCAAGATTATTATAAAGATTGTTCGCAAGATTATATTCTGCCTGTAGCCTTTCTTCATCGGCTCTCCATGCGGACATATTCAGGTGCTGGTTTCTATCTCTAAACGTATATAGTTTCTCTTGACTTTCGTAAAAACTTCGTTTTGCCTCTTCAAACTGACTTTCCACAAAATTCAAATTTTGCATGGCTTTTTCAGTTTTATATTCTACTACATAGTCAGAGAGCAATTGATATAGATGAACAGCCATTTGTGCTGACACTTCAGGATTAAGACTCTCAGCTACAAGTGTAATGGCTCCGGTACTTTGGTCACTTTCAAGCGTGATCATATTTTTGAACTCATTAAATAATGGAACAAGTTCTCGGCTGGAAAATACGCTAGAATCTGAAACAACCATATCCAAATTAAGAGGCTCAGGTTTTTCACCAAAAATTTTACTTGGAAGTCCGATGGTATACCCTTTAATTAATGATTTAAGAGATGGTCTACGATTATTTTCTACGAAACTACCTAATTTCATTTCTCCTCCATTAACTAAAATCATCTTCTGACTCAATTTCCAGAGGAAAGGGTAGCTATAAATAATTTCATTGTAAAGGCTAGGTGATAGCTGGGAAGAGTTTTGACTATCAAATGACCCTAAATTCAACCCTGAGATGCCTCCTAATTGACTCATTAGGTTGCCTCCGGAATTTCCACTTTCAGCTACAAATTTCAAATTGGATTCATAGTGATCTCTGGTCAAAAGGATCACAACAATTCCTAGAATCAAGAATCCTCCCAACACCTTTAGCAGGCTTCGGATTTTTTTTGAGAAAAACTGGATCAGTTCCCCAATATCAATCGGTTCATTTGCCATAGAAAGGATTATTTACTGTTAGATATATTCTGTAAAGTGATCGGAAAAGCTTGCTCTTAAATAGGATCAAAATCCTGTATTTTAATGGTTCTACTTCGGAAAAAAAATAAGATATTAAGTCTATATTAAATCTGCCAGATCGAATTGATTTTGCTATTTGAGCTAGGAGATATTTATTAGAATACTGTTTGAGTAACTTCTTCTCATCAGTTCCAGCCGATCCCAACACTGATCTTACCGAATGCACCAAGCAAGGCACTTCAAATGATTTCAGGGTACGGGTCACCATATTCTCACTATCTGTATGGTAATATACCCCTACAGTATTGATGAAACCAACCGCATTGGTATAATGAGTCAATCGAAACCACGTATCCACATCTCCACCTGATTTACACATACCTTCTGGAAAGCCACCTACCTCTCGGATCAGAGATAAGTCTACAGCTACGGCACTGGTCCATAGTGGAGGGCAATTCTGAACTGAACATGATAAAAAGGTATGGAAGCTTAAAATCTCTATTGCTCCGTTTTGGAAACACCTGGAAATTGGACATATATCCCCGGTCCCAGCATTCATATTCTTCCAGGCAGTGCCAAAAAGCCTAACTCCTCTATTCTCTTTGATTGTACTGTGAAGAGTTTGCAAATATTCAGGCCTCCATTCATCATCTGCGTCTAAGAAGCAAACCCAATCTCCAGAAGCTTTGTCAATACCAAAATTTCGAGCTGCATAACCACCTGGGCCTGGGATCTCACGTTGATAGAAGGCAATTCGTTGATCTGCAAATTTCTGTGCGATTGCCAAAGATCCATCTTGAGAGAAGTCATCTACAAATATCAGTTCCCAATCAGAAAAAGTTTGAGCAAGTACAGATTGAATACAGCGCTCCACATGCTTTGCTTTATTGTGACAGGGTATTATTACTGAAAATTTCAATTTCTTTCCATCTTTTGATTGGCAAATTTAACTCGCATCATTTCTTGGATTCCTATCCATTCCAAATACCATTTGAGAAAAAAAAATCTAACTCTCAAAGCCATGCTATATCTATTGAGCAGAAATATTGTCAATGGAGGCCTCAATTGCTTCACTACAAAAATGAAAGACTGAAGAAAAGATAAAGACTGAAATTCTCTTAAATACATACCGCCCGCAGTTCTTTTTTTCTTCTTTTTCAAAGAACTAATAGACAATCTCGCCGGATGTCTCACTACGACATCTTTACCATAGACTAATTTGAAATGTTTTGATGCTTTATTGGTCCAAAAAAAATCTCCACCAGATAAGAATGATTCTGGAAAAAACCCTACTTCATCGAAAACATTCCTTTTAACAAACAAATTGGCAGTAATACTCTGACCGTTTGCAACATTTCCTTTTTGATCAAAGGAAAAAGCCTTCTCAAACTGAAATACCAACTCTGACCCTTCTTTTTCTTTAAAGAATTCCATTTTCCCACCTACTAGCTCCACTTCTTGATCCAGGAGTTTAGAGGCATTTAATAGCCAATCAGAATCTGGAATACAATCAGAATCCAAAAACGCCAATACTTCCCCTTTTGAATGAAGAATCCCTGTATTTCTAGCGGCATATGAACCAGCTTTCGCTTGATCGATGAGGATGGCATTATCTGGGATTAGAAAATTAGACGGAGGGCTATCATCTGGAGCATTGTTCACTATTACAATCTCCCAATCTTCGGATCGGATAGATTGATTTTGAAGGCACATCAGACAAATAGCCAATCTTGCCCAATCCTTATACACCGGAATGATAACGGAAATCTCCATCAGCCAATAGAGATTCGAAACTGCAAAACTTCCCAAGCCTTACCCAACTTCCCTTTTTTGAGAAAAAAGAAAATCATCCGTGTAACCTCATCACCGAAATATTGATTCATCAAAGTCCCATATTTCTGTTGGGAATTGAGAAAAAGCTGCCGGTAAAATAAAAATTTGCTCCAAACTTGAATGGTTGAGCTCTTGGTTTCAAAGGTAGATTTGATAGAATTACCATGAATTCGACGTAGACAATGAACCTCATCACTGGTGATATAAACAGGCTCTGACAGTACAATTCGAGTATAAAATTCCCTTTCTTGTCTCCGGTCAAGTATTTCATCAAATTTCACCTGAAACTTTTCTAGAAAAACTTTCCGAAACATGGGGCCTGGTGTTAGAAAATATACTTGATAGGTAAGAAAATCAGCGATTAGATTAGTCGATGTCAGAGGATAGTCCTGGTGGTCAATCCTTCCATCGGCATCAAACGAAGCCATTTTTGAAACCAAAAAATCAGCTTTAGGGTATCTTGACAGTTTCTCTACTTTCCGTTCCAGCATGAATGGCAACATTTTGTCGTCTGAATCAAAATATTGAATAAACTCTCCCCTACTGTTTTCAAAGGCGTAATTACGACAAGCCGCCGCTCCTTTGATAGTCTGAACAGGTCTAGAGAATGCTCTAAAGCGAGAATCCCTATTTTCCATTTCTTTACAAATAGACAGAGAACTATCATTCGAGCCATCATCAACCAAAATACACTCCCAATTAGAATAAGATTGCTTTTGGATACTGACTAGAGTCTCCAATAAAAGATCTTCCCTGTTGAAAACAGGTACCAAAATGGAAACCATCCCCTCTATTTGCTTACTCAAAAGTTTGAATCAATTCCACCAATTTCTTGGTTTTTGAAAGGTAATTTTCTTCCAATGACATCTGGCGCATCAGCTCTCGGTTTTCCTGCTGCAATGACAATGGCATAGGCTCTCGAAAAGCCTTTTCTTGTTTAAATTGATGGAAATCAAATACATGAAACCCTTTTTTCTTTAGATCATCCAAAACTGGATTCCTAGGATGGAGGTAAACTTTGATCCCCAGCGCGAGGCACATATATATATTTCCTAAGGCTTGTTGCCGAATACTTCCAAACAATGCATATCCACACGATTTGAGAAGATCAAGATAATCCGCAAAGGGTATAAATTCTTCTATAGGCAAAAACCTATCTCCAAACCCCTGTAACCCTTCAGCTAATATGGTCTTTTTAAATTTTTTGGGAAATCCATAGCTTAGAGGGACTAACACTCGATTTGACTCGACTTTTTGCTTGCTCAGCATAGCAAAGCAATCAATATGATTGTTGGTGATCGACGCACTATTTCCAACGAGAAAATTAGTACCATGTACATATTCCTCTCCTATACTATCAAAAATATTTTTACCCAACTCATAATTCCAATCAATATACTTCGCTTTGAAATTAGGATGTTTGGATTTGATTTTGTCATACTCCTGCTCTAGAACAGGTGCAAAGTAATCGACTCTTTCAAAAAACTTTAATTGACTTTTAGACTTAAAATAAGTCCAAAATGGAAGATATTCATTCAGCCTTAACCCTAACTTGGCCAATCCTGCTTTTTCTTTATACCAGTACTTTTTTGTTTTCTTATCCAAGTACTTCTGCATAAAAAAATCTATTAACGGGTAATAATCAAACCCATAACCAAACCAAATGACCTTGATTTGACTTTGAATAGACTGAAGGACCTGCTGCTCAACGGGAGAAATCCCATGAAAAATAACAGTCTTAAATTGGCTGATAAATTTCTGGTCTTTGATTAATCTACATGCTTGCTTGACCTGGATCGGATGGATCTGCTCATACTTGATGTGAGTGACAGGTTCTTTGGAATGCTCATTTTCGAGAATCCAGTAATAGCTTTCACCAGAACAGACCTGCTCAAAACAGTTAATGGCAAAATCCAAAAACTTATTATCGCGAGAAATATGAAGTATTTGAGACATCAGTTCAGATTTTGGCAGGGATTCCTTTGACTGTTGCCCCAGCATGAAAATCCCGAGTGACAACAGCCCCCGCACCTACCCGGATGTGGTTTCCCAGATTGATCCCGGGAAGTAATACTGCGCCAGCACCAATACTACAATAACTCCCTACATGTACATTGCCCAACAACACAGCTCCAGGCCCCACTTCTACAAATTCGCCAAGATAACACTCATGATGGACATGAGCCCGAGTATTGATCAATGATCCCTGTCCTATCTGGACATCAGGGCCAATAAATGAAAAAGGCATTGCGTCAAATTCACCAGATGCAGTCGAACTAACCTGAGCAGAGGCCGCGTGCAATGGACTAAATGTTCCGCCTTGTGAGCAGAGTATCCCATAGAGACGTCTACGCACCTCGGGGGAGCCCACACCAAGTGAGAATTGATCTTTAACTGAGAGAATAGCCTTCACTTCTTCAAGATGATGACATATCGGATAAATATCCCTCAAAAGGTTTTGATCAGTGTTGATCTCATCGAAAAAAATAAATTGAAAATGAGGTTCAAGTTCTTTCCATACATCCAAAACTTCCAAAGCATGTCCTCCGGCACCAGCTATCAGCATCTATTTCTTCTTTAATGCTTTTAAAACAAATCTCCCTATCAAATCTTGTTCTTCTTTAGTCAACTCATGATAGATAGGCAAGCACAAAATCCTAGCTGAAATATCATCGGAGATAGGGGTATTGCCTGAAACATAAGGGAGAGAGGAAAGGCTTGGATAGAAATATCTTCTTGGAAAAATTTGATTATCCTCCAAAAGCTTTTTAGTAATCAAAGCTTCCTCCTCACTGGTAAAAATCACGGGGAAATAGGCATAATTAAATCCTGTCTTATCTTGTAATTTGATATACTTCAGATGGGAATCCCTTAGAATCTGGTGATAATATTCAGTCTGTGATTTTCTTCTATCCAGTATTTGACCCATATACCCCAAATTGAGAAGTCCCATAGCAGCATGCAGCTCAGAATTTTTACCATTTATACCTATCCCATTGAATTTCTCAGGCCCATTATGACCGAAATTTCGGCGATAGGATAGCTGCTCAGCCAGATTTTTATCTTTTGTAAATACCCCTCCTCCTTCAACAGTATGAAAAAGCTTAGTTGCATGAAAACTAGTCGTACTAATATCACCATATTCAAAGACCGATTTGCCTTGATATTGCGTAGCAAAACAATGTGCTGCATCATACACCACCTTCAAACTATACCGATCAGCTATCTCCTGAATTGCTTGAATATCACAAGGATTGCCAAAACAATGAGTCGCCAAAATCGCACTGGTATTTTTAGTGATAGCTTCTTCGATTTTTGATGGGTCTATATTGAGAGTATCTGGATCTATATCCACATATACAGGCGTACAACCCTCCCATACTAGACTACTTGTCGTAGCTACATACGAAAACGGGGTGGTAATCACTTCTCCTTTTATACCCAATGATTTGATAGCCATTTGAATAGCAATAGTCCCATTGGATACATATAGTACATTACTCACCCGGAGATAGTCTCTGAGAGTCATCTCCAGCTCATTGACAAGAGGGCCATTATTCGTAAGCCAATTTCTTTTCCATATACCTTTTAATAACCTTTGATATTCAGTCAGTGAAGGCATGAATGGCTTAGTTACAGGAATCATTTTTTAAGCAACTCTTTTTTAATGAATAAAATGGGTTCCAAATTAAATAAAAATGAAGACAATAAATAAAAAACAAACCCTGATAGAAAACAAATACAAATCAAGGGAAAATAGCTCCAGGCATTCAAATAAGTATATAGACCTAAAACAAGCCCTCCTGCCAACACAACCATTATAAAAATGGGAAATAGATCACGGACTTGCTGCCCCGTGGAGTATCCAATCATGCGACCTGAATAGGCAGAATTCAAAAAAAAATAGAGAATATTAAGCCCAACCTGAAGATATAATAAGAAAAATATCCCTTGAGAAATCGCAAACCACAATCCAATAATCAAAGGGATCTTCTTGAAAATTTCGAGGTATAATATCAAGTCAGTCCTTCCCTTGACTTTCAAAATATTGATGTTATAAGAGTGCAAGGGATACAAAATACCTATGACGCATAGAACCTGAAAATACGGAGCAGCCGGAATCCACTTTTCTGAAAGCAAAAAACCAAAAATCGGTTCTGCCAAAACCCCAGCAAAGGTAAGTGTAGGAGCAAGCCAAAATAACACCTGTTGCATCACTATTTTATAAGCATTTCTCAACCTTTCATCTTCATTTTGGATTTTGGAAAAAAGTGGAAATGTCACTGAATCAATGGCAGTAGAAATATTTTGAACCGGAAGCTGCTTGAGATTGTCTGCTTTGGTATAATACCCTAGATCTGCCACAGGAAAAAACTTCCCAATCATAAGTTGGTAACTATTACGAAACACCGACTCCAAGATACCAGCAAAGGTCAGTTTGTAGCCAAAACCAAAATGCCTTTTCAATAAGTCTTTTTGAACTGTAAATTGGGGTCTCCAACCCGAATGAATCCAAAAAAATAATGAATTCAGGGAAATCTGACACAAATTCATCCACACGAGTGCCCACACTCCTCCACCATTTTTCGCCATAAAAATCCCTACGACACCTGAGATTAGTAGTGATGGAATCGAAACAAGCATCTGTGTCTTAAAATCCATCTTTTTAATTAGCCTTGCTTTCTGAACCATAGACAATGCCGAAAAAATTAATGACAAGCAGTAGACTCTAACTATGGGCGTTAAAATCTCCTGATCATAAAAATCAGCTATCCAGGGTGCCACTAGGCATAAGACTAAGTAAATAGCAGAACTGATCAAAAGATTAAGCCAAAAAACGGTAGAATAATCCGCATCAGTAGCCTCAGCTGTCCGAATCAGGCTTGAAGTCATCCCACTATTGACGAGGGACTGACCTATAGCCATAAATATGGCCAGCATACCCAATAGACCGTAATCTTCCGGTGCTAGTATCCTGGCCAATATGATGGACAACCCGAAATTTATACCTTGGACTCCAAAAAGCTGAAAAAAACTCCATAGAAGACCAGAGAAGGCTTTTTTCTTAAGACTCAAGTGAAAACTTACTTCGAACCGATACCAAAATGAACAAATCCAAGTGAATCCAAATACTTCTTATCATAGATATTTCGACCGTCAAAGATGACCTTGTTCTTCAATAGTTTCCCTACTACTTCCCAACTCGGAATTCTGAATTCAGACCATTCTGTGACTAGCAATAGCGCATCTGCATCCACAAGTGCATCGTATGCATCCTTGCAGTATGTCACTTTGTCAAAAATATAATGCTCCCTGGCTTCTTCCATTGCTACTGGATCATAAGCTTTTACTGTTGCTCCAGCCGCTCTCAATTCATCAATAATAACGGCCGCAGGAGCTTCTCTCATATCATCTGTATTTGGCTTAAAGCTCAGTCCCCACATCGCAAAAGTCATCCCTGAAAGATCCTCTCCAAAATGAGCCTTAACCTTATTGGCCAAGACATGTTTTTGATCTTCATTCACATCTTCCACAGATTGTAGTACTCGGAGCTCATGCCCATATTCTCTCCCGGTCCGGATGATAGCTTTTACATCTTTCGGAAAACAAGAACCTCCATATCCTACTCCCGGGTAAATGAATTTATTGCCAATTCTTGGATCAGACCCTATACCTTTTCTCACCATGTTGGCATCTGCACCTACTTTTTCACACAGATTCGCAATATCATTCATGAATGATATTTTGGTTGCCAGCATTGCATTTGCTGCATACTTGGTCATCTCTGCAGATGGGATGTCCATATAGATGATCCTCTCTCCGCTGAGTTGAAATGGTTTGTAGAGTCGCTGCATGATTTTTTCAGCTCTTTCGTCATCCACCCCAATCACTATTCTGTCTGGTTTCAAAAAGTCTTCTACCGCAGCGCCTTCTTTCAAAAATTCCGGATTGGATGCCACCGCAAATTCCAAATTGGAATTTCTTTGATCCAAGGCGGACTTGATCGCACCTCTTACCTTTTCACCTGTTGTCACAGGCACCGTACTTTTGGTTGCCACTACGATGTAATCGGTCATTTTGGAACCAATCTCATCTGCTACTGCCAATACATATTTCAAATCAGCAGATCCATCTTCTCCCGGAGGTGTTCCCACTGCAATAAAAGCTACAGAAGCACCTTGGATAGCCTCCCCCAGATCAGTACTGAACTTTAATCTTCCGCTTTTATAATTACGAACTACGATCTCCTCAAGACCAGGTTCATAGATTGGCATAATGCCATTTTTGAGTTTGTCGATTTTCTTTTGATCGATATCGACACAGGTAACTTCTATTCCTACATCAGCAAAACATGCTCCTGAAACCAGCCCTACATAGCCTGTTCCTACTACTGCTATTTTCATAAGTAATTAGTGGAGAAAATAATAAATATTGATTTCTTAATTCGTGATTAGTCTTTCAAGCAAAATCCCCAAAGTCGCCAAACTGGAAGCAATACCAATCCATCCTGCCGCACTCATTCTTTCACGTTGAGGCTTGCGAGGTACGACAATCTCAGCACCTGGTTCTAGTTTCGGGTAATTTTTCAGTCCCAAAAAATTCTTTGTTTGAGCAGCATCTCCATTGGCATAAATGACAAATGCTTTACTTCTACGAGCATCTTCTGTAAACCCCCCTGCTTTAGAAATATAGTCTTTCAGATTCTGCCCTTTTTCAAATCTTGTGGTAGTAGGAAGTAAAACCTCACCTACCATTCGTACTGTCTGCAGTTGTTTAGGAATCTGCAATACATCGCCTTCAAATAGGATCAAATCTGCATCAGAGCCTGGATTATTCATGATATATTCCAGATCTATCCCAACTAGGTCTTCTTCCTTATAGCGCTTTGCATGTAGAGTCGAATCCATACTCATACTATCTAGAGGATTGGATACTTCGAAAATCTGAGACCGCATCCTCTCATTTTCTTCCAGTTCCTTTTGTGCCTCTATTTGTTCGAGCTTCTCAACTATTCTTTCATACAAAATCTGCTCAGCCTCATTTGTATTTCTATTCTTTTCTGGATCAAGATTGTCTCTCATCTCCTTCAACCTCTCCTCTCTGATTTCTTCTTCAGTTTGCCCTTTGAAATAGATAGTTCTTCGAATCAAACTAGCCCCCTTAGGGTATGCAAAATCCGAAAATCCACCAGCTCTGTTAATGACATCTGAAATCCTCTCATTAGCCGAAGCAATCGCATAGTCACCAGGAAACTTCACCTCTCCTCTCAAAGTAATCAGCTGCTCCTGCTCAAACCCTGGCTTTCTTCGAATGAAAATATGATCGAAAGGACTCAGTCTTGTGTTGGTTTCCTCTGGAGAAAGCTTCAGGTTTGCATCAATACTTAAAGTCAAAATCTCTGCAATCTTCCCGGTGCTTGCATCACGTACCCTTCTTGCAATTTCTATTGAAGAATTACTCGCAGATTCCAGCAATCCGCCAGCTCTCAACACCAAATCACCTACCGTCATTTCGGATGCATAAGGATAAGTACCCGGAAAATTCACCTCACCGGAGACTTTCACATAATATTCTTCCTGAATATCATAGCGACTCGGTACAAATAATAAATCTTCATTCTTCAGCTCTACATCAGCCTGGCTTCCATCCATAATCCCTTTTAGATCTAGGGGCACCGCGGCTAAAGTCAAATCATCACTTGTTCGATAAAGTGTAGCTCTAGTGGTAAAAGCCTCAGGTCTTACCCCCTCAGCCTTGCTGACTAACTCTTTCACCGTAAGTCCTGATTCAGTAAGCGCAAACTCTCCTGGACGATTGACTGAACCTGCAATTTGAACCCGATTGGTAAATCTCTCCAAGGCCTCTCCTATCAAAATCTCATCTCCATCTTTGGGAGAAAACGAACCAAACTCATCCCGCGAAACATCCAAAACTTTTCTTTGGTTATTTTCTATTCTGCGTACAGTAATACGATCTTGGTAGGCTGTACTTTGAAATCCACCCGTGTAAACGTACAAATCAGACAAACTCTCATCTGGTTTGACTTCAAAAAGACCTTCTCTCCTGACTGGTCCTATGACTTCCACACGTGCCTGCACAGGAGGTACTATTACTACGTCATTGTCTTGCAAAACAATATTGGCACTCTGATCACCCTTGGACAAAAACTCATAAATATCCACCGTAGCAGCCAAGCGGGAATTTCTATACACCTGAACATTTCGAAAAGCACCATTTTCATTTGGGCCTCCTGCGGCATAGAGCGCATTGAAAACTGTAGCAAACGAAGGTAACGTATAAGTTCCTGGCTTGGTCAGTTCTCCTACCATGGATACCTTGATCGATCGGATATTCCCAAGTCTTATTTGCAAAAATGTATTGGGATTAGATCCCTGTAGTCCAGAATAAATTCGAGACAAACTCGTCTTGATCCGTGCGGATGCTGCCTCAATTGAAGATCCTCCTACCTGCACAGGGCCGATATTGGGAAAAAGAACCCTGCCTTCTGGGGTGACCGTCAAATCATAGGATTGCTGTGAAGCCCCATAAATATCTATTAACAGCTGATCTCCAGCACCAATCACGTAAGATAGTGGTGTCGGGAGATTTAGACTTGGACTGAAATCCAGTGACCGGTTGTGGAACAATTTATATCCAAAAATCTTCTTCTGAGTCGGTGTCAGATCATAATAGGGATCTGACTTGCGCAAAGAATCAAACATGTCGACGCCTTGAGGATCGACCAAACTCCTCCCCCCCATCACTGTCCCGCTATTTCCAGAGGCTCCAGCAGAGTTTTGAAGTTCGGAAATTCTTTGACTCAGTTTCATAGCCTCACTGGCAGGCATTCCTCTTTCTCTTGCCAAAGCTACCAATTGGCTAGATGTCATTCCATTTGCCTCCGCTCGCTTGATTAGCTGCTCTATTTGAGCATCCGAGAGATTATCTACTTTGATGGTGGGAATATCCGAAAGGCTCTGTGCCTCCACATTCCAAGCTAGACAAAAAACCAGCAATAGAAATGACAGACATTTCCATAGCGTATTGTTATTCTTTTTCAAATTATGCTTCAAATCTATCAAGAAGTAAATATGCGATTATTTTATAAGATGGCACAGCTTCGCCCTTTCAGTCCCATACCGAACCTACCAAGCCTCACACAATTCTAAAATCCTTCAGGGAATTATACCCCTATATACCTATCATAGAGTACCAATCCTCCACCTTCGTAGCGCTCATTTTCCAAAATGAAAATCACCCGCCTATCCATCATCTGCTCTATTCTCTCAGTCAAAGTCTGGATATATCCTTCATTGAGCGGAGTGCCAGTGACCAATACGTCAATCTTGCCGGAATCGATACCCTTGGACAAATCTCCTACCAAAACCACCTGACCTACCTCCCCCATCCTATCCAAGATTTGCTCCAAAAGCATATCCAATCCCAAATACTTTCTAATAATATCTCTGATATTGATATAAAAAGGATGTTTGGTATTCGCCTGATATTCAATCTTGTTTTTTTCTGAATGTTTGAGCAATATCCCTGCTTGCGTCAGGTTATTCAGCTCCTTGCGGATTGCATTGGTAGATTCACCAAATTCATCAGCCAATCCACGGAGATGACTTTGATTTCTATCATTTACAAAAAACTTAACAAGAAGCCTCAAACGGGTCTTTGAGGTGATTAAAGATTCCAGCATAAAAAATCACCAGCTAAGTGAGTAACAAAGGTACTCATTCGGTTCAACTGTAAAAATAAAATAGCCTCTATTTTACCAGCGGCGCATTTTTTGACCAAAAGGATTATCTACCTCCGTAAATGTTGTCAGGCTTTTTTCTAAACAAATTGCGTAACATATTTCCACTAAGTGAGGAAAAAGCCCCTAATAAAAAGCCAACTATTCCCGTTACTATCATCAGAACCGTGCCGGATTGGACACCAAGAATAGCCGCCATCCTTCCGCCTAACTCACTACCCGTATCGATGGTCAAATAAAGACTCAAACCAACCCATGAAAGTGCAAACCCAAAACCAGCACCAAAAAAAGCTGCGGAATTGCCAGGTTTCAGAACTAAAGCCAAAAGAAACGCACCCACCATGAGCATCCAATAAGGAACAAATGGACCAACAAAAACAACCAAAAGAGCTGTTAGAATTAAAAAACCAAAGAATCTCATAGCTGGGGTGTAAAGACAGTTTCAAATAGAAGGGAAGCTTCCTCTTCTTTTTCTCTCAAATCAAAATTCAGGTATTCACCATTTGCCCATTTCGGGACGAAATTGGCATAAAATTTACTTCCTGGGTTTCCAGACTGTCCTCCGGGGTAGATTCCAAAGGCTTTGACCTCCTCACCCATTTCTACCACCATCCTCCAACTGGCCCCATGCCTGCTACTAGTCGCATTGATGATCCCAGCTCCTCCACCTGTATATACATTTTCTACAGAGAGAGAAGTGAACTGGGGTACCAAGTGCTGGATTTTAGTCCGCTTATAATTTGCCCAAGCATAATCTCCCTCCTCTGCTTCCCAAGTCTTCATCTCTTCGAGCATCGCTCCAAAGCTTTGCTTTACGTGTGTGGATGCAGTTTCTTTTCCACTGGTAGATTTCAGATCAAAAATTTCACCTTGAGTCTCATTTTTCAAGAGCTTCACCGTTCGGTAATAATTAGGCCGTACTATTGGTCCTTCGAGCTCCGATAAATCCTTCCAAATTGAATCATACAATTTTCCCCACCAAAGATAAAATAGCGTCGGAGCTTGCTGATTAGGGTCTGCATAATAATCCCAATTCTTAAGCTCTTGTAAATATTTCTGAGCTTGAGATTCAGCAGATGCATCATTCCCCAATAGCTCTAGCATCACTGGCAAAGCCTCAAATGCATGAAGATAATAATCATCAAACTGGAGCTCTTGCATATCTTGGAGCGTGATACCTGACATTTCCCTTAGTCTTGTATTTAGTCTCCTATTTCGATAGTGTTCGTAACTATTGTCAAATACATAATAAGGATAAGTCGAATCTACAGGATGCTGATTAGCAGATGAGACAAAGCCTCTTTCAGGATTGAGCGTACTTGGATTTTGCTCATTCGGAATGTAGGATTGCCACTCCATCCTAGGATCTGCACCATCCATGAAGTATTTGCCCTGCTCCTTCCATTTTAAAGGAAATTTTCCCTGAATCCTCATGGCGATATCTCCAGATTTAGAGGCAAAAACGAAATTCTGAGCCGGAGAGGTGAAGTGATCTAGAGCCAAATTGTAATCCGAATGGTTCTCAGCCTTATTTAACAGCAAAAATGTCTTTTGCTCATTAGACCCTTCATGAGCAGTCCATTTGAGAGCAAAGTTGACATCTTGCCGCTCTGCCCGAAATGTGCGATCATAGACCACTGGCCCATAGTGAGTATAGACCACTGTATCCATGAATGGAGACTCGCCTTTTACCTTTATCTCCTCTATCCTAAATTCGGTCTTTCTCGATTCGCTTCCATAGCGATACGCTTCTCTTTGATCAGTTTCAAATGTAATCTTGTACCAATCTCTTGCATCCTTGGTTGCATTGGTAACTCCCCAAGCGATATTGCGGTTGAAGCCAGAGATCACTCCCAGAGCTCCTGGCAGCGTAGCCCCTTTGACAGAAAAATCCGGAGTGCTCAATTGCATGCTGTACCAAAGAGATGGTAGATTCAAACTCAAGTGCGGATCATTTGCCAAAATAGGGTTTCCACTTTTAGTTTTACTTCCTGCAACTGCCCAGTTATTGGATCCTGTACCTTCCTCTGGTTGAGGCAATGGCTCTATCACCAAGGCGTCGTCAGGATACGAAATGCTATCAGGCCTTGATATAGGTATAGGGGCAAACTCCCATTTTTTCCCGCTTTCTATTACAGGATCATTTTCTTCTGGGAAATCAGGGAAAAGCTTCCCCATCATCTCTTCTCCTAAATATTTTCTGAGATTGGAATATTCAAGATCCCGATCGCCTACCAGCATATCTGACATATATTTGAGCAGCAGGATCGATTTGTATGCAGTCCAGTGTTCTGGACGGTAATTCAAAATTTTATATTCTACCGGCAGTCTCGCTTCGCTTAGCTGATCGATATATTGATTGACTCCGTCGGAATAAGCCTCCAAGAGTAAAAGAGTCTCTGGATCTGTTTTTTGAATAAACTCCATGCCCAACTCAGCTCCATAGGCCAAGCCTTTTCTTCTGGTCATCCTATCAAGTGGGACAGCGATAGAACCTACGATTTCCGATATCCTACCAGAAGCCGCCATGGTCTGAAATTCCATCTGCCACAATCGATGCATTGCAGTCACATACCCCTGGACTCGATATAAATCTTGCTCATTCTCTGCAAATACGTGGGGAATAAGGTTTTCATCGTAGCTGACATGCACAGGTGCTACTAGGCCCTCCAATACTATTTCCTCCTTCGCCAGCGCGTCTTCACTTTTCATGTTCTGCCAAAAACCATGATTCGGATCCAAAAGTGGCGCCATCGGAGGAGCAGGACCCAACGAAATGGAACCCAAGTACCCCAGTAAACCTGTGATCAAAACCACTATTACAAAAGCTATATACTTCATGCCTGTCGAGGAATATGGAGAAATATCAATTTAGCAAGTAAGTTGCAATTTTTTAAAGTCAAAAAAAAAGCCCTGAATCTGAATTCAGGGCTTTGGAATCTATATTTCCTATTGAATGCTGACTGGCAATTTTAACTTTTCCCAACGGATGACCATTCCCGGACTTTCTATGTCAATGGATAATCTCTCCTGAGCCATGGCCTCCCAAGAAGGAGTCACTTCTACACGCAATACGTCATTCTTTTCATCATACTGAAAATGTCCATGCTCCAGATCCCACTCAGAATTAAAAATCACAGTCCATTTGCCGCTTTCTTTAGGGATCGTAAACAATGAATATTTGCCAGCGGGAAGAGTCTGCCCCTCGACAGTCATATCCTGCGCCAACTCCACAAAGGTAGCTTCATTGGCCCCTGTTCGCCACACGACATTGTAGGGAACTAGATCACCCCAGATTTCCCGATCTTTCACAGCAGGAGATCCATATTGCACTTTGAATTCCTTACCAGAAATCTGGCCGGATTTGACTTCCAAAGGACTGGGTCTAGATTCTTCATCTGAATCCTCATTCATTGCCTCGGTCATCGATTCCATCTCGGACTCCTCAGCTTTTTGAGAAGAGCAGGAAAAAAGAAAAACTCCTGCAACTGCAACTATCCAAATTGATTGGCGAATGCTCATAGTGATTAATTTTTTAGCGAAATAAAAGGAATATCAGCTTATCCGCAAAATCCCTGCCTATTGTGTTAAGAATAAATTTAGCGAATCCCGATTTTTTTTTGATCAAACGGATTTTTAGCCTCTTCTTTGCTTCTTTACGATATCGACAAATGAAAGGATGAAAATTTAATCACTCAATCCAACCTTTTTAGATCTTCTGCGCTTAACATCATACATGAGAATCCTCACCTGGCTCCTATTTCTTCTTACCCTCTTGGTCTTTGGAAGTGTTTTTATCACTCCGGGAGATTTCCCCTATGTAGGCTTGCTCCCTTTTTTCGTACCCGTCTTCTGGTTGATCAATCTTTTCCTTCTCATCATTCTCACCCTTTCTTGGAGAAAGCTCGCCTTTCTACCTCTCTTAGCACTGCTTATTGGGTATCGCTTTGCACAAATCACATTTCAGCTCAATCCAAGAACGGACAACCCCGAAGGACTCAAGGTCCTGACTTACAATGCGCATTTGTTTGATTATAAGAGAAGAATGGGAGGAGAATTTGACCCGAATGTCTTCACTTGGCTTCAGGATCATCCGGCAGATGTGAAGGTATTTCAAGAATTTTTCCAAGATCAAACCACTCCTTCTCGCAACGCCCTCAAATTACTCGGAGAGGATAAAGACATGGAGTCCGTCTACCAGATCGTAGAGGGAAATTCCAATAAAAGGTCACATGGGCTAGCTATTTTCTCAAGATTTCCGATCATTCATGAGGGAGTCGTATTTGATACCAAATCTACCAACGGAGCTATCTTCGCAGATATAGTGTATGAATCAGACACGGTAAGAATTTACAATTGCCACCTCGAATCCATGCGTATAGAATCAGAGGCATTGGACAATCTAGATGGTGTAAAAGAAAAATACCGACAGACTTTAGGAAAGCTTCATCGAGGCAGTCTGGCTAGAAGCAAGCAGCTCAAAGTGCTTGAAGAACATGTGGCAAATAGTCCCCATCCTGTGATCGTCATGGGTGATTTCAACGAAATTCCTTATTCAAACACCTACTTCCGAATGAGTAAGTTGTTAACTAATGCTTTCGAAACAGCTGGGCGTGGATTTGGATTCACTTACAACAAAATCCTTTTCTTTCTTCGAATTGACCATATTTTCAGTTCCTCAAGCTTGAAAGCTGTAGAATTCAAAACTCATCGAGAGGTAGATTACTCAGATCACTATCCTGTCACAGCTACATTCAGATGGGACAAAAACCCTGAAAATCAAGAGTAATCATAGTGTCTTTTCCGATTTCTCTTTAGCGCCTGTATTTCAAGAAGACTAGCTTTCCCAAATTCTAGTTCCTATTGTGAAAGGAAGCTAGTATCTTTCGACCATCCAATACAAATCCCTTTCCCATGAAGCAGTATCACGATTTGATGCGAAAAATCTTAGATGAAGGAGTAAAAAAATCTGACCGTACCGGTACTGGTACCATCAGTATTTTTGGACATCAGATGAGATTTGACTTATCAGAGGGTTTTCCTGTGGTCACTACTAAAAAACTTCACCTAAGAAGTATCATCATCGAACTGCTTTGGTTTCTCAAAGGGAGCACAAACATCGACTACCTGAAAGAAAACAAAGTTTCAATTTGGGACGAATGGGCGGATGAAAATGGCGATTTAGGTCCAGTGTATGGCTATCAGTGGCGCCATTGGCCTGACGGCAAAGGAGGAGAAATCGATCAAATCAAAAACTTGATCCATCAGATTAAAACCAAACCGGATAGCAGAAGGCACATTGTCAGTGCTTGGAATGTCGCTGATGTAGACAATATGGCTCTGCCTCCATGTCATACCTTGTTTCAGTTTTATGTGGCTGATGGCAAGCTCTCATGTCAATTGTATCAAAGAAGTGCGGATGTATTTTTAGGCGTACCATTTAATATTGCCTCATACGCCTTGTTTACCATGATGATAGCTCAGGTATGTGGTCTGAAGCCGGGTGAGTTTGTCCATACCTTTGGAGACGCACATTTATATTTGAATCACCTCGAGCAAGCTGAGTTGCAATTAAGTCGTGAATGCAGGCCACTTCCTACCATGAAAATCAATCCTGAGATCAAAGACATTTTTGATTTTACTTATGAGGATTTCGAATTGACCGGCTATGACCCGCACCCTCATATCAAAGCTGCTGTGGCAGTATAATCACATTCCAATAGTAGGTCAACGGTAGCAAAATCGACGACTTATTTTGACTTATTTCAAAGTCTGAAGAAACTGATCCAGCGCTTTGTCATCATTCCACAAAAAGGACTGGGAGTGTCCGAATGAGTCGATCAGCAACTGGTATGTCCCATTTTTTATCAGGTAAGCACCAGCACTTTCCTCTGAAGTGTTCTTTACAAACGTTTCTTCCATTTCCTTGAAAAATGCCCCATAATCGTAGACTCTAGAAAAAAACGCAAACACCTTATCATTCTCCATCACAGCGTACAAGCTCAATGGAGACTTGCCTTGCTTTGAGACATAGCGTGAAATCTTATAGGTGCTATACTCCATGTTAAAAGAAGTAATAGAAGATAGAGCTCCTACTTTGAAGTAGTTCATTCTATCCTCCCAACATTCCTTTAAGTCTATAGCTGTATCTACCACGGTCTGGGGATGATCAAGCCTTTGTAATAATTGTCGTACGACCGACAGTGGATCTGTAGTATGTAATTTCCCCCGATATTGGACCTTGACTTTGAGTCCATCGGAGACGTAGTGCTTCACCTTGTAGCCGGTTATGGCACTTTTAATTTTATTAAACATGGAGTAATGGGCGTTTGGTATAAGCAAATAGTGACTAAAAATACAATTAAACGCATTAAAATTAAAGTCATATTTAGTTTATGTAAGAAAAAAGGCTTGAAATAATCCTATTTCAAGCCTTTTATTAATCTAATTTATGGTCTTACTTTTCTAACTCATACTTAAGAGTTCTGCCTTTTTCTACAGCTGGAAGTCCTTCTGTCATCCATAACGGTGCAGGAGCACCTTTTAGGTAGTGGTCGAAAAACTGACTGAGTCTCATAGATAAATCTTTCCTGTTTTTTCGCTGGCGCAGGTTATGATCCTCTCCATTGTACTGCAATAGCCAAGCAGGACTATTCAAGCGCTTCAGTGCCATAAACATCTCGATGCCCTGATACCATGGCACTGCACCATCTTCATCATTGTGCATGATCAATACAGGAGTCTTTACACGATCCATGAAAAACAATGGGGAATTCTCAATGTAGTAAATTGGCTTTTCCCAGAGCGTTCCACCGATTCTAGATTGAGTCTGCTCATACTGAAACATTCGACTCATTCCAGTTCCCCAGCGGATACCGCCGTAGGCTGAAGTCATATTGACCACCGGTGCTCCAGCCCCAGCTGCTTTGAACATATTAGTCTGTGTAATCAAATAAGCGACCTGGTAGCCACCCCAACTCTGTCCTTGGATCGCCATGTTATCAGCGTCCACAAAACCCTTTGCCACGATTGACTGTACGCCGGGGATAATGCAGTCATATGCTGATGGTCCTGGCAAGCCCAATTCGTATTTGATATCTGGCACAAACACCAAGTAGTCATTACTTACAAAATAAGGAATGTTGATGGTCGATGCGGATGGCGCCGGAGTCCTATAGCTGTAGAGTCCGTCGCTATTTCTTTCGTAGAAATAAACCATCATCGGATATTTCTTAGTTGCATCAAAGTTCTCCGGCTTAAATAACAACCCTTGCAAAGGAGTTCCGTCATTGGCTAGGTATTGAACCAACTCCACTGATCCCCACTTAATCCCTGCCTGCTGTGGGTTGAGATCAGAGGCTTTTCGGAGGTTTTTCAAGCTCATATCACCCAAATACAAATCCGGATTTTCTTGATAGGTACTTCTTCTTACTGTGATTTCCTTCGAATCTTTTGCTTTGCTCAATCCATAATACCGATGAGGAGTCATTAGGATCACTTTTGGACTAGCTCCTGAAAATGAACCCGTATAAAGTCCAGACTCTTTGCTCATCTCATCAAAGGCAGTCAGATAAAGTGTTGATTTCGGATCGATGCTTCTTTCTTCCCGATCCAAATCCTGTCTTCTAAATTCAATTTGCTGCTTTCTACCCTCTCCGGCAGTAATATTGACAGCTGCTTCAGGATTTTTTGGATCGATTTTCCAGATGTCATAGCGATCATAGATCAGAATAGCTGTATCCTCCGCCAGCCAGCCTGCAGAACCGTAAGACCCAGGTCTGGATGGAGAATCGTGCAATTCGTCATAGAATACAACTCCTGGAATATTCGCGGTCAAGTCTATTTTCTTCTTGCTAGCCAAATCATAGGCAAACCAAGTACTATCCGTACTTGAGTACCAAGTGACATACTTTCCTTCTGGAGAAAGTCCCGGGTATCCTGAAATATTTTCTTCTATCAAGGTTTTTTCTCCTGATTTGAAATCAACCTGATAAAGGTCCCTTCCAATCTGAATATCCCAACTGTAGCTTCTTCTATAAGGTGCATCTGTGGATGCTAATCCAAAATCACGCTCAATTTTGTTTTCTAGCATCACATTGTTCACTTCCCGATCTTCCAACTGTGCTATGTTTCCATTGGAAAGATCCAAAGAAGCTGTATAGGCACGCTTTTGTTCACGGGATTTGTTACGAAGCTGCATTGGCTGGATCTCAGCATCTTGCCATCCCCAAATATCCAAGCTCACTCGATCTTCATCCAAAATAGTGGTATCAGACTCATAAGCATAATCTACATAGTCTTCTGCCACTCCGAAAAACAACATTTTCTCATTTTCTGAAAAACGAATCGAAGCATCTGAGCTGATCTGACTCTGATCCAAAATGCCCTCGGAGTCCTTGGTGGCGACTACCTCCAGATCCGGACTGGAAGTCTGGGTCAGATACAAGTCATAATAAGGTTTTTTAGCCTTGGTACTGTCATTGGTACTGACGAAAGCCAAATAGGTAGACTGAGGTGAAAAAGAGACTCTTTCATAAGCTGTATTTCCTTCATGTAAAAGGTGTGACTGACCGGAAGCCAAATTCAGAAGATAAATGGCAGCATTATCCAGTGTATCTTCCTCCGCTAGGACATACTGAAGAAAATCTCCATTCTTTGAAAATCCATAACTTTTGACTCGATCAAACTCATAGGATTTGGCCCCATCGAGACTTCTTACCAAAAGTTTGGTTCCGTCGGTTTTCTTAGGCTTTTCAGCTTTGGCAGTAGAGTCTGCCTCATCTTTCTTGACAGGCTTTTCTTTTTCAAAGTGAACAGCTATCCAACTGCCCTTTTCCTGTGGTATGGCAAAAGATTTGACATTAGCCATCTTCTCCAGCTCACCTGATGCCATCTCATAGATGAAAAGACTATCCTTAGGCATCTCATCTTTTTTGGCCTTTTTAAGTTTCAAAACTCTTACCGAATCCTCTTGAGGAGAAATTTTGCCTACAGCATAGGAATCATCTGCAGAAAAATCCCATCCCGAAGCTCGTGGAATGATGAACTTTTTACTCGCATTCTGGAAAGGAATGATCTCTAATCTTCCATCCCCTTCTTGAGGTGAAATCATATACCCCACCCATTTCCCGTTTTTGGTGATCCGGTCTGAGGATAAGCTCTCCCAACCATCGTAGTCATCATGGGTCAGAGATCTTTTTTGCTGGGCTGAGACTCCCTGAATCGTCAGGGCCAGTAAGACCAGCATTGCTCCGCTTAATTTTCGTAGCATCATCTAGTAGTTTGATTTAGTTTATTTCGAATTGTTGCTCAAAGAATCCACCACGCGTGGAGGATAGCCTGATTTTGCCTTGAACAGGATCATCCGTACTGACCTTTAGCTTGAAAGTAACGGTTTTGGTTTCTCCTTTTCCAATATATCCAGCATAGATTGTTTTGTCATAGAGCTCAGGACTGATGATCTGCACCTTTGCATTCTCTTTGCCCTCGGTCAGCTTTTTGTCAAAACTCAGCGAAACGCGATCTTCTTGGACAATTTTGACAATTTTCGCTTGTTCCAATGCTACCGGCAGCCCCCCGACATTTTCCCAAGTCAAAGACACCTCATATTCCCCACCTCCCAAAGATTTGACCTGCGGAGAATTGACTTTTAGCTCCGGAAGCTTTTTGGCCATTGCTAGATTAAATAGCGCTTGCTTTTTGGCCCAGTTTTCCAGCTGCCAAGTCGGACCATTTTGACCAAAAAACTTGGGATGAAAACCTCCTATTTCTACTTCGCCTAAATCAGGATGGGTAAAAGCTGTCCAGGATTTGAATCCTTTCCCACCATTTTCCTCTTCATCCCAAACTAATCCGTCGTAGTCATCATAGATCCCATCTCCATTGTAGTCTTTCATGGCACCGTTGTTCCAGAGCTCATCTCCATACCAGATACTTCCAAAGTAGAAATACCCGAAATCTGGTCCATGCCCAAATAAAGGGGAGGGTTTGAGAGGATCACCGGTCATCCTGTTGACCTTATACCTAGTAGCGTAAGTTTCGTACACATCACCAGCCCATGGATAGGCTGTAAAAGATAGACCTAACTCGTCCATTTCACGATAAATAGCAAGATCCTCAGGATACATACTCTCTTCTCCCTTGGAAGTAGAAGGTGCTCTAAGATGCATCGGCACACGGGTATCCATAGAGTTGACCACTGATATATTCGGATGACTGAGAATCCATAATACAGTGGATCGGGTTTCTGGCTCACTCAGCGGAAATTCACCAGCACCATTTTGCGTATACCCTCTTCCAGTCATATCTCCACCTCTATCGGGTCTCCAATTTTCAGGGTAGTTTCGGTGCAAATCCAATCCACCTATCCCGTCTTCATTGTAGTCTCCATCTCCATCGTTGTCAATTCCTTCGGAGTACATCAAATAATCCCCTTCACCAGATGCAACTCTCTTCATGAGTTTACCAGCGGGATGATCTGGATCTACGATGTAGTTTGCATTTTTTTTCTCCTCATCTGTTACAGCTTTTTTACGCATTTGATAGATCACGCCATCTCCATCCAGATCTTCCTCTGGGTCCTCATCGATCAGTCCATCTCTATCATTGTCATGAGGCCGGACAGTACTCCTATTTCTCTGCTCAGTATACAGATAGAGGTTGGACCCATCTGGGTTATTTTGAGGTCGTAAATAGACTGTCTTAGTATCGATCAAATGAGTGATCTCAGGGTCTTTTCCATAGTTTTCAAGCAAATGCTGCGTCAACCATAGAATCGATTCAGAAGAAGTGATCTCTCCAGAATGTCTTCCTCCTTCAAAATAAGCAGCAGGTTTATCAGTTTCTTTGCCCGTCTTCTTATTCGTGATGGTCATCTGATAGATCGGTCTCCCTTCGAAAGACTCCCCAATCACATACAGATCCACGATGTCTGGATATTGCTTTGCCCATGTCTCATACCAATGATACATGACATTAACTGTATGATATTTATCAAAAGTCAAAGATGCTCCAGGGGTATATTCTACCTCAGGGAATACAAATTTTTTAAAAAATGAAGGACCATGCCTTTCACCTGACACAGTGTGAAATTTGGCGGTAGAATCACTTTCCGTAAATGGCTTTTCCTTTTCGAAAGGCCTGACTTGCGCATTGACCAAGCCCGATAATAAGGCAAGGCAAGAGATAGTAAGTGTTTTTTTCATAGGCTGAGGTGGTTTTATAGGTCTAAAAGTAAAAAAGGTGCTACTTGGAAGTAGCACCGTTCAAAAAAAACCTAAAAATCTATCAACCTATTTTTGGATCGTCAATTCAAACACTTCTGCAGAATATTCTTGGAAACCTGGCACGGGTTTGCAATCAGGCAGTTTGCGCACCAGGTAGTCTATCCTCTCTCGTAGGCCTTTGTCCACTTCGGACTGCAGTTCGTACCCTTCCACCTTTCCGGTGGCACTGACTTTTAGCAATACTTTTACTTCTTCTATCTCTCTCGACTTTTTGGTTCGGAATAAGAAAGGAGAGTACGAATCTATCATATCAAGAGTGTATTCAGGCCAAGCCCAATGCGAATTGAGATTATGGGCCAAATTCTCTTCAACTATAGTCAATGGAACTTGCCGGAGATCCTCAGGAGAGCTTGGTTCAGTTTTTCCACTTCGGCTATCTTCGACTAATCTTAATTTCAGGTTATTATAATGTACCGTTAGGCTTGTAGCAATAAAATCATCTCCATTAGCTTGGGCCAATGCGCCCGCCGCCAATTGCTGCCCTACCAATACAAAAATGAAAATAAAAAGAGTCGTAGCCTTGCTGCTCAGGATCTGGGACATAGTGAATTGATTTTGACCAAAAATACATGATAAATATTTTCAAATACAATTTTTTGCATTTAAAATTTTTGACAGAAAACAAAAAAGTCCTGCCAGCAGCAAGACCCTTTTCAGAATATAAACCCAAATATAACTTTAGAGATTAAAAGTTTTACCCGAAATAGTGGCTATTTGAATTATATCAAAAACTCAGAATTATAATTTCAAAAACCTCGTTTTATCAAAATATTCAGAAAGCCATTTATTTCGAACCCAAAGTAAAAGATTTTTGGATTTAATTACAAATTGAAAAAAATATTTTGCAATATTTTGAACTATCTCTAATTTACAATCGATTTCATTAACAATCATCTAAATCCACATCGAAAAAATGGATAAAATTTTAGATATCGATAACATAGACCTCAAAATCATCTCTCTACTTAACGAGGATGCAAAAACCCCTTATACCGAAATAGCAAAGAAAGTCTTTGTCTCTTCAGGCACAGTCCACGTCAGGATGAAAAAACTGGAGGACATGGGGATCGTCAAAAGTGCCACCTTGAATATTGACTTCTCAAAATTAGGCTATGACATCTCTGCATTTTTGGGGATTTACCTTGAAAAAAGCTCCTTATATGACAATGTCATCGAAAGACTCAAGGAGATCTCGGAGGTGGTAAGCGCGTATTACACAACAGGGAATTATTCCATTTTTGCAAAAATCATTTGTAGAGATACCAACCACCTCAGACTCGTATTGGATAAAATTCAAAAAGTAGACGGCATCGACCGAACCGAGACTCTAATTGTGCTGGAAGAAAGCATCAATCGACCTATTCAATTTTTTGATAAAGAAAAGTAATTAACACAAACCCTATTTGGATCAAATCCAGATAAATAAAAATATTCGCGCTATCACAAAAGCCCGGCTCAAACCGGGCTTTTTATATTATCTCCAAACTGCTTAAAATAAGCCTCTAAAGCCATTTTCATTGAAAATTTAGATCTCTGATAGGTTTTTTAAATCGTATTGAACATAATTTTTTCATTATATGTTGTACCTTCGCAAGTCAAAATGTAATTAGTCTAAACTACTCAGTACCATGAGCAAAGACAATCAGATTTTAGAAGAATTTACCTCCAAAGAATATGAACATGGCTGGTCTGTCAATTATGAGGCAGATGAAGCTCCGCTAGGACTCAATGAAGAGATCATCCAGTGGATTTCTGCCAAAAAAGAGGAGCCTCAGTGGCTACTTGATTGGAGGTTAAAGGCTTTTAGAACTTGGCAAGAAATGCAAGAGCCGGAGTGGGCCAATGTCACTTATCCTAAAGTAGATCTTCAAAAGTTGAGATACTACTCCGCTCCTAAGCAAAATAAAAAAGCAAAAAACCTCGATGAAGTAGATCCAGAACTTCTCGCTATTTACGAGAGATTGGGCATTTCACTCAACGAGCAGAAAAGACTTCAAGGGATCGCAGTAGATGCTGTTTTGGACTCTGTCTCTGTAGCTACTACTTTCAAAGACACCCTCGGAAAACTCGGTATCATCTTTTGTTCCTTCAGTGAGGCTGTCAAAGATCATCCAGAGTTGATCAAGAAATATTTAGGATCTGTAGTCCCCATGACTGACAACTATTATGCAGCTCTTAATTCTGCTGTGTTTTCGGATGGATCATTCTGCTACATTCCTAAAGGAGTAAGATGCCCTATGGAGCTATCTACCTACTTCAGGATCAATGCCGCGAATACAGGTCAATTTGAGAGAACACTGATCGTCGCCGAAGACGAGTCCTATGTCTCTTACTTAGAAGGCTGTACTGCTCCACAACGAGATGAAAACCAGCTTCACGCAGCAGTAGTAGAAATCTATGCCGCTGCTCATGCTGAGGTGAAATATTCCACCGTTCAAAACTGGTTCCCAGGAGATAAGGATGGCAAAGGCGGTATTTACAATTTCGTAACCAAAAGAGGAATCTGTGCTGGAGATTATTCTAAAATTTCTTGGACGCAGGTAGAGACAGGTTCTGCTGTCACATGGAAATATCCATCTTGTATCCTAAAAGGGGATCATTCAATTGGAGAATTCTACTCCGTCGCTGTGACCAATAATTACCAGCAAGCAGATACAGGTACCAAAATGATTCATATCGGGAAAAACACAAAATCTCGAATCGTCTCTAAAGGCATCTCTGCCGGCAAATCCCAAAACTCCTACAGAGGCCAGGTGCAAGTCATGAAGAGAGCTTCAAACTCTCGAAATTTCTCGCAATGTGACTCTCTTCTGATGGGTGATCAGTGTGGGGCTCACACCTTCCCATACATTGACATCCAAAATCCTACCGCTAAGGTAGAGCACGAAGCTACCACCTCCAAGATCGGAGAAGATCAGATTTTCTATTGTAACCAAAGGGGGATCGACACAGAAGATGCTGTGGCTTTGATCGTCAATGGCTACGCAAAAGAAGTCTTGAACCAACTTCCGATGGAGTTTGCAGTTGAGGCCCAAAAACTATTGGCTTTGACATTGGAAGGGTCTGTAGGGTAATAGACAATTTGAAATTTGAGGTTTCTAATTTGAAATTATGGGAACCATCGTTCGGTTTGAAGATTTGAAAATCTGGCAGCTAGCCAGAGAGTTCTCCAAAGAGATTTTCGAATTGAGTATTTGTGGTGACTTTGAAAAAGACTTCAGCCTCAAAAATCAAATAAACTCATCTTCAGGATCAATAGCAGATAACATTGCCGAAGGCTTTGAAAGAGAAGGAAACAAAGAATTCATTCATTTTCTAAGTATCGCCAAAGGGTCATCTGGAGAAGCCAGATCACAACTTTACAGAGCTTTTGACAGAAAATATATTTCGGAAGAAAAGCTCATTGAATTACTAAATAAAAACATAGAGATCAGTAAATCTTTATCAGGATTCATTAAGTATCTAAAAGAAAGCGAGATAAAGGGCAACAAGTTTAAATAAACCTATCCCCCAATCTCAAACTTCAAATGTCAAATTTTGAATTATGTTAAGTATAAAAAACCTACATGCATCTGTGGAGGGTACTCCTATTCTCAGAGGCATCAATTTGGAAGTAAAAGCTGGTGAAGTCCATGCCATCATGGGTCCGAACGGCTCCGGTAAATCTACCCTCGCATCAGTATTGGCAGGTAGAGAAGAGTATGAAGTCACTGAGGGAGAAGTTACTTTCCAAAACAAAGATCTCTTGGAACTGGCTCCTGAAGACAGAGCAAGAGAAGGTGTTTTCTTGGCATTCCAGTATCCAGTGGAGATACCGGGAGTATCTTCTACCAATTTCCTCCGTACCGCAGTCAATCAAGTAAGAGAATATCGCGGTCTGGAAGCTTTGGACGCTGTCAAATTTCTTTCTCTTATGAAAGAAAAAATGAAACTCGTAGAAATCGACCAGAAACTATTGAGCCGCGCATTGAATGAAGGCTTCTCTGGTGGTGAAAAGAAACGAAACGAAATCTTCCAGATGGCCATGTTGGAGCCGACACTTTCCATTTTGGATGAAACAGATTCTGGGCTGGATATCGATGCCTTGAGAATCGTCTCCAATGGTGTCAATCAACTGAAATCTGACAAAAACGCCACTATCGTAGTGACTCACTACCAGCGTCTATTAGACTACATCGTCCCTGATTATGTCCACGTCCTATACAAAGGAAGAATTGTAAAATCCGGCACTAAAGAACTTGCGCTGGAGCTGGAAGAAAAAGGATACGACTGGATCAAAGAAGAAGTAGACTCAGCCACTGTCTGATCCAAACACCCCTAAATCATGAGTACCTTGACTACACAAGATACCCTTTCCCCACTTTTGGAAACAGCACCGTCCAATTTTGCCACAGCAAGATCAGCTGCGAAAGCGATCTTCCTGCAAGAAGGACTGCCTGCTGTCAAAGCTGAGGAATATAAATACACGCAAATTGCCAGAAAACTGGAGAAAGAAATCTCCTCTTTTCAGCAAGCCCAACCTGCCGACATCACTTCAGAATTGATCCAAAAATCAATATTTGAAGGATTTGAAGGCCATCTGATTGTATTAAACAATGGAAAATGGGACGCAACGCTTTCTTCTCTTCCTGAGGAAATTTCTATTTCGGAGCTAGAGGACAGCAGCATTCCAGTAGGAACTATTGCCAAGCCAGAAAAAGATCCATTTGTTGCACTCAACCAAAGTTCGTTTGCTTCAGGATTGGCTATTTCTGTCCCAAAAAAGACTCAAATTGAGCAACCTATCTTGATCCTTTCGGTCAATCAGACCAATGGAGGGCAAGTGGTCCAGCCTAGAATATGGATTGAAGCTGGTGATTTTGCAGAGGTGACATTCATCGATCAAGCTGTGCAGCCGCTAGATGGAGCACTTTTCTCCAATCAAGTAGTTGAGATCAAAGGAGGTCACAACTCCAAAGTTCACTACTACAAAATCCAAAATGAAGGAAAGGAATCCATCGAAGTCAGCAATATAGAGACTGATATTCAGAAAGATGCCCAGTTTACAGCAGTGACTATTTCCTTATCAGGTGACATGGTGAGAAACAATCTCAATCTAAACCTACTGGGAAGTAATTCTGAAGGAAACATGTATGGGTTGTATCTTTTGAATGGCAAAACCCACGTGGACAATCACACGAATGTGGATCATACAATTCCTCATGCAGAATCCAACGAGCTCTACAAAGGTATCCTAGCTGATTCCTCACGTGGAGTTTTCAACGGTAAGATTTTCGTCCGTCAGGATGCTCAAAAGACCAATGCATTTCAGCAAAACAACAATATTTTGCTTTCTGAAGATGCTACCGTCAACACCAAGCCGCAATTGGAAATCTGGGCAGATGATGTAAAATGCTCACACGGCTGTACCACAGGACAGCTCGATGAGGAAGCTCTTTTCTATCTGCAAGCAAGAGGAATCGATAAGCTTCAAGCCAAAGGACTTCTGCTTTACGCTTTCGCAGGAGAAGTTTTGGATCACATTGAGGACGAAAACTTCAAAAACTATTGCACTGGACTGGTGCAGCAAAGATTGGGAAGCAAATTCTAAAATCCCTTTATGAAATTTGATGTGAATGAAATCAGGGGCTTGTTTCCTGTACTTCATCAGGAAGTACACGGCAAGCCCTTGATTTATTTTGACAATGCCGCTACGACTCAAAAGCCCAAAGCTGTCCTTGAGTCACTTTTGAACTATTACGAGCATGACAATTCCAATATTCACCGCGGAGCGCATGCACTGGCTGATCGGGCCACTCAGTATTTTGAAAACACTAGAAAGTCTGTCCGGGATTTTATCAACGCCCGCGAGACTGAAGAGATAATTTTCACCAAAGGAACCACTGAATCGATCAATCTGGTAGCGATGACATTCGGTAGGAAGTTTATCGGCAAAGGCGACGAGATCATCATTTCTACCATGGAGCATCATTCCAATATTGTTCCATGGCAACTCCTCTGTGAAGAAAAAGAAGCGGTCCTGAGAGTCATTCCTATTCATGACAACGGTGAATTGGACTATGATGCTTTTGAAAAACTACTCTCTGAGCGGACAAAGCTCATCAGTATTGTTCATGCCTCCAATGCACTGGGCACCATCAACCCGGTCAAAAAAATAATCCAGGCAGGCCATGCAGTCGGTGCCAAAGTATTGCTGGATGGAGCACAATCTACCAGTCATCTCGAAATCGATGTTCAGGAGTTGGATTGTGATTTTCTGGCATTATCTGCACACAAACTTTATGGGCCCACTGGCTTAGGCGTATTATATGGCAAAAGAGATGTATTGGAATCCATGCCTCCGTTTTTGGGTGGAGGTGAGATGATCAAGGAAGTTACTTTTGAAAAAACCACTTTCAACGACATCCCATTCAAATTTGAGGCCGGTACGCCGAACATCGGAGACGTCATCGCCTTTGGCGCAGCGTTGAATTTTGTCAATACACTGGGCAAAAAACAAATCAAAGCGCATGAAGATGAGCTATTAGCTCATGCAAATCAACAATTGGGAGCTATCAAAGGATTTGACCCAATAGGTACCGCAGCCGAAAAAGTAGCTGTAATATCCTTCAATATCAATGGTATGCATCCCTTCGATGTGGGCCAAATGCTAGATGCTAGAGGCATCGCTGTGAGAACGGGCCATCATTGCACTCAGCCATTGATGAAACGATTTGGTATCGAGGGAACTGTCAGAGCCAGTTTTTCTGTTTACAATACCAAATCAGAAATTGACCAATTAGCCGAGGGAGTAGCCCGGATCGCCAAAATCAAAAACAAATGAGTATCCAGGAAGTACAGGAAGAAATCATAGCTGAATTTGAGATCCTAGGAGATGATCGTGAGTCCACGATTTTTTATATCATGGAGCTTGGAGGACAGCTGGAGGGATTTCCTGAAGAGGAGCAAAAAGAAGAGAATATCATCAAAGGCTGTCAGTCCAAAGTGTGGCTGATCGCTGAAGAAAATAACGGAAAGATTCACTATCAGGCGGATTCCAATACGGATATCACCAAAGGTCTGATTTCCCTATTGATCCGCGTGCTGAATGATCGTAGCCCTGAAGAAATCATCCAGGCAGATTTGAACTTCATAGAGAAAATAGGCATGGGTAATATTATCGGTAGCCAGCGCTCTAATGGACTGGCTTCCATGATCAAGCAAATGAAGCTTTATGCCCTCGCTTTCCAAACTAAACTAAATGCCTGAAATGGAAACTGAAATCAATAATGCAGGCCAAATCGACAATCTCAAAGAGAAGGTCGTCCAGGCAATCAAGCAAGTCTATGATCCCGAGATCCCAGTAGATGTATACGAACTTGGTCTCATCTATGAAATCACCGTCTATCCGGTCAACAATGTCTTTGTCTCGATGACCTTGACCTCGCCTAATTGCCCTTCAGCGGAATTTATCCCTTCAGAGGTCAAAGATAAAATCCAGCAAATCCAAGGAATCAACAATGTAGAAGTAGAGGTCACATTTGATCCTCCCTACTCTCAGGATATGATGTCAGAAGCAGCCAAACTTGAATTGGGCTTCCTTTAAATCAATAATTCTAAAAACAATCATACTATGTATCCAGAAGAACTAATCGCTCCCATGAGAGCTGAGCTTTCAGAAGTCGGCTTTGAGGAGTTTAAAACCGCAGAGCAAGTATCCGAGCATCTGGGACCAAATCATAAAGGAACCACTTTCGTCGTAGTCAACTCTGTCTGTGGCTGTGCCGCTGGTGCTGCCAGACCAGGAGTAAAATATGCCTTGGATCAAGCTGCCAAAAAACCTACTACACTTGCGACCGTTTTTGCTGGCAATGACCGAGAAGCTGTCGACAAAGTGAGAGAGCTAGTCCTACCGTACCCTCCCTCCTCGCCAGCGATGGCATTGTTCAAAGACGGAGAATTGGTACACTTCATCGAGCGTCATCACATCGAAGGAAGAAATGCCAAAATGATCGGCGATCACCTCGTGGAGGTTTTTGAGCATTTCTGTGACTAATATCAAAAAGAGCCCTCCGGGGCTTTTTTCATTGATCTTTCGAGAATCTCTGAAATTAAAAAAGGAGATTTTAAAAATTCCCGCAAAAGTATCTTTCTATTTAGTTTTTAGACGATATTCACAAGGAATTTCAATCTGAATTAAAATTAACAAATCACCCGTTATATAATAAAAACCTCAAAAAATATGGGATTTTATTAACTTAAGGCCATATTTTAAGGTTTTTAAAAAAACGCAATCCAAATTCTTATAAAATGTCTGATTCTGCCAAGTTGTCCTATAATGGACAAGATTTTGAATTCCCGGTAATCGTCGGAAAAGAGCAAGAAGCTGCTATAGATATTGCTAAGCTAAGAGGCTCTACCGGATTAATCACCCTGGACCCAGGTTTCAAAAATACCGGTTCTACTACCAGTGCCATTACTTTTTTGGATGGAGAAGAAGGAATCCTACGATACAGAGGATATAGAATCGAAGATCTGGCTGAAAAATCCACATTTCTGGAAGTAGCCTATTTGCTAATCTATGGAGAACTTCCTACTCAGGCCGAGTACGAAAGCTTCACCCAA
This sequence comes from Algoriphagus vanfongensis DSM 17529, assembly GCF_000429465.1. Taxonomy (GTDB): domain Bacteria; phylum Bacteroidota; class Bacteroidia; order Cytophagales; family Cyclobacteriaceae; genus Algoriphagus; species Algoriphagus vanfongensis. The sequence goes on along the minus strand of NZ_KE386906.1, from coordinate 58,431 downwards.
GAGATCACACATCACACCCTCGTACACGAGGATATCAAAAAAATCTTGGATGGATTCCCTTCCAATGCTCATCCGATGGGCGTATTATCTTCCTTGATTTGTTCCCTCTCTGCATTTTATCCAAACTCTTTGAATCCAAATAGATCCAAAGAAGAAATCAACTTGAGCATGGTGCGTCTGATCGCCAAAATGCCAACGTTCGCAGCTTGGGCTTATAAAAATGAAATGGGTCATCCGGTCAACTATCCGGACAACTCGTTGGACTATTGTTCCAACTTCCTTAAAATGATGTTTGCCCTTCCGGCAGAAAAATATGACGTGGATCCTGTAGTAGCCAAGGCATTGGACAAGCTATTGATCCTTCACGCAGATCACGAGCAAAACTGCTCAACCTCTACCGTCAGAATCGTCGGATCTTCTCAAGCATCCATCTACGCCTCTATTTCTGCTGGCATCAACGCACTTTGGGGCCCTCTTCACGGTGGAGCTAACCAGTCCGTGATCGAGATGCTAGAAGCCATCAAAGCTGACGGTGGAGATGCCAAGAAATATTTGGATAAAGCAAAAGACAAAAATGATCCTTTCAGATTGATGGGCTTTGGACACCGAGTGTACAAAAACTTTGATCCACGTGCCAAAATCATCAAAAAGGCTGCAGATGACGTATTGGAGAAACTAGGTGTGAATGACCCTGTCTTGGACATTGCCAAGGAACTGGAATATGCTGCACTGAATGACCAATATTTCGTGGACAGAAAACTCTATCCAAACGTAGACTTCTACTCAGGTATCATCTACCGTGCATTAGGTATTCCTACCGACATGTTTACAGTGATGTTTGCGCTAGGTCGTCTCCCAGGATGGATTGCACAATGGAAAGAAATGAGAGAAAACGGAGAGCCTATCGGTCGTCCTCGTCAAGTATATGTGGGAGCCAATGAGCGCGACTATGTTTCTATGAACAAGCGATAAGCCGGTTTTCATCTTTAGAAATAGTAAAGCCAACCTTTTAGGTTGGCTTTTTTGATATAGGACAATTTTGACCCGGTGTTTTTAATGCATATTTGATCTTAAACCAAAAAACAAGGATCATGAAACCCAAAACTCTCGAAGAAGCCGCAGCTCTCACCAAAACATTTACAAGTAGACCTAGCAATGAAGAGCTTCTTCAGCTTTACAGCCTCTACAAGCAAGCCACAGAAGGAGATAATGAAACAGAACGCCCGGGAGGTTTTGACTTTAAGGCCGCTGCCAAATACAATGCTTGGCTCAATCTCAAAGGCAAATCCAAAGAAGAAGCTGCTCAATCGTACATCGACCTAGTAGAAAAATTAAGCGCCCAATACCAATAAAAAAGGTCTGGATTAATTCCAGACCTTTTTGTTGATAATACATGAACGACTCATTTATTTTTTCCCATACTTGGAGCCAAAAGGCGTTCGCTTCAGCATATAACTGATACTTCCTTCATAAGCGTCCGTACTGGATCCAAAAGCATGTCTGGAGTTGGAATATAGGTTATCCCCACGGTCATTAAATAGTCGCAGGTCTACCGTGGTATCGTATTCGATAGTGGTACTCGTGCTCCCAGTCGACACGACACTGCCCTTATTTCTGCTGCTTCCTGAGCTACGCTCATTTTTATCCTTATAAGTAGATACATCAGTAGAAGTAGTCAGCGCTCCCTTATTAGTCAAGTTGACAGATCCAAAGACCACATACTCTACTCCCAAGGCTATGGCCAGCTCTGATGGAGTAAATGTATTCATATTGTCCGTAGTGATCCCCGCCTTTGCCATTAGCGCATTGGTAGTCATAGGGTCTTGTAGCTGAAGAGTCCCATATTCATTCCGAACTGTATTTGCTGTTTGATTCTGGATAAACGTCCTTAACTGATCCACTGTCAAACCTGGATCATTGGTAATCACCGCAAAGGGCATTACGGCTATTTTGTTATGTCTATCTGCTGAGCTTCCAGCATGAGTTCCATCAGCCGGCACATCCGAGGTAGCTTGCTCAAAATTCTGAACTCTACCGCTTGAAAATTGAATTTTAGAAATATCTGTTTTATGCAATTCGTAATCAAAATCCTCTCCAGTATATCTAAACTTCACTATTGCTTCTGAGATCCCAGTGACTTTTCCTTCTCTTACTTCGCCATTTCTCATAGTCACGACATCTACTTTCTCTTGTGCTTGCACCTCGTGAGAAGCTGCCATGACGCCAAAAAGCAACATCAAAACTATTACGTATTTGATTGAGTTTTTCATGATGATCAGTATATTTTCTACCTAAGGTAGGCACTAAATTAACTTGAGGCAATAAGCAGCGATCAAGTAAATATTAATTTACCTTGATTTTCTTGAAAAATACTGAGCTATTGCTGATCCAATTATCAATTGCTGAATATGGTACAGCATCACAGGCAAGAGTACCAAGCCCAATACAGCAGGATCTGGGAACAAAATTTTACCGATCACTACTCCATGAACCAGTGACTTTTTGGACCCACAAAATAGGGCTGTAATCCTATCCTCAAAAGAAAAACCCAGCAATCTAGAACTCAATGAAATCACCATCCAAACCAGCACAAACAAACTGAGCATCACTAACCCGATCTGAATCAAAATCCGTCCACTGTAAGGGTCAAAAACACCTTGTGCAAAGGACTCCGAAAAGGCGGTAAACACGATCATCATGATGACTGACTGGTCGATATACTTCAGACTACCGAGGTGTTGCTTCACCAAGGGGAAAAGTTTAGAGTGGGCGATGACTCCCAAGACAACCGGCAAAATCACTTTAAATGTCAGCTCAGTCACAGTAGGCAAGAAATCCACTTGCGCATCGGAATTAGCCCCTCCCAAAACTCCCATCCAAACTGGAGTAACGAACACCCCGAACAAGCTGGAAATACTGGCATTAAAAATAGCTGCAGGTAGATTACCCCCAGCTATGGACACCATGACTACAGATGCACTGACAGTTGAAGGTAAAGCCGATAGGTAGGTGATGCCCAACTTAAAATCATCATCTATCCAAGGTATCAATTGAAGTAGTAAAATCACCAAGACAGGAAATATCAAAAAAGTAAAGGTTTGGATCAGCAGGTGAAGTTTCCAGTTGGACAGGCCCGTTTTAAGTTGGATAGGGTCCAGCTTGACTCCGTATAGAAAAAACACCAAAGCGATCCCAATATTGATGATTGGCTTCCAAGGAATGACACTAGTCGATGCCCCCCACGACGGAAAGAGACTCGCTAATAAAATGGCTCCCAGCAGTCCCAACAGAAAACCATTAAGACCTACTTTTTGCAAAAGTGAAATCAGTTTCTTCACTAGTATTGACTTAATCTTTTGAAATTGTCACAAATCACCGCCGTGGCGATGGCGACATTGAGAGACTCTGCTGCTCCAAAAGCAGGAATAGTCACTTTGCGATCGACTAACCTGCCGAGCTGGAAGGAGATCCCAACTGATTCATTCCCCATAAGAATCACCCCAGGTTTGACCTCCTTCATTTCATGGATATTTTCCCCATCCAAAAAAGCTCCATAAACCGGCAACTTCCAATCTTGAATGACTTCTGAGAGATTCCCATAAAAAAATTGAATCCGCGTAAATGATCCCATGGTGGATTGGATCACTTTAGGATTGTAAAATTCGGCTGTCTGCTCAGACATTAAAATATGCCGGATACCATACCAATCCGCTATTCTGATAATCGTCCCCAAATTCCCAGGATCTCTGACATCATCCAAGGCGAGAATCATTTGATCAGGATGAGGTTTGAGAAGTCGGTTTTCCTTCATTCTCACCACCGCCAAAGCCGAATCATTGCTTTTGTATTGCCCCATGGATTCCAGCTGCGCTTGAGTCACCTCCGTGATATCCAGACCTGATTGGGGAATGAAAGATTGATTTTTATTCAAAAAGTCAGCTGTGGCAAATAAATTCTCCGTTTTAAAATCTGAACTCAATAATTCAAGAACACTCTTCTCTCCCTCCACAAAGAACAAACCATGCTCAGATCGGTATTTTTTTTGATGTAAGGATTTTATAAACTTAACTGTATTTTTGCTAAGCATTCCGTTTGATTTTCCGAATTTGAAATTCTCCAAATATATACTTTTTCTTGCTCTGCTGGGGCTAAGTATGGCCTGTTCCCTGACCAAAAACATCCCCGAAGGTGAGTTTGTGGTGTTCGATGTGGAAATCGAAGGAGCGGACAAAGCCAATGAAGAATCTCTTACCGGTCTCAATCAACTGGAGCCCAATTTCCGAATCCCCTTACTCAATGTGAGTCCTGGAGTCACTATTTACCGAATTGGGAATTCATTCTACGATCATGAAAAGGTCGTTGCCAAGATTGACTCTGCACAAGCAGAATTGGTTCAAGTACGTGCCCAGCTGGACAGTCTTCCCGATGACAGAAAACTTCAAAAAAGAAGGGACAAACTCAATTCTAAAATTGAAGGCTTGGAGAAAAAGGAAGAATTTGGCAATGGTTTCATGAGAACCGGAAATCCGGTAGCGATGCTTGACACAGGTCTCATCGAATCCTCAGAAAAAAACATGGCAGGCTACCTGCAAAACAACGGTTTCTTTGACTCCAATACTGATTTCACAGTAGAAACCAAAGGTAAAAAAGCTTTCGTCACCTATGTATTGCAAGAGAATGCACCTTATGTGGTGGACTCGATATTCAGCAGGTCTCAGAATGAAGAAATTCTCAAACTGCTAAAAAAATCAGAGTCTCGGTCCAATCTCCAAACTGACGAACGCTACTCTCAAGACGCCATCATTGCAGAGCGAAACCGCGTCGAAGAACTGCTCAAAAACAATGGTTTTTACATGTTTTCCAAATCCTACTTGGAGTACAACGTCTACCAAGACACAATAAAAAAAACTGTAGAAATAGAGCAGCTAATCAGACAGCCTACATTCACGGACAAGCATGAAGTCTACACGATTGATTCCATTAATTTCAGAATCAATCCACCTTCGGATGAATTCACCGATGAGAGGATTCAAAATAGATTTGACGACATCCAATTTTCATTTTATAGAGATCGCTATTCAGAGCGAATTTTAGCATCCAGAGTCCTCTTCAACACCGGAGAGCGCTATAGTCGACAAGCTGTCATTGAGAGTCAGCGCCAATTGGGCAATCTGGATTTGTTTCGATTTGTCAATATTACCTTTGACACTTTAGGAACTTCCCTGACAGCCAATATTTTCACACAGCCAGCCCAAAAATACCAGTTGACCAACCAGCTTGGACTCAGTGTCACAGAGCAGCTTCCCGGGCCTTTTTTCAGTACATCTCTGAGAAACAGAAACTTCTTTCGAGCTGGAGAGATTCTGGAGTTTAATTTCCGGGCGGGCTACGAGGGCGTAGCATCAGCTACGAACCAGGGTGTGTATCAGAGTAAGGAACTGGGAGTTTCGGCTTCTATTATTTTCCCGAGATTCTTGATTCCATTTGCCCCAAATACACTAAAGAAATACGGAAAATACAATCCCAGCACGCGGACACAAATCGGCTACAATCACACCAATCGGCCAGAGTACACTAGAAATGGTCTTAACGCCTTGTTTGCTTACTCCTGGGCTACTTTGAATAATCGACAACAGTTCACTGTAAATGTCGCAGACATCAACTACATCCGTACGCCTAAAATCACTCAGGAATTTTTTGATGTGCTGGAAGACCTTCAAAATCAAGGAAACAACCTGATCTGGTCTTTTCTTCCTTCTTTCGTCAGTAGTATTTCTGCACAGTCCATCATCAACTTCAATCAATACGGCACCTGGAATACGCGTCCTTCCTCACTGCTGAGACTATTCGTCGAAAGCGGTGGTACCACCATCAATCTACTCGATGTCCGAAGCAATGATGAAGAGGGAATTGACTTTGCAAATTTTCAATGGCTGAAGTTTCAGGCCGACTTCAGGAGGTATTTCCCTCTCGATAAAAAACAGACCTTCGCCTATCGATTCAATTTCGGAATTGCACAGCCCTACGGTGTCAGTGCTGGCATCCTGCCTTATGAAAAGTATTTTTTTGCAGGGGGAGGTACCAGTATACGGGCTTGGCAGGCTCGACGACTGGGGCCAGGAAGCTCTGTACCCAATATCGGCGAAAACGGACGCTATGATTATGATTTTGAGCAGCCGGCAGAGATGATTATCGAGTCGATGCTGGAATATCGCAGAAACTTATATGGCTATTTTGACATGGCCTTGTTCATAGACATTGGCAACTCTTGGATGGTGGGATACGACTCCAGTCGTCCAGGAGCAGATTTTAGGTTTGACAGATTTTACAAAGAATTTGCAGTCGGTACAGGACTGGGACTCCGCATGGATTTCGAATTTCTGATCATTCGCCTAGATCTAGCCACCAAAGCCGTCGATCCCGCAGAGCCTGAGGGAGAGCGATGGGTGCTTGACAATATTAATTTCAGACGACCTTTTGGCCTCAAAGGCCAAACAGTTCTTAATTTTGGGATTGGATATCCTTTCTAAACGTACCATGGCGAGAAAAACAAAAGAGGAAATAGCGGAAATCTACAAAGGAATTCAAGATCACATCACCAGTCAGCTGGAGTTGCATGATGGCGAGGGGAAGTTTAAAGAAGATCTTTGGCAGAGAGCCGATGGCGGCGGTGGTAGAACCCGAATATTTGAAAATGGAAAAGTCATCGAAAAAGGCGGAGTGGCATTTTCGGCAGTTCATGGACCGACTCCAGACAAAATCCTCAAAAAACTAGGCTTGGATCAAGCGGACTTTTTTGCAACAGGCGTATCCATCGTACTACACCCCAAAAGTCCCATGGTTCCCATCATCCACATGAATATCCGCTATTTCGAAATGGACAATGGAACCCACTGGTTTGGTGGGGGTATTGACCTGACACCGCACTATATCGATCCTGAGGATGCGAGGTACTTCCATACCGAAGTCAAAAAAGTCTGTGACCAATACGATCCTACCTACTACCCGAAATTTAAATCTTGGGCAGATGACTATTTCTACGTCAAACACAGAAATGAAACCCGAGGAATCGGAGGCATCTTTTATGATCGACTTAGCGCTACATCAGATTCACATTTCGAAAATATTCTGAAGTTTAGCCTGTCGCTTGGCCGGCTTTTCCCTGATATCTATGGTCATTTCATGAAAAAGAATGGAGCTGTTCCATATGGAGAAACTGAAAAAGCCTGGCAAAATCTAAGAAGAGGCCGCTATGTAGAATTCAACTTAGTTTGGGATGCAGGAACTAAATTTGGTCTGGACACTAATGGACGAACAGAAAGTATCCTGATGAGCATGCCGCCGCAAGCTGAATGGACCTATATGCATGAACCTACACCTGGCAGCGCTGAGGCATTTACGCAGCAGCACTTAAAAAAAGACATAGACTGGCTTAATTTTCATCCATGATCGAAACTATCAAACAATGGGATGAGGAACTTTTCCTTCAGCTGAATGCCCATCATTTGGATTGGCTGGACCCTATCATGTACCAAGCCACTCAGACCATCACGTGGGTACCACTCTACCTCTTTTTGATCTATAAAATCTACCGACTGGACCCGCAGAATAGCTGGTGGGTTTTTGGAGGGATTGCGATTACTATTCTGATTGCAGATCAGGTTTCGTCAGGTTTTATGAAGCCCTTTTTCGAGCGTCTACGCCCTTGCCATGACTCTAGGTGGGATGAGCTCATCCACAATTATGAAAGGTGCGGCGGGCTTTATGGCTTTGTTTCCTCTCATGCTGCCAATACCTTTGGTTTGGCCGTCTTTCTCAACAGGAAGCTAAAAGGAAAAATGAAAGGCCTAGTCTGGCTCTATCTTTACGCTGCTTTTGTGAGCTATACCCGAGTCTATCTGGGCGTCCATTATCCCATGGACATTGTGATGGGTGCACTTGTGGGCGTAGCGGCGGCATGGATCAGCTGGTTTTTGATAGTATTTGTCAAAAGAGAAATCCTCAAAAAAGTCTTGAAGTAAGCACGTTCACGACAGCTCCTGATCCAGTTGTTCCAAAGATTTCCCTTTCGTCTCAGGTAGGATTTTCCAGAGTACCACAAACCCAACCGCACAGATCAGTCCATAGAGCCAGAAATTATTGGCCCAACCGAGATTTTCTTTGATTGCAGGAAAGAAGTAGGTCAGCGTAAAATTACCGACCCAATGAGCCAGTGCCCCGATTGAGATCGCCGCACCTCTGACACGGGTAGGAAAGATTTCTGAGAGCAACACCCATAGCAAGGGTGCCAGAGAGATGCTGTAAAACATCACATTGGCTAAAACTAGGACCACAATCGTCGCTCCACCCAGATCTGCATAAAAGGTATAGCCAATGGCAGCATACAAAAAGCTCATGGCCGCCAGACACCAGAGCAGAATACTTTTTCTCCCAAATCTATCGACTGTAGCCAGCGTGACAAAAACAGAAGCGACCATCACACCCCCGATCACCACAATATTGAGCATCATCTGCTTCAAGGTAAAGCCTGCAGCCTGGAAAATGTCCGCAGCATAATAGATCACCACATTGATCCCGCTCCACTGTTGTAGAAAAGCCAGAAATATCCCCAATCCTAAAAGTCGGATGATTTTTGGCTGTATTAAAGCTTTTAGATTAAACTGGGATTCATCCCCTTTTGCCAATATCTGCTCTGCTTCCCGTAGGCTGCCTTGTGCGTATCCCTCCCCTCCTATCCTCTCCAGGATCAATCTGGCCCTCTCCTTCTGTCCATTCTTGACCAGCCAACGTGGGCTCTCCGGCACCCAAAACAACAGCAAAAAGAATAAAACAGCTGGAATCATCTCTGCGCCAAACATCCAACGCCACCCCATCTGTCCATTCCAACTTTGGGCGATTTGATCAAAAGTAGCCTGATCAGAAAGCTCTGTATCCAGCAGGGAAATCTGCCAATTAGCCACCTGAGCCAAGAGCACGCCGATCATGATCAAAAGTTGGTTGATCGTCACCATTCGGCCTCGCTTTTCAGCAGGAGAAATTTCAGAAATATAAAGGGGCGAGAGATTCAAGGCTATTCCCATCGCAATTCCTCCGACTATCCTAAAGCAATTGAACCACCAAAAAGTATCTGCGAGTGCTGTCCCCACGGCAGAAAGTGAAAATAAAAAGCCAGAAAAAATCAGAAGCTTTTTCCTTCCCATCGGCTCACTGAGAAAAATGCAGCAAGTCGCCCCAATCATACAACCGACCAAGGCAGAGCTTGTGCCCCAGCCTTGATCTTCCACACTTGTCACATTGAAAAAAGGCTCATAAAAGGACTTGGCACCGCCAATGACTACCCAATCATACCCAAACAAAAAACCTCCCAAAGCCGCGGTCAATGATATCAACCATAAATAAGTCTGATTTAATGGATAGGCTTTGTGCATGGCGGCATGTTTAGCTGTTGAATGGGAAAAATAAGCCTATCCCTCAACTTGGCAATCCTGCCCTCTCCTTGGTGCAGTGGACCAAGTACGCTAGTTAGCGAAGATCATCCCGTACCTCATAGGAAGGTACTATTTCACGGTACCACTCTTCTAAGCGATCATTGACAAAAACAAATTGGTAAAATTCATCCTCATAAGGATAGTTTCTGTAAGAAATCACCTCGATTTCATTCGCATTTTCCATCTTCTTCTCAGAGATGCTGTAGTATTTTCCCATGATTTCGATCAGCTGTTGCCGAGACATCCCCAATTCAAGCTGATTCATATTCTTAGAATTCACCAAGTTGAACATGTGCGGCGAACAAGATGCCAGCATCAGGACAAAGAACAAGGCTAGAAATAATTGCTTCATAGGACTTTTTAAAAATCAAACGTAAAAGTAAGGAGGTAAAGTTGTCAGAATTGACTAGCAGTTCTCCATCTCCCAAAAACCTTACTACTAATCAAGCAGTTAGTTGTTGAAGAACTTCATTTTAAAATTAAGCTCCGGTTAATTTTACCCGTTAAAACTAATTTGTTCCTAATAAATTATTATTTTCAATCTTGAGGAATTTAATAATCCTAGAATTTGGACTTAAAATTATTCAGATGAAAAAAATCACAAATCAGATGTGGCTTGCTTTTGCACTCTTATTTTTTATTAGCTCAGCAAGTTTCGCTCAGGAGAAGCCAAACATCTTAGTCATCATGGGAGACGACATAGGCTACTGGAATCTCAGCTACAACAATCAGGGAATGATGGGATACGAAACTCCAAACATTGATCGACTGGCTGCAGAAGGTACTATTTTTACAGATTACTATGCCGAGCAGTCCTGTACTGCCGGCCGTGCTGCTTTCATCACAGGACAGATGCCGGTCCGTACCGGCCTGACCAAAGTCGGAATCCCAGGAGCTGATCTGGGAATTCAGCCAGAAGATCCAACCCTAGCAGAATTGCTCAAGCCATTAGGCTATGCAACTGGTCAATTTGGTAAAAATCACTTGGGTGACAAGGATGAGTTTCTTCCTACCAATCATGGCTTTGATGAGTTTTTTGGAAATCTCTACCACCTCAACGCGGAAGAAACTCCAGAGAACCCGTACTATCCTAAAAACCCTGCTTTTAGGGAAAAATTTGGTCCACGGGGAGTCATCAAAAGTACAGCAGACGGCTCTGTAGAGGATACAGGACCTCTGACCAAAAAGAGAATGGAAACAATCGATCAGGAAGTCCTGACTGCTACCAAGGATTTTATTTCCCGACAAGTCGATGCCGATAAGCCATTTTTTGTTTGGTTCAATACCACCCGCATGCACTATGTGACGCACGTGCCTGAAAACTATTCTGGTAGAACCGGCCTCGGAGAATATGCCGACGGCATGGTTCAGCATGACGATCAAATCGGAGATCTTCTTAATCAATTGGATGAACTTGGGATCACTGAAAACACCATCGTACTTTATACCACGGACAATGGCCCCCACTTTAATATGTGGCCAGATGGTGGTATCACTCCTTTCCGTGGCGAGAAAAACACCAACTGGGATGGTGGATATCGGGTGCCAATGATCGTGAGATGGCCAGGCAAAATCGCTGCTGGTCGCAAAATCAATGAAATCGTAGCAGGGAATGACTGGCTACCTACATTGATGGCTGCAGCAGGAGATGCTAATATTAAGGATAAATTGCTCACAGGACATAGTGTCGGTGGCATGAACTATAAGGTCCACTTAGATGGATACAACCTACTTCCATTTTTGACTGGAGAAAAAGAAATCTCCAAGGATCAATACGGAGCCACCAACTGGCCTAGAAGAGAATTCTTCTACTGGAACGATGATGGACAATTGGTCGCCATGCGCTATGACCGATGGAAATTGGTATTCATGGAGCAGCAGTCTTCCAAGTTTGGCGTTTGGATGTATCCGTTTGTTCAGCTGAGAATTCCATTGATTTTTGATCTGAAAATGGATCCCTTTGAGCGCGCTCAGCACAATTCCAATTCCTATTATGAATGGATGGAAGGCATCATCCAGTTTGCAGGTGGGGCTTCACAGGACATAGCTGGCAAGATGATCCAGACCATGGTAGAATACCCTCCTAGACAGCGTCCTTCTTCATTCAACCTAGATGAGGTAATGCAGTCATTGACAGCTGGTCAAGAAGGAAAATAATAGAAAACAAATCCTAAGACAGAGGTGTTAAGCCTCTGTCTTTATTTTTAAACCCTACCCCTATGAGTCCCATAGAATCCATTCAAGAACTCAAATCCCGGATGTCCGCTTCCATCATCGGACAGGACAAACTTGTAGAACGGCTGATTTTGGTACTATTGGCAGATGGCAATATGCTGCTGGAAGGCCTACCAGGCTTAGCTAAGACCAGAGCCATCAAGACCATGGCCAAAGAACTGGACTGCGGATTGAGCCGGATTCAGTTTACACCTGACTTGCTACCCTCTGATGTCACCGGTACAGAAATCTACCAACCAGAATCTGAAGAGAAATTCATTTTTCAACAGGGACCAATATTTAGCAATTTGATTTTGGCAGATGAGATCAACCGGGCCCCTGCAAAAGTACAATCCGCTTTGCTCGAAGCCATGGAAGAAAGACAAGTTTCCGTAGCCGGAAAAACCTACAAAATGGATCCACTTTTCATGGTTTTGGCTACCCAAAACCCTGTGGAGCAAGAGGGGACCTATCCTCTCCCTGAGGCCCAGATGGACCGATTTCTGATGCATGTGATGATAGATTATCCTGATGATGCGTCAGAACTAGCAATCATGAGACTCAATAGAAATGAGCAGTCAGGCGGAGGAGAAAAAGCCAAAAAGGACAAACTTTCTCCTGAGTTTATTTTCGAAGCCAGAAAAGAAATCGCCCAAGTCAAAATCTCCGAAAACATGGAGAAATACATCGTAGATCTAATTTCGGCGACTAGATATCCTAAAAAATACTCAGAAGAGCTGGATCTCTGGATTGATTTTGGAGCCAGTCCGAGAGGAAGTATCGCGCTGGACAAAGCTTCTAGAACACACGCTTGGATGAATGGACAGGATTTCGTCAGTCCAGAGAATGTCAGAGCTATTCTTCATGATTGTCTCCGCCATCGTCTGATTCTGAGCTACGAAGCCAACGCAGATGGCATCAGTCCCGATCAGGTTTTGGATCAGCTATTGGAAAAAGTCGCCGTAGTCGCTTAAATCCTCAACTATGAGTAAAGACACTGCCTTTCCAAAAGATATTTTCACCTCACTTTCAGAGCTGATGGCGATGGAAAAATACAACCGGCTGTTTGGAATGCAGAAGGAAAAACGTCGCGTCAAAACTGTATTGGGCGGCCCTCATGCGTCCAAAATGCGAGGGAGAGGTCTGGACTTTGAAGAAGTGCGGCATTATGTGAATGGGGATGATATCCGGACAATAGACTGGAAAGTGACGGCAAGAACAAAAAAAACTCACACGAGAGTCTTCAGCGAAGAGAAGGAAAAACCCGCCCTGATCATTGTTGATCAGAGTATCTCCATGTTTTTTGGGTCAAAAAAAAGAACCAAATCCGTAGCTGCGGCAGAAATTGCAGCTTTGATCGCATTTCGAATCCAGAAAGAAGGAGATCGAGTCGGTGGAATTGTATTTTCAGATCAAGGCACTGACATCATTTTTCCAAAAAGAGACAGACGAAATCTCTTGAGATTACTGGAAAAAATCGTCCAAAGAAATCATGAGCTGAAAGATTTGAAAGAGACGCCCTTTCAGGAAATACTCAAAGAAGTCACCAAGCAGACGCGTAACTTGGTCACGCATGACTTCACTATTTTCCTGATCTCGGACTTCAATAGACATGATCCTCAAGTCATCCGATCACTTTCATTGCTAGCAGGGCACAATGATCTGGTCTTGGTCAAAGTCTATGACCCTCTGGAGCGGGAGATACCTTCTCAAAAAATAATCGTCGGAGACCAAGAAACCCAGATTTCTGTCACTGGCACCAGCAAGCAGATTCGGGAGAAATTCACAGAAGGCTTTGATCAGAAATTCAGGGATTTTGAAACTCAGCTCAAGAGACATCAGATACCCCTCATCTTGATCGACACTGTCAGAGGAATGGAAGATCAATTGAAAGAACTTTTTAAAAATAAAACAAGATGAGGCAAGCTCAGGATACATTAGCGACAGACACGATTGCTTCAAGCCGGGCTATACCTGAGCTTGGCAATTTGTATGAGCCAGATCCAGTTTCGTTTTCCTTTGAGACGATCGGATGGAAAATCTTGCTAATCGTCCTGATTTTAGGAATCATCATAGCTGCCTTGATTTGGATCAGGTCCTATGTCAAAAACAAGTATCGCAGAGAAGCACTTGCACGATTGGATCAGCTTCAAAAACCCGAACATTTTTCTGAAGTCTTTGTGATTCTTAAGTACACTGCCATGATCACTTTTGGCAGGGAAAGAATCGGATCCTTGATCGGAAAGGAATGGCTGCTTTTTCTAGATAAAACTGGAAAAAACTCCACTTTTCAAAAGCACTCTTCACTAATCCTTCAGGCCATCTACACCGATCAATCTCCCGAGTTATCGGATTTTAATCTCGTCAAAAAACAAGCAAGTCATTGGATAAAATCGCATGCCAGCAAACTTTGAAATAGCGTTTCCTTGGGTATTTTGGCTCATTCCACTGCCTCTGCTGGTCTATTTTCTAATTCCTGCACTGAGGATCAGGAGTCCATTTTTGCGATTTCCGCTCTATGCTGATGCGCAAGAGTACACAGGGGAAAGACCAAGAAAATCAGCTTTTGTCAAGAAAAGAGGCTGGTTCAATGCCATTGCACTTTGGCTGGCATGGCTACTTCTATTAGCCGCCATGTCTGGCCCTCAGCTGGTAGGAGAACCAGAGTATGAAGTCAAAACAACACGAAATTTCCTCATCGCAGCCGATATTTCATTTAGTATGGCACAGAAGGACTGGGAAACACCCGATGGGAAAATCACCCGATGGGAAGGTGTGAAAGGCCTGATGCAAGACTTCATAGCGGAAAGAGAAGGAGATCGGATGGGCTTGATTCTCTTTGCAACTAATGCCTACATTCAGGCCCCATTTACCAAAGATCTCGAAACCGTGAGCCTCTTGGTAGATGAGACAGACGTGGGAATGGCTGGACAGATGACCCATATCGGTAAAGCTATCGCCAAAGGGATGGAGATGTTTGACAATGATACCTTGCCATCTCAGGTCATGCTTTTGCTGACAGATGGGGTGGATTCCGGTACGGAGATATTACCATTAGACGCCGCCAATCTCGCCAAAAACGATTCTATTCTAATCTACACCGTGGGAATCGGAAAGCCGGGTGACGGTGGATCTGATCTGGACGAGCAAACTTTGAAGGATATCGCAGAGGCTACTGGCGGAGAGTATTTTTTGGCACAGGACCAAGAACGCCTAGCTGAGGTATATAAAACGATAGATGAACTGGAACCGATCGAAATAGAAGAAAAAGAACGAAAACCACTGACCCTACTTTATCCTTATCCACTAGCGGCAGGTTTGGCGATCATCATGGTCTTGTCTCTACTTCAGAATCTCTTCCAGTCAGCAAAAGAAATCCAAAGCAGGAGAAAGGAGGCCGCGCATGTTCACTGATCTTTTTCCGATCGAGTGGAGTGACTTCCACTTTCTAAGACCACAATTTCTCTGGTTGATCGGAGCAGCTAGCCTTATTTTCCTGATTAGCCTGCTCAACCTACGACAAGACATCAGTTGGAAGTCAATCATTGCCCCTCACCTGAGACCTTACATGGTGCAAAAAGGAAGTGGACACATCAAACTTCTGATGAATATTTTCACTTTTCTATTCCTGACTTTAGGTGCATTGGCATTAGCAGGACCTACTTGGAAAAAAGTCGAAATACCCGGCCAGCAACTGGAAACATCCCTCATTATCTTACTGGACTTGGGAGAAGGCATGCTGGAAGAAGATATCCAGCCGAGCAGATTGGAGCGAGCCAAATTCAAAATCATTGATCTCTTGGAGGCAGATCCAGGAGCCAGAACAGCCCTTATAGCTTTTGCAGGATCGGCACATACGGTCGTTCCTCTCACGGAAGACTATGAGATCATCAAAAGCCACATCGAGACACTCAAACCTTCCGTCATGCCAGTTCGCGGGCATGACTTGGAAGAAGCTTTCTTATTAGCAGATTCGCTGGTCAAAAAAACCACTGCCCCAGGAACACTTCTTGTGTTTTCAGATCAACTTTCTGACGAGGATTTTGGGTTTGTCTCTCAATACCTTCAGACCTCCACCAATCAGCTGAGATGGGTACCGACTCGGGCGATGGGAGATTTGGGTGATGAAGATGGACAGACATTTCAGACGACCTTATCGCAGCTCAGTTCGCTCGACCGAGTGGACATCCATCAGATGACTTTGGACAAAAGTGACATGGAAGCAATTCGGGATGAGGTAAAAGACAATTTGATTTTCACCGAAAAACCAGAAGACTCTGCCGACGACTGGCGAGATGCTGGGATCCTCTTGATCATCCCTATGATCGTTTTGCTTTTGCTTTGGTTTCGCAAAGGCTGGGTATTGTATGCACTGATTTTAGTCATTTTCACTTCCTGTGGTGAGGTGAAGACTTTCGAAGACCTTTGGTACACCACAGACTACCAAGGCCAAAAAGCAAGTAATCAGGGTGATTTTGAGAAAGCGGCTGAACTTTACTCCGACCCCATGAGAAAGGGCGTAGCCTATTTCAAGGCGGGAAATTACGAAGATGCCATTCGTGAATTTAGACAGGACACCAGCGCCAATGGCCAATACAATCTCGGCCTGAGCTACTACCAAAATGGAGATTATGACTTGGCAGAATTGGCCTTTGGAAAAGCGGTAGAATTGGATCCCAACCTCGAAGAAGCCAAAAATGCGCAGCAACTTGCCTCTAATATTGTGGGGGAAAATGAAGAAACCCTAGACCCCAATCAAGCAGAGGAATTGGAACAAAAACAACCTCAAAACAACATCGAAAATAAAGACCCCGAGGATCTAGGCGGTGGTGGTCAAGAGGCTACAGAAAAAGACATGGAAACTCAGCGGAAAGAAGAAACTGTCACTACGGATATCCGCAAGGCAGAAGAACTGGATGAGGTGCCTGACGATCTCAAGATGAATCCCGAAAAAATGGATCCGGGCAAAGTTCTCTTGCGAAAGACAGATGATGACCCTTCCCTTTTTCTTCAGAAAAAATTCCAGTTTCAGATCAAAAAGAGAGAAAAAAAGGAGGTGAACCGTGACTAAATCACTGAAATCTTTCTTGTTGCTTCTTGCGCTAACTTTACTCAGTGCTCATTCTCTTCGGGCGCAAAGCCTATTTTCACAAGTAAGTCTGGATAGAAAGGAAGCTTTCGTGGGCCAACCCATTCAAGTCACGATCTCTGTCTATACTTCTACTTGGTTTACGAGGGGGCTTTCTCCCCAAAACCTGAAAGTGGAAGGCGCTTTTACTGCTTATTTTCGACCAGTGTCCGTTTCCACTACTCAAAATGGCAAAACCTACGCTGGTGTCAAATTGATCTACAATGTCTTTCCCTATACCGACGAAGACATAGAGTTTCCTGCCTTAGACATCGAAGTGGAAACTCCCGCGGAAGGAGATTTTAAAGGAGTCAAGAAAGTGGTAAAAACGGAAGCTCAGACGATCAAAATCAAGCCAATTCCTTCCAAATTCAGCGCAGCGCAATGGCTAGTAGCTTCTGACCTCACCGTAGCACAAAACTGGAAAGGATCCACCCGACAAATGAAAGTCGGAGAAGTGCTAGAGCGATCCATTACGCGAAATGCCTACGGGACAGTACCCGAACTCATCCCTCCTGTCGAATGGGATTCCATCCCCGGAGTGAGCCTCTACCCGATGAGATCCGAGATGGCAAATACAAATACGGAAACCAATATTTCCTCTCGACGAGTGGAGAAGATGAGGTATTTATTTGAAAAAGAAGGTACTGTTACTATTCCCGAGCAAGTGTTTAGCTGGTACAATCCAGCCAGAAACCAACTCTATAAAAGAACTCTACCGGCCGTAGAAATTGAAGTCATTCCCAACCCGGATCTTGGAATGCTTGCTACCGTCAGAGACTCTCTGGAGATCAATCAGCAAGAGATGCTGGAAGAGGAAAAGGCAGACCTACCTTTGACCATCTTGGGAATGAGTCCCAAGAAGTTTGCCTTGGTTATAGCGTTGATCTTGTTGTTGGCTTTTGTGATGATCTTACTTTTGAAGCGCATATTTAGAATTGTCCAAGCAAGAAGAAAGACTTACCTCCAATCCGAAGCTTTCTATTTTTCTCAGGTCAAAAAAGCATCCAAGTCAGGAGACCGGAAGGCATTTATCCAGGCACTGTATGGGTGGATCGATCATTTGGAACTCGAGGAGCCCAGCCTAGCCAGTTTTGTGGCTTCTTATGGAAATTCGGAATTGAGAAAAGAAGTGGAATTATTGGAAAATCAGCTACGGGAAAAGCGGTTTTCCGGCATCTCCAGTTTCTCCAATTGGGACAAAGCACGAGTTCGCTATAGTAAAAGAGATACCCCCATTCAGGACTTTTGGATCAATCCAAGACTCTTCAAAATCAACAACTAAAAAACTTCAATTGAAAAAGAAGGTATTCATTAATTTTATTTAACTTCAATTCAATTATTCAAGCTATTCTACTTTCATTGTTCAATTTTCAAATCGAATAGTACCAAATTTTGGATGAAAAGACTTTTAGAACAATCTACATTTGCGGCCTTTTCTTTTTTTGAAGAAAATAGGTTTCTTATTGCGCTACCACTTCTATTTTTTATTAGTCACCTGACCTGGGCTCAGGACACGCATCATTGGGGCAATCAGTTTGGGACACGTGCAGCATTACTTGGCGGAGCAGTTCTGACAGACACTTTGGACAATGCTGGCGTTTTTTACAACCCCGGAAATTTGGCCTACTTGGATTCAGGTAGCCTTTCTCTCAATGCCAATTTTTACGGACTGGAAAGTATTCAAGTAGAAAACGCACTTGGAGACCGTGCTGATTTCAAAGGACTTCAATTCAATTCCTTTCCCTTGCTGATCAGCGGTTCTTTCAGCCTCAAAAACAAACTTAGAATTCACTACGGACTATTGACTCCTGTCAATTTCAAATTTAACGGCATCGCTAGGATCGACCGCATCAGCGACTTGGTAGATGAAGCAGAAAGTCCTGGACCGGAAGAATTATTGGCTGAGTCTGGTGTCAACACACGCGTACAAGAGACTACACTTGCCTTGGGGATTGGTAAAAAAATCAACCCCAACTTCAGTTATGGGGTCTCGTTGCTGAGCACGCTACGATCAGTGGATTATTCGTTTCGATTTGCTGCCAAAACCTTGACTAACAGCGTCGATTATATTTTAATATCCAGAACCGAGAATCAGTTTGTCAACTATTCAACCGTGAGATCCGCTCTCAAAGGAGGTTTCAACTATCAAGGAAATGGTTTTGCAATAGGAATGACTGTCACAAGCCCAAGTCTGAATCTCTTCGGAAATGGGACTGTAGCGGAAGATTTGACCCTGACCAATCTCAAGCCAGAAAACTCCGACCAACGTGTATCGGCCTATGCTTCTGACCGGCAGGAAAAACTCAAAGCGAAGTTCAAATCCCCTCTAGAAATCGGATTGGGAATCAAAAAACAATGGGGATCTCAAGGTTTGAGTTTAAACATTGGGCATTACTTCGGGTTTGACAGTTACAGATTGATCGAAGCAGAACCTAATTTATTGATCAGGCCTGAGCTTACCGACCAATTCACCAGTGCAGATTTCCTTAATGTAGAGACCGCCATGAAGCCTGTCACCAACTTTGCGATAGCTTACGAAAATCGAGTCAAAGAAAATCTTGAGCTGATGGGTAGCTTCCGTACGGACTTTAGCTATTTCGATGAGGAACCGTCTCTGGGCAACCAACTTACCACAGAATTTACTCAATGGAACATTTTCCATCTCACGTTTGGAGGGGTTCATCACAAAGAACATAGCAGCTTGACTTTGGGGCTCGCATATAGTTTTGGCGGAACGGACGCTTATGTTCAGGAGGCCAGTTTCACAGACTCAGACCCCAATCCTCCTATCGAAGGGGTGCTTTCGATAGTGAAAGCAAAATACTCCAATATCGGGGCGATCATTGGATATAGTTTTTATTTCAAAAAATTAAACTAGAAGCAGCATGAGAAAATTGCTACTACCTATAATAATGCTATTGGGCATACAGACTTTTGGTTTTGCTCAAGAATCATTGACGACGGTCAATCTAGACCTGATACAAAGTAAAATCAACGGGGGAATGCCCTTGCCTTCGGAAGAAAAATTCTACATCCGGGGAGCGATCCCTAGCTCCATTGAGCTGGTCAAAGTGGAAGTATATCCCTCCAAGAAGTCTGAAAAATCAGGATTCACCTATTTCTGGAAAGCTCCCTTTGGCTATCAGGAAAACTCTTTTCAGGCGCTTGTCGAGGATCCCTTGCGATCCAACGAGGACTATCACGTAGAAATCGGCTTTTATCAAAAAGCTGGTAAAGAAGAAGTGGCGGAACTCCGGAAGCTCATCCAAACCAACTTAGACACCTATTTGACCACGATCACATCGGTCAAAAAAGGAGGAATCCACTTTGAGGATTCGGATGAGCAAATCCTCAACAACATGAACAAAATCATAGAGGCAGGCGCTTTTTATTTTGAGATGCCCAATGGCGCGCCCTTTCCGGGTTTTTCGGATTTGACAAGGAAAAAGCTCGAGCAGCGAAAAAAACTAAAAATGGGTAAGGCTAAATACAATGTATCTGGGCTTAGTGAAGCTGACAATGCGAGAGGCGCTTATGCACAGCAGTATTTGAGTGAATTGAAAGCCATCGTATTTGCTGAAGTAGATCAATACCTCACCACCAATCTCCTAGCTCGAGTGGATGAGAAAAACTTTCAAAACTATCCTACCGAGAAAAAAGCAAACTCTATCCCAATCAACGTCGGCTACGGAGCAATCTCCTTGTCCAAGAACCTTCCACAACAAGAGTTTGTGTACAGTCCATATGCCGGGTTTTCATTCCCTTTGGGCAACCGGACATTTGCTAGATTTATGAGCAACATGTCAATCAGTGCGGGCATGTTTCTTTCAGGAGACATCGAAAACTCGCTGGGAGAGCGAATCAGTGGCCCTGCATTTGACCGACCAGTCTATGTGGGCTTAGGCTATAGCTTTTTCAGATTTGTCCGACTCAATGCAGGTGGGACATTTTTGACGACTGAGCAGCTAGACGGCAACAATATCAATGGCTTTCAACCCTATGTGGGTTTAAGTGCCGAGTTTAGAATCTGGTTGGGTTTTGGAAATAAAAAATAAGCAAATGAAAAAGTTAGCAATACTCATCGGTCTGCTGTTTTTTATTTCTCCAGTGATAGGACAGCAATATGGCTACAAATGGAGATTTGGCGTCAGTGCCGGTACGACCAATTATTTTGGAGACATCCGGCCTTTGGGAATCAAAAATTTTGAAGAGTTCACCAAACTCTACAAGCGCTACGATCATTATTCAGAAAACCTCTCCTACCAGCTATCCATCGAATATGCGCTGGGCAACTCAGTGGGACTGATGTTGACAGCTGGGAGCTACCAGTTTGGCTCTGGAGATAGATTTGTTAAAAATGACGGAACCCTTTATGAGGAAGGTATGAATTTTGACAGAGCTCTCAATTTCCAGACAAATGTTGTAGATGGTGGCCTTTCCTTTGTCATCAAACCTGACAACAATTGGTTGCTTTCTGGAAAATCATTCTTTGCACCCTATATCGTGCTAGGTCTCGGAGTACAATCATTCAATGTCTATGGCGATTTGCTCGATGAAAATGGCAATCGCTACGACTATACTAATAGCAACACCATACCTGATGGCACTTTTGAGACGAGCCTGAGAGAAATCGAAACCGAAGTAGAGGGCGGCTATAAGAAAGCTACTATGTACGCAAATCTAGGGTTGGGCTTCCGGTTTAGAGTTGCAAAAGGAATTGAAATCTTTGCACAATCAGACTTTAAAAGAGCCGCTACAGACTATCTGGATGATGTCTCCGGCATGTATCGCACCAGCTACGACAATGATTTCCAGTCCTACGCTGCCCTACCCGGCACCAATACACCATCTGCTGACAATCCTTACCGAGGAATGGAAAACAGCAAAGCAGACTGGTACATTTATCACGGGATCGGCGTCAAATTTAGTTTGGGAGCCAACAAGGAAAGCTTCAATCCTCCAGTGATCAGTCAGCGCTACACCTTTGTGCCTACAGAACTGTCAGAAAAGCAAATGGAAAAAGCTGATTCCAGCAAAGTCTCCCCGACTCCAGCAGCACCCGTGACAAACAATTACTTCACCGTCATCCAACTCCCAGGGTGGGAAGGAAAAGAATTCTTGCGGGACAGTACCACATTGGACTCGATGGCATTGGCAGAGTTAGATGTCTATCGAGACTCCCTACTCGCTCAGAGGGAAGAAATCCAAAATGAACTGCTAGCAAGCCAAAGCCAGGTTAGCCAAATCGATGAAACGATTGCTCTGGCAAGAAGAGACAGTACCGTGTCTTCTGAAATTACCGAGGCGCGTGTTGCCAGTTTGGAAAATGAAAAATCAATCGCAAACGGTCAAATGACCAGTTTGAATACCCTTGACTCCCAGTTGGAATTCAAACTGGACTCTATCAATGCAGTCAAAGTAAATGACGAAGTTCACTACATGGACTCTACTGCAATGATGAAGCAGTTGCTGATCTATCCAGGGCAAGCGAGTAAAATCCTGTACTCTGCCACAGGCCCCACTGAGCTATACCTAGATAGCGTAGCTAATCTACAAGATAGCACGCTCAGCAGTACACAGAGCAGAACGATGGCCTCTGCCCAAGATACTACGGGAATGATGAGCAGAGAGGAGTTTGAAGAGAAAATGGATCAATTCAGATCCGAGATGCTCTCCGCCCAAGCCACTCGTGATTCGGCGATGATGATGGCTTTTGCAGCAAAAATCCCTGAACAAGTAGCCTATGAACCCGAGGAAAGAGAACCTCAGGAATTGCTTATTGAGAATGACAATGTAGATGAGAAAACTGCGAAAAAGCTGGAGAAGAACAGGAAAAAGCAACAAAAGCTCGAAGAGAAAAACAATGAACTTTTGAAAGACGCCCTTTTAGTAGGGGGTACTGCGGCTACTACAGCAGCCATTTCCAATTCCGGCGATAAGAAGAGAGCAGAAGAACAAGCACAAAGAGACTCTCTCATGATGGCACAAATACAGGCTGATTCCATATTGATAGACAGTCTACAGCGCATTGTAGATATCGGCGGGATGAATGACACCGTTTTTATCGAGAAAGAAATCCCATCCACCTCTCATGCACTGCTCAATCAAAGTAAAGTCGAGATCCTGTTTGGCATCAATAAAAGTGAGCTGGCAGAGTCTGAGAAAGAAAAATTACAAAAAGTCAAAGCAGTATTGGATGACAATCCCGAATTGGGACTGGAACTGACAGGCTATGCCGATAATACCGGCTCAGTCAGCTACAATTTGCAGATTTCCCAAAAGAGAGTAGATGCTGTCAAAGCATATTTCATATCCATTGGCATAGCAGAGAGTAGGATCAGTGCAGATGTGGGAGGCTTGATTATCCGAGGTAGTGCAAAGGCTTCTGCAGATGGTGACAGAAAAGTAGAAGTCCGCTTTAAAGAAAATTAATCTCCCAAAACCAAAGAATATTCACAAACAATCTTTATAATATTCAGTTATTCATTAAAAAAACATCTAGTTTAGTAAGTAATCAGTTTGGGATGTTCGTAGATTTGTAGTCCCAATTATTTTGAAAACATCTTTTAATTAAACCCTCTACATTTTGAAAAAAACGATTTTAGTACTGAGTGCTTTTCTGGCTTCCTTCGGGATCAAGGCCCAAGAAAAGCCCAATATCCTCGTCATTTGGGGCGATGATATTGGCACTTGGAACATCAGCCACAATAGCCGTGGTATGATGGGGTACATGACTCCAAACATTGACAGAATTGCAAAAGAAGGTGCTTCTTTTACCGACTATTATGGTCAGCAATCCTGTACAGCTGGTAGAGCTGCATTTTTGGGCGGAAATGTACCCGTGAGAACAGGGATGACCAAAGTAGGTCTTCCAGGAGCCAAGGAAGGTTGGCAAGAGTCTGACATCACCATCGCAGGTGTCATGAAGAGTTTGGGATATGCCACTGGTCAATTTGGTAAAAACCACCAAGGAGACAGAGATGAGCATCTACCTACCAACCACGGTTGGGATGAATTCTTTGGAAACCTCTATCACCTCAATGCTGAAGAAGAGCCTGAGCACAGAGATTATCCTGGAGATATGATGATGGCTAATGGTAAGACATTTGCCGAAAACTATGGCCCAAGAGGTGTAGTCCATAGTTATTCTGATGGCCGCATCGAAGATACGGGACCCTTGACCAAGAAAAGAATGGAAACAGTGGATGAGGAAACTATCGCGGCTGCCAAAGATTTCATCAAAAAGCAAGTAGAAGATGGTAAGCCTTTCTTCACTTGGTGGAACGCTACCAGAATGCACTTCAGAACTCACGTCAAAGAAGAGCATTTGGGCATCTCAGGCCAAGACGAATACAGTGATGGCATGGTAGAGCATGACATGATGGTAGGTGAGCTTTTGGACCTTTTGGATGAATTGGGAATCGCTGACAACACGATCGTATTCTACTCCACAGATAACGGCCCTCACTACAATACATGGCCAGACGCTGGTACTACTCCTTTCAGATCTGAGAAAAACTCCAACTGGGAAGGCGCTTACAGAGTACCTGCTTTCATCAAATGGCCTGGCAAAATCCCTGCTGGCGTGACTTATAACGGTATAGTATCACATGAGGACTGGTTGCCTACTTTCGCAGCAGCTGCAGGTGATCCAAATATCGCCGACAAAATCAAAAATGGTTATTCTGCAATTGGAAGAAACTACAGAAACTACATCGATGGTGTCAATCAATTGGACTATTTGACTGGCAAAACCAAAGAAGCTCCTAAGAAAGAATTCATCTATGTCAATGACGATGGACAAATCGTAGCGATGAGATATGATGGCTGGAAAGCAGTTTTCTTGGAAAACAGAGCTTTTGCCTTCGAGGTATGGAGAGAGCCTTTCACAGAATTGAGAGTTCCATTGCTTTTCAATTTGAGAAGAGATCCATTTGAAAAAGCACAGCATAACGCTACTGTATACAATGACTGGTTCCTAGACCACGCATTTGTATTGGTTCCAATGCAACAAATGGCAGGAAAATTCCTTCAGACAATGGGAGATTATCCGCCAAGCCAAACTCCTGGATCGTTTAATTTGGAGAAAATCCAAAAGCAAATCGAAGCAGGTAGATCTAACTAATCACAACATGCAGATGGGGAATTCCCCATCTGCATTTTTTATCCTTGAAATCATGAAATACAGCAAACCAACTTTCTACTTGGGATTAATAGTCATCGGAATGACTACTTTTTGTACCCCAAAACCTGCTGAAACCAGCGAGGATCCGATTGTAAACTCCGCTCCAATACTTCCTTCTTGGAATGAAAGTGCTCAAAGAGACGCTATCGTTCAATTTGTAGAAAAGACAACCCAGTCTGGAAGTGCTGATTTTGTCCCGGAAAATGAAAGAATCGCCGTTTTTGACAATGATGGTACGCTTTGGGGAGAGCAACCCATGTATTTCCAACTTTTTTATGCCATTGATTTCATCAAAAAAAACGCAGACTCACATCCTGAATGGGCAAATGTTGCCAGTATTCAAGCGATATTAAAAGACGATCTGCAGGGAGCTTTGGCAGGAGGAGAAAAAGCCCTAGCAGAACTTGTCATGGCATCACATGCCGGTATGACAGAAGATGAATTCAATAATTCAATCAAAACATGGCTGGAGTCTACTACTCATCCAGAAACAGGCAAAGCCTACAACAAAATGATCTACCAGCCAATGGTAGAGCTACTGGAGTACCTAAGAGCCAATGGGTACAAAACTTTTATCGTCTCAGGCGGAGGAATAGACTTTATCCGTGTATGGGCAGAAGAAGCTTATGGGATACCTCCTTATCAAGTAGTGGGGTCATCACTCAAAGCAAAATACGAAGAAAAAGATGGCAAACTCCAAGTGGTCAAGTTGCCAGAATTGAATCACTTTGATGACAAAGAAGGCAAGCCAGTAGGCATCCACCAAAACATAGGAATGAGACCTACAATCGCAGTAGGCAACTCAGACGGAGACTATCAAATGATCGACTACACCACCAATTCTCAAGGGCCTAGATTGGGCATTTACATCCATCACACGGATTCAGTAAGAGAATACGCTTACGATAGAGATTCTCACATTGGTCAATTTGCCAAAGGACTGGATGATGCTGATAAGAAGGGCTGGATCGTAGTAGATATGGCAAATGATTGGAAAACTATCTACCCTGATTGAAAATGAAACGTTGGTTTATTGCCGTAGCTCTTCTTTTTGTGGGATTTAGCTCTTTTTCCCAAGAAATAGAAAATACTGAAGAGGAATTGGAAGAAGAACATGTGCCTAAAATCAGAGCTGCGATCATGATGGCCAATTCCCATGTCCCTACAGCTACGGAAGGAGATAAAAAAGTAGCAATCATTCCGGCATGGGGAGCAGATATTGATTACTATTTTCACCCCAAATGGTCTGTTGCTTTGCAGATGGACTTAAAGCTTCAATCCTTTGAGGTAGAAGACGGCGAGTCCACACTGGAAAGAAGCTACCCCTTCTCAGTAGCTCCGGTGATTCACTACCATGCTTTAAGACATTGGTCCTTCTATGTGGGACCAGGCTATGAGTTTGAAAAAAATGAAAACCTTACTTTTTTTAAACTAGGGACAGAGTACGGTTTTGAGATTTCAGAAAATTTTGAAATAGCACTCAATCTTTCCTACGAAAACAAAAAAGAAATCTATAACTCCTGGAATTTTGGAATTGCTTTCAATAAGAAGATCTGGGAAAAAAGAGACTAAACCACACGCTTAATGAAGATTTTTAGACTTGCTTTTCTTTCCTTAATTCTGATTTCATTAGGCACCTACCAAAGCTTCGGTCAGGGTGCCCAAAAAGTCTTCAATCCCATCTATCAGGATTATTTTGACAGTCTGAAGCAGATGGACTATCCCTATGCACTTCCAATTTTGGGAAAGAAAGCCTCAAAGGCCGGATATGACCTTCCTTATGCCTGGGGAGCCAGTTTCATTTATTTCACCCAAAGACAAGAAATCACTATCAACAGTACGATGGTGGGTTTCGGAGGAAGTGAAATGGTGGATGTAAGTCAGTTCATCAAATTTGGTCCTACAATAGCCACTACCAATGCCTACACCGTGAGACCGGATATCTGGGTTTTGCCCTTTCTGAATGTCTACGGGATATTTGGAGGAGGAACCACCCAAACCGACATTACCTTGCTTTCACCTGTAGGATTTGAAACCAGTCAGCATTTCAGGGCAAAAAGTTTTGGTTTTGGTGGCACTCTCACCGGTGCAGTTGGGCCTGTATGGGTAGCTTGGGACAATAATATCAACTTCGCAGATATTGACGTCATCGTGGAGCCGGTGCCTGCATTCAACTCTAGTATTCGTATCGGTCACACCATCCCCTCATTGAGAAATCCAGAACGAAATCTATCTGTATGGGGAGGTACTTTCTATCAAGCCCTGCAAAATGACACCGAAGGATCTATACCTATCAGTCAGATATTTCCGGGTTTCGGTAGCGGCAATGTGATAGGCACACTCAACGAATGGGCAGAAACTCTTCCTCCAGCTCAAAAAATCGTAGCCAAGCAAATCATCAACAAACTGGATGAATTCGGACAGGGAATAGATCCAGGCGAAGACACCATAGAGTATCTGCTGGACAAGGAAGTGACAGCTCCTTTTAACATGATTTTAGGTGCGCAGTTTCAATACAATAAAAACTGGATGCTTCGCTCAGAAATGGGTGTATTTGGCAGAAGAAGTCAATTTCTCCTCAACCTCAACTGGAGATTTGCTGGATTCAAAAAGAAAAATAAGTAATCAGCGACAAAACATTTCTTATGCAGATCTCTCGATTCTATTTCAGTTGTTTTGCGCTCTACCTGACGCTTTTCATGACCTCTGGAGCTCTTCAGGAGGCCAAATCTCAAGTATTGATGAGCTTGCTATTCGGAGATGACTTGAATTCTGAAACCAATCTTTTCGGAATTCACTTAAATGAAAGCACCAATCACTTTTCCAATTTCTCAGACACCAAAGACTTGAGGTCGTTTAACTTAGGCTTGTTTTTCGGGCACAAATTCAACGACAAATACATGCTCAATCTGGAAATGCTCGCAAAATACCGACGTGGTGTGAAAGGTATCTCTTTTACAGAATCTGACAATCCAGACATCAATAGCCTCTTTGCTGAAGCGAACGCGGCCCGAACGATCAATTACCTCAGCGTCCCTTTATCCTTTAGATATTATCGCACTGAGCGATTGTTTTTGGAGCTAGGCCCTCAAGTATCTATGAGGTTAAAAGCATGGGATATTTTCGAAGTAGAAGAAAACAACGACCTAGTGGAATACCGCCGAGACATCAGTGATCAGGTCAGCAAATTTGACATAGGGTACCTGATCGGAATCGGCATGATGGTCGGCAAAGACAAAATAAATGCAATCGGTATCCGACATCACAAAGGATTCAATGACGCCCTGAAAGATCAAGCAGGAAGTCAGAAACATAGCCAATGGGCGATTTATGCCAATCTTCCGGTTGGCAGAGGAAAAATGAAACAAAACGAACAATAACATGAAAAAACTAGTAATTCTACCTTTATTACTTTTCATCCTACAGACTGGTTTTGCTCAGGATCTACGCGTCAATACCTACGCTGGGTATGCATTCAAAGATAAAGTTGACTCTTATTATTCTTCCAGCTCTTATTTTGAAGGAACCATCCAGGATGGATTCAGATGGGGACTGGGAGTAGAATATCATATCCCAGATAGAGGTGCTATCGAAATCCAATACCTAAGACAAGACACAAATGCTCCAACAACTTACCTTGATCAAGGCATATTTAATAACATTCAAAACACCAACTTCGATGTAGCCATCAACTGGGTAATGCTAAACGGAACACGCTACTTCCCGATCAATGAAACGGTAGAGCCATTTGCCGGTGCTGGCGTCGGAATGGGCATCTTTGGAGTAGACAATCCAGACAATGGCAACTCCAATTCTGCCACTAAATTTTCTTGGCAAATTAGAGGTGGCTCCAACTTCTGGCTGGCAGATAATATCGCCTTTCGTATCCAAGCATCCTTGCTTTCTGCAACCCAAGCCATTGGTGGTGGACTTTATTTCGGCACTGGCGGTGTAGGCGGAGGTCTGAGCTCCTACTCGACTCTATACCAGTTTGGCTTTGACGGAGGATTGGTATTCCGAATTCCAAAAAATTAAGATTTTAGCAATCCAATAGCCCTAGATCCATTTCTAGGGCTTTTTTTGTACTTTTATTTTTCAAACTAGGAAAAGCCTAACCTCCCAAATGCTTAGACCGCAGCTTGTTTTATTTTTGTTTTTCATTTGGTTGGCTCCAACATTTTCAGCCCTTGCTCAATCAGAAGACAGCACGCAAGCGAGCATTACCCATAGTAGCAAAGGCTTTGTATTCACCACGGCAGATAAAAAATTTCAACTGCAATTTGCTTCCAGATTGCAGTTCCGATTTGCCACACCCGATGATCAAAATCCATTGACTTTTGATGATTTTGACAATCCGGATACAAGACTATTCAAAATCAACCGAGCAAGGCTAAAAATCGGAGGACATGCCTACCAGCCTTGGTTGAAGTATTATTTCGAATACGAATTAGCTCAGGGAAATTTGCTGGATTTTCGTGTAATGATAGAAAAATGGCCTTGGCTGAAATTCAAATTTGGACAGTGGAAAGTGGAGTATACAAGAGAAAGATTTATCAGTTCGGGCGAACAGCAGCTGGTAGACCGCTCTATCATCAATCGTCCCTTTACCCTGGATAGACAGCAGGGAGCTACTGTTTATGGAAATCTTGCAGGCAAAGGAATCGCCAATTTTAGCTATTGGGTCGCAGCACTCACTGGTACAGGTCGAGGATCTACATTCAATGACGACAACAAACTAATGTATTTTGGAAGGCTCCAGTGGAATTTTCTGGGGGAAGAGCTGGATTTTGCTGGTGGAGATTTAGAGATTTCACAAAGACCTGTTGGCATCATCGCCTTTGCTGCTGTGACCAATACCAGTCCTTACACACGTTTTTCCCAGTCTGGAGGAGGCCAACTGGAAGGCTTTGAAGCAGGCGAAAATGGTCAATACAAAGTAGATCAGTTCCAAGTAGAATCCGCATTAAACTATCAAGGATTTTCTTGGGCCATGGAGATCCACAGAAAGACAATATTTGATATCAAATCCCAAAATGGAACTACTCTGGGAGGATTCTATGCGCAAGCGGGATACTTCCCTCACGGGCTGATCCCCAGCATCACTCCAAAACTGGAAATAGCAATGAGGCTTTCCCAATATAGACCTGACCTAGATATCAGATCCAACACCCAACAGGAAGTCGGACTGGTCGGAAATTACTTCTTTGCAGGACACAAAAACAAATTGACAGCGGAGGTGACAAGATTTACCTTTGAAGACCAAAGCCTCTTGCGAAAAGACGAAACAAGATTTAGATTTCAATGGGATATCTCATTCTAGAGAAATGAAAAGAATCATGTAATCTCCATTTGCCACTCTATGAAGAAATTAGTACTCTGTATCGCTTGCATTTGGCTCAGCAGTCAGGTGAGCTTCGCGCAGGACTCGCTCATCTATACTCCCAATCGGATCAACGATTTCAAATGGGTACCGCTTCCCGCCATCGCCTACAATCCTGCCAATGGCTGGATGTTTGGCATGGCTCCTTCCGCTACCTGGTATATGGGCAACCCTGAAAACACCAAGCTTTCTAATCTGGTAGGAAACCTCCTGTATACCACCAAAAAACAATGGATTTTCAGTTCTAGAAGTAATATTTTTCTTGATGAAAATAAATTAATTCTCATCGGAGACTGGAGGTATTTCATCACTTCTCAGCCCACCTATGGACTGGGAAGCAGCACCCCCAATGATCCAATTGCCAATCCAAGTGATCCTGCAGTCCTTTGGGGTGAGCAGCAAATGGATTTTCGTCTGATCAGGTTTTATGAGACCGTTTTGAAGCGAATCTCAGCTAGTAATTTTTACTTAGGTGTCGGATATCATCTGGATATTCATTCCAAAATCGAAAACTTCATGAATGAGGAATTTGATCCCAACTTACAGTTTGTTCACGATGATTATAATTCCTCCTTGGGATTTGATTTGGACAGGTACACGCTTTCTGGGATCACGATCAATGGGATTTTCGAAAATCGGGACAATGCGGTATCCCCCTACGAAAAAAACTTCGCTTTGATCTCTTATAAAATCAACCCATCCTTTCTCGGGTCAGATCAAAGCTCCTCCACCCTACTGATGGATTACCGGCATTATTTCAATCTTTCAGAAAAAAGAAAAAGGCATCTCTTGGGTGTCTGGACCTATGCAAATTTTTTGGTTTCTGGCAAACTCCCCTACATGAACCTCCCGTCATTGGGTTGGGACATGTTTGGGCGAACTGGCAGAGGCTATGCCCAAGGCAGGTTTAGAGGAGAAAACATGCTCTATGCCGAGTCTGAATATCGGTTCCCACTGCAAAAAGAAAAAGAAACCTTCGGAGGGACGGTTTTTGTCAATGCCAATTCATTTGGAAGCAAATACAGCGGAGAAAAACTGCTTGAAAACATTAACATGTCTTACGGAGTTGGCTTAAGAGTGATGATCAACAAGGAAAATCGGACTACTATCACAGCTGATTATGGCATAGGAAGAAAGGGAAATTCGGGATTTTATCTAAACATCAACGAAACATTTTAATCCAATAATTTCAAGGTTTTTCACAGTTTTCATTTAATTTTAGTCCTTACTTCCTAAATTTTTATCCATTTAAGGAAGTGTACATTCTTTACTTAGTCACTTTATTTCTAAATTACTCATTATGAAAAAGTTACTCTTTTTAGTCACACTCCTCCCTCTTTTTGCAGGTGCTGCATTTGCTCAAGATATCAACGATGAAATCACGCTTATCCAGGCGGAATTTGGCATGGGCAAAAAACAACTCGTCGAAGCCTACATGGATTTACCGGAATCAGAGGCTAACCTCTTTTGGAAAGTCTATCAGGAATATGAAGATCAGCGTCAATTGCTAGCGAGAGAGCGATACTTGATCATCGACGAATACCTCAGCAATCTGGAAAGCATGAGCGAAGAGGAGTCGGAATCTCTTGCCAAGCGCACTTTGAAAAATGATGTGGCACTGAGCAAATTGCACCAGACCTACTTCAAAAAATTCAAAAAAGCTACCACAGCCAAAAATGCAGCAAAATTTCTCCAAGTGGACATTTATATCCACAACACGATCAGAAATGCCATGCAGCAAGAGCTGCCATTTATAGATGAAAACTAATTTAAATCAATAACCAACATGTTTAAAAAGACCAGAATATTCCTATTTGGAATATTGCTTACCACTGTGGCTCTGTCATGTGTACCTGACGGAGCAGACTATGTCGATGAACTGGACATCGTCTATACCAATCACGATGCAGACTTTGCATATGCCTCGCAAAACACCTATGCAATCCCAGACAAGGTCATCAAGATCACTGGAGAAGCGATAGAAGGCGAAGAACCGGAATTTGTCGATGCGGTCTATTCCGCCTCTATTCTCAGCACGATCCGCTCCAATATGAATGCGCTCGGCTACACTGAAGTGGACAAAAGTGCCAATCCAGATTTGATCATCTTGGCATCTGCACTTCAGACAGATCAATTGTACTACTACTACGACTGGTGGTATTGGAACTGGTGGTACCCAGGCTGGGGCTGGGGTTGGGGATGGTACTATCCTGGCTATTATCCTCCTCAGGTCACTAGAGTTCGTACAGGAACTGTATTCTTACAGATGACTCAGCCAGCTGGAATCAGTGCCAGTGACAAAATCCCTGTGGTCTGGACTGGAATTGTCAATGGACTTTTGGAAGGTTCCAAAGATCAGGTAGCGACC
This sequence comes from Algoriphagus vanfongensis DSM 17529, assembly GCF_000429465.1. Classification (GTDB taxonomy): domain Bacteria; phylum Bacteroidota; class Bacteroidia; order Cytophagales; family Cyclobacteriaceae; genus Algoriphagus; species Algoriphagus vanfongensis. Next base: position 25,665 of record NZ_KE386906.1, on the reverse strand, counting down.
AGAATCACCAACACCATCAATCAGGCTTTCACTCAATCTCCATATTTGTCTAAATAATCATGAAAAAGACATTATACACTGCTCTGATTTTGGTTTTTGCCTTTGCGGGAATAGCCAAAGCACAACATTCGGCATTCACTATCGAAATACCAGTAACCATCCCTGTGGGAAATACCGCTGACTTTATCGATCAGACTGCCATCCGTGGGATCAACATTGAATATCAAAGATTCATCAAACCGGAATTTGCAATCGGTGGTGAAATCGGTCACAGTACCTTATACAAAAGAGAAGACAGCAAAGTCTATACTGAAGGCACAGCCTCTCTATCAGGCATCCAATATCGCTATCAATATGCCTACCCTATTCTCGTGACAGGTACGTATTTCCCGATGACTGCAGGGAAGGTAAAACCTTTTGCAGGATTGGGAATCGGCACCGTGGCTCAAGACAGAAGGCTGGACATGGGAATATTTTCATCCGAGGAGACCCATTGGCAATTTGCTCTTCGACCGGAGTTAGGACTGTTTTTCGAACCATCTCCTCAAGTAGGTTTCAAATTGGGAGCTAAGTATTATAACTCCTTTGAAAGCAACAATCTCGAGGGCCAATCAAACATTGGAATCAACTTCGGGTTAGTATTCTTGAGATAAGATCACCTATCCTACATATATTTTAATCCAAAAAGTCTAGGTATGAAAACACTAAGAATAATCGTTTCGCTATGTGCTTCCGCATTGATTTTTGCCTGCAGCTCATCTGGTCCGGTAGTAGTCAATGAGGATCTGTATGCTGATTTTGATTTGAGCAGCTACCAAACCTTTGATTTTCATGACATCGATGCAGAAAATCGAGGCAAAGAGGAATTTCAGGCCAACATGGACTATCTCCAAGAAGCAATCGTCAAAAAGCTCACCGAAAGAGGCCTGACGCAGAGCAGTTCTAACCCTGATCTGACCATCAACCTTGGCTTGACTGTCGAAGAAAAGGTACAGACTCGTGAAACCAATCTAGCGACCGATCCTTTCATGTATACAGGCCAGAGAAACTACACCTGGCAGGTACAAGATGTACCGGTAGGAACCTATGAAGAAGGCACTCTCGTCATGCACCTGATAGATCCAGATCAAAAAGAAGCCGTATGGATCGGTACCATAGCCCGTGCACTTCCAAACAAAGTGAAAAACACTCCTGCGACGATTGACAATGCCGTAGATCTTTTATTCAAACAACTAGACAAATAATTTTAAACTTTCAACTGAAAAACAACATGAGAAAATTATCTTCATTTCTCGTCATCACCCTTTTGATCTTGGGTGCTTGCTCGCCAAGTGTAAAGATTTTGGGTTCTTGGACCAGTCCAAACAAGCCTGCTGGTGGATATGATGACCTATTCGTCACTGCATTGACGGACAATATCCTAGCAAGACAAACTGTCGAAACAGACTTGGACAATCTCCTCATGGAGGATGGTGTCAATGCACAAAGTAGCTTTGACATACTCCCTCCAGGTTTCAAATCCAATGGAGTAGATAAAGATCAGATTTTGTCAAAAATCCGAGAACTTGGAAATGATGCTATCCTGACTGTGGCTGTATTGGATCAAACCAACGAGACCCGCTATGTCCCTGGCACGACCATGTATTCTCCTATGGGCTATGGATACTATGGTAGCTTCTGGGGATACTACAACTACTACAATCCAGTGATGTATGATCCGGGCTATTACACTACGGACAAAAACTACTACCTAGAGGCAAACCTCTATGATGCAGAGACAGAAGAATTGGTTTGGTCATCTCAGTCTGAGACTACCAACCCAGCTTCTATTGAGACTTTCTCAAAAACATTCTCTGAGACAGTAGTAAATCAATTGATCAAGGATGGTCTGATCATCAAAAAGTAAATTTTACAAGTACTAAAAAAGGGAGCTCAATCAGATTGAGCTCCCTTTTTTGTTTCCTCAGGAATCAAGTCAACTTCTTGCATCAAGCGGCATTTCGCGCTGCATTGATGATTCCAAACATACTTCTCAATACTAGTTTTTGAAGCACTTCGAGATTTTTACCATCCTCCAGCATCGTCTGAATGGCAAATTGCTGAATTGTAATCAATGGAAGTACTATGCGCTCTCTAATAGCAATCGAGGTTTTGATGACTTTATTATCCCCCATCAGTTCTTCCATTTGTGAGACCAACTTGAGTTTTTCTACGGATCGATTATACTCCTCAAACATCAGCTCCCAAAAACCTCCATACTCTTTATTTTCTTTGAGGTAAGAAGTAGCCGGGTAAAAACACTTGTTGAGAGACTGCATGGAATTGCCTAGCAGCGTTCTGAAAAACAGACTTTCCTTGTAAAGTGTCTGCAGCTCCTCTGTTCTCCCTTGCTTTTCCATGGATTCGATGGCAGCACCTACTCCATAAAATCCTGGAATATTCTGCTTCATCTGCGCCCAAGAACCTACAAAAGGAATTGCTCTCAAGTCTTCAAACTTCAGTCCTTCTCCCTTCCCTCTTTTCAGTGGTCTGGAGCCGATATTGGTTTTACCAAAATATTTGAGAGGAGTGACATGCTCCAAGTATGGCACAAATTTCGGATGGCTTTTAAAGTCTTTATAAGACTCATAGCCCAAGTTGGCCAACTCTTCGATCAAACTCCTTTGATCTTCGGAAAGATTTCTTTCAGCATCTGAATACAGATGGTTTTCCAGTCCTGCACTGAGCAATTGTTCAAAGTTGTAAATACAAGAAGCTTGCTTGCCATAATTGGCAGAAATAGTCTGTCCTTGAATCGTCACCTGAATCTCTGAGTTTTCTACCCTTTCACCGAGAGAAGCATAGAAGTTGTGCATGTTTCCTCCACCTCTAGCAGGAGGTCCTCCTCTCCCATCAAAAAAGACGACTTCAATTCCATTTTCTTTCGACACTCTGGTCAGCTCCTCTTTAGCTCTCAGGATAGACCAGTTGGCTTTCAGATAGCCGCCATCTTTGGTCCCATCAGAAAATCCGAGCATGATGGTCTGCTTATTTCCTCTTGAGGCCAAGTGTTTTTGATAGACTGGCAACTGGTACAACCAGGCCATGATCTCTGGAGCCTCAGCCAAGTCATCGATCGTCTCGAATAGCGGCACTACATCCAGTGGCAATTGCTCCTTCCCTTTTCCTAAGGTCAACTGAGCCAGCTGAAACACTTCCAGTAAATGCTTTGCTGACTGGCAATTGGAAATAATATATCGATGAAGCGCTTCCTCTCCATTAGCAGTCTGTACCTTTTCGATAGCTCCTATGGACTGAAGCATCTCACGGTGAAAATCATCCTTAACAGCTTCCAAAGCAGGCAACTCTTTACAGGCTAGGATCTGATCTATCTGATTTTTCTCACCTTCAGCCCACTTCACTCCCTGAATCTGAAAGATTTCATTCCATAGACTGTCATGTTTTCGGCTATCCTGACGCATGTCCATATGTGCAAAGTGGAAACCAAAAATTCTAACTTTCAAAATGAACTGATCCAACAATTCCAGAAACAGGCCATTGTGATGCTTGATGAGCATTTCCCTAGCCTCTAGCAATTGCGCTATCAGCTCTTCTTTATTTTGATATACAGGCGTATCCTCAAACAAGGTGGTATAAATCCCCTTTTCTACCTGTAGCATGATGCCTTCCACATGCTTGAAAGTAAGTCTTCTTCTCACTTTGCGGATGTCTCTGTAGTAGCATCGAAGCACCCACTTCTTGAGTCTTTCCGCTACTTGTACAGTCGTCTCATGGGTCACAAATGGATTACCATCCCGGTCTCCACCTGGCCAGAAACCAACTTTCAATAATCCAGGGTTTTCCCACGAATGAATCGGCTGATCCAGACTGGTCAAAAGCCGAATCATGATATCGGAAATAGATTGATAGAATACATTTTCCAGATACCAGATCAAACTGACCGCTTCTTCATACGGGCTAGGCTTTTCTCTATTGATAAAGCCAGTTTTTCCCAGCTGCTGAAGAAGTTGGTTGATTCTACCTAGGTCATCTGTACGGATGGCATTCTCCAAATCCGTGATGATTCCCAATACATTCCCAGGGTAAAACTGCGTCGGGTGAGCCGTAAGCGTCAGTCTAACTGAAAAGGTCTTCAACTTTTCTACCAACTCTTCCTTTTTGTGGTCACTTTCCGCACGGGTAATCAAAGCTTTGATAGAGCCTTTCCCGCCCAGATCATTGATACGCTCATAGGCGGCATCTTCTATGGAGTCAAACAAAACTACCTGTCTCTCCACATATTGGATCATTTGAAAAAGTAAATCAGTCCGCTCCTCCTGAGTATTGGAAGGCATGAGTTCTTCAAAATAGCCTTCAATAATCTGACGGGGAGATTTGCCGGACTCAAAGCCCTTTTCACAAGCCTTCCCCAGTAGCGGAAGCATGGTTCCGGTACGAAAGATATCATCGAATGGAAGGTCTAAAAAAAGTGAATTGTAAATCGTAAATCGCTTGGCGACTTCGGTGTCATAGGTTTGGTACATTTATCACAGGGTTTAAAGCTTAGCAAATTAATAAAATTTATGCTTTTTCTCGAATTATTTACGTTTTCAACAAAAATTCAAGACAAATTGTTAATTAAATTCATCAAAAAGGTCATTTTTCTAATTTTCATATCAATCTCTATCTATTTTTGATTTCCTATATTTCATCATGAAACAACGTTGGCTCCTTCCCATCCTAGCAGGTCTTTTTTCCTGCAGTTCACCTACCTCCTCTACTCAAGAAAACAGCACCCCTATGACCTATTCTTTTCTGGTCGGCACCTATACCAAATCTGACGATCAAGGCCTGGATTTTCTCACTTTGGTACCAAAGAAAGATTCCGTTCACCTCCAGACACTTGTTCCTAATTTAGCCAATCCTTCCTTTGTATTAGCCAGCAAGGATGGAAAAAAAGTTTTCACACTCCAAGAAGAGGCCGGTAAGGGAGGAGGGAAAATTGTGAGTTTTGAAAGAAATCCTACGGACAACCAGCTGACTCTACTAGACTCCATGGAAACTCAAGGAGATCACCCTTGCCATATCGCTCTATCTCCAGATGAAGACTTTCTGATTTTGAGCAATTATAGTGGAGGAAGCTTATCCGGGTTTCGGGTAGACCTGAAAGGAAGACTAGCTTTTTCTCAATTGATTCAGCATGAAGGATCCAGTGTCAATCCAGACCGTCAAGAAGCACCTCATGTACACAGCGCGACATTTTCACCAGATGGCAAAAATGTATTGGTAGCTGACTTGGGTTCAGATGAAATCTATATTTACAGCTTTGAAGTAGAAAAAGAAGCTCCTCTAAACTTGAAAACAAAAGTCTCGATGACTCCTGGAGACGGGCCTAGACATTTGGCATTTTCCAAAGATGGCAATCAAGTTTATGTCGTGCAGGAAATGACAGCTGTACTAGAAATATTTGATTTCAAAGATGAAAATTTAACCTCCAGACAGCGACTCTCCTTACTCCAAGATGATTTTGACGGATCGGTTGGTGCTGCAGAGGTGAGAGTTTCGCCAGACGGGAATCACATTTACGTCTCCAACCGAGGAGATGCCAATACTATTTCTGCTTTCAAAAGAACCGACAATGGGGAGCTTGCATTGATCTCACACTATCCGTCTGGCGGCATCATGCCTAGAAATTTCAACCTGACAGCCGATGGACAATACCTCGTTTCCGCACACCAGCAGTCCGGAGATATTGTGATCTTCAAAAGAAATGTAGAGACAGGTGAACTGACTCAAACAGGACTACGGACGAAAGGCAATCAACCCGTCTATTTATTCCCGCTCACTCATTAAGCGGGCTCTTCCCAATTCGCTGCCTGATTATATATCAAGCTACCCTTTGAGATTTGAAGCGGCGATGCCAGGTTATTGTGATACAATTGTCCGGTACCCAAACCTTGGGGGATCACAGGCTGATACTTCGAAGCCAGCTGTGCGATGGCATTGAGGCCGACATTACTCTCCAGAGCAGATGTCACCCACCAGCCGATCTTCTTGGATTCAGCAAGCGAGATCCACTCCTGACTTTCCGAAAATCCCCCCAGAAGACTGGGCTTGAGGATTATGTGTTGAGGGTTGATGTGATTAAGCAAGCTTGTTTTGTCCGCCACACCGATCAGTTCCTCATCCAAAGCAATCGGAAGAGGTGATTTTACACATAGTTCAGCCATTTCATCCCTCTGAGCAGCACGGATCGGCTGCTCTATGGAGTGAATACCCAACTCAGACAGTTGTTTCAGTTTGTCCAGGGCTTCATCAGGCTTGAAAGCACCATTTGCATCTACTCTTAAGGTGATTTCATCTGGCGAAAACTGCTGTCGGATGTACCTTAAAAGCTCCAACTCCTGCTCAAAATCAATCGCACCAATTTTCATTTTGATACAGGTGAATCCTGCTGCCAGCTTTTCTTTGATCTGGGAAAACATAAACTCTTTTGCTCCCATCCAGATCAAGCCGTTGATAGCAATCGCATCAGATGCATCTCTAAAGGCATTTCTGAAAAATCTCTTTTCTCCCGCATTTTTCCAGTCTAGCACCGCCATCTCCAAAGCAAAACGAGCAGCAGGTAGGTTTTGAGGAACCAAATCTTTGATCCGAGCCAAAACATCAGCTTCATTTCCTGACCAATCCTGCCTTGCAGCTTTTGCCAAGACTTCTCCCAAGCGTACCTCAAAATCCGGTCTATCATCTACACTTAGCTGGACCAGAGGCGCCGCTTCGCCCCAGCCTACCCGATCAGGAGCCTGCAAGTCCCAAGTTTTGACCCACCAAATTTGACGGGTTTTGAGCACTCCTCGGGAAGTACCCGCATCAAACTTAAACTCCAGAACTCTGGGAACTATCTCAAAATTTAACTTCATCGAAAATGGGAATTTGTGAAATGAGAGAGCAAAAGATTTGAAGCTTTATATTTGCCTTTTCAAAATCAATCGCATGCAAGAGCCTCTCATCAATCTAAGAGACTACGAATATACACTACCTGAAGATCGGATAGCCAAGTTTCCATTGGAAAAAAGGGACCATTCCCAATTGCTCCACTACAAAGACGGAAAGATCAGTCATCAGCATTTTTATGATTTGCCTGAGCTGCTGGAAGAGCATAGCTTGATGGTATACAACGACACGAAGGTGATTCCGGCCAGATTGATATTTCAAAGAGAAACTGGTGCAAGGATTGAGATTTTCCTATTGCAACCTGTATCTCCCAGCACCGTCATTCCCGAAATCATGCTTGCAAAGCATCCTGTCACCTGGGAAACGATGATAGGCAACGCCAAGAAATGGAAAGACGGAGAAATTCTGCAAGGGAAACTGGATTTTCAGGGCAAGGAAACCTTAATCCAAGCTGTGCTGACAGATCGGGAATCCAAGCGAGTGGAATTTAGATGGTCTGATTTTACCATTCCATTTGTGGACATCATCGAGGCAAGTGGTGAAGTTCCGCTTCCGCCATACCTCCACAGAAAACCCGAAGAGGATGATAAAAACCGATACCAAACGGTTTATTCCAAAAATGAGGGAGCTGTAGCTGCACCGACAGCTGGACTGCACTTCACGGAGGAAATCTTTGATCAAATCCGCAAGAAAGATATCCGAGAAGCCCAAGTGACGCTCCACGTGTCTGCAGGGACTTTCCAGCCGATCAAGGTGGACAAGGTCACCGACCACCCTATGCATAGTGAGCAGATTCATTTCCAAAAGTCCAGCATCGAAAAAATCCTTAACCAGAAAGGCCAAACTATTGCGGTAGGGACTACTTCTATCCGAAGTCTTGAGAGTCTTTATTGGTTTGGAGTGAAACTTCTGGAAAACAAAGGCACTGATTTCAGCATAGAAAAACTCTTCCCCTACCAGCAACGGAGCTCCATTCCTACTCGAGCAGAGGCTTTGCAAGCTGTATTGAATTTCATGGAGGCTCAACAAATGGAGGCTCTGATGGGCAGTACTGAGATTTTTATTTTCCCCGGCTACAGATTTCACATGCTCGAAGGCCTGATCACCAATTTCCATCAACCCGGCACCACCCTTGTGTTACTTATTGCCGCTATGCTGGGAGATGATTGGAAAAAAGTCTATCAAGAAGCTCTAGAAAATGACTATCGCTTCTTAAGCTATGGAGATAGCAGCTTACTATGGATTCCGGATTCGGTTTTAGAAAATCACTAACTTCAGCCTATGCGTCTGTCCTCTTATTTTTTAGCGTGTTTTCTCCCAGCGATTCTTTGTCTATACTCCTGTGGAGAAAGTGAATCCCCTGAGCCTGCTATTCCAGAGAATTCGGGGCAAATCTCCATCACAGGGATCACACTAGTAGATACAAATAGTGATTTTGAAGAAAACTGGGAAGCACAAATCAAATTAACTGTCACAAACAAAGAGACTCAAGACAAGTATAGCTTGACCATTTCTCCAAGAGAAGATCCGATCCCAGAAAAAATAATTCTTCCTTTTGGAAGCTATGACTATGACTATACTTCGGGGAATCAAGGAGAATTTTCTGCTACGGCATCAGTAAAACTTTCCGGTGAATTCACAGTCAATCGCACAAACCAAGAGATTGGGATCAGTGGAACTAGACTCAATTCAAGAATCTTTGTTTCTTCTGAAGAATCTATCTCCGCTCCCATATTCAATGGAACTGAGCCGATAACATTTTACAGCTTTTCTTCTCAAGAACATTTCATCTACAGTCAGACCACAGGCTTACAATCCTTTCAGGTCCCTTTTGCCAATGACAGATCCCTGACACAATATTCTCTTCTCACTGAGTCCTCCGAGCAGGTAGTGGAACTGGACTATAATGTAGCCACAAATCTCTACGAAGAGCATCACATCAAACTTGATCCAGCTAAAAACCCAGTTTCTTTGGTAGGAACTGAGCTGGCCGAGCTTCCTTCTTCTCAAAATGAAACATCCGGCCTGGCATGGATTCAAGGTCGGCTTTTCTCTATCAATGACGGTGACAATAGCAATCAAATCCACGAACTCCAGCCTTTGACTGGAGAGCTGATTCGGTCGATCACAGTAGCCAATGCCAGCAATAGGGACTGGGAGGATTTGGCAGTCGGAGATGGATACCTTTTTATTGGTGATTTTGGCAACAATCTAGGAACTAGAAAAGATCTTACGATCTATCGAGTTCCCATCACCGATGTTTTGACCTCGGCTCAGGTATCGGCAGAGCGAATAGATTTTCATTATCCAGAGCAGTCTGACTTTAGCGGAACAGATGAAAACCATCCGTATGATTGTGAAGCGATGATTTTTCACCACGATATGCTTCATCTTTTCACCAAAAACAGAGGGACTGAAGACAGTCATCATTACGTTTTAAAAAATGAAATCTTTGTCCAGTCAGCCGTTTTTCTAGAAACTATTGAGACTGAAAGCCTGATTTCTGCAGCAGAAATAGACGCTACCACTGGGGAAATCATCCTTTTGGGAATGAAGCCATTCGGCACCAATCCCTACGAACAAGTAATCTGGATTTATGAGTTAGAAAACGAAAAGCTGAAATCTATTCACCCCAAAATTAAAATCGGAGACCTCTCGTTGAGAGGCAACACCGAAGGACTAGCTTTGGGAAATGATAAGATGCTTTGGGTTAGTTCGGAGTTTGTATCGCTTCAGGGATTCCCGGAGATCGCCCCCAAGCTCACATTATTCAGTCTCTTGGGAGTCACAAAATAAAACGATCAGCAATATGTAGCCAATTTTGAAAAATTGGTGTAGTCGATCTCTTTGATCAATAAAATCAAAGAATTTGAAAACTCCTGTCTACAGATATTGACCTGATACGGGTATTCTCCCGGTACAAACTGGATATTTTTGGACGAACCAAACAACCTCAAGAGCTCTTCCATGGAATCGGACTTGATGGAAAAACAGCTCTTTTGAGTCGAACAGTTTTCGATTAAAAATGTGGCATTACTTACTTGAACAATCATGGGCTTAAAAGTTATTGACATAAAATTAAGGGCTTGATTTGGTAAAAAAATACCCGGTTCCGGGTATTTTTCAGGAATTATTCAGAAAAAACGTAAATTATTTAAGTTGAAATTCAATTGATTAAGCAAATCCTCCTCTAAAGTTTTATTCCCTGGGAAGAATGTTTGTTAAAATCTTCTCATTTACTTTATATTTGCATCGCCTTTGGGGAGACATTCTCCGTATAGAGGCTAAACAGAGAGTTGGGTGAGTGGCTTAAACCAGCAGTTTGCTAAACTGTCGTACGGGTCAAACCGTACCGGGGGTTCGAATCCCCCACTCTCTGCCAAAAAGGCCAAGAAAGCCAAGGGGTTACTGAATCAAAAATCAGTAACCCTTTTTATTTTCTAGGAATTTTATTCAGAAAGTATTGATAATCAGCATTTTAAAAAAAACAAAAATGCTTTTTTCACTCAAATTGGGACAACCTGTGATTTTTGGAATTACAGGTTTTTTTGTGTCCAAACCACTATAATTTTCACAATTGCCTGTAATCCCAGTGCGTCATTCGTGTAGTCCTTGGATTCAAAAAAAAGACGCACTGAAATCCTTATAGAACATTGAATATCAACATGTTCAATAATTAACCTTCTTGTGATTTAGAGCTTATATTTCGAGTTTTATTAACCAAAATCAGTGCGTCATGCTAGAAAAAAGCTTCGGTTTGCTCTTCTTTTTAAAGCAATCCAAAAAAAACAAAACAAATGAAAGGTACATCTACCTTCGCATTACAGTTGATGGGAAATCTAAAGAACTGTCAACCAAGAGATTATGCAACCCGTCTATTTGGAACCCTACTTCAGGTAGAGCCATAGGAAATTCTGAAGAGGCAAAAACCATTAACTCTCTCTTGGATACGCTTTATTATAAAAGCCTCCAAGCAAAAAAGATCCTATTGGACAAGGACGAGGAAGTAACTGCAGAAGGTATTAGGAATATTCTTTTGGGAGTGAGTGAAAAGAAAAAGATGATTCTTGAAATTTATCAGGAACATAATGACCAGGTAGAGGCCCTGCTCCATAAAGAATATGCACCGGGTACACTGCAGCGATTTCGAACTTCATTGGATCACACCAGAGCTTTTATCAAATGGAAATACAAGAGAGAAGATCTAGAAATCCATAAACTGGACTATGACTTTATTTCCTCTTATTCATTTTGGCTTAAAACAGTTCAGAATTGCAGCCACAATACGACAGTTAAGTATCTGGCCAATTTTAAAAAGATCGTCTTGATTTGCTTAAAGAGTGGTTGGTTGGATAGAGATCCGTTCATCCGATTCAAAATGGTTAAAAAAGAAGTCCATCGGATATTCTTAACCTATGAGGAAATCAAACGCATAGAGAACAAGAAATTTGCTACTGACAGACTGAATCATGTCAAAGACATCTTTTTATTCAGTTGCTTTACTGGACTCGCCTACATAGATGTAAAGTTACTTAGCCGGTCCCAGATAGTTACGGGAATAGATGGAGAACAATGGATATTTACTAAAAGGAGGAAAACAGATACCCCAACACGACTTCCCCTACTCCCCAAAGCACTTGACTTAATCAACAGATACAAAGATCACCCTACTTGCATAGACGGAACTCATGTCCTTCCCGTTCTGAGTAATCAAAAAATGAATTCCTATTTAAAGGAAATAGCAGATCTCTGTGAAATAAACAAGCCTCTCACCTTCCATATTGCCCGTCACACCTTCGCAACAACAGTTACCTTGAGCAATGGTGTCCCTATCGAAACTGTATCAAAAATGCTAGGTCACAAGTCACTAAAACAAACTCAGCATTACGCAAAGATCTTGGATACCAAAATCAGTCATGATATGATGGCATTAAGGAAAAAACTGTCATAAACCCACAACTAATTGAATGTCCATCAACAATAATTGAAGTTATTCAACTGGAGATAGCGATCTATTTTAACCATACTTGTTATTTAAGTTTAAAAAAAAAGCACATACACATACTAACAGTTTGTGTATGTGCTTTAAAATAGAAGGGGCCTGATATGCCTCCACAGGTTATTTCTTTTGAATCAAAGCTAACGTCGGTAACCAAACGATTGACGTATTCCCTTTGTTGCAAACTGGCGTCATAGCTAAACTCAAAGTCAGTGATTTTGAAAATCAGGCAAGATGCTGATATGCCAATTGACAGGCTCAAAACATTTCAAAAATTAAAAAGGTAAATGGCACCAAAGATGACTTAAGGTGGTATTGGAATAATTTTTAAACGTGGGGCAGTCAATAGATTTGGCACATGGTATTATTGTATAACACAATACATATGATCATTTAATACAATTTTATATTGATTAATTCATATTATGCCGCTTACATTAAATAAAAACCATTCATTTACTATTATTCAAAATAACACGAAAAATCAATCTTAAATTTTTCTTTTTCACTAGATTTAAAATAGACCAGCTGATCAGTTCCTGTGTCATTCAGGGCTAAATATTTTACCAGCATAAAAGCTTTTACCATTGTACTTCAAAGCTTTTATCTTTTTGATTAACCGGGTGCAAATTGTCCCGATAGTACAGAATTACTAAAGAAGTCATAACTAGTATTAATACCTACTAATTATTTCTTTTTTAGAGAATAGGCTTTTCCTTATTTATCTATAACAACAACCCAATTAACTAATTACGCTATGAAAACAGCCTTACACAGGTGGTCAAAAAAGATCGCCAAACTGTTCATGATTTTAATCTGGCTACAGTTAACTACTTACAATCAGGTCTATTCCCACAATTTAAACCTAAGCATCCCCTTTGATAACATTTCTTATCATAAGGAACTTGCCGATGTTGAAATCAAAGGTATAGTGAAAGATGAAACAGGAGAACCAGTTCCAGGCGCTACGGTTTCCGTCCTCGGATCTGGAACTGGAACCGTTACAGATATTGACGGAAGCTATTCTATCACTGTACCAGAAGGGGCCACATTGGTTTTTTCTTTCATCGGTTATGAATCTCAAAGTTTTGAGATAACAAATCAGACGGAAATAAATGTAACATTCAAAGAAGACATATCTTCCTTAGATGAAGTAGTTGTAGTTGGTTACGGTTCCGTCAACAGAGAAAATCTTACAAGTGCAGTCAGTTCACTGAACGAAGATGACTTTGTAGCTGGCACAGTGTCTCCTTTAATGGCCATACAGGGAAAAGTACCTGGCCTAAGCGTCCAATCATCTAATGGCACTGATCCAAACGCAGGCGTTTCAGTTCAATTAAGAGGAGTAAACAGTGTCAATGCATCCCAAGGACCTTTGATAGTCATCGATGGAGTACCCGGCGGTGATATTAACACAGTCGTGAAAGAAGACATTGCATCAATCGAAGTACTGAGAGATGCCTCAGGTGCAGCAATTTATGGGACAAGAGCTTCGGGAGGAGTAATATTAATCACCACAAAATCTGCCAAAGCAGGTGGACTTTCAGTCAGCTATACAGGAGAGATGTTTGTGGAAACTGTAAGGAGATACAATAAACCTTTAAGTACTGAAAGGTTCCTCGAGGAAGGAATTGGAGAAGACCTAGGCTATGACACTGACTGGTTTGAGGAAGTCACCAACAAAAACCCATTCGCATATAGGAATGTGATTAGTTTAAATGGTGGTGTAGAACAAGCTAGAATCAGAGCAACTGTGAGCCAGAGAGACGCCACGGGTTTGGCTATTGGATCCACAAGAGAAGATATCCAGGCTAGGATCAACACAGACTTTACTATGTTCAAAGGATTCTTAGAAATCAGTAATAATCTCTCTTACAGCAACAGGAAGTCCACCTTTTCTAACAATGATATTTTTCGAATGGCTATCCAGTTGAATCCAACTGAAACCCCATATGATCCAACTCATCCAAACGGACTGAATGTTTGGACCGGAGGGTATGATTGGTATAACCCTGTAGCTGATATAAAACTTAGAACAGATGACAGAAAGTATAATTACTTACTCAATACTACCAGTCTAGTATTGAATCTGACCGATGATTTCTTCATAACAGGAAGATATTCAATTGTGAACAACAATGACTATGGCACCTATTGGCGTTCTGCACAACACAAAACTTCACTAGATGAAGGAGTTGCAGGCTACGCAAGCCAAAGTTACTCCGAGTCACAGAGTAGGACTTTCGAAACATTTGCTACCTATAACTCCATCTTTGGAAAAAATAACTTCAATGCAGTTTTAGGGTATAGTTTTCAAGAGTTCAATGGGCAAGGATTTAACGCAAACAATTCAGATTTTGCTGTAGATGGCATTGAGGAAAATGATTTAGGAACTGGTAGATTTCTAGCCGAGGGAAGAGCTGGACTTGGTTCTTATAAAAACCCTAGAGTGAGGTTAATGGCTTTCTTTGGCCGGGTTAACTATAACTTTGACAATAGATATCTTTTAACTGCCAGTTTAAGAAGAGAGGGATCATCCAAGTTTGCTGAGGGAAATAGATGGGGTATGTTTCCCGCCATATCAATAGGTTGGAATATAAGCAATGAGTCCTTCATGCAAGATCAAAACATATTCACTACTCTAAAACTAAGGGCTGGATATGGAGAAACAGGAAATGAAGGATTTGCTCCAGGTGTTGCTACCAGAATGTATGGACCAGACACTTGGTGGCTTATGAATGGTGAGTGGAGAAGAACATATGGAGTCTCTCATAACCAAAATACAGATTTGAAATGGGAAACAAAAAAAGAGTACAATATAGGTCTTGACTTTGCTATTCTTGACGGAAGTGTATATGGTAGATTCGATGTATTCCGTCGAGACGTGGATGACTTGATTTATGATATATCAGTACCTCAACCACCTGCAATACATGACAAAACAACAATGAATGTTGGAGTTTTAACTAATGCTGGCTGGGAAGCTGAAATTAATTGGAATGCCGTCAATAAGCCAAACTTTCAATATACTACCACTTTTATCGGATCTTCTTATAAAAGTGAGTTGGTAAGCCTTTGGGGTAATCAGACATTTTGGGATAGAATGAGCTTTCCTGCCCCTGGCAGTCCCGGGAATGCAGTCCGGTTATTTCCCGGTGAACCAATTGGGAAATTCTATGTCTGGAAGTTTGCCGGTTTTACAGAAGATGGAAACTGGATGTTAGAGGGAGCTGACGGAGAAGTTTTTGATGTCACCGAAAGAACCAAAACAGATGAGGACAAGCAGTTTATTGGAAATGCAATTCCAAAATTGATTCTTTCTTGGAACAATCAGTTCAACTTTCAAAATTTTGATGTTGGGGCCTACTTCAGAGCATGGGTTGGACATGATATTTTTAACATGCCCAACTTCTATTACGGCATTCCTCTCGAAGGAAGAAATGTTTTGGAAGAAAATTATGAAAAACAAAAACACATCACAGGAGAAAAAGAGCTCAGTGACTACTGGATAGAAGAAGGTGACTTTCTAAAGCTGGATGTACTTTCTGTGGGATACACTTTTAATCTAAAAAAGACCGAATATTTAAAGGGATTGAGAGTATATGCAACTGGACAAAATCTTCTCGTACTGACAAACTATTCAGGTCTTAATCCAGAAGTAAACATCAACGGTTTGGACCCAGGCTTTGAAGAAAGAGCAACCTATCCCCAAACTAGGACATTTATGCTAGGTGTTCAAGCTAATTTCTAAACCCAAAATACCAGAAAAATGAAATTCAAAAAATACATAATCATCGCAATCACAGCAGCACTGACAAGTTGCTCTTTAGATGAAGTTTGGTATGATAAAGTGGTCCCGGAAACATTCTTCAAAACTGAAGGAGATGTATTAGCCGCACTATATAGACCTTTCACACATGCTAGGTGGTACCTTACAGGAGATCGATGGATAGCTCAGGAATTCTCCGCAGATCAATTTGCTAGAACGACAAAGGGAAGACACTGGTATGATGGAGGAAGGTATGCCCGCTATCAACATCACGAATGGACCCCCGATGAATCGCAACTATTTGGGACTTGGAGAGGTACGCTCCAAGGAGTGGCATTAGCCCTTGACGTAAAACAGGATCTGGGTAATCTTGACTATGAGAGTTTGGCATTGACCGATGCAGATAAAGCAGCCCATTTAGGTCAACTAGATGCTCTGACAGCTTTCTTCTATTTAAGGGGGCTAGACTTTTTTGGGGGACTTCCCATATTCACAAGTCTAGATCAGGAAAATGTGCCCAGAAGTACCGAACAAGAAACATTCGACCATATCGAAGCTTTGCTACAGCAGGCATTAGTCGATTTGCCTCCTCGAGAAGTAGGAGCTCCGCTGGAAGGAGCTATAACCAAAGGAGCAGCTGCCTTGATGCTCGCAAGACTCTACTTCAACGCCGAAGCATACATCGGTGTAGACATGTATCAAGAAGCTGCAACTATTTCAGAGGATATAATTTCTGGAGAATACGGTGAATACAGTCTTGATTCAGATTGGCGGGGCCCTCATCATTTCAATAATAACCAATCAAATGAAATCATTTGGTCCATTCCTTCTGAATTTAATAGATTAGAGTACACTCATTACGATCATATGTACCATTACAATTCCAGGATTTACTTCGATGTTGATTTGGGATCAAATAACGGGACACACTTGCAACCATCTAGAAAACCAAACGGGGATTTATACAGGAATGATTTCAAGCTTGGATCACCATACGAAAAGTTTGATGATGGAGATTTAAGAAAAAAACCATACCGATACTTAGGAAATGGAAATTATGAAGGTATGTTTCTAATCGGGGATCAAACATCACCAGTCACCGGGGCTGAAGTTACTGGTAATGAAGAATACAATGGAAAGCCTTTGGTATTTGTTGATCAGGTAGGAAGATTTTCTGAAGTAGGGCAAACCTATTCATCTGTTGAGGAGCTCCCCTCCAATATCGCATCAGGAGAAGAAAACACCGGAGTTAGACTGGTTAAAATCCCAATCCCTTCCAGCACAGATCTAAGCCTTAGATGGGGGGCTGACCATCCTGCGTTTAGGCTAGCTGAGGCATATTTGATGCTTGCAGAGTGCAAATTAAGACTGGGAGACAGTGATACAGCAGCAAGCCTCATAAATGATGTAAGAAGAAGAGCATTTGAAAATGGAGCGGACCCAAACCCAGCTACTTCAGGTAACCTAGACCTCTACAGGATGGCTGACGAATGGGGTATTGAATTTTTGGGTGAAGGAAGAAGAAGAACTGATCTAATTCGCTTAGGCTTCTTCACTACAGAAGAATGGTGGGATCATCAACCTTCTGGTTCAGACCACTTAAATCGTTTTCCTGTACCTACTTCTGCCCTCTCTGCAAGTAATGTTTTGACACAAAACCCTGGCTATTAAGCCATGATCATTTAATCAGTTAAATCTGATAATAAAAGGGGCATAAATAATTTATGCCCCTTATTTTTTTGATTTCAATGATTCAATTCAAAATACGAATCTAAATCAAAGACTTATTTCTTCTGATTAAAGCTAAAAAACTCGGGCTTATCATTGTTGTAAGTAACTAAAAGGTAATCTTGATCATTGACTTGAATGATATTAAATGCTCGAACTGATTTCTGGGTAAAATTAAGTCCAAGGTGAGCCCCTTCATCTACTTTACCTGAAGTGGTAAGTATACTTCCAGACATACTAGCCAATTTTCCATGATAGGGATTTACTCCGAAATAATTCCCCCCTACCAAGACTTCGACTTCACCATCTCCATTAAAATCATATTCTAAGAATGCCATTATAGGAGCTACTTGAAGTTCCTTTTGAAATGGTTGGAATGTGAAACTTCCACCTTTATTTAATAAATATCCAGAGGATAATGTATGTACCTCTAATTGAGTAGCGACTTCCAATTCTTTGTCATTAAAAATCTCATTCAAATTCTTACCTGCAAATTTTGAATGGGAAGTAAATCTCTTTTTTAAATAACTAAGCTGACTGCCCAATTCAGCTAGTCCTGCCAACGTAAAATATTCCCCGTTTTTTTCATAAGCAAGGATAGTTTCGGAATTCCCATTCTGATCAAAGTCACTGTAATACATTTTTAATGGGAACTCTGAGCTTGCAGTAAACTTTGTGTTCAACCCCCAATTTCCCAACAAATAATCAATTTGACCATCTCCATTCATATCAAAGGGGATGATACATTGCCAAAGGCCATTGAGGGGGCCTGAGAAAATATCTTCATCTACTAGAACGAAATTGCCATTCTCATTTTTGAAAAATGCAGGGCTCATCCACTCTCCTACTACTATCAGATCCTCCCAGCCATCAAGATTAAAGTCGGTCCAAATGGCATCTGTCACCATACCTACTTGCCCCAATAACTCATTCTCATAAATTTCAAAAATCCCATTTTCATTTTTCAACAAAAAGGATTTTGGAATTTTACCAAAATCATTGGCTACAGCCAAGCTTCCAACGAAAAGATCTAAATCACCATCCTTATCAAAATCAGCAGATTTGACAACTGATCCATTCTGAAAAAAATCAGGAAGCTTAGACTTTTCAAACCTTCCATTAACCTGTAAATACAATCGGTCCCTCAACTGTTCTTGTTTTGCCAAATATTCACCCCCTCCCGAGACGAAATACAAATCATTGACTCCATCTCCGTTAAAATCCTCTATAATGAGTGAAACATCTTCTTGCAAAGAATCATTTTCGATGGCTTGAACATGCATTTCTTTAAATCCATCTACTGATTGGAGATAAAGGCTTGCTGTTTGATTTTTAGCTCCTCCAAATATCAAATCTTCCAGACCGTCATGATTTATATCTTTAATGGAAACAGCTGGCCCTCTATCTGAAATCTTATAGGGTATGAGCTTTTGCCTATTGAAATCAATGTATCGGTTTTCCTGATGAACATAGTCTATTCCATCAATTTCCACCTTCTCAAACCATGGACTAGGCTTAGTATAAACATTTTCATAATTTATGCTTTTACGTATTTCCTTAGGTCTAAGCACTATTCTTTGATTTGTAGATATGTCATATTTCATTTCGTAAGTATCATCCGGCCAGATAATCAAGAGTGAATCAACCTTAGTTTCCTTCCCATACCCGAAATGAATCATAGGTTCAGAGGAAGATTGAAAACCACGAGAAGGAAATAATTGCTTGGTTTGCATAATTCCCCTATGCCAAGACACTATTTTAGTCCCAATACCAAAATTATTCGGAGCGTCAAACTCAACATGTAGTGATAGGTAATTGGAACTGTCGTTTGAATTGTTTTGATAGAGACTAGCTGCTTCATTAATATTATTAGTGATTAGATCCAAATCTCCATCAAGGTCAAAATCTGCCCAAGCTGCCCCATTAGAGATGCTTGGCTCATCGTCCACCCAGATTCCAGTCTGATCAGAAAAAACTAACTCAGCTCCTCCCTTGAAAATAAAATTTTTCACATTGCCAGTTGGCATTTTCTCAAGTGCCTTTTGGTCCAAGCGGCTCGTATTGTTGAATTCTCTCTCTGTATTTTCATTGGAAATGTAAGCGATGTAATCATGGTCATTTGGCCTTCTTGGAATTCCTGTAGTAATGAATAAGTCTTGATTCCCATCCAAATCAAAATCTGCAAACAGTGGTGACCAGCTCCAATCTGTTGACTCCACACCGCTGAAGAGAGCATACTCCTGAAAAAATTCTCCTGAATGATTCACCTGCAACATATTTCGGGCATATTGGGGGTGATACTTGAGACGTTCAATTTTCAAATCATGAGTATAGATAGGGTCGTCACTCATGGATGATTTGAGTACTTTTTCATCTTCAGCAAGCATATCCAAAGTAATTATATCTACAAAGCCATCATGATTGATATCAGCTACATCATTCCCCATGGAAAACCGACTTGTTTGGGAAAACTTCTCTTTCAACTGCTCTACAAAAGTTCCATCTCCTTGATTGACATAGTAATAATCATCTTCATGAAAATCATTGCTAACATAAATATCTGTCCACCCGTCATTGTTGAAATCGGCGGTAGCCAACCCAAGCCCGTATCCATTTGCACCTCCGAAAATTCCAGCTGCTTCACTGACATCCTCAAAAACACCACCTTCATTTTTCAACAATTTATCGCCACTATTTTCATCTCTATTTGCCCTTATAGCTGCAGGACCATATGAATTTTCAGTGTGAACGGAGTGATTAAGTAAATATAGATCCAAATCTCCATCCTTGTCATAATCAAAAAATGCGGCAGAAGTGCTATAACTTTTAAAATTCAATTTGTATGCTTCAGCCTTTTCTGAAAAGGTAAGATCTCCATTATTGATATACAATTCATTTTCCCCCTCCAATCCATGAATTCCAACTACTGCACAAACGTAAATATCTAATAACCCATCCCCATTTACATCCGCCATTGTCACCCCTGTATTCCAATCGGATTTACCTCCAATTCCAGCATTTAAGGAAATATCTTCAAATCGCAATGCTCCCTTATTGAGGAAGAGCTTATTCGATCCAAGATTACTGGTCAAGAAAACATCTGGAAGTCCATCATTATTAATATCTCCTACTGACACTCCACCACCATTATAAAAATAGAGATAATATAAAATCCCAAGAGAATCGCTATCCTCAACCTTATTCACAAAATGAATTTGGGTTTGATTTGGATCTAGGCGAGTAAACAAAAAGTCGTCACTATTTTGCCCTTCACATGAAAAAAGAAAAGCAACTATAAGGTAAACCAAATAATATCTCCTCATGATAACTGTTTCAAAAATCAATCTTCTTTAATTTTTGAAGTTAACACTTTTATTTACTGACTAAAGGATTCTTCGTATTCAATACTTTCTAATAGACAATTTAATTTGTCTATTCCTCAGAAATAGACGAAATGTAGTACCACGTTGAAATATTGTAAAAACCGCTATTTACTACTTATGAAAACCTACTCCATAATAAATTATGAAATGGAAGATTTCTAATTCATTGAATGTGGTATTGCATATGACAATTAGAGCCTGACATGCAACATTAGACTCTTTTTCACAATTACTCTAAATCACTTTGGTTTACTCTTTCAAGCCTAAAGTTTATCTTAACTTCTAACTTCCTACCTTGGCTTTTATATTTGGTCCTCGTTGAAAAGCGACTCTTTCATTCTCATATCAAAAACCAGGGCTTTTCATATCCCTTTGAATACGGTGATGTGCAGCAATTCTTCCCTCTTTGGACTGGAACTCCCTGAAATATTCACAAGTCAGGAAAATCTTGTCTCAAGCAATTTCTTGCACACTCCACTCTTAAAAAATCTTCATCAACAAGCCCTATCATTTCCTCACCACCAAATGCTTCAAAGCCGGATCTTTCAGTAACCGCTCCATCTCTGAATTGACCAAATCAGCAACTTCCTGCTTGATCTGAAGATAGTTTCTTTGGACAATGCTTGTGTCTACTTTTCTGATTTCCGGAATAGGTGAATATGCTTTTTCCTCCTTTTTGATCCGTTGATGATCATTGATGATTTCAGCATGAAAGGCTTTCAAATCCAATTTGCAATCAGGGTTATCAGCCACCATCCCGACAAATTCTCCAGAAGAAAGTGATGAAATAGTAGAGGGAGGAACGGCAGCCTCCAACTGCTTGGATTTGCTAACTGAGGTATCTGAACTATTGATTGAAAGACTCTTTCTATCCTGCATGATCTTCCCGATTCGCTCAGAAAGTTGCTTGGCTGAATCCCCTGTCACCTGTCCTGAAATCACATTACCCACTATGCCCATAATCACTTCCGCCTGCTCCCTTCCATAGTCCTTTCTCAACTGGCTGAGATCCTGAAGTCCCAAAGTGGTGGCTACTTGATTGCTCCTTGCAGTAGCAATCAAACTATCCATTCCATTGAGATAAATTGTCGGAAATTCATCAAAGACCAAACTGCTTTTCAGCTTTCCTTTCTGATTAACAAGCTTGACCAAACGGTTTACATAGAGCGAAAGTACTGCTCCATAAATCTGAATTTTCTGGGGATTATTCCCCATACAAACCAACTTAGGCTCCTTCGGATTATTGATATCCAATGTGAAATCATTACCGGAAAGCACATAGTATAACTGCGCAGATGATAGTCTTGCCATGGAAATTTTAGCCGAAGCAATCTGCCCTTCCAACTGCTCCATCACATCATTAAGATAGGCATTCACAAAAGGATTGATCAATACTTCAATGTCCTTTTCTGTCCTCAGAACTGTAAACAACTGATCATATTCAACCTGCATCAACTCGATTACATGAGGCAAAGTACAGTACTCACCATTGCTATATTTTCTCAGAAACCAGATGATCGCTGTCAAAAAATTAATGGGTGATTCGACAAAAAAGTCTCCTTGTTTCTTGATCCATTCTCGATTCAATCCCATCAGAATAGTCCGTGCAGACTCTGCTGCATCGGTGATATCCAGCATAGTTTCCGGAGTCAAGGGATTACAACGATGAGTCCGCTGAAGATCATCAAAATTGATCACATAGAATTTGGATTCCACAGGATAGGCTCTCTTATTTTTCAGCCAAGTGTTGTACACAATGGAGGATAGATCATCAAACTTAAAGTCGTAGACAAACATGGAGAAACCCTTCCTAATATGCTGATCTATTACATGCCGAATAACAAAATAGCTCTTCCCTGCTCCAGGTGTCCCCAATACCAAGAGTCCACGAAAAGGATTGATGACATTGATCCAAGCTGTTTTTATCCTTCCTTTAAAATTGTATTTCGTCGGGAGATTGATAGAAAATTCATTTTCAATCAGCCTTTCCTCCTGAGGAAAAGTCTCATTTTCTGAATTAAAAACTTCCTCGCTCAACTTGGTCCGTATGATTCTGGAAAGTTGAGTACCACCTGAAAGTATAATTAAAAAACCAATGGAAGTCACAGTCATGTACGCCAAGCCAAGCTGCACAGCAGTCATTGAAAACTGAATCAAAAAAAGACTCCCAAAGAATAAAATCAGGCCTAGCAACACTCGCAAACCAACCGATTGAAAAGAAGCATTCTCGTCTTTCTTCCCCTTTGCTCCCAGCATGGAGATCATCAACAAAGCCAATGAAATTACTTTAGACAAATGAAATGAACGGTACAAACCAGTCTTCCAAACATGATCCAAAATCCGATCCGTCAGATCCGAAACCAGTCCCCAATCCTGAAAAGATTCATAGAAATAATAATAGAAATGAAGTCCCAAAACTCCGATCCCCATCAGTCTGGTCATGTCCAAAATCCTACGCAAGCCTTGCTCGTTTTCTCCTGTTTGTATTCCCATTTCAGCTCCTCCTTCCGTCTAGTTGGATATCCTTCTCTTTTTCCTCTTCTTTCTTTTCCTCCATTCAAAAGGGAGGTAGGAATAACTCTCCTGAGGCTTAATCACAGCATAGATAGGCTGCAAGATGGCAACTGGTTTTAGCTGTTGAACATCTAATTCTATAGGCTTCTTATTATTGACACTTGAAATAGAATCCACCCTTTTCTTACTCTGATTTATAGAATTCTCCTTCTTATGAGTTACCAATTCAGTAGCGTTTAGCCGATCAAGCAAGCCTTTTGCACTGTATGATTTCCCCAAAGCGCTCCCATTAAAAACAGCCCTACTCCGATGATCCACATAGGTTAATCCATAGATCCTCCCCTCTTGATTTTTTCTGAGCACCAGCGCAACTCCTTGCCTTTCCAAGCTTTTTTCAAAGTCACCCAAACTCACATTTGCTGATCTCATCAGGACCAAATCAATCGTCGCGCGAAGACCACTAGCATGTTTATCCTTCGTGTTTTCATTGACCAAAAAAATAGATTCAATAGCTTTCAAAGTAGCTGGAAAGTGAAAGCTACTGGACTTGATAGGCACCCCAACCTTTTCTCCCTTTTCATCCAAAACCCGATAAACCAGCCCCCGATTCCTAAAAATTCTCGACTCCTTTTTTCCTCTATCTGCTAGTATATTGTAGCCTTTGAGGACAGCGTTGAGTTCTGGCAAAGATGTATAGTGATAGTTTTTAAGCACTTGCTGCAATACATTTCCAATAGCTCTTTTGGTCTCGGATTTCCCATATTCTACCCTTGAAAGATCCACTTGTTTGGCAAGAAACACTCCCTTTTTTTGCTGCTCTGCAGGTACCAACCCAAACTGTTTTTCGATTGCTTTCCGTGTTGGTTCAGACTTCAATTTCCCAATGTTGTGCAGCGGAATTCTCCTGCCATCCAATTGAATATTCGTGCTGACAATATGCACATGAGGATGACCAGCATCAGTATGCTGATAGACCAAATAGGGTTGCTCTCCGAATCCAATCCCGCTCATATATTCCTTAGAAATCTGAATCAGGCGATTCCTTTCCAGCTTCTCATCCGGGGCAAAATTCAATGAAATATGAACCGAATTAACCTTTGTTCTGGAATTCAATCGGGCAAGTTTCTGCAAATATTTCAGCCTCATCCGGGAGGATTCTTCAGCTAAAACCCCAGGGTAATTTGCAGCCAAAAGAAGCACTGCAGCCTCTGCTTTCAGTTTATTTTCATTGTATTGAAATGGCCTGCGAACAGATGCACTTGTCTTGATTATTGCAACCATTTTGCTGTCGTTTGATCGATAAATCGCCTTACAGAATCCAGAGACTTGGCTATTTTTACTTCCATTCCAATGACTTGATTTCTATGCGTATTTATTTCCAAATCGCTGGCAGTATTCATCTTTTTTGCCAATTGATTGTAATTAGTAGCCAAGCCATGTAAGTCTCTTTTCAGGCTAACCAACTCCTTTAAAAGCTCCTGAACCCCTGTATCTCTATACCTTCCCACGATAGGTTTCTGAAGCAACATCCGGCGAGCGAACTCGCTTAGATTTTCATAAATCGACTTCTGAAAATTCGCCTTGATCGTGAGTAATTCTTGATCTGTAAGCCTAATATGCAGCCATTTATCACGGGTGTTTTCATCAATCTTTACCATACTTTTTTCTTTTAAAAATCATTTATGATTCAATCCCCACGACTTCGGAGTGAAGGGGATCAATATCCGGTTGTGATACAACCGTACATCTTGCCGATTTCAGAAGAAACAGGAAATCCCATCAAATTTGAAATCACCTGAAATTCAATGAATAATCTAAATCAAGCTGATAAACCTCCTAAGAAGCGTGTGACACAAGATTAAAAAGTACTTTGAAAACTTACATATCCTGATCAATGTCTAAATAGGGTCATGATTTATAGATTTCCGGAAACACGTAATCAATTCAAAAAACAAAGTTCTCTCATGCAGAATAGCTTGAGAGGTCATTGCATGTTTAAGTCAACCATCTCTTGGCTTTCTATTTGAAAGAATAATGACCACTGCCACTAGCCAAGGGGTGTCCCCTTCTATTGAGGAATAGTATCAACCAATATGTAACTCTTTAAACCACAAAATCATGACAAAGAACCATGGCCCAAGCATCAAAAATGATGAACAATACGAGGCCCTACGAGAGCAAGGAATGAGCAAACAAAAAGCTGCTCGTATCGCTAATGACCCCAACTCGGGTAAAAAAGGAGGCAAGCTGAACAGTACGAAGATCGCAGCAAGAAGCAGCTGTATGACAAAGCCAAGGAAGTTGGAATCGAAGGCAGAAGCAAAATGAATAAGGAAGAA